>NZ_AUBV01000001.1 GCF_000429425.1 Algoriphagus mannitolivorans DSM 15301
AAAGTTATTTCCGTAATTTTTCCAGGCCTTTTAAGGGGCCGAAAAATTCCAGAATAACTTTTTCTACCACTTACACACTTATCGGGACGCTACCACAATAGGCAAAGCTTCTTGAAACTTTGCCTTTTTATTTTTTGGTTTTAATCCCCTTCGATTTCTTTCACCAGTTCCTGATACCAAGATTCCCCGTATTTCCGAACCAATGCATCTTTCAAAAATCTGTACAAGGGGACTTTTAGACTATTTCCCAAATGGCAAGCCGGATCGCAGATTTCCCAGCGGTCATAATTCAAAGCATCAAACTGATCATATTTAGTAATCCGAATAGGATACATATGACATGAAATGGGCTTTTTGAAATTCACCTTTCCATCCAAGTAAGCTTGTTCGATTCCGCATTTTAATATCCCTCTTTCATCGTAAAGGGCGTAGGCACATTCCCTATTATCACCAATTGTAGGAGTCCCCTTGTCCCCGTCTTTATCAATGACCCAAGTTCCTTGCTCCTCGATGACTCTTCTTCCCTCCTCCGTGATATAATCTTTTACCAAAGGATAGATTTTTTCCAAAATCTCTGTCTCCTCATCCTCTAAGGGAGCTCCCGCATCCCCTTCGACACAACAGGCTCCCTTGCAGGCCATCAAATCGCAGACAAAATAATTTTCCTTGATATCATCCGATAGCACGGCGTTCCCTACTAAAATCATGATTAAGCGTTTTGGACAAAGGTAAGAAAAATGACTTCCTGAAATGATTTAATAAGCCTCCCAAAAAAAGAACCGCCCCTATTCGGAGCGGCTCAACCCAGCACTATGAAGAAAGGCTATTGACCTTCCAAGTAGAGAACAGAGATTGATCGGATTTGTTTTTCACCAGATGAAAAAAATTTAATTTTTTTTAAAAAATTCATTTTTGGTCTCCCAAAAACGGATTCGGTAAAAATGACGTACTTTGTATTGTGCAAGTCGGCTTGTCGCTGTCCCGATGACCATCGGGGAAGAGGAAAGTCCGGGCAACAAAGAGCGCCATACTTCCTAACGGGAAGGGTGCTGTCTGGAGACGGACAGTACACAGAAAGTGCCACAGAAAACAAACCGCCTTTTGAATTCAGGTTTCGCCCTGAGCCATTCAAGAGGTAAGGGTGAAAAGGTGGAGTAAGAGCCCACCGCCCCGACAGTGATGAAGGGGGCACGGCAAACCTTATGGGTTGAAAGATCAAATAGGCCCCGGGCAAAGAGCTGCTCGTTCGATTTCCGTGCAAACGGGATTCCGGGGTGGGTAGATCGATGGATCCCGATCGTGAGGTCGGGGCTAGATAAATGGCAAGCCTCTTTTGATTTCAGAAGAGACAGAACCCGGCTTATAGACTTGCACTTTTTTATTTAATTTACAGCATGCCTAAGATTCTGATTATAGACGACGAACGGTTTATCCGTGCCTCCTTGAAGGAGATATTAGAATATGAAAAATTTGACGTTTCCGAAGCCCAAGACGGGGAAGAAGGACTTCAAAAAATAAAAGAGGAAGATTTTGACGTAGTTCTTTGTGACGTCAAAATGCCCAAAATGGATGGAATCGAAGTTTTGGATCAAGCCAAAGCCCTTGAAAAATCCCCTCAGTTTATCATGATTTCAGCCCATGGAAGCATAGAAACAGCGGTGGAGGCAACCAAAAAAGGGGCATTCGATTTTATCCCCAAACCACCCGATCTGAACCGCCTGCTGTTGACAGTCAGGAATGCGCTGGAAAAGAAGAATCTGGTCACTGAAACCAAGGTTCTAAAGAAGAAACTTTCCAAAAAATTTGACATGGTCGGAGAATCTCCAGCCATCGCAAGAGTGAAAGATACAATTGAGAAAGTAGCTCCAACTGACGCCCGTGTCTTGATCACCGGACCAAATGGAACGGGAAAAGAACTGGTTGCGCATTGGATTCATCAAAAAAGCAACCGTAGCGCAGAACCTTTTGTCGCAGTCAACTGTGCGGCTATTCCTTCAGAATTGATCGAGTCTGAGCTTTTTGGTCATGAAAAAGGGGCGTTTACCTCTGCTCACAAACAAAGAGCTGGAAAATTTGAACAAGCACAAGGAGGAACACTCTTTCTGGATGAGATTGGCGACATGTCTCTTTCTGCACAGTCTAAGGTATTGAGAGCCCTTCAGGAAAACCTGATTAACCGTGTAGGAAGTGATAAGGACATCAAAGTGGATGTGCGGGTATTAGCGGCTACCAATAAAGATCTCAAAAAAGAAATTGAGGGAGGACGATTTAGAGAAGATTTATATCACCGCTTGAGCGTCATTTTGATTCAGGTTCCTGCCCTAAAGGACAGGAAAGAGGATATCCCATTGTTGGTGGATAAATTCCTGGATGATATCGCTCAGGAGAACGGAGATGTCAAGAAAGGCATCACCAAAGAAGCACTGGATAAACTCCAAGAATTCCCTTGGACAGGCAATATCCGTGAACTCCGAAACGTGGTGGAAAGACTCGTGATTCTAGGTGAGGCGAAAATCAGCCTGGAGGATGTAAAAAAATATGCTGACTATTGAGGCCAGCATATTTTTTTAACTATTCGATGGAGCGGTAGTGCTTGCTTTGGCATAAGCTGGGCAAGGCTTACTGGATGCGCAGGCGCCAAGCGCTAAAATTCCGATGACAAGTGCTATAGAGGCAATTCTTTTCATAAATTAATTTTTTAAGCTGATCAAATATGTTCAATAAATTTTAAGATAGCAATTACTGCACCAACAAGTTGCAGCCCCGAATTTCCGAATTGTCAAATCTTCCGAGGACTTCGAGCATTCCACTTTCGTCTAATTTCCCTAAGTCCTGTGTTTCTATGAACGAACAAGAATGAAAATTAGCCAAATCAATCACATTAATTCCACCTTGGGATCGATTTGACCAACTCAGGGGATCATTTACATCCCTAAGTTTTATTCGCATGGAAGGCGGCAGGCTAAATTTTCCCTCTCCCATAGAGTATCCCTGGGACATCAATTCCGTCATTCCATATTCTGAATGGATAACCGAAACCTCAAAATAATCCCGAAGTATTTGGTGTACTTCTTCCCGGATCATTTCTTTCCTTCTGCCTTTCATCCCCCCTGTCTCCATTACAATCAATTTGTCCATGGGAGAAAAATTCTTACCGGATTCTGCCAAATCCAATAAGGCAAATGTGACTCCTAAAAGCAGCACTTTCCGGGAGCTGTTTTTCAATTCAGCAAGAGTAGCCAACAAATCATCTTGATTATAGAGGTAAAATCCGGAAAACTCGGATTTTGATTTTTCAATAAAGTGCTTCGCCATGGAAACTAGGCTGCTTCCGGGGCGCTCCAAATAAGCCGGCAACAAGGCTAACACATGATAATCTTCAATATTGCCGTAAAAGGACTCGAAAACCCTTAGAGAATGCTTTAAGTACCAAGACTCCGACCAATAGAAATGCTTGCTGGTGGTCATTCCTGTGGTCCCACTGCTTGAATAAAACCCTTCAAAATCCTCTTCCACTCCACAGACGACTGCCCAATCCTTAAAAAAACCAATCGGTAAAAAGGGTATTTGATCTAATTGGGAAATTTGGGAAATATCAATTGATCTAGCCTTGATATATTTATGGTAAATTGGATTTGCTTTGGCCTGAAACCTAAAAATATCAAGCGCTAAATTCTCAAATTCTTCAGACTTCAAATTCTCAATCCTTTCTGAAAAACTTTTGAATTCTAGCATCGTTTTATTGTTTACGTTTTACCAAGGAAAAAACTTACCTTATTTTCAGGAGTAAATTTACCTTTAGCCCATGCGATTAAAAAACTATTTAGGATTATTCTTGACCGTTGCACTGGCAGGGACTTCGTGCATTAGTCCACCCGAAAACTTTCCCAGCACACCGGAAATTACTTTTTCAAAAATTGAATATGTGGCTACTCCGAGTTTAGACTCTCTGATTATCAGTGTCAAATTCAAAGATGCAGAAGGAGATTTAGGTTTATCGCCTACAGATATTAATCCCCCCTATAATCCACTCAACTACAAAAGAGACGCTGCTGGAAATCTAATCACCTATTCTAAAAGACCAGCCGGAGCACCAAATTATAACCCTATAGATTGGGTAATTGATCCAATTATCAATAACACCGTCATTAGAGACACGATCTGGGTAGAACAAAACGAAAACCAATACAATATTTTCGTTCGCTTTTATATCAAAAGAAATGGAAGGTTTACAGAGTTCAGATGGCAAAACCCACCCTTCTACACGACTTTCAACGGGAGATTCCCTAGGGTTTTAAACTCAGATGAAGGTCAACCTGTTGAAGGTACAATTGAGTATAAAATGCTTTCCTCCGGATGGGAATCTATCTTCAGAAATGATACCATTCGAATCGATGTTGCCATTCAGGATCGTGCTTTAAATCGAAGCAATGAAGTATCAAGTCCAGAGGTAACACTGAGAACCATCACAAGAAATTAAAAAAAATAGGCAGTGAAAATTCACTGCCTATTTTGCTTATAGCCTGGCTTTTTTAAAGAGCCGGATATTTTTGAGGATTAGTCTCGTGCATCATCCAGTAGGCTTTTTCTACCACGTCTTCGACGCTAGGTTTGGAGAAATAATCCCCATCCGAAGAATAGGCTGGTCTATGAGCTTTTGCCGCTAAGGTCTGAGGCTCAGAATCCAAATACTTGAACACATTTTGATGATCCAAAACTTGCTGTAGCATAAATGCTGTAGCTCCACCCGGAACATCTTCATCAGCGAAAATAACCCGATTAGTTTTTCGGATAGACTCCCCTATGATGCCATGAACGTCAAAAGGAAGTAGCGTTTGAACATCGATGACTTCAACGGAAACTCCAACTTCTTCCAGCTCTTGGGCAGCCTCCATGACTATTCTACACATACTTCCGTAAGTCACAATGGTTAGATCTCTTCCTTCCCTCAGAACTTCAGGTTTACCCAAGGCAACAGAATATTCTCCGATGTTGTGAGGTAGTCTTTCTTTCAATCTATATCCATTTAGACACTCAATTACAATTGCTGGTTCATCAGACTCCAATAAAGTCTTGTACATACCAGCTGCCTGAGTCATGTCTCGAGGTACACAAACAATCATTCCCCTTAAAGTAGAAAGAATCATTCCCATTGGCGAACCAGCATGCCAAACTCCTTCTAAGCGATGGCCTCGGGTTCTGACGATCAGAGGCGCTTTTTGGCCACCTTTGGTTCGGTATTGAAGAGATGCCAAATCATCAGATAGCATCTGTAATCCATAAAGCAAATAATCCAAATACTGGATTTCCGCCACAGGTCTCAATCCTCTTAAAGCTGCTCCGATACCCTGTCCGACGATAGTACATTCCCGGATGCCAGTATCCGTTACTCTCCATTGCCCGTGCTTAGCCTGTAATCCTGCAAACGCCTGATTCACATCACCTATTTTCCCTACATCTTCTCCAAAAGCAAAAAATCTTGGGTCATTTTCCAAAGTGTGATCAAAGAAAGCCTGCAAAATTTCCCGGCCGTCCACTAAGGCAGATTTATCGTCAATCTTAGCTGGGACCTCAGGAATATTCAATGCAGCCCATTGAGATTTGCTATAAAGATGACTATTGTATCGGTCATGATTTTTCTCCTTCTGCTCCTCATACCATGCTTTAATCTTGGATTTAGCGGTTTCAGAATCATCTTTTGCAATCAATAGACTCTTTCTTACAGAACTGATAACATCCTTTCGAATTGGATTAATCGTTTTGGAAAGGTCCTCAGCTATCTGCAAGAGGGTGTTTTTTTGAGCACTGGAATCCGCCAAATCTTTGATAAGGCTTACGGCTTGCTGAAGCTCAGTCTTTATTTCACCTGAGAATTGAGCCCAAGCTGCTTCTTTTTGTTTTTTTACAAATGCCTTTTCTTCAGCCTCGATTCGATCGAGTTCTTCTTCGGTAGCAATACCGTTTGCCAAAATATACTCTCTGAATTTCTTAATGCAATCCCAGTCTTTTTCCCACTGGAGTCTTTCAGCTGATTTATAGCGTTCATGGGATCCAGAGGTAGAATGACCTTGTGGCTGAGTCATTTCTTCCACATGGATCAAGACTGGCACATGTTCCTTTCTTGCTAGGCTTCCCGCAAATTGAAAAGCCTCCATTAAGCCTTCATAATCCCAGCCTTTCACCTTCAAGATTTCGAATCCTTTTTCTGATTCGGTTCTTTGAAACCCGGCTAAGATTTCAGAAATACTTCCTTTGGTTGTATGATATTCTTGAGGTACAGAAATGCCAAATCCATCATCCCATACTGATATTACCATTGGCACTTGGAGAACACCAGCAGCATTGATGGATTCAAAAAACATCCCTTCAGAGGTCGAGGCATTCCCGATCGTTCCCCAAGCCACCTCATTTCCATGATTGGAAAACTGAGATAGATCGCTCAGTCCTGGGTTTTCACGGAATAATTTGGAGGCATAAGCCAAACCCAAAAGTTTTGGCATTTGCGCTGCTGTTGGGGAAATATCCGCAGCGGAATTATACATTTTGGTCAGATCTTTCCAAGTACCATCAGCATTGATCGACCTTGTGGCAAAGTGACCATTCATCAGTCTTCCTGCACTTGCTGGCTCTGCCTCGACACTGGTATGAGCATAGAGCTGAGCAAAATACTGCTGCACGGTCAGCTCGCCCAATGCCATCATGAAAGTCTGATCCCGATAATATCCAGAACGAAAATCCCCTAATTGAAAAGCTCTTGCCATGGCGAGTTGGGCCAATTCCTTTCCGTCACCGAAAATTCCGAACTTGGCCTTTCCCATGAACACTTCTTTACGTCCCATAAGGGAAGCATGCCTACTTCTGACAGCCACCCTGAAATCTAACAACACATCGGTACTTCGAACTGAAGAAGCGTTATCTTTTTCTTGTGATTTAAAGCTCATAGAGGGTAATTTACTTAAAGTTACTTTGGGTCTTTATTTGGGTTATTCCAAAAATAACCAAAAACCTTTGACCAGCAAAAAACATAAGACCTAGATTTCCATCAAAAATTTTGAAAAAATATTTAAAACATGAATTTTGCAAAATTTTATTTTGACTTTATCTCATTTGTTAATTCTTAATATTTCAAATTGAATTTCAAACCTTAGCATTTTTTATTTGGCACTTGAAAAAAAATTTCAAAATTTTTATTTTTTAAAATTGAATTTTTGAAATTTTATAAAAGTATTTTGAATTAAAACAAATTTCATTCTGATATTTTAACATAAACCAAATCAATACAGAATACTATTTTTAAATTGATAAAATTGAGACTCCACCTTGTTATCTTTGCGCACATTACATAGCAGAATATCAAAAACCCCAAACAGAACTAGCCATGATAATAGGTGTTCCTAAGGAAATCAAAAACAACGAAAACAGAGTAGCCTTAACCCCAGCGGGTGCCAAAGAATTGGTCAAAAGAGGACATACTGTCTATGTTCAACATTCAGCTGGAGAGGGCAGTGGATTTAGTGATGCAGAATACGAAGCTGCAGGTGCTAAAATTCTTCCTACTATCGAAGAGACTTATGCGATTGCAGAGATGATCATGAAGGTGAAGGAGCCTATCGAGCCTGAGTACAAGCTGATCAAAGAAAATCAATTGTTGTTTACATATTTCCACTTTGCTTCCTACGAGCCTTTGACAAAGGCCATGGTAGAAAGCAAAGCAGTTTGCCTAGCTTATGAGACCGTAGAAAAGGCAGATAGAAGCCTTCCGCTACTTGTTCCAATGTCTGAAGTAGCCGGTAGAATGGCAATTCAGAAAGGCGCAAATTATTTGGAAAAGCCACTTGGAGGCCGTGGGATTCTTCTTGGAGGCGTACCAGGTGTTCTTCCAGCAAAAGTTTTGATTTTGGGCGGAGGTATTGTAGGTACTCAGGCGGCTTGGATGGCTGCTGGATTGGGCGCTGATGTAACTATCATGGACGTTTCTCTACCGAGAATGAGATACCTTGCAGATGTTATGCCAGCCAACGTGAAAACCATGATGTCCAACGAATACAATATCCGTGAAATGATCAAGGACGCGGACCTGATTGTTGGTGCGGTATTGATTCCAGGTGCAAAAGCTCCACATTTGATTACCCGTGATATGCTGAAAGACATGAAAAAGGGTACCGTATTGGTAGACGTGGCGGTAGATCAAGGAGGATGTATTGAGACTTGTAAGCCAACCACTCATGAGAACCCTACTTTCGTGATTGACGATGTAGTACACTACTGCGTGGCCAATATGCCAGGAGCGGTTCCTTATACTTCTACCCTTGCCTTAACCAATGCTACTCTTCCTTATGCTATTCAATTGGCGGATAAAGGATGGAAAAAGGCAGCTCAGGAAAACCCTGACTTGGTGCCAGGCCTAAATGTGATCAACGGAGAGATCGTTTACAAGGCAGTGGCAGATGCATTTGAAATGCCTTATGCAATGGTTGAAAAATATCTAGCCTAAGCCCTAAATATAGAGGAAACAAAAATCCCGTCAGGATCAAACTGACGGGATTTTTTTATGATTCATCTCCGAAAATCTCTTTGATTACCCAGCCTTTCCCCCACTCTTCCATTTCCTCCTCGGTCCAAAGCTCTGGAAAGAAAATTACTTTTTGAAAACGAGGTGGAAGGTATTTCTGCCAGTTGGTTCCTCCGGTCGCCGCAATATCCACTGGATCTTTCTGAAGATATCTAACTGCTGACTTATAGTGAGCCAGAGGCCAGAAGACATTCGCCTTTAGATCAAATTTCCGCATCAATTCTGTCATTTCTTGACTTGGTGAATCTAAATCCATGTATTTCTGCCATAAGTTCTTTCTCCTGTATTCCTCAATCAAAGATTTTAATTGCTTACCATACTTCAACTCGAAATTTTTTAGTGTAAGGGTCTTTTCGCCTGTCGCTAATTCTATTGCTCCTTTTTGCCAATAGAGATTTTCAAACAGATCATCTGCTGGAGTGTGATAGTCAAATTCATTTCTTTTGGATAATTCTACCAAATGAAATGCATCAGTAGCCATCAACTCAATTTCCCTAAACTGAGCACTTTGAAATCCTGAAGAAGGCAACAAGGACATTCGGAATTTCAAAAACTGTTCGCGTTCCATGCCTTTCCACATCATTGCAAAGGAGCTGATCAAATGATCGAAATACATCAAAATCCTTTCTAGTCTTGTTTTGAAAAACTCCTCACTCTTTTGATTTTGATCGGAGATCTGTTCCATCTCTGAAATGATCAGCTTGAAATACAGTTCTGTAATCTGATGGTAAATGATGAAAATTTTCTCGTCTTTAAAGCTGGTCTTAGGCTGCTGAAGAGATAGCAAAACGTCCAAATTGATGTATTCCCAATAGGTCAGATAGTCTGCATACAGAAGTCCCTCAAGGTAAGAAACCATATCCTGACCAGAAGCTTTAAACTTATCTTGGAGCTGTTGTATTTTATCTAAAATCTTCGGATCGAATTGCTGCTGGTTCATGGGAATTTTTAAGGAAAAAGGTAGTTTTTTATGTGCCAATCTCCTTAATTTCGGAGGTTCGCTGACCATAGGAAGCGACAAAATTGTATCATTCTGACAAATAAACCAAAATTACCATGGATGCTAATTCGATCCAGAAATCGTTGAAACAGGACACTTTTGAAGGAGTTGACTTTCTGGACCTGGATGACTTGTTGACTGAGGAGCACAAATTGATTCGTAGCTCCATCCGAGATTTTGTTAAAAAAGAGATTTCTCCATACATCGAGGATTGGGCTCAAAAAGCCCATTTCCCTTACGAAATCGTAAAAAAATTCGGGGATGTGGGAGCCTTTGGCCCTCAAATTCCTGAAGAATACGGAGGAGGAGGACTGGATTACATTGCCTATGGCCTGATCATGCAGGAAATTGAAAGAGGTGATTCCGGTATGAGGTCAACAGCTTCAGTTCAAGGTTCTTTGGTAATGTATCCGATTTATAAATTTGGCTCCGAGGAACAAAAAAGAAAGTTCCTTCCCAAACTTGCCAGTGGAGAGATGCTCGGGTGCTTTGGACTCACAGAGCCTGACCATGGATCCAATCCAAGCGGTATGGTCACCAACTTCAAAGACATGGGAGACCACTACCTGCTCAACGGAGCAAAGATGTGGATTTCCAATTCTCCCAAAGCTGATATTGCGGTGGTATGGGCAAAGAATGAAGAAGGAAGAATCCATGGTCTGATTGTAGAAAGAGGCATGGAAGGTTTTTCTACTCCTGAAACACACAATAAGTGGTCTCTTCGCGCTTCTTGCACCGGGGAGTTGGTTTTTGATAATGTTAAAGTTCCAAAAGAAAATCTACTTCCAGGTAAATCCGGCTTAGGGGCTCCATTAATGTGTTTGGACTCTGCCCGATTCGGCATTGCTTGGGGTGCTATCGGAGCTGCGATGGATTGCTATGAGTCTGCCAGAAAATATTCTTTGGAAAGAATTCAATTTGACAAACCAATAGGCAGTTTCCAGCTTGTTCAAAAGAAACTAGCTGAAATGCTAACCGAAATCACAAAGGCTCAACTTCTTGCTTGGAAAGTCGGAAAAATGCTCAATGAAGGAAAAGCCAAGACGGTTCACATCTCCATGGCAAAAAGAAACAATGTCGATATGGCTTTGAACATAGCCCGTGAAGCAAGACAAATTCATGGCGGCATGGGAATTACCGGGGAATATCCGATCATGAGGCACATGATGAACTTAGAATCTGTTATTACCTATGAAGGTACACACGACATACATCTCCTAATTCTGGGAAATGAAATAACAGGTATTCCAGCATTCAAATAAAAAAGACGAAAGCCTCTGAAAATTCAGAGGCTTTTGTCTTATCACTTATATTTTTTCGGGTTTTCCATCATTTGGCGAACATCCTCGGGATCTGTCTTTTCTTTGCCAGTCAATAGGTAGATAATCATTCCGGAGTCAGAAGGATCAAACTCATCCCCTTTTTGAGCTGCTTCTAGCCTAGAATACAACCAGTCCCAAGAGCCTTTGGAAAATGGTTTCTTATCTTTAGCCGGAGAGGTTTTTAGCCAATCATATTTGCTGATATTGGCTTTGAGCCCCTCATATCCTTCCCCTCCATTTTGGTCGGCAATGTGATCCAATTGCAAACCATGCTTTTCAAATTTCTCTTTGATTTTATCCCAAGTCCATCCAGAATGTTTTTCCCAATCGTAAGGCTTATCTGCATGTTCGTCATTCCACTTGGAATGGGATATTATCCTCACATATTTAAGCTTTAATGAATCTGCTTCATTGAGGGCAGTACCTATGATTTCCATGGGGCCAGCAGCAATGATGGTCAACGGGTCCTTGGCCGAACTGACATTGATTTGGGACGCCAATTCAATAATTGCAAAATTTTGGGCAGTCGCAGCCTCTATGAATTTTGTCTTTTTGAATCCAAAAGTTTTAGCTCCTACAAATGCACTTTCTCTCATTTCGGCAGCAGCATTTGCTTTTTCTTTTCCTGAGCCCCAAATATGATCGCTGAAAATATATACCGGAACTTTGCTTTGAAGTCCATTTGCCGCCAAAAGAGCCAAAGTCATAGGAGTCGCCGCCCAATCATCCTCATCGTGTTCATTGCCATCCGAAGAGATCGCTATCCTTCCAGTATAAAAAGGAATTGACTGTGAAAAAGATGAGGTAAAGACAAAGGATAAAGCAAAAACGGAAAGAAGTAGAAGTTTTGTTTTTAACATAATAGGATGCTATTGAATAACTAGTTTTCCTGTAAAGGAGGTTTGATTGGGGCCGAATACCCAGACTAAGTACGTCCCTTTAGCCAAATCGTTCAAGTACAATTCTAAAACATCTGATTCAATTCTCAGCCATGAAATTTGAGAACTCACCTCTTTTCCCTTGGAATCAAAGAGATGCAATTCAAATTCCTCGTTTCCAAATTTTTCATTTGAAAACTCAATTTTAGTAGTCTGCGATGCGGGGTTGGGATAAATTTTGAGGGTTTCTGGAGCCTTCACCCAATTTTTTCCTATTCCAGCAATGGTCATGGTGACTGCTGGGAGAGTTGCTTTACAACCGCTAGAACTAGTCAATTCCACTGAATATTCACCCATTCGATCCACTTCTAGAATTCGGGTAGTTTTCCCCTCTAGTTTCTCCCCATTTCTAAACCATTGATAAGTAAAGGCACCCTCTGGAGCAATAAGCTTATTTCCGTCTAATCGAATCTCTCCGCTTGGTTTGGCATTTACCTTTAATTCGAAATTTGCAGACTCTGAAAGACATCCGCCTTGGTATCGTATGACAGCATGGTACACTCCTGGCTCTCCAGTTTCCAAAGTTTTGCCTGTCTGACCAGGAATCTCCACTCCATTTCTTCTCCATCTTACAACCTCAAAAGAAGCTGAGGAGGAAAGTTCAATGACCGTTTTCTCACCTTGACATATCTCTTTTTTACCGGAAACCTGGACTACTTGATTCTCCTTCCTTTTGATCTTGACTATTGCAACAGCTTCTGTCACATTTCCAGATTGATCTTCAGCTCTAATTGCGACAGAAATCGCTTTGCCAATATCTTCGCAGGAGAAACTAGATTTACTGATTGTCAATGACTTAATTGAGCAATTATCCTTACTGAGTTCCAAAATCTGGTTAGGGGTAATCTCAGCTTTTCCAAGCGTGACATCGAGATCCAATTCTAGATTTTTTGGAACCAAGACAGGTTTTGTAGTATCCCGAACCAAGATGATGATATCCCTTTCCCAAGCTTGCCCTTCTGCATTTTTGATAATCAGCTTGACCTGCTTATCTCCCAAGTCAGCACAAGTGAACAGTTTTTGGCTGAGTTCAAATGTCAAACCAGCACTTTCAAAAGGCCATTGGGTGAAAAGCTGGGAAACGGAAAGATCTGCCTTGCCATCTTCTCCGAGAAGGAGTTCAACACGTTCTTTGACTGTTGGGAATGGAAATTCAGACAAGGAAATTTCCAATGCCTGAGACAAAACAGTACAGCCTGAGGACAATCTCAATAAGGCTTGATACCTTCCGGGCTTATCGGTGATATACACCTTACTCTTCGCTTCTTGAATTACCACAAAATTTCTTGTCCATTCCACCACTTCAAACGGCAATTCTTCTCCCAAAATCAATCCTACTGTCCCTCCTTCAAATAGCTGACCGGTCTTTGACAAAGAGACCTTCTGAGATTCTATTGAGCTAAGGAACACTTCCACCAGTTTGGATTCGGTATTTCCTGAAAAATCAGTGGCCGTGACGATGATTTCATGAGGCAAATCCAAATCCCCACAGGTGAATCTGGATTTATTGATTTCTAGTGATTTTATCCCACAGTTGTCCGAAACTGAGGCCACAAACAATTCCGGATTGATTTCCAACACTCCTTTGGTCTTGTCGAAAACCAAGGAGGGACGCTTGACTTCGAGAATTGGCTTGAGTGTATCCTTAATTTCAACCAAAACGACCTTGGTCCAGGATTCTCCTTTGGAATTGGTCACCTTGACCTGTACCTCTTTTGATCCGATATTTTCGCAAGAAAACACTGGGCCCAAAGAATACTCTGCAGTCCAATCCGGTTGAGGTTCATTTTGGAGATAATTTTTCAGGGAGGTCTCCGATTTGCCATCGGCCCCGATCTCTACCAAAATTTTCTCTTTGAATACAGGTACAATCGTCTCCTCCCCGAGTTCAACCATGATTCGAACCCTATCCTCGTAAACTCTTCTTTCTATCCTTTCCAGATCGTAATTCTGATTCATTACCGGAAAAATATAAACCGGATCAAAATCTATTTGAGCAAAATATTTATTTCCGTCTTTGATTCGGGTGAGATTGACTTCCAAATGTCCGTAGTGCTTCCCTCCATCTACCAAAATAGGGACTGAACCTGAAGTATTCCAAACCTCCGGTGAATTCAAATCTGCCGCCCATTTGGAATACGGATTGTAATTCAAAGGATTTAAAGGGTCATTATACCAATCTCTTTTCACCCCTCGCATTCCATCTCCAGCCAAACCAACATCGTAATACAGCACTCCTTTTCCGTCTGAATCTTCATCCACAAAGCTCCGCTCAAAAAGTTCATCATGCCCGGATAAAACTGCGATCACTCCATATTTTTCAAATAATGGATGCAAAACTCTCAAAGGCGTTCCTCCTTGTCCTGTAGAAAGCTCATGATTCATGGGAACTCCATGTTCTCCAGAGGCAAAAGGAATGTGATGAAACTGGACAAACACCAGGCGTTTTTCTTCTTGAGCACTTTTTAAATTGGTTTCCAGCCAAATGTATTGATCAGTTCCAGGCCCAAAGCCAGACAAGTCCGTACCTCCAGCTGCTTGATAGTCTGCCAAGGTGTAATTTTCCTGGGTATCAGTCCCTGGCCCATTATATTCCTTTCCTTTCAGCTTTTGATTAGCTGGGTAATCACTCCTTTTTTCTTCAGGAGTTCCGTTATTGGAATCCAAAGTCAGGATCGTTACTGGACCATAATCTGTACGGTAATAGCTTTGACGATGCTTCTGAAGAGGGTCTTCGTTGACTATTTCAAAAAAAGTATGGAATCTGGACCGCCCCAATATGGGATTGAATGTACCGCGTTCATTGAAACCATAACCGCCATTGTAGGCTCCAAAAGTCTCCCAATTTCCAAGCGCCGGAACCACGGGAAATTTTGTGAAAACCTGATCAAATTCTCCGGCAGTATGTCGCCAAAATTCATCCCAAGCAGGCATATACCCACTTCCCTGAACGAGATCACCAGGCATGACAATGAAATCAGGCATCCGTTCACGGATCACTTTAAGATTTTCCGAAAAGCCCTTTTGTTCTGTCAGAAAATAATTTGGGATTTCAAATCCTGCTTCGGTGGTTGTTCCAAACTTTTGCTTCCAAAGCTCTGGGGTTGAAAAAGGGCGAATCAATGGATTTCCTGGATACCAGGCCCGATGATTGATTCTTCCATATGGTTCTGTTTCGGAATCTGCTAAGGCAACAAATCGGATTTTCTCCCAGTTTTTCGGATCTGGACCGGTCTTTAGTTGGGAAGAAAATTTTTGGGAGCCTAAGGTTACCTCATAGGTAAGTGATTGATTATAGGGACTGATAAACTGATATTCATAACGAAAGTATTTCTCATCTCCTATCCAGTTTTGCCCCTCTAAACCTGGAATTACCTGATTTTTCTCTGGTGAAGTATAATACAAATTGGCCTGCTCCACTCCTACCACGTCCGAAGAAAACACCACAACCCCTTCAGAATTTTTAATCAATATGGAAGATCCCAGGGATGAAGATGAAAACCATCGAATTTGAACCAGATTATTTTTGCCAATCTGCTGGTAAGGAAGGATTCTAAAATTAGATTGCCCATTGGCTGAAAAACAAATCAAACAACTGAGGAAAACCCCGATAAACTGCAAAACAAAAAATTGGGTTTGCTTTTTCATGAGTTTAAATTTACTCAATTCTACTTTTTAAAATGATCAATTGTACCGGATTTACAGGATCATTACTAAAGATATAAATATTTCGTTGATCTATTCCTTTCCTACCGATAGGATCAAAGGTCAGAGACAATTCCATACTTTCTCCAGGTGATAGTTTATCCTTGGGAGCTTCAATAATTAGGCATTCACAATTTCCCTGGATTTTTCTGATTTCTAAAGTTTTCCTTCCCGGATTGGACAAGGTTATGCTTCTTCTTACAACAGTTTTGGAACTGATCTCCCGAAGATCAATCTCTTTTTGACCAATCTTTAACTGAGGCAAGTCATCCAGATTGGATTTTTGAACTGGTGGAAAATATTCAAACAGATCAGCAATAATATCCAAGGTCAACTCACTGCCTTCCACATTCTCCCAATTTACCGGGACAGCATCTTCATAAAACCCTAGATCCCCCTTTCGAAAACTGCTTTCGTATCGAATCTTGAGGAGCCCTCTTTCCTGTGGTCTCACCATTCGCTGAACTTGTTCAATTTTAATATAATCAGGTCCAGCTGTTCGCAATGCTGCATTTTCAAGAACATCATTTCCAAAATTGAAAAACTCCACATACTTGATTTTGGGTTCGTTGTCAAACACTTCTCCCATATTGATCTTTTTCAAACGAAACCCAAGGTCTCCCAACTGTGCAGGATATGCCTTTCTCGGATCCGAAGGATATGGAATTGATACTCCCTCTAAATACAAAGAGTCCAAAGCCCCGTGAAGATTGCCTTTGACCATGATCAATTTAGAAAAGAACCCCGCAGCCGAACTCGGGTCAAAGGAAACCTTAACTACTCCGGATTCCCCGGGTTTTAGGGTGTCTCGAGTATATTCTACCGAGGTGCAGCCGCATTCCAGGATTACATCCTCGATAAAAAACAGAGAATCTTGGGTATGGGTAAATTCAAATTCAGCCATCTGCATACCCTGCTCTTCCAAAACAGTTCCCAAATCAATCCGATTGACTTTCCAGATCAGTTTGGGCACAGAAGTCTGCTGAGCTGCTGACTGAAATGAAAGCAGAATCGAAAATAGGATGTAAAAAAGAATCTTGGAAGGTGAGTTCATATCTGCAAATAACAACTATTTTTCCCCTTAAGTATAGCTTCAAATCCTTAATTTGCGCCAAATTTCAAGAAATGGCAAGAGTTCTAACAGGAATCCAAAGCTCAGGAAGGCCCCATTTGGGAAATATCCTCGGTGCTATAGTACCTGCTATCAAACTGATTGAGCAGAACAATCAAGAAGAGTCTTTTATTTTCATCGCTGATTTCCATTCCCTTACTTCCACCAAGGATGGGGAGCTTCGCAAACAAAATACACTCGCTGTAGCCGCCGCTTGGCTTGCCTTCGGTTTGGACATCGAAAAAACAGTCTTCTATCGCCAATCCAGAATTCCGGAAGTCACCGAATTGACCTGGTATCTCAATTGCTTCACTCCTTTTCCCATGCTGGCAAATGCCCACAGCTTCAAGGATAAGTCTGAGCGGCTTGCAGATGTCAATGCTGGACTATTTACCTACCCGGTGTTGATGGCTTCAGACATTCTCTTGTACTCAGCCAACCTTGTTCCGGTAGGAAAGGATCAATTACAGCATTTGGAAATCACCCGTGATATCGCCAGCACCTTTAACAGAATCCTAGAGGAGGATATCCTGACACTTCCAGAGGCCAAGATCAGCGAGGAAGTCATGACCATTCCGGGAATTGACGGGCAAAAGATGAGCAAGTCTTATCAGAATATCATCGATATTTTCCTTCCTGAAAAAGAACTGAAGAAGAATGTCAATGCAATCATTACGGACAGCACTCCATTAGAGGAACCCAAAAACCCAGATACCTGTATTGTATTTAAAATTTACAGCCTTTTGGGGACTGCAGAACAAACAGCGTCCTTAAGAGAAAAATATCTAGCCGGCAATTTTGGGTATGGTCACGCCAAAAAGGAACTTCTAGAACTTATCCTAACCAAATATTCTAAGGAGAGAGAAACTTTCACCTATTTCATGAATAATCCCATGGAAATAGAAAAAAGACTGGAAGCAGGTGAAGAAAAAGCAAGATCCGTTGCGTTCAAGCTACTGAATCAAGTGAGGGAAAAACTAGGATTTAGATAAACAAAAAGCCCGATTTTTATTGAATCGGGCTTTACTTTTTAAAATCCTCGGCGAATTGTATCTGCAATTTCAGCAAGTTCCTCCGGATTTAATTTCAATTTTGGTCGTGTAAAATTGATATCATCCATGGTCTTTAGGGGCACGAGATGAATATGCACATGAGGAACTTCCAGCCCGATCACTGCCACTCCGATTCGGGTACACTTGATAGTTTTGTCCATCGCCTTGGCCACTTTTTGTGCAAAAAGATGGAGTTCTGCAAGGTCTGAAGGCTCCATATCAAAAATGTAATTCACTTCCTTCTTTGGAACCACTAAAACATGCCCTTTGACCAATGGCATAATGTCCAGAAATGCTATGTTTTTATCATCCTCCGCTACGATTTGAGCGGGGATCTCACGATTGATGATTTTGGTGAAAATACTTGCCATAGTCTAAATATAAAAAATCCCGGTGGTAGACCGGGATTAGGGTATGGATTAATAAGAAATTTCGAGGATTTCGAATTGAAGTGTTCCAGCAGGAGCATTGATTTCTGCAATTTCTCCCACAGTTTTTCCAACCAGTCCTTTACCAAAAGGAGAGCCAAGGGAAATTTTTCCTGCCTTAAGATCTGCTTCTTCCTCTGACACCAAAGTGTAGCTAACCGTCATGCCATTTTTGACATTTTTAATTTTCACCGTGCTCAGAATCCCGGCTTTAGAAGTATCCATTTGGGAATTATCCAGAATTCTGGCATTTCCTACTACCGCTTCCAATTTTGCGATTTTAAGTTCCAAAAGTCCCTGTGCGTCTTTAGCAGCATCGTATTCTGCATTTTCACTCAGATCACCCTTGTCTCTTGCTTCCGCAATCTGTCGCGCGATATCCGCTCTTCCTTTGGTCTTCAACTCCTGAAGCTCGTCCTTCAACCTCTTCAGGCCCTCTTCAGTGTAATATTGTACTTTTGACATAGTGAAACAGTTTATTCAACAGCCTTAAAAACAAAGTAACGGTCACGTGATGGAGACCGTTACTTTGCTTTTGGCTGTATTGATATAGGCAAAGATAGGAAAGCTTTTTGACAAAGCAAGAGTCCTGAATATGTCAAAAGACTGCCAAATCGATTAAGAATTAGGGAAAAATTCCTTGATGTTTTCTACCAAAACCTCGTTGATTTTTACATAAGACTCAAAGGTCCAACCGGCCACATGGGGTGAAAAAACAACATTTTCCCGCTGCGCCAACCGCTCAAATTCCTCCTTTTGGGAATCGGTAAACTTCTGGAATTTTTCATTTTCCAGCACGTCCAAAACAGCTCCACGAAGTATGCCCTGATCTAATGTCTGGTTTATGGTGGAAAAAGAAATGACCTCTCCTCTGGCAGTATTAATCAGCCAAATCGGTTTTTTAAACCCTTTGACTTCCTCCAAAGTAAAAAACCCTCTGGTCTCTGGGGTAAGCGGAACATGAATACTCAAAACATCTGCTTCTTCTTTCAACTTTTCCCAACTGACCTCCTCAACCTGACCATTTCCAAAACCCAGCTTGTACTTATCATAAGCGAGAATCCTTACATCAAATCCAGCAAGTCTTTTAGCAAAAGCTTCCCCCATATTTCCAAAACCCATGATGCCGACAGTTTTTCCCATCAGTTCATGACCTCGGTTTCCTTCACGATCCCATATTCCTTTCCGAACCTCCCGATCAGCCTTAATGACTTGATTAAACAAAGCTAATAGACCTCCGAGGGCATGTTCGGCTACAGCATCCCTGTTTCCTTTGGCGGCATGAAAAAGCTTGACGCCTTTGGTTTCAAGATATTTCAAATCAATTTGATCGAGACCTGCTCCTGCTCTACCGATAAACTTGAGTTGACTGGCTTTTTCAAGTAACTCGCGATCCATGGGAGTTTTGGAGCGAATAATCAAACCTTCATAAGAGGCCACTTGATCGAGAATTTCTGCACGGGTGATCTTTGGGGCATAATTCACTTCATGCCCCTCTAGCTTCAGCATATCCATAATGCTGAGGTGCATCTCATCGATAATCAGAATTTTCATATTAGAGTTTGAGTAATAGCATCGCAATACCGAAGTAAACGGCCAAGCCCAAAAGATCATTGGTAGTGGTGATGAATGGCCCAGAAGCGATGGCTGGATTGATCCCAAATCGATTTAGAACCAAAGGAGTAACGGTACCCATGAAAGAAGCCAAAAGGACTACACAGAATAGTGCAAACCCGATGGTAACTCCGAAAATAGG
Source organism: Algoriphagus mannitolivorans DSM 15301 (assembly GCF_000429425.1). GTDB lineage: Bacteria > Bacteroidota > Bacteroidia > Cytophagales > Cyclobacteriaceae > Algoriphagus > Algoriphagus mannitolivorans. The sequence goes on from NZ_AUBV01000001.1 coordinate 19,885, forward strand.
CTCAAAGCCGTAAATAAAGACAACTACCAAGAAGACGAAAGCACCTAAGACAACTCCATTTAAGAGTGCTACCAAGAGGCCTTTAAAAAATCTCTGCGTGGGCGTATCATCAAAGGCAGATTTGGATGCCAATGACTGTACGATCAAAGAAGAAGCTTGAATTCCAACATTTCCTCCCGTCGCTGCTACAAGTGGGATAAAAGAGGCTAAAGCCAAATATTTACTTAGCCCAACTTCAAAAAGCCCGATGATTTTGGCACCCATCAATCCTCCCAAAACTCCAATCAATAGCCACGGTAGTCGAGCTTTGGAAATGGTGAATACGGAGTCGGATTCCTCGATATCAGCTGACACCCCGGCCATTGCTTGGATATCCTCGTCTGCTTCTTCCTGAACAACGTCCAAGATATCATCCACGGTGATCCTACCTACCAGCTTGTTTTTCGCGTTGACTACAGGGACAGATTCCAAGTCATATTTACGCATCACCGCTGCTACTTCTTCCTGATCCATATGAACCGGAACGGAAATCACCTCATCGTCAAAAATATCTTCGATTTTGGTGTCTGAAGCTGCAAGAATAATTTTCTTGAGAGAGACCCTCCCCAACAGTTGCTGTCGGTTATTCACCACATAAATGGAAAATATCTTCTCGACGTTTTCTGCTTGTCTGCGGATTTCATTGATGGTCTGGATCACATTCCAGTTTTTATTGGCACGGATAAATTCTTTGGCCATGATACCACCCGCAGTGTCTTCCTCGTAGCGAAGGAGTTCCAAGATCTGCTCCAGTTTGACCCGGTCTTGGATTTCTGCAATTACCTCTTCCCTTTCTTTTTCATGAAAAAAACTCAGAATATCTGCCCCGTCATCAGAATCCATCAACTCGATCCAAGAGGCCACTTCTGCTATTTCCAGCTCTTTTAGCACTCTACCCAATGAATCCTCATCCAGCTCAATTAGAATATCAGCAGCAAGTTGTTTCTCCAAAAGCCGAAGAACATAGATGGACTCATTCATGCTGAGCTCATCCAGGATAGCAGCAATATCTGCTACATTGACCCCTTCCAGAGAATCCTGAATGAAGTCAATATTCTCCTCTTCAATCCCTATTCTGAGACTTTCAAGGTATTCTTTAGATAATTCAAACTGCTTAATGGGCTCCACGACCTTTTTCGATTTCTTGGGTCAAAAAAACAAAATCCGCAACATCCAATTGCTCGGCGCGCTTGTCCAAGATAGGATGAGTTTTGAATTCCTCGGTTAGATTAAAGGATTTTAAGGAATTTCTAAGGGTTTTTCTTCGGTTTCCAAATCCTCCCTTTACGACTTGAAAGAAAAGCTTCTCGTTACAATCCAGCTTTTCTACCTGATTTCTAGTCAGTCTAATTACTCCTGAATTCACTTTGGGAGGAGGATTAAATACCCCTGGAGGTACAGAAAACAAATATTCTATATCATAGTAGGCCTGAAGAAATACAGATAAAATCCCGTAATCCTTATTTCCTTTAGGCGAAGCGATTCTTTGGGCCACCTCTTTTTGTAGCATGCAGACCACTTCAGTCACCTTATTTTTATCCTCCAAAACTTTAAAGAAAATCTGGGAAGAAATGTTGTAGGGAAAATTTCCTGCAATGGCATATTTCTCTGGAAAGACCGCAGAAAAGTCATACTTAAGAAAATCTCCCTCTATGATTTTATCTCTGAGCTGAGGATACTTTTGATTCAGATATGTAATGCTTTCGGTATCAATATCAATCAGGTAAAGGTCAAGCTTTCCCTCGAGAAGGAAATCCGTCAATACACCCATTCCGGGTCCGATTTCTAGAACTTTGGACACACCCTCATGACCTTTGACCGCCGCTGCAATTCGCTCGGCGATACTTAGGTCTGTCAGGAAATGTTGTCCTAAATGCTTCTTGGGTTTGACGTTTTGCATCCTTCGCCTCTGATAAATTTTTATAAATTGCAGGCCTAAAAATAAGGGAATATTCTAAAACCCTCTTTGAAAATATCCAGCAGCAATAAATGCGGAAATCTTGACATGAGCACAAAAAAACAAAAACCAGTTCTCGGAATCAGTATCGGAGACATTAATGGAATCGGGGTGGAAGTTACACTGAAGGCCTTAGCAGACTCGAGAGTCTATAAGTCTTTTACTCCCTTGATTTACGGTCATGGCAAGGCGATTTCCCATTATCGCAAGCTTATGAACTTAGAGGATTTCAACTTTACACAAATCCGAACTTTGGATGAAATCCAGCACCGCAAGGTCAATGTCATTAACGTAATGGAGGAATGCCCTGAAATCATTCCCGGGGTAGAAACCATGGAAGCTGGAAAAATGGCCTTAGAAGCCTTAAAAGCAGCAGTCGAAGATCTGAAATCCGGAAAAATCCAAGGACTTGTCACCGCTCCTGTCAATAAAAATAACATCAATTCTGAAGAGTTGAAATTCGTCGGACACACGGAGTTTATAACCGATGCAGTGGGTGTCAAGGATAGCCTGATGACCATGGTGGCCGAAAATTTCCGCGTAGGTTTAATTACAGGACATCTTCCATTAGCAAAAGTACCTCAGGCCATTACCAAAGAAAGAATTCTGCAGAAGGCAAATATTTTCCTCAAGAGTTTAAATGAAGATTTTGGAATCGACAGGCCAAAAGTGGCTATTTTAGGATTAAACCCTCATGCAGGTGAGGATGGCTTGCTAGGAATGGAAGAAGAAGAAATCATCAAACCAGCCATTCGTGAACTTAAAGACCAGAATAAATTGGTGTTTGGCCCCTACCCTGCGGATGGCTTTTTCGGAATGATGCATCAAACTCGATTCGATGGGATTTTGGCCATGTACCATGACCAAGGACTGATCCCATTCAAGTCAATTGCATTTAGCTCAGGAGTTAATTTTACTGCAGGTCTTCCAGTAATTCGAACTTCCCCTGACCACGGAACAGCCTATAATATCGCCGGAAAAAATCTTGCCGACGAGGGCTCTATGCGAGCAGCATTGTATTTAGCATCTGATATTATGGCTCAGCACTTTCAAGAAGAGGAAGAAACGGTGTAATAAAAACCCTTAAAAAGTGGCGCTAAAACCAAATATTATTTCTTGAACTGTTTTAGCTAAATAAAAATATCCCTACATTTGCGGTCTTAAATCAGGAGGAGGAATCGTGAAATTCTGGAAAACCTTTGATATTGAAGTCATTAAGTTCAAGGAAGGACTCCATGATATAGACTTCCAGATCGGAGACAGTTTCTTTAAACATTTTGAGGATAACGAACTCCTGGAAAAAGGAAATTTGACCACAAGGGTCATGATGAATAAGGGAGCCAATGTTATTGAGCTTACTTTTCATATTCAAGGTACTGTACAATTGATCTGTGATCGAAGCTTGGAGCAATTTGATCATCCACTGGACATTACAGAAAAAATCCTCTACAAATACGGAGCGGAAGAACAGGAAATAGATGAAGATGTGTACATGATCACTCGTGACACCCCTTCGATCAATGTTGCTCAGTTGATTTACGAGTTCATCCTACTAGCACTTCCTGCAAAGAAAATTCATCCTGACTATCAGAATGAATTAGATGAGGAAGATTATGAAGGCGAAGGAGGATATGTATATATCGACGAAGAGGAAGCGGAAGGTGAAGAGGATAATACAGGCACCGAAAACTTAGAATCCAAGGCTATAGATCCCAGATGGGAACAGTTATTAAAATTAAAAAACAAGGAACAATCATAAACCACACATAAAATGGCACATCCTAAACGCAAAATTTCGAAAACCAGAAGAGATAAGAGAAGAACTCATTATAAACTGGAAGCTCCAGGAATGGCTAAATGCCCAACAACTGGTGAAATGCACTTGCCTCACAGAGCTTTTTGGCTTGATGGCAAATTGTACTACAAAGGACAAGTAATCATCGAAAAAGAGATCACTGCTTAATCAGTAATCTTTTTATAAGTCATAAAATCCACTCCTTTTTGGGGTGGATTTTTTTATTTGATTAAATTCAAGGAATCTGAATACCAACCCCTTACCCTTCTACCCCATCACAATCCTTGGTGGTCAGAGGGCATTGTGCTAATTTTGGCTTTTCTTAGAAAGACCAAAAACCTATCAACCCCAAATTTTGAATGCTTTTGCATCCGAATTTGGAAGAAACCCATACTATGGAGCAAATCAGAGCCATGATTACCGGAATTCAGGGATATGTCCCTGAGTACCGACTAACAAACCAAGAACTTGAGACCCTGGTTGACACTAACGACGAGTGGATTCTCTCAAGAACAGGAATCAAGGAAAGAAGAATTCTAAAAGGTGAAAACCAAGGAACTTCCGTCATGGGAGCCGAAGCGGTTAAAGGCCTTTTGCAAAAAACCGGAACCAATCCTTTAGATATCGATCTAATCATTTGTGCAACGGTGACTCCTGACATGCCATTTCCGGCAACTGCAAATATCATTTCAGATCTGGTCGGATCAAAAAACTCGTTTTCTTTCGACCTGGGAGCTGCTTGTTCCGGTTTCCTCTTCGCTCTTCAAATGGGGGCCCAATTCATTCAGACTGGCACTCACAAGAAAGTTGTTGTGGTTGGCGCGGATAAAATGTCCTCAATTGTCGACTACCAAGACCGTACTACCTGTATTCTTTTTGGAGACGGTGCAGGGGCGGTTCTTCTGGAGCCTACCCAAGAAGAATTTGGGATTATGGACGCAATCCTTAAATCAGATGGTGCCGGAGCTCCATACCTTCATATGAAGGCCGGTGGAAGCCGAAAGCCCGCAAGTCCAGAAACTATCGCCGCCAGAGAGCACTTTGCATATCAGGAAGGTTCTACCGTATTTAAATTTGCGGTAACAAACATGGCCGATGTAAGTGCGGAGGTAATGGAGCGAAACGGGTTGAAAGGCGATGATATTGCCTGGTTAGTGCCCCACCAGGCCAATAAGAGGATCATCGATGCTACTGCAAACAGAATGGGCGTGGGTCCTGATAAAGTTATGATGAATATCGAGCGGTATGGAAATACTACTGCTGCAACGATACCTCTTTGCCTTTGGGAATATGAAAACCAACTGAAAAAAGGCGACAACCTTATACTTGCTGCATTTGGAGGTGGATTTACCTGGGGGTCTATCTACCTAAAGTGGGCTTACGATCCGAAATAATAACCTAAGAATACTAAGATAACATGGCATCTACTGCAGATTTTAAAAATGGATTGTGTCTGGAAATGAACAATGACATCTATTCCATTGTCGAATTTCAGCACGTAAAACCAGGAAAAGGCGCTGCTTTTGTCCGAACCAAACTAAAAAGCCTAAGAACCGGCAAAACCTTGGACAAGACTTTCTCCGCTGGTGAAAAAGTGACTACAGCTCGAGTAGAAAAAAGACCACATCAGTTTCTCTACAAAGATGATCTGGGTTACAACTTCATGGACACAGAAACTTTTGAGCAAATGTCTTTGGAAGAACATTTGATTGAAAGACCTAACCTACTGAAAGACGGTCAATTGGTTGACATCTTAGTTCACGCAGAAAATGAAACCCCATTATCTGTAGAACTTCCTCCCTTCGTGGAATTGATGATCACATACACCGAGCCAGGTATCAAAGGTGATACTGCCACCAATGCGCTTAAGCCTGCAATCGTTGAAACCGGAGCAACTGTGATGGTGCCCCTATTTGTAGATCAGGACATCATGATCAAAGTAGATACTCGGGATGGCTCTTATTCAGAACGCGTAAAATAAATTGATATTAGCTGTGTGATTTCCTTAAATTACACAGCTTTGTTGTTTTTAACCCAACTCACATGTCAAAAGACATAGAACCAAAAAAGAACCCTATGAAAGCTAAAGAGATTCAGGAATTGATCGACTACATCTCCAATTCCGGCCTTGCTGAGGTAAAAATCAAAACTGAGGAATTCGAACTTTCCATTAAAAAATACGCAGAATCTGCTTCTGTTGTGTCCGCGCCTGCGATGGTAGCTGCCCCGGCACCTGCTCCTGCCCCAGCTCCTGCTGCATCCGCGCCAGCTCCTGCTGCGGCTCCTGCTCCAGCAGCTACTCCTTCCAATTTGGTGGAAATCAAGTCACCAATGATTGGTACTTTTTACCTAACGCCAAATCCAGACTCCGCGCCTTTCGTTTCTGAAGGCTCTTCCATCAAAGCTGGACAAACAGTATGCATCATTGAGGCTATGAAACTTTTCAATGAAATCGAATCTGAAATTTCAGGTAAGATCGTGAAGATTTTAGTGTCCAACGCTACACCGGTGGAATACGATCAGCCATTGTTCCTTGTTGATCCTGCTGGATAATTTTCCACTTAATCAAAAAGAACGTGTTCAAAAAAATATTAATCGCAAATAGAGGCGAAATCGCACTTAGAGTGATCCGTACCTGCAAGGAAATGGGGATCAAGACTGTTGCGGTTTACTCCACAGCTGATAAAGACAGCTTACACGTCAGGTTTGCTGACGAGGCTGTATGTATAGGTCCTGCTCCAAGCCGTGAATCCTATTTGAATATCCCAAGAATCATTGCCGCAGCGGAAATCACCAACGCAGATGCTATTCACCCGGGATATGGATTCCTTTCCGAAAATGCCGAGTTCTCCAGAATCTGTGATGAATACGGAATCAAGTTTATCGGTGCCTCTCCGGACATGATCGCTAAAATGGGCGATAAAGCTACTGCAAAAGCAACCATGAAAGAAGCTGGCGTACCTACTATTCCAGGATCAGATGGTCTATTGGAAAGTGTAAGCCAAGGCAAAAAAATTGCCGCAGAAATGGGCTATCCGGTCATTCTAAAAGCTACTGCCGGTGGTGGTGGACGTGGAATGAGAATTGTCAAAGAGGAAAAGGAATTTCAGAAAGCTTGGGATGATGCTAGAATGGAATCCGGTGCAGCCTTCGGAAACGATGGTTTGTATTTGGAAAAATTCGTAGAAGAGCCAAGACATATTGAGATCCAGATTGTCGGCGACAAAACCGGAAAAGCTTGTCACCTCTCCGAAAGAGATTGTTCTATTCAAAGAAGACATCAAAAATTGGTAGAAGAAACTCCTTCTCCTTTCATCACGGATGAACTTCGTGAAGCCATGGGTAAAGCGGCCATCAAAGGTGCTGAAGCCATTGGATATGAAGGTGCTGGTACCATTGAATTCTTGGTTGACAAGCATCGCAACTTCTACTTCATGGAGATGAACACCAGAATCCAGGTGGAGCATCCAATCACTGAAGAAGTGACCGACTTTGATTTGATCAAAGAACAAATCAAAGTGGCGGCAGGAGAAACTATCTCAGGAAGAAATTATTTCCCAAAGCTGTATGCCATGGAATGCCGAATCAATGCAGAAGACCCTGCAAATGGCTTCCGACCAAGTCCAGGAAAGATCCTAAATCTTCACATTCCAGGAGGTCGCGGTGTTAGAGTTGACTCACATGTCTATGCAGGATATGTCATTCCACCCAATTATGATTCCATGATTGCAAAGCTGATCGTCAGCGGACAATCAAGAGAGGAAGTCATCGTGAGAATGAAAAGGGCATTGGAAGAGTTTGTGATTGATGGCATCAAAACCACCATTCCTTTCCACATTGCGTTGTTGGAAAATGAGAAATTCAAGGAAGGTGACTTCACCACCAAGTTCTTGGAAACATTTGATTTCTCAGTAATTAAAAAATGATTCTATTCAGATTATGAATTGGAAAAGCCACTCAAAAGAGTGGCTTTTTTATTACCAGCCAAAACCACCTCCTGACGACCATATAATAGCAACAATTCCAACAAAAATTCCCAGCGCACTAATCAAAACAACGGGAGTGGTAGCAGCAGCGCTAAATCTATAAACATATACCTTTTCGATATGATCAATTGGTATTTCTAACCGCTGATTTGGTTCAATTTTTTCTTTATTCAATTTCCCAATTATCCCCACCAAATCCTTACCGTTTATCTGCTTGTAATTCAAGTAATATTTCTCTCCAGTAATAAGATAGACAATCACCTTATCTCCTTCATTTAACTTGGATAGGGACTCCTTAACAAAAGGACCCTCCTGAATCTCTTTTGAAACAGCTGGCTTTAGATTTTCTACATTTCTATAGGTTTTACAGGAAAAAATGATTCCTAAAATTGCCGTACCTAAAACGAGATGAAATATGTTTTTTTTCATAGAATTTTATTTCTCATAAAGGTAAATTCACTCGAAATCAATCCCTTAGATATTTCCTATATATTTTATTGATTATCAAAAATGACGGATTTTTATTTCGTATATAGTACTAAAGAGTATCAAATATTCCGGAATTTATGATTTCAATGAATCAATATTTTTATAATAAAGTCAGTATGTCTTTTTTAAATTTTTTCCATAACTTTTAGCCTTAACGATTTTCCCAAATGCCCAACGTGACGAAAATTTTTGCGGCTTGTATTGCCTTAACCTTTGGATTAGGTTCTTGTAAACCTTCCTCTTCTGGCTCGGTGGACTTGATTTCTACTGATCAAATCAGCTATAATTTTCATATCCGGCCTATTCTTTCGGACAAATGTTTTGCTTGTCATGGCCCGGATGCCAATAAAAGAGAAGCGGAATTGAGACTGGACACAGAAGAAGGGGCATTTACCGCATTGAAAGAAAGTCCTGGTCAGTTTGCCCTTGTTGCAGGAAAACCCGAGGAATCCGCCCTTTACCACCGAATTACTTCCCAAGATCCCGGAGAGTTAATGCCTCCTCCTGAATCCAACCTTTCCCTTTCTCCTCAGGAAATTGACCTGATCAAAAAATGGATTGAACAAGGAGCGAAATATGAACCCCATTGGGCATTTATGAAAGTAGAAAAGCCTTCAATACCTTCATCAGAGTGGGGCACAAATGAGATTGATCGATTCGCCTTTGCCAAAATGAAGGAAAAGGGTCTAAAGCCCAATGAAGAGGCTGACTCTTTTACATTAATCAAAAGAGCGTGTTTAGACTTGACAGGTCTGCCTCCCTCACCTGAGATTTTAGAAAAGTATGCCGGCTTCCGGAATGGAAACACCTATGAAAAGCTTCTCGACGAGCTGATTTCCCAACCAGCCTACGGAGAAAAAATGGCAATTCTTTGGCTGGATATTTCCCGTTATTCGGATAGTTATGGCTATCAGGATGACAACATTCGTTCTCAGTGGCCATATAGGGACTGGTTGATTCACGCATATAACAAGAAAATGCCTTACGATCAATTCCTGACCTGGCAGCTTGCCGGCGACCTTTTACCTAACCCCACCAAGGAGCAAATTCTTGCTACGGCCTTCAACAGAAACCATAAGTACACCGAAGAGGGCGGGGTGATAGATGAGGAATACCGTATTGAATATGTCCTGGACAAAACCAACACCTTCAGTAAAGGGATTTTGGGAATTACCATGGAATGTGCCCAATGCCATGATCACAAATACGATCCATTTTCCCAGAAGGAGTATTATGAGCTTTTTGCCTTTTTCAACAATTCCAAAGAGAAAGGATTCGAAGGAGATGTAAGTGTCTCCAAACCTGCCAAAACCCCAATTCTATGGGTCGAACGAGAAGATTTAAAGGGAATATTGAGTTTCATTAACCATTCTGATACCTCCCGATTGAGTATTTCGGTAATGGGAGAATTGGAGGAGAATGAGAAAAGAACCACTTTCATTTTGGATCGTGGAGTTTATGATGCACCGACGATTCCAGTGGAACCATCCACACCAGAATCAATTTTTGAATTTCCAGTAAACTTGGAAAAAAACAGGTTGGGATTGGCTAAATGGGCTACTTCAAGAGAAAACCCACTTACCTCCAGGGTTTTTGTCAACCTGATCTGGCAGGAGATTTTTGGTAAAGGAATCGTCAAATCTGCTGGAGATTTTGGGATGCAGGGAGACCTGCCAACCCACCCCGAGCTTCTAAATTGGCTTGCTGCTGACTTCATGGAAAACGGCTGGAATATTCAACGGCTTCAAAAGCAAATTCTGCTTTCTTCCACTTACAGACAATCCTCTGAAATCACCCAAAAACATTTAGAAATCGACCCCGACAACTTCTATTTGGCCAGAGCTCCAAGACTGAGACTTCCTGCCGAAAACATTCAAGATTTAGTTTTGTCCAGCAGCGGACTATTGGTTTCAGAAATAGGAGGCCCAAGTGTCAAGCCATATCAACCTTCCGGATTGTGGGAATCAGCCACTTCTGGTCGAGGGGTATTGGCTACCTACGTTCAGGACACTGGATCCAAACTCTACCGAAGAGGAATTTATAATTTCATCAAACTCACCGTTCCCCCTCCAAAAGCAATCATTTTTGACTCCAGTAATCGGGACCGATGTGAGATCACCCGAAATCGTACGAACACGCCCCTTCAAGCCTTGGTCATGCTAAATGACCCGATGATTTTGGAGGCTTCAAGAGTTTTATCGACCAAACTTTCTGAAAAATATGCTAATCCAGAGGAGGCAATTGACGAAGCATTCAAGCGGATTCTTTGCAGGGAAATGAAATCCAAAGAAAAGACCCTGCTTCTGAGGTATTTTGAGTCAGAACTGAAAGAATTTGAAAAAAAACCTGAGCGCATTCAAAGCACATTGGACGTCGGAGAATATCCCATGAACCCAAAGGCCATTCATGCCCAAAACGCTGCCCTGATGCAGGTCATTGTCAGCTTGTATAATTTGGAAGAAACTATAACCAAAAGTTAAAATGGAGAAGGAAATATTAGAGCAAGGTCTGAATCATAACCGAAGAAAATTCCTTTCCAGATTAAGTCTTGGTCTTGGGAGTGCAGCTTTAGGTTCTCTTTTGATTCCAGGCTTATTTGACGGGAGAAAAGAAGCTGAGGAATCCATGATGCGGGCTTTGCCTCATTTTGCTCCAAAGGCCAAAAGAATCATTTACCTATTCCAAAACGGAGCACCCTCCCAGCTGGAAACATTTGATTACAAACCCCTTCTTCAGAAAAATTTCGGACAAGAACTTCCGGAATCCATCCGAATGGGTCAAAGACTTACCGGAATGACGGCCGGACAATCCTCATTCCCTTTGGTAGGCTCCTATTTTGATTTCAGCCAATATGGACAAAGTCGTGCTTGGATCTCTTCACTATTCCCTCATTTGGCATCCGTAGTGGATGATCTGTGTATTGTGAAATCAATGCATACTGAAGCCATCAATCACGATCCTGCGCTTACGTTTTTCCAAACAGGAGCCCAAGTGGGGAATCGCCCCAGCATGGGGTCTTGGTTGAGTTATGGTTTGGGAAGTGAAAATGAAAACCTTCCGGCATTCTGCGTTTTGCTGAGTCGGGGAAAAGGAAATGGGCAGGGTGTGTATTCCAAACTTTGGTCAAATGGTTTTTTGGATGCCAAACATCAAGGTGTTCAGTTCTCTAATTCAGAAGACCCTGTACTTTACCTCAGTGATCCTGATGGTATGTCCAGAGATCAAAGACGAAAAATGCTGGACCAGATAGCTGCAATGAATGACTTGTCTTATCAACAATTCAACGATCCCGAAATCACAGCGAAAATTCAGCAATATGAAATGGCCTTCCGGATGCAGACGGCGGTTCCGGAGATCACCGATATCACCAAAGAACCGGACAGTATCATCAAACTTTACGGTCCAGAATGTCTTGTTCCCGGTACCTACGCTGCCAATTGCCTATTGGCCCGAAAGCTTTCCGAAAATGGAGTTCGGTTTGTCCAACTCTACCATCAAGGCTGGGACGCTCACGACAATTTACCCAACCAGATGATCGGCCAAGCCAAGGATGTGGACCAGGCTTCGGCAGCTTTGATTACAGATTTGAAACAAAGGGGACTATTAGACGAAACCTTGGTCATTTGGGGAGGAGAATTTGGTCGTACTAATTACTGTCAGGGGAAAATCGCTCCTGAAAATTATGGCCGAGACCACCACCCGAGAGCATTCTCGATTTTCATGGCAGGCGGTGGCATCAAATCCGGAATTGTATATGGAGAAACAGACGATTTCGGATACAATATCACCGAAAACCCAGTTCATGTGCATGATTTTCAAGCGACTGTACTTCACCTGATGGGAATAGACCATGAAAAGCTGACCTACAAGCATCTCGGCAGAAGATACCGACTGACAGATGTTCATGGAAATGTAGTTAAAGATCTAATTGCCTGAGTAAATGACTAGACCTTCGAGGATTATTTCAGGTTTGGAAAACCTGCTTTTTTTCTGGCTTGGACTCACCACGATCTTAATCATCGGAGGAAATAACCTGGCCATCCCAGCATTCCTCCAAGTTTTCGGAAGACTTCATCCTTTAATTCTCCATTTTCCAATCGTAATTCTCCTGATGGGCATTGCGACAATTTGGATTAAAGAGCAGACTTGGAAAGATGCTGGCAGGATGTTTCTCTTGCTTGGGTCTAATTTTGCCGGAATTACTGTAGTGGCCGGCTTAATTTTAGCAGCCGAAGATTACGAAGGGAACTCTCTTGATTGGCATAAGTGGCTGGGAATTATTTCGTTGGCACTTTCTATTTTCATCTATTTTTTAGTCAAAAAACCCAATCTATCTCAAAAAACATTCAGTTCATTTTTGGCTATTTGCTTGATTTTGACTGGTCATTTCGGCGCAAATCTTACCCATGGGGAAGACTTTTTGTTGGCCCCTATCCAATCTAAAGAGGAGAAACAAATCGCTTTGGAGGAAGCTGAAATCTTTGGAGATCTGGTAATGCCGATTTTTGAAACCAAATGCATTTCCTGCCATAAAGAAGGAAAAATCAAAGGCGAACTTCGGTTGGATGATTTGGAAGCATTGAAAAAAGGCGGAGAATCCGGCCCCTTCTTGGTGGCTGGAGATCCAGAAAACTCCCTATTTCTTCAGAAAATCCATCTGCCACTGGAAGATGAAGAACATATGCCTCCCAAAAACAAAACTCAATTAACAGATGAGGAAATTGAGCTTTTGAAAACTTGGGTAGCTTCTGGAGCAAGTTTTGACCAAAAAATAAGTGAACTAGAAGAGACCAGTCCCCTATACATCCTAGCCTCACAAAAATTTTCCGCTCAAAAAACTTATGAATTCGATCCTGCCTCCGATTCAGACATCCAGTCACTCAATAATTTCTTCAGAAAAGTAAAGCCTCTTCATCCTGAATCCCCTGCTTTGGAGGTAGCCTATTTTGGAGCATCTTCCTTTGACCCCAATTCCCTGAAAGACTTTAAAAAAATCAAAAATCAAGTCGTCAAGGTGAACCTAAATCGGATGCCTTTGGAAGGTGTTTCTTTGCAGTTTTTGGAAGATTTGAAAAATCTGGAAGAACTACAGATGAACTTCACCGGACTTCAGCCAGACCAAATACAGGTTTTGGAGAAATTGCCAAACCTTAAAAAACTGGCCATTTCCGGAAATAATCTTGGTCCAGAGAGTATGGCTCCGCTTTCCAAGCTAAACCAACTCAATTATTTGTATTTCTGGGAATCCGGACTTTCGGAAGAGCAGAAAAAAGAGCTTCAAAAGAATCTCCAAAAGACCAAAATTGATTTTGGATTCAATAGCAAAGGGGTAATTCTGGCGCTTAACCCTCCAAAAATTGAATTTGAAAATTCGATGTTTGGAGATTCTGCTAAAATCGAATTGTCCCATCCAATCCGGTCAGCTCAACTCCGATACACCTTGGATGGCAGTGAACCGGACAGCACTTCCAGTCTTATTTATTCCAATGTGATCTTCATAAAGGAATCCAGTGAAATCAAAGTCAAAGCTTTTGCCCCTGAATGGATAGGAAGCTCCCCAGTCAAGGCAGTTTTATTTAAAAAAGGAAGAAAACCTGAGTCAGCAAGCTTAACCCATGAGCCTAATCCCAAGTACAAAGCTCAGGAAGTCCAAACACTATTTGACGGAGTAAAAGGCAAAGCCAACCATACTTCAGGAGAATGGTTGGGATATTCCGAAAAACCCTTTGAGGTAATTCTCAAAATTAATCCTCAAGCGCCTCCTAAACAGCTTCAGGCAAGTCTCCTCTTGAATGAAAGCGCCTATATCTTCCCTCCAGAGTCGGTGGATTTGTGGATTTCTTCGAATGGAACCTGGAAAAAAGTAAAAATTGATTCCCCCTCACAATCTGAAAAATTCGGAGAGGTGAGATACGAACTACTCAAATATGAACTTCCGAAAGAGTCTTTTGAGGAAATAAGGTTAACCTTGAAGCCAATCAGTCAGCTACCCAAATGGCATCCCGGCGCAGGGTCGAAAGGTTGGGTTTTTGTAGATGAGATTTTCATTTATTGATTCTAATTTCTTGAAGTCGGAACAGACTTTATCCCAATAGTTCACGGGTCTATCCCTAAAATCCAACCGGTAATTGGTAAATTCCACTTTGTGGAATAAGTTGGTATTTTATATAAATTCAAAATTCCCTAGCTTGAGCGAATAAGAGGGTTCTTTCTCTTAGAATTTTAAAAGCATGAATCCAGAACTCGTTCGAAAGCAAGCCACAGTATTTTTTTCAGATATAGTCGGATACACCCGATTGATGGGAATAGATGAGGATGCTGCATTTCAGTTGATGAAGGACAACTTGGCTACCCATCAGCGGATTTTTTCAAACTATGGTGGTCAGGTGGTCAAAGAATTGGGTGATGGTATTTTGGGGGTTTTTGATACCCCAGAAGATGCTCTAAATGCCTCTTTGGAGATACAGAAGGCCTGCATGGAATACAATAAATTCCAGTTGAGAATAGGACTTCATTGTGGAGACATCATTTTTGATCATGGGGATGTTTTCGGAGACGCAGTCAATCAGAGTTCCCGAATTCAAAGTGTTGGAGTCCCAAACAGCATCTTGGTTTCTGGTCAACTCATTCAAAAGCTTGGGAAAAACAATAAGTTTTCCACGCTGGCGATAGGTTCTTTTGAGCTTAAAAATGTAGCTCACAAAGTTGAGCTTCATGCGCTTACCAATCCTCCTTTGACCATACCCAAAAAGGCAGAGATTCTTCAGAATATCAAGTATCAGGAGCGGAATCCATGGATCAGATGGGGAGTCGCAGGAGCCTTTTTGATCCTGATCTCGGCTTTGATCTATTCTCTCTTTTTTCAGGGAACGAAATGGGGACAGGAAAAATCAATTGCCGTGCTTCCTTTCGAAAATTTAAGCCAGGATGCCGGTCATGAGTATTTCTCAGAAGGTCTTACCGGGGATATCATATACCAACTTTCTGAAATTGACTCCATTCGGGTAGTTCCATTTGAGCAGGTGGAGAATTTTAAAGGAACCGAGCTTTCTTTGGATTCTATTGGGAAAATATTTGATGTCACCACAGTCTTAAAAGGCAGCGTGGACTTTATTGGCTCAAAGGTTCAGGTCAATGTCCGATTGGTCGATATCGCCAATTCGAAAAATATTTGGTCGGAAACTTATACCCGTGAAAACACCGGGATCGTCAGTATCCAAAACACCATCGCTAGGGAAATTGCAAGAGCGCTAAATGCTAACCTCAGCTCCCAGGAACTATTCCAGATCGGAAAAACTCAAACCACAAGTCCAGAGGCCTATGACCTTTACCTGAAAGCAAAAAATTATTACTTCAAATACAACAGAGAGGCAAATCCCAAAGCGATTTCCTATTTCAAGCAGGCTATCAAAATTGATCCAAATTACGCCTTGGCGTATGCCGGCCTGGCAGATGCTTTTTCTCAAATGCCCTCTTATGGTCTGGGTATGACTTGGCTGGATTCGAGCATGGAAGCCAGTGATAAGGCATTGGCCATAGAGCCGACCTTAGCAGAAGCTTATAGCTCTAAAGGGATAAATTATTACTACCAAGGCAAGAATGAATACGCTAAAATCTCATTTGAAAAAGCCTTGGCCTACAAGCCTAATCTGAGCAGAACCACAGGGAATTTGGCAACGATTTATTTCTCACAGGGAGAGCTCGTGAAATCTCTGAAGCTTCAGGCTAAATCTGCCTCTTTAAATCCCCGTGCGTTTTTACCTTATCAAATTTCCGGATGGATATACAGGATTCTGGGAGATGCGGACAACGCGGATTATTTTCTTCGAAAAGCTATCGAAATTCAAGAAAACGCCATCAATTACGAGCAATTAGCCTATAATTTAATAAGCATTGGAAAAAAGAAAGAAGCTGCTGCCCTGATTCCTGAAATCCTGAAAGACGTGGAAGATTCGAATACCTTGGCTGTTGCAGGCTTGGTGGCTTTCCACTTGGAGGATCTGGAATCGGCAAGAGAATACTTCGAAAAATCCATCGCAGTGACGAGTGACTTTGAAAATGACCCTTACTATCTCGTCCCAGTCAAACTGGCCTATATTCTAAAACTAAACGGAAATACAGTATTAGCCAATCAATATCTGGATCAGGGAATAGAGCTAAGACATGATGCTATTTTGGAGGGAGATGAAGACTTTAATCTTCCTTTAGACTTGGCAATCGCCAAAATAATCAAAGGCGAGATCAGGGAGGCAAATAAGTACCTGAATCTCGCCTTTGACAGAGGTTGGAGGGATTTATTTATTATTGATTATAATCCTGTTTTTGAGGAATATCGAAAATCACCTGAGTATGCAAGACTCTCTTCGAAAATCAAAACAGAAATAAGCAAGCTTAATCAAACCCTCGAACCTACCTCCCTGCAAAGGGATAAGTAATTCCATTGGCTTGTGTACTTCCAATAGTTCTTGGCAAACTACCAGTAGAATGAATCAAACCTGCCACCAATGCAGCAGCCATTGAGGTTCCTGACATTACTTGGTATTGATTATTTGGGAAAGTCGAGATCATATTTGATCCCGGAGCAACAAAGTCAATGGAAGGAATTCCAGTATTAGAATATCCGGCAAGGCCTTGAAGACCATCACAGGTAAAATCCAAGGCTCCGACCGTTACAATATTTTGACCGTCAATACAACCCGGAAGATTTTGGCTAGACATCATACCATCATTACCTGCTGACATCACCACAAAGATTCTGTCATTTCCCAAGCTGGTAATCAAATCTCTTAAGACTGGGTCATTGTTACATTCATTTCCTCCTCCAAGGCTCATCAAGACCACATCTCCTTTCACTCCATATTTTGCCACATGATCCAAGGCAAGGATCAATTGAGACCAAGTGCCGATGCCATTGCTATCTAGGATTTTGACCGAAATAATCTCAGCCCCCGAAGACATTCCCGTTACCCCGGGATTGCCGGCACCTTTACCTGCAGCCAAACCCGCACAATGAGTCCCATGTCCGATTTGATCAATCAAAGGATTAAGCTCATTTTCTACGAAGGAAACAGACAATAAAGGATTGGAATTCACATTGAGGTCAACATGGGAACCGTCAACTCCAGAATCTATGATCCAAATGGATGAATTGGAACGACTGGTCTGACTTCCTCCAATCAAGGGCACAGCACAGCTTGATTTTGAATTTGGGTCGTAAAATTCAGCTTCTCGAATGGGATCACCCTGCATTCTTGGACGGGATTGCATTTGAGGTCTGGTACTTTGGATAGTAAAATCAGGAAAAACTCCAGCCACATCAGGGTCACTTTGAAGCTCGCTTACTTGAGACATGCTAAGATTTGCCACAAAGCCCACGGTTCCATCCACAAAGGCTTTTCCTCTAGGTACTTCTATCCCCTTGTTTCGGGCAAATCCATTCACTTTGTCTATTTTCTGGTTTCGGCGCTGTTGATTGTCTTGGGCTTTTCTTAGCCGATTTGGATTATCTTGTCCAGTCTTTTTTACAGATTGTTCGAAGCTCTCCTTCATCAAGACTACGAATCGTTGGGAATAAACTGTCTCGGTAGAAAGTAAAAAAACAGCTAGTACCGCAAATCCAATTAATTTGAGTTTTATCATAAGAAAGGGTTTTAGAGAATCTCACCGGATTCTCACAGGTTAATTATTCAATTTTGGCTACAGGATAGCTTATTCCATCCCCTCCACGAAGTATTTGTGTGGTCCCTGAAGGCTTTCCTGAAAGCTTGTACAATAAGCCAGACATAAAGGCTGCAGAATAAGATGTTCCGGACCCCATGGCATACACCCCTTTGTTGGTTGAGGTTGTTTTGAAGGTGGTGAATATCTGTTCTCCCGGAGCCAGCCAAATGGGAAGAGTTGAACTTCCTGAGGACATTTCTCCATAATTTGAAAAGCTTGAGAAAATCAAATGATCTCCTTCACAGAACATATTCATTGATCCTACACTCAATAGGAAATTACCATCAGCAAGGCATGAGGGGAAATTGTCCGAATTCGAAGAAGTTTCATTGCCTGCAGAAAAAACAACATAAATACCTTTTGAGGCCAAATCCCGAATTTTATCATCCAATCTACCCCAGTTACAATTATTATTGTTTTCCCGTCCCAAGCTCATATTTACAACATCTCCTGGTTGGGCATTCGCTAAAATATAATCCACCCCTTTGGATAATTTACTCATATTGGAATTCCCTTTTTCATCCAAAACTTTCACGGATACCATTCTGGCTCCGGGATAAATTCCATTAATCCCGATACTGTCTCTTTTGCCCAATGGGTTGTTTTGATTATAAGAGATAGCTCCTATGATCCCGGCTATCATCGTCCCATGTCCATTTTCATCCTTAAATTCTGAAGTTGATTGAGCGCTATATCCCAAGTTTGTAACCACCACCCCATTGAGATCTTGATGCTCCTTATCAATCCCGGTATCCACAATCCAAACCGTTTTGTGAGACGGAGCCTGTCCAACCATTCCTCCACCAACCCAAACCACAAAATCATTGGCATTCCGAGCGGCGTCGTACCTCCAATCCTCCTGCATTTGTGGTTTTCTTCCCTGTGGAATGGGATTACTTTGCATCATCGGCTTTCTTCCCTGAAGATCCAGATGATCGTTGGAAACAAATTCATTCAAGAACTCCCCAGAAACTCCTCTTTCTAATTGCTTTAATTGACTTGAATTAATCTTTTCAGCAAAAAACCAGGAATCCTTACCGAAATGGATTTCCTTCAAATCCACTTCCAAGCCCTCAAATTCTTCACTAACATGTTTTTGGACTTTCTCTTTCAGTCTGGAAATCCCATCCTCATCTAAGCTTTCTAACTCTTGGTCAAAAAACTCCACCTTAAAAAAAACTAAAACTCCATCCTCATATCCTTTTGGAACCAGACTTTGGGAATTCTCAGTTTTGCAGGAAAAAAGAACGATGGCTAGGGCAAAAACAATTCTTAAAGGCATTAAATATTTCATAAAAAAACAAATTAAGTGAAACAATCTATTGAAACATTCCTATGTAAGTAATACATATTTTATTGATTATAAAACATTTCTAAGTATATATTTTGCATTTTTCTAACAATCACTCTTCTCTACCCCTCCTCAAATTCCATTATGAAAATTGAGTTTAGAATACTAGACTTAGCTTCCTAAATCAATCTTATCCTGAGACCCAAGCACCCAAAACACAACCTTATGTCAATAGACCAGCAACAAAAAACCCTGAATAATCGCTATCTGGCCTTAGATGTCCTTCGGGGCATGACCATTGCCTTTATGATCATAGTGAATACACCGGGAAGTTGGAGTAATTTATATGCTCCTTTGGCCCATGCAGATTGGCACGGATTCACTCCCACCGACTTGGTCTTTCCAACCTTCCTTTTTGTGGTGGGAAATGCGATGAGCTTTGCCCTCAAAAAGCTTAAAGAAATGAATCCCAGTGACTTTTATCGAAAAGTCTTCAAACGGGCTTTTTTGATTTTCGCGATAGGATGGCTTCTGAATGCATTCCCCTTTTTCGATTACAATGAAGCGGGGGAAATGGTCTTCATAGACCTGAGTGCCGTTCGCTTTATGGGAGTTTTGCAAAGAATTGCCCTTAGCTATCTCCTAGCTGCACTGGTCCTTTATTGGGGTGGAGAAAAGTTGGGGTGGATTTTTAGCGGATTAGCACTCTTGGGATACTGGCTTTTGGCTTCCCTATTTGGAGAACCAGGAGACCCTTATAGCCTAGCAGGAAATGCTCAACTCAAATTGGATTTAGCCTTGATTGGAGAGAAAAGAATGTACATGGGAGAAGGAATCCCTTTTGACCCAGAAGGATTGCTTAGCACGCTCACTTCTACAGTAAATGTCATCGCAGGATATATAGTCGGAAAGCTCATCCAGAAAAAAGGAAATACGCTCGAAACGGTAAAGTTTTTATTGATTTCAGGAATAATCCTAATCGCCACCAGCTATCTCTGGGATCTTGCTTTCCCAATCAACAAAAAAATCTGGACCAGTTCCTATACCTTACTTACCATAGGCTGGGGAGTGGTTTTATTGGCTGGATTGGTCTATATGGTCGAAATTCAAAAATTAACCCGATGGACTTATTTTTTTCAGGCCTTCGGAAGAAATCCTTTAGTACTTTATGTGCTTTCCGGGGTCGTAATCTCAATTTTTTCCATGATTCCGATGGGGGAAACTACCTTCAAAGGTTGGTTGTATCAAAACTTCTTTACCTCATGGCTAGGTCCAAAAAACGCTTCCTTTTTGTTTGCCATTAGCTATATGTTATTGATTTGGATTATTGGCTTTATCATGGATAAAAAAAAGATTTATATCAAAGTATAGGGATTTTATCCCTCAAAAAATCAGGCTTTTGCGGTAAAATAGTAACTTATAGGACTGTTTTATCTCAAAAGCCTTTTTTATGAAACTCAAAATTGCAGTATATAATGTAGAATGGATGCGGGAGCTTTTTGAATCCGATGGAAGTCCCAAAACCACCGGAAAACCAGCTGCCAGAAGCCGACAATTGGCCAGAGTTATCCAAGCTATGGACCCAGATTTCCTCGGGATTGTAGAAGGTCCAGACACCTTGGTGAGTGGAATCAAAACTACCTCCGGACAATTGAATCTCTGGGTCAACGAGTTCCTGCCGGGAAGCAACTATTCCGCAATTCATGGGTTTCCCTCAGCCGGTCAACAAGAGCTCGGAGCTTTGTATAAAACCAACAAACTCAAGGTTCTTTTCACTCCCGAGGTCAAAGAAGGAGAGCGATTTGATCAGCCATTTTTAAGAGACACTACCAACCGAATGATCAAGGAGCAATACCAGCATTATCGCCCTCCTCTGGAACTTAGCCTTCTTGCCCTAGATGACCGATTGCTGAGCAGAGTCATCATCGCCCATACTAAATCCAAAGGGATATTTGACAAAGTGGACTATGCGAGATTTGAGCAGATTTCCCAAAGAGATCGCTTGAGGCTGTTTGGAGAATGCATGCACATTCGGGATCGTTGCGATCAATATCTTTCCAAAGGCCAGAATGTCATGGTCATGGGTGATATCAATGATGGCTTTGAATTGGATTTTTATGAAAACAGATTCTCCAAAAGTGCTGTAGAAATCATTCTCGGGGACCTCTGGAAACCCGAATGGATTCTCAAGTCTGTATTGCCGCGTCCCAAGTTAAATGCCAACGGATGGACTCCCTACTCCGGAAGATTTAGAGACAGGATCACCGGAGATCAATTCAATGTGCTCATTGATCATATCTTGGTCAGCCAAGGCATGAAAATCCTAAGAGGCCAGGTCTGGAATCCTTTTTTGGAAAAAGCCAACCCTGTCATTCAGGGAATCAAAGACGATTTGATTCAAGCCTCCGACCATTATCCAATCTTTTGTGAAGTAGAATTTTAACATTAAATAAAAAGCCCATGGATCCCGCTGCCCAAACTATGATTGACAATCTCCAAAAAAACACCGGAAAATCCCTTGAAGATTGGATTCAGATTGTTCAGCAACAAAAGCTTCAAAAACACGGGGAAATCCTGAAATTTCTCAAAGGAGATCATGGTTTTACCCACGGGTTTGCCAATCTAGTAGCACACAAAGCTCTAAAGTCCGATGCAGGTTCCACTGAAAACACCGATGACTTGGTCAAAAATCAATACAAAGGAAAAGAGCATTTTTGGCCGATCTATGAAAAACTTAAGAAAGGCATCGAGTCCTTAGGTCCAGACATCGAGTTTGCACCCAAAAATGCCTATGTGAGCATCAAGCGCAAAAAACAATTTGCCATGCTGGTTCCTGCCACCAAAACCCGGTTTGAAATCGGAGTCAATTTGAAAGGGCAGGCACCTGAAGGGATTTTGGAAGCAGAGTCCAAAGCCAACGCCATGTGCAGTCACAAAATCGTGATCAATCACGAAGAACAACTTTCGCCGGAAGTATTGGACTGGCTAAAAAAAGCCTACCATGCCGCCGGCTAGATAATATCACCTTCATTAACTCTAAGGATCAGCCTGTCCAAAAAACAGTTTGATCCTTTTTTCTTTTGGGTAACTTCCCATTCTCCTATCTGCCTAATTATGAATTCAAAACGCTCTCTTTATACCTTCTTTGCCATTTCCCTAGTTCTGAGTTTCCTTACTTTTTCCGCCAAGTCACAAATCAGCGAGGAGACTTATCACCGAGCAGAATATTTCCTAACCTCAAACTTGGAAAAAGAGATTTATCACCTGGAAGTCAATCCCATCTGGCAATCCGGTAGCTCAAGCTTTTTGCATTGGGCTTATACCGCGGAAGGAAAAAGATTTTACAAAACGGATACCCAAACCCTAACAACCGAGGAAGCTTTTGATCCAGCCCAATTGAGCCTTTTACTCTTCGAAAAAACAGGAGAAAGCCTAGACTTCAGAGATCTTCCGATTCAATTTAACTCTGTAAGAAATGGACATATCGTGGGGTTCCGCTGGAAAAATCAGGACTGGACATGGAATACCAAGGAAAATACACTCACAGCAATCCCTTTGAATCAGAGATCCGAGTTTGAATCTTTTTCTCCAGACAGGAAATGGAAAGCATTTACCAGAAATTACAACCTTTTTGTCCAGAATCTTCAATCCGGAGAGGAAATTCAACTGAGCAAGCAGGGTAAAAAAGACTTTGAATATGCATCCTACTATGGCTGGAGCGATCTCATGGAGGGAGAAAATGGAATCAGACCGCCGCACTTTACCGTGAATTGGTCACCAGATTCCAGAAAGATTTTCACTCAGATTGTTGATTTCCGCTTAGCTGAAAAGATGTATTTGTTGGATTACAGTAAAGAAGAGAAGTTTCGTGCTGATTTGCTTTCCTACTACCGAGGATCCCCGGGAGACAGTACCGTGGTGAAATACATTCCGGTGATTTTTGATCTCGATAAGAAAACCGAGAAAGTGATTTCTGAGCTGACTGCTCCGCATTTTATCGGGATTAACCTTAGATGGTCTCCTGATGGAAAAAATCTGATAGGCTTTTTTATACCCAGAGGTTTTAAAGAATATCATCTGATCGAGCTAAACGCCCAAACAGGCAGCTTACGAAAAGTCTATTCTGAGAGCTCCCCTACCCATGTCAACCGGGATTTTCAATTCCGAAGATTGGAAAACGATCAATTCATTCTCAATTCCGAGAAATCCGGCTGGAATCAATTATACCTCTTTGACTGGAATTCAGGGCAAGAAATCCGGCCAATTACACAGGGGGAATTTGTGGTCAATAAAATTACGCATTGGGATGAAGACAATCGGCAGATCTATTTTGAAGCCTCGGGAAGAGAAACCGGAAGAAATCCATATTTCAATCATCTCTACCGAGTGAATCTAGATGGGTCAAACCTCCAGTTGCTAACCCCTGAAAATGCCTATCATGAGATATCCATGTCCCTAGACGGTAAATATGCCGTGGACAACTTTTCCACGGTCAATCAGCCAACTCAGTCCGTATTGATTGATTTGCCTTCTGGTCAAAAGGTCTATACCATCTCAAAAGCAGACATTTCAAATCTCAAAAACCGAGGATACAAATTCCCTGTGCCTTTCACTGCCGTAGCAAAAGATCGTGTGACAGAAATCCATGGAATTTACTTTCTCCCTACGACATTTAATCCCAGAAAAAAATATCCAGTCATCGACTATACCTATACTGGGCCCCATACTTCTACAGTTCCAAAAACCTTCAAAGCAGTGCTTTTTGGACACCAGCAAGCGACATCCGAACTCGGATTTGTGGTAGTGACAGTGGATGGATTGGGTGGATTTGGCCGTTCAAAGGCCTTTGCCGATGTCAGTTACAAAAACCTCGGCGACGGCACCACCGACCATGTTTTGGCGATCAGTCAATTAGCAGAAAAAGAGAAGTTTTTGGACATTACACGAGTCGGAATTTTTGGACATTCGGCAGGGGGATATGATGCAGGAAGAGCCATGCTTTTACATCCTGAATTTTATAAAGTGGGAGTTGCCTCTGCCGGGGATCATGACTTCCGAATGGAAAAAGCTTGGTGGCCTGAGATGTACATGGGCTATCCTGTTGGTGAATATTACCACGAACAGTCGAATATTACCAATGCCAAAAATCTCAAAGGCCATCTGCTTCTGGCTCATGGAGGAATAGACGAAAATGTAAATCCTTCGGCAACCTTCAAACTGGCAGAAGAACTGATCAAAGCAGGAAAGGATTTCGATCTCTTCATTTGGCCAAGCAGAAACCATAGCTTTGGCCGGCCGCCAGGGGATTATTTTACCAAAAAACGATGGGACTACTTCATTGAGCATTTGATGGGAGAAAAGCCTATTAGGCATTATCAGATTAAGGCTGGAAATTAAATTTCAGGATTTCTAGGAACCGACATTGACTAACATAGACTCCTAAAAATATTTGAAATAAAATAGCAGGCTTTCCGGAAGCTTAAGATTGAAAATAAAATCCCTCTTCGACGGGATCCCGATGAAAAAATTAATTTCAATAAAAACTTTCTGATTTATTGTATGTTTTGAAGTCAGACCTATCTTTGCCCACGATAATGGAAAACACCAATAGAAATATTGAATTTTTAGCAATTGCACAGCATGGCCACATGCTGCATCATTTCCATCATTCCTCTTGAGAGGAAGCATATAAAACACCCATCCGGTGACGCTGATGACAGGGATTCGGCTTTTCACCAAAATTTCTTAAATCAAAAACTTTACTAGCGTAACTTGTCCCCATGGAACAGATTATCCGCATTGCCGTGCAGAAAAGCGGCCGCCTTTCCGATGACTCACTTAACTTGATTAAAGAGTGTGGGATCAAATTTTATAACGGAACTGGCAAACTCAAATCCACTTCTACCAATTTCCCGGTAGAATTCCTATTTCTTCGAGATGATGATATTCCTGGCTATGTAGCCGACGGAGTAGCAGACTTGGGGATTGTCGGAGAAAACGAACTTGCTGAGAAAGACAAAGAGGTTCTTACCTTAAAAAAACTGGGATTCTCCAAATGCCGGCTTTCCTTGGCTATTCCCAAAGGCCAAGAATATCCAGGTCTAGAATATTTTCAGGGAAAAAACATCGCCACTTCCTACCCTAAAATTCTGGGGGACTTCCTTAAATCAAAAGGCATTCAAGCCGAAATCCACGAAATCAGCGGATCTGTAGAAATAGCCCCAAGTATTGGTCTGGCGGAAGGAATATTCGACATCGTGAGTTCAGGTTCTACCCTGATGATGAATGGACTGAAAGAAGTGGAAGAAGTCTTCAAATCCGAGGCAGTATTGATAGGTAACAAAAACCTGGCAGATTGGAAAAAGGCTATTTTGGACAAATTACTGTTTAGGATGAATGCGGTTCAAACAGGCAAAAGCAATAAATATGTCCTGATGAACGTACCAAACACTTCCATCCCTAGAATAATTGAGTTGATTCCTGGCATGAGAAGTCCTACGATTTTGCCATTGGCACAAGAAGGCTGGTCTTCAGTTCATTCTGTGCTCAGTGAAGATCTCTTCTGGGAAAACATCGAAGAACTCCGAGCCGCAGGTGCCGAGGGAATCTTGGTGGTTCCCATCGAAAAAATGGTCATTTAAACCGAATTTAAGCTTTTCAAATAATTAGCTATGAAACTCCTGGTCAACCCAAGTCCTGAAAAATGGCAAAAAAGTCTGGCTCGTCCAGTCCAAAAAACCAAGGAAATCAATAAAATCATCAAGCCTATCTTCGAAAAAGTAGGTAGAAGCGGTGACAAGGCTCTGAAAAAATTTGCTCTGGAATACGACCATGTAAACTTGGAAAGTCTCGTGGTCACTGAGGAAGAGATCAAAGCTTCCAAAAACCAAATCAGCAAGGAATTAAGAGATGCGATAAAAGTTGCCAAATCTAATATCGAAAGTTTTCATGCCCCCCAAGCCACTCCTGAATTGGTACAGGAGGTGATGCCAGGGGTGGTTTGTCGGAGGAAAAGTGTTCCCATTCAAAAAGTGGGCTTATACATTCCCGGAGGAACAGCTCCCTTGTTCAGCACGGTATTAATGTTGGGAGTACCCGCAAATCTTGCTGGATGTAAGGAGATTGTCCTTTGCTCTCCACCGAACCGAGAAGGCAAAATACACCCTGCAATTCTTTACACCGCAGAGCTGGTCGGCATCACCAAAATCATCAAAGCCGGAGGAGCTCAGGCTGTGGCCGCAATGACCTATGGTACCGAAAGCGTTCCCAAAGTAGATAAAATCTTTGGTCCTGGAAATCAATACGTCACTGCAGCCAAGCAACTCGCCACCAAATACGGTGTAGCCATCGATATGCCAGCCGGACCATCTGAGGTTTTGGTTTATGCCGATGAGACCGCAATTCCGTCCTTTGTGGCTTCTGACTTACTTTCCCAAGCTGAGCACGGGACAGATTCTCAAGTTGTGTTAGTAACCACCACTGAGAGGTTCGCAAAGAAAGTTCTCAAGGAAATCAATGAGCAGTTAGAAGGATTGCCAAGAAAAGACATTGCTTTCAAGGCCCTTCAAAATTCCACAACAGTAGTAATGGAAAATCCTGAAACTGCTTTGGAATTGATCAATGACTATGCTCCAGAACATTTGATTATTGCAGTGTCCAACGAAGAAGAAATATTGGAAAAGATTTACAATGCCGGATCTGTTTTCATCGGAAACTTCACTCCTGAGTCAGCAGGTGATTATGCCTCAGGCACCAACCATACACTTCCCACTTACGGCTATGCCAAAAATTACAGTGGGGTTTCCTTGGACAGCTTTGTCAAAAAGATGACTTACCAAAAGATTACTCCGGAAGGATTGCTCTCTCTAGGTCCAGTGGTAGAGATAATGGCCGCCAATGAAAAATTGGATGCTCATAAAAACGCGGTCACAGTTCGATTAAATTACCTGAAAGAGAAGAAAAAATGAGCTTTGACCTGAATTCATTACTTCGTCCGCATATTGCCCAGCTTCAGCCTTACACATCCGCCAGAGACGAATACACCGGAAAAGAAGGAATCTTTTTGGACGCCAATGAGAATCCTTTCGGTTCGATCACGGAGCAGGATTTCAACCGGTATCCAGACCCTTACCAATCGGATTTAAAAGAAGAAATCGCCAAAATTAAACAGGTCAGACCTTCTCAGATTTTCTTGGGAAATGGGTCCGATGAAGCGATTGACCTACTATACCGAGCATTCTGCAATCCAGGAAAAGACAATGTCATTCTTTTGCCTCCAACCTACGGAATGTATGAAGTGAGCGCCAATATCAATGACGTGGAAATCCGAAAAGTCGCTCTGACGGCGGATTTTCAACTTCAACCTGAAAAAATTCTGGCAGCTGCAGATGATCAGTCTAAAATTCTATTTATCTGCTCCCCAAATAATCCTTCCGCCAACAAAGCCAAGCGGGAAGACATTCTCTATTTGCTTGAAAATTTCAAAGGATTGGTAGTCGTGGACGAGGCTTATATCGATTTTAGCGATGAGCCCAGCTTTACCACAGAGCTCGAAAGGTTTCCAAACCTATTGGTTATGCAGACCTTCTCCAAAGCTTGGGGATTGGCAGCCCTTCGCCTTGGGATGGCTTTTGCCAGTGAGGAATTGATTAGAATTCTCAATAAAATCAAACCTCCTTACAATATCTCCGGATTGACTCAAGAGACAGTGTTGAATGCGATTCGAAACAAGGCAAAAGTGGATCAGATGATTGCCGAAATCCTAGAAGAGCGAAGTTTTCTGGAAAAGGAATTGGCCCAATTATCTTTCGTCCAAAAGATTCATCCATCCCACGCGAATTTTCTGTTAGTCCAAATCCCTCAGGCCAACAAGGTTTACGAGGATTTGATTAATGAAAAAATAATTGTGAGAAATCGCGCCAAGGTACTTCTTTGCGAAGATTGCTTGAGGATCACAGTGGGTACCCGGACCGAAAACAATTCCCTTTTGGAGGCTTTGAAAAAGGTATGTCATTGAATATGAAGAATCTAAATTCAATAATTAAAATTGTTTCTTGCTGCTTTTAAATTATCTCGGCTTTGAAATCATGCTGGAAAAATAGCTGAGGCCGGAGTAAAAGCTCGTAAATCATAATTCAAAAATCGTAAATGAAAAAAGTCCTTTTTATAGACCGGGATGGCACCATCATTAAAGAGCCCCCTACAGATTTTCAGGTTGACAGTCTTGAGAAACTTGAATTTCTTCCCAAAGCAATTTCAAATCTCCGGAAAATCGCCGAGGAAACTGACTTTGAATTGGTCATGGTAACCAATCAGGACGGATTGGGTACGGACTCTTTTCCTGAAAAGGATTTTTGGCCGGCACAATACAAAATGCTTAAAACACTCGAGCAGGAGAATGTTTTCTTCAAAGCAATCCATGTGGACAGAACTTTCGAGCACGAAAACGCCCCAACCCGAAAGCCAAGAACCGGGCTTTTAACTCAATATTTCTCAGAAGAATATGACTTAGCCAATTCGTATGTAATCGGAGATCGTTTTACCGATGTTCAGTTGGCGAAAAATCTAGGTTCCAAGGCAATCTTTATCGGAGAACCAAACCCCGATGCAGAACTGTCAACCACGGATTGGGATGAAATCTATGAATTTCTGAAGATGCCCCCCCGAACAGCAGAAGTCAGAAGAACCACCTCTGAGACCGATATTTTCATCAAACTCAATTTAGACGGTAGTGGAAAATGTGACATCGCCACGGGATTACATTTCTTTGATCACATGCTCGAGCAATTGGGTAAGCACGGGAGCACAGACCTTGAAATCAAGGTGAAAGGCGATCTTCATATCGACGAGCACCACACCATCGAAGACACCGCGTTGGCGCTGGGAGAAGCCTATCTGAAAGCCTTGGGTGACAAAAAGGGAATTTACCGTTATGGCTTTTTGCTGCCGATGGATGATGCTCTCGCACAGGTAGGAATTGATTTTGGGGGTCGTCCTTGGATAGTTTGGGATGCCAAGTATACCCGGGAAAAAGTTGGAGATATGCCTACAGAAATGTTTTATCATTTCTTCAAATCATTCTCAGATACTGCCAAATGCAACCTGAATATCAAGGTAGAAGGTGACAACGAGCATCATAAAATCGAGGCCACTTTTAAAGCATTGGCAAGAGCGATCAAAATGGCTGTGCAACGGGATCCCCGCAACATCAACCAACTCCCAAGTACTAAAGGAGTTTTATAAGACCTAAAGCGCTGTCAGTGAGAAAGACAGCGCTATTTTTTTTTTTTGTAAAATCAAAAATTATTTTTCTCCATTTCATTTTATTTTTGTTTATTTCGTTATGAAACGATTATATCATACTCTTACGATTATATCATCCGTATTTTTACTTTCCTGCTCCGCTGACCCTGCGACAATTGAATCGATGTATAAAGACGGAAAATATGAGCAGGCCATTTCTGCAATCAGCAGAAGGATGTTTTTTCATATCGGGGAAATTAAAATGCTCCACATCCGGGCAAGGTGCTACGAGGAACTGGGGAAATTCAAAGAAGCTTTGGATGATTATGAAAGAATTCTGGATTTTGACCCTGAATATGCTCAGGCCCATGCAGGAATAGGGAAAATCCATTTTGATCAAGAAAGGTATAGAACAGCCGAACTCCATATTCTGAAGGCCTCATCTTTGGATCCTGAAGATTTCGATATTTTATACCTCACGGGGCGCTCCCAGCTCATGGTCAAAAACTGGGAAAGAGCGGAAAATTTCCTGAAGCGGGTTCAGGACATGAATCCAGATTTCGCCCCTGTTTACTACTACATGGGGATGGCCCGTGCCAGCCGTGGCGACTTGTATGGAGCTACAGCATCCTTTAACACTTATCTGAAAAAAGAACCAGATAACCTGTCCGCACGATATAATCGGGGATTCGCGATGCTCAAAATCGGTTATTTGCCTTGGGCTTTGGAAGATTTTGATTTTGTCCTGAAAAATAAACCTGACCACAACGAAGCTTTGGCTCGAAAGGGAGTTTGTCTGGTCCTCATGGGGAATTCAGAGGGGTGTAATTTACTCAAGGAAGCCGCCAAAAAAGGAAGCGATTATGCCTTGAGTAAATTAGAAGAAATCTGTCAAAACTAGCCCAATAGCCTTTTTCGCAAAGCATTCTTATAATTGGGAATAGCTTTTTCGGACAATCCCAGAAACAGATAAGGCTCGATCAGTTCCAATTCCATCAAATGGAAAACCCCATCGATATCGACTCCATCCACTCTCCCATAAAGAGAATTTGGAGCAAATTCTTCAATCAGTTTTTGGGCTGAATCGAGCATCTCCGGTTTAGGGAAGATCTCCTGAATAGTCCCTCCAAAATAGTGTTGAACCCTAAAATCAGCCTTTGCTGGAGTTTTGAGCACAGCGTGAGAAAACTGGCCATTGAAAAAGATCAGAGAATATTCCCCGACTTCCGCCACTTCAGGAACAAATGGCTGAACCAAGAAGTCTTCTTCCTGAACCAACTTCGACACTTTTTCCTCGAAGGAGGACCATTCCTTCAAGGGTATCTTCAAGGTGTTTTTAGCTCCACCGCTTACCAGGGGTTTCACCACCAGCACCTCTGAATCCACTTTAGCGAGGATTTCCTGCAAGTTTGGCTTACTGCCTTTTTCCAAAATAAAACCTGCTATGGTAGGAAATCCTTTGGATTCTATTTCTAAAAGATACTTTTTAGACGAGTTCCATTGAATTGTATCCAATTCATTTAAGACTGGTACCCCAAGCTTTTTCACGGTTGCGATCCATTCCAAAAATTGGGGATAATAATCAAAATAATCCCATGTGGATTTGATCAGCAGATGGGAAAACCTCGACCAGTCTACCTTTGGATCTGACCATGGCTGAATCTCATGAGAAATTCCCATTTCAGTTAGAAGACCTGATAAAAGTTTATCTTCGTCAATGGTATTGGCATCGTATGCACCCGTGGAAACGTAACTGACTATAGCTACATGTTGTGTCATGGATTTTTTTATTGCAAATCTAGACTTTCGTCTTTTTTAAGATAGACCACTCTTCAAAAATCCCATCAATCTCTTACTTTTGAGCTTTGAAGCACTATGAACCACCGCAAACTCGTCATTATCCCGACCTATAATGAGCTGGAAAACATCAGCGACATGGTGCATACGGTAATGAATCTCGAAGGGGATTTTGAGCTTTTGGTAATAGACGATGGATCCCCAGACGGTACTGGAAATGTGGTAAAAACTCTCCTGCCTCTATTTCCTGCACGTTTACATCTTTTAGAAAGAAAAGGAAAACTAGGTTTGGGTACAGCCTATATCACAGGTTTTAAATGGGCTTTGGAACGCGGATACGACTATATTTTTGAAATGGACTGTGATTTTTCGCATGATCCAAAAGATCTTATCCGACTTTATAATGCTGTAAAAGACCGGAATTTTGATTTGGCTGTGGGCTCCAGATATATCACTGGGGTCAATGTAGTCAATTGGCCTATGGGCAGGGTACTGATGTCCTATTTTGCCTCCGTCTATGTCAAGTTTATCACCGGGTTGCCCATCAAAGATGCCACGGCAGGATTCAAGTGCTACCACAGAAGTGTATTGCAAGGAATTAGATTGGATGAAATCAAATTCATTGGATACGCCTTTCAGATTGAAATGAAATTTACTGCCTGGAAGTTGGGTTTTAATCTGATCGAAGTACCGATAATTTTCACAGACCGTACCAAAGGTACATCCAAAATGAGTCCTAGGATTTTTCGGGAAGCTGTACTGGGTGTGATTGGGATGAAGATTAAAAGTATTTTCTCCCCCTACAAACTCAATCGAAGCGAATCGATTTGATCGGATCAACTTTGGCAATTACAATCACAGGAATCCAAAGTACTAAAACAGTCAATACTGTGATCCCAAAATTCAGGAACAAAAATACTGGCCAATTCCAATCAATTGGGACATAACTCATGTAGTAATTGCTCGGATCCAGTGGAATCAATTTAAACTGATCCTGTAGGAAACCTATTCCCAATCCAATCAGATTTCCCAACAACAAACCTCTTCCCAAGATCTTCATCCCATTCCAGAAAAATATTCTTCGGATTTGGGAGTTTTTTGCCCCCATGGCTTTCAGTAACCCTATCATCTGAGTTCTTTCCATGATCAAAATGAAGAGGATTGCCCCCATGTTGAAAATCGCCACAAATCCAATCAAAGAGATAAACACGATCACGTTAGTATCGAGCAACTTCAACCAGTCAAATATTTCCAAAAACTTATCCCGACTGTCTATCAATCTTAAGTCGAAGTCCAGGGAAGAATCCAAAACCGAAATCAACTCATCAGATTCTCCAGGATCATTTACAAAAACCTCAAGTCCCCCGATCTGATCCTTGGTCCAGCCATTTAGGTTACGGATAGTCTGCAATTCGCCTATGACTATTTTTTCGTCAAAATTTTCCAAATAGGTCTGAAAAATCCCTACTACTTCTACCCTTCTGAATCTTGGTGGCTCCTGGACAAAATACAGCGTAACCTTATCTCCCACGCCCAAGCGCAGCTTATTTGCGATCAACTTACTGAGCATGACCTCATTGCTGACTCCTGAGTCCGGAACATGAAGAAGCCTTCCTTCCACTAAATATTGGGCGAATCCCAAACTATCAAAGTCAGTTCCTACACCTTTCACCAAAACTCCTTCGACCTCCTCATCTCCTTTCAGGAGAGCAGCCTTATGGGCAAAAGATTGCATCTTTGCCAGAAAAGGCAGGTTTTTTGCCTTTGAATAAAAATCTGATTGAAGTGACATCGGAGCTTCTTCAAAGGCATTGCTCATCTGAAATCGCTGCACCTGGAAGTGTCCCGTAAATCCATATACCCGATCAGAAACGGTCTTTTGAAACCCGCCCAAAACCATAAAGGACAGGATGGCTACAGCCAGGCCTATCGCCAAGCTTCCCACGGCAATCCGGTGGATCGTACTCGAAAATCCTCCGGCTTGTTTAAAACTGATTCTTTTGGCAATGAAATAGGAAAGGTT
Organism: Algoriphagus mannitolivorans DSM 15301; assembly: GCF_000429425.1. Classification (GTDB taxonomy): domain Bacteria; phylum Bacteroidota; class Bacteroidia; order Cytophagales; family Cyclobacteriaceae; genus Algoriphagus; species Algoriphagus mannitolivorans. The sequence goes on from NZ_AUBV01000001.1 coordinate 53,224, forward strand.
CAAAGGAGAGGATTAAATTTGTTCACAACACAGCGCAAATTAGCATGAAGCAACTGAAAAATTCATTTCTGACTTACTTTTTAGCATTTCTTAGTTTAATAGGATTCACCCAAGTCGCTAAAGCTCAGAGGATTTTAACCGGAGCAGAAAGACCGGATCTCTATCTGCCTTCTTTACAAGGAAAGAAAGTCGGATTGGTCGGAAATCAAACAAGCATCATGCCCCAGTCTGCCAATAAACACGTGGTGGATTTTCTTTTGGAAAATGGCGTTGAAATCAAAAAAGTATTTGTCCCTGAGCATGGCTTCCGTGGCACTGCGGATGCCGGGGAAAAAGTGGATAATTCCATCGATCAAAAAACCGGACTTCCAATTGTTTCCTTGTATGGCAACAATAAAAAACCCTCTGCTGAGCAAATCAAGGATTTGGATGTAGTGATTTTCGACTTGCAGGATGTGGGAACCCGCTTTTTCACCTACATCAGCACGATGCATTATGTCATGGAAGCCTGCGCCGAACAAGGAAAGAAAGTGATCATTTTTGATCGCCCTAATCCAAACGGAGGCTATATCGATGGCCCAATGCTTAAGTCAGGTTTTGAGTCCTTTGTGGGGATGCACAATATTCCGATTGTCCATGGCCTCAGTGTGGGAGAATTAGCCCAAATGATCAATGGGGAAAAATGGCTGAAAGGTGGATTGACGGTCGACTTGGAAGTTATTCCAGTGGCCAACTGGACCCGAGAAATGGTCTATAGCTTACCTGTAAAACCTTCCCCAAACCTACCCACCGACTTGGCTATTAAACTTTATCCAAGTACTTGTCTGTTTGAAGGAACAGTAGTCTCCTTAGGAAGAGGCACTTATTTTCCATTTCAAGTCTATGGCTACCCGGATCCAAAATTCGGATCCTTTCAGTTTACTCCAGTCAGCATAGACGGAATGTCCAAAACTCCCCCACATCAAGACAAAACCTGCTATGGGGTAGATTTGCGGGGAGAATCGATGGATCATCATTTTACACTTTCCTACTTGCTGGATGCTTATCAAAAGTCAGGAATGAAAGAGAAATTTTTCAACAACTACTTTAATACGTTAGTAGGTACTGACGAGCTGAAAAAACAGATTTTAGCAGGAAAAACTGAGGCTGAAATCAGAGCTTCCTGGCAAAAAGGATTGGAAGAATACAAAGCCAAAAGAGAGAAGTATTTGATGTATAAATGATTGGAAATTTGAGATTTGAGATTGGAAATTATTCCTAAAATCAATTCTCGAATTTCTAAGCTCAAATTCTGAATAAATATCGAATCCCATATTTCGAATGTCGAATAAAGAAATGATCTCAAAGGAGAAATTAAGAATTGTTTACATGGGCACACCCGAATTTGCGGTACCTGCCTTAGAAAAATTGGTAAAGGCCGGGTGGAATGTTGTTGGCGTCATTACTGCTCCGGACAAGCCACAAGGCAGAGGTCAAAAATTAGTTGGCTCTCCCGTAAAACAAGCTGCAGAGCAATTAGGATTGAATATTCTTCAGCCCACCAACCTCAAAAACCCTGAATTCCAGCAAGAATTAAAGGATTTGAAAGCTGATTTACAGATCGTCGTTGCTTTTCGAATGCTCCCAGAATCTGTCTGGAATATGCCTCCTTTGGGCACTTTCAACCTGCATGCATCCCTCCTGCCTGATTACAGGGGTGCAGCTCCAATTAATTGGGCCATTATTAATGGGGAAACGGAAACTGGGGTCACCACCTTTTTCCTAAAACATGAGATCGATACGGGAAGCATAATCTTCCAAAAAAAGGTGCCTATTCAACCTGAAGATGACCTTGGAACGGTCTATGAAAATCTGATGACAATCGGGTCCGATTTGGTACTCAGAACAGTGGAAGCCATCTCTAAAAATGAAGTGACACCTCTTCCTCAGGACGAAAGCAAAGCCCGGCATCATGCTCCTAAAATCTTTAAAGAGACCTGCAAAATCGATTGGAATCAATCGGCAGAATCCATTCATAACCTAGTCCGTGGACTTTCGCCATATCCAGCAGCCTGGACAGAATTTCTGGAAAAGACCTGCAAAATCTTCAAGACCGAAGTATCAGGTAAATCCTTAACCAATAAGCTCCCTGGCGAATGGGAATCAGATGGAAAAACTCATTTGACCTTTCAGTGCGGAGAGGGAAGTTTGAGGATTATGGAGCTACAACTAGAAGGAAAAAAACGGATGAAAACCGAAGATCTACTACGAGGACTCAAAATATGAGTCCTTTTTTTTGCCATTATCTTTTCATATCCCTTTCATTTTTAGGAAATTGCACTTGAACTTTTAAAAATACTACCATGAAAAATTCAATTTTAGGATTACTTGTTTTGGCTGGAATTATCATTTCAACCCCTTTACAATCTCAAGTCTTAAAGAAAATCCAGAAGGCAGCTCAAAATGCAGCAACCAATGCTGCGAATTCGAAAGCAGAAAAGGAAAGCTCCGAGCAAATTAATGGAATGCTGGAAGGAATGATGCAGTCCGCTCCCACGGAATCCGAATACTCATTTACTGGCTATATGATCATGGAGATCACTTCCACTGATAAAAAAGGAAAATCTGATCCTCCTTCGAGAATCAATTATCTCCTTGGGGAAAATGTGGATTTTATGGGAATGTCTTTCACAGACCCCAAGTCTCCCGATATTAAAACCACCACCATCATGGATTCCAAAAATCAGGCAATGGTAATGCTGATGGATAATGAGGGAGAAAAATCCAGTATGGCAATGAAAGTGAACTATGGCAAAATCCAAAAAATGGTGGACGAGGAAGCTTCAGAACAAATGGAGAATCCAGATTACGAAATAATCAAAACAGGAAATACGAAAGATATATTAGGCTATGCCTGCGAAGAATATTTAGTGAAATCTGAAGACGGAGAAGGAAGATATTGGCTGACAGAAGAGCCAATTCAAGGTTTTTCCATGTTTTCTCCACAAAGCAATCCCATGGTTTCCAACAAAACCATGGAAAGGTATGACTCATTTTTTTCCAATGCACCAAAGGGCACATTTCTGGAAATGCTCTTTACTGCAAAAGATGGAGAAATCACAGATATGAAAGTAGTAGAGATCGAACTGAATTCTCCCCAAAGCTTCAAAATGTCAGAATATCCCAATATGATGTCAGGGATGAAATAAGAAGCATTTTTAAAGGGCAGTTTTTCTGCCCTTTTTCATTTTTTAGTCCCAAAGACTGGTAAATTCAAGGCAAATTAAGCGAACAAGTGAAAATCATCCTTATTGCTGCTAAAGCCAAAAACAACGTCATCGGGAAAGACAACCAACTGATATGGAGGCTTTCTGCTGACCTCAAAAGATTTAAAAACCTTACTACAGGCCATCACATCTTGATGGGCAGAAAGACTTTTGACTCTTTGGGAAAACCCCTACCAAACAGAACTCACCTGATTATCACCCGAAACAAGGATTTTCAGGCACCAGAAGGACATTATGCTTTCGATTCTATAGAAGAAGCTTTCATTTTTTGTAACAAAATTGGTTTGGAAGAGCTTTTTATCATCGGAGGTGGACAGATTTATAACGAGTCTATTGCTCTGGCAGACCAACTTGAAATTACAGAAGTGGATATGAGTCCGGAAGGAGATACCTATTTCCCGGAAATAGACCCAAAAATTTGGGAAGAAACTTCCAGAGAGGAATTTTCCGCTGACGAAAAAAATGAATGTGACTACGCCTTCGTGACATTTGAAAGACGATAAACCCATGAATAAACCCGTCGCTTGGATCACAGGAGCATCCTCAGGAATCGGAGAAGCTATCGCCAAAAATCTGGCTGAAAAAGGCTATCGAGTCATCCTTTCAGCCCGACGGGAAAATGAGTTGCTCCGAGTAAAATCAGAGTGTCATCCAGCTGCTTCAGTAGCAATTCTTCCTTTGGATCTAACAGAAATAAGCACCTTCGAAAAGAAGGTAAAAGAAGCTATTTCTTTTTTTGGTAAAATTGATCTTATGATTCATAATGGAGGAATTAGCCAAAGATCGCTTATCCGGGATACCAAACTGGAAGTAGATCGAAAGCTGATGGAGGTTAACTTCTTCGGAACTATCGCTTTGACCAAAGCTCTCTTACCTCATTTTATCGAAAGAAAAACCGGACATTTCATCGTCATTACTTCCTTGGTCGGAAAGTTTGCATCCCCATTCCGTTCATCTTATGCAGCCTCCAAGCATGCGCTGCATGGCTTTTTTGACACCCTTAGAGCTGAACATTTTCAGGATAAAATCGAAGTAACCCTAGTTTGCCCAGGTTTTATCAAAACCCAAGTTTCTGTCAATGCACTCACCGAGGACGGGTCAGCTTTGGGAATTATGGATGATGCACAGGCCAATGGAATGAGTCCGGAAGACTTTGCCGAAAAGCTATTCAAAGCCATCCAAAAGAAAAAAGAGGAAGTCTATATCGGAGGAAAAGAAACCCTAGCTGTTTACCTAAAGCGCTTTCTCCCCGGAGTTTTTTCAAAACTTATTCAAAAAGCAAAAGTCAGATAATTACATCCCAACATGCCCTTACTAAAAGCCGAAATCATCGCGATCGGAGATGAACTTCTCTACGGACAAATCATGGACACCAATTCTCATTGGATCAGTCAACAGCTAGATTTGATGGGGGTAAAAGTGGCCCACAGAACCACGATCGGAGACAATCGGGAAGATATTCTGGAGGCATTTGCTACAGCTGAAAAAAGAGCCAAAATCATCCTAATCACCGGCGGTCTGGGACCTACGCAAGATGACCTTACCAAACCCTTACTCGCGGAATATTTTGGCTGTGAGGTGATAGAATTCCCTGAAGCGGTAAAAGCTGTTTCTGCCTATTTCACAAGAAGAGGTAGAGAAATGACCCCTTTGAACATTCTTCAAGGACATCTACCAGCTTGCTGCACTTATGTCCCAAACGAAGTCGGAACTGCTCCTGGGATGTGGTTTGAGCGAAATGGCACCTATTGGATGTCCATGCCTGGCGTACCGCATGAAATGAAAAAACTGATGCAGGATTTTGTACTCCCTAAGCTACCTGAGATTTTTGACCTGCCTGTGATTTACCACAAAGTCATCAAAACCGTAGGTATTGGCGAAAGCTGGCTTGCTGACCTGATAAGAGATTGGGAGAATGCTTTGCCTGATCACATCCGTCTGGCCTATTTGCCTTCATTGGGACATGTGAAATTGCGTTTGACGGCCTTTGGCACAGACAAAGAATCCCTTCAAGGGGAAGTTCAATCGCAAATAAACCAAGTCATGCCCCTGATAGACAAATATGTATATGGATATGATGAGGAAACCCTGGAAACAGCCATTGGCAAACTTTTGAAGAACGCCCAGAAAACTTTAGCTTTAGCTGAAAGTTGCAGCGGTGGATATGTCTCCCATATGATTACCTCAGTTCCCGGCAGCTCTAATTATCTTCGAGGGGCTGTGATCCCATATCACAATCAATTCAAGGAAGAAATCCTGGGCGTGAGGCCCGAAACCTTGAAATCCTTTGGAGCGGTGAGTGAGCAATGTGTGAGGGAGATGTCGCAAGGGGTAATGAAACTCTTTGGTTCAGACTACGGGATTGCTACCAGTGGCATAGCTGGACCAGACGGGGGCACGGAGGCCAAACCAGTGGGTACCGTTTGGATTGCCTGTGCCGGAAAGGGTTTTGTGGAGACAAAAAAGCTTCAACTCACCCAAGACAGAATGTTAAATATTCAACTAACTGCCGTTTCTGTGTTGAATTTGTTAAGAATTTGCATCAATAAGCAGAACGAATAAAATTTTATCTAGCGAGTTTGGGTAGATGTCTAATAAAATTTAATTTTAAATCTCGGAAATAAACCCAATTAAATTACTTAAAGTACTATGGCAAGTGTAGAAATGCTGATGCCCAAAATGGGCGAAAGTATCATAGAGGGAACCATCCTTACCTGGCTTAAAAAAGTGGGAGACTCCATCGACCAAGATGAATCTGTCTTAGAAGTGGCCACAGACAAGGTGGACACGGAGGTACCTGCTACCCATGCAGGCGTACTGAAAAAAATCCTTGCAAAGGAAGGTGATGTCGTGGCAGTGGGTGCTCCCATTGCGATCATTGAAACCTCAGCCGAAAATGGAGTTCAAAGTTCCTCAAAGGAAGAAAAAGCACCTGAATCACCGAAAGAAGAATTAGCAGCTATTGCTCCTGCACATACCAAAGAAATCCTGGACCAACCCAGCGCCCAAGAGGAATCTCTGGCTGAAGATGGAAGATTCTATTCCCCTTTGGTCAAAAGCATAGCCAAAGAAGAAGGAATTCCAGGTTCTGAATTATCCCAAATCCCCGGTTCGGGGAAAGAGGGCAGAGTCACCAAGCAGGACATGATGGATTATCTTAAAACAAGAGGATCCAAAGCTCAGCCAAGCCCTACCCCATCGGTTTCTATAGCAGAGCCGAAGGTACAGGTAAGCATTTCTGCCTCAGACGAAATCATGGAAATGGACCGCATGCGCAAGATGATTGCTCAAAGAATGGTCGATTCCAAGAGAATTTCTCCACATGTGACCTCATTTGTGGAGGCTGACATGACCAACATTGTACTGTGGAGAGAAAGAAATAAAGAGGCCTACAAAGCCAAATATGGAGAGTCCATCACCTTTACTCCGTTTTTCATTGATGCAATTGCCAAAGCAATCCGGGACTTTCCGATGATCAACATTTCTGTAGATGGAGATAAAATCATCAAAAAGAAAGATATCAACATTGGCATGGCTGTGGCCTTACCTTCCGGAAACCTCATTGTTCCAGTGATCAAAAACGCAGATCAACTGAATCTGGTAGGTGTATCCAAAAAAGTGAATGATCTCGCCAATAGAGCGCGAAACAATAAACTGACCGCTGATGATCTGGCCGGGGGTACTTACACCGTTTCAAACGTTGGATCTTTTGGAAACGTGATGGGAACTCCTATCATTATGCAACCACAAGTAGCCATCATGGCTGTGGGAGCAATCGTCAAAAAGCCAGCTGTGGTAGAAACTCCAACTGGAGATGTGATCGCCGTCAGACACAAAATGTTCCTATCTCACTCCTACGATCATAGAGTAGTAGATGGTTCCTTAGGAGGAATGTTTGTCCGAAAAGTGGCAGATTACCTTGAGTCATTCGATCTCAATACTGCATTCTAAGAGAAAGGCTCCAAATGGAGCCTTTTTTTATGCCTTTCTATCCCGGGTCTTTCGGAAGTAGTATTCCAGCTTATCCGCCAAGGCAGCCAATCGAATGGGCTTAGTCAAGTAATCGTTCATCCCTGCTTTAAGGGCAGAATTTTGATCTTCTTCAAAGACATTTGCCGAAAGCCCTATGATAATCAGCTCGTCACGATTGCCCAATTCCCTGATTTTCCGGGTTGTCTCAAGGCCATTCATCACTGGCATTTGGACATCCATAAGAACTACATCAAATTCATTCTCTTTCACCTTCTCCAGTGCCTCCAAACCATTTACAGCAATTTCAAACTGAAAACCTAATTGCTCAAACATCAATGTCATCAATTGCCGATTAAGCTCATTGTCTTCGGCCAGAAGGATTTTCAGCGGAAATTCGGCTCCCATCTCCTTCACATCTTTCCAAGAGAGAGGCACATGTTCTTGGGTTTCCTCTTGGGCTTCCACACGCCTCACCAATACCGTAAAACTGAACTCAGAGCCTTTTCCCAACTCACTTTCAATTCTCAACTCCCCTCCCATTAATTCGATGATTTTTTTAGCGATAGCCAAGCCCAATCCCGTTCCCTGAAAGTTTCTGGAATTTGAGCTGTCCACCTGATAAAAGGGCTTGGTGAGGTTTTGAATATTTTCGGGTGAAATCCCAATTCCGGTATCTTTGACTGAATAAGACAGGAACAAAAGATGAGAATCCAGTTCATCTAAATCCATTCTCACCTCCACAGAACCCTTTTCAGGAGTAAACTTCAAAGAATTACTTATCAGGTTGAGAAGGACCTGGTTGATTTTATCCTTATCCCCCTCCAGAAAAATCTGGGTATCCTGCTGATGGTGAATTATTAAATTGATTTTTTTCTTTTTGGCAAGTCCAGATAAGATTTCACCTTGAGCTTTTAGCTCTTTGACAGGATCAAAAATTCTGGCATTAATTTCCAGTTCTCCGGATTCAATTTTGGAATAGTCCAAAATATCCCGGATAATCGAAAGCAAAGAGTTTCCAGAGTTTTTGATAATCTCCACATACTGTTTTTGGATTTTATCAAGCTTCGTGCTCTCCAAAAGATCAATAATTCCCAACAATCCATTCATGGGAGTTCGGATCTCGTGGCTCATATTTGCCAAAAATTCAGACTTGGACTTGTTGGCTCTTTCAGCGGCATCTCTTGCCTCTATCAGTCCTTTTTCCCATATTTTTTGTCCAGTGATATCTTTTGAAATTGATACCATCTGGCTTTCATCCAATGGGAAAAATCTCATTTCAAAATGACTTTCTGTACCTAAAGGATTGAGCCAAAAAACATTTACCCCTTGAATAGAGCCAGTTTCCCGGGATTTTCTAAAAGCTTGGACGACATCTTCTGCCTGACCGTGAGGCACAAATTCTTCCAACTTTTTTCCTAAGGTTGAACTCGCCGCTTTTAGGAGAACCTCCTTATCCTGTACATGAAAATCCAAAACTCTCCCTTCATTATCATAGATAAAGATGTTGTCAGGGATATTTTGGATCAATGTCCTTAATCGATTTTCACTATGTATTATTTCTTCTCGGTCATGGTATTGTTTGGTGATATCGGTACAAAGACCCAGTCCACCCTCAAAGACCCCAGATTCACCATAAATTAGCTTCGAGAATATTTTCAGTCGAAGTTTTTGACCTGAAGGTTTGACGAAGTCATATTCAAAATCCAAATATTCCTTTTTGTCTTGAAGCGATTCAATCACCAAGGATTTGATTTTTAATATATCCGGATGAGAACTTTCTTTTTTAAAAGCTTGAATAAACTCTTCCTTAGAATGTCCAAGCACTTCTTCCACCTCATCGCTGACTCGGGTCATTTCTCCCTTTGAATCGTGAAAAAACACAAATCCTCTAAGTTCACCCATCAAGAGATTTTGCTGTTCAAAAAGTGTAGAAATCTCTTCCAAGTTCTCTTTTTGGATTTTCTCAGAATCCAGGTTGTTTTTCAAAGAAATTGTGAAAAAGACAGCTGTACCAATCAGCAAAAGTCCGATCACCAAGAATAGATACAAGAAGGTAGAAAAAACTCCCGAAGCAAGGCTCTGGGTAGGTACCACGAATACTAAGGCCGTTGGTTCTTGAGAAGGTGAAAAATTGAAGGGATACTGGACCAAAATCCCCGATTCTTCTTCTCTAAGTTCATTTTCCCATGAAATTTCATGAAGGCCTTTCAAGCCCATCGCTACCTCCTCTTGGACAGGCAAAAGCTGCTTTTCGGTTATTTTTATAGAATTTCCACTGGAACTTCTGCTTAGAGATATTAATCCCCCTTTGGCTAAAAGGAACTTCTCCCCGCCTTGATCCAAATAAAAGTTGGATACATATTCCCGACAGAATTCCGCCAAATCCAATCGATACAATATTTTAAAAGATCCAGTCTGAAGAGAAATAAAATTGAAATTCGGATCCATGTCAGGGATTCCTTGATCAGCTTTTTGTCTGATGAAATCATTCCGTTCCGTCAGAGAAAAAACTATTGTCGAATCTCCTAAACCAACCCAAACCTTATCAATCATTTTTGGAAATGCATTGAAAATCCTTCGGGTAAAACTGGTAAGCTCCCCATTTAGATCTTCCCCATCTTGTTTGGAATCTACCAGGTATTTCAAAAGGGAATTAGACTCTATCGTGAATCTCTCGACTTCGCCTTCAAGTCCCCTAGCCGCCAAGGCAGTTTGCTGAGTTAAAAAATCCTTCCGAGAGTCTATCTGCGTTTGAGAAATTGCATTAAAAAAGCCAATCCCAAGGATTACCACCAGGATCACCAAGACAGTTCCTACTAGAGTTATCCTCCAAAAATTATTTCTGAAAAATAGGTTTTTGAACATTATTTCGAAGGAATGATTTGAAACAATATCCAATCAATGCCTTTTACAGGTCTGCAAATGGCCTTATTTAAATTTTTCTCCTCTTCAAAATAGAATTCATCTTTTTTATTCAGCAAAAACTCCTGTGCCATTCTTCTTACCTCCCGACTTTTGCTATTAAAGAGATTAAAATCTGAAACCCTAAAAAACTCAGACTTCACGGTTTCCTGATAAACATGATTTTTCAAGGGAGGCATACTCAGCATCTCAATTGCTTTTGATTTTCCCGCGATAATATCTCCCTTGGTGTTTGCCAGAATGTATTCACCCTGATGAGTATCAAAATAATTATTGATGATATCATCTACGGTAAAATCAGCACCCAAAACTGCAAATAATTCATTTCCTCGGTAGATAGGATGAACCAAGGACAATATCCATCCTCTTCCGGCGGGATCTACATAAGTATCTTTGATCCAGACTATCCCCTTGGATGGGTTGTTAACTTCATTGGCAGCGTAGAAAAAATTAAACTCCCGAACATCGATGTTTGGATCTACGATGTTTTGGTGATCGTAGGCGGGATACACCCTACTTACTTGCTTCGAGGAATTGGAGTAGACCTGAGAGATCAATGCATTAGATTTCAAAAATCCCGCAAACATTTCATCCAAAAAATTGGTCACGGCCACTTCTTCCATAGCCATTTCCCAATTTGGAGTAGTATTCAGGATGATCACCGAACTTAATGAGGAATCCTGATTAGGCAGATTAGTGGAAAATGCCCCCTGAAATTGGTATTTCGAAAAATCAGCATTCGACTTTAGGGAATCCCAGTTTTGAATCTGATCTTGATAGAGATGGGCGAGTGAATCTAAGCGGTCGCCTAATATTTGGCCCTCATTTTCCAATTTTGAGACAAGACTTTCCAAAGTCGAAAATTCCTTGTCCCGCTTTTCCTTTTCAGAATCGCAGGAAAAAATTACCGTCAAAAACAAAAAAGCTATATACCTGAGTCTATTCATATATGGGAAAGCAGTTTAGGGAAATTATAAATTTTCCAACTGCCTTCGAAATGAATTTCCCATTTCTTCAAATCTGTTTTTTACTTTTTCAAAAAAATCACCTGATAGAAACACCTCCAAATCCTCTTCCTCCAATATATCCATTTCATTTAACTTGAAAGTTTGCTCCATAGGCCCTAGCTCAAACTTAAGGATGTATTTATTGTTCCAGGAGAAAATACTTACGCGTATTTCCTCCCGGACCAGTTCTTTCACCACTCTCATTCCGGTCTTTTGACTTCGGTGGTGTAGGTAATATTCGATTTCAAAGAGGAGGCAACGGAACAATATTTATCCACGGATAGCGCCACCACTTTTGCAAATTCCTCATCAGTGGCGTCAGACGAAACCAGAATAAACTTGAGTTCGATATCCGTGTAGAAAGCTGGAACACCCTCATTTCTGATTCCTTCTACTTCCACATAAAAATCCACGATCTCTTTTCGCTTCTTTTTCATCATCAACACTGCATCCACAGAAGCACAGCCTCCGAGCGCAGAAAGCAGCAAATCCATCGGAGATTGCGCATGCTTATGCTCAGGATCATACATGTCAATATTGACCAAGTTTCCTTGGGGATTTCTGGATTCATACTCCAAATCCGCCTTCATGCGGACGGTGACATTGCGCTTATTCGCCATTTGATTTAAGATTTTTGATTTCAGATTTCTGACTTCTTTCTTCCGTCTTTTGTCTTCTGTCTTTACATATTCCTTCTATACTGCCCTCCTACCTCATACAAAGCCCGTGTAATTTGTCCCAGAGAACAATATTTAGCGGCCTCCATCAACTGAGCAAAGACATTTTCATTATGCACGGCTGCCTTTTTCAAAGACATCAGTAGATCGTGTTCCAAACCAGCATAAGCTTGGTGTAAGTTCCTTAAAGTTTGGATTTGACTTTCTTTTTCCTCAAGGGTGGCTCTAATAACCTCTCCCGGAATGATCGTTGGAGAACCATCGGAAGAAAGGAAGGTGTTCACTCCAATGATTGGATATTCACCGGTATGCTTGAGCATTTCGTAGTGCAAGCTTTCCTCCTGAATCTTTCCGCGCTGATACATGGTCTCCATTGCCCCTAAAACTCCGCCTCTTTCTGTGATACGGTCAAATTCAGCATACACCGCCTCCTCAACCAAATCCGTCAGTTCCTCTATGATAAAGGATCCCTGTAGCGGATTTTCATTTTTAGCCAATCCCAATTCCTTATTGATGATCAACTGGATAGCCATAGCTCTTCGGACCGAAGCTTCGGTAGGAGTTGTGATCGCTTCGTCATAGGCATTGGTATGGAGGGAGTTGCAGTTGTCATAGATCGCGTACAGAGCCTGTAGTGTGGTACGGATATCGTTGAAGTCGATTTCCTGAGCATGAAGTGATCTTCCAGAAGTCTGAATATGATACTTCAGCATCTGAGAACGTTCGTTTGCACCATATTTAAGCTTCATAGCTTTGGCCCAAATTCTTCTCGCTACCCGACCGATCACCGCATACTCTGGATCAATACCGTTGGAAAAGAAGAAAGAAAGGTTTGGTGCAAATTCATTAACATCCATTCCTCGGGACACATAATATTCTACGTAAGTAAAGCCGTTGGAAAGTGTCAAAGCCAGTTGTGTAATCGGATTGGCGCCGGCTTCTGCGATATGATATCCAGATATGGAAACAGAATAGAAATTCCGAACCTTGTTTTGGATAAAATACTGTTGCACATCTCCCATTAGTCTCAAAGAAAACTCCGTTGAGAAAATACAAGTGTTCTGGGCCTGGTCCTCTTTCAAAATATCAGCCTGGACAGTGCCTCTCACTTTAGAGATAGTGTCAGCCTTGATATTTTCATATACTTCTTTAGGCAATACCTGGTCTCCCGTCACCCCCAAAAGCATCAAGCCCAAGCCATCATTTCCTTCAGGAATAGCTCCGTTATATATTGGTCTTGGCAAGCCCTTTTCGGAGTAAATGGCTTCGATTTTTTGATTGACTTCTTCTTCCAAGCCATTCGCTTTGATATAAACTTCGCATTGCTGATCGATGGCTGCATTCATAAAAAATGCAGTCATGGTGGCGGCAGGACCATTAATGGTCATAGAAACCGAAGTCATGGGATCCACCAGGTTAAACCCTGAATACAGCTTCTTGGCGTCATCCAAGCAACAAACATTCACACCAGAGTTTCCGATTTTCCCATAAATGTCAGGTCGGTAGTCCGGATCTTCTCCATAAAGAGTTACCGAATCAAAAGCAGTGGAAAGCCTTTTGGCCGGCATTGCCTTGGACACATAATGAAAACGCTTATTGGTACGTTCAGGACTTCCTTCTCCTGCAAACATCCGCGTAGGATCTTCCCCTTCTCTTTTGAAAGGAAAAACACCAGCCGTGTAAGGAAACTGCCCCGGGACATTTTCTCTCAAACCCCATTTGAGGAGTTCTCCCCAGGCTTCATATTTAGGAAGGGAAACCTTAGGAATTCGGGTATTCGCTAGAGAACTGCTATAGGTTTTTACCTTCAACTCCTTGTCTCTTACTTTAAATACATAGAAATCATCCGAATATCTGCCTACTTCTTCAGGCCATTCTTCAAGCCATTTTTTGTTTTTGGGATCTAGATTTAGCTCCACCTGCACATAGACCTCCTGAAGCTCTTTCAGCAAACGATCCTTATCCGCCACAGAAGTGGATTGGATCGCTTCCATAGATTTTTTGATCGAATAGAGTTGCTGTGCAATCTCCTTCTGCTCTTCCACCCAAGCATCATATTTTCGGTTTGTCTCCGTGATCTCACTAAGATATCGGGTACGTGCTGGAGGGATAATGTAAATCTTTTCCGAAACACCCGCAGTAAGTTCAAAAGAGCTTTCCCATCCCCCAAATTTCTCATTGACCTTTCCGATAATCGCTCGGTAAAGCTGATTCATGCCGGGATCATTAAACTGGGAAGCAATGGTTCCAAAAACAGGAATATCTTCATCCGGAGTATCCCAAAGGTTATGGTTACGCTTGAATTGCTTTTTTACATCTCTGATCGCATCCAAGGCTCCTCTTTTGTCAAACTTGTTTAGCGCGATGACATCGGCAAAATCAAGCATGTCGATTTTTTCCAATTGGGAGGCTGCACCGTATTCAGGCGTCATCACATAAAGAGAAAGATCCGAATGCTCGATAATCTCCGTATCCGATTGCCCAATTCCTGAAGTTTCCAAAATCACCAAATCAAACCCAGCAGCTTTGACGGTGTCAACGGCATCTTGGACATATTTAGAAAGGGCAAGATTAGACTGCCTCGTGGCCAGACTACGCATAAAGACCCTTGGATGATGAATAGAATTCATCCGGATTCGATCGCCAAGCAAAGCTCCTCCGGTTTTTCTTTTGGAAGGGTCTACTGAAATAATAGCAAGACTCTTATCCTCAAAGTCCATTAAAAATCTTCTGACTAATTCATCGACTAGGGATGACTTACCTGCTCCTCCCGTTCCGGTGATCCCCAATACTGGTGTGTTTATTTCAGCACTGGATTTTCTGACCTTTTCAAGGAGATCGGAGGATTTTTCGGGGAAATTTTCAAAAGCGGAAATAGCCCTTGCCACATCACCTTTGCGTTGGTTTTCGAGGGAAAAATCTTTGGGAAAACTATCTCCAACCGGGAAATCGCACTTTTGAACCAGATCATTGATCATTCCTTGTAATCCCAAAGCACGTCCATCGTCAGGAGAATAAATTCTGGTGATTCCATATCCATGAAGCTCTTCAATCTCTTCTGGAAGGATAGTTCCTCCACCTCCACCGAAAATACGGATATGGCTGGCACCTTTTTCCTGAAGTAAGTCAAACATATACTTGAAGAACTCCACATGTCCCCCTTGGTAAGAAGTAATGGCAATGGCCTGAACATCCTCCTGAATAGCACAATCCACAATTTCCTGAACGGATCGATTGTGTCCTAAATGAATCACTTCGCAACCTGTACTCTGGATGATACGGCGCATGATATTGATCGCAGCATCGTGCCCGTCAAACAAAGAAGCTGCCGTGACAATTCGAATGTGGTTTTTGGGTTTGTAAATCTCAATCGGAGAACTCATGCCTTTGGGTTTAATTTTCTGAAATAGCCTATTTCCGGCTCAAAACAAGTATTTTTTGTGCTTGCGAATATAAGAAAAATACCCGGTCGAGAGTCTAGATCTCATCCCTTTACGAAATTTTATTTGGTTATTAATCAATAATTTTACAATTCATTTAAACCATAAACAGTTACTTCTGAATTCTTCCAATTTCCAAAATTTTCGACTAGAAATCATGGAATTACCACATGGGGATTTTGAATTGCCGGCCTTCTCTTTAGTTTAGCGATTCAATAGACCTTTAATCCCCTATGAATTCAAAGAACTACGCATTTTTTGTTTCGATCACGGCCGCTTTAGGCGGTTTTCTCTTTGGCTTTGATACAGCTGTAATTTCTGGCGCAGAACGGGCCATTCAGGAAGTTTGGGCCTTGAGTGACTGGATTCATGGATTAGCTATTGCTTCTGCATTATACGGAACGGTCATCGGTGCCTTATTCGGAGGAATTCCAGCTGATAAATTCGGCCGAAAAAAGAGCTTGCTCTGGATCGGTTTGTTTTACTTCATCTCAGCCGTGGGTTCTGGAATGGCCTGGGATGTCACTTCCTTTACTTTTTTCAGATTTATAGGAGGACTTGGGGTAGGCGCTTCTTCGGTAGTAGCCCCCATGTACATCTCAGAAATCGCTCCTGCCAAAAACAGGGGTCTCTTAGTAGCACTTTATCAATTCAACATTGTATTTGGAATTGTAGTTGCCTACATATTCAATTACTTAATTGGCACAGCCGATTTTGCCGAGGATTGGAGATGGATGCTAGGCGTAGAGGGAATCCCAGCATTGATTTACAGTGTGATGATTTTCAGCATTCCTGAAAGTCCAAGATGGCTTATTGCAAAATTCAATGACCAGGTTGGTGCTAGGACAATTCTGACAAAAACTGACCCAGATGGGGTAGATGAAGCCATTCGATTGGCTATAGAAGAAGAAAAAAGCATGAAGCAGAAATCCGGATTTGGGGTTTTGTTTCAAAAAAGGTTTTTCTCTAGCACCCTTCTTGCCGTAATGATCGCATTCTTCAATCAAGTCTCCGGGATCAATGCCATTATCTATTTTGCTCCAAGGGTATTTGAAATGGCAGGGATTTCTACAGAAAATGCCTTGATCTCAACGATAGGAATCGGATTGGTTAATTTGTTTGCGACTTTCTTCGGTCTCTACCTTATTGACCGCTTAGGCCGGAAAAAGCTGATGTACATCGGTTCTGTTGGCTATATCATATCCCTTGGCTTGATGGCCTATAACTTCCTTGGACCTGGAATACCTACTTTTTGGCTTCCGATTTTCGTTTTTGGGTTTATTGCTTCTCATGCGGTAGGCCAAGGATCGGTAATTTGGGTGTTCATTTCTGAAATGTTTCCGAATGAACTTCGGGCTTATGGACAATCTTTGGGATCGTTTACCCACTGGATTTTAGCCGCACTTATTGCCAATGTTTTTCCTTTTTTCGCAAACAATTTTGGTCCGGGATATATCTTTGCCTTCTTCTGCCTGATGATGGTCTGGCAGCTGCTCTGGGTGAAATTTAGAATGCCAGAGACCAAAGGAAGATCCTTGGAAGAAATTCAAAAAGACTTGCAAAAAAACCATGCGTGATCACGTCGTTACTTTCGGAGAAATGCTTTGGGATTGCTTACCTACCGGCGCTGTACCGGGTGGAGCTCCTATGAATGTAGCTTTACATCTTCACCAATTGGGATTGAATGGCCGCTTGATATCTGCGGTCGGAAATGACCCGGATGGAAAAAAACTCCTGGATTTTCTCAATGAATTTGGGCTCCCTTTGGACTTCGTTCAAGTGCATGAGGATCATGAAACCTCCAAGGTATTGGTGGACAACACCGATCCGGAAAACATCAAATACAACATCCTCTCCCCAGTGGCATGGGACTTTATTCATTGGTCTGAAAAATTGGACAAAGCTGTGGAGGATGCGGATGCATTTGTCTTTGGGACACTTGGGGTAAGAAGTCCTGAGAGTATGAAAACCCTTCTCAAGCTATTGCACCATCCCACCCTTAGGATTTTTGATGCGAATTTACGTCCACCTTATTATGATTTCGAAGTAATTGAAACTCTCCTTGGGTTTACGGATATTCTGAAAATCAACGAGGACGAACTTGAAATTTTCGCAGACTATTTCAAGACAGAGCCAACCATTGAAGGATTATGTTTCTTTTTGGATCAACATTTCCCGATGGAAATCATTTGTATCACCCGAGGATCCAAAGGGGCCGTCATTTATCAAAAAGGAAAAATACTGGAGCATCCCGGCTACAAAGTTAAATTTCAGGACTCTATCGGGGCAGGAGATGCCTTTTTGAGCGGTTTTATTAAAACTTACTTGGAGGAAAAATCTCCAGAGGAAATATTAGACTTCGCTTGTAAACTGGGTGGGTTTGTAGCAACTCATCAAGGCGGTGCTCCCAAATATTCTGAAGAGGATGTATGGAGAGAAATCCAATAAAAATCAACGCAAGATTTCCTTCAGAGAAGCCGAATTGTGACCCACCAGGTACCAATGCGGCAATTGCATTTCCAAAATCCCCATCATCCCAGGTTGCAGTCCTACATAATTCTCATCTGTCAAATGTGCCAATAGAAGGCTGATGGTGGGATTATGTCCTATCAAAAGACAGGTATTGACTTCATCTGGAGTTTTTTCCAACATCTGAATCAGGGATTCTATGTTGGCGGTGTAGATTTCTTTTTCAAACACCTCCTCCTGAACGGGAACAAATTTTTTTATTATTTCTGCCGTCTCCTGAGTTCTTGTGGCAGAGGAACAATACATCAAATCCACGGCTAAGCCTCTTTCTTTCAGCGTCTCTCCAAGTCTTTCCAGACTTACTTTTCCCTTGTGAGTCAAAGGTCTCTGAAAATCAACACCATCCGAAAATCCAGCCTCTCCGTGTCGTAATAAAATTAACTGTTTCATATTCCTTGTCGATATAACGTAAGAATTACACTAATTTGGTTCAAAAATCCATCCAAGATTAAAAGTTACGGATATCCTGAATTTGGAGGAGAAAACAATGCCCTCTATTTTTAGCTTCTCAAATACGGCTAGCAATGCCGTTAATTTTGTTTTTTATGTCAAAAAATCTAGTAATCGTCGAATCCCCTGCCAAAGCCAAAACCATTGAAGGTTACCTGGGTAAAGATTTCAAGGTGGTCTCCAGCTATGGTCACGTCAGGGATCTCCCTAAAGGCGATAAAGCTATAGATGTCAAAAACCGCTTCAAACCTACCTACGAGGTCACAGCTGATAAAAAAGAAGTCATCAAATCTCTTAAAAGCCTTGCCAAAGACGCCGAAATGGTCTACTTAGCAAGTGACGATGACCGTGAAGGGGAAGCCATTTCTTGGCATTTGAAGGAGGTTTTGAATTTGGAAGATGACCGAACCAGAAGGATTGTATTTCGGGAAATCACCAAAAATGCCATCAATAAAGCCATCGAAAACCCAAGAGGAATTGACTATGACCTAGTCAATGCTCAGCAGGCTCGGAGGATTTTGGATCGATTGGTCGGATTTGAACTCTCCCCTATCCTTTGGAAAAAAATCAAAACAGGATTGTCCGCAGGCCGTGTTCAGTCGGTGGCAGTACGTCTGATTGTCGAAAGGGAAAGGGAAATTGAGGCTTTCAACACCAAGTCCAGCTACAGAATTACCGCACAGTTTGTGGTGGAAGGAAAAACCTTCCAAGCCGAACTTCCCAAAAAGTTCGAGACCAAAGCTGAGGCAGAAGAATTTCTAAAAAGCTGTCTGGAAGCGGATTTTTCAGTGGCAAATCTGGAGAAAAAACCGGCAAAAAAATCTCCTGCACCTCCATTCACTACCTCCACGCTTCAACAAGAGGCTTCCCGAAAATTATATTTCTCGGTTGCGCAAACCATGTCTGTGGCACAGAAACTCTATGAGGCAGGTAAAATCACCTACATGCGTACCGACAGCACCAACCTTTCGCAGGATGCTTTAGGCGCAGCAAAAAACGCAATCGAATCTAGCTTTGGTACCTCGTACCACAAGTCCAGACAATATTCCACGAAAAACGAAAGTGCACAAGAAGCTCACGAAGCCATCCGGCCTACTGACTTTTCTGCGAGCCAGATTTCCGGAGACAGAAATGAACAAAGACTCTATGAGTTGATCTGGAAAAGAGCCATTGCTTCTCAAATGGCGGATGCTGAATTGGAAAGAACCACCATCACCATTGGTATCTCCAATTCTCCGCTGAATCTGGTAGCAAATGGTGAGATCATCAAATTTGATGGTTTTTTGAAGGTTTATCTAGAAGATACCGACGACGAGCCGGAAGAAGATGAAGAGGGCGGTAAGTCACTGTTGCCTCCTTTGGCAATCGGTCAAGAACTGACATTAAAAGAAATGAAAGGCCGGGAATCCTTCACGAGACCTGCCCCAAGATATACAGAAGCCTCTTTGGTGAAGAAATTGGAAGAGCTTGGGATCGGAAGACCTTCTACCTATGCCCCGACCATTTCAACTATTCAAAAGCGGGACTATGTCATCAAAGAATCCAGAGATGGCACACCAAGAAATTATGTGGAAATGCTCATTTCCGCAGGAAAATTCAAAGAAGCTACCCAAACCGAAAATACCGGAGCAGAGAAGAATAAACTCTTCCCAACCAATATTGCCATGGTGGTGAATGATTTTCTAGTGGAGCATTTTCCCAACGTGATTGATTTCCACTTTACTGCCAAAGTAGAGAAGGAATTTGACGAAATCGCCTCCGGAGAGCAAGACTGGCAGGACATGATTGACAGCTTCTATGGCAATTTCCACCAGAGTGTGGAAGAAACCGAGCAGGTTTCCCGACAAGACATCAATTCCAGTAGATTGATCGGTCAGCATCCGGAAAACGGTAAGAACGTATATGCCCGCCTTGGAAGATTTGGGCCTTTGGTTCAAATCGGTGAAAACGAAGACGAGGACAAGCAATTTGCCAGCTTGAAAAAGGGACAGTTTATTGAGAACATCACCATGGATGATGCCTTGGAGCTGTTTAAATTGCCTAGAGAAGTGGGATATTTTGAAGACAAAAAAATGACCGCCGCGATTGGTCGTTTTGGTCCTTATATCCGTCATGACAATGCCTTCTTTTCACTGAAGAAAGAACAGGATCCCCTTTCGATCACTGAGGAAGAGGGTATCGAATTGATCAAAGCCAAGCGAGAAGCTGATGCGAACAAGCACATCAAGTCTTTTGATGAAAATCCTGAAATTCAGGTATTGAATGGCAGATGGGGACCATACATCAAGTTTGGAAAAAACAACTATAAAATTCCTAAAGGCAAAGAAGCCGAAAATCTCACTTACGCGGAAACTATAGAAATCATAGAGTCTCAACCTGAGGCGGGTAAGAAAAAAGGTCGATTTGCTTCCAAAAAGAAATAATCAAAGAATAGAAAATTCTAAGATTGGATCGATAGAAAAAGATTAGGTTCAAGCATCCGGGCTTGAACCTTTTTTATTTTTTAGCCTATTTTGAAAATAATTGACCCTGCAGTGGAGCATTATATTTCTCCCATTTTGAATCAAAATCTTTAAATTTTCAATTGCCAAGATGCCTCAAAAAAAGCTGATCGTCCTGTCTGGAGCCGGAGTTTCGGCAGAAAGCGGAATAAGTACTTTTCGCGATAGTAACGGTTTGTGGGAAAACCATGACGTCATGGAAGTCGCTACTCCTGAAGGTTGGCGAAAAAATCGAAGGTTGGTGCTGGATTTCTACAATCAAAGACGAAAACAAGCTTTGGAATGCCAACCTAATGATGCCCACAAACTTTTGGCAGATCTTGAGAGGTACATGGAAGTTCAGATTATCACCCAAAATGTAGATGACCTCCACGAACGCGCCGGATCCTCCAGAGTACTCCATTTGCATGGGGAACTTCGCAAGGCCCAAAGTAGCCTGGATCCTAAGTTGATTTACAATCTGGATCATTGGGAAATCCGAGAAGGCGACAAATGCGCAAAAGGAAGTCAACTCCGCCCCTTTATCGTTTGGTTTGGAGAGCAGGTACCCATGATGGTTCCGGCCATGGAACTGGTTCAGCAGGCAGATTTCCTATTGGTTTTAGGCACGTCCTTGCAGGTCTATCCCGCTGCAGGCTTGATTGATTTTGCACCAAAGGCTTCCAAAAAATTCCTGATCGATCCCAATCCTCCGAGCAATTCTCTTTCCAAAGATTTTCAAATCATTCCCAAATCAGCAACTGAAGGAATGCAAATATTTTCCCAACTCCTTCTTAAAGAGTTGATCTAAAGGGGAGAACTGTCAAATAAACTCCCAGAATTCGGGATTTTATCCTAGATTAAAGTTTTGATTTTAAAGGCAAACTTTTGGTTTTCCTGACAATAACCCCAAATCCAATCTAAAACCCAGCTACCCGCAGAGTTGCATTTGATGCCGATGAACCAAAAAATCAAATATTTAATCTATGGACTGGTGTTTTGGTTCCTGCTTTTTTTGATTTGGGAATGGTCTGTGAGTTATCCTAAAGTCCGATGGTCTCCAGTTCCCTTTCCTACTTCCGCTGAAGAAAAAATAGATTCCACGCTTACCCAAAGCCTTTCAGAATTTCTTATTCCCGGGATGGCTGTTGGAGTGGTTCAGGAGGGAAAAATAACCTATCTCAAAGCCATTGGATATCGAAATTTGGAGACTAAGGACACTTTCGAGCTTCAATCCACCATTCCGGTGGCTTCGGTTTCCAAGATTTTCACCTCCCTTTGCGCAGCAAATTATTTTCTAAATACCGACATATCCCTTTCCAGCTCCATACAAGAGGTTCTTCCCGGAAATACTGACATTCCTGAGTTTCTGTCCACGATTACTTTGGAACAGCTTCTCAGGCATCAATCCGGGTTGGAAGATCCCGGTTTTTTCAATCGCCTTTTCCAAAAAAAATCAAAACGGTCCCTTGAAAAGATCTACCAAAAAATCCATGCTCCCAATTCCAACCATGAGGGGGAACATTATGCTGACATAAATTTTGATCTATTAGGTTTTATCCTTCAGACTCATTCTCAAACCCCCTTTGACTCCTTGGCCAAAGAACATATTCTAAAAAAGTCAGGGATGCCATCCTCCTATTTTCTGAAAAAGTGGCCTGAGCCAGAAAATCCCATGATTGGCCATGGAAAAACCTTTTTTTGGAAAAGGATTGAACCCAAAATCATGGAATTGGAGCGACTCCCCTCTCCTTCGAGCGGATTACTGACCACACCTGAGGATCTTTCCATGGCATTGATTCACCTTAGCCGTGGAAATTTGAGTGACCTAAACCCTGCGCTAACCTGGCTAAAAGGAGATCAAGATACTCCCGCCGGATTTCAAAAATTCACCCTAAAAGGAATGGAGTTTTTGGGGCATTTTGGAGCTCAGGCAGGCTATAGTTCTTTATTTGCATTTTCTAAAAAAGATAATTCAGGTTTCTTTATCCTGACCAACGCCCGAGATTTCTCAGACCATCGAATAAAAATAGCCAGTACTATTCTTGAAATTCTTGATTCGAACTAATGAAACTATCCTTCCCTCACCCTTTGGTAATCCTAATAGGCTTCATTGTATTAGCCGCAATCGCCACCTACTTTATTCCATCTGGTCGTTTTGAGCGAGTTTTGGACGAACAAACAGGCCGGGAAGTAGTCGTTCCGGGAAGCTTTCATTCCATTGAGGACATCAACCCAAGTTTGGGTGAAATTTTGGTTGCAATTCCTGAAGGTGTGATAAATGGGGCTGAAATCCTCACGCTTATCCTTTTTATCGGAGGAGCATTTTTTGTAGTCGAAAAAACAGGTGCGCTTCAAGCAGGTATTGAAGCCCTGATTTACAGGTTTCGAAATTCCCGTTTTATCCTTTTCTATTTATTGGGAATTGTCTTTTCCATTGGAGGTGCCTCTATTTCGATGCAAGAGGAAATTATCCCTATGGTACCGATTCTGGTGATTTTGGCCAGAAAACTAAACTATGACCTCCGATCCATTATCGCAATCACCTTAGGATCCTCATTAATTGGGGCAGCCTTTTCCCCGATCAATCCCTTTGTAGGCTTATTGGCGCAAAAGATCGGAGAAGTAGAACCCTTTTCAGGGGCTCTATTTCGAGCCATGTTCTTCATCATCACTCTGTTTTCCTGGATCACCTATCACATGTATTCAGGAAGAAAATTGGCAATTGAACAGGCTGAATTAGAGATAAAACCAAATCCAATCTCCCTTCGGAATATGCTTATCCTTTTGATCTCTTTCGGGGGAATTGGAGTGATGGCCTATGGAATTACTGTTTGGGATTGGGAATTCAACCAAATGTCCGCCTTCTTTTTTGTGGTAGGGATGGTTTGTGGAATGATAGGAGGATTAGGGCTCAATGGAACCTCAAGGACATTTGTGCAAGGGTTCGGAGAAATGATTTTTGCCGGAATTATCGTTGGTCTGGCGCGGAGCATTTATTTGGTATTGGAAAAAGGAGCAGCTATAGACCCAATTATTCAGGGACTATTTGCCCCATTAGAGGATCTACCAAATTTCTTAGCTGTGGTGGGCATGTATTTTAGCCAGGCTTTGATCCATATTCCTGTACCAAGTACTTCTGGTCAGGCGGCATTGACCATTCCCATGGCTGCTCCATTGACAGACCTATTGGGAATCAGCAGACAGGTAGCTGTGCTGACTTATCAATACCCGGCTGCATTGATGGATGTCATTACTCCAACAAATGGGGGAATGATGGCCATTATCGCAGCTGGAGGAATAAGCTTTAAAGATTGGATAGCCTACATTTGGAAAAGTTGGGTTTTTGTAGCCATTTTCGGGCTTCTTATTTCCATTCTCGGAATCTTCTGGTTTGGCTAAACCCTTAATAATCTCTTAAACCTATGCGAATCAACGATCACAATCCCCTTCCCCCATTTATTGCAGCTTCTGACCGGTACGACACCATGAAATACCGCTTTTGTGGAAATTCCGGCCTACAGCTCCCCGAGATTAGTTTGGGACTTTGGCACAATTTCGGACACAATGCGGATTTAACCTTAGGTAGAAAAATCCTGAGAAGGGCTTTTGACCTTGGAATTTGTCATTTTGATTTAGCAAATAACTATGGACCTCCTTTTGGATCCGCTGAAGAAAATTTCGGCAGAATCCTCCAAAAGGATTTTCTTCCTTACCGAGATGAATTGCTAATTTCTTCCAAAGCCGGCTGGGACATGTGGCCCGGACCGTATGGGAATTTTGGCTCGAAAAAATACCTTATCGCAAGCTGTGACCAAAGCCTCAAGCGAATGGAAATTGACTATGTAGACATCTTCTACCATCACCGGCCGGATCCCAATACGCCTTTGGAAGAAACCATGGGAGCTTTGGCACAGCTTCATCGGCAAGGAAAGGCACTGTATGTTGGAATCTCCCAATATTCTGCAGAGGATACACTCAAAGCCCATTCGATTCTGAAGGATCTTGGAGTTCCACTTCTTATTCACCAGCCTCGCTATAGCATGTTGGATCGATGGGTAGAAAATGGATTAATGGATGTACTGGGAGAAAAAGGAATCGGAAGCATCGCTTTTTCACCTTTGGAACAGGGACTATTGACGGATAAATATCTGAAAGGGATCCCGGCAGATTCACGGGCTGCTAAAGACGGCAGGTATTTGAAGCCTGAGCAGATCGCACCTGAAAAATTGGCCATGATCAGTCAGCTAAATGAAATCGCAAACAAAAGAGGGCAGTCTTTAGCCCAAATGGCTATTGCTTGGCTTTTGAAGGATCCAAGAATCACCTCGGTGTTAATTGGCGTTTCTAAACCTGAGCAATTGGATGACAATGTAGAGGCTGTGAAAAATTCTAACTTCAGCCCAGAAGAGCAAGCTCAAATCAAAGCTATTATTTCTGCCTGATGCCGCAAGCCATCTCCCCGAGTAGTGCCCTTAGATTGATCGTTATTGCTCAATTTTTGGGCACTTCTCTTTGGTTTGCCGGAAATGCAGCTGCCCCGGAATGGGAGATCCTCCTTAACAAGGAAGGTATTACTCCTATGATAACCTCAGTGGTTCAGCTGGGATTTATTACCGGAACGCTACTTTATGCATTAGGCTCTATCCCAGATCGATATTCACCTTCTAAGGTTTTTTTAATCAGTGCAATTTTGGCCTCCTTCAGCAATATCTGTATTGTAATCCTCCCCTTGTCCTACCCTACTATTTTGATTTTCAGATTTTTGGTTGGATTCTTTCTGGCAGGAATTTACCCAGTCGGAATGAAGATCGCAGCTGATTATTTTGAAAAAGGGCTTGGCTCAGCCTTAGGCTATTTGGTCGGGGCTTTGGTTTTGGGAACAGCCTTACCCTTTTTATTAAAAGCTCTAGAGGTAAGCTTTTCATGGAAATACATCCTTGTTTCCACTTCAGCACTGGCGATTATCGGAGGTTTTTTGATTGGGATTAGGGTTCCTAATGGACCTTTTCGAAAAATAAACCCAAAACTCGACTTTGGATTATTCCCAAAATTCAGCCGCAACAATCAGCTTAAAGGTGCTGCCTCCGGATATTTTGGACATATGTGGGAGTTATATACGTTTTGGGCATTTCTTCCCGGTATTATTTTCTACCTAAACAACCAAAGTATTTCCTCCTCCCGGCAATCGTTATGGACATTTCTGATTATCGGAGCGGGTGGTCTTTCTTGTGCCATTGGGGGTATTATCGCGACGAAAACAAGCAGTCAAAAAGTAGCCATGGCTAGCTTGATAGGCTCAGGAATTTGTGGCTTGCTTTTTTTGACGGGAATTGAGTTTCCCAAAACTCTGATTTTCCCATTTCTCTTGATTTGGGGAATTATGGTCACCGCAGATTCTCCTCAATTTTCAACGCTGGTAGCTCAGAGTGTTCAACCTGAAAACCGCGGAACAGCCTTGACTTTGGTCAATTGCCTCGGGTTTGGATTGACCATTTTCAGTATCCAATTCACTCAATTCCTCAGCAAATTCCTCGATCCTTATCTTTATTTTGGTTTACTTTCGATTGGGCCGGTTGTAGGTGTTTTTCTTTTTAGATTTTTCAGAAATAAAAAAGCCCCTGACGGGGCCTTGTAGAGAAAGTCAAACCGGACTGTCATCTAACTACATTTTCTAATGTGGCAAGGTAAATCCATTTCTGATCCCTTGAGTTTAATCCTGCATTAACTGCGGCCCTTTGTTCCGCTGTCTGATTTAAATCCTCATAAGCTTGAGCATTAAAGAACTGCATATAATCCTTAAAAAGGTTTACCGTCAAATGAGTGCTTCCGGCTTCTGATCCTTGAGGCAATGCAGCCCTCAAGAATGACCAATGCCCCATCAAACCCTTATCAATTCTGCTTTGGTGAATCGGCTTAAACACTTCAATTTCAGCCTTTTCATATTCACCATATTTGCCCTCCACAGCCTTCATCAAATCAAAAGAAGCCAATACACCCGGTTTAAACTGAAAATTGTCCTCTGTGGCCGCTACTACTTTCATATATAATCTCATGGGAAGTTCGCGCATACTTAAGGATTGCTTAAATAAAGATCTCACCTGGACATCCGAAAGATGGGGATAGGCGATTTTGGTGTATTGGACAATGGCTTCATCGTCCAATCCATTCATCATTTTGACGGGATCATTGAAATAGGTGATCATGATGTACTGGAAGTTTCCTCCATCTGCTCCATTTTGGAGGGACCAAAAATCCCAGCCATTTATTTGTTTATCATTTAACGCTTGTCGGTAAACCTTTTCCAATAAATCTTTGAATTCGATGTAATCAAAAAGTTGATCCTTTTCTACTTTAATAAAATCGAATACCATGTATTGAGTTTGCTGGGCTTGAAGAATGCCTGACCACAGCAACCCGGCAACCAAGAGCAATAATAGCTTTTTCATATGATAAAGGGTTTAGGGTTATTTGTGTTACAGATAATTTAAAAATATATTTTGAATTAAAAGGATTTTCAGAATAAAAATTTCTATTTCATCCTTTTTGATTCAAAAACAGAATGCAAACAAAGTTTAAGGAAAAATGAAATTTTATTAACACTCTTGGCAATTGCTTAGTATTTTACCAATCAAAACGATAGTATGATGAAAGGAATATCAAGAAGAGAATGGCTGAAATCAGCTTCATTGGGAAGTGGTATGGCGTTTTTGGGCGCCAATGGCTTAGCTACTTCCCTCACTGCGGAAGAAATCCGAAAGTTTAACCCACGCCCATTGGCTGGTCCAATCCGATTGGGATCCAATGAAAATCCCTATGGTCCATCCGAGAAAATGCGTCAGGCCATGATTGCTGCTTTTGATGATGGGTGCCGTTACCCTTGGTCTTATAATTCGGCCTTGGTAAAAATGGTTGCTGAAAAAGAAGGAGTTCCTGAAGACCATATTGTCTTGGTGGCAGGATCTACTGAGGGACTCAAGGTAGCTGGAATTACCTTTGGAAAAGGTGGAGAAATAATCACCTGCGCACCGACATTTCTATCCATGATGGAATATGCCGAACTGTGGGGTACAGAAATCAATTGGGTTCCATTGACCAAAGATTTGGATTTTGATCTGGATGAAATCGAAAAACGGGTATCGCATGAGACGCGTTTGGTCTTCCTTTGCAATCCTAACAATCCAACCGGGAAATTATTGCCTGCTGATCGGGTCATGGACTTTTGCGAAACAGTAAGCAAACGTGCGGTGGTCTTCAGTGACGAGGCATATTACGATTACATCACTCAGCCTAATTACCCTTCCATGGTGGAACTGGTCAAAAAAGGGCATGATGTGGTGGTGTCCAGAACTTTTTCCAAGGTTTATGGATTGGCGGGCATCCGAATGGGCTACCTGATTGCTAAGCCAGAGCTTGCGAAAAAACTTCAGGAAAGAGTCGTCGCTAACACAAATATCATGGCCATAGAAGCGAGCAAAGCCGCTTTGAAGGACAATGAGTTTTACCAGTTTTCAATCAAAAAGGCTGAAGAAGCAAAAGCACTGCTTACTAAGACCTTAGACGACCTCAAGCTTCCCTACTTGGATTCTCACGCTAATTTTATCTTTTTTCATTCCGGAAAAGACATCCTAGAGCTCAATAAAACCATGGCTCAAAAAGGATTTATCATTGGAAGGCCATTCCCTCCTCTAAATGACTGGTGTAGGGTTTCGACCGGAACCATTGAAGAAGTGAACCTTTATAATCAGGCAATCCGAGAGGTCCTAGGTTAATGGTTGCAAGAGATTTAATTCTAAAAAATGAAAAAGTCCTGCTGAGGCCACTTACCCGGCAGGACTTTTCCATGCTTCAGGAACTAACTACAGATCCCAAGCTTTGGATTTATTTCACCCAAGATCTGAGTAAGCCCGAAGAATTTGAAGAATGGGCAGCGGGACACTTTTTGGGAGAAAGATTGCAGTTTGTGGTGATCGACCAAAGCTCAGGCAAAGTAGCCGGTTCCACGGCATTTGGAAGTTTTTCTGCTAGGGACCGAAGACTTGAAATAGGTTGGACTTGGATTGGTAAAGAATTTCAAGGCTCCGGAATAAACGGGCAAATGAAAAAAGTGATGCTCGACTACTGTTTTGAAACACTGAAATTGAAGCGCGTGGAGATTAAGACGGACGTATTAAATTTACCAGCCAGAAAGGCCTTATTGAAAATCGGAGCAGTAGAAGAAGGGATTCTCCGCAGTCATACTCAAATGACCCATGGAAGGCGAAGAGACACAATCTATTATAGTTTTCTTGAAGGAGAATGGCCCAAACCCTTCAAATAGTTTAGTATTATCATTTAGAAAAGGACTGAACAGGATACTTCACTGTTCCTTAAATACTATTGGAAAAGATATTTTCCCTAAATTTGACGCGTACCTATTAACACCTATTTATGAAAATCGCTTTAATCGCCCATGATGGCAAAAAGGCCGACATGGTTCATTTTTTAGGCGGATTTCGCGAAGCCCTTCAGCGAGCTGATGTTGAACTGGTTGCTACTGGCACTACGGGTTCCCACATCGAAAAATCAGGATTTGAAGTTCAAAGGTTGCTTTCCGGCCCACTGGGAGGAGATGCTCAGATTGCCGCAATGGCAGCTGAAAAACAATTATCCGCAGTTATTTTCTTCAGAGATCCTTTAGACAAACACCCACACGAACCTGACGTTCAGATGCTCATGAGAATATGTGATGTCCACAATATTCCCTTGGCTACCAACCCAGCATCTGCAGAACTCATGTTCAAAGCCTTAACACAAACCTATGGAACCTAAGAATATCAAAAAAATCGGTGTGCTCACTTCAGGTGGGGATGCCCCCGGCATGAATGCAGCAATCCGTGCTGCCGTGAGAGCGGGTTTTTATTACGGACTGGAAATGTATGGGATCTACCGAGGCTACGAGGGTATGATCCAAAACGACATCAAAAAGCTTGACTCCAAAAACATCACGCATGTGTTGGAACGAGGAGGTACTTTCTTGAAATCTGCAAGAAGTGATGAGTTCAGAACGGCAGAGGGAAGAAAGAAAGCTTATGAAAACCTCAAATCCCACGGAATCGATGCTTTGGTAGTGATCGGTGGTGATGGATCCTTGACGGGAGCTCACCTATTCTATCAAGAATATGGAATTCCCGCAGTGGGACTTCCCGGCACGATCGACAATGACCTATCGGGAACAGACTCCACGATTGGATTTGATACTGCCTGCAACACCGCTATTGAAGCCATTGATAAAATCCGAGACACTGCCACCTCGCACGACCGATTGTTTTTCGTAGAGGTGATGGGACGTGACGCTGGATTTATAGCCATCAATGCCGGAATTGGAAGTGCTTCTGCTGCGATTTTGATTCCAGAAAGAAAAACCCAAATCGAGACTTTGGTCGAAAAACTGAAGTCCCGTTCAAAAGCGAAAAAGACTTCCAACATTGTGATAGTTGCTGAAGGCGGAAAAAGTGGTTCAGCTCAAGAAATTGCAGACAAAGTCAAGAAACACCTTCCCTACTACGACATCAAAGTCACTATCCTTGGCCATTTGCAGCGAGGAGGGGCGCCGACATCCTTTGACCGCCTACTTGCTTCCAAACTTGGAGTAGCGGCCGTAGAAGGCCTTATGCAGGGCAAATACGATGTGATGGCAGGCTTGATCAACAACAAAGTAGTCTATACCCCAATAGTTAAAGCCATTGTAGGTGACAAAGAAGTTGACGACGAGGATTTAAGAGTGGCCAACATCCTATCCACTTAAGTCCAAAGCCAGTTCTTTTTCTTTTGAACTGGCTTTTTTGTTACTTCTAAATCCAAAAGTCAGGAGTTTCATTTTTTGATATTCTCCAAAATATTCTCAAAGAAGAATTCATTTTGAGTTTTTTGCGCTTTTCATTAGCCAATGAGAATTCAGATCTCAAATTTTCTCAATAATACCAGAGCCTCTTTGTTTTATTACTTCCGGGCACCAAAGATATTTTTCTAGAATTACCGAGAATTCAAGTGGCCGAAGGCGATTTTGAATTTCATTTTTCCATGAATTTTTAACCAAACCCGTGCGGTGTCAGCACGAAAAACTCTGACAAATTCATCATGAAAAATCAAAACTTATTCCCAAAACTAAGGATTTTAATGATCCTTTTTTTCCTTCCGGTCTTGAAAGGAAATGCGCAATTTGGTAACTCTTTTCTCAGTGGAGAGGCTATTGGAAAAGGGGCTTGGGAATTTTCCGGGCTTTACTCCTCCTTGAGCATAGGGAGCGATGGAGAAAGCGAAGGTATTTTCAACAATTATGGGCTGCTGCTCGGAGCCGGAATCTCAGAAAAAACAGAAATCAGAATCCGATACGACAGATTCAGTTCTAAAGAAGGCGGAGATTTTGGCTTCAACACAATTTATCTGGGTCCAAAATTCTCCACCGAATCCGGAAGATTTGCACTCTATTTTCCAGTTGGAGTCAATTTCGGAGATGAGTTTGATTCTTGGATGATGGAGCCTTCCTTCATTTTCAGTTTCCCTTTGGGAAAAAACTTGCAGATAAATGCTACTCCGAGCTTTTTAATTCCACTCGAGGAAGAAACAGGTCCAGAAGATGGCCTGTTAAAACTGAATCTAGGCTTAGGAATCACCGCTCCCGGAAATTGGATTTTCCGGCCTGAAGCATCTCTTCAGTATTCTGTTCAGGAAATTGGGGATGGCCATTTTCTAGCGTTAGGAATTGGTGTTTCTAAAAGGCTGGGGACTCAGTAAAGAAAAGGGCCGGTTAATAAAACCGGCCCTTTTCTTTACTTTTCGAAGACTCTTGTGGCATTTCCACTAAGCTTCAAAGTCCCAGAGACATTCAATCCATCTCCAAGTCCAAATATCACTTTTTCAAAACCTTCTGGAATTTGAACTTCTACCTCGGCTTTGCCCACATTATGAATGACGAAAATTTCCTGATTCCCACTTTTT
The DNA here is from genome assembly GCF_000429425.1 of Algoriphagus mannitolivorans DSM 15301. Classification (GTDB taxonomy): domain Bacteria; phylum Bacteroidota; class Bacteroidia; order Cytophagales; family Cyclobacteriaceae; genus Algoriphagus; species Algoriphagus mannitolivorans. The sequence goes on from NZ_AUBV01000001.1 coordinate 84,947, forward strand.
CTCAAGTAAGCCATGATAGATTTGGGGTATTCAGTTTTGGGTAATTCCAATGTGCCGATAGCTAAGGCAGGAAAGGAATTTCGAAGCTTGATCAAAGACTTATAATGATTGAAATAACTTTTAGGATCATTTTTTTGTAGTGCCAAAGGAGTCACTGTTTTATCAGTACTGTATTTGGCGTCTATCCAGGTAGGTCTTCCTGTATCTTTTTCCTTTACATCCCATAGAAACGGTTCGCGAATATTCTCATCTGGTTTGAGTCCTAGCATTCCGATTTCCTCTCCATAATACAAATACGGAGCGCCCGGCATAGTCAATAGTACCGCAATGGCCTGTTTGTACTTATCAGGATCAGAGCCAAGTTCATTGAGCAAACGGGGCTGGTCATGGTTAGAAGAGATGGTCGCGTCAATGAAATTTGGTGTAATTCCTTGGTAAAAATCGATTATGTCTTTTTGCTTCTTGGCTAAAAGCATTCCGTCTTCGGTGTTCATGGTTTCCAACAAGGTGTAATGGAAATCAAAATTGAACAGCGCAGGCAAACCCGGGAGATAAGGAGCAACAATTTCCTTTTTGTCATACACCTCTCCCACCAAATAAATATCGGGCTTGATGGCTTCCATTTTGGCCCGAAACTCCTTCCAAAATGCATGATTATCCAATGGTCGGTCATCAGGAAAAATATGCTTCGCAGCATCCAGACGGAACCCATCTACCCCGACTTCTTCCAGCCAAAACCTACCTATTTCATAAATTTCTTCTCTGACTTTTGGATTGTCAAAATTCAGATCCGGCATTCCACCCCAGAAAAAGCCATAGTAATAATCCTCTCCCTGACCCGGATCATGCCATTGGCGGATATTATCTGAATCCAAGGTGATAGTCTTTTTATTCAAAAAATCAGCAATGGTGTCTTTTTGAGCCCATACATAATAATCCCGATAAGGATTATCTCTGCCAGATTTGGACTCTTGAAACCAAGGATGCTCGGTAGAAGTGTGATTGATGATCATATCAATCACAATTTTAATATCACGTTTATGAGCCTCTGCAATCAGATTTTTGAATTCCTCCATCGTCCCATAATCAGGATGTACCGCTTTATAATCCGTCACATCATACTTATGATAAGTCGGTGAAGGCATGATTGGCATAAACCAAATTGCATTTGCGCCTAACTCCTTTACGTGGTCTAGCTTTTGGATGACTCCATTAAAGTCACCAATACCGTCCCCATTGGAGTCTTGAAAAGATTGGACAAAAATTTCATAGGTGACCCCGGCTTGAGGCCAATAATTCTTCACTTCAGGCTCTTTTTTAGAGCAAGCGGATAAAATAGCAAGTGACAAAACGGAGCTTAGGAGTAGGTTAATTTTCATAGGTTATCTGTAAAAGAAAAAGTCACCCATTAAGTGACTTTTTCAAAGAGTTAATATTTTCTATTAATTTCTGTTTACTGCATTCAGCATATCAAAAGCCAACTCAAGACGCTTCACAAAGCTTTCTTCACCTTTTCTCAACCAAGCTCTTGGATCGTAATATTTCTTGTTTGGAGAATCAGGACCTTCTGGATTACCCAATTGTCCTTGAAGATAGGCCTCATTCTTTTTGTAATAATTCAGGATACCTTCCCAAGTTGCCCACTGCATATCGGTGTCAATATTCATTTTGATTGAACCGTAGCTGTTAGCTTCGCGGATTTCCTCCACAGAGGATCCAGAACCACCGTGGAATACGAAGTTCAAAGGCTTACCGGTAGTACCGAACTTCTCATTGATGTATTCTTGGGAGTTTTTGAGAATGATTGGCTTCAAACTCACGTTACCTGGCTTATATACCCCGTGAACATTCCCAAAGGCCGCAGCAATGGTGAAGAGATCACCGATTTTTTTCAAATGCTCATAAGCATAAGCTACTTCCTCAGGCTGAGTGTAAAGCTTGGAAGAATCCACATCCGTGTTATCCACACCGTCTTCTTCTCCACCTGTTACCCCAAGTTCGATCTCAATTGCCATTTCAAGCTTGGACATTTGTTCGAAGTATTTCGCGGAAATTTCAACGTTTTCATTCAAAGGTTCTTCCGAAAGATCCAACATGTGAGAGCTGAACAATGGCTTTTTGTGTGTGGCATAGTATGCCTTACCTGCTTCCAAAAGACCATCGATCCAAGGCAATAGCTTCAAGGCTGCGTGGTCGGTGTGCAAGATTACCGGCACACCATAAGCTTCTGCCATCTGATGAACGTGATGAGCACCTGATATACCACCTGCAATGCTTGCTTGTTGTTTATCGTTAGGTAGACTTTTCCCGGCAAAAAACTGCGCTCCTCCGTTGGAGAACTGAATGATTACAGGAGAATTTACTTTTTTGGCAGTTTCTAAAACAGCATTGACAGAGTTAGTTCCGATTACGTTTACCGCAGGAAATGCAAATTCATTTTCTTTGGCGTATGCGTAAAGGTCTCTCAATTCGTTGCCGTACTTTACTCCAGGCTTAAATTTCATAGTATGAGATAGGTTAGATTAATTTTTAATAAAGCGTTGGTGCAGTACCCGCTTGGTATCAAACGCCTCAAAGATATAAATCCCACGAGTAATTTCACCTAGATAAAGGTCTAAATTCTGGTTTCCGGCTTGGCTTTCACCTTCCAAAACCACCCTCCCGGACATATCAATCACCCGGTAATTGATCTGTTCCATTTCATTAGGCAACTCAATAGTCAAGGTTCCCTCAGCGGGTATAGGATACATCTTTAAGCCTTCCAAGGAAATGGATTCAGGAATACCGGTGATGTAATCGGTTTGCAAAATACCAGGTCCGGGTTTTGGAAGTGGCTTATCTGTAAAGAGATAAAATTCATTGGGTCGAAATCCAAACGACCTTTGAGTTGAACTCAAGTTTAGTTCTTCCCCGGTGAAATAATTGTACCATTTCCCGGCTTTTGGAAACTGTACCTGAAGGGAGCCTTTGCTCTCCAAGTCGAAGTTGCCGAACAAAAACACCTCCATCTCAGCATGATTCAAATGGATGGTTTTGAAAGTTGAGGTCAAATTAATGGACGCGTTGGCAGGATTGGAAAAGACAGGATAGTTTGACTTAAGCTTGATCATTTCCTGATAAAGCTTGAAAAGCCTGACTCTTTCAGGATTATTCAAATAATCCCAACGGGTAGGCTTCACTGCCAACCGATCGTTGTTCAGCTCCAGATCGTATCCAAACTCCCCGAATTGCCACAGCATTTTAGGACCAGGAATAGCAAAATAAAAAGCAGTCATGATTTGCTGTCGATTGACGGCATTTTCCAAATCCTTTAGGTTTACAGGAGAAGTCAACCCAAAATTCAGAGTTTCCCACATGACCCTTTCTTCGTCGTGGGATTCCTGATAGGCGATCAGATGATTTTTTATCCAGCCTCTGTTTTTGAAATATGCACCCTGCATGTTGTCGTTGTTGCCTTTGGCCAAGTTTCGCGAAGTACCGTTCATATTTCCCCAAAACATCAGACCATAATCCGCCAACTCTTTTTCTTCTGAATTTTCGGACAGATGCTCCAAAATCACATAGGCCTCAGGATGCTTGGCTTTGATTCGATCATAGATATGCTTCCAGATTTTGATTCTTGAGGCATCGTACTGGGACCATTGACCTACATTATTTCCACTGTTGACTTGAGTAAATCCCTTGGAAAGGTCAAATCGAATCCCGTCAATTTTGTATTCGCTAAGCCAGTAAGAATTCACCGAATCCACAAAAGCCTTGGTATAAGCACTCTCATGGTTAAAATCATAGCCCACATTAAAGGGGTGCTTGGCTTCTCGGTTGAACCAAGGATTATCCAAAGTTGGTGCACCATAATCCCCGTCGTTATACAGCCTAACCATAGGATTTTGGCCAAAAGCATGGTTTAGTACCAAGTCCAAAATGACCATAATCCCCTTTCCATGAGCTTCATCAATGAGGGTTTTTAAGTCATTTTTGGTACCGTAATACTTATCCGGGGCAAAGAAAAAAGAAGGATTATATCCCCAAGAGAGATTTCCCTCAAACTCCCCTACTGGCATCAATTCGATAGCATTTACTCCCAAATCCTTCAAATAATCCAGACGCTCCAATACTGCCTTGTAAGTTCTTCGATCATCAAAGTCCCGGACCAATAATTCATATACCACCAGCTCCTCTGGTTTGGGGCGGGTATAGGTTAAGTTTTTCCATAAAAATGGATCCTGATCTGTTTGGAGATATGATGCCTGAAAGTTGGTTTTTCCTGAAGGATAAGGCTTTAAACCTGGATAACGGCCTTGGTTGATGATCTCCTGATCATTGAAAGGATCAGAAGTTTTATCGGTATAGGGATCACCGATTCGAATCTCCCCATCTACAAGGTATTGAAAAATATACTCTTGCTTTGGAAGAAGCCCTTCGATATTCAACCAGAAAATTTCTCCATCAGGAGTAACTTTCATCTGATATTCTGGCAAAATCTTCCAATCATTAAAATCCCCGATTACATGCACAATGTTCTTTTTGGGGGCTTGCAGAGCCAATACTGCCTCTGTGGAAGAAAGGTAATTGATTCCAAGTCTCACTCCGGCCGGCAATGGGGCTTTTTCGGAGGGCGTGAAAACGGTTAGGTTGACTGTTTTAGAATTAGTATCAGCCCCCTTTTGAGCTTTTGCCGTCATCTGAAATGTCCCCGCAGATGAAGCTAAAAATGAGTAGGTGATTTCCTTGGCATTTGCCTTTTCAGCCACCTTATTCCCATTGAGTTCCAATGTCAAATCTGCAAGCTCGGATGACTCTGCCTTGAATTCAAATGTGTCGCCGACCTGTAAAGAAAGCGCATTGGATTGCGGTTGAGTAAAAACCACCTGAAAGCCCTGGGACAAATCCACAAAAAAGTCTGAGTTGGAAGTAGTTTTCCCCTCCTTGGTACCATCCGCATTTCTGAAAACCAAGCCAAGCCGATAAATGGTCAATCCACTTGGATTAGGGAAAAAGGTATTTGGAGTGAGGTCGAAGGTATAGAGGTTAGTCTGACCCTGAACTTTGGTCATTTTGGCGGCAGGATTGGTGGTTCCCCATTGGAAAGGAACAATCGACCAAGTGGTAGAAGCTGGACCTGCGGTGACGGCACCGATGTGAATATAAACGTCACAATTGCAATCTTTCAGACCTGAGGTACCTTTAGAAGCATCATAAATTATTCTTACTTGCTGAGAGGCAAGTGGAATGGCCGGCTCCGTAGTGACCTGAGCCCATGAAAAGATGGTAGTTAAAAAGAGAAGAATGAAAAGGTGAAATCGGAACTTTTTCAAGGGAAACTCGGAGATTTTGGGTTATTCGAATAATTATATTCGCTATTGGATTTATAAAACCTAAAAAGCTTGAAAAACCAAGTTCAAGGCAGGTTTTAACCTTTTGCTGATAAGAACTTAATAGATTGATCTTTCTTTTTCAATCATTTAACCCACATTACCTGAATTTAATTTATGCAGACGATTGCGGTATCGTTTTCTTTCAGTAACATTTTTTTGAAACAATAGGTGGGAATTCGAATTTATAAGTGAAATTGGGGTTTTACGGTTTTATCTGTCTGCATAAAACTGTAATGACGATTCATTAAAATAAATTCTTGGAATAATTAAACTTTTATGAAGCTTGATCAAGCTACAATTAAAGATTTGGCTAGGGAACTGAACGTATCTTCTTCCACTATTTCCAGAGCCCTGAAGGATTATCCGGGGATCAGTGATGAGACAAAAAGGAAAGTCAGAGAGATGGCGGAAAAAATGAACTACCGCCCCAATGCCCTTGCCCGATCTTTGAGAAAAAGTCAATCCTTCACGATTGGAGTAATCATTCCGGAAGTAGTTCACTTCTTTTTCTCCACTGTAATCAGTGGAATTGAAGAAGTAGCCTTCTCCAAAGGTTACAATGTTATTTTGACCCAAACCAATGAAAAGGTTTCCAGAGAAAAAACAAGTATTGACACCATGCTGGCCAATCAAATTGATGGTCTATTGGTAAGTTATTCCAAAGAGACCGAGGATTTTGAGCATTTTTCCAGACTCCTGGAAAAGAATTTCCCAATCGTGTTTTTTGACCGAGTACCCAAATTGGAAAATACGCTCAATGTCACCGTAGATGATTATCAAGGTGCATATGCTGCCACTCAACATCTCATTCAACAGGGTTATCGGAAGATTTATCATCTGGCTGGCCCTAAATATCTTTCGATTTCTACAGAACGAGCAAGGGGATACTTGGCCGCTTTGGAGGACTACGGAATTCAGCATCAACCCAGCTGGATTATAGAAAGCCCCCGAGGTAATGAAAATGAGGCAAAAGATATCACTACAGAGGTTCTAAAAAGGGCAGTTCCAAAGCCAGATGCATTTTTTGCTCACAATGATATGGCAGCTGTCGGTGCGATGATGGCTTGCCGAGAACTAGGCTTAAAAGTCCCCGACCAAATTGGAATTGTAGGGTTTAGCGATTGGCAATTCTGTACCATGTTGGAACCAAGCTTATCTTCTGTGGCCCAACCCGGATTCCAAATGGGAGTCAGAGCGACAGAATTGCTATTGGATATGATTGATAAAAAAGGAAATATCGAAGGACCCAAAAACTCCATTGTGTTGGAAACTGAACTTTTGATTCGAAAATCCTCTCAAAAACCCTAAAATAGACAAAAAACCAATCTTTTTTCATCACTTTGGTGCAAACGTTTGAATAGGGCAAATTTTTAAAATTTGCCCTATTTATTTGTTAAAAACCTGCTTTTCACTGCTAAAAAGGGCTTTTTGGAGGGTTTTAAACCTAGTATTAGATTTCTAATTTAGCAGAAGACCTACCCGTTAAACCCTCAGGATTGCCCATGAGTCACGATATTAAGAGCCGAGCCATTTCAAAAAATTCGAATCATAATCAAACTTTCGGAAAAGTGCTTTCCTGGAAGTACGAAAATCAAGTTCTGGAAGGAAACAGCGAAATCGGAAAATTCCGATTATCCTTCTTTGAGAATGGCATTGTCAGAGTGCAGGCTTCCCGATTTGATGAATTTGAAAGCAATCCTTATTCTGTAATTGCCCAGCCGGAATCCTGTCAGGTTGACTTCTTGGAATCTGGAGGATTTTTAGAGCTCAAAACCCCTGGACTGAAGGTTATTGTTAATCTCGATAATTTCAGTTTAAGCTTTTTTGACCAGGATGATCATCTTCTGAATTCGGATGATCCACTTTCCATTTCATGGATAGGTTCAGAAGTGACCAACTACAAAAAAGTCCAAAAGGGGGAAAAATTTATAGGACTAGGAGAAAAAACAGGAAATCTCAATCGAGTAGGGCAGGCCTATACTAACTGGAACACAGATTACTTTGCATACGGTGTCGGAGACGATCCTCTATACCTCAGCATACCTTTTTATTTGGGGATACATGACGCGGGTTCTTACGGTATTTTCTTAGACAACACTCATAAAACTGTATTCAATTTCGGCGCCTCCACCAACAGATTCATTTATTTCTCAGCCGAAGACGGGGACATGGAGTATTATTTTGTCCACTACCCTACCCCTGCTGCGATAATTGAAGCATATACTCGCTTGACTGGACGGATGCAGATGCCCCCAAAATGGGCCCTTGGATTCCAGCAATGCCGCTATTCTTACTATCCTGACTCTGAAGTATATGCCGTAGCCCAAGGATTCCGAGATAAAAAGATGCCTGCAGATGTAATCTATCTGGACATCCATCATATGGAAGCTTATAAGGTTTTCACTTTTGATGGAGAAAAATTCACCGATCCAAAAGCCATGATTTCCAGACTAAAGGAAAAAGGATTTCGGGTGGTGGTTATCATGGATCCCGGTATCAAGACAGAAAAAGGTTATCTCCCTTACACGGAGGGACTTGACAAGGACTTATTTATCAAATATCCAGACGGAGAAGTTTACGAAGCTCAAGTTTGGCCAGGCTGGTGTGCATTCCCGGATTTTACCAAAGAAGCAACACGGACTTGGTGGGCAGAGAAAATGGCATTCTACACGGAAGCTGGAGTAGATGGATTTTGGACAGACATGAATGAGCCTGCCTCTTGGGGTCAATTCACTCCCAATTTGATAGAATTTGAATACGAAGGTGAAAAGGCTTCTCACCGAAAGGCGAGAAACATTTATGGAATGCAAATGGCCAGAAGTGCCCAGGAAGGTGCTGCATTTCAAAATCCGAATTCCAGACCTTTTGTCTTGACAAGATCCGGCTTTGCAGGAATTCAGCGCTATGCGGCTGCATGGACTGGAGATAATGTCGCCTCAGAAGAACATATGCTGGCTGGGGTTCGCCTTGTGAATAGTTTAGGACTTAGCGGAGTGTCTTTTGCAGGTTATGATGTAGGAGGATTTGCAGGAGAGGCTTCCAAAGGCTTGTTTGCCCGCTGGATGAGTATTGCAGCTTTTGCTCCTTTTTACCGTGCTCACTCCATGATCAATACCAAAGATTCTGAACCTTGGGCTTTTGGGGAAGAAACTGAGGAAATCAGCAGAAACTACATGAAGCTGAGGTACAAATTATTGCCTACCCTTTACAGCTCTTTTTATTCAAGCACACAAACAGGTCTTCCTCTAGCAGAAAGTCTGGCGATTCAATATGCTCAAGACCAAAATATTTATCAATCCGCCTTCCAGAATCAATACCTGTTTTGTAGTAGTTTCTTGGTGGCCCCAATAGAAAGTTTTCGGGAAATCTGTAAAGTGTATCTCCCTAAGGGAGATTGGTATTACCTCTACTCGGACCAAAAGCATGCGGGACAGGCAACTATTTATCAAGATTGTCCCCTCAATTACCTTCCGGTGTTTGTTAAAGCTGGACAGATTTTCACCATGCAGTCTGAGGTGGAATTCACGGGAGCCAAACATGATGGGATATTGAGAATTCATGTGTACAAGGGAAGCGAAGGGTCTGAATTTCTTCATTATGAGGATGCCGGAGATGGCTTTGAGTATTTAAACGACGGCTATTTCAAAAGAAAAATCACCTATTCTCCAGAAACTAAATCCATTCGCCTGACTCAGGCAGAAGGGAACTATCCTACTGACTTTTCCAGTCTGAGAATATATTTCCATGGTTTCGAAAATTCTTCTGTCCAAATTTCAGATAACACCCTGGAGCTGAAAAAAGAAAATTACGCCTTCCTTGGCAAGCTGACTGAATTCGACCCATTACCTGAGCATAATCACCCTTACTTCGAGATCAAAAATCTCTCTTTCTTAGAAATACCAAACCGTCTAGAGTATTTTGAAATCACTGGACTTTACTAAAATAACCCTCACCCAAAATGATCGAAATCAAAAAGAAGCTTAGTTTCTGGCAGATCTGGAATATGAGCTTTGGCTTTCTAGGCATCCAATTTGGATTTGCCCTTCAAGGTGGGTTCATGTCGAGAATCTTCCAAACTCTAGGAGCCGATAAAGACGCTATCCCATTTCTGTGGATCGCCGCTCCCCTGACAGGACTCTTAGTACAGCCTATTGTGGGTTATTTAAGTGACAGGACTTGGCATCCCAAATTCGGGAGAAGAAAGCCGTTTTTCTTTTTCGGGGCAGTTTTCAGCACCATCGCTTTATTTCTTGCGCCATACTCTTCTGCTTTGTGGATGGCTGCTGGAGCTCTTTGGATTTTGGATGCATCCATCAACATTTCCATGGAGCCATTCCGGGCACTAGTTGCAGACAAACTTCCCAATTCCCAGCGTTCCTATGGCTTTGTAGTTCAAACCTTGATCATCGGTGTCGGAACCTGGATCGCCTCCAATTTACCTTGGATGATGACTCAAATTGGAGTGGCAAATACTGCTCCAGAAGGAGTAGTTCCGGATTCTGTGAAATATGCTTTTGGGATTGGAGCATTTGTCCTGTTTACCTCCATATTGATTACCATCCTTACTACAGATGAATATCCGCCAGAGGATCTGGAGGAGTTTGAGCGGGATAAAGCAGAGAAAAAAGGATTTTTCCATGGTTTTAAAGAAATCATGGAAAATATTTCCACCATGCCAGTGGTTATGCGGCAACTTGGACTTGTACAATTTTTCTCTTGGTTTGCCTTCTTCACCATGTGGAGCTTTGCCACTCCGGCGATTACCGAACACGTTTTTGGAGCAACTGACACTAGTTCCGCCGCCTACAATGATGCAGCTGACAGTGTAGGAAACTATCTTGGTACTTATGGTCTAATTTCCATGGTATATGCACTGATTTTATCCTTTGTAGCCTCAAGGATCAAAATCAACCGTAAACTGCTCCATCTCCTAAGCTTGATTGCGGGCGGAATTGGGTTTATATCCATTTATTACATCACGGCCCCTTGGATGCTTCACCTGTGCTTTGCTTTGGTTGGAATTGCTTGGGCCAGCATTCTATCTATGCCTTATGCCATGCTTTCCAGTTCTGTTAACACTAAGAAAATGGGCGTTTATATGGGGATATTCAATATGTTTATTGTGATTCCCCAGATAGTGGCCGCGCTGGGAGGTGTAAATTTTCTTTACAAACTTTTGTTTGGAGATGAAGTAATCAACACCATGCTCTTGGCTGGAACGTTGTTGATTTTGGCAGGCTTATCCAACCTGTTCATCACCGATCGAAAAGCCACCCACGATTGATTTTGAACATCCTATCCTAAAGCCGGTTCATTTTAGAATCGGCTTTTTTATTTTTGAAAAAATTCTTTGATATGAAAACCTTCCGAATTGTAGGAGTCCCTGAGCATTTTAATTTTCCATTCAGGATTTTGAAAGAAAAACAACCTTTCAAGGAAGAAGGCTTACTCATTGAATGGAGGGAGGAATCCAGAGGGTCTGGCCAAATGGCCTTGGACCTCAAAAATGGAGATGCTGACATGGCTATCATGCTGACGGAAAGTTTCCTGAAAGAATTTGAATCCAATTCGGATGTGAAAATGGCAGGGTTCCATGTTAATACGCCCTTGACTTGGGGTGTTCATGTCAGCCCTACTCATCAGGCAAAGTCGGCAGAACAAATTCAAAGCAGGCATTTTTTAGTAAGTAGAATGGGCTCTGGTTCACACTTAATGGCTATGGTATTGGCAGACGCAAAAGGCTGGAAAAAAAACAGTTTAACCTTTGAGCTTGTTGGGAATCTCGATGGGGCTAAAGAAGCATTTGATTCGGGAAGTCCGGGAATGTTCCTTTGGGAAAAATATACCACAACTCCTGAGGTCAAAGCTGGCTCTATGAAGCGGATTGGCGAAATCCCAAGTCCATGGCCATGTTTTGTTTTTGTGGTCAACGAAAGATCCATTCAGGAATTTTCTCCTTGGATCAATAGAATCAGAAATCAAGTTTATGCCATTTCCAAAAGCCTCAGCATAGATGCTGAATTACCAATCCGGCTATCAGAATCCTACCACTTGAATTTGGAAGATGTAAAAGCCTGGATAAAACAAACAAAATGGACCACCGAAGGAGGAGTTTCAAAAAAGGCCTTGAAGGACATTCTTGATCAAACGATAAAGTTTGAAATCATCAAAAATAAAATCAATCCTGAAGACTTCCTTTTTATACCTAGAGAGGAAATTTTAGACTAGCAAAGGGAGTTTAACGCAGAACTTGGTTCCATGTCCGGGGTGGGAATCAATTTCAATTTTTCCTCTATTCATTTTGACAAAATCTTTAACTAGCTGAAGTCCAAGTCCAGAACCTTTTTCCTTATTAGTCCCTAGCTTTGATTTGGACAGCATATATTGTTCAGAAAGAATTTCATCTATCTGTTCCTGGCTCATTCCAATCCCCTGATCCAAAATATAGAGTTCAAGAAAATCCTTATTCTTCTCCGCATAAATTGTGATCGCATCTCCGGGATTGGAAAATTTCACAGCATTATTGATCAAATTTCTCACTACTACTTCTACTAGATCAGGATCCCCAAAAGCCAAAGTTTCACTTCTCAGTTGATTAAAAACAACCAGGTCTTTTTCTTTAATGGATGCTTGCAGTAAATCAAGAGAGTTTTTAACCACCTCAAAAAGATTAAAATTTAAGGGGTTTAGTTCGAAACCTTCCATTTGAGCCATGGACCATTTCAGGGTATTGTTTAGCGTGAAATTTACCGAGTCAATATCCTTTTTTAAATAATTCAGCAATTCAAAAAACTCTTCTTTTTCCAGCTGATCCTGAAGCATTAGATCCACGACTGATTTGATTTGACCTACCGGACCACGAAGATCATGTCCGAGTATTGAAAAAAGTTTGTTTTTGGTCTCATTGATGGATTTCAGCTGCTCGGATTGTTGCTCTAATTCTTGGTTTTGGTCGGCGATTTTCTTTTGCTGAGCGGATAGGTCTCGATTGACCTTTCTCATGTTTCGGTTCAACAGGTACATCCAGATTCCCAATGCAGCAATTAGCACAGCAGCGATCGCAAAAAATAAGGTATACCTCCTGGAAGTGGCTAAACGAAGAGATTGATTTTCATTTTGGGCTTTCAGCAATTCAAGTTCTGAACTCGCCAAATCTTCCTCAAACATGCCTTGAACCAGTGCCAGCCTGTCACGATTGCTTTTATTGACTAGGGAGTCATAGTAAAGAAGGTATTGAGACTGATTGAAGAAGGCTTTTTGAAGGTTTCCTTCTTTCTCATAAACTTGGTAAAGGTACTTATAACTACTGGAAAGCTCGTCCAGATATTGGTTTTTCAAGCAGAAATCGACAGAATATTCAAGAATTTCCTTAGCCTTATCCAGTTTATTGTCCAAAAAATAGGCATGTCCAAGTCGGTGAAGAATACCAGCCTCAAAAGACTTGACCCCCTGATTTCGGGCCATTTCCAAAGACTTTTGAAAAATCACTTGAGCAGTATCATACTGGCCTTTTGCCAAAAACACATCCCCTACCACACGATGAGCAAAAGAGGTCAGGTAAGGAGATCCAGCTTCCTTATTTAATCGAATAGATAAATTAGCATAATACAAAGCTGAATCCTGCTGACCTGATTGGCTAAAATTCAGAGCCATATTATTTAAGCTTCTGATCCTGGTGTATAAATCATCCACCTCAGTAGCAAGCAGATAGCCTTTTCTAAACTGCTCTATGGATTTAGGGTGATTTTTCTGCTCATAGTACAGGGCACCCATATTGTTCATCAGCCTCGCAGCCTGAAGCTTATCTTTTGAGTCTAAGGCAAATTCATAAGCTTTTTTAGAATACTCAAAAGATTTTTGCCAGTTGCCTTTTCGATAATAAATCCATCCAATATTCTCTAAGGCTCTGCTTCTGGCTGACAAATCATTGAAAACTGTTGCTAAAGAGTCGGCTTCAAAAGAATATTTCATGGCTAGATCCTGATCAGATTCTCTCAGGTCGGTAGCAAGTTTATTCAATGGTTCAATCCGCTCTTTTCCCTTCAGATTAATGAGCAAAGAATCCTGTCCTTCAATCTCCGAAGCCCACAGAGAACTAAGGAAACCAAAATAAAAAGGCACTAACAAGAGGGACAGTCTGGGTGACAATGCAAGAATATTATTCAATCCTATTCGCAAATTAAGGATATTCGGAAAAAAAATAAACTATTCTTTGCCGGTCAACTCCTCGGGAAATAGTTACAAATTATCCCAATCCCATTCTTTGTTGATCTGGGAGATCGCATGATAGGCTGTTAGGTCGTATTGACAAGGCACAATGGAGACATAATTGTTAGCGATTGCCCACTCATCATTGTCTTCCCCTTTGTCAAAATTCACAAAGTTTCCCGCCATCCAGAAGTACTTTCTTCCTGTAGGATCAAATCTTTCTGCAAACTCTTCCTGCCATTTTGCATCTGCCTGTCGGCAAAGCTTTATCCCTTTGATTGCTTCATTCCTTTTAGGAGGAAAATTCACATTTAAAGCCACACCTTTCGCAATTCCCCTCTCCAATACCTGACGGGCAATTTTTTCTACCCATTCCTCTACGTGGGAAAAATCGGCTTTGGAAGAAAAGTCACAAAGACTAAACCCTATGGAAGGATACCCTTCTAAAGCACCTTCAATGGCAGCGGACATAGTTCCCGAATACAGCACTGAAATAGAGGTGTTGGAACCATGATTGATTCCACTGACCACTAAGTCTGGAGTTCTATCTTTCAACACATAGTGCTTGGCAAGTTTTACGCAATCAGCCGGAGTACCACTTGATTTGTAGGCCAATACATCGTCAAAAATTTCTTCCTCATACAGCCTAAGGGTCTCCCCGATTGTAATTGCATGCCCCATACCTGATTGAGGGCTGTCTGGAGCGACGACCACCACATCCCCTAGCTTTTTCATCACTGATACAAGAACACGAATTCCTTTCGAGGTGATTCCATCGTCATTGGAGACGAGAATAAGAGGCTTTGACATTTAATTTTTTAATTCGTTGTAATAAGCTGTAATCCGAAGTAGATCTCCGCGTTTGTCGTGCTCCAGTCTGTTTTTCCTCATGAAGAGATTAATCTCATTGTCGTAGCCTGGAAGCATGGTAAACAGGTCCTTTTTCTTCAAGCTATATCTCTCAAGCCTTCCATTTTTGAAAAAATAGTAATTGAAAGCTAATCGATAACCAATGGGAGAAGGCTGTCCCCAAAATGGATTCATGGCCATAGGGCCCCAGTTGTTCATGCCTCGATTATCTGTAGCGATATACTCTCTGCAAAGGAGGGCAATGTTTTCGCCCTGAGTCAATACTTCAAAAAAGATCGGAACCTCATAATCTCCATTTAAAGCATAAGGAAGGCTGTAGAATTTTCGGATGCCTCCGTAAGTTTCATCATAAATTTCAAAATTAGAAACATTGGACGCCGTGAATGTGGTCACAGTCTCGGTTTGAAGCTGCACCACATTGTTATCTAAATCATATTTCACCAAGCCAGAAACGGTCTGGCCATCGGCAAGAAATATATTTCCCTTGTGCCAAATCTGGGAAGGAAACTGGTTTTGAGCCTGTAATCCAAAACAAGCGAATACAAGCAATAAAACAGAAAATATTACCTTATTCATGAATATCAACTTTTAAAATGATAAACGCTGCCCCTGCATTTGGGTTGTTTCAAAACCGAACAAATCCTTTAACCAAAATACAAAAACCGGATTATTTCAGGATGTTATGTCCCATTTTATCACGCTTGGTCTGAAGGTATTTTTCATTGTGAGGATTAGGTTTGATTTCAATCGGAACCTGCTCCACGATTTCAAGACCGTAACCCAGTAGGCCAACTCTTTTCTGGGGATTATTGGAGATCAATCTGATTTTGCTGATTTCCAGATCCCGAAGAATTTGTGCCCCCACTCCATAATCCCGGCTATCCATTGGAAGGCCCAAAGCCAAATTAGCCTGAACGGTATCCATCCCCTGCTCCTGTAGCTTATAAGCTTTCAGTTTATTAATCAAGCCAATTCCTCTACCTTCCTGATTCATATACAGGACGACACCTTTCCCTTCTTTTTCGACCATTTCCATGGCTGCATGAAGCTGTGGCCCACAATCGCAACGGCAAGATCCAAAGATATCCCCGGTAGCGCAGGAGGAATGGACACGGACCAAAACAGGCTCATCTTTTTCCCAAGTGCCTTTTATCAAAGCCATGTGAATTTCCTGTGTATTGGTCTGCCGGAAAGCAATCAAATCAAAATCACCCCAGTTGGTAGGCATTTCCACACCTATCTCCCGCTTGATCAGGGATTCATTTTTTAGCCTATAGGCAATCAAATCTTTGATTGAAACTAACTTCAGGTTAAATCGCTCGCTTACTTTGATCAAATCCGGAAGTCTGGCCATCGTGCCATCTTCGTTCATAATTTCCACCAAAACTCCTGCCGGAGCCAAGCCCGCAAGTCTGGCAAAATCTATAGCTGCCTCAGTGTGGCCGGACCTTCTTAAAACTCCGCCTCTTTTGGCCTTCAAGGGAAAAATATGCCCTGGCTTTCCCAATTCACTCGGATGAATGGAATCGTCAATCAAAGCTTTAATAGTTTTGGCACGGTCAGATGCTGAAATTCCCGTGGTACATCCATGACCTACAAGGTCCACCGATACAGTAAATGGAGTCTCAAAAGCAGCGGTATTGGTACCTACCATTAATTCCAATCCCAATTGATCACATCGGTCTTCAATGAGCGGAGCGCAGATCAGACCACGACCATGGGTAGCCATGAAATTGACGATTTCTGGAGTGATTTTTTCTGCTGCGCAAATAAAATCCCCTTCGTTTTCACGATCCTCATCGTCCACGACGATGATCACTTCACCGTTTTTTATGGCTTCAATGGCTTCTTCTATAGAATGAAGTTGGTAGTTTTCCACGGGTTTTCTTGTTTGATTAACTGGGACACAAAGGTAGGCTGTTTCTCCCTCAAAACTGATAAAGACCAAAGAAAGTTTGGCATTATCCAATCACTATACCCAGCTCCTTATCAATTTCGTATTGCACTTTTTTCAACTCCATGTAAATGAGCTGATATTCAAGGATCTTTTCAGGCTCCTCTCCTTTCTCTTCCCCTGATTTAATTTTATTCTTAGCCTCATCCATCATTTTCATGATCAGCCTTCTTTTGAGACGAAGGATACTTTTGTACGCAGTGGAAGCTAGATCATCAGATTCTACATGGATAAAGATTTGGTGCCTTTCATGCCAATGGTGACTGACTTCATGCCGAGGAGTGATAAGATCTATCGCTTCTTTTTGGATCTCTGGGTCTTGGTGCCTAGTGAATATATCAATGGACGGAATCTCTCCTTTTGCCAATCTGGACCGGTATTCAAAAAGGATTTTCTGATAAATTGGGGTCTTAAATTCCAGCTCTTCTGTCTCTGAAAGTAAATATTGAGATAAATACAGATCCTCATCACCGATTTTTTCCAATCCGTAATTCAACAAAAGACGGATGGTTTCCTTCTCCTGAATGCTTAATACCTCATCCAGTGAAATTGTTGGATCCTTTACCGGAATAAGTTCTTCAAGGGCTGCTTCGGCTTCCTTCTCTTCTTTGGATTTCTGAAAATGATCCCGCTGATGCTTCAGCATGGTTTTATTCAGTTCCCCCAGAAGGATTTCCTCTTCAATTTGAAGTAAGCCTGATGCTTCTTTGGTGTAGACCGACCGAACGATAGGATCCGGTATTTTTCCGATACTTTGGACTACTTCGCGGATTACCTCAGCCTTTCTGATTGGATCTTTGGCGATTTCATCTTTGTAAAGCCCAATTTTAAACCCGATAAAGTCCTTGCTGTTTTGCTCCAAATACTCCTGAAAAGCTTGACTTCCAACCTTTCTGGAATAACTGTCCGGATCTTCTCCATCCGGAAAAACCACAGCCTTAACATGAAGTCCTCCTTCCAAAAGCAAATCAATCCCCCTGAGAGAAGCTTTGATCCCTGCCGAGTCACCATCATACAATACAGTGACATGGTTGGTGAATCGCTTGATCAATTTGATTTGTCCCTCAGTAAGGGAAGTCCCCGATGAAGCCACCACATTTTCAATTCCCGATAAATGCATGGAAACCACATCGGTGTATCCTTCTACCAGGTAGCAGTTGTCTTTGTCCCGAATAGATTTTTTAGCCTGAAAAATCCCGTAGAGCACATCACTCTTGTGGTAAACCGGAGTTTCAGGAGAGTTGATGTATTTGGGCTGATTCTTATCCTTGGTCAGAATTCTCGCACCAAAAGCGATGGGCTTCCCACTGACATTGTGGATAGTGAAAGTGACGCGATTTCTAAATCTATCATAAAGCCTGCTGGGATCTCCTTCCTTTTGCAAAATCAAACCCGCTTTCAGCAAGATATCTTCCTGAAAACCATTGTTTTTTGCCGCCTTAAGTAAATTATCCCACCCATCCAGCGCATAACCTAAGTCAAACTTCTGAATTATCTGGGGAGTAAAGCCTCTCTCTTTAAAATAGCTTAAACCAATCGACCTTCCTTCCTCCGTTTCTAGGTTTTTCACAAAAAAATCCTTGGCAAAATTCAAGGCAATGAACAGGCTTTCCCGCTCATTTTGCTCTAGATTTTGCTCTGGCGTAAGCTTTTCATCCTCTTCTATCTCTATGCCATACTTGATCGCCAAATGTCGGATCGCCTCCTGAAAGCCAATTCCTTCAATATCCATAATAAACTGGATAGGATCTCCGGCCTTTCCACAACCAAAGCATTTATAGATCTGCTTGGCAGGAGAAATCGAAAATGATGGCGTTTTTTCCCCATGAAAAGGACAACATGCCCAAAGATTCTGGCCCTTCTTTTTGAGTGGGACATACTCTCCCACCACTTCTTCAATGTCGGCACGTTCTCTTACTAGGTCGGATGTATGTTTACTGATCATAGGAAAGGGGATGCAACAAAGTTAAAATCTAGACCGGATAATTGAAGTAGAATCTGAGAACTATTCAGCCCCGCGGGGAGTTTCTATCCAAAATAGAAATTGGTTTTTCTAAGAGACAATCTTAGGCTAACTTGCGAAAAATTTAATAACACCCATGCTTTTGACTTCTGAAGATATAAAAAAGACCCTTTCCAGAGTTCAGGATCCTGATCTTAAAAGAGATCTGGTCTCTTTGGGAATGATTCAATCCATCCAAATCGAAGGGAAAAAGGTAAGTTTCAAAGTGGTTCTGACCACTCCTGCCTGTCCTCTAAAGGAAGTAATCAAAAATAATTGCTTGGAGGCGTTGGAAGAAGATCACGGCAAGGAATGGGAATGGGAAATTTTCATGACTTCACAGGTAACCACTGTACGGGAAGCCACTCCTATTCTTCCTGAAGTTAAAAATATCATTGCTATTGCTTCAGGAAAAGGTGGAGTTGGAAAATCAACCACTTCCGTCAATCTTGCTGTGGCCTTGGCAAAATCCGGCGCAAAAGTGGGATTGATCGATGCTGACATTTCAGGCCCTTCTATCCCTACCATGTTTAATGTAGAAGGCGAACAGCCTGCAGTCAAAAAGGTAGGTGAAAAAAATACGATCATCCCAATCACCCAATATGGAGTAAAACTGATGTCTATCGGGTTTTTGACCCCAGCTGACAGTGCAGTCGTTTGGAGAGGACCAATGGCCAGTTCTGCTTTGAGGCAATTTATCGCTGATGTGGAATGGGGAGAGTTGGACTACTTATTGATTGATTTGCCTCCAGGGACATCCGACATCCACTTAACTATGGTGCAAACAGTACCTGTGACAGGCGCAGTGATTGTCACCACTCCTCAAAAAATTGCCTTAGCTGACGCAAACAAAGGTCTTTCCATGTTTAAGCAGCCTCAAATTAATGTACCTGTCTTAGGTGTTATTGAAAATATGGCTTATTTTACGCCAGAGGAACTCCCGGAAAATAAATACTATTTATTTGGAAAAGACGGAGGAAAAAAGCTTGCTGAAAAATATCAGGTACCGTTTTTGGGCGAAGTCCCAATCGTGCAATCCATCAGGGAAAGCGGGGACACCGGATATCCAGCAGTATTGAAAGTTGGCCCGACCCAAGATGCCTATATGAATTTGGCAGAATCTGTAGCAAGACAAATTGCCATCAGAAATGCCTCGAGTGAGAAAACAACAATTGTAGAAGTAAAAGCCTAAGAGAATACATGGAAACTGGACTAAGAGAAAAAATTGAATTTGCTCTGGATACAATCAGACCTTATCTGGAAGCTGACGGAGGTAATGTCCGGGTCGTGGAATTGACGGATGATTTTGTGTTAAAAATTGAAATGACAGGAAATTGCGGCTCATGCCCCATGTCCTCGATGACCTTAAAAGCAGGTGTCGAAGAAGCTATCAAAAGAGCTATCCCCGAAATCACCCGGGTAGAAGCTATCAATTTAACATTTGCCTGATCTTAACTTTTCTGAATGAAAACAGGCTTCCGACTCCTGAGCTTTTTGTCATTTGTACTCATTAGTACCATAATGACTCCTTTTGCCTTTAGCCAGAAAATGGAATTAAAGGCAATTGATAATTTTCAAACTTCATCCCATTCCCATACCGAAAAATGTGGCCACTCATTTCTAGAAGCCATGATGGAAAAGGAAATGGGATATTTCGGAAGCAAAACTTTCATGGAAAGCTGGTTTGAACAGAAAATCAGTGAACGCAGAAATACTCCTCAATTAAGAATACAAGAAGAAGTAAGAAAAATCCCTGTAGTTGTCCATGTGATCCACACAGGTTCTGCATTGGGAGTCGGAACAAACATTCCTGATTCTCAAATTTTTAATCAAATTCAAACACTCAACGAGGATTTCAGACGACTCAATGCCGATGCCTCAAGAACTCCTGCTGCTTTTCAGCCTGTAGCTGCAGATTCAAAAATTGAATTTGTACTCGCTAAGCAAGATCCAAATGGTCTTCCTACTACGGGAATTGTAAGAGTTCAGGGTCCGAATTTGACTTACTCTCCAAATGACGCCACCCTAATCGGTCAAACGTCCCAATGGAACCCAGAAGAATATATGAATATTTGGGTCGTTCCATTGGTTTCTCCATTTATTGGGTATGCTTCTTTCCCTATTTCCAATTTACCAGGTTTAAACTTCCCCGCTACTTCAGCAATCACCGATGGTGTTACTATTGATTATCGATTTTTTGGATCGAATGGAAGCGCTATTTCTGCTTCCAAAGGTAGAACCGCCACACATGAGGTCGGACACTACTTAGGCTTGAGACATATCTGGGGAGACGGAGGTTGTGGTGTAGATGATTTTGTAACCGATACTCCCGAACAAGATAATTCCAACACAACCTGTAACGACAACTTATCCAGATTCTCCTGTGGATCTCAGGACATGGTTCAAAATTACATGGATTATACCCCTGATGCCTGTATGAACCTGTTTACAAAAGGGCAGGTTGAAAGATTCAATGTGGTTTTAGCTAACAGCCCCCGAAGAATCACTTTAGTAAATAACAGGGCTACTCGGGAGCCTGTTTTGGAAAATAGAGATTTGGCGATTATCAAAATCATCGAGCCTTTAACCGCTATTTGCGATCTGACGGTTTCTCCAACAATTGAGATTGCCAATGCCGGCTCTCAAACCATCACTTCCGCCAGAATAGAATTCCTTAGAAACGGAGCTTTGGTAGAAAGCAAATTAGTTTCCACCAACCTTACCACGGGGCAAATCACCCGGGTAACTTTCAAAGACATCGTAGTTCCGGCAACCGGATCCAACGAGTTTACATTTACTGTCACGGAAGTAAATGGACAATCAGATCAAAATGCCGCCAATAACACGTTGACATCCCGACCTGTAATTCAAGGAGAATTGACTCTTCCTTATACCTATGACATATCCAAATTCCCGGGAGATTGGATAGTTACCAATCCAGATGGAGGATTTTCATGGGAAAGAACCAATATCACGGTTTCAGGTCAAAGTCAACAGGCAATTTATATCAGAAACTATGAGTATGAAGGCCCTGGTCAATTTGACTTTTTCTCTTCTCCTGCCATAGATCTTGCAAAATACCCAAATGCTCAATTGGTTTTTGAGGTTGCGCATGGACCATACAATCAATCCGGCTTTCAGGATGCGCTGATCGTGGCGATTTCTCAGGATTGCGGTTCCAACTTTGATATCGCAGGGGCTAAATACAATAAGTCAGGCACAAGGTTAGGCACGGCATCGGCCACATTGGACGAATTTATTCCTGTGAATTCAAGCCAGTTTAGACTTGAAGTAGTCAATCTTTCCAGATACAAAGATCTTGGAAAAATCAGGCTGTCCTTTATCAATCAGAATGCCTACGGCAATAACATTTATCTGAGAAATATCAGAATTCTTCCTGAAGAGCAATTCAAGTACGGAATGGTCATCAATCAATTGGTTGCTCCTTCACCGATCAACGATGGATCAGGTACCCAGGAAGAAGTGCAAGTAACCAATACAGGAAATCTGCCTGTCACTAGCTTCTTTTTCTCCAGGACTACAAATTCTGGGGCAACTCAGACTTTTGTGGCTTCCGGGTCTACTATCCAACCAGGAGAGCAAACCGTATTGGTATTGAATAACTCCACCGCTGCAGGTCTAAATAGACTGGCTTACCGACTCTCGGAACCGAATTTTGACCAAAATGCAGACTCCTATCCTGAGTTTACCAGATTCTTGGTTCGAAGTACGGATAGAACTGAAGTTCCTTGGAGGCAAAATTTCAATAACAGCACCTCTTTAGCGCCATGGATTTCAATTAATCCAGAATCCAATGGAACCAGTTGGTCAATTTCTCCAATTTCTTCCGCGGCAGGACCAAATAACCTGGGAAGAACCAATTCCTTGTTGAATGGGCAGAATTATTGGTTGGGGACCCCTGTTTTTGACTTAAGTGTAAGTCGCCAGGCCAGTGTCTTCTTTGATATTGCTGCAGGTACTGTCAATCCTGAAACTTCACTTAGCCTATTGGCAAGCAAAGACGGCGGTAACAATTATACCGAGATTTGGAAAGAGACAGGGACAAAGCTCTCGACGGTCACAGCTGGCGAGGCCAATCCAGGTTCAGCATCCGATTTTGTCAGAAAATACGTGAACCTGACCCAATTTGCTGGTCCAGGCTCTAAAAATGTCCGTTTGGCTTTTGTTCTCAATGCCAAAGGAGCTTCAAATAGCACCATTTATTTGGACAATCTTGAGCTATTCTTGAGAGCAAATCCAGATCCTGTCATCCCGGTGGAAGGATCAAGCGTTTTGTTTCCAAACCCCGCTTCCGATTATTTCAACATCTCATTCAATTTGCCAAGGAGGGAAAATGTGCGGATTCAGGTGATCTCTTCTACGGGAGCTGTGGTGCAGGATATTACCTATGATGGTACTTTAAACCAAACCTATACCTTCTCAAGACAAACATTCGCCCCAGGATTGTATATCATAAAAATCTCTTCAAATACACTCCAGGAGTTAAAGCGACTGATCATAAATTAATTTAAAATGAGCCGGAGTCAACACCTTCGGCTTATTTTTTGCAAAGTGTGGCTTTCTAACCAAGGATTATTTTCAACCTTCAGCGATATTCAGTTTATATTTCGGAGCTAATATTTACCAATGAGTTCTACAGTCTCTTCCTTCAAAAAAATATCATTTCACATCCTGATCGTATTGGGATTAACCGTGCTTTTAGGCTTTTTATTTTTAAAAGTCTATCTCCCATTATACACCAATCATGGAGAAACCGTCTCAGTACCTGATTTATCTGGCTACACCTTTGACGAAGCAAAAGGATTATTAGAATCTACTGGACTTCAATATGAAGTATCCATTGATTCTGGCTTTAGCACCGAATTGCCGGCTTTGGCCATATTAAAACAGATGCCAGAAGCAAGCTCCCAAGTCAAGAGCGGACGAAAAATCTACTTGACTTTGAATGCTCAAAATGCTCCTATGCTGAAGATGCCAAATCTGGTCAATACTCCATTGAAAAATGTGCAAGAAATCCTCGCCAACATGGGATTGGAAAGAGGGGACATCATTTATGTTCCGGATATCGGCATCAATGTCGTCTTAGAACAGCGTTACAGAGGAGTGAAAGTTCCCGAAGGATTTGAAGTTCCCAAAGGTGCGAGAATTGACTTAGTCGTGGGAGATGGTATGGGTAATCAGGTTCTTCAAGTTCCCAATCTAATTGGAATGGAAGAAGATGAGGCAGAATTTCTTATTTTAGGTTCGGGTCTAAGAGTGGGAAATAAAAACTACTCATCAAACGATACTATCCCGGCAGGAAGAATATTTCTTCAAACCCCTCCTGCAGGAATGGAAGTGAAAACCGGTGAACCCATCGATATCTGGATAGCAAAGAACTGATTACTTGAAAAAGGGCGGAAAACATATTTTAGGAATTCTTTTAGTGTTCCTCACAGGAATCGCTACCCCAGCGCTTGCTCAGTTCAAAGAGCTTGGGCCTTTGGAAACCCTGAAATACAAAACCAACAGTTTAGGCCCTAACCAAAAGATTCAAGCCCAAAACACACTTCCTTTTTGGGATGATTTTTCCCAAGGAATTGACACCATTAAATGGACTAACTCCGGCGCATCCTATACTGAAACCATTGGAAATAATGCCCCAAGTTTCGGAATGATCCTATTCAATGGAGTGGATTCAAACGGATACCCCTACTCTTTCCAGACTCGGGATATCGGCCAAACTGATGTATTCACTTCCAAACCTTTCAACCTGTCCCAGTTATCCTCTGGCGCTCAAAACAACCTTTATCTGAGCTTTTATTGGCAAGCAGGGGGAAAAGCAGAGGCTCCAGACAGTAGTGATGAATTTGTCTTACAAATCCTCACTCCTCAAAAAACCTGGCAAAGAGTCTGGTCCACCTCCGGAGGGTCTGGAATTGACAGAAATAACTTCAAACAGGAAATCTTCCAAATTTTGCCAGCTTGGCAACATTCTGAATTTCAATTCAGATTTCTTTCCGAAGGTCGAAGAAATGGTCCTTTTGACAGCTGGATTTTAGATTACGTCTATCTCAACACCGGACGGACTTCCACTGATTTAAACTACCGTGACAGAACTCTGACTTCACCGAACCAGGTTCTATTGGGTGATTTCGCCGCCTATCCACTAGCCCTTTTGAAGACCTCCCAAAAACAAGCTTGGACTACTGTTTCAAACGAGTTT
This sequence comes from Algoriphagus mannitolivorans DSM 15301, assembly GCF_000429425.1. Lineage (GTDB taxonomy): Bacteria > Bacteroidota > Bacteroidia > Cytophagales > Cyclobacteriaceae > Algoriphagus > Algoriphagus mannitolivorans. The sequence continues at coordinate 109,582 of NZ_AUBV01000001.1, forward strand.
ATAAATCTGGAAAATAGATTTAGGGCAATGGAGTATTCTGTTTTAATCCAAGATTCCTTGGGCAGATTAATTAGCCCCATCAATTTAAACACTCCTTTTAACCCAGTTCCGAATGCATTAGAAAGAAGGAAATTTGAAAGTCGGGATTTTAAGGATTTTGAATTTCTGACAATCGAATCCGACCTCTATTTTAAAACATTTTTAACCACCGGTGATGGGCCCTTATTTACAGTCACCAATGGTGACACCACTCGGTTTGAATCTGTCGATTATAAAAGCAACGATACCGTTTATTCAGTATTTCCAATTCGGGATTTCTTCGCCTATGATCGTGGAATGGCTGATTATGCTGCTGGAATCAACCAAAAAGGGGGACAGCTTGCAGTTGCTTATTCCACGCCACAGTCTGTTTTTCTCAAAGGAATATCCATCAATTTCACCAATTCTTCTCAAGCAAATCAGGCAGTGGATATTTTGATTTGGAAGGATCTGGATTCTAAGCCGGTTTATAAAAAAGAAGTGATCATTTCCCCTGTAAGTGCTGGAAAGAGCTTTCAATACTTTGCTTTGGAAGAAAATATCGAGGTAAATGATACATTTTATATCGGTTTTGCACAATACACCAATGATTTTATCCACATTGGACTGGATAAGACCAATGATCAAGGAAATAAGATAAACTACAATGTCGGAGGCGGCTGGGTAGAAAACAAAGACGTGAAAGGATCCCTGATGGTCAGGCCACATATTTCGATGGAACCTCCCTTCACTGAATCAAATCTCCCAGAAACAGGATTTAGAATCTATCCCAACCCTGTGACTAGCCTGTTAACCGTAGAAGGTGATTACCAAGAGATTGCGATTTTTGATTCCTTTGGAAGACAGATTTTGTTACCAAAGGAATCCTCCGGTCAAGGGGAAATCATTAACTTTAGCGGACAAAGACCTGGAATTTATATTCTCAACTTGGTAAAAGATTCCAAAGTCAAGTCCTTTAGAATTCAAGTAAATAAGTGATATGGAAGATATAAACGTAAACGATTTAAAGTCCCGCCTCGATCAGGGAGAGAAGTTTCTTTTCTTGGACGTAAGAGAGGAATGGGAGTATGAAGAGGATAACTTAGGCGCCAAAAATATTCCATTGGGAGAACTACCCCATCGATTGGATGAATTGGAAGAGTATAAAAATCAAGAAATCGTGATTCATTGTCGCTCAGGAGCCAGAAGTGGAAACGCAAAAAAATTCCTCGAGGGCAAAGGATTCTCAAAAGTCAGAAATGTTCTCGGAGGCATCATAGCATACAGAGAAATCTAAAAAAATCCCGGATTGAATACAATCCGGGATTTTTTTTCAGATTATTGGAATTGCCCCTCCAGTGATATCAGCTTCACTTAATAGCCCGAAAGAACCAAGCCTGCTTGAATCAAATTTCAATTGGACTTTTTATCCGAGATTCGGAAAATCGGATTTTTAAATTCAAAAACATCTCTCTACTGTAATTGGAATTATTTGCCTGAACCATCTTTGCCAAATGCGCTTGGGAAGCTTTAAAAACTTTTTGGACTTATCTTTCACCAGAAATTCCTCAAAATAAAAAAGTCACCTTTAAAAAGGTGACTTTGTGGGCCCAGCTGGGCTCGAACCAGCGACCTCCTGATTATGAGTCAGAAGCTCTAACCAACTGAGCTATAGGCCCATAAATTTTATCTTTTCCAAATCCAAAAGCCTCCATTTCAGATCATGTTGAAGAAGAAAAACTCTCGACTTCAAAAATGGCCCTTGACAGACATAGGCCTTGGTTTTGGGTCTGCAATGTTACATATTTGAGTTCACTTACACAACTCAAAAAGTGCATGAGCAAGCAGATTTCAGCTGATTTTTTGATTTTCGACCTCGGCAATGTGATCATAGATATTGACTACCAAAGGTCTTTGAATCATATTAAATCATTGGTTTCGAATACCCTTCATGACCGGGTAGACTACTTCTATCTCACCGATTTCCACAAGGAATATGAAAAAGGGAAAATGGATTCCCCTGCTTTCAGAAGAAATGTCAATGAATACTTTGGCCAAAACTGGAGCGATTCCGAGGTAGATTTATTATGGAATAGCCTTTTAGGAAACATTCCTCCCTCTCGAATTGAATTAATCCAAAAACTCAAAAACAAATACCAAATCGGTATCTTAAGCAATACCAATGCAATTCATATTGATGCGGTAAATGAAATGCTACAGAAGGATTTTGGAGTGGATTCATTTCATCAACTTGTGGACCATGTTTTTTACAGCCACGAAATGGGCTTGGCAAAGCCTCAACAAGAAATCTATCAAACTATGCTAGAACAACTCAGCACCAAAGGTGATAAAGTGATCTTCTTCGATGATTTAGAGGCCAATGTTCTTGGAGCTAAATCTTGCGGGATTACAGCAATTCAGGTGACTGGTCCCGAGGTAATCTTTGACTACTTTAAGCATGTTTAGTCCCAAGGAATACCTCAGGCACTTTACCCTATTCTTTTTGACACTCATCACGACTACCTTGGCAGGAGCAGAATGGGTGTATGGAAAATCCGTCATTGGCGTGGAAGAAAGTGCCTTGACTTGGGAATATTTCTGGAAATCTACAGCATTTTCCATTCCTTTTATAGGAATTTTGTTAGTTCATGAATTGGGCCATTTCTTCACTTCTCTAGTCCATAAAGTCCGGAGCTCTCTTCCTTATTTCATCCCGGTTTGGTTGGGATTTATAGGCATTCCATCCATCGGAACATTTGGCGCCATTATCCGAATGAAGGGATTTGTCAACAGTAGAAAAAAATTCTTCGATATCGGTGTCGCAGGGCCAATCGCGGGTTTTGTGCTGGCCTTGGGGGTTTTGATCTATGGATTTACCCATTTGCCTCCGGCGGAATACATTTACGAAGTTCATCCGGAATATGCAGATCCCGATTTTGAAGGATATGGAGAGGATGTGTTGGAGTTTTCGCTGGGTGACAATCTCCTTTTTTCATTTTTGAGAGACACCTTAGCTGATCCGGAAAGAATGCCGAGTATGAAAGAAGTCATTCATTACCCCTTCTTATTTGCGGGATATTTGGCACTTTTTTTCACTGCCCTTAACCTCCTTCCTATTGGACAGCTAGATGGTGGTCACGTGATTTTTGGCCTTTTTCCAAAGCATCATTATCAGATTTCCCTGACAGCTTTTACCCTTTTCCTGAGTTATGCCGGACTTGGAATGATCAGTCCATTAATGCCTTTAGAGGATTTATTCCTAAGGATCCCCTTGTATATCGGCTTTCTTTACATCTGCTATACTCGGACGGACTTGACTTCAAGGTCAAAAATCACCCTGGCGCTTTCTATTGCCGCTGTGCAATATGTCATTGCCTTTGTCCGTCCTGAATGGGAAGGATACCAAGGCTGGTTACTATTTGCTTTCTTTATTGGAAGATTAGCGGGGGTCAAACACCCAGATGTTTCGGGATGCAGATCTTTGAGCACAGGCCGGAAAATAATCGGCTGGATAGCAATCCTGATTTTTGCCTTATGCTTCTCTCCTCGGCCCTTTCTATTTTCTTAAAAAAAAAGCCCCGACTGTAGTCGGGGCTAAGGTGAATTAACAACTTTTCCCTAATCCATAGAATTATGACCGGACTGGACTGTTTCTACGCTAGGAAAAAAACGAGTAGAAAATTGAAGGAAGACCAAACCTAAACCTTAAAGATCTAATCCTTCAAAATTATATTCTGAATACAGATTTAATTTACTCGTCTTGCATACAAATTTACGAGACAAAATTGAAATCAGTTTTATTGGGAGCCAATTTTTGATTCAAATCAATCAAATCCAGAAGCGCTTAAGGAATTTCTAAAAAGCTATTTGTCTTCCTCTGAACAAAAAATAAGAAATCAATATACCTTAGTCGAGTAGGTAAGGGGAATTTCACCCCAAACCTCTCACAGCACCGTGCGTGATAGTCTCCCATCACACGGCGCTTCCAAAGTCAGGTCTCCTGTTCTTACCAAGAGTTGGTGGTACCAGTTGCCAGTGGGCGAAGAGATTTGGCTTTCCTCGGTAGACTGTTTCCAGCCACCTGATTGCTTTCCTTTTACCCAGTCTCCGTTTCTGAGCCATCTTCCACTCTATCAGTTTCCTGTTCAGCCAAAACCATAATCCTACCGTTGTCCATTTGTGGAACTTGCAGTAATAGTTAATCCAGCCCTTTATCATGACGTTGATAGCAGACGACAGTTCTTGAATATTTCCTCTGAATTTCCTTATCGAAAATTTTCTGAGTTTATCCTTGACTGAGGTCTTAGAAGATTCACTCATACACGCAGCGGTGATCAGTTTCAGTCCGTCTTTTGTCGGACAATAGCGGGGCTTAAACGTATATCCCAGAAAGTCAAATGATGATGCCGTTTCAGGGTTCTCCCTGTTTCGGTCATTTCGGCAGTAGACAATCTTTGTCTTTGCTTCGTTCATGGACAGTCCGCATTCGTTCAACCTTTCCGCCAATCGGGTTTTCATGAATGCTGCTTGCTTGTTGCTTACGCAGTGAACAATGATGTCGTCCGAGTATCTCTCGAACTGCATTTTCGGAAAATACTTCGCCATCCACTTGTCGAAGGTGAAGTGTAGAAACATATTCGCTAGCAGTCCACTGATAACCCCTCCCTGAGGAGTACCCTTCTCTCGTCTTTCAGTCACTCCTGTTCCCTGTTTCACAACATCAGCTTTCAGCCAACGCTCGATGTACATCAAAATCCATTTTTCTTGGGTATAGTATTCTACAGCTTTCAGCAGCAGGTCGTGGGGAATGTTATCGAAGAATCCACTGATATCGACGTCCAGTACCCATCCAATTTTGCTGCATCTCCTGGTTGCTGACTGGATCGCCATATGAGCATTCCGCCCAGGTCGATATCCATAGCTGTCAGGATGAAACGTCGGTTCTACTATACGTTCCAGATAGGTTTTGACCACCTGTTGGCATACCCTGTCCGAAACTGTCGGGATCCCAAGTCCTCGGGTACCCCCTGATTTCTTGGGAATCAACACTTCCTTGATCGCTGAAGGGTGATAGCTTCCTGAGCTCATGCGGTTCCAGAGTTTGTAAACATTCCTGCTTAGTCCCTCCTCGAAGTCGCTGATGCTCTGTCCGTCTATTCCACCGCTTCCACCGCTGGACTTAACCTTTCTAAAGGCCTCCAGTACCATTACCCTGTTTACAGGATGTTCCTTTGTTTCATAATAATCAATCATCCCATTTTACAAGTTGTTGTCACTATGCAAACCGACTCTGGTTCCACCCTTCGCTCCTCTCTGCTTTCACAGAATATCGTCACTACTACGATGGAATCCGCCCCCTTTCAGCATTTCGGTATTCGCCTTACAGGTTCTCTGCTTGTACTTTCCCTTAGCACTGCTGAAAGAGTTCCCTTGTTCCGTTGAAAAGCCTGAAACGGGTTCCTGCCTCCTTTACACCGCATACTGTCCGGCCGGTAACAGCTTACTTCTGCAGAACTTTATTCCTGAGGACACATATACCCCCTCAGTTTCAGTATGAGCTATGGATATATCGATGTTTTAATATGGAGGTTCACTTTCGTTCAGCTCCCCGTTACCCACCTGACAGATGACCTCTGCCTTTTCTTTATCGCTCAATACGAGTACCTTTCGGTAAAACGCACCATAAAGTGGTTTGTGAAATCTGGCTGACAGCTTCCACGAAGGACCTTCCTTCATCTTCTCAACAGCATGCAAAGAACTTACTCCTTCGCTTCAAGGCACACATATGTATATCCGCTTTCTTACTAATAGGCCGTACACTAGGTATAAAATCCCGCTTGAAGTTCAGTTTTAGTCAGCTTCGGACTTCGGACTTCCGGCCGCAAAACCAAAGGAATTTTGGGTTGTGGTGCAATTGCGGATAAACATATACCTCAAAAAAGAATAAATCATTTTGTAATTTTCGTTGGCACAAAGCCCTTTTTCCAGCTTGGAAAGTTCATCTTAGCCTAATCGTAAAAATGATTGCTCAAACTCCAGATCCTCCCTACTATGCTGTTATTTTCACCAATATCAGAACAGATATTCAGGACCACTATACCCAGACCGCCGAAGAAATGATCCACTTAGCACAACAACAACCAGGGTATTTGGGCCATGAAAGTGTCCGGGACGGATTGGGAATTACCATCAGCTATTGGGAAAGTCTTGAAGCAATCAAAAATTGGAAAATGAATTCCGATCACCAGTTGGCCCAAAAAAACGGAAAGGAAAAATGGTACAAAGCCTATAAAACCAGAATTGCCAGAGTGGAAAGAGATTATGGATTTGAAGTATAAAAAAAGGGAATCACTTCCCTTTTTCTATTTCTGCTCTAAGCTGCTTTACCCGGTCTCGAATGTCCAAGCCAGCAATGTCCAACCCGACAGAAGTGGCTTCCAAAAACTCATTCACGGCTCCGGAGTGGTCGGTTGACTTTCCTTCGGCAAGAGTCACATACCTCATGGTTGACCATAAAACTGTCTTCAACTGGGTTTTAGAATCATCAGTCATATAATATTCCACCACAATGGTATTGTGATTATACCATAGAACTCGGCTCATAATCCGAACCCACTCACCTACCATAGCCGGCTTTACATAGCTGATGTTGTGATTATAAACTACCCAAGCAGCTTTATACACCCGGATCAAATCAATGATTTCCAATCCGTATAACTTCGGCACTTGGTCCTCACGGGCATTGAAGAAATAGTCAAAATATTTCGCATTATTCAAATGCCTCAAGGGATCGCAATCCTGAAAACGGATTACTACTCTACTCTCAGTCTCTTTTGGATAGTGCTTTTCTGGGTCAAACTGAAACATTACAAAAACTCTTTATAGGTACAAATTTGAATTCCTGATTTACGCATTTCCTCTATGGCATCTTTTCCGTCTGAAGGTGAAAGATTGACGGCGCGGGTAGCATCTTCAATTAAGAAAGTTTCAAAGCCAAGTGATTTGGCATCCAGCGCGGTGAACTTTACACAATAATCCAGGGCTAGACCACAGACAAAAACAGTATCTATTCCCTTGGCTTTCAGATAAGCATTTAAGCCTGTGTCTCCTTTTCTTGCATTATCGAAAAATCCAGAATAGGAATCCACCTCCGGGTTTTTGCCTTTCTGGAAAATGACCTCCCAGTTCGACTGGTCTAGATCCTTGTGGAATTCAGCCCCAAATGTACCCTGCACACAGTGATCTGGCCAAAGAATCTGATCCAATCCTCCCAAAACCACAAATTCTCCAGGGCTTTTCCCATCATATTGGGATGCAAAACTCCCATGATTTGCAGGGTGAAAATCCTGGGTGACAATCACGTGAGAAAACTTTTTCTGGATTGCATTGATCATTGGGATAATCTGGTCTCCGTCTTTCACTTCCAAAGCACCACCGGGAATAAAATCATTTTGCACATCCACAATGAGCAATGCGGTGCTATTCTGCTTGATGTCCATTTTCAAACTTTTTTGCCTGTAAAACCAATTCCATCCGCAAATGGTGCAGATTTTCCTCCAATCCTACCGGATATAAGTGGGGGTTGATGAGGCGCATATGAGCCTTGTCCAAAGATTCCAACTGTTGAGCAGCACGATCCCTGATCTCATGAAGATTCGGTCGGGTATAGACTTTTTCTCCTTTCTTAAAAATCGGCTTGAGCAAAACCTCCTCTTGGTAAAAAGCAGGCATCAGCCTTTTTCTTCTCGTAGCATCTGTCGGATCAATGATGACTACCCCTCTGGAATCTATTTCCTGATCTTCCAGATATATCATATCCGCAACAGCTTTCCCTTTGGAAAAATACCGCTTCACGTTATGATATCCGGGGATGTTGATTTTCAAGGATTGCTGGGAAACTTTCACCTTAGGCTCCCATGCCCCCTCTGAATTTTTGATTGCAGAAAGCTTGTAAACCGCTCCCAATGCAGGCTGATCATAGGCAGTCACCAATTTGGTTCCAACTCCCCAGACATTGATTTCTGCATCCTGCGATTTCAGGGAGGCAATGATGTGCTCATCCAAGTCGTTGCTTGCTACTATTTTCGCATCGGGAAAACCCGCCTCATCCAGCATCTGCCGGGCTTGGGTGGAGAAGTAAGCTAAGTCCCCGGAATCAATCCGGATACCGAGCATTTCCTTTCCTTTGCTCCGCAAAATCTCCCCCACTTTGATAGCATTTCTGACTCCGTTCAGGGTATCATAGGTGTCCACCAAAAAGACGCATTGATCTGGAAAAGCCTCTGCGTAGGCCTCAAAAGCTTCAAGCTCTGTCTCAAAGGACATGATCCAGCTATGGGCATGAGTACCCGCAACAGGTATCCCAAAAAGCTTCCCTGCCATGACATTACTGGTAGAAGCACAGCCTCCAATGTAGGCTGCTCGGCTTGCTGCTAATGCCCCATCGATCCCTTGGGCTCTTCGAAGTCCAAATTCCAACACAGGTTCTCCCTGTGCGGCCAAATTAATTCGGGCAGCTTTGGTAGCAATCAAGGTCTGGAAGTTGATGATATTCAAAAGCGGTGTCTCCAGCAATTGGCATTGGATCAAAGGGCCTTTGACACGAACTAATGGCGCGTTGGGAAAAACAACAGTTCCCTCTTCAACCGCATCGATATCACAGGTAAATTCCAGATTTTCCAAGTACACCAAAAAATCCTGCTCAAACACCGGACTCCCATCCTTGTTTTTCATTTCCTGGAGGTATTCAAGATCATTTTTATCAAACCTAAAATTCCGACAGAAATCAATGACATAATCCAATCCGGCAGCAAGGGTAAAACCTCCTTGAAATGGATGTTTTCTGAAAAAAAGGTTAAAAACAGCCTCTTGTTCTCCCTTACCCGATTTCCAGTAGGCATAGGCCATAGTCAGTTGATAAAAATCGGTCAATAAAACCAGACTGCTTTGGTAAAGATCTTTGGTGATTTTCATAGGGGTAAAATGACAATTTAAAGGTAAGAGGATATCCTTGCCAGACCAAAAATACAGCTATTTGTAGGTCAATTAAGATTGTAAAAAAGTATTCCAACTTCTCCCCACTTGAGAATATTTTTCCGCAAAATTTCCCCACACCATGCCCTCCAAAAATTTCAATGATTTACAATTTCATAAAAAATTAGACCTCAATTCGTTTATAATTCAGGCTTTATCAAACTTATGAAACTTTGGAGCCATTCTTGACCTTATTGAAATAAGATGTAACCATTTGAAAAATGAAAATCAACAAAAAACTACTGACCCTGGGATTGGCTGTATCCCTTTTTTCTTTGGCTTCATGCTCAGATGAAAATGAGCCTGCTCTTGGAGAAGGCGAGGTAAAAGTTGGAATGGGGATCAAATTATCCTCAGGAAGTACTGCAGGTGCCAGACTTCAAAACACTGGATTAAACATTAAAACTGGGTTTGTCCTGATCAAAAAAATAGAACTTGAAACTGCCGGTTTGGATGCTAATGGTGCAGAATTCGAAAGGGAAATAGAGATCAAATTTCCAGAGCCAAAAAGGATTGATTTTGATGCGGTAGACAGTTCGCCAGATTTTTTCTTCAATATTCCTGCAGGAAGGTATGAGGAAATCGAGCTGGAAATGGACGTAATCGATTATAAAAATCAGCCTTCTCTTCAGCTAGAGGGCACTTTCACACGTACCAATGGATCTTCAGTACCTTTCAAGTTTGAGGTTTACGGAGACGATGATGAGGATCTGGACTTCGAATTAGAAATTGAAGCAGAGGATGATGATGATTTCTTTTTCCTAGGAGAAGACAAAAATGCAATCGCCTTGATGCAAATCAATGCGCAAGGTTGGTTTAATTCCATCACCCAAAGTCAGCTTGAAAATGCCAAACTTACCAATGGTGTATTATTGATCAATCGAAATGTAAATGAGTCGATTTATGAAAAGGTTTTGGAAAAAATCGAAAGCTCTTTGGAGATCGAAATCAAAATGAAATAATTCAATCCTAAATCATAAAAAGGGTGCCTTGAGCACCCTTTTTCATATATGGACTTCTTTTAATGCTTTACCCTGAGATTTAATAATATCCCCACCAATACTAAAGCCATTCCCAGATATGCTTCAATGGGGAAGGTTTCACCAAAGAGAAAATATCCAAATCCCAGGGCATACAACACACTCATGTAGCTCAGACTAGAAACTCGGGAAAGATTTCCTGTTTGGTAGGCGACTGTCATGAAATACTGTGCGCTTTGAGTGCAAAAGCCAATCCATAGCAACATCAGCCAATCCCAACCTGTTGGAGTCACCCAATCAAAAAACATGATGACTGAAGCAATGGGCAAGGTCACCAAAGGGAAATAAAACACAATTACCAGAGGATGTTCAGAGGTCTTGAGCTTACGGATCATGTTATAAGCCAAACCGGCAGCCAGTCCGGAGGTCACTCCCATCACCGCACTGACAGGGTCAACTCGAGGGTCAAATCCCTGGATGATCAAGACTCCAGCAAAGGCCATGGCGAAATACAAAAACTGAATTGGAAGCACCCGCTCCTTGATGATAAATACACCCAATAGAGTCGTGAAAATCGGAGACAAGTATTGCATCGTCACTGCACTGGCCAAAGGAATTCTCTGAAGCGTATAGAAAAACAATATCAAGCTAATCGACCCGACCAAACCCCGGATCACCAGACTCCCCTTGTGGTTTCCAAACACATAAATCTTCTTTTTCTGAAGAAGAATAAACGTGAACACTAGGCTAAACACCGATCTAAACCACACAATCTCAATTGCAGGAATGTGAGGTATAAACTTCACCGACACATTCATCATGGCAAAAAATACGCCTGCCAGAAGCATGGATTGGACGCTGCTAATTTTCAAATTCTCGGTGTTTGGATTTTAAAAGCCCAAAGCTAAGACTCTAAAGGGAAGAACAGTAGCACAAAAGTATATTTGCAAGAAACCTTTCCGTTATCGGCTTAGTTCTACTTCAAAAAATTAAACATGGCATTATCGAAAGGCACCAAAGCGCCAAACTTTTCTCTCCCATCCACATCAGACGAAGTTTTAAAATTGGAGCAAATGAAAGGAAAGCCGCTTATTCTTTTCTTTTACCCTAAGGATTTCACCAACAAATGTACTCAGGAAGCCTGTGAATTCAGGGATCAATTTTCAGAATTCAAAAATTTAGAAATTCCTGTTTTTGGAATTAGTCGAGATGATATCCCTACCCATAAAAAGTTCAAGAAGGCCTATAAGCTCCCTTTTGACTTGCTTTCTGATGAAGACGGATCTGTTTGCAAAGCCTTTGATGCCTTGATCCCATTGATTAAAATGCCCAAAAGAGTAACCTATCTATTGGACGAAAATCTTCGGATCGTTTCTGCTTACGAGGGTCTTTTTGAAAGCAAATCACATGTGGAAGCGATGGTCCGGCTAATCCGGAAATAATCAAGCGCCTACAATTAAACCGTCTTGCATGACCACTTTCCGGTCGGCCATTTCAGCCAACTCCTGATTATGAGTCACGATTACAAATGCCTGTTGTAGTTCTTCCCGTAGCTTGAAAAAGAGTTCATGCAAGCCTTTAGCATTGGCAGAATCCAAATTACCACTGGGTTCGTCGGCAAAAACTACTGATGGATCATTGATCAATGCTCGGGCCACAGCGACCCTTTGCTGTTCCCCTCCGGAAAGTTCAGAAGGCTTATGGTCCAGACGGTGACTTACTCCCAAGATTTCAGCAAGTTCAGCAGCCCGCTTTTTAAGGATATTCTCACTCTTTCCAAAAATATAACCCGGAATCTGGATATTCTCAGCTGCAGTAAATTCAGGGAGCAGGTTATGAAACTGAAAAATAAACCCGATTTTTTCATTTCTGAATTTTGCCAGTTGGTCCCCTTTCAAACTCAGGAGATTTTTCCCCTCCATCTCCAAACTTCCGGAATCCGGCTGATCCAAGGTCCCTAAGATATGCAAGAGGGTACTTTTCCCCGCTCCGGAGGAACCCACGATGGAAACAATTTCTGACGGAAAAATTTCGAGATCTACTCCTTTTAAAACTTCTAGGCTTCCATAGGATTTATGGATCGCTTTGGCAATCAGCATAGTACTATTTTTTGAGATTTTAAAAGTAAAACAAATCCCTCAAATCCAGTAGCTAAGCCGGATTTTTACCAAAAAATGGAAAAAGTCGGTTTGATTTATCGATGGCATCGCCTTATCTTCGGGCAAAAATTTCCAGAGGATGAAATCAAGCTTGGCCTCAAAAGCCAAAGGCTGGAAAGATAACCAGCCAAGCAAGATTTCAGATGGCCTTAGAAATAAAAACACAAACTCATGAATATTCACGAATATCAGGCTAAAGAAGTATTAAAAGGTTATGGAGTTAGAATTCAGGAAGGTATTGTCGCAGACAGCCCTGAAGCAGCTCATGACGCCGCAGTAAAACTTAACGCTCAGACCGGTACTTCCTGGTATGTGATCAAAGCACAAATTCATGCAGGTGGCCGTGGAAAAGGAGAAGTAAAAGAGACTGGCTCCAGAGGGGTAGTCTTGGCGAAAAAGTTGGAGGATGTAAAAGAAAAGGCTGCTGCGATTCTTGGTGGCACCTTGGTTACTATCCAGACTGGCGCTGAAGGAAAAAAAGTAAATAAAGTTTTGGTGGCTGAGGATGTGTATTATCCAGGAGCTTCCGAACCAAAAGAATACTACATGTCCATCCTTTTGGACAGAGCTACAGGTTCCAATGTGATCATGGCTTCTACCGAAGGTGGTATGGATATCGAAGAGGTTGCTGAAAACCATCCGGAGAAAATCATCAAAGAATGGATCGATCCTAAAGTAGGTCTTCAGGGCTTCCAGGCTAGAAAAGTAGCCTTCAAACTAGGTTTGACTGGTACTGCTCACAAGGAAATGGTAAAGTTCATCTCTGCGCTTTACAATGCCTATGTAGGAACTGATTCTGCTCAGTTTGAGATCAACCCAGTGTTGAAAACTTCTGATGACAAAATATTGGCGGTTGACGCCAAAGTAAACATCGATGACAATGCGCTTTACAGACAGCCAAAATTGGCTGAATTGAGAGACTTGGCGGAAGAAGATCCATTGGAAGTAGAAGCTGGCAAATCTGGCTTGAACTATGTGAAATTGGACGGAAACGTAGGTTGTATGGTAAACGGCGCCGGTTTGGCGATGGCTACCATGGATATGATCAAGCTTTCCGGTGGTGAGCCTGCCAACTTCCTGGACGTAGGAGGAGGAGCTAATGCCACAACGGTAGAGGCTGGTTTCCGTATCATCCTTCAGGATCCAAACGTAAAAGCAATCTTGATCAACGTATTCGGTGGAATCGTAAGATGTGACAGAATTGCCAACGGAGTAGTTGAAGCTTACAAGTCTATTGGCGATATTCGCGTTCCGATTATCGTAAGACTTCAGGGAACCAATGCTGAAGAAGGTGCGAAAATCATCGACGAATCAGGATTGAAAGTATTCTCCGCAATCACCTTGAAAGAAGCAGCAGAGCGCGTGAAAGCCGCTTTGGAAGCAAAATAAAGAAAGTACGCAGCCGTAGTTCAACTGGATAGAATATCGGATTTCGGCTCCGAGGGTTGAGGGTTCGAATCCTTCCGGCTGTACTTAGAAAGCTCAGATGAAAGTCTGGGCTTTTTTTTATGCCTTCTCGTAAAGACGATTAGAAACTGGAACTGGATTTAGGCCACAAAGGCGCAAAGGCAGCAAGAAACGGAAAAGGGGTATTTGAAAAATTCGCTCTTTCTTGAAAAGGAAGAATATCAGCCTTTCATTTTTTCCGGATGTTGGCGGGTGTCGAAAAAATCAGTGATATAGACGCAATCACTCTCTACACGGTAAATAATCTTGAAATTACCTTCAATTAATCTTCTATGTCCTTTTTCAAGGTGTTCCAAATATTCTTCAATTTGGCCCAAGTGAGGATTTGTGGTTAAACTTTCAGCTTTGTCCAATAATTGATTTCTGATCTCCAAGACCTTTTCAAGAGGAACACCCTGAACCTTCCATAAAAAACTTAAGGATTCCTCGAGGCTTTTAAATGATTGATCAGTGTAAATAATTCTCATTGACTGAGCTTACTATCCAGTTTCTTTTCCAACTCTTTTCTGGAATAAACCCTACCGGCTTGGATATCTTCCTCAGCTTTCAATGCCCTAGTAGTAAGTTTCTCTTTAAGTACTGGATCCAAACTGGACTTAACAAGCAAAGTCTTGATCGCCTCTAATAGATGAAGGTCATTTTCCTTCTCAATTAGTCTCCTCAATTCCTGTTTAATCGCTGTTTCTCTCATGGTATTCTAAAGATAAGAATTTTAATATTCGATGCTTGTCCATGATTTATACCTAAAAAATTGAATTTCCGCTCCGAGGGTTGAGGGTTCGAATCCTTCCTAGTGTACAATCAGATGAAAGTCTGGGCTTTTTTTTATGCCTTCTCGTAAAGACGATTAGAAACTGGAATTTGGCTACAAAGGCTCTTAGGCAGGAATGGTAAAGGGATAAGGAAACCCAATAAAAAAATCGAGCTTAATCAGCAACTATCTGAAGGATAAGGGAAAATGAATAAAAAAAGCATTTCCTAAAAGTTGAATGGCATTTGAAAATATTCCCTCACAAAATAAACAAAGTTAACAATTCCCAATTTTTCAATCCTGAGATTTCGGTAATTAAAAACATCGAAATTATGGAAATTACTATTAGCATAAATCACCAATTATCCCTTTTAATTCTATTACTTCTACTTCTACTCAATTGGATAAAAGGAAAACCGTTCAGGAAGTTTTATAAATCACTTAGGAAATTATTCAACATTTTATTCAGCCTTCTTATTTTATTTCTTTAAGCAAATAGTCTAAATATGGGTGCAATTTCTACTTGGTTCCTTTCTAGTTCAATTGGGTGCTGATTTAATTTTTAAAACTCTCCTTCTTAAATATTCTATATTGAATTGGGTCTTTTACCCATTCTAATGGTATAATTCCTAATTATAAATTCATCATTCCCAATTCACCTCTTCCCCGGCTGATACCTCTCCTCCGCTCTTTTCTCGACATCTTCCCGATAGAAAGCAGCTTCTTTGAAGTTGATATCTGCATAGCGCTGGGCCTGATCGAAGAAATGTGGGGAATTAGTATCGGAATTTTGTCCACCGGCTAGGATGGTTTTGGCTTTGACTTTTTCTCCAAACTCGACCACGGCTACAAAGCTGTTTCCTCGGTAGCCATAGAGTCTTTTGGTTCCTTCGAAGGTTCTGGCTCCATAAGCTGCCAAAGCTCCCCAATTACCTGAGGCATAGCCTACGGGAATGTAAGGCTGGTTGTCGTCGTATTTCAGGTCGATATCTCCGCTAAGTCTTTGGAAGCGGTTGATCTCACCCCAAGGGGTCTTCCAAGTTCCGAAATCCGCATCCATCTGAGCCAAGGTCTCTTCCAAGACTTCCAGTATCTCCACCGGCTTTGGTGCAGTCGCTCCCGTAGGATTGATAAACCTGCTCAAACTTCTGAATCTCCTTTGGTAATTTTCCCCATAGAAATGTGCCAAGGACATGGGAACGGAATTCAGTCCGGTCCGATAATCCCATGAACTCAGAAGATCCACGGCTTCTTTCAGGTTTTCCTTCCCCTTTCCAGCGCTCGCAAAGGCCTGCTTCAGCTCTGGAATCAGGTATTCAAAAGCCGGCAAGTACGGATCGTGTGCCAAGGCCAAAAAGCTGTCCAGATTCAATTTTTCAACATTCTGAAGAACTTTGACGGCATGGATTCCCCGGAAATTTTCCTGATCTGGGGCCATGTAGTTAG
Source organism: Algoriphagus mannitolivorans DSM 15301 (assembly GCF_000429425.1). Lineage (GTDB taxonomy): Bacteria > Bacteroidota > Bacteroidia > Cytophagales > Cyclobacteriaceae > Algoriphagus > Algoriphagus mannitolivorans. The sequence goes on from NZ_AUBV01000001.1 coordinate 125,436, forward strand.
GATAATCTTCTTCTTTTGGACTGAAAGCTCCCGACGCGGTAAAAGGAGTGGAATTACAGTTTTGAATCCATCCGTTTTCCGGATTAAGAATCAAAATACTTTCATCAACGGTATGCAAGCCCTGCCAATCGGTAGCGGGATCACTTCCATCCACCGGTCTGGAAAAGTCAAATTCAGGATTTCTTTTTGGGATAAAATTCCCGTGGAAGTACGCGATATTCCCTTCCGCATCCGCAAACACCGTGTTGTTGGAAGAGTTGGTGCGGATATTCATCATTTCCTTAAACTCCGCATAGTTGTTCAGCTTGGTTCGGGTATAGCTTTGAACCAAGGCATTGACCGGATCCCAGTTGATTTTGGTGGCTACCCAGCCATTCTCTCCTTTATGGGTAATCGGTCCATGATGAGTTCGGTAGATGGTAAAAGACTTACTTTTCAACTCCTCTCCTTCTTTGTATTTCAGGGTGATTTCCTGAGTTTTCACTTCCCGCTTTTCACCTCCATAGTTGTAAAGAATCATCCCGTCTTCTTCGATCATTTTTTCCTCAAACTCATCGATAAAATCCACAAAGGTTGAGGTATGAATCCATCCGGTTTTTTCGTTGAAACCCTGATACACAAAAAACTGCCCCCAAGTCACGGCTCCGTAGGCATTTAAGCCTTCCTCGCTGACAACGTGAACTTCCGGACGGAAATAAAAGGAAGTATGCGGATTGATCAGCAACATGGCATTTCCGGATTCAGAAAGGCTGGGCGCAATGGCAATTCCATTTGAACCTTTGGGTTCATCAAGTAGCTTTTCTAGCTCTTGTTGGGCATCATAAGAAGCCAAAGCCTTGTTTTCTTTATAGAAAGCCTTCAGCCGCTCAGTAGAGATCCGCTCAATATCCCCACCGATCGACCCTTCGAAAAAGAACATCGGCATCCATGGTTCATACTTGGCGATTACCTGTGGAGTCACTTCTGGATGGGTGTGCAGATAAAAATTAATCCCATCAGCAAAGGCTACACAGAGTTTCTTTAGCCAATCAGGGGCTTTTTCATAGGCCTGCTTGGCCTCTTCTTCCGTCATGTAAAGATTTGCCCGGACGTCGGAATAGATTGCTTCCTCCCCTTCCAATTCAGCCAATCGTCCAATCGCCCAGACATAGTTTCGCTCCACCCTTCTGAAATCATCCTCACATTGGGCATACAAAAGCCCAAATACTGCATCTGCATCAGTTTTCCCGTAGATATGCGGCACGCCAAAATCATCCCGGATGATTTCCACCTGTTCGGCCTGAGCTTCCCAGCGGGCAAGTTCAGGATTGGTTTCTTGGGTTTGACAGGAAAAAAAGGCCAAAAAAGCCGAAAGAAAGAGTATGTTTTTCATGGGGGTTATATTCCTTTTCAATTCACAAATAAGCTAAAAAGCTTCACACACCAAATAAAATTCTTACCGATGGTCTTGGTATTTATTGGGGCTAAACTTTTGCTTGAGCTGAAGAATATAATCATCCGGAATAGACTTACTTTCTTCTAAGGCTCTTAGGTTTTTCTCCAATTGCTCGGGCCTGCTAGCTCCTAGAACCATCATTCCCACAGCTTTTTCATCCAAGGAGTACTTGATCAAAACTGCTTCCGGAGAAAAGTCGGAGGAATGAATTTCATTTTTGATTTCCGCGACCTTTTCGGTGGACAGATCCAAAAAAGGACTCAATGGCTTATCCAGCAAAATCCCTTTGGTCATTCCTCCTCTGACCAAAACCCGGGTTGGTGTTTTTTCCAAGAGCGGAAAAACCTCTTCTTCGGGCCTTCGGTCTAAAGGAGAATATTGCATCATGATCGTAGCTGGAGGATTCATGGACATCACTTTGCGGATTACATTTGGCCGAATGGAAGAAATCCCAAAGGCAAGAATTTTCCCCTGGGTCTTGAGGATTTCAAAAGCTTCCAGAGTTTCTTCCCAAGGGTCCTCCAAAGTTCCTCCATGCAATTGGTACAGATCAAGGTAATCTGTTCTTAACCTTCGCAGTGAATCCTCCGCTGCTTTCAAAATATAAGCCTTCGAAGGATTCCAGGACCAAGATTTCCCATCCGGATTCAGTTGATTTCCCACTTTACTGGCAAGCTTGATTTGATCTCGGTTACCTTGAAAAAACTTTCCGAGATTTCCTTCATTCAGTCCATTTTGGTAAAGATCAGCCGTATCAAAAAACTGAATTCCAAGGTCTAAGGCTCGGGACAAGATCAATGGGGCCTTGTCATATGCTTCTGGTAAGGACATGCATCCCAACCCAATAGGCAATTCTCCAAAAGAAAATTTTAAAGGAGATGAATTCATTTCGAAAACTTTAAGTTTAAAATAGGGTTTACTTCAGCTGATTCCCAACTTCCAATTGAATGATAATTTGATTTCCCAATTTTAAATGTTCTATGGGGTATTCCTTGTATAATCTCTATTTTTGGGGCGCTTAAACCTGAAACCATGAAAAGAATTGCAGTATTTACCTCCGGTGGGGACTCTCCTGGAATGAACGCTTGTATCCGTGCGGTGGTACGAACGGGAATTTACAGAGGACTTGATGTCTACGGAATCTACCGGGGTTATGAAGGGATGATCGAGGGGGAAATTAAAAGAATGTATTCCTATTCGGTAAGCAATATTGTTCAAAGGGGAGGAACAATCCTTAAATCAGCCAGATCTCTGGAATTTAGGACTCCGGAGGGCCGAAAAAAAGCCTATGAAAACCTAAAAAGTCACGGAATTGAAGGGCTAGTGGCCATCGGTGGTGATGGTACTTTCACCGGTGCGAAGGTTTTCTTTGAAGAATATGGAATCCCAACCGTAGGCTGCCCAGGGACCATCGACAATGATATTTATGGGACAGATTATACCATTGGATTCGATACGGCAGTAAACACTGCCTTGGAGGCAATTGATAAAATCCGTGATACAGCGGCCGCACACGACCGGATTTTCTTTATTGAAGTGATGGGGCGAGATGCAGGATTCATCGCTGTGGAGTGTGGAATCGGTGGAGGAGCTGAATTTGTGATGGTTCCCGAGACCAAAACAGACTTAAAGCATGTCGTAAAATCTCTCAAAAACCTACGGAAAACCAAGACTTCCAGCATTCTGGTTGTCGCCGAAGGAGATGATCTCGGCAATGCGGAGGAAATCATGCAGCAGGTTAAAGCCCAAATCAAGGATCCGAATAAGGAATTTAAAGTGACTACCTTAGGTCATATTCAACGGGGAGGTAACCCGACTGCTTTTGACCGGGTGCTGGCAAGCCGATGCGGCATGGCTGCAGTAGAAGGATTGTTGGAAGGCAAAACAAATTGCATGGCTGGAGTAGTTAACAAGGAGGTGGTTTATACACCGTTTGGAGATTGCATTGGCATGCCTAAGCCTTTGATCCCTGACCATCTGAAATTAATTGACATTTTGAGTATTTAATTATGGGATACATTCCTCTTTTCCTTACCATCGGCGGAGCTTGTCTTTTGTTTTTCCTAACCGTGAGAAACACCATGTTGGGGAAGCTCAGTCTTCAAAAAGAACTCTTTTCCAAACTTGCTTTGGCCCATCCGGAATTAGGATTGATTCTGGGGCAGATTTCCGATCCTGATCAGATCATGAAGCAGTGGAAATCCAAAGAAGCCTCGAAGCAAATATCTTCAGAAGCACTGGAACTTATCCGGGAATTGAAAGTCAATAAATTCCAATACAATCAATTGATCAAAAAAGCTCCTTACAATTGGGTCGCCAAGATAAGCGGCCTTCAACCAATCTGAGATTCCACCCAGTGTTGAATTTCCTCGATTTGCTGGGGATGAAACCACTGGATCTCTGGATCTCTCCTAAACCAAGTCAGCTGACGTTTTGCATAGCGTCGGCTGTTTCTTTTTAATAGCCTGATGGCTTCCTCCCGGCCGTACTTACCTTCCAAAAATCCAAAAATTTCCGTGTAGCCAACGGTTTGCAAGGCATTCAAATGTCTCTTTTCGAAAAAAGACTCCGCTTCTGCAAATAAACCCAATTGGATCATTTGATCCATTCTCTGATCAATCCTCTCATAAAGCTCTTCCCGATCCCGGGTCAAACCTATTTTTATAATATTAAAAGGCCGCTCTGCTTTCTTTTTGACACGGAAGCTGCTGAATTTCTTTCCTGTCCCCCTTATGACCTCCAAGGCTCGCATCAAGCGCTGTGGGTTTTGCTGATCTACAATTTGGAAATATTCGGGATCCTCTTTTTCAACTTCCTGCTGTAACCAAGACAATCCTTTCTGCCGATATTCAAAAATGACCATCTCCCGGATTTCCGAAGAAATATCAGGCATTTCATCAAAACCCTCAGTGATGGCGTCTGCAAATAGCCCCGATCCCCCGGTCATCAATACCACATCTTTTTCTTCAAAAAGGCTTGCCATAATTTCCAAAGCATCCTTTTCAAACTTCTTCACATCGTAATTTTCCTCGATGGAGAGGGAGTTGATCAAATGGTGCCGAACCTCGGCAAGCTCCTCCGCATTTGGTTTGGCTGTACCCAGTTCCAATTCACGATAAAACTGCCTGCTGTCGCAGGAAATAATTTCGGTATTAAATTTTTTGGCTAGTTTTATACAGACTTCGGTCTTCCCTACCGCTGTAGGCCCCACTACTAAAATGAGATGTTTTTTGTTAGGCAAGTTGATTTCTGTTTGACTTCCTTCAAAAATCAATACTAAAGAAATGAAAAGCAAAAAGATCCTAATTGTCGAAGACAACGACCTGAATAGAAAGCTTTTTGAAAATCTGCTGGGAAGTCTGTACAGTTTTGAAGTTGCAAAAAATGGACTCGAAGCACTTCATAAAATCCAAGAACAACAGTTTGATTTGATTTTAATGGACATCCAAATGCCCCAAATGGACGGCATCACTGCCATGAAGAAAATCAAAGCTTTGGTCAATAACTGCTGTCCAATTCTTGCAGTCACGGCCTATGCGGAAGAAAATGAGCGGGCAGTATTTTTGGATCAGGGATTTGATGATTTGATTATCAAGCCCATCCGGCCAAGAGAATTTCTTCACACCGTGCAGTCCTATCTTCAGCCTATCTCTGAAATTGAAGAAGAAACAGAGTCCGAAATCCAAGATGTCATTCTGGATAAAAAAATCCTGGGGCAGCTTTTCAAATACAATTCAAAATTTACCATCAAGAAGGTTTTTAAGGATTTTGAAAAAGAGTGTCAAATCGTTCAGGACAAAATGCAAAAGCTGCCGGAAGGAAAAGAAGAATTGCTTGAATTAATCCATAGCCTAAAGGGAAATTCAGGAACACTGGGGGCTCAGAGAATTTTTTTGACTTCCCAAAAACTTGAAGCCTGTCTGAAATCCGAAGAAATGGAGAATTGGGCAGAATTAAAGGCAAAACTTGAATTTGAAATCAAAGAATTGAATGAATTTTTAAACCAAGAAACTATTTTCGAATCATGAGTGCTAAAAAAATTCTTATTGGAGAAGACAGCTCCATCATTATTAATTTGACAAAAAATGTCCTTGCTTTTGAAAATTATCAGATGAAAGCTGCCAGAAACGGAAAGTTGGTTTTGGAGCTCCTGGATAAAGAAGATTTTGACTTGATTCTCATGGATATAACCATGCCCGTCATGGATGGGCTGGAGTGTATTAAGCAAATCAGAAGCATGAAGGATTCCAAAAAAAGCTCACTTCCCATTATTGCAATCAGTGGAAACCTGAATAATTTGTCTCCGGAAGAGTTTCGGAAATTTGGATTTGATGACTTCATCCAAAAGCCACTAGACTACGATAAAGTATTAGCCACTGTCAAAAAACATCTCAGCTAAACCATGGCCATTAAGTACACCAAGCATTTTTTGGACAAACTGGAGAATCTGTTTGCTTCTTCGGAATATATCCTGCGCTATGAAAAAGGAAATTTCAAGTCAGGCTATTGTGTACTTAAAGACACCAAAATCGTCATCATCAACAAATATTTTCCTCTGGAAGGAAAAATCAACGTCCTCATTGACATTCTTGGTGAACTAAATTTTGACCCTAAGGATTTCAAAGACAAAGTCAATCAGGACTTCCTGACAGAAATCCGACAAACCACCTTAAAGTTTTGAAAGTCAAATTTCTAGGCACTGGCACTTCCCAAGGCGTTCCTGTAATCACCTGCGACTGTGAGGTATGCACATCGGTGGATTTTCGGGACAAGCGATTTCGTTCTTCTGTTTATGTGGAGATTGACCAAGTCTCGCTGGTCATTGACACTGGCCCGGATTTCAGGATGCAAATGCTCAGAGCTGGAGTCAAAAAACTGGATGCGATCCTATTTACCCACGAGCACAAAGATCATACAGCCGGATTGGATGATATCCGCCCTTTCAATTTTCGTCAGCAAAAGGACATGCCTATTTTCGGGCGAAAAAATGTCCTGGAGCAGATCCGTAAGGAGTTTTCATATGTGTTTAGCGCCAATAAATACCCTGGAGTTCCACAGATTGAACAGATAGAAATCGATGAAAATCCATTTCATATCAATGGCATATCGATCATTCCCATTCCAGTTTTTCATTACAAACTTCCGGTTTTGGGTTTCAGGATTGGAGATTTTTCCTACATCACCGATGCCAATCATATTCCGGAAGAGTCTTTCAAACTCTTGGAAGGCACGGAAATCCTGGTTCTAAACGCGCTTCAAAATGAGCCACACATCTCCCATTTCACTTTGGAAGAAGCCGTCGTCCAAGCCCAAAAAATAGGTGCTCATAAAACCTATTTTACGCATATCTCTCACAAGCTTGGACTTCATGAAAAAGTCTGTCAGGATCTTCCTGAGGGTATCCAACTTGCCTACGACGGACTTGAGTTAACTTTGTCCTGATGCATCTCAATTACCATTTTCTGAAATACCTCTGTCCGGAATTGGCAGAAGAATTTCGTGGAAAGACGATCCAATCCTGCTTTTCCCAAAGCAAGGATGAATTGATCCTAGAAACTTCGGATGAGACCGAAACCCTTTGGATCAGGGCGCATTTTCTCCCCCCTCATATTCATCTCAGCTTCCCTTCACAATTCCACAGAGCCAAACGAAACAGCGTCAATTTATTTGATTCCATAATCGGTGACACCATCCTGGACTGCCAAGTCTTCGAATTTGAGAGAGCATTTTACTTTTGTCTGGAGTCCGGAAAAAAATTGGTCTTCAAGCTCCATGGAAACCGAAGCAACGTTTTGCTTTACTCAGATTCTGAGGAAGTTCCCTTTTCTCTCTTCAGAAATGAAATCCGGGAAGACAAAACGCTAAATTTCAATAGCCTGCATAACCCATTAGACCTCAGCAAAGCCACATTCTCTCAAGTAGAAGGAAATGCTTCCAAATTTCTCCCTACTTTGGGAACAGTCCCTAGAAAATGGCTTAAAGACCGAGGATATCCAGAGGCTAATTTGGAAACCAAATGGGGTTTGATGGAAGAATTACTGGATATTCTGGATACACCATTGTTTTCCTTGGTGGATAAGGAGGATGACCTATACCTAAGCCTTCTCCCAGAGCAAAATCCCATAAAGACATTTTCCAGTCCTCTTCAAGCCACCAATGAGCTTTTTTACCTCGCTATTGTCAAAGGAAGCTTTGAAAAGGAGAAAAATAGTCTGATAAAGAACCTCCAAGAACAGCTAAAGCGGACAGAGAATTATCTGGAAAAATCGGGAATTAAACTAAGCGAGCTAAAAAACGCTGCACCTCCCTCCCAGTTGGCAGATGTCATCATGGCAAATCTCCATGCCTTCTCTCCGGGAAAACATGAGATGGAGCTGATGGATTTCTATTCCGGGAAGTCGGTGAAAGTAATTCTAAAACCTAACCAGAAGCCACAGGAATTAGCAGAGAATCTCTATCGCAAGTCTAAAAACCGGCAATTGGAAATAGACCAGATCGAAAAAACTCTGGCTGCCAAAGAAACCCTCAAAGAAGAGTTGATCCAAAAGATTGAGGAAATCCAGGGGATCCAGGATTTTAAAGGACTTAAATCCTATCAAAAAGCTAATCTCAAATCCGATAAACCGAGTCCAAAGGCTTCAGGTTTGCCTTTCAAAATCTTCGAGTTTCAGGGCTATACCATTTGGGTGGGAAAATCCGCCAAGGATAATGATGAGATGCTCAGAGCCTTTATCCATAAGGATGATCTATGGCTTCATGCCAGACAAGCAGCAGGATCTCATGTTGTCATCCGAACTAAGGGAATGCCAAAAGTACCCAATCAGGTGCTTGAGCGAGCTGCAGCTTTGGCGGCTTTTTATTCAAAAATGAAAAATGACAGTCTGGCCCCAGTGATTGTCACCGAAGCGAAGTTTGTAAGAAAAGTCAAAGGCTCTGCTCCGGGCTCAGTAATGGTGGATAAGGAAAAAGTACTCATGGTTCCTCCCAAGGGGCCTGATGCAGAAATTGCCAGCTGAAAATTCGGGTTATCGATCAACCCATGCTTTGAAACTATTGACCTTCTCTCTGGCAACGATAAACGAATCTTCAGTTTTGGCCTTAAGAGAGAGTAATAATCTCCCGTTCTGAAAAGGCTTCATCTCCACCAGATTATCCAAATTGACAATAATAGATCGGTTGATTCGATAAAACTTTTCCGGATCCAAAAGGTGGGTTTCTAACTCATTTAGAGTTTGATCTACCATATATTTTTGACTGGATCCTGACTCCATCAAGAAAGTGATGCCGCCTTCAGCAAAAAAGCAAGCAATTTTTTCGACTGGAATCAAGGTCAACCTGTTTCCAATTTTGGTCAAAAAACGCTTTTTGTAGGATTTCAAACCATTCAAGCGAGTTGGAAAATTTAAGGCTTGATTGACCTTTGCTAAAGCCCTTTGAAGTGATTCTTTTTGAACAGGTTTGATTAAAAAATCAAGTGCAAACAACTGGAATATTTCCGGTACGAATTGTTCCTTCTCTCCAATAAAAATTACTGGAATATTTAATTCCTCCTGCTTTAATTTTTCAAGAATTGATGACCTACCTAGTTTAAATTCAGCTATTATTAAATCTATTGAACCCAATGGGATTGAATTCAAATCATCGCATTGCTCAAGCAATGAAATATTGAGATTTTGACCCCAAAATTCTCCGAGATCTGAACTTAACATTTCCAGCAGGGTTGAATCTGCACTACATAAAAGTATGTTCATCAGTTTATTGGTCAATTCATTGAATTTGAATCCTTTGGAAACCCTACAAACTAACTCTAAACCTAGAGCCTATGTTTAAAACACGAAGACTTTTTCCACTAATTCCATAAAAAAAGGAGCATAAAATATGCTCCTTTTTAATAGTCTAATACCTCAGAGTTTTAAAGGGTTGGTAAAAGCACTCCATCTATGACATGTACTACTCCGTTTTCAATCGCCACATCGGCAACAACCACCTGGTAGGTATTGCCTGATTTATCGGTTACTGTGACATTGTTGCCAGATCGGACTACAGTAAGCATTTCCCCAGCCAATGTTGGAACTTGTTGGGAGCCTTGAGCTAGATCAAAGGAGAACGCTGCGGCCGGAACCACGTGAAAGCCCAATACTTTTGTCACAGCTGTTGCTCCCAAAGTATTGATCAATTCCTGAAGGGAGCCCAGGTTCAAATCACTCAATAGCTTTGCAAATGCTTCATTGGTCGGTGCAAAGACAGTCATTGCATTCTGACTCAAAAGAGTATTGCCCAACCCTGCCGCAGTCACCGCTTGCAGGAGAGTGGTAAGATTTGCGGAGGTAGCTGCTTCAACTACGTTAGGAAGTTTAATTGTCGGCAATAAAACTTTATCGATCACATGGACTACACCATTTTTGATAGCCACATCTGCAGTAGTTACAGAAGAAGTATTGCCCAAGGCATCACGAACTGTGACTCCTGACGCTGTTTTGGTTACCGTAAGTTGCTGACCAGCAAGAGTAGTGAAGGTGTTCGTTGCTGCTAAGTCCGAAGAAAAAGCCACGGCAGGGACCACATGGAATCCCAAAAGAGTTTGAAGATTCTTAACTCCGCCAATTTTGGCTACCAATTGATTCAAATTAGAGACCTTGTAAGCCTGTAATGCGGCAGCAAAAGCTCCATTGCTTGGTGCAAACACCGTGATAGCTTGGGCATTCAACAAGGTACTTCCAAGACCGGCGGCGGTCACTGCATCCAATAAGGTGGTCAATCCTGCTGACTGAGCGGCCTCTACCACAGTAGGAAGCATCAAATCAGGAAGCATCATACCATTCAACACATGGACTACTCCATTTGCAATTCGAATGTCTGGAGTGACCACCTGTGCTACTCTTCCGAGTTTATCTTTAACTGAAACAGTGTTACCGGATTTTTCAACAATAATAGTTTGACCGGATAGCGTGGTGAACGTATTTGTGGCATTCAGATTTGCAGAAAGGGCCACCGCGGGTACGACATGAAACCCTAGGACTTTTTCAAGGTTTGCAGGACCTCCAATTTTCAAAACCAAATCATTAAGATCCTTTGCTTTTAAGGCTGACAAAGCTGCTGCGAAAGCTTCATTGGAAGGTGCGAAAACAGTAATTTCAGGAGCACTTAAAAGTCTGTTTGGCAATCCCGGAACGGCTGTAACTGCTGTTAATAAGGTAGTCAATCCTCTTTCTGTGGCTGCTTCAACCAAGTTTGGCTTGGGCAACTCGATCGAAGGTATAAGCACTCGATCAATGACATGTACTACTCCATTTTCGATTCTTACATCCGCTTGAATTACGCGAGACACATTTCCAGCTCGATCCGCAACTGTAACAACGCCATTGTTATTAAATACTCTGAGTTGCTGTCCTGCAAGCGTGGTCAAAATATTGTCCTCAAATAGATTTCTGGAAAAGGCCACTTCTGGTACAACATGAAAACCCAAGACAGTTTGGAGATTCTGGGCCCCACCTATTTTAGTAACCAAATCATTTAAATCTGTGGCTTTAAAAGCCGTCAAAGCATTGGCAAAAGCATCATTGGATGGAGCAAAAACCGTAATTTCTTGCTGGCTTTGCAAAGAAGCTTCCAATCCGGGCACAGATCTTACTGCAGAAACTAGTGTAGTCAAACCCGCCTCATTGGCGGCCTCCATTAATGTTGGATACGGTACGGGACCCTGATAGTCCTCACTACAGGAAACTGCTGTCAATAAAAAAGATAGCAGAATAATGAGTTTTGAAAATTTTGTCATGGTAGTTTGGGAGTTTGTTTAATTTTTTAACTGAATTATTAAACATTAATCTTCTTACTCCCCCCGAAATGACAAAAAAAAGGGTCGAACTGTATAATCCGACCCTTGAATTGTAAATGGTAAACTATTCCACGACGTGGATTTTTAACATGTTTGTCTTGCCTTTTCTTTTCAATGGCATACTGGCTGTATTGATGATAAGGTCTCCAGAATTGACATGCCCATCATTTTTTAGGGTATTTTCAATATCCTCAAAAGTGGCGTCAGTGGACACATTACTGGCGTAGTAGTAGGCTCTAACTCCCCAAACCAAAGCCATTTGTGTCAATAGTTTTTCATTTCTGGTAAAGATGAAAATATTGGCATAAGGCCTATGGGATGCAATTTTAAACCCTGTAAAACCGGAAGAAGTAATTCCCACGATAGCTTTCGCATGCACGTTACGGGAAAGTCTAGCTGCCATCAGTACCAAATTGGAACTTTGGAAGTTCGGGTCATTTTCAGGGATTTTGTATAGGTTATGATAGATCTCTGCATTCTTTTCCAAATACGTAATGATGCTAGTCATAGCCTTTACTGCATGTACAGGATATTTTCCGGAGGCTGTTTCTGCAGAAAGCATCACCGCATCAGCGCCGTCCAATACAGCATTTGCAACATCATTGGTCTCTGCTCGAGTTGGTCTAGGATTCTGGATCATGCTCTCCATCATCTGAGTAGCAATAATCACCGGCTTACAGGCCAGCTTACATTTCTGGACCATTTTCTTCTGCCAAAGTGGGACAATTTCCATAGGAACTTCCACTCCCAAATCCCCTCTGGCGACCATTATGGCATCAGTAGCTTCGATGATGGCATCGATATTTTCCAAAGCCTCTGGTTTTTCGATTTTTGCCACAATCTTACAGGATTTTCCAGCATCCTGAATCCTTCTTCTTAGGTCAAGAATATCGTCGGCCGAGCGTACGAAAGACAAAGCAATCCAATCTACGTCCATGCTTAATCCAAACTCCAAATCCTCGATATCTTTCTCAGTAAGGGATGGCGCAGAGACTTTAGTGTTGGGAAGATTGATGCCTTTTCTGGATTTTAAAACACCTCCGTGAACGACTGTACAGTTGACATTCTTTCCATCAGTACTGTTTACAAGTACTTCCAGATTGCCATCGTCGATCAAAATCCTGTCTCCCGGAACGACATCTTGGGGAAGGTTTTGATAGACGGTGGAAACTAACGAGGAAGTACCAACAACCGGGTCATTGGTAATGGTGATTTGCTCTCCAGGTTTAATTTCGACTCCGTTGTTTTCGACTTCACCCACTCGGATTTTTGGACCTTGAAGATCCTGAAGAATTCCCAAGTGGCAATTGAGTTCTTTATTTACCTCACGGATGATTTTCACTACTTCTCTGTGAACATCATGACTTCCATGAGAAAAATTTAATCTGAAAACATTAGCACCTGCAAAGGCCAAGCTTTTGATCATTTCATAATTATTGGAAGCAGGGCCTATGGTAGCGAGGATCTTTGTCTTTTTAAAAGGTAGATGGCTCATCGGGTTTTTTAATAAGTTAATAGGTTTTCTTTCGATTTTAATTTGGATACGTCCAAGCGCACAGCACTCTGGATCAAAGGGTTTTTTGCAAGTTGGCTTGCAAATTCGGAAATATCGATCTCTTCAGTTTCATCCTGAACAAGAAGAAAATAATCCATATTTCTGAGTTCGGGGATCAAATATGCCAATTGCTGAGAAGAATTGAGTGATTTATTTTTCAAAAGTTGCACAAAACCGTGAGGTAAAGAAAGAAAATATTGAGAGATTTCTAAACTCGGAGAGCTTAAAAACTCGATAAAGATTTCTTCCGATCTCACCAGATTCAATCCCAAAGTTTGATTGATAGCCCAGGCCATTTTATAGTCCTTGACCGGAGACACAAGTCCCAGTAATTCAAAATCAAATGCAGGTTCTATGAATAATTTTGCCTTCTTCATTGGGGAAGAATCGAGATCAGAACAAAGTTAGGGATAAAAATTTACAGGCAAGAGCGAGTTCCTTGCTCAAAAATTTACTTGAATCTTTTCTTTGTCAATTAGGCATTAAATATATTTCTTTGCGGAGTGTTATTAACTAAACTGATCACAAAATGTCTGAAATTGCACAAAAAGTAAAGGCCATCATTGTTGACAAACTTGGCGTAGAAGAGTCTGAAGTGACTATGGAAGCTAGCTTCACCAATGATTTGGGCGCTGATTCACTTGACACGGTAGAGTTGATCATGGAATTCGAAAAAGAATTCAACATCTCTATCCCTGACGATCAGGCTGAGCAAATCGGCACTGTTGGACAGGCGATCACGTACCTTGAGGCCAACGTAAAATAATTTCCAATTAAATTCAGCACATGAATTTAAAACGAGTTGTTGTAACGGGTATAGGTGCTCTCACACCAATTGGCAACACCAAAGAAGAGTTTTGGAAAGGCTTGTCTTCTGGTGTGAGCGGCGCTGCGCCTATCACTCGGTTCGACGCTTCACTTTTCAAGACCCAATTTGCCTGCGAAGTCAAAAACTTAAACGTTGAAGACTTTATCGACAAGAAAGAGGCAAGAAAGATGGATCCTTTCACCCAATATGCGATGATCTCAGTAGATGAGGCCATGGCAGATTCGGGAATCGATTTAGATAGTATTGACAAATCCAGAGCGGGCGTGATTTGGGGTTCCGGAATTGGAGGATTAAGAACCTTCCAAGAGGAAGTTACAGAATTCGCCAAAGGCGATGGTACTCCCCGATTCAATCCATTCTTCATCCCAAAAATGATCGCTGATATCTCAGCGGGATTTATTTCAATCAAATATGGTTTTAGAGGACCAAACTTTGTCACAGTCTCTGCCTGTGCCTCTGCCACTAATGCTTTGATTGATGCTTTCAACTACATCCGTCTTGGAAAAGCTGACATCTTCATCAGTGGAGGTTCAGAAGCGGCGGTTACCGAAGCTGGAATAGGTGGATTTAATGCCATGAAGGCATTATCTCAAAGAAATGAATCTCCAGAAACAGCCTCCAGACCTTTTGACAAAGAAAGAGATGGTTTTGTTTTGGGAGAAGGTGCTGGCGCTTTGATCCTCGAGGAATACGAGCATGCTAAAGCCAGAGGCGCAAAAATCTATGCCGAACTGGTGGGAGGCGGAATGACCGCTGATGCAAATCACATCACAGCACCACATCCGGAAGGATTGGGAGCTAGTAGCGTGATGGAAATTGCCCTCCAAGACGCTGGATTAAAGCCAGAGGAAATTGATTATATCAATGTTCATGGTACTTCTACCCCATTGGGTGATGTAAGCGAAACCAAAGCTATTCTAAAAGTATTTGGGGAGCATGCTTACAAACTTAATATCAGCAGTACCAAATCAATGACAGGACATTTGTTAGGAGCAGCCGGAGCCGTAGAAGCTATTGCCTGTATCCTTGCGATTCAAAACAGTCTTGTCCCTCCTACGATCAATCATTTCACCGATGATGAATCTTTTGATCCGGGGCTCAATCTTACATTTAATAAAGCGCAGGAAAGAGATATCACCTACGCTCTGAGCAATACCTTTGGATTTGGTGGACACAATTGTTCTGTCATCTTCAAAAAATACAACGGATAAGAGTGAAAATTTTCCATAAACTAGGAATTCATACACTCTTCTTCAGCTCAAAAGACAAAAGGCTTGCCTCCTCGATCAAAATGATCATAGGACGCAAGCCTTTAAATTTATCCCTATATCGACTTGCACTCACTCCGGCAGGGCTTGGATTAGAAAGCCATCAGGGTTTTCGGATTTCTAATGAGCGGCTGGAATTTTTGGGAGATGCGATCTTGGGGGCTGTAATTGCTGAGTACCTTTTTCAAAAATTCCCTTTCCGGGATGAGGGATTTTTGACAGAAACCCGTTCCAAATTGGTAAACCGGGAGACCTTAAATTCTGTAGGCATCAAAATTGGCCTCAAAAACACCTTGGAATTAGTCATCGACAGCCGTCAATTTACCGGAAACAAATCTCTTTATGGAGATGTTTTGGAGGCATTCTTAGGCGCAGTCTATCTGGATCGGGGCTATCAGTTTTCCAAAAAGTTAATCCTTAGCCGAATCCTGATTCACATGGACCTGGAAAGCATGATCAGCACCGTTTCCAATTACAAAAGCAAAATCATTGAGTGGTCTCAAAAAGAAAGTAAATCCACCGAATACAAAGTTGTCCAAGTCAACGGCAACCAGCGCTTCAAGGAATTTGTTGTGGAATTGATCGTAGATGGAGTAGCTATCGCCAAAGGAAAAGGCTCCACCAAGAAAAAGGCCGAACAGGACGCCTCTAAAAATGCCTGTGAAGATCTCGGATTGCTTAACTAACTCCTATGGCTCCTTTGAAAATTGCCTGTGCTACTGTCAACCAAACTCCATTGGATTGGGAAGGTAACCTTTCGCATATCATTCAGGCCCTTGAGGTTGCTAAAAAAGAAAAGGCTGATATTGTCTGCTTTCCAGAGCTATCCATCACCGGATATGGCTCCGAGGATTTATTTCTAAGCTATTGGTTTCCCAAAAAAGCTCTGGCCAAACTGCTCAAATTGATTCCTCAATGTGAAGGAATCACCGCTGTTGTAGGTCTGCCTGTCCGAATACAGGAAAAGGTTTTTAATACCGTAGCCGTAATTGAAAACCAAAAACTCCTTGGTTTTGTGGCAAAGCAATACATGGCCATCGATGGAGTTCACTATGAATTCAGATGGTTCACCCCTTGGCAGGCCCATGAAAAAATCGAGATCGAGGTAGATGGACAAAAAATCCCTTTTGGAGACCTTACCTTCCATAAAAAGGGAGTTCATTATGGATTTGAAATTTGTGAAGATGCCTGGCGAGGTCCTATCCGGCCCGGGTATAGATTGAAAGACAGAAAAATTGACCTGATCTTTAATCCAAGCGCTTCGCATTTTGCAATGAATAAGACCAAAGAGCGAAAAGACCTGATTGAAACAAGTTCTAAGATCTTCAATTGCTACTATGCCTATGCCAACTTGTTGGGAAATGAAGCAGGCAGAATGATATTCGATGGGGAAATTCTTCTTGCAAAGGGGGGCAAACTTTTGGGAAGAAACCAACTGCTCTCTTTTCAGGATTTTCAGGTGCTGACATTTGACTTAGAAGATAAACTCCAAGCCCCGGCACAAATACTTTCGAAAGAATGGGAGTTCGTTCAGGCCTCGTCTTTGGGATTGTTTGATTACTTGAGAAAAAGTAAAAGCAAAGGTTTCGTCTTGTCACTTTCAGGAGGGGCTGATTCTTCCACGATCGCCGTTTTGGTTGCCGAAATGGTCAGGAGAGGGATTCAGGAATTGGGTTTGGAAAGATTTATCCAAAAGCTTGGCATTTCTTTCGAGCTACAAACCACCGATCCTGAAAAAGAATTGGTTGGAAAACTTTTGACCACGGCCTATCAAGGAACTCGAAATTCCTCAGATGACACCTTCAATTCGGCCAAAACATTGGCCGAAAGTCTAGGCGCAAAGTTTTATGCTTGGACCATAGACGAGGAAGTTCAGTCTTATACCCAAAAGATCGAGGTTGCGATTGGCCGAAAACTCACTTGGGATCAGGATGACATTACCTTGCAAAATATACAGGCAAGGAGTAGGTCTCCGATCATCTGGATGCTGGCAAACTTGAATAATGCCTTATTGCTTTCCACTTCCAATAGAAGCGAAGGCGACGTGGGCTATGCGACTATGGATGGAGATACGAGCGGAAGTATTTCCCCTATTGCTGCAGTGGACAAACATTTTATCCTGCATTGGCTCCAGTGGGCTGAAAAAAACCTTGATCGTCCTGGGCTCTCCGCAGTCAATTCCTTAACACCAACCGCCGAACTTCGCCCTATTGAGCGAACGCAAACGGATGAGAAGGATCTTATGCCCTACTCTCTGATTGTGGAAATTGAAAAGTTAGCCATTCGGGACAGGAGGTCTCCTGGCGACATTTTCCTGTTGATAAAAGAAGAAATTGAGGTAGATGATGCCCAACTAAAGGAATACATTAAAAAATTCTTCCGACTTTGGTCGAGAAATCAATGGAAAAGAGAGCGCCTTGCGCCTTCTTTTCATTTGGATGAATTTAACGTGGACCCGAAAACCTGGTACAGATTCCCGATTTTGTCAGGTGGGTATGAAGAAGAACTGAAAGAATTAGACCAGCTATAAACACAAAATTATGCTAGACACTTTCCTCTCCTATGTGGTCTGGGACCCAAATCAAGCTGTTTTCTCTGGATTTGAAAGACTAAGATGGTACAGCTTACTTTTTGCATTGGGCTTTATCATTTCCCAACAATTCATGGTTTACTTTTTTAGAAAAGAAGGCCAAAATGAGCAGTTGGTAGATAAACTGACTATTTATATGGTCTTAGCTACCATCATTGGAGCGAGATTGGGACACGTGCTTTTTTACGAGCCAGATAAATACCTGAGCAATCCAATAGAAATCCTAAAGGTTTGGGAAGGTGGATTGGCCTCCCACGGAGCAGCAATCGCGATTCTTTTTGCACTTTGGCTGTACTCCAAAAGAACTCCGGGGCAAAGTTACCTTTGGGTAGTGGACAGAATCGTTATTGTCACGGCCATGACGGGTGCCTTGATCCGATTTGGAAATCTGATGAACTCAGAAATTGGAGGAAAAGATACCGGAACTGATTATGGCTTTGTGTACGCTAGAGATGCAGAGGAGATTTTGGAGTCTTTGAAAGTACCTATTCTATCCATTGATGCTTACAAACCGGAAGATCGAGCAGCTGAATTAACTGGCAATGGAATCGTTCCGGTCAACTTTGAAATCATCGTCGAAAAAGGAAATTATACCCTAGAGACCCTGGAAGAAATCTTGGCTCAGGACATCAAATACGCGCTGACCCGATTCAACTCTTCTAAAGAATACCTCGCCGAGCCTGTAGAGACTCCACTGGACTTTAGCATACAGGAACAAAGCAATCAGTATCTGGTTACTGTAAAGACATTTGGAAGGACAAAATACCCAACACAGATCTACGAGTCGATTTCATATTTCCTCATATTCTTGATCCTTTTGGGGATTTGGGTAAAATATAAGTCTAGAATACCGGAGGGCTTACTCTTAGGTTTATTCTTGATTTCGGTCTTTGGAATGCGCTTTTTCTGGGAATATTTCAAAGCTGTTCAAGTGGACTTTGAATCAGAAATGCAGTTTAATATGGGTCAAATCCTCAGTGTCCCTCTCGTGATCATCGGAGTATTCTTGATCATCCGGGCTTGGAAAAATGGCTTAAAACCAGAAAAGAGTTAAGGGACAGGATCATGTCCATGCCCTCCCCAAGGATGGCATCGACCGATCCTTTTAAACCCAAGAAAAGATCCTTTGAGCACGCCGTGCTTTAAGATAGCCTCTTTCATGTACTGGCTGCAAGTAGGAGTAAACCGGCAGCTTGACGGAAAGAGTGGAGAAATAGTATATTGATAAACCAGTACTGGAAATATGGCTATCTTTCTTAAGTAAGTTTTGACCATCTGACGGGAAATCCCTTTTTTGTTGGGCATATCGATAACCAAAATTAGTGAAACAGAATTCCCTTGAGAAGTTTTATCACTTACATATTCTTTTTTCTGCTGGTAATGGCAGGTTCGCCTAGCCTGATTTGTCTAGGACAAGACACCAGCTATGCCCCTGTTAATCCTTCCACTCCTGAGCGGGTGAAAGTGAACAACATCTACATTATCGGCAATCAGAAAACCGAAAAAAACATCATTCTTCGGGAGCTGGATTTCACAACGGATTATTATTACGATTGGGAAACATTCTTGGGAATCATCAAGGCTGATGAACAGAAAATCTACAACCTTAGACTCTTTACCGAAGTAGAAGTGACACCACTTTTCACCGGAGATGAAGAAGTAGAAATCCTTATTTCGGTCAAAGAGCGATGGTATATTTTGCCCTCAATCATTTTTCAACTCGCAGACCGAAACTTTGCCGAGTGGTGGACCAATCAAGGCCGGGACTTATCCAGGGTGAATTATGGGATTAGGATCAATCATGCCAACGTAGGGGGAAGGAATGAAAAACTTCGATTCATGGCCCAGTTCGGGTTTACCAAGGCTTTTGACCTTCTCTATTCAAAGCCATATATCGACAAAAATCAAAAGCATGGCCTCGCTATTCAGCTGACCTATACTGATCAAAAGACCATTCCCATCGCTTCAGAATTTAATCGTCAGGTATTCTTTACCAATGAAACTGAGGACATTTTAAGGAAAAACTTATCGGGAGCCCTGCGATATACCTTCAGGAGGACTTTTTACAATTTCCATTTTGCCACCTTGGGATACAATAATACTTGGCTGAATAAGGACGTGCTGGTAGAAAACCCCAATTACCTTCAAAATGAAGGGAATAGTCTGCGCTACTTTTATCTTCAATACTCTTTCCGCCATGACCGAAGAGATAATGTTGCCTATGCCACAGATGGAGAACTATTGCAATTGACCGGAACTAAATACGGACTGTTTTCCAGCGAGGACATTAATGAAATTGAATTCAATGTGGTCGCCAACAAGTATATCCCGTTGAGCGATAAATTCCATTATGCAGGCGGACTTACAGCAGCTTGGTTTTTGAGCAATAGGCAACCCTACACCCTCGTAAGAGGCATCGGATACAACCCCAATTTTATCCGAGGATATGAACTCAATGTCATCGAAGGGCAGCAGTTGTATGTCCAAAAAAACAGCATGAGGTTTAAGTTTCTGGATGTTGCCTTTGACTTATCAAGCTATTTGCGACTGGAACAATTCAGCACTTTGCCTTTCAAGATGTACTTAAGCGCAAACTTTGATCATGGATTTGTCACAGACAGAAACAGAATCCCCGAAAATGCCAGATTGACCAACAAATACCTCTTTGGATATGGCGCTGGAATTGACGTAGTCGGATTTTACGACTCGGTTCTAAGGTTTGAATATTCATTCAACAACCAAGGGGAAGGAAATTTCTTCTTCAATTTCAAAGCACCATTTTAATTTTTGCTTGACAAAGCACTAGTGTTTTAAGTAACTTAGGTTAGATTTTTTATTTAGCCTATGAAGCCATTATTTTTTCTATGCTTCTGGGGTCTTTTGGTTTCATTTTCATTTTGCCAAACAGACCCATTCTCTCAAGCCCAAGGAGCTCGAAGCCAAGGAATGGGTAATCTCAAAGTCAATCTCAGCGATTCCTGGAGCTATTTTAATCATATCGGTGCGTTGGACCGAATGAAGGAAACTCAAATAGTATCTGGATACGATCATCGATACGGACTAAAAGAACTGGGGACATTTAGCTTGGCGTCCGGCATAAAAACAGAAGTTGGAACGGTAGGATTGGGAATTAGCCGCTTTGGAGGAGAGCTTTTCAACCAGCATTTAGTCGGAGCAGGATTTTCAAACACATTTGGAATCATGAGCTTCGGTGCAAAAATCGATTGGCTACAGACTCAAATCGAAGGCTTTGGTACCGGAAATTCATTGCTGATATCCTTGGGAGGAAAAGCAGAACTGGGTCCAAAAACCTATTTCGGAGCGAATATTTCCAACATTAACCGGGCAAAATTCAGCAAAAACACTGGACAAAGAATCCCTACTTTCATCCAAATGGGGATTTCTTATCTCCCTTCAAAATCTGTCGGAATCTATACAGAAATAGAAAAGGAGGCAGACTCTCCTGCCTTGGCCAAAATGGCTCTGGAATATCTTCCCTCCGAATGGCTGATTTTACGGACTGGAATTTCCAGCAATCCTGCACGGATAAGCTTTGGTTTTGGAGCCAAAAATAATCGGATGGGGTTTGATTATGCCTTTGGGCAAAACTCCAATCTGGGCAGCTCTCATCATTTCAGCCTGAACTTAAACCTGAAAGAACCATGAAAGCCTGCTTGGTTTGTCTTTTACTCTTTATCCAAAGCTTAGCCTTCTGTCAGAGAAAAGGAAGTCAAACCATTGATCTGGAATCTTTCATCGAGCGATTATTTCCCGTTCAGGAAGAAGACCTGGATTACGAATCCATCTACGAGCATCTTTTTCAACTCTACCAAAACCCAATCAACATCAATAAGGCAGATTTGGAAATCCTCCAGGCAACATACCTTCTTTCTCCCCAGCAACTGACCTCTTTGGCAGAATACCGAAAGCTTTTAGGTAATTTTCTTTCCATTTATGAGCTCCAAGCTATTCCGGATTGGGACTTAAAAACCATAGAAACTTTACTTCCATTCATCACTTTGGAGGATCACTCACAAAATTCAAAGCCATTTCTAAATAGAGTTTTGGAGGCCGAAAATTCCTATATAGTCTTCAGACATAAACGAACTTGGGAGACCAGAAAAGGATATACTCCCCCAGATACCAGTTCTTCCGGCAAAATAAGTTCGCGATACCTAGGAGATCCAAATGAATTTTATCTCCGGTATCGAACCCAGCAGGCAAGAGATTTTAGTATAGGTTTTACCTTGGAAAAAGATCCCGGGGAGCAATTTACCTGGGATCGGAAGACCAACAGGTACGGGTTTAACTTCCTTTCTTACCACTTCACGAAATATTACTGGAAAAAGTGGAAAACCATCACGGTAGGCGATTTCCAGGCTGGATTTGGGCAAGGATTGGTGTTTGGAGCTGGATATACCTTAGGGAAAGGCGCCGAAACAGTCCCTACAGTCAGGAGAAGCAGCTTTGGACTCCTCCCCTATACTGCCGCTTTGGAATTTGGTTTTTTTAGAGGAATAGGGATTACCAGGACATTAAATAACTGGCAATTGACCATGATTTTCTCTAAGGCTCCTCGAGATGGCAGGATTTCGACCGCTTTCGACTCTTTAGAAAACAGGCAAGATATCATTACTTCACTTTCCCAAACTGGCCTTCATCGAACCCAAAGTGAACTGGATACGAAATCTAAAATCAAAGAATTGAATTTGGGCGCCAATATTCAATACCAGTCCAAATCTTCAAAATGGCTGGGTGGAGCTAATTTTTTGGCGACCTCCTTTAGCGCGCCTTTAATCAAACCTCAAACTACCTACAACCAGTTTGAATTTTCTGGAAAAAACAATCAAGTTGGAAGTATCTACCTAAGTCGCAATTGGAGAAACTTTTTCTTTTTTGGTGAATCAGCTATTTCCAAAAGTGGAGGTACCGGAACTGTCTTAGGGCTTTTGAGCAGCTTGAGCAAAGAAGTGGATTTATCTATTCTTTGGAGAAACTACAGCAGAGATTTCCATAGTTTTTATTCCTCGGGATTTTCTGAAAATACTCGTCCGATCAATGAACAGGGACTTTACATGGGATTTCAATATCGCCCCAGCAAAATCTGGAAAATCAATCTGTATTATGATTATTTCCATTTCCCTTGGCTCAAATACAGAGTCTATTCGCCCTCGAAAGGGACTGAAGCTTTAGGCCGGATTACCTACCAACCCAGAAGGAGTTTAGTTGCTTTTGCACAAATCAGAAGAGAGGAAAAAGACCGCAACCTTTCCAGTATTTTCACCCTTACCTCTAATTATCAGGTCCATCCAATAACAAAATGGAATGGAACCTTAAGTTTGGAAAACCAGGTCGATAAAATAGTATTCCTACGATCCAGAATCCTCTGGAGCCAAGTTGAAATTTTGGATAAAAAAACGTTTGGATTTATGATTCTGCAGGATTTACAGGCCAATTTCCAAAGCTGGAGAATCTCTGGAAGAGTGGCTCTTTTTGATGCAGTCGACTATGATAACCGGCTTTACAGTTTTGAAAACAATGTGCTCTGGACTTTTTCGATTCCAAGTTTCTATGGTCGGGGTGTTCGCTATTATCTTTTGGGACAATACAGTTTCGGGGAAAAATTGACGGCATATTTTCGGATTGCCAGAACCAGCTACACCAATCGCAAAACCATTAGCTCTGGACTTCAGGAAATTTCCGGATCCAGGCAAACTGACTCTGCTTTGATGATCAGATACTGGCTGAGGTGATTTTTTCCATTAATGGTGAATAGCCCGACCTTATTTTTTGATAATTTGTAGCCAAAGCAAATTACCCTATGAAAAAAACACCACTATCCCTACTCTTTTTGATGCTTTGGGCAGTTTCTGGTTTTTCCCAAACACCAGATTTTACAAAAATGAGTAAAAAAGAAGGTTTTGTGCCTTTTTACCTAGATGAGGAAAAAGGAAAAATCTATCTCGAAATCCCATTTTTGGACAAAGAATTTCTTTATGTGAATTCTCTTACTGCAGGCGTAGGATCCAATGACATTGGTCTTGACCGTGGTCAACTTGGAGATGATCGGGTGGTTGAATTCCGAAAAACCGGAAATAAAATCCTTATGGTTCACAAGAACTACGGTTTCCGCGCCTATACCGACAATCCCTACGAAGCAAAATCCATCAAAGATGCCTTTGCCGAATCCGCTCTTTGGGGATTTGAAATTGTAAAAACTGAAGGCGACAAAATGATTGTGGACGGAACCAACTTTTTCCTCCAAGACGCCCATGGAGTAAGTGAGTCCTTGAGCAGATCTCGGCAAGGAACATATCGCGTAGATGCGAGCCGTTCCGGTCTTTATTATGAGACCACCAAAAACTTTCCGAAAAACACTGAAATAGAGGCTACCATTACTTTAACAGGCACTGGAGCCGGAGGCTATCTTCGATCTGTAACTCCCACACCGGAGGCCGTGACCGTTAGAATGAGACATTCTTTCATTGAGCTTCCTGAACTTTATGCAAAAAGAGAGTTTGACCCACGGGCTGGATATTTCGGCATCACGTATCAAGACTACACCACTCCTATCGATGAGCCATTGGTCAAAAGATTTATTGCCAGACATAGGCTAGAGAAAAAAGACCCCTCTGCTGCAGTGTCAGAGCCAGTAGAGCCGATTGTTTACTACCTAGATAGAGGAACGCCAGAACCAGTCGCTTCGGCCTTGATTGAAGGGGGAAACTGGTGGGCTCAGGCTTTTGAAGCAGCTGGGTTCAAAAACGCATTCAGAGTAGAACTGGCTCCAGAAGGCATGGACCTGATGGATATCCGATATAATGTCATTCAATGGGTGCATCGATCCACTAGAGGATGGTCTTATGGATCTAGTGTCCGAGACCCACGAACCGGTGAAATTATCAAAGGTCAAGTTTCATTGGGCTCTTTGCGAGTCCGGCAGGATTACCTGATTGCTCAGGGACTTTTGCAGCCCTTCGAAGACGGAAAACCTTTGGATCCTAGAATGATGGAAATGGCCTTGACTCGCTTGAAGCAGCTATCTGCCCATGAAATTGGTCATACCATCGGATTGGCACATAGCTATGCTACCTCGGCGGTGGGAAGATCCTCTGTGATGGACTACCCTCATCCCCTGATCACACAAGATGCAAGCGGAAACCTAGACTTTAGCCAAGCCTATGACTTGGGAATTGGAGAGTGGGATAAGTGGGCCATCAAATACGGATATGGAACTCCTGCTCCGGGACAATCTGAAAAGGACTTTTTGGAAAAAACTTTGCAGGATACCTATTCCGCAGGCCATGAATTTATCACTGATTCCGATTCCCGTAATCCAAGTGGAGTTCATCCTCGCTCACACCTTTGGGATAATGGAGCATCCGCTTCCGGAGAACTCCTGAGATTACTTCAACTGAGAGAAAATCGAATGAAAACTTTTGGCTTAAATGCCATCAGGACCGGCGAACCTCAGGCCTTGTTGGAAGAAGTATTTGTGCCACTTTACTTGATGCATCGCTACCAGCTGGAAGCTACCTCCAAACTCGTTGGAGGATTGGATTTTACTTACAAAGTGAAAGGAGACAATCAGCCCAACCAAAAATGGATACCCGCAAAAGACCAGAATGAAGCGATTGCCGCTATTTTGACTTCTATTTCTCCTTCCAAACTGGAGGTACCAAGCCATGTTTTGGCATTGATTCCACCCAGACCCTATGGCTATGGAAAAACCAGGGAAACATTTCCATCCAGAACCGGACCTGTTTTTGACCCAATAGCTCCGGCTGAAAATGTAGTGGAAACAGCTTTTGGATTCCTATTTGAATCTGGACGAGCTAATCGGGTTTATTTGCAAAATCTTCAAGACAATTCTCTACCTGGCTTTGAATCTCTTTTGAACAAGGTGAAAGATCAGGTTTTCTCCAATACACTACCTTCTGGCTTGCAAAGCGAGATTAAATTGATGACAGAAGCCAAGTATGTAGATTATTTGATTGGACTTTCCAAAAATGCAAATGCCAGCCAAACAGTAAGAGCCTTGACTCGAAAGCACCTGAGTCAGCTTGCTTCCTTGGCAGGAGGAAATTCCCCATTGCTTCAGGCGCATAGAGAATATTTGTCTCAAAAAATCAAAGCCTATCTGCAACTACCGGAAGAACTTACTCCACAATCCACCCTGAGCGTTCCGGATGGAGCACCGATAGGAATGGATGCGATGAGTTGTGATTTTGAGTATTGAAAATAGGGCCTGACAAAAACGTCAGGCCTTTTTTTGTTTACCACTTCCAAAATGCTCTTTTACTTAGATCCGGAAGTATGCTGACATAGTTATTTATATTTCCTTCCACCTTAAATGTCCTGTCTGGGAGGGATCCGGCAATCAGTCCAGTAAATGATCCTGCTAAGCCCATCATGGGAACAATGAGTATATATCCTTCGTTCGGCTCGGAAATTTCTATTGGGATTGCGACGGCAAAACCTAGGCTATTTCCAATGATTGCTCCCCATCCATATCCTTTTAGGACAGCATGGACTTTTTTTGTCCGAATGGATTGTATTTTTTCCACAGGAATTTTAAGAATTTGAGCTTTCGAATCTGGACTTTTCCATTTTTTGGATTGATCCGACTTAATCTCTACAAATGAGCTATCCACACTCCATAGCAAGCCATGAACAATTGCGGAATTGGACAAAGTTACCCAGGCTTGATAACCTTTTCTGTTGAAAGATTTTCTGGGTGTGGTTTGAGCCATTGTCGAAGCGGCTATTAGACACAAGAGGAAGGCAGAAAAAAGTAACAGCTTTTTCATGGGTTCATGGTTTGGGTGGAAGGATTCTTTGATTTTACATTTTCAGAGGAAATCCAAAATGCTTGGCTTTCTAGCTCCTTAGAAAGCGCATAGAAAGCTTCTCGAGATCCCTCAATTCTTGATTTTACTGCTTTAGAATTTCCTAAAATCGCCCCCGTTATTACACCCACAGCAGTAAAGGCAAAAGTTTTCAGCAGCACAGTTACCGCATCTTTGGGCTCATCTTCCACAATATACTGGGTGCCTGAAGGAATACAGAATACAAATATACACCCCCCTATGGTTTGGACTGGAACGGTTTTAGGTTCTGGATTTTCGGTTGCACCTAAACCTACTCCAAGTCCCATTGCCGCCCCAATCGCCCCACCGATCATCATGTTCTTTTTGATAGCTTTTCTAGGAACAGTTCTTAAATAGGCAATTTCCGAATAATGAACTTTTAAAATTGGAGGTTCATCGTACTGAATATCCTTGGAGAAATTCGAATATTCCACAAAATGAATCGAATCCTCAGCCACCTTCCAAAGTAATCCCTTTCCAAGACTCGCTCCATTGGTCAACTCAATCCAAACCAAAGAACCGTTTTTGTTAAACTGCAAAGGCTCAGTTTC
The DNA here is from genome assembly GCF_000429425.1 of Algoriphagus mannitolivorans DSM 15301. Lineage (GTDB taxonomy): Bacteria > Bacteroidota > Bacteroidia > Cytophagales > Cyclobacteriaceae > Algoriphagus > Algoriphagus mannitolivorans. The sequence continues at coordinate 152,369 of NZ_AUBV01000001.1, forward strand.
GATTTGCCCATAAACAATTCCCAGAAATCCAAAGACCGATAAATAAGTAAGTAGACTCTTTTTCACGATGTTTTTCTTGAAAATTATTCGGTTCCCGGAACAAGTGTTTACTTATCAATCCTTCTTTAAAATCTCATTTTTGCAAAAAATCCTTTTTTAAACCTGTAGCTTTCAGAATATTTGTGAAACTCACTGATTTTCAACTTATTTTTTTCAAAATGACTAATTCAAACAAAAGGTGTTTCGTGGTGATGGGTTTTGGCACTAAAACCGATTACATCAATGGCCGAAAACTTGACCTCAACAAATCCTACCGATTGTTGATCAAGCCCGTTGTGGAATCCAAGGGATTGGAGTGTGTCAGGGCAGATGAAATTACCCATTCTGGATCCATTGATGTTCAAATGTACCGGGAGCTCCTCCAAGCTGACTTGGTCATTGCAGACCTTTCCACACTGAATGCCAATGCGGTTTATGAGCTGGGAGTCCGACATGCCCTTCGGCCTTATACCACTTTGGTGATTTCCGAAGATAAATTGATGTATCCCTTTGATTTGAACCATATTCTGATTCATGGGTATCAGCATCTCGGAGATGCCATAGATTATGAGGAAGTGGAAAGGTTTCGGGAAGTATTGGGAAATGTCATCCAACAAGTCTTGGATAAAAAGGAACCCGATAGTCCGGTCTATACCTACCTCAACTCCCTGATTCCTCCTAAACTACAGGCCGAAATTGAAAAGGCTGTGGAAAAATCTGACCGTACTTCTCCACCCCCGGAGGTTGGTAAAGCACTATCTCTGATCATTCAAGAGGCTGAAGACGCCATAGACACCAAGGAGTTTTCCAAAGCCAAGCATTTGTTTCAATCAGCCCTGCTCCTCTCTGGACAAAAGGACGTTTACATTATTCATCGGCTTGCTTTTACCACCTACAAGGCCGCTGAGCCAAATTTGGTAGCTTCCCTATACGAGTCACTGAAACTTCTCGAATCCATCAATTTAGCTCATACTAATGATCCCGAGACTGTCTCCTCGGCAGGTGCAGTGAAGAAAAAGCTTTACGAATGCGGTGAAGGAGCCAATCATTTAGAGGATTCTATTTTGTATTACCAAAGAAGTTACTATCTACTGAACAATCGATACAACGGAATCAACCTTGCCTTGACTCTGGTTTATCACGCTACTTCCTCTTTAGTAGACAAGGATCAGGAAAGAATCGCAGACTTGGTTTTTGCAAGACGGACTTGGCAAAGAATTCTTGTCTTATGTGAAAGAGACTGGGAATTAATCTCTGAAAAAGAAGAAAATGACCAAGAACTGATCAACAATGGAACCAAGGAAGGCCAAGAACTACAAGAATACTACAATGCCCAGAAGTATTGGATTTTAGTCAACCGGGCTGAGGCATACTTCGGGTTAGGAGATTTTGATTCTTATGATCAAAGCATACAAGAGTCTTTAACTATCAAGTTTCACCCTTGGCAATTGGAGAGCTTTACTGAACAAATTGGTAAATTGGATGCTGAATTAAAAAAAGTCGGCCATTTGCTGGAACCCAAATGGGAAAGCCCAGTTTAATTACCGAGTAAAGTACATTACAACGCTATGACTAACCCACTTTTGGCAGAATTTGCCACGCCTTTTCATACCCCTCCATTCGATCAAATCCAAACAGAACATTTTCTACCGGCCATTCAGGAGTCCATTTGTTTGGCTAAGGAAGAAATTGAAAAAATTAAAACAGAACCTCTGCCAACCTTCGAAAATACCATCGAAGCCTTGGACCGTTCTGGGAAAAAACTCGGAGTTATTTCCGCTACTTTTTTCAATCTAAATTCCGCAGAGACCAATGATGAAATTCAAAAGTTGGCGCGGGAAATTTCTCCTCTTTTGACAGAACACTCAAATGACATTCTGTTGGACCAAGAGCTTTTCCAGCGAGTGGAGCAAGTTTTTCAAAACAGCGCAAAAGAATCGCTTACTCCGGAACAATGGACACTTTTGGATAAAACCTACAAATCCTTTGTCCGAAACGGAGCCAAACTTTCTCCTGAGCAAGCCAATGAATTGCGGAAAATTGACCAAGAATTGGCACAAACCAGTCTCAAGTTTGGAGAAAATGTACTCGCCGAGACCAACAAGTTTGTCCACTTTGTAGAAAATGAATCAGACTTGGAAGGCCTTCCTGAGGGAATCAAGGAGGCAGCGGCACAGATTGCAGAAGAAAAAGGGAAGCCAGGAATGTGGGCCTTCACGCTGGACTATCCAAGCTATATCCCGGCAATGACTTATGCCAAAAACAGGGAATTGCGAAAAACCCTTTTTATGGCTTTCAACACCAAAGCTTCCAAAGGGGACGAACTGGATAACCAGGAAAACATCAAACAGATTTTGACTCTCCGACACCGAAGAGCTCAACTTTTGGGATATTCTACCCATGCAGCTTTTGTATTAGAGGAAAGAATGGCAAAAAGCCCGGAATCAGTCCTTGAGTTTTTGGAATCACTTTTGAAAAAAGCAAAGCCAAAAGCAGAGCAAGATGTCAAAGAAGTTGCAGATTTTGCAAAAAACCTGGACGGACTGGAGGATTTGAAAAAATGGGATTTTGCCTATTATTCAGAGCTTCTTAAAAAAGAAAAATATGCATTGGATGATGAGTTATTGAGACCCTATTTCCAGCTCGAAAATGTAATCGAAGGGGTGTTTTTGACCTCCGGAAAACTATATGGGATCACTTTTCAGAAAAATGAAAAAATTCCTGTGTATCATCCGGAAGTGACTGCCTATGAAGTTATGGACCGGGAAGGAAAACATCTTGCTGTCCTATATGCTGACTTCTTCCCAAGACCCGGAAAAAGAAATGGGGCTTGGATGACTTCCTACAAAGGTCAGTTTCGTGACGAATCCGGCGACAGCCGACCGCACATTTCCATCGTCTGTAATTTCACCAAGCCTACCAAAACCCGCCCAAGTCTCTTGACTTTCAATGAAGTGACAACACTTTTCCATGAATTTGGGCATGCTTTACATGGGATCTTGGCGAGAGGAACGTATGAAAGCCTTTCTGGAACCAGCGTGTATTGGGATTTTGTGGAACTTCCATCTCAGATTTTTGAAAACTGGTGTTACGAAAAAGAATGCCTGGATCTATTTGCACGCCATTATCAGACAGGAGAAAAAATTCCTGCAGACCTGATTCAGAAGATTAAGGATGCCGCCAATTTCCAACAAGGCTACCTGACTGTCCGACAAATTAGCTTTGGATTGCTGGATATGGCCTATCACGGTCAAGACCCAGTCCAGATCACGGACTTGAAGGAATTTGAAACAGAGATCATGAAAAAAACTGATCTTCTCCCCAGAACTCCGGGAACGATGATGAGTACCAGCTTTTCGCATATTTTCCAAGGCGGATATTCCTCCGGATATTACAGCTACAAGTGGGCTGAAGTCCTGGATGCAGATGCCTTTGAGTTATTTCAGGAAAAAGGAATTTTTGACTCGGAAACAGCTCAATCCTTTGAAAAAAACATCCTCTCTGCCGGGGGAACTGAGCATCCCTTAGAGCTATTCAAAAGATTCAGAGGAAGAGAACCTAAGCAGGAAGCATTACTCAAGAGGTCTGGACTTATTCCTAATTAACTGGTTTAATTGGATACATCCTGCTATTTTCAAATAGATTCCTTTAGCTATGAAGCCAACTGCCTTTATTATCCCCGCCTATCTGAAAGCCCTCACGGTGATGCTTTTCATTATCGCGCTGGTCTTTTTTTTAATCGTGGGAAAAAGTCTTTTGGTACCCCTGTTTATGGGAGGGTTTTTCGCAATTCTTTTCACTCCGCTTAGTAATTATCTCGAAAAACATAAAGTGCCAAGAACCATTTCCTGCATCATTTCCTTGTTACTGATGGGGGTGATTGTAGCAGGGCTGATCAGCTTTATCATCGGGAATGTGGTGAGCTTCACCAAGGATTTCAGTAATGTCTCCAACAGATTAATTGTCATGGCTGGGGAATTTGATGCTTGGCTTAACTCCACCTTTGGGATAAAGGAAAACCTACAGGAAAAGATAGATTCCAAGGCCATCCTCGAATACCTCAATAAGAACAGTCAAAGTATTACCTCCTTTGCGCTCAATGCGATTGGCTCATTGACAGGCTTGATTTTGATTCCCGTTTTCATGTTCTTCCTTTTGTTGTATCGGGATCACCTTACCAAAATGATGGTCATGATCTACCGGGACAAGGATCCTTCCTTGGTGAAAATGAGGATCACCAGTTTGAGAAAGTTAATTCAAAACTACATTGTGGGAGTGGGGAAAGTCATGGTGATTCTGGCTATTCTAAACATCACGGCCTACTCTATCATTGGCGTGAAACATGCCGTTTTCTTCGGTTTGATTGGCGCCATTCTCAATATAATTCCATATGTAGGGCCTTTGATTGGAGTGACCTTGCCTGTGATTTATTCTTTCCTTACGATGGACAGCATTCTGTACCCTATTCTGATTTTAGGGGTATATCAAATCATCCAAATGCTGGAGGGGAATTTTCTGACCCCAAAAATTGTCGGAGGAAATGTAAACCTAAACGCCTTCATCACATTTCTGGGCTTGCTGATTGGGGCGTCGATCTGGGGCATTGCGGGGATGATCCTCGTGATTCCCACCTTGGCTATTTTGAGGGAAATTTTCGATTTATCTGAGCACACCAAGCCTTTTGCCTTACTTTTGGGCGAAGAAAAAGATTCCAAAAAATATATTCCGGAAGATGAGAATACTGAGTAGAGTTTGCATCCTATTATTTTCCATTTGTCTTGTCTTGGCTTGCGATAGTTTGGAAGACAAAAAAGGCCGATTCCTCCTGAAAGGAAATGAAAAGATGAAGGAAAACGATCCGAAAAGTGCTATCGGATTCTATCAGGAAGCTATTGCCTTGGACTCCACGTTTGCGGATGCTTATTATAATAAAGGCTTGGCTCACTTGAGGTTCAATCAATTGGAAGAAGCTATCGGAGATTTTTCAAAAGCGATTCAAATAAATCCCGAATATTTCGAGGCAATATTTCAAAGAGGCTTAACCTATTTGGATAATGGGGAATTTTATAAGGCTCGCGAAGACGCTGAAAGGTTGAAAAACCTCGACAATAAGAATTGGAAGTCTTTTTTCCTGGCTGGTTTGACAGAAGAAAAGCTCAAAAATTATCCAGAATCCCTCAATTCTTTTGAAAAAGCGATCGCTCTTGCTCCAGACAACTCGGACTTGCTGGTAAATCAGGCCACCATTCTTTTTTATCAAAAAGAATTCAACAAAGCCAAGCAAATCCTGGATCGTGCAGAAGAACTCAACCCTGAAGAGCCAAACCTACATAACCTGAGATCCATGATTCTTTTCGAAGAAAAGGAATATTCCCAAGCACTTCAGGCGGTGGAAAAAGCTATCACCTTGGATAATCGACAGGCTTATTTCTACAACAATAAGGGACTTTATCTTTTGTTCACTGGAGAGCTGGAGGAAGGATTGCAGTTGATCAATCAAAGCATCCAAATGGATCCGAAAAACCCATATTCCTTGAGAAATAAAGGCATTTATTATGTGTTAAAAGGAGATAAAATTTCGGCCTTACAATATTTATCCGAGTTGGAGACCAAGTATCCAGAAATGGACTTGGTCAAAGAATACCTTCAAAAAGCTCAGGATTTGTGATTCTTTTCGTGAATCACTTCTTTGATTCGCTTCAATAATTCTGCTGCATCGATGGGTTTTGCCACGAATCCCTCAAATCCGCATTCTTCGATTTTCTCCATGATCTCAAGTTTGGCGGCGGCAGTAAGTGCTATTACTGGACAATCCGAAAACTTTTTGATGGCTTTGGTTGCTTCAAAACCATCCATTTCCGGCATTTGGATATCCATTAAAATACAATCATAATTTCCTTTTTTTGCTGCTTCCACAGCTTCTACTCCATTCAGTGCCCGATCAAAAGTATAGCCCCATTTTTTGATAATCTTCCCCAAAACCAAAGCATTGACGTCGTTGTCTTCGGCCATCAACAGGTGCAGGCCTTCATAAGAAGGGGCTGCTATCAAAGGACTTGGAGGTATGGTTTGTGGGACATCCCCAACCCTGTCAAATTCAAGTTCAAAGAAAAACTTACTTCCTTTACCCAATTCAGATTCAAGGGAGATTGTTCCTCCCATAAGAGCTAAAAGTTTCTTGGTAATGGATAGTCCCAGCCCGGTACCTCCATATTTTGTGCTGAAGCTTGGTCTTACCTGGTCAAAATCATTGAAGACCTTATCCTGATTTTCCGGAGCAATTCCAATACCTGTATCCTTCACCTCAAAATACACCTTGATTTTTTGAGCTTTTTGAGACACCAATTTAACGCTGACATCCACATTACCTTTAGCTGTGAATTTCAAAGCATTGGTAATCAAATTATTCAAAACTTGAGAAAGTCTGGTCTTATCTCCTTTTACCCAAGTATTGATCCCTTCGGAAAGATGAAGCTCGAGTTTATTTTGACTGTCTTTGGCATGGAAGGACAAGCCTTTCATTACCTGATCCAAAAGCTCATGTAGGTTAAGTGGATTTTTCTCTATGGTCAGCTTGCCTGCTTCGATTTTTTGAAAATCGAGCAAATCATTAATCATAATAATCAGATTATCGACAGCAAAATTGATGGTCTTGAGGGCTGTCTTTTGGGTTTCTGTCGGATTCTCCTGGAAAAGAGAATAAACCGTCCCTGATATCGCATTCAGTGGCGTTCTCAATTCATGTGAAATCATGGACAAGAAATCCGACTTGATCTGATTGGCCTTTTCAGCTGTTTTTCTAGCCTCATCCAGTTTGGATTCAAATTCTTTCTGCTTGGAGATATCCGTAAGATATCCGTACCACACCATGTCGCCATTTTCAAGGGATTGAGGCCTTGCAGCGCCTAAAACCCATCGATAAGGCTCTTTCGGATCCTCTGATTTCACTCTGAATTGACACTGCCAAGGTTCGAGTTTCCTTGCGGAAGCCACAGAACTCATAATCACCTGGGGCAAATCCTGAGGATGAACTTTGGCGATAGCCACAGAAATATCCTTAAACTCCAAAATCTCATTTTGGGAAAGTCCAAGAACCGTATTGATACCTTTTGAAAGGAAAGAGAAATTCATCTGGCCTTCCGAATTCAGCACCATTTGGTACAATCCACCAGGCACCTGCTCGGTGAGATTCATGAGGAAGTCACTGCTTTCTTCCAGTGATTTTTCCAAGGTGATTTTTTCAGAGATATTTCTGAAAGAAATTAGAATAAGCTCTCTTTCTTGAACTTCAATTTTCTTGGTTGCCACCTCTAAGGTCAGCTGATTCCCTTTTTCATTGATCAGAAGTGTTGAGAATCGGGTGACGAACTTTTCTTTGCTAGGAATTTTAACCCAATCTGTCCAACTTTCACCTTCTTCAAAAAAGACATTCAGATCTGACAGATGGATTAGATTTCGCTCCCCTTCAATTCCAAAAATCTGTAATGCTTCATGATTTTTGAAAACAACATTTCCTTCCTGGTCCACAGCAAGCATTGCCTCAGGACTTTCTTGCCAGAGTATTTTTTGAAAATCGAGCTCTTCTTGAAGTTGTTTTAAGCTGGATTTATCTCTAACTACTCCCAGAAATACCGAACTATTTTCCTTGGATTGAAATCCCGAGAGCTCAATCTCAACGCCTTTATCAAATTCAAGATTTGCAGAAATAAGCTGATCAGAGCTCGTCTTATTTTCTAGGATTTTATGAATCCGATCTTTGAGGCTTTCAAACAGGTCACTCTCTTCAATACCTCCAGTTTTGACAATCGGGAGGTCCTTCAAAGAATTCGATTCTACCTCCAATAGTCCAGAGTCTGTATAATAGCTCCAACGGGCAGCAGCAGAATATCCAGAAGAAACACTCAAAAGCTTCTCCAGCATTTTTGTATCCTGAATGGTCTGTTCCCTTTGGGTAACATCCCTCGCGATTACAAAGAATAAATCACCTTCCAAGCGAACAGAGCACTCCAAAGATTTAAATCCAAAATTCCGGGATTTAAACTTAACCGTTAGAGTCACTGTTTTTGGCTCATCTTTCAGCGATTTCCACAAGCTGTGAATTTGAGGCAATTCTTCCTCCAGAAGAAATGGGCAAAGGTTGGTATGCAATAGTTCTTCTGGAGAGTAGCCTAAAACAGCTGAAACAGATGGATTGACGTAGGTCAAGACCTCATTTTTCCCTATGGCGATCAGATCCAGGTCCGAAGAGAAAAACTTATAAGCTTCCTTTTTGGATGGCAGGCCTTGGGTCTTTACTTCTTTTCCTTTGTAAAAAAGGAAATAATTAGAGCCACTTTCCTGTGGAAGTTCTAAATGAAATGAGAAATCCTTGGGTCCGTGACTTAGGATTAACTCCTCTTTAAAAATATAGGCAGTAATGTCCAAGCCCAGTCCAACAAGACTCCTTTCTTCAAGGGACTCTCCAATTTGAGTTTCAAAGGATTCATTTCCATAAAAAATCGAATACGGATAGGTATCATCAGCAAGAAATACCATTTCCGAAGATTCGTAAATGATCTTTTTGAAAGTGCTATTGATTCCTCGATCCTGCATCAAAAACGTTATGCCTGGGTGATATTACTATTGAGTTTGGCAATCCTTGTTAATCATCGGTAAACATACAGTAATTTGTATTTCATACCAAATTTTTTTATTTATAAATACATTTTTTTGAAATCAATTAGATTCCAAATTCGACCTGGAATATCCCAAACCAAAAATTTTCTGTGTTTCTCAGCAGTGGTTTTTCATTTGCCCAAGAATATCCAAGGTTTCCCTGAATTTTTATCCTATGTCCATTCAGGTAACGTGAATACCCAATTACTGATTCATCCATGCGGTTTTCATAGCCCAGCAACTCCTTTTTCGGAAGTACTGCAGCATAACGAAGCGCTAATTCAGATTTTCTTCCTAGCATTCGGCTTAGGTGAAAATTATAGCCCTTCCCGACCCAAACAACCCGAGTTGCCCCAAAATCATTTTGAGTAAAGGGATTTGGGGAGTCCCTCTGAAAAAACTCACCCATGGCTGCCCAACCCAAATACTTAAACATGAAATCAGCAATGAGGATTTCTTGATCTCTTTTTTCATATAGATAGGCCCCGAGCTGGCCACGAGATCTCATGGCTCCCTCGTTCCAATTGTAGCTTAATCCAAAAGACAGCTTTGGACTTTCTTCCTTTTCCAAGTCACCTTCGGAATAATCTCCGTTGTTTTTGAAATTACCCAATGGCAAAAATTCAAACCTCCCCGTATAACTCAATCCATTGTCTCCCGGGGATGGGTTCCTTCCTTCCCCGGTGTTTATAGCTCCTTTGAGTTGGTAGATAGCCTTGCCTTTGGTAGGCAGAGTATAATATCCGAAGAATCCAAAATCGCGATCCAGAGTAAATACTGCATTGGCAATGGATCGATCTGAAAACTGCAAATTTCCTGAACTCACTACACGTTCACGATTCCCCGGAAGTTTGGACTGGCCGAATCCAACATAAAAGTTTTTGGTGAAGTGATAATAGACAATGGCGTCCCGAATAGGCTGAGCAAAATCACCTCCATCTAAGTCTAAATCGGATTTAGAAAATCCTAACTGAATATAATATTGGATCCTTGGGTTTAGCACATAGCCATCCAAACGCAATCTCAATCTGCGTACTCTGAAATCTGTCTGCTCAATTGACAAATCCTCCCCACTTTCGGTGCGGAAGCCAAATCGATTTTGCATTCTGAACCGAAGATTGAGCAGAAATAAAGAGTCTTGTGAAATGCTAATGCCATTTTTGACATTAATTAAAGCTCTTTCGTCACTCTCGTTTTGTGCAACACTCCAATGAGAAAAAGTGATCAAAAAGGCGAAAGCAATTGAAAAAACTTTCCAGGAGTTAGCTTGGATTATTTTCATAAAAGGGAAAAATAAAAGCCGTAACAAGATTGCCACGGCTTTTATTGGAGTTGAGTTTATAATTAAGAATTATCCTTGATCAAGTTGAGTGCGGAACCCGCCTTAAACCATCCGATCTGACCTTCATTGTAGGTGTGATTGGCTTTGATCACATCCTTGGATCCATCCTTATGGTTCAAAACGATTTCGAGAGGTTTTCCAGGAGCAAATGAAGTTAAGCCCAAGATATCAATCGAATCATCTTCCTGTACCAAATCATAATCAGATGGATTGGCAAAAGTCAAAGCCAACATTCCCTGCTTCTTCAAGTTTGTTTCGTGAATTCTGGCAAAAGATTTTACCAGAATCGCACGTACACCCAAGAATCGAGGCTCCATAGCTGCATGTTCTCTGGAAGAACCTTCTCCGTAGTTTTCATCTCCAACCACGATAGAACCGATTCCGGCAGCTTTATATGCTCTCTGAGTGGCAGGAACTTCTCCATATGCGCCAGTCAATTGGTTTTTCACGCTGTTGGTCGCATCATTATAAGCATTGACTGCGCCGATCAACATGTTGTTGGAAATGTTATCCAAGTGACCTCTGTATTTCAACCATGGTCCTGCCATAGAGATGTGGTCAGTGGTACACTTGCCTTTTGCTTTGATCAAAAGCTTCAAGCCTTTCAAGTCGGTACCTTCCCAAGCAGGAAAAGAATCCAACAATTGAAGTCGATCAGAAGTAGGGCTTACAATTACCTGAACTTTGGATCCGTCTTCAGCGGGAGCTTGATATCCAGCATCTTCTACGGCAAAACCTTTGGTAGGAAGCTCAAGACCTTTTGGCTCGTCCAATTTCACCTGCTGACCGTCTGCATTGGTCAAGGTATCTGTCAGCGGATTGAAGGTCAAATCACCTGCAATAGCCAAAGCAGTCACAATTTCAGGAGAAGCCACGAAGGCATGTGTATTTGGGTTACCATCAGCACGCTTCGCAAAATTTCTATTGAAAGAAGTGATGATGGAGTTCTTTTCTTGTTTTTCGGCACCATGACGAGCCCACTGTCCAATACAAGGACCGCAAGCGTTAGCCAAAACTACACCGCCCATTTTACCGAAGGTGTCCAAAAAGCCGTCTCTGTCCACAGTGAAACGAACTTGCTCAGAACCAGGAGTGATGGTGTATTCTGATTTCGCAGTAAGCTTTTTATCAACTGCTTGTTGTGCCAAGGAAGCAGCTCTTGAAATATCTTCGTAAGAAGAGTTTGTACAAGAACCGATCAATCCTACATCCAATTTAGCCGGCCAGCCATTTTCCTTCACTGCTGCAGCAAATTTTGAAATAGGCCATGCCAAATCAGGAGTAAATGGTCCGTTGACATGTGGCTCAAGCTCAGAAAGGTTAATTTCGATTACTTGATCAAAATATTTCTGTGGATCCGCATATACCTCAGCGTCTCCAGTCAGGTGCTCAGCAATCCCATTGGCCATTTCGGCAATGTCTGCACGTCCTGTTCCTTGTAGGTAAGCAGCAGATTTTTCATCATATCCGAAGATAGAAGTAGTAGCACCGATTTCTGCACCCATGTTACAGATAGTGCCTTTGCCAGTCGCAGAAAGTGATCTGGCACCCTCACCAAAATATTCTACGATAGCACCAGTTCCACCTTTTACAGTAAGAATACCTGCTACTTTCAAAATCACATCTTTGGCGGAAGTCCAACCTGACATCTTACCGGTAAGTTTCACCCCGATAAGTTTCGGGAATTTAAGTTCCCAAGGTAAGCCAGCCATTACATCACAGGCATCAGCCCCACCCACGCCGATTGCGATCATACCTAGACCACCGGCATTTGGAGTATGGGAGTCTGTACCGATCATCATTCCGCCCGGAAACGCATAGTTTTCCAATACTACTTGGTGAATGATACCCGCACCTGGCTTCCAGAAACCAATTCCGTATTTATTGGAGACGGAGGCCAAAAAGTCATAAACTTCTTTGTTTTTGTCCTTGGCCTTGTTTAAATCCTTTTCCGCTCCTACCTCAGCCTGAATCAAGTGATCACAGTGAACAGTGGAAGGTACAGCTACCTGGTCTCGACCAGCCTGCATGAATTGCAAAAGTGCCATTTGAGCAGTAGCATCTTGCATTGCTACTCGATCAGGCTGAAAATCCACATAGGATTTTCCTCTCTCATATGCTTGAGAAGCAGCGCCTTCTGTCAAGTGGGCATAAAGAATTTTTTCAGTCAAAGTAAGCGGACGACCCACAGCGCTTCTCGCTGCAGCGATTCTCTCGGGAATCCGGGCATACACCTCTTTGATCATCTCGATATCAAAAGCCATTGTTTGGATATTTTAAGGTGGATAAAAGGTTCAATTTTTCGTCTGCGAATATAGGGAAAAGCAGACAAAAAGATAACCTCTCGTGTATTACAATGGTTCCTGATAGACCTGAGAGGCAAGATTTTCAATCTTCCTAGAATTACAGAAAAAGCCAGATCATCAAACTCAAGAATACTATTCCAACCCCAAAAAACATCAAACAGTATGGAAGTAGCTTTCGAACCGATACACCTGAAATGGAAAGAAGTGGCAGTGCCCAAAAGGGCTGAAGTAAATTGCTGATCTGATCTCCGTAAGCAAATGCCAAGGCCATTTTGGCAAAGGAAAGCTTTAAAATCTCTGCAGTTTTCATAATCAGGGGTCCCTGAACTGCCCACTGCCCTCCTCCTGAAGGAATGAAAAAATTCACCAAGGCAGCAGAATAAAAAGTAAATAGAGGGAAAGTGCTTTCTGTTGCCCATGAGGCTGTCCAGCCAGCTAATTCAACGAGCAATCCTGAGCCTAAGATTACCCCCATTATCCCACCATAAAAGGGAAACTGAATGAAAATGTCTAAAGAACTTTTTAATCCCTCTTTGGTAGCTATCATAAAATTATTCCAGGATCGATAAAAAATCAGAGATAATCCGAAAAGTAAAAAGATCACCCAATTCAAGGAAATTGAAGACAATCCCCTATTTCCTCCAAAAACCAAATCCAGCATCAATATCACTAAAAACAAAAGGCCTAACCAGAGGGCTAATTGATCCTCCTTCCCTTGAGAAACACTGGGGAAATTTTGCATTTCATTTTCCTGATATTCTTGGGCAGATTTTTTACTGATAATAAAGGCTGTAAGACCAAAAACAAGAACCAACCCGAGGGTAACAACCAGGTTTTGGATTGAAAGAATAGTTTCTGTGACTGGAATAATCCCAATTTCATTTGCTAAACCATGCTTGGCCTCCGCTATGCTTAATAAGGAGGAAGCGGATAATCCCCCATGCCAAACCGCCATTCCTAAATACCCGCATGCTGCCAGCAATTCAGGATTTGATTTTTGCTTTTTTTCGACCAAAGCCAGATGAACAAACCTTGCTAACAAAGCCCCGGTAATCAATCCAAACCCCCAGTTTAACAGTCCTGCGAACTGCGAAACGGCAGCTACCAAAAGAACCGCTTCAGATAGGTTTCCTGGTTTGGCCGATAAATTCCTCAAGGCTTCATTGATTGGTCTGTATATGGCCAAGGCAAACCCGAAAGCAAGGACCATCATCATTTGGAGGGTAAATGCCAAAAGGCTAAAAAAACCATCTTTCCAAAAACTCAAAGAGAGAATTATAGCATTGAAAGGGTTTTGTTCGGGACCGGAAATCCTCCAAATACCCAGAAAAAGTGTAAGGAAAGTCAAAATGGACACCAGTCCGATCGGGCTGAAAATTAAAATTTGAAAATTTGAAGTCCTGCCTCGGCTCAAGTCTTTTTTAGTTTCAATTATTACGCTATAATAGTACAAATTTTCCACCCTAAAATTCCAGTTTCCTTATTTGATGGAGTTTATCAGCAATCCTTACGCAATGATCTTGCTCGTTTCCGGGCTGATAGTAGGGGTGATTTCTGCAAGCATTGGATTCCAGTTTAAGGACTCCTTGCGTTGGATAGGCTTCACGATGTTTTCCATCGCTGTTTGGGGATTTTTTTATGGGATTGAGCTTCTCCACACAGAAGTAAGAGACATGCTGTTTTGGACCAAGATCGAATATCTCGGTCTCTTATCAGCTCCAGCTTGCTGGATGATTTTTTCCATGAAATATACCAGTGTTGACTCCAATAAAGTCAGGCTCATTACAAAAGGGCTTTTGTCATTTGCCCTAATTAGCTACGGATTGGTAGCCACCAATTCATGGCATCACTTACATTACAAAAGTTACTGGTTGATTGATTCGGGCCCCATTCCATTATTGGGGATTGAAAATGGCATTTGGTATTATGTGCAAACTGCATATGCCTATATCTGCTTTTTTCTAGGCACCTTGATCCTTTGGAAAAGGTTTCGATTTGCCAATGTCCACTTTAGAATTCTAACCCGGCTTCTAATCATCGGTGGATTCTTCCCGTTATTGTTAAATCTACTCTACCAAACTTCCATTTTAAAACCTTTCAATGGCTTAGACCTTACCCCTTTCGCATTTCTATTTTCCTACTTATTCGTAGGGATTGCAATTGTGAGATTTAAGCTTTTAGATCTCAAGCCCATAGTTCGGGACAAAATCCTTGAAATGTTTTCTCAAGGAGTTTTGGTCCTTGATCCCAAAAAGAAAATTGTCGATTTCAATCCAGCAGTGAAATCCCTTTTCAGTAATTCTGAACTCGTAAGAATTGGACAAAGTGCCGAGGAACTTTTTAAAACTCGTCCGAAAATCCTGGAATTCTACGTGGAGTCCTATGATAATAAAAGCGAGTCCAAGTTGGAGCTTGATGACATTAAACCATTTTTAAAATTGGAACTCGTCCCCTTGTTGGATAAAAAAAATCAGATTTCAGGTCATCTTCTCTTGATTGAAAATATTACGCAGGAGATTGAAACAAACGAAAAACTAAAACAACAAGCGGTTGAACTTCAGCAATTGAACAACTTGAAGGACAAGTTTTTCAGTATCATTTCCCATGATCTCAAGGGACCGATTTTTGGAGTCAAAGAGCTTATTCATCTGACACAAAGCGGACTGATATCTCATGAAGAATTCTTGGAGATTCTTCCGGAGGTTTCCAGAAATATGGAGCAAGTAGCTAATCTCCTTGAAAACCTATTGGCATGGACCAGTTCACAATTGCGCGGTGAGCACATAGTCAAAAAGGAATTGGAGCTCACCACAATTTTAAGAAGTCAAAAAAACCTTCTCCAAAGAATCGCCAAAGAAAAAAATATCAGCATCGAACTTGAAAACCTTGAGGAGACTTGGGTCGAAGCTGATAAAAACATGCTGGAACTGGTTATCAGAAATCTGATTTCCAATGCGATCAAATTCTCTCCTCCCCATCAAAAGGTGGAAGTGAGCCTATCTAAAAATGAAAAAGAGGTTACTGTCTGTGTGAGAGATTTTGGAGTGGGAATTGAGGAAGAAAACTTGACCAAGCTAAACTCTGGTACCTCCTTCACCACGCGAGGCCAAAATAACGAAAGCGGCACTGGCCTTGGACTGATCCTTGCCCGAGAGTATATTTTTAAAAACGGAGGAAAATTGACAATCAACTCCAAAGTCGGGGAAGGCTCCAAGTTTTGTTTCACCTTACCCCTTGTGGAAACTCATCCAGGAGTTAACTAAACCAGACTGGATAAGAACTTCAAAGTATCCACCTTATCTGCGTAATCCCATGGGGCTGGCTTTTGGGCGGTTCCAAATGGGATGAAAGCAGGACACTCTGATCTCTTTCCTACCATTACTTGAATTTTATTTTTTTGAGATTCCAACTCCTGGATCAATTGTGGAGCATCCTCATAGTATTCGTAGTACAACACCCCAATCGGGGAGACCAGCTCTTTGCTTTCTCTGAGCAGGAGAAATCCATTATCCAAATGATCTACTCGATTGACCAAGTAAATGGACTTATTGTACTCGTAATTGTTCAGGTATTTATGATTGTCTGCTACATATTTATACTTCTCTAATATCCCCAGAAGTCTATGAAGGATCTCCTCATTTTTGACAAAGAGTTTAGATACATTTCTACAGCCTAATCCGAAATAGGAAAAAATATCAAATCCTAAATCTTCCAAATCCTGATCAGATTCAGACCCTGTGAGAATTCCGACAGATGTTCGGTTGGAGCGGATGATATTGGGATACTTTCCAAAGTAGTAATTGAAATATCTTGCGGAATTATCACTTCCTGTTGCGATATAAGCATCTTTTCCTTTGAGCATTTCTTCCAAGGAAATAAAAGGCTTCAGCCGTGGCTCAAAATCAGTAAGCTCCTGAATCAGCCAAGTAGAAAAAAATGAATCCGCAGAGCTCAGCTTAATGGAAGCCTTATGGCCTGAAATCAAAACTGAGACCAAATCATGAAATCCCACACCGGGAATATTCCCTGCCATAATGATTCCGACATTTTTCGGTTCCTTCAATTCTGGTAAAGTATAGGCACTCACCCATTTTCGAAGGTTATTTTCCTCAAGAAGAAAAGCAATTCCGTCCAAGGCCAAAAAAATGGAATCCTGCGTAAACCAATTATTTTGATGATGTGACCTTCTTGCCAGACTTTCTTTTTCTTCAGATCCTAAGCTGGAAATTCTCATTCCCAGCGCTACCAAAGCAGAAATTCTCTCCTCTAATGTCAAAATTGAATTCATAGCCCAAAGTTATTGAAAAGGCTCCTAAGGATGGAATTATTTTAAATTAATTAGTATGACAACTTTTTTTTTGTCTGTATGTTGTTCAGATTGTAATTTTGAACTCCTAAACAAATGCAACCATGGCGATAATGATTACAGACGAATGCATCAACTGCGGTGCATGCGAACCTGAATGTCCAAATACAGCAATATATGAAGGTGGAGTAGAGTGGACTTGGGGAGGTGGAACAAACCTAAAAGAAGTGACCTTGGAAGATGGCACAGTAGTCAGTGCTACCGAGAAGCAGGAACCTGTTTCAGATGAATTTTATTACATCGTCACTGCAAAATGTACAGAATGTAATGGATTCCACGAAGAACCACAGTGTGCGGCAGTATGCCCGGTGGATTGCTGTGTGGATGATCCTGATCATCCAGAGACTGAGGAGGAATTACTGGCCAAAAAAGCTTTTCTTCATGGAGAATAAAGGTGGCGAAAGCCACTTTTTTTGTTTGTACGAATTCCTAATTAACTTCTGATTTTTAGCCGATTGCAAAAAAGATTCGCCCATTAATTCAAAAAAAACAAACTTCCATTTTGAATTGTAGGTTTCTTTTCATTTATCTTAGTTGCACTTAATTCACATTTCAACCCAAAAAGAAAGCACTGTGGAAGATCATCGAGGATATGATAGAGAAGAAATATTCTCTAAAAAAGTAAAGGCTGGAAAGAGAACTTACTTTTTCGACATCAAATCAACCCGAGCCAATGATTACTATCTTACTATTACCGAAAGCAAGCGAAGAGTAAATGGAGATAGTTTCACTTACGAAAAGCACAAGATTTTCCTCTACAAGGAAGATTTCTTCAAATTTGTCAATGCACTTAACGAGGCTGTAGATCATATCAAAACTGATTTGATGCCTGATTTCGATTTTGAGCGCTATGAAAATGAAGATTCGGAAAACGAAATGAATGACGAGTTAAAATGGGAATAGGAATTTCTTCCTGACCATCTGTATTCTACTATCTTTGAGGAGGCTAAGCCTCCTTTTTCTTTTGATGATATGCAGCGGTTTTTCCTTTACCTGATTCTATTCATACTTGCCTTTTTGGTGTTCGCTTGGTATTTCTCCAACGTCACCTCCTATCTGGTTATTTCCCTGATAATCGCAGCAATCCTCAGGCCGCTGACGAATAAAATCAACGATTTCCACATTTTTGGACAGCATATTCCTCGATGGATCGCAATTCTTATTTCCTATGGAGCCATCTTATTGCTGATTTTCCTGTTTGGAATGGTCTTTTTCCCATTGATCAATGACCAGGTATCTCTTCTTTCTCAATTAGACTTAGATTCGATTTACAATCAGTTGCAGGAGCCTCTCTCGTTGCTCGAGAACTTCCTTTTTAGAAATAAACTGATGGAAAATGATCCCGGAATTCTTCTGACTGAGTTAAAGTCCTCCGTCATTGGGTTTTTCAAAGGAATTGATTTGGGAGGATTTATCAGTGGGGTCATAGGAATTACTTCTTCAATTTTTGTGGGAATGATGGCAATTGCTTTCATTACCTTTTTCCTTTTATTAGAAAATGGCCTATTGAGAAGAAACCTGCTAAACCTGATCCCAAACTCCTATTTTGAAATTTCAGTCGCCACCTTCACCAAGGTGGAAAAGCTGCTTTCCAATTATCTTTCAGGTCTCCTGATTCAAATGACTTTAATTTTCCTGATTGCAGGAATGGGGCTGGGATTACTTGGGATTGAATACGCTTTGACAATCGCGCTTTTTGCGGCCATTGCCAACTTAATCCCATACGCCGGCCCCATATTGGGAGCTACTTTTGGGATAATAGTCGGACTTTCCACGGGTACATTTGACACACAACAAGAGTACAATTACCTTTTGATCAAAATACTGGCAGTTTTTTCTGTGGTACAAATCACTGATAATGTGCTGATTCAGCCATTGGTTTTCTCCAAGTCTGTGAAAGCTCATCCCCTTGAAATATTTGTTATTATCTTTGCCGGGGCAAAAATCGCCGGAGTAGTGGGGATGATATTTGCCATTCCGGTATATACCATTTTCAGAGTGTCTGTGATGGAGTTTTACTCGGGATACAAATCGTACCGAATCTTTAAAATCAAAGCAACAAATTAATGGCTTTACAATGTGGCATTGTGGGACTTCCAAACGTAGGTAAGTCCACCTTGTTTAATGCACTATCCAGTGCCAAAGCAGAGGCAGCAAACTTCCCTTTCTGTACTATTGAGCCCAACGTCGGCGTAGTAACTGTACCTGACAACAGGCTAAAAACCCTTGAGGGATTAGTTAGTCCGCAGCGCGTTGTACCTACTATCATTGAATTTGTAGATATCGCGGGTCTGGTAAAAGGTGCCTCCAAGGGTGAAGGGCTGGGAAATAAATTCTTGGCAAATATCCGTGAAGTGGACGCCATTATTCACGTGATCCGTTGCTTTGAGGACGAAAACATCGTCCATGTAGCAGGAAGTGTGGATCCAATCTTCGACAAAGAAGTCATAGACACAGAGCTTCAGCTTAAGGATTTGGAATCGGTGGAGAAAAAAATCCAGCGAATAGAAAAAATAGCCAAGTCAGGAGATGCAAAAGCAAAGAAAGAACTAGAAACGCTTCAGCTTTTCAAATCCGGCCTTCAATCAGGATTGAATGCCCGGGCTGTGGAAGTGGATAAAGAAGATTTAGAGGCGGTTAGGGATTTACATTTATTGACTATCAAGCCGGTTCTCTATGTAGCGAACGTGGATGAAAAAAGTATCCATACCGGAAATAAATTTGTAGACCAGCTTAGAGAAAAAGTAAAAGAAGAAAATGCTGACGTAATTATTCTTTGCGCAGCTATTGAATCTCAAATAGCTGAGTTTGAAGATCCTGAAGAAAAGGAGATGTTTCTTTCAGAATACGGTTTGGAAGAAAGCGGTTTGAACAAGTTGATTTCAGGAGCTTATGCTTTGCTCAACCTAATCACCTACTTTACCGCTGGTCCTCAGGAAGTTAGAGCCTGGACTATCCGTAAAGGTTGGAAAGCGCCCCAAGCTGCAGGTGTAATCCATACTGATTTTGAGAGAGGATTTATCAAAGCTGAAGTGATAAAATTGACAGATTATCAACAATTCAAGACTGAAGCAGGATGTAGAGAAAATGGTAAAATAGCCATTGAAGGGAAAGAATATATCGTTCAGGACGGTGATATAATGCATTTTAGATTCAATGTTTGAGGTTTTTTAAATTTTATTTGTACTTTTGAGCACTGCTTATCCACCCAAAAACATAAGTATTTTATTCCAATTATTGTCTCATTTCATTTTTAAATCACCGTGAGAGTTAGACTAATATTTTCACTAAAAAACAAGGGGTCCTACCTACCCTTCCATCACCAGTATATTCTGGCTCAGTTCCTTAAAGGATTGATTGTAAAAGGAGGTCGTGAAGAGTTTTATAATTATAACTACTTCAATTTCTCAGGATTAAAAGGCCAGACTAAGGTCAGTAGAAGCGGTTTGCACTACTACTCTAGCCTTGTGACCTTGGTTCTCTCTTCCCAAAGCGAGGACTTCATGGATTACCTGTTGGAACAGGTTTTTGCTACGCCAAAAATCGAATTGGGTAATTTGATCCTTTCCCCGGAATACACCGAATTGGAAACTGAACCTGTATTGGAGACAGCCAACAAATTTGTGTGTATTTCTCCATTGGTGTTGATTACTCCGGCATTCAATGAAGAAATCGGAAAGCGATTTATTAATCCGGACAGCGATGAATTTTCCGACTTGCTCTATGAATCTACATTGACTAGAATGGAAAAATCTGGCTGGTACACTCCAGAGCAAATGGAGTCTTTCTACAAGTTTCAGGTAGTACCTGATATGACTTACGTCAACAAGTTGAAAGAACAACAGAAGAAATTCGCAAGAATCTATGCGGTGTACGACATGGATGTGAAATACGAAGTAAGAGGTTATACTTTGCCTTTTACGCTCTATGCCGCTCCAGAAGTACAAGACTTCGTTTTCAAATGTGGTCTTGGAGCCTTCACGCACAAAGGATTCGGAATGCTGGATTTGGCTAATCATCCATCTGGAAACAGAACGACGACCTACAAATTCAAAAGAGAAGGGTTTGTTCCATATAAGCCATCCGACAGGGTTCGACAAAACGTCGCACCAACCTCTGAAGAAGAGGAAGGCGGAGAGTCTGAAGAAAATTAAAAAACAAAGCCCTCAAATGAGGGCTTTGCTATTTTATAACCTCCGTCGATTGGGTTGCAAATACACATAGCCAGCTAATTGATCATATCGGCTCCCCAGATTTCTGAAATAAACGAATACCTCGTATTCATTTTCAGTCTCAAAGTGACTTCCTTCCAGAGGCTCTGTATTGATCTCGCTTCCTTCAGAATACCCGTACTGGAAATCATACCAGCCTTGCTTCAGTAAAATAGAGGTCGAATACACGTTATTTTTCGGATCGTATTTCATATCCGCCTCTTGGCTTTTTCCCCAACCGGTCAGAGATCCAATCATTTTGATTTTTCGGTTAGGATCCGCTCTCAGATAGAAAGTAGTATAGATATATTCACTTTCGACTTCTGCATCTCCTCCGGGTCGATCATTGGTAAAAACCAAATACTGTCCATTCAAATCCAGGTATTGGGAATAGGTGCCCCCGGGTCTCGGAATATCCAGATTAGACTCAGCCAAAATAATATTTTCCTCCACCTTGACTGAGGAGACATTCACACCGGTCGCTCTAATAAACCTCAAATCCACAAATCTAAATTCATTTCCTGCCCGAAAAGTACTGCTTCCATCAAAAGGCTCATACCGAATAGTTTTCGCCATTTCATTCAAGAAAGTAGGTTTGGAAAGGTATTTTGCATTGTCCCAACGCTGATTTTGCCGAATTAAAATCTTGATTTGAGTATTCGGATCCATCACCTCGGCTTTGGAATAATTGATGATCGTATTGATCTGCTGAAGAGCCCTTCTGTCTTCCGACTGTGTAGGAGGTACGACTGCTGCACCTACAGTGAACAGATCCTCATAAACCATAAACCGTTTAGTCAAAATCACATCCTTTTCATCGCGGTTACGATAGACTTTCAAGATATAATTCCCTGATTTGGTGACCCTTGGAACCTCGAATCTGTAATGGATATATGGAATTCTTGTATTTACCGAATACGCATATTCCTCAATCGTGTATTGATTAAAATTGATGGAAAAGTCATTGTCCCGAAGAGATGATTTCTGCCAGTCTGCATTACAGTGAATCAACTTTGCGGTATATAATTCCGGATCATAGGCCAAGTCATCAAAAAGCAGAACCAAAGACCTTTGGTCACTCAGGGATATTACCGGAGCATCCAACTGACTGGCAGTTTGATTTCCAAGAGGAAAAAGTCGAACCGACTGGACATCCTGAGAATAAATTCTATCCTCCAAAACCTGAGCAAAGCTCTCCCCTATTCCTAATAGTAAAAGAATTGCCGAAAGAAGTATTCTGATCATTTCTGAAGATAGATATTTTAGTCCAAACACTTTGATTAGGCGATTTTCTCTTGAAGTGTCGAGATCTGATCTACCAAGTCTTCCCACTTTCCATTTGCCTCATGTAAGCTATTTTGAATTCGTTGATAGCCCTCCTGGATTTTTGAGGCTTTTTCCTCATCTGAGTAGATATCAGGATCTCCTAGTTTCTCTTCAGTTTCTGCTTTCAAAAGCTCCAAAGACTCGATCTCCTTTTCAATTTTTGATAGTTGCTCCTCCAGCTTTTTCAGCTCTCTTTTCGCATTTTGGATTTCAGGAGTGTTTCTTGGTGTCTCGGGCTGAGCCTTTTTTGCTGGTTTTTCCTCTACAGGAGAAGTCTTTAGCTCAGCTTGTTGGCTTTTCCAAAATTCATACTCATCATAGGTTCCAGGATATTCTTTGATCTCTTGGTCCTCGATGTACCAGATTTTATTAGCCACCCCCTTAATAAAGTGTCTGTCGTGGGAAACGGTCACAAAAGTCCCCTCATACTGCTGAAGCGCCTGAATCAGGATATTGACTGATTGAAAATCAAGGTGGTTGGTAGGTTCATCCAACAAAAGGAAATTTGCCTCCGAAATCAGGGTCTTGGCTAAAGCCACTCTTGATTTTTCCCCTCCAGAAAGGACTTTGATTTTTTTGAAAACATCGTCATTGGTGAATAAAAAACAACCCAATACATTTCTCAATTCCGTTTCCGACTTGGCACTTCCTGCTTGAGCCATTTCTTGAATGATTTCATTATCCAAGGTCAAAGCTTCCAATTGGTGCTGTGCAAAAAAGGATTTGATCAAATTGTGTCCTTCTGTGCGCTCTCCCTCGATTTTTTCGGAGCCGTCAATAATTCGGAGTAGGGTCGATTTCCCTTTTCCATTGGCTCCGATCAAGGCAATTTTATCACCTCGCTCTATTCTTGCGGAAGTGTTTTTCAAAATCACCAAATCTCCATAAGCCTTGGACACATGATCCAACACGACTACATCTCTTCCCGACTTTTGGGAAAATTTAAACTTAAAGTTCACAAAAACTTCGTCGCTGACCACCTCATGCACCCGGTCAAGTCTCTCCAATGCCTTGATTCTGGATTGGACTTGGTTGGACTTGGTAGCCTTAGCTCGAAATCGTTCAATAAACCTTTCGGTTTGCTTGATCATTTGCTGCTGATTTTCATAGGCATTCTGCTGCAGCTCAGACCTTAATTTCTTTTCTTCCTTATAAAAGGAATAGTTCCCAGGATAGGTGGTTAAGGTTTGGTTGGCAACCTCCACGGTAGTATTAATACAATTGTCAAGAAACGTCTGGTCGTGAGAAACCACCACTACTGCTCCTTCATAGTTCTTGAGATAATTTTCTACCCATTGAATAGAAGGTAAGTCTAGGTGGTTGGTAG
Organism: Algoriphagus mannitolivorans DSM 15301; assembly: GCF_000429425.1. Classification (GTDB taxonomy): domain Bacteria; phylum Bacteroidota; class Bacteroidia; order Cytophagales; family Cyclobacteriaceae; genus Algoriphagus; species Algoriphagus mannitolivorans. The sequence goes on from NZ_AUBV01000001.1 coordinate 175,941, forward strand.
GCTCATCCAGCATCAGCAAGGATGGCTTTTCCAAAAGAAGTTTGGCAAGCATGACTCGCATTCTCCATCCTCCGGAAAATTGTCGAAGTGGCTTTTGTAAATCAGCGGTTTGAAAACCGATTCCTTCCAACACTTCCTCAGCCTTCGCTTTGATGGTATAGCCTTCATTCCGCTCAAAGCGGTCCTGAAGCATCGCAAGTTTATTGATGATTTCCTCGGAATAGTCACTTTCCATTTGCTTCAGTACTTCGTCAATTTGATCCTGCAAAGCGAGGGTCTCCTTGAAAGCTGCTAGAGCAACATTCAAAATACTTTCATCGGACTGGTAGGAAAGCAAATCCTGATTTAGAAATCCAATGGTGCAATCTTTCGCTTTTTGAACCTCACCGGTCGTGGCCTGATAATCCCCGTTAATGATCTTCAATAAGGTGGATTTCCCGGTTCCGTTTTGTCCTACCAAGCCGATTTTATCTTTTGGCTTGATGTGTAAGTTGGCATTTTCGTATAGCGGTCGCCCGCCGATGAAATAAGAAAGATTACTAATCGATAACATGCCCCAAAAATAACCAATGACCCGCTTATCCCGCTTCATTGGGAAAACAAATCCGAATGAATTAGCTTTCTTTTAGAAAAATCTAAAAACATGAATCACCTCAAACCCATAATTTTCAGTTTGTTCTTGGCTGCATTCTCTCTTACTGCCTGTGGGCAGGGTAAGTTGAGCCCCATTTCTACACCGAACAGCAACAATAAACGGAGTATTCAAAATGCCAAGGCTGAGGTAAAGCTTGACCAGCTTAAGCTTCCGCCAGGATTTAAAATCTCCGTTTGGGCAGCAGATATCCCAAATGCGAGATCCATGGCCATCTCTGATAATGGAATTGTATTTGTCGGAAACCGTCAAGAAAAAAATGTCTACGCCGTAGTCGATGAAAACGGAGACGGTAAGGCTGATGCCAAATTTATTTTAGCGGAAGGACTTCGCATGCCCAATGGAGTAGCCTACAAAAACGGAGACCTATATGTCGCAGAAGTAAATAGAATCCTACGCTTCAAAGACATCAAAAACACGCTAACCAACCCAAAATATGAAGTCATTTATGATGGATATCCCACCGATGCCCATCACGGCTGGAAATTCATTGCCTTTGGTCCGGATGGAATGCTTTATGTGCCTGTAGGAGCTCCTTGTAATATCTGCGAAAAGGAGAACCCTATTTATGCGAGCATTACCAGATTAGATGTTTCCAAACCGGGGTCCAAACCGGAAGTATATGCCCATGGCGTGAGAAATACGGTAGGGTTCGACTGGAGACCAGGCACATCCGAATTGTGGTTTACAGACAATGGCCGCGACATGATGGGGGATGATATTCCTGACTGCGAATTGAATCGTGCTACTGCCAAAGGGCAGCATTTTGGATATCCTTACTGGCATGCAGGCACGGTGAAAGATCCTGAATTCGGAGATAAGGGAAAGGCTGCCTCGGCTTATGTAGCCCCGGCTGCGAAAATGGGCCCACACAATGCTCCCTTGGGAATGAGATTTTACGAAGGTGGGATGTTTCCTACTACCTATAAAAACAGCGCAATCATTGCCAAACATGGAAGCTGGAATAGAAGCAAAAAAGCCGGCTATGAAGTCGTAGTAGCCAAAGTGGATTCCTCAGGAAAAGTAACTGGACAGGAAACTTTAATTTCTGGCTGGCTAAATGATGCCACTCAAGAAGTCTGGGGAAGACCTGTAGATGTTCAAGAATTACCTGACGGTAGTTTGTTGATTTCAGACGATATGGCCAATTGCATTTATCGGTTGACCTATTCAAAATAAAAAAGGGAGGCAATGCCTCCCTTTTTTAATTCAACCAATCTGGTTTTGTGGTAGTTACTTTTGCTTGTAGTTGGTTTAGTAAATTATACAGTCCAAAATAGGTTCGATTGATGTAAAGTCCATGTCTGGAACCTCTCGCCTGTCTTGACTTTTTGAACATTTTGTCGTTGGAAATTCTATCTCCCAGCTGGAAAATCTGTTCGAAGTAGCCATCATCTGCAAAATCAAAACTTTCCACATGAAATGGCTTCCCGAGTAAGGAAATCATTTCTCTGAACACTCCTTTGAAATACATTTTTTCTTCAGGTGTATCTCTATCTGAAATGAACTCCAATCTGTAGAAAATCTTTTCCAACTCTTCCTCTTTCATTCCCAAATCCTTTTTGATGAGAGAAAAATACCCGGTATAGAAATCTTCAGGGATTACTTTCACACAGCCGAAATCAATGATCCCCAGCTTACCATTTTTTTGAATAATAAAGTTGCCTGGATGAGGATCCGCATGTACTTGCAATAGATTATGAACTTGGTGATGATAAAAATCCCAAAGTGCTTGCCCGACTTGATTCTTCTCCTCTTGGCTAGGATTGGTTTCCATCCATTCTTTGATGTGCAATCCATCAATCCAGTCCATGGTGATGATTCGTTCCGAACTTAGTTCATCGTAATAGGTTGGGAAAACCAGATTAGGGATTTCCGAGCAAGACGTAGAAATCTCCCTAGAGCGTTCCACCTCCAAATGGTAGTCAGTTTCTTCAAGAAGTCTTTCTTCTACCTCTTCCATGTAATGATCCAACTCTTTCTCATTCATATTCAGAAGCCTGAGCGCAAATGGACGGACCAACTTCAAATCTGAACTGACTGAATTGGCAACTCCAGGATATTGGATTTTTACTGCCAATTTTTTTCCATTTAGTGAAGCCTGGTGGACTTGGCCGATTGAGGCAGCATTCACTGCTGATCTGGAAAAACTTTCAAACATTTCCTCCGGACTTTTCCCAAAATATTTTTGGAAAGTCTTTATGACCAATGGATAAGAAAGTGGCGGTGCAGAATATTGTGCCATGGTAAATTTATCCTGATACGCTCTGGGGAGCAGGTTTTTATCCATGGACATCATTTGAGCAACCTTCAATGCAGAACCTTTGAGCTCACTCAAGGAGTTATAAATATCCTTGGCGTTATTTTCATGAAGCTCCTCTTTGTTCAAAGCTGGATTGACCATTTTCTTGGCGTAATGCTTTACATAATTCCCACCCACTTTTGCACCGGTGGTGATGAACTTTGTCGCACGCTGAACTTTTGAAACAGGAATTGACTCCTGCTCACTTACTTTGCTGGCCATGATTTATTTGTTTTGGTAGAGGAACTTGGCAAAATCCAAGAATGAGTCTAGGGCACTTTTCCCCATCAGGTCAAAGGCTAGGTTTACTGCTTTTTCAATGGCGGCATCGGTTTTTTCAAACCCTGGACTATTGTCGTCAAGCCAAAACCTGAATACAAAGGCCAGTTGAAGCCAAAGTGCTTCGTCGTATTTTTCTGAGATATAGGGTCTGGAGGCAATTTCTTGTGTCTCCTTCCCTGAGGCAATTACCTCGGTAGCAAACTCTTTGAATTGAGTTTTAAATTCTTTGGTATCCTGAGTAAGAGATTTGAGTGATTTCACTTTGTCAGAATACATCAACAAGAGATAGGATCTGTTTTTCTTCAGTTCTTCAATCCAAGTAAACAAAAAGCTTAAGAACTTTTCTCGGGAGCTGTAAGACTCATACACTTCCTGTGCCTGAATGGATTGCACTGTATTGTCAAAAATTCCCATCCAAATCGCTGAGCGGATGGATTCAAAAGAAGTAAAATAGGTGTAGAATTCTTCTTCTTTCAGCTTGATGCTTTTGGCAAACTTGAAAACAGAAGCCGGCTGAGAGCCATTTTCCAATACATAGGTTAGATACCCTTCCAATATCTGTTTTCTTTGATCTTTCTTACTCGTTTTCTTGGCTGTTGCAGTCTCCATAGGAAATCAATATTTACTTCATTATTAACCTATTTGCTTCGACTTCTGTTTTCTTTAAAACAAAAAAAGCCAGAAAATATTCTGGCTTTCGTAAGTATTTGTGGTTAGGCTCAATCTCTTACCTGCTCAATGACAAGGTTGTGATTGGTATAAATGCAGACATCTGCTGCAATATGAAGGCTTTCCCTGACCATTTCCTCGGCGGTAAGCTGGGGGGCAAATTTCTTCAGGGCTCGCGCTGCAGATTGTGCAAACATGCTTCCAGAACCAATGGTCGCTATTTCCATGTCTGGCTCAATCACATCCCCTGTTCCGGATATAATTAGGATATCGTCTTTATCGGCGACGATCATCATTGCCTCCAATCGGCTAAGCATTCGGTCCATTCTCCACTCTTTAGCAAGCTCCACCGCCGCACGCTTCATATTATTCCCAAAAGAATTGAGTTTCTCTTCAAATTTTTCCAAAAGTGTAAAGGCATCTGCCGTAGATCCCGCAAAGCCGGTAACAATTTTTCCTCCTTGCAAGACTCTGATTTTTTTCACAGAACTCTTGGCAACGGTATTTCCTAGGGTGGCCTGACCGTCGGCTCCAATCACGACTTGTCCATTGTGTCGAATCGCAACGACGGTTGTTGATTTGATTTTTTCCATTTAGCTAATGTTGTTCGGTATTGGTTAGTCAGCTATTAGTTTCAGAGTTTTTCCCAAAAATAGATCGAAAATACCTTTAACTATTTTCTAATATCTAAGTAACTCCTTTTCTCAATAACCATACAAAAGCAAAAAGTCCTGAGGAATCAGGACTTTTTGGCAGGAATATTAGATTAAAATCCTGACCGGATCTTCAAGTAAGCTTTTTAGAGTCAAAAGGAATGCAGATCCTACAGCTCCGTCCACCACTCTGTGGTCACAGGACAGAGTCACTTTCATGACATTCCCAACTTTCATCTCTCCATCTTTAACAATGACGGTTTCTTTGATACCTCCGACTGCCAAAATACAGGCGTCAGGCGGGTTGATAATCGCTGTAAACTCATCAATGCCGAACATTCCCAAGTTGGAGATGGTGAAGGTATTTCCTTCCCAGTCCTTAGGTTGAAGTTCTTTATTCTTGGCTTTACCTCCAAGGGTTTTAGCCTGATTGGATATTTGAGACAAAGACAAGCTATCCGCAAATCTGATGACCGGAACCAAAAGTCCCTCTTCTACAGCCACAGCCATGCCGATGTGGATATGGTCATTGTATCGGATTTTATCACCAAGCCAGCTGGAATTAACTTTTGGATGCTGGCGCAATGCAACCGCTGCTGCTTTGATTACCATATCGTTGAATGAAATTTTCACCGGAGAAACTTCATTCATGCTTTTTCTGGCTTCAATAGCTTTGTCCATGTTGATCTCCATGGTCAAATAGAAATGAGGCGCACCAAACTTACTTTCAGCCAATCGCTTGGCGATAGTTTTTCTCATTTGAGACACCTTCTCTTCTCTGAAGCTTTCCTGACCCAAAGCCGGAACTGTCGCTCCTGAAGCTGAAGCCACTGCTGCTGCAGGTGCTACCGCCGGAACAAAATTTTCAATATCTCTTTTTACTACTCTTCCTCCTTCACCAGAACCAGATACCTGTCGGATATCCACGCCTTTTTCCTCTGCGATTTTTTTCGCCAAAGGTGAAGCTTTAACTCTTTCTCCTGAAGAGGCCGCAGGGGCAGCTGCTGGAGCAGAGGTCGCTGGAGCTGCTGAAGCTTCTTTTTTGGTTTCAGGTGCCGGAGAAGCTTCTTCTTTGGCCTCCTGCGGAGCAGGCTCGCTTCCAGAAGACTCATGAGCCTTTAACAAGGTCTGGTAATCAGCTCCTTTTTCACCAATAACAGCGATGACTCCATCCACAGCAACGCTGTTTCCAGCCTCCACGCCTATGTATAATAAAACTCCATCTTCATAGGACTCGAGCTCCATGGTAGCTTTGTCAGTCTCCACTTCTGCCAGGATCTCTCCTGCTTTCACAGAATCTCCAACCTTCTTCAACCAGGTAGAGATTGTTCCTTCTTGCATGGTATCACTCATTTTAGGCATGGTGATTACCGTTGCATTGATGTTGGAAGTATCAATTTTAGCGGCAGGAGCTGCCGGAGCTTCTGATTTTACTTCTTTACTTTCAGCCTTGGGCTCTTCAGCCTTGGGAGCAGATGCAGAGGAATCTCCATTCAGAAGATGTTGAAAATCTTCTCCTTTCTCTCCAATAATCGCAATTACTCCATTCACAGGAACAGAGTCTTTTTCTTTTACTCCTATATATAAAAGCACACCTTCTTCGTAGGATTCTAGCTCCATGGTTGCTTTGTCGGTTTCCACTTCCGCCAGGATATCTCCAGGTTTTACAGTATCACCCACTTTTTTCAACCAAGCAGCGATTACACCTTCTTCCATGGTGTCGCTCATTTTTGGCATTCTGATTATTTCGGCCATAGGTAATTTCGAGCTTGTTCGTTTATTTTAAAGTGTCCAAAAATAGGTTTTAAAACGCTTTATTCAAACTTAAATCAGCTAATTTGAAAAGCCTTTTGGGCAAAATACAGATATGCCACTATTACAAGATTCGAGTTTTAAAAGACCCAAATGGCTCTTTAACGGCCATTTAGAGACCATCTACCCCGCTTTGGCCAGAAGGGTAAATTTTCAAAGCCCAAGAAATGAACGGATTACCACACCCGATGGAGATTTTTTGGATTTGGACTGGTACTGCAACGGAAATCACAGATTAACAATCATTTCCCATGGGTTGGAAGGGAGCAGCTCGCGTCCCTATATGTTGGGGATGACCAAGAAATTTGTTCAAAATGGCTTCGACGTCCTAGCATGGAACTATCGTGGTTGCAGTGGAGAACTAAATGATAAACCCATTTTCTACCACAGCGGAGCGACCTATGATTTGGAGACGGTGGTGGATCATGCAGAAAAAAAATATGACGAAATTTTCCTCGTCGGTTTTAGTCTTGGCGGAAATCTTACTTTGAAATACTTGGGAGAGAAGAGATCCCGAAGCCCCAAAATCAAAAAAGGAGTTGCTGTATCTGTGCCTCTTGACTTGGGAAAATCCTGCGACAAGATTTCTACACGGGAAAACTTCCTCTACTCGAAGCGTTTTTTAAAGTCTCTCAAGGAAAAAGTCATTCGAAAATCCGAGAAATTTCCACAGCAAATCGATTTCCGGGCTCTAAACCACGTCAAGACGCTTCGTGATTTCGATAATTTTTTCACTGGCCCTTTACACGGTTTTAAAGATGCCGAAGAATACTATCAGGTAAATTCTTCTTTGTTTTTTCTGGAGGGCATACAAGTGCCAACCTTGGTTCTCAATGCACTCAATGACCCATTTTTGAGCCAAAGCTGCTTCCCCAAAGATCTGGCTGAAAAACTGGATCAAGTCTATTTTGAATTTCCTTCACATGGAGGTCATGTGGGCTTTTCTTCTGCCCTTTTTGAAAATACCTATTATTCTGAAGGGCGTGCAGTTGAATTTATAACCCATGATCTCTAACTTCCCCAGAAATCTAGCTTTCTCTGATCATGTGCGGAAGATATTCCCTAAGCAAAAGTAAAATCGACCTGGAAGAGAGATTTCAGGCTGAAATGTTAGCCGACTTCACTCCTCGCTATAACATCGCCCCTACTCAACTCGTCCCAGTCATCACTTCGGAAAGCCCCAAGGGATTTTCATTCTTCTACTGGGGAATTACCCCCGACTTCGGACAAAACAAGCCCGTCTCCCAAAAACTCATCAATGCCAAGGCAGAAACGGTACATGAAAAAATATCTTTTAAGAGTTCATTTGAAAAAAGGAGATGTTTGGTGCCTGCAGATGGATTTTTCGAATGGAAAAAGTTGGGGAAAAAGACTAAAATCCCTCACCGGTTCACCTTGAGAGAAGATAATCTCTTTTCATTTGCAGGAATCTGGGAAGAATATGAAGGCCTGTCTGGAGAGATTCAGCATACCTTTTTGATCTTGACTACCTCCCCCAACGAAGTAGTAAGTGAGGTTCATGACCGCATGCCGGTGATCCTATCCAAGGAGAATGAGAAAAAATGGCTGGATAAATACAGCAGCGAAGAGGACTTATTGAAAATGCTCAAGCCCTACCCTGCTGAATTGATGCTTTCATATACCGTCTCCCCGATGGTTAATTCCGTTCAAAACGATTCCCCGGGAATAATTCGGAGAACTTCCCCCATGGATCAATTCGGGAATTACACCCTATTTGGATAAGCCTTCTAACTAAAGAAGGTTTTTGTAGGATTGGCAGCTTGTAGCGATATTGCCAGTCCTTTTTTCATACCTAAAAATAAACCCAAATTCAGATGAAAAAGTCCAGAATACTTGGTGCAGGCCATTATGTCCCAGAGCGTATTGTCACCAACGAGGAGCTATCCAAAATGATGGACACCAACAATGAGTGGATCGTGGAACGAACAGGTATTCATGAAAGACGTTGGTTTACTCCAGGGGTGGACACCCTTACCAATATGTCCGCCAAAGCCTCCAGAATGGCCCTAAAACGAGCAAAGGTTGACCCTCAAGAAATAGACTTTATCGTCTTTGCAACTATCACCTCCGACTATTTTGTCCCTGGTAATGGGGTATTACTTCAGCGTGAACTGGGACTTACATCCATTGGAGCTATTGATATCAAAAATGCGTGTTCAGGATTTATTTATGCGCTTTCGGTAGCGGATCAATTTATCAAAACAGGCATGTATAAAAAGATCCTAGTCGTAGGAGCCGAAATTCAATCCTCCGGGCTGGACAAAAGCAATGAAGGTCGCTCTAGCGCAGTAATCTTTGCGGATGGTGCAGGAGCGGTGGTTCTTGGGGCTGTGGAGAATGATCAGCCTGGAATCATGAGCACCCATCTTCATTCAGAAGGTACCCATGCAGAAGAGTTATATTGTATCGGACCAAGCTCCAGCGCAGAGGTTAGAGTATCTCAGGAGTTGATCGACCGGGGAGATTTCTTTCTCAAAATGAACGGGAATGCAGTATTTAAGCATGCAATCGTTAGATTTTTGGAAGTGATTCAAGAAGCCTTAGATTACAATGGCGTAACCAAGGAAGAAGTGGATCTATTGGTTCCTCATCAGGCTAATTTAAGAATCAGCCAGTACATTCAGCAAAAGATGCAACTACCCGATGAGAAGGTATTTAATAACATCATGTATTTGGGAAACACCACCGCTGGGACTATTCCAATTGCACTTTCAGAAGCATGGGAACAAGGTAGGATCAAAGAAAATGATCTGATATGTCTGGCGGCATTTGGTTCCGGATTCACTTGGGCATCGGCGCTCTTAAGATGGTAAGATGCGTGATTCCCATTTTTCCTTAGATCTGGATCTTTGGCTTGATCAAGATCTCATCAAAAGACAAAACCGTCTAAAATCGGCCTTTTTAATGCTTTTTGAAGACTTGGGAAATTCAATATCAAATGAAGCTCTAACTCAAATCCATGCCTTTTCTAAAGGAAAAAAAATTTCCAAGGGCAATGATCTACTTGGGTTTCCGTATCAGGTATTGGATTTTGTCCGGGATTTTGATCCTGAAAAAGGCCTTGATATCAGGATCCTAAACTGGTTTGGAAATGGCCTTTTTTTGATGATCTATCATGGTGAAAAAAGTCAGCCAAATCCTAAAGAATTACTTAAAGCGGGTTTTGCCTTTTCGCTTGCAGAATCTGCATGGGATTACCCCGAGATGATTTTAAATCAGGCCTTTTCAAAAAAACTTGAAAAGTATCATCTCAAAAAAAGTAAACCCATCGTTTGGATCAAAGAACTCAAGGTTCCGGAAAAAACAGAATTAGCCTTAAATAATCTACAATTGGAGATTGGAAATCTTCTTCAAATCCTAAAACTTTCCAATTAAGAAAAAAGGGTGTAATTTAAATTTAACCGTGTGGCAGTTTCACACGTTAACTTGTAACGATTTACCTTTCCCCTATCTGGAAAGATCTATTTGCTAAAACTCCGAATTCAACAAAAAATGAGATACTTCCTTCTGGCAGTTTTTTTTCTCCTACAAACCTACCTTTTTGCTCAAACTCCGCAAGTGGTTAGACAATTCAATTCAGACTCAAGTATTGTGGGCACTGGAGTTTTGGAGGGGAGGATGAAAACAGGACTTTGGAAATTTTATGATTCAAAAACCAACAGGTTATTATTTGAAGGAACTTATAAAAATGGCCAAAAAGATGGCAATTGGACCAAATACCACCAGAACGGAAAAAGGAAAGAAACCTCAGAATACCGGGATGGTAAACTTTTTGGACCTTCGAGGCATTACGACGAAGATGGACGTTTAACCAAAGAAATGATCTACCAAGACAGTGTGCTGGTGGGAAAATATTTAGAATACTTTGGCAAAACAGGAGCTCCCGGATATGTGGATCCAAAACAGGTAAAAGTGGATGGACAATATGAAAAAGGAAGGAAAACGGGGCAATGGGTTACTTTTTACGAATTTGGAGAGGTAGCCATCAATGAGTTTTATAAGGATGGGCTTCGGGAAGGCCCTTATTTGGAGTATAGTCCTGAAGGATTCTTAATCACCGAAGCATTTGCAACAAAAGGCCAATTCAACGGAGATTTCAAAAGATATTATCTTCCAAATGTGATCTTGGAGTCAGGCCAATACAAGAATGGAGTCAAAATAGGAGATTGGAAAAGGTACTTCCCCGGGACTAAAATCCTCGAGGCGGAAGAGTTTTTTACCCAAGAAGGATTAAGAACCGGGCAATGGAAATATTATTATCAGACAGGAAGGATTGCAAGAATTGAAACCTATGAAAATAATATTGCCATAGGTACTTGGGAAGAATATTTTCCAAATAAAGCGCTATCTAAACGTAAATCATTTGATCTCGGAGTTCCTACCGGAGAATACCTTGAATACCACAGTTCAGGAGAGATTTCAGTCAAAGGGCAATATGAAAACGGCGCAAAATCCGGGCTTTGGCAAAGCTTTTATCCAGACGGACACCTTTATTCCATAGGCGAATATAAAAATGACCTGAAATCAGAAGTTTGGAAGTATTTTAATAAAATCGGCATTTTGATCGCAGAAGGTAAATACCTACTTGGTGAGGAAGATGGTCAATGGTTTTATTATTACGATGGTGGCCAGCTGAAATCTGTCGGAGTTTACAAACTAGGCAAAGAGGACGGAATTTGGGGACTGTTTTACGATAACAAGCAACTAACTCAGGAGGAATTCTGGAAAGAAGGATATCTGATGAATGTAAGTGATTATTCCAGCTTTGATGGCAAAACCACCTATAACAAGGGAACACTCAAGGATGGCAATGGAACCAGAATCACCTATTATGTCAATGGGCAAAAGGAATCCGAAGGAACCTATAAATCCGGAAAAGCGGAAGGACTTTGGATTTATTACCATGAAAATGGCCGAAAAGCCTCTGAAGGAGCTATGATAGATGGTAAAAAAGAAGGAACTTGGAGGTATTATAATACATCGGGAAGACTTGAAGACCTGGTCACCTTTAAATCCGATGAGGTAGTTCAAAACAACTAATTCCGATTTTACCTCCAAACAAAGGGAGTACACTGGAGGTTTAAAAAAATAAAACCCATGTTCAATCTATTCAAAAAGAAAAGCGAAAAAGAGAAGCTTCAGGAATTGTATTCCAAAAAATTAAAGGAAGCTTACACTCTCTCCCATACTAATAGAACCGATTCTGACCGTCTCATGGCGGAAGCAGAAGAAATCGCCAAAAAAATAGAATCCATGACCTAATTGTTTTTCAGCTACAGAAAAACAATTTTTACATATAATAATTTGGATTTTAGATAATTAGCCTTATATTTATTATTACTTTTTCATCTGGTCCGCAGACGTTTATAAACAATTCAAGTTTATTTTAAGGGTGATTGAGCTACGGACTCTAGAACACAAATTTTTAAAACCCGGGTTTGACAGCCCGGGTTTTTTTATGGGCAAAATCCAACATACTCTCCCACCAACCCAAATCCTAAATCTTTTCAAAAAGAGATTCCTAAGAAACAAGAATTTCCATTATCCAGAAAAAAGAACTCCTCATTCGTCTATTTTTTCAATTAAGTGCTTTTTTGATCCCTAAAATTTAGCTTTATTGAGGCAATTCTCAGAAGATATGAACCTGATAAATCCCAAAGAAGCCATTTCAAAAATGGACGGAGTGGTAGAAATCAAAAGCTACCTCAACAAAATCAAAATCATCAAAAACCTTTACCTCAAAGGAGCAAATACTGCCAGCGAAATCTGCAATGAAGTAGGAATTTCTTTACCTACTGTAAATAGCCTATTATCTGATCTGATGACCTCTGGAGAGGTCATCAAGCAAGGAAGAGCTGAATCCCAGGGTGGAAGAAAGCCAGATCTTTACAGATTGGCACCAGATGCCTTCTATGTGCTCTCAGTGGACTTGTCCAAGTTCAACATGCACTTGGCTTTGTATTCATGCAATCATGAAATGGCCTTTGAAAAGGAAAGTCACAAAATCACCCTGAATAACGAAAAAGAGACCTTTGACGAACTTTGTGATAAGATCGACGCCTACATTTCTCAAACTGGCATTCCTTCCGAGAAAATTATTGCCATCGGATTTTCCATGCCAGGATTGGTCGATTCTATCGGAGGAGTAAATTATACACACCTTCGTTTTGGAAAAAAGACCCTTCTGGAAAACTTAGAGTCCAGGTTTCAGAAGAAGGTTTTTTTGGAAAACGATGCAAGAGCGATGACTTTGGCGGAGTTTAAATTCGGGGCTGAAGACAAGTACAAAAATGTCCTTGGCTTGTTCATCGGCTGGGGAATTGGTCTTGGAATTATCATTGACGGAAAAATCTATCAAGGCGCATCCGGATTTGCAGGAGAGTTTTCCCATTCTCCAATCTTTGAATCCCGAGACATCACCTGTACCTGCGGCAAAAAAGGATGCCTGGAAGCAGTTGCGTCAGGAACGGCCATTGTTCGAATGGCTGAGGAAGCAATCCTTTTGGATAAAGACAGCATTCTGGCAAGAATAGTCCGTGATCATAGTGGTGAATTGGAACCTGGCCTGGTCGTAGAAGCGGCATTGGCAGGAGATCAAAGAGCTATCACCATTCTCTCCGAAGCAGGCCTTGACTTGGGAAGAGGAATCTCTATTTTAATTCAACTTCTCAATCCTGAACTCATTATTATCGGCGGTTCGGTGGCTGAAGCAAATCAATACCTGATCACTCCTATCCAACAGGCATTGAATATCTACAGCATGGCCAAGTCAAGAGAAAAGACACAACTTTCTCTCTACAAACTCGGCCAAGATGTCGGACTTTTAGGAGGTGTGGCAGTGGTCAATGAGAAGTTGTTCGAAGACGTTTTGAACTAAAAAAATGCTGAACAATCGGCATTCTTTCCATGAGTCACTTTAGTATATTAAGTATTTTCAGAATGGTTTGTCTGGTATTGGCATGGGGTATAGCCTATTCGGCTTACCCTCAAAACCAGCAATCCAAATTTGAAAAACTTAACCCGAAATCCAGTGGAATAAATTTCAAAAACCAGCTGAAGGAGGATCGGGAAAATAACATCCTCCGCTACGAATACTTCTACAACGGAGGTGGCGTGGCGGTAGGTGATTTAAACAATGATGGCTTAGAGGATATTTTTTTTACGGGAAACATGGTTCCCAATAAGCTGTACAAAAACCTCGGAAAGCTCAAATTCGAGGATATTACCAAGACGGCTGGAGTTCAAGGTAAAAGCTCCTGGACCACAGGAGTAAGTCTGGCAGATGTAAACGGAGATGGTCTATTGGATATATATGTCTGCTATTCCGGGAAGGGTCCTGTAGAAACCAGAAAAAATGAGCTCTTTATCAATCTGGGAAATTTCAAGTTTGAAGAAAAGGCATCAGCGTATGGACTGGATGATCCGTCTCATAGCACCCAAGGTCTGTTTTTCGATTTCGACCGGGATGGGGATCTGGATCTTTTCCTTCTCAACCACAATATTCAGGTCATCAATGAAATGGAATTTGATGCCGCAAGAACTGGAAAACATCCTTTTGCAGGCGATAAACTCTTTAGAAATGATGGAGGAAAATTTACCGATGTTACCGAGCAAGCGGGAATTAAAAGCTTTGCCTTGGGCTTTGGACTTTCTGTAAATTCATCCGATGTCAACCAAGATGGATGGCCGGATATTTTGGTGACCAACGATTACATCGAGCAAGATTACTTATACATCAATCAGGGAGATGGCACCTTTAAGGATGAGCTAAGCAGCTATTTTTCCCACATTTCGCATTTTTCCATGGGAGCAGACATTGCAGACCTCAATAATGATGGCTTGCAGGAAATCTTCACCCTAGACATGCTTCCTGAGGACAATGAACGCCAAAAGCTTTTATATGGCCCGGAAAATTATGAGCAATATGATTTGATGATCAGAAGAGGTTTTCATCATCAGCTGATGAGAAATATGCTTCATCTTAACCAAGGTGAAGGACAATTTTCCGAAATCGGGCAGATGGCTGGAATTTCCAATACCGATTGGAGCTGGTCGGCCTTGTTTTTTGACGGAAATAACGATGGTAAAAAAGATCTTTTCATCACCAATGGGTATTATCGGGATTACACCAACCGGGATTTTCTGAAATACAAAGGGGATTATTACTTCAAGCAGGCCATCGTAAGAGAAAAAGCTGATACACTACACTTGGTCACTTCCATGACCTCAACTCCAGTCCATAATTATTACTTCCAAAATCAAGGGAATCTTTCGTTTCAAAATCTTTCCAATTCCGCAGGCTTTGAAGAAAAAAACTTCTCCTCTGGAGCTGCTTATGCAGACTTGGACAATGATGGAGACCTAGACTTGGTTGTGAATAATCTTAACCAAACTGCTGATATTTTTGAAAACCAAAATTCGACAGGGAACTGGATAAAAATCCGACTGAAAGGCCCTATGAACAATACTTTTGGAGTGGGCACTAGCATATTGGCTTATGCAGAAGATGAAATTTATTTTTTGGAACAGCAGCCAGTGAGAGGATTTCAAAGTTCTGTCAGCCCGGTATTACATTTAGGGCTTGGGGAGATAAAAAAATTGGATAGTCTGATAATTACCTGGCCTGATCAACAGATCCAAACAATTTTCCAAACTCCTATAAATCAAACCTTAGACCTCAGCTATAATCCCAATTATTCAAATAAGACCCAACAAAATCCCCAACAGCAATTCCTGAAAAGTATTCCAGCGCCGGATTTCAACCCATCAAGTTCCACTGTAAACGACTTCAAAAGGCAGCCCTTGATGGTCACTATGCCAAGTCATTTAGGGCCTGTTTTAGCTAGTTCGGATTTGAATAAGGACGGATTTCCTGAAATTTTTATTGGAGGCAATAAAGGCACTCCTGCAAGGATTTATACTTTTAAAGAGGATGTTTGGGAGGTCTATCGGGGCTTTAGATCCGCTTCTGAATTTTCCGATGGAGTAGCAATTTTCCAGGATTTCAATGGAGATGGATTTTCTGATTTATTTCTGGGCAGCGGAGGGTATCATGATTACCTCAGCGAGGATGAATCTCTAAGGGACCGACTGTTTCTAAATGACGGTTCAGGAGTTTTGGTTCCGCAGTCCAATTTTCCGAAATATTTAATCAGTACCGGAACGGCCACTGTTATGGACCTCAACCAAGATGGATTCCCAGATCTATTCGTGGGAGGAAAAATAATACCGGGAAAATATCCAGAATCCCCTTCCTCGAAAACACTCATCAATGACGGTAAGGGAAATTTTAGTGATCAAAGCTCTGAATTTTTACCAAACGCCAAACTTGGAATGCTGACTGGTTCAGCTGCTCAGGATCTAAATGGAGACGGTGTAGAGGATTTGATTTTAGTTGGAGAATGGATGTCTCCGAAAGCCTTGATCTGGGAAAATGGTAAACTCGTGGAGAGAAGCCAAGACTATTTTCCAAGCAACCTCTCAGGATGGTGGAATACCCTTAAGCAGGCTGATTTGGATGGAGATGGAGATTTGGATTTGATCTTGGGAAACTTTGGATTAAACTCACAATTGAAGGCCAGCGATCAATATCCGCTGAATTTATATGCCAACGACTTTGATCAAAATGGCAGTATTGACCCGATCATCGAATGCTATTTGGGCGACGGGATGTATCCCTTTGCCAGCCGAGACGAACTCTTGGACCAGATGGTCAGCATGCGAAGCAAATTCACCGATTATGCCAGCTATTCGAAAGCAAAAATTAGCGATCTCTTTTCTCCAGATGAGTTGAAAAAGGCTCAAAAGCTTTCCATTCATACGTTGGAGTCTATCGTTTTGGTAAATAATGGCAAAGGATTTACGCCTAAGTCGCTCCCAAGAATTGCCCAAAGCTTTCCGGTATATGCTATTTCTGTTTTGGACATCAACCAAGATGGAATTATGGATTTGATTTTGGGAGGCAATCAATCCCTGGCAAGGATCAAAATCGGGAGAATGGATGCCAGTCAAGGACTCGTACTTCTTGGGTCCGAAACCGGAGAATTCACTCCCCTCTCTTCCAGTCAAAGCGGAATTGAAATCAAAGGAGACATCAAATCAATCCTGGAGTTTAGACAGGATGATAAGACTTTCCTGATTTTCGGAATTAATCAAAAACCCACGGCCGTCTATCAAGTGAAATGAAAAAAATTACCCTTTCCCTTCTCCTGATTTTAGGTTTGACAGGGTCAATCATCGCTCAAAAAAAAGCACTGGATTGGCCAAAAATCTACGCTGACCAGCTTTTCAAAATTACTGAAGTCATGGTCACCGACGTGGCAAGTCCTCCGGTGGCCGCACGAATTTATGCCTATACCACACTCGCCAGTTATCTGGCTATTCAACCATCCGGTACGCGGTTTACGAAACCGGATTTCCTCTCAGCCACCCCGATTCAGGCAGATAAATTTCAAGCCTCTGGTTCTGGGGTTACCAACTTTGAGTTTCCTGCGATCTATGCCATGTTACTGGTAGGAGAGAAAGTCATTCCTTCGGGTTATTTACTGAAGAAAGCTCAGGAAGACTGGATTTCATGGGGGTTGAAAAACAAAATATTTCAAAAGAAGGATCTGGCTCTTTACTTGACTTTCGCTCAAGATGTAGCCGATTTTGTTCTTGAGTATGCAAAAAAGGATGGCTACATCCAGCTTACTGCCTTGCCACGATATTCCCCAAAGGAAGGCGAAGGTTATTGGTACCCAACACCCCCAGCCTACATGGCACCAGTGGAACCGGAATGGAGAACGATGAAAACTTTCTTTCTCCGAAATCTGACAGATTTTGATCCAAAACCTATGGCTCCTTTTGATTTGGATAAAGGAAGCTCATTCCAAATCCAATTGGAAGAAGTCTATACCGTCACCCAAAACCTAACCGAAGAACAGAAGTTGATTGCCAATTTTTGGGATTGCAATCCTTTTAAAGTTGAATTCTCAGGTCATATGGCAATTGGGGTTAAAAAAATATCTCCAGGAGGGCACTGGATCGGAATTACGGGCATAGCTGCACAAAAAGCCAACCTGAATTTCGCCGAAACTGCCTATATCCATGCTTTGGTGGGATTGACCTTGCATGACGCCTTTGTTTCCTGCTGGAAAGCCAAATACGATACCGACAGAATCCGTCCTGAAACTGCCATCAACCAAAAGGTGGACCAATCGTGGAGACCCTTACTTCAAACTCCTCCTTTTCCTGAATATACCTCGGGGCATTCGGTCATCTCCACCGCCTCTGCTGTGGTTTTAACAGCCTATTTCGGAGATAATTTCTCCTTCTTGGACACCTCCGAACTCTATTTTGGACTTCCAGAAAGACCTTTCGACTCCTTTCTTCAGGCCTCTCAAGAAGCTGCCATCTCCAGACTTTATGGAGGGATTCATTACCGGGATGCCATTGAGAACGGAGTGGAGCAGGGAGATAAAATCGCCCGATATATCCTTCAGCAAACTCAATTTTAGCCATGTATCTATTCCTACATCTCCTTTTTACCATAGCGTCTGGCTTACTTTCGGTAAAGCCGAACACAGAAATTCAGAAGCCAAACATCATATTGATTTTTGCGGATGATTTGGCCTATGGAGATTTGGGAATTTATGGAGCAAAGGGATGGACTACTCCACATCTAGACCAGCTTGCGAAAGACGGCGCGAGATTCAGCCAATTTTATGTTCCTCATGCCGTTTGTACAGCCTCTAGAGCGGCATTATTGACCGGCACTTATGCCAATCGCCTAGAATTGTATGGAGCTATAGATCACAGCGCCAATCATGGTTTAAACCCGGATGAGACTACTATAGCAGAAATGCTCAAAGCCAATGGCTATCAAACCGGGATGGTGGGAAAATGGCATTTGGGTCATCATCCTGAATTTCTACCTACAAGGCAGGGATTTGACAGCTATTTCGGCCTACCCTATTCCAATGACATGTGGCCCAATCATCCTGAAGTCAAAGGATATTATCCCCCGCTTCCCCTGATTGAGGGAGAAACCACCATTGCTTATTTGGAGGATCAGCGGGAATTGACCACCTGGTACACCCAAAAGTCTTTGGAGTTTATTGAGCAGAACCATAACCAGCCATTTTTTCTATATCTAGCCCATAGCATGCCGCATGTTCCATTATATGTCTCGGATAAATTCAAAGGCAAATCAGAACAGGGGCTCTACGGAGATGTCATGATGGAAATTGACTGGTCTATCGGTGAGATCCGAAAGAAACTTGAAGCTTTGGGCCTAACAGAAAACACCTTAATTATTTTCACATCCGACAATGGCCCTTGGCTGTCCTACGGTGGCCATGCGGGACTTCAGGCTGGACTTAGAGAAGGTAAAGGAACCTCCTGGGAAGGTGGAATCAGAGTACCGACAATCTTTACTTGGCCAGGAACCATTCCTGTTCAAACTGTCCAAAACCAACCGGCAATGACTATTGATATCCTTCCGACTTTGGCGAATTTGACTGGCTCTCCCCTGCCTCACTTCCCCATTGACGGCCGTGACATTTGGCCACTAATCCAGGGAAAGTCCATGGAAGACAAACCCTATTATGCCTATTACAATAAGAATGAACTTCAGGCAGTGATTTATGGAAAATGGAAGCTGGTATTTCCTCATACCTATCGAACCATTCCATCTGGAACAGAAATGAGAAATGACGGTCTTCCAGTCAAATACACTCAAGTGAAGTTGGAAAAGGCTGAACTTTATGACCTTTCCAAAGACCCGGGAGAGACCAGAGACCTATCTTCTCAATTTCCTGAAATTATGTCAAGGATGAATGGATTTGCCGAAGTAGCCAGAAAAGATCTCGGGGATGCTCTCACGGAAAGAGAAGGAAACGGCAATCGAAAGGCGGGGAGAATAAAGAAGGATTAATAATTCCCTTTCCAATTCACCTCTTTTTCAAAGAAATTTAGGATTTCATCCAAAATAACGGATACTTCTTCCCGGTTTAACCTTTTCTTAGCTTGAAATGCTCCAGGTAAATTTTTCAATTTCCAAACCTCTTGGATTTCTTTTTCGCTCAATTCAGGTTGGATCATTTGGAGAAAGATCAAAAGTCTTTCTGGAGTCAAGTAATCTCCTGAGGCCCCCCAATAATCCTTCAGCTGAGGATACAGCGGCTTTAGCCCGGAAATCAATTCAAATTCCGTCACCAACCTTTCCGGATAAAACCAAGTTTGGTTGGCCCATAAATAAGGCACTCCCTCCCCTTTTAAGATCCCCGAAGCACCAACTTTTTGCATGGCCTTAAAATGAGGGTCTTTGGGATTCATGTCCAAAAATGGCATCAGATAGGCCCAATGATCCAGCAGCTTTTGTTGGACTGACCGGATGGATACCTGATCCAAAGGTTTGGCCTCTTTCAAAGCCACCGTTGCCAATACTCCGGCAGCTTGTCCGATTCCCAAAACCACCGGCTGAAGTCGGGTAGCCCCGTTGACGATATTGGAGACGGAAATACTTTTTTCAGCCAGGATTAGCGCCGGATGCGTTTTGGGGACCAAAGCTCCCAAAGGAATAGTATAGGAGGGCACCCTGATTTTGATAAAATCTATTGACGGTGCATCCGGATTTTTTTTGTGATGGTGATCTATGGTATAATCTCCTACAGCCACTCCAGTCCGAAACAATGGATTGGGTGCTTCGTAGGGAGAAAGTACATAAGGCAAGGTGAAATCTACCACCCCACGATATCTCCTCGATTCCCGATGGTACGGGATCATTGGCAAATCATCTGCGGTAGGATACTCATCTTCCGCTAAGCCCAAATGAGAGTAGCCAAGCTCATGCTGGATATAATAAACAAATCTTAAGGTGGTTTGCTTGGCTTTCTCAATTTCTACCTCTCTATCTTCCGGACTCAATTCCACCAAATTCACGTAATGATCATTCCCGCAATTCGGCCAATTGATCATGTATTTCCCATTCGGCAATTTCCCATAGGCCAGCATCTTGTCACAATCCAAGGTAGGGGCGTTTTCTGTGATAGGATCCGCATGAGCACAAGCGCAGGCAAATTCTGCTGGATCATAATTTTCAGGCTTGGGAATGGTTTTGTCCGTTCCTTTGCCATAATCCTGTAAAGTCGCGACAAAGGTTAGGTCTTGGATAATATCATTACCGATCTCTGGTGCAAACTCTTCGCCTATTTCATCTCTGGAATCCATGCCCAGCCTATAGGGTAGTTGTAAAGAAGCTGCTATATCTCCAAGTTCGGTAGCATCAATCAGGATTGGAGCTTTAACAGTATGATTTTTCCCGTTTTTTTGAAAAGTAACTTCCCAAATTCCTTGAGAAAAGGTTGCCTTAATCCATTTACTTTCCATAGAAAGTGTTAAATCAGGGACTTCATTGGCCATTTTTCGGAGAATTTCTTGTCCCACTTTAGGCTCGAATAAGGTATTACTCACCCATCCGGTAGACAGCTTTTCTATGCCTCCATAATGCTTTGAGAGATGCGATCGAAACTCCCCCCAAATTCCTCCTGCCAATCGGTGATTGCCATCGATGGCAGAAACTCCTGCTGAGGTCAACATTCCACCCAACCAAGGAGTCTCTTCGATGATTAACGTTTTTACTCCTTCCCGGCCCGCACTGATTCCTGCAGCGGTTCCACTCGCTCCTCCCCCGACAATAATCAGCTGGTATTCTTGTGAAAGAAGCGGATGGACAAAGAAAAATACAAGGCAAAAAATGTAAGCAAAAATTCTGGAAATCATGGTTGGGCAATTTGAGCAGATTTGAGTAGGAATTAATTCAAATTCAAAGAGACTATCTTTTCCTCATTTTTTCGTTCTGTATATACTTCATGGGGATAAAGACCCTCATACAGCGCTTTCAGCAATAGTCGGGTATTGTCTTCTGACATTTCCCAAAACATGCCTCCTTTCAGTCCTTTCTCTCGGATAAACTTTGCTTTTTTCTGGATGGATTCAGGGTCCTCATAGGTGATCCAGGTAGAATCCTCAGCTGCAAAAAGGTAAGGAGCCTGGGCTTTTTCATCCCAGAATCTCTTAAACTTAGAGGTCATACTGAGGGCATAGATCTGATGGAAAGGCAGTCCCATCTTATAAGTACCGGCTTGGAACAAGCCATTTGAAACTGGGTTTACATTTTCCCACATCCTTCCATAAAACGGAATTCCCAAGACGATTTTGTCAGCTGGCACTCCAAATTCAATATGCTCTTCCACAGTAGTGGCTGCAGATCTTCCTTTTTCTCCGTTAGGAAAAAGGTTGGCATGGTGACCGGTCTTTTGATCCCCCGCAGTATAGAAGTCATAGGCCATGATATTTATAAAATCCAGGTATTTCTGGGCTTCTGCCAGATTGTTGACTTCCAGATATTTTCTAAACCCACCTGATGCAATAGTGGTCAGGTAATGGGTATTGTTCACTTTCCCCAAGGAATCCAAAGCCTCTCGAAAGCCTTTCAGCATCAACACAAAATTCTCCCGATCCTCAGGCCGAACCGGATTATTATCTCCTTGAAGGGCGGGATATTCCCAGTCAAAATCCAACCCATCCAAACGATGTTTCAATAAATAATCAATCCCGGATTGAGTAAGTTTTTTTCTTCCTTCCTCGGTAAGCACCGCGTCTGAAAACCCCTTACTATGCGTCCATCCTCCGATGGAGACCAGAATCTTCAAATCCTTATTTCTTTCCTTAATACTATGAAGCTTGATGAAATTCAAGCTGTCTCTTTCCCGGTGCTTTTGCTCCATGGGTACAATCAAGCCCGCACTGTCAACATGTGCGAAGGCGTAATTGATGTGTGTAATCCGCTCTGCTGGAATATGTTCTTCTTTTATATTTTTCCAACCAGCCACATAGGCGACGATTACTTTTGGAGAATCATCTTGGTCTGACTTGCGGGTTGAACAGCCAAAAACGAGGATAATAAGAGAAAGAAAGAGGTACTTCATAAATATTGAGTGATTGAGTGCCTAAAGATAAAAAAGAGAGAGGCTTTGGGGAAATCCCAAAGCCTCATCCTACTATTTCATGGAATAATGGTGATTAATTTCCTCCATCCCACCACATACGGGTCGCGAAAAGGTCTCCCCCCATTCTTGCCACTGCCGCGGCATAGTTTTCAGGGTTGGAGCCGATTTCAGTTTCCCAATATCTTAATCTTCTTGGGATAAAGTTACCCTCGAATGCATTTGGATCCTTCGTTGGAGTCAAGGCTGGATAGCCTGTTCTTCTCCAGTTAGACCAAGACTCGATATCATTCAAGTAGGTAGCAGCCCAATATTCCTCACCGATCAATCTCAGTTTGTTTTCAGTGGTGGCTGTTGCAAAACCTCTCCCGGAGATATAAGTATTGATTTCGGCTTCAGTTCTTGCAAAAGATGGGTCGAATAATTCCCAAGCTTTAATCGCTCCTTTTACGCCTGCAGCAAAATGCGTATTGGCATCAGTTGATATCCAACCTCTTACGGCAGCTTCAGCTCTCATCAATTCCACCTCAGCATAAGAGATCAAGTAATACGGATCTTCCCAATCCAAGTATTTCAGATTCAACATGGAGTAGATTCTGTTACCATTTGCATTGTAAGCTGTCAATTCATCTGGAGTCAATTGTGCTCTCAAAGTGGTAGAAGTATAGCCGTTTGGCAAACCTTTCTGAGACGCGGCATCAGTCACCCACGTGCTTGGATCATCCGGATTCCCAATTCCACCAGCGACAATTGTCAATCTTGGATCGTTATTGGTTCTCATCCAGTTCAAGAAAGTAGCAGAAATTTTGCAATCTCTAGAGTACTTATTGTTACCCCAGTATCCATCATTCAGACCATTTCTGTTGATACCTTGAGGACCGGAGGCGAATTTGATGGTCGCCATGTCCTCCAAAGAGGTAAAGGCTCCATTAGTATTGGCTTCCGTGAAAACAGCCTTAGCTCTGGCTTCATCCACTTTGCTCATTCTCATCGCAATTCTCATCAATAAAGCATTGGTGAATTTCCTCCACTTGGCCAAATCACCGCCATAGATGAAATCCTGAGTACCGAACCCTTTTGCAGAAGAAGAGAACAAAGCTCTTGCTGCCAAAAGATCTTCGATCATAGCATTATAAACATCCTTTTGACTGTCATACTTTGGGAACCAGTATTCTGGCCCTTCCAATCCTTTGCCGGCCTCAGTATAGGGAATATCACCATAGATATCCGTCATTCTGTGCATGTCAAATGCTTTCAACACCATAGATGCTGCACGGAAATTCGCCATGCTCGGATCATCTTTTGTTTTTGATATCACATGCTGAAGAAGTCTTAACACACTCGTATAATGGGATTGCATATAAGCACCACTATACTGCGCATTGTAGAGGTATTTATCACCGCTAAAATATCCGGCAGTAGAAGCCGTATGCTGGATCATCGTCGCAGCATAAAGCATGGGTACACGGGTATTTTCATATTCACCAGCTATTCTCAAAGTTCCCAAAGAGAATAGATAGGCCATATCGATAGAGGTAGCAGCATTTTTGTCCACATTCAAATCCAACAGAGCACTCTCATCACAAGAGGAGAAAAGCCCGATCGAACCCGCAAGAAGGACTGTTGCTAGTTTATTTTTAAATTTCATGTTTCTCTTATTTTATGATTTGACCATTGATTAAAAAGTAGCCGACAGGTTAAATCCGAAACTTCTGTTGGTTGGCATTGCGAAGAATTCCAAACCTTGAGAATTTCCATCTACTGCATAAGCAGATTCAGGATCCACATTAGGCACATTAGACCAAAGCAAGGCCAAGTTTCTGCCCACAAAAGACAAAGTCAAAGTCTGAATTGGAGTTTTGTTCAACATGGTTCTGGAGAACGTATATCCAAAATTCAATTCTCTCAACTTCGCGAAAGAGGCATCATAGACGATATTTTCGGTAACTCGGGCGTAGGCCTGATAATACTGATCCAAAGTATAGTTAGCAGCATTGGAAGGATCCGCTCCGATAGTCCAAGTCTTGGCCTCACCGTTAGTAGTCACACCTGATACAGTCAAGCCACCTTGTCTGCCATTAAGTGTTTCTTGGTGAAGTCCGTAGAGATATCCAAAATAATTGGTACCGGAAACCATACTTCCACCTTGTCTCAAATCGACCAAAGTATATAATCTGAACCCTTTATAGCTGAAAGTATTGCTGATACCACCGGAAATTGGATGACGTCCTTCTGCCAAAGTCTCAAAACCTGCAGTAGTCACAGGGAAGCCATTCGCATCATATACCTTCTGACCATTGATCATCAAGTGCTTGTAACCTGTGATCATACCCAAAGGCTGACCGACAATGTGGCGGATAGACTCTCTCATCAATCGGCTGTTGCCCAGGTTGATAAATTCGATAGGTTCACCTGCGGCGTTGTTGCCTAAGCTCAATACTTCTGATCTGTTGTTGGCAATGTTGAAGGAAAGATCCCACTTGAATGCCTTCGCGACTGGAGTCAAGTTTAGGAGCAATTCTACCCCTTTATTTCTCAACTCACCGATGTTTACGGTAGTCGATCCAAAACCTGAGGTACTGGATATTCCGGTATTGAGGATATCGTCTTTGGTCAATCTGTTGTAATAAGCGATATCCAATCCAATTCTATTTTTCAAGAATCTGAAATCTGCACCGATTTCGTATTCAGTGGAGGTGTAAGGCTTCAGGGAAGCATTTGGAATAGATCCGTTGTTAATCTGACCCAAATTACCACCTAAGTGTCCATTACCTACAAGACCATAAGTCAGATTAAGTGCATATGGATTTGGTGCACCACCCCCTGCTTGACCCCAAGAACCTCTCACTTTTGCAAAAGTGAAGAACTCAGGTAGAACCACCATGTCAGAAATCACGGCGCTCAAACTTGCAGAAGGATAGAACAACTTGAAGTTTTCAGGAGAAAGAGTAGAAAACTGGTCTTCTCTAGCCGTAAGGTTCAAGAAAATCATGTTCTTATATCCAAGATTGGCAGAAGCAAAATAGGAGTTGATTCCAAATTCTGAGAAGCCATAGCTCACAGTTGGAGCAGCTACATTATTCACACTATGGAAGAAAGGAATAACCAAGTCGTTTCCACCACCTCTTAAGCTTTCGGCAGTTCTTCTCATACGGTTACCGCCGACGAATCCGTCCACCGCGAAATCACCAAATTCTTTGTTGAAACCGATGAATAAATCAGCATTGTCTTCTCTGATGGTTCTTTCGGTCACGTTGTAGTCACCTCTTGGCTTATAGGCTGTACCATAGGGCTCAGAGCTGTCATCCACTCTGGACTGGAAATCCAATCCTAAACGACCTCTAACATACAACCAGTCGGTGATATCGTATTGTAAGGATACATTTCCAAGAATACGGTTGGTCTCATCCTGACGGTAGAACTGATAAGCTGCCCAATATGGGTTAGTCTGGAAAGTGTTTTGCTGATATCTCAGTTCAGTGCCATCCGGATTAGCTCCTGGCTTGTTTGGATCGCCTTTCATGACATCCAAAGGAATATGACCTGGCTTCACCAACATGGAGAAGTTGGCATTACCCGGAGAGTCAGAAAGTCTAGGTCTGTTTTTCGCAAGTTGATTGGAATACTGACCGGAAACTCCTAGAGTGAATTTACCAAGCTTGCTGTTGACGTTTACGTTAGCCACTCTTCTACCAAACTCAGCATTCGGCATGATGTCGTTGTTGCTTAGATCAGAGAAAGAGAACCTGTAATTGGTAGATTCATTTCCACCATCAAATGCAATGGTATTGGTGAAAGTATAAGCGGTTTTAAAGAAATCAGACAGTCCTTCACCAGTGAAAGAATAAGGCCTTGTGACACCGTCAAACTGAACCACCTGAGATCCGTCGTATCGAGGGCCCCAGCCGTTGTTGGCATCTTCCATTGCCTCAGAAGGAGAAGTAGAAACTCGTCCGTCACGGCCTGCGCCGTAAGTTCTTTGCCAGTTGGTTTGGTCCCAAACATTGTCAAACATAATGTTAGAAGAGAAAGAAACCCCTACTCCTTTTCTGGCTTTACCGCTTTTGGTAGTAATCAAAATTACCCCATTCGCAGCTCTTGCACCATAAAGCGCAGCTGCTGCATTACCTTTTAGGACAGACATGCTTTCGATGTCATCCGGAGAAATGGAGGAAAGACCGTCACCGGCATCATTTCCACCCCACATCCCAGCGTTTCCTAGGTTGCCCGACTCGATTGGAATACCATTTACTACATAAAGAGGTTGATCATTTCCAGTCAAGGAAGATCCACCTCGGATCACTACTCGAGTAGAACCCGCTGCACCGGTGGCAGGAGGAGTTACATTCACCCCAGCTACTTTTCCGGAGAGTGCGTTACCCGCATTGATTGCCCTGGCTTCAGTAAATCGATCACCACCGATTTGGGTGACGGAATAACCTAAGGCCTTCTTGTCCTTTTCCAAACCGAAGGCAGTCACCACTACTTCCTGCAATTCGCTGGCATCTTCATCCAAAACGACATCGAGTTCAGATCGATTACCTACCGTAAATTCTTGGGAGGTAAATCCGATAAAGGAAAATACCAAAACGGACTGATCCTTTACCGAAATGGAATACTCACCATCCACATTGGTGGTGGTACCCCTTTGATTACTCTTGTCGAGGATTGTAACCCCCGGCATGGGAAGACCATCTGTCGATGCAGTGACCTTTCCCCTCAACACTCTCTGTTGGCTTTGGGCTGCGAAAGAAATTCCGAGCACCATTACCAAAGCGAAAGCACTTGTAAGAAACTTTCTCATAGCTGGCATTAAAAGGTTATTAATAAAATTGATTGGAATACCCGGAATCCCGGATGAGTTAAGGGGAAATGATTTTGTAAACAGTTCACCATATATTTTTTAATAAGAGTTCAAATCGAAAAGGATAAGCTGGATTGAAAGAAAAATCCTAAAAACCCAAATACTCCAAGAAATCATCTTGAAGTAGATGGGCTAAAGCTAGAGATTTCAAGCAATTACTCAAAAATTATCTTTAATTTTTTTTATCAACAACTGAACAAATCATTAATTTTTTTAAAAAAGTAAACTCATAGCAGCATTTATTTTCAATTTCATCTGAGGCATTACTTGATATTTACCAATCAATTCCCCCGATAAGACAAAAATAACCTCTTATCCTCCGAACCTTTTTTAAAAAATACAATCTTCACTAAGAAAAAGCCAATTATTCTTAGACACATTTAATTTTTGTGCCCAAGCTTTCATTTCCACTAGACTCCAAAACCCAAAAAAAAGCCGCCCCAACTGAATTGAGACGGCTTTCGCATTGTATTAATTTTGCTTTTATCTAATGAAAAGCATTTCTCTATACTTCACCAATGGCCAGCTTTCATCGTCAACCAAAAGCTCCAATTTATCCACGGCATATCTGATTTTATCGAAGTAGGCTTCTTTCACTTCTTTCTGATAGCCCTTAGCACGCTTCACAATATCATCTTCCTTGTTGAGTTTCTTTCTTGCCTCAGTCATGGCAGTGATGTCAGACTTCAAGGATTCAATATGCTTAGACAATTCTTTGATTGTATCTACCGCTGCGGAGTTGTCCAAACCTAGGCCTTTAAGACCATTGGCATTTTCAATTACCTTGTTTTGATAAAGGATAGCAGTAGGAATGATGTGATTCAAAGCCAAATCACCCATTACACGGCTTTCAATCTGCACCTTTTTGATAAACTCTTCCAGCATGATCTCATGTCTCGCATGAATTTCAACGCCATTGAGAACATTGTGTCTTTCAAAAAGCTCTTTGGTAGCCTTTCTGGAATACACGTCCAAAGCTTCTGGAGTAGACTTCAAGTTTGAAAGACCTCTTTTCTCAGCTTCTTTTGCCCATTCTTCAGAATATCCATCACCTTCGAATCTGATTTTCTTAGATTCTTTGATGTATTTTCTCAACACATTGACGATGGCAATTTTCTTTTCCTTGCCTGCGCTCATTTCTTTTTCGATGTCTTTTACCATCGTCTTCAAAACGTCCGCTACGATTACGTTCAAAGTAGTCATTGGACCGCCGCAGTTGGCAGAAGAACCTACCGCTCTGAATTCAAACTTATTTCCGGTAAAGGCAAAAGGAGAAGTTCTGTTTCGGTCAGTGTTGTCTAGGATGATTTCTGGGATCTTGGAGATACCCAGCTTCATATACATGTTATCACCTTTTTCGATTTTCACATTGCCGTTTTTCTCCAATTCGTCCAAAAGCTCAGTCAAGGTAGCACCCAAGAACACGGACATGATTGCCGGAGGAGCTTCGTTTGCACCCAAACGGAAGTCGTTGGAAGCAGAAGCGATACTTGCTCTTAGCAAATCAGCATTGTCATAAACCGCTTTTACAGTAGCGACCAAGAAAGTCAAAAACTGAAGGTTTTCTCTGGCAGAGTTGCTTGGCTGGAAAAGGTTTACGCCTGTATCAGTGATCAAAGACCAGTTGTTATGCTTTCCGGATCCATTTACACCGGCAAATGGCTTTTCGTGGAACAAGACCTTCAAACTGTGCTTTTCAGCAACTTTATCCATCACATCCATCAACAACTGGTTGTGATCAATGGCTTTATTGATTTCCTCATAGATAGGAGCCACCTCAAACTGACCTGGAGCCACCTCATTGTGACGGGTTGAAACCGGAATACCCAATTTGTGAGCTTCGATCTCAAAGTCCATCATGAAGTCTTTAACTCTGGTAGGGATAGATCCAAAATAGTGATCTTCCAACTGCTGTCCTCTAGCCGGAGTATGGCCATAAACAGATCTCCCGGACATCACCAAATCAGGTCTTGCTGCAAACAAAGCCTTGTCCACCACAAAATATTCCTGCTCAACACCCAGAGAAGGATTTACTTTCTTCACATTTCTGTCAAACAACTGACAAATTTCCACTGCCGCCTCGTTGATTGCCTCCATTGACTTCAGCATGGGAGTTTTATAATCCAGCGCCTCACCTGTGTAAGACACGAAGATGGTTGGGATACAAAGCGTCTTTTCGAAAATGAAAATCGGAGATGAAGGATCCCATGCTGTATATCCTCTTGCCTCAAAAGTAGATCGGATACCGCCATTTGGAAAGGAAGATGCATCTGGCTCCTGCTGTACTAGGGCAGAACCTCTGAACTTCTCCATTCCAGCATACATATCAAAGAATGAATCATGCTTCTCAGCTGTAGATCCTGTCAATGGCTGAAACCAGTGAGTGTAATGGGTCACCCCTTTGGACATCGCCCAAATTTTCACCGCAGAAGCGATCTCTTCAGCAGTAGAAGGATCGATTTTGGTGCCTTTGTCAATAGCTTCCATTACTTTTTTGTAAACGGAAGGGGCTAAAGATTGCTTCATTTGGGCTGGGCCAAACACATTGGTGCCGAAGTAATCTGAAATCTTGGAAGATGGAGGGGTTACTGTAACCCTCTGCCGAGCCTGTACCATTGTCAAGGCTTGCTGTCTTAATGTTGCCATATCTACAATCTGTGGTTTAAGAATACACCCACAAAAATAGAAAAATATGTATGCGAAATTGCAAGTCGGCTATTTTTGAGGTCATTTTTTGAAATTTTTCCACTTTTTTCAAAAAAAGCCGGTCTTTTTACATCCAAAACCTGAAAAAAAGTGTGTTTTACTCTCCAAAATTGGAAAATTGAAAAAAGAAGGGGAATACTTACCTTTGCAAAATCATCCTTCTTTCCAGAATTGTGAAAAAAGTTGCCTTCTATACCCTCGGTTGCAAGCTAAATTTCTCAGAAACGTCCACAATCAGCAGACAATTTGAAGAAAAAGGCTTTCTGAAAGTCGATTTTCAGGAAAATCCCGACATTTTCATCATCAACACCTGCTCTGTCACAGACAATGCAGACAAAAAGTGTAAAAAAATCGTCAAAGAGGCCAAAAAGATCTCCCCGGATAGCTATGTAGCCATCATCGGGTGTTATGCTCAGCTGAAGCCAACCGAAATTTCTGAAATTGAAGGAGTGGATGCGGTATTAGGTGCTGCTGAAAAATTCAGATTGCATGAACTGCTTGGAGATTTTGCCAAGGAGCAAGACGCTAAAGTATTGGCCAGTGAAATCACGGAAGCCAAATCCTTCAACAACGCCTACTCTATTAATGACAGAACCCGGACTTTTCTAAAAGTCCAAGATGGCTGTAATTACGGCTGTGCTTTTTGTACTATTCCACTTGCTAGAGGAAAAAGCCGAAGCAATACCATAGAATCAGTTTTGGCTTCAGCTAGAGAAATCGCAGCGACAGATGTCAAAGAAATCGTCCTGACTGGGGTGAATATCGGTGACTTTGGAATTGTAGAAGGAAAAAGAAACGAGCGATTTGCCGATTTGGTATTTGCTCTCGACGAAGTGGAAGGAATCGATCGATTCAGAATTTCCTCTATAGAGCCGAACTTGCTGACGAATGAGATCATTGAATTCGTCTCCACCTCCAAGCGCTTTGTCCCACATTTCCATATCCCTCTTCAGTCTGGCTCTAATACCATATTGAGAAAAATGGGCCGTCGATATCTTCGGGAGCTATACGAGGACCGAGTTTCCAAAATCAAAACCTTAATGCCCCATGCTTGTATCGGTGTGGATGTGATTGTGGGTTTTCCCGGTGAGACGGATGAACTTTTCCTCGAAACCTACAACTTCCTGAACGACCTGGATATTTCCTATCTCCACGTATTCACCTATTCCGAACGGGCAAATACCAGGGCTATAGAAATGGATGGAGTCGTTCCGATGAAAAAGCGAAACGAGAGATCCAAAATGTTGCGCATTCTTTCTGAGAAAAAGAGAAGGAAGTTTTATGAGGAAAATCTAGGCAAAACTTTCACCGTTCTTTTTGAAGAGGATGTGGAAAATGGGAAAATGAATGGCTTCACTGAAAACTACATTCGGGTAGCTGCCAAGTATGACCCCATGCTGATCAACGAATTAAAAACCGTTCACCTAGATCAAATCAATGAGGCTGGAAATGTAGAAGTTTTGGAACCGGAGATGGTTTACGAAAAACATTGATTAATAAGCCACCGATAAAGGTGGCTTTTTCAATTTCTGACTTCCAATCCATACATTTTTTCATAAATTCAAAAATTACTAATCGCTACTTTTTCGTGAGCCAAAATCAATTACCAATTCTCCAAGACGAAGCCTGGCTAGAGCCTTATGCTCCCGTCATCCAAAAGCGCTACGAACAGTTCCAATCCGCTATCAGGGCTATCAATGACTATTCTGGAAGCATTCTGGAGTTTGCCAGAATGCACGAATATTATGGAGTTCATTTTGATAAAGTAAGAAATGGATGGGTCTATCGGGAATGGGCACCCAATGCCAAGGCACTTTTCCTGATGGGAGACTTCAACTGGTGGGATAGAAATTCTCATCCTCTGCGAAAAAACCATCGGGGAGATTGGGAGATTTTTCTCCCTCTCGAGCAATACCAAAATACCTTCGTCCATGAGAGTAAAATCAAAGTTCGGGTCATTGGGGCCAATGATACAGACCTAGATCGCATCCCCGCCTATATCACCCGGGTAGTTCAGGACGAAAAAACTCATGACTTTGCCGGGCAACTTTGGTTTCCCAAAAAAGAATTCAATTGGACTGATCAAGATTTTTCCTTGAAAAAAGCCGCTGAAATGCCCCTAATCTACGAATGTCATGTGGGTATGGCTCAGGAAAAGCTCGGTGTGGGCACCTACAAAGAATTCGAGGAAAAAATCCTCCCAAGAATTAAAGCTGGGGGCTATAATGCCATCCAAATGATGGCAGTCATGGAACATCCCTATTACGGTTCCTTTGGCTATCACGTGTCCAACTTTTTCGCTCCCTCCTCTCGATTTGGAACTCCAGAGGAATTGAAGTCCCTGATCAACGCTGCTCACCAAATGGGTATCGCAGTGATCATGGATATTGTCCATTCCCATGCTGTAAAAAATGTCAACGAAGGCCTGAATGAATTTGACGGCACGGACGATCTCTATTTCCATCCCGGAGAAAGAGGCTACCATGAGGGATGGGATTCCAAGCTTTTCAATTATGGAAAATGGGAAGTCCAGCAATTCCTGCTTTCCAATATCCGATATTGGTTGGAGGAATTTCACTTCGACGGTTTCAGATTTGATGGAGCCACGTCTATGTTGTATCACCATCATGGGCATACTTCTTTTGATTCTGCAGAGAAATATTTCGACTCGGGAATAGATGAAGATGCATTGTTATATTTCCAATTGGCAAACACCCTAATTCATGGCCTAAAGCCACATGCCCTCTCCATTGCCGAGGAGGTCAGCGGAATGCCTGGGCTTTGTAGGTCGGTAGCTGATGGGGGAATCGGTTTTGATTTCAGATTGGCGATGGGGATTCCGGATTTTTGGATCAAAACCCTGAAGCACAAACTGGACGAGCAGTGGGATATGTTTGAGCTTTGGCATGAGCTGACCAATCGACCCAAGAAAGAAAAGTCCATCGCCTATGCAGAAAGCCATGATCAGGCACTGGTCGGGGATAAAAGCATTGCCTTCTGGCTGATGGACAAGGAAATGTACTTTTCCATGTCAGTGCTAGAGCAAAACCTTGTCGTAGACCGGGGAATTGCATTACACAAAATGATCCGAATGATCACCATTTCCCTGGGTGGTGAAGGCTACCTCAACTTTATCGGGAATGAATTCGGGCATCCGGAATGGGTGGACTTCCCCCGCTTGGGCAACGACTGGAGCTACCAATATGCAAGACGTCAATGGTCCTTGGTAGATACTCCACACCTTCGTTATCGGCAACTGGATGCCTGGGACAAGGCCATGCTTCAGCTGATTCAACAACACCAAATCTTAAATGCCGGCCCAGCAGTGCAGCTCTACCTTGATCCGGATAAAAAGATTCTGGCTTACCATAGGGGTAACTTGATTTTTGTATTTTCCTTCCACCCAACCGAGTCGTTTTTCGGGTACACTATTCGGGTTCCTGAATCAGGAACATACCACTTGGTACTCCAGTCGGATGAGAAGAAGTATGGAGGATTTGATCGCTTGGATCAACAAATCGCCTACCCAACGGATAAGGACCAACAAATCCATCTTTATGTACCAAATCGGGTGGTGATGGTGATGGAAAGGAAGGCGTAAAACCAGAAATTAGTGACTAGCATCCTAAATTGGAAAGCTAGTCACTATAATTAGGTAACTATAAACAAGTTGTGCGTCAGTTTAAAAGACACCTGCTAAAAATCGAAAAAAAATGATTCAGGCAAATAAAACACTAGACTTTTCAACCAAAGCTTTTTTTATGGCTATGGTAATTTTATTTATTTTAATGCAGGTAGCCTTTCACCCTTCCTATTTGCGATTTTTTCCTCAATTTCATGAATTTAGTTGGATACATCACATACATGGAGCTCTGATGGTATCTTGGGTGGCGATACTGATTATTCAACCCTATCTTATCATCAAAAACAATTTCAAGACTCATAGACTTATTGGTAAAATTTCAAATTTCACCGCACCGTTAGTGTTTATTTCTATGATATTGATTACAAAGCTAAATTATCTCAAAATGGTCGATGTAATGCCGTTTAAAGATGCAGCAGCTTGGCAGTCATTAAACATTTTTACTCCATTCAATTTTTTGATTTTCTACTCGCTTGCCAATATCTATAAAAAAGATGTCTTTAAACACAAGCGTTACATGATTGGCACAGCGTTTACAATTTTGGGAGCTATTTCTTCCAGATTATTGATTATCATTTTTGGACCGTCTCTTGAATTTAATGCCTTTTTTATCTCTGAATATTTTGGAATCAGTATAGTATTACTCCTTTTATTAAATGATGTAAGAAAGAAGGTAAGCCCTATACCCTATACTATTGTAGCAGTCGGCTTGTGTATAAACATTATTAGTATTCATGCGCGATATACAAACGAATGGCAATCAGTAGTAAGATTTATTGTAGATAATTTTTTTTTAAAAGAATTAAAACTTCTAAGAATATCTAAACCCGAAAGAATATTATTAATACCAAGAACAAAAAAACCGAACGCACAACAGCGTATATAACTTATGGCGAGGAATGTGGTAAATTCAAGCTTAGTGTTTTTAAGTATATTTGGTGCAAGCCGACAAGTAACTGCTTCGAAAACCGTCACAAGTTATATACGCAAAAACGTTGTGGTGCCTTACGTCAAAATTAAACCAAGTAAATGAAAGAAATAACAGAATTTTCTCAACTTAAAGAGATTCAAGAAGAACAGCTTCCTGTTCCAAGACATAAACTTCACGACTGGACACATTTTGCAGGGCTATATGCGGCTGAACATGTGGCAGCAACCGAGTTTGTCATAGGAGCCACCTTTGTGGCTCTAGGCGCCAAGACCATGGATATAGTCATTGGTCTGCTCATTGGAAACATATTGGCCGTATTAAGCTGGACTTTGATTACTTCTCCGATTGCGGTTGACACCCGTTTGAGCCTTTATACCTATCTCAAAAAGATTGCAGGTAAGAAAATGTCATTTCTGTACGATTGGGCCAATGTGCTCATCTTCACGGTGATTTCAGCGGCAATGGTAACAGTTTCGGCAACGGCAGTGCGATTCGCCTTTGATATTCCTGCCCAACTCAATTGGTATCCTACAAACTTCTGGTTCATATTAATTGTATTCTTGGTCGGTATGGTTGTGGTCTATGTCGCCATTTATGGTTTTAATGCCGTTTCTGATTTTTCAGGAATTTGTGCACCATGGCTATTTACTATGTTTACAAGCGGTGCATTGGTTTTGCTCCCTGCTCTTTCTATAAGTGTTTTAGAGAAACCGCTTCCTGGAAGCTGGTCTGAATTTGTGGATATTGGGAATTTATCTATATGGACAGGTATAAATAGTGATGGAGAATCTGGTATAGGATTGGTGGAAGTAATCGGTTTTGGGTGGGCTGCAAATACCATCACACATTTTGGTTTGATTGATATGGCCTTATTGCGATTCGCCAAGAAGAAATCCTATGGATTGGCAACAAGTACGGGAATGCTGTTTGGTCATTATATCGCTTGGATTGCCGCCGGAATTATGGGGGCTGGTGCTGCCGTGATCCTAGGTAAAACCATTGTGGAACTTGACCCCGGTGATGTAGCCTACTACGCATTAGGCTGGTCGGGGTTTGTGATCGTTATTGTGGCGGGATGGACAACCGCCATCACCAATCTCTATCGGGCAGGATTAGCGGCACAAGCCATATTTTCCAGTTTCTCCCGTAGAAAGACCACCATGGTAGTGGGAATTGCTATGGTTATCATAGCTTGTTTTCCATTTGTGTTCTCCCAGATACTTCCCTTGTTGACCTATGCTGGCCTATTGGTGGTTCCTGTCGGAGCTATTGTGTTTGCTGAACATCAAGTTTTTCCCAAAATCGGATATACACGTTATTGGTCAAAATATCAAGAGTACCTGAGCAGCATACCCGCTGTTGCTTCTTGGGGATTGGGTTTGGTATTTGGTTTTGGTCTAAACTTTTTAGATGTCATGTCTTTCTATTACCTGTTTATACCAACGTGGTTCTTCACTACTATTTTATATACATTTTTAGCGGGTCTTTATGGTGCCAAAAAAGCCTATCCAGAAGCAGAAGCCAAGGAAAAAGAGTTCAATGAACTGGTTGATGCATACCACGAAAAGTTGGCTGCTGAAGAACCAACCCCTCCAAAGGACAATTCTTTGTTTACAAAAGCATTAAAAGTCGTGGCGGTGACTGCTTTGGCAATTACTTTGGTATTGGCAGCAAAGGTTTTATTTGGCAGCGCTACGGAAAAGGACTATCTCGTCAACAGGGAAACCTTTTATTTCTATGGATTTGTCTGTACAGTTACCTACTTCGTTACGGCGTATTGGGCAATGAAAAGGAACAAGGTGAAAATTGGATCTTAATCTGAAGAAAAGTAGAAATGGAATTAAATCAGAAAAATCTTGACAATCTTTCAAATCGAATTTCCTGTCCTGAATATGACAGAAAATCATTAACAACAGGAATTGTCCATATCGGGGTTGGCGGTTTTCATCGTTCACATCAGGCCTACTACATTCATCGACTACTACAAAAAAATGGTGCCGATAATTGGGCAATCTGTGGTGTAGGTCTACGGGAAGGAGACCGTAACATGTACAATGTCTTAAAAGAACAGGATGGTCTTTATACCTTGGTCACCCAGCACCCCAATGGGAACATTGAAAATGAAATCATTGGTTCTATTACTGAGTTTCTTTTGGCGGTC
This sequence comes from Algoriphagus mannitolivorans DSM 15301, assembly GCF_000429425.1. Lineage (GTDB taxonomy): Bacteria > Bacteroidota > Bacteroidia > Cytophagales > Cyclobacteriaceae > Algoriphagus > Algoriphagus mannitolivorans. The sequence goes on from NZ_AUBV01000001.1 coordinate 212,626, forward strand.
GATGAACCTCAAGCCGTTATCGATAAATTGGCAAGTGAAACCACTAAAATTGTGTCGTTGACCATCACTGAAGGGGGATATAATTTTAATCCCTCAACAGGAAATTTTGATTTTGAAAATGCTGATATACAACATGAATTGAGAAATCCGAATGAACCTAAAACGGTTTACGGCTATCTAACCGCTGCCCTGCGCAAAAGACGAAAAGCGGGCTTGCCTCCTTTTACGATTATGTCCTGCGATAATATCCAGCACAATGGAAATGTCGCCCGCAAAATGGTACTGGATTTCGTAAAAAAACAAGATTCAAATTTAGCTAATTGGATTGAAAATGAAGTCAGCTTTCCAAATAGTATGGTTGACAGAATTACTCCTGTAACCAATAAGGAGATAATGGAATACCTAAAAGATGAATATGGCTTCAAGGATCAATGGCCTGTAGTATGTGAGCCATTCATTCAATGGGTTATCGAGGATAATTTTTCAAACGGGCGACCGCAACTTGAAAATGTAGGAGTACAGTTCGTTCCTGATGTGACGCCATATGAAAAAATGAAGATACGGTTACTTAATGCAGGGCATTCTGTATTGGGTATAACAGGGGCAGTACATGGGCACACCACCATCGATGCCTGTATGCGTGATGAAGTGTTTGCAAAATTTATGCGGGGCTTTATGGATAAGGAAGTTACACCAATTTTGGGTTCCATAGAAGGAATCGATATGGAGGAATACAAAGACAACTTGGAAATTCGTTTCGGCAATCCCAATATTAAGGATAGCGTAAGCAGAATTTGCTCAGAAAGTTCGGCCAAACTTCCAAAATTCTTAATTCCGACGTTGCTGGAAAATTTAGAAAAAGGAGGAAGTATTAAGTATGCGACTTTTCTCCTGGCTGCATGGTGTTTTTATAGCGACAAACGACTGAATAATAAAGGGGAACCTTTGGAAATTATCGACGAGCAGAGAAACGAATTACATCAAGCTGCAAAGGAAACAGAAAATAATTGGACCGCTTTCATTGAACAATCCAGAATCTTTGGAGATCTAATACATAATGAAAGATTTAAAAACGAATATACTTCGATCATTCAAATCTTATATGAGAAAAGTAATATTAGACACCTAATGAGTGTGATTTAATCGAGATAATTGTTTGAAAAAAAAAGAAATAAAAACGCATCACAACAATGGCTATTAGTACTCGTTCTCACCTAGTTGGAAATTCCGTGGGAATTTCCAACTAGGTGAGAACTTTCTAAGTTAAGTGCCAAAGCACGCCACTACGCATAGCCAAGACCATTAATTACAACTCCAAACAGTAAACCCCGCTTTATAAATTCTATATCCGATTAATTCACAAGGTCTTTTTTTGAATTCTATTTTAATTATCCTGTCAAATTCAATGGATTTGGCTCCAATCCAGGTCCCACTTGGATTTAGTGCCTGAGATTTTTTGGAAGTTCCTCCTTTTCCAAAGCTTTGGAGTGTTTTTGAACTTAAGCAAAGAATTGAGGGTTGCTGCTCCATAAAATGCCCTACCCTAGGGAAAGAATCATTCTCAAAAACTGAAAACCTAAAAAATGAAAGAAATTAAATATCCAAGGTCCTTCTCCCATATCGGAATAACAGTGCCTGATATTCATAAAGCCGTTGAATTCTATGAAAATGTGATGGGCTGGTATGTGATTATGCCTCCCTCAAGGATAAAAAAGGAGACAAACACAGCAATCGGACAGATGTGCATTGATGTTTTTGGAGAGAATTGGGAGGAATTTGAAATTTCCCATTTGTCCACCTCAGACGGAATTGGAATTGAGTTGTTTTCATTTCCACACGGCATCAAAGAGGCGCCTGAGTTTAATCCTTTTAATACCGGTCTTTTTCATTTTTGTGTCCAGGATCCTGATATAGAGAACCTTACTAGGAAAATCGTAGAAGCGGGAGGAAAGCAAAGAATGCCTATCAGAGAATATTATCCCAATGAAAAGCCTTTTAAAATGGTGTATGTTGAAGATCCGTTCGGGGTTGTCTTTGAAATATACACCCACAGCTACGAACTGACATATTCCTCTGGTGCTTATCAAAAATGAAATTCCACTTGAAAAGTGGTAAAACCTGTTCAGGAAACTAGTTCATACAAGAAAGGGATCTTCCAGAAATTCAATTCCCAGGGCAAAACCCTGGGATTTTTTTTATCCTAAACCTATTCCAAAATTGGAATAAATAAAATCTATGCCGGTGCATGCTTCCAGAATTGAAAAGCAATCCGATTGGAGTTTCACATTTTTGAGAAATCACCCTAACTAATTGATCTTTCTCTATCTTAATGGGAAAATTTCAAAATCCCTGCCTCCTATGAAAATCCAGCTGAATCCCCAATACAAATCCTTGGATCTGAGACCTTATCAAGCTTTGATCTATAGTTTCGAGTAAATTCAACTCTTTCCCATCCAAAATTCTAGGCCTATGAAACTTTTTCTATTAATGAATGGGGGACATTCTCCCAAAGGAAAACTGATCCAAGATCTGAGCATCAGTTTCGCTTCTTATGATCTAGAACGACTAGAGCCTTTTTTGGCGGAAGACATCACCTGGACCTTAATCGGTGATACTCCCATCAAGGGTAAAGCTAATTTTTTGGCAGCCTTGGGTGAAATGATGGGAAATACTGCCGCAGAATTACAGATCCATCAAATTGTGACCCATGGAAAAGAGGGCGCGGTCTATGGAGAAATGATCATGGAAAACGGAGACCGGTTTGCATTTGCCGATTTCTACGTATTTAGCAGCACTAGGTCCGATTTAGTCAAATCGATCTCCAGCTTTGTAATTCAAAAAACCAAGTAGAAATTGGATTCAGAATCGTCTGCTCGCTAGAACTAGCATTAGCTGAACCATTGAAAGCTTTCTTTTCCTTCAGATTTTGGAACTGCTGCAATTTTGGATAACAATAATTCAAAATAAGCCTTTAAATTCAATAGCGTTTATTTCCCCTACATCATTATGCCTGCATGTGCATTCTTGTCTATCGCCAATACTGAGGGATGGTTTATCGATGACGATTTGGTTCATCCTTTTCTCAAGGACTTGGGTTGGTCCGTACAAAACATCCCCTGGAACCAAGAGACAGATTGGGATAAATTTGACTTGGTGGTTATCCGCAGCCCTTGGGATTACCAAAATCATTTGGTGGATTTTCTGAGAGTGTTAGACCGGATTAACCGATCCAAAGCCATTCTTTTGAACCCCATAGAATTGGTTCATTGGAACATCAACAAAAGCTACCTTTTCGAGCTTCAAGCCAAAGGGGTGGAATTGGTGCCGACGATCAAGCCTTCTATTTTGCAACTCTCAGACATCAGAAATGCCTTCGAAAAATTCCAAACGGATGAATTGATTGTGAAGCCTCAAATCGGAGCCAATGCAGATGATACCTTTAGGCTAAGCAAAACCAGAGAAGCAGACTGGGGCAGTGTCTTGCCTTTCTTTCAAAATAAAGTAGGCATGCTTCAGCCATTTATACAAAATGTGGTAGATGAAGGGGAGTTTTCTCTGATGTTCTTTCAGGGAGAACTCAGTCATACCATCCTGAAGACAGTCAAAGTGGGGGATTTTAGAGTTCAGGAGGAGCATGGAGGAGGAGTGATTCCAATTGCTGTACCAGAACCAGCATTGCTGGCAGCCGCAGAAAAAGCTCTGGCGGCCTTACCTCGGCAGCCCTTCTATGCCCGGGTTGATCTGGTCCGAACCCCTCAAAATACTTTTGCCTTGATGGAGCTGGAATTGATTGAACCTTGCCTTTATTTTCGGTTTGATCCGGATTCTCCCAGAGTTTTTGCGAACTTATTAGACGAATTCTGGAAGAAAAGTCAAGTTTTAAACCCGATCTGATCCATGCTCCAAGCCATCCACCCCAAACTTCCTATGCGGGACAAGAAAATCACCGAAAGCTATTATGTCGGCCTGTTGGGCTTTAGATTGTTGGGAAGTGGAAATTACCCGGAATACCTCATGGTGGAGAAAGACCAGATCGAGCTCCATTTTTTTCTCTTCAAAGAGCTAGATCCCAAAGAAAACTACGGGCAGGTATATATCCGAACCGAGGACATTAAGACGCTGTATCAGGATTTTCTCCTGCGAAAAATCCCAATCCACCCCAACGGACATCTTCAGGTAAAACCATGGGGACAAATGGAGTTTTCCCTTTTGGACCCGGACAACAATCTTCTGACTTTTGGGCAAGCGATCTGATCAAAAATCCAAACTCAGATTCCCTCCTTTTCGAAAAACCTTCAAGTTATACTCAGGCATAGATTTATCCTGGAAATATTTTTTCCTCGAATGTCGGAATAGCTGTCGAATGCTCTCCGCGAGTACCCCCTCTCCTTTCATCCTTCTTCCAAATTCATTGTCTTGCACCTTTCCTCCGTGGAGTTCAGCGATTTGATGCATGACTTTTTGGAAGCGGTCCGGGAAGTTCTTCTGAAGCCAATCCGAAAAAATCTCTTCCAATTTCCCATTCAGCCTCACTACAGTCATTCCCGCCCCACTGGCTCCATGGTCTGCGGCGGCTTTGATGATTTGGGGAATCTCATGATGGTTGAGTCCAGGAATAATCGGTGCATTCATCACTGCTACCGGCACTCCTGCTTTTGCCAAAGCTTCCAAAGTCGATAAGCGCTTGGCAGCACTGGCTGTTCGGGGTTCCATTGCCCTTCTCAGATCCTCCTCCAAGGTGGTGATGGAAATATAGACCTGAACTAGATTTTGGGAAGCCAAATCCTGTAGAATGTCTAAATCCCGAAGAATCAAGCTGTTTTTGGTGATGATTCCGACGGGATGCCGATATTTTGCAAAAACCTTAAGAAGACCCCTGGTGATCTCCATTTTCTTTTCCAATGGCTGATAGCAATCGGTATTCCCGGAAAGGGAAATGGGTGTGACTTTCCAAGATTTACTTAAAAGCTTTGCCTCTAACAACCTCGGGGCATCCGGTTTAGCCATCAGCTTGGTTTCAAAGTCAATTCCCGCAGAATACCCATAATATTCATGGGAATTGCGTGAATAGCAATAGATGCAGCCATGTTCACATCCTTGATAGGGATTGAGAGAAAAACTAAGTCCAATATCAGGGCTGGTAATCGGATTGACAATAGACTTGGGATGCTCTATACGCACTTCGGTCTTGGGAGAAAGCAAAAGCGGTTCGTCGATTCCTTCCACATGCTCAGCTACGATTCGATGCGCCAAAAAGCGATTCCCAGACTGAATCTGTGCTCCTCTTCCCTTGAAATATTCTTCTTCTCTGTCAATCATTTTATCAAAACCAAGCTCCTCATTTTACCAAAGTTTTGGCAAATCAAAATGGGAATGACTGAAAATGTCAGATAGAAAGATGATTTACGAATTACGAGGGGATGGATAGGTTTTAGGGCATTCTAATACTTTAAGACCTAAAAGAGGAAGAACTATGAGGCACGATTTTCTCGAAGAAGAGAAAGAATTGGTGGTCAAGTAATAACATTCTAGATTATTCAAAAACCCTCAAAAATCGAAATTTTTCAATTTTTCAATTTTTCAATTTTTCAATTTTCCAATTTTCAAATCCTTAACTAAAAAGGAAACACCAACAGCGCATGCTGGCTGACCGTATTGAAGTCCCTCCATACTCTATTGAGCTCGGTATGGGTTTTGGCTGCTTCCAAACCAGAAAACGGATACATTTTTGCATTCCACTCACGGCATAGAAAAGTCAGTTTTCGGCTGATTTTACTGACTGACTTCAAAGTTTTTTTGGAGATTTTTCCTTCTTGCTGCAATTCATTCCAGGATTCTGATATCTTGACATAAAAATCTTCCTTGCCTTTTTCCAACTTGGAATGGGCCTTTTTCTCCTGCTTCTTGAAATATTTCAAATGCTTGGAATCGTAGTTCCTTGACTCATTTCTTCTCCAGAAAGCTTCTGAAATCAGTTCCTGCAAGTGCTCAGAAATCCCCAAAATATTCACCGCCAAGGTAGCTTCAGCAAATTGTAAGAATGGATATTGAAAAATAGGATTGGAAATTGTGGTCTTTTCAGGCAATATCTCAAAACTTCTGTTCAAAGGAACCCGGATGTTCTCTGCCTTAAAAGCGTGGCTTCCAGTAGCCACCATTCCCATGTAGCTCCACCCATCCAGAATTTCCACTTCTTCTCTTTTGAGAATAAAGGCTTTGACCATGGGCTGTCCACCTTTTCCCAAGACTGGAGATCCATTTTTTAAAATCTCACAATTAGCCGTCAAATGGGTAGCGTGCAAAGCTCCTGAAGCATAAGTCCAATGACCGGAAATATGATACTCCTCTCCTATTTCATTTGCCTTTCCTCCCACAAATCCACTTCCCGCCAAGCAAACCCTAGGATCGGAAAAAACTTCTTTGGCCAAACTTTGATCTAAAAATCCCACAAACCAAGCAGCTCCCGCGCATAAGGTCACGGTCCAACCTAGACTCCCATCCACTTTGGCCAACTTTTCCTCCACCTGTAAGGCCTCGGGGAAATTCAGCCCTAAACCTCCTAGATTCCGGGGAACGAACAGCTTGAACCATTTTTCTTTGTAAATAACCTCCAACCATTCCTCGGGTAATTGGCCTAGGTTTTCTGCTTTTGAAGCAAATTCAGGATTCAACATATATGACTTGGGTTTCGATTTCTTTTTTCCAGTCTAAATAGCCCAAAACAGCCACTACAAAAAGGAATATTGTCAGTAATGCAAACATGAACAAACCTTTGTAAAAAAGGAGGGGAATGGCCACCAGATTAGAGAGATTGAGCCAAAGCCAGTTTTCCAATTTCCTTTTGGCTAATAGCCACATGCCAGCCCAAGCGGTAGAAGATACAAAGGCATCCAAAAATGGCACATCAGAATCTGTAAACAGAACCAGAAAGGCATATAAAATCCCCCATCCCAGCAATGCAATGGTCCAAGTGATTGTTTGCTCTTTTGAATTGCTTTTACTGATCACTGCGGCACCGGAAGCAGTCCTTGAATTCCAATTGGCCCATCCGTATATGCTCATCACCAGATAATACACATGCAGAAGGGTTTCGGCATAAAGCTTGGATTGGATTAAAAGAAATCCACCGCACAGAATACTGATTATCCCTGTAGGATAAAGCCAGATGTTGTTTCTCTTTGCCAATAGCACTTCAGATACTCCAAAGCCAACGGCCGTCCACTCCAAAAAGGAGGTTCGATGGACTTGCTCGAGGAGCAAATCCCAAAAGGTGTTAAAGTCCATTTGAATAACTTTTGGTCATTATTCAAATAAGGGAGGAATGATGGATCGATCCCTACGCCGGCATTATCCGGATCAGGTGCTCAGTACCAAGGTACTGATGGGTATAATCTCAGCCCGATTTGATGGGGCACCCCTTAATTGATGGCATGAATTTAAAACAAAAGGCCAGGAATCACCCGGCCTTAAGCATTATTTTTTCTTTTTCTGAGCGGCCATCCACTCCATAATGGTGACGGGTCTTCCCCCAAGCATTACTGGTTTTCCATCCAAGTCATGCCGCGCGACATTCGCATGAGAATACACCCAAGACCAATGCCCATTGTATTGGAAATCTTTCCCTCCATATAATCCAGTAACATCGTGAACATTGTCAAAGTAGGAAAAATAGACATTCTTGGCTCCTGCTTTTCTCAGCCGATCAAAAAGAGGAACAACGGTTTCGTCGGGCTTGGTGGTCATATCATCCTTTGCATGTACAAACCAAATCGGTACATTCTTGATTTTTTGGACCATTTGGTCGGTGACAAATTCATTGTTGAAAGCCAAAGCACTGATGTAGCCGGCAGCAAAGTATTCCGGATGCTCGAAGATTAATTTGAGGGAAATGTAACCACCATTAGAGCAGCCTCCCACATAAATTCTGTTGGTATCCACACCGGGGTTTTTAGCCACAAAATCCTGGATCAAAGCAAAAACCGCTTCATGGTAGATATCATCCACTTGCCCTCTAGTCATACCCTCTCCAGAATCCATCCAAAATGTTGGGGTTTGGGGAGCCAAGACATAGGCCCCACCAAAAAGCACCTGGATTTCTGGAGCTGCATAATTATATGCTTTGTTTCCCAAAAGGGCAATGCTGGGATCGGTCCCTCCTTCTCCACCACCGTGAAGCCAAATGATCAAAGGAGCTTTTGCAGATCCTGTTTTGGGGGCAAAAGCCCCATAGGTAAGGCTGATGTTTTGATGGGTAAATTTTCCATTGAGGTCAAAATCCTTTAAATCCTTCTGCAAAATTCCATTGGACTGATTCCAGATTTGACCGGATTTGGCATGAAGGACGGTCACCTGATAGTCAATCCAGACATTTGAGGCTCGATTTCCCATCCTAAGGTATTGCATGGAAGACATGACCGGATTGTTTGGACTCACGGCCAACATCAAGGTTAAATACTTCCCATCAGCTTGTCTGTTGCCCTCCACATCGGAAGGATACTGGGTTACGACCGTTCTCTTTCCATGTCGGGCTGCTTCGGGAATTTCTCCCAAAGAAGAGGATCTGGATACGAATATTTCGAAATCAGCAGGTGAAAGATTGGCAATCGGCTGATCCATACTCAGAACCAGTCTACTGACAGCAGGACCCCAGTCGAAGCCTTCTACGATCAATTTGTAGCTCCCTGGATTGGGAAGAGCACTGGCGTGGAGGCCAAAACTTAATCCTAGCAAAAGGAAAAGTAATGGCAGGAATATTTTTTTACGCATAGGTTTATTGGGTTTGAAAGATTTGAACAGGAAATTCTGCAAAAGTTGACAAAGACCCAATAAAAATTACTCGAAAGGCAAGAAGTTGGGAAGTAAAATCCCAGCTACCAACCTCCCCTACTTGATAGTCCCTTTCTTCAACTCCTTCACTGCATAATCTACTGCACGAGCAGTTAATGCCATATAAGTTAAAGAAGGGTTTTGAACACCTGCAGAGGTCATACTTGCCCCATCTGTGACAAAAACATTTGGCGCAAGATGCATTTGATTGAAACCATTGAGCAGAGATGTTTTTGGGTCTTTTCCCATTCTGACGCCTCCCATTTCATGGATATCCAATCCGGGAGCCTGTCGGCTATCCGAAGTATAGATATCCTTGCAACCCGCTGATTCAATCATTTTCCTCCCTTCTTCAAAAAAATCCTGAAGCATTTTCTCATCATTCTCATCGTAATCCACACGAATAGAAAGCAAAGGAATTCCCCAAGCATCTTTTTGATCCAAGCTTAGACTTACTTGGTTGGTTTCTTTGGGAATAGTTTCCCCCTGCATCATCATCCATACCTGCCAAGGACCCGGTTGGGAATTGACTCGTTTGAATTCCTCACCAAATGGAGCATTCGGTGAATTACCCCAGCTGGACCTGCTTGCATTGAAAAAAGGCATATAACCTCCCTGAAAGTCCATCTCCTGATGGGTAACATTTCGAAAGTTGGGCATCATCATGCTGGTAGGCCTTCTGCCATAATCCCTCTTATCCAAAGGCCCATCGATCTTCCCACCCAAACTACCTCTGTAATTGTGGAAGAGAATATATTTTCCCAAAAGACCGGAATCATTGCCCATTCCATTCGGGAAACGGCTTGAGGTAGAATTCAGCAAAATCAAATTGGTATTCAAACAAGCTGCATTGAGGAAGATAACTTTGGCAAAATATTCTGTTACTTCATGGGTCAGTCGATCGATTACCCGAACACCTGTGGCCTTTCCTTTTTGTTCATCCCAAATAATCGAATGAACCACAGAATCTGGTCTGAGAGTTAAGTTTCCAGTTTTAGCTGCAAAAGGAAGTGTTGCGCTATTCGAGCTGAAATACCCACCGAACGGGCAACCACGATAGCATTGATTTCTCGCCATGCATTGACCTCTTCCTTGCTGGAGGTGAACTTCATTGGGTTGGGTGAGGTGCGCACATCTCCCTTGAATCGGATTACGCTCAGGATAAGCGTCTTTAATCCTTTTTTTCAATTCTTTTTCCATGCAATTGAGCTCCCAGGCAGGCAAAAATTCTCCATCTGGCAAGGTCTCCAGGCCTTCTTTGCTTCCGCTAATTCCCACAAATCGCTCCACGTAACTGTACCAGGGAGCTAAATCCGAATACGTAATTGGCCACTCGATTCCATATCCATCCCGGGAAGGCCTTTCAAATTCAAACCGGCTCCATCGTTGGGTTTGTCGAGCCCATATCAAAGATTTTCCACCTACCTGATACCCTCTGATCCAGTCAAACGGCTTCTCTTGCACATAGGGGTGATCTGAATCTTTTACAAAAAAATGCTGGGTATCTTCCTTGTAGGCATAGCATCGATTGACGATAGGATCAGCCACTTTTTGGTCTAGGGGAATTCTGTTTCGATGCGGCATATCCCAAGGAGCAGCCGTCATGGTTGGATAGTCTTTGAGATGTTCCACTTGCCTCCCACGCTCCAAAACGAGGGTTTTTAGCCCTTTTTCACAAAATTCCTTGGCAGCCCAGCCTCCGGAAATTCCAGAACCTACCACTATAGCATCGAAATGATTTGAATTCATTAGGGAAAAATAAAGGAAAAGCCCGATACTTTTTTAATTTTTTTATAAAAGCTATCCTTGGTTTCCTTTGACTTTCACCACCAAAATCCAGTCATTTTCCAATTCCAAATACCCAAAATCATAGCAAAAGTGATAGAGATTCCCTTTTTTGTTTTGATAGATATGAGTGAAATAGGTAAAACTAAACCCCTCCTGAATGAGCCTGTTTCGAGAAATTTTTCCCATATCTTCTCCTGAAGGAATTTTGGATTCCAGAATATTCCGGTTTTTTCTCAGTACGTAATTGATGTTCCGGATTAGATTGTTGTGGGTGGCATTTTGATGATTATTGTAAGTATTTCGACAATAGTCATCACAAAATTTTTTGTCGATTCTCCCGTGCAGTTCCTTGCTGCATTGGAGACAAAATTTCTTCTCCATTTCCATTTCAAAAAGTTTAGGGGAATTTAAGAAATTAGTCTGAAAATATTAATTCTCAATTCCGAAAGAATTTCTTTTTCAAACCAAGGATTTCTGCGCATCCACATTCTATTTCTCGGCGAAGGATGGACCAAAGGAAAAAAATCCGGCTGGTATTCCTTGAATGATTGGACAGTTTCCGTAAGGTTCTTTTTTCTCTTATTGCCCAAATAATAGGCCTGCGCAAAAGAACCAATCAAAAGGATTAGCCGGACTTCCGGCATCATTTCCCTCAGTATTTGATGCCATTGCGGGGCACATTCTTTCCTTGGAGGCAGATCTCCTCCTTTTCCCCTGCCTGGATAGCAAAAGCCCATGGGCATAATCCCAAAAATCTCAGGATTATAAAAAGTCTCGCGGTCCACTTGAAGCCAGCGTCGAAGTTCATCCCCGCTGGGATCATTCCAAGGAATTCCCGAATGATGAACTTTGGTCCCGGGGGCTTGGCCAATGATCAGGATTTTGCTTTTAGAATCAATGGAGAAAACCGGCCTAGGACCGAGAGGAAGGCTTTTTTCACAAAGGGTACAAGCTCGAATTGCCTCGAGAGTCGCTTGATGTCCTGATGGAAATTCCTTAGCCATTTTAATTTATTGGATATATTTCGGGATGAAAAAAACGCTTATCCTTCTCTTAAGCTTCTTTATCGGCAGTTTTTCTTTTGCCCAACAAAATGAACAATTAGGTTCCTGGTACATGTATTTTGGAAATTTCAGATTCAAAGACAGCCCTTGGGCCATTCATGGAGAAGCTCAACATCGAAATTACAATATCCTTGGAGACTTGGATCAATTGCTGCTTCGTACCGGACTGCAATACAATTTGAAATCCGGACAGGCTAGCTTTTTGGCTGGGTATGCCAGTATCACTTCAGGAGCATTGGGTGAATCCAAGGAAACTTTCCATGAAAGCCGGATTTATCAAGAAGCAATCGTAAGGCAAAAACTTGGCAAGGTAGGGCTGATGCATCGCTATAGGTTTGAGCAACGATGGATTGAAAACCAGGATTTACGCACGCGATTCCGATATGCCGTTTTTGTCAATGTCCCACTCAATTCCAAAGATCTGGCAGAGAAAGGCTCCTTGTATTTTCAGGTTTATGATGAGCTTTTCATCAATGGACAGAGGACTGCCCGTGTAACCCAGATATTTGACAGAAATCGATTATATGCAGGTTTAGGCTATCGAGTAGCCAAAGGACTTGCTTTCCAGCTAGGCTTTATGGAGCAGACAACAGCTAATTTTTCCAATTCTCAGCTCCAGTTTTCCTGTTTCCATCAACTATATGGCAAATGATAGTTTTGCCGAATTGATTTGAAATCAAATTTTATTTCTTTAAATTTTCTTACACACTGATAAATAACTACTTGAGAAAACAAAAGCACTATCCGATAGTTTACAGTGAGGCTTATCCCCTGCTTGATTTCAATCAACCATTAACCAAGTTCAATTATGAAAAGGCTAACTATCCCCCTGTTTGTCGTAGTGCTGGCATTGGCAACTTCCTGTTTTTCGTCTAAAGATTTCATCACAGAATACGATTACAACTATACGGGTTCTTTCAAAAAGTATAAGACTTTTGCTTTCGTAGAATCCACAGAAATGGACACGACCATTTTGACCCCTGTGCTGAATGCGACTATAGGAGCAAGATTAGGTTCTCAGGGATTCCGTGAACAGGAATCTAAACCTGACATGCTGGTGAGCTATAAAATATTTACTGACTCGGTAAGATACCGAGGCTACGTCCAGCCAGAATTTGACTATTGGCTTAACAGAACCGGGATGACCTACCGAAATGCAGAAGGGGAAATTGAACGGGAACAGGAAAAAGATGAAACCTACAATTCCGTGAAATATGCCAAAAACAACGGGATGTTGGTGATTTATGTGATCGACAGCAAAAAGGGGAATACCATCTGGCAAGGATATACTGCTGCTAAATTTGATTTTGAATCGCCAAACTTTGCTTCAGACATTACCAGAGCAGCTTACCGGGTAATGAATGAATTTAAAATTGTGAATAAAATGATGGAGTGAGGAATTTGTCCTCATTTTTTCTAAAATAATCCCCACATTCCTACGAGGTGGGGATTTCTTTTTTTCAAACAAAATAGATTCTAGAACACTTTTTTATGGCTCTAAATTAAAATAGAAAGCATTTTTCACTTTTTCCTGCTCATTATACCATCGGATATTTTTTTGGTAAACCATTTGAAAATTGATGGAAAACCAACAAAAAAATCTACCATGAAAAATTCACTGATTGTAGCTGGAATTATCAGCTTTAGCCTGATGGCTTCCTGTGTTTCCAAGAAAAAATACACAGCCCTCGAAAGCAACCTTTTCAAAACTCAGGCACAGTTGGCCTCTACCAACCAAGAGAAGGCCGAACTTGAGGAAAAAATGGCCATCATCGAAGCCCGAGTGGCAGAATACAATGCAAGGATCAATTCCCTTCGGGAAGTGAACGATCAGTTGGCCGACGCCAATAGCTCCATGCTCTCTATCGAAGGTGCGGCTGTCATGTCCAAAAACTCCAGAAAGAAAATGATCGAAACCCTGAACAAGGTGGATGCATCCAAGCTTGCTGAGGCCAAGACCTTGGAGGATTCAGTAAACTTGGCCATCGAATACAACATCAAACAAAACATCACTGCCGATTCTGAGGGAAATGAGGATGACATTCAAATCGATATTGACAAAACTGTAGTCATGATCAGTGTATCCGACAGGCTACTCTTTAATACGGGTAGCTACAGATTAAATTCCAAGGCAAATCCCCTTTTAGCAAAACTGGCTGAAGTAATCAATGCTGAACCTAGCCTTCAGGTAATGATCGAGGGACATACTGACCCCAGAACAATCTCTAACGCGGTACTTCAGGACAACTGGGACCTTTCAGTCAAGCGTGCTACTTCAATCGTGAGAGAACTTCAGTTGAAATATGGTGTGGCTCCTGAAAAAATGATCGCTGCGGGAAGATCCAGCTATATGCCATTGGTAGAAAATGACTCCAAAGAAAACATGGCATTGAATAGAAGAACGAGAATCGTTTTGATTCCGGATTTGGACATGTTCTTTGCTATGCTGTAAGAAAAATCCCTTACAGATTATTTAACCACCACAAAAAAAGCGGGTCAAGAGGCCCGCTTTTGCTATTTGATGTAAATTGGAAAAATCAATATTCCAAGGTTCCTAGAGCATATTTCATCAATATATCCTGAAAATATAGGGTATAGATCGCCTGAGCTTGATCAGCCTGAGACCTGACCAATTGCTGGTTGGCAGTAGCCAAGTCCACAAATGTGGAAAGCCCTAGTCTGAACCTTTCCTGAACTGCCGAATAAGCTTCTCTCGAGGCCAAAACCTGTACTCGGGTATTGATCTCTTTCCTCATCGCGGCCTGGTAATTTTGGTGGGCGAGCTTCACATCCTGATATACTTTTCGGTCCATGCTTTTTTCCCTCAAGGCCTGATTTTGATATTGGGCCTTCGCTCGACTCACATCCAATCTGCTTTGAAAATTACTGAAAATCGGAATGGCCAAACTGAAACCAAGGGTGTTCTGAGGATAAATTTTAAACAATTGCTCTCTTAATGACCTATCGTCTAAGGAGGTGAAAAAGGTCCCATAATTGTAAAAAGCATTCACTCTTGGGAACAACATCGCCTTGAACGCCTGCATGTCTTTTTTGTAGGAGTCTTTCAGAAGTGTTTGCTGAAGCTTATCATCCCGATTGGCGACTGCGATTTCATACAGATCTGCCACTCCAGCGCCTTCAAATTCACGACTGCCGTTTTCTGGATCCACCGATTCCAGTTCTGGAACTACTCCGGGATCCAATTGCAAATATTCAGTCAAAGACCAGAGATCATTTTCCAACGCAATCTCCGCATCTACTTTCACCGATTCTACCCGGGCTACTTCCGACTGCTGATTGTATTGATCTGAATAAGTTCTTAATCCTGCTTGCACAAACCCTTCGATTTGTCTCAAAATCTCCTTTTGATTTTCCAAGTTTTCATTGGCGATTCGCAAAAGCTCCTGATCCAGCAGTACTTGGAGATACAATCTTGCCACGTCGAAAGTGATTTGTTGCTTGGCTCGCTCCAGTCCCTTTTCCCCCGCTTCCAAAGCAAGTTTGGCTGATTGAGTATCCAAAACCCGGCGCCCTGAATTAAACACCGGCATGTTCACATTCAAGTTGCCGCTGACGATATCATTGGTCACATTGGTGACGACAATCTCTCCTTCTATCTGCTGAAACTGCTGCCCAGATTGTCTTGCCAGATTGGAAGTAATCCCCACCGAAGGAAGGTGAGAAAACATCGCAACCTGTCTCTCTTTTTGCGTGACTTCCAGATTGTTTTTCTGGATTTGATATTCCAGGTTTTTCCCCAAAGCTAAATCCACTGCTTGACGGAAATTCAACCTCAGTGTATCCTGAGCCGTCAAACTTGTACTCAAGGCCAAGCTTGACACTACTGCCAAGACTTTTAACTTATAGTTTTTCATCTGTCTCTATTCTTCCGTCCACTAAATTGATTAATCGCGTGCCGTAATCGGCATTCTCACGAGCATGGGTAGCCTGGATGATGGTGGTGCCTTCCTGATGCAACTCTTTGAAAACTTCCATGATTTCCTTGGCTTGGGCCGAGTGCAGGTTGCCTGTGGGTTCATCCGCAAGCAAAACTCTCGGTCTCCCAGCGATGGCTCGAGCTATCCCGACCAGCTGCTGCTGTCCCCCCGAAAGCTGAGCTGGGAAGAGGTCTTTTTTGGCGACCATGTTAAACCGATCCAAAAGCTCTGCAATGATGCTTTTTCGCTCGGATGAAGATACTTTTCTGTATAGCAAGGGAGTCTCAATATTCTCATACACCGTCAACTCATCAATGAGGTGATAGGCTTGGAAAATGTATCCAAATTCGCTTTTGTGAAGATTAGAGCGGTCTTTCTCCCTCATTTGGCGGATGCTTTGGGATCCAAAAACATAGTCCCCGGAGTAATCTTCATCCAATAAACCCAGGATATTGAGCAGGGTGGATTTTCCGGCACCGGAAGGACCCATCAGAGTCAAAAATTCACCCTCTTGGATCCTCAGGTTGATTCCCTTAAGGATAAAAATCCTCTGAAATCTAGACTCTATGAATTTGTCAATATTTTGAAGTTCAATCATGATTGTGCGTAAATACTATTCAGTTTTTAAAGTTCGAGAAGGGTTTAGCCGATATACTTTCCAGCCCCGATATCCAATGGTGGCGATTGCGAGTACAAGTACCACGGAAATGGAAATCACATAAGGAGTCAATCCTAAAGAGGTTTTATTGGCAAAGCTTTGAAGCCAGATATCCGAAAACCAGATTCCAAAGCCAATCGCCAAAACTCCGGAAATCGCCAAAAGCATAAGAAAATCCTTGGCCAAAACCCAAAAGACATTTCCTTCGGTAGCGCCCAAAACCTTTCGGATACTTATTTCACGGGTTCTTCGGAGGGCTACATAAGAAACTAAGCCCAATAAGCCCATCAAAGCGACCAATACTGAAATGCCTGAGAAGATCCCGAATACCAATCCTACATTTTGCTCAGACCTATACATCTGTTCGTAAGCTTGATCTACAAATTGAAATGTAAATGGTCGGTCAGGATAAATCTCTTTCCAGGAATTTTCCAACGAGGCAAGAATAGGATTTAAATCTCCATCCGAAAGCTTGACCAATAGCGTATTGGTGTTTTCCTGATCCAGAAAAATTGCCAAAGGTCCCACCTCATGGTGTAGGGAATTGAAATAGAAGTTTTTGACCACTCCTTGAATCACAGATAAGTTTCCTCCAAAATTCACTCTCCTACCAATCGCTTCCTCTGGAGACCAAGCTAGTTCCTTTAAGGCCGCTTCGTTAAGAATTATCGGCATATCCAAAGAGTCCTGATAGGCTTTGGCTCTTGATAAATCATTTTCCTTAAACCCTTTCCCTGAAATCAGTTCAATGCCTAGAGCAGATAAAGCATCCTTGTCCACAGAATAGCCCGTGATGGCAAACTCCTTTTGAGCATCTCCGCCCGGAAACACACTGTAAGAAGCCTTGATATGAATTGGCAGGGAAGACGCTAAGCCGGAAGATTTTGCAGCTCCAGAACGGGTAAATTCCTGCTTTAGGCTTTCGACTGATTTCCTCATCGAGTAATGATAGTTCAAGGCGATTACCCGATCTTTTTCATAGCCTAAATTCACTTTTTGCATGTATTGCAACTGCTGATTAACCACTAGCGTAGCGATCAACAATCCCATGGAGATAAAAAATTGAAACACCACCAAAGTCTTTCTCAGCCATGCACCTCCGCCAAATTTGACCTGATTTGCCAAAGCTTTGATCGGCTCCATCCCACTCAAAATGACCGAAGGATAAAATCCGGCTAAAACCCCAACTCCAAGAACGAGAACCAAAATCAGACCCATCCCCAAAGGGGTAAAAATCAAGTCCATCTCAAGAGGTATTCCCAAGATTTTATTCAACTCAGGAAGCAATAATCCCAAGACCAAAAGACTTAAGACTGCCGCACTGCCGGTAAGCAGCAATGACTCTGAAATAAACTGCCCAAAAAGCTGGGCTCTTCCTGCCCCTAGGCTTTTTCGAAGCCCCACTTCTTTGTTTCTTTCGGTGGACTCCGCCGTTGCCAAATTCACATAATTGATAATTCCGATGGCCAAGAGCAAGAGCGCCACCAGCCCAAAAATGTACAAATACTTGATGTCCGTCCCGGGCTTTATCGCCCCTAAAGACTGGTCTCCAAGGTGAATTTTAGTCACTGGCTGAAGGAAAAATGAAAAGCTAAATCCATATTCCTGAAACTCTGCGCCCAGATACTTTTCCACCAACTGGTCAAGCTTTGCTTCCATCGCCTTGGGATCTGAATCGGCTCTGAGTTTTACATAGGTATAATAATTACTTGGGCTCCAAGCCGGATTCTTCCCATGCCGATGAGTTTTGAAAGAGGCCAAAAAATCAAAATCCAGGTGAGAATTGGAGGGAAAATCCTGAATAACCCCTTGGACTTGGTATTCTTCTCCGTCAACTTTCACGCTTTTTCCTTCGGCATTTTGAGAATTGCCAAAAAGTCTGTTTGCAGTAGATTCAGTTAAAACCAATTGAAAAG
Organism: Algoriphagus mannitolivorans DSM 15301; assembly: GCF_000429425.1. Taxonomy (GTDB): domain Bacteria; phylum Bacteroidota; class Bacteroidia; order Cytophagales; family Cyclobacteriaceae; genus Algoriphagus; species Algoriphagus mannitolivorans. The sequence goes on from NZ_AUBV01000001.1 coordinate 230,816, forward strand.
GCTCGGTAAAAAACTTCTCCTTCTGACCTGTCAATACCTCAAAATCAAACACCTCCAAAAATCGCTCGTCAACAAATGCAAACTTTTTTTCCTCCTGGCTGCCTTTTCCCAAATCCACCAATACCGAGGAGAAAATGCTTAAATCAAAAACCAGAGTTCCAGTCTCTGCTTCGGGAATTTCATCCAAAACAGTAGGTATCAAAGAAGAGGGGGTATTGCTGGCCAATTGGCTCTCTCCCCCAAACTTAAACTCCTGATTAAACCGGTAAATCCGCTCATGATCCGTGTACATCCGGTCATAGCTCCACTCATGGTAGATGTAAAGGGAAATTGCAATAAAACTGACCAAGGAAATTACAAGCCCTAAAAGGTTGATTCCTGTGTACAATTTTCTTTTCTGAAGGTTTCGAAAGGAGATTTTAAAATAGTTTTTCCACATGGCTAGGGTGCTTGAAAGTTGGACACTTGAAAAGTTGAACAGATTTTAGTCATGAATTCATGATAGTTTTTTAGCATGCCAAGATGCCATAACCATTACCCCACTTTTATGCCATAAAAAAAGCCCCTGAATTCAATCCAGAGGCATTTTTTAGAAATTTTACTGTCTGAAGTCTCGAACATTTTTGTTCGCTGGCGGACGAATCTGTCATCAGTTTGCAGGGATCAGTGAGCAGCTTTTAGTGTTCACTTAGTAAACTCATATGAACCTTATCTTTAATCTAACCTCCTGTATTTGAATCTAGGATCTCATGCTTAAAACTTCCGATACTTCCCGTCCAGAAACTGGTTGGCCTCGTCTTCTTCAAATCTAGCTTTTTCACTATCCCAATGAAGGGTGCGATTTGGGAATCTTCCGGCAATTACTCCCAGAAGGATGGTTTCGGTCAATCTTGCGGCATAGCTAAAAGGTGCACTGCATTCATCCTTCCCTAAGCAGGCATCTACAAATTGATGGTAGTGTTTTTTACTTTCCGAATCGTAGTCTTTTACCGGCTTTCCGAGATTAAACTTCTCGATATCCATCTCCTGATACTTGCCATCCACTATCAAGCGTGGAAGCTGCTGGAAATGTGGCAAAAGCAATCGACCTTTCTCTCCCATAAACATGGCTCCTTGATCAGGGAGCTTTTCTCCATTAGGCAAAAGCAAATCCTCATGAGCAGCCGGAGCTCCCAAGCCATCATACCAAACCCATTTTAAAGAATCAGCGGTATAAGGCGTTGCAGGAAATTCATAGGTTACCACGTTTTGTTCTGGAAAACCAAATCCGGTAGGCTGACGACATTCGTTTTTGATTGTTCTAGGCACATCGAGCTGCAAAGCATTGTAGGGAGTATCAAAAATATGAACCCCCATATCTCCTAAGGTTCCACATCCAAAATCCAAAACCTTTCTCCAATTGCCAGGATGGTATTCCCCTTCTTTAAAAGGTCTTTCAGGAGCTGTTCCCAACCAAAGATTCCAGTCCAAAGTTGGAGGCACCGGATCACTTCCTGCTGGAGTGGGTTTATCCGTTCCCCAATTTTTAGGGGACCAAGCTCGAACGGTGTGAACCTTTCCGATGATGCCGGATTGGATCAAGAGTGTCGCCAATTTGTAGTCATAGAAAGAGTGCACTTGGATTCCCATCTGAGTCACCAGATTTTTCTTAGCCGCTAGCTTCTTCATCGCTCGGGCTTCTGACACATGGTGAGTAAGAGGCTTTTGACAATACACAGGTTTGTTCATCTTCATGGCCATAATGGACGCCGGGGCATGGGTATGATCGGGAGTTGAGACGATTACCGCATCGATTTCATTTTTCATGTCCTTCAGCATTTCCCGGTAATCGGCATAGCCTTTGGCATTCGGGTGTAAAGCCTTGGCACCTTCCAGAGCTTTGCTATCTACATCACAAAGGGCTACCACATCTACCAGCTCATGGGAAGCAATGGCATCCAAATCCGCCATCCCCATAGAGCCAAGTCCAATGTGGGCAGTTCTTAATCTCCCGTTTTCCTTGGCAAGTGCCAAAAGTGAGGGGGCAAGGGAAAGGCCCATTACTCCGAGACTGCTTTTCTTCAGGAAGTCCCTTCTATCTAAAACTTGGATTTTCTTCGTCATTTTAAAAGGTTTATGCTATAGGTTAATTCAATTCTTTGATTCTGATATTTTTGAAATGGACTACATCTCCGTGGCCCAAAAAGCCAATGTGCCCGGATGATCTTTGCAGTCCGGGATGCTCTCTTCCATCTAGCGTCCCGTTTTTACTCGCCTTAAGATAGTCCCCTTCCAAGATGGTTTCCCCATTGAGAATTATCTTGATTTTTGGATGCTCGACAATTACTTCTTGGGAATTCCACTCTCCGACCGGTTTCAAAAAACCTCTTTTTGCTGGAATTACTCCATATACTGATCCGTGGTATTGGTATTCCTTGAGCTCTTTATATTTCTCTGCTGTATTGTCCAAAATCTGAAGTTCCTTTCCCACATAAGCGGCGTCTCCTTCCATTGGGGCATGAATCCCAAGACCATTATTGGCTCCCGGGGTCAATTGAAATTCAAAGCGAAGGATAAAATTTCCATATTCCTTTTCCGTGAAAAGATTACCCCCACCACCGCCCTGGGGGTCGATGATAATCATACCGCCCTCAGCCCTATAGGAAGTTTTATTTCCCACCCAACCATCCAGATTTTCTCCATTAAAAAGAGCTACAAAGCCTTTTTCTACCTTTTGCTGTGCAAAGGATGCAGAGTAAAAAATCAACATTAAAATCAGGAAGATGAGGAAGGGTTTTTCGGGCTTTTGCATGATCTATTTCAGACAGATTTGAAATAAAGATCTGTAAGTTAATCGACCAAGTTGATTTAATTGCAAAAAGACTTACTAAAAAAAATTAATAATATTAAAAACTTACTGAAAAATTTAGATAAAGATTAGGTTTCAAACAAGGGACTTCTTCGGAGTATGGAATATTTGCCTCGAGACAATTAAACCAAACCAAGAATCATGGAGCGGATAACCTGCGGGCTGGCATTCTTGGTTTGAGAATACTTTTAGCGATTATCCCTTTCTGGATAAATTCTCTTCAAAAAAGAAGGTGGCATTAATCTTACTCATCTTTGAGCACCTTGGAGGGGTTGGTTTGGACGGCGATATAAGAATGAAGCCCTACAATCATCAGGCAAAGAACCATAACCCCTAAACCTGCTGCTCCATACAATCCAAAGGGCATATCTATTCGGTAGGTAAAATCATTTAACCAATCCTTAAGAAAATAATAGGCCGGGAAAACTGCGATAGCAAAGGAGATGACAATAAGTATCACATAGTCTCTCGAGATAAGTCCTAAAATCTGCCCCATTGTGGCGCCAAGCACCTTTCTAATACTAATCTCTTTAGTTCTCTGGGCAATAGTAAAGGATGAAAGTCCAAATAAGCCCATGGCGGAAATCAAAATTGCCAGAATACTTGCCCCACTTAAAACATTTTTGATACGGGTATCCTCCTCATAGAATCTATTGATCTCCTCATCAAGGAAGCTGAATTCAGCATTTTCATGAGGATAGACTTGTTTATAAATAGCTTCCAATTCCGATTTTGCCTCGGACAGGTTTCTTCCTGCCTGTAGCTTCACACTAATCGTCTGAAAAAACTTTGGATTATAAGTGATAATAAGCGGCTTAATTTCTTCTCTCAATGACCTAGAATGAAAATTCCCCACTACTCCAACGATCTTTTTTTCCTCTCTTCCAAATCTGACTGTTCGATTGATAGCCTCTTCTGGGATAGGCACCCCCATCTCCTTTAGGTAATTTTCATTGATCAGGATTTCATCCATTTTATTTGATCCCGGCTTCCCTGCAAGTAATGGTATACCATTTACTCCTATGAAAGCCGAGTCCACATTCATTACTTGTTGGTAAATTTCCTTCTCGGTGGTATCTACAGCCACTCTTGAATCGGAAGTCCATAGACTGGTAGAAGAAACCAAGCTTCCGCTTAAACTTGTACCAAGGACGTTTGATTGCTGATTGATTAACTCCTGGAGGCGAAGCATTTTATCCGGGTCTGACATAAATGGCAGAGATGAATAAAGTACCTCCTCTTTCTCAAATCCCAAAGGTTGGCTAGTCACATACTTGATTTGAGCCTGAAGGACCAAAACCAAAATGATGAAAGCAATGGACGAGGAAAACTGAAGCACCGTAAGGTTTTTACGAAGAAATACCCCTATTGAGAATTTACCAGTTTTAGTTTTTTCTCCTTTTAGTGCCCGCGCTGGCTGATAACCTGATAAAATCAGGGCTGGATAAATCCCAGAAATCAAGGTTAGAACCAAAGGAAACAGTAGGTAAAAGCCAAAATTCACTTTAGTAAAATACTCTAATTCAAATCCTTTAGGTAAATAGGTGCCGAAAATATTGATCAGCAAACCAGTCAATCCCAATCCAACCAACATGGAAAAACCTACCAAAAGGTACGTCTCGGTTAAGAATTGGAAAATCAGCTGGCCTTTCCTTCCACCCAAAGTTTTTCGGATTCCTACTTCTTTGCCCCTGCTCATGGCATGGGCGGTTTCTAAATTGATAAAATTCAAAGTAGCCAAGGCTAGAATGATCAAGCCGATATAAATCATCCCATATAAGAAAACTTTGGACACAGAAGTCATGTCATAGTTTTCTCCAAAATGGATGTCTCTAAGTGGTTCGGCCGTGAAACTGGTCGTCGCATCTTCATCTTTATCGTAGTGCTTTTCTGCAACTTTCGCCAAAGCAACCTCTAGACTCTCCTCCATCTCTGGCTTTATTGTTTTGACAAAAAGCTGGGAACTTGAATTCACATTTCCCCAGCTGTGTAAGCCAAACCATTCCTTTTCCTCCTCGGATTGGATGGTGCTGTAAGAGATAAACTCATTAAAAATAAAGTCGGTGTTTTCAGTAAAATTGGCTACTACACCAGTGATTTTTGCCAAGATGGTGTCTGACTCTATAAAAGCCATTTCTTTCCCCAAAACGTCAATAGGCTCAAAATCGGGAAAGTATTTTTTTAAGCTAGTCTCCGAAATCACAACCGAGTTTGGCTCCAAAAGGGCAGTTGAGGAATTGCCAGCTAACCATTCCCTAGGAAAAATCTGAAAAAAGCCTTGATCTGCATAAGTGACTGTATTTTCTCTTCCGAAGGATCGATTGGATTCAGGGTCGGCAATCAAAGTTTGATACCCTGTGTAAAGACGACCTTTGTCTTGAATCCCCGGCACCTCAAGGTCAATGACTTCACCCAATGGCCCGGGGGTTCCGAGACTTGGAAATGCTCTTCCTCCACCCCAATCGGTCAGCGTGTTGATTCTATAAATCTGATCCGAATCTGGATGAAAAGTATCAAAACTATAGGCATGCCTGACCACATTAAAAATCAAAAAGCAGATGGAAATCCCCAAAGAAAGTCCTAGTACATGAATCCCGGTCCGGACTTTATTGCGAAGAATATTCCTCCAGGCGATTTTTAGGTAGTTTTTAAGCATGGTCTTTAAGTTTTGGCTTTTAGACTTTAGTTACCAATCTCAGGGATGAATCTCCAAAATAGAGTATTCACTCAAGAGTCCGGATATTTTTTGTCAGTTGAAATCCAAATTGATACCAGTTTCAACCTTCTCTCAGAGGCTCAAATCCAACTTTTGATTCCATAGCCCACAAAAAGCACGGACATTTTTGTTCGATGACGGGCATTTTCCCTTACACCTTTTTGAAAAACATATTACCCAAAAGCCTATAAAACAGCGGGGACAATCGCTCAGAAAAAATTTCCTACGGATTGCAACCCAATTGTATGACAAATCCCAAACATTAGTTAATGTTAAGAGCTATTCGACAAAGAATTTAAGCAAAGAAGACTCTTATTCCCATCTCATGAAATCACCCCTACGCTGCATCTTAATACTCGGACTGGCTCTATTTGGCCAAAATGTACAAGCTCAGATTCTCCACACCGAGAACTTCACTGTAATTCTGGATACCACCAAAACAGTACAGGGAAGCATCGTCCCGGACATGAAGTTTAAAAACCTGAAAGAGGACCTTTTTGAGTTTGAAAATACCGCGGACTTATCAGTACGATTTAAAAAAAGTGCACTCACTTTTGCCAATAAAATAGAGCTCTCCAAATTCGGAAAAGAGACTCTCCTCAGCGGTGGGTATGTCTATGCGGAATATCGGAAAATCACAGATTCAAAACTGGTCGTAGAACTTTACAATCAGATTCACTGGAAAGAGGCCAGAGGGATGGAATGGAAATACGCAGGCGGAGTGAATATGAGATTCAGAATGGCGGTGAAAGAAAACTTCGGGCTGTATCTCGGTGTCGGCCCTTTCTTTGAAAATGAAAAATGGAATTACGGAGGCGTTCCGGAGGGAAGAGAAATACCGGATGTGCTAGCCACAGTGCAAAATCAAAACGTAAAGTTGGGTTCCTATGCCAGCCTAAAGTACGCTCCATTTGAAAAAATATTTTTGGATTTCAGCCTGTACCATCAGGCTCGATTTGACGAACTTTTTTCTGCTCCTCGCTTGGCTAGCAGTTCCCGCATTACCTACAAATTCACGAGAGTTTTGGGGCTTTCTTTCTTGTATCAAAACATCTATGATCCCAATCCGGTAGTGCCTATCGACAAACTATTCAACAGCTTCTCCTTAAATCTGACCATTTCATTTTAAAGCTATATTCCCCGATCCTTCTTTGACCAAAAGGGTCGGGGATATTTTATTCATCTTTCAGGGTTTTTACTGGGTTGACTTGGGTAGCCCGGTAGGATTGTGCATAGACGATCATCAGGGTAAAACCAATCCCACTAACTCCCAGCAAAGCGAAACTTATCCAAGACGGCCAGCCTTTTACTGCAAATTGGTCCAACCAGCCTTGCATGAGGTAAATACTGAGCGGTAAAGCAATGGCCACTCCGATCAAGGTCGTGATAATGAATTCTTTTCCAAAAAGCCAAGAAATACTCCAACTGGAAGCTCCCAATACTTTCCGGATACCGATTTCTTTGGTCCTTCCGGAAATAGAAAGAGCCACCATCGCAAATAGACCCATAGTCGCAATCAAAATGGCTATTGAGGCTGCTATGAAAACCATTTTACCCAATCTCTCCTCTGCCTGGTATTGCTCCTCCACCGTTTCGTCAAGGAAAGAAATCTTCAAAGGCATCCCGGCAAACATTTTATTCCACTCCGTTTCAATCACTCCTCTGAGCTGCTGGATATCACCGACTGAGGATCTTATCAAAAGCTTGGGATTGGTACTAGAGTTAATCATCAAATTGGTAATGCCACTGAAAACCGCCATGGGAGACTTGGCAATCATCACCGGCTCAATGGGCTGATACAAGGAGGCATGGTGAAAATCTTTAACTACTCCGACTATCTGATGAGGCTCAAAATCAGTTCTGGGGAGCAGCTCTCCAGTCGGGTCTTCCCAGTTGAAAGCTTTTGCAAAAGCCTCATTGATCAATAAGGCACTGCTATCAGCCCCGACTAAAGGACTTAATTCCCTACCTTCCACAAGCTCCATCCCCAGAGTTTTCATATAATCCCCGGAGACGAAATTCACTTTGAAGGAGAACATAGTCCCATCTTCGAGAGGAAAAGCTACCTGCCAAAAAGCATCATCCCCATAGGTTGCCACAGTAAGTGCAGTTGAGGCTATTTCAGTCCGGGAGGAAAGGGTTTGCCGGAATGTCTCCGCCGTCCTGAAACTTTCCTTCAGGGAGGTCACAAAGCTTGTGGAAGGATAATCCGGCATATCCACAATGACCACTTGATCTTGAACAAAGCCCAAATCATAGTTCCGGATTTCGCTCATTTGATTAACCATGATCAGGGTGGAAGCGATCAGAAGAAAAGAGATAAAAAACTGGAAGGCAACCAGGCCTTTTCGAAGTCCTTGCTTTCCAAAATGAATAGAAAGATTCCCTTTCAGCACTTTGATGGGTCGCAAACCTGAAAGAAAAAATGCCGGATAAGCCCCAGCCATCGTCGAAATCAAAAGGATCAATCCTGTCAAAATCCCAAATTGAACAGGGCCATAAAGGATATCCAATTCTTTTTGAAATAGCTCATTAAAAGTGGGAAGGAGTAGTTCGGCTAAAATCAACCCTAAAATGGAAGCCATTAGCGTGGTCAAAAAGGCTTCCATCAAAAACTGATTGATCAACTGGCTAAAACTAGCTCCCATGGTTTTCCGAACTCCGACCTCCTTGGCCCTTGTGGTAGCCCTTCCGATGGCCATGGTGGTGAAATTGATACAGGCAATGAGCAAAACCAAAGAAGCAATCCCTGACAAAATCCACAAAAGTGATTTTTTGGTAGTTTCAATTCCTCCATTTCCTGCTCCTTCCGAAAAGTGAATCCCCTCAACCGGAGTCAGTCTAAAATACAGCCCACCTTCTTCATAATCCTCTCCCAAAGACTTTTTCATAAAAGCTTCCATGCTTTGATGGATAGATTCTACCTGTTCGGGAGAATAAAGCTTTACCAAGTTAAAACCCCAGACATTGTACCAGGAAGCCAAACTTTCCTTATCCGAAAAGAAATCCATGTTTTCAATAGGCATGAGAATCTCAAAAGGAATGGAATTGTTTGCGGGAAGATTTTTTAGCACTCCAGTCACCTGATAATCCATAAAGTCCTCCCCCATTTTGAGTTGGATGGATTGGCCAATCGGATTTTCGTCCCCAAAATAGCGAGCAGCTACATCCTCGGTAACTACGATACTAAACTTGTCCTGAAGCTGAGTAGAGATATCTCCTTTGACCAATGGAAAAGTCAGGATTTTCAAAAAATCAGGATTCACCAGTCGGATCCTTTGATTTTGGGTGCTTTCATCTGGCAAGATCGCCTGCACATCCGCACCAGTCACTCCGGAGATGGCTTCGATCTGAGGAAACTCTTCGCGAAATGCAGCTTCTACTATCACTGGTGAAGAATACGTTTCCCGAATTACTCCATCAATCCGTTCGAAGGATTTGACTCTATAAATCCTATCCAAATCCTGATGGAATGAATCAAAACTCATTTCAAACTGAACGAAGAAAAAAATCAGAATACTCACTCCGAGACCTAAACTCAAGCCAATCAGATTGATGCCTGTATGAAGCTTGTGTTTGAAAAGATTACGAACGGCAATTTTGAAATAATTCTTAAGCATGATAAAAGGGTGTTTTTAGAAATTAATCTGCGTTTCCGATCCGAATAGATCCTCCGGAAGATTGCATCTGAATGGTGGGGCCTCCTCCGTTGACTTTGCCGGAAACCAGGTTTTTGGCTGTTGTACCCTGAAAATTACTGAGTTGCGAACTGATCCCCCCGCCCTTCAACTCTACATTGAATCGGGCATTGGAAGAAACGGATACCTGGATGCTTCCTCCGCTGGACTGGAAGTTCATCTCCCGATTGACCTGAGGCAAATTAGCTCGGATCGACCCTCCACTGGTATGCGCATCAATACTTCCAGAGACATCATTCAAAGTAATTCCTCCGCCGGATGACTTTGCAATCAGATTCCCTCTCAAATCTTCTACTTTGACAGATCCTCCGCTTGTCTGAACATGCGCATCTCCTTCAAACCCCATCAGGTTAAAACTCCCGCCTGAAGATTTGGAATTCAGATTTCCCCAGCTGTTTTTGACAGAAATTGAACCACCACTTGAGCCTATTTCATGTGTGCCCCGAACTTCCTGAAGATAAACTGATCCCCCACTGGTCCGAATATCAGTATTTAGATCCTTGGGGGCTATTACCTCAAAAGAAAGACTCGGGTTGCTTTTCCAATTCCATCCGCTGGAAGACTTTTGCTTGGCAAGGATCGAAACCGTGTTCCCGCTTTGAGAAACAGTGATTTCAATCTTTTCCAAAAACTCCTGAGCTTCTGAATCGGATTGACTCAGGTACTTTCCATCTTTTTTCAAAAAATACCGCACCTGTAGCTTGTTCCCAGCAGCACTTTGGACAGAAACAGAAGCACCATGAACCTCCACTTTTAAAGAGGGGGTGCCACTGAGATTAAAATCTTTGGATGCTATGGGCTTTTTGTCGGATTGGCTATAGGCCTCTGGTAGACCTAGGTATAAAAAGGCCACAAAAAACAGAAAAGCGAAAGTTGGATTGGTTTTCATGATGATTTTTTGACAGATATTCCCCAGAATGATGCCATCGCAAAAACCCCAAATTCAATCCATTTTGGACTGTTTTGGGGTTCTTTATTATAAATACTCGGACAACTTTGTTCGCATGCGGTCAATTCCCTGTTAGAATTATGATTAAGAAAAAGGTATGTAATGGATTTTGTTCCAAACAAGTTTTCATAGATTTTGAGGAAATAAAAAAACAAGAATAGGTGAAAAGGGGAAAACCATGACCTAATTATATATCTGTCTTTTTAATTTTTCGTTTATAAGTTTCTCATTCTTTGGTACCTTTGCTATCTGCTAAACCAACAAACCCAAGTAACAATGAGCTGGAAAATCTTTTCCAATGCATTTTTATTGTTTTTTTCAATTTCATCGCTTTCAATTGCACAGCGAATCTCGGGTTCCTCAACCTTTCAGATTTTAGACAATATTGAAGAAAGGATTTTTGCCATTGATCAGCTGGAGTTCTACGAGGACTCCAGTAACACCCTTGATTTTCAAGATATTATTCAAGCTGGATTTCAGGATAATTTTCGCATCAATCCAGATTTTGACAAAAGGCGCTTTGATATAAGTCATACTTATTGGGTCAAACTTTCCATAGAAAATGACCCCAATAGCACCAAAAAATGGTTGCTTGAATTTTACGATCAAAGTATTGATTCGCTCACGGCCTTTTTACCCACTCCACAGGGAAATTATCAACAAATAAACTTAGGAGATGCCCTTCCATTTGGCTCAAGGGAATTCATTCACAAAAATTTCGAGTTGGGAATTGCCAACGATAAAGTGGGCATTTCCAATTATTATTTCAAAATAAGGTCTTCTCAAAAAGCCGACATACGCATCGCAGTTCGGTCGGTGAATCGCTTCGTTCATTATGCTTTGAGTGAATATTTTGCCTATGGGATATTCTATGGCATGATTGTCATTATTGCTCTTTATAATCTGCTGATCTATTCAGCCATCCGAGAGATTAAGTATCTCTTTTATACTTTCTATCTTGTCAGTGTTGGGATTTATGCAATGTGCGTCGACGGTATTGCCTTTCAATACCTCTGGCCAAATCATCCGCAATTAAACCAGTTTGCCAATGGGATTTTCAGCTATTCCATCGTCTTATGGGCCATCCTTTTTTCTATCAAATTTCTTAATACCAAAAACCGGTCCTTCACCATTCATAGAATCTTGCAGATCATATTAGGGCTTAAAACAACCTTATTCCTTGGTGGCTTTTTGGTAGATCAAAAGCTTTTCGAAATTAGATTCTACGATGTAATCCCCTTCTTTTTCATTTTTGTAGCCAGTATTCATATTTGGACCAAGGGATACAAAGTGGCTAGATTCTTTGTGGTGGCCTATGGGGTACTTTTTATAGGGGTAGCCATTAAAGCCCTAGTCAATGCCGCAATCATCCCACATCAAACCCTTCTTTACTACAGTCTTCATATCGCTTTCCTTTTGGAAATTCTCCTGTTGACATTTGCTTTGGCAGACCGGGTAAAAATCCTCAAGGATAACCGTGATCGGGCTTTACGAAGAACTATCCGACAAATCGAAACTAATGCTGAGTTAAAAGACAAAGTCAATAAAGAGCTTGAACAAAAGGTAAAGGAAAGAACCAAAGAATTAGAACAAAAAAACCTCCTTTTGGAAGAGTATGCGCGACAAGTGAGCGAAAGAGACGAAGAAATCAAGCGAATAAACTCCTTGCTTGACAGAGACAATTACACACTAAAAAGCCGAATTCGAGAATCCTTTCAGGCTAGATTGAGCAACAAACTCTTGACTTTTGAGGAGTTTCAAAAAATTTTCCCGGATCAATCCGCATGTATGCGCTATTTAGAGGAAGCAAAATGGGGACGAGGTTTTGAATGCCGTCAATGTGGGAATACAAAATATTCAAAAGGCCCAAAGCTCTTCACTAAGAGATGCAGTCGCTGTGGCCACATTGACTCGGTGACTGCCGGGACTATATTTCACGGAGTTAAATTCCCTTTGGAAAAAGCCTTTTACATTGCCTACAATTCCATTTCCAAAAATGAAAAACTGACATTGGAGCAAATGGCAAGTTTGCTGGATTTGAGAAAAAATACCGTGTGGGCTTTCCGTAAAAAAGTAATTACCAGCCTAAAATATCAAGACCTATCCCAACCCAACTGGGACGATTTATTGGCTCTTCAAGAGTTTCCCTCCAATTAAAACCCTCAGCCAGAAAACAATTGAGACGGCTGTTTACACTATTTCTGGACCTTTAGAATTCCTATTAGTATCCAACAGGGACAAATTATCCTTAAAACCATTCTTGGTGGATAAATGCGGCCATTTTTTGAAAACAAATCGGGAAATTCTATATAAAAACAAGCTGTAAAGCTCTGTTTTTATCTCATAAAGGTCTTTGAAAAATCGTGCTTCTTTGTTCGCTTTTTTAGATTTCGAGCTTAGTTATCGGAAACGCCGAAAACTACAGAAAAACTATTTAGTCAAAACCCAAAACCCCTTTCTTATGAAGTTGCCTTTACGCTCGAGTATTAAGGCATGGAAGATAGAGATCAGTTCTCTGTCCCGCTTTTCCATGATGACGACACTGCTGTTTTTGGCCGTTTCATTTGCGGCTTTTGCCCAATCCGTTCAAGTCAGCGGAAAAATCCTTGATTCGACCGGCTTTGGTCTACCAGGAGTTACAGTCCTAGAAAAAGGTACCACCACTGGCACCGTCACCGATGTGAACGGTAACTACAACATCAATGTCAGTTCGTCAAGAGCTATTTTGGTTTACTCCTTTGTAGGGTATGAACTCCAGGAAGTCTTAGTCGGAAATCAAACCACCATTAACCTCACCTTAAAGGAATCCATTGGGGCCTTGGACGAAGTTTTGGTAATTGGTTATGGTACCCAAAAAGAAAAAGAACTGACTTCTGCCATTACCACGCTAAGGACAGAAGACATCATCAAAACCCCTGCTCCAAACGCCATGCAATCCCTTCAGGGTAGAGTAGCAGGTGTTCAGATCGTCAGCAATGGAGCCCCGGGAGCTTCTCCAACCGTTAGGGTTCGTGGGGTAGGATCTTTTGAAGGCAATGCCGCTCCTCTTTATGTGGTGGATGGAATGTTCTTCGACAACATTGATTTCTTAAACCCAAATGACATCGAAAACATCTCGGTTCTGAAGGATGCTTCTGCTGCTGCTATCTATGGTGTTCGTGCCTCTAATGGTGTCATTTTGGTCACCACCAAATCTGGAGGATTTGATCAGCGTCCGGAGGTTATTTACGATGGCTATTTTGGGATGCAAAACCCTCAAAATGTGCTGAAAATGGCAAACTCTCAGCAATTCTCCCAGTACATCCGTGAGACTGGTTCCGCTGCAGACATCGCTTTTTTGGAAAACTCCATCCAACGATATGGCAGAAGCCGAATTGACCCGAGCATCCCCAATGTCAACACAGACTGGTATGCGGAGATCATGAGCCCAGCTTCCATCCAGAACCACAACCTTTCCTTTAATGGTGGGTCTTCCAAAACCAGATATTCAATCGGCGGAAGCTACTTCTCTCAGGATGGTTTGCAGGATGAAATTAGAAACGAATACAAAAGAATGAACCTCCGCGCCAAATTGGACACAGAGGTAAAAGATTGGTTGACTGTTGGGGGTAATTTCAACTTCGCGGTAGCCCGTCAATATGTAGGTGAGGACGCAGCTTGGTTCAGAGCCTATTTTGCGGTTCCTATCATCCCCGTTTACGATGAGCTGAATACCCCAGCAAATCCTATAAAACTTTCCAATGCGCAGCAAGTTGGATACCGAGGAAGCCAAAACCCATTTTATCCCCTTCTCTATTCGGACAACCGAAATAATGTGGCCAAAGTGACCGGAAATATCTATGGTGACCTCAATATTATTCCGGACCGTTTGGACTTCCGGACTTCTTACAATTACAGCTTGGCCTTGGTCAATTCCCGAAATGTCAACTTTGCCTACAATGATGGGGTGACAGAATCCCAATCTTCTTTAAGAAGGCTGAATCAGGCCAGTTTCAACCAAATCGTCGATAACTATTTCACCTACAAAAACATCTGGGGAAATCACATGTTGACTGTGACGGCCGGACAATCCTTCCGAAGTGAATACTCAGAGGTTCTTTTTGCCCGTGGTATCGGATTGAGCCCAAATCCAACTTGGGATAACGAAGAGTTCTGGTACCTGTCCAATTCCCAAAATTTTGATCTAGACGGAATTGGTGATGCGAATGGAAATACCATCAATTCTCAGCTCAATTACCTCTCTTTCTTTGGAAGAGTGGCTTACAATTTTGACGAAAAATATCTCTTGTATGGCACTTACCGAAGAGATGGCAACAACAAGTTCCAGCAAAAATGGGGTGATTTCTTCACCATCGGTGCCGGTTGGGTTGTGACCGAGGAAGAGTTCTTCGGACTAGACGCAATCAACTTCTTAAAGCTGAGAGCTTCATGGGGTCAACTTGGAAATGACGGAATCCGTCCATCCATCGGTTCTCCTACTCTACAGGAAACCACCACCGCACTTGGAGACATCCGATTCATCGGCAGAAGACTTAACCCTACTTATGATTTGATCGACCGTTGGGAAACCACCGTGGAGAAAAACTTCGGGCTTAATTCTAAGCTTCTTGAAAACCGCCTTTCCATCGATGCAGATTATTTCATTCGTGACACCAAAAACTTGGCAGTAAGCATTATTCCTCCAGTTTTCCGGTCTACTGAAAGAAGAAGTGTCGGTGCGATCAGAAACCAAGGTTTTGAATTGAATCTTACGTGGTCAGACAAAATCGGAAACGACTTCTCTTACTTTATCGGAGGAAATTTTGCTACGCTAAAAAACACGGTCCAAAGCCTTGGAGGTCCTACAAGTCTGGATGCAGGTTCTGCTGAGTTTAGACAGAGATCCATCATCGGACAGCCTTATCAAGCATTTTTTGGGTATGAAACCTTGGGTGTTTTCCAGAACGAAGCCATGATTCAAAACAGTGGTTATACTCAAGAATTTATTGCGGAGAAAAATTTGGTACCTGGAGACTTAATCTTTAAAGACCAAAATGGAGACGGAGTCATCAACGACTTGGACAGAGTTGTTTTAGGTTCTTTCCTTCCTAAGTTGACTTATGGAGCAAACCTAGGATTCTCTTGGAGAGATTTGGAATTCTCCACCTTGATTCAGGGACAGAATGGCCATAAAATCCTCAATAGAAAGCGTGGAGAAATCATTTTCACCAATGACACCAATATAGACGCTGACTTGGCCACCAATCTTTGGAGAGGTGAAGGCACTTCCAACAAGTATCCTTCAGCCGTTGGTTTGAGAAAAGGTTGGAACCAAAGCTTTAGCGACTATTTCGTAGAAGATGGTTCCTATTTCCGGATCCAAAACGTGCAAGTTGCTTACACTTTCCGAAACATGTTTGATGGAAAAATGCCAGCTACTCGCCTGACTTTCACAGCAGAGCGACCTTTGACCATATTCAACTACAATGGTTTCAACCCTGAAGTTGCAAATGGAATTGACCGGCAGACTTATCCAATCCCGGCAGTTTACACCTTAGGCCTCAATGTCAAGTTTTAATCCCAAAACAACCGAGAACTCATGAAAATTTTCAATAAACTATCAATTCTGGCTTTGTCATCGGCATTTATCCTTCCGATGGCTTGTACCGGACTGTTGGATGACCCCTTGGAAAACGTCCAAAGAGTCGAAGAGACTGATTATACCAAGAGTGAAAACATGATGCTTCTGGTCTATGGAGCCTATGCACAGCTCAATGACCTGCAATGGGAGACCTTTCCTACCATTGCCTTGAGAGGAGATGATGTCAATCCTGCGGGCGATCAACAACCTTTGATCCAAACAGATTTGTTTAACTACGATCGAAATTTCTGGCTTTATAACTCTACCTGGCTAAATCTCTATTCTGATATTATCTATTGGCATGGAGCAATGGAGGAATTGAAGAAATACCAGGATGCCGGAGCAAGCGCAACCTTGACCAATCAATATATCGCGGAAATAAAAGTGATGCGGGCATTTGAACTTATTCAGCTTGCTAGACTTTGGAGTGATATACTGATTCCCACTTCTTCTCAACCTAGGGACTTGTACAATGTGGAACTCTCCAAATTTGAGGATGTGATGAAACACATTTCAGCACAAATGGATGAGGCAATTCCTAATCTTGCAACGGTACGACCAAATCAGAGAACGGATATACCTGGTGGAATTACCCGATACACTGCTTTAGCGGTGAAGGCAATGGCAAATCTTGAAATAAAAAATTATCAGGCTGTTGCTAATGCTACCGGAGAAATTATCTCAAATGGCAACTTCTCTCTTTTGGATGACTACTATCAATTGTTCAAAATTCCCGGAAAACTAAGCAGCGAAAGTTTGATGGAATTGCAGTATTCAGACTATGGTACTGCCACAGGAACAGCCAACAGATACTTGTGGGATTTCTTTGGACCTGCCAGCTGGACTCCTGCAGTATCGGGTGCTGGGGGAGGTTGGGGCTTCTGGGAGCCTTCCGCCACTTACGTGAAATTCATGTTGAAGCGAGGTGAGCGTGAAAGATTGGAGGCAACCGTCCTATTTACTCCAGATGGTATTGCACAGATCAAATCTGACCCTGAGTTTTCGACTCTTCCGAGCTGGGTGACAAATGTTTCCAAAGACGGTGACATTTTCAACAACCACCCGAGATACAAATTCCTTAGCGGTAAATTCTACCTTCCTTCCAAGCAACTGACTCCAGGAAGATTCACTTATGGAGAAAATAAAAACTTCTCTGTAATCCGATACTCTGAGGTTCTTTTGATGCACGCAGAGGCATTGACGAGCGGAGCAACCAGCAACGTGATGAGTGCCACCGAAGCGGTGAATACCGTAAGAAACCGAGTAGGAATGGCACCACTTTCAACCGTAACATTGGATACTGTTTTGGATGAAAAGTTTGCTGAATTTGCTACTGAGTGGGGAATTCGATTCTTTGACTTGGTACGCCATGGAAAAACAGCTCCGCTAAGCTACGAGGGCCGTACTTACACAGATTCAGACCGGTTCTTGCCATATCCATTGGAGCAGCAAGATATTCTCCCACAATTGAAGGCTGCTTCAAGACCTTAATCCTTATTCATTCAAGCCCAAAAGCCATGAAATCTCGCCATAGAAAGGACCTTTCTCCAAGCCTTGAGAATCCCCCAAGCGAGATTTCATCTGACCTCTAAAATTTTAAAAAGATGAAATACAACTCATATTTTCTTCTTGCATGTTTAGCCATGCTAAACTTTGCTTGTAAGGACGGTTATATCGACGAGATTAGCCCGGTAGCTCCCGGAGCAGACGTCAATGCCCCGGAAGTCAACGTAATTTTCCCTGCGGAAGGCACCAAAATCAGAGTCACAGAAAATATAACCTCCATCAATATCCGGTTTGAGGTAAAAGACGACATTGAAATCGGTAACATTAAGGTATTGTTGGACGGAAAAGAAATCGGATCCTATTCTGAATTTAAAGATTATCGACGTGCATTGGTTACCCATCCTTATTCCCAATTGGGCAATGGAACTCACGTGCTAAATGTGACGGCAACAGATCTTTCCGGTAAAACCACTGAGCAAACAATCAATTTTGAAAAGTCTGCGCCATATCAGCCAAAATATGATGGAGAAGTCTTCTATGCCCCTTTTGACGGAGAAAACCTTGAACTCATCACCTTGAAAGAAGCTACTTTAGTGGGATCCCCTGGATTCACCCTAAGCAGGATAGCTGGCACTAATGCTTATGCCGGCGCGACAGGAGCCTATCTTACTTTCCCTACGGCAGGTTTGCTTCATAAGGAATTCAGTGCAGCCTTTTGGTATAAAATTAATCCTTCCCCAGACCGTGCTGGTATATTGGTAATCGGTCCTCCGGATACAGCCAATCCGAATTCCCAAAACAACCGAACTTCTGGATTCAGGTTGTTTAGAGAAGGCTCCGCCACTAGACAAACTTTCAAACTCAATGTTGGTAATGGTGCAGCCGATTCTTGGTTTGACGGCGGAAATGCCGCTTCCATAAACCCTACTACCAATACTGATTGGATTCATATTGCTTTCACCATATCGGACAAAGAAGCTGCTGTCTATATCGATGGTCAATTAGTATCGAAAGGATCATTTTTAGGAGTAGATTGGAAGGATTGCGACATTCTTTCCATAATGTCTGGCGCGCCAAGATTTGCAGGTTGGAACCACCTTTCCGATCGAAGTTTTATGGATGAGTTGAGAATTTTCAACAAAGCTTTGACTCAGGAACAGATCCAAAATATCATTGCTGACGAAAAACCATAATTATCAATTCAGCCGGAGTTGTCTATTTTGATACCTTTTCAGGGGAATTCAAAGCTGACAATTTCGGCTTTTGACTATTTATATAATGAAGTCAACACTATTTTTCTTGGGGATTCTTCTCTTCCTGACTGCCTGTGAGGAAGAGGAAAAACCTGCCTTTTTGCTATTGGAAGCAACGATAGGAAGTCTGGAAGTTCCCCTGGATGGAACCAACCTTGACCAAGTACCTCTTGACAGAATTATCAGCCTTCGATTTTCAGAAAACATCGATCCTGCAAGTCTCTCAAACTCCATAAAACTTACCGCAGGAGGCAATACTCTTCCAATTAATCTCAATTTGGCCTCTGCACAGACTATCGCAGTTCAGGCCATTGGTGGACTCCAAAGTGGGCAAACCCATCAATTGGAAATTCTAAACTCTTTGAAATCCGCTAATAAAACTAGTTTCTTGGGTAAGACTCTTTCTTTTTCCACCCAAAAAGGAGCCCTTTCCGTTGAATCAGTGACTTTTTCGGGAGGAGAAACCCTTCCCAATGGAAGAATACAAAACGTCAATTTGAATTTTGAAGCACAATTTCGATTCAATTTTCCCTTAAACCCCAACAACATTCAATCTTCAATTCAGCTCACAGGAGCAGAAACATCAGCATTGACTTTTGAGCTTGGAGAAGATCCTAGAACACTAAAAATCCGCTCATCTTCTCCGCTTAAGGATCTTTCCAAATATCGAATTACTTTGACTCAAGCCTTGACTGGAGCCAATGGGGAAACTTTTTCAGACTGGAATCGGGAATTTTATACCTCGGCTGCCCCAAACCCTAAATTCCCACTCATTTCAGAAGAAGCCCTTTTGACAAAAGTCCAAGAGCATACCTTCCGCTATTTTTGGGACTTTGGCCATCCGATTAGTGGCATGGCTAGAGAGCGGAACACCTCTTTAAACACCGTCACCACCGGCGGCAGTGGATTTGGCTTGATGGCCATGATTGTCGGGGTGGAGAGGGGATTCATCTCCCGTGCGCAAGCGTTAGAGCGATGGTCTAAAATTATTTCTTTCTTGAAGAATGCAGATCGATTCCACGGCGTTTGGCCGCATTGGCTTAATGGAGAAACTGGGAAAACCATTCCCTTCAGCGCCAAAGACAATGGAGGAGATTTGGTAGAAACAGCCTTTTTGATTCAAGGACTTTTAACAGTTCAGGCCTATTTGGATCCTCAAGTTCCTACTGAAAAAAGCCTAATTGATCAAATAACCATCCTTTGGGAAGAAGTAGAATGGGACTGGTACACCAAAAACAACAGTGGAGTTCTTTATTGGCATTGGTCTCCTAACTTTGGTTGGGAGATGAATTTGCCTATTCGCGGATACAATGAATCCCTGATTGTGTATGTACTGGCTACCAGCTCCCCCACCCATCAGACCTCGAAATCCACCTATGAACAAGGTTGGGCAATAAATGGAGCCATCAAAAACGGAAAAAGCTTTTACGGAAAAACACTTCCTCTGGGAATAGATTTCGGAGGGCCTCTGTTTTTTTCCCACTATTCCTTTCTGGGGCTTGATCCCCGAAAGCTCCAAGACCAATACGCAAACTATTGGGAGCAAAACGTCAAACATTCTCAAATCAACCAAGCGCATGCGATTGCCAACCCCAAAAGCTTCGTGGGGTATTCAGCCGAAAATTGGGGGTTTACCGCCAGTGACAATCACATTGGCTACAACGCACACTCCCCCACGGATGATCTTGGTGTAATTACCCCAACAGCAGCACTTTCTTCCTTCCCTTATACTCCAGAGGAATCGATGAAGGCTCTCCAATTCTTCTATTATGCCTTAGGTGACCGAACTTGGGGAGAATACGGATTTTACGATGCTTTCAATATCACCGAAAGCTGGTATGCCAAGTCTTATCTTGCCATTGATCAAGGGCCTATCATTGTGATGTTAGAAAACCACCGTAGTGGTCTTCTTTGGAACCTATTTATGAAAAACCACACCATCCTGAATGGCCTGGAGAAACTAGGCTTTTCCTATAAATAGTATCAATCTTTAGTTAATACCCCACCTTAATCCCTTCCAATCATGAATGGAATTCGAAAAAATTTACTTTACCCTAGTTTTCTCTTGCTGCTCAGCATCTTATGGGCTTGCTCACCATCGGGCAACCAGGAATCAATCTCGATTCTGGCTTTTGGCTATGATAGACATGTAGAACTCCAATGGCCTAAGCTGGAGGGAGTTAATTCGTACGAAATCTGGGTCAACACTGGAAACAACAACTTCGCAAAAAGAGCCACTGTAACTGACACTGTCTACCTTGATTTTGTCAATGACCTAGGTAAAAACCTCACGCTGGAATATAAAGTAGTTGGAATTAATACAGAAGGAAGTACTGAAGAATTGGGAACTGTTCAGACTACGACTAGAGACTTCAGCGATGAAGAGCTTTTAGACATGGTTCAATTTTACACATTCCGGTACTTCTATCAGGGTTCCGAACCTAATTCGGGAATGGCACCGGAACGGATTCATATTGATGGAGATTATCCTCAAAATGATCAGCGGGTCGTAACCACTGGAGGCACAGGCTTTGGAATTTTTGGGCTATTGGCTGGAATAGAAAGAGGATGGATTACCCGCCAAGAAGGAGCAGACCACTTTGAAAAAATGGTCAATTTCCTAGAAAAAGCTGATAGATTCCATGGCGTATGGCCTCATTGGCTGGAAGGAGACACCGGAAAAGTAAAACCTTTCAGCCCTAACGACAATGGAGGGGACTTGGTAGAATCTGCCTTTTTGATGCAAGGTTTACTAGCTGTACGGGAATATTATAAAAATGGAAGTGAGCAAGAAAAAATGATCGCTACGAAAATCGATCAGCTTTGGAAAGAGATGGAATGGAATTGGTATACGCAAGGAAAAGACGCCCTCTACTGGCACTGGTCCCCGGACAAAGAATGGAAGATGAACTTTGCTTTGGAGGGATATAACGAGTGTTTGATTACATACATTTTGGCTGCGGCCTCTCCTACCCATACTATTTCTCCGGAGGCTTATCACAAAGGATGGGCAAGAAGTGGCGGAATCAATACCGATGTGGAAGCTTTTGGATATTCACTAAAGCTCAAGCACAATGGATCTGAAGCTATGGGCGGACCACTTTTCTGGGCCCATTATTCTTACTTAGGTCTAAATCCCAAAGGGCTAAAAGATCGCTATGCGGATTATTGGGAAGAAAACCGCAACCACACCCTAATTAATCGCGCTTGGTGCGTCGAAAACAAAGAAGGCCACAAAGGGTACGGAGAGGATCTTTGGGGTTTGACTGCTAGCTATTCTATTAATGGTTATTCAGCTCATCGACCGGGAGAGGATCTTGGAGTAATCTCCCCTACTGCAGCCTTATCTTCTATGCCTTATACTCCGGAAGAAAGCATGAAAGTGCTTAAAAACCTCTATTACAATTATGGAGAAAAGGTATTTGGTAGGTATGGTTTTTATGACGCCATGAGTCCAGAGGCAAATTATTACCCTAAAAGGTACTTGGCCATTGACCAAGGCCCGATCGTAGGCATGATGGAAAATCACCGAAGCGGAATGGGCTGGAACCTCTTCATGGGCGCTCCAGAAATCCAAGCTGGATTAGACAAGCTGGGATTTGATAGAAAATAAAAAATGCTAATCCTTCAATTTAAAGGCTGAACCTAATCTTTACCCCTCCATTCTAATTTCGGAGGATAGAGGGAAGGTTCAGCCTTCTTATTTTAGATCCCCTGCTAATCAAACACTCTTTTTTCAATCAAAAATCCTCAGAAATACATCTCCATAGAATGAACCTACTCGCTTTTCAACAGCTTGGTCGGATTGACCCAGGCAGCCTTGATCGTCTCCATACTCACAATGGCAATCGAAAAACAAAGCCCAAATCCCATGGCTAAAAGGAATATTCCAAGGCCAAGAGGAGTCTTGACTGCAAAATCCTGAAGCCAAAGGTTCATTAGATAATAGCTCACCGGAATGGAGGTTAATACTCCAATCAAAGTGATTTTGAGAAATTGCCTATTGAATTGAAGAGAGATTTCACCGGTAGTAGCCCCCATCACTCTTCGAATTCCTATTTCTTTCAGTCTGCTGGAAATTGCCAGAGAGGCCATGGCAAAAAGTCCCATCCCGGCTATAATAATAGCAACTATTGCTGCCAGGGTAACCAAGCTTCGGAGGCTATTAGCCTGGACATAGTCCCGGGCAATCTGATCTTCCACAAAGCTGTAATCGAAGGGATCGGAACCGTAAAGATTTTTCCAAACCCCTTTTATCTTCTCCAGAAAAGCCTGTTTATCGGCTGCCAGAACCTTGATATACACTTTAGTGATCATCTGTTCTTCCATCATCAAAGTCCCGAGACCAGGAAAAAAATGCTCCGGGTTCATCACCATCACCGCCGGCTCAATCGGTCTAAACAGACTTTCAAAATGAAAATCCTTTAGTACCCCGATAGATCTGTTTTCCCCAAATGGCCTGTCACTTTCCAGACTTTTTCCGAAAGCCTCCTCCCAGCCAAGATGGGCTTTCATTTTTTCATTCATTAAAAATGCATTGGTGGCATCCGAGGGATTTGCCGCGGAAAAATTCCTGCCTTCGACCAAGTTCAATTCGAAAAAATCCACAAAATCCTCATCCACGACATTCATCCTAAAGTTGACTCCTTCTTCTTCTCCGGGTGGGCGATAGCCCACTGAAAACCAAGTGCTATTACCATACATGGCCGTAGCCATGGTAACACCGTTTACCTCCGGGAGCTTTCTCAATTCATTTTTAAAGGCTTTTCCATAATCGAAACTCTTGGTAATCTGATCTTGCAATCCATTGGCAGCGGGAGGTGGCACCAACACTTGAATGATATCCTCTTTGGCAGCACCCAAATCATATTTCTCCACTGTTCTCATTTGTCTAACCATCACCAAGGTACAGGTGATCAAAAGCATGGATATAAAAAACTGTAAGGCCAACATGCTCATTCGAAGTCCTTGCTTCCCGAATTTCAAAGAAAGAGCTGATTTGAGAACTTGAGCTGGCTGAAAGGATGATAAAAACAAAGCCGGGTACGCACCTGCCAATCCGGCAATAAAAATTCCAAGCCCAAAGAATATTACAACTTGCTCTAAACTGAAACTAATGCTCAGATTAGTCTGCATTAGGGAATTGAACATGGGCAGAAGCAACTCAGCAAGGAGCAACCCAAGCCCAAGGGAACCTGCCGTCAAAATGATGGATTCGGCCATAAATTGACCAAACAACTGTCCAGCCCCTGCACCCATGGTTTTTCTCACTCCTACTTCCCTGGCTCGCCCAGCAGAAGTACCTATCGCCATCGTGGTAAAATTGATGCAGGCAATCAAGATGATCAGGAGGGCAATTCCAGCCAAAATCCACAGGATCTTGGGATTGACCACACTGGCAATCCCTGCTGGAATCTCAGTGTTAAGGTGAACATCCTCCAAAGGCTGAAGCGAAAACCCATAATTTTCGGCCTCTTGGGCATTTTGAAAATTCCTTCGGACATAATCTTTGGTTTCTTTTTCAAAATCCTCAAGCTTCATCTCACTTTTGAGCTTGGCATATCCATCTCCAAAGGACATATACCAATGGGTTCTCATCCGTTCCGGGAATAGGATTTCCAAATTCGCATCATGCATGAGGATTTCATAGCCCAGGCTGGAGTTTGCCGGAGGATTTTCAATAATACCAATGACCTCATAGCTCAATAGCTCATCTGTCAGTCGGATTTGAAGTTCCTGACCGATTGGATTTTCATCTCCAAAAAACTTGGAGGCAATAGCTTCAGAAAGGACAACTCCACCTTTTTGTTCAGCTGAAGCAGGGAAAACCCCACTGAGCATTTTAAATCCAAACATTTCAAAAAAATCAGAGCTCACCAAGGCGATTGGCTGATTAAATCCATCACTGCCTTCTCTTTTGACAAGGTAGTTATTGGTGACAAATGGGGTGTAATCTACCCGATCGGCCATATTTTGATCTATCACAGAGCTGAGAACCAAAGGCAAAGACGGGAATTTAAACTCCCCCTGATCTCCATTTTGAACCCTCAACACTCTGTAAAGTGACGCGGGTTCTTGATGAAAAGAGTCAAAACTGAGATGAAACTGCACATAAAAAAAGAGCAAAATTGTGACCGCCACTCCCACCGTCAAACCTATCAGGTTAATCAGGGTATAGGACTTATGCTTGAGCAAATTGCGAAAGCCGACTTTTAAATAGTTGATCCACATAAGGAAAATGAGAATTGGTTAAGGGAATTCTAGGAATCTACTTTCAAAATCACCCAGTATTGTGCCATGTCAAAAAGGCTTCAAATCGCTCAAAATCAGGGTTTGACTGACATATCAATATTAAATTCGCGAACAAATTTGTCCGCCCTCGGGCAAATCTTTCAAAATCAATTTTAACCTTCTCTTTAGAAAAAAGTATGAAGCAGTCATTTTCCACAAAATGCCTGGATTAGCCTTTAAATACCTTGTGATTTTCAGCTTACACAAGGTGATATGCTAGGACTTCCAGTCATTTGGATTATATTAAAAGTGCTTTAAAACAGAATTATCATGTACGTTAACAGGCACTATCATATCTGGAGTACTGTCAGGTGGTCTAAAATCCAGCTTAGAAATGCTTTTTTATACTCGGCAGTAATCATCATTATCTATGAAATCACCAAGATCCCTTTTTCTCTTCCTTGGCAACCTATTTCTGTAATCGGTATTGCAGTTTCATTTTACCTGGGATTTAAAAACAACAGCTCCTACGATAGAACTTGGGAAGCTCGAAAAATCTGGGGTTCGATCGTCAATAACAGCCGAACTTTTGCCACAGGGGTATTATCCCTTCCGAATGAAGCGGTGGATTACGAAACCAAGCGCAAACTCATAAGGAGGCATCTAGCCTGGGTTTTGGCCTTGAAGCATGCCATGAGAAAGGGGAAATCCTGGGAGCACAATGGTCCAGTTGAAAAATTAGTATTCACCCCGCATTTCCGGGAAGAGTGTATAAAAGGAGTGCTTCCTGAAATTGAGAAGTACCTAGACCATTCAGAATTAGAAGAATTGAAAAAATTCTCGAATTATCCCAGCCAACTTCTTAAAACCCAAAGTATGGATTTTAAATCCTTACAAGAAGCTGGTGGCCTAGGAGAATACAAACGTGTTTGGTTCCAGGAATTGATCGCTAAACTCTACGATGACCAAGGCATGAGTGAACGGATCAAAAACTTCCCCTTACCTCGACAATACGCCTCTACTGGGCTTTTTATCAATTACATTTTCTGTGCTTTGATTCCGTTTGGTATGCTTGACATTTTTGAGCAAAACACAGAACTCCACTATTATCTGACCATTCCTTTTTCGGGAATTATCATTTGGATTTTCTTCTTGGTGGACCGGATCGGGGATTATTCCGAAAATCCCTTCGAAGCGGCTTACAATGACGTGCCGATATCTTCTATTTCAAGGGTCATCGAAATTGATCTTTTAGAAATGCTGGGAGAAAAAGAAATTCCTAAGCCCTACCCTGTGGAAAATGGGTTTTTGATGTAGGGTCGGAGTTTTGAGTTTTGAATTACGATTTACGATTTACAACCAAAACGAGGAGATCCAAGCCTTTTTCCAGCTCTATCGTGATATGAAACCCTTTCTATTTACGAGTGACGATTTACGGGCTCAACGAAGCGATTTATGCCGTCTTACAACTCCATCGGGTTGAGCAGAATTACTATTTAACAAATAACTATTTAGTATTTAGTATTTACAAAATTACAGGCAGACTACTTTTTTACAGCCTACACCCTGCAATCTATTCATTCTTAATACTCTTCACCGGATTGGCCCAAGCAGCTCGGAGAGTTTGCGAGATCACAGTAGCGGCTGCAATGGCACCTGCAATCAATCCTGCCCAAAGAAAGACGGTCCAATGCACCCCGATTTTATAGGCGAAATCTTGAAGCCAAGCACTCATCCCATACCATGATATCGGAATCGCGATTAAAAATCCTATGCCTACCAGTTTGAGAAAGTCTTTTCCCAAAAGCATTAAAATATTACCGGTCTCAGCGCCCATCACTTTTCGGATCCCTATTTCCCGGGTTCGCTGCTCTGTTGCAAATGTGACTAAACCCAATAGTCCCAAAATGGAAATCAACACAGCCAAGGCGGAAAAGAAGGTGAAAATAGTTTTCACCCTATTTTCCGATTCGTATTGGCGATTGAAGCCTTCATCCACAAAGTTGGGTTCAAATGGAAAATCAGGTCTCATCTGTGCCCATTCCTCCTGTAAATAAGACAATACTTGCTCCCGTTGATCTGATTTGATTTTCAGACTGATTTGGTTTTTTCGGTCATGGGCCACCAAAAATACGATTGGTACAATGGGCTGATGAAGGCTTTCAAAGTGGAAGTCCTTCATGACTCCGGTGACAAACCCCCTTCTCCCTCCATAGTGAAATTGCTTTCCAATGGCCTCCTCAGGATTAGCCCAGCCGATTTCCCGGATGGCGGTTTCATTTAATAGAAAAGCCTCTGTGGAGTCGCTTGCAAGATTAAAGTTGAAAGTTCGACCGGCCACGATCGGAATACCATAGGTATCCAAGAAGTTATGAGCGACATGAATATCTGCGATCCGAATATTCAGTTGGGACATTTCACCATTGACCTCAGCAGTGGCTCCTTGGGAGTCCAAAAGCCTACCAGATGGCACCCTGCTTGAAATACTTACCGACTCGATTCCAGGGTGATTTTCGAGACGGTCTTTTATCATAAGGTAGTTTTCCCGCATCGCTTCATTGGAAGGCAATACCACCATATCTTCTTTTTCAAATCCCAGGTCCTTATTGACCATAAAGTTCAATTGACCAATCACGACCAATACAGCCACGATCAGGACTACTGAGATTGCAAACTGCCCTACGACCAAAAATGAGCGAAAACTCTCATGGGCTTTCCCAGCCTTAAAAGCTCCTTTGAGAACTTTCGCAGGAGTAAAACCAGATAAGAATAATGCTGGATAACTACCCGAAATCAAGCCTACAAAAATCATAATTCCGAAAATCCCCAATAGAAGTTCGGGCTTTTGGAAAAGGCTTAAGCTCAAAGGTCTCTCGGCAAAGTCTGCGAAAATGGGGAGAAAAAACACCACCAATACCAAAGCCAAAATCATGGAAAGAATGGTCATTACAAAAGATTCTCCCAAAAACTGGCGGATCAATAAACTTCGATCTGCTCCCATGACTTTTCTAAGCCCCACCTCCATGGAGCGAAGGGAAGATCTTGCCGTGGAAAGGTTCATGAAGTTGATACAAGCAATCAACAAGATGAAAAAGGCTACGGCCAGATAAATGTACACGTAATCAATATTTCCGTTGGGCTCTATTTCAGAATCCAAATTGGAATAAAGGTGAATATCCTTTATGGGCCACAAAATCAGCTGGGTACCTTTGGACATCGGAATTCCGGCCTGATTCTCTCCCATATGCCGGTCAATCAAAGCCGGCAGCTTGGCTTCAAATTCCTTGTAATCCAAGCCTTCCCGGAGCTTGATATACGTTGAAAAATTATTGGATCCATAGTTGGACATGAAGGCTTCCAGGCCTCCGTAAAACTGAACTACCGGTACCATGGAAGCTAAAAAATCGACCTGAAAGTGAGAATTTTCAGGCATATCCTCAATTACACCTCTCACCTGAAAAGTCATTTCCTGTCCATTCAGCAAGACCAATAGCTCATTTCCCACAGCTGGAGAATTTCCGAAGTATTTTTTTGCAGTGCTTTCCGAAAGAACCAATCCATCTGCTTGGTTTAAAGCACTTTTACCCTCTCCCTCTAAAACTTTCCATCCAAAAACATCAAAAGTCTCCTGATCAGCAAAGAAAAAGCGGTCCTCCTCAAAGGCGTTTCCACCAGATTTGATCAAAGGGTCAAAATTGAAAAGCCGTGCTGAGACCTCTACATCTTCTGGAAAATCAGACTGAATCAATGGCCCAAAAGGAGGAGCCGTATGTCCCAAATGAAGGCTGACCTCACCATCTGGATTAAACCATGCTCTTGAGACTCTATATATCCTGTCCCCATCTGGATGATAATTATCGTAGCTGAGTTCAAATTGGACATACAATAAAATGATAATACTGACTGCCATCCCGATTGCCAGCCCAACCAGATTGATCAGAACATACATCGGGTGTTTCTTGGCATTTCGGAAGACGATTTTAAAGTAGTTTTTGAACATTTTTCCTTGAAGATTTTTAATGAATGGTGTCAATAAAAAATGCCGACAAGAGGTACTTTATCGGCATTTAGTCGATCATAGAGCTGGATTTGGGCTTATTTTTGGATCACTTTGGTAGAACCGGAAATTCCGATACTTTTTTTCTCAGGATTTCCTCTGTAGTAGATATTTCCTGAACCTGAGGAACCCACGATTAGGGCATCTTTGACGCTGATAGCGGTATTACCAGAACCGGATTTTCCGATATCCACGGCATCAGCTACAAAATCCAAAGCCTCCAAATCGCCTGAACCTGACTGTCCGATATGGGCTTTATCGGCTTGTCCCCCTGCGATATAAATTTTTCCGGACCCACTCATACCTACATTCAGCTTTCCCGCATTGATTCTTTTGGTCGTGATGCTTCCTGAGCCTGAAAGGCCAATGGAAAAACTATCCGCTCCGAAATCTGACTCTAATATCATATCTCCGGAACCGCCATTTCCCACGGATTCCAATTCTCTGACAGTCACATATACCTTGAGATCTACATTCTTCCAGTTGCCTCTTTCCAGCTTGATTTTCAATCTTTCACCTTCTATTTCGGTGATGACCTTGCTAAGATCAAAACTTGAAGACTCAAGTCTCACTTCGTCTTTGGAGCCTTTTTGGATATAGACATCCCAGCTTCCGTTGTTTTCAATTTGAGTAAAATGTCCCGGAGTACGGGTTTCTGTTTTTTGTGCAAATGCAGCCACTCCTACCAAAAAAGTAAAGAGAAAAGCCGCTTGAAATTTTTGGAGGTTCATAGTTTTGGGGTTTTCAGTTGGTTTATGGGTAATCATATTTTCAGGAATTATGCCAAGGGGAAAAGATGTCTGGAAGCTTCTCAGCGCATTTTTGTAATTGTTTGATGTCCGAAGCGAACCAGTTTTGACCGTACACGGACGTTCATTTTTCGGTCTTTTCTTTTTTATCTAGAATTACTACTCGCTTTTCAAATAATCCACAGGATTGGAAGCTGCTGTTTTAAAGCTTTGAAAACTAATCGTCACCCAAGCAATTACAATAGAGATCAAGCCTGCAATCAGGATTAGCCACCATCCTATTTCTGTTCGGTAAGCAAAATTCTGAAGCCAGTATTTTTCCAAAAAGAAATAGCTCAAAGGACCTGCGAGCATAAAAGCCAATACCACCAAAAGGGTAAAGTCTTTGCTCAAGAGCGTCACTAAATTCACCATAGAAGCTCCTAAGGCTTTGCGGATACTAATCTCCTTGGATCGCTGCTCCGCGGTGTAGGCCGCCAGTCCAAACAAGCCTAAACAGGCAATGCCGATAGCCAGCACGGTAAAAATGAGAATGATATTTCCCATTTTTTCCTCTTTTTGAAATAGGAGATTAAAGTCCGAATCCAAAAAGGAATATTCAAAAGGGGCTCCATTGGCATGCATTTTCCAAATCGTCTCCAAGGCATCCAACTTATCACCTACCTGTCCGGGACTTAGGCGAACCGCGATTTCATTGAAGTCTCTTCTAGATCCCAACATCATCACCAGTGGCCTCACATGCTGTCTTAAGCTCTCATAATTGTAATCTTCCAGGACGCCGATCACTTTACGATAAGTCACTGAACCGTCCTCACTCCAAAACCCTCCTATTTCTTGGGTTCCATCCAATTCCGTCCAGCCCATTTGGGCAAAGGCTGTTTCATTGACCAAAATGGCACCCGTGTCGGAAGGAATATCTTTGGAAAAGAACCTTCCTTGAGCAAGGCTTAAACCCAGAGTTTCCAGATGATTTTCATCAACCACATTGATATTGCAAAGAATATCCTGCTGCTTGTCTTTGGTACGCATCACGGAGTTCCAGTCCACTCTGGGAGGAAGAGAATTGGAGAAACTAGCATTGGAAAATCCAGTTTGGTTCAATAGCTCCTGCTTAAAAGCGCCTTGATTTTCGCCTAAGGCGCGCACATGCAATAGCGAAAGCACATTTTCCTTATCAAAACCAAGGTTTTTCTCCTGCATGTATCCAAGCTGCTTATAGACAACCATACTACTGATGATCAAGGCAGTAGAAATAAAAAACTGAAAAACCACTAGGCTACTTCGCAATTGGGAACGCTTCATTCCAGCTCTGATTTTCCCTTTCAATACCGCTGCCGGACCAAATGAAGTCAAGTAAAAAGCTGGGTAAGATCCTGCTACCAAGCCTACCAAAATCATAAAGAACAAAAAGCCCAAGATAAACTCAGGCTGAATCAGAAATCCAAAGCCAAGGTCTTTACCGGATAGGTTATTGAATGGCTTCAGAAGAATCACAATAATTGCCAAAGCTAGCAAGCCCGCCAAGAAACTGTTCAAGATGGATTCTGATAAAAATTGGCTGATAAGGCGGCTTTTTTGTGCGCCGATAGACTTTCTAACGCCAACTTCTTTGGCACGATTTGCTGATCGGGCCGTAGATAGATTCATGAAATTGATGCAGGCAATCAGAAGAATAAACACGGCAATACCACCAAAGAGAACCAGGTATTGCTCATTGCCAGAAGCCTTGATCTCGTCATTGGTCTCTGATTTCAGATAAATATCCCGAAGAGGAATGGTTTGAATTCCGTAAGCATTTCCCTGCTCTCGAAAAGCCTGAAGAGAAATTCCCAAAAACATCTGGATTTCTTCTCCGACGTATTTTTCTACAAAGCCATTTAAAGCCTTCTGAATATCCTCAGGATTTGCTCCTTCTACCAGTTTGTAATAGGTGTAGATATTGTTACTGGTCCAGTTTTCCTGCTCAAAAAACCAGATATTCTCTCCTGAAATTACCGCATCAAAATCCAGATGAGAGTTGTCAGGCATATCTTCTGATACCCCCGTCACCTCCAAAGGAGTCTGATTAGAACCACTGAGAATGGTTTGACCGATAGGGTCTTCTTCTCCAAAGTATTTTTCTGCCACCGATTGTGACAGCACAATTTTATCCGGACCCAGCAAGGCTGTTTGCGGATTTCCCTTGATTAGTTTAAATCCAAAAAACTCGAAAAAATTCGGATCCGCTGCTAAAACCACTGGTTCAGTAAACGCTTTTTCTTCGAGCTTCAGAGGAAAGGTTCTCATCAATCCAAACCTGACCACCTCTTCTACCTGAGCAATTTCTTCAGCCATCGCAGGCCCCATAGGCGTCGCAGAGGTAGAGGAAGTGAATTCATTCCCATTCATTTTACCCAGAACATTGGCCCGATAAATCCTATGACCCTCCGGGATAAACTCATCGTAACTCAGTTCATCGAGTATGAAAAGGCAAATCAGAATGCTGGCGGACATTCCAAGGCTTAGACCAATGATATTGATCGCTGAATAAATCTTGTTTCGCTTGAGATTACGATAGGCAATCTTGAAATAGTTTTTCCACATAGTTGGCTGGTTTTGAAGTGTTTATGAAACAGGAAAAATGAGTTGGTTTAGTTTACATACTTGAGATGCAGCTGCTAGAGAAAAGGTTGCAAAGAGATGTCCAATAATAAAAAATGCCCCCCAGTGCATCTGAGAGGCATTTTCATAAAATTCATCAGGTCACAAAGTGTCCATTTTGGTCACTTTCGGACAAAGCTTATTCTGTTTTTATAGCTTGAACCGGATTGCTTCTCACGGCTCGCATAGATTGGAGGGTAACCGTGATTAAAGCAATTCCTAAAATCAAGACTCCTGCCAATGGGATAAACCACCACTCAAAATTTATTCGGTAGGCATAGCCTTCCAGCCAATCTTTCATAAACCAATAAGCCAATGCCGAGCCGATCAAAATGGAAACCATGACCACTAGAATAAATTCCCGGTTGATCACCTGCAAAATATGGATGGTAGATGCTCCCAAGACTTTTCGGATGCCTATTTCCTTGGTTTTTTGCTCGGCAACATGGGCTGAAAGTCCCAACAAACCCAAGCAGGAAATCAAAATAGTCAGCATACTGAAGTATTGGGCCAAATCCCTCAAGCGCACATCATCTTGATACATCCTTGCATAGTTTTCATCTACAAACTGGTAGGTAAAGGGGAAAACTGGGTTTAGCTCCTCAGCGACATTTTGAATGGACGCTAACGTTTCTTGCATTTCTCCTGCTTTTACCCGAATGAAGGCATTCGAGGCAAAACTAGGATCCAAAATGATAAAGGCCGGCTCCATCACTTGGTGAAAGCTTTGAAAGTGGAAATTTTCCACTACTCCAGACACTTGACGCGTCTCCCCATTGATGGTTACCATTCTGTTTTCCGGATTATTTTGGGTAATAAGCTCAAAAGCTTTTCGATTCAGAATGACCGATAGAGTGGAATCTGCTCCTTTTTCTCTAGAAAAGTCCTCCCCATCGATCAGCTTCATACCCATTGTGGACATAAAGTCATAATCCACCAAAATCCGCTCAAAAAGGGCATTGAAATCCGGGTCTTTCCCTTCCCATTCTATCCCACCGGTATTGGAATTTCTTCCCAATAAATTGTGGGTAGTCCGAGTGACCGATTCTATGTTGGGATTGTTTTCTAATTGGGTTTTGAAAATCTCGTAATTCTCAAAAAGCTCTCCTTCCAAAGGCACCAAAACCAATTGATCCTTTTCGTAACCGATATTCTGCTTAAGCGCATAATTGATCTGCTGAAATACTACCACCGTGGAAACAATCAGAGCTGTTGCCAAAATAAATTGGAAAAGCACCAATCCTTTTCGAGCCCATACCACGCCCTTACTGCCTTGCAGGTGATTTTTGAAAACTGATACAACTTTGGTTGCAGAAAGATAAAATGCAGGATAACTCCCTGAAACCAATCCAGTAAACAGGATGATGATTCCAAATTGGGCCCAAAACAAGCCCTCCCCAAGGGGCAAATCCATGGATTTCCCTGTTAAAGTATTGAAAACAGGAAGGGTCAGTTGGACCAAAAGCAAGGCAAAAATTCCAGAAAATAGAGTAATCAACACCGATTCACTGAGAAATTGGTAAATGAGTGAAGATTTGTCGGCTCCTGAGACTTTTCGAACGCCCACTTCCTTCGCACGTTTTTGCGATTTGGCAGTGGATAGATTCATGAAGTTGATACAGGCGATCAACAAAATGAATATTCCAATCATTGCAAAAAGCTTTACGGTTTTGATTCGCCCTTCTTGAGGTTTCCCGTCTTTCCATGAACCATGGAGGTATATTTCTGATTGTGGATAGGCAAAAAGCTTCACATTGCTGTTTTCATTTCGCTGGGCAATAAAATCCTCTATAGACTCAGAAAACTTATCTCCATCCGTTCTTTCCTGCAATTTCACAATGGTACTGGGCCCATTGTTTCCCCATTGTTTCAGCCATTGATTGTAAGGCTTATCAAACATCACCTGATAAGGAAGGATAAACTCAAATTTTGAATTCACCTTATTGCCCAAACTTTTCAAAACTCCCTGTACAATAAAGAGTTCTTCCCCTTCATTGCTGACCAGCTGAACGGACTCTCCGATGACATCGGTTGTGCCAAAAACCTTCTCTGCGGCTTCTTCCGTCAAGACAATGTGGGACTTATCGGTCAGTGCCAGCTCCTTATTTCCATACAAAAAAGGATACTGCATGATATGGAGGTAGTCAGCTCCAGCAAAAAAGCCGGTAAGTTTGATTCGCTTTTCACCGTTGACAAAAAGATGCTCCTCATTCCAAGAATAGGTGGCTGCTTTATCCACCTCCGAAAGATTCTCCTTCATGGCTTCTGCCAGAATTCCGGGGGTTGAGGTAGTCGTGAAAATATCGGAACCATAAGACTGATGCTCCATGATGCGATAAACTTGCTCTGATTCCGCCAAACCTTTCCCAACCTCAAACTCACTTTTGATCCACAGGCCAATCAATATTGCCGCCCAGAGGCCTAAAGCCAAACCAAATAAGTTGATAAAAAAGGTCAGCTTATGCTTTGCAAAGCCCCGAAAAGCAATTTTTAGATAGTTGGATAGCATGGAAGAAAATTAAAGTTAGAAGACGGGAGACCGAAGACCGAAGTAGTTCATGAATTAGGCCGAATTGGAAATTAATTGGATAAACCTAAGTCAGGAGAATCTCTTCCATCTCCCGTCTTCGGTCTTCCAAACTTATCTACACATGAAACTGCTCCCGGATATTTTCGGTCACTACTTTTCCATCAAATAAGTTGATCACTCTATGTGCGTAATTAGCATCATGAGGAGAGTGAGTTACCATCACAATGGTAGTTCCTTCGTTATTCAACTCCTCTAATAGGCGCATCACTTCTTCACCATTTTTGGAATCCAAGTTACCGGTAGGTTCATCGGCAAGGATCACAGAAGGCTTGGCCACAATTGCTCTTGCAATGGCCACACGCTGCTGCTGACCTCCGGAAAGTTGCTGAGGAAAGTGATTTCTCCGGTGCATGATATTCATTCGGGTCAATACTTCTTCTACCCTTTTCTTGCGCTCATCCACAGGAGTCTTCAGATAAAGCAAGGGAAGCTCCACATTTTCAAAAACGGTCAGTTCATCGATCAAATTAAAGCTCTGGAAGACAAAGCCGATGTTCCCTTTTCTCAAGGCAGATCTTTGTCTTTCGGAAAATTTGGCAACCTCCTTATCCAAAAAATAATATTCTCCGCTATCCGGATTGTCTAATAGCCCGATGATGTTTAGCAAGGTGGATTTGCCACAACCAGAAGGCCCCATGATGGCGACAAATTCGCCTTTTTTGATTTCCATTTGGATGCCATCCAAAGCGGTGGTTTCTACTTCCTCCGTGGTGTAGAGCTTCCGGAGGTTTACAGTTTTGATTACGTTTTCCATGGTTTTGAGTTTGAAGACGGGAGACCGAAGACCGAAGCCATTTTACCCATCAGTTAATTTATTTTTTTAATTACTTGTAGAATTGTTGATAAAAGCTAAAGAAGTAAGCTTCCATATTTCCAGATGTTGGTATTGAAAGTAAGGTTGCATTAAGGTGTAATAAATGATTTTAGTTGAAAGCCTAACTGATCTTGTTCTTAAAGCCAACCGTCATGTTCATTAAATCTTGAAAGTCTTTATAATTTTTATCAAACTCTTCATCTGTGATATATCCTCTTCTTTTGGCTTTATGTAAACAGGTTACCACCTCTGCTATAGATCTTATAGAATATCCTAAGAATCTATGTTGCTCTGGATTGGTCTGAATAATTGACCCTTCGGCTATATTCAGTGCAATGGAATCCACCGCTCGGTTCATTTGGCTAGTCAAATTATAAATCTCTTCCTTCGGGAATTTCTTGGTTAGCTTATGGATTTCTTCAGCCAAATCCATTGATTTTTGCCAGATAAGAAGCTTTTCAAATTTGAACCCCATGGCTTTTTGACTTTGGTTTCTCAGAAACAATTAAACCCTGTATTCGTAGTTTTAATCACTGATTTATCCAGCTGCAAACTTCCTACTTCTGTCTTCCGTCTTCCGTCTTCAACCTATTTCAACTCCAGCACCTCATTTGTCCCGAAATTTTCATACCCACTGATAATGACTTTTTCCCCCTCTACCAATCCTTCCAGAACTTCATAGAATTCAGGATTTTTTCTTCCCAAACGGATATTTCTCTTTTCTGCATTTCCTGCGGAGTTTAGGACAAATACCCAGTTGCCACCCGTATCCTTGAAGAACCCACCGGTTGGAAGCAATAGGCTGGTTTCTTTCTGTCCGAGTTCCAGACGGATTCGGACACTTTGTCCTCTTCGGATTCCTTCAGGCCTTTCTCCGGTAAATACCATATCTACCTCAAACCTTCCATTGGTGATGGTCGGATATATTTTACTGATTTCCAACTCATAATCCTGGCCACTTAAGGAGAATTTTCCTCTCAAGCCTTGGCCGATTCGGGGAAGATAAAGCTCATCTATAGGTACACGTACTTTAAATTCATCGAGTACATCAATTTGTCCATATCGCTGACCAGGATTGATCGCCTGACCGATTTCCAATTGTTCAGGAGTTGCCAATTGTCCGGCAATAGGAGCCGTAATGATCAGGTTGTCCAGAATATTTCCGACCCCGGTTAAGGAAGCTTGCATTCTGTTTTCAGAAAGCTTCAACTGGTTAAGTTGATAAGACCTGGCCAATGAATCATTCCGATAGGAAGCATAGGTGAGTTTTCTTCTTTTCAGGTTATAGTCGTATTGCTCTTTGACTTCTTCAAATTCCCGGTCTGAGACCAGCTTTTTGTCATGCAACTCTTTAAATCTTTTGTACTGCGGCTCCAAGAGGCTAATCTGATAATCAATCTCAGCCAACTGACCGAGTTGGCTCAAATCATTCTGATCCAATAGCAAACGGGTTTGGCGGACATTGTTGATCTGCTCATAGAGCATGGTCTCCCGCTGCATCACATCCAGCTGCAGATTTGAGTTGTTCAACACGAGGATGGTATCTCCTTTTCTCACCAATGCTCCGGATTCACGGACGACCTTGTTCACAACCCCACCTTCGATGGCATCCAAAAAAACAGTTCTGGCCGGCTCGATTTGGCCAGAAACCAAGATGTAGTCTGTAAACTCGCCGGTTTTTACAGTTCCAATGCTTAAGCGGTCCTTATCCACATTCATCGTGGATCTGTGATCTGCAAAACCGATTTGGTAAATAATTCCTCCTAATAAAATTGCACCGCCAACGACTGCTGCAATTTTTCTGGGAGTCCAAGTCTTCTTTTCAATTTTTCTATCCATTGTGTATTGATGCCTCTAAACGGCCTATCCCCAATGTGCCAAAGGCTGTGCCATCAAAAAAATAGCCCACAAGGCTCTCCAAGTGCATTTTCGAATAAGTTAGGTAAAGCCCACACGAACAATTTCGTCCGCCAGCGAACAAAAAGCTTCGAAGTCAGACGGGAATTGCCTAACTTATTCCTTTGAGCCAAACTTCAAAAACCGCTCAAATTCGTCCGATTCCGGTCTTTTTGGAAAATTATTTAAAGAATTTCGTTTCGGCAGACTTTTGGAACAAGGGATCAGCAGATTTTAAACGCACCTTTTTATGAATGAGCAGAGAATAGGTAAAATACTGATCATAGACGACAATGAGGATTTGCTCAAAGCCGCAAGGATTTTTCTCAAAAGACATTTTGCACAGGTAGATACCGAGTCCAACCCGGATCTACTTCCCATCTTGACCCACAATGAAAATTACGATGTAATTCTGCTGGACATGAACTTCACCAAAGATGTGAGTTCTGGCCAGGAGGGATTTTATTGGTTAGACCGGATTCTGGAACTCGACCCGTCAGCAGTTGTCGTGTTGATCACAGCCTATGGAGATGTAAATCTGGCCGTTAGGGCTATCAAAGAAGGGGCAACAGACTTTGTCTTGAAGCCTTGGGAAAATGAACGCCTTCTAGCCACCTTAAACTCTGCCTTGCAGCTTCGGCAGAAGAAACTTGAGGTCAATCTTCTGAAAGACCAAAAGCAAACGCTACAGCAGGATATAGACAACAAGTTCAAGGACATTATCGGGCAGAGTCCTTCCATGCAAAAAGTATTTGAAACGATAGAGCGGGTGGCTGCCACTGATGCAAATGTGCTGATTTTAGGAGAAAATGGTACAGGAAAGGAACTGATAGCCCGGGCAATTCATCGAAATTCCAGAAGAAGTAGGGAGGCCTTTGTTGGGGTAGATTTGGGATCTATCACCTCTACCCTTTTCGAGTCTGAACTCTTTGGTCACAAAAAAGGCTCCTTCACGGACGCCAAAGAAGACCGAGCCGGTCGATTTGAACAAGCGCATAAAGGCACTTTGTTTTTGGATGAAATCGGAAATCTTCCGCTACCCTTACAAGCAAAACTTCTGGCGGCCCTTCAAAACAGGCAAGTTACCAGGGTAGGTGCCAATAAGCCGGTGGATGTCAATATTCGGCTAATCTCAGCGACTAACCTTCCGGTTTATAACATGGTCTATGAAAACACTTTTCGACAGGATCTTTTGTACCGAATCAATACCATTGAAATCCAGCTTCCTCCCTTACGGGAACGGGTAGAAGACATCCCTCTCTTAGCCGATCACTTTATCACTTATTACTCCAAAAAGTACAACAAGGACATCCGAAAAGCCTCCGAACCCTTGCTCAAGCGGATGGCAAAATATCATTGGCCGGGAAATATTCGGGAATTGCAGCATAGCATAGAACGAGCCGTGATCATGAGCAATCACAATGTATTACAGCCAGAAGACCTTTTCTTACAAAAAATGGGGCAACCCGAAAAATCTGAAGAAAATGTAAGCTTGGAACACCTCAACATTGAAGATGTGGAGCGAATTCTAATTCGAAAAGCACTTCAAAAGCATAATGGGCATATTACCCGTGCCGCCGAAGAATTAGGATTGACTCGCTCCTCACTTTACCGAAGACTTGAGAAGTATGGTTTATAGGCGGTTTTCTTTCGGAATTACACTCAGAATTCTGGGAATTACATTGGCTATTTTTCTGGGGGTTTGGCTTTTCAGCACCCAGAATCTATTGCTCGCGCCGGCTATTCTTGGTATTGTCGTACTAATTTTAGCCGGAGAAATGATCTACTATGTCAACTCCATTAATCACAAGTTGGCCAGATTCCTAGACTCCATTCGCTTCACTGACTTTTCCTCCTCCTTTACCCATGACAGCAAAATGGGAGGCTCTTTTCGTGAAGTCAATAAGGCCTTCAACGAAGTGATGGAAGTCTTTAAACAGACCAGAGCTGAAAAGGAGGAGCAAATGCTTTTTCTCCAAGTAATCATACAGCACATCAATACCGGAATCATTTCTTTTAATTCCGAAGGGAAAATAGGGGTGATCAACAATGCCGCCAAGCAGCTTCTTCAAATCCCACAATTCAGGGATATTTCAGACTTGGGTAAGCTCTCCACAAAACTTCTCAAAGAAGTCATGGACATGAAGCCAGGACAGCGAATTTCTTTCAAGGTGAATCCTGGTCTTCACTTGATTGTTCAGTCAACATCCCTGAAAATGGGAGGCCAAAGCTGGACTTTGCTTTCTTTTCAAAATATCAATGCCGAACTCCAATCCAATGAGTTGGAAGCCTGGCAAAACCTGACCAAAGTGCTTCGTCATGAGATCATGAATTCCATCACGCCAATATCAAGTTTGGTAGAATCTCTCAGGACGATATTAGACGAAGACAGCTATGTGCAGCAGGAAGGCATGCTCATCAAAAGAGACGGGTTTCAGGACATTCAGGAAGGATTGGACACGATTGCCAACCGCAGCAAGGGCTTGGTAAACTTTGTAAATGCCTACCGGGATTACACCAATATTCCCGCGCCCAAAAAAGAATTTACACCAGTCAAATCCTTGTTTGAAAACGTGCTGGGATTGATGAAGGAAGATCTAAAGTCGAACCAAATTGAAATTCAGGTTGAAGTTCTCCCGGAGGAATTGGAAGTGCATTGCGACCCGGACCAAATCAGCATGATTCTGATCAACTTGATCAAAAACGCTTCGGAATCAATCCAAAACCAGGCGGATCGACAAATTACATTAAGAGCCATTGGACAAGGTGATCTGGGTACTCAAATCCAAGTAGAAGATCATGGCCCCGGGATTGTTTCAGAGGCTTTGGAAAGAATCTTTGTCCCATTTTACACCACTAAAAAGACTGGTTCAGGAATTGGATTGGCGATTTCAAGGCAAATCATGAACCTTCATCGAGGAAGCCTACAGGTGATTTCCATTCCGGGAGAAAGGACCGTTTTTACCTTGAATTTCCGCTAAATGGAATATTTCTTATCGCGACTTTTCTGATTCACTTTATCTCAAAAAAACACTTTTATGCTGCTTATCAAGCTGTGTATTTTTTCTATTTCCTTAGAAGAATTTCTCGCAACACACAAGATAATTCAGTGATTCTGAAGTATATTGAAGGGAAAGAATATTAAGTTTTTATCCGAAAAATATCCATGAAAAACCCAAATAACCAAGAGACCACACAAGCCGCATTTGAATTGGCGGGAATGATTTATGGCATTTCCTTAGACGGAGTCGTCAACCGAAATGAGTTTGAAGCTTTGAAAAACTGGTGTAACCAGAATGAATGCCTTTGTGAAAATCCATCTTTTCAGGAACTGTTCGAAAAAATTAGTCCCATAATCCGGGATGGCAGTATCAATCACGAAGAGCTGGACGAGATAAATTCAATTTTGAAATCTTTCTTGGGAGACTTTGAAGAAGAACAAACCCATCATCCTAACCTCTACTTTTTGAACGGTATTTTTGAAGGAATCCTTGCCAGCGGTGATGTAAACACGTATGAGATTTATCGCCTGAACCAATGGATGGAAAAAAACAAACATCTGGAAAATGAGAGTCCTTTTGATGAGCTTCTACCCTTAATTAAGTCTGCATTGGCAGACCAAAAAGTGGACGATCAAGAAGCAGCGGTATTGAAAACATTTTTCCAAACTCACATCCGTTAGCATTCTCATGAAATTGAGGCCACTCCTATTTTTTGGGCTAATGCTATTAATGGCTACAAAATCATTAGGGCAAGAAAGAAGGGAATTTATGCAGCTGGGAATACAAGGAAATTTGGCTTTTCCGATTGGGGAATTCAGAAACACCGTCAATAATTCTTTTGGAGGCACTGGATTTGGTTCGGGATTCCATTTTCTCCTAAATCCAAAAAAAGGATTGTACTCTCCTGTTTATCTGGGAGTTGATTTTAACTACCTCAACTTTGGAAATGAAAAAATCCCGGAAAGCAAGTTTTACCCTCCGCTCAAGACCACCTTCAATTTCTTAACCTTGGGCCCCATGTTCAGAGTTTTCTTAAAAGAAAAAGAAGCTGGCCTAATTCCATTTATTGATGGCATGTTTGGAATGAAAATCATGAATACCAAAACAAGAGTGGATAATTCTTTCCTGGCAACCATCATAGACCAAGAAGTAAAAGGGACGATTTTAGGAACGAACTATGAGGGTTTTGTCTCAGGAATTGGGGTAGGTTTTTTCTCCAAAAAACAAAAAAAAGAAGCTGATGATCTTGCAGCTTCTTTTTTCTTCAAACTCATGATTCAACATGGAGATAAAACCAAATATATCAAAAGAAACAGCATTGAAATCAATTCCGATGGTGACATTTTGTATCAAAATGCCCGCTCTCCTATTTCCTTAATCAATTTGCAGTTTGGGATTTTGGTCTGGTGAATCCCCGTAATTTGAGTTCTAATTCTTTATAAAAGTCAAATAATCCACACTGCCATCCCCTCCGCTCACATCTGTCAATTCAATTTTGGTAGATGTATGGGTCAAAATATCCCAATCATCATTCAGGTCTTCAAACTCGTTGGTTAGATTGAAGAAAATGTTGAAATCCAGATCATCCTGACTGTCATCATTTCCCTGACTATTGTTTTTTCCGCTGCTGTTGGTGATGGACCATGTCCCAATGTATTCCAGACTTCCTTTTTTTGCTGACAAAACACCGGAAGAGTTAAACACAAATACGAATCCCGCAAAGTCCGAGGTCTCATCTTTGCCAGAGTCGATAAACTTAGAAATCACCCACTGACCGGAAGCCATCTGAGTTTTGATTTGCTGAATTTCCTCAGAACTCGGATCTGGATTTTCTTGACATCCTCCTAGGAAAGCCACTGCGAGTAGCACTAGGAGATACTTTAGTTGATTAATCAT
Source organism: Algoriphagus mannitolivorans DSM 15301 (assembly GCF_000429425.1). GTDB lineage: Bacteria > Bacteroidota > Bacteroidia > Cytophagales > Cyclobacteriaceae > Algoriphagus > Algoriphagus mannitolivorans. The sequence continues at coordinate 273,281 of NZ_AUBV01000001.1, forward strand.
ATAACTATTGGTTTTCATCTAACTACCTAACGATTAGTCATTGAAAACCATTCATTTACAAAAGATGATATTCGTCAGGAAATTGAAAAGCTCGTTATTTTTGCCGACCGGGAATTTTAAAAGAAAGTCCCAAAATGAGCTGTTGAGTTTTGAAATCTTCTTTTCCCAAAACATTCTCAAAACTGTACTTCCTCTCATTCAGCTCCCGCTCAAATCGTAAATCCAAACCCACTGGGCCTAAGTTGACTCCAAGACCGAGTTGAAAGCCTAATCCAAATGGCTCGGATGGCTCAAAGTTGCCAGGCACTGAAAATTTCTCCTCTAGAGTATAATGTAATGAAGGGCCTATTTGGAAGCCGATGATTTTGAAAAAGTTCATTTTTACCAGTATTGGCAAATCAATTTTTTGATATTCCACCTTACCCAATGACGATTCAAATGCAGTATTGGTGAAAATCAATTCCGGACGCAAAGCTATATCATAGCTTACCAATTGGTAGAAAACACCAACATGGTATCCCGTATTTTCTCCGGGTTTGGAAAATATCTCCCCTGCATCCCTGAAATATTTTCCACTGGTATTGTAATTCAGGCCTCCTTTTATTCCGAAACCACTACCCTGCTGAGCCAGTAGCGTAAAAGGACTAAGAGCACCAAACATTAGTAGGACAAATAATAGAATCTTGTTTTTCATATCATTAGCATTTGAAATAGAGGAATCACAACCTTTAACATCCAATACCTTGGTAAACTCGTAAGTTTAGGAAAGCAAGCGGACTTAAATCAAAAACCTGTTGGAAACAGATTTTGAGTTTCGCGTGTTACACTCAAAAAACTGACCAAAAAATCATTGGTCCTTCTCAATAGTATTCATCCATGTTGAAATCAAACAAATTTCATTTTCCCATGATCATCTCGCTAATCGCCTTTTTGATGGCATGCAGCTCTCCTTCTACCGATAAGGTAAAAGAGGCGGAGCTCAATCCAGAACCAGAAACGCCCGTTGTTTATTCCTCCAAAACCCAGTTAGCCACCTTTGCTGGAGGTTGCTTTTGGTGCGTAGAAGCACCTTTTGAAGGTTTGGACGGCGTGATTTCCGTAGTCTCAGGATATGCTGGAGGAAAAGAAAAAAATCCGACTTATGGTGAAGTATCTTCAGGAAAAACTTCGCATCGAGAGTCCGTACAGATCACCTTTGACCCGGAAGTGATCAGCTATTCAGAATTGGTGGACATTTTCTGGCAAACTTTTGACCCGACTGATGTAGGGGGATCCTTCTATGATAGAGGCAGCCAGTATGAATCCGCGATATTCTTTCATGATGCGGAGCAAAAGAAAGTGGCAGAGGAATCCAAATCCCGACTGGATAAAAGCAAGCGGTTTGATAAACCGGTTGCGACGCCAATCATCAAATACACGAATTTCTACCCTGCTGAAGAGTATCATCAGGATTATTACAAGAAAAATCCCAAAGATTATTACGCCTATAGAACTGGATCGGGAAGAGATGAATTCATCAAAAAACACTGGCCGGAACTAAGTGAAAAAAAATACACAGCTCCTTCTAAAGCGGAGTTGAAAAAAAATCTCACTCCGCTTCAGTATGAAGTCACCATGGAGGATGAAACAGAGTATGCCTTTCAAAATGAGTACAATGGCAACAAAGAAGATGGAATTTATGTCTGCATCGTCTCTGGAGCACCTCTGTTTAGCAGCAAAGACAAATATGAAAGCGGATCTGGATGGCCTAGTTTTGTGAAGCCCATTGATGCCCGAGCAATTGACAAACCCATTGACAAAACGCTGGGAATGGAGCGAGTGGAAGTCCGCAGTAAGTTTGGCAATAGCCATTTAGGACATGTCTTCTACGATGGTCCGGCTCCTACCAATCTCCGGTATTGCATGAATTCCGCCGCTATGAAATTCATTCCCAAATCGGAAATGCAAGCGGCCGGGTATGGTGAATACCTATGGTTAGTAGACTAAAAAGACACTGAAAAGGCTGCAATTGCAGCCTTTTTTTATTTCAAATGCCGGAAAGTCAAATTGATTCTCGGTGTGGCGACCTTCTTTGTTTTTGGCACCTGGTGCTCCCAAACCTGCTGACTTTGACCTTTCATGATCAAAAGACTTCCATGTTGAAGTAGCAAGTCGATTTTATCCTTTTTAGTCTGGTAATTTCTCAGCTGGAATACTCTCGGAGCACCCAAGGTCAAGGACGCAATGCAAGGCTCTGGACCTAAAATCGGTTCATTATCCCTATGCCAGCCCATACTGTCTTGACCGTCCCGGTAAAGGTTACAGAGAACGTGGGTAAAGGTTTCTTGAGAATTAGCTTCAATTTTCTCTTTTATTTCAAAAAGGGATTCCGTCCAGAGTTCGGGTGTCATGGAGATGCCAGAATAGCCATATTCTTGGTTGGGATTACCATACAGGGCCGTCAGTCTGGGCTGCATGATCATTTTTCCGAAAATCCGTATTGGCTCCTGTCTCCAGGAAAGCGTTTCTTCCAAGTCCAAGAACAAACCATCAGCTTTCTCCCTGCTGAAAAAATCCGGATAGTAATACACCTCCCCACCGTAAGGAAGTAAGTTTTTAGAGTTAAAATTTTCTTTAAACAAGTCCATACCTTCAAAAGAGAACAATTTTTCAAATACAATTCCCAGATTGATACAAAGGGTTTCTATATTTAGTTAAGCTTATAACCAAATCTTATGAAAAAGTTTCTTTGGACTTCCAGTCTAATTCTAATCTTGGTACTCGGAATATTCCTTTGGTGGAAGTTTTTTTTCGTCTTTGGGGAGGGAGTGAAAGCAGGAAGCTTGAATTATTTCGTGAAAAAAGGAATAATCTTTAAAACCTGGGAAGGAAGAATGGTCCAAGAAGGATTCCAAAGTCCAACATCCGGAGCTCTTCAAAGCAATGAGTTTCGATTTAGCGTTACAGACCCTAAAGTAGCCGAAATCCTGGAGCGAAATTCAGGAAAACACCTTGAACTTCGCTACCAAGAATTCAATGGAATGTTACCTTGGAGAGGGACGAGCGTTTTTGTGGTCACGGAAGTTCTAAATGTAGAAGAAACTCCAGGAACCGAGAGAAAGAATATCCCAGTGGACCGCTAATTACTTCTTAGTCCAATAATCCACCACGGTCACTTTATCCAAAATTGGCCCCAGCTTTTCTCCAAAGGCCTTGTGATCCGGATGAGGCAAATAAGCATCTCGATCCGCATCAGAATGAAAGGTCAAGGTGAAGGCATGCGTAAGCCCTTGATTAAGCCCTTCAGGACTGGAGTTGATGCCCCACTCAAAGCCTTTAATTTCTGGAATTTGAGTTTTTAAAGCTTTGAATGCTTCAACGATCTCCTGAATCTGTTCTGGAGTAGCGGATTCCTTGAATCCAAAAAGGACAACGTGTCGGAGGACTGAATCTTGAATTGGCACTTCTTTGATGAGGGTTTCGGTTAGTACTTCAGTTTCGGTGGTTTCTTTTGGAACACAGGCAATTGCAAAAAGAATGGGCAGAAAATAAAAGACTTTCTTCATATAGCATAGGATTGATTGTGAAGCCTAAACATAACTTATAAATTGTTTTCTCTTCGCTATTTTATACAAAAGGATTTTTCAATCTGTGAATCCCAAACCTACATTTTATGAAAATCGCGTTCTTCAGCACTAAGTCTTACGATCGGGAAAGCTTTGAAAATCACGTAGTAGATTTCAAGCATGAGATAAGCTTTTTAGAAGTCAGGCTGGACTTGACTACGCTTTCCTTGGCAGAAGGTCACCAGGCAATCTGCACCTTCGTAAATGACACTATCCATGAAGATATTTTGAGGAAAATGTCTCAAATGGGCATTCGGCTAATCGCCCTCCGCTGCGCGGGATATAATCAAGTGGACCTTAAATCAGCCAGCAAGTATGGAATTACTGTGGTTCGGGTGCCTGCATATAGTCCTGAGGCTGTTGCCGAGCATGCCTTTGCCTTGATTTTGACTCTTTCGAGAAAAACCCATAAGGCCTACAATAGGGTCCGGGAAAACAACTTCTCTCTGGAAGGTCTTACTGGTGTAAATATTTTCGGAAAAACCATTGGAGTCGTCGGAACCGGCGCTATTGGAAGAGCATTTTGCCGGATAGCTAAAGGATTTGGATGCAAAGTTCTAGCCTATGATGTCATTGAAAATGAAGAAATGAAACAGCTAGGAGTAGAATATTTGCCCTTGCCGGAAGTCCTTTCTCAAAGTAACATCATTTCGCTCCACTGTCCTCTCACTCCCGAAACCAAACACTTGATCAACCGGGAAACTCTCTCTTTGATGCAAACCGGTGTGGCTTTGATAAATACCAGCAGAGGGGCATTGATTGACACCAAGGAGGTAATAAAAGCCTTAAAATCAAGAAAAATAGGCTTTTTAGGCATCGATGTCTATGAACAGGAAGAGCATATTTTCTTTCAAAATCTATCTGAGGAAATTCTCCTGGACGAAGAAATCGCCCGCTTGATGACTTTTCCAAATGTCCTGATCACCGGACATCAGGCCTTTTTGACGAAAGAAGCTCTTGCTCAAATAGCCTCCACCACCTTAAGAAACCTACAGGAATTCGAAGAACGTAAACCCCTGACCAATGAGGTCAAATTCAAAGCCTGAGGATCAGTTCCACCTCCAGTTTAAAATCCCATTGAAGTGAAGCATCCCGACCTTATTGTAAATTTGATTAGGGCTAAGCTCGATTGACTTCAAAGGTTCTTTATTCACCATTATAAAATGGAAATCGAGATTTTTTAGATTTTTGGGTTGGTACTTGAGTCCCAAATTGACTTGGCGGTAACTCGGAAAATTATACTTGTTTGCGGCGGCATCTTGCGTGTCGGGAAGCCAATGAATTCCCAAATGGGCATAAATCTGAACCGGAACCTCTTCAAACTTATATTCCCCGAATCCTACCAAAGCTGTCACGGCTTCAAAGCCTTCATTCCTTTCCCTTGGAATGAAAGTGTACCACGCATCTTTCCCCCATTCTCTGGGACTTAGCCATCGGCCACTTCCGAAAACCTGGGTCAAATTCAGATGAGTTATCCAACGAGAATTCCTCCATCCAATACGTCCGGACAAAGCAATATTTTTATCCTTAGGATTTTTGTATCGGAAAGAAAAATCCTCATTCCCTCCATTTCCGATTCCATGCTGAAATCCTCCCTGAAGTCCTAGATTGACGGTTTGTTTTTCACCCGGAAAATTTGATTCGATCCCAAGCCAATAAGTTGAAAAAAGGTTTTGAGCGAAGGTGTTGGAAAAATGAAGCTTACTTCTAGCTCCAATTTTTCGGTCAATTTCAAAAATCCCCAGCCAATTACTTGCCGTATTTCCATAATAAGCAGCAGCCTTACCCTCTTCCGATCTTCCTTGAGGAAAAATCCCGACGGTTTCCCCTACTCCCAACCACTGGCTACTGCCCCTTATGCTCATTCTGCCAATACCATAGCCTGAAAATTTCCATAGCTTATCCGGGGCATACCATGCATGCACTCCCTCCACCACCGTTGGAGAAAGCCTACCATCCTGAGCATTTACCCAATCAGAATTGATCCCCATTCGACCCACTTTTACTCCGAAACTTTCCTGGGAATACGCTAAGGAAAACGTCTCCAGCTTACCGAAAAACCTGTCTTTTGGATTGAGAATATCGAATAAGCCCAGTTCATAGCGATTGCCTTGGCCTGATACTGGATCTACCATCCACAATTCCGAACTGACTCCATTGGTGAAGGCTCGGTAACCAACATGGAAGCTCCAATTTTCGAGGATACTCACTTTGGCTCCCATATTCAGAGACATACCCAATGCATAGTCATCTTTGAAGTCACTTCCGGGATAGGCAGTACTCATCCAAAAAGTCCTAAAATGCACATCAGGCTGGACAAATATATTTTTCTCCTGTTCTTGAGGCTTTGCAATTCCGAAAGCCAAAAAAAACAGGAAAAGACCAAATGCTAATCTCTTGTTCACTTGGATTTGGCTTTTGCCTCTTGGATAGGTTTGAATGGACCAAACTTGTGTTGCTCCTCAGAAAACTCATCTGAAAAAGGTCCAAATGGATGATCCATCGGCTTTTTGGAAATATCTGGCCAATCCTTAGAAAGATCCTTGGAAGGTCTTTCCAAGCTGTTCACATAGGCGGCCACATCCCAAGACTCTTCATCCGATAAAAGAGGACTTTCAAATGTCGCCCCCAAGGGCATGTTTGCTTTGACATAACCCGCAAACCTGGAAAGCCTAAAAAGCCCGGCTCCATGGTTATAGCTGTTTTTGCCCCATAGAGGTGGGTAAATATACCCTGTACCATCCGGCTTGGGCATGCCCTGACCGTCAGTTTGATGGCAAACGGCACATTGACTGTCATAGACTAATTTTCCTTTGGCTGGGTCTGCAGCTCTGTCGAGAAGAGGTACTTCATAGAGTCCAGCTCCTTTGGGACTTTCTCCTTTTGGAACATCTTTACCAAGCCAGGTAATATAGGCGACCATGGCTTTCATTTCTCTGGATTCTATCGGCAAAACTTGTCCATTTAGACTTCTTTCAAAGCAATCATTTATCCGCTTTGGGATATCCTCAGATTGACCTGATCTGGCTCGAACTTTTGGATATGTGGCAGCTACAGCGCTGTAGTTATTTCCCAAAGGGACAGTACCAGCCTGCAGGTGACAATTTTGGCAATTCATTCCGTTAGACATCGCCTTAACCTTCCCGTTTGGTCCAAGGTATTCGGAGGTGTTGGCGATAAGTTCACGGCCATACTTGATTTCGTCAGCATTGGGCTCTGCGTCCATGCTAGACACCTCTGGCGCCTTCCACATTCCTTCAGGATCTACCAAAGCCTTGGTAATTGGGAGTTCAGCAATTGCCTGGGGAACTTGAGGTTCGTCTTGACTTAAACTTGGAAGCTGCACTCCTGATTGAGACAAAAACAAAACCCCACCTACAATCCCAACCAAAACCACTGCAAGTCCTAGCAGGGCGACCAAAAGAGTAATTAATTTGACGAAAGGCTGCATCATCTGATTCATAGTCTATTAGCAATGTACAAAAGTGCAAGAAAAATAGGGTCAATTGCTGTGACTAGAATCACAGGATATTCAAAGTTTCAAGGCCTGAACTTTAGCAAGAAAGACAGGTTTGGTATTGCTTTCTCCTAAAACAAAAATCTCCTCCTCGAGCTTCGAAACAGAAAGCACAATCCTGTCTCCGGCGTGGCACTCGGATAAGTAATTGATTGATATCTCCTGGGCTTTTAGACCAAATTCACTCAGTGAATTTTCCACCCAACGGATGTAACTGGTATTGTTGACATGATGGTATAGATCCAAGTCAGAATGCTGTACTTTAATTTCCTCTTCGCCAATCAAGTTACCCATGAAAGAAAGTTTCTCTGGTTGCCAGCTAGGTTTCTTGGTGGGATCAAACAATTCAGGCGGTAAAACAGACTCGGGTTTTTGGATCCGTTTGGTCTGAGTATGCAATAAAAGCCATGAAGACATTGCTCTGGCTAAAACTTTTTCATGCTGATCCCAAACCAAAAACTCCCGAAATGCGAAGAGTTTCTCGGCTCCTCTTCCCCCGGTGAAAATCCTTATTTTATCCCCCCAACGCGGGAATTTAGAAACCTTGATTTCAAATCTCGAAAGCACCCACATCTGCTGATTATCCAGAAGGTTTCTCCCAAAATCCCCTGAATCTGCATGCCTCCAGGCAATCTCCTGGAGAAGATCGGCCAAGGAGCACATCCGTATTTCCCCATCTGGATGCACCTGAAATGAGCCTACTTCAAATTCACGGGTAAATTGAAAATCCTCGGGGAGTGTCATGCTGCGGCTTTTTTGGGAAATTTAGGAGGAATCAGGAATACTTGCTTGCGAATGCTGGAAAGAATCAAAATTCCCAATCCGCAAAAAGCAACCAAGGCAAACGAAACCTTCAAGCTGAATAATTCAGCAACAAAACCAATCAAAGGCGGGCCTAAAAGGAATCCAAAGAAAGAAATCGTAGAGACCAAAGCCAAAGCAACACTTGGAGAATAAAGCTTGGACCTGCCCGCAATCCCATAAGAAAGCGGAATGATGGAAGCTACCCCCAATCCAACCAGTAGAAATCCTAATGTCGCTGACCAAAGCGCCGGCACAAAAACAGAAAGGAGCAATCCTATAAATATCAAAAAGCCACTTATTTGAATCACGGCCACTTTGGTATATCTGGCAGCAAGTTTATCCGTAAAGAATCTACCGGAGGCCATCGCTCCCATAAATGCCACATAACCCAAGGCCACTAGACCAGGTTCGGCCAAGACTACCTTTTTGAAATAAACTCCACTCCAGTCAAACATACAGCCCTCGCTCATCATCCCTAGAAAAGCGATCAAACTAACTCTCAACAGCAGAGCATCAGGTTTTTTCAAGACCATTCCCCCACTCTCGGTACTTTTTTCTTCCTTCAGGATTAGGCTTTGGGCCAGAAAAATAATGAGCAAAGAAATCGCCATGACCACTCCAAAGTGCTGGGCTGGACTCAACCCCAGGAAAATCATCCCTGCTCCTAATCCAGCACCGGTAAATCCCGCCAAGCTCCAAAGCCCGTGAAAAGATGCCAGAATACTTTTCCCCATTTGGTCTTCTAAATTCAAACCTTGAGTATTCAGGGATATATTCATGATGTTACCCAGCATTCCATAGGCGACCAGGATCGGGATCAGCATCAAGGTAGAAGTGCTTAATCCTATCAATGGCAGAGAAAGTGCATAAGCTATCCCACCAGTCAGGATCACAACACGACTACCAAATTTATGGACGGCCCAACCTGCAATCGGCAATCCTATAACAGATCCAAGGGGCAAAAAAAGAAGCATTGTACCTAGCTGTCCTTCGGAGAGATCAAATTTGGATTGGATATCGGGAATCCTAGAAGCCCAGCTGGCAAAACATAATCCGACGAAAAAAAACATCGAACCAACAGCCACGCGGCGTTTGGAAAGGTAATTCATGGTAGGTAAGGTAGGTTTAATCGCTTGGCAAAGATAGCCAAATAGGCTGGGAATCTGGGAAAGATTCGTAATTCGGGAAAACTATTGGAGTACTAAGCTAGTTTTGCAAAAAAGGAAAAATCATGGAATTCGTTATCGTAGGGTCAATTGTGCTCACCGCCATTCTTCTAATAAGATTTATCATCAAGAAGGTATTCAATTAAAAAAAGCCACATTCGGGAGAATGCGGCTTCAATTTTTTGATCGTTCAAATCTAGTTAGGGAGTTTATCGGAGAATCTCCCATAAACCCAAGTCCCCGCCAAGGCAGAGATCAAGGTTACCAAAACAACGGTGTAGCCGCTACCAATCTGAGCGAATAATGGTCCCGGACATGCTCCGGTGATTGCCCATCCCAAGCCAAATATAAAGCCACCAATGATCTGTCCTTTTCTGAAGACTTTATCAGGAATAATGATTTCCTCTCCGTGAATGGTTCGGATATTAAGTCTCTTGATTAGCTGAATGGAGATAATTCCAGTCACCACTGCCGAACCGATCACCCCGTACATATGGAAGGATTGTAGTCTGAACATTTCCTGAATCCTAAACCAGGAAATAATCTCTGCCTTCACGAAAACTATCCCGAAAATTACTCCCAGGACTAAATATTTCAATAACTCCAGTCCCTTGTCATGATCTTCCCTCAAATTGGGGGCAACGCAATGAGGATCCTGAATTTGTTCTTTTTTATCTTTTACCTGTGTCATTTTTTCAATCTTTTAGAATCCTACCAGTTTCATTAAAGGCTCCATCAACACGTGTGTCATCAGAAAACCACCCACCATAAAGAAGATGGTCGCCACTAAAGAAGGCCATTGCAGAGAACTGATGCCCATAATTGCATGTCCTGAAGTACAACCTCCCGCGTATCGGGTTCCAAATCCAACCATGAATCCTCCCAAAACAAAGAACAGCAGACCTTTTGCCGTAAATACTGCCTCCCAGGTAAAAATATCTGAAGGCAGCAAATGAGTAAAATCTGTGATTCCCAAACTTGCCAAATCGGCTTGAGTGGCTTCAGAGATCACAATGGTATCCGGATTTGCAAGGAAAAAAGTGGCGATAAAGCCCCCAATACCTACTCCCAGAACAAACAGAAGATTCCAGATCTCTTTTCTCCAGTTATAGGAGAAAAACGGTATACCTGCCGGCACGCAAGCAGCACAGATGTGTCTTAGGGAAGAAGAAATCCCGAAAGTCTTGTTTCCTAAAATCAAGAGTGCCGGGACAGTCAGTCCGATCATTGGCCCTGCGACATACCAAGGCCAAGGCTGTTTAATCCATTCGATAAGTTGTTCCATTTATAAATTGTATTGCTTTTGTTTAAAATCTGTAATCTAAAATTAAATTTAAGTTAGCCATATTCACCCGATTGATCACATATTCTTTAGGCACTTCGGGACCTGTATTTTCACCCTTGTAAGCCAGCAAAAATTGAAGATCCAATCCTTTGAAAAACCCTCCAAACCTATAATCAATCAATCCTGTAAAGTGAAAATAATCGGGTAATCCATATTTATTCAACACCGTATTTTCCAAATCAGGAGTATAAACATGCCCAGCTCCTAAGGCTAGTTTGAGATGCTCATGGACCGTCTTTTCATACATTAAATTGACTCCATGGACTCCTCCCAAGCCTTCATACCTTTCTCTTTGCATACTGACAAAGAATTGCTCTCTCCCCCATTCTCTTGGAAATAGAAACCTTCCCTGATCAGATATCCCGAGGTAGTTCAACGTAAACTGATTACTTCCCCAAAGAATTCCAGACCTAAGACCAATCCCAAAGGTTTTTTCCCCAGGAAGGGTGTAGGCCTTTTCTGGATCGGGGTTTCCACCATCTCCGAGTGCAGTTTGGTAAAAGCCCTGAATTCCTAGAATGGCTTTGGTTTCATTTTTCAATGCAATCATTTTAACCCCTTCAACAAAGCTGGTAGCTAAAATTCCTTCTGCCAGATAGGACCATAATTTCAGACTGAAATCTGACTCTTTGTATTCTACTCCAAATACCCCGATTCCTTTTGAATTCAGATGATGGGTGTAGGTTTCAGTAGATCCTGATGGATTTCTCCCTGTAGAATAAAACCCAACCGACTCCTCGACTGGAACCCATTCCAAAGAGCCTCTTGATATCAAGTGAGTGAACCAAGAGCCCGTGATTGTCCATTTTTCAGGATGAAATCGAGCAGAAATCCCGCTGAACAAATTAGGCCTTAACCGATTGTCTGAGGCATTCAACAAGGGACTTTCGAAATGTTGCCTTCCAAATTCTGCAGAGAATTTCTCATGTTCATAAGAAATGAAAAACTCCTCCAGACGGTCCATATCTCGGGAGTTTTCAGGATGATGAACATCATACAAGGTCAACTCATATCGATTGGAAAGCCCGGTCACAGGATCTTTGAGAGTGATGTTATTCTCAAAATGCCTGAAAACGAAGAATCCGCTGAATCCAATTCCGATCCCTTTCCATCGAGGACTAAAATAACCCAATCCTGCCCCTGTCCCCCATGTGGAGTAGTCCAGGAGACCGGGTTCGTTTTCGGTCATCATGAAATAGGATCGAAGATGAAATTCAAATTTTCCAGAATTCAAGATAGTTCCGAACATCTTTTTGCTCGAGCTAGTGTCAGAAGAAGTCAACTCGTGGTGTTGTGCCTGAGCACTATTTATCCCCCACAAAGCCAATAAAGCCCCCAACACATACCTTATCGGTAAGCGTACAAAGTTCTTCATGTTTGTTCTATAGTCTGGTGACTTTGATCACATCGGCCAAGCTTAAACTAAAAATGGCAGGTCAATTGACCTGCCATTTAGAAAGCGACTTTTCGTCTTTTGGGGAAATTAAAGCAATGTGGTAGGACAAACGTAATCAGAAACTTTGAACTTTCCAGATTCCTTGATTGCCTTAAAACCACCGGCTACATCGACAAGATTATCATATCCTCTTGCTCTCAGGATGGAGTTGAAAACCATAGATCTATATCCTCCTGCACAGTGCACGTAATAGGTTTTGTCTTTGTCCACTTTCAGCATGCTGTCATTGATATAGTCCAAAGGAGCATTTTCTGCATCGACAACGTGCTCAGAAAGGAATTCAGAATTCTTTCTCACATCCAGAATATGGATAGATGGATCACCTTCCTGAATTTTAGCCAATTCTTCAACAGTAATAGAGGTAATAGAATCCACTTCGTTCCCTGAATTTTTCCAAGCATCAAACCCTCCCTTGAGGAACCCAATGGAATAATCATATCCCACACGTGCCAATCGCGTGATCACTTCCTCCTCTCTACCTTCTTCCGCTACGATCAAAATTTCCTGCTTCAGGTCAGGAATCATTGCTCCCACCCATACTGCGAAACTTCCGTCGATGCCGATATTGATGGAATTTGGAATGAATCCTTTGGCAAAGGATTGGGCATCTCTGGTATCCAAAATCAAAGCGCCAGTCTCATTGGCAGCGGCTTCAAATTCTTCCGGAGTCAGTGGTCTCACTCCTCTTTCCAATACCTCATCAATACTGTCATATCCTTCAATATTCATCATGACATTTTGTGGGAAATAGGCCGGAGGAGGTGTCAAGCCCGTCAAAACTTCCTTCACAAACTCCTCTTTGGTCATCGGTTGAAGCGCATAGTTGGTCTTCTTTTGATTTCCCAAGGTGTCTGAAGTTTCCTTACTCATATTCTTACCGCAGGCAGAACCCGCACCGTGAGCTGGATAAACAATCAAATCATCCGACAATGGCATCAACTTATTTCTCAATGAGTCATAAAGATGACCAGCCAATTTTTCTTGGGTCAAATCTTTAACCACTTTTTGAGCTAAGTCAGGTCGTCCTACATCTCCGATAAACAAGGTGTCACCAGTGAAAATCGCCTCTTCCGTACCTTCCTCATTGATCAATAGGTAGCAAACCGATTCCATAGTATGCCCTGGGGTATGAAGTACCCGGATAGTGGCATCTCCAACTTTAAATTCCTGATTATCCTCAGCAATGATGGCATCAAAGCCCATTTTCATTCCGGTAGGTCCATAAACGATTTTCGCTCCGGTTTTGGCGGCCAAATCCTTATGGCCTGAAACGAAGTCTGCATGGAAGTGAGTCTCAAATACGTATTTGATTTTTGCGTTTCTTCGTTCTGCTTTTTCGATGTACGGCTGAACCTCTCTCAATGGGTCAATGACTGCTGCTTCACCAGCTGACTCGATGTAGTAAGCACCTTGGGCCAAACATCCGGTATAGATTTGCTCTATTTTCATATAACTGTGTTTTTTTATTTTCTATTAATTATTGTCACAAAACTATTTTGAAAGCCTAAATCTCTAAATGACTTTTGTCACATCGAGATCAGGCATTTGCCATCAAATTTGAGTTGATTACCTGTACCAATTGATGTGCGGGTACGACTCCAGATTGTCTCCAGACGATTTTTCCTTTTTGGAAAAGAATCAAAGTCGGCACTCCCCTCACCTGAAATTTACTCGCTGCAAGAGGATTACGATCTACATCCACTTTAATGATTTTCACTTTATCTCCAAGTTGTTTGGAAGTGTCTTCCAGAATAGGCTGCATCATTTTGCAGGGACCGCACCAAACTGCAAAAAAATCCACCAATACCGGAGTTTCCCCATCAATCAATTCTTGAAATGTTTTTGGTTGTGTGCTCATGGTTCAATTCGTTTGAATGATACAAATTTAGCAACGGCCTGTCCGGATAAACAGTAATATTTGTCACATCTGCAATTGGGTAAACCTAAGTGATGTTTAAAAAGTGCTAAAAACCCCGCACTTGGGATAAATTTTTATATTTTCGTCCCTCTAAATTTACCGATTGAATGCCCAATTATAAGCAAATCAACAACCTCACTGGCTGGGTCATTTTTGCAGTAGCTACCCTAGTCTATATTCTCACCGTAGAACAGACCGCCAGCTTTTGGGATCCAGGAGAATTTATCGCTGTTTCATACAAGCTTCAGGTACCGCACCCTCCAGGAGCACCTTTTTTCCTCTTGGTGTACCGGATGTTTGGCTTTTTTGCCTTCGGAGATGGATTGCAGGTAGCCTATTGGATGAATGTAGGAAGTGCTCTTTTCTCAGGGTTCACGATTCTATTCCTGTTTTGGTCGATTACCCTGGTAGGAAAAAGATTATTCGCGATTCCTGAAGGCTATGAATCCAAAGGTCAAACCATCGCTCTGATGGGTGCTGGGATCGTCGGCTCCTTGATTTACACTTTCTCAGACAGCTTTTGGTTTTCGGCAGTAGAAGCAGAAGTGTATGCGATGTCGTCCTTTTTCACGGCAATTGTGATCTGGGCATTCTTGAAATGGGATGTGATTAAAGACCCGAAAGAGGAAAACAAATGGATGATTTTCATCGCCTATCTGGTTGGTCTTTCCATCGGGGTCCACTTGCTCAACTTGGTAACTCTACCGGCTTTGGCACTGATATACTACTTCAAAAAGTATCCAAATCCGAGCTTCAAAGGAGCTATCTACGCCATGTTTTTAGGTGGAGTAGCCTTGATCATCATTAACAACCTCATTATTCCAGGACTTCCCAGTGTGGCGGGATCCATGGAAATTTTCTTCGTGAATAGCCTCGGACTTCCATTCGGATCAGGAATCGTAATCTTTATGATCCTATTCTTGGGAGCCTTGATTTTTGGAATTCGGTATTCTCTTAAGAAAGAAAAAGTTCTTTTGAACACCATTTTACTTTCCCTGACTTTTATCCTGATCGGGTATACCAGCTATGCCTTGATCATTATCCGGTCCAATCAAGACCCGATAATCAATGAAAACGCTCCGAAAGACATCATTAGCTATGTTTTCTACCTGAAGCGCGAGCAATATGGGTACAGACCATTGCTCCATGGGCAATACTTTACCGCACAATTAGTAGATCAGGAGGAAGGTGCTCCAGTGTACATGAAGGGTAAAGACAAGTATGAGATTGTCGACTACCAACTGAAAAACACTTACGATCCTTCAAAGACGACTATATTACCAAGGATCTACTCCACTCAGGAAAACCACAAGCGGATTTACCGTCAAAAACTTGGTTTGAGAGAAGGCCAGGATCCAACCTTCGGGGACAATATTTACTTCATGCTTTCCCATCAGCTGGGGCATATGTATTGGAGATACTTTATGTGGAACTTTTCTGGTCGGGAAAGTGACTTCATGGATGCACCCTGGATGAGCATCTTGGATTCTCTGAGTGATAAATACCCAGAATACATTACCGAAAACAAGGGGCACAACAATTACTTTATGTTGCCGCTCTTTTTGGGATTGATCGGTTTGTTTTTCCAAGCTAAAAAGGATCCTAAATATTTCTATGTCAACCTGATGCTCTTCTTAATGATGGGCGTCGTGCTGGTCTTGTATCTCAACTCTCCACCTGTGGAACCTCGAGAGCGGGATTACATTTACGTAGGTAGCTTCTATGCTTTTGCCATTTGGGCAGGTTTGGGAACTCTTGCCATTGCTCATGGCATTGCCAAAGCAACCAAGAATCTCGGGACTGCAGGAATCATTGCCACTTTGCTGACTTTGCCTGTAGCAGGAATCATGGGTGCTGAAAACTGGAACGATCACAACCGCAGTGGTAGATATTTCTCTGTGGATTCGGCAAGGAACTTCCTAGCATCCTGCGCCCCAAATGCCATTCTCTTTACTGGAGGTGATAATGATACTTTCCCACTCTGGTATGTTCAAGAGGTAGAAGGCTTCCGTACCGATGTGAGAGTGATCGTACTGAGTTACTTTGATACGGAATGGTATGTCGAGCAAATGACTAAGCAAGCCGATCTAAGTGCACCTTTGCCGTTTTCACTTCAACAAGAACGGTATCAGAAAGGCACCAATGACGTGCTCTATGTCATGGAGAGAGAAAATCTCAATGCCATTTCTGCCAAAGAATACTTAAGACTATTGAACACAGGCTCGGACCTCCTGAAAATGCAAACCGGAGGAAAGAGTGTGGTGAATATGGTCCCTTCCAGAAATTTGATCTTGGAGGTGGATAGCGCATTCGTAAGGAATGATGAAATTGTGCCGCATCAATTCAAAGACCTCTTTGCTCCTCAAATCAATCTTCAAGTAAAGGGCAACTACCTAACCAAAGGTAATCTGATGCTAATTGACTTGATCGTGAGTAACAATTGGGAAAGGCCTATTTATTTCAACAATACCTCACTTTCTACCATTGGAATCAACATCCAAGATCATGTGGTGATGGAGGGAATGACCTACAGACTACTTCCCATCAGGAAGCCAGACTATGTCAGAGAGGAATTGGTCAATACAGATCTAGCTTACAAAAACTACATGGAGAAGTTTGCCTTCAGAGGCATGGACGATCCAAATGCTTATCTGGATGAAGAATACCGTCGCTTTACTTCCAACCACAGAAGTGCCCTGAACACCATCGTGATGGCACTATTGGATGAAAATAAAATGGAAGAAGCAGCTAATCTCTTGAATTTTGGTCTGGAAAAAATCCCACATGAGGCAGTTCCTTATGACCTGAGCAGTGGACAGTCAGTTCCGCTATTCTTCGAAGTTGGGGAAGATGAAAAAGCCCTGGACATCATTGACAAGATCTCTAAGCGGTCCTTGGATATGATTGAATTCTACAATAAAGAAAATAGACCAATCGATCGGGATATGATGATTTCTATCGAAATGGTAAAATACTTCATCCCACTCCTGGCCGAGCGAGGTTATGAGGAAGAATCTGAAGCTTTAAACCAGAGATTAGAATCCTTGATTGGGCAAGACAGTAGATCTCCGAGTATTTTAAAGAGAAACGATTAAACCAAAAAGAGTCAGGATATCCTGACTCTTTTTTTGTTTTTAGACGCTTGAACTTTTAGGCTGAAGCCAAAGAAAAGCAATGGTGAGATTTTAGGCGAATTCGACTGAGGATGTACTCTAGAATATCTCAGCCTGAAAATTTTAGGAGAAATTATAGGAGCTCAAGATTTTATTTTTTCCAAAGAATATAAAATAAATCCAAGCCCTCTGCCGGGTTCTCTACCAAAGGGAAGTCTTCGTGTGTGATTTCCACTACAGAATTCCCCTGTTGTTTATGAAGCTTGTTTCTGTTGAGGCGATTAAGGATTTCATAAGGCATTCTCAAAATCGAAGCAGGCAACTTGTGCTGCAAATCAAAAATATCGAAGCGCATGATCTTTTGTACCGATTTACGGTTGGCCTCATGGTAGGTCCAGACTTTTTCATTACCTCCGATTCCTTTTGCTTCAACTTTATCAAAAATCCCGGAAGCAAGATCAATCAGTTCCTGAGGAACATATTCTCTGATGTGCCAGGGGTTTCTGGAAAGTGTATGGGTATTATTAGGGGTAGAAATGATTGCCTTTCCACCTGGCTTCAGCATTCGATAGAATTCTTGAAGAAAAAGCTTGTCATTTTGGATATGCTCGATGACTTGAAAACTGACAATGGTATCATATGAATTATCCTCAAATCCCTGAAAAGGAGGAATGACAGCTTGTTGAAAATCTACTCCGGGGAATTTCTTCTGGAGCATTTCTATCACCTCGCCGATCTTATCCAGACCAAGGTAGCTCTCAGCAAGCGGCAAAAGTTCTTCTACTCCTCTTCCTTCTCCACAGCCCACTTCCAGTAATTTTCCAGAAATCCAAGGCTTGGCAGCAATGTAGGCTTTGAGTAATCGCTGATGGATGGGATTGTCACTTACTAACTTGTCCGAAGCGATTTCCGTAGTATAGGTAGCCATTTGAAATTTTAGTATTTTGGCAAAAGTAAGGCTAATTTTTAAAACCTGAATCCCAACCCAATGAATCAAAAATTCACGCTTATTGCTCTCTTTCTAAGCTTTTTTTCATTTTGTACCCAATCTTCTTTTGCCCAAAAAACATTAAGTCAGACAGATCAAGCACTTCGCTATTCGCTTTATTCCAGGTTGGGATTGAAAATAATCCCAGTTCAGGAAGCAGAAAATCGGTTCAAACTCCAGTTTGTAATTGAAAAAATCGAAGAAAACCCTCAATTCAATGATTACAGTTTTTCTTATGCTGTATTGAATTCTTATGAAGAGGAGATTACCCCTGAGGCAACAGTTTTGTTGACTTCATCAGATCTAAAAGCGGATACGGAAAGACATTGGTTTTTTGAAAAGTCAATAGACCTTGATCCGAGCCAAAATACCGCCATTGCCTTCCTTTCTGTCCTAGATACCCGACAGGGAGATGAGTATGTTTATCATGCAGACTTAAAAAGCCGCTTTGTAGACGAACTGCCAAACTTTGGAGCCTATTTCGCCAACGCAGTTCCTTTTGATCAGAATTATATTAATCAGTCAGAATCACTTTTGTTCAAGTCTTCTGGCGGACCTAGTATTCAGAGTTTTTACTACCCAAGGAAATTTGACGTTCCATATCCTCCAATGGAAACCAGGCCTGCCGATGTTCCAAAAGAATTGGAAGTGGTCAATGAGGGGGATTTTTTATCCAATATTCCAAAAAGCTTTGATCGGGAAGGCTATTACTTTTTCCAATCTGACACTAGTTCGGCTTCTGGAATTTTATTGAAATCTGCACATGAGGCCTTTCCGAAAGTAAAAGATTGGGATGAAATGATTCAGATGGTGACTTACATTTCCACCCGAAAGGAGCATGAGACGCTTTTGATGGCGATGGACAAAAAGAAAGCACTTGATGAATACTGGATCAGCATCACCCGCAACCCTGAAGTGGCTAAGGAGCTGATTCGGAATTATTTTCGGATGGTAGAATTTGCCAACATACTTTTTACTGACTTCAAAGAAGGCTGGAAAACAGACCGCGGGATGGTGTATATCGTCATGGGACCACCTCAGGAAGTCAATTTCTTCGAGGACAGGGAGGTGTGGTCTTATGCCGGAATGGATGCCAGCTCAAAAATTAAGTTTACTTTTGTCCGGGCAAAGACAATTTTGACCCCTAATTTCTACACCCTGAACCGATCTAGAGCTTATCAGCCGATTTGGTTCAAAAATATTTCCCAATGGAGAAGCGGAAGGACGGCTTTCTAATAGACAAAGGAGCCCACGAAAAAGATTTTATTTTTGGAACAAGAGCAGTCATGGAAGCCATCCATGCCAGCAAAGAGATTGATAAAGTATTGGTTCAAAAAGAACTCAATAATGACCTGATCAAAGAATTGCTTCAGCTCTGCAAAAGCTCCAATATCCCAGTAGTCCGGGTGCCGGACGCAAAGCTCAACCGAATTACCCGAAAAAACCATCAGGGAGTCATTGCCCAGATGTCCGCCATAGAATATGCCTCTTTGGACAATGTCATTGACAATTGTTACGCCATAGGAAAAGCTCCATTTATTCTCGTTTTGGATCATATTACCGACGTCAGGAATTTCGGGGCCATTGCCAGAACGGCGGAATGTGCCGGAGTTGACGCGATTGTGATTCCGGAAAGAGGAAGTGCACAGATCAATTCCGATGCAGTCAAAACTTCTGCAGGAGCTTTGAATTTCTTACCAGTAGCCAGAGTGAAAAACCTCTTCTATGCCTGTAGAGATCTGCAGAAAATGGGATTGAGTCTCATTGCAGTCACCGAAAAAACTGAAAACCAGATGTATGAAGCTGATTTTTCCGCTCCTGTAGCATTGGTGCTTGGCTCGGAAGAAGATGGAATTTCGCAGGAAATCATGGGAATCGCAGATCAAAAAATTAAAATCCCTATGGCTGGAAAAATAGAAAGCTTGAACGTTTCAGTCTCTGCGGGTGTCGCGATTTATGAGGTGATTCGGCAGCGGAAATAAGGATCAAAAAAAAAGAGGATTTCAAACGAAATCCTCTCCTTTTTTCTTAGCATTCGCCACAAACTCCCTGAACTTTTTCTCTGAATCGAGTTTGCAAATCAGCAACACATTATCGTATTCATTGACCAGGTAATTTTCCAATCCTTGGACAACAACCAATTTTTCTGAATCCATCTTGATGAAGGAATTATTGGTGTCATACAAGATAGCATTGGCCTCTACCACATTATTTTCCTCATCCTTTTGCTTGAGCTCATGGACACTGTGCCAAGAGCCTAAATCGGACCATCCAAAATCTCCCAGGATCACGTAAACCTGATCTGATTTCTCCATGATTCCATAATCAATGGAAATATTTTTCACCTGCATGTAAGCGCGGTTGAGATATTCTTTCTCGGTTTCTTTTCCAAAATGATTTTTGGATTCCTCGAAAACCTCCGCCACGTCTGGCATATGCTCATGAAAAGCATCAATCAGGCTTTTGACTTTCCATACAAACATCCCTGAATTCCAGACAAAGTCCCCGCTTTCCAGAAATGTCTTCGCCAATTTGGAATTCGGCTTTTCGGTAAATGTCTTGACTTTGAGTACCTCATCCGGATTATCAGATTCCAGATATTGGATATATCCATATCCGGTTTCAGGACGGTTAGGTTTAATCCCCATGGTGATCAATTTCCCATCTGTTTGGGCTGCAAGCAAAGCTTTCTGGATCGTATTGATAAACTTACCCTCATGTAGAATCAGGTGATCAGCAGGAGTGACTATAAGCGTGGCATCTGGATCAAAAGAGGCAATTTTATAAGCTGCGTAAGCGATGCAGGCAGCTGTATTTTTCCGATGTGGCTCGGTCAATATCTGTTCTGGTTTTAACTCGGGAAGCTGCTCAAGAACAATATCTGAATACATATCAAAAGTCACCACTACAAACTGCTCAGGATCGGCTATTTCTCTAAACCGGTCATAGGTGATTTGAAGCAGGCTTTTGCCCATTCCAAGAATATCTAAAAACTGCTTGGGTTTATTATTTCTGCTATAGGGCCAAAAACGGGAACCAATACCCCCAGCCATGATTACGATATAGGGTTTATCCTGCATACTTAATTAAACAATTCCTTCTTTCATCAAGTCATGAATATGGACAAATCCTGCGATTTTATCCTCATTCGTTGCTACAAGCTGGGTAATATTGTGATTACGCATCAGATTAAGCGCTCGAATGGCAAATTCATCTACTGAAATGGTTTTGGGATTTACCGTCATGATGTCTTTGGCTTGAACGGATTGAATGTCCAAACTTTTTTGAAGCATTCTTCTAAGATCACCGTCAGTGATAATTCCCAACAATTCCCCGTTCTGACTTTCCACAGCCGTAGCCCCCAGTCTTTTTCCAGAGATCTCCACAATTACTTCAGCCAAGCTGGCATTTTCTAAGACGACTGGAACAGAACTTTTGGATAAAACATCTCCAACTTTCAGGTACAATTGCTTTCCTAGAGAACCTCCGGGATGATATTTGGCAAAATCATCCGAGGTAAACCCCCTTGCTTCCAAAAGGCATACCGCCAAAGCATCTCCCAAGGCCAAATGAACCGTTGTGCTTGTTGTGGGGGCAAGATTATGCGGGCAGGCCTCTTCCCCAATAGTGGCATTCAAAATATAATCAGCATGCTCAGCGAGATAAGATTTGGTATTAGAAACCATAGCTACCAAGACTGAACCAAGCTTTTTTAACAAAGGAACTAAAACTTTGATTTCCGGGGTATTTCCAGACTTGGAGATGCAAATGACTATGTCATTTTCCTGGACCATTCCCAAATCCCCATGAATAGCATCTGCAGCGTGCATAAAAAGTGCAGGCGTTCCGGTAGAGTTAAGAGTTGCTACGATTTTATTGGCAATTATCGCGCTTTTACCAACGCCGGTGATTACCACCCTTCCTTTTGAAGATAAAATCTTTTCCACACATGCCTCAAAATCCCCGTTTAGGTATTCCACCAAATTCAAAATAGCATTTGCCTCATTTTGCAATACCCGGGAGGCTGTATTTCTAATATTTTTAGCTAAATTCAATTTTACCTGCGTTAATCACTAATTTTGTACAAAGGTATAAAACTTAATCGTTCATTCCTTTATTAGGAATTGTTCACCCTCAAAGCCCTTACTTCTCGTGGAGGAACAAGTAAAATCAGACCTTAAGAAAATCTTCGGATTCAGTCAGTTCCGTGGGAACCAAGAACCCATCGTGGACAATTTGCTCCGGCGAAAGAATACCTTCGTGATCATGCCGACCGGGGCTGGGAAATCACTTTGCTATCAGCTACCCGCGGTGGTAAGTGAAGGAACGGCTATTGTGATTTCTCCATTGATCGCTTTGATGAAAAATCAGGTAGATCAACTCAATGCTATCGGAGTTAACGCGCATTTTCTCAATTCAACTCTGACTAAATCAGAAGCTACCAAGGTGAAAAATGAGGTCCTGAGAGGAAAAACAAAGCTCCTCTATGTGGCTCCTGAATCCTTGACCAAGGAGGAGAATATGCTGTTTCTCAAAGAAGCGAAACTCAGCTTTGTAGCAATTGATGAAGCACACTGTATCTCAGAATGGGGACATGACTTCAGACCAGAATACCGAAAAATCAAATCCATTGTTGCTCAAATAGCTCCTAATCTTCCCATCATAGCTTTGACAGCAACTGCTACTCCAAAAGTTCAGCAGGATATTCAGCGCAATCTCCAGATGGAGGAGGCGGACCTTTTCAAATCCTCTTTCAACAGAACCAATCTTTTCTACGAAGTTCGGCCAAAAATAAAAAACGACTCCAAAAAAGCCTTAATCAAGTTTATTAAGCAGCATAAGGGCAAGTCTGGAATTATTTATTGCCTTAGCCGCAAAAAGGTTGAAGAAATCGCAGAACTCCTCAAGGTGAATCAGATCAATGCAGCCCCTTACCATGCAGGATTGGATTCATCTGTTAGAATCAAAACACAGGATGATTTCTTGAATGAAGAATTGGATGTCATCGTGGCAACCATTGCTTTTGGGATGGGAATCGACAAACCGGATGTCCGTTATGTGATCCACTATGACGTCCCTAAATCTTTGGAGGGATATTACCAGGAGACCGGTCGGGCAGGTCGTGACGGCTTGGAAGGTCATTGCCTGATGTTCTATCGCTATGAGGACATCATCAAGCTTGACAAATTCAACAAAGACAAAGCCGTCACCGAGAGAGAAAATGCCAAAATCCTACTCCAGGAGATGTCAGCCTATGCAGAAACCGGAGTTTGTCGAAGGAAGTTTATCCTAAATTATTTTGGGGAAACTCTCGAGGAAGACTGTGGGTTTTGCGACAATTGCAAGCGAGACAGAGAGACATTTGAGGGAATGGATTTAATGCTGATCGCTCTCCAAGCCGTAAAGCAAACCAAGGAACGATTCTCTTCCAATCACCTGGTTAAAGTCATTCGTGGTGAGATGGATGAATATGTTGAAAGCTACAAGCACGATACTTTACCGGTCTTCGGTCTAGGAAAAGAAGAAGAAGAAAAGCTTTGGATTTCTGTCATCAGGCAAGCCATGATTCAGGCAATGGTGGAGAAAGACATCGAAAATTATGGTGTTTTAAAACTCACCAAAAAAGGAAAAGGATTTCTAGAAGCACCTTTTTCTATCACCTTGGTTAAGGACCATGATTTCGAAAAGCTCTCTGAATCAGAGACGCAAGAAGTCCAAATCAGCACTGGTCCTGCCTATGACGAAAAGCTTTTTGAGCTTTTGAAAGCAGAAAGAAAGCGGGTCGCAAAATCCAAGAACCTTCCTCCCTACGTGATCTTCCAAGACCCCTCTTTGGAAGAAATGGCAACCGTTTATCCAACTTCAAGGGAAGAATTGGCACAGATCAATGGTGTCGGTATGGGAAAAGTTGCCAAATTTGGAGCACCATTTCTGAAGCTGATCTCCACTTACGTGGAAGAAAACGAAATTGAGACTGCTTCAGACGTGGTGGTTAAAACCTCCGGAACCCGATCTAAGGTTAAAATTTCAATAATCCAGCAGATTGACCGCAAGATCGACCTGGATGAGATCGCAGAAAATCTCAACATTTCCATGAATGAACTTCTTCAGGAAATTGAGCAGATCATTTATAGCGGAACCAAACTTAACATCGATTACTACATTCAACACATCATGGATGAAGAGCGGGAAGATATCCTCCAAGATTATTTCATGAATGCAGAAACCGATCATATTAAAACAGCATTGGAAGAACTTGCTGACGAGGACTTTGCCGAAGATGAACTTCGAGTCTATCGGATCAAGTTCATTTCCGAACATGCTAATTAAACTAGAATTTAGTCAATGAATATACTCTTATTGGGAAGTGGAGGCAGAGAGCATGCCTTCGCGTGGAAAATCGTACAAAGCCCACTTTGTGCCAAACTTTTTGTAGCACCTGGAAATGCCGGGACGGCCGATATCGCTGAAAACGTGGCTATTGCTGCTACAGATTTCAAAGCAATTCATCAATTCATCCTCTCCCACTCTGTTGAACTTGTGGTAGTTGGACCAGAAGAGCCTTTGGTGAAAGGATTGGTTGATTATCTACATTCCCAGCCTGAAACCAATAAAATCCCCATTGTAGGGCCTTCTCAGCTTGGAGCCACTTTAGAGGGAAGTAAGGACTTCTCCAAGAGGTTTATGCTGAGAAATCAGGTTCCAACAGCTGCTTATGAAACCTTTACGGCCGAGCAGATCGAAGAAGGTCTTGCCTATCTCGAAACACAGAGTCTTCCCATTGTCTTGAAAGCTGATGGGCTAGCAGCAGGTAAAGGCGTTTTGATTTGCCAAACCCTGGAAGAAGCAAAAGAATCTTTGAAAGAAATGCTTCTGGAGGCAAAATTTGGAGATGCCTCTTCTAAAGTTGTGGTTGAGGAATTTCTAACCGGAATAGAACTTTCGGTGTTTGTTGCCACAGATGGTAAAAGCTACAAGATCCTGCCTGAAGCCAAAGATTACAAAAGAATCGGAGAAGGAGATACCGGTTTAAATACCGGTGGAATGGGAGCTGTGAGCCCTGTGATTTTTGCCGACAAGGCTTTTATGAAAAAAGTTGAGGAACTTGTCGTCAAACCAACAATCTCTGGTCTGGAAAAAGAAAAAATTGATTTCAAAGGATTTCTGTTCATAGGTTTAATGAATAAAGACGGGGAACCGTTTGTGATTGAATACAATGTCCGCATGGGAGATCCGGAAACTGAGGCCGTTCTTCCAAGAATTGAAAGTGATTTTGTAGAACTTTTATTAGGAATAGGCACAGGAACCTTGGAAGATTATGATCTTAGGATCTCTTCTCAATATGCTACCACGGTGGTCATGGTCAGTGGAGGGTATCCGGGAAGTTATGAAAAAGGGTTCCCTATCTCCTTCCCGGAATCCTCTCAAAATAGCGTGATATTTCATGCAGGAACTGCCAGAAACTCCAGCAATGAAATTGTGAATCAAGGCGGTAGAGTGATTGCAGTGACCGGACTTGGAGACACTTTGGACGAGGCCTTGGAAAGTGCCTTTTCTACTGTAGGAAAGATTTCCTGGAACAAAGCCTATTTCCGTAAGGATATTGGCCAGGATATCCTCAAATTGATGAATTAAACCCAAATCCTAATCGAGGCGAAAGCCCAATTGATATATGGCTGAATGTAGTACTTGCTCATCCACCGGCGGAGGATGCCAAAACAACGGCACATGCGGGACGAGTGATTGCAATAAAATGAACTCCTTTGACTGGTTGACTCACATGGGTATTCCCCAAGTGGACAATTTTGATATTGTTGAAGTCAAATTTAAAGGAGGAAGAAAAGAATATTTTCGAAATGTCGATTACCTAGGTCTGAATACTGGGGATCCGGTTGTTGTTGATGTACCGAGTGGACACCATATTGGCTATGTCTCTCTCCAAGGTGAGCTTGTTCGACTTCAAATGCAAAAAAGAAAAATCCGTGATGATGATAACATCACCAGGATTTATCGAGTCGCCAACCAAAAGGATATGGAAAAGTGGGAAGAGGCCAGAAACCGAGAAATCCCGACTCTTTATCGAAGTAAGCAGATTGTCGATGAACTAGGACTCCAGATGAAAATGTCTGATGTGGAATATCAGGCCGACAATTCCAAAGCCACCTTCTATTACTCCGCAGAAGACCGAGTTGATTTCAGAGAGCTGATCAAAGTACTTGCCGGAGAATTTAAAATCCGAGTGGAGATGCGTCAGATCAGTCTTCGCCAGGAAGCAGGGAGAATTGGAGGAATTGGCGTATGCGGAAGGGAACTATGTTGCTCCACCTGGTTGGTGGATTTTAAAAACGTGACTACCTCCGCTGCAAGGTATCAGAACCTTTCGCTCAACCCAGGTAAATTAAGTGGCCAATGCGGCAGATTGAAATGCTGCCTCAACTATGAACTGGACACCTACATGGACGCCATGAAGGATATTCCTTCCGTGGATCGACCTTTACAAACAGAACAAGGACCTGCTAAACTTCAGAAAACAGACATTTTCCGAAAGTTGATGTGGTTCAGCTATAACAATGACAACGACTGGGTAAGCATAACCTGTGATCGTGTAAAGGAAATCCAATCTCTGAATGAACAGGGGATCAAGGTATTCAATCTTCAGGTGGACAAGGCATCTGATATTGAAGACTTGGCTGCTCAATCTACTCGAGAACTCGAGCTTTTGGATAAGAAGTTTGCTAAAAAGAAAAAGAAGAAAAAGAAGAAACCAGGATTTGGAGATGCTCAGGCCAGTGGTCGAAATGTTTCAGATTCTAGCAGACCAAATACTCCAAGACAAAGACCGGACAACTCGAATAATCCCCCTACCCCAAAGCAAGCTCAGGATAACAATCCAAGCTCAAATTCTCAGCAAGAAAATAGACCTGGAGGAGACCGACGCAGGAAAAAGAAAAGGAGTAGACCTAACCCAAATCAAAGTAATACAACCAACCAAAATTTAAATCCCAAACCGCCAAGAGCTGAAAAGCCAGAAAGCAAACCCTCGGGCGAAAAAGGAGAAAAGCCAGAAGGAAAACGAAGATTCCCCCCAAGAAGAAACCAAGGTCCAGGAAATGAAGGAAAAGCATAGATTAAGTTTTAGTGCCATTCTTATCCTGGCACTTACCTTTCTTTCCTGTTCCGAAGACAGGATATTTGAAGAATTTAAGGCTATAGAGAATGAGTCTTGGAATGAACAAGACACGGTTTCTTTTAGCATTAACCTTTCGCAGGAGGAAACGGGTCCGCAGCTTATTGGGGTGAGATTCAATGAGGATTATCCATTTTCGAATTTGTACCTACGGTATATTTCTCAGGATTCTAGTGGTATAATCTTGGAGAATAAGCTTCTCAACATACCGCTTTTTGATTCCAAATTGGGATCTCCATTAGGCAAAGGGTTTGGAAATACATTTACCAAATTTGACACCTTACCCTTTCCCATTAAAAAAGGAACTGCTTCCATCTCTATGATCCAATACATGAGAAAAGAAGAAGTTCAGGGAATCGAGGCGATTGGAGTCAAAATCCTCAACAAATAATCATTCGAAATCTTCTAGCCTGTTAGCTTTGGCCTGAAGGCGGATACTTTGGTCCAATTCAAGCGCTAGAGGCTTGAGATAGCCGAATAGCTTTTTATTTTCTTTTCCCAATTGGTTCTCATCAATGAGCTCCAATATTCCGATCATACTAGATAGAGGCCCACGGTAGATATGTGAAGGAATTGCGGAAATCTCTCTCAATCGGTCTATCTCCTTATGTAAGGTGAAGATCTGTTTTTTAAGTCCAGAGATATCCAATAGTTGGATCATAATTCCCTTGATATCTCCTTTAAAATCATGGAATGGTCTGACAGAAACTTCCCAAAATCTTATTTCATTTTTGGATACAAAAAGGTTTTGTTCGAACTGCATTGAAATCCCTTTCTTAGCTCCTTCAATCGCTCTGGAAAATTTGATAAATTTTTGATTAGACTTGGAAAGTCTTAAGGGAGTACCTGGCTCCAGAGAATGTCCGAAGAACTCTTTCGCAAATTTCCTGGCTTCCTCATTTTGCTGGATCAACAATCCCTCCTTATCCAAGATGATCACTGAACCCTGAATTAATTCTAAGTCCCGGTCAGAAAAAATCTTTTTATTCAAATAACCATGATCTTGGTCTTCCTTTGGGACTAGGAAAAAATGGTAACCTTCGGGAGCAGGAGCTAATAAGGCAGCAAATCCATTTTCAGAATATTGCTTTAAATCCAAAAGGAAGCAAAATGGCTTTCCGGTATCCAAAACGGAATGAAGTCCTTCCAAAACCACTGGCTCTTCCCCAAACTCGTGGGTTTGAATGAGGGCCTTTAAACTCCAATCTTTGACCTGATCAGAAAACCA
Organism: Algoriphagus mannitolivorans DSM 15301; assembly: GCF_000429425.1. GTDB lineage: Bacteria > Bacteroidota > Bacteroidia > Cytophagales > Cyclobacteriaceae > Algoriphagus > Algoriphagus mannitolivorans. The sequence goes on from NZ_AUBV01000001.1 coordinate 301,608, forward strand.
GTGACTTATTCTTTCATCCCAGGACAAAATCCGGAAATTTTTATCCAATGAAATTCTTCCAAACCCCAAAACATCCACAAGGTTGTTCCATGGCATTTCCTGCTCCAAAAACTGAAGCCCTACTCCGATTCCAATGACAGCCGAAATATCCATCTCTAGATTTGTAACAATGGAAAATTCCCACCAAATCTGCGAAAACAGATTGTCCTTGGAAGAGGAATGCTCCAACATCAAATGCCGTCTGACCTTAGGAGTGCTCAGCATCAACTCCAAGGAATAGCAAAATTCTTCGGCCGTTTCGAGGGAAAGAAACTTCCAAAACTCTTTTCCAAGAGAATCGGGGTTCATTTTCTCAAAACTTCTGTTTCTCCTCAGGACCCTTCCTTCCACGTCCAAAATCACAAATTGGAAGTGGCCTGAATCCATGATTGAGTCAGGAATGAGATTGTCAATGTTCTCAGTGCAGATCAATTTTGAATGCTAATTGGGTGATAATCCGAAAGATGATTAAAAAATTTAAATATCAAAAAAATATTTTTTTTAAAATTTTATACCAAAATACATGATTTATCAGTATATTATTTTGAACATGTAAAAAAAGTATCTTCGTTTACTAAAAATGCTTTTTATCCCAAAAAAGGGTTTTTGGTAAATTTTCGAAAGGATAATATTTTTTTTGAGAGGAAGGCTCCTTAGTTCAAAACTGAACTGATTCTGGAAAATTGAGAATAATCTATTTCTTTGACTAGGTGAATCAAAGCATTGGCCAAATCCTGTTTACAGGTACGGGTTCTATATTTCCATTTCCCTACTTCACTGATTTCGGTTTTAGCTGAACCAAAAAATCTCTGAAGCTCTTCGGCGTTGTTGGAGTAGATGTACAAGCATCCATCCTTTGTTGAGCAGGATTCAATCAAAAACTCGGAATGCAAAGTTTGAATTATCATAACAAAAAGATGATATCGTCAAAAATACTGGGGATTTAACCTTCATAAAATACCCACTACTGGGTATTTTTCTTCAAAAGAATAAAATCCTTTTAAATATTCAAATTGATTATCAGCAAATTAAACACAATCTCAAGATTCACCTGTCGGATTTGACTTATCACTTGTTTAAATCTTTCGATTTGGCTTATATTTGCAACACTTTAGCCGAAGGGCAAAAGGAAACAGAGAGTTGGGTGAGTGGCTGAAACCAGCAGTTTGCTAAACTGTCGTACGGGTCAAACCGTACCGGGGGTTCGAATCCCCCACTCTCTGCGATTCGATAATCGAATTCTATAGGTGTAAGAAAGGCCGGTATCGCGTCCCGATTGTGATCGGGAAGGTCCGAGTTTCGAATCCCTCAGTTGGCAGATGTGTCGATTGAAAATAATAATAGTCTCGGGGTGTAGCGTAGCCCGGTATCGCGCCACAATTGGGATCGGGAAGGTCCGAGTTTCGAATCCCTCAGTTGGCAGATGTGTCGATTGAAAATAATAATAGTCTCGGGGTGTAGCGTAGCCCGGTATCGCGCCACATTTGGGATGTGGAGGTCGTAGGTTCGAATCCTGCCACCCCGACTTATTAAACCGGCTATTGCGGACGTGGCGAAATTGGTAGACGCACTGTCTTCAGGCGGCAGCGCCTTCGGGTGTGAAAGTTCGAATCTTTTCATCCGCACAAAAAAATCCATCAGAAATTTGATGGATTTTTTTTTATATCAAAGTTCTTTTTCAGCAATACAATTCAAAAGTGATTTGATTGTCTTACATCAAAAGGCTGGTATCATTTTAAATTAAAGTTTATTCTACTTTAGTTGTCTGTTTTTATATTTTTTGAATTTTTCCTGAATCGCCTGACCATTATTTTCCAAAAATTTTCATTTGCCTCTGTCACCGGGACATCATCTCCCAATAGATATGCAAATGGACTCAATCCCTCACTTCGGCTTAAGGTTATTTTTAAAACACCAACTAATGGAATAAACAGAATCATCCCTGAGATTCCCCAAAGCCAACCTCCCAAAAGAATCGCTAATATCACTGCCAATGCGTTCACTTTGACCTTCGAACCCACCACCAATGGCGTAATGATATTATTCTCCAAAAGCTGAATCCCCCAAAGGGTGATACCTGTAATCAGGGGATAGAAAAGACTGTCAGTTGTCAAAAAAACATACACCAAGACAAAAAATGACGAGATAATCACCCCAACGTAGGGAATTAAATTCATCAAGGCTAAGAAAACCGCAAAAAGAAGAAAGTACTTCACTCCGATGCTGATGAAAAACAAACCAGAAAGTACTGCTACAATCCCTGTGACCCGAATCATGCCCGCCAAGTAGGATTGAATAACTTGTCCTGACTTTTCCACCCAAGAAATCATCTCATCTTTACCATCTTTCGCATACTTAAATAGAAATTCAATGAAGAAATCCTTGTAATAGATCAGTAAAAACGTGTAAAGTGGAATAATCGCAGCCAGTGTTAACGATTTGCCTGTTTCAAAAACCGTGGACTGAACATCTTGAGTGGAAAAAATCGACCAGAGACTAGAATCTCGAGAAGATTCAAGCCATGAATCACCAAGTAAAAAGGTTAATTCGTCAAAATATTGATGAAGCTTTTTTTCCAGGTTTTGACCGATTTCCGGGATATCACGAATCAATCCAATCATCTGATTTATAAGCAAATAAAAAATAGAAGACACAAAGATTGCAACTAATAGAATGGATAGAAAAATTGCTACTCCTCTGGGAACTCTTCTGGCCTCCAACCAACTAGAAATTGGGTTTAGCGCAAATGCAAAAAATATCCCCCAAACCAATGGAACTAGGATAAAAGCTCCTTCCTTTAGGACAATTGCTCCAAAAACTATCACGATCAGGAAGTAGGCTGACTTTTGAAGATTACTCATCAGGATGAAATTTGTACTGGTTAAGATACAATTTTCTCCAAACCTAAATCCAATTTTCAGCTCTTTAAGAAGCCTTTGTAAACTTCTTAATTCCTAAATTCGCTGGTCAAAAAATTTATTTTCGGACAACTCTAAAAACCTAAAAAACCTTTCACCTCACCCAAATCTTATGAAGAAATTTCTGCTCATACTATGCCTTATCCTGCCTGGGTTGGGTTTTGCACAAGCCAAAGTAGATACTATCGAGGTATTCAGTAAGTTGATGAATAAGAATCTGAAGGCTGCTGTAACCACTCCCTCTGAATATCCATTGACTGATAAGAAGTACCCAGTAGTCTATCTGCTTCATGGTGGATCAGGTGCATATTATGACTGGCACCAAAAAGTCACCGAACCCGGACTGGTAAACCGACTCTCCGATCAATATCAACTGATTATTGTCACTCCTGGGGTAGGACCTGCCAGTTATTACTATGACAGTCCAAAACTGGATTCTGTACAATACGAGTCTTACATCACTCAAGAATTAATCCCTTTCATCGATGCTCATTACAAAACCATCTCCAAGAGGGAATCAAGGGCAATAACCGGTTTATCCATGGGAGGCCATGGTTCTATGATGCTTTCAGCCAAGCATCCTGAACTCTTTATCGCCGCAGGCAGTATGAGTGGAGTAATGAACATCGATACTAGAATGTGGAAAGTTCCAGAGGACTTTAGAACACTCCGCCAGGAAGGGCAAAAGCTCATGCTTGGTGATGATCTGAATTATGACGCTCCCGATTTCAGTCCCTATACTGCAGTAGGTTTGGTAGAAAAAATGAAATCCAACGGCATTGCCTTGATTTTAGATTGTGGTGTAGAGGATTTTCTAATCGATACCAACCGCCAAATGCACCAATTGCTATTGGAAAATGGGATTCCCCATGAATATACGGAACGGCCGGGAGCACACACTTGGCAATATTGGACAGAGGCCTTGCCAGTTCATATTCATTTCCTAAACAAACATTTATCAAGACAACAATAGGAAACCAATCTCCCATCCATCCTAATTAGACTTCCGATTTTCCCGCGATATTTGCTTTTTGCAAAGAGATTACCCAGCCTATGTCCAAATTTGACCCTATCAGACCTTTTTACGACGCAGAAGCCAATACGGCTTTAAAACAAATCATTGAAGAACCAATGCTGGAGGCGATGATGAATTTTGCCTTCCCCAATGACTCCACCGCCCGCTGGAAAGACCTCATGCTTCACACCCATTCCCTGAGGGATTTTCAGATCAACTTCATTTATCCAGCCCTGAAAAAAGTCCTGGAAAAAAGTTCCGATGGATTGAGCATCGGCGGTTTTGAGGTCTTGGAACCAAATACTGCATACCTGTTTATATCCAACCACAGGGATATCATCCTTGACACTTCCCTGCTCAATGCTTCCTTATTTGAAAACGGACTTGTGATGACTACCTCTGCTATTGGGGACAATTTGATCAAGCAGCCTTTTTTGCACACCCTTTCAAGACTAAATCGAAATTTTGCTATTCGAAGGGGATTGACGGGAAGAGCCCTGTTGGAGAGTTCAATTTTGGTCTCTGAGTATATCCAAAAATCCTTACTTCAAGAAAACAGGTCCGTATGGACAGCCCAGAAGGAAGGCAGAACCAAAGATGGAAATGACAGTACCCACAAAGGAGTACTCAAAATGCTAACCTTGGCTGAGGAGAGTAAGAATTCATTTGATTATTTCGAAAAAATCAAACTGGTCCCTGTCTCCATTTCCTATGAATATGACCCTACCGATGTATTGAAAATGCCCGAACTTTTAGCCAAAGCAAGGGATGAAAAATATGTCAAAAGTGAAAATGAAGATTTCCTTAACCTCTTGAGAGGTATTATGGGCACCAAAAAACGAATTCATATTCAGGTCAATGGATTGCTGGAGAATGAAATCAAGGAGATCAACCGCTTAGATAAAAACCTTGCAGATAAACTCGCTGCTTTGGCAGATCTCATTGACCATAAAATATGGGCTGGATACCGTCTTTGGCCGAGCAATTACATCGCTCATGATCTTCTTTCAGGGAAGGAGGAACACTCGCAGTATTACTCAGAAGAGGAGAAAAATGCTTTTGTCAAACGACTGAATGAGAAAGTGGATTCAAAAAATGATTTTCTCGTAAAAAACTTCCTCGCGATGTACGCCAATCCGGTAATTAATCAAAAGAAAGCACTCGGGGGATCCTGAGTGCTTTCTTTATTATTTGACGGGAATTAGGATTTTGAACCGTGTTCCTTCACCCGGTCTGGATTTGATGTCCATTTTTCCTTTTAAACTTTGAACTAAATGAAGTACCAGGTTAAGCCCAAATCCGTAGCCAACTTCTCCCATTGTCCCTAAGGTAGACTTCCCTTCTTTCTCCAAAATCTCCTGGATTTTTTCTTGAGTCATACCTATCCCGGAATCTTCCACTTCTAAAAGCAAAACCTTGTCTAGCCCAAGAATCTCCATGTCCATTCGGACAGCGACCTGACCCTGGCTAGGGGTAAATTTCAGGGAATTGGAAATCAAATTCCCGATTACTTGCAGCAGCTTATTTTTGGGAAAAGGAACCTCCGCATTTGGCGTTTCTACTTCGACTTCCAGTTTAATGTTTTTCACCAATGCCTGAGGCTCAAACATGGATATCAGCTTTCCTTTCAGGGAATTGAGCGTAAACTCAGAATCGGTAGGCTTTCTGATGCTTTTTTGTTTTTGATCACCGTAGTCTTGAGATAAAATTTCATCAGCCAGCTCCAGCAGGGATTTCCCGCTTTTTTGAATCATGCTGATAAACTCCAATACTTCCTCCAGTTTGTTTTGATCTCCCTGCATCTGGATGATCTCAGCCAATCCTATGATTCCTCCCAAAGGACCTCTGATGTCATGTGCTACCCGGTTTTTGATTTGCTGGGATTCATGGACTTTCTTCTGTAGCCCATCCACTGCTTTAAAAATTCTAAACCGATTTACCACCTCTTTGGCGATGATACTCAGCATTTCTTTCTTTTCAGGACTCAATTCCTTGAAATTGGTATCCATCACACAAAGCGCTCCCAGACTTACATTCTCATTCACCTTGAGGGGAATTCCATAATAATACCTAAGATTCGGATTGCCCTGCACATAGAATTTATCCTTGAATCTCTCATCCTGAGCAAGATCCGGTACTTCAAAATCCTCACGGCTGGGATCCAAAATCACATATTGACACACAGATTCTTCTCTTGGCATTTGAGTGATATCCACTCCAAAGGAGGACACGCTCCATTGCGTATAATGGTCTATCAAATTGACCAGAGAAATTTCTGTTCCAGCAATTTTAGCCGCCAGCATAGTAAGATCTGAAAGGTTTTTATTCAGATCCATAAAGTCCAAGTCCAATTCACTCAAGGCAAGCAAACGATCCATCTCATTCTCTGGAATGAGTGTTTCTAGGGTACTTTTAGGGTGATTCATACTGCGAAATAAACACTAACTTAGGGTGTCTTCCTAATATTTATTCATAGAAAATTCCTGTCCTAAAAATTCAGCAATTGATAGTCAAAAAAAAGCATTCTATTATTTTAAACTAAATTTTCAATGTACAATAAACCCCTGTTCCTCTTTACATTCCTCTTGTTGACTACCAGTATCCAGCCTTTTGCCCAAACTCCAGATCAGACACCCTTCGGCATCATCAGAACCCCTCTCGGGGAGATCCTACTTGAATTGGATCAGCGGACTCCTCAGCATCGAGAAAGTTTTATCAAGTTGGCAGAAGCAGGTTATTGGGATAGCCTGAGTTTCAACAGAGTCATCCCAAACTTTGTAGCCCAAGGAGGCTGCCCGGATACTCCTGAGGGTTTCACAGACCCGGAGTACTTGCTTGAGCCAGAGTTTCACCCAGAATTGACCCATGTTTATGGCGCTTTGGGTGCTGGAAGAGACGATAATCCCGGAAAACTCTCTGCCCGATGCCAATTCTATATTGTTCAAAACAGAAACGGACTTCACCGACTGGATGGAAATTACACCGTATTCGGAAAAGTAATCAAGGGAATGGATATCGTGGACAGGATTGTTCAGGTGTCAAGAGATGAATCAGACCAGCCTTTAAGTCCAATCACTCTCGACATTGACATAATTTATCTTTCAAAAGATGAATTAAATCGGCTAATTGAAAGGTAAAACAACTACCAACCTTACACCCAAATGAGTGAGAAAATAAAAATTTTGGTCGTAGGATGCGGAAATATGGGAGCTTCTCATGCGGCTGCTTATCACCAGATGCCTGAATTTGAAATTTGTGGCCTCGTGGCCAGAGGAGAAAGTAAATCCCTTCTCAATCAAAAATTAGGGGCCAATTACCCACTTTTTGAAGATTTTGATGAGGCGCTACAAACCTCCCAGCCCGATGCAGTTTGTATCTCCACCTATCCTGATACTCATGAGGAATTTGCTTTAAAAGCACTTGAGGCGGATTGCCATATTTTTATCGAAAAGCCTCTCGCAGACAGCATTTCTGGTTGTGAAAAAATCAACGCTAAGGCCAAAGAAAAGAATAAAAAAGTTGTGGTCGGATATATTTTAAGGCATCACCCTTCCTGGATTCGATTTATTCAAGAGGCTCAAAAACTTGGAAAGCCATTGGTTATGCGAATGAATTTGAATCAACAGAGTCATGGATTCATGTGGGATGTCCACCGCAATTTGATGAAATCCCTGAGCCCTATTGTTGACTGCGGAGTCCATTACATCGATGTCATGTGTCAGATGACGCGATCCAAGCCTGTATGGGTTTCGGCAATTGGCGCTAGGCTTACCGATGACATCGCCCAAGACAATTACAACTATGGACAGCTTCAAATCCGATTTGAAGATGGATCAGTAGGCTGGTATGAAGCAGGCTGGGGTCCTATGGTCAGTGAGACCGCATTTTTTGTCAAGGATGTTTTTGGCCCAAAAGGAGCAGTATCCATTGTCGCCAAAGAAGCAGGTAAAGCAGGTAAGTCCGATGATGTGGATTCCCATACCAAAACTGAGTCCATACGTGTCCACCATGCAGATTTGGATGAAAAGAACAATTTCACAAGACCTGACGAATGGATTGATATGACCGATGAACCGAATCATCAGGAGCTTTGCAATCGGGAGCAAGCCTATTTTTTGGAAGCAATTCAAAAGAATTTGGACCTTGCAGACCACTTAGATGACGCATTGAACAGCTTAAAAATTGCCTTTGCCTGCGATGAATCTGTGAAAACCGGAAAGGTAATTCGCTTGTAGAAGCTTTTATTTTTTTAGAAAAATCCTAAATTACTAGTGATTAAGCACCCATTATTACCTTTGAATCCAAAGAAATCTGTAAAAAGCCAACCCTAATCGTTGCTGCTTTTTACAGATTTCACTGTCCGAACCACACCCATCTGACAAAAAATTAAAAAGGTGACGAATAAGAAGAATATTACTAATACTTAACTTATTCACCCAACTTGAGTATTCATTAAATCTTCTTGTTGAGATTTGATTTGGATCTAATATCATTTTAGTATCCAGAATAAAATCTTTAAATGAATAAGTATTCCATTTCTATTACTGAATAGATTGACTTTGACAAGTCAATCATTCAGGGAAAAATGTACTCACTTAAAAGAAATGCCATGAAAAATGGAATTGATATTATCCTTGAGAATTCGGTTGACCTCATTTTCATTTTTGATTCGAAAGGCATTATTACGAATGCTTCCAAAAGCGTCCAGAAGGTTTTGGGATATTCAGAAAAGGATTTGGTCGGCAAAGAATTTATAGATTTTATCTATCCCACGGATATCTTAGCTTACAATCGAAACCTAAAAGAAGTTTTTGCAGGAAAAGAACTTTCAGATATAACCACCAGGTGCTTGAGTTCTACTGGTAAATTAATTTGCCTCAATTGGTCATTAGGGCTTATTACCGATTCAAGGAAGATCATTGGAATAGCTCGAGATATCACTGAATCTAAAATATTTAATGAAGAAAAATCAGAGCAAAATCTGAGGCTTCAGAATATCATGGACCATTCTCCAGACTTAATCTGGAGTGTTGACCGGGAATTAAGGCTAATTCAAGGAAATAAAGCATTCATTCAAACCTTGAAGAGAATAAATAACTGGAATGTTCAAACCGGTGATTTTCTATTATCCACCGAATATTTTAGCGAGGAATATATCCAGTTTTGGTCCACGCAGTACAGTAAGGCATTGGCTGGTAAAAAGGTCACACTTGAAATAAATGCAGAAGATTCTAATGAAAATCCGAATACCTATTTCGAAACCAAAATAAACCCAATCAAGGAGGATGGCGAAATCATCAGACTCGCATGTTTTTCCCGAGACATTACTGAAAAAAAACTCGCCGAGAAAAAAATTCAAGAACTCAACCAAAGACTGATTAAGGGACAGGAAATATCCAAAGTCGGCTATTGGGAAACTGACCTTAAAAACAACACCGTTTTTTGGTCTCAGGAGATGTATAATATTTGGGGAATAAAAAACACTTCAAAAAAAATTCCTTTCGATTTTTTCTTTGCCAGCATACACCCTGATGATAGACAGAACTTTTTATATCATCGCAACCGGGCTCTGACCAAGGAAAAGGATTTGGATATTGTTTATCGGATCAAATTGTCTGATGATACCATCAAATACATTCATGAAATAGGTGAACGCGTAATTTCCATTAAAGACAACAAACAAGTTTTTCGAGGAACAGCCCAAGAGGTAACACGGGAAAAAGAGACTGAGATTCAACTTAAGGACCGGAATTTATTTATCGAATCCACATTAAATAGTTTACCAATTGGAATTGCGGTGATTAAAATTAGCGATGGAGAGCCCACTTACATGAATGAGGCTTTTGAAAAAATCTATGGATGGCCCAAGGAAGATTTGATTGAAGCCGAAAGCTTCTTTAACAAAGTTTATCCGGATCCTAATTACCGTGAAACCATCAAAAAAAATATTATTGAGGACATCCAAAGTGGGGATCTGGCTAGGATGATTTGGAAGGGTGTGGAGATTACCACCAAGACTGGTGAAAAGAAAATTGTGAATGCCAAGAACATCCCTGTACCAGAGTTAAACCTCATTATTTCTACTGTAACAGATGACACCGAAAGATCCCTTGCTGAAAATGAGCTGAAAGAGATGAATGAACGGTATAAGCTTGTCTCAGAAGCCACCAATGATGCCATTTGGGATTGGGACATTCAAAAAAACATTCATTTCTGGGGAGACGGTTTTTCAAAACTTTTTGGAGTGGATCTCAATGCCAAGAAAAATAGCCCTGAAGAATGGTCAAGCCGAATTCACTCCGACGACAAAGACCGAGTTTTGAAATTTTTAGAAGACTTATTGATGGATCCTTCAAGGAATGATTTTAGAATTGAGTATAGATTTTATAGAAGTTCCGGATCCTATGCAGAGGTACTTGATACAGGAAAAATCATAAGAGATAAATCCGGAAAAGCAATGCGTCTGGTTGGGGCTGTTCAAGACATCACCGAGAGGAAAGAATACGAAAAATCCCTCCAAAACCTCAATGAAACCCTTCAGAAGGCGAATAGAGAACTTGAGTTGTCAAATAAAGAATTGGAGCAATTCGCTTATGTGGCATCTCATGACTTGCAGGAACCCTTACGAATGATATCCAGTTTTCTGGGCTTGATTGAAAAAAAATATAATGGCCAACTGGATGAGAAAGGAAAAAGATACATCCATTTTGCGGTGGATGGGGCAAAGCGTATGCGTCAGATCATTATGGATCTTCTTGAATTTTCGCAGCTCGATAGAATACTCGAATCAAAAGACTGGGTATCTTCCAAAGAAATTGTATCCACGGCAATGCTTTTTCAAAAGAAAAATATTGAATCAAAAGACGCTCAAATTCACCTGGATTCCCTTCCTGAAATCTATGGACATAGAAATAGTTTGATTCAGTTGTTTCAAAACCTAATTTCCAATTCCTTGAAATATCAAGAACCTACTCAGTTACCTGAAATCTGGATTGGAGGAAAAGAACTAGATAACGAATGGGAATTTTTTGTAAAGGACAACGGAATTGGAATAGAAAATGAATACCTGGAGAAAATATTTATCATGTTCCAACGGCTTCACACGCAAGAAACCTATTCGGGGACCGGAATAGGATTGGCTATATGTAAAAAAATCGTAGAAATTCATCAAGGCGAAATTTGGGTCACCTCCCAACCGGGAAATGGATCAACTTTTTACTTCACTCTTAAAAAACCCAAAATTCAATGAATTGGCTTAGAAGTTTGTTTTTTAAACGTCCGGCAATCACCGGGTTGATTACCTTCCTTTTTTCTATAGGAATTGGTGTTTTTATATCTATCAAAGAATATCAACTCGAACAGGTACAAGAAAAAGAAGAAGTTGAGTTAGCTGTAGAAAATATCGAAGATAAAATCAATGATATAGTAAGCACCGCTAATTCAGCAGTCAACATTTTGGCCTATCTCGTCCAGACTGATCGAATTGAAGAGAATTATTTGGAAGTTGGACAAAGTATCATAGACAACATAGACATCATTGATCAGATACAGTTTCTTGACCAGGGGAAAATTGTGGCGACCTACCCCTTACAAGGAAATGAAATGGTGATAGGATATGATATTTTGGAGGATGCGAACCGAAGGAGTGAGGCCTTAATGGCCATAGAAAGAGGCAAATTATATTTCGCAGGACCACTTGATTTGAGGCAAGGGGGAAAAGGAATCATCGGAAGACTCCCCTTATTTAAAGAAGAAAAATTCATAGGATTTACAGCCGTAATAATTGATTGGGGCAAATTCCAGGAAGAAGTCTTTGGTGGGTTTGAAATTTCCCCAAAATTTAAAGTGGACTTTTTCAAACTGGATGAAAACCTCAAAAACCCCTTTTCATTGCTTTCCGCAGACTTTTCTACCGCAAAAGGCCCTCTTCAAACCGTATTTATCCGAGATGGGAATTGGGAAGTCAAAGTCCAGTTGATTGAGAGTAAAGCCTTCATAAAAATATTACCCAGCCTAATATTCAGGATAATCACTTCCCTCATATTAGGGTTTCTGATCTATAGATTTGCCCAGCAGCCACATTACCTAGAGGAACAAATCGATAGGACCACCAAGGAACTCCAACTCAGTAATCAGCGCTTTGAATTAGCCACTAAGGCAACATCCGAAGTTATTTGGGATTGGGATTTGGTCAATAACCGTACGTTCCGGAGCGATAATTTCGAAAAGATGTTTGGTTTTGCTCGTCAAGATTCAATCAACAACGATTCATTTTGGAGATCTAGGATCCATCCAGAGGACATAGCAAGGGTAGAAAAAAACCTTCAAATAGCCCTAGAAGGAAATATAGATTCCTGGAGTCAAGAATTTCGGATCAAAAGGAACGATGAGGAATATATTTATGTGATCGACAAGGGAATTATCCTTCGTGACGCTAAAGGAAAGGCAATAAGGATGATTGGTTCCACTCAGGATATCACCAAAAGAAAAATTGCAGAAAATAATCTTGAGAATCAAAAGCAGCGACTATCTAACGTAATAGAAGGAACACAAGCCGGAACATGGGAATGGAATGTACAAAGTGGGGAGACTATTTTCAATGAAACCTGGGCCCGACTGTTGGGTTACACTCTGAAAGAATTGGAGCCGGTAAGCATTCAGACCATGCTTAATTTGTCCCACCCTGATGATCTTGAAGAAGCAGATCGTGTTTTAAATCAATATTACCTAGGTCAAAGGGAGGTCTATGAAGCCGAGATTAGAATGCGCCATAAAAATGGAAATTGGGTATGGATCTTAAGTAGAGGAAAGGTTTTTTCATGGAATGAAGAGGGCCAACCGCTTATGATGTCAGGAACTCACGTAGATATTACCTACAAAAAACTCAGGGAAGAAGAAATCAAGTCCACCAACAGGAAGCTTGAGGCCGCCAATGAGGAATTAAAATCTTTTGCATCTGTCGCATCGCATGATATGAAAGAGCCTCTCAGAATGATCAGTTCCTTCCTTCAATTACTGGAAAAGCGATATTCAACTCAATTGGATGAAAAGGGTAAACAGTACATACACTTCGCCGTGGACGGGTCAAAAAGACTCAGTCAATTGGTGGAAGATATGATGGAATATGCCAAGATAGGATACGATGAGTCACAATTGACCAGGGTTGATTTAAATGAAGTAATCGAGGGAGTTCTTAGTCTAAAAAGGGATTTGATAAATGAAAAAAAGGCTGTCGTGGTAGTCCACGATCTTCCCTCAGTTTTAGGAATACACATTCCAATCAGAAGTGTACTGATCAATCTCATTTCCAACGCATTAAAATATAGTCAGGAAGGAAGAACGCCAACACTAACTATTTATTCAAAAAATCTGGGTGCCAAAAGCCAAATTACAATTCAGGATAACGGAATTGGAATTGAAAAAGAGTATTTTAATAAAATATTCAACCTATTCGGAAGACTTCACGGCAAAACTGAATACTCAGGAACAGGCATAGGATTAGCAATTTGTAAAAAAGTAATTACCCAGCATGGGGGAGAAATCTGGTTAGAATCCCAAGTTGGAAGAGGAAGTAAGTTTCATTTCACCTTAACCAATTTTACCCATGGTCCCGATCAATATATTTCTAATTGAAGACAACGAGGGTGATATCATGCTCATCCAAGAAGGTTTTGATGAGGCAAAAATAAAAGCCTCCTGGACGATTTCCAGAAATGGAGCAGACGCCATCAGTGAACTTCAGAAAATGGCTTTGATAGCCCCAGAGAGTTTGCCGGACTTAATTCTTATGGATATCAATCTCCCGAAAAAAAATGGACATGAGGTCCTGACAGTACTGAAAAATGATACTGTTTTGAAGAAAACCCCGATTATTGTCCTGACCTCTTCTTCTTCCGAACAGGATATCTCAAAGGCTTATGACAAACATGCCAATTGCTATATTGTGAAACCCTTAGAAATTGCAGAATTTGGAAATGTGGTCCAGCAGATTGAAAATTTTTGGTTATCTGTAGTAAAACTTCCGAACAAAAAAGCTTCATGAAAAAGGATGAAAAGCCATATTCCATTCTGGTTATCGAAGATAACTTGGGAGATTATGTCATCATTGAAGAATACCTATCTGAATACATATTAAATCTCCGAACCACACAAGTGGAAAGCTTCAAAAAAGCTTCGGAATATTTAGAGAATGAAAACAGTTATGATCTTGTATTTTTAGACCTGTCACTTCCTGACAAATCCGGGGAAGAACTCGTTTTGGAAATAACCAAAAGGGCCGATGGGATTCCGGTGGTGGTTTTAACCGGGTTTGCAGATTTGGAATTCGGAACCAAGTCCTTAGCCTTAGGCGCCTCTGACTACCTGGTAAAAGACAATTTATCCCCGGCGGTTCTCTATAAGAGCATATTATATAATATCCAAAGGGTCAATTTTATCTCAGAACTTAGAGAATCTAGAAAAAAGTACACGGATCTTTTTCAGCTCAGTCCCTCTCCAATATTGGTGTATGATTTGGAAACCTTAAACATTCTGGATGTAAATGAATCTGCAATAGAAACTTATGGTTTCTCAAGAACTGAATTTTTGTCACTTAATATTTTAGACATTCATTCTGAGGATCAAATAGAGAGCCTACCAATAAAAGAGTTCGATTTCCAAAAAATTAACAAAGAAAGTCCTCAAAAAAGGGCTAGACACCTAAGGAAAAAAGGGGATTTCATTGATGTTGAAATCAATCCGGCCATTGTAAACATCAATAATCGTGATGCCGTCATGATCGTAATCAAGGATATCACTGAGAATCTGAAATACATTCACAAAATCGAGGAGCAAAACCAAAAATTCAGAGAAATAGCCTGGATTCAGTCACATGTAGTTAGAGCTCCTTTGGCAAGGATGATGGGATTGATGAATCTCTTAGAGTCAGTGGAAATCAATCCTGAAGATCAGGAGATTTTAAATTTTATCCGGCAATCAGCAGATGAGCTGGACCAAATTGTACGCGATATCGCAAGTAAATCGGAGAATATTTAATTCATTGGAGAATGGAGGAAAATCTCATAGTAATAGATGATGACGAAATCGCATTAAAAATCCTTCAAAGGATGATAAACATCATTAATCCATCTATTTCTTTAATGACATTTGTTAGTGGATTAGAGGCCATTCGCCACCTAAAATCAAAAAAACATAAAAAACCTCCCTTCATTTTGGTTGATTTTCATCTCAAGGATGTCAATGAATGGGAAATATTGGAAGAGTTGGAATCTCTTCCAGAATACCACTCCAAAGTATTTATAATTTCTTCCTCAGTAAATTCAGAATTACCATTTCAATCGCGAAGATTTAAAAGCGTGGCAGGTTTTATTCAAAAACCTATAACTTTTGAAACGCTAAAATCAATAAACCAAAAGATCAGCGAAAACTGACCAAATCAGAAGCTTATCAAACCTATGAAAAACAAAACTATCGTCATCACAGGAGGAGCAAGCGGAATTGGCCTGGCTATGGTGAAAAAATTTGCGGCCGAAGGCAGCACCGTTTATTTCATCGATACCAATCACCAAGAAGGTACAAAAATCCAGCTCGAAGAACATGAAAAAGGATTTCCGGTCAAATTTCTGGAAGGCAACCTCACCGATTTTGACTCTGTGCGACATTTGATAAATTCCATTCCCGGTAAAATCGATGTTTTGATCAATAATGCCGGGATTTCCCATATCGGAAAAGTAGAAAATACCAGTTCTGATGACTTTGATAGACTTTATGCTGTCAATATCAAAGGGGTTTTTCATGCCATCAAAGCAGCTTTGCCCAAACTGATCGAAAACGGAGGTGGATCGATTTTAAACCTTTGCTCGGTAGCAGCAACGATCGGAATTCCGGATCGATTTGCCTACAGCATGACCAAAGGAGCTGTACTTTCGATGACCTTGAGCATTGCCAGAGACTATGTAGATCAGGGAATCCGCTGCAACTGCCTTTCTCCAGGGAGAGTTCATACTCCGTTCGTGGATGGTTTTTTGGCGAAAAACTATCCCGGTCAGGAAAAAGAAATGTTTGCCAAACTCGCTGCTACCCAGCCTATCGGTAGAATGGGCGCTCCTGAAGAAATCGCAGAATTGGCTTATTTCATCAGTTCCGATGCAGGTGGGTTTATTACCGGCACCAATTTCAACATCGATGGGGGCTTTTTAGGTCTCAAGATGTAATGCTTAACTTTTGAAAATCAACTAACAATCAAACCTATGAAACTTATTCGCTTTGGAAAACCCAATCGAGAACAACCCGGCATTCAAACTCAAGAAGGCAAAAATCTTGACTGTAGCTCCTTTGGAGAGGATTGGAATGAAGCTTTTTTTGAAAATGATGGGCTAAGTCGCCTTGCAAATTGGCTCAAAACGAACCAGTCCCAGCTCAAGGAAATTCCTGCAAACTCCCGAATTGGCTCTCCCGTGGCGAGACCATCAAAGATCCTCTGTATCGGACTGAACTATAGAAAACATGCCGAGGAAGCTGGAATGGCCGTGCCGGAGGTTCCCATTATCTTCATGAAAGCTACCTCCTCACTCTGTGGTCCATTTGACCCGATTTTTATTCCCAAAAATTCTGTGAAAACAGACTGGGAAGTAGAATTGGCAGTAGTCATCGGCAAGCGGGCCAAGTATGTAAAAAAGGAAAACGCCTATGACTATATCGCCGGATATTGCCTTCACAATGATGTCAGTGAAAGAGACTTCCAACTGCATCACGGCGGGCAGTGGGTCAAAGGGAAAAGTGCTGATCATTTCGCTCCGCTAGGTCCAGTTTTGGTAACCAAAGAGGAAATCCCGGATCCGCATAATCTAAGACTTTGGCTGAAGCTAAATGGTAAAATGCTCCAAGACAGCAACACCTCAGATTTGATATTTGACATCCCTACCTTAATCGAACACTTATCCCAGTACATGACCCTATTGCCCGGAGATGTGATTTCTACTGGTACTCCGGCAGGAGTAGGTATGGGACTTAAGCCTGAACCCCAATATTTGGTCAATGGAGACATCGTTGAACTAGGAATTGAAGGATTGGGTGTGTCCAGACAAGTGGCCATCAACGATCCAGAATCATGAAAATCGACTCACATCAACATTTCTGGAAATATGATCCTTTGAAACATTCCTGGATTACTCCCGAAATGAACAGAATTCAAAGAAATTTTCTCCCAGCTGATCTTTTCCCATTACTTCAGGAAGCCCAAATAGATGGCTGTATTGCTGTGCAAGCGGATGAAAGCCAAAGAGAAACAGATTATTTACTTGACTTAGCCGACCAACATGAGTGGATTCTCGGGGTAGTCGGCTGGGCCGATTTAGGCAGAGATGATCTTGAGGATGTATTGGATTCCTTTGCTGAACAATCCCGACTCGTGGGATTTCGGGAAGTTTTGCAAAGCAAAGATCCTCAATATATGCTTCGAGAGGAGTTTGTCCGGGGAGTACAGAAAATCGGAAAAAGAGGCTATGCCTATGATATTCTGACTTTTCCCCAGCATCTTTCAGCAGCATTGCAATTGGTAAAAAAATGTCCTGACCAACGCTTTGTCATAGACCATTTATCCAAGCCCGAGATAAAATCCGGAGAGTGGAAAGAATGGAAAAAACTGATTTCTCCTTTGGCGGAGCGGGAGTTGGTGTATTGCAAAATCTCCGGGATGGTCACTGAGGCAGACTGGAAAAAATGGACCACTGATGACCTTTTACCTTACATTGAAATTGCCTTGGAACTTTTTGGTCCCGAACGGCTGATGTTTGGTTCAGACTGGCCAGTTTGCCTTTTGGCAGGAGAATATGAGCAGATCATCCAAGTTGTTGCTGATTTTACCGAGCAGCTAACAGAATCAGAACGAGATTTGATTTTAGGAGAAACCGCTGCAGATTTTTACAAGGTTTGACCTTTTCATCCCAAAAGCATAAGCCTGAATAACTATGGACCTAAACCTAGAAGACAAAGTCATCATCATCTCCGGAGGTGCAAAAGGAATTGGAGGTGCAATTTCAAAGGGATTGATTGCCGAAGGTGCCATTCCGGTCATGGTTGACCCTTCAGAAAAAGAAGGGAAGGAATTATTGGATTTGGCCCAAGGGAAAGCTCTTCATCTACCCATCCGACTTTTTTCCCCGGAGCAATCCCAGGAAGTCATCCAAAAAACACTGGAAAAATGGGGAAGAATAGATGGAATTGTAAATAACGCCGGGGCAAATGATGGAGTGGGCTTGGAAAAAGGGACTCCTGAGCTTTTTACCCAATCCATCGCAAACAATCTTTTCCATTACTATTATTTGGTTCATTATGCCCTTCCCGCTCTAAAAGTAACTCAAGGAGCTGTGATCAACATCTCCTCCAAAACTGCCGTCACGGGGCAGGGCGGAACTTCCGGATATGTTGCTGCCAAAGGGGCTCAGCTTGCCCTTACCCGGGAATGGGCGGTGGAGCTTCTCCCCTACCAAATCCGGGTAAACGCAATTTTACCAGCAGAAGTCTATACCCCGATGTACGAATCCTGGATCAAGTCATTTTCCAATCCGGAAGAAAAACTTCAGGAAATCAACCAAAAAATACCTTTGGGAAAACGAATGACCACTCCTGAGGAAATCGCAGCGATGGCCATTTTCCTCCTTTCTGAAAAAGCCTCTCATATCACCGGACAGCATCTCTATGTGGACGGTGGATACACCCATCTTGACCGATCCCTATGACCCAAAAACCTGCCTTAATCCCAAAAAACCTTCTTCTCCCCTTCATCCTGATTACTTCCTTATTTGCCCTTTGGGGATTTGCCAATGACATAACCAATCCCATGGTGGCGGCATTTAAGCGAGTTTTGGAATTAAATAATACTCAGGCTTCTTGGGTGCAGCTGGCATTTTACGGTGGCTATTTTACCATGGCACTTCCGGCCGCTTTTTTCATCAAAAAGTACAGTTATAAAAGAGGCGTCCTTTTTGGATTAGGGCTTTATGCCTTTGGAGCGCTATTGTTTTACCCAGCAGCTTCTTGGGAAAGTTATGGGTTCTTTTTGGCGGCTCTCTATATTTTGACTTTTGGCTTGGCATTTCTAGAAACCACCGCCAACCCCTACATCCTTTCCATGGGGCCTGAGGCCACCGCTACGCAAAGACTCAACTTGGCACAGGCATTTAACCCCATGGGCGCATTGGCGGGCCTTTTTGTCGCCAAAACCTTTATCTTGAATTCCCTTCAATCCAATAATCTCGACGAACAGGGAAATCTCATTTATGAAACATTAGATGCCTCTGCCAAAGCTCTGGTAAAAAGCAATGACCTGATGGTCATCCGTGACCCTTATGTGATTCTAGGATTGGTTGTTTTGGCTATCCTAGTGCTCATTGCCTTGGCGAAAATGCCGGAAAACAAGGATTCTCAAGGGAAAATCAATTTTATCCCCACCATGAAAAGACTCTTGAAAAATCGAAATTTTGTGGAAGGAACCTTGGCACAGATGTTTTATGTAGGTGCACAGATTATGGTTTGGACCTACATCTACCAATATGCCGAGTCGATAGGGATCTCAAATTACGATGCGGTGAATTATGCCTATGCCTCCTTAGGTGTGTTTTTAGCCGGCCGATGGATATGCACAGCATTGCTTCGGTACTTACCTCCTGCGAAACTGCTGGCGGGATTTTCAATTTTGGCAATGACCTTTACTTTAGGAGCTATTTTTCTTCCCGGCATGACGGGTTTGTACTCCTTGGTGGGAATTAGTTTTGCCATGTCTCTGATGTTCCCGACGATTTACGGAATTGCCTTAGAAGGCTTGGGAGAAGATTCCAAGTTTGCTGCTGCCTACTTGGTAATGGCCATTGTAGGAGGGGCGATAATGCCTACCCTCCAAGGAATGATTTTGGACTTGGGTGGAAAAGGCTACACGGATTTATTTATCCTTGGAGTGCCGGAAGTCAATTTTTCCTTTATACTCCCTTTTCTTTGCTTCTTGATGGTTTTGCTTTTTAGTATTCGGGTAAAGAAAACCTCCAATTCAATTTAACCTGCTACTAGAAATTTGAAATTTTAAGGCCGTATCCGAAGGTTTTTATTCTTCATCCTATTAAGCTTTTCGACTGGAAATCCATAAATCCTACTTCTGGAAAAGCAGGATAATTAGATAAGAACGGCCCTAAGGTTCAAATCTCAAATCTCAAATTTTCATTGAGCAAGAGCTTCCCAAAGTATCTCCACCGGATGCTTTGCCTTTCGGCCAGTTCCATCCGCAATCTGATGTCGGCAGGAAGTTCCTGGAGCAGCGATCAGCGTATCTGCTTCGGCTTTTCTCACTGCAGGAAACAGCACTAACTCTCCAACTTGTTGAGAAACTTCAAAGTGTTCCGCTTCATAGCCAAAAGAACCAGCCATACCACAGCAGCCGCTTGGGATGGTTTCCACAGAATAGTTTGCCGGAAGAGAAAGAATCTTCTGCGTCCAAGTCAGAGAAGAAAGAGCCTTTTGATGACAATGCCCATGCAACTTGATTTTTTGAATCTTGTCCGTGAATTGCTCGGGTCTGATATTTCCAGCTGCTACTTCCTGACCAAGAAACTCATCGATCAGCTTTACATGAAACTTGAGTTTCTTCGCCCCTTCTACCAACTCTTTTCCTACAATTCGAGGATATTCGTCCCTGAAACTTAAAATTGCTGAAGGCTCCAGACCAATTAGAGGAGTATTCCCGTCAATCAGTTTTTCAAAAATTCGCACATTGGCCTCGGCATGCTTCTTTGCTTTTTCCAAAAGGCCTTTGGAAAGAGCCGAACGACCACTCTCCTCATGATCTACTACCTTAACCTCATAGCCCAATTTCTTCAACAAAGAAATCGCAAGGATGCCTATCTGAGTATCGTTGTGATTAGTAAACTCATCAACAAAGAAGTACACCGACTTTATGGTATTAGCTGGTCCATCAAGAGAGGCATAGTTCTTTTTGTACCACTTTCTTAGACCAATTGGACTGATTTCTGGAAGATGACGGCTTGGAGCCACTCCCAAAATGGACTTCATTAGCCCCCCAGTAAGGGAATTGCTCAGGAAGAAATTAGCGATTCCAGGAACTTTGGAACCCAGCTCATTCAATTCATTGATATAGGCAAATGCCTTGGATCGAAGAGGAACTCCATGCGTTTTCTGGTATTGATAGAGAAATTCCGCTTTCATACTTGCCATATCCACATTGGAAGGACACTCAGCGGTACAACCTTTACAGCTTAAACATAGATCCAAAGCCTCTTTGATCTCAGGATGGTCAAAGGCGTTTTCCTTATTATCCAAAGTCAAAAACTCACGGAGCGTATTCGCCCTGCCTCTGACTGTATCTTTCTCATTTCGGGTTGCCATATAGCTCGGACACATGGTTCCGCCGGAACCCGGAAGTTTACGGCAATCCCCAGAACCATTGCATTTTTCAGCCAAACGCAAAATCCCTCCCACATTGGAAAAATCGATAATCGACTTGTGCTCCGGAGTTTTCATCCCAGGCTCGTAGCGTAGGAATTTATTCATCGGCGCGGCATCCACGATTTTGCCGGGGTTGAAGATATTTTTGGGGTCCCAAGTGTATTTGATTCGGCGGAAAAGCTCATAATTCTTTTCTCCGACCATCAGCGGAATAAAAGCAGCGCGCACTCTACCATCTCCATGTTCCCCAGAAAGTGAACCTTGATATTTCTTCACCAATTGGGCAGAAGCCAAGGAAATCTTATAAAACTCCTCCACATCCTCAGCTTTTTTCAAATCCAAAATGGGGCGTAGGTGAATCTCGCCTGCTCCGGCATGGGCATAGTGAACAGGCTTTTGGTTGAAGCCTTCCATCATGGCATCGACTTCATCGATGTAATCGGCTAAGTCTTCTATATCCACCGCGGTGTCTTCGATACAAGCCACTGCTTTAGGGTCGCCGGGAATGTTTCCCAAAAGGCCCAGGCCTGCTGCACGAAGAGCCCAAGCTGAGGCTACTTTCTCGGGTTCGATAATGGGATAAGCATAGCCATAACCGCCTGCTTTCAGGTCAGTCACAAGCGCCTCTCCTTTTGCCATGGCTTCTTCAAGGGTTTTTCCTCGAAACTCAATCATCAACAATGCTTCGGGATCACCTTCTACGAAATAGCGGTTTTTGGAGTATTCTATGCTCTCTTTGGTACAATCCAAGATGATTTTATCCATCAGTTCCACCGCAGTTGCAGGATGCTTCATGGCGACCTGAGCGGACTTCATGCTTTCGTGAATGGTCTCAAAGTGAGCAGCCACTACGATTTCAACTGGATCGGGCAAGGGATCCAAGCTAATTTTGATTTCGGTTGTGAAAGCCAAAGTTCCCTCTGAACCAGCCAACAACTTACAGAAGTTGAATTTTTCTTTGCCTTCGAAAAGCTCCGCTTTCAACAATTCATCCACTGCATAGCCGGTATTTCGACGGTGAATGGACTTTTTAGGAAATTGAGTGTGGATTTCTTCTCGGACTTCAGGATTATTGAGTTCATCGAAGATTTGACGGTAAATGGTTCCTTCCAGATCTTTTTGCCCACATTTCCGATCGAACTCATCCTGAGAGATCTCTCCGAAAACGACCTTTTGTCCATCGCTGAGAATGGTATTAAGAGAAATCACCTTGTCCCGAGTTACCCCATAGACAATGGAAGTCGTTCCGGAAGAATTGTTTCCCACCATTCCTCCGATCATCGCCCGGTTGGCGGTAGAAGTGATCGGACTGAAAAATAATCCATGTGGCTTCAAAAAGCGATTGAGTTCATCCCGAACCACACCGGGCTGCACTCGAACCCATCTTTCTTCTTTATTGAATTCCAAGATTTGGGTGAAATGCTTGGAGACATCCACTACGATCCCGTTTCCCACACATTGCCCAGCCAGAGAAGTACCTGCTGTTCGGGGAATCAAGGAAGTGCCGTTCTCATTGGCAAACTGAATCAGTTTCTGGATATCAGACTCAGACTTGGGAAAAGCGACTGCTAAAGGCATCTCCCGATAAACAGAGGCATCGGTGGCGTATAGGGTTCGGCTGAGTTGGTCAAACTGCAAATTGCCCTCGAGTTGGGCTGCAAGTTTTTCCAATAAAGGCAATAGGTTAGGCTGATTTGAAAGCATGGTCAAAAATAGCTTTCCAAATCAGATTAAGGAAGATTGATAATAGAAAGAATTACTAAAATGTTTTATAAACCCATAAAACACCTGACAATAGGTAATGTAAACAACATCTGTTCTGTAAGGAGCCGATTAGATGGGTTTTTCTTCGGTTTTTGGTGAAAAAATTTTTAATTGAAAATCCAGAAGATTAACCGGAATGGTATTAGAAACCAAGGTATCCTCACCTAGAACAAAGTTGATTCGATAATTAACTGTTGAATCGCCAAATCCCATGAAATCACTTTCGAGATTTATTTCAATGAATTCTCCAGGCTTAAGTTCATCCTCCCAAAAGCTATTACCACATATAAATCCTGGATCAGGGGTTTCTTCCTGAAATCTTAACCAACTCCTCTGATCGCTTGAAATTTCCGAACGAATATTTCCGATGGTATTATCAATGGAAGGAATTGATAAAAGCTCATTAGTATTATTGACTATATAAAACTTGAGGTACTCATGACCAATTGGAATCTTTTTAAAACGGGACTTTGGAATATAAAGAAATGCAGCCTTTTTCTTCTCCGAAATACACTTCAAAATCGGTTCATTTTGGATTAATCCTTTTCTTTCTCTCCAAGCTTTCGAGTCTTTCCATTTATTTGGTTTTTCAAGGAAAAATTCTTCCAAAGAATTCTCCTCTAGCCAATAATTTAATGCCACAGAAAACTCCTCTTTTTTGGATTGGCTAGGAGAATCTGTATCACATGCTGAAAAAATCAACATGTCATTATTTTGATTGGGATTACATGCCAATAAAAAAATTGAAGCTAAAATTGTTAAGCTTACTTTGAGTTGTGTCCTTCGCATTAGTTTATTCAAAGAAATTGTGAACTAAAAAAACACTTTAAATTAAGTTTGCCAAATCTGAAACTATTCAAACACCCATGTTCTTCTACCTCTCCCAGTTTTTAAGTTTTTTGGCCATGCCGTTAACCATTCTGTTGATTTTGATAATCATTGGAGCAATTTATATCCGAAGAAAATGGGGCAAAAAATTACTTTGGACAGGAATAGGTCTTTTGCTCTTTTTCACCAATCCCTTTCTTTCCAATCTGGCCTTATTGGCTTGGGAACCTGAATTCAAATCTTTTGAAGAAATAGAAAGTCATGAAATCGGCATTGTCCTCACCGGAGTAACGAATATGAGCAAGACGGCCTATGACCGGACTTTTTTCAATAAAGGCGCTGATCGAATCACCCATGCCCTCCAACTCTACCGCATGGGCAAAATCAAAAAAATCCTAATCACCGGTGGACAAGGACTTAATCCTTCCAATCCGCAGACTGAAGCTGAATTACTCAAGCGATTTCTAATCATGACCGGAATGCCAGAAGAAGATATCTGGATCGAAGACCAAGCCAAAAACACTGCTCAGAATGCGCAGTTCACCAAAGACTTTTTGGCCCAGAAAGGTATTCCTTTATCCCAGGAATTTATCCTGATCACTTCAGCTTTCCATATGGCCCGAGCCAAAGGTTGCTTTGATAAAGTTGGCCTAAAGACCACGACCTTTCCCACCGATTATTATTCCCACGACATCAAATACGACATACCCTCTCTCCTATTTCCAGACCCTTTCTCCTTGGAGTATTGGACCAAACTGTTTAAAGAATGGATTGGGATTACGATGTATAAGCTTGTGGGATATATGTGATTTTGGGAAAGGAATTAAACCAGCAAAGTCTGCTGAATCGAATCTCTTAATCTAGGCTCTACCTTCGCCTCTTCAGCAAACTCCTTCCAGCGCTGAATGGCCTTGCGGACTTGTTCTATTTTTTCCTCAGGCTTTTTGATGTTCATTTTCCGGGCGACTTCCAGAAAATCCAAATCAGTGATTGCCTCCCTCTTGCCATTGACTTGTAGAGATTGACTGCTCACCCAAAGGCTACCGGGCCTGTAGGCATGGCAAATATCGTAGGCAGGAGAAAGCGTCCATTTTCCGCTTTGATCCATCAAAAACGCAAAGTTCTTGGTATGATCATCACAGTTTCGGGCCAAAACATTAAAAACCATTCGGATAAACATTTGCTCTGCTTCAGGGTAGCTTAATCTTAGCTTCCGCATGGTTTCGAAAACCTGCTCATAACTGTAAACACCCACCTGATTGAAATCAAAATGGCGGATACCACAGAGACTCTGCATGTGGATTTTTTCGCCAGAATCCGTCCGATCAAATCGTTTGGTCATAAAATGAGCACGACCGTTTTCCTCCAAAAGCCGACATTCATTCATTTCAATTCCGGCTTCTTTGGCCATCAGGTAGTAAGCCATTTCCACCCGACCGTATCCCACCGTAGCTCCAAACTGGGAATCATGAACTCCATCAAATTTGATGATCCAGTAAGAAAACCCCTTGGGAGCCTTGACTTGACCACTCTTTACTTCTCCTGTTTTCGGATTAAAAGCAATAACTGCCTTGGCACGAGCCCCTCCCGCTGAGGTGCCTATTTTCAGGATATCCGCCAAGGCGGCCTCTTCCTCTTTCGAAAGATCTGTCCGAAAAGTTTCTTTGCTATTCAGCACTTTTTGGGCTATTCCCACCAAACTTTCCAGTTCCAATAGACTCGCTCTGGCAGATTCCTGACGTAGTGATGGCTTTATTTCCAAGGCACCTACTCCCCTTTTCCCGATAAAGCAAAGTAACTCCACCGGATTTAGACTATCAGTGGGACGGCTATTCTGGATCAGCCAAGCATTGATCAACTGATTGCCATATTTATCAGGAAGCATATCAGCCAACAGCCCGGGCAAACCTTTGAACGTATCAAAGGGGTCATTTCTGTCTTTTCTGAGTTCCGGGAAAGAATAGAAACGCTTTCCTTGGGCCAAAGGCATCATCACCGGAGCAATATCCCATCCTGATTTCAGGAAGCCCCGGTCAAACTCAAAACTGGTCAATTGCTGAGCAGGATCATAAAGTATCGCACCCGCAAGTTTGTCCCAAAGCCAAATCTCCGCTGCAATTACCATTCTGAAGGTGGATTATCCGCTGCCATATCTGAATTACGAACCCGCTGCCGCTCATGCTTTTTCTGAAGCTTAATGTATTCGATCGGGCTGATTTGCTGCTTTACTTCAAAAATCTCCAGGAGCTGCAACTGATCCAATACCCGCAAAACCTGAATCAAAGTGATCAAGTTGACCTTTTCGCCCCGCTCTAATAGACTGAGCGTAGAGCGGCTGATCCCTGCCTCATAGGATAAGGTATCCTGAGTTTTATTGAGATCCATTCGCTTCCTTTTGACAAAATCCCCGATCAATTGAAGAATGGCAGTGTCTGATAGCTGAGTAATATCCATGGATGATTTATCATTCATTATTACTCAAATCTACCAATAAGGTATGATATTTCATACAAAAAATACTGAATTGAGATTTGAGATTTGAGAATTGAGATTTTTATAAAATAATGAATTATTATTCATTCATTAATTCAATATATTGAAATTATTGAATTATAAATCATTCAAAATTTAAAATTCCTAATTCCTAATTCCTAATTCCTAATTCCTAATTCCTAATTCCTAATTAATCTCTCCCTACTCCACTTCCAAAACCACTTCCATCCTTTTTCCTCCAACAGAATCGGATGAAAGGCCATGGCAGCTTTTGCACTGGAAGCATTGAAAAAACGTTGATCATCGGTCAATACTGCCAGCTGTCCTTGCTTGTCGGAAAATACCAAATCCATCACTGCTGATGGAATCTGCCTAGAAAAGCTTTGATTTTGTTCTAAAAGTTTGTTTTTCAAGCTCCAATTAATTTCGAATTCTGCAACCAGAACACCCGGAACTGGAATATCCCTTCGAAGGCTCTGCTCACGCACAAAAGTCAAAAACTCCCGAAGTAAGGACAGTCCGGGATTTTGAAGTTGCCCGGCTCGAAAGTCTTCCGGTTCAATCGAAGAAATGACATGGTACTTTTTCCTTGCTCTGGAAATCGCCACGTTTAGGCGGTTTTCAGATCCTGATTTCCCCAAAAGCCCAAAATTGGTCACCAGTTTTCCTTCCCGATTTGGAGCATAGCCCAACGAAAGAATCACCTGATCAAACTCATCCCCTTGGACATTTTCGATATTTCTCACCTTAAGGAGAGATTCCTGAACTCCCGCCTTCCAGAGCCTTTCCCGGATCAGTTCCATTTGAAAATAATTCCCAGTCACCACCCCAATCGAGTCTTCAGGATAGTCTTTTTGGATCCTTTTCACTCTCTCCAATACAGCTTCAGCTTCCATTCGATTGATCTGATTTTCCCAAACCCCTTCTACTTTTTCCCAATAAAAAGGAGTCTCTCCGGACTGGCTGAGGGAATATTCCGGTAAAGTTTCCAGTTTTCCCTCATAGAAATGGCTATTGGAAAAATGGATCAGGGCCGGATCTGCAGACCGATAATGCCCTTTCAGATGGTGTGTTTCAAAATAAAATCCAGCCAATTCCAGCAAAGACTCCGCCTCGTATTCCAACCCTTCCTCTTCACTTTCCCATTTGATTTGATAGAAATCAGATGGTCTCAACTGTTTGGAATCCCCTGCAACAACTACCTGCTTCCCACGAAGCATCGCCGGTAAACCCCGCTCCACAGGACATTGAGAAGCTTCGTCAAAAATCACCAAATCGAAGTAGTCGTAAATCGGAAAAACAGCAGAAACCGTCTCCGGACTTCCCAGCCAACACGGCAGTAGGCGAAATATCTCATCGCCCAATTCCTGAACCAATTTACGAACGGGCCAGCGTTGTCTTTTTTTGGATACTTGATGATGAAGTTCGCGATAAGTCAGTCGGTTGCCCAGGCGGTTAAATTCCAATCCATCGCTGACTTGTTCCCTTAAGCGAAGCAAAGCCATCTGGCCGGAAATCTTCCTTTTTTCCAGAATGGAATGCTTCAATTCCTCCATTTCCCTAGAAAACTTAAAACTTCCTGCCTCTCCTAAAACAGGATTTCTTCGCTCGATCTCTTCTATCCAAGCCAAAAACCACCCATTCCAAAAAGCCTGAATTTGGGCCTCCAGCCCTTCAAATTCCTCCCAAAGCTTTTGACCCAATCCCATGAATTTCCACTCTTCTAAAAACCGGTCAAAATCTACCAATTCGGAAAAAACGGAATTCCAGATTAGAGGATTTTCAGGAAAAGCCTCCTCCAAACTCAGTTTAAACACCTTTAGGATTTGATTGGTGGAAAGATGAGCCTTCCAGGAAAGTTGCTCTTTTTCCAAAATATCTAGAAGCCCCCTCAGCTCTTCTAGGCTTTCCCCAAATCGGGTAGATCCCATCGTCTTCCAATCCTGAAAGGAATACACTTCAGGAATCTGATTCCAGGCTTCCAAAAGGTCCCATACCGAATTTAGGGTGTTGAGATCTTTCTCTGAATTTCCACTCAATTGTATTTGGAGTGGTTTTTCCAGGGAATCCAACTCCTCCTGAAGGGAAATCCTTGACTGAAGTTCACCTTGGATTTCAAGCAGTTTCTCTTCCTCAAATTTCAGCTGATGACGCTGTAAAAGGTCCACAAGATGTCCGAAACTTGATTTTTTCCAAGTGAATTGAATCTTTCCCCAAAAGCTTTTTACCAAAGGGAGAGCAGTTTTAACTTCCTCCAATATTGACTGGTGGTCACCTTGGAAATCAAACCGAAATCCTCGCTCTTGCTCGGTTGCCTGAACAAGGAATTTTCTAAAGGATTGGAGTTTTATCTTTTCCTGCTTGGAAAAAAGAATAGAAAAAGCCGCCTTCTGGTCTGAATGAGCCTGCCATAGCTGAATAAATTTGGTCACTTTGGAAACCAAATCTTGTTTTCTGAAATATTCTTCCAAGAAGGATAAAAACTCCCTTCCCGGAATCTTATTTCCTACTTGCTTTCTAAATTCCTCCAAGCCGTTCAAGGCTTGGCTTACCTGAGTAAAATCACTGGGATTGAGTTTGGAAAAAGAAATCCGGTCCGCCCAAAAACCTGCAGCATATGTTCTCTGATAAGTAGCATAAACGGCATAATCATGCTCAAATTGGCTTGCTTGAACAAAATTCAACTGAAGAAAATCCGAAGATTTTACTGACGAGCCATTAAGATTGGCCTTCAAATACATGGCCTTGATAGGAATTCCAGCAGCCTGGTCGTCGAAAAGAGCCTTTCGAAACTCCTCAAACTTTTCCTCCAGTCGGGCAATGCTTCGGGAAAGAAGAGAAATCTCTCTTTCCAGATGAATGGAATCAATCCCACGGTTTTGTTCTTGGTAATTATCGATGGAATCGATCTGCTTTTTGATTTTTTGAAAAAGAAGCTTTTGATCACCCTGAAAGTCATGAACCAAAGCCAAAAAATCTCCAAAGCCTTGCTGAGCCATTCTTTCATACACCACATCCAAGGCTGCTCTTTTCTGAGAAACGACCAGGACTTTTTTTCCTCTGGCAATATAGTCCGAAACCAAATTGGCGATCAATTGAGATTTTCCGGTTCCGGGAGGGCCTTCCACGACCAAGCTTTTTCCCTGGCGCACCTGTTTTAACACATTTTCTTGGGAAGCATCCAATGGAAATACCGGAAACAAGTTTTCCTCCCGGATGATTGCTTGCTCAGATTTTACACTGAAAAAGGACTGAAAAAGGTCTTCCAAGCTTTCCTCTCCATGACTATGAATCAACTCCTCGTAGTCCGAAAAAAGAAAGCTGGACTTCTGAGCAAATTGACCCATGACAGCATAGGGTCTAAGCGCCATTTTCCCATCCTCCATGCGCTCTTGATCCAAGGAGATCTGAGAATTCGGATACGATAAAATCTGATCTTCAAAAATGTTGGACTGGACCTGAATGGGAAAATTTTCCTGAATTAGGGAGCTGAGTTTTGTTCTGAATTCAGTGGTATCCGAAGGAAGATCTTCAAGCATTCCGTCAGTCACCGAGCTTTCTGAAGAAGTTTTCACGGCATGTCTCCAAGCCAGCAAAAAAGCTGGATTCCACTGCCAGTGATCTTTGGACTGCAAAATCCAGTTACCCTTCTTCCGGTCCAATGAAATCGGCTTCAACAGCAATGGAGCTCTTAGAACCTGTCCATTGGGAAGCTTTCCTTCGGCAAACAACCAAGTTAGGTACAAACTCTGCTCGCCTGTTTCCTCTTGGGTCAATTGGTCACGGACTGCCAACCTGCCTAATTTTTTGGAGAGCTGATTGGACTCTCCTACCCTTGGGTCAATCTCGGGAATGAGATTGATTTCCTTTTTTCCCTGAATCAACTGTCTGAGAATATCAAAAGCGGGAAATCCTGTCAAAAAATCAAATTCCCGAACATCCACCATTCCAAATCCTTCCAATCGGGGCAAATACAAGAGCCTGTTTTTGGCAGACAGGTCATTGAGCCGATTGAGGTAGGTTTGAAATACGGATTCGGGCATTTATTTAAAAGGCGAGTCTTTTTCTTTGGCCATCTGATTATAGACAATTCCGTCCAGAATTCCCGGCATCCATTTATTTAGAAAAACAGCCAATTTGCCTTGGGTTGTCAAGACGATGTCCCGTTTGCGTTTCAGGGTAGCTTTCAGGATGTGTTCGGCTACTTCTTCAGAACTCATCATTTTGGCCTCGTCACGTGGAGATTCTCCTTGAGAAGAGCCATCTGCTGTCAAAGCGGTATTGCGGATATTCGAGGAGGTAAAGCCAGGGGCTACTACCAGCACATGAACGCCCTGTTTCATCACCTCAGTGCGAAGTGATTCAAAAAAGCCATTCATGGCATATTTACTGGCTGTGTAAGCCGTCCGAGCCGGAGTGCCCCGGTATCCATTGATGGAAGAAATTCCAATGATCGATCCTTTGGACTTGAGGATCTCTGGAAGGCAATACTTGGTGGCGTAAACGGTACCCCAAAAATTGGTATCCATGACCTTTCTGAATACCTCCAAATCCAAGTCCTGGAACAAAGCCCGCATGGAAATCCCCGCATTGTTGATCAGAATATCAATGCGACCAAACTTGGCTATGGTTTCCGCTGCAATCTTTTGGTTGTCCTGTTCTGAGGCTGCGTCAGCAAGAATGGAAATTGCTTCGATGCCTTTTGACTGGAGTTTAAGCAAGGAAGCTTGAAGTTTCTCTGGATTTCTGCCGGTAATTGCGATTTTGGCACCTTCCCGACCAAATACTTCAGCGCAAGCTTCACCGATTCCTGAAGTGGCACCGGTAATAATGACGACTTTGTCTTTGAAATTCATGGGTAAAATTTGAGGGTAAAGATAGGGAAAGGAGGTGAACAGCTTTTAAAAACCATTAGAATAGTAGCTCCTTTGAAGCGTTGTGTTTGTAGCCCAGGAGGGCCGTTTTCATTGTAGCCCCAGAGGAGCGTTCTGATTGTAGCCCAGGAGGGGCGTTTTAATTGACCAAAAATCTATCCCAATTATATAATTTGATTTCCTTCAGGATAAAATTCAAACAAATATTCCTCCTTGAATTCAATCTCGAATTTTTTCAAAAAGGCTTTGTATTCCATCTCAAAGCTCCTTTTTTGATGGTGAATTTCCTGATTCAAAATATAATTGTAAACGTTGTTCAAATGAGACTTGGAGTAGGAGAAAACCCTTATCCATTTTGCCACTGAAATTTTCCCGGAGCCCAATTTTTATCTTTCAAAAAATGGTCTGAGTCAACTTTCAAATCCTTCACTAAATCAGAAATTTTTTTGTCTGGATTTAAACCAACCAAACAATGAACATGGTCAGCCATACCGTTGCCAATGATGGGGAAATGGCCAAGGCTTTTAATCATGGAAGACATTACCTTAAAAAACTCCTGCCTGAAATCGGATTTTAAAAAGCTTTGCCTTCCTTTAACAGCAAAAACCAGCTGAATGTAAACTTGGTGATATGTATTCGCCATAATTCAATTATTTGATATCAAACACCTTAATCAATTACTATAATCTTAAAAAACTCATTGATTTCAAATATTGAATCAAATCGCTCCGTTGGAGCTCCTCACCAATATATATTTTTTCTAAAACCAGAACGCGCCTCTGGCGCTGAACCAAACAAAATCCAACTCCAGCGGAGTCTTCTGATTGAAGCTCGAGCAAAGTGTTGTCATTCTAGCCCCGGAGGGGTGTTTTGATTGTAGCCCCAGAGGGGCGTCGTGTTTCTAATCATCATGTCCTTCATTTTCCCTAATTTTGCGGCCATGTCGAGAAAAATGAAAAATAAGGTCATCACCAATCTCTTGATTGAGCGCATCGCCTCCGAAGGCAAATGCGTGGGTCATCATGAGGGGAAGGTGGTGTTTGTGAATAATGTGGCCCCGGGGGACGTGGTAGATGTGCGGATTACCAAGGGGAAAAGCTCCTTTATGGAAGGAGAAGCCATTAATTTCCATGAGTATTCCAAAGACCGGATTGAACCATTCTGCTCGCACTTTGGCACCTGCGGAGGTTGCAAATGGCAGCATATCAATTACGATCTTCAAAAAAACTACAAGCGTCAACAAGTAGTGGATCAATTCCAGAGAATTGCCAAAGTTCCAATTCCCGAAGTTGCTCCTACCTTGGGTTCTGCCAACACTCAGTATTACCGCAATAAACTGGATTTTACTTTTTCCAATAAAAAATGGTTGACCCTCGACCAAATCCGCTCCGGAGAAGAATTTGACCGAAATGCGCTGGGATTTCATATCCCCAAAATGTTTGATAAAATCATCGACATCGAACATTGTTATCTCCAAGGTGGAATCTCCAATGAAGTCCGGAATTCCCTTCGAGAATTTGCGCTGGAAAATAAGCTCAACTTTTATGATATCCGGGAGCAAGTTGGCCTTTTGAGAAATCTCATCATCCGGACTACTAGCACCGGACAAACCATGGTTATCGTCCAGTTTGGAGAAAATGACCCTGAGTCAATCAGGCTTGTGATGGAGTTTTTGAAACAAAAATTCCCAGGAATCACTTCCCTGCTTTATGTGATCAATACCAAAGGCAACGAAACTTTCCACGATTTGGAATTGGTGACCTATTCCGGTCTTCCTTACATCGAGGAGGAAATGGAAGGCTTAAAGTTCCGAGTGGGACCAAAGTCCTTTTACCAAACCAACTCCAAGCAGGCCTACGAACTCTACAAGGTGGCTCGTGATTTTGCCCAGCTCAAGGGCGATGAAGTGGTTTATGACCTTTATACCGGAACAGGTACCATCGCAAACTTTGTGGCCAAGCAAGCCAAGCAAGTGATCGGAGTGGAATATGTAGAGGCTGCCATCGAAGATGCGAAGCTTAACTCCCAAATCAACGGGATAGAAAATACACTCTTTTATGCAGGAGACATGAAAGAAATTCTCAATGAGGAATTCATTTCTTCCCATGCCAAACCGGATGTGATCATCACCGATCCACCGCGTGCAGGAATGGATGAAAAGGTGGTACAAATGCTACTTCGCCTAGAGGCTCCGACCATCGTTTACGTCTCCTGCAATCCCGCTACCCAAGCAAGGGATTTAGCCCTGTTGGGGGAAAAATACCAAGTGGAAAAAATCCAGCCGGTGGATATGTTTCCACAGACCTATCATGTCGAAAATGTAGTACGCTTAACCCTTAAACCATGATCTCAGATTTCAACGATCCAGAACTTAACGGGAAGTATCTCGGCACGATCACCAGCGATTTTGTGAAGATCTCCGACGTCCTCAAAGAGGCCGCCTACCAGGTCAAGTCACGGGGATTTTCGGACTATCCCATTTTCCCCATTTCAAAGGATATGCAACCTATCGGAAAGATCTTTATCGGCAAAGCTGAAAAGAACTTGGACTGGAATTATTTCATCACCTATGTAGATGAATTTGTCCAAAGGAAACTGATCTCCGAAGAGGCTTTGGAGGATTTCAAAAAAGCATACAAAGACCCGGATGAGTTCTGCTGCCTCTTTGTGATTGACGGGGCATTTACCAGTTTTGTGTACGTCCCCTATCCGAATGATTAAGAAAAAAGGCTTTTATTGACACTTTCAGTAAAAGCCTTTTTTATTATGGTTATCAATATTTTATCAACATTAATTTATACCTCCAATTAAAGTCAATCGGCTAATCTTTTCAATTCCAGACGAAAAGCTATAATTTCAAAACTATATCTCAAACCTAAGATTTTGAAAACCAATCTGATTCTCCAAATAAGTCGGGCTAGCGTAAATCATCTGGGAAAAACCACCTTTCAAAATCTAAGCTTTGCTTGGGAAGAAGGACAGCATTGGGCATTTACAGGAAATTCTGGGAGAGAATTAACCGCATTTTTAGAAACTATTCGAGGGACTACACACCTGCCGGAGGGAAAGATTTCGTTGGATTTTGCACAGGAATATGTGAGCCAAAAAACTTCCGAAGGTAAAGTTCACAGCTTCCGGGATTTGATTTCTTATGTCTCGCAGCAGTATAAATTCAAGAACAAATCCAACCTCCAAAACTTCTATTTCCAACAGCGATTCAACAGCTCTGAATCCGAAGAAGCCGATACCGTCAAAGAATATATTCTGAACAATTCCCCCGAAATTTCAGGTCCATGGAATTTCGAAAAGGTCACAAAATTATTGCGCTTAGAACACCTCCTGGACTCCTCAATTTTGAAACTCTCCAATGGTGAAACTCGACGATTGGCGTTGGCTTTAGGGCTCATGAAGCAACCCAAAATCTACCTGATGGATCAACCCATGACTGGGCTGGATGTAGAAAGCCGGGAAGCATTTGGAGACTTTTTGAAGGCCATCATAGCGAGCGGAATTCACGTATTGATTACGACCGGATCCCAAGAAATTCCGGATGGAATCACCCACGTAGCAAAGCTGGGAGGTGAAGGTATTTCTGAGATCTGGGAAAAGGAAAACTACCCCACTGACCACTTCTCCTCACTCCATTTACCTTGGAATCTTCCTTTATTGAAAACCTTGTTATCAGAGGAAAATATCATCGAAGAGGAAGTAATTCGTCTGGACAAAGTCAGCATACGCTATGGTGAGAAAACCATTTTGAATGAAATCGACTGGACAGTAAGATCAGGTGAAAAATGGCAGCTCAAAGGAAAAAACGGATCTGGAAAATCTACCCTGATCAGCCTGTTGATTGGAGAAAATCCTCAAGCCTACTCCCAAAATTTTTGGCTTTTTGGACGGAAGCGAGGTAGCGGAGAAAGTATTTGGGAGCTTAAAAAGCCGATTGGCTTTGTGGCTCCGGAGTTGGTTAGGTATTTCCCCACGAACCAAACTGTATATAAAGTCATCGCCTCTGGCCTTTTCGACACCATGGGTTTGTATAAAAAACCCACTATTGACCAAGAGTCAGTAGTGGAAAAGTGGCTTTCAGTATTTCAGTTGGAGTCCTTTGCCCAAACTCCAATTCAAAGGATCCCTTTGGAACAACAGCGCTGGACTCTTCTAGGCAGAGCCCTAATCAAAAAACCCAAACTGCTAATTTTGGATGAGGCGTCTCAGGGGATGGATGAAATCCAGCGGGTAATTTTCAAAGATACCATCGAGAAAATCCTGTCTTTCTCAAACGTTACCCTAATCTACGTGAGTCATTATTCCGAAGATATTCCTCCCTCAGTAGACCGAGTTTTCAGATTAGAACAGACTACTTTTTCTTTTTCAAGATAGCTCTGAATTTGGCTTCTTCCAGCCTAAACTGAGCAATTTGAATAATCAATTCCTCTGGCAATGGCTCTTCATAGGGAAATTGGATCGCCCCTTTGGAGGTAACGTAAGGTTCAAGTTCTTTCTTAAACTCCTCCACCCCGGAATTGGTGGGATAGAAGCCCAAATGATTCTTGGCTCCAGAGAAATAAACCAAAACTTCCGAGGTCTTATAGGCCGGCATATGGTAACTGACCAATTCTTTTGCCTCAGGCAAAGCCTTTTTTAAAATGGCTCTCATTTGATCCAGTTTCCCTCTTTTGGGTTCTTCATACCAGCTTAAATACTGCTCAACAGATTCGGGTTTAGGGTTCATCATTGGGTCCGAGGTCAAGATTCTAATTTCCGAAATTTGACCAATGTTCGATTATTCAAAGTAGAAAATTTTAAAATTTTGGATAAATGGAAAGGCATAAAACTGAGGATTCCTTAGCTTTTTACTCCAAACCAAAAATCCATGAATCCACGTCGTTCTTTTCTCCAAAAATTAGGATTGAGCATAGCCTTGCCTAGTATTTTGGGGATGAAAATAAAATCCAAGCCTCCAAATTTCGATTTTTCCCTCCCGGATCCGGAATTTTGGTTCCAGGTCAGAGAAACTTTTCCCTTGACCAAAAACCGAGTGTATTTCAACAATGGCACGTTTGGACCAGCTCCATTTCCAGTATTGGAAAAAGTTGAAGCCATCAATCAATTGGTCAGTACCACTGGAGAGTATGGAAATACTGATCAGGAAAGGATTGCAATTGCGGAATTTTTAAACTGTCAAACCGAGGAATTAAGTCTTACTCACAACACCACAGAGGGGATTAACATCATGGCTTGGGGCCTTCCGTTGAAAGCAGGAGATGAGGTTATTCTCACAACTCACGACCACGCCGGCAATGCCTTGCCCTGGCTCAACAGAGCCAAATTGGACGGAATTATTTTGAAAGCTTTCAGCCCTGCAAACACCCAAGAAGAGAATCTAGACCTCGTGAAATCCCTTTGTGGTCCGAGGACCAAGGTCATCGCAATTCCCCATATCACCTGTACAACCGGATTGGTATTTCCAATCCGGGAAATATCAGATTATGCCAGAAGTAAAGGGATTTATACAGCCATTGACGGTGCACATGGTGCGGGTACTTTTAACCTAAACCTTCATGAACTCGGATGTGATTTCTACGCGGGTTGCTTTCATAAATGGCTTTTAGGCCCTAGCGGGACAGGCTTTTTATATGTGAAAAAAGAAAAATTGAACGAGCTTCAAGCCTTACAGATCGGTGGGTATTCAGATCTTGGATGGGATATGCTGAGTTCTCCTCCGATTTTGAAAGGATATGTGGATACAGCCCATCGGTTTGATTATGGCACCCAAAGCAAGTCCTTGTATGCAGGAGTGAAAGCCGCAGCGGACTTCCACACTGCAATTGGAAAGCAAAAAGTTGAAGATCGGTTAAGAACTTTGAATCAAAGACTTTATGAACAGATGAAGGATCTAGGAACCTCATTTGAAATTCTCAGTCCAGAAGAACCTCAATCCAGACTTCCAATGATTACTTTTCGGTCCCCTTCTATTCCTGCCGAGGAGTTAAACCGAAAAATTTCCAAAAATGGATTTCGAGTTCGGCAAATCCACGAAGCTGGATTGAATGCTATTCGGGTGTCAACGCATATCTATAATTCTGAGGAAGAAATTGATCAATTTGTTCAACTTCTTCAGAAATTATGAAGTTAACCTACCGTCCAATAAATACCAGAAATGAATAAGGATATAAAGGAAATTACCATTTCAGAGGCTCAGAATCTTGTAGATCAATGGATCAAAACAGTGGGGGTTCGGTATTTCAACGAGCTAACCAATATGACCATCCTGATGGAAGAGGTCGGGGAACTTGCCCGCATTATGTCCAGAACCTATGGAGAACAATCCTTTAAAGAATCGGATAAGGGTAAGGATTTGGGAGATGAAATGGCAGATGTATTATGGGTTTTGATCTGTTTGGCCAATCAAACGGGAGTCGATCTGACTCAAGCTCTCCAAAAGAACTTCGAGAAAAAAAATATCCGAGATGCTAACAGGCATCAGGACAATGAAAAATTACGCTAAGGAGGTAAAGCCTCTTTAGTCATCGGAAATAGAGGTTCACTTCGTATTTTTTGATATGCAAAAGTCAACCTCTTTCCTGCTCTTCATTTTTATTTTTTCAAATGCCCTGACTAACCCGGTATTTTCTCAAATGGCGGAAAGGAAAATGGATAAAGAAATGACTTTTGCCGTTCTCCCTGTGGTTTACTTTACTCCTGAGACAAAATGGGTATTTGGAGTTGGGGGAGTCAGCACATTTAACCTGGATAGCATATCTACCACTTATGAGAGTCAGCTAACAGCGGGACTTGCCTACTCACTCAGAAATCAGTTTTTAAGCTACGTCAGTGGGAGAATTTTTTCGCCTAAGAATCGGTCTTTATGGTATGGGGAAATGGGATGGTACGACTATGTATTTTTTTATTTCGGACAGGGAATGAATGTCAATCAGGACTCGGAAGAAATTTACTCTGCCAAATTCCCTCGACTTAGATTCAACTATGTCCGAAACATTGGAAAAAACTGGTTTTTAGGAGGAGGGTTTCGTTTTGACGGCATGAATATTTTTGAGCTTCAGGAAGACGGGGCCTTGGCTAATGGAGAAATTATCGGAAGTCAAGGCGGGAGAAATTCCGGTTTGGGACCTTTGATTCTCCATGACTCCCGAAACAACCAACTCTACCCTGAAAGTGGAGTCTATTTTGAAGCCGGGCTTCAAGCATTTGGGGGGATTTTTGGAGGGGAGTTTTCTTACGTTCGAGCCATTTCTGACTTTAGAAAAATACTCCCTCTTGGAAAAAATCAAGTATTCGCAGCACAAGCATTTTCTGAAATCACTTTTGGAGATGTTCCCTTTTTCGCCCTGCCAATGTTAGGCGGAAACAAGCTCCTCAGAGGTTTATTTGAAGGCAAATACCGGGAAAAGAATCTTTTCGCATTGCAGGCTGAATACCGCTACAAATTTCTTCCTAGGTGGGGAATTGTAGCGTTTGGTGGAACCGGAAACGCTTTTTCAAGTGAAAACCCTCTTCATTTCAACCTCACCAAGATCACCTATGGCGTAGGAGGAAGATTTCAATTGAATCAAGAAAAAAAGCTCAACCTGAGACTGGATCTTGCCCATTCGCCCGGCGAGCCTTTTCAATTCTATTTTACATTTGGGGAAGCTTTCTGATCCTAAAAAAAGCACTCCCCTTTGATTTATTTTGAACCGGAGGATTTAATCCATCTCACACTTAAATCAGGTTCAGACATATCTTTATCCAAGGGAAACATCGGTCGATTGATTCGCTTGTAGCCTAGTCTCTCCAAATCTTGATCCACTCCTCCAGGAGTCAAAGCCATCACCCAATCCCCGCGCAAGTCGTAGAGTTCGGGCACCAAATATCCAATCTTGACGACCACAATATCAGATTTTCGCGGGCTTAGTCCGAGGTCTGTAAAGTCCTTTTCATGGTGATAGGGCTTCCGGCGTTTGGTGACGATTACATTTACAGAGCCTACCTTGACTACCACTTCCACGTCAGCATCTTTGTCTCCCTCCTTGATGGCAGCTACAGTTCCTTTCAGCAAAATCGGCGGTGCAAATCGATCGTCCACCATCGCACCCACTTTTCCCTGAACAGGATTCCCGACTCCGGCCTTCAATGCATTTTCAATCAATTCTGGCCCTGGAATTGAAGCATAAATCAGCTCGGGTCCATTCTCGCTTTTAAACTCAGGTCTCTTCAGTATCTCATTCAAGGTCCAAGTGACATCTCCTGCACCACCTGCTGTGGGATTATCTCCCATATCAGAGATTACGAATGGCTTTTTCTCACTTTTTAAGGCCATTTCCAAGCTTTCATCCAAGTAAGCCACAGGCGCTACGAATTCAAACTGATTGCGGACGT
Organism: Algoriphagus mannitolivorans DSM 15301; assembly: GCF_000429425.1. Classification (GTDB taxonomy): domain Bacteria; phylum Bacteroidota; class Bacteroidia; order Cytophagales; family Cyclobacteriaceae; genus Algoriphagus; species Algoriphagus mannitolivorans. Next base: position 341,372 of record NZ_AUBV01000001.1, read on the forward strand.
CCCAAAATCTTTTTGCCAAATATTCAGCACTCTCTTTTACCTGCTTTTCGTCATCTCCGGTGACCATCACTACCGCATGATTCCGGGGTTCATCGGCCCAGGCATACCCAATCCAGATTGCTGCGTCAATCACACCATCTTTTTGGGTCTCCGGATCTACTTTAGCATAAAGCGATTTTCCGGGGTCAATTCGAGTACTGGTTTTTTCTCCCGGCAAAAGGATCGGAACCGGGATCCATGCCTTGAATTTGGGCTTACCCTTCCCGCTTTCCAATCGTTCCAAAAGATTGTCCACTGCTCTTTTTTTCGACTCCAAAGCATCTTCGTGAGGAGCCATTCTATAGCAAGTGATCAAATCAGAGTTTTCGGCAAGTCGTGGAGAAACATTCCCGTGCAAATCCATGGAGGTTGAGATTAAGGTTTCAGGCCCGACAACTTCTCTTACTTTGATAATGAAATCCCCTTCCGGATCATCCAATCCCTCCACACTCATTGCCCCGTGAATGTCAAAAAATAGCCCATCATAAGGCAAGTTTTGCTTGAGCATTTCCAGCGTGACGCCCACAAGTGAATCATAGGCTTCTCGGGTCACCATTCCTCCCGGAATTGCATGGCCTCTCAAAGTCGGGAACCATTCTGCGCGCTTTCGATTCGCAGAATCAGGCTCCATGAAGGGATAATAGGAAAAAATTTCCTCCCCCGTCCGCACCCGAAAAGCCTGAGCAGTGGATCTGGCAGGTGAAAATGTACTGGATTCTATCGCTAATCCGGCAATGGCAATCCTAGGTAAGGGAGTGGAATCTTCCTTGTTTGTACATGAAAAAAAGGAAATCAATCCGAGCAGCAACAAATATCTTCTCATCCTAATTGGCTGGTAAGGTGGTTTTCAAAATAATTTCCAATGAAGTTAGAAAACTCTCCACCTATCCTGCGGAAAATTTGAAAAAGGGTTCTGAAAATGTGTTGAAAGGAATCGATCGCCTCCAAACTCCAAAATGAGGTCAAAAAAACCGGATTTTGATTTCCCAACAAAAGTCAAACGCTTATTTGGGCTTATCAAAATCCGGATTTAGTGTTAATTCTCTTTCAGAAACTTATAAATCTCATCCTTCAGATGAAGCCTCTTAATTCGAAGCTGGTTAGCTGTCTCATCAGAAGCAGGCTCTGAATCAGACTCGATTCGATAAATTTCATGGTCTAGTGCGTCATAGGCTTCAAAAAGGTTTTTAAAATGCTCATTATCCACTTTCATTTCGAGGATTTTTCCTTCGAATTCTGGAAATTCTTCTGTTAGGGGATGCTTCTTAATCATATTTATCGGGTTTTGATCTTTGAACAATACTATCCCAAAAAACCCGAAATAATCATGACAAAGGTCACTCTATGGAAGGATTTAAATTAGGTACCTCCAGATAATGAAATGAATCAAGGATTCTCCAGCCTAATAATCTCCAAGTGATGAACCCTTCGAGAATCTTTTGATCTCCGAATTCAGAAATCCTAACATGGTGCCAATCAATTCCAGCCACCAATCCGCTCATGATTGAACTACTTTCTTCCTGAAGAATTTCCCCAGTCTCAGGATCTCTGACCAAATTCAAAAAAAGTGAGTTTGTCCAATTGTATTTAATTTTGATCGTTTCCATTTTTCCATAGACTAGTTTGATATCTTCCTTTTTAGGCTTGGATCTCATGAAAAATCCTCCAAAGCCTACTACCAAAACCAGCACGACGAAACTTCGATTATATCCTTCCAAAAATTTCCTGCCCCGAAAGAGTAAAGCCATTAGGAAGAAAAAGAAAGCCAACATTAAAAAAAGGTTTAAAACTCCCCAAAGAATTAGAATCATAGCTTTAAGATCAACTCTTAAAACTATAAAATTATTCGGTACAAAAAATCAAATTCCTAGGCGCCAACCAAAAATCCCACATTATCCACTTTGACCACCAGATCATACAGATCAAGAGTTAAGCAAAAATCAATGTCTGCTTCAATTCCATGATTCTGGAGTCGTTTGGCATGAGAGGCCTGAGAAAGGTATTTCTTCAGCTGATGACCTTCTTTCTCAAAGAGTGACTTCATGGCCAAGGCCCCATCCTCTTCAGCAGCATGAGTGGATTCCAGGGATTTGACCAGAGCACCAGCGAATAGGGAATCTTCCAAATTAAAGCGTCCCTTCCATCCCGCGCAATGAATCAATACATCCTTTTTCTGGGCTTGAATGTAAGAAACAGTAGCTTGAAGATTGGGAAAAGCACCGATTAGGATTTCTGCTGCTCCTTTGGATTTGTCAATGGCTTGTGTGCCATTCGTGGTCGTCATAGCCAGTTGAATACCCTCAAAGGCATTGTCCAAAAAAGCGACGGGGGAATTTCCCAGTTCAAAACCAGGAGCGGTATGCCCATTCCTCTCTCCGGCTATTTTATAGCCTTGATCCTGCATCTTGCGGCAAGATTCTAGATCTGCAAAAGGAAGAATTCTTTGGACTCCATTGGCCAAGGCAGCAACCATCGTAGAAGTAGCCCGAAAAATATCGACTACTACTACGATTTTGTCATCTAACTCATGGTGCTGGATAAGATCCGGACTAAAACAGATTTCGATTTGCTGCATTAAGCTTTAAAAAGAGGGAGTTTTTCGACCTGAGCTTTCAGGTTTTTATTTCTTACTTGGATAAAAATCTCCGTTCCAGGTTTGCTGAATTCAGTTTTGACATAACCCAAACCGATTCCCACACCCATACTTGGAGACTGCGTCCCGGAAGTCACTTCACCGATCACCTCTCCCGATGCATCTACAATTGGATAGTGCCCTCTAGGAATTCCTCGTTCCTGCATCACAAAACCCACCAATTTTCTTTCTACTCCAGCTTCTTTTTGGGCTTTTAGGGACTCAGAATTGATGAAGTCTTTGGTAAACTTGGTAATCCAACCCAGACCCGCTTCTATAGGGGAAGTCGTGTCAGTGATATCATTTCCATAAAGACAATAGCCCATTTCCAATCTCAAGGTATCTCTTGCACCTAGCCCGATTGGTTTGATGTCAAAGTCTTTTCCGGCTTCGAAAATTGCCTTCCAGACCTTTTCAGCATCTTCATTTTTCACATAGATCTCAAATCCACCCGCACCCGTGTAGCCTGTACCTGAGATGATGACGTCTTGGACTCCTGCAAATTCCCCAACAGTGAAGTGATAGAATTTGACCTCGGAAAGATTCACAGGTGTCAAAGATTGAACTGCTTCAATGGCTTTTGGTCCCTGAACCGCAAAAAGTGAATATTGGTCAGAAACATTGGTAAGTTGGGCTCCCATGGTATTATGCCGGTTTACCCAAGCCCAGTCTTTATCGATATTGGAAGCATTGACCACCAACATGTATTTCTCATCCGAAAACTTGTAAACGATCAAGTCATCCACAATTCCTCCGGTTTCATTTGGAAAGCAAGAGTACTGAGCCTGACCCACTACCAATTTGGATGCATCATTTGAGGTTACCTTTTGAATCAAGTTTAAGGCCTCTGGACCTTCCACCAAAAATTCCCCCATATGGGACACATCAAACACCCCAACACCGTTTCTCACGCAAAGGTGTTCCTCATTGTCCGAGCTGTAACGTACAGGCATGTTAAAGCCCGCAAAAGGGACCATTTTTCCTCCAAGAGCTACGTGAAGGTCGTTTAGGGCTATTTTTTTGACTTGTTCTTCCATATTTGGGTCTTTTTTATCGTGGGCAAAGGTAAGAATTGAAGGGTAAAATGGGCGGGTACTTTCCAGTTTTTTCCGGGGCTAGGAAATGAAAAAAGCAACCACGAAGAGTTGCTTTTTGTTGAGTTCGGAAAATGATTTTTTTACACTGAGAAACTTTCCCCACATCCGCAGGTCCTGCTGGCGTTGGGATTGACAAACTGGAATCCTTTACCGTTCAGTCCATCTGAAAACTCTAGGGTAGTTCCGGCAAGGTATAGTAAACTTTTGCGATCGACGATGATCTTGACACCTTTGTCTTCAAAAACATGGTCCGTATCGATAATTTGATCATCAAAACCCAAATCATACATCAATCCGGAACAGCCGCCTCCTTTTACAGAAACTCGAATATTTTCATTTTCTGTTCGGCCCTCTTCTCTTTTCAATTCAAGAATTCGGTCTTTAGCCTTGTCTGAAACGATGATCATATATTTTTACTTTACTTTTGATAGTTCTTTCAATTGTGGGGAAAACATGGTTCCGCATAAAAAGATTCAGACACAAAGATACAAAATAACCGCATGAGGAAAATTGAACATATCGGAATAGCTGTAGCAGACCTGAGAAAATCCAATGATCTGTTTCAAAAACTCCTGGGTAAAAAGCACTTCAAGACCGAAATCGTGGAAGGAGAAGGTGTGGAAACCAGCTTTTTTCAAGTAGGAGAAACTAAGGTTGAATTGCTTCAAGCTACCCGTCCGGACAGTCCGATCGCCAAGTATTTGGAAAAAAAATCAGAAGGAATCCATCATATCGCTTTTGATGTGGAAGATATCCATGCAGAAGTGGCCAGACTTAAAGGAGAAGGCTTCGAAATCCTGAATGAAACTCCCAAAGAAGGGGCAGACAATAAATTAGTGGTATTTTTGCATCCCCGAAGTACAAATGGAGTCTTGGTGGAATTGTGTCAGGAGAAGCAGTGATCAGTTGATAGTCGCAGTTGGCAGAGAGTCAGAAGGCTGAAGTTAGAAGTTTGAAAAGTGGGCTGGGAGCAGTTTCTAGTATGCAGTAAGTCAGAAAGCAGCTATCAAACAAATGTCTGAAAATCAAACAATAAAAACTTGATCTGCGAAAATCTGTGTCCTTTTCTGTGCAAACTTGCTTGCTGCAAGCAGGTCTACAGGAGAAAGAAGGTAATGTAAATCAAAAATCGTAAATCATAATGTCAGATAAACGAACAGAAATAAGTGAATTGGGCGAGTTTGGCCTAATTGATCACCTGAATCAAAAGGTGAAAATCAAAAACTCCTCCTCTCTGAAAGGCATTGGTGACGATGCGGCTATCATCGAATCAGGAGATAAAGTTAAAGTAGTTTCCACGGATTTACTTTTAGAAGGAGTGCATTTTGACTTGGCTTATGCACCTCTGCCTCATGTTGGATTTAAAGCCGTTGCAGTGAATGTCTCAGACATTGCTGCGATGAATGCCATCCCTAAGCAAATTACCGTCAGCATAGCATTATCCAACCGGTTTTCAGTGGAAGCGGTAGATGCCCTGTATTCTGGCATTCATGCCGCATGTGAGCACTATGGGGTGGACCTAGTTGGAGGAGATACCACGGCCTCCAGAAGCGGGCTTGTCATCTCTATCACCGCCATTGGGGAAGCCAAAAAAGAGGAAATCAGCTATCGTTCTGGTGCCAAAGTGAATGATATACTTTGCGTCACCGGAGATTTGGGCGGAGCGCTTGTGGGATTACAGATTCTGGAAAGGGAAAAGCAGGTTTACTTGGCAAACCCTGACATGAAACCTGATCTGGAAAAATATACTCTCGTGACCGCCCGGCAATTAAAACCAGATGCCCGAATGGACATCATCCATGAATTGAAAGATTTGGAAGTAGTACCGACTTCCATGATGGATATTTCGGATGGTCTCGCTTCTGAAATCTTCCATATCTGCAAAGCCTCTGGAGTCGGAGCCACGATCTATGAAGACAAACTGCCGATTGACAAACAGACCTTTGACACGGCAGTGGAGCTAAATTTGGACCCTATCACCTGCGTCCTAAATGGAGGAGAAGATTATGAATTGCTTTTCACCATTGATCAAAAGGATTTTGCCAAACTGGAAAAACATCCGGACATCCACTTCATCGGTCATATCACCAAGGCAGAGGAAGGAAAATATCTAGTGACCAAAAGCGGTACCGCTGTCCAGATCAAAGCTCAAGGCTGGAAGCATTTTTAAGCTAAGGAAGTCTATTTCGAGACAAATAATCGGCCGGGCGGATGCTATCCGTCCGGTCGTACAAATAATTCCACTTCTTCATATAGGAATCTGCCGGTAAGAATTCATCTTTTCGCTCCTTGAGTTTTCTTTGTAAAACCCCTTCCAATTCTTTCTGCAATGCTGAGAATTGGGGATCATTTACCAAATTTTTGAGCTGATAAGGATCCGAGAAATTATCATAGAGCAGCCATGGACCTCGCAGATCTTTCACATAAGTATATCGGGCTGTTCGAATTCCTCGATATTCTCTGCCTCCATTAGAAAACTGCCATTCATGAAAGGGAACAGGCAGCATAATCAGACTCGCGTCAGAGTTCAATTCAGTTCCTGCGATGATTTCCATGGAAAAATCTTGCCCTTCGATAGTCTTTGGTTTTTTGATTCCACTCAATCCCAAAATCGTAGGCAATAAATCAGGGGTTCCGATAGGGTTCAAAAGCCTTCTGGAAGATTTACCCAACTTTTCCGGGTAACGGATTAATAGCGGGACTTTTATGGACTCATCCCAGGGTCTTTGCTTTTTCAATACACCTTTGGACATCAGCATGTCTCCATGTTCGGAGGTAAAAACCAAGATAGTTTGATCCGAAATCCCTAAACTATCGAGGCTTCGAACCAACTTTCCCACTGCATGATCAATGGCCGTAGCGTGTGCATAATATCCGGCTAAAACCCTCCTGGCACTGTCTTGAAATTCCTCGGGCACATTGGTCCTTAATTCCAGTTTGGAGGCATCGTAAAGTTCTTGAAATTCTTTTGGAGCTGAAAAATAAGGATCATGGGGAGGCCCATAGGACAGAATCAGAGCAAAAGCCTTGGATTTATTTTTTGAAATAAAGCTGATCGCGCTATCAGTCTGAGGAAAAACATCATATCCCGACCAAGTTTGCTTTTGATCATTTTCATCAAAATAAAAGCTGTTGTTGTAATTATGAGTCACTTCCCGGACTTTCCAATACTCAAACCCCTGCCTTCGATCTGCAGGTACAGGTTTATCTCTGCCACTGAAAGGATCTTCGCCTCTTTGATGTCCGTTCAAGTGCCACTTGCCGATATAACCCGTTTTATATCCCGCGGCCTGGTAAATCTCCCCTAAGGTTAGGGCTTCATTGGGCAAGGGCTTGTCATTGTAAAAAATACCGTGAGTCAAAGGATATTGCCCTGTCAAAAAGCTGGCCCGCCACGGAGCGCAAACAGGAAGAGTGGCAATGGAATTTTCAAATATTAAACTCTGGGAGGCTAATTGGTCCAGATTCGGGGTTTGAATTTGGGTGTTCCCCATATAGCCCATTTCCTGAGCTCTCCATTGGTCCGCAAGGATAAAGACCAAATTGGGTGTTTGGTAATCGGGTGTTGTGAAATCTTCAATGGCTGGATATTCTTTATTCCAAATATTCCACAAAAGTCCAACAAGATGGAAAAACAAGAGTACAGGCATGAGACAAGAGCTTTTTTAAAAATAAATTTTTCAAGCTCAAGGGCTATCCTGCTCTGTTCTCTAAACCCGGTTTTTTGAATCGATCACGATGGTAACAGGGCCATCATTGATTAGACTGACTTTCATATCAGCACCAAACTCCCCGGTTCCGATTTTTTTTCCTAGCTCAGTTTCCAATGCCAAAATCATCTTCTCGTACATAGGGATCGCAAAATCAGGTTTTGAAGCTTTGATGTAAGAAGGACGATTCCCTTTTTTGGTACTCGCATGAAGCGTAAACTGTGAAATCAAAAGAATTTCTCCATCCACCTCCAAAACACTCCGGTTCATCACTCCATTTTCATCGGGGAAGATCCTGAGATTCACTATTTTTTTACTTAGCCAATCAATATCCTCTTGAGTGTCGGCATCTTCAATTCCCAAAAGGACCATCAAACCAATTCCGATTGATGATTTTACCATACCTTCTATTTTCACTGAAGATTCTGAAACTCGCTGAATGACTGCTATCATTTGCTTAAATCTTGCATTTGTCCTGAAGTAATGATTTCAAGAGCTTGGTTGGATGCGCTTTGGGCAGTTAGCACCATGGCCTCAGCCACTTGATGTGCATAGATTGGTCTATAATTTTTAAATAATTTCAACCAGACAAGTGGCTTCATCACAATAGAAGCAATTTGCTCACCCAAGCGGAATTCATGCCGGTTTCCCAAAAGTAAAGCGGGCCGAAATAATCCGAGGTAATCAAACTTTAAGGACTTGAGGTCATCTTCAGTTTCACCTTTCACCTTATTGTAAAAAATGGAAGAGTGTGGGTTCGCTCCCATGGCAGAAACATAGAGAAATTTGCTGGCACCCAGGCTTTTTGCCCATTCCCCAAATCCAATTACCAAATCATGGTCAACTGCGTAAAATCGCTCCTTGGATCCTGCCACTTTGATTGTGGTGCCAAGGCTCGAATAGGCGTGAATAATAGCCTTCTTCTCCTTGATCTCCTGCAAAAATCCAGCATATTCACCTCCCAGGGCTTGTTCTTTGACTTTTTCTTCCCAATCCCAATCCTTCAGACGAAACATATCGCCTTCAATCTGAATAAGTTTTTGGTGCTTTAAGGCAAGTTTTCTCCTGCCCAAGCTGAGTATAAAATCATAATGAGCCTCTTTTAAAAGTTGGTGCAAAAGCTGCATGCCGACCAATCCGGAGGTACCTGTAATAAGTGCTATTTTCATCTGGTATTAATCTAATTTTTAAGGCCAGATGGGATTAATTTTGGTGATTTACTATCCCGATATCTAATTTTCATGGCTAAATCATGAAATAAGACTTGCCTGAATTAATGGGTATAATTCAGATTCCAAGTCCTTATTTTTATTTCTGGCATACCAAAGATATACTTCTTCTAAAAACTCTTGATATGTCTTCCCTTTAGAATCATGGCGGTATTCCTTGTATAGATCCATCAAAAATTGAGGTTTTGGACCCCAAGTGAACAATTCACACTTCAAATTCTCTGAAAAAGCAACCAGTTTGGGAATCGATCTAGCGCCATTTGTCAGGTAGGCATCCATTACCTCCGGGTATTCATCCCTCATGATGATTCTCAATTCAATTTTAGGATTCAGTTCAGCGAGTTTTGCCAAATAAGGAATTGACTGTGAACCGTCCCCGCACCAAGCTTCTGTAATAACCAACCAAAATTGCGGTTCCTGAATTGACTCGATCAAGGCCTGCATTTCCGGCGAAACTTTGGCCGTCTTATCCCAGCGATTCATGCGCTGAAGACACATTCGGGTGTAATCCAGATAAGCCTCACTTTGGTTTGCGCCGGTAGTCCGATTTTCGGCCACCAATTGCTCAGTAAATTTCACAAACTCCGGATACGAAAATCCTTTCTTAAAAATTGTTGGGGTGACAGGGTGACTTAAATACTCCATTCCTTCGATTTTTTAGAAGGACAACAGCACTTAGATATCTTGGGTTCGCTCCCATTCCAAAAAACTCTCAACCTCGTCTCTGACTTTTGCATACACTGCCATGATCACAGACAAGTCATCTGCAAATCCGAGAAATCCCAAAAAATCAGGGATGATATCCAATGGAGAAATGAAATAAACCAAAGCCAGTACTATCAAGCCCAAAGTACTATAGGCCATTTTATGCTCCCCTCGAAAATGAGCCTTGAGCATTCGGATAAATATCTGGATTGGCTGGAGAAATTTCTGGACTTTTGGATTGCCCTTTACTTTGGATAATTTGGTTAGGGTCTTCTGCACGAGCTCTACCAGTTTCTGTTCTTGCCGAATAATAGCCTCCACCTGCTTTCCAAAAAGAGCTTTAGCGCGGTCAAGGATATTTTTCGGTTTTTCGGGTAAAACTGCCATACTACTAGAAATAAAGCTGCACTTCGGATTTCACCTGCTTCAAGGCATAGGAAATCGCATCATTTTTTCGATCCAATGAAATTGCAAAAATTGCCTTGGCAAAATCCATCCCAGTTGCCTCTTCGTTTTCCAAAGACTGTCTTCCGAGATTGATAATCGTCACCACCTCCTCCACAGCCCGACGCACAGACTCCCAAGTTTCATCCGAGAAATACACTTGCTGGCTCAGGTTGTGGTTAAACTCCTCCCTTACTTCATTCAACAGCATAGGGTGAAGCTCTGAGGCAGAAAATTGATTGGGATTGGATCTTCTTACCAGATTATTGGGAGTTATTCTTTCCAACAAAAGACAAAGCCTTTCGGCTGCCTGAAGTCGAATAGGCATGATGGTTTGAGAATTCTGGGTTTTTAGATCCACTAGCATTTTTTCACGCTCTTTGGAGAGAAAGGACATGACCACGAGGTACATGCCATACAAAACTGCCGCAGCGGGTAGAATCAGTTTGAGAAGATCTAGAAAGTATTCCATGGATGAGATTTAGTATTCGAATATCAGCAATTCTGATTAGTCAAAAAACCGGCCGAATCGATAATTTTACGGCAGATTCTGAACCAAAGACAAAAAAAATTGATTTTTCCCGCATGCTGATCCCCATCCAAATCACCCCAAAAGCACAAGCAGAAATCAAGCACATCATGGCTACCAAGAATATTCCTGAGGATTATTTTTTAAGAGTTGGAGTGAAAGGCGGTGGTTGTGGAGGAATGTCTTATGCTTTAGGATTTGATAAGGCCAAGCCTGAAGATCAGCAATTTGAGATTGCCGGAATCCCGGTTTTGATTGAAAAAAAACATTATATGTTTTTGATGGGTATGCAGGTGGATTTCTTTGAAAGTGATGAAGCGAGAGGCTTCACTTTCGTCAATCCTGACATTCCGAAGCGACATGATTTGTGATTTTTTCAATAACTTCAAGCAAAAGCCTCAGCCATGAAGATTATTCCCGCACTCATCTTTTTCCTGACAATCAGTCATATTTCTTTGTCCCAAGTCAAGGTTCTTGAAGAGGATCAGGTACCCGGAAAAGGAAATGTTTCTGACCTCAGTTGGATGGTCGGTTATTGGACCGGGCCTGGATTAGGAGGTGAATGCGAAGAAGTCTGGATGCCTGCTGTAGATGGGCATATGATAGGAACTTTTCGTATGTGGCAGGATGGAGAGCTGGTATTTTCGGAGTTTATGAATATGATTCAGGATGGAGAAAGCGTCTCTCTAAAGCTAAAGCACTTTAATCCCGATTTGACTGGATGGGAAGAAAAAGATAAATGGACCACATTCAAACTAATCGAAATGGGCTCCCAGGAGGCCTATTTCAGCGGATTGACATTTAAAAGATCCGGTGACCAACTCAGTATTTTTCTATCCTTGATTCAGAATGGTGAACGCAAAATCGAGGAATTTCGGTTTACCAGAACATCGCTTTAGTTGAGGTCATTTCACTTTGGGAAAATAATCCGGCTTCACCTTAATTTCAGAAAAAATGAATTCTGATCTCTGGCTAGCAAATAAGCCTTTCACTCCTCAAAACCCGGCTTTACATTATCCCAGAACTCATCCAAAGCGATGATTCTTGGCTTGAGAAAGGCGATGATTTTTGGCCAATCCTCTTTTTCCATCACATTCACTCCTGGTAGCACTTTTTCGATTTTGGATACAGGCTGACCCATTTCATTTTTTTGATGCAGCCTCCAGTCCCACTCTTCACCCAAGCTGGCTTTTAGTAGGTTTTTCAGCTCTTTAAACTGATCAAAAAACAATTCCTGCATTTCTGGATCATGGTGTCCCAATTCAATTCCAACAGAAGCAAAACCACGTTCGGCTCTCATTCGGAAGTAAATATCCTTGATTCCGGTTTTGTAATTTGGCCAGTTGATTTTTCTGCCCTTTGCATTAGGGACGGGCTTCATATATTGTCCAAACGCGATCCAGAATTCAGATCGGATCTTGGAAGTTTCGGCTCGACTGTACATGGAATTCAGGCAAAATCCTCTGGATAACCCACCGTCACGGCAGAATATTGAACAATCCCACCCAAAGCTGGATGATGCTTTTTTAGGGTAAGCTTTATGGTTTTCACGTTCGGATATACTTCCAATATGTCGCTGATGATCCGATGCCCCAAATGTTCCAGCAACTTGACTTTGACATCCATTCTGGCCTTAATCAGCTGATATAGCTTGGCATAATCCACTGTGCCTTTGAGATTGTCATGAAGCATGGCCTCCCTAAAATCTGTCTCCAATTCCAAATCCAAGGTGAAACGATTGCCCAGGACAGATTCTTCCGGGTAGGCGCCATGGTAAGCATGGAATTCAATTCCCTCAAGGGCTACTTTTCCCATCAGTCAAATTGGTCAAAAAATGATCCTGAGGACTTTTTGGGATCCTCCTGTTTGGGCTCTTCTATTTGTGGCTCCGACTCATCTTGAGCCATAATTTCCTCTTGAATCTCCTCTTCTTGTTCCGGTTCCTCTTCTACTTCTTCCTCCGCTACAAAGGGTTCTTCTTCAATTACTTCCTCTTCCTGTTCTGGGATTTCTCCCAATTCTTCCAACTCATGTTCTAGCGCATCGACACTCTCCTGAGTGGTTTCATCCAAATGGGCATTGGTCATGTCCTCCTCAAATTGCTCCTCGGGTTCGTCTTCCTTGTGTGGAATTGCCGGTGGAACAGAGGCAGCCAAAGTAGCCACATTGGCCACGGTGAAATGACTGGAACGACTGAGTTCCTCCATAGCTCTTTGATAAGCTTTAGCGTCAATTCGGAAAAAATGCGCGTCGGAAAGTTCAATTTGATTCAATGCATCCTGAGAAAGTCGCTTCAAGCTTTTGACTAAAGCTTCTCTCTGCTCCAGAAGTCCGTCATAGCTTCTGACCAGGCTCTGCATACTTTCACGAATTTCCTTGATGGTTTCTTTGGCCTTAACCTCTGCGGCGGAAGTAATTACCCTGGCATTTTCATCGGCTTGCTTTTTTACCTGCTCCGCATATTGCTGGGCATTTTTGGTCATTTCCTCTGCGATTTGATTAGCTTCGGAGATTATCTGATCGGCAGCTTCTGTGGCTTCGGTTATAATGGTCGCTCCTGTATCCTCAGCGGTTTTGAGGGTTCTAAACAGAGAATCTTCCACGTCCTTAAGGCGCTTGGCTTCCCCCTCTACCTGCTGCAATTTGCTTCGGAGTTCCAGGTTTTCCTGGTTGATTTGCTCCATGGCGACACTCATTTCTTCCAAAAAGGCCGAAACCTCTTTTTTTTCATATCCTCGAAAGGCTGTTTCAAATGCTTTTTGTCGTATTGCAGTAGGTGATATTTTCATAAGTTTTCAGCTTCTATTTGCCAAATTGAAATGGTTCGGTCGTCAGAAATGGAGACCACTTGACCAGAGTAAGTGCTCCAAAGAATTTTATTGATAGAGGTTCCGTGCCCGGCATTCCTGGCTTTGTCAATGACTTTGAGAAGCTTACGGTTTTCCACATCCCAAACTTTAATTGATTTATCCATTGAGCAGGTCACCAAGAATCTTCCGTCCTCTTTGAAAGATAAATAATTAATGGCAAACATATGTGCCACAATGTTCTCTTCCAGGCTATAATTTGAAGTCTTCCAAAATTTAAGGTGGGCGTCCCTCCCTCCACTGCAGAGCAGCGATTCATCCGGGGAATAGGCAAGGGCAAAAACCGAATTGCTATGCCCGTTCAGATTTGTAATGGGTTCAAATCCATTGGAGAGATCTAGGATTTTTATGGTATGATCGCTCAAGCCAATCGCGAGGTGCTTTTTCCCGGAAGCAATGCTCATCACCCGAATGCTTTTGGAGCTCAACTTGATATGCTTTTTTACTGCCCGCTCTTCTACATCCACTACCACTAAAATCCCATCCCCAGTCCCTACAAAGATTTCCTTCCCGAAAATCTTGATGTCAAATATGGCCTGATTGGTCAGCTGAAGGCTCCAAAGCTCCTTGTTTTCATTAAGATCTATGACATGGATTCCTTCGAAATTATGTCCGATGACCAGCAGGTTTCGTTCACGGTCCACTTCCAAGGCATAGACGGAATTGGGCAGTTTTGCGATCAATTTTCCGTCTTTGGGATGATCCAAATCCCACTCGACAACCATGCCATCCCCTGCCCCGGTATAAAAAAATCGGGGATCACTCCCCTCTGCCAAAGCATAAATGCAGTCATTATGCCCTGTCAATGTGTGTAATTTATTTACTTGAATTTTTACCATATATTGGTCGGAATGTCCTTGGTCCTAAGTAGGCCTATGCAAACAAAAATAGAAAAAATAGATTCTTCCTCTGCGATTGCCATAAAGATAATCGAAGTTCAGGAAGTAGAGGCGATGGATTTCTTGAGTTTCCGTGAGAAACTCTCCTATGCAAATATTTCTCACCCCGAGAAGAAAAAAGAATGGGCCACTGCAAGACTGGCCATTCACGATGCCTTGAATTTACTCCAAGAACCCTATCCGGGATTTTTCAAAGATGAACATGGTAAATCCCAATCCATGAACGGAAGGGGCTATGTATCTCTCAGTCATACCCCAGGATATGCCAGTGCGATTTACCATCTGGAACAGGCCGTCGGGATTGACATGGATTTGATCCGGGAGAAAATCCTCAGAATTGGAAAAAGGTTTTTGGATTCTACGGAATTGGACTTTCTGGACAAAGACCCAGAACACTTCACGATGGCTTGGTCTGCCAAGGAATCCATTTTCAAATGTCAGGGAAAAAGAGGGGTTTCTTTCCGGGAAAACATCCTCCTAGAACCCTTTTCATCTGATTCTTCGGTAATTAAAGGGAAAATTCGGGGTACGGACTTTGCGGACCATCACTATACGGTACAGGTAAAGAAGCTTGGAGAAGTGATTCTAACCTACACCATTTGGTAACCCAAAAATTAGCATCATGAAAAAATTCATCCTTCTTCTTGCCCTAATTGTCGGCGCCCAATCTATATCTTTTTCTCAGTCTTATGATGACTTGACTGCGGTAGATGCTGTGACAGGAAAATCATTGGTGCTTGGCAAAATGATCTCTGGAAGAGGGATGGTTTTGATTTTTCATTCTCTCAATTGCCCTTTTGCGAAAATGTATGAAGGAAGGATCAAAAAGATCAAAGAAACTTTCCAATCTCAAGGAATAGGTTTTGCCTTGATCAATCCTGAGATCGGTAATTCCGAATCGGAACAAATCCCCCTTCGAAATTACATTGACGACAGTGGCTTAAACATGTCCTATCTGATCGATGCCGGACAAGCTTGGACCAAGCTTTTTCAAGTCACCAAAATCCCTGAAGTTTTGGTCTTGGTACCCGGAAATGAAGGCTTGATGATCAAGTACCGTGGTGCAATAGACAACAATCCTCAAGCGGAAACCGCAGTGACAGAACGACATTTGGAAAGGGCTCTTAATCAAATTCTAAAGCGGGAAGAACCTATGGCCGCTCAAGTGAGAGCTGTGGGATGTAATATCAGATCTTATTGAGATTCCAGGATGGTGATCAACTCCTGAATTTCCATCACCTTATTGGCCTCCCCCAATTTTTCGAAGGAATGTGCAAGATTTCGCAATGATCTCATGATAATGTCCAAATGTGCACAGGGCTCAAAAAACTCCTCTTTGGGTGGAATTTTGAGATGATCCAGGTAATTATAAATATCCTGTCGGCTAAAGACCAAACCTTTGTTGAAGGCATTGATGTAAAAAGTGATGTCCTGGGATTTATAAGTCAGAATAAAAAGATTTGGCAAGTTGACTCCATAGATCGGCAAACCAAGCTTTTTGGCCACCAATAAATAGATTGCACAGAGGGTAATGGGGTTGCCCTTTTTCGTATCCAAAACTGTGGAAAGCATGCTGTTTCCCGGAGAATGGAAATTCTTCGTATTTGCAGAAAACCTCAAGGTGTTAAACAGAACATTATTGATGATTCTCACCTGATCATAAGGCTGGAGATCATTTTTGAAGGAAGTCCAAACCTCAAAGTAGATTTGATGCATTTCCGCATTGAGCTTTTCATACTCCAGATCAGGATATTGGTAGGTATTTAAGATCCAAAGTCCTGTAAGCAGATCTCTGTCTTCTGTTTCTTTCCATTCTTTCAGTCTTTTTTTCAGAAGGGAAAATTGAAGATCATGAACCAAATCTTCAATTTCCTTTTGGACTTCAGGATTGAAACTTGTCTCCCACTTTTGCTCTAAAAAAGGTATTACCTCGGCACCCAAGGAAATAATCCGGTCTCTGACGTGATTTTTCACCTCCAAATCCGGATCATCCAGAAGAGATACCAAAGCATTCAACTCAGCAGGTGTCAGTTCTTTCATGCGAGAAAATTACGATACTATAAGTTACGAAAAGATCAGGTCTGAATCACCCCTACGTTGAATCTTTCAGTAATTGGCGAATGATTTGCTGCCTCAATCCCCATAGAAATGACTTTTCTTGTTTCCCGAGGATCAATTACTCCATCTACCCAAAGTCTGGCCGCCGCATAATACGGACTGAGTTCTTTGTTGTATTTGGAAATGATTTCCTCCAAAAGCTGATTTTCCTCCTCTTCGGAAATTACCTTCCCGGCTTTTTTGAGAGATGAAACTTTGATTTGAAGCAATGTTTTGGCAGCCGATGCACCAGACATCACCGCCATTTGAGCTGAAGGCCAGGAGAAAATTAACCTTGGATCATAGGCTTTTCCGCACATGGCATAATTGCCGGCTCCGTAAGAATTCCCTACGATAATGGTGAATTTTGGAACCACTGAATTGGCCATGGCATTGACCATTTTCGCTCCGTCTTTGATAATGCCACCATGCTCTGCTTTAGAACCAACCATAAATCCACTCACATCCTGAATAAACAAAAGGGGAATGTTTCTTTGGTTGCAATTCATGATAAAGCGGGCGGCTTTATCCGCAGAATCTGAATAAATCACCCCTCCCATTTGCATTTCACCTTTGGAGGTCTTGACTATTTTTCGCTGGTTGGCTACGATTCCGACAGCCCAGCCATCGATTCTGGCGGTCCCGCAGATCAAGGTTTTGCCATAGTCCTTTTTGTATTCCTCAATTTCTCCTCCATCAACAATTCCCGCCAAAATATCCAACATATCATAAGGCTTCACCCGATCTACCGGGAAGGTTTCCAAGAGCTGATCAGGTGTGATGGAAGGATTTTTGGCTTCAATCCGATCAAAACCTGCTTTTGGTTTTGCTCCCAACGTGGAAAAGATTTTACGGATAGCATCCAAGCATTCCTGATCATTTTCGTATTTGTTGTCTGTCACTCCGGAGATTTCACAATGGGTAGTGGCACCGCCTAAGGTTTCGTTATCCACACTTTCTCCGATCGCAGCTTTAACCAAATAGGAGCCAGCTAAGAAAATTGAGCCTGTTTTATCCACAATCAACGCCTCATCAGACATAATTGGGAGATAGGCGCCACCTGCTACGCAGCTCCCCATGATGGCAGCTACTTGTACGATACCCAATGCCGACATTTTTGCATTATTGCGAAACTGACGGCCAAAGTGTTCTTTATCCGGAAAAATCTCATTTTGCATGGGAAGAAAAACACCGGCACTATCTACCAAATAAATAATCGGCAGATGGTTTTCCATAGCGACTTCCTGGGCTCTGAGATTCTTTTTAGCAGTCATAGGAAACCATGCTCCAGCCTTGACTGTGGCGTCGTTGGCTACGATCACACACATTCTTCCGCTCACATATCCTATCCCTGCCACCACCCCTGCGGAAGGACATCCTCCCTCCTCTTCATACATTTCATCTGCAGCAAAGGCGCCTATTTCCAAAAATTCTGAGCCTTTGTCTATCAGGTAATCAATTCTTTCTCTAGCTGTTAGCTTTCCCTTTTCATGCTCTTTGGCAATCCTTTTAGGGCCGCCTCCCAAGCGGACTTCTGTAATTTTTTGATTCAGGACTTGAAGCAAATCCTGAAAATTAGTTGGCGTAGCATTCATGGTTAGTTTTTGGGTTTGGGTTTATATTCTTCAAAAGAAACTCAGCCTGAAAGTATAAAGTTTGCCTCAAAAGCTATAAAAAAATGCCCTGATCTTTTCAGAACAGGGCATTTTAGAGAGAATTAATTTTAGTGGTTATTTCCCTTCGATTTGCTCTTTGTAATCCCTAATAGATCTATAAATGGCTGAAGCCATGTACTCTTGGCCTTGTTTAGACATTAGAAACTGCTCTTCAGCAGAGTTGGAGAGAAATCCCAGCTCCACCAAAACACTGGGCATGGAAGGAGTCCATAGGACATAAAAAGGACCATGTTTCACCCCGCGACTTTTTCTCCCTACCCGATCCCTAAATTGAGTTTCGATGTGTTCGGCTAAAGTGATGCTGTTTCCGATGTAAGCTTTTTGGGTAAGGTTAAAAAGCATGTAAGACTCAGGAGAGGTAGGGTCAAAACCTTCATATTCTTCTTCGTAATTGTCTTCCAAAAGAATTACGGAGTTTTCTTTCTTCACAATGTCAAAATTCGCTTCGAAATGCTTGGTACCCATGACAAATGTCTCAGTTCCAAACGCTGCTCTATTGGTTGCAGAATTTGAATGAATGGAGACAAATAAATCTGCTTTATTATTATTAGCAATTTGAGGTCGCTTTTTCAACTCAGGAAAACTGTCGTCATTACGAGTGTAAATCACTTCAACATCAGGCATGTTTTCCTTGATGTACTTGCCTACCAGCAAGGTAACGGCTAGGTTGATGTCCTTTTCTCTGGACCTAGAACCGATATTTCCCGGATCTTTTCCACCATGACCTGCATCTAAAACAATTTTTTTCATCCTAAAAGCAGGCATCATCGTTTCATCAGGAATAAATCCGCCAAACAAAAAGGGAATTGCTATAAGAAAACTTAAGAGAATTTTTTTGTTATTGAACCGTTCCATGAGGGCAATCGAATTAACTTTACGCAAAATTTCAACCAAATTAAACAAAGAGCAAGCCACAGTGTCGGGTTTTAGAATCCTTTTTTTAGTGATTTCATTTTTGGGGCTGTTTTCCCATACCTCGAAGGCTCAGCGTCCTTCTAGACCTCCCCGGGAGAAAGTACTCGTGGCTCCAGACACTTTGGTACCTCCTGCACGAAACCCCATGTTTTCGGATTCTCTCCTGATCCGGCAAGACACTTTGATCAAAGCTGATTCGGCAAAAATTATGCCCAGGAGTACAATCCAAACAGAGATTCTCTATTTCGCAGAGGACAGTATTGTTACAGATTTCGTGGAAAATAAAGTTTACCTCTACAAAAACGCATGGTTTGAGTATGGGCAAATGAAGCTTGAAGCAGACCGGATCGTCATTGATTGGAAAAACTCAGAACTCTATGCTTCTGGAGTGACGGATAGCTTGGGAAATGTGAGCGGAAATCCATTCTTCAAGGATCAGGGAACTACCTATGAGATCCGAAAAGAAATGCGTTATAATTTCAAAACTCAAAAAGCCATCATCAAAGATGTGGTTACTGAGCAACAAGACGGAATTCTGCGAGGAACTACGATCAAAAAAACAGAGGATGGAAGCATCTACCTCGATCATGGGTTCTACACCACCTGTAAGTTAACCAAGCCTCATTGGCATATTTCCTCCAACAAACTCAAATCCATTCAGGGAAAACAAATAGTCTCTGGACCATTTAATCTTTATTTCAACGGAATCCCGACTCCTCTTGGTCTTCCTTTTGGGATTATACCGGATACCCCGGAAGAAAAAGCTTCAGGAATAGTTTTCCCAAGCTATGGTAAGGAGCAGGTGCGTGGACTTTATCTACGAGACTTCGGCTACTACTTTGCCTTCAATGATTATATCCATGCAAGAGTCACAGGAGATATCTATTCCAAGGGAGGTTGGGGGCTGAAATCCCAGGCTATTTATACCAAAAGGTATCGCTTCAGCGGGGGCTTCAATGTCGATTTTCAAAAATTTGTCAGCCCCGAAACAGAGCTTAATCCAGTCAACTACAACACTTTTCGTGTCCAATGGAATCACTCCCCAGTGACAAGAGGCTCAAGCAGGTTCTCAGCCTCTGTGAATGCTGGTTCTACGAGTTATTTCAACAATGTGATCAGCCAGAATAACTATACCAACAACATCACTGCTGATCTGAATTCAAATATCTCCTACTCCAAGACTTTCACGGGTACTCCTTTTTCCATGTCTGCAAATTTCAGACACTCCCAAAGTGTGCAGACAGGAGAAGTAAGACTGGACTTGCCAACGGTTTCTATGAACATGAACCGTCAAAGCCCATTCAAAAACGTGGAATTTGAGCCTCTAAAAACTCTGAATATTGCCTGGAATTTCAACCTACAGAATACCATATCCAATAGAATCACTGAGCAAAATGGCGTTGGAACTGAAGGATCTACTGGCAGCTTGGAAACCATCCCATTTACCTTGGGGAATTTTGGTCTTCTTCTTCAGAATGCCAATAATGGCGCAAGAAATACCATCCCTCTAAGCTCGAATTTCACTCTATTCAAATATTTCACAGGAACTGCGGCTGTGAATTACACCGAGCTTTGGTACATGCAGAGGCTCAGCTACTATTATAATCCCGCGACAGAACGGGTGGATCAGATCATTCAAGATGGATTTAACCGAGTGGGCTTTTTCAATAGTTCCTTTTCCATGAACACCAACTTTTATGGTTTTTACAATTTTAAAGGAAAAGGGAAATTACAAACCATCCGCCATCACATGGCTCCGACTTTTTCTTTTAATTATACACCGGATTTCTCCGCTCCTTCCTTTGGGTATTACCAGGAAGTGCAGGTGGATGAAACCGGAAGAACCCAACTCTACTCACGGCACAATGGCTTTATTTTCGGAGGGGCTCCACTAGGCGAATCCAGATCCTTAAGCTTCGGACTCAGAAATGTTTTGGAAGGAAAAATCAAAACCGAAACAGATTCCACCGAGGCAAGCACCAAGAAAATCCCGATCCTGGAATCCCTCAACCTGAATGGAGCCTACAATATTGCGGCAGATTCTTTCAATCTCTCTAATATTTCCATCTCCGCAAGAACTAGCTTATTCAATAGAAAGCTATCCGTGAACGTAAGTTCTACGCTGGATCCATATGCGGTAAATCAGACTTCAAGCGAAAACCAATCTTCCCCGACATTCCAAAGAGTCAACCAATACGCTTGGAAAAACGGTCAAGGGATAGGGACGTTAAGAAACGCCACCCTTAATCTAAGCGCATCCCTCAATCCCCGAGGCGGACAAAATCCCGGTGAAGTTCGGGATGAATTGACACAGGATTTTTTACAGAGAGGCGGGGTAATGAATGAATTTGCTCAGCAGGAAATCAACAGGATCGTATCTGATCCTAGTCAGTATATAGATTGGGATATTCCATGGAACTTGTCTTTGGGATATAATCTATCCTATTTCAAGCAAGTCAATAATTCCACCAATATCACTCAAGGAGTTAACCTCAGCGGTGATGTCTCCTTGAGTGAAAAATGGAAAATCAACTTCAACACGAGTTATGATTTCCAATCACAGGAATTTGCACAAACCATGATTGGAATTGCGAGGGATTTGCATTGCTGGCAAATGAATGTCAATTGGATTCCTTTTGGAAGATTTACTTCCTATAACATTGATATCCGAGTGAAATCAAGCATTCTCCAAGATCTGAAAGTCTCCCGAAGAAGATCCTTCTTTGACCGTTAGTTGATTGGGGATTTCAGATTGGGGATTTGGGATTGATTCATTAAGCCTTTGTTGATTTTGCAGTTTTTATGGTTGCAATAAAAATTGATAGTAACTGATTGCATTCCTCCCAAATAGGATCAATTAATTCATTTGAGGCTAAACCCGACTCTTTAATGATTTCAAGCCAATATAGAGTTTCATCGGCCTCCTCCTCCACAATTCCAAGTTTGGCTATAAATTCTGCCTTTGATCTAGCTCGAAGAGCTGACCGATAATTTGCCCCTACTGATGTTGCAGATCGAATAATTTGGTTACAGATGGGATAAGTGCTTGTCCTTTTGGGAAGATTTTCAGTCATTTTTATAACACTTATTGCGAAAGCTTTTGACCTAAATTTTAAAAGTTCTTTCATGGCTAGGATAGGATTTAGATAACTAATTTAATCCAAGCTCATCCGAAATCCGAAATCACCAATCCGGGATTTTAGACTCTAGATCGACTGAGTGGCATAGTCATACACCTTGGTCCTCCAAGTCCTCTGCTAAGTTCTGAACTGGGGATTTCGAGAACCTCCACCCCCATATTTCTGAGTGCCCGGTTGGTATGGATGTTTCGGTTGTAAGAAATAACCCGTCTAGGACCAACCGCAAAAACATTTGCACCATCAAACCATTGCTCCCTCATGGAATAGTCTGGATTTCCATCTGCCGTGGCTAACACCTCCAAATGCGGTATTTCTCTTCGCAAAATCGTCAACAGAGACTCCTTCAAAACCTCCCGTTTGATATTTACCCGATCTCCTTGGACATCCTTTAAGGTGTAAAGAGAGGTTTGGAGCACAGCATTCATTGCATCTGGATAGGTCCCAACCAGATTTTCATCCAGCAAGGTAAAAACTGTATCCAAATGCATGTACTGCCTCTTTTTGGGCAAGTGAACTTCATAAACGCGCTTGACCGTCCCCTCTCCCAAAAGGGCTTTGGCTGCATGATAGATTGCCTTTTCATCCGTTCTTTCGGAGTTGCCAATAGCCACTGCCTCATGGGAAAGAATAATCACATCTCCACCTTCTATACTGGGCGGATTATCATGCCCATTGACAGGGTAAAGAGTGTTCACATGATCCTTGAAATCCGGGTGATTTTCAAAAATCGTCCTGAGCAAGTTTGCTTCACGCTGCCGTCCTTCCATTTTCATCGAGGAAAAAATTATTCCTCCGGGCGTAAGGGCCATTGGATCCCTTTGAAAATAGAGGTTGGGACAAGGCGCGATTGCAAAAGCCGAATCCATCAACTCACCGGATTCCAAATTTGGAATCTTCCGCTTTAGCTCATGGATTTTAAGCCCCGCGGTTAGGATAGTTGCACATTCAGCAGTAGAAAATCGCTGCAATATTTCTTCTGCAAGTTGAGAGAGACCCGAACGCTTGAGCGAATCCTGCATGAGCCTCAATAATATTGACTGATCGTACAAAACGCGGATCAGCAGTTCCCTCAACTGGTACACAGTAGCTCCGGTAGTGTCTTTGATTAAATTTGAAAATGCGTCGTGTTCTTGCTGAAGTGCTTCCAAATACGGCACATCTTCAAACAGGAGATAATCTTTATTGTATGGTGTCAAGCGGTCAATTTCTTTCCCGGGTCTATGCATCAGAACTGCCTTCAAGGTCCCAAACTCAGAATTTATACGAAGGTTCATATTTCTATTTATTCAATATTTTTAAGACTTTATTTTCAATTTAAAAACTAAAAGCCAAAATTTTTATTTTTTTCATAACGAAGCATTGAATTTCTTCTAACCGTCCTCTTTTCTTAAAAATATTAAATAAATGGCCTGGTTTTAGTCATCTTGTAAACTTATCCCTACCTATTGGGGTATAGTATAAAAATCACTGAACATCACTTTATGAAGGTTTCTTTAAAAATCACCAAATTATCCTCCCTCCTACTTTCATTCTTTTTGCTATCCGCTTGTCAATCAAGTGCCCAAATCGGTAAGCTTCTTGAAAAAGCCGGCCAAGTGGCAGGAAATCCTACTACTGCTGAAATTTCAGCAGGTCTGAAAGAAGCCTTGGAAAAAGGTACCGGAATAAGTGCAGATCGCCTTTCCTTGGAAAACGGATACTTGGGAAATCTCGACGTCAAGATCTTTTTCCCTGAAGAAGCTCAGCAAGTAGAAAAAACCTTAAGAAATATCGGCCTAGGCTCCCTTTGCGATCAAGCGATCACCAGTCTCAATAGAGCGGCTGAGGATGCTGCCAAAGAAGCGAAGCCGATCTTTGTGGATGCCATCAAGCAAATGAGTTTGCAAGATGTGCAAGGCATTTTATTGGGAGAAAAAAATGCCGCCACGCAATATTTCTCCAGAACTACCAGCGATGCGCTGACTAAGAAATTTTCCCCTGTGATCGATTCCAGTCTCCAAAAAGTAAATGCCACCAAACATTGGGGAGATGTGATGGGACAGTATAACAAGATCCCGTTAGTCAAGCCGGTAAATACTGATTTGACTGCCTATGTTACACAGAAAGCTATTGACGGGCTGTTTGTGGAAATCGCCAAAGAGGAACTGAAAATCCGTGAGCAAGTTGGAGCAAGAACAAGCCCATTGCTTCAAAAAGTATTTGGCTATGCAGAAAAGCAAAAAACTCAAAATTAGAACATCATAAAAAAAGCCGGAATCACGATTCCGGCTTTCACTTTTAATCTTATTTAGAGGACGTCAATTAATAACAAATCCCCCTCTTTTCTCACTGCTAGCACCCCTTTCTGGGTCAAACCTTTCATGGACACATCCCATTTTTTTCCGCTTAGGCCTGCCTGAGATTTGATTTCCGCAAGTGCCACCGGATGGTTTTTGGACACCAAATCGAAAATCACTTTTTCTTCTTCGGTCATTTCCACCTGCTTCTTTTCCGGTCTCATCTGTGGGAAGAATAAAACTTCCTGAATGGTAGAGTTATCGGTCATCAACATGGTCAATCGGTCAATCCCGATTCCCAAACCGGAAGTAGGAGGCATTCCGTATTCCAAAGCACGAAGGAAATCCTCATCCATCGCCATAGCCTCGTCATCTCCTCTTGCAGCCAATTTCAACTGATCTTCAAATCGCTCACGCTGATCGATAGGATCATTTAATTCCGAGTAAGCATTGGCGATTTCCTTTCCATTGACAAAAAGCTCAAATCGCTCCACCAATCCAGGCTTGCTTCGGTGTTTCTTAGCCAAAGGAGTCATCTCGATTGGGTAATCTGTGATATAGGTGGGTTGTACTAGATTGGCCTCTACCTTTTCTCCGAAAATCTCATCGATCAGTTTGCCTTTCCCCATAGAAGCATCGACTTCAATTCCTAGGTCTGCACATACCTTCCGAAGACCTTCCTCATCCATTTCACTGACATCAATGCCAGCATACTCTTTAATGGAATCGTACATAGTTAGTCTTCGGTAAGGGCCAGCAAAGTTAATTTCCTTGCCACCTACGCTCACCTTGGTATCTCCATGGATGGATAGCGTCACTTTTTCCAAAAGATCTTCCACCATTTCCATCATCCAGATGTAGTCTTTGTAGGCCACATAGATTTCCATGGAGGTGAATTCCGGATTGTGAGTTCGGTCCATTCCTTCATTTCGGAACATTTTTCCAAACTCATACACCCCATCAAAACCACCCACGATCAGTCTTTTTAAATACAATTCATTGGCAATCCTTAAATACAAAGGCATGTCCAAAGTATTGTGATAGGTATGAAACGGACGCGCAGCCGCACCACCATGAACAGCTTGAAGAATAGGAGTCTCCACTTCCAACCAGCCGTGATCATCAAAATACCGTCGCATGTTGGAAATTATTTTGGATCTGGTGACAAACGTCTGCTTGATTTCAGGGTTTACTGTCAAGTCCACGTAGCGCTGACGATACCGTTGCTCAGGATCTGTAAATCCATCATAGGTGTTCCCGTCTTCATCTCGTTTCACGATTGGAAGAGGCTTCACAGATTTGGAAAGGATCTTCAGTTCTGTCACATGAAGAGAAATCTCACCGGTCTGAGTGGTAAAAATATATCCTTTCACCCCCACGAAGTCACCAATACCCAATAACTTCTTGAATACGGTATTGTACAAGGTCTTATCCTCTTCCGGACAGATGTCATCACGACGAACATAAATCTGAAGACGGCCTGTTGAATCCTGGATTTCTGCAAAAGAAGCAGATCCCATAATTCTCCGGCTCATCAGGCGTCCTGCGATAGAGATATCCTTATAATCCGTTTTCTGGTTTTCGTAATTTTTATGGATATCCTCCGCAGTGACATTGATCGGAAAAGATTCGGCTGGATAAGGATTTATTCCCAAAGCCATCAACTCTTCCCGGTCTTTTCTACGCTCGAGTTCCTGTTCGCTCAAAAGTTGCATTTTATTGATTAATTATTGTCCGATGATTGATGACCGATGTCCGAGGTTTTATCACACCCAAATTGCACCATCAACCCTGTTTCTATTTACTACTTACTACTAACTTTTTACTATAAACCAAGGCTTTGACTTCCCTCAGCCTGACCACGCCAACTGCCACTGCCTACTGATCCCTGGAAACTGCCTACTGCTTTTTTCTTCTCCTCATTTCCCGCTTGACCAACTCAAATTCCCTGCTGCTTTGACCAGCAATGGAGGTGTTTTCAGCTGCTCTTCGGGTCAAATAAGGCATCACTTTTTCTACCGGACCATAAGGAACATACTTCACCACTTTATACCCAGCTTTGGCCAGATTGAAAGATATGTTGTCACTCATTCCATAAAGTTGGGAGAAATAAACCTGGTCAGATTCAGGAGAAATCCCATGGATATTCATGAGCTCAGTGAGCTGCAATGCGCTTTTTTCATTGTGGGTGGCACACACTAAATAAATCCCGTTTTCAACGCAATATTGAATTGCTGCATTGTAATCGCGGTCTGTAGCCGCTTTATTAGGTTGAATTGGATCCTGATAACCCATTTCTTTAGCCCTTTCACGCTCTTTTTCCATGTATGCACCGCGAACGGGTTTGACTCCTAGGATATATCCCTTTTCTTGGGCCACTTCATGGGCTGCTTTTAATCTTCCCAAAGAATCATGACGATACATTTGGTAAGTATTATACACTACACAGCGGTCACGGTTATATTTTTCCATAGCCTCGTAGGTGATGTCATCGATCACATTCTGAAACCAACTTTCTTCCGCATCGGAAAGAATCTTAAGACCTAAGTCATGAGCCGCCTTACATAGGCGATCCACTCGGCCTTTTAACCTTCCAAATGCTTCTTCCTCAGGCTTAGAAAGCTTTTCTCCAGCCTGGATTTTCTCCATGATGTGATAATCTCCTAATCCGGTAACCTTGAAGACCCCAAACGGCATGTACTCTGTCTTGGCAGATTCCACCAAAGTCTGATAGATTTCTTCACAGGTTCTGTCAAAGGATTCTTCATCCCCTTTTCCCTCTACGGAAAGATCCAATATGGACTCCACACCGAACTCCGCAAGATGCTTACACGCTTGAATACTTTCCTGAATGGTCTCCCCTCCACAGAAATGTCCAAACATCGTTTTTTTCATGATTCCATTGACTGGGAGTTTGAGTTTGAAAGCCAAATTGGCCAAACCAATCCCCAAATCAGAAATCAGGTTATTATTCAGCGTCGCGAAAATCAAATACATTTTCCGCAGTTCCGCATTACTCTTAGAGGCAAAAGCCACTTCTAAATTCTCAAAAGAAATAGTGGGTTTTACTGGCATAAAGCATATTTAAGGCTGCAAAGATATCAAAAAAACCGCATGGGCTTGGATAATCTTAGGATTATGAACTGTAGAATAAATCCCAAAAAAGGGGAATATGTTTTATAGAAATAAGGCAAAACTTGTAATCAAGACTGTTTTAAGAAAATTCAATTTGAATATTCCAAAAACAGAACTTTCAATTTTAGCCTATATAAAATTTAGCCAAATAATATTCTGTTTCACCCATTTATTACCCAGAAATCAAGCCTCTATTTCCTTTCTTGCAATGAAATGAGCATCAAGTTGATTTTTTTTCATTCATTTTCTGAAAAATTTGTTTGCATTTAAAAAATCACCGCTTACATTTGGAACATGTTAATCACAGCAGCAATCTATTTTACCTTCTTTTACTTTTACTTTCGAAGCGAAAATCGAATCGGAGCTGTGTATTGCCTAGCCAAAAACTAAAAGAAAATAAAAACACAAAAAGCCCGATTCGAAAGAGTCGGGCTTTTTTCATTTAAACGCTCAAGCCGTATGAAGCCTCACAAGCAAATCAAAGACTGGGGATTAGGACTAACCTCCCCTCTGATCATCGCAGGACCTTGTTCTGCAGAAACTCCAGAGCAGATCGAACAGATCTGTAAGGAAATGAAAGAAGAAAACATGGTGCCTCAGCTCTTCAGGGCGGGAATCTGGAAACCAAGAACTAGACCTGGATCTTTTGAAGGTGTAGGAGAGGAAGGCTTGAAATGGATGGAAATCGTCCGTCACAACCTGAATATCCCTATCACCACAGAGGTAGGGAATGCCGCTCACGTGGAGCTAGCCCTGAAACATAAGGTGGATGTTCTTTGGATTGGAGCAAGAACTACCGTGAATCCTTTCGCAGTTCAGGAAATCGCGGAAGCCTTGAGAGGCGTGGATATTCCGGTAATGATCAAAAACCCGATGAATCCTGATCTGGAACTTTGGGTGGGTGCTTTGGAAAGAATGTATGCAGTCGGTATTGATAAATTGGCTGCTATCCATAGAGGATTCTCAGATGCCTATGATAAGAGATTCAGAAACAAGCCAAATTGGTCCATGCCAATTCACCTCAAGCGAGTTTGGACTGGAATGGAAGTAATCAATGATCCATCCCACATTGTGGGTCGTCGTGACGGACTTCAGGAAGTCGCTCAGCGTGCAATGAACTTCGGTTTGGACGGGTTGATGATCGAAACTCACCATGATCCGGACAAAGCCTGGTCTGATGCCAAGCAGCAAATTACCCCGGCAAGACTGAAGGAAATGATTGATTCCATTGATTTCAAAGAGCCTCTGGAAACCATGGGACCTGATGAGAAGCTTCAGGATTTAAGAAGAGCGGTAGATCATTTGGATGATCAGCTTTTGGATATTCTTCAGGAAAGATTCGCTGTGATCGATCAAATCGGAGCGCACAAAAGAGAGCATCACCTGACTGTCTTCCAGTCTAATCGATGGAAAGAAGTCATGGAAAGCAGAACTCAAAAGGGTGTTTCCAAGCATCTTAGCGAAAAATTCATGAAAGAGCTCCTTTATTGCATCCATGAAGAATCCGTGAAAAGACAAGAAAAACAACTCAGAGAAGCTGAACCGATTAAAAAATAAATCTGCTCTCAATTCTGGAAGGCTACCCCAATTAGGGTAGCTTTCCATTATTTTAGAATTCAAATTTGAATAGGCCAAACCTTGGAACCAGTAATTTTCGCCCCAGACGCGGCTTCTGCTTTAGCACAAGTTTTTGAAGAACTCACTTTTTCCAAATTGGTAGTTCTCACGGACACAAATACCCAAAAGCATTGCCTCCCGAGAATTCAGAACGCTCTTCCAGAGAACTCCGCATTCCTATGCGTTAGTCCCGGAGAAATCCATAAAAACCTGGAAACCTGTACTGAAATCTGGAGTCAAATGACAGAATTGGCACTTGACCGAAAAACACTTATGCTAAATCTGGGAGGCGGGGTCATTGGAGATATGGGGGGCTTCTGCGCAAGCATTTACAAGAGAGGTATTCGTTTTATCAACCTACCAACCACACTTCTTTCTCAAGTCGATGCCAGTGTAGGCGGAAAGTTGGGAGTGGATTTTCGGGGACTGAAAAACCATCTGGGCGTGTTCAATGAACCTGAAACCGTCCTTATAGCAGCAGAGTTTCTGGAGACCTTACCCAAAGAAGAACTTCGATCTGGCTATGCAGAAATCATCAAGCATGGCCTCATTCACGACGCAGCTTATTTCAACTCCTTAAAAACTTCCAATTGGGAGAGCCAATCTTGGGAGGATCTGATCCAAAAATCTGTCGCCATAAAAAAAACTGTAGTGACTGCAGATCCCAAAGAAAACGGACTTCGGAAAATCCTCAACTTTGGGCACACCATCGGCCATGCCTTTGAGTCTTATTTTCTGGACAGCGCTAATCATCTTCTTCATGGCGAGGCTATCGCTTTAGGCATGATTGCGGAAGGTTATTTGTCAGTGAAAAAATGCGGCATGTCCTCAGAAGATCTGGAAATCTTGACCAAAACTCTCTTAGGTATTTATGGCAAAGTCAATTTTGACTTGAACCAGCTGGATCCGATCCTGGACCTATGCATTCAGGACAAAAAGAATGAAGGAAACACCCTGATGTTTTCACTATTAAAATCAATTGGGGATTGCACTTATAATATCCCTGTCACCCGAGAAGAAATCCTGGAAGCCATTCAATTTTATCACGATTTAAAAACGGCCTAAGCCTTGAACCTCCAAACCATGCAAACGCTTCGCCTATCCCAAAAAAGCGAATTTGATTTTATAAGAATCCCACTTCCCTCCTCAAAAAGCGAGTCCAATAGGGCTTTGATTATCGATGCACTTACGGAAGGTGAAAATAAATTGAGCAATCTGGCTGAGGCTAGAGACACTCAGACCATGATTCGGCTTTTGAAAACAAATCCACCCGTGTACGATGTATTGGACGCAGGAACCACAATGAGATTTTTGACAGCCTATGCGGCGGTTACGAACCAGAAAAAGGTCATGACCGGGACTGCAAGAATGTGTCAGAGACCGATTGGTATTTTGGTGGATGCTTTAAGAAGTATTGGTGCCGAAATTCACTACCTCAACAGCGAGGGCTATCCTCCATTAGCTGTTCACGGGCTACCCAATCAGACCACTGACAAGATAAAAATCAGGGGAGATGTTTCTAGTCAATACATTTCAGCCATGCTGATGATTGCGCCTCTGCTTCCGATGGGCTTGGAGCTAGAATTAGAGGGAAAGGTAGGAAGTCAGACCTACATCGAAATGACTTTGGAATTGATGGCACAGTTTGGTATTCAATACTCCTGGAGCAACAACAAAATCAAAGTCGAACATCAGGCCTACCAACCCACGCAATTTGCGGTGGAAAGCGATTGGTCGGGAGCTAGCTATTGGTTTAGCCTTCTAGCCTGTTCAGATTCCGGGGAATTGCTTTTGGAAGGACTAAAGGAAAATTCCCTTCAAGGTGATTCTGCTATCGTGGATATTATGGAGTTTTTGGGAGTTAAATCCACTTTCACCCAAGAAGGAGTACTGCTTCAGAAACAAGCGGTAAAGGGGCTAAAAAAATGGGATTTCACACATTGTCCGGATCTTGCCCAGACGGTAGCTGTCACTTGTGCCATTTTGGGCCAAGACGCAATCTTTACGGGCTTGGAAAGTCTCAGGATAAAGGAGACGGATCGGATTTATGCCCTACAGCAGGAATTGGCCAAGTTCAATGCTGAGTTAAAAGAGATCGAGCCGGAAGTCTTCCAGGTAATTCCTTCTGTCACTATGCCTAGGTCTGTACAAATCCATACTTATGAAGACCATCGTATGGCAATGGCATTCATGCCGCTTTTGACCAAAACTGATGTCATCATGGAAGATCCGGAAGTTGTAAACAAATCCTATCCCAGCTTCTGGAAGCATTGTGAACTAACAGGCATCCAACTAGAAAACCAAGACTGATCCATGTCTTCGAAAATAGCCATTCAGGGAGTCCCCGGATCCTTTCATCATCAGGTAGCCTTGAAGAATTTCGGCTTGGATGCTGAGATTTTAGCTTTCAACACCTTTGAGCCTGTAGCAAAATCAGTAGCCTCAGGAGTTGCAGACTTTGGAGTCATGGCAATCGAGAATTCCATTGCCGGCGCCATTTTACCAAACTATGACCTGATCGATCGATACGGTCTTTTTATCCGGGATGAATTTTACCTCCCGATTGCCCATCAACTGATGGCATTGCCCGGGCAAAAAATAGAAGATATTTCTGAGGTACGGTCACATCCGATGGCTCTTTTACAGTGCAAGACTTTCTTAGCCCAACATCCCCAAATTCATCAGTTTGATGATGTTGACACTGCATCGGTAGCGAAGAGGATTTCTGAAGAAAAAATCCTGGGACTAGCGGCAATAGCCAGTGAAATTGCTGCTGAAATCTATGGCTTGGAAATATTGGCGAGGGATATTCAAACAGTAAAGGATAACTTTACCAGATTCATTATTCTTCATCGAGAAAAATCGGATTCAGACCAGATTCCAAACAAGGCATCTTTTAAAGTAACCATCAAAAATGAAGCAGGGGGATTGGCAAAACTCCTTACCATGTTGGCAGAAAAAAACCTGAATCTCAGTAAAATACAATCCATTCCTGTGATCGAAAAACCTTGGGAGTATGCGTTTTTTATTGATGCAGAATACAATGATCCCAATCAATTCCGAGAGTCGATGAAATTGATTACCCGAGATTTTGGGGATTTGAAAATTTTTGGAGAATACAGAAGCAGAAAGCTATGAAGGGATACGCGAATAGAATGAACACGGTGGCTGAATATTACTTTTCGGCCAAACTACGTGAAGTGAATCAGATGGTGGCTGAGGGAAAACCTGTCATCAACTTAGGAATCGGATCCCCGGACTTAGCCCCAGACAGAAGTGTCATTGATACCCTCAAGTCAATGGCTGAAAACCCACAGGCTCACGGATATCAGGGTTATCAAGGAATACCAGAGCTTCGCATTGCCATGGCTGGTTTTTATTCAAGGGAGTTTGGAGTGGACTTGAACCCTAACAAAGAAATCCTTCCATTGATGGGTTCCAAAGAAGGAATTTTACACATCAGCATGGCTTTTCTGAATCCAGGCGATCAAGTATTGATTCCAAATCCCGGCTATCCTACCTACACTTCGGTTACCAGATTATTGGAAGCCGAACCGGTGTATTACGGAATTGATTTGGAGAAAAAAGGAAGGCCAAAGTTTGAGGAATTGGAATCCCAAGACCTAAGTCGGGTAAAGCTGATGTGGATCAACTATCCCCACATGCCTACAGGAGCCTCTGGCACCAAAGAGATCTTGGAAGAGTTAGTCGCCTTCGCAAAAAAACATCAGCTGATTTTAATCAATGATAATCCCTACAGCCACATTCTCAACACAAATCCTCTCTCAATTCTGAAAGTGGAAGGTGGAATGGAGGTAGCCTTGGAATTAAATTCCCTCAGCAAAACTTTCAACATGCCCGGTTGGAGGGTCGGCATGGTCTGCGGAAGAGCAGATTGGATTGAAGCCATTTTAAAAGTCAAATCCAATATGGATTCCGGTATGTTTCTGGGAATTCAAAAAGGGGCCATCGCGGCTTTAAACCTGCCCAAAAGCTGGTTTTCTGATCTGAATGAAAACTACACCAACCGCAGAAAACTGGTTTGGAAAATGGCGGATTTATTGGGCCTTAGCTATGATCAAAAAGCTACCGGCCTTTTTGTTTGGGCAAAAGTCCAGGAAGGAAAATCTGCAGAAGAACTAGTGGATTGGCTATTGTATGAGAAAAACATCTTTATCACCCCGGGACAAATATTCGGAAGTGAAGGAAATGGATATGTCAGATTCTCTCTTTGCATGCCCGAATTCAAAATCCTTGAAGCTATCAATCGAATTAAATCATAATCGAAAATGAAAAAGATACACATCATCGGACTTGGACTTTTAGGAGGTTCTTTTGGCTTGGGAGCAAGACAAAAATTTCCGGAACTTTCTATCTCCGGATTTGACGCCAACCCTCAAAACCTAAAAGATGCCCTTACTTTGGGAATTATCACTGAGGCCAAAGAAAGCCCTGATGCGGATACCGATTTAGTTATCCTCGCAACTCCGGCGGATACTTTGGGAGAATTGTTATTAAAAACATTGGATCAAATTGGTGAGAATACCCTAATTTTTGATGTGGGTTCAACCAAAGGAAAGCTTTGCCAATTGCTGGCTGACCATCCCAAAAGAACGCAATATCTGGCGGCCCACCCGATCGCAGGTACTGAGTATTCTGGCCCAAAAGCAGCCTTTGCGGATCTGCTGGACCGAAAAGTCATGATCATTTGCGAACTTGAAAAGACAGACCTGCATCTAAAAGAAAAGGCCTATAGGCTTTTTGACGCCCTCAATTTAAAATTGAGGTTTATGGATCCTGAAGAGCACGACAGACATCTGGCCTTCGTGTCCCATTTGTCCCACATTTCATCGTTTATGCTCGGAGAAACAGTTCTTCAAAAAATGGCGGATGAGAAAAACATATTCGACATGGCGGGATCAGGATTTTCGTCCACCGTTCGTCTGGCCAAGTCCAGTCCAGCCATGTGGGCGCCGATCTTTACTGAAAACAAGAAAAACATTCTCAGTGCTTTGGATGGGTATATCGCCAATCTGACTGCTTTTAGAAACAAAATTGCAGCAGAAGACAAGGAAGGCCTGTTTGAGGAAATGGCAGAAATCAATAAGATTCGGGAAATCCTGGACTTGGGAAAATAAATCAAAATTTGAAGTTTAAAATTTGAAACTAAGAGACCATGGAGCCTTTCATGGTCTTCTTTTTTTCTACAGACTATCCCGCTGATTTACGCAGATCCATTCGCTGATTTTCACAGAAATACTTAAAGCAATTCCTCAGAGAATTTGAACAGGAATGAAAAATCTGTGTAAATCTGAGTCTTTTTCTGTGTTCATCTGTGGGAAAAAATTGTTCTATATCTTAGGTAAACCAAATCTCATTTTTATTTATCCCTATCTTAGTAACAAAACCCAAACCTATGAAAATCTACATTTTAGCATTTTGCTTCTTTCTGAACTTAAGTCTTTTTGCTCAGGAACAATGGACCATAATTTCTCCTAAAACAGAAGCGACACCACGTCATGAAAATTCCTTTGTCGAATGTAACGGAAAGCTGTACTCAATTGGTGGACGAGGAGAAAGACCTGTGGAAGAATATGATCCCGAGACCAATTCCTGGAGCAAAATCGCTGATGCTCCACTTGAAATCAGTCACTTCCAAGCGGTTTCTTACAAAGGGGAAATATGGGTAGTAGGAGCTTTTACCGGTGGTTATCCCCATGAGACTCCAATTCCCGAAATTTTGATTTTTGATCCCAAAAATAAATCCTGGAGAAAGGGACCCGAACTTCCCGAAAATCGGCTTCGTGGCTCAGCAGGTGTATTTGTGAAGGACGATAAAATCTACATGGTCTGTGGAATTCAGGATGGTCACTGGGATGGATTTGTTCCTTGGTTTGATGTCTTGGATCCCCAAACCGGAAAATGGTCTCCCCTTCCCGATGCTCCCCGCGCCCGGGACCATATCAGTGCTGCTCTGATCGGAGAAAAACTTTACCTGGCTGGAGGAAGAACCTCACATGCCAAAATCAATCGGGTAATCGACACGACCATCAAAGAAATCGATGTTTTTGATTTCAAAACCCAGACATGGAGCACTTTGGATACAGAAATCCCAACACCAAGAGCAGGAAATTCAAATCTGGGAATTGGACCTTACCTCGTTGTCATGAATGGAGAAAGCGGAGTACAGGTTCCAGCTCATGCTGAAGTAGAAGTGTTGGATACACGCTCCAATGAATGGATAAAACTCCCCAATCTGAATCAAGGAAGGCATGGAACGGGAACTGTGTTACTGGATGGAAAAATTTACGTTCAGGCAGGCTCCGGCAACCGAGGAGGAGGTCCAGAGCTGAGCTCTATGGAATTTTTGGAGTGGAAATTGAAGTAATCCAAATCTTAATTTCTCTAAAAACAAGTCACGAATCCTTAAGCTGGTTCGTCTTTTGACTAAATAAAACAGAACTAAACCATGAATACCATGAAAAATATCTTGACCCTATTTTTGACCCTGGGCATTGCGCAGGTTCTTTTTGCTCAGCAAGTCCAGCAAGTTCCAATCATTGAAGTCGAAGGATATGCAGAGCGTAAACTTGCTCCTGACGAGGCTGTGTATATTATCCAACTGGAAGAAAAGACCCTGAGAGTCAACAATGCTGTCAATACATTAAATAAAAAGGCCCAAAATCTAGCAGATGCCTTGAAAAAAGAAAGAATCAAGGATTATAAACTGATTGCAGACAATTATTCTGTGGATGTAAACAGAATTTATAGAAGCGGCACTGCTAAAGACAGCGGTTATGTGGCTCGGCAGACCCTGAGAATTGTCACCAGTCCTACCAATGAGGATTTGCAAAAAATCTCAGAAGCCATTCAGAAATCCGGCGACATGAGCTATAATCTTCAGTTTGGAGTAGCGGAATCCACAAGAAAATCACTGGAAAACACCCTATTAGCAGAGGCCTTGAAAGATGCCGAGGCCAGAGCTACTTTAATTGGAAACACTTTGAACTTAAAAGGACTTCGGGTCTTCTATGTAGGAATGGAACAAAGCTATGTCCCTCAGCCCAAATACTTGATGAATGCCAGATCCATGGCAGAATCTGCTGACATGGTAATTCAACCGGATGATCACACCATCAGTAGAAGAGTCTATATCAAATACACCTACTAACTAACACTAAGGCCGCCCCAAGCGGCCTTTCTTGATGGATCCCTTCTTTTCAATCTTCTTGGCTGATTTGGCGGGGATTCTTATTTTAGAAAAAAATCGCCCTTATGAAAAAACTGCTTCTTCTACCCTTGCTTGGATTTTCGACTTTCATTTTCGCCCAAACACCGGGGCAAAGCAAACTTCAAAAGCTTACTGAATCCAATTGGCAGCATGGTTTGGAACTCCTCAGAGAGATTGTTTCCATGCCGAATGATGCATTTTATCCAGAGCAAATCGAAGTCAATATTCAGTGGTGCGAGAATCAGTTTTCAAAAAGAAACTGGGCTTTTGAAAGATTAGAAACCGGTGGAATCCCGCTTCTTCTGGCTGAGAAAAAACAAGCCGGAGCCACCAAAACCGCACTTTTCTATTTCCACATCGATGGGCAGGCAGTTGACAGGAGTCGCTGGCACCAGCCGGACCCCTATCAAGCTACCCTGAAAGCCCCAAAACCAGATGGTAATTTTGAAACTTTATCAATTGAAAAACTGAAATCCGAATACAATCCTGAATGGAGACTTTTTGGAAGATCAACATCCGATGATAAAGGCCCTTTTGCTATGTTTTTGACAGGTTGGGACGCTCTTTCTTCGGAAGGGATTTCCCCGGATTACAACATCAAAATCATTTTGGACTTCGAAGAAGAGCAGGGGTCACCTAAACTTCCAGATGCGGTAAACCAATACAAAGACAAGCTTGCTGCCGACATGATGTTGATCATGGACGGTCCTCGACACACCTCCAACCTCCCTACTTTGAGCTATGGAGCACGTGGCATTTCCGAATTGTTTATGACTACATATGGACCAAAACTTCCCCAGCACAGTGGTCACTATGGAAACTATGCGCCCAACCCAGCGCTTCTATTGAGCCAGTTGTTAGCCTCAATGAAGGATGCAGAAGGAAGAGTGGTCATCCCGGGTTTTTATGACGGTATCAAATTTACTTCTGAAGAAAAAGCCATTCTGGACGCCGTTCCGGATGACGAAGCAGCCATCAAAAAACGTCTGGGATTGGGTCGAACAGATCAAATCGGATCCACCTATCAAGAAAGTATCCAATACCCATCTTTAAATATCCGGGGAATGAAGTCAGCTTGGGTAGGCCCTGAAGCTAGAACCATTGTACCTGACATAGCAGAAGCAGAACTGGACATGAGACTGGTTCCTGAATCAGATCCTAATCGGCTCTTCGGCTTGATCAAGGAGCATATCCGAGAGCAGGGGTTTCATATTGTGGAAAACGATCCTACTGATGAGGAGCGGATGAAATATCCAAAGATCGTCAAAGTCAAAACTTCGATTTCTTACCAAGCCTTCAGAACTCCAATGGATTCACCGACTGGCGCATGGTTGAGAAAAGCTATGAACCGTGCGTTTGGAGAAGATCCAGTCCAGATTAGGATTTCTGGGGGATCCATTCCGATTTCTCCTTTTGTTGATGCTTTGGGAATCCCGGCAGTAACGATCCCCACTGTAAATGCCGACAACAATCAGCACAGCCCGAATGAAAATATCCGACTCGGCAACTACAAAGAGGGAATTCTTACCATTATTAGCGTATTGACCGAACCCATGTACTGAAAGTCCAATGTCCCCATGGGCTCTAGTCCATGGGCTTAAAGCATCACCTAATCCAAAGCCTCTCCTTTATGAGAATACAAAACAAGCCGTAGAGTACCGTAATCGTATTTCCCCTCAAAATGCTCAAAATACGCCTTCAAGGAGCTGAGCTTTTCCTCCACCTGCAGGATTTCTGAGATGATTTTGGGTTCTACAAGTGCTTCAAGTTCTATTTTACCGAGCTTGACTCCATGGGCCAAATGCCCCATGATGGTGGATTCCGCAAACCCTCTATCCTGAGCGATTTCGGTTGGGCTCTTACCTTCCAAGAAAAGTCGGATGCTAAGGCTCTTGGTATCTTCCTTATTTTCTTTGGCTGGTTTTTCCTTGGATTTCTTTCTTCCTGTTTTGTTTTTGGAAAGTTCTCTGGGTGGCAAATCTTTCCGAATTGATTCGATCAAGTCTTTTCTAAGGAGTTCCAATTGTCGATCCAAATCTTCCATTTTACCTGCCATCTCCCCTTCCAAGATATTTTTCATCAACCTTCCGCTCCGGGATATGGAGGCGTACTTTTGAAGGATTTCCAATTCGATCTCTTCAAGTCCATTTTGATAAGTCTTGATTCTTGAAAAATGCTCCACCTTCAATTGATGCCGGATTAAGATCCCCAAAACTTTTTCCAGCAACTCCAGATAATAACCCGTTCCTTTTTCTACTCGCTCTAAAAGCCGTTCTACTTTCTGATGATAGATTAAGGCATGCAGCTGAGCGCGGAATTTGGTGGAATTTTCCAATTCAGCTTGCAGCATTCGGTAAATCTCCGGTATGTCTTTTCGGATATCTTCCTCTTCAAATTCCAGACTGCTTTCATTTTCTTTGTCAAACTGGCTCAGAGATTTTACCAAGGACTCAAACTCAAAAGTTGACTCTGCCAAGTGGAGGAGGTATGAAAACTGGTTTTGCTTTAAAGCTTCCTGAAGATTCTGGGTTTCATTTTTCCCCAAGGTAAAGTCCACCACCTTAGGGTCCGAATAAATCACGTTTTCAGAAACCCTCGTTCTCAACACCAGCCCATCCAAACTTCTAAGGCGGCTCAAAGCTACATAAACCTGTCCCGGAGCAAAGGCCTGACCTACATCCACAATAGCCCGGTCGAAAGTCAAGCCCTGACTTTTATGCACTGTCACAGCCCAGGCGAGTTTGATGGGATACTGAGAAAAAGTCCCGACAACCTCTTCCTCCAACTCTTTGGTTTCGGGGTTGATTTTATATTTTTTATTTTCCCAAAGCTCTCTTTTCAGTTGAAATTCCTCATGGGAATCATCCATTTCAACCTTGATTTCCTCTTTTTTGAGCTCTATGACTGTTGCTAATTTTCCATTGAAATAGGAAGAAAGCCCTGAGGTGTCATTTTTGATAAACATCACTCTTGCACCGACTTTCAGTTCAATGGATTGGGGAAGTGGAAAGAGTGATTCCGGAAAATCTCTTTCGACTTCTGCATCATAAAAAAATGATTCGGGA
This sequence comes from Algoriphagus mannitolivorans DSM 15301, assembly GCF_000429425.1. Lineage (GTDB taxonomy): Bacteria > Bacteroidota > Bacteroidia > Cytophagales > Cyclobacteriaceae > Algoriphagus > Algoriphagus mannitolivorans. The sequence continues at coordinate 380,675 of NZ_AUBV01000001.1, forward strand.
TCCAGGCTTCTAAGCTCTCGTAAGTTGATCTCATCTGCTTTGTAATTGTGTGTTGTCAAAGTAATGCAGGGAGGGAGCTTTTGGATTTCGTCCAAAGTCTTGTAGTGCGAATTCAAAATTCTTACATCTTCCGAAGTGCATCGGTTATCTCGAAGATTGTTGAGCACTCGGATAAAAATCTCGTCTTGCTGCCGAAAAATCTTATCGAGCTCCAAGTAAACCATACCGGAATTCTGGAGCGCTTTCGCCTCGAAAAAATGGATGGAATTGTAAAACCTACTCAAAACGGCCCATTCATCCTCTTTTACCACAGGAGGCAATTGATATAAATCCCCTATAAACAATACTTGAACTCCCCCGAAAGGAACTTTGTAATTGCGCTTGACACTGCGCATTCTATAATCAATTGCATCCAAAATATCCGCCCGAAGCATACTCACTTCATCGATGACCAGGAGGTCAATTGATTTCAGCACATTGCGTCTGAAATGATTCAGAGGATGCTTTCTTGCAAGAGTTTGTTGGGTAAAAAAGCCATATCGGTCCGTGTAGTTTCCTTCGGCATCCTTGACCGGTAGAAAAGAGCCAAAGGGCAACAAAAACTGGGAATGAATCGTAACTCCTCGGGCATTGAGCGCAGCAATCCCAGTAGGAGCCAAAATCACAAAGCGCTTGTGAGTTCTTTTGGCTAATTCTCTCAAGAAAGTGGTTTTGCCTGTTCCTGCTTTTCCCGTCAAAAAAATGGGAGCCCCAGTATTATTGACAAATCTGGCCGCCAGCTCTAATTTGTCCGTCGAAAAATCTTTCATAGTATAAAAATAATTTTTTCATCCCAGCTTAGAAACCTAGTCCTCAAATTGTCCGAAATTTTCCTCAATTCTTAATTCCTAAACTCCATAGTTCATGTACATCCATCCACTTAACATCTGGAAAAACGACTCCGAAATCCAGGATTTTTTAAAGAAAAATGCCTTTGCCACCTTGATATCTCAAGCCAATGGAAGGCCTTGGGCTACTCATATTCCTTTTATACTGGACCAAAATGCCGATGGTAATTTTGTGCTTCATGCTCATTTGGCAAAAGCAAACCTCCAATGGAAGACACTTCAGGAAAACAAGGAAGTTCTGGTGGTCTTTCAAGGACCTCATGCCTATATTTCTTCCTCTTGGTACACTCATGAAAATGTGCCTACCTGGAATTACCTAGCAGTCCATGTGTATGGGAAAATTAGAATTATTGAAGGGGAAGAATTGATTCACCATTTAAAACTATTGGTAGATCGCTATGAAGCCGGCAGGCCAAACCGTGTTTCGGTTGAAACCATGTCCGAAACCTATGTCCAGAACCAAATCAAGGCTCTGATAGGAATTGAGATTCAAATCGAGGAAGTTCATGCGAGCGCCAAACTTTCCCAAAATCGTGATGATCAGAATTACAAAAACATCATTTCAGAGTTGGAAAAAAGTTCTATTCCCCTGGACCAAGAAGTAGCTGAGGAAATGCGAAAAAGACGGGAGTTATAAAAAAAGAGGCTTTCTCTTTTCAAGAAAGCCTCTTCTCCTTTAAAGAATTCTAATTTTTAGAATCCTGAAACATTCAATCGGCCATTGGTTGCAACCTTACCCTGAAGAGAAGGAGTTGGAGTTACCGAACTTAGCAAAGCATTTTTGATTTGCGTAGCAGAAGCACCCGGGTTTAAAGAAGCATACAGGGCGGCAGCACCTGTCACATGAGGAGTAGCCATGGAAGTACCATTGTAGCTTGCATATCCTGATCCAACCGTAGCATTTTTACCCTTTCCTACAGCCACAGGCACAGTGGACCAAATTCCAGATCCTGGAGCACCCAAATCCACGCTCGTAGCTCCAAATTGGGAGAAAGAGGACAATCCTCCGGAGCTGGTAATAGAAGCTACAGCAATCACGTTGGGGGAAGTATATCCAGATGGATAGCTTGGGGTGGCATCATTGTCAGTACCCGAATTCCCTGCAGCTGCAATGAACAAGATTCCGGCAGCGTTAGCGCGGTCAATAGCATCTTTTAAGGCTTGAGAGTAACCTCCTCCACCCCAAGAGTTATTGGTAGCCACAATGTTCAAACCATGACGGGTTTTCAAATCCGTGAAATAATCCACTGCTTTGATGGCATTAGAAGTAGTACCACCTCTGGATCCCAAAAATTTAGCGCCAATCATTTTCACATTCCAGACAACTCCGGCTACACCAGTTCCATTTCCACCCACAGCACCGATAGTACCCGCGACGTGAGTTCCATGATCATCTCCAGTACCGTCAAAAACCGAATTGTTATTGCCATCAAAGTCCCAACCATAAACGTCATCTACAAGACCATTTCCGTCGTTGTCTATTCCATCACCTGGGATTTCACCTGGATTGACACCTGCATTGGCTGCTAGGTCCTCATGAGTGTACATGTAGCCCTCATCGATAATACCGACATAGACAGTAGAGGAACCAGTTTTATTGGCCGCCCAAGCAGTAGCTGCACGGGAACCAAATTGATTACCATTAGCTGACATGCCCCATAATTGACCACTGGTGAAATAAGGATCATTTGAGGTTGCATAGTGCTGGTAAATCCAGTTTGGCTCAGCATACTCAACTTCAGGCATGTTTCTCAATCGCTCAATCGCCTCCAAGGTTCCCAATTTACTTTCGACCAAAAGTAAATCACCGGATGGAGTGCCCTTTCTTGCATTAGCCACAGAAATCGCCTCAGTCTTGATTTCCTCCACGACGCTTGCCTGAATGAGAGACAAGATATCCTGAGAAAGTCGAGAGCCTTGATTTGCTGTTTTGTACTTGATCAACAATTGACCGGGGACGAAAGCTTCTTGCGTAATTCTCTCCACCACATCAGCTGTGGCCAAGTCATTTTCAATCATTTCCCCGCAGGATACTGTCACGCCCAATAGCGCAGAAAGCGACAGTGCAGAATAAAGTTTTCTCATAGTTAATTTGGTTAGTGGATTATACCTCGGAATGTAGATTTTTAGCAAATCATTTACAATAGATTTTCACCTAAGACCAAAAAATATTTTTTAAGAAAACCTGGAAGTCCAAAAGATATATAAAAATCTATCTATCAAATACTTATAATGAATTATAGCAAAATCAAATCCAAAATAAGGCGGACGAAATTCCTTTTACAGATTTCAAAAATTTTCCAAAAAACCAAAAAAAATCCCTCTCGCTCAGGGTAAAAAAAGCTCCTTAGCTAGTCCACCGGGAATGACCTGCATAATTCCCTCCTTGGTACTTTTCCAAACAAGGTGAAAAGGTCCCCGCGTCCGGTTTCTAGAAACCATGTAATTTGGACCCAAATACTTTTTATCTCCTGGCAAATTGGATTGATGGATGGCAACATTGGCCAAGCCCGAGAGTAGCTTGTTTTTCTTCTGGCCGGTTTTATTGTAAAGCTCTACTTTCAAATCCCGATAATCAAAAATCAACTGGACATTTGCGGTAAATTCGTTTGCCTGAATTGTCATTTTCATGCGATCCAGATGTCCTTGTGCTATTTCTCCATTCATAATGGGCCTTAGCATCGGATTGAGATGATGAAGTGAATAATTATTAAAATCCAGGTCCATGAAAAATTCTTCTTTATCGTAAGGAACCAAGATTTTTGCTTTCAAATTTCCAGAGCCTTCCAAGCTCGTTACCAGATCCAATTCAAAATTTTTCTTTTCAGTTTGGTACTCAGGAATTGTTGTCAAATTTATGATATGGCCATTCATTTCTTTGAACTGGATGGTCCAATTTTCTCCACTTCCCGGGACTGATTCTCCATAGCTAATCTGTGAATCCACAATCTCCAAGGTGTCTAGTCTAAGTGGAAAATTAACCTGAGAAATCATCCCCTGAAACATCGGTCTTACCTCATCTTTAGGTCTGGGCAACCTTCTCTCCCGGTAGTCTTTCAGGTCTAAGCCAAACAATTCCAACTTCCTCGCCCGGACATCAAAATCATAATCCAAACGAATTTCAGGTCCAAACCCTGACAATTTCAAGGAATCCATTTTCAGTTCGATCAAATCGTACTGAAAGTCCTTTTGTCTTGCGACCTTTTCCAATTCCTCTTGGTAGAGCAGGGAGATGTTTTTAATGGAGAGCCTTTCAAGCTTTGAATCAAGTCTCATCTTTCCGAGTCGTAAATACTGCCCCTCTTCCACTTCATAGACTAGGCTATCAAATGAAAAGTAGACCCTTTGGTAGTCGAATGGAATGGAATATTGCGCCTTTATGGAATCTGTCTCTAACCCGTTCACCAAAATGCCAAGATTATAAGCGGTTCCTTTTCTCGCCCCTTCTTCATAAAAAATCGCTGCCCCTTGAGAAAGCCTAAAATTCTTTATCTCCCCTTTGGATAGAATATCTCCGAAAAAATGCTGTAGAGTAGATTCAGGCATTTCCTTTTTGTCAGTATTTGAAAAAAGATTTACCTGAATCGTGGGATGTATAAAGCCTAATTCATCGATCAGCAGCTGTTTCTTCAATAGCAATCTGGCTAAATGCACATTTTTTAAAAAAGCCTGCTCAATTTCTCCTCTGACGTGGGAAACTGTGTCTGACTTTAGAGAAATGATCTTTAAATTTTTCAAAAAAATGGAACGTTCAAAGATTCTAAAATCTACCTCTCCGAGTTTGAATTGATAATCACTTTCTACATTCTGATTAAGAAGAGACTCTAAATTTTCATTGACCCATTTTTGCCAATACCATCCATATCCTACCCCTGCAAGAATTAAAGGCAAAAAAAATACAAGCAAAACTTTTGTTATTCGATTCATCCGAAGGCATTGATTTGGGCAAAAAAACTTATTGACTAGAAAAATAGCGAAATCATTCAATACCAGAAATTTCAGCTATAAATCAATTTAAATTCCTATTCCTTAACTCTGATTTTTTAACTTAGGAATTTATTAATGAAACTGGTCTTTCTCTCCATGGAAAAGTTCTTCCTTTGTTGTTTTTTCTGTGTAATTATCAGCCTTGCCAAAGCACAGGATGTGAAAATCCTAACCTATAATATCTACCATGGTGAAAATCCGGCCAAACCGGGGGACAGTACTTTCCATCACCTTGCAGATTTTATTATCCTCAACCAACCCGAAGTCGTAGCACTTCAAGAGGTGGACAGTATGACCCTTCGATCGGAGAGGATTTATGGGGAAAAAATAGATTTCATGAAAAAGCTTTCCCGGGAGACTGGATATAGAGGCTATTTCGGGAAGGCAATGGATTTTGATGAAGGTGGGTATGGAGAGGGACTTTTGGCGAAAAAAGGCTCTGCCTATCATACCGTATCACTTCCAATTCCTGCTGGCGGAGAGCCTAGAGCAATTGCTTGGGTAAAGGCTGAACTCAAAACCTTGGAGGAATTCTATTTTGGAGGAACCCACCTTTGCCATGAATTTCAAGAAAACAGGCTAGCCCAATTAGACTCTATCCTTTCCTACGCCGAAAACCTAGACAAACCAGTGGTCTGGGTAGGTGATTTAAACTTTACCCCAGATTCTAAAGAATATTCCCGCATTCCTGCTCATTGGAAAGAGGCTGGTGCTGAATCAGGAATCCAGCAAAACACTTTTGGAACTATTGAAGAAGGTGCCAAAATCGATTACATCTGGTATGATTCCCGAAAGTTTGAACTCGTGGAATATAAAGTGTTAAACCAGATTCCGTATTCAGATCATTACCCAGTATGGGCTGTGCTGAGAATGAAAAAAGAAGAATGAAAAAATTCATTTTAGGACTTCTAGCAGCAATTTTATTGGCTTTCGGCCTACATGCTAAGATTAACGAACCAGACTGGATTGAGCTTTTCAACGGGAAAGATTTAAAAGAGTGGACTGTTAAAATCCGAACTCACGAAGTAGGAGAAAACTTTGGCAACACTTTTCGAGTCGAGGACGGTTTATTGAAAGTCCGTTATGACGGATACACCAGCTTCGACAGACAATACGGACATCTCTTTTTCAACACCCCATTTTCCTATTATCTACTGACAGTGGAATACAGATTCGTAGGTGAGCAATGCCCGGGAGGAGAAGGTTGGGCACTTAGAAACAGCGGAGCTATGCTTCATAGCCAGGATCCTAAAACCATGTTGAAAGATCAAGACTTCCCGATTTCAATCGAAGCCCAGTTCTTAGGTGGTAATGGCACTGACAAACGTTCTACTTGTAATCTATGCACCCCAGGCACCAACGTCGTCATGGGTGACACCTTGTTCACCCCGCATTGCATCAATTCGAGATCCGAAACTTACCCTGGTGAGCAATGGGTCAAAGCCAACTTCATTGTTTTGGGGAGCGAAGAGGTCCATCATTTGGTGGGGAAAGATACCGTTATCAGCTATTACCAACCTCAAATAGGTGGAGGGAACGTCTCACCGGTCGATCCGTCCGTTAAAATTGATGGGAAGCCATTAGATTCAGGATATATCAGCCTGCAAAGTGAAAGTCATCCAATCGACTTTAGAAAAGTGGCTTTAGTGGACCTTTCTTCCGTGAAAGATGATCGTAAGAAGCTCGAAGAACTAGTCAAAAAAGCATTGAAATAAGAAGAGGAGGCCAAAAGCCTCCTCTTTCCTTTATACTCTCACCTTGGTGGTACCTCCACCAGCTAAGGTGATGGGCACGGGTTTATTTGTTTTCCAGTTTCCTCCTGTAAAATCAGGGACATCAATTGAATTGGATCGGTTAGCTACAGACCATTCACTTAAGGGAGAAATACAGCTCCACAAAGCTGCATCATAGACATCCTGGTCCAGAGGAAGTCCATTTCTCAGGCAGTCAATCAGTCTCCAATCCATCATAAAGTCCATTCCACCATGTCCACCGATTTGCTTGGCCAATTCCCCCACCTTTTGCACGATCTCAGGGGTGTATTGGGATTGAAGGTCTTTCATTTCTTCCGCCTTCATCCAGCTATGGCCTTTGGCAACTTTTTGATCTGGGTATTTTTGGGCATATCCTTCAGTTCCGCTGACAACATGCAGTCTTGAATAGGGTCTTGGGGATGTCACATCATGCTGAATCATGATGGATTTTCCGTGTTTGGTTTTCACCATGGTTGTATTCATATTTCCACGGTAGTTCTTAGCTGCATAGGAGTTCCAAAAGGCATCTTTCTCTGCTAATTCCTGTGCTTTTTTCTTCATTTGAAAATCATTCGAAGAGAGGGAGGTCAGGTAATCCATCTGATCGCCTCTATTGATGTTCAAAATCTGACAAATCGGTCCCAGCCCATGCGTAGGGTACAAATTCCCGTTTCTGAAGTTTTCCTCTAATCTCCACATCCCTTGGTATCCTTTTTCTTTATCAAAATTCAACCAAAGCAAATCGTGGATATAGGCTCCTTCCACATGCAGCACTTCTCCAAAAAAGCCCTCTCTAGCCATTCTTAAAGTCATCAATTCAAAGAAGTCATAACAGCAGTTTTCCAGCTGCATGCAGTGCTTTTTGGTTCGTTCGGATGTTTCCACCAACTGCCAGCATTCGTCCAAAGTTCGTGCTGCCGGCACTTCCACCGCGGTATGTTTTCCGGCCTCCATCGCAAATACTGCCATTGGAGTATGCCACTCCCAAGGGGTGGCGATATAGATCAAATCCAGATCCGGTCGTTCGCACATTTTCTTCCATGCATAGGCACTTCCCGAATACAATTCAGGCTTATGTACGGTCCCCTCAAGGGATTTTTTAGCTTTCTCTGCTCGCTCTGGTAAAAGATCGCATAGTGCTTTGATCTCTACTCCTTCGATTTTGCTCAAACGATCTACAGCTCCCGGACCCCTCATCCCAAGACCAACGATTCCAACTCTTACTGTTTCGAGTTTCGGCGCTGCAAATCCCGACATGTTAAAAGTGGATACTCTGGAAGATCCGTATTTTGCTTCCAATGGCAAGGTTTGAAACTCATTTGCAAAGGCGGAACCGACTCCCACCAAGCCAAACCCTGCCAAACTCGCTGATTTGAGAAAATCTCTTCTATTCGTCATTCTTGTGAAATTTTGGAGTTACTTCAGCTAATTACTAAAAATTTTAAAGAAGTCCGTCCTATTTCGAATAAAGTCAAAAAAAACCGGAAGCATCTGCCTCCGGTCTTTCCCTCAATTTGAAAGCACTATCAATTATCTTTGATCCCCTTTGGATTTGGACAAGTACTAGCCCCAATGAGGGTGTATAGAGGGCAAAAACTCACAATACTGGTCAGAGTAAATATTACGGCTAGTGCCAATCCTACAACTCCAAGTACTCCGGAAATCGTCCCGGAAAAGTATAATGCCACTAAGATGATAGCCACCAGCAGTCTAATGACTCGGTCAGCAATTCCCATGTTCTTTTTCATAATTGGTTGGTTTTGGTTAATGTTTCACTCCTTAACTACTTCACTGAATAAAAGTAGTTGAACATTAGTAGGATATCCATGACAAAAGTCACAGAAGGGAGTGATTTTCAGCTCCCTAAAAAGTAGGATCTCATAACCTTTTCAGCCATTTTTCCCTGTGGAGTGAAGTCCGGCTGACGGGAATGGTTTTCGGGATACCATTTCCAAAAATATACTCCAGCCAACCATTCTTTCTTCCATGCTGTCTGAAAAAATGCCTCATAGCATCTTGCCTGGATTTCCTCTGAAAGAGCAATTTCCTTGCGTTCGTTAGGCCAAACCCAAGGCTCCATCGCTGCATCAATGGTGTTGCAATACCCTATCTCAGTAAAAAGGACCGGTTTTTTATATTTTTTCACGAGCTTTTCTACTCGGGGTAAATGAGAATTCCAGGAGGCGATCAATTCGCTCAATTCTGGCTGATGGCTTTTGGATAGAGGGAAATAGGCTTGAACGCCAATGTAATCCAAAGCATCCCAAAATTTAATTTTTTCAAATTCCGTAAAATTGGCAGCATAGGTAATCTTTCCAGAATAAACTTTTCGGACTTCAGCAATTACTTCTCTCCAGTCTTTTTCTCGAGCAGAAGATTTTTCGAGCTCTGTACCTACACAAAGCATGGGAAAGTTCAGTTTTTCGGCAAGCCGGGCATAGTCAAGAATAAAAGCCTTGTAATTCTCAAACCACTGCTTCCAATCGGCCTCGTTTTTCATTTCAATCTCGCCTACCCAGCCCTCACGTACCCAAAGGTGAGGCTTCAGCATATTCATGATCCCATAACGACTGGAAGAATCCAAGGTAGCTTCAATTCCATAGGGAGTCTCTCCCCACCATCTCCGCTCATTGCTCATGTCCCAGCGGATTTCCGGGGAGTTTTTTTCTGCCTGCCAGCCAAATGGAGTCTGTGAAATGGCATTAGCTCCGGTAGCCTTTAACTGGGCTATTTCTCCTCCTTTTAGTGGTTGACGGCTTCCCACCCAACAGACACCTTTCCATTTTTCTTGGGAGACCAGAATCGGGTCTTCAGGAATCAACCACAATCCGAAAAAAATCAGAAATATCATGCCCACAGAACTGAATAGATATAATTTGGTCTGGGGCATGTTCATGTTAGTTTTTGAGGAGAGGTTCTACCCGGATATTTTCGAGGTTGATTTCAGAAAGCTTCTCCAATTTACCAGAAACATAGAGTTCTTCCATCTTTTCCAAAGGAGTATTTTTATCCTCAGGCTTGAGATTCAAGTAGTTTTGAAAGCGAATCCCTCCGACTTCTATCACATCACTCACTTCCCTCATTCGGATTCCACCACCATCAGTATAATACAAATAGGCCATGTAATCCATCAGGTGATCTTCTTTTCCAAACCAGTAAATAAACTGATCCTCAAAATGGTCCCCTCCACCTTCTTGCTGAAAAGTAACTTTTACAACATCATATTTTTTTCCTTTGATTTCAGTTTCTCCAAGTAGAGTTTTTAAGGCAGCGACATCATTTAAGCCGTAGGGAAGAAATGCAAAATAAGCTACCGAATTTACCGACCGGGAAAAGGCTCCGATTCTTTCCTCTGATAAGGTGTCTATTTTGATTCCATTTACAGTGCGGACAAAACCGGAATTGTTTAAAACATCCTTCACAGTACCTGTAGAATCTGTAAACTCTCTGGTGTATTCAAACTCGTTGGGAGTTTTGTAAATCACGTAATGGATATTGCGGAAGTCAAATTCAATTTTGGAACTCTCATAAGCTTTTCCTCCATGAGCCTCAATGGCAGCGTCCACGATTTTTTCTGCCTCGGTTCTGGAATCACAAGAGATAATTGCCAAAGCAAAAACTCCTATAATCAGGTAATTCAATAGGTATTTCATCTGGATAATTTATTTTTTTGGAGTAATCTGATAATCTGAATAGCGGTATTCTGCGCGCAAAAACAAGCGCTCTCCTTGCTCATTTATTCTCCAACTTTCTCGTTTGCCGTGAAGTTTCAAGCCTCCAGCATTTTCTTCTTCAAGGTCATAGACTAAGCTACGGTGGTCTTTGAGCTGAACTTCACTTCCAGCCATCAAATATGAATTCTGATCAAAAAAATACCACCAAATATCACTTTCAGGACCATAATCCACGCGGATAGAGTGCACATTTTGGCCATTTTCAAGGGTTTTTATTCCTTCATAGGATAATGCATTCCCCTCTTCCAATAGTTTCCAAGGCTGAGCAACGGTATAAAAAGCTGCATCAAAATCCTTCTTCTTACTTGCCAAAAATCCCGGATTCTGAACTTCATTACCTCCCATAAAGTAGCTAAGATTTGCCCCATCGTAATGGATGACATGCTCCAGGCTGTCTTTAGTCCAGGTGATTTTCCCTTCAAAGTAGGGGTCAAACCGAAACTCATGCCATTGGTCCAATTCAGATTCCACATTCCCATTTTCATCCAATAGCCTTGTCCATTTCCGAAACTGCAAAACCGAGACATTCTCCCATTTCTCCAGTCCGCCATGAGCTTCCACAGCTTTTTCCAAAACCTCCAAAGCTTGTTTCTCCGGGCTTTGGCTACACCCAAATCCGATAGCCAACAGCGTAATTGCAAGAATCCAGTTTCTAGTTTTCATTGAAGCGAATTGATAAATGTTCCTTTTTCGTGATTTATGGTTTCGAAATTAGAGTTTCTTTTTGGTTGAAAATAATCCAACCAAATCCCGAGGAAGACCAAGCCATATTCTAATAACAAGAATAGCGGGTTTTCCCAATTCTCAGGATTTCCATAGGCCTGATAAGAAAATATCGCTCCAAAAGACCAAAGCAAAAACGTTTTACGGCCAGCCAGGACACTTAAGCCTAAGCCCGGCAGTAGGTACCAAGGGTGCACCACCGGCTGTAAGATCAAGTAAATCAAATAGACCATTACCATTAAATCCACAAGTCCGGCGACTTGAATTGGCCTTCTTTTCCAGCATAAAAATAAGATAAGCACCACAGTCAAAAGACTTAAGACTTGGGTCAAATCCCTGATCATATTATAGCCTTGGATCCAAAATCCTACCTCTCGGAATATGTAATACAAGGAGGCATTGAACTCAAATTTTCCCGAGTAAAGCCGCAAGCTTTCGAAAAATTTCAAATACGACTCCCCCAGGAATAAAATCCCCATACTCCCTCCGAATATTACTCCAAAAACTATCCAAAAAGACATCTTTTTAGTAATCTCCCGAAAAAAGAAAAAGGCAGGAAATAGGATCAAAGGAAGAAGTTTCAGACCTGCAGCCATTGCCCAGAAGCCTCCGGACAACCCAAACTTACTGTGAGATAAAGCAAATACAGAAGCCAAAAGAAAAAACAAAACCAAACCTTCAAAGTGGACATTCCCTATGGTTTCCATGACCACAAAGGGATTGAGCCAATACCAAATCATATAGGTGGAAGTGCGATTCCATCGATCGAGCAGACGGAATAGAAGAAAAAATACCCCCAACTCTCCAAAAAGCAGTAAGATTCTCAATCCCAAAACCCCCAAGGTCTGAGAGTCCACAAAAACTTCTGAGACCAACCAAAATGCTCCCTGATTCAAAGGAGGATATACAGAATAATAATCCGGGGAATTCATGTCATCAAACAATCCTAGCTGGTAGTCTGAAATGGGTGATGCTGGATTTTCCACCCATTTTCCGGGGGTTTTCGAATAGGGATTTTCTCCAAGTTCCAGCAGCTTTCCATCCCAAAGAAAACGGGCATAATCCTCTGACCAATTGGGAACCAGCATGCCTACAGAAATCCGCATCCCAAGACCTAATAAAAAGACATATTTCCAGGAAAAGCTATTCTTTGACCAGTAATTAATACTGATCATTCCCAGGAAGATCCCCGAAAACAACAGGAAAGTGGTCAAAAAATCTTCTCTTGGAGTGGCCGCTAAAAAATGGCTACTCAATAGCATCAAGCCCGAAACCAGAATCTTCAGGCTCTTTTGGAAGATTGGACTCAAAGTCCCAAATCCTTTCTGAGAGGCTCAAATACCTTCTCATTTTTATTCCAATAATCCATCATTTGCATGGAAGCCCTTGTAGCTGTGGTGATCTCAGATTGCCCATTAGATTTGGTCCAAGTCTCTGTGAATCCCAAAATTTCATACGGAAAGAAATTCTGATACCTGATGGAAATTTTTCTTCCGATCTCCTCATAAATCACCATTATCTCAGATTGATTCGCTCCGAGATCCTTTTTTGAAATCGTGGCCATATGGGATTCCATCGGGATGTGAGAGAACCGCTGAAAAATCAAGCTAGGGATCAGTTTGGAATTTCCCATTGGGACCAGTTCGGGATTCAGGCGAATCAAGTTGAAAATTTCCTCTTCCGGCAGACCAGCAAGCTTTCCGCTCTGATCTCCTTCAGACTCGAAATACGAAAAAAGCTGATAAGAATAATTTCCATTTTTGAAATTCAACTGGCTAAAAGACTGACCGCACCATTCCGTTACAGAAGAGGTAATCTTGGGAGAGCTCAGATCTTCATAAACTGGAGTAAACACCGACAGCATGGTATGGTAGGGATACACCCCTGTGACAAACTCCCGCGTCATATTCAGCTTCATTACCTTCTGAGCGTCATTTGGAGTTTCTTGAGGATTATCGAGCTTCACTTGTTTCTTCTTGGAAAAATCCTCCGTGACAAAAATCATCACCGCCTGACCTTCCCTGACTTCACCATATCGGCTCTGCTGAAGGTTAAACACGTTGATTTCTGCCTTCCCTTGATACCAATATTTTGCAAACTGCTCCTCTTCCACTCCCTCTCTTCCAGAGGATTGACAGGAGAATAATACCATAGAGCTGAGGATGAGACCACAGAAATAGCGAAGTGTCTTGCGGGATTTGGTCATAGCAAAATCTTTTTCACATGTATTTAAAGATCGTCAAAATAATTTTATACCCCGCACCAAAAACTCCTTTCACTGTGCCACTTACTTTAGAGACTCCGATTCTTTTTCGGTAGTTAACCGGAACTTCTGTGTATTTCAAGCCTGCTTGATGAGCCTTGATTTGCATTTCGATAGTCCAGCCATAGTTTTCATCGACCATATTTAGAAAAAGGAGTTTATTCCAAAGAATGGCCCGAAATGGACCAAGATCTGAAAACTTGGCACCTTGAATGTATTTCATCATCGTGGTGGCCAACCAATTTCCAAAAACCTGGGGAATGGTCATGGATCCCTTTTCTCTTTTCCCCTGAGCCCTGGATCCTATCACCATGTCAGCTTCACCTTCCAGAATCGGTTGGATCAGTAGCTTCATTTCTTCAGGGTAATCCGAATAGTCCCCGTCCAAAAACACGACTAAATCGGGCTGAATCTCCTGCTTTCTAATCCAGTCCATTGCCGTAAGACAGGCTTTGCCGTACCCTTTCTGAGGTTCAAAAACCACAACGGCCCCGGCTTCTTTAGCAACCACAGCCGTTTTGTCCGTGGAGTTGTTGTTGGCAACGACAATATGCCGGACCAAGGAGGGTATTTCAGCAATTACTTTGGGAAGGGATCGCTCTTCGTTATAGGCAGGGATAATGACGTCGATAATCGGTGGTTGAAGCATACTTAACGGCCTAAACCGTAGGATTTGAATGAGGTGATAAAGACAAGCCCATAACCTAAGGCTAATAGACTATGAAATGGAAGAAACAGATAATTCCCTTCCTGAATGGCTAAAAAAACCATCCCTCCAAATACCAGGGCAAATATTCCTTCAAACCAGGTGGTCACGGGCATTCTATGAAGTAGGTATTTGTTGGAAGAAAGTTTAATTTTTCCGGACTCCAGATTGAATTTAGGAGTACGGATAAAGGGTGATTTTTTACCAGTCAGACCTTCCCAAACTGCCTGTGAGTTGTGCAAAGCCAATCCCATGGAGACAGAGAGAAACAGCGGTAATTGCCAGATAACGCCCAGAGCTGAGCCAGCCCAAGTTTTTTTCCCCACAAAAAAAGAAATCAAATACACCAAGGCAATGATGACAAATCCAACAAGGAATATTGCAGATAATTTTACCCAAAAATCCGGAATCAAACCCTTTGTGGCAGCCAACCAGACTCCAATGCTGCTAAGGCTGGTAAGTAAAACTGCGATGAAAATCGTAGAGTTGAACAAATGGGCAAAAGAATGGAATTTGACTCTAGGAGCATGATTTTCAGAAAACACCTTGCCGGCATGCTTTGCAGCACACTCTGCCCCGCCTTTGGTCCAACGAAACTGTTGACTTTTGATTGCTGACATGACGGGAGGCAATTCAGCAGGAGACTCGATTTCTGGACGATAGACAAACTTCCAACCTTTTCGCTGTGCCCGATAGCTAAGGTCTAAGTCCTCCGTCAAGGTATCATCGTGCCAGTTTCCGGAATCAAGAATGCAGGTTTTCCGCCAAATCCCTCCTGTACCGTTGAAATTGATAAAAGCCCCCTGCTGGTTTCTTCCCATCTGCTCGATAAAGAAGTGGGCATCCAAAGCGAAAGCCTGGAGTCGGGTCAATAAAGAAAAACGTCTGTTTAAATGCGTCCAACGGCTTTGAACCATTCCCACTTTCTCCGAAGAAAAATAAGGCAAGGTCTTCAGGAGAAAATCCGGGTCTGGAACAAAATCCGCATCAAAAATAGCGATGAACTCTCCATCTGCTTTCTCCAAGCCCTCTCGAAGGGCGCCGGCCTTAAATCCCTCCCGATTCACTCGGTGGAGGTATTGAAAGTTGACTTCAGGGTATTCTTTGATTTTTTGCAAAATCAATTCACAGGTCTGGTCGGTGCTGTCATCCAGGATCTGAATTTCTAACAGATGGGCCGGATAGTTTAATTTTGCCACGGAATCGATTAATCGCTCTACCACATACAGCTCATTGAAAACCGGGAGTTGTACAGTGACTTTTGGCCAAGACTCAGGAGTTTTTTGGGGCGTTTTGGAGAACTCCTTTTGAGCTTTAATAAAGTGAAAGAGTAAATGCCCCTGCGCCAAGCTGTACAGGAGAATAAAGCTCATTCCGAGAAAATACAATCCACAGAGGATATAGAGTAGAATCATTAGGATTTAATCTTGATAGAATCATTTCCAATCAATATTGGAAACTCCTCAAAACGACTTTCTTCAGAATCATTTTCCAGCTTCAATACTCCTCGTGGACAAACCGCAGAACAAACTCCACAACCTACACAGGAGGAGCGGACGATATTTTGACCGCGCTGTGCATACCAGCGGACGTCGATTCCCATTTCGCAGTAAGTAGAGCAATTCCCGCAGGAAATACATTGGCCCCCATTGGTCGTGATTCTAAATCTGGACTTAAAGCGCTGCACGATCCCTAAGTAAGCTGCCAGAGGACATCCAAACCTACACCAGACCCGATTTCCCATAAATGGATAAAATCCAGTCCCTACCACACCTGCAAAAGCAGAACCAATGGCAAATCCATAAAAGGAGTGCAATTGATTGGTCACATTTCCCAGTAAAGCAAATTCGCTGAAATAGTTAACGATGGTCAACAGTGTCATGAGATTAACCAAAACCAACACACCATGAATAATCCATCGCTCATATTTCCAAGCCTTTAGGGACTTATCTGAAAGCTGACGGAATGGGTCACCTACCGTCTCTGCCAGCCCTCCACATCCACACACCCAAGAACAATACCACCTTTTACCGAAGAAATAGGTGAACACTGGTACGCCTACAATTATCAACAAAATCCCCCAAATCAGCATAAAAAACCCTACGCCTCCCGAGGAAAGAAAGGTATTGAGCTGATAATCATAGAAAAAATCATAATCCAAAGGCCAGATATTCTTAAAGTCAAAATAAGGCTGATTCAGCAATACCAAAATCTCAGGAATCAGAAATGCAAAGGCAGTTTGAAAAAACATCACCGAGGCAGTTCGAAGCTGCTGGTACTTATTTCCTCTGTATTTTCGGAACATGCGAAGTCCCATCACCAAAATGGCCAGGGTGTAAATAAACCCATACAAAAACCATTGGCTCGCGGGTCCACCACTAAGGATTCTTGAAAGGGGATCGACCATCCAAACCAAATTGACCAAATAGGCAGGAAACCAATATAATAGGATATAAAACAGAATTAAATAAGCCCCGGTGATCATTCCCAACCATCCCCGGTTTTTGAGTTTGGAATGGAAAATTCCATTGTTTTTGATTCCCGGAGACTCTTCTTCATGTTGCCTGAAATTGTACAAAAAACCTCCCAGAACTGCCAGGCCTATGGAAAGCCCCAACCAAAGCCAAGGGTTTTCTTTGGATGGACTCTGGACCGAAGCTTTGGCCAAGGCAAAACTGTAATCATCCCAAATGACCTGATCCCAAAGTTGGTTTGACTTCAGGGAATCATTATAGGCGGAAAAATGTCGATTGAAGTCGCCTAGAAAAGCAAAGTTGGAAGGGTAGGATTGACCATACATCGGCGAAAGAATTTCGGCCATTCTCTCTTGGTGAATTTCCTTGGTATTCTGCTCCACCAGTTCTTGCGACATTTGATAATTGCCCAAGAAAGGAACCAGGGTAAAGACCAGGATTCCCAAAAGAAAAATAATCACTCCTGTTTTTTCAAACCATTTCATGTCCTAGCCCCGAATAATTTTTGAATGAACGTCTTCTTTCCAATTGTAAAATTCCCTCCATATTCTTTTTGAAACGCCCCTTGGATTTCCCGAAAATAGGGAGCAAAGAATTCAGGGTCGAAATTGGCTTTTTGAAGATTTGCGATGACTTTTTCGCCAGTCCAAGCCTCTTTAATTGCTTTGTCAAAAAATTCATGGCGAAGGCGAAACCCGAAATTATTCACCCCGACAATTTTATTCTCCTGACTCATCAGCATCCGAAACGACACCTTCCCGCTGGAATGCTCCCAGTAAAAGGAGGTAAACTCTTCTGGTTTCCATTCGGGTGGAACGCTGCCATAAGTTTGATATTCTATATCCAGAAATTTAGCAGAGTTAAACCAGACACCCGGTTGGTAGGAAATCTTCCCTTTAACCAAAGAATAGGCTAAGGTTTCCCCATGCATCCGTCCAGTGTACCAAACTTGCTCGATATTCCTTCGATCTGAGGCTGGCGCTTTTTGAAACTCTGCACAGTCGCCTATGGCAAAAACATCAGGAATATTGGTTTGAAAAAACTCATCTACCACTATCCCCCTTTTAACATCTAATGATGAGTTTTTTAGAAAATCCACATTAGGGCTTACTCCCGCTGTCAAACCCACAAACTGGCATGGGATCTCTTCGCCTTTGGAAGAAATCACAGCTCTCACTCGTCCATCATTATCCGGGAGAATTTCTTTGAGCTCTGTTTCAAGCCTCAGGTCAATATGATGTTCCCGAATATGCCTTCCGACCAACTCAGACTCTTCTTTAGGCAAAACATTGTTCCAAAATCCTGATTCACGAACTAAAAATGTCACGGGGATCTTTTTATAGGCCAACATTTCTGCCAGCTCGATTCCAATCAGCCCTCCTCCTACTATGACAGCTCTTTGAACAGCGACAGTGGTGTTTTCTTCAAACTTCTCTAAATCTTGTTTGGAATAAAGGCCTTGAACACCCTCTAAATCCTGACCTGGCCAGCCAAATTTATTGGGCTTAGATCCTGTGGCAAGAATCAGTTGATCATAGGACAGGTTATTTCCGGATTGGAACAGAAGCTTTTTTTGGGTAAAGTCAACTGTCTCCACCCATTCCTGAAGGAGTTCAATTCGGTTTTTCTCCCAAAACCAATTCTCATAGGGCTGAGTATGCTCAAATTTCATGTGACCCATGGCCACATACATCAGTGCTGTCCGTGAAAAAAAATACTTTGACTCGCCGGAAATCACAGTAATCCGAAGATTTTCATCCAATTTCCGGAGGTGCCGGGCACAGGTAATCCCTGAGATCCCATTCCCTAAAATGACAATATGCTTGCTGGGCATGTGGGTAATTTTAAGGTCAAGTTAGCCAAATATGCCTATTCATTGAGATTCCAGTTGTAATCCATAAATGAAATTTTGGCATTTGACTTAAGCTTCACCTTGGAATATTGATTTAAAAAATCAACCAATGAGCCTTTTTTGGTGAAATCACCCTTAAACCACGAAAAGATGGAGGAAACCTGAGCAGATTCGGGGCTGATTTTATTTCGTTTGGGATCATTGATAAAACTGACTGCCACCTTCTGGAGCTGACTTTCGAGCTTACTGGCTACAAATGCTTCATTCAATAAAGGCGGGCAGGAAACAGAGGCACAATTGATTGCAAAATGAATTCTAGGTTCGGAAAACTCTTTTCTCAAAATGGAGTGTTCAATCTCATCCAAACTGGATTCTTTCCCCCCGATTTTAAAAAATTTATAATGCCACACATCGCTGATCAAAGGAATTTTGAGTTTCGGCCCCAGATCTTTGATGCTTTTAGTAGGATAATTATCGACAATCAACTTTACCGTAAATGCATTGTAGGCATTGATCCAATAAGCCATTTGTTCATTTTTAGACCAAGTTGACCTATCTGGGGCATTGTCTGATAGAGATTTCAGGTATTGTTCCAGCTTGGCTTTGTCTTTGATAAATCCTTTGTAATTGACTTTTCCATCGGCACTTACATTGGCTTTTAGTAATTGATCCCAGGTCTGATGATTTGGAGGAGTGGTACCTGTACCACCTAATAAAGAACCGGAGCAGGCAAACATTCCAAAAATCAATACCCCAAGAAATGTGTGTTTTAAAATTTTCATATTAATTTTTTTTACTATTTACGAAGCCTAACATCGTTCAGATGAACGAAATCCTGAATTGTCGGGAAAGCGACAAGTGGGCCTTAATAAACCTTCTGCCCCTTCTTCAGCCAAATTCCCCAGGATTTGGAGTAGGTGTGTACTTTGGGAGTGACTTTTCCATCGGCTTCAACGGGATACCCTTCATTGACCCAGTGAATTATCCCTCCATACAAATTATAAACCCTCGTAAAGCCATTTTCTACCAGCTTCTTTCCGATTTCTTGAGATCTTGCACCGACGGTACAATAGATTAGGACAGGTTGATTTTTATCTAATCCTTGAAGATTTTTCAGTGAAAAGGTTTCATAGCCAACCCACCTTGCACCTTGCAGGTGACTGACTTCAAATTCCTTCTTTTCTCTTGCATCCAAAACCTGGTAGAAGGATAAGTCCGAGATTTGTTGAGGCATTACAACAGGAAACTCCTTGTCATATAAGCCGGAAAGGACAGTTTTGTAGGCGATGGATTGGGAAAACAAGTCCTGCACTGGAAGTAAAAAAAATCCAAAAATGAATATTGAAAGTAATTTGCGGATTTTGGATGAAGTGAAGCTCATAATCCGAAAACCACTTTTTACTTCTGCTGGTTCGAATCAAGCATAAAAATCAGACAATCGGGCCAATCCACGCTTGTCTTTAATGATGATTTTTTTCCCGTCAAGTTCAATCAAATTGTCCTTTTTAAACTCAGAAAGCAGGCGAATGACTGATTCAGTAGCTGTACCAACGATCCCTGCAATCTCTTCTCGACTCAGGATCAAATCAATACGCTGGGAATCCCCTCCTTCTATTCCATAATTGCTTGCCAATTGTAAAAGCACAAAAGCCAGACGTTCACGGATACTTTTCTGAGTAGCATCAGTCAACTTTGCTTCCATCACTCCAAGCTCATGGCTGATAGCTTTGGTCACTTTCTTGAAGAATTCAGTATTCTTGGTCAGGGTATTCAGGAAAACTTCCCTTGGAATAAAACAAATTTTGGCATCCTCGATAATCATCGCAGAGCTGGTATAATTTTCCTCTCCCAGGAGTGCTGAATAGCCTAAAAAATCTCCCTTTTGAGACAAATGAATTATTTGCTCCTTTCCGTTCGAAGCTGTTTTGTAAATTTTCACCACGCCAGCATTAATACAGAAAATCCCCAATGGTTTAGTCCCTTCGTAATAGAGGATTTGACCTTTTCGGTGAGAAATTAAATTCTTGAAATCCGAAATGGCGCACAATTGAGATTCTGGAAGATCTGAAAACAAAGAATGCTTTCGACTTGCACAATGCTCACAAGGGGTGTTTGACTCATTTAAACTCATATGGGTGGGTAGGAAAGTAAATTCTGATTAATAAAAAATATGACCGTAATCATATAATGCTAGTGAATTTACGGAATTATTGGCAAATCATTAAGCTGCTCATAGGTGTTTTTAGTTTTATTGTATCCAAAGCAGATGTGTCTCAAGCCGTTTGACAATACAATATTAGGGCTTTTGATTTCTTTATTATAGGACATTGCTTGAGCGAGAGTTTTTTCATTAATCTGTACTTCCGGAGCTTTGCATTCTATCAACAAAAAAGGCATTCCATCCCTGTCAAATACTACCAAATCGGTCCTTTTTGAAAGCTTGTTATATTTCATGCCTTTCTCCAAAGCAAAAAGGCCTTTGGGATACCCCTTGTGCGCGATCAGAAAATTAATCCAATGTTGCCTAACCCATTCCTCCGGCGTCAGTATCAGTTTTTTTTTTCTCAAAGAATCAAAAATGTAAACCTTTCCATCCTCCATTTTCATGGCCGGGTTAATTGGGGGGAGGTTTAGGGTGGGAAATTGAAAATCCTTTTCTGGACCTAGATTCATGGCTCAAATATGTCTCAAAAAAACATTGAATCCATGACTTATTGAGCAAAGTCTAAGTAGGGACTGATTTGATCAATCCATTCTTTTTTAAAAATCTTAATCTTCAGCAAATCCCCCGAACTAGCATAGGCACCATGCTGATTTCGGAACGCAATCATGACTTTGGCTTCCTGAAAAGTGATGTAAGGATGCTTGGCTAATTCTTCCAAGTCACAGGTATTTATTGGGATCTTTCTTGTGATTTGAGGAGCAAAATCAAAATATTCCCAGATGCCTTCTATGGTTTCAGCTTTCAGGCCAAATATTTCACTCAATTGACTTTTACTGTGAAAACCTCCCATTGCTTCCCGGTATTTGATAATCCTACCTGCCAAGCTAGGGCCGATTCCCGGGACAATCTGCAAAGTCACGGAATCGGCTTCAGAAAAGGAAATCTTTTGAATGCCTGAAGGAACAGGCCTCTTTCTTGGAGTGGAAATGGTATCTGATGGATTAAATGAAGGCAAAGGAGGAGATATCAGCACCTCTCCTGCCTTTTGCAAACTATCTAATCGATGAAGATAAGAAGCATAAAGAGCATCCCCTTTTTTGTTTTTCAAATGACTCAAGGCATAAGGACTAATCCCAAGAATCAATAAAAAGGGGACTAAAAGCAGGAAACCACGGGATTCTTTATGAGAAAATCCTATGTAGGTTTTCAAAAAATAGAAGAATCTGTTCATAGAAAAGATCAATTAGGTATAAGTTATGAATATTGGTTTCATAAATCAACCCTCCCTAATTTTGTCGAATAAGAGCCTATTTTATTTAGAATTATTCCAAATTAAATAGATGTGCGCCCAAATCAGGATTTTCGGGAATGTTCTCTGTTAAATTTGCATTGCAAGACTTGTTACCATGCACACCAAGTTTAGAGCGCTTAGTCTTTCCCATAAAACAGCCCCTGTTCAGATTCGTGAATTGATTTCTCTCGATGAGAGTGAAATTCGCCGTATCCTGCTGAAATTTAAGGAGTTTTTTAGCCTTACGGATACGCTAATTGTATCTACCTGCAACAGGACGGAAGTTTACTATAGCCATGAATTGGATCTCAGTACTGAGATGATCAAGTTGATTGGCTTAGAAAAAGGAATGACTGATGTTGTCAACTACTTAGAGTATTTCGAAGTATTCCAAGAAGAGTCCGAGGCCATTCTCCACCTTTTCCGTGTGAGTATGGGCTTAGAGGCTCAGGTAATTGGAGACATTCAGATTTCCAATCAAATAAAAAGAGCTTATCAGGCAGCCGCTGACAGTGAAATGGCCGGACCGTTTCTACATCGGTTGATGCATACCATATTTTTCACAAACAAAAGGATCGTCCAAGAGACCGCCTTTCGGGATGGAGCCGCCTCGCTGTCCTATGCAACCATCGAACTGATTGAAAGCCTCACGACCAATACCTTCGAGCCGAGGATTCTTTTGATCGGTGTCGGTGAGATTGGAGAGGACGTAGCTAAAAACATGGTGTATTTGCCTCAGGCAAAAGTAAAAATCACCAACCGTACTAAAGCCAAAGCTGAGGCTATTGCCGCTGAATTGGGATTTGAGGTGGTGCCATTTGAAAATCACCTGGAAGCTATGAAAGAGGCAGATGTCATTGTCTGCTCTATCATGAAGCATGATCCTTTTATCACCAAAAAGATGGTGAAGGATTTCGATATCAAGAGCTACAAACTTCTGATTGACCTGTCAGTCCCAAGAAGTATTGAAACTACTGTGGAAGATATTCCGGGAGTGGTTCTTTACAACGTCGATAATATCCGAAGCAAAACCTCAGAAGCTTTAGAAAAACGCCTTGCTGCGATTCCATCAGTAGAGTCGATCATCAAAGAAAGTATCGATGAGTTTTCTAATTGGAAAAAAGAAATGATGGTATCTCCGACCATCAATAAACTCAAGCAATCCCTGGAGCAAATCCGGCAGGAAGAGCTGAGCAGATACCTGAAAAACGCAGATGAGAAAGAATACGTGTTGATTGATAAAATCACCAAGAGTATGATGCAAAAAATCCTCAAGGTGCCAGTGGTCCAACTTAGAGCAGCATGCCAGCGGGATCAGGCTGAGGAAATGATTGAAATCATCACCGATCTTTTTGACCTTGAAAAAGTCAAATCCGAAAAATAAACCAGCCTAAATAAATATTGAAAAGGCCAAAGGTAAATGAGAGTTCCTTTGGCCTTTTTATATTTAAATCCGTTTTTGATTTATCCTAAAATGAACGCACCCATTTCAAAAATCTCCCTACTGATCTCGCTCTTGGGAATCCTAGCTTTTCCCATCTCAGCCCAGACTTGGGAAGCCTATGATTTACAAGGCAACCTGAAATCCAGAGCTGTCTATGATGAAATCAAAATCCTCTCCGAATCTGTCATAATCGGCAAAAAAGGATCCTCACTCTTCCTTTTATCGAGAGACTTAAAGCCAATTGTCAATTTAGAAGGGGAAGACATATACCAGTATCTAGCTCCATGGATTCTTGTAAAAGGCCCAAATGGATTAGGTGCTTATCATGAATATGGGCAGCAAGTTTTAAAACTTGAGTATCAGGAAATCCAGACTTACATCACAAGATTATTGGCCAAAAGAGGAAATGAATATTTTGTCTTTGAAAGAGGCTCTGGCAAAACGACTTCTTTGGGATCTCCCGAATCTGCCAAACTCACCAAATTAGGAATGGTGATTACCCTAGATCAAGGGAAATACTATTTACCTCTTTCAAGTAATCCCCGCAAGGCTTATAACCTATTGGAAGAAAATGAGGGAAAATACCTATTGGCAAAAGAGTCTACAGGTTTTGGAATCATCAATCTAGAAGGCGACTATGTCATGCCTCCTACTTTAAGCCAACTTGAATATTCTAAGAATGACTATTTCTTCGGCTTTGACCAAAACCAATACTTACTCATCGAAGGAGATGAAATCAAAGCTGATGTCAGCTATAACTCATTTCATAAAATCACCAAAAGTGGGGACTTGATGCTGGAATATATTCATGGCAAGCTCAGAAGAGTCATGAACGAAAAGGGAATTCTGCTTGACGTAGTCGGCATGGAAGAGGTAAAATTGGTAGAAAAGGACCATTACTTCATCCGATTTCGGGAAAATAAGTCTGGACTGCTGGGAAAATCAGGCTGGCTGGTTAGACCCGAGTCAGATGCAGACTGGATTGGAGCGGGTTCGGACGGACTCTTCCCTGCAGGAAAAAAAGGAAGCCAAGGCTTTGTGAATTCTTCCGGAAAATGGGTGATCGAGCCCAAATTTTCCAATGTTAAAAAGTTTTCAGAGCAGATTGGTGAATACCAAAACGGCTCTTCCTTCTGGGGCTTATTAGGCTCAAACGGACAAATCATTTCTTCTCCAGAATGGGACGAAATCAAGCCCTTCATATCAGGAAAATCTATTGGAAAAAACTCCTCAGGCCTATTTTTACTAGATAGATCCGGTTCAAAAATCAATGCTATGCCTTACGACCAGATTTGCCGGGTCAATGAAGGATATTTTTTGGTGGAAAAAGGAGGCAAAAGAGGGCTTTTAAACCCGGAGGGTGTGGAAATCGTCGCTCCCGAATTTGACTTGATTCAATTTGAAAACAAGGACTTTGTTCTGTTGGGTAAAGGAGGAAAAGTGGGAGCCATCAAAGATACAGGGGATGTGGTCTTCCCCATTAACTATGAAGCCATCATCCCTGATTGGAGCAATGGTCAGATATATTTGAAAGAACTTTATGTGCCGGTCGTGATTCCGGTAGAAGAATCTAAAAACGGTAAACGCAAAAAGGGAGCTTAATCGCTCCCTTTTCTTATTTTTTCTCTCCTTTGCTTCCGCTGGATTCCTTAGAATCCTTATCAGGATTGGCGATAGATTCTCTCATGGTAGTATCCGCTTTGATATTTTCCATTTTATAATAATCCAACACACCAAGATTACCTGTTCTAAAGGCCTCAGCCAGAGCTTTTGGAACCTCAGCCTCAGCTTCAATTACCTTCGCTCTCATTTCCACGGTTTTGGCTCGGTTTTCTTGCTCCAAAGCCACGGCCATAGCACGTCTTTCCTCAGCTTTTGCTTCAGCTACTTTTAAATCTGCAGAAGCTTGGTCGATTTGAAGTTTTGCACCAATGTTTGTCCCAACGTCAATATCAGCAATATCAATTGAAAGGATTTCAAAGGCAGTACCCGCATCTAAGCCTCGCTGAAGCACTAGTTTGGAGATTTTATCAGGATTCTCGAGGACAGATTTGTGAGTGGATGCTGAACCGATGGAAGTTACAATCCCCTCACCAACTCTAGCAAGAATGGTTTCTTCGCCTGCTCCACCAACTAGCTGAGCAATGTTCGCTCTTACAGTTACTCTAGCTTTTGCAATCAATTGAATCCCATCCGCAGCAACTGCCGCGACACTAGGAGTATTGATTACTTTCGGGTTAACTGAAATTTGAACCGCCTCAAAAACGTCTCTCCCTGCCAAGTCTATTGCAGTGGCTTGCTTAAAACTAAGATTGATATTTGCCTTGTCTGCCGAAATCAATGCCCGAATTACAGTAGGCACATTACCGCCTGCCAAATAGTGAGTTTCTAACTCATTGGTGGTCAATTGAAGTCCGGCCTTAGTAGCGGTAATCAGGGAATTCACAATCACACTTGGGGGAACCTTTCGGATTCTCATCCCTATAAGCTCTCCGATTCCGACACGAACATTCGCAAATTGAGCTGTAATCCAAAGATTAACAGGAACAAAATACAAAAAGATAAACAAGAGAATAATGCCTGCAAAAGCAGCCACCAATACAAACATTGAACTAGATGGATCCATATTATTTGACTAAAATTTTATTATTTTCGATTTTAACAATTTCAACATTTTTTCCGACTTCGATGAAGCCTTCTTCTGATTTCACCTCGTAAACAGCATCTTCAAACATCACTTTTCCGAAGGGTTTGATGTCTGAAATCGCCTTTCCTTTCATTCCAATCTGAAGTCCTGTAGTTCGCCCGTCAAATGCTCCTCCCTGCATGGAGGATTTCAGAGAAAATTTATTCCAAACTCCTGAGGAAAATCCATACCAAACCGCACCTAAATTGACAATTGCAGCTCCTGCTGTAATCCAAAGGGCCAAATTGTAATCAAAGGTGATAAAAGCAAAAACAACTCCTGCAAGAGACACCAAGAATCCCAAGATTCCAACGATCGTGGTTCCAGGAATAAAAAGCATCTCAACCATCAGTAAAATAAGCCCGATTAGAAGTAGACTGGAGAGAATAAGGATTTCCATAATTTGAAAGTCGTTGGACTAAAATACTACTATTGATGAAAACAAAAGCCAATAAAAAATAAAACCCGGAAAAACCGGGCTTTATCATCAATAGGCTTTTGCAAAATATACTCTGCCTTTAGAAGGTTTTCCAGAGTAAACGCAAAGTCCTTCTTCTTCTTTTTGATTCAAGGGGATACAACGGATCGTAGCCTTTGTCAATTCTTTGATTTTCTCTTCAGTTTCTGAAGTTCCATCCCAATGAGCAGAAAGGAAGCCACCTTTTTCTTCCAGTACTTGCTGGAATTCTTCCCAAGAGTTGACTTCGGTAGTTTTTTCAGCCCGAAAATCAAATGCTTTTTGGTAGATGTTATTTTGAATCTCTTCCAGAAGTGAAGAGACCTTCTCTCCGACTGGCATCTCACTTAATGTGAAAGATTCCTTGGTCAGTGTATCTCTTCGTGCTATTTCGATAGTACCATTTTCCAAATCTCTCGGCCCCATGGCGATTCGAAGAGGCACACCTTTCAATTCATATTCTGCAAATTTCCATCCTGGCTTGTGCGTATCCCGATCGTCGAATTTCACGGAAATTCCTTTCTTTCTAAGCTCCGCCATGATTTCTTTTGCCTTTTCAGAAATAGCCTCCAGTTCAGCCTCTCCTCTGTAAATGGGAACTATGACTACTTGGGTTGGCGCTAATTTAGGAGGTAGAACCAATCCATTATCATCAGAATGCGCCATAATCAAGGCACCCATCAATCGGGTAGAAACGCCCCATGAAGTTCCCCATACGTATTCCAATCCACCTTCTTTGGTGGCAAATTTGACGTCAAATGCCTTGGCAAAATTTTGACCTAAGAAGTGAGAAGTCCCCGCCTGAAGAGCTTTACCATCCTGCATCATAGCTTCAATACAGAAAGTCTCGTCAGCACCTGCAAATCTTTCATTTTCAGTCTTTCGCCCTTTGACCACAGGTAGAGCCATAAATTCTTCAGCAAACTGAGCATACACATTCATCATCTGGACAGTCTCATCCATTGCTTCTTGGGCAGAAGCATGCGCTGTATGTCCTTCTTGCCAAAGGAATTCAGCAGTACGCAAAAACAATCGGGTTCTCATCTCCCATCGAACCACATTGGCCCATTGATTTACCAAAAGTGGGAGATCACGATAAGACTGAATCCAATTTTTATAAGTACTCCAAATGACAGTTTCTGAAGTTGGCCGAACAATAAGTTCTTCTTCCAATTTAGCCTCTGGATCTACTATTACTCCGGATCCATCCTCGGCATTTTTTAGGCGATAGTGGGTGACTACAGCACATTCTTTCGCAAATCCCTCCACATGGGAGGCTTCTTTGCTCAGATAAGATTTTGGGATGAAAAGTGGAAAATAGGCATTGGTATGGCCGGTTTCTTTGAACATTCGATCCAACTCGGCTTGCATTTTTTCCCAAATCGAATAACCGTATGGCTTGATCACCATGCAGCCTCTTACTGGGGAGTTTTCAGCCAAGTCGGCTCTTTTTACCAATTCATTGTACCAGAGAGAATAATCTTCGCTCCGCTTAGGTAGTCCTTTACTCATTAGGCTTTGAGGTATATAGAAATGTGGTTAATTTTGCTTAATTAGGGCTGGCAAATATAAACCAAAAAGTATAACCTCAGGTCAATCAGCCCGTATAACAAAGTAGCAAATCAACTTCAACCATGAAGATTATCCCCAATATCTCTCTTTCTTTATTAATAGGTGCTGCAATTCTTTCTTCTTGCAACACTAACAAAATGGCAATGAGCGGTGTGCAAGACAACATGTACTTCCGAGCATCGGATGTCAGCATTGCTACCCAATATGCCGTAGAGAACAATAACCCAAAAACTTTCGAAAATTTAAGTCAAAGCCCGACGCAAGTTCAGGAAAATTTCAGTTCCCGAAATGTCAATCCGGAATACATATCCAGATATCAGGCAACGACTACCGAACTGGATAATGGTCCGGTCTATTTTGATGAAGGTCAGATGGATCAATCCTCTGCCAACATCAATGCTTACGACAATTATTATTCTTCCTCAGGAAACTATAGAAATAATTTCAATTCCTTCCCTTCCATGAATTTCAACATAGGTCTAGGGTTTGGGTATGGATTTAGTCCTTGGGGATATGGATTCTACGATCCTTTCTGGGGCCCATCTTGGGGATGGAGACCAGGTCTAAGTCTTGGAATGAGACTAGGCTGGGGTAATCCTATGCTAGGTTTTGGACCAGGCTGGGGCTGGGGACCTGGATTTGGTTGGGGATCTGGTTTTGGTTGGGGTTACCCGATGTACGGTGGCTGGGGATTCCCTGTCTATGCTGGTTATCCAGTCTATGTAGTACAAGGCGGTGAATTCGGATCCAGAAGAGTGGTTTCTGGAGCAAGACCTACCCGAGGCGCATCAATGGCAGGATATTCCAATAATTCCCGTCAAGCGGCAGTATTACCTTCGACAGGAAGAGCTCAAAATCGAGCCACTGCTTCTGGCTTAACTCCTTCCGCAAGAAGAGTAGTTGCTTCTGAAGGTTCAAGAACCGCAAGCAGGGATTTCAGCAACTCTCAAAATGATTATTATAACAATAGCAGAAGTAGAGTAGCTACTTCAAGAAATGTTAATTCTCCTGCAGCAGACAGATCAAGCTACACTCGATCAAGATCCAGTATTCCTTCAGCTAGACCATCTTCGTCTTACCCTGGAATGAATTCCAGATCTTATACTTCTCCATCAAGAGGGACTAATTCGAATTTCAACAACCGATCTACCAGTCCTTCCTATAATAGATCAAACAGTCCTTCCTATAATAGGTCAACCAGTCCTTCCTACAATCGCTCAACAGCGCCAACATACAATAGATCAGTAACACCATCAAGATCAAACAATAACACCGGAGGCTTCAGCGCTCCAAGCAGAAGCTCCTCAGATGGCGGAATCAGTGCTCCGAGTAGGAGTTCCGGTGGATCTAGCGGATCAAGCTCCGGTGGATCCAGAGGAGGAAGGGGGAATTAATTTCCCCTTTTTTTTTTCAAAACATAAGACCAATACCTCTATCCATCCGTTATTTACAAAAACCCAATTCATCAAATTCATGAGGAAATTAGGATATCTCTTAATCGTTTTTTCCATTTCTTTTTCCATCACCAAAGCCCAGAGTGGATACTTTGAAGACGCCTATCGGTTTGGAAAAATAGTCCCTTCTGGCTCGGCCAGAATTACTGCAATTGGTGGCACACAATGGTCTCTTGGCGGAGATGTTTCCAATCTTACTGGAAACCCTGCAGGATTAGGGTTTTTCAGATCTTCTGAAGCCAGCTTCACTTTAGGATATTCCAATTGGGGAGTGGACACTCGATATTTAGATCAACCCAGATCTTACAAGACTTCCAACTTCTCATTACCACAATTGGCGTATGTCGGAGCTAAGCCTAAAGGTGTCATGGAAACAAAAGCCTTTAAAGGGGGCGCTTGGGGTTTCAGCGTTCAAAGACTCGCTAATTTCAATACCGAATTCGGTTATTTCTCCAACCTTCAAGGAGAAAGCTCCATTCTGGACTTTTACCTAGATAATTCTTTTGGAGTCCCAGAAAATCAAATTGAAAATTTTGGTATTACTGGTTTGGCTTACCAAACCTACCAAATCAACCCGGTGACCCGAGATCAAAACGGCAACCCAATCTCCAATCCAAATACCTACGATTCCTTTGTTCTTGGATTCCCTTTTCAAGATGAAAACATCCGACAAGAAGGAAGTGCCAGCCAGGTGAGTTTTGGATATGGAGCCAACTTTAACCATAAAGTTTTTGTCGGAGGTAGCCTTGGTATCAGGAGTATTTCTTTTGCTTCCTACAAGACCTATAATGAAGAGTTCAACGATGAGCCACTTATCAACTCTTCCTTGCGTGAAAACCTATTTATCGAAGGCCTTGGCGTAAATCTCAATTTAGGATTGATTTACAAGCCAATAGACGAATTGAATTTGGGGCTGGTTTTCCAAACTCCTACCTGGTACACTATGAGTGAAGAATACGAGGCCTCTATGTTTGCCAACTATAATAATTACTATTTCGAGGAGGAGGATATCACGCTCGGCAATCAAGAAGCATTTTCGGATATTATAATTAGTAATTACGGACTCAACACTCCGCTTAAAATTGGAGCAGGGGCTACTTACTTCTTTGGGAAAAAAGGCTTTATTTCTGCTGATGTGGACTGGGTAGATTACAGCCAAGCAAGGATTAATTCCAACGACTTTAATGCAGAACCAGACAATAATGTGATTCGGGACTTCTATTCCAGTACGGTAAACTATAGAATAGGAGGAGAAGCTTGGGTTAATAAATTTAGAATCAGAGGAGGATACTCATTCATTGGAGATCCTTTTAAAGATTCGGGAGATTTTGACCAAAGTGGCCAAATGCTAAGTGGTGGTGTCGGTCTAAAAATCAATTCAATGACCATTGATTTCGCTCTAGTAAATCATAAATATTCCACCCTGTACCGAAGCTATCAAGTTTTTGATCAAAACGGTTTTAACTATGGTCCTATTACAGAAGTCAACCATAGTATCACCTCAGGCGTGTTAACCCTTGGTTTTAGCTTCTAAGCTGATTTATCAACTCATACATCATTAGCTCAGCTGAGAAATCATCTCCGCTGAGCTTTATTTTTGCCTGATTGTAAAAATATTCTCGCTGAGAAAGCAAACTTTTTAGCTTCAGAGTGATCTCACCTTGATCAAGACCTTGAAACATTGGTCTGTTTTGGACTTTAGAAGCCTGAATTCTACTTGAAATTGTCGATAGAGGCACATCCAGATACACTGATATAGATTTGGCATTTATCAAATCCATATTGTCATTGAAGCAGGGAGCTCCTCCACCTGTAGCTAATACATAGGAATCTTCCCTCGAAAGCAATTCATCCAGAACTTGAGTTTCTAATTCCCTGAATTTTCCTTCTCCATGGATTGCAAAGATTTCAGGAATCTTGCTTTGCGTTTTGACTTCGACTTGATGGTCCAAATCCACAAAAGTAAACCCCATGTGCTCTGCAAGCTGTCTTCCAAAAGTGCTTTTTCCAGACCCCGGAAGTCCTACCAAAACAACTTTTAGATTCTTTTTCATGGGATAATTATTTGATTGTCCGAAAACATAAGAAAATGGGCCTACAAAGAAATCATAATGATTTGTACACCAGAAACCCTCCCTAGCTTTATAAGAATAGATCCAAAACCTCTGTTGCTTCTGGAGTATTGTTATGATGGTATTTTTCGAGCACCACCCCATCTTTCAACACCATAATACCGGGATTTGCCCGCATGATGGTCTTGACTACTGTAGCATCGGCCTGCAGTCCAAATATGCTCCAATTCTGTTGGTTCAAAAAAGCATCAATATCCTCCTGAGGAGCTGCTGCTACAAATACCACATCTATTGGAGCACCTTCCAATGATTTTACCATTGCAGTCAATTTATCCAGATTTGCAGAGCTCATTTTACTAAGGTTACTGCTTAGAATCACCACTTTGTTCCCAGCAAAAAGGAATTCAGTCTGATCGCTATCAGAATTCCAAACTGCGAAATCAGAGATCTTTGGCAATGCCTCTGGGTTTTTCAAAACCATTTCGACAAACTCCAAACCTTCCTCGCTGGGATATTGGTCAAATTCCAAGACTTCCTCTCCTCTTTTCATCACATAGGTATATTGCAAAGGAGCAGAAGGCTGCATATTCACTGGAATATTCACCCCATTTTTATAGGCTCTAAAATCAATAAAAGGAAGGTTTTGAATGGCATAGTAGGCTAAGCCAAAAGACAAAACCAAGACTACCCAGGTGAAATTCACTGCCCATTTCGGGCTTTCCTCAGGAAGATCTTCTCGAAAAATGAACAAGAAAGATATCATCACCAACAATACTATGTCCTTATAAAAAGACTCCCAAGGCGTGAGTTTGATCGCATCTCCAAAACATCCGCAATCTGTGACTTTATTGAAATATGCAGAATAAAAAGTGAGAAAAGTGAAAAACAGAATCATCAGGCCAAGAGCCCAGACGGTCTGTTTGAGTTTTACCCCAAGAATAAGCATGACCCCCAATACCACCTCTGCTACCACCAGTACGACGCCAATGTATAAGGCAAAGGGTTTGAAATAATAGAAAAAACCAGCGATGTCATTGGAAAACACATCAAAATACTCTTCCAGTTTGATCGCCGTTCCAACAGGATCATTGACTTTGATCAGTCCGGAGAAGATAAAAAGACCACCTACCAAAATCCGCAGAAGCCAAAGAATTCCTTGTTTATTCATGTCATTGTTATTTTGCTTTGGTCTATATGGAAATCATAAAGTCCAAATTCGTCTCCTTATTTAATAATGATTCAGTTTTTCTCCACTTGGTGATATCCTAATTTGATCAGGCAGAAAACCGCATAATTGATCATGTCTTGGTAATTGGCCTCAATTCCTTCTGAGACAATGGTTTTCCCCTGATTATCCTCAATTTGCTTTACTCTGAGAAGCTTCATCAGGATAATATCCGTCATGGATGACACACGCATGTCTCTCCATGCTTCCCCATAATCATGATTTTTGTTCTCCAAAAGTCCCTTAGTAGCTGAGGCCCAATGGTCATATAAGGGCTCCAATTCTGAAAAAGGAATCTCCAAACCTTCTTCTTTTTCTAGAGAAATTTGAATCAATGCGATCAAGCAATAATTAATGATTCCAACAAATTCATCGACTATAGGATCATCTACTTTCTGATTTCCTTTTTCCTGAATAGAGCGAATTCTTTGGGCTTTAATGAAAATTTGATCTGTAATAGAAGGAAGTCTGAGAATCCTCCAGGCAGTTCCGTAATCGACGGTTTTCTTGCGAAAGAGTTCTTTACATCGGGCGATTACTTGCTTATATTCGTTGCTGGTTTTAGTCTCCAAAATCGTTAATGTTAATGCTCCACGGATCCAATCCGCCATCTTTTTTCGAAGATAGATTATTTCCCCAAAAATATACACTTCAAATTAAGGGACGGCTAATCAGCTTAGAAAAGCCAAAAATAATGGGGATAATCAACCTCACCCCTGATTCGTTTTTTGAAAAAAGCAGAATTGAGGTATCTAAGGAAAAAGTAATCTCCCAAGCCAAACAAATGTTAGAGGAAGGAGCAGACTTTTTGGATTTAGGAGGCTACAGCTCCCGACCCGGGGCAGAAGAGATTTCCATTCAACAAGAAATAGACCGGGTGATCCCTGCTGTCCAATGGATCAAAGAAGAATTCCCCAAGACTTTGATTTCAGTGGATACTTTCAGAAGCAAAGTAGCTTTTGCAGCAATCAAAGAAGGAGCGGATTTAATCAATGATATTTCTGCTGGAAGCTTGGATCCGGAAATTCTGACCGTAGTGGCAAAATCAGAATTACCCTTTTTGGCAATGCATATGAAAGGAAATCCCAAAAACATGCAGGAATTAGCAGTCTATGGGAATTTATTGCCGGAGATTTTGTATTATTTTGCTGAAAAAGTGGAGATTTTTAGAAAAATTGGCATCAAAGATGTAATCATTGATCCAGGTTTTGGATTTGCGAAAACGCTAGAACAGAATTACGAATTATTGAGACTCCTGAACTCTTTTAGGGTTTTTGGACTTCCACTTTTAGTAGGGATTTCGAGAAAATCCATGATCTACAAAAGCCTGGGTGTTTCGGCACAAGAAGCCCTAAATGGAACCACGGCATTAAACATGTTCGCACTCTTAAATGGAGCGAACATCCTTAGAGTACATGACGTTAAGGAAGCTAAAGAAACGATTAAACTATACGAACAATTATACCCTTGAACCTGCTTTTTAAAATAGGATTTTTAGACATCTCCATCGTCAATATGATTGATATTGCGTTGGTGGCTGCGCTATTATACCAGGTTTACAAACTGCTAAAGGGTAGTGTCGCAATCAAAATTTTCCTTGGGTTTCTGTCCATCTACTTAATTTATTTATTGGTGAGAGCTGTCAGAATGGAGCTCCTTTCAGCAATTTTAGGACAATTTATGGGGGTGGGTGTGATCGCTGCGATTATCATTTTTGCTCCAGAAATCCGTAAGTTTCTCTTGTTGATTGGAAGATCTTCCTTTCTATCTAATGATACACTTTGGAAGGACATCCTGTTTTTCTGGAGAAAAAGAGAAAATTCCGCATTCAACATCGCTCCGATCATTGATGCAACCAAAACTCTCGCGGGCACCAACACAGGAGCTCTGATGGTTATATCCAGTAGCACCGAATTGAAGTTTTACGCAGAAAGCGGTGATATCTTGGATGCCGAGCTATCAAAGCGTCTTTTGGTTTCCATTTTCAACAAGTTTAGCCCGCTTCATGATGGAGCTGTAATCATTCATCACGGCCGTATCAAAGCAGCCAGATGTATCCTTCCGGTGACTGAAAGAGAGGTTCCAGCACAGTTTGGCTTAAGGCATCGAGCAGCAATAGGTATGTCTGAAGCGACAGATGCCTTGATTTTGGTAATTTCAGAAGAGACAGGCCAGGTATCTATGATGAAAAATGGAAAAGTCCTTCACAACCTCTCATTTCAAGAGGTTAGGGAAATCATTAATGATTACCTCAACAATGAAGATCTGGAAGACCGGTTTGAAAATCTATCGGAATACGAACTGGCCAAAAAGAATAAATTGAGGCTGACCACGAAATAAAAAAGAGCTGATTGAATTCAATCAGCTCTTTTGCTTTAATAGGTAAAGATTTTTTATTGAATCACTCCCAACTCTTTTCCTACTTCGATGAATGCTGCAATCGCCTGATCCAAGTGCTCACGGTCGTGGCCTGCGGAAATCTGAACCCGAATTCGAGCTTGACCTTTCGGAACGACCGGATAATAGAACCCAATTACGTAAATACCTTTTTCCAAAAGCTTCTCAGCCATCTTCTGGGAAAGAACCGCATCGTACAACATAATCGGAACAATGGCATGCTCGCCCGGCTTGATGTCAAAGCCAGCTGCTGTCATTTTCTCTCGGAAATACTTCGTATTCTCCTCCAGCTTATCTCTCAACTCAGTAGTCTCAGAAAGCAAATCAAAAACCGCTATAGAAGCTCCAGTGATGGAAGGAGCCAAGGTATTTGAAAACAAGTAAGGTCTGGAACGCTGACGGAGTAGCTCAATGATTTCTTTCCTTCCTGAGGTAAACCCTCCAGAGGCTCCACCCAAGGCCTTTCCTAACGTTCCTGTGATAATATCAATCTTACCCATTACACCTCGGTATTCATGCACACCTCGGCCGGTTTTGCCCATAAAGCCAGTGGAATGACATTCGTCAGACATCACTAAAGCCTGATATTTTTCAGCCAAGGCAACGATTTTATCCAATTGAGCAATGGTGCCATCCATAGAAAAAACACCATCAGTCACGATGATCTTTTGCTTGGCTCCAGCCGCATCTGCATCCTGAAGTTGCTTTTCTAGGTCCTCCATGTTATTGTGCTCATAGCGATAGCGCATGGCTTTGCAAAGCCGAACCCCGTCAATGATGGAGGCATGATTCAAGGCATCGGAAATAATGGCATCTTCAGGACCCAAAATTGGCTCGAAAACCCCTCCATTTGCATCAAAAGCAGCGGCGTACAAAATGGTGTCTTCGGTACCTAAGAATTCTGAAATTTTCCTTTCCAGCTCTTTGTGAATATCCTGAGTACCGCAAATGAATCGTACAGAAGACATTCCAAAACCATGGGAATCAATCGCGGCCTTTGCTGCTTCAATTACCTTAGGATGGGAAGAAAGGCCCAAATAATTATTGGCGCAAAAGTTAAGGACTTGCTTTCCCCCAGCTATTGTAATCTCTGCTGATTGAGGAGAAGTGATAATTCGCTCTCTTTTGAAAAGTCCAGCTTCTTCAATCGATTTAAGTTCTTGCTCTAATTTGGGTTTAATCTGATCGTACATTCTTGTAGAATTAAATTGTTTTAAAGTTTGAATGCTCCACTGGTCAAAAAACAAGAGTGGAGAGGTGATTTTTACTACTTTTGCGCAAGCAAACCCAAATATAAACAAAAACCCTCAAGGCGACTTTTGGGGTTTTTCGAAAGACCTTTCTATGGAAAAAATCCTAGTCATTGGAGCTGCTGGTCAGCTAGGCTCAGAACTCACCAAATCACTTGCAGACCAATTTGGCGGAGAACAAGTCATCGCTACAGACCTGCGAGACTCCGCAAAAGCAGAATTTGATTATTGCAGATTCGAAGTACTTGATGTCCTGAATAAAGAAGGAGTTAGGGATTTGATCAAGGAAGAAAAAGTTACTCAGATCTATCATTTGGCCGCTGTTCTTTCAGCCACGGGAGAGAAAAATCCGCACTTCGCCTGGCATTTGAATATGGACAGCTTACTTTCCGTACTGGAATTAGCCAAAGATTTGAAACTGGACAAGATCTACTGGCCATCTTCTATTGCCGTATTCGGCCCAAATACTCCTAAGGTCAACACCCCTCAATTTTGTGTAAAAGAACCAAACACAGTCTATGGAATCAGCAAACAGGCTGGGGAAAGATGGTGTGAATATTATTTTGAAAAATACGGGGTAGATGTCCGAAGCTTGAGATATCCAGGTTTGATCGGTTACAAATCCCTGCCAGGAGGAGGTACCACAGATTATGCGGTAGATATTTATCACAAGGCTTTGGCAGGAGAAAAATTCGAATGCTTTCTTAGCGAGGACAGCTATCTTCCAATGATGTATATGCCGGATGCCATCAAGGCTACTTTAGACCTGATGAATGCACCAAGGGAAGCTGTGAAAATAAGATCCAGCTATAATTTATCGGGGATGAGCTTTTCTCCTAAAGAGATTTACGAAAGCATCAAGAAGCACCTTCCTGATTTTGAAATCAGCTACAATCCTGATTTCAGACAGGCAATCGCGGATTCCTGGCCTGATAGCATCGATGATTCCCGTGCTCAAGAAGATTGGGGATGGAAGCCAGACTATGATTTGGATGCGATGACGGCCGATATTTTAAAAAACCTGCCGGACTATTTTCCACCTCAAAAATAAAAACTAGGCCTGAAATGATTTCAGGCCTAGTTTTTTGGTGCGTTTACCACTTAGAATAATTTGTAACTTTTTGTCAAAGTCTTTCTTCGATTTCCTTGGGATCAAATCCCAAAGTCAATCCACCTTCTGGATAAATGATTACCGGTCTTTTGATCATGCTGGAGTTTTCTACCAAAATAGGAATGGCAGTCTCCTTTTTTTCCAAGGCAACTTTCTGGGAATCATCCATCTTTCGGTAGGTTGTGCCCTGCTTATTTACCAGAGATTCCAGAGTGGTTTTCTTCAGAAAACTCTCTAGTAAATCAGGACTTGGTTTTTGCTTTTTGTAATCGATAAACTCGTAAGACACTCCTTTTTCATCCAAGAAATCGAAGGCTTTTTTCATGGTATTGCAATTCTTGATACCATATACTTTCAATGACATAACTAATGTTTTTATAATTTTTGAAATATATCGAGCAGGATATTCAATCAACTTTTTCCCAAAGCATTCACAAATGGGAAAAGATTGCTGAGATGAATTAACCAAATTGCTATTATTTAGAAAGTGATTTTGATGGAAATTGTTCCTCAAAACTTTCCTTAGATCAAGATTCGTCGGTAATCCGACATCCGATATCCGACATCTAAAAACTCTTTAATCCCCCAAACGATTCCAATTGATCAAGGCATTCCAAACCAATGGCGCATCATGATGATTTAAATAGCGGTGCAAGGGATCAAAAGTAAAGGCGACTACTCTACCCTTTCCTACCGGAACATTGAAAATACCTCCTTGACCTATGATTGTTTGCTCATTTCGAACCATACCTGATCGAACATAAGGAACCGGTTTGCCTTCTGAGTCTTTTTTATCCAGCTTTTTATAAGGATTATCCATCCCCATGATTTCACCGGTATAAGGTTCTTCATCCTTCAATGGCTTGGTTCCATACTGCAAAACCATCTGATTTCTTTTGGCCAAATCCACTTTGTAAAGGGGACCATTTCCTCTAAAAATAGAGAATACTTCAGGAAATCCGTAAAGCAAAGGACTTGATGAATCTTTAGCTTTCACCGTCACCACAGATCCAGGATGGAATAGGCCCGAAGCAGAATACAGCTCCAAATCCCGGGTAATCCCTGTTTCAGCCACCATTTTAGTAGAATTATCCAAAGTGATCACCAAGCCTCCCGCCTCAATGAATTTCTTTAAGTTTTCAATTCCCATAAAGCCTGGTCCTCCAGTCATGTCAGGAGTAGAATCTGGATATCCATGATGGGGGAATTCAGCTGTTTTTGTATAAGGCATTGGGCCAAATCGGCTATCTACCCCATGAATAAAATCCGAAACTTCCCCTCTGGATCTCGGGATTAAAATCACATCAAATTTAGAATTCAGATTTCCAGCTTTTAAATCATCCTTGTCAATGGAAGTATAAGGAATTCCTCTTTGTTCAAAAGTATATCGAGACCATCCTTCGTCTTGGGTATAAAACCAAGTATGATAAATTGCCACACGAGGCAAGGTAACAGGGTGAGTCTCCTCATTGGATGGAGCTTTTCCACCTCTTAGCAAATCCAATTCAAACTTTTTGGTAAGCTCATCAGCTTGGGAGGAAGATAAACCTTTGATCCAAATTGAACCGGCTTTTAGGGTATCCGATCCTGACACGAATTCCTTCTCCAGGACCTGCATTTCAGCAGATTTATTCTGACCCTTAATCCAGTACAAAGCCGGTAAAACCGTGTTTTGAGCACTGTAGGAAATGAAATAATTAGATCCGTTACCATTGACTTTTCCAGAGTATTTGGCATCCTCAGCGATCAAAGTCAACTGACTCCTGTCAAAATCAATAGAATCCTTGGCCTTCACATCTACGCCGTATAAGTAACTCAATGTCCAGGCAATGTCATCGTAAGGTGGAAATTTGGCATCTTTTGGATAATTCTGCTCGGAAAGCAGAGTCACTGCCAAATTACGGTAAGGCTGATCTAGCAATACATAATAGTTTCCATCCTTGTCTCCGTGAACTTCAATAGCCTGTGCTCTTAATTGATTCACCAGATAAGCTGCCATGGCAGGATCCCTTTGATCAGCGGGAATCATATAAGCTCTAGGGCCTTCTGAGGTTCCTTTCCTGATGGAGTTTACCCCTTTCTGATAAAAATTACGGAGTAACTGCTCTCCATTTTGCGCTGCATAGGACAAAGAGGCCAATACACCTGCCTGCATGTAATTCACATTATTTCTAGCTGACCAATACACTTTTTCGGTAGGAGGATCTGGTCGATACCATTCCCGGGTAGTCGCAGGATCTCCTGCATAACGGGCATTGGACAAATCTCTCAAATAGGTATTGGCTCCTGCATTCCCGAAAGTCTCATAAAATCGTCCATTGGAGTTGTGGTTATTTGCAACCCAAATTCCATAACCCGGCCACCAGCCATCATAAAAAGCCCAGGTAAATGCCCCAGGCATACCTTGCGCTGCCAAGGTGGTAATATCATGATTGGCCATGACCTGCCATTCTCCAATAGTCACTGGATCTACCTGCTCATTGTATGGCCCTGTCCCTGTGGAAATGTAAAGCAAAGGAACAGACTCATGCAGATCGAGCATCACGGTTGGATGCCAATCGTAGAAAATGTTAAAAATGGCTTTGGTTAAAGCCTGTGAAACCTGAAGTCCATCTCGGTTATTGTCGTGATAAACATACTTACCCCAGTAAGGAGCAGATCTCGGAAAGCCATCTTCCCATTCCGTGCGATGCTTTGAGTATCGATGATACCAGTCTACAACTTTGTCACGCCCATCAGGCTCAGAGACCGGATTGATTAGCACAATGACATTATCTCGAATCTGTTTGATTGTTTTTTCCTCACTGGTGATCAGTCGATAGGCTAATTCCATCAGCATCTCCGGAGAACCCATTTCAGTGGAATGAAGTCCCCCATTGAGGTAATAAATAGGCTTTGCCCGTTCAATAATTTCTTCCGCTTTCTCCGGATTGATTTTTCTAGGATCTGCCAATTGATCCAAGTATTCCCGATAA
The DNA here is from genome assembly GCF_000429425.1 of Algoriphagus mannitolivorans DSM 15301. Classification (GTDB taxonomy): domain Bacteria; phylum Bacteroidota; class Bacteroidia; order Cytophagales; family Cyclobacteriaceae; genus Algoriphagus; species Algoriphagus mannitolivorans. Next base: position 421,153 of record NZ_AUBV01000001.1, read on the forward strand.
GTCTCCAGATTATTCATACTTTCCTCATTTCCGATCATGACCAGGTAAATCGGCCTACCCTCTTCCGTAGTTGAAATCTGCTTGAGTTGGAGCAAAGGTGAGGCTGCTGCAAGGGCTTTATAATATCCATAAATATCCTGCGTATGGTGCATGATTCCCGGAGCACCGATGATTTGCCCAAAATGCTTGGAAGGCGAAGGGATGGTAGGATGGCTAACCAAGTTCAATACCGAACTTGGCAAAAAGCGGGTATCAGTGGTATACTCCCTGATTTTCTCATTATAGGATTGGTCTATTTGCTGAGCTTGTGAGAAAAAATTGATTCCCAAAAGACACGCAGCAATTCCCAGGATCTTGAAGCGCATAGAATTAAGATTTGGTGATGAAAGGTTGAATCCAGAAGTTAAGGCAAATCACCAAAATCACCTGAGAATTTTATATCAACCATCAGATTCTTTTTTAAAATGTGAAGGACCGCATGGTAAAGCTGGACCAAATCCAAAAAATCAGAGGCTGTCTTCACAAAGTGACAGCCTCTAAGAAAAAATAGGCGAAAAAATATTTCTCAAGTATTATCTGAGGTTGCGAAATCAATTTCACGTTGGCTTATTGATTTTGCTTCACAAAGATCAAAAAGAAAAAAACCTCCAGAAATACCCTATTTAGGGTATTTTTGAAGGTTTCCTATACTTAATTAACCTTTCGCTTAGGAGAAAATCTCCTGCATACTTCCGCGGTGCGCATCCAAAATTCTCTGGATCAACTCATCAGAGAGAGCTGTGGAAAGAAATAGGCTTTCAAACTGGCTTGGGGCTAAATACACTCCTCTTTTCAGCATGGCTTGAAAATATTTACCAAACAAGGCAGTATCAGAACCTTTGGCAGACTCAAAATCCACCACCGGATTCGGAGTGAAAAACAGAGAATACATACTTCCCAAATGATTCAAGGTGTACTCCAGATTCAAATCAAGATTGATCTTGGCAATCCCTTCCGTCAATTTTCTGCCAATTTGGTTCAACTCCCCATAGGTCTGAGGATTTTCATTCAGAAAATTTAGCATTGCCAATCCCGCAGCCATGGCAATTGGGTTTCCGGAAAGCGTCCCTGCCTGATAAACTGGGCCTGCCGGAGAGACAAACTCCATAATTTCCTTCTTGCCTCCATAAGCACCAACAGGCATTCCACCACCGATGATTTTCCCCAAAGTAGTCATATCAGGTGTGACACCGAATAATTCCTGTGCACCACCGGGAGCAAGGCGGAAGCCAGTCATAACCTCATCAAAGATCAGCACGATGCCCTCTCGTGTACAGATTTCCCGCAAGCCTTCCAAGTAGCCTGGAAGTGGAAGGGTCAATCCCATATTTCCGGGAACTGGTTCTAAGATCAAAGCTGCTATTTCCCCCTTATTAGCTTCTACAAGTCTTTCAATCGCCTCCAAACTATTGTACGGAGCCAGTAAAGTGTCTTTAGCAGTTCCTTGAGTTACTCCCGGAGAATCCGGATTCCCCATCGTGATAGCTCCAGAACCGGCAGAAATAAGGAAGGAGTCTCCGTGTCCATGGTAGTGTCCCTCCATTTTGATGAATTTGTCACGTCCGGTGAATCCACGCGCCACCCGAATTGCAGACATGGTCGCTTCTGTCCCTGAGTTCACCATACGCACTTTCTCCACAGAAGGCACCATCGCCACGATCAATTCGGCTATCTCTACTTCCTTTCCAGTAGGAGCTCCAAATGAGGTTCCGCTTTCAAGGGCTTTAATTATTGCTTCTTTGATCATAGGGTGATTATGGCCCAGAATCATGGGCCCCCAACTATTGATCAATTCGATGAAAGCATTTCCATCGACATCGTATAAAAAAGCTCCTTCGGCTCTGCTGATAAATAAAGGCTCTCCACCCACTGCCCTGAATGCCCGGACAGGAGAGTTTACTCCACCAGGAATGGAGTTTTTAGCTTGGGCAAAAAGCCTTTTGCTTTCTGAAATTTGCATGGTTTAGTTTAAAGGTATTAACTCCCCATTTTCCAATTTGAAAACAGGAGAATATAGATTGTTTGTTGAATTTCGGAAGTTAAACCCATAGGTGTACTTCCCTGCTTGGAAGGACTTTTGATCGAGATTTTCCCGGAATCCTACCCCATATTTCAAGTCAGAATTGGAATAAATCCAATAAACCAATTCCGCCCCTAGAATGGCGTTGATGCTTGGGTAAGACAGGTATTTTTCATAAAACTTCTCCTTGAAAACCTTTATTTCAGGGGAACCAAACTTTGGGGTATTGTTGGAAATGAAGTAGAAATTCGGAAACTCAAGCATTTCATAATTGGCGAAATTGAAAGAAAGCCAAGAATCCATAACCAAAACTGGGACGGTTGCGGTAATACTCTCAATCAAGGAAAAAGTCGGCTGGGCGATGGCAGGATCATCCGTCAGCAAAATAACCTGATGGACATTGGAATTTGCTCCGCGGCTGATTCCCAATCCCTGTAGAAATGAATTCACAGATCTTTGGTCTATTTTTTCGGATTTGACTACATCAAAACCGGATTTTCGTAATTCATCCTCCAGCTCGCGGGCCATTCTTTCATCCCGGGAGGAGTTGGAGAAGCCAATGGCAACTTTTTTCCCCCAATTCTGGGACTTCAAAGCAGTCACTACTCCATCCACCAAGGATTTGGCAGAAGGTCTGAAAAGATAACTGTACGTCGAAAGTTCAAATCTCTCTCCAAGATTGGACAAGGGGTGAATTAGAGGGATTTTTTCTGACTCAGCAAACTCGCTGACCAAAATAGTTTCATCCCTATAAATAGGACCCACAATCACGTCTGCATCAGAGAGTACCGGATCTTTCAGCAGATTGGACAATACTTTTATGTCTCTCTTCGAATCGAAGGTTTGGAGATTCACTTTTGTCCCCTGCTTTTTCAATTCCTCCACACCAAGCTCTATCCCTTGATATAACTCAAACACAAAATCACTGGTGGAAACCGAAGAAATCGGGCTATTTCCAGTGGTAAAAGGAAGTAAAACGACCACATCCAAGACCTCATCTTGGATGATATTTCGAGAAGAAGGATTACCTGCAACTTCTTTCAGGGCTTCCCGCTCGCTGGCCGTCATGATTTCTTTTTCCTGAAGGACTTTAGCCAAGGCTGCCAAAAAACCCTCATTGGTCTTGAATTCTCTCAAATTGGTTACCAAAAAAGTAGATGACTCATCCTTCACATATTCAAAAGTGGCGTTATAGGCCTTCTGCAAAATATCGGCATCCTTAATCTGCTTTATTATCCGCAAAGCGTCTTCATTCTGATTATTTTGGAAATAGCTGACCGCCAAAAGATATTTCATCTCATCATTCTTATTCCAGTTTCTTGAATACACCGGTCTAAGTACTTCAATCGCCTGCCCCGGTTGATTTACCTGGAGATAAGCTTCAGCGGAATGGAAAGCAGCATAGTTGGCTAGATTTCCATATTTCTCATAGTCCAAAAAAGGCTTGAAGGAATTTACCGCTGACCAATAGTCTTTATTGGAAAGTTCATTTTTTGCTTTCTGGAAATTATCAGGAAGCCCCTGAGCATATCCTAGCTGAAGGGTAAAAAATAGAAGAATGACCAAGAAGATTTTATGCATTTGACCTAAGAGTATGTCTTTAATTTCTTTGCACCCAAATTTAAAGCATTATTTCCAATCCCAAAGACCAAGCCTAAATGGGATCTAAAGAGAAAACCCGAAGCATTGGCTCCGGGTTTTAACATCTTTTCAATTTATTGAAGATCAGGTATAAATTATTCCCACTCGATGGTTGCTGGTGGCTTGGAAGAAATATCGTAAACCACTCTATTGACGCCTTTTACACGGTTGATGATCTCATTGGACATTTTGCCCAAAAATTCATAAGGTAGATGAATCCAATCCGCTGTCATTCCATCCACTGATCCAACTGCTCGTAAGGCCACTACTCGCTCATAGGTTCTTTCATCCCCCATTACTCCTACTGATTGGATCGGCAAAAGGATTGCTCCTGCCTGCCATACCTGATCATAAAGACCATGGTCTTTCAGTCCTTTGATAAAGATATAATCCACCTCTTGCAGGGTTTTTACTTTTTCTTCGGTGATATCTCCCAAAATTCGAATCGCTAGACCCGGACCAGGGAAAGGATGCCTTCCGATGATAGTTTCAGGGATTTCCAAAGCACGACCTACTTCCCGAACTTCGTCTTTGAACAAAGTATTCAAAGGTTCTACAACGGATAGTTTCATAAAGTCTGGAAGTCCACCAACATTGTGATGAGACTTGATCGTGGCGGAAGGACCCTTTACGGAGACAGACTCAATCACATCCGGATAAATCGTTCCTTGACCTAGCCATTTTACGCCCTCGATTTTGTGTGCTTCGTCATCAAAGACTTCAATGAAAACCCGACCGATTGCTTTTCTTTTTGCTTCAGGATCTGTCAAACCCGCTAGAGCATCGTAAAACCTCTGTTTGGCATCGACTCCGATCACATTCAAGCCCATATGTTGGTAAGAATCCAGAACCTCTTCGAATTCATTTTTTCGAAGCAGACCATTGTCCACGAAAACGCAAGTCAACTGATCTCCAATGGCCCTGTGAATCAAGGTAGCTGCAACCGAAGAATCTACACCACCAGAAAGACCCATCACTACCTTATCAGCTCCGATTTTTTCTTTAAGCTCGGCTACTGTAGAGTCAATGAAGGTGTCTGAAGTCCAGTCTTGCGCACAACCACAGATTCCCACCACAAAATTTCTCAGAAGGTTTTTCCCTTCTAAAGAGTGGGTTACTTCTGGGTGAAACTGGATCCCGTAAGTTTTTTCTCCTTCCACCTTGAAAGCTGCCACACGTACAGAAGTCGTACTGGCAATCACCTCAAATCCGGAAGGAAGTTCTTTGATGGTATCTCCATGGGACATCCAAACCTGAGATCCATGGGTCATCTCTTTCAAGAGGTCATGATGAAGATCGATGTGATCCAAATTGGCCCGACCGTATTCCCGGATAGTGGAAGGCAATACTTCTCCTCCATATTTGCTGGCTAGCAACTGAGCGCCATAGCAAACTCCCAAAAGGGGCAGTTTTCCTCGGAATGCATCAATATCCAAATCCGGAGCTCCCGCATCTCTTACAGAGCAGGGAGAGCCTGAAAGGATGATTCCTTTAATATCGGCCGTGATTTCAGGAACTTTATTATATGGGTGGATTTCGCAATAAACGTTGAGTTCGCGGACTCTTCGAGCAATGAGCTGGGTGTATTGAGATCCAAAATCTAGGATCAGGATTTGTTCTGCCATGCGCAAAGGTAAGAAGCTCAGACGGCTTGCAGAAATCAGACGAAGAATATTTGGCAAGAGATTTTACCTACAGGCAACATCTTCCACAAAAATTACTGAATTTCAAAAACTTAAACTTAACTCCCTTCAAAACACAACTGGCGATACGGAGATATAAATTTATTTTCTTCGAAAGATCAAGGAAGAAGATTGAAATTCATCTCCTCAAATTTCCTTCGGTGCCACATGTGGCTTAGGGTATTCTAATCTACTGAGTTTTTTCCCGAGATGGTATTCGTCCAATCCAGTAACGGAAACCGTTTCTAAGGCATTCAAGTCCAGAGAACCATCTTTTCTAACTCCCTTTTCCTCCAAAAAAATATGTTCAATACTACCAATCACCAGCACGGTCTTATTGACCTTTAGGGTCTGAGACTCTACTAGCTTGCAGCCAACTTGCACCAAACTTTCCGCTACAAAAGGTGCAAAAAATTCATTTTTAAACTCTTCTTTGATTCCGGTGGATTCAAATTCACTGCCCTCCCAAGATGCTGCGGTCCAGTGAGCTTCTTTCAAGAAATTGGGATGGACATGGTTAAGGGTGAAAAAGCCAGTTTCGTAAATATTTTCTAAAGTGTCTCGCTTGACTGTATGAGGCCGGAATAGAATTCCAACTAAGGGTGGAGTAGCACCCACATGAAAAACCTGCGAGAAAGGAGCAAGGTTATTTTGCCCAATTTTGCTTCTTGTCCCAATCAAATTCAGGCTTTTATATCCCGAAAGGGCATTTACCAGATTTTTCCTATAAAAGGAATCCATGTCTTGAAGACTTGCGAAATCAAAATGAATTTTCATCGTCCGATTGCCTCTTCGATTGAATCGCAATACACAATATCCAATTGATCAATGATATTGTCTGGGTTGTTTTTCATGATCTGCTCTTTGGCGATCTGCACCATTTTTTCAAACCATTTTTCGGCCGGAAGGATTTTTCGGTGCTGATTGAGCCCATATCCAAGCATTTCTTTTTTCCATTCCAGGAAGTACCACTCCATGGTAGGTTGATGGAATGCTCTAAGTGCCCGCTTGTCGAAGATGAATTTTTGGTAAGAGCCATTTTTGACAAGTTCTCCAATTTTCCCAAAGGCAATCTTGAAATCCTCTATCGGAACATAATCAGCCAATAATTCACAGATAATTATCTTTTTGGAAGGGTTATTACTCACTTTACAATATTTTCCTTCAAAGGCTACTTCAAAACCCATCATCTCAGTAGTATCAATTGTGGTGTTCATTTCATTTGGGGATTAAAACAGTGATTTCTTGGAATTCTCCTCAGCTTTTTTGATTTCCCCCTGATAATCACAGAGTCTTTTCTCCAAATTGGAAGCATATTCCAAAGTGGTCTTCATCATCTCCTGCTGAGCAGTAATCTGTTCTTTCAATCGGGATAACTCCCCGTTGACTTCCTCTAGCTTCGCTTCGTATTCAAGTTTAAGCCTTTCTTTTTCAATTTTGGCTTTTTTCAATTTCTCCCTGAACAGCAAATAGGAATCTGGCAATGCCTTCATATTCATCAATGCTTTCTATCCGTCTATCTCTTTGTAAGACAAAATACCCCCCAAATTGTTTTCGGTTATTTTAAAACCGACATCCCTCCATCTACATGAAATATCTGCCCTGTCACCCACGAGGACTTGCCTGAAAGAAGAAAGAGGGTGGCTTCTGAAATATCTTCCGGTTGTCCTACTCTACCCAAAGGATGTCGCTTGTCTGAGGCTTCCTTTTTTTCCGGGCTGGAGAGGATTTTTTCAGCCAGAGGAGTATCAGTCAAAGATGGAGCAACAGCATTCACACGGATGCCTGAGGGAGCCCATTCAGCCGCCAATGACCTTACCAAACCCTCAATAGCGCCTTTTGCTGAGCTGATTCCTGCATGAAAACCCATTCCAGTCTGAACGGCCACGGTGCTGAACATCACCACAGAGGCTTGAGAAGATTTTTTCAAACCTTTCATGCAGGCCTGCAAAACTCTGACTGCACCAAAAAAATTCACTTCCATTTCTTGTTTGAAGTCATCGAGGGAAATTCTATGAAAAGGCTTCAAATTGATGGTGCCCGGACAATACACCAGTCCATCAATGACCTCAGGAAGATTAGGGATTTCAGAAAAATCTTGGGAGATGTCCAAAACTGTGGTTCCTTCTCCGCTTTTCGAATACAAGTAAACTTCTGCTCCATCTTCCCGAAGACGATCAGCAATTTCTTTTCCTATCCCAGAATTCCCACCGATGATTACAATATTTTGTCCTTTCATGAATTATAGATTTTACTCATAGAATTAAAAAAACCAGGAATTGTTTATCCAAAAACAAAAAACCCCGGCTTGACCGGGGTTTAAATGCTTTATAATTTGCTTGGTACTACTTCACCAAGGTGATGTACTTCATAAACTCGTTTCTGCTTTGTTCGTCCTGCTCGAATTTGCCGGAATAGAAAGAAGTAACGGTAGAACTATTGGTGTCATTTACCCCTCTGGAGCTAACGCACATGTGGTATGCATCCATGATTACTGCCACGTCATCTGTGCCCAAAACCTCCTTGAGCTCATTACCGATTTGCATTGTCAGTCTTTCCTGAACTTGGGGCCTTTTGGCATAGTACTGAACAATTCGATTGATTTTGGATAGACCAATTACGTTCCCGTTGGAAATGTAGGCCACATGAGCTTTTCCGTAAATCGGAACGAAGTGATGCTCACAATGAGAATGGAAGGTGATGTCTTTTTCCACCAACATTTCATTGTATTTGTACTTGTTTTCAAACAGCTTCGCTGCTGGTTTGTTCTTTGGGTTTAATCCTGAAAAGACCTCTTTGACATACATTTTTGCAACTCGGTGTGGAGTGCCTTTTAGGCTGTCATCTGTCAGATCCAATCCTAGGATATGCATGATTTCCCGAAAGTGCTTTTCGATAAGTTCGACTTTCAGATTATCATCCATTTCGAAAGCATCCTCTCGAAGCGGGGTTTGAAGGGAAGTGCCTACGTGCTCATCGCCTAGCTCCTCTAAAGAAGCTCTTACCAAGTTAATTCCCATCGTATTCAACAAAGTTTCTTTCTGTTTCATAGAGTCGAACTGTTAATTCGAATTTCCGATCAATTTTTTCCCTCAAAATATTCCAAATAACCACAGCGATATTTTCAGCTGATGGGTTGAGATTTTTGAATTCATCGGTATCCAAGTTTAAATTTTTGTGGTCAAATTTATTTAAGACGTGCTCTTTAATCAGGTCGCTGAGCACCTTCATGTCATAGACATACCCTGTATCCGGGTCAATATCCCCTTTTAATTTTACGATCAATTCATAATTATGACCATGGAAATTGGGATTATTGCACTTTCCGAAAACTTTTTCATTCTGCTCATCCGTCCAATTCGGGTTAAATAATCTGTGAGCCGCATTAAAGTGCTCTTTTCGGTAGACTGATACTCTCATCATTTAAGCAAACATAGATTTCCAAATTATTGTTTGTTTTCTCCTATTTTATTTGAAAAAAGGCAAACAACTCTTTAAAAACCAATAGTTTAATTTTAAAACCACGCAAAGGTAGAGATAATTCACTTCCTGACAATTCGTCGCATTAAATGCACTTTCAAAGTTATAATCTGGAATATTTTGCCCAAAATCGGGAAAATCTGACCCAATTCGGAGTTAATGCCAGCAATACCCTACCTTGGCAAAGTTTTTGAAAATGAGGATAATACCTTAAATTTAAATCTCCTTCTCACCCAAACTCAAACGAATGAATTTAGGAATCTCCCTTTTCTTAATCTGGTCATTACTCTTCTCTTCACCCACCCCTTCCACCGAACTTACAACCGAAATCAAATCAGAATCTGAGATTTTGATCGAAGTTCTAGAATCCAAATATTCCGAACTTCCTTCTCTGGAAGCTTTGGAAATGGCTTTGGAGGGCTACGAGAAATTGAATGCCAAAATCAAAAATGAGGTCTTAACAGTCATCGATTTCAGTCTTCCATCCACTGCTAAAAGAATGTGGGTCATTGACCCGCTGAATGGAGAAATTCTTCTTCACACTGTGGTGGCACATGGAAGAAATTCAGGAGGTCTAATGGCTGAAAAGTTCTCCAATACCCCTGAATCCTATCAAAGCAGCATCGGCTTCTACATGACAGCGGAAACTTACCATGGAAAACATGGCTATTCTCTTCGCTTGGATGGCCTGGAAAAAGGCTATAATGACATGGCAAGAGCTAGAGCGATTGTGATTCACGGAGCTGATTATGCTACCGAAGCCTTTGCAAAATCTGTGGGAAGATTGGGAAGAAGCCTAGGTTGTCCGGCTTTGCCTTCCGACCTTTCTAAAGAAGCTATCGATCTGATCAAAGATGGATCTCTGTTGTTCATTTTCGGCAAAGACCAAAATTATCTTGAAAAATCAAGCCTGATCAAGGCTTGATTTTTTCCTTTTTAAAGCTCGGATGAGAGCTTCGTCTCGCCCATAAATATCCGGTCTATAGTTTATTTTTCCATTTTCACCAGACCAGAAGGTCAGGTACAATAGTACCACGGGGATAGATTTTTGAAGCTTTACAGTTTGCTCATTATCTTGATTCATCGCTGAATGGATCTTCTCCTCCGTCCATTCTGAATTATCCAATAAAATCTTGGCAAACTTGTCCGGATACTGGATTCGGATACAGCCATGACTTAATGCCCTTGACTCTTTGGTAAACAAATTTCTGTTTGGAGTATCATGGATATAAATGTTGTATGGATTGGGAAACATAAATTTCACCAAACCCAAGGAGTTACTTCCACCTGGTTTTTGACGGATTCGAAAAGGTAAATCCTGACCTTCTACTTGTTCCCATTTCACGGAATTTGAATTAATCAAATCCCCTGATGAATCAACTAGCTCCATGTTTTTTTGAGCCAAGTAGCTTTTATCTTTTTTGATCGCAGGGATGATTTCTTCTTTGGTAATAGAACTCGGCACATTCCAATAGGGACTAAATACGATATAACTCATTGGCGCCGTAAAGGAAGGAGACTCGCTGTAATCCTTTCCTACAATCACTTTGGTGGAAAATAAGGTGTCATTATTATTGAGGTAATCCAATTGGAAATTGGCCACATTGACCAATACCATCTCCTGATCCCATTCTATTTTGGGCAACCACCTCATACGTTCCATATTTGCCGCTGCGAGGTCAATTAAGTCCTGAGGGGATTTGTTGAGCTGAGTAACCAAGAGTGGTCCAATGACCCCATCGGGCTCCATCCCCTGAGCGGCTTGATATTTCTTCAATCCCTCTTCCATTTTCGCGTCGAAGGTCAATGGATTATCCAAAGAATAGGGGGAAAGAAATCCCCAGAAAATCAATCGATCCCTGAGTTTTGGAACTTTAGGATGGCTCTCTCCTACTTTAAGTGAGGCACTAAGCTTCACCTCTGACCAATCCAGGGTGTCCTTTTCCTTCAAGCTATACAATTCGCGGATCGCATCTCTTCCGTAGGTATAAAGCTCAAATTCGGGATTTAATTTCTCCAAAGTCTTTGCGACGGAAGCCCCTTCCGCTACTTCATTCAGTAAATCGGCATAAACAAACTCACCCTTTTTTTCTTCAAATTTCCAATTGGCATCCAACTTCCTAGGATCGACTTTTCCATAGTCCAGATCCTTGGCCAAGATGAAAAAGGCATGAGTCATCAATAATTCCATCCTTGTCAACTCTTCTTCTGAAAGCTTTCTGTGAATCTCAGGATCATCCTTTTTCTCGGAAAGCAATTCCTGAATTTCTTCCCAATGGTAATCTTCAGGCTGAAGTCCTTCAAAGGAAATGGTTTTTAGATGAGTTAAAAACTCTTTACCGGAAGGAGAAAGTTTGTGGTTAAAAAGCCACACCTCCAAAAACTCCCGATCCTGATAAAATTTGCGAATATCTTCCCAATAAGGTGATTCGACCAAAAAGCCAGGCTTGTCCACTTCTAGCAATTGTTCAAGCTTCTCGGAAAGGTCAACGCTCCTCTGATTCAAAAGCCAAACAATCCCAAGTCCAAGGATTACAAATGAGGCAATTCCTATGAAAAATTTCTGGTTCATAATGAGGTGTTTTGGTTCACCACCTCCTTATTTCAAAATTTGTACTGTTTCCTATTCCAGGAGAAATTATCCAAATCATTTATTTTAACTACTGTAAATCAATGATATACAATAATTTTTCTGAAAATGGACTATTAGTATCCAATACAAAAAAAGCGGAAGGATTACCCAGGTTGGGGAAAAGCGTCTCCAGTCTTAAAATCTTATTTTCTTAACAAGTCCAAGACCTCGGGGTCCCGATTGTAAATATCCGGTCTAAAATGTGCCTCTCCCTTAGAGTCCGCCCAAAAAGTAAGATACAAGATAACGACAGGGATTTTTTGAGGAAGATTCACTATTTGCTCCGATCTTCTGTGCATCGCCAAATCAATTTTTTCAGGCGTCCAAGTTGGATCATGTGACAGAAGAATCTGGGCAAATTTTGCCGGGTTTTGTAAGCGGATACAACCATGGCTCATAGCCCTTACCTCCCGGTCAAACAAAGATCGTGTAGGGGTATCATGGATATAAACACTGTACCGATTGGGAAACATAAACTTGACCAATCCTAATGAATTATTTTCTCCAGGTTTTTGTCGAATCAAGTACGGGAAGGATTTCGAACTCCAGTTGATTGTCGAAGGATCCACCACCCTTCCCGAGGAGGTGATGACCTCCATGTTCTTTTGATAGAGGTAGTTGGAGTTTCTTCGTACAGCTGGAATTATTTCTTTCCGAGTGATGGAATTGGGAATGTTCCAATATGGACTAAATACGATGTAGCTCATTTGAGCAGAGAAAATCGGAGAAGCAGTGTATTCCTTGCCTACAATTACTTTAGAAGAAAAAAGCGTGTCCAACTTACTGAGGTAGTCCAATTGGAAATTGGCTATGTTTACTACAATCAAATCCAGATTTTGAATAGTATCAGGAAGCCATCTCAACCGTTCCAGATTGACAGCCGCTTTGCCCATTAAGTCAGCAGGAGAAAAGTTCAAAGCACTGACTGTATTTTTCCCAAGAATCCCATCTGACTCCATTCCGTTTTTCTTTTGAAAAGCCTGGACGCTTTCAGCCATAAGGGAATCATAGACCTTGGAGTCCTTTTGAAGGGTGTCATTTAAATATCCCCAAAAAGCCAACCTCTCCCTCAGCGCCGGGATCGAGGAATGAGTATCTCCGACTTTAATGGATTTATCCACTTTTATCTTTTTCCATTCCGGCAATTCACCTTTGGTTTGCTCATCCAAGGCCCGCAGGACTTCCCTGCTTTTCTTGTAAATGGTGAAATTGGGATATAGTTTTTCCAGATTCCTACGGATATCTTTTTCTACAATTGCGGTCTTCAGCAATTTCGAATAATCCATAGTGAGAGGTTTTCGAGGAATTCCCCATTGCCCTTTCAGCTGGGAAGGATCGACTTTTCCCTGATGCAAATGTTCGGATAAATGAAAAAAAGAATTGGTCAGAAGTAAGTCCAAGGAGGCAAGATCACCCGGTTCATTTTCAGCTTGAGAAGCTTTGTTGGTTTCAAAAGTCTTGAAATAAGCCTCAATCAGCGAAAGATTGTAATCCTCGGGATTGAATCCGTCATATTTGGATTGACGGATTTCAAACCTCATTTCATAGGCAAGTTCCAACAATACCCCATTTTCTGACCAGATTTCTTCAAAATTCCTGTCAGCATAGAAGGCGAGGATTTTAGCTCCCGATCTTAGTTCTTTTCCGGCTACGATGATATTTTCTCCGGGTCTTTCATAATCCAGTTTTGCCCGAATCTGGTCGGTAACATCACTTGAGATCTCTTGAAAGCCAAAAGAAAAATTCACATAACTCAGGAGAATAACCAAAACCAGAAAAATCCTCATCGCTCGCTCTATTTTAAATCACTGAAAAGTCCTGATACTTTCTTCCTACCTCCCAAACTTCCTTGAGCATGGCAATAAAATCGCCCATTCGATGCAAAGGAATCAAATTAGGACCATCACTGAGAGCTTTCGCTGGTTCAGGGTGGGTTTCAATGAAGAACCCGTCAATCCCCGTGGCGGCGGCAGCTCTTGCCAAAATCGGCGCAAATTCCCGCTGACCTCCACTGCTTCCACCTTGTCCACCAGGCTGCTGCACGGAGTGAGTGATGTCAAATACCACTGGAGCAAACTGACGCATAATCGGAAGCCCTCTCATGTCCACAACCAGATTGTGGTATCCCAAGGAAAAACCCCGCTCCGTCAAACATACATTTTCATTGCCCGTGGATCGGACTTTCTTCACTGCATACTGCATGTCTTCAGGGGCCATAAACTGCCCTCTTTTGATCTTAACAGCTTTTCCGGTATTTCCTGCGGCTAGCAAAAGATCAGTTTGTCGACAAAGAAAGGCCGGAATTTGAAGTACATCCACCACCTCTGCCACTTCTGCAGCTTGGTAACTTTCATGAATATCGGTCACCAAGGGCACATCTAGAGCTTTACCTACCCGTTGCAATACTTCCAAGGATTTATCCATCCCTATACTTCGGAAAGACCCAGAAGAGGTACGGTTTGCCTTATCGAAAGAGGCCTTGAACACATAAGAAAATCCATTTTCTTCGGCCCAAGCTTTCACTTGAGTTCCAATTTCCAAACAGATATCATAACTCTCTACAGCACAGGGACCCGCAAAAAGCACGGGTTTTTCGGAACCGAGTACAATGCCTTCTCGGATATGCATCGGTTGGGTATTTCTATTCATCATTCTTCGGGATTAAGGATTCAATTAGGGGAATTAGATTGCCTCGCGAATGGAGTAAGATATCTCCGACTTCTCTGAAAACGCCTTTTCCACCGGCAAATAGAGAGGTATAATGAACTGCGGATTTAACGTAAGGCAAGGCGTCAGCAGGGGCAATCGAAAGTCCTACCCTCGTCAAGATAGGAAGATCAATCAGATCATCTCCGATGAAGGCGACTTCCTCAGGCTGGATTTCCATGGTTTCGAGTACTTCCTGGAGTTTTTTCCATTTGTCCTTGATCCCATGATAATGAAAATCAAACCTGAGTTCCTCACATCGATTTTGCACGACTTGGGAATCTCTTCCGGTAATCGCTCCGACCAGAACTTTATTTTTTCGAAGATGCTGGACAATCAAGCCATCCTTTACATTGTACTTTTTGTATTCGGTGCCAAAGTCGTCATAAATGATCCCTCCGTCAGTCAACACTCCATCAACATCTGTGATTAAGACTTTGATATTTTTTGCCCTTTCCCATATCTCTTCTGAAACATGGCTTAGATAGGCTTGAATTATTTTTTCTGTTTCCATTGAATTGAATAAAGGTCCAGTCTTCGCTGTTCCAAATTTCTAACACTACCTGCTTTCCGCTGCTTGGTCAATAGATCCAAATCCACATCCGCCACGATGGTAGTTTCGGCATTTTCAGAGGCTTGGGCCACTATCGAATCATGAGGGAAAGAAAAGTCAGAAGGAGAATAGATCGCTGCCTGGGAATATTGAATGTCCATGTTTTCAACTTTTGGCAGGTTACCCACCGAACCCGTGATGGCTACATAGCACTCGTTTTCTATAGCTCTGGATCGGGCACATGTATTGACGCGAAGGAAGGCGTTTTTGGTATCTGTCCAGAAAGGAACAAATAAAATATCCATGTCCTGCTCGGCCAGAATTCTCCCCAACTCCGGAAACTCCACATCATAGCAAATTAGAATTCCAATTCGACCAGCGTCTGTCTCAAACACGTTGATTCCGTTACCTCCTTGAAGTCCCCAGTAAGCTTGCTCATCGGGGGTAATATGAAGCTTGTACTGCTTGTCCATCGTACCGTCACGACGGCAGAGGTAACTTACGTTTCTCAGTTTCTTCCCGTCATATTCAGGCATGGATCCTGCGATGATATTGACGTTATAAGATACCGCCAAATCACTCATCCTACTTACGATTTCTTGGGTATAATCCGCCAAATTCCGGATCGCTTCGGAGGCATCCATGTCATTGAATTCGGCCAGCATAGGAGCATTGAAGAATTCCGGCAAAAGGCAAAAGTCTGATTTGTAGCCAGAAACTGTATCCACAAAAAACTCCACCTGCTGCATCAAATCGTCCACGTTGGAAAAGCGGCGCATTTTCCACTGGACCAATCCGAGTCGAACGATGGATTTCTTGTTTCCGATGAGTTTTTCGTCTTTCTCATAGTAAATATTGATCCACTCCAAAAGAGTCGCATAAGCCCGTGAATCAGTATCGTCCGGCAGGTATTTGGTAATTACTTTACGAACGTGGAATTCATTGGCCAGCTGAAAAGACAATACAGGATCAAATATTTCCCGGTTTTTCACCAGATCAATATATTTCCGCGGAGTCATCTCATCGGCATACTTGGAGTAGCCTGGGATTCTGCCACCTGCAATGATGGAGCGGAGATTTAGGTTTTCACAAAGCTCCTTTCGGGCATCATATAGACGTCGCCCAAGACGCATCCCGCGGTATTCGGCATGTACAAAAATATCGGTACCATACAGGGTATCTCCCTCCGGATCATGGGTATTAAACTTCCCATATCCAGTGATTTCATCGTAAGTATGGTTATCACCAAATCTTGCATAGTCCACAATGATGGATAGGGCAGCTGCAATCACCTTTCCGTTATCTTCAATACAGATCTGGCCTTCAGGAAATGCCTTCAGTTGGTTTTTGAGTTCTTCTTTAGACCAAGCACCACCCTGATTTCTGTAGATAGAAACCATGATTTCTCGGATGTCTTCGTAATCCGAGAGCTTGATATTTCTTAATCTGAGCCGGTGCTCTAATTCTTCTCTATGTTTACTCATGCCTCAAAATTAGGGAAATCAATCAATTGTTTTAAAACTAAGAAAGCTTAGTCTGTCAATCCAAATTATATTTTGATCAAAAGTTTTATTTCAAATAAAATAAATAATCAACCTCTTGATCATTCATTTTTTAGATATATTCTTGCGTTGAATCTGCAAGTTCAACTTATTCTTGAGATCAAAACATGAAGGAGCAAAACGATTTCTGGGCTTGGTTTGAAAATATTTTAAACCAAAACATATTCACCCTTGGCGAATCCAAATTGACTGTCGGACTCATTTTGACTTTGGCGGTTTCATTCACCCTGTTATTTGTAATATCTGAGTGGATAAGGAAAATATTGGTCAAAAAGATCCTCATGAAGCGCCAAGTAGAGGTGGGCACACGAGAATCTATCGGAACTATTGTCAAATACATCATCATTCTGGCCGGTATTTTTTCCATTCTCCAGACCAATGGAATTGATTTAAGTGCCTTTGGAGTATTGGCGGGAGCAATCGGTGTAGGTATTGGTTTTGGTCTCCAAAATATCACCAACAACTTTATTTCCGGGCTTATCATCCTTTTGGAACAACCCATCAAAGTCGGTGATCGGATTGAAGTCGGAGAGGTGAATGGAGATGTAATTAAGATCTCCGGAAGATCTACCACCATTCTTACCAATGACAACATCAGTATCATCGTTCCAAACAGCCAGTTCATTGACAGTCAAGTCATCAATTGGTCTCACAATGAACACCGGGTGAGGTTTAACTTTCCGGTAGGAGTCTCCTACAAGGAAGACCCTCAGAAAGTGAAGAGAATTCTTCTGGAGGTTTCGGAGGCCAATTCAGGAGTCCTGAAATTCCCGGAGCCGGATGTGCTTTTTGACAGCTACGGTGATAATAGTATTAATTTCAACCTTCGGGTTTGGACAACAGAATATGTTAACAAACCCAAGGTGCTTAAGAGTCAGTTGTATTATGAGATCTTCAAGAGATTTGGGGAAGAAAACGTGGAGATCCCATTCCCACAACGAGATTTGCACTTGAAATCAGGGTTCGAAAAATTGAAAAATTAGGTAAATTTTCGATAGTTTTGGAGGTAGGGGAGATGATTACCCGGTTGATAATGAAAAGATTACTAATTATTATTTTTTTAATTGGTGGTTTGGAACTCCAAGCCCAGAGCTTTTATCGGTATAGATTTGAGGAGCCATGGTCTATATCTGCCGGGATTGGCCCCACCCAATATTTTGGCGAATTGTATTCTTTTTGGAAATACAATGAAGGCATACAGCCAGATTACAATGCCAACTTTGCTTTCAATTACATCTTTGGAACCCACCTTAAAGCCCGAGGAGAATTCACCTATTATCAAATTTCCGGTCAGGATCCCCCTTCCGATCCGAGAGCATTCAGAACTCCAAGAGACCTTCATTTCCGGGCTAGAAACTGGGAGGTAGCCGGAATTGTGGAGTATTACTGGCATCCCATCAAGCTAAACAACATTACGCGCCACCTCTGGAATCCTTATATATTTTTCGGAGTTGGGATGTCTACCAATAATCCACAGGCAAGGCTGGATAAAAACGACAACACCTCCTGGGTAGATCTACGGCCTTATCAACTGGAAAACAATCCCTATGAGAAATACATCATCGTATTCCCAATGGGCCTAGGCTTCAAATACAAGCTCAATGTGTACATGGACTTCAAATTTGAAGGAAATTATAGATATACATTGACCGACTACATGGATGACATTTCGGCCTACAATGTCAGTGAGTTTTATCTTGACCTGGTGGAAGACTATGTAAACGGAACCAACCCTGACAGACTTCGACTGGCCATTCGGAATCCTAGTTTTTTATTGGACAACGGCGAACCGGACGTTCAAAAGATTTTGGATAACAGGGGCAGAATCCGTAGAGGATCAGGACTTACCCATAGATATGACGGATACCTCACCTTCAACGCGGGGGTAGAAATCTTCCTATCCAGAGATATTTTTGATAACTGGATTTTCAGAAATCGTATTTACGAAAAGAGGTTTAGATTCTGGTAAGAAAGAAAAAGAGCCGCCAGAAAAACATTCGGCAGCTCTTATATTACCCTGAAAAATTATTCTCCATTAATGCTGAGTACTCCAAATTCAGATTTGAAAATCAATGTCTCTGTAGTTCCGATCATGTAAGCAGAGCTAGAGACTTTAGGTCTAGCTGCCAGAGAAACAAGATTGATCCCTTTTCTTTCGCAGAATTCCAAGATACCTTCTTCGGCCTCCTTGTGATTATAGATGTGTCTATGAATCACAAATTGCTCATATCCTTTGGCAAAGGCAGCCATTTTCTCATCAGATTCGGAAGAATTGGTGAAGTGTTCAGGAGTATTGACAAAGAGCAAATGAATGGAAGATTTAAAAGCCTTGGCCAGGGGAAGGATCTTTTCAAAGGCTTTCTTTCCGGAATTATCAAATACTGTGGCGAATGCGATTTTACGGAAGGCATTTCCATCCAACTCTTTTTTGATTGCCAATACAGGGCAGTGAGCTTTTCTTAGCACCTTTTGAAGGTTTGAGCCTATGAATTTTCCTTCCTCATATCCTTTGCCATAGGCACCGAGCACCAGAATATCGGCTTTATGTTGATCGGCAACACGGACAATCTGCTCGTGAGGAACTCCAATTTTCACCACAGCCTCAATCGGGGCTTTAGCAGGAGCCACAGACCGGATATATTTAGGAAGGACTTCCAAGGCTTCCTCACGCTCTTCAATCAAGTCAGGGTGCTTGTTTTTTGCCTCTTCAGGCAGCAAGTCCCAATCAATTTCAGAAGGGATCACGGACACGCACAGAATCCTTGCCCCAGTTTTGGTGCTGATTCTTTGGGCTGTTTTCAAAGCTTCAAGTGAATAGCTGGAAAAATCAAATGGAACAACGATGGTTTTCATGGCTTTCAGGGTTTTTGTACATCCCCAAGTTGCCAATAAAATCTAAAAAATAAGGTGTGAAAAATCACCTCAAAAAATGACAAATATTAGGTTTTCAGGACATTACAATACCAAAATCATCTTGACATCACATCGTCCATAGGGGTTGCAACCGACCTCAACCTGCTTGAAACCCAGTTTTTGATACAATCTCAGGGCCGATTCAAGTTTAGTACTGGAATAAAGCTCCATACTGGAAAACCCGAGTTCTTTTGCTTTTTGAATGATGGATTCTCCCAAAATCATCCCTACTCCTTTCCCCTGAGCCGAGGGTTTCACCCCCATTTTGATCATTTCGCAGGAGTTTTCTCCATGAGGAACTAAAGCAACTGTGCCGACAATATCGTCCTCAATTTGTGCAAAAATGATTTCGCCACCCTTGTTTAGAATTGAATCTTCAGGATTTTCAAGTTGAGCCAAATCAAAGGGTTCAAGCGAAAAATATTGGCTCACCCATTCCTTGTTGATTGATTCAAAATGAGGTTTGAGATCCGGACTGAAAGGTATAATTTCTACACTCGCCATTTTTTGGAGAATTTTTCGGCAGGAAAAATACTGAGAATGCCTTAGCTTAGAAGAATAAAAGTAAGGCAAAATGAAAAAAATCTATCTCCTCCCCTTCCTGTTCCTCTGTTTTCTTGCTTTTTCCAAGGTAAAAGCCCAAACCCCTGAGGAAAAATTAAAACAGCTTGGCCTTGAATTGCCTGAAGTCAGCCAGCCTATGGCAAATTATGTGAAGTGGAAGCAGGTGGGTAACCTTCTTTTTTTGGCCGGAAACGGTCCGGATATGTTTGGCAAAGTCGGGGAAGACCTGACTCCTGAGCAGGGCTATGAAGCCGCAAGACTCACCGGTTTAGAAATTATCGCAGTGCTCAAAGCGGCTACTGGTGACCTCAGCCGAATCAAACAATTTGTCAAAGTGCTAGGCATGGTAAATTCAGCTCCTGACTTTACCGGACATCCCAGAGTAATCAATGGCTTTTCAGATCTGATGGTAGAGGTCTTTGGGGAAAAAGGCAAGCATGCACGATCCGCGGTCGGAGTTGCAGCCCTACCAAATAACATCGCGGTAGAGATCGAGGTGATTGTGGAACTGGAGGAGCAGAAGTAGGCAGTTTTCAGCTTTTCAGTCTTAGCACCAGTCTGACCTGTAAGCAGGAAGCATCCTTTTTTCAAAGAAATCCGCTGGTTGCTGCGACTTTTACTGCGCCAATCTGCAGGAACTTAATCAATAGGCAATG
Source organism: Algoriphagus mannitolivorans DSM 15301 (assembly GCF_000429425.1). GTDB lineage: Bacteria > Bacteroidota > Bacteroidia > Cytophagales > Cyclobacteriaceae > Algoriphagus > Algoriphagus mannitolivorans. Next base: position 441,601 of record NZ_AUBV01000001.1, read on the forward strand.
GGCAAAAGACAAAAAGTAAAAGCTTTTGGATTTATCGATCTGCGGAAATCTGCGATTTTTTCTGCACCAATCTGCGGGAAATTTAATCTGTGAAAATCTGAAATTTTGATCAGTGAGAATCTGTGGGATAGGAGACAGCATTTGGGGATCAGTCATCAGTCTCAGTAGGCAGTTTTCAGGTTTTCAGTCTTAGCACCAGTCTGACCTGTAAGCAGGGAGCATCCTTTTTTCAAAGAAATCCACTGGTTGCTGCGACTTTTACTGCGCCAATCTGCAGGAACTTAATCAATAGGCAATGGGCAAAAGACAAGAAGTAAAAGCTTTTGGATTTATAGATCTGCGAAAATCTGTGATTTTTTTCTGCACTAATCTGCGGGAAATTTAATCTGTGAAAATCTGAAATTTTGATCCGTGAGAATCTGTGGGATAGGAGACAGCATTTGGGGATCAGTCATTAGTCTCAGTAGGCAGTTTTCAGGTTTTCAGTCTTAGCACCAGTCTGACCTGTAAGCAGGAAGCATCCTTTTTTCAAAGAAATCCGCTGGTTGCTGCGACTTTTACTGCGCCAATCTGCAGGAACTTAATCAATAGGCAATGGGCAAAAGACAAAAAGTAAAAGCTTTTGGATTTATAGATCTGCGGAAATCTGCGATTTTTTCTGCACTAATCTGCGGGAAATTTAATCTGCGAAAATCTGAAATTTTGATCCGTGAGAATCTGTGGGAGATAAATGGATTTAGGCAGTGATTTGACAATTGATCATTTTTTTGGAGGATTGAAAATTACTCAACTCATCGCCAAACGATATTTCCAAACTTCCCGAATCTGACTTGCTTCAACTTCGAAAGGAGAATAGATGGGATTAGCCGAACAAAGCAGCAGTTTCTGGTCGGCCTTGATTTTATTGTAAGCAATTTTAAAAGTCACCCCGTCTTGCTCGGTGACGATGACATAGCGTTCTCCATCTTTGATTGCAGTCCAGTCCTCTACATACTCACAGACTATCCAAGCTCCATCCGGAATAGGCAGCATGGAATCTCCGTCCACTTGAAAAACCCGGTGCTTTTTATCCATAGGAAGGAAAGGCAAGGAAAACCTGGGCAATTCAGAAATAAACTCCGGATCTGAAAATCCCGCCAAATAACTTGCTTTTGCTCGTTGTGATACCACTTCAATGAGCTCCCTTCCCTGTTCATCCACGGTAGTCGCCAAGATCCGAAGCTTTCGGCCCCTCAAAAATTGATCTGTCTCTAAGAGTTCACGAAGCTTATATTCAGTATAGCTTCCTAAGTTTTCCTTAATCAGAATATCCAAAGAGATACTGAAATATTCAGCTATCCTTACCAAAGTATCCAGCGGAGGAGTAATATTCAACTCATATCCGGCGAGTTTGGACCGGGAAATCATCAATCTCTCAGCAAGTTCTTCCTGAGTTAAACTCTTCTTTTTTCTTAAAAACTTAATGTTCGAATGGAGATGCATGAGCCAGTAGAATTAAGACACTTTCAGTCAATCCTTTTTTATTCTATCATCCAAATTTATTCTTTTTGATTAAATTATAAACATATAAATGTTAAAATAATTAACAAAAAGATTATGGAGGGGAGAAGGAGTATCGCACACATGGATTTGGATACGTTTTTCGTATCAGTGGAACGGCTTTTTGACAGCAGGCTCAATGGCAAGCCTATATTAATCGGAGGATCCAGTGACCGGGGAGTCGTGGCTTCCTGCAGCTATGAGGCAAGGAAGTTTGGCGTACACTCGGCCATGCCGATGCGGACGGCGAGGCAGTTATGTCCCGAAGCCATCATCGTGAAAGGGGATTTTGAAAAATACAGCCAAAAATCACACGAGGTCACTGAGATTATCAAGGAATCTGTTCCGCTTTTTGAAAAGTCCTCCATCGATGAGTTTTATATCGATCTGACGGGAATGGACCGCTTTTTCGGTTGCTTCAAGCTCGCCCACGAGCTCCGCCAACGCATCATCAAAGAGAGCGGATTGAACATTTCCATGGGACTGTCGGAAAACAAGACCGTGTCCAAAGTAGCCACTGGCGAAGCCAAACCCAACAATGAAAAGCAGGTGCCCATTGGAGAGGAAAAACCCTTCCTCGCTCCCCTATCTGTGCGCAAAATTCCCATGATCGGAGAAAAAACCTCCCAAACGCTCTATAATATGGGCGTGAAAAAAGTCCAAACGCTACAGCAGATGCCCTCTCAACTGCTGGAGGCAACCTTTGGGAAAAATGGGAAGATGATCTGGGAAAAAGCTAACGGAATCGACAAAAACCCGGTCATCCCCTACTCCGAGGCTAAGTCAGTCTCATCTGAAAACACCTTTGAGCAAGACACCATCGATATCAAGATGCTCGAGGCAACCCTCACCGCCATGACCGAGCAACTTGCCTCTAAACTCAGGCAAAAAGGGCAACTCACCGCCTGCGTGAGTGTGAAGATCCGCTACTCGGACTTTGAGACACACACCATGCAGCAGCGAATTCCTTACACTTCGGCTGATCATACCTTGCTGCCGATTGTGAAGGAGCTATTCAAAAAACTATACAGTCGTCGCCTCCTCATCCGACTTATCGGGGTTCGATTTAGCAGCCTAGTCTATGGAAATTATCAGATCAAGCTCTTCGAAGACAGTCAGGAGCAAATCAACCTCTACCAGGCATTGGATAAATTGAACGTAAAATACGGGGACAAAACCGTCTGCCGAGCCGTAGCAATGAGTGTAGGAAGGCGCAGATTTAATCCCTTTAATGGGATGGAGGTTTGAGAAGTTTGACGTGAAAAGTTTAAAGTTTAAAAAGCCTGTAGCTTTTTGGGGAATGTTGATTTCAGCGAGTCTTATATCCCATCTTTTCCGCTTTTTCTTCGAATCTCAGACTGCCGCATGGGCATGGAGTCTATTTGCCGAAGCAAAAGTTCCATCGGCACTTTTCCTGCCCCCTGGTTTTTAATTCCTCCATCCAAGCCGATTAAAGCCCATGAAGAACCGGTACGAATCTGCTTCCGCAATTCCAAAAATCCGGGGAGATTCAAACTCTCCTCTGAATTAGTCCAATGAAGATTATCTTCAACGAAATGGACCAAAAGCAGCTTTCGTTCCTGAATGTCACTCAGATGTCCTTTCAGAAAATTCTCCTCAAAACCATCCTCCCCAAAACTGATCAAAATGCGTTTTTCCCAGCGAAAATCTTCAGGGGATTTAGGATTAGAAAACAAACCAAAACCAATCAATAAACTGAAAATCAATGCATTCATAAGAATAAAACTCATCTCCCAAGAACTTGTTTAGCGAAAGCTCAAGCTATATTTTTGAAATCCCCAATTTCTCAATGAGCATCTATCTTTTCACTACTCCCCGGCTGGGATTCCGAACCTGGCAATCCTTCGATTTGGAGGACTTCTCCCTGATCAACGCTGATCCAGAAGTCATGAGATTTTTTCAAAAACCCTATTCCAAAGAGGACACACAAGCCATGATGGAGCGGATGCAAAGGATGTTTGAGGACCGGGGATACTGCTATTTCGCTGTCGATCATTTGGAGACCAAGGAATTGATCGGAACCATCGGTTTGGGTTGGAAAACCTTTACCTCAGACTTTACTCCTTGCGTGGATATCGGTTGGAGAATCGGGAAAAAGTGGTGGAATCAAGGACTCAGCAGCGAGGGAGCGAAAGCTTGTCTGGACTTTGCCAAGCAAAAAGAAATCCCGGAAGTAGTCTCCATGGCATCAATAGGCAATTTGGCATCCATTGAGGTCATGAAAAAAATCGGCATGAGCTTTTGGAAAAATTTTGACCATCCTGACCTAAAAGATTTCCCTGAAATCAGCGCCTGTGCCCTTTATCGGATCCAGCTATAAACCGGACTTTAATTCATAATTTCTAATTCATAATTATAAATAAAAAAAGGCCACCCCCTTTCAGAGGCAGCCCATACCAACCTTTACCCAGCTTAGTTGGTACCCAAAAATAACCCCGCTATATCCAAAACCTGATTCATTGACAGTGGCTCATCCCAAGCCTCGGATACAGCACCTGCATCGATTCCAGTCAAGCTGACCACATTTACTCCGGCATGGCTGACATTTTCTTCTCCCGCATAAATCGCCTGAGTAGCTGCTGGCAAACTTCCTATGGAGGCATTGGTAATCCAGCCCTTTTGTGTATCCAGCCCTTTTTTGGTTCTCAGCCTTCTGACCATGGAGGCATGTCTGGCTTCTACCGAATGAATGGACAAAGCCGCCGTCAACACCACATCACTTTCCATCACATTGGCGGCTTGTCCTTTGTAAGCTCTTACTCCGGTATCCTCAAAAGCCTGTGCTAAGGCCAAAAACGTAGGATAATCCGAAAACGGTGCAAATGCACCACCGACGGTGAAATCAAATTTAGGCTCTGCCACCGGAGTACCTTTCAGCACATTGGCAATCACTTCTGTTAAAAACTTAACGTGAGCCAATTCATGATCTCTGATTTTCTGAAAAATCGGACGCTCAGATGCCTGAATCACCCCTGAGTCTAAGCCCAACTGGTAGTATCTGTATTCTAAATGTTCCAAAGTCAAGGCGTAATTCAACACACCAATCAAGGTGGCGGTATCTGCTTTGGCTACATTCGGAAGTGCTGTCAGTATAGAAAGTGGAACTGCTCCTAAAGCAACTTTTTTACTGAAATCTCCAAACTGCCGAAAGGCATCCCTACGGGAATAAAATCGGTCTTTTTCTTCTGCGGTATTGGTATCCGGACAGATGCTGTCCAATAGTTTGATCAAATTCATGTCTTTAATGTTTTGGTGAATGGATTATCTTGGCAGCTGACTAAAGTCAATTTCAGTCTTTACAAAGGCACTTGCTGCAGTCAGCACCTGCTGGAAGTTGAGTGTTCTTTCCAGACCATTGGCATCAATCAGATCATCTCCGGCAAAATCCACGGAATTGGGATTGATCAAATCACGAATCGCCGCGGCATGCCTGGCTTCTACAGACACGATTTTTCCGGCAATCAGCAGAAGGTCTGCACTTTCCAGAAATTGTCCGGCACCATTGTAAGCTGCTACTCCCAAGTCTTCAAAAGTCTTTGCGGCAGCGAGTACAGAATTTCTGTTGCTGAAATCAATACTGCTAAAATCCACTTCCAGATCCCCAATAGCATTGGCTCCCAGAGCAACCTTAAAAAACTCACGATGTGCACGTTCGTGCTTCTCCAGGTCACCGAAAATTATCTTTTCTTCAGCCGATGCATTGGCAAAAAAGCTTCCCATCATCACTTGCGCATAAAACGCCGCCTCCAATTGCTCCAATGCGTAGGCATAATTTAGAATCCCTGTATCTCCAGAGCCTAAACTCACCTTGCCTCCCATATTTGGCATACGGTCCTCATCATTACACCCCATTAGAAGCAATCCAGCTCCTGCTACGGTCAGACCGCTCATTTTGAGAAATTGTCTCCGGGGGTTTTCTGTCTTCAGCCCTTCAGGCTTAAATAATTCATTTTTCATTGGTCTTGTGTTTAGGTTAAAATCCGGTTTAGAATTCCATGGAAATTTGGTCTTGGACCGTATGAAAAAGACTTACGAAGTGTACTTGGGAATTGGATTTTAGGGATTGAAAAAAATCTGATTAAATAAGGTAAAGCCTGAAAGTTTCATCTAATAAATGAAAACCCACTCTTACTCATTGAAATAGATCACTTAATCAATTTTGCTTAGAGTTTAGATTAAAAGAGGGGATTTTATAGGATTAAAAGCACATTCTATGAAAACCTACACCCCTACTCACCAGCGTGCCTTTACCCTTTACCATTTTACCGGAACCACCGAAGAATCCGGGAAAAACATGGAGACCAAAGTCTCAGGCGGAGGCGGAGGCGGAGCAACCTATCAAGGGACAGGCGGCACTGCTCCAGTCACCATCACTTCCAGAACAGTAGTTCACGACCAAGTTTTTTTGATAAACAAAGAGGGAAAAGAAAAATCATTTCAGCTTCAAGATTTTAACCTCGCTGCTCGAAAAGGCAACCAATTGACCGTCTTTTGGGGAATCAAATCAGGAGACCAGACGGGCGAATATTTCGCAGTAAAAAATCACAGCACAGAAGAGGAATTTTACCGGAATGATCTGCTCAAGAAGTTTTTTATCAAGGGTTGGTTGCAAGGGCTTTTAATGCTGATTTCCTCATTCACCCTTTTGATAGGTTTGTTTGGAGACGGTGGATTCCTTTGGATTTTAATAGGAGGCGCTGGTTGGTTCTGGGTTTGGAAAAGATGGAATACAGCCAATCGTGAAATCCAAGCATTTAAGGCCGATATCGCATCATTTTCTGCGGAATAGATTGGATAGGGCTTTAGCTTATTGTCTTTACTATTAAAGGCCAGTTAAACAATTGAAAGCTCAATTTGGAACTTGAATTAGTAGATTTTAAGAAAATGAAACCATCAATAATCTTCTATAAAACTGGCATCTCCCCCCATTTTTTTCTATTTTAAATATTCATTAAGCTGATTATCAGCATATTTTCCCTAAGAAACCCCTTCGAGGGGTGACTTTCTTTTATTCACAATTTCAGTTAACTCAACCCAAAATTATGATGAAGTTTTTAAACCAAACCCAAATGCTAGGGGTGGCAGTCTTGCTGTCTTTTCTCCTATTTTCAGGCTGTCTTTCCGAAGATAGTACTTTGACCGAACCGCTTCAACCAGAAGCCAAGGTGGAGCTTAAGTCTTCCAATCTTTGGCCCAACCCCTTAGAAAATCTAAGGATGGATCCCGGTACTCTGAAAATGTTGGCTGACTTGAGAAAAGCCACCACCAAATATCACGACATCGAAGTTGCCATGGAAGATGGCTATGCCCTAGGATCAGAATGTGTTTCACATCCCGATTTAGGCGGAATGGGCTATCACTTTGTTAATTTCACATGGGTAGATGGGGTTTTTGACCCCACTCAGCCAGAAGCTTTGCTTTATGAAATGGACCATCATGGAAACATGCACCTGGTCGGAGCCGAGTTTGTGATTGTCCAAGCTCCTTGGGATTTTGAAAATGAAATGCCTCCCTACTTTGGAATCCGGGAATTCGATTATGACCCGGCAAATGTCCTACCCTTTCCGAATTACCAACTTCATACTTGGATCTGGAAAGGAAATCCAAAGGGGATTTTCACCAAGTTTAATCCCAACGTTTCCTGTAATTAAGCCTAAAAGCCTTCCAAAATTGGAAGGCTTTTTCAATTCCCTATTTTAGATTTTTTATCTTCAGGACATACAATCATCAAACTCCAAATGAAATTTTCTTTTCTAATCCTTTTCGCTTTTTCTATTCAAATTTCAGCTTTCTCTCAAAGTCCCTCCACCCGAGAAATGGACCGGATCAACTGGATGGAATTTGCGGAATTTATCCCTGAGAAAATCAATACCGTCCTCCTCCCGACAGGCACACTCGAGCCTCATGGAGTCATCAATAACGGCGCCGACAATACCGCTCCTTTTGCCATGGCAAAGGGCATCGCCGAGGACCTGAATGCGATGATCGCACCCACACTGAACTATGGAATTACCGGTTCCATGGCTGCCTATCCCGGTGCTTTTCAAATCAGTGAAGAGGCCTATGCCCCATTTATCAAGGATATTTTAAAAGGACTAGCTAAAAACAAATTCAAAAACATCATCATCCTCAACGGACACGGAGGAGGACAAACTGCCGTTTTGCAGAAAGTAGCCGCAGAGGTGGCGAATGAACTGGGTGTTCGGACTTTGGTGATCAATTGGTGGTCGTATGCCTCGGATGTGACTTTGGAGGTATTCAAGGAAGACGGAGGACATGCCGGATTGAATGAAACGGCTTATATCCAAGCGATTGATCCGACTTTAGTGCATAAAGAAAGATATAACCCGGATCAAGCTACTGCCTATCCTAAGCCTAATACCTGGTCTGCAGTGCCTTTCCCATCCTCCATCGGCTTGTATCAAGAAGGCCAAGGCTATCCCAATTTTGACGAAAAGCAAGCCAAGGAATACTTCGAAAAAGTGAATGCAAAAGTGCTGAAGCTGATTCAGGAGACGATTCGAAAGTGGGATTTGGCCGGTTTATAATCTTCGACATTCGATATTCAGCGTTCGATGTTCTTTATTAAGACTAAGAAATATCGAATATTGAACACTGAATGATGAATACCGAAGTGATCTTGAACAGGATTTAATTCAAAATGACCCTCTTCTCCGACCAAACCTTCCAAAACCTTACTGCTTCAGATTTTCAGATTGGAGAATATGACCATTGCACATTTCTAGGCTGCAATTTTTCCAACTTCAATTTTCATGGAGCCAGTTTTGAGAATTGTTCTTTCAAGGATTGCGACCTAAGCAATGCTAAAGTTTCGGGGGTAAGCTTTCAAAAAGTCAAGTTTGAGCGATGCAAAGTCTTGGGTGTGCACTTCAATTCAGCTAATCCCTTTTTGTTGGAATTCAATTTCCAAAACTGCCAGTTGGACTACTGCAATTTTTTCAATCTCCAACTCAAAAAATCCATCTTCCAAAACTGTCGATTGCTGGAAGTAGACTTTTCTCAAACTGATCTCAGCGGTGCCAGTTTTTCGGGTTCAGATCTCAGCGGAACCGTCTTTGACCGAACGAATCTGGAAAAAGCTGATTTCAGGGAAGCCATTCACTATCGTCTCGATCCCGAAATCAACAAAGTCAAAGGAGCTAGATTTGATCTGGAGGGATTGCCGGGTTTGTTAGGGAAGTGGGGGATTAAGATTGGATAAATGAGCAATTTTCAATGTGCAAACTCAATGATCAATATTCCATGAAATCCCCATGCCTCAAAAGCAAAAAAGTGCCTGCAAGATGAAATTGCAGACACTGAATATAATTAAAGAGCGAGAATTAGAATTCGGCAGGTTTGGGGGAGAATTTGGTAAGAATCGTTCTTTCTTAATTCATTCCAAAAGGCATACCCATTCGGCTCAAATTTATCCCAATTCCCAAACCCCACCATCTTTTTCCATGGTAAACATAACTTCTTCCAACGTTGTCTAAACCAAAATCCCATCCAAAAGGAACAAAAGAAAAATTAACATTATTATAAGAATAATTAACATTGACTCCAGATGAGAAAAATACTTGGGTTACATCCTTAAAATCATTCTCATTTTCCATATTTATGTTATCCTTTGTTAGAGGAATGGCAGTAAATCCAAGCAACCCTCCAATTGAAAACCTATGAGTACTTGATGTTCCAAATGAAAAATACCTATCTCTAGTTAAGTTTAAAAAATTCACTCCTAAATAGATGTTTTTGATATCGATTCCACCCTCCATAGGTCTATCTACATTTTTTGCTAATTCCTTATTCGAATAAGAAAGATCTGGTCTTAATTTAATGGGAACTGAAAGAATTGAAAACTTTGGTGAATAAAACTTTGGGCTATAATCTTCCTTAATTACATCATCTTTATTTACAGTCACATCAAAAATCGAATAATTATCACCTTCCCATCCTTCAAATTTCCAAATACCTCTACCCTCAACAAACTTCGAATTCGCAATTAAAAATTGATCACTATCTAGTATTTTTTGAAATTCCGATTTACTTATTTTAGTTTGTGAGTATGAAAATTTACCAGAAATCAGAAACATCAATATGCAGGCAAGAAACAAATTACTTATTTTTTTCATTTTAAATTTCGTTTTATTAAGTCCGTTTACAAAAATTAAATTTCACCCTAACTAGATTTATATTTTTATCAAACTCATACATTAAAATACAACAAAGAAATTTTTAATCTTTCTTATCGCTTTAATTTAAAATCATTTTAATTTTATTTTAAAATAATTAAGCATTCAATCATAAATTAGATTCTGGCAACATTCTATTAGAATTTGGTCATTTTTTTCCTTATTCATCACAAAAATCCAAAACTGATACAGATTGCGCAGTTTCCAAACTTGGTGAATGATCTCGGCGTGAGCGATCAGATCGATAAAAAACGTCACGAAGGATTAGAAAAAAATCCCGGAGAGGATCTAAAAACTAGGGTTATCAAACTCAATGGTCAATTATTAAACCCAATTTTCAAGGTTCAATGAGTACTGCCAATTAAGCTTGATCCATGGTCATTGATAATTGTCAATTGGTCATTGATAATTGAGAATTGGCAATTCTCATAAGCCCCACCACAAAAAACACATACTGGATCATGTTCAGAAGTGTCCGGAATTTCCAGAGTTCCGGACCGATGGCGGTATAGGTAAGCATATCGATAAAAAAGACTGAAAAGCTGTAAAAGAATATTCCGGATAAGATCCAAAACCAGGGATCTCGCATGATTTCCCCATTTTTCTCTGCCAAACCGAGTAAGGCAAAAGCCATTAAAAATGCATTAAGCACCAACACCCCGGAGACAATAAATGAAGTATAAATATCCATGGGATTACCAAAACCGAAACGGATAACCCCCTCTATCAAAAAGAGAATTGATATTCCTATCCAAAGTACCCTTTTCCAAAAGGTGTTTCTCTTTGTCTCTAGAAACTCAAAAACTACCCAGATAAAAAATAAGGCTTCAAACCAAAGGTAGAAGTACAGCAAATACGCATGGTAATTCCCGATTTCTAGATTTTCTAATATCCCATAAACCAGCCAGCCAAACCCATCTGTAATTACCCCAAATAGCAGAAATACAAAAAACAGGCGGATCTTTTGATCGCCTGTTTTCCAACGCATTCCTGCCAAGATCATAGGAATCCAAATAGCAAAAGTGGAGATTTCTTGAATGGGAAGTTGATTCAGCATAGAAATCAGGAATTCGGTGGAGGTGGCCAAGACTTTTGGAGTAACTGAACATCATTAAAAAAACGATTTGATACAGTTACAACCTCCGTATTTTTCCCTTTTTCATCTACTGGGACTAAAATTAGCCTAAGAAACTTTCCTTTCGAGGTTTCTTCAAAACCCAAATAATATCTCAGAAAGGCTACTTCTCCCTGGGTTACAAAATACTTTAGAAAGGATTTAACTTGAGGTTGATCTTCAATGAAATCTGAAAAATAAGCCATTCCATATTTATGATTCTCCTTATAGAATGAATTCTGTAAAAAATTCGCATTGTAACCTTGCATATTTGATTTAGATATAATTCTATCCAAAATTGGAACCGGTCTTTTGTCGTTCCTCAAAAATCTCTCAAAGTCTCTTCGTATAGGTAAGGAGAAATTAAATTCAAGCCCAGGACAGACAAAGATATCAGCGCTAGGCTTATAAGTACTTACTGAATTTTCGTCGTATAAAAAATTAAATTTCGGCTCAACTCCGACAAAACATTGTCCATCAGGTTGGTTTGGATCTAAACCGTACCAAAACATTAATCCAGAAAACCCTGGTAAATTTGCCCAATACCAAAAGTTTGAAATAGTAAAAGTTCCACCACATAAGTATTGTTTTTTATTGGGTGGATATTTTGTGTCCGGCAGGTTCCCCATGTATTGTCCTGCTTTTTGGTAAGAAACAAAATCAGATAACATCATTTTTTTCATAGTTCTTAAATTAGATGTAAACCCGGAAAAAATACCTCCGGAAAATTGCTTAATCACCCCAATAAGTTTTCCTTGGTCCGGTGGGAAGTCAAATCACCCTTATTCTTTTTCCCTTTGTGAAAAGTCTCTTCAAGCTGACTTTTCTTCCTTTCCAATAAAACCATAAATCAGATTTCGGTGAATCTGAACCAGATTTTGGCAAATCCTATTTTCCCACTATCCTAACCAAGTTTGAAAATCCTCAAGCCCCCTTAGAAAGTGAGACTTGGATCAGTTTCCAAACCAGATTAGTCATACCAATGCATGATTTCTTATCATTCAAAAACTTTTCACTTTCTCCAAAAACTCCTCCTTTCTTCTCCTCGATACATCCACTGTGCTTCCGTCACTGAGCTTTACCTGTCCGCCTTCTCCCTTTAAATACTCCGTAACCTCTTCCATATTGATCAGGTGAGAATTGTGCACCCGGAAAAAACCATAGCTTTCCAGCATACTTTCTACCTCTTTGAGAGTGCGGGACACCAAAATTTTCCGCTTGTCCTTCAAGAAAAAGGTGGTGTAGGTATTGTCTGACTCACAGCGGATAACTTCTTTAATTTCTACAAACAAGTAGCCATGTAGAGTAGGCAAAGCGATTTTGACTTTCTCTTTGGGAGCCTTAAGATTCTGAAGCAAAGACTGAATTTGAGCGACCTGACTTTCTTTTTTCTCCAAAAACCGTCCGATTGCTGCCTGAAAATCCGCTGGATCCAGAGGCTTGAGCAGGTAATCCACTGCAGCTAATCGAAAGGCCTGAATGGCAAAATCCTGAAAAGAAGTGATGAAGATCAAGTCGAAATCGATCTTTTTCAAATTGAGTAACCAGTCGAAAATAGTCCCTCCAGGTAGCATCACATCACAAAAAACCAACTCCGGTTTCAAGGATTGACAAATCTGATCAGCTTCCGCTAGACTTCCAGCTTCTCCGACAACTTCAAATTCCGAATACCCAGTCACCAAAGTCTTCAATTGCTCCCTGGCCTTGGATTCGTCTTCAATTAATATTACTCGATATTTCTTGCTCATTCTTCTTCCATGGGGATTTTTAAGGTCACTACCCTTCCTCCTGACTCGCTTTCTTCTAGTTCAAATCCAGCCTTCAGGCCTCTTAATTCTGTCAAATTCTTGAATCGCTCCTCCATCAACTGCACGCCCAAACTACTTTTTTTGACCAGTTTGCTGAGGTCATATTCCGGTTTTTCAATCCGTGCTTGCCCTTCATCGCTGATTTTACAGATTAAATGGGTTCCTCCATTGGGTTGGAATTCCATTTGGATCCTGCCCTCCTGACTGAGCCCATGCCAAACGGCATTTTCTAAAAAAGGTTGAATTAACATTGGGGGAATAAAAATCCGGTCTGGATTAGCTATGTTTTGACATTTAAATTCGAACTGAAAAGCTTGGTTTAGTCGCAGCTGCTCCAATTGCAGGTAAATGGAATTTGCCTCTAATTCCTCTTCCAAAGTCACCCAGTTTTTCGAGGAACTCTCTAATACATAGCGAATCAGTTTTGAAAACTTGATCAAGTATTCACTAGCTAGTTTGGGTTCCTGTGTTTGGATAAAATGATGAATGGAATTGAGGCAATTGAAAATAAAATGAGGGTTGATTTGGGCTCTTAGGGCTTTCAATTCCCCTTCTGCTTTGCTCAATCGAAGTTCGGTTTCTTTTCTTCGAACATCCGCTTCTCTTCTGGACCGGTAAATCACAAAAATGATAAAAGCGAAGGCTAAAACCACTGGAATCAGACCTAAGACCAAAGCTTGGGACACATCCACAGAAGCCTGTGCTGATTCTTCCAATGAATCCGACAGATTATTTTCCTGAATTAATCCCAATAAAAATTGAATCATAAAAATGGTTAGGGTAGAATGGCACAATAAGATATTGAATATCAATCAAGTTTAACAATACTTCAACTTGATATTTCTGACTATGAAAAAATTTATATGAAAAAAGAAAAAGGCTGAGTTTCAAAACCCAGCCTTTTGGCGTAATCAATATTGAGTTCTTATTCAATCTTTGCCTGTAGTGGAAAGATTTGAATCTAATCTTGCTGAAGAAACTGATGGCAAGAGTCTCGCAGTTTGCAAATTAGAAATAGGAGTGGTATTGATAGCGGCAACACCTGCTAATAGTAGGGAGTTTCCTGTATCAAAGAATAATGGAAAATCATTGGGCCCTGGAACGATCACCGAGGCACAGGCCACTGTTAAACCTGTCATCCCATTAGTAATCTGATTGGGTCTGAGGGAGGTATTTGGAAGCAAGGTGTAATTACAATCCACAGCATTGCCGACATTTCTTAACTCTGCGCCAAGATTTATGAGAAGGTTATTTTCCACCTGGATTCCTTGGGAGGTATAGAATTCCAGATATTCACCTACAAAGATTATCCTTCCGCCTTCCTCGGCAAATTGTTTAAGAGAGTTTACTTCCTCAAGGGTATAATTTACCAAAGGCAGGATAAGAAATAAAACCTTTACTTCTGGATCTATCCCGATTATAGAGTTGGTGGGAGAGGAAATAGTTTGAACTGAGTAACCTTCTCCTTCAATTACCTCTTTGAATCTAGTAAACTCACTGCAAAAGAAAGGGTATCTGGAGTTTTTCCCACAGTCCAACCAAACTTTTTTAGCGGTAGAACGAAGGCCGGTGGAGGTGTAATTGACTAAATTTCTTAGCATGACTACATTATTCACGTCGGACTCCAGGGCAAAATTATCGAAGATGTTTACGTCATTGAAAACCACAATATCCCTACCCGGAGGAGGTGGGGTGTCACCTCTTTCTACAGCAATTGATGCACTTGCCGTCAAATAGGAATAAGATGCCCAAATATTGGTCTGGCCTTCTTCTACACCCATCGCTACTCCATCTTGGGATATAGTCGCTACTGATTCGTTTTCTGATGCCCAATAGATACTTAAACCATTTATCTCCTGACCATGCAAGTCCAAAACTTTCGCCTGAAACTCAATTTCATCTCCAACTTTAATTATTGCTTCCTCGGGATCAATTTCCATTGAACTGGCAATATTTTTTTCAATCCTGAATTTGATGGGAACAGTCTGATTTATAACTGCTTTAATTAATCCAGCCCCAACTTTTTGATTTGATTTCTGAACAATGAAAAAATCTGCGTATCCAAGAACCATATCTCCTACTCTTACCCGAATGCGGAAGTGTTTATTCGCCGACTCTCCAAAACTCCCAATATTCCAATTGAATTGATATTGCTGGTCAATTTCATTCAGCAGGATAGAAGAAACCGAGTTGCCCAATTCCACCGTTCCCAATATTTGTGTAAAATCTTTATCAACACCTATTTCTAATACTGGGCTAAGATTTGGATCAAATTCACCAATAAAGGATGGTTCCTTTACGATTGGAGGCAAGAAATAAAACCCTTCAATACCTCCATGGGCTCCATCCCAAACTCCAAAGGCATCATCTTGAAGTTTTGAAGCTATATCTTGATTTGGAGTATTTTGCCACATCAATACCTCTGCACAGGAGGACAAAATGACCAAAACGAATAAGTAGAAAACCTTTTTTGATTTTCCTAGAAAGCTTCTTCCCAGAAACTGATTTCTGGTTTTGACATTAAAATTTTTCATGAGATTAGAATTTAAAAGTTAGTATAACTGAGTTTCCCTATCTCTACCCTTTCTACAACTAGATTTAAAGGGGTTTTTAAGGTTAATAAAAATTAGATTTTTTAACTCAGCCTTGGGAGAGGCAATTAGATTTCGGCAGGTAAAAGAAAGAATTTGGCAAGTTTCAAAATGTTGGAAAAAATAGTTAGAAGCTCAAAAAAAAGGTCTGTTTGCACAGACCTTTATATCATTTATCTTTTCATATATCCATCCCGCACCGCCTTAAACTCCGATCCTTCTTTCCAACCCGGCCATTTGTCCGAGTTGGCTAGACTTTTACCAACGTTGTAAAGCACCTGCACATCGTCCACTGCCCCATCCAGATTCCATCTACTGGTATCGTATTCGTCTGAAGGCTTGTGGTAGTAGACTGCCACGTATTCATCTTGGAGTGATTTACCGTATTCTTTTCCTTTTTCGAAATGGTCTATTCCTGTTCCAAAATAAAGGGCTGGCACTCCGACTTTGGCAAAATTAAAATGGTCGGATCGAAAGTAGTAGCCGGCAACCGGGTTAGGCTCGGGCGCGCTGTAGCGACCCAGTTTTTCCAGTTCCACATTGAGCAAATCTTCCATTTCGGATTGGCCTACACCGATTATTGAGACATCTTTCATCTTCCCGTAAGGATTGATTCCATCCATGTTGATATTAGCCACGGTTTTTTCCAGAGGATAAATCGGGTTTTCAGCATAGTAGGCCGAACCCCAAAGTCCCTGCTCCTCTGCGGTAACTGCCAAGAAAATGACTGAACGATCCGGCTTTTCATCCGTTGCATAGGCCTTGGCCAAAGCCAAAAGCGCTGCAGTTCCGGAAGCATTGTCCAAGGCACCATTGTAAATGCTATCTCCAGTTTCATCCGGTTTTCCAATTCCAAAATGATCCCAATGCGCGGTGTAAATGATGAATTCCTCGGGTTTGGTCTTTCCAGTTAGCTTGGCAACCACATTCTGGGAAACATTGTATTCTGCTTCGACTTGAATGGAAGTGGTCAAATTCACTCCCAAAGACTCTCCTTGAAAACCTTGCTTTCTGGCTGCAGCCAAAAGTTCTGAGTCATTTTTTCCTGCCAATTCAAAAAGTTTCTTGGCTGAAGGCAAAGTCAACCAACCCTCAACGCCTAGCTTGTAATTTTCCTTTCCCCGATCATCCAGATACAAAATCGGTTGATGGTGCTTTCCCTGAACTACATTGAATCCATAACCTGCGGGGATGGTATTGTGTACGATCAGACAACCCAAAGCTCCTTGCCGGGCAGCTTCTTCATACTTATAAGTCCAGCGTCCATAGTAAGTCATGGTATTCCCCTTGAAAAAGGTAGCGTCCTCGGTTCCAAAACCAGGATCATTAACCAGTACGACTACGATTTTCCCTTTGACATCTAGTCCTGCGTAATCATTCCAGCCATACTCCGGAGCTACAATCCCAAAACCTGCAAATACTACTTCCGCATCTTTGATTTCTACCAAAGAATCGGTTTTCTGGGTCCAGATCACAAAGTCTTGGAAACCGGTTAGCGAAACGGAAGAACTTGAATTCTTCAGCTCCATGGTCTCAGCAGACTTGCTGACAATGGAAACCATAGGCACATCCTGATAGTAGGAATCTCCATTTCCGGGCTCCAGTCCTAGATTTTTGAATTCTGTTTCCAGAAAAGCGGTGGTGATTTTTTCCCCTTCAGTGAAAGGTCTACGCCCCTGAAATTCATCCGAAGCGAGTTTGATCAGGTTGGGCTCGAGATCAGAAACCTGAAATTGATAATGGGTTTCTTCTTGGGCGCAGCCTGTCAAAAACGATAGGGCTAGCCCGAAATAAATTAGATTTTTGTACATGGTAAAAGTTTTGTTTGGCTAGTGAAATTTAGGCTGAAGGTTTGATAATCAAAGCTCCCGGATTCGGATATT
This sequence comes from Algoriphagus mannitolivorans DSM 15301, assembly GCF_000429425.1. Classification (GTDB taxonomy): domain Bacteria; phylum Bacteroidota; class Bacteroidia; order Cytophagales; family Cyclobacteriaceae; genus Algoriphagus; species Algoriphagus mannitolivorans. Next base: position 458,752 of record NZ_AUBV01000001.1, read on the forward strand.
TTTAAACAGGACTCCCTGACCCTCACTCTGCAGACCAATATATCCAGACTGAAGCGGAGTTCCATCTACCTTAATCGAAGGATCAAAACGATTTGCTACACCTCCGCCAATCTGCGGAAAGCTGTAGGTCAAAACCGTGTCTCCATTCACTAAATGATGCACAATCGAATCTCCATAGACGATCAATTCGGCTTTCACCCATTCGTCCCATTGGAAAGTGGGCGAACTGGAATTAATGCAATGTCGGTCGTCCATTTTTCCTTCGAAAACCACATCTGTGCCGGGACTGCACATATTTCCAGTTGGCCTGGCTTCCCCTTCTTTTTCCTCCGCTAGCATCTGATATTCCACAGATATGGGCCAATCCTGTTCTTTCAAAATCGTCTCAGGAGCCTGGGAATGAAACATCACCCCGGAATTACGATAGGTGTAGCTAGGCGCAGTTTCCAGAAACTGCTCGGTAAACCGATACTCCCAAACGAGATGAAATCGGGAAAAGGGCTTTTCATAGAACAAGTGTCCAAATCGATCTTCAAAATCTCCATATCCGTCATAATTCACTTCAATCGCTCCATCTTCCACACGAAAGGTATTGGCATAATTTTCCCCTACTTCATGGTGATGGATTTTGGGAATCCAGCCTGCGAGATCCTTTCCGTTGAATAGTTCTTGCCATTCAGGTTCCTCAGCCTGGGATGAAGTTGCTTCTTTCTCGGCTTTTTGGCAGGAGATAAAAAGAATGAGAAAAAAGATAGGGATGAGCTGTTTCATAAGCTTTAGAAGTTAAGAAAAAAAGTGGTCTGTGAGGATTACTAACTTCGATGTTCTTTATTCGATATTCGATATTCGATATTCGATATTCGATATTTAAATCTTCAATATCGAACGCTGAATGATGAATGTTGAAGGTAGAAGGGATCAAAGAAACCCTCCAAGGGTTTAAAACCCTTGGAGGGTTTGAATTTAATGTTTCCAATCGTATCCATCAACCTGCTCTAGACAAGCCACCAAAAGGGAAATCGAATCAGCAATATCTTTTTTGTGTGCCATCTCAATCACCTGATGCAGATGACGGGTTGGGATTGAAATCGCTCCGGCAATCGCTCCCTGCTTACCCATTCGCTGCACTCCTGCGGTATCTGTGCCTCCAGCAGTCAGGATTTCCGGTTGCCAATTGATGGCTTCCTTGGTAGCAGTTTGCTTCATAAACTCCACCATACGGTAATCACAGATCGTCATCGCATCCATGATTTTGATGGCGGTTCCTTTTCCTAATTCTGTGACTTTTTCGTGAGCTGAAGCTCCGGGCACATCAAATGCAATGGTTGTATCCAAGGCAATCCCAAAATCCGGATTAATCCCGTGGGCCGCAACATTGGCTCCACGAAGCCCCACTTCCTCCTGCACCGTAAAAGTAGCATAGACATCGTAAGCGGGATTTTTCAGCTTTTTCAAGGCCTCAATCAGGATAAATACCGCTACCCGGTTGTCTATAGATTTGCAGTTGACACAATCCCCCATCTCGATCAGTTCCCGATCCCGGGTCACCGGATCTCCAATGGTCACATACTTTTCCACTTCCTCTTTGGGCATTCCCAGATCGATGAAAAAGTCGGTGGTTTTGGGAAGTTTGTCGCGCTCCTCTTGACTCATCACATGGATGGGTTTGCTGCCCATGACCCCGATCAGGTCCTTTTTCCCATGGACAATCACCCGCTGTGCAGTCAGGGTCTTGGGATCGAATCCACCCAAAGTATGAAATCTCAAAAATCCCTGGTCGTCAATATGGGTGACGATAAAACCAATCTCATCCATATGCGCGGCGACCATCACTCGCTTTCCGTCCGGGTTTCTCTTGCCCTTTTTGATGGCAATGACATTGCCCAGATTATCGGTTTTGACTTCATCGGCTAGAGGCGTGACTAAGTCAATTACAAGATCACGAACTCGTTTTTCAAAACCCGGAGCGCCGGCGATTTCACAGATTTGTTTAAGAAGAGGGACGTTTATTTCCATTATAAATAATAATTCAATTTTTGGTTGAAAATAGAAATTTTGAATCCAAGAACCACGGCCAAAAATGGAAAAAGGCACAAAGAAAAAATCTTTGTGCCTTTCCAGAATATTGAAATCCTTGAATTATTAATACGCCCTCACCGTCTTCCCTTCCATGTAATTGGCAAAGGCCCGGTTCACCACACGCATACCGCCGGTAGTCGGATAATCCCCTGTAAAATACCAGTCGCCTAGGTGGTTTGGAATACACTTATGCAGGTTATCTACAGTTTGGAAAATCACTTTCACTTCCGCACGGATCTCCGGTGTAGTCACGATCTCCGCAACTTTGTCGGAAATCTCTTCATCCGTAAAGTTGCTATAAACGCCCTTCACAAAATTCTCCATAGAGTTGGGCTGGGCCACACACTTGTCATAGACCTCGTCCAAAACGTTTTCCATTTTCCGTTCTTTGATCAAAGCAATCGCAGCACGGAAAGCGATGAATTCTTTCATCCTGGACATGTCTATTCCGTAACAATCCGGAAAGCGAATCTGAGGTGCGGAAGACACAATCACAATTTTCTTGGGATTCAAGCGATCTAGGGTAGTCAGGATGCTCTTTTCCAAAGTCGTCCCGCGCACAATGCTGTCATCAATTACAACCAAAGTATCCACTCCTGGGCGAATCACTTCATAGGTGGTATCGTACACGCTGGACACCATAGTATCCCGATCCTCGTCGCTGGTAATGAATGTTCGAAGTTTGACATCCTTGCTGACCAGTTTTTCCACTCTTGGGCGGAAGCTCAGCAATTCATCCAACTCTCCCACATGGGGTTTTCCTTCCAAAAACACCTCTTTACGCTTGGAGACCAAATAGTCCTCCAAACCTTCGATCATGCCATAAAAGGCCGTCTCGGCAGTATTCGGGATATAGGAAAATACAGTGTTTTTCAGGTCGAAATCTATCGCCTTCAGGATCTGCGGGATCAAGGCTTTGCCCAGATTTTTTCTTTCCTGATAAATATTCGGATCCGTTCCTCTGGAGAAATAGATCCGTTCAAATGAACAGGATTTCTTTTCTCTAGCCGGTAAAATCTCCTCTTCTGCAAAGGAACCATCCTTATTGATCACGATGGCATGTCCGGGTTTGATCTCTTTAATAGCCTTGAAGTCAATATTAAATGCGGATTTAATCGCTGGCTTCTCGGAGGCGATGACGACCACCTCATCGTCTGCATAATAAAATGCAGGTCGGATACCGGAAGGATCCCTCACCACGAAGGCCGAGCCGTTACCGATCATTCCTGCCATGGCATAACCACCGTCAAAATCCCTGCATGATCTTCTCAGAATTCTGGCGACGTCCAATTCATCTTCAATCAGATGAGTGATCTGCTCATTGGAATATTGATGCTTGTATTTGTCGAAAAGACGCTGATTTTCTTCGTCCAAAAAGTGTCCGACCTTTTCCATCACCGTGACCGTGTCGGTTTTTTCTTTAGGATGCTGGCCTAGTTGAACCAACTTGCTAAAAAGTTCTTCATTATTCGTCATGTTGAAGTTACCCGCCATGACCAAATTTCTACTCCTCCAGTTGTTCTGCTTCAGAAACGGGTGGCAGGTTTCGATACTGTTTTCTCCGTGTGTACCATATCGCAGATGTCCAAGCCATACCTCACCGGAAAATGCGATATTCTCCTTTAGCCACTCTGCATCATACAAGGCGTCGTTCCCTCCGATTTTTTTTGCCTTTTTGAGTTTTTTGTTGATTTTCTCAAAGATATCATTCACCGCAGAGGGCTCGACCGAGCGATATCGACTGATGTAGCGTGTACCCGGAAGGGTGTTGATTTTGATATTTGCGACTCCAGCACCATCCTGACCTCGGTTTAGCTGCTTTTGCATGAGGACATACAATCTGCTTGCTGCGTAAGAAGCCGTCCCGTATTTATCAATGTAATATTGGGCTGGCTTGCGAAGGCGGATCATCGCTATTCCGCATTCATGTTTGATGGCATCACTCATCTAGGGGAAGGGAAGTTATATTGGAGTACAAACTTAATGACTTTTTAAAAGAAAATTTGGAATAAAAGTTCCAAATATCCCTCCTAAAAAGATAAAATTTGGCTTTTTTGATTTTCAATTCCCAAATCCAATCAAATTGAAAATCAGTCAATTCCTTCAAAACTTAAGCAAAACGTAACCCTGTGGCACATAGGTAGTGATCGTGGTCAAAGCAGAATGGGCAATTCTCACTCCAGGCCAAAGATCCTCTTGCTTCAAATTCCTGGCGATCAAAGATTGTCCACAAACCATGATATCGGCTCCTCCTTCTTTCAAAGCCTCCAAAACTTTGATATTCGGATTATCTACCTCATATCGCTTTTTATAATTCTCGTCTGTAAGTAAGGTGTAGATAGCTCCCCCATGGATAATAACTTTGACTTTCAGGTTTTCCTTGCTTACTCCAGCCAATCCATGAAGATTCATCATTCTAGCCACATTGTCCACCCATCTTGAAATCTGCTTATTGTCCTCGGCTGCACTGGTCAGGTCCACTATGATTTTATACTCTTTCGATGGATCAGGTCTCTCAGTAGCCTCAGGGATTTCATAAATCCCTCCATATCCTTTGACAATCGGAAACTGAGGGGTTTGGGAAAAAGACAAACTGGATACCACTAGGAAGAGGAGGAATACGCAGGTTTTGAATAGGGATTTCATAGGGATAGAATTGAAGCCAAAAGGTAAAAAAAATTCATCCTTGAAATTGTCCGTTCAAAGAAAAAGCAATGCCATTTCAATATCCTCTGCCCGAAAACGTACCCGATTAAAAACAAAAAAAGGCCAATACAAAACGTATTGGCCTTTTGAGTGCGCATGAGAAGATTCGAACTTCCACACCCGAACGGGCACCACCCCCTCAAAGTGGCGTGTCTACCAGTTTCACCACATGCGCGGGTAAGGGTCTGCAAAAGTAGAAATCCAAGCTATTGGAAGCAACAGCTCCTGAATCATTTCTCTACTTTTTTTCTGATTTAGCCAAAAACCTTCTTTTCGGCCGATTGAAGGGTATTATATAACAAAGCTGCGATGGTCATCGGCCCTACTCCGCCCGGAACTGGGGTGATTGCGGAAGCCAAAGGTGCTACCTCGTCAAACTTCACATCGCCAATTAAACGGAAACCGGACTTTTTGCTCGAGTCCTCAATTCTATGAATTCCCACGTCAATTACCACCGCTCCAGGCTTCACCATATCGGCAGTCACAAATTCAGGTTTACCGATCGCCACAATCAGAATATCCGCTGTTTTGGTGATCTCGGCCAGATTTTTTGTGCGACTATGAGTCAAGGTCACAGTAGCATTGCCCGGATAACCGTTTCTTGCCATCAAAATACTCATCGGGCTACCTACGATATGGCTTCTTCCAATGACTACGCAGTTTTTTCCGGAGGTTTCAATATTGTATCGTTTGAGCAATTTCACAATACCGTAAGGAGTAGCGGCCACATAAGCGGGCCAGTTGAGCGTCATTCGCCCTACATTGGCCGGAGTAAAACCATCCACATCCTTTTCTGGGCGGATTTTATTAGTAACCTTATCAACAGAAATATGCTTGGGCAAGGGAAGCTGCACAATCAATCCATCGATATCCAGATTGTTGTTGATGTCCTCCACCACTTGAAGCAATTCCTCTTCAGAAACCGTCTCTTCCAAGCGAACCAGGGTTGATTTAAACCCAACTTCTTCGCAAGCCTTTACCTTGGCTCCTACATAAGTTTGGCTAGCGCCATCATTTCCTACCAAAACAGCAGCCAAATGAGGAGTCTTTCCACCTTCCGCTTTGATTTCAGCTACACGAGTGGCGATTTCATTTTTGATTTCGGAGGAGGTTTTTTTTCCGTCGATTAATATCATTTTAATTACGAGTTACGAGTTACGAGTTACGAAGTCTACCTGAACCTCAATTTTTCAAGAAGTCCTTGCAGTCTTTAAACTAGAAACTACAATTGCTATAATCTCATTTATTTCCTTGATCAATCGCTCAATTTCAACAACCAATTCAGGATTAGAATTTACTTTTAAAATAAGCTCCAAGAAGAATTGACTTTCGTCAGCTTCTTCTTCGACTATTTTTAATTTATTGATAAAGTCAGCCCTCGATTTCGCTCTTCCAACTGCCCGGAAATTTGCACCAACCGAACTTGAACTCCGCAAAAGCTGATTGACATAATTAGTGTATTCTCGAGAATGAGGAATTTTTGAACAAAGTAACCAAACATCAATTGCGAACTGTTTTGTCCTCAAATTCATATCCTGTTTCATAGTGGAAATAATTTTTGAAGTTCAAAATCAGCTCGTAAATCGTAATTCGTAACTCGTAAACCCCTAATCTAGCTTCAGCACCGCCATAAACGCCTCCTGAGGCACCTCGACGTTGCCGACTTGTCTCATTCGCTTCTTGCCTTTTTTCTGCTTCTCGAGAAGTTTTCGCTTTCGGGAAATATCACCTCCGTAACACTTCGCCAATACGTTTTTCCTCAAAGCTTTGATGGTTTCTCTTGCAATGATCTTCTGTCCGATAGCAGCCTGAATGGCAATTTCAAACATTTGTCTTGGCACCAACTCGCGCAGTTTTTCGCAGAGTCTTTTTCCCCATTCGTAGGCTTTGTCCCGGTGAACTACTGCAGAAAGTGCATCGACTGGCTCCCCATTCAACATGATATCCAAGCGGACCATGTGGGATTGTTGGAAGCCTTTCAATTCATAATCCAAAGAGGCATAACCTCTGGAGATGGTTTTCAACTTATCGAAGAAATCAAATACGATCTCAGCCAATGGCATATCGAACTGGAGTTCGACGCGGTCAGCAGTCAGGTAAACCTGATTCTTGATCTGCCCTCGCTTTTCCATACAAAGCTGGATTACCGGCCCAACATAATCAGAGGCTGTAATGATGGAAGCTTTGACAAAAGGCTCCTCGATATACTCCATTTTAGTTGGATCTGGCATATCACTTGGCGCATTGATCAACTGGACCGAACCATTGGTCATGATCGCACGGAACTGTACCGATGGCACAGTGGTAATCACCGTCATGTCAAATTCTCGCTCCAAACGCTCCTGAACAATCTCCATGTGAAGCATGCCTAAGAAGCCACAACGGAAACCGAAGCCCAAAGCGGCTGAAGTCTCAGGCTCCCAAACCAAGGAAGCATCATTCAGCTGAAGCTTTTCCATGGAAGCCCGCAATTCCTCAAACTCGGTGGTATCCACAGGATAGATCCCCGCGAAAACCATCGGCTTAACGTTTTCGAAACCTTTGATGGCATCCTTGCATGGATTCTTGACGTGAGTGATCGTATCCCCGACCTTCACTTCCTTTGCCACCTTGATTCCGGAGATTAGGTAGCCCACATTTCCGGCTGCCATGGTCTGCTGAGGAATTTGATTAATGCCTAAGATACCGATTTCGTCGGCGTAGTATTCTTTGCCTGTATTGACAAATTTGATCTTATCACCTTTGTTAATGGTACCGTTGAAAACGCGGAAAATTACTTCCACGCCTCGGAATGAGTTGAACTGAGAATCAAAAATCATCGCCTGAAGCGGAGCTTCGGGATCGCCTTTTGGAGCCGGAATCCGCTCAATAACAGCATTTAGAATATCTTCAATACCGATTCCTTCTTTTCCGGAAGCCAAAATAATATCCTCACGGTCGCAACCGATCAAGTCAATGACTTCATCCGCTCTGCCTTCAGGATCAGCTCCGGGAAGGTCAATTTTATTCAATACCGGAATGATTTCCAGATCGTGTCCAAGGGCCAAATACAAGTTGGAAATCGTCTGGGCTTCAATGCCCTGGGAAGCGTCCACAATCAACAAAGCGCCTTCGCAGGCTGCAATGGATCGGGATACTTCATAGGAAAAATCCACGTGTCCCGGAGTATCGATCAGGTTGAGGGTATATTCCTCTCCCTTGTACATATACTTCATCTGAATCGCATGAGACTTGATCGTAATGCCTCGCTCACGCTCCAGATCCATATCGTCCAACACCTGATTCTGCATTTCCCGATCCGAGATCGTATTGGTAAACTGCAACAATCTATCCGCCAATGTACTCTTCCCATGATCGATATGGGCGATGATACAGAAATTTCTAATGTTTTTCATAAGCTCTTCGTGGCGCAAAAGTAGGAAAAAAGAAGTATTGATCGACAGGGAGTTTCAAATACATAGGGTAAAGAATCCATGTCAACTTGGATGAACTTAGTAAGATATGCTGCGCGAGATAGAAAAGATAGGCTTCGCAAGAAAGCTGAACCATACCCTATCTTTCTTTTATCTTAAATCTATCTCGGCTTTAGCCATATCTTCTTCTAGTATTACCTTTGCCACCTCATCAACCTCATTTCCATGCAATCTGTTGCCGAAAAGAAAAAATCCCAAAACATCGGGGAATATCTCATTTACATGTACCAAATGGAGGATTTGATCCGCTCCTTTCAGGGAAATATGGATGAAATCCGGCAGTATGTGGTTGCGCATTATCCGGTTTCGGATCAAGAAAAAGAAGAAATCACGGCTTGGTTTGAAAGGCTCCTGAAAAAAATGAAAAGTGAAGGAGTTCTGGAAAAAGGCCATTTGGAGGAATTAAACCAAATCGTCAAAAAACTCAGCCTACTCCATTACCAGTTTTTAAAATCGGATAAAATTTATTTTGAGGCTTTTCATCGCGCAAAGCCCTTTATCCTGGAAGCGATCGTCAACGCCAATGGAGAAAATCCAGGCTCTGAAATTCAAATCTGCATGAATGGGATCTACGGACTTTTGCTTTGCAGATTGCTTGGTAAGAAAGTAAGTGAGGAGCAGCTAAAAGCCTCAGAAGCATTTGGAGAAGTGTTGAGCCTATTGAATCTGGTTTATCAAAAAGAGATAATCTCCAATAACTAGTGAGGACTTCTAAAAAGCTTTCTCTTGTCAGACTGACTCCTCAACTTCTTGCCTAAAGGCAGACCCTCAAGGTCACAAACCGTAATTTTGAGCCGGCCTCATTTTTTAAACTCCACCGATTCCTTATTTCCGTTCCGTACTAATTTGTACTTTTAGGTAAAGTCAATCGGAACTTAAATGCTATTTTACCAAGCTACTTCAGAATCTATTTTTCAAGAATTCCAATCCAGTCCGAAAGGTTTGACGGATGAGTTGGTACACCAAAAACTCCGAGAATTTGGCCCCAATGCCCTGAAGGAAAAAAAGAAAAAACCTGCTTGGGCGCTTTTTTTAGGGCAGTTCATGGATTTCATGATTCTGATTCTTGCCGCGGCGGCTATCATTTCCGGTATCGTCGGGGATTTGACTGACACCATCATCATTCTGGTGATCATCCTGCTCAATGCCGCTTTGGGATTTATTCAGGAATATCGGGCTGAAAAGGCGATGGAGTCCCTCAAAAAGCTCACAGAAACTCAGAGCAAGGTCATCCGGAATGGAAAATCCATTTCTATCTCCTCTCAGGAAATTGTCCCTGGGGACCTAGTTCTTTTGGAAGCAGGAAAAATGGTCCCGGCGGATCTGCGTCTGGTAGAGGCTTATTCCTTGAAAATCGATGAATCCTCACTGACGGGAGAATCGGTAGCTATTGACAAAAACCCCTCGCCAATTGAAGCATCAGAGCTGTCCTTGGGAGACCAAATGAACATGGCCTTCAAAGGAACCTTGGTGACCAACGGAAGGGCATCCGGCATCGCAGTAGCTACGGGGATGAATACCGAGATCGGAAAAATCGCCAACCTGCTCCAGGAGGAAGCTCCAAAGACACCACTTCAACAACGGATGCTCCGTTTTGGCAAAATCATAAGTGTTATTATTCTTTTGATCTGTCTCCTGCTTTTTGTGGGTGGAATTGCCCGGGGTGAAGAAGTTTTTCAGGTTCTACTGCTCTCGGTCAGCTTGGCAGTTGCCGCGATTCCTGAAGCACTTCCTGCCTTGATTACCATTGCCCTATCCTTAGGGGCAGCAAGGTTGGCCAAGAAAAAAGCACTCATCCGAAAGCTACCAGCCGTAGAAAGCCTCGGGTCTGTCACTTACATCTGTACCGATAAAACCGGCACTTTGACCCAAAATAAAATGCGGGTAGTGTCGGAGCTACCCTTTGAAACGGAAAGAACAGAACCTTTTCTCCAAGATTCTCCCATATCCGTCTTTGATTTGGCTGTGGCTCTGAATCATGATGTCCAATTCAATTCTGAAGACCAGCTGGAAGGAGAAGCCACTGAATTGGCTTTGGTAGAATCGATTTTGAGTAAACACGATCGGTCTGCTTATCAAAAGATTCACGAAAACTACCCCCGAAAAAAAGAAATCCCTTTTGATTCTGAAAGAAAACGCATGACTACCCTTCATGCTTCCGGAGAGGAATACCTAATTCTATGCAAAGGAGCCTCAGAATCCATCGCCCAAATCCTTTCAGATGCCGCTGAAGCCGACTATTTGGAGAAAAAATCAGTGGAACTTGCGGCACTGGGGCAGCGGGTTTTGGCTTTTGCTGGGAAAAAATCCAATCAGACCCCTGATTCGGAGGAGTCCTTAGAATCGGAACTTCAGCTATTGGGGATTATCGGACTTATAGATCCGCCAAGAGAAGGCGTGCAGGATTCTATTCGAGAATGTCATACAGCAGGAATCAGAGTCGTCATGATCACCGGTGATCATCCGGAGACTGCAAGAGCCATCGCCAAGGAAGTGGGGATTTGGAAGCAGGGAGACTATACTTTTACAGGTCTGGAGTTGGCGTCCATTTCTCAGGAGGAGTTTGAGGAAAAGGTGGAAAAAGTCACCGTCTATGCCCGCGTAGCTCCCGAACAAAAACTGAAAATCGTCCAGGCTCTCCGCAAAAAAGGACACTTCGTCTCCATGACAGGAGACGGGGTCAACGATGCTCCTTCCCTAAAATCCTCCAACATCGGCGTGGCCATGGGAATTGCCGGGACAGATGTCAGCAAGGAAGCGGCAGACATGATTTTGCTGGACGATAATTTCTCCACCATTGTCAAAGCAGTCAAGGAAGGCCGGAGAATTTATGACAACATCGTCAAGTTTATCAAGTACATCATGACCTGCAACGGAGCGGAAATCTGGACCATAGGTCTGGCCCCGATTTTAGGGTTTCCGAATCCCCTTCTCCCCATTCATATTCTGTGGATCAATCTGGTCACGGATGGGCTTCCCGCCTTGGCCCTGGCAGGCGAACGATCGGAAAAAGACATCATGAAAAGAAGTCCGAGACCTCCCAAGCAAAGTCTCTTTGCTGAAGGCGTAGGAATTCACATCATTTGGGTGGGAATCCTAATGGCTGCAGTCACCCTTTTCTCCCAGTATTGGTCAATCAGGCAGGGATGGCATTGGCAGACCGTCGTATTCTCAGTTTTGTCCTTCTCTCAATTGGGGCATGTGATGGCGATTCGTAGCAGCCGGACCCTCCTTTTCCGCCAGGGATTATTTACTAATCGCGCCTTATTGCTGGCGGTTTTCTCTACTACCATCCTTCAATTGCTCGTAATCTACCTTCCTTTTTTCAACCGGGTTTTTCATACTCAGGCTTTGACACTCACCGAACTTCTTTTTTCAGTGGGTATGGCTTTGATTGTTTTCCATGCAGTAGAAATTGAGAAAATCGTCCGTGAAAAATTCACCAAACACTAAGGAAAAGAAAGACTTTACTCCATGAAACGAAGAACCTTTTTGAAAGCAGGACTTGGAATCGGCACGAGCCTAGGAATCGGGGGCTTGTATTCCTGGCAACTGGAGCCCTATTGGCTGGAATTTGTGCGCTTGGAGATGCCTGTCAAAAACCTTCCCCAAGAGCTGATCGGCAAAACCCTCATGCAAATCAGTGACATCCATGTGGGAAATCGCTTTCGGCATGAATACCTGACAGAATCCTTCGAAAAGGCAAAAGCCTTCCAGCCGGATTTTGTGATGTACACGGGAGATTACACCCACTACGAAGATGCGGAACAGTATTCCCAATTGTCAAAAGTGATGAAATCCGCAGTGCTTGGAAAGCTGGGAACCTTTGGGGTTTTAGGTAACCACGATTATGGCCATGGCTGGTCTATGCCAGGGGTGGCAGATACCACTACTGAAATCCTGGAAAAATCCGGAATCAAAGTTCTTCGTGACCAAAAAGCTGAAGCCGAGGGCTTGGTGATTTATGGATTTGAGGACTTATGGGGGATTAATTTTCATCCTGAAAAGGTAATGTCCACTTTGGATCCCAATCAGGCGAATTTGGTGCTTTGCCATAACCCTGATGCCTGCGATTTGCCTGTTTGGAATGGCTTTTCGGGTTGGATTCTGGCAGGCCATACCCATGGGGGGCAGGTTCGCCCTCCTTTTTTACCTGCCCCGATTCTCCCGGTGAAAAACAGGAAATATGATCAGGGAAAAATTGAACTGGACCAAGGTCGAACCCTTTACATCAATCGGGCTTTGGGCCATCTGATTCCTATCCGATTCAATGTGAGACCGGAAATCACCTTGTTTACCCTTACCCAAGCCTGACACCAGATTTCCATTTTCTTCTTTACACTTTCTAACTATCTTCCCCCAAACTCCAATCCAGTAAAACCTCACCCTATGACCTCAACCGGCAATTCGGAAGAAAAAACAGAAAAATTACCCAGAAACCTTGGCCTATGGGGAGTATGGATGCTGGTGGTGAATGGTTTGATCGGTGCGGGGATTTTTGGACTTCCCAGCGGGGCCTACGCCTTGGCGGGTGAATACAGTGTTTTAGTGTACATCTTCTGTGCCCTGCTGATGCTTCCGGTGATCCTGTCCTTTGCGGAAGTCGGGAGTTATTTCCGGGGCACCGGGGGACCGATCCGCTATGGAAAAGAAGCCTTTGGTTCCTTTATCGGTTTTCAGGGCGGTTGGCTGTATTACCTGGCCCGACTGATTTCCTTTTCCGCCAACACGGTGCTATTGACCGATAGCATTGCCTATTTTTTCCCGATGGCTGATTCAGGCACCGGGCGATTGATTTCTTTGGCTTTGACCATTGTTTTCCTTTCGGTGATCAATGTCCTCGGATCGGTGGAATCCATCCGCTCGATGACCCTGTTTACCATCATCAAGTTTGGAGTACTGATCGGCTTGGTCATCGGGGGATTTTCCATGTTGGGGATGGAAGTGCTCCCCAATTTCGAGACTGGGGCGCCCTCAGGATCTGATTTTGGAAAAGCAGCCCTGCTGCTGATTTATGCCTTTGTGGGTTTTGAAGGGGCAGTGGTCCCGGCGGGGGAAGCCAAAAGACCAGAAAGGGACATGCCTTTGGGACTCTTATTGGGACTGGGGGTCGTAGCCTTGATTTATATTTTAGTGCAAATGGTCGCTCAGGCTGCCGTGCCAAACCTTGCTGACTCAACAGCACCTCTCTTGGATGCCTCCTCCAACTTATTCGGGCAAACAGGTGCTGTGATTTTGATGGTTGGAGTAGCCACATCCGTTTTGGCCAATTTGGTCAGTTCCATGTTTTCTGCCACTAGAATTACTTATGCCCTTTCCCTAGAAAAATCCCTTCCTAAATGGTTCGGAGAAGTGCATCCCAAATTCCTGACTCCGGCGAACTCGGTGATCTTTTTCGGCCTGGCCGCCTTGCTTTTGGGCGCTATGGGCTCCTTTCGGTTTTTGGCAGCCATGACGGTTTTGTCCCGTTTGCTTTTGTTTATCATGACTTGCGCAGCTATTCCCAAACTCCGCCCCAAATACCAAAGTGCCGGAAGATTCATCCTCAAAGGCGGATACTTGATACCTGTCTTGGGAATTTTAGCCTGCTTGTGGTTGATGCTTCAGGTGAGTTGGACTTCCATTTGGCTAACCGCTATTTTGGTGGGAATCGGTACTGGGTTGTATTGGGTAGGGAAAAATGGGAAGGTAGAAGGCTGAAGTCAGAAATCAAAGTTAGAAGGCTGAAGTCAGAAATCTGAAAATTCGATATTGGTTATTGGTTAATCGATGTTCAACATTCGTTATTCGGAACTGGTTATTGGTTAATGGTTAATAGTTATTCGATGTTGGATATTGGATATTCGACATTCGACATTCGACATTCGATATTTTTAAACTATAAGCCTCAGCTTTTGACCCCTAACAATTACCCCAAAACCTCTATTTAAAAAAGGATCCTTTTGAAAATAGCTCCTGAGATTCCCCAGCCCCTCGTAAATCGTAACTCGTAATTTTCTAATGCCTTTAACTACCACCACATTTCCAATCAATAAGCCTTCCCATTTAAAATAGCCTCTGAAGTACCTCAGCCGCTCGTAATTCGTAAATCGTAACTCCTTACTCAGATTTCCTATTTTTACCGTATGCCTAATTCAAAGCTCGCCTTTAGGACAGTCATTTTTAGTTTACTGGGAAATGTATTTCTGGCAATTATCAAGTTTTTGGCGGGGATCTTTGGGCATTCCTATGCCTTGATCGCGGATGCCATTGAATCGACCGTGGACGTTTTTTCTTCCCTTTTGGTCCTCTTGGGCATGCGGTATGCCAACCGGCCCGCGGATGAAAACCATCCCTATGGGCACGGAAAGATCGAGCCCTTGCTCACGTTTATGGTCGTGGGATTTTTGATCTTCTCGGCTGTCACCATTGCCCGACAAGCGATCGAAAACATCCAAACTCCTCATGAATTACCCAAAACCTGGACCCTGTTTGTCTTAGCCGGAATTATCATATGGAAAGAAATATCCTATCAGGTCGTCCTGAAGAGAAGCAAAACTCTGGGAAGCTCTGCTCTAAAAGCCGAGGCTTGGCATCACCGCTCCGATGCGATCACTTCCGTGGCAGCATTTATCGGGATTTCCATTGCGCTCTATGGAGGGCCAGGATTTGAAGTGGCGGACGACTATGCCGCCTTGCTGGCATGTGGATTTATTCTGTACAACTGCTATGGGATTTTTAGACCTGCCTTGGGAGAAATGATGGACGAGAATAACCACGAGGAACTTGAAGGAGAAATCCGCAAAGTGGCTCTGACCGTCTCAGGGGTACAGGATACCGAGAAGTGTTTTATCCGAAAAGCAGGCATGAAATACCATGTGGACCTCCATGCCCATGTGGACGGAAACCTCAGCGTACGCGAAGGCCATAACATCGCCCACCAACTCAAAGACACCCTTCGAAAAGAAATTCCCCAGTTAGGACATGTGCTGATTCATATTGAGCCGAGCTAAAGAGAAGCAATTCTGAAAACCCAAGTCCTGCAAGATCTAAAACTTAACTAATTTAAAAACACCCCCACTGGGAGCAAAAGGAATATGATTAGGACTAGGTGTAGTTTGTAACTACCCCTTTCTATAAATACAAATTTGCAATTTGGATTCTCTAGTCAGAACAAGTTTTGAAATTGAATAAGCCTTGGACTGGCTTAGACCCCATCCTCAAACCATTCCCACCACCTCAAAACTCTGCCTGGCAATCTCCAATTCCTCATTGGTTGGGATAATCAGAATCTTGACTTTTGAATTAGCAGACTGGATTTCCCTTATTCCGGAACCACGGGTTTCATTGACCTTTTGATCCAGTTCTAGGCCCAGAAAGTCCATTTGCTTACAGACCAAGCTTCGGGTCAGGGCATCATTCTCCCCTACTCCACCGGTAAATACAATTGCTTCCAAGCCGTTCATTACTGCCGCGAAGGAACCAATGTATTTTTTGATTCTATAGGCATAGAGTTCATAGGCCAATTTGGCATTGGAATCTCCCTTATCCAGAAGTCCACGAATATCTCGCATATCACTGAATCCCGTGAGGCCAAGCATTCCGCTCTTTTTATTTAAGAGAATATTGACTTCCTCAAGGGAATATCCCAGCTCCTTCACCAAATGAAAAATAACCGACTGGTCGATATCTCCTGCTCGGGTTCCCATGATCAAACCATTCATCGGCCCTAAGCCCATGCTGGTATCCACGCATTTTCCATCCTGAATCACCGTCATACTGCAGCCATTGCCCAAGTGAATGGTGATGATTTTTGAATTCGGCTTTCCCAAATAGGCCACTGCTTGTTCGGAAACATATTTATGGCTGGTTCCATGAAATCCATAAGCCCTGATCCCATGCTCTTCATACAATTGATGGGGAATGGCCATTCGATAGGCCACTCCAGGCATGGTCTGATGAAAAGCCGTATCAAAAACCGCCACTTGCTTGGCTTGGGTAAAAATCTGCTCAGCTACCTCGATTCCCAAGAAATTGGCAGGGTTGTGCAGGGGAGCTAGGGGAAACAGTTCCTTGATTTTCTCTTTCACCTCCTCCGTGATCAACTGGGTCGTGGAAAATTTCTCTCCTCCATGGACCACTCGGTGCCCCACAATCTCCACCTGATCGGGATTGGAGATCACCCCAATTTCGGGATCGGTAAGAAGTTGAGCGACTGCCTTTAGCCCGGTAGCATGATCCGGAACCGGCATTTCCCTGGATTCCTTGATTTCTCCGGAGGAAAGAAAAGCCTTGTAATCCACCCTTGCTCTTTGCTGACCAATTCGATCTACTATGCCCGAACAAATCACTTTAGCTTCTGGCATGGAAATAAGTTGGTATTTGATGGAGCTACTGCCTGAGTTGATGACGAAGATGTTCATGGGGATTGAGTTTGAAGACGGGAGAGGGAAGACGGAAGTAATTTGTCAGACTGAGCACTTGAGAGACGAAAGTCTCGAAATCGAAGTCGGTTGTCTTTGTCGGTTGTGGGTTGTGGATTGTCGGTTGTCGGTTGTGGGTTTCTTCTTCATTCATCATTCGGTGTTCGACATTCGAAATTTTTTAAACTAATGAACATCGAAGATTCGAAACTATAAGTTCAAAATCAATTTGAGGTTTCCTGCGCTTGGATCGCCGTTATCACCACGGTATTGAACACGTCAATGACGGTGCAGCCCCGGCTCAGGTCATTGACCGGCTTATTGAGACCCTGAAGCATTGGCCCGATGGCAATGGCTCCGGTCTCCCGCTGAACCGCCTTGTAGGTATTGTTCCCGGTATTTAAATCCGGAAAAATCAACACGCTGGCTTGTCCGGCAACTTCCGAGTTAGGGAGTTTTTGCTTTCCTACAATGGGATCTACTGCAGCATCGTACTGAATCGGGCCCTCCACTTTTAGATCCGGCCTTTTGGTTTTGACCAGTTCAGTAGCCCTGCGGACTTTTTCCACATCCTCGCCTTCTCCAGAGGTACCCGAGGAATAGGAAAGCATGGCGATTTTGGGATCAATGCCAAACATCTGTGCTGACGCCGCTGCAGAAATGGCTATGTCTGCGAGTTGCTCCGAACTGGGATTTGGAACTACCGCGCAATCTCCGAAGACTGAGACCCGATTAGGCAAGCACATGAAAAACACAGAGGAAACCGTATTGACACCGGGTTTGGTTTTGACAAATTGCAGGGCTGGACGAATGGTGTGTTGGGTCGTATGAACTGCTCCTGAAACCATTCCGTCTGCCTCTCCCAAATAAACCATCATGGTTCCAAAGTAGGACACGTCCTGCATCAGATCCCGGGCCATTGCCAAGGTCAGCCCCTTGCTTTTGCGAAGCTCATGAAGTGCCATGGCATAGGATTCCAGCTTTGGAGAATTGGCTGGGTTTTCGATTTGAATCTGATCGAGCGTCAGGGAAAGGTTGAGTTTTTTGATCGCAACTTCTATTTCTTCCCGATCTCCCAACAGGGTCAAATTGACGACATTTTGTCGAATCAGCATATCTGCAGCCATCAAAATCCGCTCATCCTTGCCTTCTGGCAATACGATGTGCTTTTTCTGGCTTTTTGCCCGCTTGACAATCTGGTATTGAAACATCCGGGGAGTCATGGAATTGGAACTGAAATTCACAATGAGTTCCGAAAGGGCGTCCTCATCCACATGATCTTCAAACAGTTTGATAGCTAGGGCAATTTTATCCTTGTCTGCCGAGGAAATTCTGGCCCGGATCTGATTCACTTTGGTCACTACCATAAAAGTCCCCTCGTCCACTTGAAGAATGGGAACGATGGTCTCCAAGCCCTCCACCAGCTTGAGAATGGATGGCTCCGGATGCATCCCTCCGGTCAGGATAATACCTGAAACTTTTCCAAAATTCCTCGACACATTGGCCTGAAGCGAGCCAATAAGGATATCCCCCCGATCACCGGGAGTCACCACCAGAGTATTGTTGGAAAGGCGATCCAGAAAATTATGCAATTGCATCGCCCCAACTATGGAATGATCCACCCGATTGACCAAGAGATTGCCTCCAAAAAGCAATTTGGCTCCCAGAGATTCCTGGATTTCCCCGATGGTCGGATTGCTGAGTTCTTCATGCGTAGGAATCACAGTCACCAAAATCTCCTTGGGGAGCAAAAGAGTCAACCTGCGATGCACGTCTTCCAGCTTTTCCTTATCCACTTTATTGGCTACTACCGTCAGTACCTGAACACCTTTCACCAAGAAACCATTGACTGTAGCAACCGCCAAATCCATAATATCGGAAGTTGATCGCCCTGCACAGCTCAGAATGATGGCCGCTGGAATTCCAAGGTTTTTGGCAATGGTAATATTTCCGTCAAATTCCACATTGGTGTTCATTTGTGTGAAATCCGTCCCCTCGACCACCACAAAGTCCGAATTCTCCTGCAGGAATTTGAATTTTTCAATAATGGTATCAATCAGGTAAGCTTCATTGCGTCGGTTGATTTCCTTGAGGGCTCGCTTTCGGGTGAAAGAAAACATGTCCTCATACTTTTGATCGAGGTTAAAATGCTTCCCGATCAGCTCCAACCTGCGGTCCTTTTCTTTTTTCCCATCGGCGATAATGGGCTTGAAGTAGGTTAATTTTTCAGTTTTCGAAGCCAGAAAATTCATCAAGCCTAAGGCATAGATTGATTTTCCTGAAAAAGACTCCGTGGTAGTCAGATAGATGGCATTGGTCATGTAAAAAGCCAGTTTTTGTTTTTTGCTAGAGCAAAATAGGAGAATTAAAAATCGGAAAAGACTGATCAAAATCAGTTTTCAACCTAAAAGATATCCGTTAAAATCTCAAATTGAAGGAAAACACAAAGGCCTCTTGCAGGGAAAATCGCTTCTTTACATTTTTAGGAACAAATGAATAACACCTCCCTCACCCGACAGCTTGGTTTAGTAGGATTGGCTGCCACCGGAATATGCTCCATGATCGGAGCTTCGATCTACGTGGTGCCCTTTATGATCCAAAGAAATGTTCCCGGAATTGGTCCCTATGTGCTTCCTGCCTTTCTTTTTGCGGCCATTCCGGCAGTTTTCGCGGCTCTAGCCTACACCATTTTGGCTTCCGCCATGCCCCGGGCCGGGGGATCTTACCTCTATGCCAGCAGGGCGATCCATCCTTATTTCGGGTTTGCTGCCAGCTTTTCCCAGTGGTTTGGGCTTTCCATCGTAATCGGGGTAATTGCTTACGTGGTGGTTCCCTTTTTTCGGGATGTGGCCCAGGCTCTCCAATGGACGGGAATTGCAGAGGTTTTGGAAATCGGAAGTGTGCGGGTTTTGCTCTCACTTACCTTGCTTTGGGCCTTTGTAGGGATCAATATTCTGGGAGTTTCCTTTTATGAGAAGACCCTGATTCCCCTGATGCTACTCATGTTTGGCTTGGGGGCAATTGTGATTGTTTGTGGACTGGTTTACGATCAGAGCGATTTTATGCTGGCCTTACAGGCTAAGGAAAACAGGACCCTTGAGCTCTATTCCGGAGCTTTGGACTGGAAAACTTTTCTCTCTGCCGCGGCATTGTTGTTTTCCAGTTTTATCGGCTTTGATGCGATTGCCCAAGCAGGAGGAGAGGCCAAGAATCCTGAGAAAAATCTTCCCCGGGCTATCGGCTTGGCCATTTTTGGCGTAGGTCTCTTCTACTTCGCTTTCACTTATGCGATCTATAATACCGTTCCCTGGCAGTTTGTGGCCGAGGAGGCACTGAAAAAAGATTTGACAGCAGCAGGACTTCTGAGCTATGTTTTGCCCTCAAGTCTTGGCGTTTTGATTCTTTTGGGAGCCGCAATAGCCTTGTTGAATGACCTTCCTGCTATGATTCTTTCAGTTTCCCGACTGGTATTTTCCTGGGCAGAGGACGGCATTTTCCCTTCCAAATTAGCTGCAGTACATCCTAAATTTCACAGTCCCCACTTTGCCATTGTATTGAGTGGAGTGGTCTCCACCTTGGGGATTTTGGGAAGTCATTTTGCCGGAGATTTCTTTTTGGGCATCGATATCATGGTGACATCCATGCTGGTAAACTTCCTGCTGATGTGCCTTTCCTTGTTGCTTTTCCCAAAGGTAAATCCTCAGCTTTACACCAGAATCATTGTTTTCAAAAGTCGTCTGCTCCAAGTGCTGGTCGGCTTGGGAGGGGTGATTTTTCTGGGCGGCTTCCTAGTTATTCATATCCTAAAAGACCTTCAAAGTCAATTATCGAATTGGTATTTTCATTCCACTTGGATTTGGCTGCTGGTGATGGGACTTGCCTCTATCTATTTTCTTATCCGTTGGAAAACCAAAATTGCAGGCAATCCCGAGTTAAAAAATCAATTTTCTCAATTACCCTCTGAATAAAATGTCGATTAACCGAACCATAGAACTTGCTCCAGGACTTCATATTTCCCGTGCCCTTATCGGACTTTGGCAGATTGCCGACATGGAGCGGGATGGCAAAAAATTAGACCCCATACCCCTTGCACAGGCCATGAAATCCTATGTGGATGCCGGTTTTCATACTTTTGACATGGCTGATCATTATGGATCTGCGGAGGAGATCTCCGGAGTTTATAGAAAAACCTATGGGGAAAATACAGCCCAGCATTTCACCAAATGGGTGCCTTCTCCGGGAAATTTGACCAAGGAACAAGTCCGTGAGGCAGTCCAAACTGCCCTTCACCGAATGCAAACTGAGCGGATCGACCTGATGCAGTTTCATGCTTGGCAATATTCTCACCCTAGTTGGTTAGACGCTCTTTTTTGGCTTCAAGAGCTGAAGGAGGAAGGTCTGATCAGGCATTTGGGTTTGACAAATTTTGACACCGCCCATTTGAATATCGTGGTGAATTCAGGAATTGAAGTGGTGTCCAATCAGGTTTGCTATTCTCTTTTGGATCAAAGAGCTTCTGGGGAGATGACCGAATTCTGCCAGAAGCATGGGGTAAAACTACTTGCCTTTGGAACTATTGCCGGAGGATTTCTTTCAGAAAAGTGGCTCGGCAAGCCCGAACCCAAGTTGGATGAATCCCTGACTTGGTCTCAGATGAAGTATAAGCGATACATAGACACTGCTGGTGGTTGGGAAAATTTCCAAAACCTTCTAAAAGTCCTTCAACCGATAGCAAAGGCCCATGAAGTAAGTATTTCGACCTTGGCAAGTCACTACATCATGACCCGCCCAGCGGTGGGAGGAGTGATTATCGGGGCGAGATTGGGACAAAGCCAGCACTTGGTGGAGAACCAGCAGCTCTTTTCTTTTTCCTTAAGTGAAAAAGAAAAAACAGCCATTCAAACTGCCTTGTCCATGTTGGCGAAAATCCCTGGAGACTGTGGAGATGAATATCGAAAGCCGCCTTTCCTGACTGCTTCCGGGGATTTGAGTCATCATTTGGAAAATTTCCCTGCGCCTTATCCCACCCGTCCTGGAAGCGATGGTCGAACCAAAGCACTCAGCGGAACCATCTGGGAAGATATAGCAGGATTTAGTAGAGCTGTTCGAAAAGGCAACCGGATTTTGGTCTCTGGAACTACGGCTACTCATGGATCAAAAGCCATTGGTGGCAAAGACCCTGCTGCCCAGACGCACTACATTCTGGATAAAATCGAAGGAGCGATTCTTTCTCTGGGAGGGAAAATGGAAGATGTGGTCCGAACCCGGATTTTTATCCGGAATGTGGATCAATGGGAGCCTATTTCCAGAGCTCATGGAAAGCGGTTTGGGGAGATCCAGCCGGCCAACACGATGGTAAAAGCTGAATTGATCGGGGAAGAATATTTGGTAGAAATCGAGGCAGAAGCTGTCGTAGAATCTTAACTTTCACCCTGAAACGAGTCAAATTTGACCTAGTTTGGCCCGGAAATCCAACCCATCCTCCTTATGCAAAAGATCCTAGTTCAGTCTTATAAAAGTCCATGGGGAGAGCTTGTTCTCGGGGCATTCCAAGACCAGCTTTGTCTATGCGACTGGAAGTTTAGGAAAATGAGGCAGGCAGTAGATGCCCGGCTGGAAAAAGGCCTTCAAGCAGAAATGGAGGAAGGGACTCATCGGATATTGGAGCAGACTATTCAGCAATTGGAGGAATACTTCGACGGAAAGAGAAAGGAATTCACCTTGCCTTTGTTGACCGTTGGTTCGGATTTTCAAAAAAGCGTTTGGGAAGCCCTTCAAAGAATTCCTTTCGGAGAAACCCGCAGCTACCTCCAGCTTTCCGAGGACTTGGGAAATCCAGATGCGATACGGGCGGTAGCCTCCGCCAATGGAGCCAATGCGATATCCATTTTAATCCCCTGTCATAGAATCATTGGTTCGGATGGCAGCTTGGTCGGCTATGCCGGGGGACTGGATGCCAAGAAAAAGCTTCTCAAACTCGAGGGAGCCAAAGCATTTCAACCAAAGGGGCAAACCAGCTTGTTTTAATTCCCATGGGCCATGGGAAGAGTTCAAGTCTTAAGGGACACTCTTTTCAACTGATTTTTACTAACTTTTGGAAAACCCTCATCATCATTTATGCACCCAATTCTCAAAAACTTTATTGCAATCGTAGTAGGACTTCTGATCGGAGGAACCGTAAATATGGGCTTGATCATGATCAGCGGATCTATCATTCCTCCTCCTGAAGGTGCCAATCTAACTACCATGGAAGGCCTGATAGAGGCTATGCCACTCATGCAGCCCAAGCACTTCCTCTTCCCTTTTTTGGCTCATGCCCTCGGAACTTTGGTGGGAGCATTTATCACTGCAAAACTTGCCGTCAAGTTCAAATGGTATCTCGCTTTGTTTATCGGCTTTATGTTTTTTATCGGTGGAACAATCAACGTCATGAGCCTTCCCTCTCCACTTTGGTTTAATGTAGTAGATCTGCTTGGCGCCTATTTCCCAATGGCATGGATCGGAGCATCCTTGGCTGGAGTCAAAAAACCAGGACCAAAAACTCCAAAAATCTGAAAAATGTCCCTAGCCCATTCAACCTCCAAACCCATGAAGATCTTCCTAATGCTCGGCCTTTCTTTTTTGAGCCAAATTACATGGGCTCAATCCCGTGAGGAAGTCCTTACCGCCGCTGAAAAATTTCGCTTAGCCATGCTTTCAGAGGATCACGAAACCCTACGAACGCTCACCTCCAAAGACTTGAGCTACGGTCATTCCAGTGGTTTGATAGAAAATCAGGAAGAATTTCTAAAAGTCTTCGAAACCAAAAGTCAGGATTACCAGGTTTGGGATGTCAGTGACTTTTGGATGAATTTTCATGGAGAAAATCTGGCAATGGTCCGATACAATGTCCACGCTGAAATCGCCAACTCAACCAATGTCAGCAAGCTCGACTTGGGGCTACTGATGGTGTGGATTAAAGAAGATGGAAGTTGGAAACTATTGGCAAGGCAGGCATTTAGAAAACCCGGGACTTAAAAATCCGGCATCCCTATTTTTTCAAGAATCGCCGCCATGGTCCTTATTTGAACATCTCCTCAATTGACGGAGCGGCTTTGGAGTCCGGATATTCCAGTCCCAAAAGCTTAAAAATAGTTCTAGCTACCATGGCACTGCTCCATTGGCCTTTAGTCTTCAATTCTCCGGAGGCAGGCGTATCTGGTCCCATTGCCATCAGCCAGATCTGTCCAGCCTCCGGGATAGACTCCCCATGTCCCTTCCAACTGGATTTGGTAATACCTCTTCCGTGATCGACGCCGATGATAAGAGTGGTTTTATCCTTGTATTGAGGATCTGCTTGGATGGTTTCCCAGATTTCCCGGATATACTTGTCTGTTTGATGAGCAGACAAAAGGTATCGGTCATATTTCCCACCATGAGCCCAGTCATCCGTTTCCCCGTACGCGATGTAAACTACCCGAGGCTTATTTTTTTTGATCGCTTCCAAAGCATAATGATGTGTAAAAGGATCCAACCTCACCTCATCCCATGGTCCACGGATCTCCTGCTGTAACCTATTGATGGTTCTCTCCACTTCAGTAAGATTTTCACCTTCTGCCAAATCAAATCCCGCGTTGACAGGTATCCCACTCCTTTGCTCATTGATGATGTAGGGGAAAACATCCCAGCTTCCAAAAGCCATGACCTTGCCTCTGAATTCAGGCAATCTATTCAAGTGCTCCAAAAAAGTGACATTGGGATTGTTGATTTTGGAATTGCTGGTGATCCGCTCGTCATCGGCAAATCCACTCAAAATCTCGTTATAGCCCGGGTAGGAAAACCACATTTTATTGCTGTTGTCCACCTTGTTCCCATAGGCACGGTTGCCATAGATCTGGCCTTTTTGGGCGATGGTTCCCCAAAAAAAAGGAAACAGCATCTCTCTTCGAACTTTGGGGTCCGTATTCCAAAAATCTCCCAATAAAGTCCCCGGAGAATGAATCATGCCAGTATCATCCACCAACAAAGAATCCGCCCCTTTGAAAAGCTCCTGCCAGCGCAACCCGTCTAAGGTGATCAAAATGACATTTTCAGTTTTAGTGGTCTTTTGGGAAAAACCCTGGGCAATGCCGATGAAAAACAAGAGAAGGACAATTTGAAACCTAGCGATTTTGGCCATAGCAGACTTAATTTTTTATTGAAGAAAGCGAGATTTTCGGGAATAATCCAAAAGTAAAGTAATTACCTATAAGCACTTACAAAAGGTAAAATGCGCCTTTGGCCAAAATCACCAACTCCTCTTCCATCCCTTGAGGAAGCTGAATGGCGGTATTTTCACCATTGGATTCCAAAACCTCCACCTTCACCTTTTTCAGCATAAAACCCTTTTCGTCCTCAGAAGCTTTCAAGAGAATAAAAGACTCTCCGTCCAAGTCCACGATAGCCCGGGTCGGCACAGCCCAGCGTTCTGTCGGCTCCAGCTGAAGCCTTCCCTCCAGATACATTCCAGGCACCAATTTTTCCTCCAACTTTTCGTCCAATAGATGACTATGAACCATGACTTGCCTGCTTTCATTGATCACTTGCCCAATCATATAAACCTGGGCTTCAAAGACATTCTCACTAATATCAAGGGAATTAAGTTTTACCTTTTGCCCTACCTTGACCTTGGTCACATCCTTCTCAAACACCATTAATTCGACATGAAGATGCTCCCTGCTAATCAAGGTGACAGCCTTTCCTGCCACGGGAAGAAAAGTACCCGGAACTACAAAAACATTCTCCACGAATCCATTGACCGGAGAAAAAACGGGGATTTTGGACCGGATATTCTCCGGAGTAAGTTGCTCAGCTTGGATATGAATCAGAGCAAGTTGCTTTTTCAGGCTATTGGCTTTTGCCAGAGTGCTTTGGTAATCGGCCTCGGCTTTCAGGTAATTTTTCTGAGAAGCGATCTGCTCTCCATAGAGCGTTTTTTGGCGCTCAAACTCTGATTTGAGGTAATTCAATTGAGAGTTTGCCTGAAGGTAATCCTGCTGAATTTGGATGAAATCCGGGTTTTCGAGGTAGAAAAGAATTTCTCCTTTCCGCACAGGCTGTCCTTCCACCAGCTTAAGTCCGCTGACGTATCCTCCAAAATAAGCGGAAATTTCCACCATTCCCTCCACTGGCACTTTGACCATGGCTTGTACATTGACCTCCTTGGAGAAGGTCGCTTTTTCAGTTTTCCCCCAATCCATTTTCATTGCTTCAAACTGGGCTTTGGTCAGTCTGACCTCATCGCCACCTTGATCGGCCTGACCGACTTCGATTGAGTTTTCACCGGAGGAATCTCCTGAACCACAGGAGAAAAACAGGGCTGAGAACATCAAAACTGAGAAAAAAACAATGGGCTTCATGGTAAGGTGAGGTAATTGATTTCAAGAAGATTTAATTGGTATTCGAGCTTGCTCTGCAAATATTGGAGCGTAAGACTGCTGGAATTCTCCAGGAGCTGGACATATTGGAGAAAATCTATTTCTCCCTCTTTGTAAGATTTGGATGCATTGTCCAAAAGCTGCTCGCTGAGTGTTTTCCCTTCATTTTCATAAAACTCGATCACTTGGCGATTCTGAACCAGTGACTTTTGAATGCTTGCTCTGCGAGTTTCCAATTCCTGAGAAAAAGCTTGGGACTCCAGACTGATTTGCTCTTGGTATATTTTTCCAGCTTTGATTTTAGCACTTTGGGAGCCGAAAAAAAGAGGAATGCCAATTCCAGCCTGAAAAGCAGGATACACACTGGCATTGGGACTTGGATTGGTTCCTTGAGAAAAATCTAAAATCAAGTCAGGCAATAACGATCGCCTATCCAGCTTAACTTGATTTTCCGCCAGATCCTGATTTGCCTGATACCAAGCTAAGCTTGGATGCGTCCCGGGGCTTTCTTGGGAAAGGTTCAACTCACCGGGCTGCAAAACCAATGGCCCGGACCAGTTTAACAGGAGCCTAAGCTGATTCAAAGCAATCTCCCTGTTTTGGGTTGCTTCAAGCCTTTTCAGTGAAATTTCCTTTTGCTTGCTCTCACCGGTAAGTTTTTCCAGTAGATTGGTCTCTCCGGTTTCAAACTTTCGTCTGGAAGCTCTAGCGAACTCTCCATACAAGCTATCCAAATGGCTGTAGATCTTTTCCAAATCTCCCCAATAAACCGCTTTTACAAAGCTCTGAGAAACCTCCTTCTTCAGTTCTAATTCCCTGATTTCCACCTCGGCCATTCGGGCAGAAGTCGTAGCAGACAAAGCCCCTTTCTGCGCCGCATAGAGGCTTGGGAAGTCAAACCTTTGCCTCAAGCCAATTCTTCGGTTGTAATCTCCGTTTTCGGCAATATCATTTCGATCAGCCCCATAGTAAACCTCCGTCTTATCCACTGTCCAGGCGGATTTGCCTCGGGCCTCTGCCACGTCTATACTTTTTCGGGCTGCCTGAATGGAAACATTCTGTTGCAAGGCCCTATCCATGGCCATTTCCAAAGTCAAAGAAGAAGGAAGCTCCTGAGCTTGTAGCTCCTGAATCCCCATCAATCCAAGAAGAACTGCTAAAATTCCCAGTGGCTTTCCAAAGCTTGGAATCTCTTTTTTCTGATGAAAAAGAACATACAAAACCGGCAATACGACCAAAGTCAGCAGCGTAGCAGAAATCAATCCTCCGACGACCACTGAAGCCAAAGGACGCTGCACTTCAGCTCCTGCAGATTGGCTGATCGCCATCGGCAAAAATCCCAAAGCAGCAGCCGAAGCCGTCAGGAGTACTGGACGCATTCGGTCCTTTGCACCAATCAATACCAGTTGACGGATGTCTTTGTATTTGTCTTTCATGGATTTAAAATGTTCAATCATCACGATTCCATTGAGTACTGCAATTCCAAACAAAGCGATAAAGCCTACACCAGCGGAAATACTGAAGGGCATGTCTCTAATCCAAAGCACAGCCACCCCGCCGATGGCGGACAGTGGAATTGCAGAATAGATCATCAAGGCATCCCGGGTGGATGAGAAAGCGAAATACAGCAAGATAAAAATCAGGATCAACGCAATCGGCACTGCAATCATCAATCGATTTCTGGCGTTTTGGAGATTTTCAAATTGCCCCCCATAGTCCACCCGATAACCTTCCGGAATAGTAATCTGATCACGGACGATTGCCTGGACGTCATCCACTACAGATTGCAAATCCCTGTTTCGGACATTGACCCCGATGACTACCCTTCGCTGGGTATTATCTCTGGAGATTTTTGCAGGACCTTTGGTGTAAGAGATTTTGGCCAATTGGGAGAGTGGCACCGTCCCACCTCTAGGAAGCTGAATAGCAGCATTTTCAAGATTGGAAATATCTTTTCGATAGGGAAGATCAAAGCGAACCACCAAGTCAAACTGTTTTTCTCCTTCAAAGACTGTCCCGGCCACTTTTCCTGCAAAGCCAGTTTCCACAATTTCATTCAGATCGGATACATTCAGCCCAAACTGGGCTATTTTCTTCCGGTCAAATTCGATTTTCATCTGGGGAAGACCATCCACTTTTTCCAGAATGATATCTGCTGCTCCTTCCACACCTTGGATTGCTGCTTCGATTTCTTGGGCAGTCTTGAGCAGCACTTCCAAATCCTCTCCAAAAACCTTGATCGCCAAATCTGCTCTCACGCCTGTGATCAGTTCATTGAAGCGCATTTCTATAGGCTGGGTAAATTCAAAGTCCAAACCTGGAATCACCTCCAAAGCCTCCTTGAATTTATCTGCTAATTCGTCCTTGGTTTCTACCGTGGTCCATTCTGAAGGCGGATGCAAGGTCACGATCACATCACTTTCCTCCATAGACATCGGGTCGGTTGGAATTTCTGCTGCACCTATCCGCGTCACCACTTGTTTGACTTCAGGGAATTCCTTGAGGATTTTTTCTACCTGAGTAATGGTCTCCACGGTATTGCTCAGGGTAGTGCCGGTTTTCAGAACCGGCTGAATCACAAAATCCCCTTCGTCCAAAGTAGGCACAAACTCCGCCCCCATCCTGGAGAATAGCAACGCCGCACTGAGCAATAATGCCGCCGCAACCGATAAAATGGTTTTAGGGTGAACTAGGGCAAATTTTAGAACTGGTTCATAAACCTTGTTGAGCGATCGGATGATTCTGACTGAAACATTTTTGGGACCGGGGGCCTCAGACTTCAGGAAAAGCGAAGAAACCGCAGGTACATAGGTCAGGCCCAAAATCATCGCCCCGATCAAAGCGAAACTGAAAACCTCCGCCATGGGACGGAACATTTTTCCCTCAACTCCGGAAAGTGAAAGGATGGGAATAAACACAATGATGATGATGATCTGTCCAAAAATGGCTGAATGCATCATTTTGGAGGCTCCCTGAAATGAAATCTTATCCCTCTCGATCCGTCTTTCTTCCTTACTAAGCCCAGCAAACAAAGCTCCGGATTCTGCAAATCGAAAGGCGATGAACTCGACAATAATCACTGCTCCATCGATGATGATCCCAAAATCGATCGCTCCCAAACTCATCAGATTGGCATCCACCCCAAAAAGAAACATCATGGATAGGGCGAAAAGTAAACTCAAAGGAATCACGGACGCGACTACGAGTCCTGAGCGGAAATTGCCCAACAACAATACCACCACAAATATCACAATCAGACATCCCAGAATAAGATTCTCAGCAATGGTATGGGTAGTTTTATCGATCAATTCGGAGCGATCCAAAAAGCCATTGATCACAATCCCTTCAGGAAGTGTGGTCTCCATCTCAGCAATTCTTTCTTTTACCGCGTCGATGGTTCTTTTTCCATCTGCGCCTTTGAGCATCATAATCTGTCCTAGGACTTTTTCTCCTTCTCCATTGGCGGTAATTGCTCCGAATCGACTCGCTGCCCCGAATTTGACTTCTGCGATATCCTTGATGTATAGAGGGGTCCCATCCCTTACTTCCAATACAATATTTCCGATGTCCTCCAGATTCTTGACTTGCCCTTCTCCTCGGATAAAAAAACTTTCATTGGTCTTTTCAATATAGCTTCCTCCAGCGATGGAATTATTGGTCTCCAGAGCAGTGAAAATCTGATGCAAGGACACTCCCATTCCTTTCAGCCTTTCCGGATTGACTGCCACTTCGTATTGCTTTAGGAATCCACCCCAGGTATTGATTTCGACCACTCCGGGAATTCCCGCCAGCTGCCGCCTTACCACCCAGTCCTGGATTGTTCTCAAGTCCGTGATGCTATATTGATCTTCATAGCCAGGCTCGACATCGATGATGTATTGGTAAATCTCTCCTAGACCCGTGGATATCGGCCCCATAAACGGTGTCCCAAAGCCGGCTGGAATCTGAGCTTCCGCAATCTTGAGCCGCTCTGCGATCAGCTGTCTGGGCAGATAGGTTCCAAGATCTTCCTCAAAAACAATGGTCACCACCGAAAGACCAAACTTAGAAATGGAGCGGATTTCTACCACACCGGGGAGGTTGGCCATTTCCAGTTCCACCGGATAGGTGAGGTATTTTTCCACATCCTCTGTAGCGAGATTTCGGGAAGTGGTGATGATCTGCACCTGATTGTTGGTGACATCGGGAACAGCTCCTATGGGAAGTTGGCTCAGGGAATATACCCCAAATCCAATCCATAGAGCGATAAAAATACCGATGATCAGCTTGTTGGAAATACTCCAATGGATAATCTTATCGAGCATTGAGCGGAAGAATTTTTCTCAAAGATGCTCACCAAGCCTTAGGTCTATCTTAATCAATTCTTAAGATTTGCTTAAGAAACGGGTTTGGAGGGAACCCAGAGGGTAAATTTTGAGCCCTTCCCTACCTCACTTTTCCAGGAAATGCGGAGATGGATTTCTTCTGCTAGTTTTTTGACCAAAGCTAAACCCAGGCCCATTCCCGGAATTCCTTTTCGGTCTTCCGAAGTTTCCCTAAAAAACGGATCAAAGATTTTTTCCTGAACCTCTTCTGAGATCCCCAACCCAAAATCTTCCACCGCAATGAAAGCTTCATTGTCTTTCTTACCGGTGGAAAGAATTACCTCCTGCCCATCCTGAGAATATTTCAGGGCATTATCTAGCAGGTTGGAAAGGATTATCCTCAGGGATTTTTCACTGCTCATCACATAAATCGGGGCACCGGAATCAGTATCAAACCTAACTTTCCTGCCCGATTCTTTGGTTTTTTCATCCGCAATCTCCTCCAAAAATGTAATCAACTCAATCTCTTCAAACACCAGGCTACTTCCGTTTTCTACCCTTGCCAAGGTGAGCAATTGTTCGATCAAAGAGGACATCCGGTCGATACTTCCCAAGGCAGTTCGGATTTTTTGTTCGTACTCCTCTTGGGTTCTGGGTTTGCGAATCAGCACTTCCAATGTTCCTCGAAGCACAGAAAGGGGTGTTCTCAGCTCATGGGAGGCATCAGAGGTAAATTGCTTTTCCCTTTTCAAAGCTTTTTCCAGCCTTTCCAGAAGTTGATTGATGGAGTGTGTAAGAGCGATTATTTCTTGATTGGTTTCTCTGGCGCTGACACGTTCATTCAGATTACTTTGGGAGATTTGATTGGTCTGTAGGATGATTTCCCGGATGGGTTGAATGCTCCTTCCTGCCAAAAAACGCATCGTAAAAAAAAGAACCATCAAAGTCAGCGGGTAAAGCAAAAGAAGAATATTCCTGAGATTATCCAGCAGGTTTCTCGCATCTTCAAAAGACTGAGCTACCAGTAAATACCCTTCATTATTTCCTCCATTGGTCAGTAAAATCTGCATTTGCCTCACTTCTTCAGCTCCCAATTTCAGGGTCCAACCCGTTCCGGAATTCGCCCGTTCCGGATAAAAACCCAAATGGTTTTCCCGAAGATTCGGGGATCGGTCCATGGATTTGCCCTGCATATCGACGATTTCGATAAATATCGGCTTGAGCTGAATCTGGGTGTGCTCTTCCTCTTCCCATTCGTCCTTATGAAGGAACCGGATTTGTCCATTGACCAAAAAAATCTGCCCCTTGTGCTTGGCGAGTTCCAGCTCGAGTTCCTGATCAATCCTACGTGTGACCGTTATATTTACCACCAAATAGATCAATCCAAAAACCAGCAATACCAGCAAAGCTGTAACGGCTGTCAGTCTGCGTGCCAAAATGATTTTAAAGGAGCGCTGATTCATTCTTTTGCCATATAACCCACACCCCGAATGGTATGGATAAAATCATCTTCCTTGGTCAAATCAAGCTTCTTCCGCAAGGAATTGATGAATACATCAATCACTCCGGTATTGTATTCAAAATGAATATCCCAAACGCTTTCGATAATTCGGGTGCGCCGACAAACCTGGTTTTTATTTCTCAGCAAATACTCCAGCAAGGCAAATTCTTTCTGAGTAAGCTGTATCTCTTTTTCTCCTTTGAATACCTGAAATTTCTCCGGAAACATGGTAATCTCACCGAGTGTAAGCTTTTGTTCCGGGTTTTTACGTGCTCTCAGCTGCACTTGAATCCGGGCTAATAGCTCCTCAAACTGGAAAGGTTTTTTGATGTAATCATTGGCGCCACTTTGGAGTCCAAAAACGGTCTCATCCAAAGTGTCCTTTGCCGTGAGAAATATAATAGGGGTCTGCGAAAATCCCTTTCGGAACTGACGGGTAAGCTCAATTCCACTGATTCCCGGCAACATCCAATCCAGCAAAAGTAGATCATAATCTCCGGAGAGCGCGAGGTCAAGCCCGGTTTTACCATTGTCTGCCACGTCCACGGCAAAGTTTTCCTCCTCAAGACCTTGTTTGAGAAAACTGGAAATTCCGGGTTCGTCTTCGACTATTAGGATGCGCATCTAAAAGCAAATGAACGGGATTCTATCCTTTTCTGAAAAAGTGTATTCTTATTTTTTTCTTAAAAAAATAGCCTCCCGATCATTCGGAAGGCCAGATTTTTATGCCAATTGAGCTTCTTTCGATTTGGAGGAAGCTTTTCGTGAGGACTTCTTTTTCTTTCGCTTGTTCCACCAGATCAATGTTCCTGTGATAGGAAGTGAGGTTGCAATCAAACAGCCCAAAAACCAAAGGAATTTGGTGAACTGCCCAAAAATCTCCCCAGTATGAAGTGCCTTGACAGAGCGCCCGATCTGCTGCCGAACCGGCAAATCCGAAAACAACTTGGCTTCTTTGACATTTAACATGAGCGGTTCCAAGGTCAGCTGATCTGAACCTGCTCTGGCAAAAAAGCCAGTTCTGGACTTACTAACGCCGATATCTCCTCCCGGCTCAGCGGGTAAAGAAATTCGGGTATTACCGGGATAATTCAATTCCAAATTGCTGAAGGCCAAGACCTGATCCAGAGAAATCGGACGGGAAGGCATAGGAATCGGCTCATTTTCAACCTCTTCTTCGATTTTATTCCCTTCCTTTTCGGTTTTATTTCCCTCCGCAACAGGAGCTTGGTAAATATCCCAGGTCTTCTGCCAGCCTTCCCGGTACCATTGGTAGGACCAAAACGGGCCTGTCGCTGCCATGATGAATAAGGCAATCAGAGAATAAAATGCAAGCGTATTGTGGAGGTCATGGTTGACTCGCTTCCAGTTGCCGGACCATTTTATTTTCAGTCCCTGCTTCCAGTTTTTGACCTTTTGAGGAAACCAAATCACCAATCCGGTGATGACTCCCAAAAGGAAAAGTAAGGTAGCCACACCATTGATAAATCTTCCCAAATCGCGATTGCCCATACTATCCAATATCGGCTCTTCGATTTTGTCCAAGAGTAGCCATCTGTGCAGGGAAAACATATAGCCCATAAACTCCTCCGTGGACGTCTTTTCGGAATTATTTGCGAGGATCTCTGAGGTGTAAGGATTGACAAAATAAGTCACGGGTCTCTCTTCCCCCTCTTTCTTGATATTAAATTGGACTGTTCGGTCAGCGCCTTGGTACACCGACACCCCGACAACCTCGCCCTGAAGGCTTGCTTCCACACTCGACTTCAACTCGTCCAAAGACTTTCTTTCGCCTGAAGGTGTCACAAAATATCGCTCCGAATCCGCTGCTTCACGGATTTCAGTATTGTACACGTAGATCGTACCACTGAGACATACGGCGATCACAATCAAGCCGCTGATCAGGCCAGCGTAAAGGTGAATGTCATTAAAAAACTTTCTTACGGACTTCCACATAGTCTAATTAGGTTTTTGGAATGAGGAAGAGCAAAAGTAGGAATCAAATTCTTTATTTGGAATTAGTCTAAAAAAAAATTTAAAATAAATACACCTGCTTTTGGAAGAACTGATCAATCAAATTCTTTTCAGAAGGAAAAATTCTTCCTTACTTACCTTTTCATTCCAAATTCCCATATGAAATCCTTCCCCTATTTATTGGCTTTTTCGCTTCTGATTTTATTTTCCTGCACTACCAAAAACTCCGAGCCAGATCCGAGATTGAATCAACCGGAAGAATTCAAAAAACTTTTGGATGCCCATGGACACTGGAAAAAATGGGTGGATGCCAAATCCTTTACATTCAATATGGTTCATGAGACCAATTTGGCTTGGGAAAATCACTACATCGATCTGGTCGGTAGAAAAGTAAGGATTGATGCGGACAACTGGCAGATCGGGAATGACGGTGAAAAAGTCTGGATCAGCCCTAACAGACAGGCTTTTGAAGGGCAGTCGGTCAGATTTTACCACAACCTCTATTTTTACTTTTACAGCATTCCTTACATTTTCACCGACCCGGGAGTGAATGTTCAGAAAACTGAACCTAAAATGCTGAATGGGATTTCTTATGAAGCCTTTGAGGTGAGTTTTGACGCTGGCGTCGGAGATAGCTCAGGAGATAAGTATGTTATGCTGGTAGATCCAGAATCAGGAAGACTTGCCTGGGTACTGTACTCAGTGACTTTTTTCAATAAGGAAAACACCAAAATGAATGCTCTGAAATACGAGGATTACCGAGATGCTGATGGATTGGTCTTTCCACGAGTGATGACAGGATACGCATTGGAAAATGACTCCACACAAAACATCCGATATCAGGTAAGCTTTACCGGCCCTCTTTTAGTCAATGAAGAAATGGATCAAAAACTCTTCGAAATGCCCAAAGAAAAGGCCGTGGTAGCAAATTAAGCTTAGTGCTTTTTGTGCAAAAGCTTGATATCCACCCTTGCCTGAAGTTGGGACTCGGCGTGACCTGAAAAGGTCCCCTGAACAGGCAAGGTCTTATGAGGCTCCGGATGAACAGCTAACGGAATATGCAGATGATCCGTGAAAAGCCCCAAGCTCGGATCCAAACCTATCCACCCTGCACCCGGAAGGAATACCTCTATCCAGCCATGCAACTCATGCCCTTCCTCCAATTCGGGGTTGAAGGCGTAGCCACTGACAAACCGCGTGGCCAGGCCGAGATCTCGAAGCATCTGCATCTGCATAAAAGCTAAATCCCTGCAAGAGCCTGTTTTTGCCTGAAAAGTATGCTGAGGCTCCCAGAAGTTCTCCTCATTCCTAACCTGATGAGACCAGCCCTTGTGGATGTCCCGCGTAAGATTGACCAGAAAATCCACCAGCCCTTTAGATTCCTTTTTGATATCCAGGAGGAAATCCATGAACTGAAAATCTTCAGAATCGGTCAAAAAGGGAATTAGAAACGATGTATTTTCCTCATAGGAAAACTGGAAAAAAGGATCGTTCCAGCCCCGATCTTCAAATCCCTTGTCTAGGATAAATCCAAATGGATTGAACTCTCTGAGTTTGAAAATCCACTCCGAGGAGATTTCCAGAGACTCGGAATCCCCTTCAAACCAGCATTGGCAATACCAATTTCCAGCAAGATCCTGTCGGAAATTCTGCCCCACAGGGAACGGTAAAATATCAAACTTCTGATGCTCCACCCGAAAGTAAGGCCGGTGCTGGGGCTGAAGATACAGCTTGTGCACCCCGATATTCACGGGGCTAGAATAGGAATATAGAGTATGATGCCTGACCTGAATTAGCATAATCAGGTATTTTCCATCAAAGTCTCCAAGTCTTCAAAAGCACTGCTGAGTACTTGGGAAGGCAATTCTGCGATGGCATTTTTGAGACGGTTGTTCCAGAAATTCGAGATGTGCTCTAGCTCCTTTTGCTCAAACCTTTTCTCTTTGGTAAAATATTCTCCATCCTTCAATACTACCGTATCAATGGGGAAATCCACATCATTGGCAGAAATCCGCGTGGCATCAAAGGCCAAAAAGGCACATTTCAGCGCATAATCCAGGGAATCATCATAATGCAGAGATCTTTTCAACACCGGATGTCCGAAACCGGTATTGCCGATGATCACAAAAGGGGTTCCTTTTCGGATTTCGATCCAGTTGCCCTGGGGATAGAGCAAATACAATTTAGGCTCTGCATCATCTTCCAACTGGCCTCCGATGATGGAAAACAAATTGAATTGAAATCCTGCTTCCTCCAAAAAGACCTTATCTTCCTTGGCTACTACTTTTACCTGATTGCCAAACTCATTGACAGCCTGGTACATTTTGGTAAACTTATCATCCTTCTGGTCGATCACTTCTGAAAAATAGGTGATCGCTTTGTCCCGGACGGATCTGAGTCCAGAGGTCATGATGAAAAAGGAATGCTTTTTCTTGTTGACGGTGAATACTTTTTTGGAGGAAGTAGTCTCATTTCCGGAGGTGATCCGGGTGTCTGAGAGGCCTACCAATCCGCTTTTGGTTTTGATGCCGAGGCAAAAGGTCATGATTTTACTTATGATTTGACAATAACATTTTCCTTGAGTCGGAAGAAGTTACTGTCGATGAGGTCCGAAATATGGTTGATTTTTAATTGGAGTGCATCCAAATATTCATGAAGACCGGTAGAAATTATATCATTGACCTCTGAAAACTCCAGGCGGGACTTGAGCTCACCCATGGATTTTTCTGCTGAGTTTTTGAATCCACCGGTAATATTTTCCGAAATCAAATGGAGGTATTTTTCAGCTTCTTTGAGACAATAATAAATGGATCTGGGGAAATACTTGTTGAGCACCAGGAATTCAACCACCCCGGAAGGATCAATGGTTCCATATAGCCTGCGATAGGTATTAAATCCGGTCACCGACTTCAGCAGCGCTGTCCAATGGAGAAAATCCAGAGGAGTACCCACTTCCATGTGCGAAGGCAAAAGAATATGGTATTTCACGTCCAAGATCCTGGATGTCTTATCAGCGCGCTCGAGCATTTGGCCCAATTGACGAAATAACCAGCCCTCTGTTCTTGCTACAGTGGCATCTGCAAGACCGTAAATGAGGAGAATCTGATTTTTTACATTTTCGAAAAACTTTCGCGGATCCTCTTTCTTCCACATCTTTTTTTCACAGCCTTCCTGAAGCATGTAATACAGCTCATTGATTTTTTCCCAGGTTTCCTTACTCAGGTTTTCCCGGATGATTCTGGCATTTTCCCGGGCTCTGGTCACTGCAGAAATCATGGAGTTGGGATTATCCAGATCAAAAGCCAAAAAATGCATTACCTCACTCCGATCAAAGGATTCGTGCTTTTGCTTATATAATTCCAAGTCCCCGGTAGCGGCTACCAAGGGCTGCCATTGCTCCTTGAGGTCCATGGGAAGGTCCTGCATCAGGTTAAAATTCACATCAATAAATCGGGCATAATTCTCGGCTCTTTCCAGATATCTTCCCAGCCAATAAATATGATTTGCGACTCTACTCAGCATAGTCTCTTAATTATTTGTATAAAACCCAAGTATCCTTACTACCTCCACCTTGGGAGCTGTTCACTACCAATGAACCTTTTTTCAAAGCGACTCGGGTCAGGGAACCCGGAATTACTTCAATCTCATCCCCATAGAGAATGTACGGCCTCAAATCCACATGCCTGCCTTCAATTCCTTCCTCTGTCAAGCATGGAACCGTCGAGAGAGAAAGCGTAGGCTGGGCAATGTAATGCTTGGGGTTTTCCCGGATCAGCTTTCTGAATTTCTCATGCTCCTCAGGACCTGCTTTTGGTCCGATCAACATTCCATATCCTCCGGCAGCATCCGTCTCTTTGACGACCAAAGACTCGATATTATCCAATACATACTGTCGATCCTTTTCCTCCCTACAGAGGTAAGTAGGCACATTGTTCAAGATAGGCTCCTCGTCGAGGTAGTATTTGATAATTCTAGGGACGTAGGCATAGACAGCTTTATCATCCGCTACACCTGTACCGGGAGCATTTGCAAAGGCAATATTCCCTTCCTTGTAGGCTTCAAAAATCCCTGGGATCCCAAGCATAGAGTCCGGATTGAAGGTCAAAGGATCCAAAAAGGAGTCGTCAATTCTTCGATATAGCACATCGATCTGCTCCAAGCCTTTAGTGGTCTGCATATAGACCTTTTTATCCTTGACCGTTAGGTCCATTCCAGTTACCAATTCTACACCCATTTGCAAGGCAAGGTAGGAATGCTCAAAATAGGCCGAATTGTAAATTCCCGGAGTCAATACTCCTACCACCGGCTTTGGCTTATCCGATAGAAAACGAAGCATTTTCAGGAGCTTGGTAGGATAATCAGAGACGGGCATTACGCCCTCGTCATTGAAGAGCTGTGGGTATGCCCGCTTAATAATTTCCCTGCTCTCTAGCATGTAAGACACCCCAGATGGGCAGCGAAGATTATCCTCTAGGATGTAATATTCTCCGTCCTTATCCTTGACCAAATCTGTCCCGGTAATATGACACCAAATGCCTTTGGGAGGAGTAAGTCCTATGCACGGCTTAAGGTAATCTTTAGAACCTAAGATCAAATCCGCAGGCACAATGCCATCTTTGATGATGTTTTGCTCATTGTAAATGTCCTGGAGGAAAAGATTCAGAGCATGCACCCGTTGTTTAAGGCCAGCTTCCAGTTTTCTCCATTCTGAATTGGGAATGATTCTCGGGATTATATCCAAATGAAGGATCTTCTCCAAACCCTGATTGTCATGGTACACATTAAAGGTCATTCCCATGGCTTTCTGGGTCTTATTGGCTGAAAACTGCAACTGGTGCATCTTTTTCGATGAGGCTTTTTTCAAAAAATTTGCGAATTCAAGGTAATGAGGCCTAATCTGGCCTGTAGAGTCAAACATCTCGTCGTAATGTTCCCCACAGGAATATCCTTCTGTTTTCATAGGTAGATTTAATCATTTCTCTTCCATAAGTTAAGGAAGAAACCGGAAAATCAAATATTTTCAAATATTTCATTAAATACTAATCATTATTTTACCAAAAATTGATTTTCATTCAATTATTTTCATTTATCAAAGCCATTTTCAAACTATAAATAAAAAATCCAGAATTCTCAACTTCCTAAAATTGATTCTATTTTTACGCTCACATCTTAAGTAACCATGCCGAAGCGACTTTTAAAAATTCAAGATGCCCAATGGGTAAAACGTGTGACAATCTGGAGACAGGTCAAGGATGTGATTTTCATAGGGATCGGGGTAGTGATGGCGGCCA
Source organism: Algoriphagus mannitolivorans DSM 15301 (assembly GCF_000429425.1). Taxonomy (GTDB): domain Bacteria; phylum Bacteroidota; class Bacteroidia; order Cytophagales; family Cyclobacteriaceae; genus Algoriphagus; species Algoriphagus mannitolivorans. Next base: position 497,877 of record NZ_AUBV01000001.1, read on the forward strand.
TTGGCTTGAAGGGGTTCTTATTGCCTAATGGTTTTTTTGACGGCGGGGCAATGGGGGTCTCCTTGTTGCTTCAGATTTTGACACCCTTAAACCTCTCCATTTTGATCATTTTGGTCAATCTGCCTTTTATCTACCTCGGATATAGACAGGTGTCGTTAAGATTTGCTCTAAAGAGTACGCTAGCTATTTTCGCCCTTGCTCTTTTAGTGCATTACATCGAGCTCCCCACCATCACTGCGGATAAATTATTGATTGCGGTATTCGGAGGTTTTTTCTTGGGAAGCGGGATAGGTTTTGCGATTCGAGGAGGAGCTGTGATCGATGGGACGGAAGTTTTGGCGATTCAGGTATCCAGAAAGTCCAGTCTGACTGTCGGCGATTTTATCACCGTTTTCAATGTCTGTCTGTTCCTGGTGGCCGCATTGATGGTGGATTTAGAAACCGCCATGTATTCCATGCTTACATATTTCTCAGCATCCCGAACTGTTGATTTTCTAATTAATGGGGTAGAGGAATATCTTGGGGTGATGATCATCTCTGAATATAACGAGGACATCAAAACCAAAATCACTTATGATCTGGGCCGAGGTGTAACCGCATTTAAAGCCGATGGGGGCTTTGGGGAAAAAGCCAAAAATCCAGACCGAAACGTGCTATTCTGCGTGGTCACCCGACTGGAAGTAACCCGCGTATTAACCGAAATCGAAAAAATCGACCCTAAAGCTTTTGTGATTCAATATCCGATCAAGGACACCAAGGGAGGGATGATCAAGAAAAGGCCGCTGCATTGATTGGAAGACGCAAGAGACAAGACGCAAGAGACAAGACAATAGACTTTGGAATTACAGTAAAAAAGAAAGCCATTGGCAGGTATCCAATGGCTTTCCTCTTTAAATAGTCTATTGATTCTTGTCTCTTGTCTCTCGCTTCTTATCTCTTGATACTTGGTACTTTGTACTTGCTACTTAAGAAATCGTCGATCCACTCGCAGTTCCCTCATGAGGCACCAGCAGCTTCAGCTTTCCGTCTTTATCCTCGGCCATCAAGATCATTCCTTCAGAATCGATCCCCATCATTTTTCTTGGAGCCAAGTTGATTAACATGGTCACCTGTTTACCCACCAAAAACTCCGGTGCAAAATGCTCCGCTACTCCGCTCAAAACGGTTCTATGACCTAAGCCTGTATCTACCTTCAGCTTCAGCAATTTCTTGGATTTAGGCATAGGCTCCGCTTCCAAAACGGTCACCACTCTCATGTCCAATTTGGCAAAATCATCATACGTAATAATCTCCTTCATCGGAGTCACAGGGGCATTAGCAGCTTCGTTCATTTTCTTGGCATCCAGTAGTTTTTGCACTTGTTTTTCGACGGTTTCGTCTTCGATTTTTTCAAATAAAAGGCCCATCTGACCTAAAGCTCGGTTGGCACGGATCAGTTCACCATTTCCGGCATCTGCCCAATTCCCTTTCTCCATTCCGAAAAGATCAAACAGCTTTTTGGCGGTAAAAGGAAGGAATGGTTCAGACACTATCGCCAAGTTAGCAGCAATGTTCAGCGCGATATTCAGGATGGTTTTGGTACGGGCCTCATCGGTTTTGATTTCTTTCCATGGCTCGGTATCAGCCAAGTATTTATTTCCCAATCGGGCCAAATCCATGACTAAGCTCAAAGCCTCTCGGAACCGGTATCGCTCGATGGAGGCTTCAATTTTGGCAGGAAACTCAGCCAATTCCTTCAGCACTTCCTGATCGATCCCTCTCAATTCTCCCCTTTCCGGTACGATTCCCTGGAAAAACTTCTGATTCAGGACTACCGCCCGATTCACAAAATTGCCGTAGATGGCAACCAACTCGCTATTGTTTCTTCCCTGAAAATCCTTCCAGGTAAAGTCATTGTCTTTCGTTTCCGGAGCATTTGCCGTCAAAACATAGCGAAGGACATCCTGCTTACCGGGAAACTCCTCCAAATATTCGTGCAGCCAAACAGCCCAATTGCGGGAAGTAGAGATTTTATCCCCTTCCAGATTCAAAAACTCATTGGCAGGGACATTATCCGGAAGGACATAACCTCCATGCGTTTTCAAAATCGCAGGGAAAATGATGCAGTGGAACACAATATTATCCTTGCCGATAAAGTGAACCAGCTTGGTATCCTGATCTTTCCAATAAGGCTCCCAATCGATTCCTTTCTCAGCCGCCCATTCCTTGGTCGAAGAGATGTATCCAATCGGTGCATCAAACCAAACATAAAGGACTTTGCCCTCTGCATCCTGCAAGGGAACTTTAATCCCCCAGTCCAAATCCCGGGTCATGGATCTGGCCTGAAGGCCATCCCCTGCTTCTAACCAAGATCGGCATTGACCGAGGACATTGTTTTTCCAGTCATTGGCATGCTCTTCCAATATCCATTTTTTCAAAAAGCCTTGGTACCTGGCCAAATCTAAAAACCAATGCTTGGTTTCTTTAAGAACCGGAGTATTTCCACTCAACTTGCTTTTGGGGTTGATCAGGTCAGTTGGTGATAAGGAAGTTCCGCATTTTTCACACTGATCCCCATAGGCATTCGGATTTCCGCATTTAGGGCAAGTACCCTCGATGTATCGGTCAGCCAAAAACTGCTTGGCTTCTTCATCATAATACTGCTCAGTAGTCTGTTCCAAAAACTCACCCTTTGCATAAAGATCTTTGAAAAAGCCTTGGGCTGTTTCATGATGAATTTGAGCAGAAGTCCGGGAATAATGATCGAAGCTGATTCCAAAGTCCTGGAAGCTTTTTTTCATCATCGCATGGTAGTGATCTACCACTTGCTGGGGAGTTTTCCCTTCTTTTTGGGCTTTGATGGTGATAGCTACCCCATGCTCATCAGACCCACAGATATAGGTTACTTCCCTACCTTGGGAACGTAAGTAGCGGACATATATATCTGAGGGAACATAACATCCCGCCAGGTGGCCTATATGTAAAGGCCCATTGGCATAAGGCAAAGCCGAGGTAATGGTGTATCGTTTGAATTGTTTATTGCTCATGGGTGAAATAGATGGAAGACAGAAGACCGAAGACCGGAGTGGACTTCGCTAAGCCCTCTAAAATCGTGGTCAAAGATATAAAAATCATATGAAGGTGACCTTAGGCATTTTGAAATTCACTACGGGCTTCTTCTGTCAAAATCCCACTGTAAATGATACTGATCGCCTGATCATAAATGTCGGAAGGAGGCATTTTGAGTCCTTTCTGAAGGGGTTCGGGAAACTGGCTTGCAAATTTGGGATCCAAAAGACTTTGAACAGCAGCAGCATACAACATAACGACTAAGCTGATATTCGTCCGAGGATTCACCAGCCCCTGCTCCACACCTTGTTGGATCAATTTGGCAAATCTCAGGTAAGCAGATTCATTGATGTACTGAGTCAACTCTTCCCAGATTTCGGGGGCATATTCTCTCAAATCTTCGAAAAGTTCGGGATTGATCGGTGCCAAATAGGTCGCTACAACGGTCAGGGAAGATTTTAGCTTCAATGGAAAAGAGATGTATCTGTTATCCAAAATTCCCTCCACTTTCGCTGTCATTTTTGTCTTGAGAACTTCAAAAGAGGCGGCCAAAAGTTCCAGTTTACCCGGATAGTATTTGTAAAGCGTCTTTTTGCTCATGCCCAAATCCTGGGCAATATCGTCCATGGTAGTCTGTCGATACCCTTTTCCCAAAAATAGGCGATAAGCCGAATCCAGGATTTTCCCCTCTATATTGATCTTCTTCGTCATAAGTGATTTCTGGCTCAAATATAGGCAAAGGACAGCCCTTTCATCTTGTGGTTTTTAGACAGGAGTTTTAGATTTTCTCCAAAAGGTAAACCCTTAAGGTCGTACGGGGACGGAAGCCCAGCCTTTCATACACCCGAACTGCCGGAACATTATCCGGATAGACATGCAGGAAAGGAATCTTACCCTCTTCCAAGACCCCTTTCATCACTTGAGTCATGACCTGAGCAGAAAGGCCTTTCCCCAAATAATCCGGATGGGTACAAACTGCACTGATTTCCACATAGGGATCCGGGCTGAGACGCCTACCGGCCATGGAAATCAATATTTCCCCGTCAAAGGCCCCGACGTAACCTCCAAAGTCCAGCGTGCGGTTGAGAAAAGGTCCCGGTTTGGTCAATTCAGTCAAGGCCAGCATGGATGGAACATGTTTCTCATTTAGATTTTTCAAATTTCCTCCTTGTAGAGAGAGTGGAAATTCTTTCGAATAAACCATTTGCAAAAGGGGACGATCGTTCAACACCTTCCAACCCTCCGTAGTCGGAAGATGATCCGAAGGGAAAAGAATTACTCGCTGGCCCTTTTCACAGACCTGCTGGAGCAACTGCATCCCGTCAGAAGAATATTCTGGAAGTCCAGCAAAAAAGCCCATTTCCCGGTCAATAAAACGGCAACTATCCGTTCCGTGAGAAAATTGGGCACTTCCGGAAGTCAATGCAGACCAGATGGGATTATCTAATGGATGAGACATAAGTAAATAAAACTTAAGGCAAACTTACCGATTTCGCGATTTGATCCTATGACTTTGTACCTGGTACAAAGTACCAAGTCTTGGAACTTGAGAATTAATTCCAGTATGTCGGGTTAAGTTCATTTTCAAACACGAAATCCGCAGTCCGAAATCCAAATTCCAAAACTCTCAACTTTCATCTTGAAACATTCCTCGTAATTTTACCCTGCTTAATTTTTGAATCCATGACTCACGAAGAAGCTGCCAAGCGAATTGCCCATCTCACCCAAGAGATCAACCATCACAACCACCTGTATTACCAGGAGAGCCGAACGGAGATTTCGGATTTTGAATTTGACAAGCTTTTAGAGGAATTGATTCGGCTTGAGAATCAGTTTCCCGATTTGCTTTTTGCAGACAGTCCAAGTCAGCGAGTGGGTGGCGCGATCACCAAGGAATTCCAAACCGTCGCCCATGAATACCGCATGCTTTCTTTGGGAAATACATACACCCTCGAAGAGCTGCAAGCATTCGACGAGCGTGTGATCAAGGGATTGGGTCATACAGATTTCGAGTACTTCTGCGAGATGAAGTTTGACGGCGTGGCTATCTCTTTGGTCTATGAAAAAGGAAATTTGGTGCGAGCCGTCACGCGCGGTGATGGCACCAAGGGGGATGATGTCACCGCCAATGTCAAAACCATCCGAAACATCCCTTTGACAGTGAAAGGAGAAAATATCCCCGATAAATTCGAGGTAAGAGGAGAAATCTTTTTACCGAGAAGGGAATTTGAAAAAATCAATACGGAGCGGGAGAAAAACGGGGAAGCTTTACTCGCCAATCCTCGAAACGCAGCCTCCGGAACGATCAAAATGCAGGATAGCGGAGTAGTGGCCAAACGAAGGCTCAATTGTTACTTTTATCAGCTTTTGGGAGAAAATATAGGCATCTCAAAGCACGACGAGGCGATTCATTTGATTGAAAAGTGGGGATTCAATGTCTCCCCTACCTACCGTAAAGTCAGCAAGTTGGAAGAAGTCCTGGATTACATTGAATCCTGGCGAGAAAAGCGCTTCACCCTCCCTCTGGATACCGATGGAGTAGTGCTAAAAATCAACGATTACGACCAGCGGGAAGAATTGGGCTTTACTGCTAAAATCCCTCGCTGGGCGATTGCCTACAAATATCAGGCAGAAAGTGCTGAGACAGAGTTGCTTTCCATTACATACCAAGTAGGTAGAACCGGGGCAATCACCCCCGTGGCTAACTTATCCCCAGTCCATCTGGCCGGAACCACCGTCAAAAGAGCTTCTCTCCACAACGCCAATGAAATCGAGCGTCTAGACATTCACGAAGGAGATTTTGTCTTTGTAGAAAAGGGAGGTGAAATCATCCCCAAAATCACAGCGGTAAATCCTGAGAAAAGAAAGCCTTTGGCTCAGCCTATCTCCTATATCCAAACTTGTCCTGAGTGTGGAACAACACTTATTCGGAAGGAAGGTGAGGCCAAGCATTATTGCCCCAATGCTGCAAGCTGTCCTCCACAGGTTTTAGGAAGAATCGAGCATTTCGTCAGCAAAAGAGCCATGGACATTGACTCCTTGGGTACTGAGCGGATCCGGGCTTTGATTGATCAGGGATTTATCCGGAATTACGCAGACATCTATGACCTGGAGGAAAAGCAATCCGACCTTTTAGGCCTGGAAATGAGTCAGGATCAGTATGAAAAAGAATCCGGTGGCTTGCTTTATATCACAGTTCAAAAGGCCCTTTTCGCCCTGACAGAATCCATTTCATCCAAACAGATTCAGGATTTTTTGGATGAAAAAGCTGAGTTACCCCTTCTTGAGACCTTGAAGGCTTTTCAGGAGCAGATCAGAATTTGGAAAAAGAAAGTACCCGCCAATGTGGGAATGGTGGATCGCTTGATTCATCAACTCAAAGACCACCCCGAACTTCCGAAAATGGAGGATTTTGTGCCTGTCGCCTTGGTTTTAGATTTGTTTTTGGGTAGAAAAGTGGAATGGAGCCAATTACTCGAATCCAGCCAAAAGCATGGAACCGTCCACCGGATTCTCCTGGATCTCAACCTTGAGCTTTCCCCAGAGCTCACTGAAAGAATCAAGAAGCTAAAAGCCAACACTTTCCAAGAAGGGGTAATCTCCAATATGATGGAGGGAATCAAGGCATCGAAGGCACAACCTTTTGAAAAGGTACTTTTCGCTTTGGGAATTCGGAATATTGGGGAAAATACCGCCCAGCTTTTGGCCCGGCATTTTGGAAGTCTCGAAAAACTCCGGGAAGCTAGCTCCGAACAGCTGTTGGAAATCAATGGTGTGGGAGAAACGCTTGTCCATAGTCTTCAGGAATTTTTCCTCCAGCCCGAAAACCTGGAAATCATCCAGAGGCTGAAGGACCAGGGATTGAAATTTGAAATCGAGCAAAGAGAAGATGCTGTTTTGGGCTCAGCATTGGCAGGAAAGCGGATTTTAGCATCCGGAAAACTCAAAAACTTCAAGCGGGATGAAATCGTGGATTTTGTCCAAGCTCATGGAGGTCAGTACCTATCTTCTGTTTCCAAAAATCTGGATTTTATCATTGAAGGAGAAGATATGGGCCCAAGCAAGAAAGAGAAAGCCCAGAAGCTTGGCGTTCCCCTGATTTCGGAAGAGGAGTTTTTGAGGATGGTGAATTCATAAGATTAAGACCTTTGAACGTTTAGAAAATGGGTTTAAACAGTTTAAACCCTATTTTTTCTATAAACGGACCTGAATAACGATTCAAGACTGTATCTTTGCAGCCCTAACAAATCTGAAACAATGAACGCATTCAAAGGCACCGGCGTAGCTTTAGTCACTCCTTTTCTCGACGATCAATCCATTGATTTTGACGGTCTGGGAAAAGTTATTGACCACGTGATCTCGGGAGGAGTGGATTATCTGGTAGTCTTGGGCACTACCGGGGAGGCTACGACTCTTACCACAGAGGAGAAAAAAGAGGTGCTAAAAGCTTGTCTCAACTTCAACAATGGACGCGTTCCGGTCATGCTGGGAATCGGAGGCAACAATACCCAAGCTGTCTTGAATGAAATCCAAAATACAGACTTTTATGGAGTTGCTTCCATTCTATCGGTAAGCCCCTATTACAACAAGCCCAGTCAAGAAGGCATCGTAGCCCATTATACTGCCATCGCAGATGTTTCCCCCGTTCCGGTGGTCCTCTACAACATCCCTGGTCGCACGATGTCAAACATGACGGCTGCAACCACCTTGAAACTTTCCCATCATCCCAACATCATCGGAATGAAAGAAGCTTCAGGAAATTTGGAGCAATGCATCCAAATTGCTGCTGGTATGCCAAAGGATTTTTTACTCCTCTCAGGAGATGATCTGATGACCAAAGCCATTCAAAGCATCGGTGGCTCTGGAGTGATTTCAGTTTTGGCAAATGCCTTCCCTGACACATTCAAGAAACTTACTCATGGGGATCATGAGGCCGCTTTACAAGCGACTTATTCCCTTCTTAGCCTAAACTCTCTGATGTATCTGGAAGGAAATCCTGTTGGCATCAAAAATCTTTTGTACCACATGGGAATTATTTCCAGTGATCAGGTGAGACTTCCTATGCTTCGCGCGAGCTATGAACTGAGCAACCAGATCAAAACCGCCTTTCAAAAACACAGCAAATGAACCCACTTTCTGTCTCCCAACTGACCGAGCAAATCCGTCTTGTCCTTGAGACAGAATTGGAGCCGGTTTATTGGGTGATCGGGGAACTGGCAGACTTCAGGCAGGCTCCCCAGGGCCATGTCTATTTTGAATTGGTAGAAAAGCAGGGGAATCAGGTTCTTGCTAAGATCCGAGCCAATCTGTGGCAATTCACCTACAGGAGCGTGGCAGCAAAATTTGAATCCGTGACAGGAAGTAGCCTGAAAAACGGCATGAAAGTCCTCGCACAGGTGGCCGTTAATTACCACCCTGTCTATGGACTTAGCATCAATGTTAAGGACATTGACCCTTCTTATTCCCTGGGTGAACGGGCGAGAGTTCGCCAAGAGACCATTGACCGCTTGACTCGGGAAGGCTTGCTTCGATTGAACGGGAGATATGAATTGCCTCAAGTCATTCAAAAAATCGCTGTGATTTCCAGTCCTACTGCCGCTGGCTATGGGGATTTTGTAAACCAACTGGAGAACAACGGCTACGGATACCAGATCTATCATCGACTTTTCCCATCCATGATGCAGGGAAATGAGGCTGTCAACAGCTTGATTTCAGCTTTGGAAAAAGTAGAGCTTTCAGCCGAATCCCTAGAATTGGATGCAGTGATCCTAATCAGAGGAGGAGGAGCGCAGTTGGACTTGGACTGCTTTGACGATTATCGATTGGCAGCCAAAATCGCAAATTGTCCATTGCCTGTCTTTACAGGAATTGGCCATGAAAGAGATGAAACAGTGGCAGATTTGGTAGCCCATACCCGACTGAAAACTCCCACCGCAGTCGCTGAATTCTTACTGGCAGGATTCCGGGAGTTTGAAGAAAACCTCGGATTGAATCTTCAAAGACTGGAAAGATCAGTTCGCTTAAAGCTTAAAGAAGAAGATCAAAAAATCCATCAATTGGCTTTAAGAGCAAGATTTTTGAGTGGAAACAAGCTTTCGATGGAGTCAGAGAAAATCAAAGCGATTGGAAGCAGACTGGGATTTTCTTCCAAAAACGTATTGAAGCTGCAGAGCAGTACTTTGGATAGTATTGCCAGAGAACTCAAAAAAACGAGTCTGGCCTATTTTCAAAAAGAGAAAGAAAAAATCAACCACCGGGAATTGCTTCTAAAACAATTGGATCCCACCAAGCTTTTGGAGAAAGGCTACACCCGGACAGAATCCGGAGGTAAACCCATCAACCTGGTTAAAATCAAGCCGGGGGATGAGTTATTGACCATTTCCAAATACCAAAAGATATTAAGTACCGTTACTGAGATAAAAGAAAATGAGTGATTTGAACTACACTGAGGCAATGCAAAGGCTGGAGACTATCCTTACCCAGCTGGAAGAAGGCAACAAAACCGTGGATGAACTATCGGCTTTGGTTCAGGAAGCTTCTGAGTTGATCAAACTTTGCAGAAGCAAGTTGAGAAGCACTGAAGAATCAATCCAGAAAGCATTTGAGGGTATCTAGATCCCTCCTTTTGAATAAGTTAGGAGCATTAGATCAAGGCTTGGCATGTTTGTTGGGCCAATAATAAGGCTTCCTTTTTCTATTATATCTGTAAGAATCCCTATGAACCCCCTTTTGAGACATATTTTAGTTTTGGCGTTTTGTTTGTCGATAGGCAGCTCCTACAGTCAAAATTTTTACAAAGAGCGCATTTCCAGAGACAATATTCTAACGCTAGGCATAGGACCTTCCTTTGCTTACATAGACAATGGAGGCCAATACCGGGATTATAATTTTGCAATTAAACCCGCATTTTCAATAGCTCTGACCAGAAAGCTAAATCCTATGGTAGAATTAAGAACTACCACTGGAGTTCAATGGATCAGTAGCGGAGGAAATCCTCCCATTGCCCTAAGGGATAAATGGTATTTCAACAATGCCTCTTTCACTGCAAAAGGCCCTGCTTACTATTTTGACATAATTCCTAGCTTTTATTTGATCCCTTTCTCTAACCATATGAATAGGTCTACGGTGAATCTATACGGTGGAGCAGGTTTGGGCGTGATGCACGTGGTGACAGAACAGACCAAATCGTTTAGCCCTGAAGAAAGGCCCAGCAAAAATTCCATTACTACCGGTTATGTGCCGATAAGAGCTGGATTAAGTCTCCGGGTTGGCCCGTATTCTGATATCGCCGGAGAAGGCACTATGTTGTGGACCTTTACCGACAATCTTGACGGAAATGTAGGTTTCAATAGGTTTGGTGATCATCTTTTCCAGGCACAGATTGTATTTAGAAGATACTTCGTGCCGAAGGGAATGGATTAAAGATTTGCAATTCGAAAAGTGAAGGCAGTTCCGGGAACTGCCTTTTTTTTGGTTTTGGACTTGAATGAAAAGTGGTTTATCTTGACTATCAAGACTTTTAGCACATGAGTTCAAAACAAGTTTTTATCTCCTATGCTTGGGGAGGATTAAGTGAGGAAGTAGCCAAAGAGCTGGAATCACTTTTGACCCAGCATAAAATAGACCTGACCCGGGACAAGACAGATCTTGGATTCAAGGGCCTTATCCGAGAGTTTATGCAGCAAATCGGGAAAGGAGACGTAGTCATTCTCATTATTTCTGACAAGTACCTCAAGTCCAAAAACTGCATGTTTGAACTCCTGGAGGCGGAAAAAAAGGGAGAATTTTACAAACGCATTTTTCCAATTGTCCTACCCGACGCAGATATCTATGATTCTTTGGGCATGGTCAATTATTTGAAGTATTGGGATCAAAAAATAAAAGAGCTCAATCAAAGCGTCAAAGAACTTGAAAATCTTGCTGATACCCGGAAAATCCAAGAAGACATCAATCTCTACACAGACATCCGGGGGGCCTTTGATGACTTGGCTTCCAGGCTAAGCAATATGAACACGCTTACCCTGGAGCTCATGAGGTCCAAGGAATATCAACCTTTGTTATCAGCTCTTAAAGAAGGAATAAATCCTCCTCCTGCCCCTACTCCCAGCAAAAAAGAAGGTAAAGTTCTCTACCATATCCCCGGGATGATGCAGGTAGATACTTGGACGAGATGTACGGTAAGGCTAGCCTGGGATGAGATTTTACTGCAGGAAAACCTCAAAATCCCAGAAGAAGAGAGATCGATCGAGTCGATCAGATTGGGAGAAATCATGCAAGTTTCTTTGATCCAGGGAAAAGGTGGGAGCAATTTCGAAATCCATGCTTTAAACAACGAGGAACAATTCATTTCAGAAGATGACTTTACCGAGTGGCTTTTTGAGGTAAAACCGTTGATTGCCGGTAAATTCAGTCTGATTTTAAGAATTTCGCTGATTCAGATCATTGAAGGAAAAGAGCGGAAAAAAGATTTGGTTCTGGAAAGGGAAGTCACTGCAGAAGCAGTGGTTCCCCAAGCCTTACCCAAATTCGAAACCGCAGAATCCGGACTTTCTATTTCCAAAAAGCCCGCAGAACAAGACACTAAATCACCAGCTGAAGCCATTTTTAAGAATGAAAAGAGGAGTTTGAAGGAACGCCTGCCCGCAGATTTTCCAGAAATTCCGGAGGCTCCTCCTCACCCCTCGGCGAAAGCTCCGACCCCCAAATCCTTGAAAAAAACTTCCATTTTAAGAAAGATCCTTCCCTATGCGGCTTCCATCACGGTAATCTTTCTCGCTGCCATTATACTGTTCCCTTCCAATTCTTCCATGGAAAATTCTCCTATTTCCCAAGCTCCGGACGAATATTATTACACAGATTCTACCAGTGGTATATCCATTCCTTTGGGGGGAGAAGTGTTGATTGCCATGAGCTTGGATCCTACAAACCCAAACGAATCCAGTTCTTCCAAGATTCTTGTCTTCTCTATGGAGGCGGAAGAATTCCTTGCTTTGCAGGAGGAAAACATGGCAGGGGTCAGCATTTACAGTCTCGATAAAGAAGACACCATAGCACTTAATCTAGGACCGCTTAGGACAATAAGCCTCCAAGAGGTCAAAGACTCTGTGCAGGTGACCAGAAGAACTCCCGTAGATTCGAGAAAAGTTAACCCTGAGCTACAAAAACTTAAAACCAGACCCAGAATCGATCATTTTGAGTTCTGATCTCAGCTTGCATTGGCTTCTTCGATCACTTGAAGGAATTTCCTCTCAATGGTAATCAGCATGTTCTGATAGATTCCCGGAATTCGAATCAGGAAGTAGTCCTTGTTTCCTTTTTCCACACACTCTCCAATCATGTTTTGAAGAGGACCACCCATAACCTTGACTTTTTCTCCGGGTTCGATTTCCGAGCCGTCTGTCTCCACAGCCACTCCGGTCTCCACGATCCTTTGAATAATTTCAATTTCCTCCTCACGGATGGTGGCGTGCTGTCCGGAAAAGTGTACAAATTTTACCGCTCCCGGAACCTGCAGGCATTCCCAAAGTTGGTTTCGGTTGGTTTTCACAAAAACATATCCATTAAAAAGGGCGCGTTGAACCTTCTTTTTCCGGTCAGACCATTGCCTTAACTCTTCAACAATCGGCAAGTAAACTTCCCAACCCCTTTCCCGAAGGCGCTCGGCCACTTTTTTCTCCGACCGGGAGGTGGTGTACATTACATACCATTTCAATTCCTGCATCTCACAAAGTTTTTTTGGGAGATCAAAATTACAAAAAGGAACCTAGAATGTCCCCCTTAAAAAATTAAAAACCCCCGAGACATTGTCTCGGAGGTTTTGTCAAAAAAAACCACCAACCTTAAATCAATCATGCTTTTAGGTTCCGCAGTCTCATGACGAGTTTATCTGCAAGCAAATACATGACTGGTACGATGACTAACGTAATGAGGGTTGCAAAGGTTAACCCAAATATCACAGTCCAAGCCATTGGACCCCAGAAGGCAGCATTGTCTCCACCCACGTAGAACTGTGGATCAAACTCGCTCAAAAGGGTGCTGAAATTGATATTCATCCCGATAGCTAAAGGGATCAATCCAAGTACTGTCGTGATTGCTGTCAGCAAAACCGGTCTCAAACGAGTCTTTCCGGATTCGATGATACTACCCAGCAAATCTTCATATTCCAGAAACTCCCCATCGGCAATTCCTTTTTCTTTTCGCTTTCTTTCGCGTACCAGATTGGTATAATCAATTAGTACGATGGCATTGTTAACTACTACCCCCGCGAGGGATATGATTCCGATACCCGTCATGATCACCACGAAATCCATATTGAAAATCACCAAACCCAAGAATACCCCAATGGTACTGAAGAGCACTGAAGTCATGATGATGAATGGGCTAACTACAGAATTGAATTGGGCTACGATGATCAGGAAGATTAGGGAAACGGCAATTGCCAATGCTCTCATCAAGAAAGCCTGAGATTTGGCCTGCTCCTCCTGCTCTCCAGTAAACTTCACCGTGATTCCATCAGGAGCTTCAAAACTAGCCATCAAGTTCTGAATCTGGGCGTTGATTTCGGTCGGGTTATATCCATCCAAAACATTGGAATACATGGAGATCGCCTTTTCCAAATCCTTTCTCTTCACAGATCCATAAGTAGAGCTGTATTCGATATTTGCCACTGCAGAAATTGGTACCTCGCGCTTGTCTCCAAACTTGTCTCTGAATCCGATTTTCTTGTTGACTAGGGTATTGATGTCATATCGGTAATTCTCATCCATTCTAAGCTGGATAGGAAAATCTTCCTCTCCTTCTTTAAACTTGGATACTTCCAGACCAAATAGGGAAGTTCTAAGCTCATTGGCGATGGTCGAAGTAGAAAGCCCGAATCTTCTGGCTTTATCCCGATCGATATGAACAATCAACTCTGGATTACCGGTGGACAAATCGGTCTTTAGTTCTTCCAATCCCGGAATATTGTTGGACTCCAGGTACTCCTTGGTCTTATTGACAAAGGCGATTAATTCCTCATAGTTCTCCCCAACAAATTCAATATTTACCGCTTTCCCTACTGGAGGTCCATTTCGCTGCTTGTCAACAGTGATCAGTACTCCAGGGTATTTCTCCACCAAGTCCCTGATGACTTCCATAGCCTCATTGGTATTGATCCCCTGACGATCGATGTAATCCACAAAACCAATCGTAATTTTCGCCTTGTGCGGTGTCGACTGTTGGCTTGGACCCTCGGTAGGATCGCCAGTTCCTTCTCCAACCTGAGAAATTACTGACTCCAGAATGGCATGATAGGGTTCCAAAGCATCCATCATTTCATCTTCCATTTTATCCACAAAAGTATTGGTCGCCTCTATGTCCGTTCCGATTGGAAACTCTACAAAGACATTAACCAATTGTGGCTGATTATCTGGAAAGAAAAGAACTTTTGGAGCACGAATCCCAAGCAATACCAAGGACAAGATCAACAAACCGAAAGTACCGCCAAAGACTGCGTAAGGCATTTTTCCATGCAAAGCTTTGTTGAGAGTAGCCTCATACGCATTCTCCAGTCTGACCAAAAAGACAGTCTGGAACCATCGGATGGCTTTTCTCAAAAGAAACACATTGAAAAGCGTCAGGAGGCATGCCACTAAGGCCAAGGAACCCATGGCAGTAAAGCCCACCAAATAGAAGATGGTGGATAAAATCAGGAATGAACCTGCTACCAATATTGATTTTTGCTTAGGCTTATCCTTGCTCACATCCTCCACTTTCATAAATAAGGAGGTCATCACCGGATTGATCACCAAAGCCACAAACAGAGAAGAGGACAAGACAATAATCAGGGTAATCGGAAGGTATTTCATAAACTCCCCTACCAAATCATCCCAAAAAGCCAAAGGTAAAAAGGCAGCCAAAGTCGTTGCCGTAGAGGTAATAATCGGCCAAGCCACTTCTCCTACGCCCTCTTTTGCAGCTCTTTGGATAGGTTTACCTTCCTGCATCAATCGGTAAATATTTTCCACGACCACAATCCCGTTATCCACCAACATACCCAAAGCCAAGATCAATGAAAACAAGACCATCAAGTTGAGGGTGATTCCGAAGGCATTCAGGATCAAGAAGGAAATAAACATGGAAAGCGGAATCGCCGAACCTACAAACAAGGCATTTCGGAATCCCATAAAGAACATCAAAACCAACACGACCAGAATAATCCCGAAGATGATCGAGTTTTCGAGGTCACTTACCTGAGTCCGCGTTTGCTTACTTTGGTCATTGGTAATGGATATCTCCAAATCCTTTGGAAACCTGTTTTTCTGGGTGTTTTGGATAATTATTTTGATTTTATCCGCTGCGTCAAGAAGGTTTTCCCCGCTTCTCTTCGTCACATTGATGGTGACTACCGGAAGGTTTTTGCTTCGGGCGTAAGAAGTTCTGTCTTTATAGGTATCCTTTACTTCTGCAACATCACGCAGGTAAACGATTTTTTGCTGGTCTGTCTTGACAATGATATCCAACAATTCATTCGGACTGGTAAATTCTCCGTCCACCCTTACCGTACGTTCAAAATCTCCACTGCGGATGGCTCCTCCTGAAATGGTAAGGTTTTCGGATTGAATCGCTCCGGAGATATCTCCGAAACTCACACCCGTTGCCTCCATTTTATAGGGATCCACATTGATCTGAATTTCCCGCTCCACAGTTCCGGCAAGATCAGCTTTGGAAATTTCAGGAAGCTTTTCAATGGCATCCTCTAGGTATTCCCCGAATTTCTTCAACTCTTGCTCGGAATATGGCCCGGAAATATTCACGTTCATGATCGGAAAGTCCGAAGTATTCACTTCTATCACGTTGGGATCTTGATCCAGATCTGAAGGCAGTTCGGACTTGGACTTGTCCACCGCATCCTTGACATCCTGAATAGCCTTGGAGATTTCTACTCCGGGGTTAAACTCCACCACAATGGAGGAAAAATCCTGTACAGAGGTAGATCGGATATCTTTAACGTTATTGAGAGACTTGAGCTCTTTTTCAATAGGCCTGGTAATCAGGTTTTCCATATCCACGGGCGAGTTGCCGGGATAAGGCGTACCGATATATACCGTAGGAATGACGATTTCGGGAAAGCTCTCCTTGGGCATGGTTCGGTATGCCCCCAAGCCCAGCACCGTGATAATCAAGGTCAAAATGACCACGGAAGTAGCATTGTCCACACTAAAGCTGGACAGGCCAAATTCCCTGATGATGGATTTATTATTAGAATCTGTCATGACTTATAGCTGGGCAATGTTTACGCTGAAGTTATCGCCTACTTCACGGAAGCCTTTATCCACCAATATTTCAGTACCTACAAGGCCATCCTTAATTTCTGTTTCGTTGCCAGTACTCATGCCACGCACGATGTATTTCTTTTTGGCTGTGTCATTCTCTACTACAAAAACATAATCGCCTCGATTATCAGATAGAATCAAATGGGATGGCACTACTACACTGCTAGGATTTTTGTAATCCTGAATCTTCAGCACGGATATCATATTCGGCTTAAGCCCACCGATTTGGGGAAGGAATACTTCCACTTTGAAAGTCCGGTTGTTGGGATTGATAATGGCTCCTACAGCAGATACCTTGGTATTAAAAGTTTTTCCCAAAGAGGGGAAGGCCACTTCTACAGAATCTCCTTTTTGTAGTACTCCCACGTAGCTTTCAGAAATATCTGCTTCGATAAAAAGATCACTTTCACCTACGAACTGAAACATAGGAACTCCAGGCTGAACCAATTCACCCAGTCTAGCCTGCACGGTTTCCACAGTTCCATTGAATGGCGCTCTGATATAGGCTTTGGATAGCTGCGTTTTCAAAGAGGCAAGGCTTTTTTCCAAACCTTCTTTTCTGTTTTTGGCTTCCAGGTATTGGATTTCGGTTCCGATTTGCTGTTTCCAAAGTCTCTCCTGTTTTTCAAAGATTGTTTTGGCCAAGGAAAGGGAGTTTTCCATTTCCTCGATATTTCTCTGGATCCCTTCGGAATCAATCACTGCCAATACCTGCCCTTTGGCCATTCGCATACCTTCCACTGCACTTACTTGCAGAATCCTTCCGGAAATTTCAGAGCTGATGCTGACGTTCTTTTTGGACAACACCGAACCGGTGACTTCCACAAAATGAGTAAACTCCCCTTTTCGGACAGCTGCTGTGGTGATCAAAATCGGTTTTTTGTTTTGCGCAGCAAATTCAGGATCCAAGTCGGAAAGCTCCTTTTCCAGCTCACGGATCTCGGTACTGATGGAAGCCAAGTTGCTTTTCAAGGTCTCCAGCTTTTCTTTTTTAGCTGCCAAATCATCCTTTTTACAGGAAATCATCAACACAGACAAAGCCAGTAGGGGCAAATATTTAAAGATAGGTTTCATAAATTTCTTGTTAGAGGTAGGTGTTGGTTTAGTTGTTCAAATCGGCCTTCAAAAGGCCTAGGGCTTTTTCAAGATTTACTTTGGAAACCAAGCCGTCATACAAGGCTCCGAGGTAGTTGATTTCTGCCTGAATCAAGTCGGCATCCGCTTCCACCACCTCCAAGTTGGAGCCCACTCCTTCTCGGTATTTGATGGTGGCAATGTCATAGACTTCCTTGGCTAGGCTTAGATTTTCTTCCTGAACTTCCAGAATACTCAAGTCATTTTGAAGATTTGCTTTTGCAGAGTATATCTCATTTTTAATACTTTCCGTGAGGAAGTTCCGCTGATTTTCCAGCTGATTGATCTGAACCCGATTTCTTTGGATTCTGGCGCTTTTGCTCAGTCCGTCAAAAATCGGAATCTGCATGCTCACACCAAGCAAGGAACTGCTGAACCAATTGTCAGAGCTGAAAACTGTCTCCATGGTATTTCCGGCACCTTGTCTTCTGAAGTTGGCATTGAAGTCAATGGAAGGCATGTACTGCACGGTATTGTTTTTCAAATCCAGTCTGGACATTTCAAGCTGGGTGTTGATCTGGTTCAATTCTACCCGGGTAGTCCCCTCGATGGACAGGAGTTCCGGCAGTTGATCCTTCGGGTTTAATTCAATCAGAGATTCTGAGATAAGGATATCAACATCCAAAGGCATCCCCATCTGCAGTTTTAGCAACTCTTTGCTGACCTCCCAAGCTGTAAGGCTTCTTTGATATTGGGTCAATGTATTGTTTCGCTGCACCTGAACTCTCGAAACATCAATTTTCTCCACAAAACCGGCTTCATAAAGGGCCTTGGTTTCTTTCACCAAAGAATCGATTCGAGCCAAATTTGCCTGAGCCAGACGAATTCTCTCCTGATTGACCAAAACTCCGAAGTAGGCCTTTTTCACACTTTCGATAACATCGTTTTCAGCTTTGCCCAGATCGTACTGAGTCAATTCCTGAAGTGTCTTGGCTGCACGGAGGCCTACAAAGAAGGATCCGTCGAAAATCATCTGCGAAAGATTAATCCCAAGACCAGAGGAGTAGCTCACGCCAAAACGCGCCGGAATTACATCACTGGGATTGGTTGGATCGCCAAATGGTGGCTGGTTAGGCAAAAACACCACTGGGATTTTTGGATTGTAGTCCAAATTATAAGACCCGGTAATCTGAGGTAAGCCCGGAGCGGTATATTCTTTTTGCGTCGCTTTGGATACAAAGACCTCCAATCGGGCATTTTTGGTTTGTGGATTGTTTTCGATTGCATATTCAACGGCTTCTCTAAGCGTCAATTCGGCAGTTTGCTGCGCAAAATTGGGCGAAGAAAACGCAACCAGGAATAGCAGTAGGGCTGGAATAAATTTATTCATACTAAGTTGGTTTCAGATTTTACTGTTCTTTTTGGACTGGTAAGCCTCTCTTCCTTTTTCGGTGAAGATTCCATGAAGAAAATGGTCTATCAAGACCAAATTCTCTTCTACAAAATTGAAATTCGGGTTATTGAAATTATTCGGGTCGAATGCACTGGTGATCTGATTGATTCTTACTTTGGCCATAATCTTGGAATCAATCTCGGCACGGAAATAGCCCAGTTCAATTCCACGATCCAGCACCTTCACTAAATCTTCCTGGAGGCGATTGGTTTTAAATTCTTCAAACATTTTCCAAGCCTCCGGAAAATATTTCTGCACCTCTACGATCACTAAAGGATTGATAGAGGTAAGGCGCTCACTCATCAGCTGAGACATTTTTACCAAATGCTCGATCACTTTATCTTCACCTTCTTGGATTTTGATGATCTTGTTATGGTCTTCTTCCAGAATTTTTGCAAATACCTCTTTTACTAAATCCTTTTTGTCCGCAAACTCCTGGTAAATCGTCTTCTTGGAAATCCCTGCTGCACGAGCCAAATCCTCCATGGTTACCGTTCTTGCGCCAAACTTGGAGAATTGCTCCTTTGCGATGTCCAAAATTTTCTCTCTAGTCTCCAATTACTTTCCCCTTTTTGAAACAGAGTGCAAAACTACGGAAACTATTGCGTCGCGCAAAGTTTCCTGAGTTTTTATAAAATATTATGTGGATTTCCGCAATTGCTCCACAATCCTTAACTCCTTTGGTTGGCCCGTCGGAAGACCGAAGCCCGAAGTCCGAAGTCCGAAGCTAGCTAAAACTGAACCTCAAGCGGGATTTTATTCATTGTGTATGGCATACTGGTTAGAAAGCGGATTTACATAAAATATTATTTGCCTAATAAGCTCTGATCTTCCACAAAACCCTACCACCAAGTGTAATTATTCCAAGAAATCAGAATTTTAATTGCCTGGCAAATCCCAAAGCCTAAACGAATTTTATTCAATTTAGCGCCTCAAAAGCTTGAAATTCAGTGAATATCCAACCCTGACAAGAAATAAAAAGCACGTTCCTATTGGACATTCTTAAGAATACCCGAGCTTGACAGAATGAAAAAGGGAGATGGTTGATTGAAAAACACAATACCACACGTTTTTGCCCCAGATAGGTTTTCTATTTCAGGCAATTGGTTCGATTTTTCAAAAAACCTTCCGTTCAAATCCACAATAGGCAGCATTTCAGCAGGAAGTCATGAATTTTCATTTTCCTGCTTTTCAACCTTCCCCCCAATTCCTTACCTTTGCGACTTACCAGCCCAAGGACATGATTTTCTTCTTTGAATCCCCTCAGAAACTCATCTACGGAGTTCAAGTATCTCACCCTCTCAGCACGGAAGACCTAGACAAACTTACTTGGCTATTTGGCCAGGCAAAGCAGATTCCAGGTGAAAAAGTGGCCGGAAAATTCTCCGGTCCCCGAAAAGAAATGATCACTCCCTGGTCCACCAATGCAGTAGAAATCACTGTCAATATGGGGATCCAGGGTATTCAGCGAATTGAGGAATTCTTCCCAATGGCCGAAGGTGATCAGATTGACCCCATGCTCCAAAAGGCCTACGATGGTTTGGATCAGGAGATTTTTGACATCCACCTGCAGCCGGAGCCAATCAAGCCGGTAACTGACATCGCCTCCTACAACAAATCCGAAGGTCTGGCTTTGAGCCAGGAAGAAGTGGATTATTTGGAAAATGTATCCAAGCAGCTGGGCCGTCCTTTGACTGATTCGGAAGTCTTCGGGTTTTCCCAAGTCAACTCCGAACATTGCCGACACAAGATTTTCAATGGATCTTTTGTGATTGACGGAGAAGAAAAGCCGATGACGCTTTTCCAACTGATCAAGGAAACATCCAAAAAACATCCTAACAGAATTGCTTCTGCTTATAAGGACAATGTGGCCTTTATCCAAGGGCCAAAAATCCAGCAGTTTGCCCCAAAAACTCAGCATCAGGCAGACTTTTTCGAAACCCGGGAAATTGACTCCGTAATTTCGCTAAAAGCTGAAACCCATAACTTTCCAACCACTGTTGAACCTTTCAACGGAGCGGCCACAGGTTCTGGAGGAGAAATCCGAGACCGATTGGCGGGAGGAACGGCTTCCATTCCTTTGGCTGGAACAGCCGTGTACATGACTTCCTATTCCAGATCCGAAAAAGGAAGAAGCTGGGAAAAGAACCTCGCCGAGCGCCCTTGGCTGTACCAAACTCCCATGGACATCTTGATCAAAGCATCCAACGGAGCTTCTGATTTTGGGAACAAATTTGGTCAACCCCTTATCGCGGGCTCATTGCTCACTTTTGAGCATGAAGAAGCCAATAAGCAATACGGTTTCGACAAAGTGATCATGCTGGCCGGAGGGGTTGGATTCACCAATGCCAAGTACACTAAAAAAGGTGAACCAGGAACCGGAGATCAGATTGTGATCATGGGTGGAGACAACTACCGCATCGGAATGGGCGGATCTGCCGTGTCTTCTCTGAATACCGGCGAACTTTCCAATGCCATCGAACTGAACGCCGTACAGCGATCCAATCCGGAAATGCAAAAGCGGGTATCCAACGTGATCCGTGCCATGGCGGAAAGTGAGAACAATCCGATCATTTCCATTCACGACCACGGAGCCGGAGGGCATCTCAATTGCCTTTCTGAACTTGTGGAAAGCACTGGAGGAACAATCCATATTGACCAATTGCCGGTTGGAGATCCTACTCTTTCTTCCAAAGAAATCATCGGCAACGAATCCCAAGAAAGAATGGGCTTAGTGGTCGGCAAGAAAGATGTCGATACCCTGAAGCAGCTCTCTGAAAGGGAACGTGCACCATTCTATGTTGTAGGTGAAACCACCGGCGACATGCACTTCAAGTTCGAAAACCAAAAGACCGGCGAAAAGCCAGTAGATTGGGATTTGGCCTACATGTTTGGCTCCTCTCCAAAAACTGTTTTGGAAGACCAAAGTGGACTGGCTCCAAAGTTTGAAGAAGGGGAGTTCGAGCCTTCCAAACTTCAGGAATACATTCAGGAAGTCCTTCAGCTCGAAGCTGTAGCCTGTAAGGACTGGCTAACCAATAAGGTGGACCGATCCGTGACTGGCCGGGTTGCTACCCAGCAAACCGTTGGAGAAATCCAAGTTCCACTCAATGACCTTGGCGTCATGGCTTTGGACTTTACCGGCAACAAGGGTATTGCCACTTCCATCGGGCATGCTCCTGTTGCAGCTTTGGCCGATGCGGAAGCGGGCTCGAGACTGGCCATCGCCGAGGCCTTGACCAACCTGGTCTTTGCGCCGATCGCAGATGGTTTGAAGGGCGTCTCTCTTTCTGCCAACTGGATGTGGCCTGCCAAGAATCCTGGAGAAAATGACCGACTGTACCGTGCTGTCAAGGCCTGTTCGGATTTTGCCATCGAACTGGGAGTGAATATTCCTACCGGAAAGGACTCCCTTTCTATGACTCAGAAATACCCTAACGGAAAAGTAGTTTATTCTCCGGGCACCGTGATCATTTCCACGGTGGGAGAATGTACTGATGTAAAAAAGACTGCAAAAGCAGCCTTGATTCCTCAGGCAGGGACCAAGGTTCTTTATTTGGATTTTTCCAAAGATGCCGCAAAACTGGCCGGCTCTTCTCTATACCAAATCCTAAACAAAGTAGGTCAGGAAACTCCGGACGTTACCGATGCCGCCTATTTCGCCAAAGCCTTTGAAACTGTTCAGGAATTGATCGAAAAAGGTTTGGTCTTGGCAGGACACGATGTTTCCTCAGGCGGGATTTTGACTGCTTTGCTGGAAATGTGCTTCCCAAGCCAACATGTCGGTCTTTCCGTGAAAGAAAGCCGCTTGGCGGAAAGCAATATCATTAAGGCCTTGTTTGCAGAAAATCCAGGGATCCTGATTCAAGTCGGAAATGATCATGCTGCCGAGGAAATCCTAAGTGCAGCCGAGGTGGACTTCGTGGAACTGGCGGAAGTAACCTTAGACGGAAAAGTGAGTCTGGAAGCCCAAACCCTAGACGTTGCACCATTGAGAGATCTTTGGTTCAAGTCTTCCTATTTATTGGACAGAAAACAAAGCGGGGAAAAACTTGCCAAGGACCGTTTTGAAAACTATAAAAAGCAAGTTCTGAGCTACGAGTTTGCGCCCAACTGGACCGGAAGCTTTGCCAAGCTGGGCTTAAATCCAGCCCGAAAGGAAAAAGGCAGAGCCAAGGCAGCCATCATCCGTGAAAAAGGGGTGAATGGTGACCGTGAAATGGCTTATGCCCTTTGGTTGGCCGGATTTGAGGTCAAAGACGTGCACATGACGGACCTAATCGCCGGTCGGGAAGATCTGAGCGATGTGAAGATGATTGTGTTCGTAGGAGGGTTCTCCAACTCTGACGTGTTGGGTTCTGCCAAAGGCTGGGCTGGTGCCTTCCTTTATAACCCTAAGGCTAAGCAAGCTTTGGACAACTTCTACGCACGCCCTGACACGCTTTCCTTGGGAGTTTGTAATGGCTGTCAGTTGATGATCGAATTGGGTCTGGTGACTCCTGATCATGAGCAGAAGCCAAAAATGCTCCACAACGCCAGCCACAAGTTTGAGTCTTGCTTTGTAAATGTGACCATTCCTCAAAACAACTCCGTGATGCTGGGCAGCTTGAGCGGTCAGCGATTGGGCGTGTGGGTTGCGCACGGAGAAGGCAAATTCTCCCTTCCAAAAGGTGAATCGGCTTACCACTTTGCAATGAAATATAGCTACGCCGCCTATCCGGGCAATCCAAACGGCTCCGACTTTGCGACCGCGGGAATTGCTTCGCAGGATGGAAGACATCTAGCGATCATGCCGCATATCGAGCGAAGCCTGAAGCCTTGGAACTGGGCGCATTATCCAACCGACAGAAACGACGAATTCACCCCTTGGTTGGAAGCGTTTGTGAATGCTAGGAAATGGGTAGAAACTAAAGGTTGAAAAATCAACACCTAAGCAAAATCATCTTTAGAGAGTCTGACCTGAGGATGATTTTGTTTAGTTTTTATTTATTTGAAATTTATTCTTTTAGAAAAGATTCAAACCACTTTTTATTGGAGGGTTAAATTATAAACTGTTTAAATCAAAATGCTTTTCAACTCGCTTGATTTTGCGATATTCTTACCTATTGTTTTCTTACTATATTGGTTTGTTGCCAACAAGAATTTAAAGCTTCAAAATTTATTGATTGTGGCGGCAAGCTATCTATTCTATGGATGGTGGGATTGGAGGTTTTTATTCTTGGTTTTATTTAGTTCTATTGTCGACTATCTGGTTGGATTAGGTCTATCTAAGCAAGAGAATCCTATAAAAAGAAAATTTTTATTATGGACCAGTATTGCTACAAACTTGGGCTTTCTGGGATTTTTTAAATACTATAATTTCTTTCAGGAAAATTTTGTAACCGCATTTTCGCTTTTTGGAAAACAAATAAATTCCCACTCATTAACCATAATTTTACCTGTAGGGATAAGTTTTTACACCTTTCAAACTCTTAGCTATTCCATTGATGTATATCGTCGTAAGCTATCTCCTACAAAAGATTTTATCGCTTTTTCAGCTTTTGTGACTTTTTTCCCGCAATTAGTTGCCGGACCTATAGAAAGAGCTACCCACTTGCTGCCTCAGTTTTACCACAAACGGATTTTTGAATACTCTAAAGCTGTGGATGGACTGAGACAAATCCTTTGGGGTCTATTCAAAAAAGTCGTAATCGCCGATAATTGTGCCCAATTTGCAAATACGATTTTCGATAATTCCGGAGATTACCCCGGCAGCACCTTGCTGTTAGGAGCTTTCTTTTTTGCTTTTCAGATTTATGGAGACTTTTCCGGTTATTCTGACATTGCCATTGGAGTTTCCCGTCTTTTTGGTTTTGACCTTATGCAGAATTTCAATTATCCTTATTTCTCAAGGGACATTGCAGAATTTTGGAGAAGATGGCATATTTCCCTTTCTACCTGGTTTCGAGATTATCTCTATATACCGCTCGGGGGGAGTAAAGGTGGTATTTGGATGAAAGTACGCAACACGTTTATCATCTTTTTGGTAAGCGGATTTTGGCATGGAGCCAATTGGACGTTTATTGCTTGGGGCGCTTTAAACGCTCTTTTTTTCCTTCCCCTTTTGGTCACCAACAACAATAGAAATCACTTGGGCATAGTCTCTCAGGATCGTACTCTTCCTACTTTTCGAGAATTCCTAATGATGTCTACTACGTTTGTGATGACTCTTTTTTCATGGATTTTTTTTAGAGCAGAAAATATTACCCATGCTAAAACAATCTTTTCCACGATTTTCTCCAAATCTCTTTTTGCAATACCCTATTTCAAAGACGGTTCTTTAGCATTGCCGACCCTAATATTGGTTGCTTTATTTATTGTAATAGAATGGATAGGAAGAAAAAGACCTTATGCAATCGCCCACTTTGACAGTAACTGGTCTCGAATCTCTAGATACACCCTGTATTATTCAATCTTAGCTTTGATTTTTTGGTTTGGTGGCAAGGATCAACAGTTTATCTATTTCCAATTTTAAAATATGGAAAAGTTTATAATTAGGTTTTCTTTCTTTATTTCTCCTATAATCTTAGCATTTATCCTCACCGAGGCTTTTTTTTCCACTGACAAAGGAGATCTATTAAAAATTGGATACATCGCAGATATATCAGGATATGATAAATCCGAGGTGTTCAAAGAGGAATTTGAGAGAGAAAAATTTTTCACTTCCTTCTCAGAATTAAGTATTCAGCAAAATCATCGATTTAAAACTTTTGTCATAGGCGATTCCTTTTCAGATCAAGGAAACTACAGCTTCACCAATTATCTCGCAGAATACTCAAGGGATTCCCTTCTCTATCTGGATAGAAACTTCCATGACAATCCTATCCAAACTCTCAGCGAATTAGCGAATGGAGATTTTTTCGATAGTCTCCAGGTCGAATTCGTTGTTTTGCAATCTGTAGAAAGGTCCATCCCCCTGAGAATTGATTTCGACCAAACATTAACTCTTACGCTCGATTCATTATGGAAAATTAAAGAATCCAGAAAGTCTTTGGTTGGGTATAATTCGAACGAGGTGGACAAACTATTCTCTGATAGGATTTTGAAGTTTACTACCCTCAATTTGGGATATCTAGTTGATGATAACGCATTCTATTCTGAAACCTACATTGTCGAGACAAGAGACTTTTTATTCTCAGTAAAAAATAAAGATTTATTATTCTTCTTCGATGACTTGCGTTCCATTACAGACAACTCGGAAAAGGAACGGTTAGAAAAGCTTAACGATCAGATTAACCTGATTAATTCAAAGCTTTCGGAAAAAGGAATAAAATTAATCGTATTGTTTAGCCCGGATAAATATGGGTTTTATTACGACCAAATTGTCGATAAAGAAAAATACCCTCAACCACTATTTTTTAAAATCTTTGAAAGTCTACCCAAAAATTATCTTTATCTCAACTCTGATGAAATTCTAAAGAAATCAATACCTCATCAGAAGGATCTCTACTTCTACGATGATACACATTGGAGTCCAATAGCCGCAAAACTGATTGCTAAAGAAATCGATAACCTAATGGAAAAACAGGGAACATTATAAATTTTAATCCAAAAATGGACCCCTAAATCTAAACATTTAGGGTGGATTCAGTGAATAAGACGAGTCATCCAAAAAGCTAAGTCCAATAACATCCCTCTACCAAACCCAACCTCAAGGTTAAATTTTCTTATCTACCCCTCCACTAAACCTAGGACTAAAATAATCTGGTATCAAATTCGCTAAGGACTTTCAGCAAAAACCCCTTCCAATACACCCTTCTCAATTGATAACCATGAGCTTCAAAAAACTCTTGCTAAGCCTGCTCTTTTTCAGTCTGTTCCAATTCAGCTACGCACAGGAAGAAATTTCCGAACAGATCAAGCTGGAGCGGGATTCCCAATTGAAAGAATTGAATCAAAAGCTCAAAACCAACGAGGAATTAGTCAACAAACTCACGGAAAAAATCGCCGCTGCTGACAGCAGAACCGCTTCGGACAAGGAAAAGATCAATGACTTGGAAAAACTCCAATTGGCCTTGGACGATCGCCTGAAAATCCTCGAAGAAGCTCCCAAGACTAAAATCAACCTCAACGGACAATTGGCTTTTACCGAACTTCTCAGCATTCAGCGGGACATCCAGCCGGTCGAACTTTTCCTCACCTCCCAATCCTTTTTTGACCAGTTGGGTAATGTGACCAAAATCCAACAATACAAGTCCTTTACCTCCTGGAAGACCGAGTTTGACAAGTGGTATTCCAAAGAAGGACAAAGCGATACCATGATGAGCGTGGTGCAAAATTCCATTAATCTGATTTCCACCGCTTCCTCGGCCGTTCCGCTTTATGGCACTATGGTCAATACGGCCATTTCCGGCGTAACGAGCATGGTTTCAACCCTAGGTAAAAAGGAAAAGGAGCTGTATGAAAAATCTCCCGAAATGCTCCGAATCCTGACTGTCACCAGCCAGTTTGAGCAGCAAAAATCCGTCATCGACCACGAATGGATGCTGATCAACAAGGAATTGGAGTTGCTTCAAAAGGAAAACAACCAGTTGTTGGAAGAGCAACTGACTTACTTCGGGATAGATAAGGCTAGATTCCAAAGCAGATACCTGAAAGCCACACTGGATTCCGAGCGGGAACTCTTCAAAAACGAATGCAGAAAGGCCATTTCCGATAAGATTGCAGCTCTGGAACGAAACTCCGACACTCGGGGAAAATGGCTTGGACAGGTGGAAACCTATATGTACAAAGTCCAGTCGCTAAGAATGCGTTTTGGAACCCTGACTATGCGGATGCAGGCCAATATCGAGCAGTATGAGTCTTTGATCAAGGTTTATGGGGATTCCGGAAAATTCCCGACGGAGTTTACCTCCAAGATCATGACGCTCAACAATCCCCTGAACAATCTCAAGAATAAATTCTACTCCTCCTTCAACCCAATCAAGTATATCGAGGATTCAGCGGTGATGTATATAGAGAGGAATTGATGGGATTGGGGATTACGGATTTCGGATTTCAGACTTCGGATTTCAGACTTCAGACTTCAGACTTGATACCTGATACCTGATACCTGATACTTGATACTTGATACTAAAAAAAATCCTCCCTTTCATTCATCGGACCAAATCAAAGCAAACGATTCCGCAGTATTTGGCAGAGCTGGGGACTCTCTTTGGTTTGCATTTGCTAACTTGATTGAGATATATCCCTAAAACAATTCGATGAAATCAACCCTATTGACTCTTTTGCTGGCCCTCTCCCTGATGGTTTGCAAGGCACAGGAAACCAGACCCGGACCACAACCTCCTCCAGAAACTGGCGAACAATTCAAGGTAGGAATCGCAGGCTTTACCTTCGCAAGATTCGACCTCGACAAAACCCTAGAAACCTTAAAAGCCTTGGATGTCCATTACCTATGCATCAAGGATTTTCATTTGCCCATGAACAGTACCGATGCGGAAATTGCTGCTTTCCATGAAAAGCTGAAAGCCCATGGAGTGACCGGATATGCCGTTGGCCCAATCTACATGCGATCGGTAGAGGAAGTTGACCGGGCCTTTGCCTATGCCAAACGAGTTGGGGTCAAGCTAATCGTGGGCGTACCCAATGTGGAGCTGCTACCCTATGTGGAAAAAAAGGTACAGGAGTATGATTTCAAATACGCCATTCACTTACATGGACCAGATATTCAAATCTATCCAGATGCTGACGATGTCTGGAAGCATACCAAAGATCTCGATCCGAGAATGGGCATGTGCCTGGACATCGGACACGACACCCGCAATGGCAAAGACCCGGTAGCCGATCTGGAAAAATACCATACCCGTGTCTTTGACATGCACATCAAAGACGTAACCGGTCCCACCAAATTGGGGTATTCCCTAGAAGTGGGAAGAGGGATTATCGAAATTCCTTCCCTAGTGAGAATGATTCGAAAAGTTGGTTATACCGGAGTTTGCAGTCTGGAACACGAGCGGAATATGGACAATCCATTTATGGGTATTGCCGAGTCGCTCGGGTATTTCCGAGGGGTGATTGAAGCGACTAAAGAATAGGGTTAAGAAATTATCATTTGACGATAAAGGCTGGATTCGAAAGAGTTCAGCCTTTTTTCTTGGGTACTTTTGAAGGCCAAAAGTACCCAAAAGCCTTGGCCCCGGTCTTTGTTTCCATCTAATTAAGGCCTTTCTTCAAAACGAAATTTCACCTATAACAACGTGTGCGGTTGGAGGAATTGGCCGCGAGGGTGCGGTGGGATCGTGCGTGAGGAGCATAGCCAATTCTTGATTTTTTGGGTACTTTTTTATCAAGAAAAAAGTACCGTGAGAAAAGCCTAAAGTATTTTCCTCAAAGCCAATGGAGAAAATCCCTTTGGTATATAATTAACCCGTCTTAGGAACCTCAGTCCCTTCTTTTCTTGTCACTTTTTGAAGTCCAAAAAGTAACCAAAAAGACTTGGCCCCGGTCTTTGTTTCCATCCAGCATCGTTTCGACTCAAAGAAAGTCCCTTTTTGGATGGATTTTTTCTCGCTCGAATGACTAAAAATGACTGGGTCTCTCTCGCCCACTCGAGAGCCAAGTCATTTTTTTTACGCCTTTCATCACATCGAAAAAACCACAAATCCCGAAGGGCCACGCGTTCAAAATATTATTTTCTGCTAAAAGCTGGCCTTCAATAGAATACCTAGTGCTAGGAAATCAAACATTCTTCTATACAAATGCCCTACTTTGGACTACGTGTGCGGTGGGCGGACGTGGCAGCGAGGTGTGGGTAGGCCCTGCGCGGGGAACCCCGAAAGCTTTCGGGGCACGTCTTGACCTTTCCCCTACCCTACACCTGGCCCCTCGCTAAAAATGTCCACCGGACATTTTTATACGCTCGGTCCTAAATCAAGCCAAAAGAACAGTAAGAAAAACATGAATCACTCCTAGAAGGAAAATGGAGAAAACCAGGTCAATTCCTTTGGCATTAAATAACCCGTCCCAAGAACTTCCCTCGCTTTTTCCCTTGGTACTTTTGAAGGCCAAAAGTACCCAAAAGCCTTGGCCCCGGTCTTTGTTTCCATCCAGCATCGTTTCGAATAATAGCAAACTTCCCTTTGACGACCTATTCAGCAGGCTAAAGCAGCAGTGAGGCATGGACTTTAACTGTGAGAGAAAGCTTTCCTATTACAAATTTGACTCAAAAACTCTCCCCAAGGAAAGGAGTAATAAAACCGTCCATAAAATGGCCCTCCATCGATTTACTCGGAGGAGTTTTTGGATATTACTTTCTATATCTTCCCCTCGATCAATAGCATTGTGAATGGGAACAGCGAAAAAAAAGGTGTTGATCCAAATAATGCCTAAAAGAATCCCGTCAACCATGAAACCAAGAGGGTCAAAAAGGATTTGTAAACCGATCACGGCGGTCTGAACAAACAATAAAGGCCCCACGAAATAGAGAATCTTTTGGGTATATAGTTGGTGCCAGGAATTAAATTTCTCCCGGTCCATATAACTAAAAGAGGGATAAATGATGACTTGTACCAACCAAATCAGGACAAAGAACCCTGAGTCAACCGAAAGACGAATCCATTCCATATCACGCTATTTTTTTTGCCTAATTAGACAAATCATCGAATTCTAAACCTCGCTTTCCTTTAAAACCTTTAGCAGGGCAAGCCAGCAACCCCTGGTATTTTGACTCATTTGAGCTGCCACTGGGTTTCGGTATGAACTCTCTTCAGAATTAGAAAAAAAGGAACCCACCAAATCAGGTCGTTGGTATATAAGGTATAGCTAAACTGAATGGGAATCTCTTTCAAAACAAGGTAATTGAAAAGGAATCCGATCGGCCCGAATATCTTTCCCAGAAACCCGACGGCTATGATGGGCCAGTGTTTTAGGGGATTGTAGCTTGCCCACCAATAGCCCAAACCATAAACTCCTACAATCATACCGGTACCTTGCCAAATGGTGGAATGTTGAAGGGGAGCCATTCCAGTCCATTCGAAAAAGGTATGGGGCCAAATCACCACCCAGGCCCCCCAAAGTATATTATAAATCGCTGCCCATTTCAGGCAGTTTGACATCCAATCGGGATAACTCTTTTCCATTCCTTAAGGACAATCCCAGAGTCAAAAAGTTTGAATAGGGGGCTAATCTTTTTCAACTGATCGATAAGATTGACATATAGGTCTCCTCTACCCTTTGATTTTTTTAGGATTTTTTTCACTGATTCCTTTTTCTATCGCACAGATGCAAGCTTTGGTAAAAACCACAAATCCCGAAGGGCCAGGCGTCTAAACATACACCCGGAAATTTGCATGCAAACATTTGACAACGTGTGCGTTGGGCTGACGTGGCAGCGGGGAGTGGGTTGGGCCTGCGCGGGGAACCCCGATCGCTATCGGGGCACGTCTTGATCTTTTGGGTACTTTTTTATCAAGAAAAAAGTACCGTGAGAAAAGCCTAAAGTATTTTCCTCAAGGCCAATGGAGAAAAATCCCTTTAGTATATAATTAACCCGTCTTAGGAACCTCAGTCCCTTCTTTCCTTGTCACTTTTTGAAGTCCAAAAAGTAACC
>NZ_KE386902.1:0-51400 GCF_000429425.1 Algoriphagus mannitolivorans DSM 15301
ACAACCGCTTGGAATACCAGTGGTTTGGAGAGACCCGCCCGATCCATGACTGCAACACGGTGACCTGTACTCCGGCGATGCATCAGCTGAACAGACGCACAGAGCTGAGAGTGGGCAAAAGCTCCTTCGGCTATACCGGAAGACAGAAGAAAGTGGATACGATGTAATCCAACTGAGGTATCAAGAGAAAAGACTTATAACCAAAAGGCCTGTCCAGATCGGACAGGCTTTTTGGTTTTGATAAGTGGATAGATAGTCCTAAACAAGGCTTCAATCGATTATTCGCAATTCATCTAGGTGGGCAATAATTGGCTTTGGGCTTATTGAAGAATGTCTTTTTTTGATAAACCTTTCCCCAAATACAGACTTAAGTAAGCTCCTCATTCCCCATTTATTTTTTATTGTGGGCACTAAGATCCTTGGTTATTTGATCCTTGGCATTCTATCCAAACCACCTTTTAATCAAGAATCCCATTGAGGGCATAAAAAAGCCCGACATTTCTGCCGGGCTTCATCAATATTTTAGACAGGATTATTTTCCTCTTTCTCCGATGGAGATCATTGCACATCTGAAACCAATATGGTTGGTAGCAGAATCTTGGTGCATAAATCTTCTGGTACCCGGAGCAAGCCAGTAAGCTACATCTTTCCAAGAACCGCCTTTATAAACTCTAAGCTCATCGGTGAACATAGAGGTTTCATAATTTTCTTGCTCATCATAGACTCCATCTTTTCTCAATGGGTTCAAATCATCAGCATCTTGGAAAGTCAATGGTCGATAAACGTCATAAACCCATTCGTTCATGTTTCCAGCCATGTGGTAAAGACCAAAATCATTTGGAGCCATGTCATAGACGTTGGTAGGAAGGATTTCCCCGTCATTTCTTTGGTTACCTGAGATACCCGCATAGTCACCGCGTCCTCTTTTGAAGTTAGCTAAGAAATCACCCTGCTTTCCTTTTCTTTTAACATTGTAAGGATTTCTTACCCCTCTTCCATCCCAAGGATAGATTCGGCCGTACTCTTGATTTTCATCCAAATACTGGGTTCCGATCATCGCCTTGGCTGCATATTCCCACTCTGCTTCGTTTGGAAGTCTGAAGTCTGCAATAGCTACACCTCGTTCGATCAGCTGATTTTTTGTAAATGAAGAGTCTATTCCTCGTTCTTTTCTAACCAAGTCCTGAACCATCTCTGTTCTCCACTTTGAATAAGTGTCCGCTTGTCTCCAAGATACTCCTGCTACAGGATAGAAATTAAAACCTGGGAATCTAAAGTAATACGACTGATAAAGGTCATTGAAAGACATGGCACCAGACCAAACATTATCTGCAGGCTCCAATTTGGCAATGGAGTCAGCACTTACTTTCTTTTTCATATAGAAAAGGAACTCCCGATAATCATTGTTAGTGATTTCGGTTTCATCCATATAAAAAGAGGCAATGGAAACGGTTCTTTCCAAGTTGTCACGGAAAGCCATGATGTCATCTTCCTGAGAACCTAAGACAGTTCTACCACCTTGAATAAATTTCAAGTTTGGCCCAGGGATTTGCTCAGCTTTTCTTGCTACAAAAAAGTTGGTGGAGTCAGTTTCGTCAAAGGAAAAGGCACTACCGGTGGTAGCACTTTTTTTACCTGGGTCGTTTGCGGTTCTTCTACCGTATCCCGGAGTTTTATTACAGGAGGACAAAATGCTCGCAGAAACCAGCATCAGCGTTGATGCCCAAAGTCCCCAAGAATTGTTTGTAAGACGCATATTTCAGAAGTTTGGTCTATTTCAGTTTGCTAATATAGAAGCATTGAAACCGAGTTCCAATGATTTTTAGGATTGGTAAAATTGGCGAACACCCTCAAATGCCTAAAATGAAGCATATTCTGCAAAATTCTAGGTCGAAATCACAATATTTATGCCAGTTAAATTTTTATGATTTTTTACTAATTCATTTCCAAAAGCATCCTTTCGGCCCCTTTGATGGTCTTTATGCCTTCGATGGTAAGTATCAAACGGTTTTTGGATTCTTTTATTTTACAAATGCGGGAATGAACCTGAGCAAATTTCATGATACTTCCAAAAATCGGAGAGGAATAAAAATCATCCCGGCTAGATGGCAATAAATAACATTTCATCTGATGGTTTTTCAAAACCAGCTTTTCAATTCCCAATTTCTCTGCCAGCCATCGGAGCTTGACGGTTTCCAGAAGCTCTTTTACAACCTCCGGTAATGGCCCAAATCTATCCTGAAGCATGTCGGAAAATTTCCCCAATTCTTCTTCGTTTTTAATGGAATCCAGTTTGGAATACAGGCCCAATCTTTCGCTGATATTTCCCACATATTCTTCCGGAATCAAAAGCTCCAAGTCTGTTTCAATGGTACAATCCTGAACCAAGACTTTTACTTTTTCCTTGAGATCTGTTTCAAAAAGCGCCGCAAATTCATTTTCCTTCAATTCCTGGACAGCCTCATCCAGTATTTTGTGATACATCTCAAAGCCCAAATCTGTAATAAATCCACTTTGCTCTGCACCCAGGAGATTTCCTGCGCCTCGAATATCCAGATCTTTCATGGCTACTTTAAACCCATCCCCCAAATCTGAAAACTCTTCCAAAGTCTGCAGCCGTTTTCTTGCTTCCGGGGTTAGCCCGGACATCGGTGGCGTAAGGAGGTAGCAAAATGCCTTTTTATTACTTCGGCCCACCCGACCTCTCATTTGATGAAGGTCACTGAGACCAAACATATGAGCCCGGTTAATGATAATGGTATTGGCATTGGGTATATCCAGGCCTGATTCAATGATATTGGTGGAGACTAGGACATCGTATTCATGGTTGATAAAATCTACCATGATCTTTTCCAGTTTTTTCCCATCCATTTGCCCGTGAGCTCCCACCACTCTTGCATCCGGTACCAGCTTCATGATCAGGTTGGCAATACTGTCGATTTCCCCAACCCGATTGTGCACGAAGAAAACCTGACCTCCGCGGCGAAGTTCATAGGAAACGGCATCCCTGATGACTTCTTCTTGAAAAGTTTGCACTTCCGTGGTCACCGGTTGACGATTGGGAGGAGGAGTGGCAATCACTGAAAGGTCCCTGGCTCCCATGAGCGAGAAGTGCAAAGTCCTTGGGATTGGCGTAGCAGTCAAAGTCAACACATCCACATTTACCCGCAGGTTCTTGAGCTGGTCCTTGACTTTTACTCCGAATTTTTGCTCCTCGTCGATTATTAGCAATCCTAAATCCTTGAATACAATGTCCTTATTGACGATTTTGTGGGTGCCCACCAAAATATCAATTTCTCCGGTCTTGACCTGAGAGACAATCTCTTTGATTTCTTTTGCTGTTCGGAATCGGTTGATGTAATCCACCTTAACCGGGAAATTTTCAAGCCTTTCCTTAAAAGTCTGATAATGCTGCATCGCCAGGATGGTAGTAGGTACCAATACCGCCACCTGCTTTCGGTCATTGACTGCTTTAAACGCTGCCCGGATGGCGACTTCAGTTTTTCCAAATCCCACATCCCCGCACACCAATCGATCCATAGGATATTGCTTTTCCATGTCGGACTTGACATCAGAGGTAGCCAAGGCTTGATCTGGAGTGTCTTCGTAAATAAAGCTGGACTCAAGTTCGATTTGAAGTACAGAATCATGGGAAAAGGGAAATCCATGAGCCGATCTTCTTTTCGCATACAGGTTAATCAGATCTTTGGCGATATCCTTGACCTGTTTTTTGACACGGCTCTTTTTATTCTCCCATTCCGGAGATCCGAGTTTGGACATGGATGGGGTTTGACCTTCCTGACCAGAATACTTGGATATTTTGTGTAAAGAGTGAATGTTCACATACAGGAGATCATCATCCCTAAATACGAGTCGGACAGCTTCCTGCATTTTTCCTCCCACATCTACCTTTTCCAACCCGGCAAACCTTCCTACCCCATAATCCACATGGACAATAAAATCTCCAGGATGAAGGCTCTTCAGCTCTTTGATCGTCAGTGCCTTGGATTTACTGGCCTTGTGACGGGACTTGTAGCGATGGAATCGCTCAAAAAGCTGATGATCGGTATAGCAGGCAATCTTTAAGTTTCGGTCTACAAAACCCTCTCTAAGACCGAGAAGCATGCTTTGAACTTGAAGTGTAGGATCTAATTCGTGAAATATCCCCAGCAGTCGGTCGATTTGCTTTTCGTTTTCGGCGATGATCAGATTGGTGTAGCCAAGTTTTTCATTTTCAGAAAGGTTGGTGACCAGCAAATCAAAGTTCTTGTTGAAAGAAGGCTGAGGCTGGCTTTCCCAAACTGTTTTAGTTTCGGTTTTGAGATAAAACTGCCTCCCAAATTCCACCACGGAGAATTTCTCTACCTGCCTGATAAAATTCTTTCCTGATTCGAAAATGTCCTGAGGCTTAAGTACCAGTTTTTCTGCTTTGGTTTGGTTGACAATCTGGGAAAATGCCTGTTCTGCCTTGTGAAAGCATTCTTCCATCACGTCCACAGTCAGTTGGTAGTCTTTGATCCAAAGGGTGGTTTTTTCTGGAAGGAATTCCAAAAATGACTGCCGAACCTCCTGAAGAAGCTTGGTCTGTACGTTGGGGATCAAAGAAATCTGGTCAACCGAATCTATAGAAAGCTGGCTTTCGGCATCAAAAGTCCGGATGCTTTCCACCTCTTTCCCAAATAGTTCCAATCGATAGGGGTGTTCATGGGAATAAGAAAATACGTCCAATATTCCCCCACGGATGGCAAACTGTCCAGGCTCATATACAAAATCCGTTCGCTCAAAGTCATAGCTCGCCAACAACTCTGAGACAAACTCCATGTCTATCGCCTCCCCCACCCGCACGGAAAAGGTGTTTTCCACCAAGGATCTTTTGTTGATGACTTTTTCATACAAGGCCTCCGGATAGGTGATATAAATAGAGGACTTTTCCTTGGATTCGAGAATTTTATTCAGGATTTCGGCCCGCATCAGGACATTGGCATTGTCCACTTCGTCATACTGGTAGGGGCGCTTAAAGCTGCTGGGGAATATCAGGTAATCGTCTTTTCCCAGTAGATTCTGCAAATCAGAATTAAGATAGGCTGCCTCTTCTTTGTCTTGTGCAATGATGAGGTGTGTGCCTTCATTTTGAAGGAAAAACGCTGAAAACACCAACATGTCCAAGCTTCCAGAAAGTCCTCTGACCTGCACCCTGAATTTCTCCTGAGCATTGAGCTGGTGGCTGAGAGTTTGAAAAATCGGGTCTGACTGATATAAAGAAATCAAGGATTTACGATCCACTTTCGTTGAGTTTGGGACGTGATAGGATTAAGAGGGACAAATTTAGGGCTTTTGTCTTTTATGAGAGGAATATCCTCAGAATTGGTAATTTTCTGAACCAAGCGGGTTTTAAAATGTTTGGGAAATATGGGAAAACCGAATAGCTCTTCTTCCACAATCCAAAGGTTGGAAAGTCTCCATCCCTACGAAATGCTGATGTATTTGGGGATGATCAGTACTGGTTTGATTTTTCTGTTTTTGGCCGCTGCGTACCTGTTCTCGGGACTTCACCTTCTGGAGGGCCCTGGGCGCCATATTCCGATTGCCTTTCTAATCTCGACCTTTCTATTGGTTTTGAGTGGATATACCGCCAGCAAAATGCGCCTGTATTATCAGGAAGAAAAACTTCCCCAGTTGGAAGGAGCATTGAGAAACACTTTTTTTCTGGGAGTGGCTTTTACCATTCTTCAGTTTGCAGGATGGAAAGAACTTGAGCTGATGGGAATTAATTTCACAGGGATTCCCAGTGGAAGTTTCCTTTATGTATTGTCCGGCATTCACATTTTCCATTTGTTGGGTGCTATGGTTTTTGGGTTGATACTTTTGTTTCAGCTTCGCAAAACCCAAGAAGACGGAATCCGAAAATTAATATTGGTTACCAATCCATTTGAAAAAATGCGAATCCGTCTATTCACCTTGTATTGGCACTTTATGGATGTGATTTGGCTTGTTTTGTTCCTATTATTTATCCTGAGCTTCTGATGAAATTAAAACTTGAAACAACCGTAGAACAAGGATATTTGGACGTAAAGGCCGGATTTGATGAATCGCTTTTCCGAAAATTAAGCCCACCATTTCCACCGGTGAAAGTCCTCCGTTTTGACGGATGCAAAAAAGGAGACTGGGTCAGCCTGGAGTTGAATTTTCTGCTTTTCAAGCAAAAATGGACCAGTGAAATCACAGCAGACCATACTGACGACCTGGAGTTTTATTTTATAGATGAAGGAGTTCAATTGCCCTTTTTCCTCAAAAAATGGAAACATAAGCATCGTGTGATCTCCACCGGGATTCAGTCTAAAATTGTGGATGAGATTGAGTTTGAGGCCCCGTTTTCCTGGATGAATTGGGCAATGTACCCGCTGCTTTCCCTTCAGTTTGCCTATCGAAAGCCGATCTATCGAAAAATTTTCAAAAGGAAGGAGAATTAAGGTTATCGCAATTTTTGATTTTGCAATCACCATACAAAACCAGAGAGTGGCTAGTAATGGCAGATTGAAACTCTTTTCCCATAGTCTCCTTAATCTGATTGATCAGAGGATCTGAGAATTCCCGGATTTTTCGGCATTGATTGCACACGTGATGATCGTGATGCTTATAGGTAAGCGCCTGTTCATATAGAGCCACTTTATCCTTAAACTGGTGTTTCACGGCCAAGCCGCTTTCCACCAAAAGGTCAAGTGTATTGTAGATGGTCGCCCGACTGATGGTATAGCCCTTGTTCCTCATTTTCAAAAACAGCCCCTCGACATCGATATGCTCATCTTCCGGTAATAGATACAATTCGTCGATCACTGAAAATCGCTCAGGAGTTTTCCGGCTTCCCTGTTTGACAAGGAAGTTTTCAAATATTTTTTTGGCTTTTTCTATCAGTACAGTATCTGCCATGGTATTTAGGTCTCGAATTTAAAGATGGAGGATTAGGATTTGTTTGGCAACCCACCTATTTCAAAGCCTGGTAATTTGGGTTTATTCTAAATAAATATTACTTCTCCTAGGTAATCCTGCAACATTTATGGCTGGAATTCGATTTTTATATGTAGAGTACTCAGTCTAAAAGTTGTTATCTTATAGAGACGATTTCACCCAAATATCCCGGCTCTTGAAAAAATATTTGTTTCTCTTTTTTATCATCCTAGGGGCTTTTGTCGCAAAAGCTCAAGTGCCCTGTTTCTTTATGAAAGAGGAAAAAAGAATGGTTCGTTTACCCTTCTATTCTTCCAATAGCTTGATTATTCTTCCGGTTTCAATCAATGGTAGCGAGCCCATTAATTTTTTGATTGACACAGGAGTGCGGTCTAATATCTTGTTCAGCAAAAGCCTTGGGGACGCAGTGGGTCTGGAATATTCCCGTCGGATTAATATTGTCGGTGCAGACGGAAGTGATCAGATCATGGCACAAGTTTCTCCGATCAACACCTTAGACCTAGGACCGATAGAGGGAAGACTTCAGAGTTTATTGGTTTTGGAGCAGGATTTTTTCGAATTGGAATCAGTCATTGGAGTTCCAGTCTATGGAGTTATCGGCTATGAGTTTTTCAAATTCAATCCGGTTCGAGTTAATTATGACGATGGCTGGTTGGATTTTTTCAAGGAAAAGGCCATTAAGTGGAAGCCCCCTTTTTACAGAAAAATGGACATGACCATTGAAGACAGCAAGGCCTACATTGACGCCAAAATCAAACAGGCCAGAGGACCAAAGTTGCAGGCCAAATTATTGATTGATACAGGTGCGAATCATGGATTGCTGCTGAATCGGGAAACAACCGACTCTATCAAAATGCCTCACCTATTCATCGAGTCAGAATTAGGCCAGTCCCTTGGGGGGATTTTATATGGCTATATTGGAAGAGTGGATAAACTCACCTTGGGAGGCCTATCGATGGAACAGGTTTTGACTTCCTATCCTGAAGAAACAGATTACAGTGCGATCATCAAGGCGAGTGGAAGGATGGGAAGTTTGGGCTCAGAGGTGTTGGGAAAAACCCGTCTGATCCTGGATTATCCCCGGAAAAGGTTATTGATTCGAAAAGGGCAGACCTTCTATTCACCTTTTGAATTTGACATGAGTGGCCTGATTGTGAAAAAGCTCCCCAATGATGAAAACCGACTCTACATCGGTGAGGTAAGGCAGGGATCGCCTGCATATCGGGTTGGAATCATGCCATTTGATGAAATTCTTTCCATCAACAAGGTTCCGGCTTTCCTGTGGGAGCTAGCAGAGGTGTTTAAGCTTCTGAGGTCAGAAGAGGGAAGAGAGATCCAGTTGGAAATGAGGAGATATATCAATAATGATATCAATAACTACGACGACTACAAAGTGAGCTTTTTTCTTCGAAAACAGATTTAGAAAACAAGTCGGCAAAAGAAAATTTGGATAAATTTGATTCTTATAAACAACTAAAGCCAGGAAATTCCGTGAACATTCCTCGCTTTAAAACCAACTTAGAACTATGAAAAAAATTCTGATTCCAATTGCTATCCTTGCGGTAGTAGGCATTTTTATTTACACCAAAGCGGTGGGGACCTACAATATGTTTGTCCAAAAAGAGGAAGTCATCAACGGACAATGGGCTGAAGTGCAAACTCAGTACCAGAGAAGGGCTGACCTGATTCCGAACTTGGTCAATACTGTGAAAGGATATGCGGATTTTGAACAGGAGACTTTGACCGGTGTGATTGAAGCACGTGCCAAGGCCACATCCATTCAAATCGATCCGACTAATCTTACCCCGGATAAGTTGGCTGAATTCCAGCAAGCCCAGGATCAGTTGTCGGGTGCTTTGAGCAGGTTATTGGTCACAGTGGAGCGATATCCTGACCTGAAAGCCAACCAGAACTTTCTGGAACTCCAAGCTCAACTGGAGGGAACAGAGAACAGAATCTCAGTAGCTCGTCGAAACTTCAACGAATCGGTACAAGATTACAATTCAAACCTGAGAACCTTCCCGAACAACATATTTGCGGGTTGGTATGGATTTGAAACCAAAGGCTACTTCGAAGCCTCAGCTGGTGCTGAAAATGCTCCAACCGTTCAGTTTTAAGGATTATGGCTGAAAAATTATTTTCCCCGGAAGAAAAGCAAAAACTCGTAGCAGCCATCCAAGCTGCCGAGCTCCTTACTTCCGGGGAAATTCAAATCCACATCGAAAGCCACTGCAAAGGCGAGGTATTGGACCGAGCTGCGGAGGTTTTTGAAACCCTGAAAATCTACCAAACCAAGGACAGAAATGGAGTGCTTTTCTATTTGGCAATAGAAGACCACAAGTTTGCCATCTTAGGTGATGCAGGCATCAATGCCGTTGTAGCTCCGGATTTTTGGGAAAAATGTAAAAATATCATGGCAGGACACTTCCGTGAGGGAAGGTTTACCCAGGGCTTGATGGAAGGAATTCAGCAAGCCGGAGAGCAATTGAGCACCCATTTCCCTTACGATTCTGCCACAGACAAAAACGAACTTTCGGATGACATTTCATTTGGGTAAATCCCACATCCTCTTCTTATTCCTAATATCCATTTCCTTTCAACTTTTTGGACAGGACTTCCCTCCTGTGCCTAATCCTCCCAAGTTGGTTAATGATTTTACCGGTACGCTTAGTGCTCAGGAAGTCGGTCAGCTGGAGCAAAAGTTAGTGGCATACAATGACAGTACTTCTACCCAGATTGCCATTGTCATGATGAGGTCCACAGGTGAATACGAAATTGCTGATTATTCCCAACGTCTGGCTCAGGCTTGGGGAATCGGAGGTGCCCAAAATGACAATGGAATCCTGATTTTGGCTGCAATGAATGACCGAAAGGTATTTATTGCGACGGGATATGGAATGGAAGGGGCTGTTCCGGACGCTTTGGCGAAACGGATTGTCAACAATCTGATCATTCCCAATTTCAAAATGGAAGCCTATTATGAAGGCTTGGATCAGGCTACAGATATGATTATCAAATTGGCATCCGGAGAATACCAAGCCGATGAAGTGACTTCCGATGGAGACCACGGTGGAGCCGCTTTATTGATATTCCTCTTTGTTCTGATTTTCATCATTATTCCTTTGATCAAAAACCGTAAGGACAATGACAACCACATGGGAGGCAAAGGAGGAGGAATTGATCTTTGGACGACCATCATGCTGGCCAACATGCTCAAAGGTTCCAATCAGGGCAAATGGGGAGATTTCTCCGGAGGCCGAGGTTCTTTTGGAGGAGGTGGCTTCGGAGGAGGCGGAGGATTTGGCGGCTTCGGCGGAGGATCCTTTGGAGGAGGAGGAGCAGGAGGAAGTTGGTAAGCCTTAAAACGAAAAAGCGCCCTTGGAGAGGCGCTTTTTTGATTTTTGTTTGGGTTGGAATTAAAGTACTCTTTCCAATTGAGAGAAGTAGAAATTGCCCTCGATAGCTGCGTTTTCGTCGGAGTCAGATCCGTGAACCGCATTGGCTTCGATGGATTTTGCGAAGATTTTTCGGATGGTTCCTTCCGCAGCATTTGCTGGGTTGGTAGCACCGATCAAAGCTCTGAAGTCCTCTACCGCATTGTCTTTTTCAAGGATAGCTGCGATGATAGGACCAGAAGACATGTATTTGCAAAGGTCTGCGTAGAAGGGTCTCTCCTGGTGTACTTCGTAAAACTTACCTGCAAGCTCAGGAGTCAAGCGGGTAGCTTTCATCGCTACGATTTTGAATCCTGCCTCTTCGATCATTTTCAAGATTGCGCCAGAATTGCCAGCTTCGAAAGCATCCGGCTTGATCATGGTGAATGTTCTGTTTCCTGCCATGGGAATGATTTGGTTTAATTTGGCCGCAAAAATAGGAGAATTCAGGAGAATATTCTCTGATCCTGTTTCAATTCTATCCTAGATGCTTCATTTTCAGGAAAGTTCTCACTTTGGCTTTTCTGAAAAAAATACTGACCTTTGCAGGCTACTGGAGCCAAAAGTGCCGCTGAACGATATTAAATGGAAGCTTTAGCTACGTTTCAAAAAGAACTTTCTTCACCCAAAAAAATATTCATCACTACTCATGTGAAGCCCGACGCTGACGCATTGGGTTCTTCTTTGGGCATGGCTAACTACCTACTCAAGAAAGGGCATGAGGTGACGGTGGTGACGCCTTCGGACTATCCCTCTTTTCTGAATTGGATGAAAGGGAATGAAGAGGTGCTGGATTTCACCAAGCCTGAGGATCAAAAACTTGCAATCAAAAAACTGAAGCAGGCGGACATGATCTTTTGCTTGGATTTTTCGGTATTGAACCGAGTCAATGAGCTTGGGGAAATGATTCGGGAATCCAATGCATACATCGTCAACATTGATCACCATCAGGATCCGGAAGAATTTTCCAATTTCAAATTCTGGAGCACCCAAGCTGCAGCCACCTGTGAGCTGGTGTACGATCTCATCGTCCAGCTGGGTGACCGAGAGCTGATTGATAAAGATATTGCGGAGTGCCTCTATGCCGGTATTATGACCGATACGGGTGGGTTTAGACATCCCAATACCACCAAAAACGTCCACCTGGTCGTAGCGGAGTTGATTGATTTGGGAGCGAATGTTTCTCAAATTGCCAACTGGATTTATGATTCCAACTCGGTCAATCGACTAAAATTTATCGGATTTGCGATAACACGAAGGCTGGTGGTCCGAGAGGATTTGCATACTGCCTATTTTGTCATCAGCAAAAAAGATCTTAAAAAATATCAAAGCCGGACTGGAGATACTGAAGGTCTGGTCAATTATGCCCTATCTTTGGATGGGATTAAATTGGCTGCATTGTTTTCCGAAAGGGAAGATGGCATCAAAATCTCCTTTCGTTCCAGTACTGAAGTAGCGGTTAACAAATTCGCTGCGTCTTACTTCAACGGAGGAGGTCATAAGAATGCCGCTGGAGGGAAATCCGCCCAAAGCCTGAAAGATACTGTTGAGTTATTTGAAAAGCTCGTGGAAGAAAGTCAGGCGGAATTGTTTCACTCGGAAAGCATTACTGCAGATTAAAAGCAGATCTCAATCATTCAATGAAATTCTCTTAAACTCTTTATGAAAAACAAACACAGCCTTTTGGCAGCTCTTGCACTGACTATCGGTGTGAGCACTCTTTCCTCCTGTCAGAAAACCAAAGTTACTGAAAAGGACGGCATCGAATTTACTTACATCAAGGAAGGTTCTGAAAAAGCCCCTAACGGGCAGTTTTTGCTGTACAACCTGGAAATCGCCACTGCGAGCGATTCGGTGATCTATACCACTTTGGATCAGCCTTTCCCAGGATATCTGATGGCAAATGATTCCTTGACTCCACAAAACGGGATGGATGAGATTTTCCTTAACCTGAAAAAAGGAGATTCTATTTTCTTCAAGTCCACTGCGAAAATCATTTTCAACGGAAATTTCCCTGAATTCTTGAAAGAGGATGATTTACTTTCTGTGAAATTGGGAGCATT
The DNA here is from genome assembly GCF_000429425.1 of Algoriphagus mannitolivorans DSM 15301. Classification (GTDB taxonomy): domain Bacteria; phylum Bacteroidota; class Bacteroidia; order Cytophagales; family Cyclobacteriaceae; genus Algoriphagus; species Algoriphagus mannitolivorans. The sequence continues at coordinate 12,464 of NZ_KE386902.1, forward strand.
TGACATCAAAACTGACTCTGCCATGCAAGCCTACTACATGGAAGTCATGATGGCTGAACAAGCCAAAAGCGCCGAAAGAGCTAAAGTTTTGATCGTAGAAGAAGGCAAAAAGATCGAAGAATATGCGGCTCAGAAAGGGCTGAAAGTTCAAAAAACAGAAAACGGACTTTACTACGTGATCGAAAAAGAAGGAACTGGTGAAGCCACTACTCCTGGAACGACGATGTATGTCAACTATGCAGGATACCTTTTGGACGGTACTTTGTTTGATACTTCTTGGCCAGAAATCGCCAAAGCCAACAATGCTTTCAACGAAGGCAGACCTTATGAGCCTCTTCCGGTAAATGTCGGAATGGGTCAGGTAATTCCAGGTTGGGACGAAGGATTGATGTTGTTGAAGAAAGGTTCTAAAGCGAAGTTTTTGATTCCTTCTCCACTAGCTTATGGAGAATCTGGAGCAGGAGCTTTGATTCCGGCCAACTCTATCCTGGTTTTTGACGTGGAAGTAACCGACGTTCAGAAATAACCAAAAAATAACTAAACCAAAACTATGAGAACCAAATGGATTGTATTCGCTTCCTTGATTTTGGGAGCACTTTCTGTCGCATCCTGTGTGGATCCTGATCAGACTCAGGAGGTCATTTTGCAGCGGGATAAAGAAGCTATAGAAAAATACATCAGGGATAATGCTTTGCCTAACGCAAAAGAATATTCCGAGCCCATTGAAGGTTTTTATATGTTTTGGGAAGTTTCTACTGACCCTGAGATAAATAACCTGCTCCGTTCAGATACTGTTAGAGTCAACTATACAGGCAAATTGCTTAATAATGAAGTGTTCGATACTTCTATCGAGCAGATAGCAAAGGATAACGGAGTTTTCTCATCCGGTAGAACCTACCAACCCCTAAAATTCCCCTTGGGAGTGGGCTACGCTATAACAGGTTTTGAGTTTGCCTTGTCCTTGATGAGATCCGGGGAAAAGGCCGTTGTGATCTTCCCTTCCCGATTGGGTTATGGAAACCAGCCTCAAGGACCTGTTCCACCAAATTCTCCCTTGGTTTTTGAATTAAACCTGCTTGATGTCAAGCTTGGACCAAATCACCAATAATCTCTGATGAAAAGATTAATTCCCGTTTTCCTTTTTGCCCTGACTGCACTTTTTTCGTGTGAGCCGAATAATCCTTTTGACTTAGGACCTCAATACGATTATGAAGGAAATCTGGCTAAGGACCGTGTGAAAATCGATGCTTATCTGGATACCGCTAAAATCGACAGTTTGTATCGGATTCATGATCCATCTGGCGTTGTGGTTATTGTTCAGGAGGAAGGAGTGGGCTCCCGTCCGAGAGTAAATTCAGTCGTTTATTCCGATTACACAGGTTTTCTGATGGAAAACGGTAAGGTGTTCGACACAAGTTTTGAAGATGTGGCAGTGGCGAATGATATCTTTGATAAGGATAGAAAATATATCCCAATTCAATTCGTGCTCTTCACCAATGAAGTCATTCTGGGCTGGGATTATGGATTCAGCAGGTTGAGGCCCAAATCTAAAGCGGTTATTGTGGTTCCTTCACCTTTGGGTTATAAGGACACTGAAAAAACCAATATTCCCGCGAACTCGATATTGGTGTTCAATGTGGATTTCTTAGGAATAGATTAATTGAAGGGGCTTCGGCCCCTTTTTTTATGGATCGACCATGGAATAGGTGTTTCTCCTTATCCAAAATAAGGACACCGAAATAAAGCCAAATTGGACTCGGATTTTAAAGATTTATCTTCCAGACTCCTTCAAAAATCTTTTTATCTTGTCTGAAATAAAAAGCCAGAGGAAGGCATAAAAACCGGTCAGACTTAGGACCTCCTGCTTTCAGAAATTGGCCAAGAATTTAGACCCAGTAAATACGAGATGATTAAAATCGGAATTATCCGCGAAGGCAAAATCCCTCCAGACAGAAGAGTTCCATTTACTCCCGAACAGCTTAGAGAATTAAAAGGAAAGTTTGGAGATGAGTTTGATTTTTTGATTCAATCCAGCTCCGAAAGAGGGTATTCTGACGAGGAATATCAGAAAGCTGGAATTCCCGTTCAGGAAGATATTTCGGAGGCAGACGTCTTGTTTGGGGTTAAGGAGGTTCCTGTGGCTCAATTGATTCCGGAGAAGACCTATTTCTTTTTTTCCCACACCATCAAAAAGCAACTCTACAACCAGAAGCTCCTCCGGACAATCTTGGATAAAAACATCCGCTTGATTGATTATGAGGTACTGAAGGATGAAAACGGAAATCGGGTTGTTGCTTTTGGTCGCTGGGCTGGTATCGTAGGGGCTTACAATGCTTTTTGGACGTATGGACAGAAAACCGACCTTTATGACCTCCAAAGAGCTAAAGATCTTCAAACCTTATCGGCGCTTCACCAAGAATTGAAAAAGGTCCAACTTCCGCCGATCAAGATCATTGTAACCGGAGCAGGAAGAGTCGGAAAAGGAGTGATGGAGATACTCCAGTCCTTGGGACTGAAGGAGGTGAATACCCACGATTTTCTGCACAATTATTACGAGGAACCGATTTTTGTAGTGTTGAGGTCCTCGGATTATAACCGGAGGAAAAGTGATGGAGGATTTGATCAGGAGGAATTTTATACCTTTCCGGAGCGCTATGAAAGCCATTTTCTGAAGTTTGCTGAAGAAGGAGAAATGCTGATCGGGGCCGCATATTGGAATCCTGGTGCTCCCAGACTTTTTTCCTTGGAGGACATCAAATCCCCTGATTTTTCGCTTTCTGTGATTGCGGATATTACCTGTGATATCGGAGGATCGATACCTACGACCCTCAGAGCGAGTAAAATTTCAGATCCGGTGTATGATGTAGATCGCGAAAGCGGCCTTGAAATTGCAGCTTTTGGAAGCCAAACCAGCATATCCGTCATGGCGATCGATAATCTTCCCTGCGAACTTCCGCGGGAGTCCAGCGAGCAGTTTGGAAGGCAACTTACCCAATGGGTGATTCCTGCCTTATTGGAAGAAAATTCTGAAATTCTGGAAAGAGCGACCGTCACTCGAGATGGAGATTTGACTTTGGAATTTATGTATTTGGAAGAATATGTGAATAAAGAAACACCCGATGAAAAACCTGAATAGATTTCTGGAATCCACGGTTTTAAAACCGACCATGACGGACCAGGATGTGGAATTATTGGTCAAAGATGCGATTGAATGGCAATTTGTGGGAGTCTGCGTGCCCTCTTTTTGGGTGAAAAAAGTCAAAAGAGATCTCAAAGATCAGGACATTCAAGTAGTTACTGTTTTGGGTTTTCCTTTTGGTTTTGAGGATACGGCTACGAAGGTTGCAGAAGCTCGGGAAGCGATCAAAAACGGGGCGGATGAATTGGATCTGGTTTGGTCTCAGACGGCGTTTCATTCCGGTATGAACTGGCCCAAAATCGAAATCGCTCAGCTTTCCAAAATCTGTCACGACGAGGAGCGGATCTTAAAAGTAATTATTGAGACGGCCTACCTTTCTCCGGAACAAATCCGAGAGGCCTGCTTGATCTGTCAGGAAGCAGGAGCCGATTTCGTCAAAACTTCCACGGGCTATGCGCCCTCAGGAGCTAAAGTGGAGGATATCCGCCTGATGCGGGAAACTCTTTCCTCGGGAGTTGGGATTAAAGCCAGTGGAGGAATCAAGAGCTTGGATTTTGCTTTGGAGTTGATTCAGGCAGGTGCAGACCGTATTGGCACAAGCTCAGCTGTAGCCATCATGAAGGAGTTGAAAGCGAGGATGGCTTAGGATCTGCTAAAGTAGATCAACAAAAAGGGGATGATAAAAAACATCAAGAGGATGTAAGCAAAGCCTAGGATTCGGTTGTCAACTGATTTTTTCCCCATAAAGCTGGCCATGCGAACCGGAATTTTCCGGATTTCCGGGAACGGCAGAAAGATCAAGGCACCGATACTGTTGAACAAGATGTGGACGATTGCCAAGGCAATGGCCGCTTCAGATTTGTACAAAGAGGCAATCACAGCGGTGATCGTCGTTCCGATATTGGCACCGATGATAAAAGGAAAGCTTTTTGCCAGACTTACTCTTCGATTGGCCACCAATGGCACTACCAAGGAGGTAGTAACGGTGCTGGACTGGACCAATGCGGTAAAAAATGTGCCGTAAAGGAAAGCTAGACCTGTTTTTTTAAAGATCAGGTTATTGATATTGTTAAAGCTATTCAGCACAAAGGACCGGTACATCGCAGTGGACAGGATCTTGATCGCTCCAAACACCAGAAAGACGGCCAAAATCATCGTCAGAAAAGGGATGCTGATATGGTCAATGATCCATTCCGTGATAGGTCGGGTAAAAAGCTTGTTGTACACTATCGGTCCTTCGAAAGAATCATCGATGGAGAAGAGACCTGCAATTTTTTGGGACAATCCAGAAAGGAAACCAAAATAGACTTCCAAGGGAAGGAGGATCATTACCGTCAGGATATTAAACATATCGTGAAGAATCCCGGCAGATAGGGCTCGTCGAAACTCCTTTTTTTCCATGAGGTAGGAAAAAGATACCAAAGTAGAAGTCAATGTGGTCCCGATATTGGCACCAAGGACCATGGGCACGGCTTGTTGAAGACTCATGTTTCCGGAGGCGACTATAGCCACAATACTTGCGGTGACTGTGGAGCTGCTTTGGATGAGGGCAGTCACCAATAAACCGATAAATAAACTTATAAATGGATTCCGAGTGGCCTGCAGAATTTCCTCAGCCGCTGTAGTGTTAATGGCGGCCATCGCCACTGTCAGCAGATCAATGGAGAAAATAAACAGGATGAGACCTAATACGATGAGGATTAGGTTTCTGGCTTTATGAGACGAATTGGATTTTTGGGGATCCAAGTTTTCCATTAATTGTTTCTGTAAGCGACTAAGTGCAGCCTCTGTGAAATTTAATTTTTAGAATATTAATGAATAATATGAGCAAAAGTTGAAATTTTTTTTGAAAATGCGTCTTCAAAATTGGCCTTTGGAGGGCTTTTCTGTTTAGTTAACAATTTGTTAACATGGGGGAAAGGTATCTTCTGTAATTTTGTCTTCCATTAAAAGCCCAGCCACCGGCAATGAAAAAACAAATCGACCAGAATATCAATCAGGACAAACTTTCTAAAAGAGTCTATTCCCTGTTTGATTTCACCAAAAGTGAGCGTCCCTTCCTAATTACGATATGTATCCTTATCTCCATCGCAGGTTTGATCACCCCATATACCTATGCTGCGATGTGGTTTGGGTTTGCATTGGCAGCTTATTCAGCGATAGCTAATGACAGTATCCAGACGATCGGAACCTTTATAGCTTCCAATACTAAAAGACCTTGGTGGATGCTTTGGCTATTCATGGGTTTGATCTTTGTCGGCACCGTGACCTACAGCTGGGTCAATTTCAACGGGGATGTGAGTTATGAGCGACTGAGTGTACCCGGACTCGAAAAAGCTCCGGAAAGTTTTGTCTTTTTACAGCTGGCAGCACCGATTGTCCTCTTGATTCTTACCCGGATGAGGATGCCAGTTTCCACGACATTTTTGCTGCTCAACGTCTTTACTTATAAAGCCGGAACGATCGTCGATGTGATGTTCAAAAGCTTTGTAGGATATTTCTTGGCTTTTGGCTTGGCGATAATCGTGTGGTTTACGCTGGAGCGATTTTTTAAGAATTACCTAAAAGGCCAACCCAAACCTTATTGGATGGTCCTTCAATGGATCACTTCCGGTATTTTGTGGGCAGTCTGGATCATGCAGGATGCGGCGAATATTGCAGTATTCCTTCCACGACAATTGGACGTGGTGGAGTTTTCGGTTTACACTGGCTTTGTTTTCTTGGGACTGGGCTTCCTGTTTTATCTGAAAGGAGATAAGATTCAGGCGATCGTCAATGAGAAATCCAATGTCACCGACGTCCGAGCTGCTACTATTGTGGACTTGGTCTATGCAGTCATCCTGTTCTACTTTAAGATTCACAGCAAAGTACCGATGAGTACTACTTGGGTATTTATTGGCTTATTGGCAGGTCGTGAATTAGCCATTGCTGTTGGCAAGCACGGCAAAGCCAAAAAGAGAAATGCCTGGCTGGTTAGAGCTTTCCGATTGGGAAGAAAGGATGTTTTCAAAGCATTGGTAGGTCTTGTGGTTTCCTTGATTCTTGCGGTAATCATCAATAAAGGAGTAAGAGACGAGATAATCGCCATGTTCTAACTTGAGCTTTGGAATTATTTAGCCACGAATATTACATGAATGAAGCCCTTAAGCAGGCCAAAATGGCCTTTGAAGAGGGTGAAATTCCCGTAGGAGCGGTGATTGTATCCAAAAATAAAATCATCGCCCGCGGTTATAACCAAACCGAAAAGCTTCAGGATGTCACCGCCCATGCGGAGATGATAGCCATTACCTCAGCGGCAAACTACCTGGGCGCTAAATATCTCCCTGAGTGTAAATTGTACGTAACTTTAGAACCTTGCCCCATGTGCGCAGGTGCCTTGTTTTGGTCTCAAATAGGGGAAATCTATTATGGTGCATCGGATCCCAAAAGGGGATTTCATCAATGCAACGCCTCCATGCTGCATCCCAAAACCAAGGTTTTTTCGGGGATTTTGGAAAAAGAAGCCCAGATTCTGGTGACCGATTTCTTCAAAAAATTGAGAGATTAAGTCTTTTTGAGGAATAGAGAACCTTTTTTGGTCAAGTTGGGTTTTCAAAACACACCTTAGATTTAAGGAATAAGAAATTCATGTTTAACCCTAAATTTTAAAATAATGGCTTTTACACTCCCATCTTTACCCTACGCTTTTAATGCTCTGGAGCCGCATTTTGATGCCCGTACCATGGAGATCCATCATGGTAAGCACCACAATGCCTATGTGACTAACCTAAACAATGCGATCGCAGGTACTGACCTCGAAAACAAATCTTTGGAAGAGTTGATGCAGGTGGCTGGTTCCAATGTAGCTGTCAGAAACAACGGTGGTGGTCACTGGAATCACAGCCTGTTTTGGGAAATCCTTTCTCCAACTGGCGGAGGCGAACCTTCAGGTGATTTGGCAGGTGCCATCAACGCTAAATTCGGAAACTTTGATTCTTTCAAAGAAGTCTTCAACAAAGCCGCTGCAACCCGATTTGGTTCAGGATGGGCTTGGTTGATCGTGACTACTTCTGGTACTTTGGAAGTAGTTTCTACTCCAAATCAGGACAATCCTTTGATGGATGTTGCCGAAATTAAAGGCACTCCGATTTTGGGTCTTGACGTGTGGGAGCACGCTTATTACTTGCACTACCAAAACAGAAGACCGGATTACATTTCTGCTTTTTGGAATATCATCAATTGGGCTGAAGTAGAGAAAAGATACAAAGCTGCGCTTTAATTAGAAGATGAAATAATAAGGATCCCGGACCACTGGTTCGGGATTTTTTTGTCCTAAACCGAATAAAATATTGTTCGGTATTGAGACAGTGGTTTTTATTGGGGCTTTGGAAAAAGCTGATTGGGGCTATTTTAGGCAGTATTTGACTCCTTGGCATTTCATTTTCCTATAGACTGGCACAAGTAAAAGACTAAGCCAATCTATTAAATGATGAAAACAACCAGCTTTATTTTTCTGACCTTTCTTATCTACCTCTTGGGGATAAGTAATCTGGCTGCCTTTCCCAAAGAGGTAGCGAAAATTTCAGGAAAAGTGGAAGACCAAAAAGGTCAGCCTGTTCCTTATGCAAATGTTGCCTTGATCTCTGTAGATGGAGGATTGATAGACGGGGCTGTTTCTGATGAAAGCGGAAACTTCCTGATCGAGTCCGTCAAAAGTGCCAAAGTAAAATTGGTGATTTCCTCCATCGGATATAAGAGCTTTTCCACCGAGACTTTTGAGCTTCAGCCTGGAGTAGCAAAGGATTTTGGAAAGCTCACCATAGAGGATGAAATGACAGGATTAGATGAGGTTACCGTGAAGGCCTCTCGTCCTGAGATAATCATTGAGCCTGATAAGACCATTGTCAACGTGGAAGGAACGGTCATGGCGGAAGGATCCAATGCCTTGGATGTACTTGGTAGATCTCCGGGAATATATGTGGATCAGGATGGCAATATCAATCTCAATGGCAGATCCGGTGTCACGGTCATGATCAATGATCGGCCTTCCTATATGAGTGCCACTGATTTGGCGAATTTCCTCCGATCTATGCCGGCTGACAATATCAAAAGCATCGAGGTAATCAATAATCCTTCCTCAAGATTTGATGCGGAAGGCTCCGCTGGAGTAATCAACATTCAGCTGAAAAAGAATACCGTAGATGGTGTATTTGGGAATGTTCAGCTTGGAAGCCAATACAACGGATTATATGCTCCAAATGCCGGTGCCACCTTGAATGTGAAAAAAGGAAAATGGTCCACCAATGGAACCTTCAACTATAATGAGTATGCCAATCATAATGACTTGGATATCTTCCGGAATTTCACCTTGGAAAATGGAATATCCAGCTTCAACCAGGATTCCAGAATCACTTCGAGATACAGGACTCCTTCTTTTGTAGGATCTGCTAACTATGAGATCAACAAAAATCAAAATCTGGGCTTAAATGTTCAGCTTTCTTCCGCAAGCGATCAAAATACCAGTGATTCCAAGACTACAGTGACCAACCCGGGACAAGACTACAACAATTACATCAAGTCCCTGAATGATGCTGAAGGGAAAAGAGCCCGTGTGTTCTCCAACCTTCACTATGATGCTAAACTGGATACTTTGGGAACCAAGATTTCAGCCGATGTGGACTTCACCTTGATGGATAACAGTAGCTCCTCGATGTTGAATAATAACTTTTGGAGCGACCTAGATCCCAACGCTGTGGATCGGGATAGGATCCGAACCCTAAACGATATGTATTATACCATCTTTACCTCTAAGGTTGATTTTACCAAGCCTTTAAAGGGAGGAAAAATTTTGGAAACTGGTCTTAAAGGAAGCTGGGTGAAATCCGACAATGATTTGAATTTGAGCAAATCTGAAGAAGAGGGGCCTTTTGAGCAGGATCCGAATTCCAATCAGTTTATCTACCAAGAGAATGTTTTGGCAGGATATGCATCTCTAAAAGGATCTTTCAACAAAAAACTAAGCTATCAAGCCGGGCTAAGAGGGGAATACTCTGATATCACCGGGAATTCAGTGACCTTAAAAGAAATCAATACACAAAGGTATTTCAACCTGTTCCCGAGCTTCTTTGTGCAGCACAAAGTCAGTGACAGCTATCAAGTCGTCTATAATGTGAACCGTAGAATTACAAGACCTAACTACCGATTGTTGAATCCTTTTGTGTACTACATAGATCCACTGACTTCAGAGAAAGGTAACCCGGGATTGACACCTCAATATTCCACGAACTTTGAAATGAACCATGTGATCAAGGGAGCCTACCAATTCACCTTAGGTTACAGCGTGACTGAGGATACCTTCATGCAGGTTTTTGAACAAGATCAGGAGGATCGAACCACAACCACATTTACGGATAACTTTGATAAGACCAGAAATGCCAATTTCAGAGCCATCCTTCCTTTTGAAATCAAGAAATGGTGGAATATATCCAACATGGTTCAGGTCAACTACAACCAGTTCCAGACTCAGATCGGAGATGACTTCCTGGATGTTGGGCAAGTGTCCTACATGGCCAGAACCCAGCAGAATTTCGTGCTGCCAAAAGGATTCAAGATGGAATTGATGGGAATGTATTTGGGTCCTCAAATCTGGGGTCAAGGAAAAATAGAAGGCTTTGGATGGGTAGATTTGGGGCTTACCAAGTCCCTGATGAAAGACAAGCTTTCACTATCCGTCAACGGAACGGACTTGTTTCGAACTCAGGTAATCCGTGCCAAGGTAGATTTTGCTGATATCGACACCTCCTTCAGACAGTATCGTAGTAACCAGGGAATCCGGTTTACCTTGAGATATAATTTTGCCAAAGGTGAAAGCTTCAGAGTGAGGTCTAGTACCGGAAGCTCCGAAGAAAGAAACCGATTGGATTAAACCAACCACCAGCCTTGCAAAGCCTCTTCTTTTGGAGAGGCTTTGTTTTTTTAGGGAAAAGGTGAAGCTTCGTCCTATGGATTTCTGGGACTTTCATACACATCAGACAGGTAAGGCTAATTCCATCCAAAATGCTGGTCTGGATACATTGGCAAATCATCAAGCCTGCTCATTGGGAATCCATCCCTGGTTTCTGGAGGAGGGTTGGGAGGATATTTTTGAGGAGATTTCAAAACAAGTGCAACAAAACACCTCCATTTTAGCCATTGGAGAGTGTGGATTTGACCGGCTAAAAGGGCCAGCCCTTGAACTTCAAAAAAGTGCTTTTCGAGCCCAAGCTAAGTTGGCCCACGAGTTGGGGGTTCCCTTGATTTTACATTGCGTCAAAGGGCATGATTTATTTTTAGAGTTTTTGAAAAAAGAAAAATCCCTCCCCAATATCCTCTGGCATGGATGGAACTTGAAACCCGAATTGGGTCAGGCACTTTTGGATTATCCAGTCTATTTTTCCTTTGGAAAGCACTTGCTTCTTCCTAGTAGCCACGCTGCCGAATGGCTGAAAAGAGTTCCTTTGGATCGGGTTTTCCTGGAAACTGACGATTCCAAAATCGAAATTGCTCAGATTTATCAAGCTGCTTCCCTAATTTTGGGCCTCCCTTTGGATCGGATTGATCAGCAAGTCAGGGATAATTGGAACAAAATTTCATCTAGAAAAATCAAATGAGTGAATTTGCTTGGCTCAGTCGGACGGAGCTGATTGTAGGTAGAGAAGGACTGGAAAAATTAGCCAATAAACATGTATTGGTCGTGGGATTAGGAGGCGTTGGTTCCTTTGCGGCAGAATTTATCTGTAGATCTGGAGTAGGAGAGATGACCATTATTGACGGTGATACCGTGGATATTTCCAACTGCAACCGTCAGCTACCTGCCACCCAGCTAAATGTAGGGCAGTCCAAAGCAGAATGGATGGAGCAGCGATTGCTTTCGATAAATCCCAAACTGAAAATCCACACCCTCCGTCAATTCTTGAATCCCCATGACATGACGGCCCTATTGGAGGAGAATCATTTCGACTACGTGGTGGACTGCATAGACAGTTTTACCCCAAAACTTCACCTGATCGAAGGAGCCTACAAACGTGGATTTCCCTTGGTAAGCTCCATGGGTGCAGGAGGAAAAGTGGATCCGACCAAAATCCGGGTGGTAGACATTTCAGAAACCCATGAATGCAAGCTGGCCAAATTTGTCCGGAAGAAGCTTCGCTACCGTAATATCTATTCAGGATTCAAAGCTGTATTTTCCACTGAGCGGGTGATAAAAGAGAGCCTCATGCTGACTGATGGCAAAAACTTCAAAAAATCTGCTTATGGGACCATGTCTTTCTTGCCAGCCGCATTTGGATGCTCCTGTGCAGCCACGGTGGTGAATGATCTTTTAGAAAGCTGATTATTGAAAATGATAAAGGAATACCAAAAGGCCTGTGAAAGCAGGCTTTTTTTGATCCTTGATTTCCAGCTTTACTTCAACTTCAGCTTTTACAGTCCCACGGAGATTTGCGACATTTTTTAGCCTAGCCACCAATCTTACCTCGCTGTCCACGGTGACTGCCTGAGCAAATCGGAGATTTTCAATTCCATAATTGATCATCATTTTCAGGTTTTCGACCTGAACGATCTGTTCCCAAAGGTGGGGTACAATACTTAATGTCAAATACCCATGGGCAATGGTATTGCCAAATGCGCCTTCTTTTTTGGCTCTTTCGGGATCACAATGAATCCACTGGTGGTCGTGGGTAGCGTCCGCAAAAAGGTTAATCTGCGATTGGGTGATTCTAAAATAATCTGAGGCGCCTAGTTCTTGGCCGTTATGACTTTCAAAATCTTCAAAGCTGCCTATTCGTAGGGGATTCATTAAGCTTATAATTTTGGTTTGCTTCAAAATACATAAGATTCCTCTGGAATTACAAATAGGATAATCCGCGGAATTTAAGGCTCAAGAAAGAAAAAGAGATTAATTGTTTGAAGTCAAGTCCCTTAGTTTGGTCCGAGATTTTTGATTGGGAAATTAAAATGCCATTTTTTTCTCCCAATTTGCACCGGTATTTGCGATCGTTTAATCCAAGCATATGAAAGTAATCCTTTGGATCTGGAGATTTCTTTGGAAGACAGCCCTTTGGTTTTTTGGCCTATCTATAGGGCTGGTTGTTTTTTACCGCTTTGTACCGGTTCCGGTTACTCCATTAATGGTAATCCGGCTGTTTGAGCAAGGGTTTGATGAAAAGAGAGAAGTAAGGTTGTACAAAGATTGGGTCTCCATTGATGAAATTTCCAAAAACATGCCTCAGGCTGTGGTAGCTGCAGAGGATCAGAAATTTCTAGATCATAATGGATTTGACTTTGAAGCAATGGAAAAAGCCTGGGAAGGAAATAAGAAAGGCAAGAGGGTAAAAGGAGCAAGTACGATTACCCAGCAAACTGTCAAGAATGTGTTTTTATGGCCTGCCAGGAGCTATGTAAGAAAAGGCCTGGAAGCCTATTTCACGGTACTTGTAGAGCTAATTTGGTCCAAAGAAAGGATCATGGAAGTGTACCTGAATGTCATCGAAATGGGAGACGGAATCTATGGAATTGAGGCCGCTTCCCAGTATTATTACAAGATCCCAGCGGCCAAATTAAACCGTAGCCAAGCTGCAATGATTGCAGCAGTTCTTCCAAATCCAATCCGCTGGACTCCCTCCAGGCCAACCGCTTACATCCGTGGTCGCCAGTCTTGGATTCTCCGTCAAATGAACAATTTGGCTCCTGTGGGATTTGGGAAATAAAAGAATTGATTTTAAAATTATATTATTTCAAGATTTTTTTTCCGGTAACCTGATTTTGTTCGAATTGTTGGTTTATATCCTTCAAAAAAAATCGAAATCCAAATAATATTTCAAAACTGGAAAAAATCAAGCCGAGATTTCGTGGGGTTAATTTTAAAAAAATTTTAAAAAGCCCAGAAGGAAAAAAGGCCTTAGGAGGCTCCATTTGAGCATTAAAAAACGCAAGAAAAATTTATCCACAAATTCAATTATTTATCCACACTTTTCAACATTGCCCCATTAAGCAATTGAAAATCAATGAAATAATAACATATTGAAAAAGATGTTTTTGTGGATAATCAAAGCTAAGTTGATATTTTTTACAAGAGGGATGTGTAAAAAAGTGGAAAAATCCGAATTCCAAATATTATTCTAAATCAGCCCAAATCTTGCTTCTGACGGAGCAGTCTTTTGCGGTATGTGTTGAATATCCTAGACTTAGAAACAAAGCCAATATATTGTCCATTATCGATTACCGGCAGATTCCATGCCCCTGATTTTTCAAACTTCGTCATGGCAGATTGCATATTTTCAGTAACTAATAGGATTTCAGGGGGACTGTGCATCAGTTGATGAATTAGAATAGAATTTTGCTTTTCTACATCAAACATGATTTCCCGGATGTCATCCAAAGTGATGATTCCTCTTAAGTGCTTATGCTCATCCACCACTGGGAAAATATTACGCTTCGAAATCTTCACCAGCTTCACCAAGTCTCCAAGTTTGGAGTTTGGGTGGATGGGCAGCAGATCCCTCTCAATGACATGGGTAATGTTAATGGCATCGAGTAATTCCTGATCTTTGGATTCTGGGAGGTGTTTTCCCTGGTCTTTGAGCTGTAGTTTGTAAAGGCTTTCCTTTTGGAAATAGGTAGTGGTGGTGTAGGAAATGGCGGATACAAACATCAGGGGTATGAAGAGCTCATATCCTCCAGTTATTTCTGCAATAAGGAATATCGCAGACAAGGGTGAGTGCTGAACTCCTGCCATGACTCCACACATGGCCACAAGTGTAAAATGAGCCAAAGGCAAAGGGATGTGAAAACCCAGAAGATTTTTAGAATAGGCAAAAAGGAATCCTAATATACCCCCAACATATAAGGAAGGGGCGAATATCCCTCCGCTACCTCCAGCCCCAATAGTTACAGCAGAGGCAATTGGCTTGAGCAAAATGATCAAAGCCAAAAAGCCAATAATTAAGACTGGGTTTTCAAAGGAAGAAAAGAAAGGACTTTTTTCAAGGATTTTGTCGGGTTCTCCGTCGATAAGGAGATTTAAAGTGTCGTATCCTTCACCATAAATGGGTGGAAAAAAGAAAACCATAAAGCCCAAAAATGCTCCTCCATACAATAATCTCATCCATTGGTCTCCCAAGTCTTCCATCAAGTGTTCGGTTTTTCGGACCATTCTTGAAAAGTAGAGGGAGACGATTCCACAAAAAATTCCCAGCAATAAATAATAGGGCATATGGCTGGCACTAAAGGATTCCACCAGATTAAACTTAAAGAGGGCTTCCTTGCCCATTAAAATCATGGAGGTCAGTGAACCCATCACCGACGCAATCAATAAGGGGATAAAGCTGGAGATGCTGATCTCCATGAGGATTACTTCAATGGCAAATATTACTGCTCCGATAGGTGCGCCGAAGATCGCCGAAATGGCACCGGCCGCCCCACAACCAATCAATAAGGATCTTTTTTTGGCATTGAGGTGCATCAAAAGCCCTACATTTGAACCTATTGCAGATCCAGTCACTACCATGGGAGCCTCCAAACCCACAGAGCCTCCAAATCCTACAGTGAGGGAGGAAGTGATGACCCTGCTGTAAGTTTTAATTCTGGGGATTAGAGAAGAGTTTTTTGAGATGGTAAAAAGTACATCCGGAATTCCATGCCCACCTGTATCTTTTAAAAGGTACTTGCCTATTAGATAAGCTGCTGTGATCCCTATGAGGGGATAGAGGATATACATGAAGTTGGCATACTCAGTGTAGAATCCTTCTGTCAGAAAACGCTGGATAAAATGTACAGCCGATTTTAGAATTACTGCCGCCAAACCCGAAAATATCCCGATCAATCCGCTTAAGATCAGAATAAAGGCCTGATTGCTCATGTTTTTGAGCCTCCAGATTAAGAGTCTGGTGATGAGATCATTTTTAGCCAAACCAGCGTTTTTTTTACAAGATAAAGGTTAGTGATTACTTTTTCTCCGATTGAAGCAATTCCTGATCCAGAGCCAGAATGCATTTCAGAATTAAATTGGCTGAATTGATGAAAAATTCTTGCTGAATATTTCCGAATTCATCCGAAGGTTTATGATAATCTTGGTGATCCTCTACGCCAAAATAGATGTGAGGTACTTTTTTCTCATAAAATGCGCCATGATCAGAAGATTTGGTCCAGTCTTCTCTGCCTGTTCCCGGAATATCATGTCCGAATTTTAAGGTGGGGCTTGAATTAGCAGCGGCTTTTTCGAGAATGTCTTTCAAGTAAGGGTTGTAATGAGTTCCCGAAGCAAAAATCTCATTCTGGTCATTTCGGGATATCATATCCATGTTTACGTTCAGGACGATTTGCTCCATAGGATAGGGGAAGTCCTCTAATAGTGCTCTAGCTCCTCTCAGACCAAGTTCCTCAGCATCCAGCGCTGCAAAAACGATGGAATGTTTTGGTCGATTTTTCGAAAAATAATCTGCTAATACCAAAAGAGCGGAAGTCCCAGAGGCATTGTCATCGGCTCCATTGTAAATAGAATCACCCTCGGCATTCACTCTTCCTACACCCACGTGATCGTAGTGAGCTGTGATGACGATTACTTTGTTGGTTTCACTTCCTGGGATCAAGGCCACGATATTGGCAGCATCTTCATAAACCTGCTTGCGACGGGTATTTTCGAAGGAGAAGTATTGGATAAAGTCCGGGTATAAAGGCTCGACCAGTTCTAGCGTGGTTAGGTTTTCCAGGATGTAGATTTTGGCTTTTTGGCTCCCTTCACTGAGTGTGGCTCTACCGGCCAATTGATCAGAGGAAAGATATTCTAAGTGCTTCAATAAGCGGTCTTCGTCTATTTTTTGAGCGAGACTCGGGAGACAAATCAGGAAAAGTACTGTGGCAAATAGATTTTTGAGGAATTTAAAGCACATCTGGTGTTACATTAATCGTTATGTATATTCGTAAAATTACTAAGCCTAAAGTCTTACCCAGCAAATTCCATGAAATATATCCTTTCGCTAGGTTTATTTTTTTCATTCATACTTAATGGCCAGTCTCAAGGCCAATTGCCAGAGAGTTTCTTAAATGGAAAATCAGTGGTGATTATCTCCACGGACCCGGGCGCCAGACCGGTGTTGTCCTGGAGAGCTCTTGCAGATAGCGTGCATCCGTATTTGGTGGAGGCTGGAGCAGATCCTGTTGGATATTTTGAATTGGAGCAAGTGGTGCTTTCTGAAGCAAGACAAGCTGCATTCGCAGCAGCTTTTCAGCAGCGAAAAATTCAAAACATAATCCTTGTAACCCGTCAAATATCAAATCTGAGCATTCACATAGGAGCCTTCAGCGGTGACGCCCGTCTGATATCCTCTTCCTCGTTATATGGTGTGTCGGGAAGGGATTGGAATGAAGCAGGATCCATTTTGGCAGAGAGGGGGAAATCTAAACCTTCCAAAAATTTACTGGTTATTGATGTGGCGGAGTTTCCTCAAATCAGCAGTCAGGAGACAGCTCAATCTGAGCAGAAGTTTATTCCCCGAAATCCATTAAATCTTGAAGTGTTCAAACTCGGGATTCCACTGGAAGGATCTTCGGCGGCCACGGGATTGATGTCTTATTACCGATATGACTTGCTTGGAAAGTCCCAAGAAGCGATTTTGGCAGAGCAAAATGCTCAGAAAACCCAGATTCAGTCCATTTTCGAATCCAATTATCCTCATCAGATTGAATGGTTGACAGAAGCCAAAACCAATCAAGAGCTTATTCAGAATAGAGTTCAATTTCTGCTGGTGAAAGTGGAAGGCCGACAGTCCGATTTGATGGCTAGTATGGGGCTGGAACCGATAAAAGGTGAAGAAGGGTCTTTGACTGTCGTCAAATATTATATCAAACTCTTGGTAAGGGATGAACTTTACATCGGTCCTGTCTGGGATGCCAATCCGGATTGGAGGAAGGCATTGACTGATTTTTTGGAAAACCTAAAGAAGAACTAATCTTACACTCATTAGTTACGTGAATCACAGACCATAAAAAAAACCTCCAAGTGGAGGTTTTCATTACTTAGGGTGGGATGATTAGAACAACTTTTACTTTTGTTTGAAATGCATTTTAAAGGATGTGAAATGCTTCACCTAAAGAAAAAGTATTTTTTTTATTTTTCCTATTCTTTAAAGAAAATAATCATAAAGCCTTTCGGAAAAATCTAATTTTTAATGATTTTGTACTAATAAAGCTCTGTATTCAAAAACGGAATTAATGCCAATACCACGGCTTGCTGATAGTATTCCGCCCGATTGACTACTCCATGAGTCAATATGCCGACTGACCCGCCCTGCTGCTTGGAATTGTCCTTTTCAAAGACCAAATCATCTGCCTTGCCGAGTTCCATGCCTTCTTTTACAAGCTTGGTGACTTCCTTAGGCAAATAGAAGGTACCGGTTTTAGCTTGGCCATGTTTTCCGTTTTGTCCAAGAATATAAATCCAAGCAAAGGCGAACATTCCGTTTTCATCCTGATCCACACCGCCTTCGATCCCTACCCAGAAATTTGCTTCTGGGAAGATTTCCTGGGCGTGTTTTGCCCGATTCTTAGCACCTAAGAGTGTTTCTTGGTCTCCTACTGGCTGGTCAGAAACTCCGGAATGTGCGTTAATTCCTTCAGCCAAAAAGGGTCTGTTGAAAGCTTGGATAAAGCCATTCTCTGCGCACTGAACTTTTACCGGATTCTTACTTCCTACCAGTACCAACAGCTTGTCAGAACTCTGGATGTTTTGTCTTCTTTTGAATTGCATCAAGGGAGGGGCCTAGAAAATCTAGGCCATATTGGTAAATACTTGGTTTACATCGTCGTCCTCTTCCAGACGGTCAATCAGCTTATTGATGATTTCTTCCTGCTCCTCAGTAAGCTCTGTAAGGGTGGTTGGAAATCTTTGGAAATCAGCAGAGATTAAATCAATGCCTTTGTCTTCCAGTGCCTTTTGCATCGTGCCAAAATCTTCAAATTCTGTGTACACGAAAAGTTCGCCCTCGTTTTCATCAATTTCGGTCAAGCCGGCATCGATCAATTCCAGTTCCAGTTCTTCCATGTCATAGTCTCCCTTAGCAAAGCGGAACACGGCTTTGCGGTCAAACATAAAGCTTACCGAGCCGGAAGTGCCCAGTGATCCTCCAGCTTTGGTAAAGTAGGATCTGACATTAGCCACTGTTCTGTTGGTATTGTCTGTGGAGGTCTCAACGATTACAGCGACCCCAAAAGGCCCGTAGCCTTCATAGACGATTTCTTCATAATCCTTTTCATCCTTATTGGATGCCCGCTTGATGGCTGCTTCAATCCGGTCTTTTGGCATCTGAGCACCTTTGGCGTTTTGGATTACGGTGCGGAGTTTTGCATTGGAAGTGGGGTCAGGACCTCCAGCCTTTACAGCCATGACGATTTCTTTGCCTAGGCGGGTAAATACTTTGGACATTTTGTCCCAACGCTTAAATTTTCGCTCTTTTCGGAATTCAAATGCTCTTCCCATGGATTTACTTTTTGAGGTCGCCAAAAATAACAATTCTTTTGAGTTTGGGGAAAATACCCTCCTACACATTTCCTGACTTTTCCCAGACCTGAGGCATAAAATTACGTGTAGCTATTAAGCTCTTTTTTTTATGGCATACTCCAAATACACTCCCATCCCAAACCTTCCCAAGCTCAACCTTCCCAAAGTGGTGGTCGTTGGAGCTGGGTTTGCAGGTCTTCAGTTGGCAAGAAGTCTTAAGAATTCCGGTTTTCAGATCATTTTGCTGGACAAAAATAATTTCCATCAGTTTCAACCCCTTTTTTACCAGGTGGCGACGGCCGGGCTTGAGCCATCGGCTATATCTTTTCCCCTTCGGAAAATTTTCCATAATACCCGAAATGTGAGTTTTAGAATGGCGGAGGTTCAGGAAGTGGACTCTAATTCACGAAGGCTTTACACGGATATTGGCTTTGTGGAGTATGACTTTTTGGTTTTGGCTATGGGTGCAGACACCAATTATTTCGGTGCAAAAAACATCGAATATTACGCTTCTCCAATGAAAACAGTCTCTGAGGCCCTTTACATCCGAAACAAGATCATCTCTAACTATGAAAGAGCCATTAATCTGGAGCGAGAAGAAGACCGCAAAACTTTGATGAATGTGGTCATTGTAGGCGGAGGTCCTACAGGGGTGGAGCTTGCCGGTGCCATGGCCGAGCTCAGAAACAATGTTTTTCCCAAAGATTATCCAGAGCTCAGTTTCAAAAACATGAAAGTAACTTTGGTGGAAGCCGGTTCAAGTTTGCTGTCAGCCATGTCTTTGAAAGCTCAGGATCATGCAAGGAAATATTTGGAGAAGCTTGGAGTGGAAGTGTTTTTAAAAACCCGTGTTTTGGATTATGATGGTAAGGTAGTCCGATTGGAAGGAAGAGATTCTATTCAAACAGAGACCTTGCTTTGGGCAGCGGGCATTAAGCCCAACCGGATCTCGGGATTCTCAGATAATCAATATGCCGGAAATGGACGGATGCTTGTCGATGAGTATAATGAATTGATTGGCACTAAAGGGATTTTTGTCCTAGGAGATCAATGTTTGGTAAGTTCAGGTACTCTTCCAAAAGGTCACCCTCAGGTGGCTCAGGTGGCAATTCAACAGGCCAGAAACTTATCTAAGAATTTGATTAGAATTCAGAAGGGAAAGGAAATGCAGCCTTTTAAATACAAGGACTTGGGTTCGATGGCCACCGTTGGACGGAAATTGGCAGTGGTGGATCTTCCATTTCTGAAATTTCAGGGACTTTTCGCTTGGATGACATGGCTTTTTGTTCATTTGATGGCTATTCTGGGGGTAAAAAACAAGCTTTTCATTTTTCTGGACTGGTCTTGGAACTACCTTAGCTTTGATCCTAGTCTGAGGCTATTGATCAAACCAAAATATGTGCGTTCCTCTGAAAGGAAGGATTTGATAGAGGAAAAGACAGAGGATTGAGGTATTTAACATTCTTTTAGAAGCGGGACTTTAAACCTGCCCCAATAGCCTGGGTCTAATCCACGAAACAAAACCAATAACAACATGAAAAAGTGGATGATTGCCGCCGCCCTATTAGTATTTACCTCTCTAGGTGTAGCCGCTCAGCAAAAACAACCGAGAAATCCTCAAAACAGAGAGCAAAGAGCACCTCAAACTCCAGAACAGAGAGCTCAAGCCATGACCGATAGAATGGCTGAAAAACTCAGCTTAACTGAGGCTCAAAAAAAGGAGATTTATCAAATCAACTTGGAAAATGCCACCAAACGCCAAAAGGAAATGGAAGCCCATAAGGAAGAGCGCCAGGCCAAACAATCTGAAATGAATGCTCAGGACGAGAAAATCAAAAAGGTGCTTACTGAAGAGCAACGTAAGCAGTGGGAAGAAATAAAACTGGATCGCAAAGATCAAAGAAGGCCGGGAGGTCAAGTACATGACCGAAGTGAAATTCGGCGTGGACCTCGAGGAGGAAATAATTAAAATGAAGAAAGCCACCCTTGGGTGGCTTTCTGTATCGCAGGTGGGTCAACTAAACAGGGTACTATTGGATGTGCCAGGGACTTTCCACAGGAAAGTTCTTGGCGCTAGCCCGCGATTTGCTCATCCACCTGGAAGAACGATTCGTCCTTCCTTGGAAGATTCGAGGTTCCCATTAGGAATTCATCAGCTTTTACAGCTGCTTCCCTACCTTCGGAAATAGCCCAAACCACCAGGGATTGGCCTCTTCTCATATCTCCGGCAAGGAACACTTTTGGATTGCTGCTTTGATAATTTTTGGATTTTGGAAGTGTGTTTTCCATAGTTTCTACCCCAAAGGACTCTAAAAGCCCATTTTGTGCCGGACCTAAGTATCCAATGGCAATAAAGGCCAAATCGCATGGAATTATTCTTTCAGAGCCCGGGACTTCTTCGAATGTCATCCGGCCTCCTTTTTCTATCCATTCGATATCGGCAAGCTTTAGGCCGGTCACTTCTCCATTTTCATTTCCAATAAACTCCTTAGTCAAAATGGAGAACATTCGCTCTGCGCCTTCTTCGTGAGAGCTGGAGGTTTTCAACGTCATCGGCCATTCTGGCCAAGGGTTTAAGACCGTTCTTTGCTTTGGAGGTTTTGGTAATAGCTCCAATTGGGTAATTGAGTTTGCGCCATGCCGATTAGAGGTGCCGATACAGTCACTTCCGGTATCACCTCCACCAATGACAATCACATTTTTGCCTTTTGCAGAGATGGGGTTCTCAGGGATTTCTTCTCCAATCACCTGATTTTGTTTTCCCAAAAACTCCATGGCGAAATGGACGCCTTTGAATTGGTCACCTTTGATGTTCAAGCCGCGAGGTTGACTAGCTCCAGTGGAAAGGACGACTGCGTCGAAATTGGCCAAAATGTTTTCAGCCTTTACATTTTTTCCGATCTCAGTATTGGTGGCGAAAATTACTCCTTCCTCTTCCATCAGCTTTACTCTTCTATCGATGACCCACTTTTCCAATTTGAAATCAGGTATTCCATAGCGAAGCAAACCCCCGACTTTAGCGTCTTTTTCAAATAAGGTGACCTCGTGACCTGCCTGGTTTAATTGATCAGCAGCAGCGAGTCCAGCTGGTCCAGATCCGATGACAGCCACCTTTTTTCCCGTTCGCTTAGTGGGAGGGTTGGCTTGGATTAAACCCAGCTCGTAGGCTTTTTCGGCAATGTTTTTTTCAATTAGCTCAATGGCCACAGGATCTTTGTTGATTCCCAGTACGCAGCTTGCCTCGCAGGGGGCAGGGCAAATACGTCCCGTAAATTCCGGGAAGTTGTTGGTGCTTCTCAGAATTTTGATCGCCTGTTCCCACTCTTGATTGTACACGGCGTCATTGAACTCAGGAATTACGTTCCCGAGTGGACAGCCGTTATGGCAAAAGGGTACGCCACAATCCATGCATCTTGCCGCTTGATGATTGAGTTTTTCATCCGAAAACGGCTCATATATTTCTCTGTAGTCGCCGATCCGCTCTTTGGGATCCCGGCTTACAGGGGTTTCTCTTTTAAATTGGATAAATCCTTCTTTCGCTCCCATCTTACACCAGTGATTTAGCTTGTTCTTCTGCTCTTTTTTTCAATACTGCCTTGTAGTCCCTAGGAATTACCTTGATGAACTTCTCTTTAGACTTTTCCCAATCCTCTAGGAATCGGGTGGCCAAGGCGCTGTTGGTCAGTTTGACATGACGCTTGAGGTAAGTCTTGATGGTGGTAAAATCATCCTGCTCCAGAATGTCAATGTCCACCATTTCCGGGTTGATTTCCGTGATGTAGTCTTTTAGGATATAAGCAATACCCCCGCTCATCCCAGCGGCAAAGTTTCTTCCGATTTCACCCAAGTTGATGACCAACCCCCCGGTCATGTACTCACAGCCGTGGTCTCCGATACCCTCGATGACGGCTTTTACTCCGGAGTTTCTCACACAGAATCGCTCTCCGCCCTTTCCGTTGATATAAGCTTCGCCAGATGTCGCTCCATAAAAGGCCACGTTGCCGATGATGATGTTTTCTTCAGGGACAAATCGTGCATTTCTACTTGGGAAAACGATCAGTCTTCCTCCTGAAAGTCCTTTTCCGAAATAATCATTTGCTTCCCCTTCCAATTCAAAGTTTACCCCTTTGGCCAAGAAGCCGCCGAAGGTCTGACCTGCGGAACCCGTAAATTTGAAATGAATGGTGTCTTCCGGTAGGCCTACTCCCCCATAGATTTTGGAAATCTCATTGGAAAGCATGGCTCCAACCGAGCGGTCTGTGTTTTTGATTTGAAAAGATGCTTCGACTTGAATGGCTTGTTCCAAGGCTGGTGTTGCTGCCTTGATCAACTGCCTGTCTAGGACTTTTTTGAGCTCAAACTCTTGGTCGATTTGCTTGTGAATTCCGACATGATCGGGAACCTCCACTTTATGGAAGATCGGCGAAAGGTCTATTTTATCCCATTTCCAGTGGTTTAGGTGACCCGTGGATTGAAGTACTTGACTTTGTCCGACCATCTCATCGATAGTTCTGAAGCCCAGGGATGCCATAATTTCGCGAAGATCCTGTGCCAGGAATTTGAAATAATTCACTACATGATCCGGGTCTCCGGTAAACAGTTGTCTCAATTCCGGATTTTGGGTGGCAATTCCTACAGGACAGGTGTTGAGATGGCATTTTCTCATCATAATACAGCCTTCGACCACTAATGCTCCGGTCGCGACGCCCCATTCTTCTGCACCCAAAAGGGTTGCAATGGCAAGATCTCTTCCCGTACGGATTTGTCCGTCGGTTTGTAGGACCACCCGGCTACGGAGGTTGTTTTTTACCAAAGTTTGGTGAGCTTCTGAAAGTCCAAGTTCCCAAGGAAGACCTGCGTGTCGGATGGAGCTTAAAGGTGAAGCACCTGTTCCTCCATCTGCCCCAGATATGAGGATTACGTCTGCCATCGCTTTCGCAACACCAGCAGCCACAGTTCCTACTCCTGCCTGGGATACCAATTTGACATTGATTCGCGCTTTTCTATTGGCATTTTTCAAATCGAAAATCAGCTGGGCCAAATCTTCGATAGAATAGATGTCGTGGTGTGGAGGTGGAGAAATCAATCCCACTCCAGGGGTAGAATGCCTAACTTTACCGATCCAGTCGTCCACTTTGTGGCCGGGCAGCTGCCCTCCTTCTCCCGGCTTGGCACCTTGTGCCATTTTGATCTGGAGTTCGTCTGCATGGGTTAGGTAATGGGAGGTTACGCCAAATCGTCCAGATGCGACCTGTTTGATTGCAGATCGCTCCCAGTCTCCATTAGGTTTTCTTTCGTATCGGATTTCGTCCTCGCCACCTTCACCGGAGTTGCTTTTTGCTCCGATTCTGTTCATTGCGATGGCAAGAGTGGTATGCGCTTCGAAGGAAATAGACCCAAAGGACATCGCTCCGGTAGCGAAACGCTTCATGATTTTTTCTTCGGATTCTACTTCATCTAAGGGAATGCTGATTCTTTTCTTGAATTCAAATAATCCCCGGAGCGTCAATGCGTCTTTAGTCTGCTCGTTGATTTTTGCCGCAAACTTTTTATAAAGCTCGTAATCTCCCAGTCGGGTAGATTTTTGCAGCAAATGGATGGTTTCAGGGTTAAACATGTGTTTTTCCCCTCTTCTCTTCCATTGATATACCCCTCCGGTCTCCAAAACAGGGGTGGAGGTAGAATGTGCTGCCCGATGTCTAGCCAAAACTTCCTCTGCCAACTCGTCAAATGACACTCCACTGATTCGTGAGATTGTCCCTTTGAAGCATCTGTCGATGACCTCAGGACCTAAACCAATGGCTTCAAATATCTGGGCTCCTTGATAAGACTGCAGGGTAGAAATTCCCATTTTGGAAAGGACTTTCAATAGGCCTTTTCCAATGGCATCTTGATAATTGGAAAATAGGGTCTTTTGATCTTTGACTTTTGGAAGCAATCCTTTTTGGAACATGTCCAAAAGAGATTCTAAGGCTAAGTACGGGTTGATCGCTGATACTCCATATCCGATAGCGGTAGCAAAGTGGTGTACTTCGCGGATATCTCCGGATTCCAGTACCAGACCTGCGCGTGTTCTGATTTTCTTTCGAACCAAATGCTGATGAACAGCACCTATTGCCAATAAAGAAGGAATGGGAGCCATGGATTCATCGCTGAATCTATCCGAAATAATCAAAACATTTTTTCCTTCATGGATTGCATCTTCGGCCTCCTGACATAGTTTATCAATAGCCATGAGCAAGCTGCCGGGCTTATGATCCGCGACGAAATGTCCATACAGTTTTTTAGTTCTGTAGCCCAAATGCTCCATTCGGGTGATTTTTTCCAAATCCTCATTCAATAATACTGGCTGAGAAATATGGATCTGCTTGGTGTGCTCAGGGCTTTCCTCCAGAATATTGTGTCCTTCTCCGATTCTGGTGAACAAGGACATCACTAAACGTTCCCGAATTGGGTCGATAGGAGGATTACTTACCTGGGCAAATAACTGTTTGAAGTAGTTGGATACGTGCTGGCTTTGCTTGGAAAGTACTGCCAAAGGTGTGTCTGCACCCATGGATCCGATAGCTTCGTATCCAGCATCTCCCATAGGGGCCAATACAACTTTCAATTCTTCAGAAGTATATCCGAAGACCGTCTGGCATTTTTTAATATTATCTGTTGAGTAGGGGTGCGTCAAATCCTCCGGATCAGGGACAAATCGAAGTTTGGTTCGTTTTTCATTGACCCATTTTTCATAAGGTTGCTGACGGCAGATTTCGCCTTTCACTTCCTCGTCAAATAATACCCTGCCTTTTTCCAAGTCTGCCCAAAGCATTCTTCCCGGGCTGATTCGACCTTTCTCCACGATGGTTGCTTCTCTTAATGGCAATGCACCTGCCTCTGAAGAAAGAATCAATCGCTCATCTCTGGTAATAAAATACCTGAGTGGGCGCAGACCATTTCGGTCAAGAGTAGCCCCTACGGACTTACCATCTGTAAACAAAAGGGCAGCCGGGCCATCCCAAGGCTCCACAAGTGAGGCATGGAATTTATAGAAGGCCTTTCTTTCCCGATCCATGACCTGATTGTCTTGCCAAGCTTCCGGCACCAGCATCATCATGGCATGGGGAACAGACCTTCCACTGAGTGTCAGGAGCTCCAACATCGCATCCAAATTCGCGGAGTCAGAATTCAGCTTATTGGTAATCGGCATAAGCATGGCCAATTCTTCATCTGTGAAGAACTTGGATTTCATCAAGGCCTCCTTGGACTTCATTTTGTTCAAGTTGCCTCGGATGGTGTTGATTTCTCCGTTATGGGCCAGGAAGCGGAATGGCTGTGCTAGTCTCCAGTTGGGGAAAGTATTGGTAGAAAATCTTGAGTGAACAATGGCAAAAGCAGATTCTATTCTAGGGTTTTGAAGGTCCTTGTAGAAGGCCAAAACCTGATCAGTTCGCAGCTGTCCCTTATATATAAGTGTATTTCCACTTAAGCTGGCGAAATAAAAGGAGTTGTTCACCCCTGGAATTTTTTCGTTGATCTCCGAGGTGGCAAAGTTCCGAAGAACATAAAGTTTGCGCTCCAGATCGATTCCGGTGAGTCCTTTTTTATGCTTGACGAATAGTTGCTCGATATTGGGCATCACGTCCAAAGCACCAGAGCCCGGAACTGTTTCATCCACAGGGACCTTTCGATACCCGATCAACTCAAAATCCAGATCTTCAATGATTTGATTCAAGAGCTCTTTTGACCGTTCGAAAAGCTGCTTGTTTTTTGGGAAAAACGTCATGCCGACCCCATAAAATCCAGGGTCAGGAAGTATGATTTCTGTTCTAGCGGTTACGTCTTTGAGAAACTGATGAGGAACCTGGATGCAAATACCAGCTCCGTCCCCGGTTTTGGGGTCAGAGCCACGGCCTCCGCGATGCTCCATATTGCTAAGCATGTATAAGGCATCGCTTATGGTCTCATGAGTGGGGGTGTTGCTCAAGTTGACTACTGCACCAATACCGCAGGAGTCATGCTCAAACTCCGACCGATACAAACCTTGCTGCATTCTAAATAGGATTTAATAGGTTCAAAATTTCCAAAAACTACAAAAAAAAATTCCTTTGTTAAAATAAAGGCAATAAAGAGTCGATAAAAATGAAGTATTGTTGAATAAAATACGGTTTGATTGATTATTCATAAAATGAAATTTTGCTTTCAAAAACATCTATTTGTTCTTGATTTTTTGTCAAAAAGTGAATTTTTGGTTAAAAAAGAAACTATAAATTGAGATAAAAGCAGGAATATGTGAAAACCAGGGTAAAAGTAAAAGGCTTGAAAAAAAAGTAAAAAAATTTTTTCACCATTTTTTGCTTCAAAAGGCCATGAGCCAGTGGTGGAAAATCCAATAAAAGGAATTTAATTTTGATTAGGCTGTATTTTTCAAAATAAAAATAAACTCATCAGTCCGTAAAGAGGATTCCGCCAGCTTTACCTTCTGATTGGATATGGACTTTCACCTTTTTGATCTTTCGGGCGTCTACAGCTAACACTGTAAACTCAAAATTTTCGAATTTTATCTTGGTTCCGTTCTTCGGGAGTTTGGAATTTAGCTCCAATAACAAGCCCCCTAGGGATTCGCTTTCTCCTTTGACTTCCTCAAAAATTTGGGAGTCGAGTTCCAGTTTTTTACAAAAATCATTCAGGGATACTTTCCCCTCAAAGACAAAAGTGTCCGAATCTATTTCCTGAAAGAAAAAGTCATTGGCATCGTCAAATTCATCATTGATTTCTCCGATAATTTCTTCTATCAGGTCTTCCAGAGTCACCAGGCCAGAAGTGCCACCATATTCATCGACCACGATGGCCATGTGAACTCTCATTTTTTGAAAATCCTTAAGCAGGGAATCGGCCTTTTTATTTTCTGGGACAAAGAAACTTTTCCGGATTAAATTCTTCCACTCGAAGTTTTCATCTCTGTCGATGTAGGGCAATAGATCTTTGATGTAAAGAATCCCCAGAATATTATCTATAGTTTCCTCAAATACAGGGATTCTGGAGTATCCGCTTTTATTGATGCGGTCCATGAGCTCATGAAAGTCCATTTCCACATCCAAGGCAGTGATTTCCAGTCGGCTTTTCATGACCTGTTTTACAGTCAACGTCCCGAAGTTTACAATGCCTTTGAGGATGTCTTTTTCATCTTCAGGAGTGTCTTCGGTAGTCAATTCCAGAGCTTGATTAAGTTCATCCACCGAGAGCGAATAGCCTTTGGTTTGAAATCTTTTTTCGATGACATTTCCAAAAGCCATCAGGAGTGCAGAAAAAGGCCGAAGAAGTGAGGAGAAAAAGCTCAGAATGGAGGCCATACCTAGGGAAAACGGTATTTTGGCCTGGTTGGCATAGACTTTTGGGACTATTTCTCCAAAGAAAACGATCGCGAAAGTCACCCCTACAGTTTGAATCAAGATGATGATTATTCCCGTGGCATTGGTCCCGAAAATCGACCAAGTCACAAAGGTGGTCAAGGTAACAATGGCGATATTGATCAGGTTATTCAAGATCAAAATAGTGCTTAGAAGCCTCTTTGGGGAGGAAAGAAGTTGACTTACTTTTCTTCCGGATTCTGGGTTAGAATCTTTGATGTTTTCGAGATCTTCATTGCTAAGCGAAAAAAAAGCTACTTCAGAACCTGAGACTAGGGCCGAGCAAAAAAGCAAAAACATGAGGACTAGCCCGTTGATGGCAAAATAACTTGGGGATAACTCCGATAATTGAGTAAGGAGAGTGTGACTCGGGTAGGGGTCGTCCATTGGTAATAATAAATGTTGATGCAAAATTAAAGAATTCCTCTGAAAATCAGGTTCAGAGGAATCTTCAAATCATTTAAAATGGTAAATCGTCATCGGTATCAGACAAGTCAATCTCCTGTTTTGGCTGTGGTTGACCCATTGGCTTGGAGGTATTGGAAGCCGGAGCAGACATACTTTCGTTAGGGTTTGAAGCCCCGTCAGGTCGTGATCCTAGCATCGTGAAGCTTAAAACCCGAATTTTTGTACGTTTTCTATTTTGACCTTGCTCGTCCTGCCAAGTATCGGATTTGATTTTTCCTTCTACAAAAATTTGAGAGCCTTTTCTTAGGTATTGCTCAGCAATTTTGGCCTGAGCGCCCCATAATTCAAGGTCATGCCATTCGGTTTGCTCTACTCGGTTGCCGTTACGATCCTTGTATGCCTCCGTGGTAGCCAAGCGAAGGTTTGCTACCACATTGTCTCCTTCTAAGTATTTTACTTCCGGATCAGCCCCAAGATTACCTACTAAAATTACTTTGTTCACTCCTGCCATAACTTGAATTATTATTTTTCTAAAACTTGAAAATTGAAGTTACTCAAAACCCTTGATCCCTCAAAAAATTAACAATCAGTTTAGGCTTGGCCAAATAGTCAATTTCTGATTCAGAAACGAGTAGGTATCCCTCATTTTCACACCATTCGCTCAGGCTATTTCGGTTTTCTTCAGGTATTTCTATTTCCGAAAACCGTACCTCCAATTTTTGATGGGACAAAATGTGTCGGTATTTTTTGGGAATTGTTTTTTTGGAAACATTTCCTAATAGTCCAGATTCTACATTTTCTTCCAGAGGGAAGTCATGCAACCCCTCCCAGATATCCCCTGAGCCTCTCTTTTTCCATACCCAATCTTTCTTGCAGCGAATCACCATATAATTGAGGTGTCTTTCTTTGACTTTTACCTTGTTGATTTTCACCGGGAGTGATTGGACAAGATTTTGGGAATTGGCAAAGCAACCACTATTAAGAGGGCAAATGCTACAGTCAGGGTTTTTGGGAACACATTGTCTCGATCCAAAATCCATCATAGCCTGATTGAACTCTCCGGGATTTTCTTGGGGAATCAATTGATTGGCGAGGGCTTCAAATTCCTTTTTGGCAGAGGAAGAGGCGATGTCGGTGGAAATACCAAAATACCTGGCAAGGACCCGAAAGACATTTCCATCAACCACGGCCTTTGCTTCTCCGAAGGCAAAACTTGAAATAGCAGAGGCAGTATAGCTGCCGACACCTTTGAGTTTGACTAATTCTGCGTAGGTGCTGGGGAAATTTCCTCCGAGCTCGTTCCAGATGTATTTGGCGCAAAAGTGGAGGTTTCTCGCTCTACTATAGTATCCCAAGCCTTGCCAAAGTCTCAGAACTTCCTGTTCAGGAGCCAATGCCAAATCCCTGACGGTAGGATAGGCTTCTGTAAAGGCATAATAATAAGGCATGCCCTGAGCCACTCGAGTCTGCTGAAGAATGATTTCTGAAAGCCAGATTTGGTAAGGATCTGAGGTATTTCTCCAGGGGAGATCTCGTGGATTCTCTCGATACCATTGAATGATTTGATAGGAAAATGCTTGATTATCAGTTTGTTTTAGGGGCATGGGGGTTAAAATTTTCTTCCACAAACCAAGGGAATTTTTTTGAATATGTTTTTTAATTGCGTTGGTTCTCGTACATTTGCAGTCCCAAAAACACTTGGTTAATAGGTTGTTAAGCTTATTTCGTAATTTCTAAATTAAAATCACTGTGACAAAAGCAGAAGTAATCACCAAGATTTCCGACAAAACCGGAATCCAAAAGGATGATGTGACACAAGCAATTGAGGCTTTCTTCAAAGTAGTAAAAGACTCTATGGCTGATGGAGACAACATCTATGTGAGAGGGTTTGGCAGCTTCATCAACAAGAAGAGAGCTAAGAAAATCGCCCGAAACATTTCTAAAAATACAGCTATCGTGATCGATGAGCACTACATCCCGGCTTTCAAGCCTTCTAAAGTGTTTGTAGAAAAGATCAAAAACAGCAAGAAAATTAAGCAACTTGCACCTCAGGACTAAGTCTGGGGCTAATTTGACATGAAAAAATCACAGCTCATTCTCATTGCAGTAGGAATTTTGGCTGTTGTCGGTCTTTATGCTTTACCAAAAGTAGTGGTGGACAATGACTCGACAGGAGCAAAAATGGAGGAATCTGAATCTTCCGCCAATCCTTCTTCTTCTCTAACTGAGATGCATGGGAATGAGCTTTCTTCTGAAAACAGAACTCAAGCTGATCAGCTCAAAAACAATTTTCTGAATGCTCCCACGGTGGAAGAGAAAGTTGGGCTTGCTCAGGTCCTTGCGGGAATTTATCAGGAGGAAGGTCTGTTTGATAGTGCAGCGTACTATTGGAGTGCTGCCGCGGAATTTATGCCAAACAATATGTTTTTGGCAGAAGAAGCAGGCAAATCCAGTTACGAAGCCTTTACATTTGCCTTGGATAAAACCAAGGTAGAATCTCTGGCTGAAAAGACAAGGTTCTACTTGACTAAGGTTTTGGAGAAAGATCCAAAACGTCTTGATTTGAAAACAAAAATTGCAATGACTTATGTCTCCTCCTCCAATCCAATGCAAGGTATTACCATGCTGAGGGAAGTGCTGGAGCAGGATCCGCAAAACGAAGACGGTCTGTTTAACATGGGAGTATTATCCATGCAGTCCGGACAGTATAAAAGAGCTATCGAAAGATTCGAAGAATTGGTAAAATACCATCCGGGGAATCTTCAGGGGCAATTTTACCTTGCGGTGAGCTATTTTGAAGCCAAGGAAAAAAACAAAGCGAAAGCTCAGTTTGAGGCAGTAAAAAGCATGACTCAGGATCCGATGATCTTGGGAAGTGTTCAGGGCTATCTCGACCAGCTATAAATTATTGTTACACACTAAATTCTAAACACTATGCCTTGCGGTAAGAAAAGAAAAAGACATAAGATCGCTACTCATAAGCGTAAGAAAAGACTAAGAAAAAACAGACATAAGAAGAAGTAATTCACTTCTTCTTTTCCCGTTTTTACACCTACGTTCATTTACATATTAATTAAGACGAGATTTTGAGTACGGAATTGTTAATCGATTCTGCTCAAAACGGAAGTCGAATTGCCTTATTGAGTGATAAGCAACTGGTTGAACTTCATTCCGAAGGGATGGAAAACCAGTTCAAGGTAGGGGACATTTATCTGGGTACGGTCCGAAAAATCGTCAATGGACTCAATGCTGCGTTCATTGACGTGGGTTATGAGAAAGACGCCTTTCTTCATTACCAGGACCTAGGCCCGAATGTCAATAGCTTGTTGAAATTCTCCAAAATGGTGAGAAACAACAACTATAATAACTACCTGCTTAAAGGCTTTGAAAACGAACCTGAAATAGATAAAGTCGGTAAAATCGACAAGATTCTATCCAAGACCAATCAGGTGTTGGTTCAGGTCGTCAAAGAACCCATTTCAACCAAAGGACCTCGACTTTCCTGCGAGCTCTCTCTGCCCGGAAGATATCTTGTTTTGGTTCCTTTCTCAGATACAGTCAATGTATCCAAGAAAATCCGAAGCAGTGATGAAAGAAAAAGGCTACTCAGACTTATCAATTCAATCAAGCCTGCGAATTTCGGAGTAATCATCCGAACAGTCGCTGAAGGACAGTCCGTGACGGAACTTGACAAAGACCTTCGCAATCTTCTCAATAATTGGGAAGAAGGCATGAAAAAATTGCTGAAAGCCAAAAGCCGGGACAAAATAATCGGAGAGATGAGTATGGCCAGCTCCCTAGTGAGAGACCTGCTCAATGAATCATTCGACGCAATCACCGTAGAAGAAGAATCTACTTACGATCAGATCAGATCCTACATCAGGACAATAGCCCCTGAAAAAGAAAAGATTGTCAAGCTTTACAACGGTAAAGCCAAGCTATTTGAAAGTTTTGGAATCGAGAAGCAAATCAAAAGCTTGTTTGGACAGACGGTCAGTCTACCTCAGGGTGGCTACGTCATTATTGAACATACTGAAGCCCTGCACGTCATTGACGTAAATAGCGGCAACAAGTCCAACCAAGAAAGTGACCAGGAATCTACAGCATTAAAAACCAACCTGGTTGCTGCCAAAGAAATTGCCAGACAACTCCGCCTCCGTGATATGGGAGGTATTATCGTGGTCGATTTTATCGACATGAAAAGAGCCGAAAACAAAAAGGCGATCTACGAAGCGATGCAACAGGAGATGAAGTCTGACAGGTCCAAACATACTGTTTTGCCGCTGAGTAAATTTGGACTCATGCAAATCACCCGACAGCGGGTAAGACCAGAGGTCAATATTGTGACCAAAGAAACTTGCCCCGCCTGTAATGGTACCGGTAAAATCCAAGCCTCAATTTTGGTGGCGGATAAACTGGAAAAAGACCTGGAGCATATCGCAACGATCCAAAACGTGGACAAAATCCACATCGGGCTGCATCCCTATCTGCACGCATATTTCACCCACGGCCTGATTAGCCCTCGAGTGAGATGGTTTTTCAAGTACTTCAAATGGATAAGACTGATCAAAGATTCTTCCCTACCCGTGACGGAATACAGATTCCTAGATGAATCTGGAGAGGAAATCGAACTAAAAGTAAAAAGCGAGGCCGAATAGGCCCCGCTTTTTTTATGGGTATTTTTTCCGATCAATCAGACTTTGAATTAGATAAACAACCCCCAGCCGTCATCGTATCGGTCAGTTGGGTCAAAAGTTTGGATCCACTCTACAAATAGAAGCTTAAATTCATCGATTTCTTTTCTTAGTAATTGCAGATGCTCCTCAGCATGGGTTTCCTCCATGGCAAGTTGATAAGTCATGGTTCTCAGGCTGCGCGCATGGATTTTCATCAGGGTGGCATTTTCCATTTTTAGGATATAATCATCCACACCGTGTGCTCCGGCAAATTTGGCTGCTAGGATCATGGCATCACCCATCATGATTCCCCCATACAGTTCCTTTCTGGCTTCATCCAAGCTCCCCACTATTGCATGGGTCAAGGACACAATCTCATGTGCCTTTTTCATCAAAGGATGAGAGAAAGAGTGATCACCGTTAGAATCAGGATCATACTTTCCCTCATTATCCCAGTCGTTTTCTTCGTCAAAATCGTCCCACATTGAAAAATCAGTTAAAAAAGGAAAATTGAATTAATATCAGAAAGGAAGTTTGTCTTCCTCACTTTCAGAATAGAAGCTGTCCACATCAGGAGTCATTGCTGGGCCTGATCCTCCTTGGGAACGATCCACTTTGTATGCTTTGACCTCGGTATACCATCTTCCATTGTATTCTCTGCTTTCCACATCGATTCCCAAAGTAACCTGTTCACCGACTTTCAGCCCAAATTGGTAAATTTTATCACCCCATACTGAAACGCAGACTTTTTTGGGATACTGACCTCCGGTCTCGATGATATATTCCTGCTTTCTCCAGGCATTTCCGCTTTTTGAGTTTCCACTGACTTCCTGTAATTGATTAATTACTTTTCCGCTTAAATCCATCTTTTACATTTTTATAACAAGCTACGAATGTACTAATATGAGGTGACTTTTGCCGGGAAAATCAAAGGACAAAAATCGGTAGAGTTGAGTCTTTAACATTTTTTGGCACAATGCTTGGCCAATTTCATTGCTATATCTGAATTCAAGAAAGTCTGTTTTTCGGAAGATTTCGGAATTTTCTATTGATTTTAAATTTACTGTTGTTTTATTGCCGGGAATACTCTTAGATTAATACCTCATTTCTACAATTCACCGAATCAATCACCTTTCTAAAAAACTTTTAAACCCTATACTATGGCATAAACTTCTACGTTGTTCAAAAACCAACTTAATATGAGTAAGCGTTTAGGTCCTCAGGACAGCGAGTTGATAGCTCAATATCGAAATGGAAGTGAAGCTGCATTTGATCTATTAGTCGATCGGTATCACAGTAAAGTTTACACCACAATATTTCTGATCGTTAAGGATCAGAAAACAGCTGAGGATCTCCTACAGGATGTCTTCATGAAAGTGGTGAATACTTTGAATTCAGATCGGTATAATGAAGAAGGGAAATTTCAGCCTTGGATTACGCGGATAGCGCATAACCTGGCTGTTGATCATTTCAGAAAGGCGAAGCGGTATC
The DNA here is from genome assembly GCF_000429425.1 of Algoriphagus mannitolivorans DSM 15301. GTDB lineage: Bacteria > Bacteroidota > Bacteroidia > Cytophagales > Cyclobacteriaceae > Algoriphagus > Algoriphagus mannitolivorans. Next base: position 47,084 of record NZ_KE386902.1, read on the forward strand.
CCACCATTTTAATGGAAGATGGGTCCAATGTCTTCAATTCTCTGCAGTTTGCTGAATCCTCCCATGAGGATCGACAAATCAAAGAGGATACCATTGAATTGGTCAAAAGGTTGATTGAAGAATTACCGGAGGCTCAAAAAGAGGTGCTGATCATGAGGCATTATCTGGAAATGAGTTTTCAGGAAATCGCTGAGCAGACAGGTGTAAGCATCAATACTGCTCTGGGAAGAATGCGGTATGCTTTGATTCATCTTCGGAAAAAAATGAAACAATTAAATATTGCCTATGACAAAACCATTTACCCCAAATGACCTGGTAAGATATATCTATCAGGAAATGCCGGAGGTAGAACAAGAACTCTTAATGCAGGCCTTGCACAGCGATGAATCTCTGATGCAAGAATATGTAGAAATGCTGAGCACGATAGAGCAACTCAATCAAGTTCGCCTTACTCCTTCGGAAAAAGTAGTACATGCCATCAAATCGTTGGCACATTCTACGGGACTGCAAAAAGTCTAAATCGCTAAGGTACCCCGGCACGCCGGGGTTTTTTTATAGCCCATTAATAAAGGTTTTAGCTTCGAGCAATAGCTCAGTATAAGTCTGAGCAGTAAATCCATGACCTTGATTGGGCACTTGTATAAGTTTATGGTTTACTCCGGAAGTTTTTAGGACTGTCTCCAACAAAATGCTTTGACTCAAAGGAACCACCGTGTCTTTGTCACCATGGAAAAATATGGTAGGTGCGCTAGATGAACTAATGAAAGTTATAGGACTGGAGCTGGTGTATTTTGGAGTAATTTGTTCTGGTTTTCCTCCCAAGATAGCCTCTAGGGCCAAACCGGTGAGATTATTGAACTTATGAAGTTCTTTTAAATCTGTCGGAGGGATAAAGGCTACCACAGCCTTTGCTCTAAATTTTTCATTCCCATTTTTGTAGGCATGTAATAGTGCCAAATGACCCCCGGCACTAGCTCCGGCAAGTACCATATTATTTGATACTTTCCATTCTTTAAGCTTGCTTTGAATATATCCCAAAGCCGTTTTGACATCTTCTTCCTGTGTGGGGAACTGGTTTCTACCTGACGCGAAATCAAACAGCCTATAATTAAGGGATATAAATGCATAATCCGGGAATAACTCTTCCAAATTCGGTTTAAAGGCCAGAAACTCTGATTTGTCACCATCGATCCAACCACCACCATGAATATAGATCATCAAAGGAGTGGATTTCTCATCTCTTCCTGCCGGTAAATAAATGTCCATGGATTGGCGGGAGTCAACTCCATATTTTTCATCAAGAATTTGCTTGGCCGCCAAAAAATCCGGCTCAGCATCTTTCTGGCAGGAAGCCAAAAGTATGATTGAAAAAATCCAAAAAATGGAAGTCAAAAATCTTGTCTTCATGTTATAGCCATTTGATCAAAGAATCTACAATTTTTTTGGCAACATTTCCGTAAGGAGGCCTGAGGAGGCTGACGTTATTTAAGCCTATTCGTTGCTTTAATACACCTTTTTCATGTGTAAAGGCCAAAAAACCCGCATGTCCGTGAGTCTTTCCTAAGCCGCTGTTTCCGACTCCTCCAAATGGAATATTTTGGTGAAGAAAATGGAGCACACAGTCATTGATTACCACATTTCCTGAACTGGTTTTTTGCAGGATCTCCTGATGCTCTTTTTCTTGATCAAAAATGTAGAGTGCTAAGGGCTTTGGTTTGGAATTGATCAAAGTAATGCACTCTTGAATAGTATCAAAGGGGATAATTGGAAGGATAGGTCCGAAAATTTCCTCTTCGAAAATCTCCATATCTGATTTTATTCCTGTGACAATTGTGGGTTCGAGGTATCTTTCATTTTCTACTGAACCACCTCCAAATTCAAGTTTTGCCCCTTTTTCGAGAGCATCTTGGAGGAGGCCTTTAATTCTTGCAAAATGTCTTGGGTCTATGATGCGAGCAAGATCTTTGGAGTTTTCTATTCCCTTGTGATTTGGATCGTACATGTCCCTGATTGCAAGTTTTAGCTCGGCAATAAGCGGTTCGTACTGGTCTTTATGGACAAGGATATAATCCGGAGCCACGCATGTCTGCCCACAATTGACGAATTTTCCAAAGGCAATTTTTCTTGCAGCATCCGATACATTGGCGGATTTCGTGATGATCGTTGGGGATTTTCCTCCCAATTCCAGAGTAACGGAACTGAGATTTTTGGATGCATTCTCCATGACGATTTTTCCCACTTTAGGGCTTCCTGTGAAAAAAATATGGTCAAATGGCAATTCCAATAAAGCTTGAGCTACTTCTACGCCTCCATTCATAACACATACTTCTTCTGGTTTGAATAACTCGCCGATCATTTTTTCGATTAACGCCGAAGTTGCAGAAGTCAGTTCTGAAGGTTTGATTATGGCAGTACACCCGGCAGCAAGAGCGGATACCAAAGGGCCGATCGCTAGATTGAAAGGATAGTTCCAAGGAGAAATAATCAAGCTAGTACCCTTGGGCTCAGGAATAATAATACTTTTGGTTCCCAGCATATTAACAGGAGTGGACACAGACTTGGCTTTCATCCATTTCCCAAGATTTTTCAAATTATGGTTGATTTCAGAAGTCACCGGATATATTTCAGAAAAATCAGTTTCCAGAGGAGGCTTTTTGAAATCCTCCCAAAGTGCATTTTGAATTTCTTTTCGATGTGAGCTAATCCAATTTTCCAGTTTTTGAATTCTATCCGACCGTTCTTTTTTAGTCGAAGTTCTCCATTGATTTGCTGTAAATCGCTGTAAATCAAATATTTCGTATATGTCTGAAAATTCTTTAAGTAATGTTTTCATAATTTTTTTCAATGTACAAGCATATTAATTGGTTCATGAGGATGTGTCAATTCTTTGGTGATTTTTTGATTGAAGTCAATCGGTTACAGGTTTCATTGAGTTGAAAAACAGGCAATTTTTTACTGTTTGCCCTCTTATAAAGCCGTTTCATATCAAAAAAAATGCATTACAAATAAAATTTATTTCATTTTTTCTTTGATATGAACAACATAAAAGTGTATTTTTATGGCGAATATTTAGCAATGAGAGCAAAAGAAGTCTCGAAATTGAAAATAAACAACATGAACTAGGGGTACTCTTGAGAAAGGAGTTCAGCTTTTACCAGGAGTTTGAAAAGAAAAATTTTATAGAGAACCGGTTACGAACTCGAGAATTTTAAATAAATCTAATATGGAGACTTTATCCAATTGTCCAATCAGCACCAAAAAGGCTCGAAGTGGATTCCAAGGAAGCAGCATCCTAAGAAACAACTTCTTCTTTGGTCTTTTTATTTTGGCATTTTTCTGGGCTGCCAGTTTACTTTTCCCATTGACAGGGTTTTCCCAGGGAAATATTATCGGGCAGGTGCCGATAGTTATCGATCCACTTAATCCTCCAGGCTGCCCTCAAAACAACGTTAATATTGCGGCTATTGAATTTCGGGATGAAAACGGTTTCCAATTTCCTTCACCTTATGATCCCCCTGGAATAAATATTAATGATGAAGTCCCAGGTGAAATTTGGGTCAAGTTTGGGGGAAGTACCTCAAACGCATTCAATTTATATGCTCAATTTGATGTATTTATTAATGGCGTAAAAAGTGGAGCAACTAGGACTCTTTGCTTATTTGGAGGTCAGAGAGTTCCAACTCAGGACGGGGAGTTTTATTATCTGAGTGATTTTGTATGGAACTTTGGGGATAAAGTTGAAATAAAAAATATTTATATGACCTGGAGGACTGGTAATGCAGGAAATGGCAACTGCGAACCAAGACTCCAAAATTCTCAATGTTACTTTAATCCAACAGGATTGGTGGTAAATACACCTTTGGTGGCCAACTTCGATTTCGTTACAAACTGTTTCAATCGGTCTGTTCAATTTACTGATAAATCTACCGGTGGTGACCCAAATTTCTCCTCGACTTATTCTTGGAATTTCGGAGATGGATCTGCTCCGGTTACTTCTCAAAATCCAACTTATACCTACGCTTCAGCTGGCACCTACAATGTTACATTAACAGTGACCAAGCAGGGGATATCAAAACAAATTACCAAATCGGTAATGGTTTATGATCCAACTAGTCTGACTATCAACTCTCCTCCAGCTGTTTGTGAGCCTGGGTCTGTGGATTTAACTGCGGCTTCTGTGACTCAAGGCTCGACTCCGGGGTTAGAATTTTCCTATTGGACTGACGATCAGGCGACAATAGCATTATTAAACCCAGATCAGGTCACTATATCTGGTACTTATTATATCAAAGCGGTTGATCCTAGGGATTGCGAAAT
>NZ_KE386902.1:51480-487080 GCF_000429425.1 Algoriphagus mannitolivorans DSM 15301
TACCGGAAGACAGAAGAAAGTGGATACGATGTAATCCAACTGAGGTATCAAGAGAAAAGACTTATAACCAAAAGGCCTGTCCAGATCGGACAGGCCTTTTGGGTTTTATTTAGAATGTTTTAGAACTGTCCTGAATCAAATAATTTAGCTCTTCCATTTCCTTTTCACTTAAATCTCTCCATTTTCCGACCGGGATATCTAAATGAATATGCATAATTCGGATTCGTTTCAATTCCTTGACTGTATACCCAAAATACTCACACATTCTTCGGATTTGTCGATTTAGGCCTTGAGTGAGGATTATCCGGAATTTGAACTTGTTGATTTGGCTAACTTGACATGGATCCGTGACGGTTCCTAAAATCGGAACCCCTTCGCTCATTTTAGTAATAAAAGATGGATGAATAGGGCGATCCACGGTGACTATGTATTCCTTTTCGTGATTATTCTTAGATCTCAGGATTTTGTTGACGATATCACCTTCGCTCGTCAATAGTATTAAGCCCTGACTGTCTTTGTCCAGACGGCCGATAGGAAAAATTCTTTCCGGGTGCCCGATATAATCAATAATATTATCTTTTTCTCCCTTTACATCTGTGGTGGATACTATTCCTACAGGTTTATTGAAGGCGATATACACATGATTTTTCTTGGGTTTGCCAACTAATTCACCATCCACGCGGACTTCATCTTTGGGAAAAACCTTGGTTCCAAGTTCAGGAATTTTCCCATTGATCGTAATTCGACCTTGTTCTAATAAGGTGTCCGCAGCACGCCTGGAACAATAGCCAACCTCACTGAGGTATTTGTTGATACGAATGGAATGGTCTGGATCCATAGCTATAAAAAAAGGTGAATTTTCACGGGAGCACCGTTTAATTCACCTATTTGGTAATGGTCAACTTATTTATTGGCTTGCCTCCAAGCTGAAAGAGCTTTTATCTGCAAGTAATTTCCCCTCTCCAGAAGTGCTTATAGAAGCCAATAACTTCAAGACTTCCTCCTTTTTGGAATTGAAAGCAGCCAAATTCCCCTTAGAAATAGGCTCAGACGGTGGAATTTCTTCTTTCAACCAGTCTTCCTGCTTCCCGTTTTTCCAAAATCTAAAGCAAAGGTGAGGACCAGTAGCCAAGCCCGTGCTTCCCACATAGCCAATCACTTGACCTTGAGACACTCGGGTACCAGGTTTGATTCCTTTCCCGATTTTGGACATATGAAGGTATTGAGTAGTATAGGTGCCGTTATGCTTGATCTTGACATAATTTCCATTGGCAGAGGTGTATTTGGCTTCCACCACAGTTCCGTCTCCGACAGATCGGATTTCAGTACCGGTTCGTGCGGCGTAGTCTGTGCCTAAATGAGGCTTATATCTTTTTTGAACTGGGTGATATCGGTTGAGGTTGTAGCGCGAAGAAATTCTGGTGTATTCCAGAGGATCTCTCAAAAATGCTTTCTTTAAGGAGTTGCCATCTTGGTCGAAGAAATTGGTTTCCCCGTTTTGTTCGAAAGGGATGGCGTGATAAGGTTTTCCTTTATGTTCAAAAAATGCAAGTTGGATTCCTGAAACTCCGACCACTGTATTGTCAATAACTTTTTCCTGATAGACAACCTTGAAAACATCTCCCTTTTGGAGGGATTGGAAATCTACCGACCAACCAAAGAGATCTGCAAATTTGTTGATGATTTGCACCGAAACACCCTTATCATCCATATCCTGATAGAGTGACCGCTGAATCATTCCGCCTACTTCGCGGGTTCGATATTCAGCTGGTTTTTCAGCTTTGTAGATTTCCATGGAATCCAGATTGAACACCACGTATTCGGCTGGGTTTGGCTCATAGATAAAAAACTGCGCCTGGGATGAATCTTTGGGAGTGATGACGGTGAATTTCTTATTGGCAGCAATCCAGCGTACATCGAAAATGTCTTTTGATTTTTTGGCAATCTCGTCAATGATCTGGTAAGGGACATTGAAAGGAGATAATAGGGTAGCCAAAGTCTCGTTTTTGCTTACAGTTCCTTCGACGATATTCAATCCCGTGACATCAATTCCATAGAGGAATACTGATTTTTTGGGTTGAACAAGTAAGCTGTCCGTGCTTGATTCTTCAGTTTGAGAGGTGAAAAAATTTGAACTAAGCGGTGAAATTTGGAACAAAGCCGCTGCTCCTAAGGTCAAAATTAGAGATGCAGCACCTATCCATTTTTTTTTCATTGGGGGTAATCTTTTTTGGGGTGAAGGAAATCGACATTCAATCAAGGAAAATCTGCGCGCATTTCCAAAAGAATGCGTTTGTAATGGCCCTTTTTTGCGCAATTATCATGCCGTGGAGTTTGATCAAAGGGGGTTATTTACTACAAACTTGATTTTGAAGTTTTTAAAATTTTCAACTCAAATCGGAATATTTTTCATTTAATGATGGAGATCGCTAGGAATCTTTTAAAGAATCATGGATTACTCTAGGTCATTTATTTATCTTTGACCTCCCAAAATCAAAAGGAAAAATGTTAAGAACTCATACCTGCGGCGAATTGCGCCTGGATCATGTCAATCAACAAGTAACACTGGCTGGCTGGGTACAGCGGGTCCGGAATAAAGGAGGATTGATCTGGGTGGATTTGCGAGACCGTTATGGAGTCACTCAACTTATTTTTGAAGAAGGATCCACTGAAAAGAACCTCCTGGAAAAAGCTGCCCAACTGGGAAGGGAATTTGTTGTTCAGGCTACCGGTTTGGTAATTGAAAGGACTTCAAAAAATGATAAAATCCCTACAGGATCGATTGAAATCAAGGCCACTGCTCTAGAGGTACTCAATCCTGCAAAAGTTCCTCCTTTCATTATAGAAGATGAAACGGACGGCGGGGATGACCTGAGAATGAAATACAGATACCTAGATCTACGCAGGAATGTGGTCCGGGAGAAGCTTCAACTCCGTCATCGCATGATGCAGGAGACCCGAAAATACATGGATGGGCAAAACTTTATTGAGGTAGAAACTCCGGTATTGATTAAATCCACTCCGGAAGGGGCTAGGGATTTTGTGGTTCCAAGTAGGGTTAATCCGGGTGAATTTTACGCCTTACCTCAATCTCCCCAGACTTTTAAGCAGCTCCTGATGGTATCTGGATTTGACCGTTACTTTCAGATTGTAAAATGTTTCCGGGATGAGGATCTGCGGGCGGACCGCCAGCCAGAGTTTACGCAGATTGACTGCGAAATGGCCTTTGTAACGCAAGAAGACATACTCAATACCTTCGAAGGCTTGACCAAACACCTTTTCTCATCTGTTAAAGGCGTGGAATTGGGTAAAGTTGAAAGGATGACCTTTGCAGATGCCATGAAATATTATGGCAACGATAAGCCGGATTTGAGATTTGACATGAAGTTTGTCGAGCTCAATGAATTGGCTCAGGGCAAAGGCTTTTCCATTTTTGATCAAGCTGAACTAGTGGTTGGGATCTGTGCAAAAGGAGCAGCTGAGTTTACAAGAAAGCAAATCGATGAGCTCACTGATTGGGTTAAAAGGCCCCAGATCGGAGCCAAGGGCCTAGTTTATGTCCGATATAATGCGGACGGAACTTTGAAGTCCAGCGTAGATAAATTCTATTCCCAAGATGATTTGATGCAATGGGCAAATGCTTTTGGTGCCGAGCCAGGTGACTTGATGTTGGTCTTAAGTGGCGAGGCTAAAGCTACCCGCAAGCAAATGTCCGAGTTGAGGTTGAAAATGGGTGAGGACTTGGGCTTGAGAGACAGGAATGTCTTCAAGCCACTTTGGGTCTTGGATTTTCCACTGTTGGAATGGGACGAGGAAACTCAAAGGTTCCATGCCATGCATCATCCGTTTACTTCTCCCAAAAGAGAAGATATCCCATTGCTCGAAACAGACCCAGGTTCAGTACGGGCAAATGCCTATGACTTAGTCATCAATGGAGTTGAAATCGGTGGGGGATCAATTCGTATCCACGACCGTGGTACCCAGCAATTGATGTTCAAGCATCTGGGCTTTACTGATGAAGAGGCTCAAAAGCAGTTTGGATTCTTGATGGAAGCATTTGAATATGGAGCTCCCCCTCACGGAGGAATTGCCTTTGGTTTTGATCGACTATGTGCAATTTTTGGAGGCTCGGATTCTATTCGGGATTATATTGCTTTCCCGAAAAACAATTCAGGAAGAGATGTAATGATTGACTCTCCTAGTACCATTGCCGATGAGCAGCTCAAGGAACTCTCGATTCAAGTTGCGCTGAAGAAATAAACAGAAAGAGGCTGATTTTATCAGCCTCTTTTATTTTTTACCCACCAAGTAAGACCGGATTCCCATCACAATCAGCAATTGAGCTGTGGCATAAGTGCCCATAATCAAGATTCCGGATTCAGGGAAATCTTTATAAAACCTGGCCATCGCCAAGACTCCATCAGAAACCAAAAATAAAATCGCCCCGATAAATACCTGCCAAAAAGAAGCAGGACTGCACTTTCCAAACCTTTCCCTGGCTGTGACGACCATGCTTACAATGACTAAAATGTAGGCAATTACCGGAATTTTCAAGGCTCCCAAATTTGGGTTGATGAGATAGAAAATGAAGGCAGCTACAATGTATATGGGGAGGTTGAAAAAAAATGACTTGATAAAGTTGACCTGCCCAAGTCCATTGGGTCCGCTTTGAGCAAGTCGGAAACCGATAATGTAGCAAATATGGGCCATCAGAAATGCACCCAATCCATAAATGAAAAGCGATGGCCAAAGCAGGAGTACATCACCTATCCAGGAAAAAATCAAAGCACCTAGAATAGACTTTGTCAACAAGGTGGAAGCTATGGGTCGGGTGATCCGATAAAAATAGAGAATCAGTCCCAAGAGAATGAGTGGCTTGGAAAAAAACCTTGAGTGGGTATCTCCTTCAATAAGAAAGGCGATATCTACAAGGGTAGCAGCAAGAAAAACATAGAGCCAGATGATATTTTTATCTTTCAAGAGAATAATATTTTGAAATAAATTAAAATGAGACCATAAAAGACTGAATTATCGAATTTTAATCAATTAGTGTATTGAAATAATTCAATTTTTAGAATAATACGGGTTCAAAAAACAGGAATTTTTGTGGTTTTTCGCATTGAATTTGACGACTTGGGGTAAAAAAAATCCTAAAACGGCAAATTTTATTTCATTTTCCTTGATCCAAGGTGTTAAGCTTTTGTTAAAAAGTGTGAAATTTACAACGCAAAAATTTAATGTTAACTACTCTGACCAACAGGAGTGTGAACCTTACCTTTGCGGAGATTTCTAAATCAAAACCAACTTTCCAAAACAAAAAATTATGAGGCAAAATTTACTGAAAAACTTGATGGCAATGTTCCTACTCGTGCTGAGCACAGGGTATGCTTTGTCTCAGGGTGTTACTACTTCCGGTATTTCAGGGGTAGTGACTGAAGCAAACGGCCAGCCACTTCCAGGCGCGAATGTGGTTGCTACTCACTTACCTTCCGGTACCCGATACGGTGCAGTATCCAATGTAGAAGGTAAGTATTCCATCCCTGGGATGCGTGTAGGTGGTCCTTACAGACTTACTGTGTCATTTATTGGCTTCAGTACTCAAGAAATTGACGGTATTGTACTTTCCTTGGGCGTTTTTGCTAACGTCAATGTGGTATTGCCGGAAGATGGTCAGGAATTGTCTGAAGTAGTTGTTACTTCCAGCGCAGGAAGCATTTTCTCCAATGAGAGAACTGGTGCCAGCACTTCAATTGACAACAGAACCTTGTCCAAACTTCCTACTATCTCCAGAAACATCAATGACTTTACCCGATTGACTCCTCAGTCTAACGGTCAGTCTTTTGCTGGACAGGATTCTAGATTGAACAACATCACCGTGGATGGTTCTTACTTCAACAACTCCTTCGGTTTGGGTAGTGGAAGTAACCCAGGTGGTAGAACGGGTGTATCTCCAATCTCCTTGGATGCAATCGAGCAAATCTCCGTAAACGTAGCTCCTTATGACGTAAGACAAGGAAACTTTACCGGTGCTGGTGTAAACACTGTTACCCGCTCTGGTACGAATGAGTTCACTGGTTCTGCGTACTATTTCTGGAGAAATAACAAAAACGTAGGTACCGAAGCAGGTCAGAATACCTTCAACCCTGGTGACTTTACTTACAAGCAGTATGGATTCCGAGTTGGCGGCCCGATCATCAAAGACAAACTATTCTTCTTTGCTTCCTTTGAAGATGAGACTGAAGCTAGACCAGGTACTACTTGGGTAGCTAACAGAGGTGAAGCTATTCAGGGTAATGTGACCCGAGTATTGGCTTCTGACTTGGATCAGTTGAGCACTTTCTTGAGAAATAACTTCAACTACGAAACTGGTCCTTATGAAGGATATGACAACGAGACTTTGGGTACCAAATTCTTGGTGAAATTGGATTACAACATCAACGACAAAAACAAGCTAAGTGTAAGATACAATCACTTGGATTCTTCTACCGATGTCTTGATGTCTAACTCTTCTTCTTTGGGTTTTGGTAGCAGAAACGGTCGAGTTGATGCCTTGAACTTCCAAAACTCCAACTACAGCATTTTGGAAAATATCCGTTCAGTTGTGGGTGAATTGAACACCAGAATCAACAACAACATGACCAACAACTTGATTGTAGGTTATACTTTCCAGGATGAAAGCCGTGGATACAAGGGAGAATTCTTCCCAATGGTAGATATCTTGAACAACGGTACCACTTATACTTCTTTCGGTTTTGAGCCATTTACTCCAAACAACGAATTGAGATATAAGACTTTCCAAGTTCAGAACAACCTTCAGATTTTCGCTGGTAAGCACACATTCACTCTTGGATTTAGCTACGAAAAATACCAGTCTGAAAACGTATTCTTCCCAGGCTCTCAGTCTGCCTATGTTTACAACTCTCTAGAAGACTTCTACAAAGATGCTAACAACTTCTTGGCTAACGGAAACAGTGTGCCTTCTGGTGTTAACTTGAGAAGATTCCAAGTAAGATGGAATAACATCCCTGGTTCTGAGAAGCCAGTTCAGCCTTTGGAAGTGGATTATGTGGGCTTCTATGCTCAGGATGAAATCCAAATTGCCAATAACTTCAAAGCTACATTGGGCTTGAGAATGGATATTCCATATTTCGGAGAAACAGCACTTAGAAATCAGGCTGTAGAAGCATTGACTTTCAGAAATTCCGAAAGTGCTTATGTAAACTTCAGAACAGATAAGCTTCCTGATCCTAACATCCTTTGGTCTCCAAGAGTAGGTTTCAACTGGGATGTATTCAACAACCAGAAAACTCAGGTTAGAGGTGGTACTGGTATCTTCACCGGTCGTCCTGCATACGTTTGGATTTCCAACCAAGTGGGTAACAACGGTATCTTGACTGGTTTTGCTCAGTTTGACAACACCACTGCGAGACCATTCAACCCTAATCCAGATGCTTACAAGCCAGCTGAAGTAACAGGTCAGCCTGCTGCTTCTTATGAATTGGCTTTGACTGAGTCTGATTTCAAATTCCCTCAGGTGTGGAGATCCAACATCGCGGTTGACCAAGCTTTGCCTTTCGGCATCGTGGCTACAGGTGAATTCATCTACAGCTCTGACGTAAACGGAATTGCTTATTATAACGGTAACCTTCCGGTTCACCAAGCCTTGTTCAATGGTCCTGACAAAAGACCTCGATACACCAGAAACAGAATCAACAGCAATATTCCAAATGCTATTGTTCTTTCAAATCAAGCAGTAGGTAACTCTTGGGTTGCTTCCGTTTCCTTGGAAAGACCATTTACCAGCGGTTTGTTTGTAAAAGCTGCCTATAGCTATGGTGAATCTATGAACACCGTGGATCCAGGATCTATCGCTTCAGGTTCTTGGTTTAACAACCCAATCTCCAGAGACCCTAACAATCCTGAATTGGGCTTCTCTTCCAACAACTTGGGACACAGAATTTTTGCTACTGCTAGCTATAGCAAGGACTTCTTCAAGTTTGGAAATACTTCATTCTCTCTATTCTGGGAATCTAGAACTATCGGAAACGCTTCCTACACCTTCAGTGGTGACTTGAACGGTGACGGTGGTACTTCCAATGACCTAATCTACATTCACAAGAACACTGAGGAAATGAACTTCCAACAGTATACTGTGACTGTGAACGGTACTCCAAGAACATTCACTGCTGCTGAGCAGGCTGCTGCTTGGGAAGCTTATATCCAGCAGGATAAGTATTTGAGAGAAAACAGAGGTCAGTATGCTCAAAGAGGTGCAGTCATCATGCCGATGATTTCCAGAGCTGACTTCTCTTTCGCTCAGCAATTGTTCACGAATATCAATAACAAGAAGAACACGCTTGAATTTAGAATTGATATCCTGAATGTGGGCAACCTTCTTAACTCTGATTGGGGTGTAGGTCAAACCTTCAATTCTACTCAGCCTTTGATCGTACCTTCTACAGCTCAAGGTGGTCCTGCTAACGCCGCTGGCGTTTCTCAGTACCGTTTGAGAAACTTCGGTACGGACTTGATTTCTGAGACGTACAGAGCTACTGCAGGCGTTAATGACGTTTGGAGAATGCAGTTCGGTTTGAGATATATCTTCAATTAATCAGACCAAAACATCTTTAAAAGCACTCCATTTGGAGTGCTTTTTTTATTTTAGGCGTATGTAAAAGAAAGTGTTAATTGTCCAAGCTACCTTATAATTTAGACTAATGCATAAGTAATGGAAGGCAGAAAATTATATTCCCCAAACCATTGAATCTGCCCGAGGAGTTAAAAAGATTTCTATTTTCTCAATTTGTAACATTAGCATCACTTTTATTTTCCTTTGGCAACAGCAATTTACCTTCAGTAAGTTTTCCGCAAATTCCTGGGCTTTCCTCTGTTATTTTTGGAATTGGCAACTTTTGAGTTGACCTGTGAGTTGAAGCTTTATGTTATACTATAAGCAATTTTTCCATTCCAGTTCTCAAGAATGGATTGTCTTTATCCATGGGGCAGGAGGAAGCAGTGCAGTTTGGCATAAGCAGTTGAGAGAGTTTCAGAAGGAATATAATCTCCTGTTGATTGATCTGAGAGGGCATGGTAAATCCGCGGATTTACCTCAGGCGATTTGGAGTAAAAAATACACTTTTGAAGCAGTGACGGAGGATATTTTGGAAGTCTTGGATCATCTCCAGCTTCCGCCGGCCCATTTTATGGGTGTATCCTTGGGCACCATATTGGCAAGGCAGCTGGCCGAGATGGAGCCGAGCCGGGTTAAATCACTGGTTTTGGCAGGAGCTGTCACCAGACTTACCACTCAAAGTAGGATTTTGGTGTTTTTGGGGAATGTTTTCAAAAGGTTCATTCCCTACATGTGGCTTTACCGCCTTTTTGCTTTCATCATCATGCCTAGAAAGCAGCATGCTGAATCCAGGAATTTATTTATTCAAGAGGCCCAAAAGCTTTGTCAGAAGGAGTTTATCCGCTGGTTTACCCTGACCAAAGAAATCAATCCTCTATTGAGGTATTTCAAGGAAAAAGACTTGGGGATTCCGACCCTTTACATCATGGGTGACCAGGATGTCATGTTTCTGGAACCGGTAAAAAATCTGGTGAAGGATCATAAAAACGCCTTTTTGAGTGTTTTGCAGAAATGTGGGCACGTAGTCAATGTCGAAAAACCAGAAGAGTTTAATCAATTATCCATAGCATTCATTAATCAAAGAATTACATCCACTTCCGTACCTCAATGAAAAAAACTACCAAAATTGGATTGATTATCGGGATCATCGTCATCGTATTGATTGCATTTTTTTATCCCAGACTTGCAGACCAAAGAGCTGAGCCCACAGCTACAGGATCCACTGGCGGAGGAGGAGCGCAGCAAGCTCTTCCGGTTAATGTCATCCAATTAAAACGAGAAACCTTACGAAATCAATTGCAAGTAACAGGTACTATTTTGCCTAATGAATCTGTAGATCTGAGGTCTGAAATTTCAGGTCTTGTGACCCGAATCAATTTCCGTGAGGGGCAATATGTAACCAAAGGAACTCCTCTTGTTTACTTAAATGATGATGAACTGCAGGCTCAATATCAGAGGCTGAAATACACTCAAAAGCTGTTTGAAACCCAGGAAAACAGACAAAAACAACTATTAGCCAGAGAAGCGATCAGCCAGGAAGAATATGACATTGTCTTGAATCAATACAACACGGCGATCTCTGACATAAAGTTGGTGGAGGCGCAACTAGCCAAAACCGTCGTCCGCGCGCCTTTCAATGGTAAGTTGGGCTTAAGGTTGATTTCTGAAGGGACAGTAATTAGTCCTACCACTCCTATTGTAAGTATTGTCAATATCGATCCGGTCAAAATTGAGTTCTCCATCCCAGAGAGGTATGCCAACCAAGTGACGATCGGATCCCCCATCTATTTTTCCAATGAGTCCTCATCCGAAGAAGAGGAGGGTAAAGTCTATGCATTCGAACCTCAGGTGGATTTGGCGACCCGAACTTTGAAACTAAGAGCTCAAAGCCCGAATAAGGAAGGAAAGTTCCTGCCGGGGATGTTTGTGAAAATTCGATTCATTCTGGAAGTGACTGAAGACGCCCTGATGGTACCTGCGGAGTCGGTAATTCCTGAATTGGAAGGATATAAAGTATATGTAGCTACTGCCGACGGAAAGGTGGAGCAGAAGAAAATTCAAATCGGAACCAGAACCGAATCTCATGTTCAGATCTTATCTGGATTGAATGAAGGCGATCTGGTACTCACCACGGGTGTAATGCAGGCACGACAAGGCATGTCGATCCAACCTACCATAATCAACTGATCTTATGGCAAGTCTTTCAAATTTGAGTATCAACCGGCCTGTATTGGCCATTGTAATGTCACTGGTGATTCTCCTTTTTGGGGGAATAGGGATCTCCATGCTTGGTATTCGTGAGTACCCATCCGTGGATCCTCCGGTAATCAATGTAAGTACTACCTATGTGGGAGCCAATGCAGACGTCATTGAGGCTCAGATTACAGAACCCTTGGAAGAACAAATCAACGGGATCCAAGGGATTAAATCCCTGACTTCGACAAGTGCAGACGGTAGAAGTAATATCACGGTTGAATTTGAGGTTGGGGCTGATTTGGAAGCTGCTGCCAATGATGTGAGGGACAAGGTGGCAGGTGCCCAAAGAAATCTTCCTCCTGATGCAGAACCTCCAGTAGTATCGAAGGCTGACGCAGATTCTCAACCTATCGTAGCCTTGAATGTCAAGTCCAACAATAGAAGCCTCTTGGAGCTTTCTGATATTGCGGATAAAATTTTTAAAGAAAGACTTCAGACCATCCCTGGAGTAAGTAGAGTTCAGATTTGGGGAGAGAAAGAATATGCTATTCGTCTCCGAATGGATCCCTTAAAAATGGCATCCTATGGCATTACTCCTTTGGATGTGCTGCAAAAAGTGCAGAGTGAAAACCTTGAGCTTCCATCCGGAAGGATTGAAGGGCAAAATATTGAGCTTTCCGTCCGGACCAAGAGCCGCTTGAGTTCTCCTCAGGAATTCAATGACTTGATCATCAAGGAGGATCAAAACAACATCGTAAGATTCCAGGACATTGGAAGTGCGGAACTCTCTGCTTTAAATGAGCGAACAGTTCTAAAAAGAGATCTCGTTCCTATGGTGGCAGTAGTATTGGTCCCTTTGCCAGGTTCTAATAACATTGAAATAGTCGATGAATTTTACAAGAGAATTGACCAAATCAAGAGAGATCTTCCGGAGGACGTCGGGATCGAGATTGCTTTTGACTCCACCCAATATATCCGGAAATCAATAGCAGAAGTTCAGGAGACCATTATCACTGCCTTTATTCTGGTTGTGGCTATAATCTTTCTCTTTTTGAGAGATTGGAGAACGACCTTTATCCCAGTATTGACGATTCCGATTTCTTTGATCGGGGTATTTTTTATCATGTACCTGCTCAATTTCTCCATCAACGTGCTCACGCTATTGGGGATCGTGTTATCCATTGGTCTGGTAGTAGATGATGCAATTGTGGTTTTGGAGAATATCTATGCCCGAATTGAGAAAGGCGAAAAGCCTTTGGAGGCTGCTAGACAAGGCTCAGAGGAGATTTTCTTCGCAGTAATTGCGACTACCGTGGCTTTGGCAGCAGTATTCCTTCCTGTGATTTTCCTTACCGGAACTACCGGGCGGCTTTTCCGGGAATTCGGAATTGTGGTGGCAGGTTCTGTGATTATTTCTTCCTTCGTGGCTTTGACCATGACACCCATGTTGAGCTCCAAGCTCTTGAAAAGAAGAGAAAAGCAGAGTGCCTTTTACAACTTCACGGAACCGTTCTTTGTATGGCTGAATGATATCTATGAAAGTGCCTTGGCTAGTTTTATGAAAGTAAAATGGCTGGGCTTTGTGTTGGTTCTTTTGATTGGAGGCGGGATTTACCTTCTCTTTAACAGCCTTCAAACGGAATTGGTACCTACCGAGGACCGAGGAGAGTTGAGAATCAATCTCAGTGGTCCGGAAGGAGCTACTTTTGGATATATGGATCGGGTTGTGGACGAATTGGCCCAAGATCTTATGGATGAAATCCCTGCCGAAGAGCGTCAAGGGGTAACTTCTGTAACTTCACCCGGATTTGGTACAGCGAATACCAACTCGGCTTTCATCCGACTTTATTTGGTGGATGGTGAAAACCGATCCAGATCTCAGCAAGAAATCTTTAATCAAGTAAATACTAAACTTCGTTCTGTGACAGCTGTAAGAGGTTTTGCCCAGCAGCCTGTATCGATCGGGGATCGAAGAGGAGGTTTGCCGGTACAGTATGTACTGCAAGCTCCGACCATCGAAAAGTTGAAGGAAGCCATTCCTCCTTTTATGGAGAAGGTGGGCCAAAGTCAAGCCTTCATTTTCTCCGATATCAACCTGAAGTTCACAAAGCCAGAACTTGAAATTGAAATTGACCGGGAAAAGGCCAGAAACATAGGCGTTTCAGTTCAGGAAATTGCCCGGACTTTGCAGCTTTCTTATTCAGGACAACGATTTGCGTATTTCATCATGAATGGAAAGCAATACCAAGTAGTCGGTGAAATGCGCCTTCAGGACAGAAATGAACCGATCAATCTTAGGATGCTCTATGTCCGTGGAGGCAATGGTCAATTGGTTCAGCTGGATAACCTTGTAAAAGTGAAGGAAAACAGCACCCCTCCTCAGTTGTACAGATTTAACCGATTTGTCAGTGCTACCGTATCTGCCAACTTAGCCGAAGGCTATACGATCGGGGACGGTTTGGATGAGATGGATCGTATCGCCTCCGAAGTTTTGGACGAAACATATTCCACAGACGTAGCGGGACCTTCCAAGGAATTCCGCGAGTCATCTAACAGTTTGATTTTCGCCTTCATCTTTGCTTTGGTCTTGATTTATTTGGTGCTTTCTGCACAATTTGAAAGTTTCACTGATCCATTGACGATCATGTTTACGGTACCATTGGCTTTGTTTGGAGCCTTAGGAACACTCTGGCTATTTGGATTTACCTTAAATATTTTCAGCCAGATTGGAATTATCATGTTGATCGGATTGGTGACAAAAAATGGAATTCTGATTGTGGAATTTGCCAATCAACGCAAAGCGCAGGGCTTACCTGTGGAAGAAGCGATTTTCGGTGCAGCAGTAGCTCGATTCAGACCGATTTTGATGACCAGCTTGTCCACAATCTTGGGGATTTTGCCGATTGCCTTGGCACTTGGAGCCGGAGCTGAGAGCAGGGTGCCCATGGGAGCTGCTGTTATTGGGGGACTGACTTTCGCAACCATTTTGACCCTATTTGTTATCCCTTCGATCTATACTTTCCTTACATCTAAACAAGGTAGATTAGCCAGAATTTGATGAAAAAATCAATCCTATTAGTTTATGTTACCCTTTTGGTTTTTGGCACATCCGCCATTGCCCAGGAGTCTTTGGATTTAGAAAAAGCCATTCAATTGGGTTTGGAGAATAATCTTCAAATCAAAATTTCAGTTGACAATGTGTCCTTGAGGGAGGGAGAAAGAAAAATCGGAGCAGGGGACTTATTCATGCCTCAGGTGGACGCGACCTACCTTCGCTCTTTCAGTAATGAAGATGTGACTCAGAAATTCGTCAATGATCCCGCACCCCGGGAAATTGATAATGCCCGTTCTCGAAATGAAAACTTCAATGTCGCAGCGATCTATGGTTTTCGACCAGAATCCATCATTACCATGAGACGGCTGGGGCAATTGACCGAAATCAGTGAGTTGGAGGCTAAAATTGCGGTTGAGAACACTGTGGCAGGAATTTCTACTGCTTACTATCGCTTGATTTTGGAGCTTCAGCGCTATCAGGTATTGAAAGAGACGCTCCGATTGAGCAAAGCCAGACTGAATATTGCTCAAGCTCAATATGAACTTGGTGGAGCAGGAAAAAGAGACTTTCTTACCGCACAGGTAGATTATAACTCTGATTCCAGCCTTTTGCTGTCTCAGGAGCAGATCATCCAAAACGCAAAAGTCAACTTGAATGAGTTAATGGCAATCAGCCCATCTACAGAGTTTACCATCAAGGATACCATCACCATTGCCCAGAGATTGAATTTTGCAGAGCTGGAGGACAATGCTTTCCTGGAAAACAAACTCCTCTTGATCAACCAAAGACAAAAGAATGTTGCCTTTTTGCAAACCAAAGAGCTTCAGGCTTCCAGATTGCCGATGTTAAATCTCAATGGGGCTTATGTAAATAATACCTCCAATTCCGATGCGGGATTTTTGATCCAAAATCAAAGACAAGGATTCAACTACGGAGGGAATGTCACCATCAATCTTTTTAGTGGCTTAACGCTCAACCGAAGGATTCAAAATGCCAAGGTTCAACAAAGAATTCAGGACTATTCTCTGGAGCAATATGAAATTCAGCTCCTGTCGGATATTCAAAGGGCATTTAATACTTATGAGACAAATCTGAAGCTATTGACGATAGAGGAAAAAAATTATCAGGTGGCTAAAGAAAACACAGAGATCGCCTTGGAAAGATTTCGATTGGGGATAGCATCTTACTTGGAATTCCGTGATGCCCAGGTCAATTTGTTGACCGCTCAAAACCGTCTCATTACTTCCATTTATCAGATTAAGGAGCAAGAAATCGAATTAATGAGGTTGTCTGGTAAAATTTTCTTCCAAAATAGCGCAGAGGATTTTACCCTAAATCCCTGATAAAAAACGGAGCTCTTAAAGGCTCCGTTTTTTATTTGCCAATTTTAACAAATTCTTCAATTTTATTTTGGCATAGCCTTTGCCAATCAGGGGGTTGGACCATCTGGGGTTTACCCCCTTGGCATGAAAAAAGCACTCATTGGAATTATTTCCTTCTTTATTCTCCTGTTTTCAGGAGTACAATGTACCTTCTTTGAAAACCGAATAGAAAAGGTTTTCAAGGCTCCTTACATCCTAGATCTTCAAGGAATTCAGGCTAGAGGTACCCTAAGAGCCGCTGTTGACAACAACTCCACTTCCTATTATATCTACCGTGGCAGAAGGATGGGCTATGAATTTGAACTTCTGCGGGATTTAGGAAAAACCCTCGGAGTGCAAATCGAATTTGTAGTAGTCTCTGATATTGAAAACGCCTTTGATTTGTTGGACGAAGGAAAGGTGGATCTCATCGCGATGAATTTGGAAAATTCCCGCGAGAGAAGGCAGCGAGCTTCCTTTACCCATTATCTCGGGACCATGAGTACCGTAGTGGTGGGAAGAAAGCCATTCGAAAGTCACGTAACCTGGAATTCCTTAGGTACCGATACAGTCTATATCCGAAAAGGGACCGTCTATGAGAAGCAGCTCAAAAGCATCAAGGATTCACTCAATTTGCAGTTTACGGTAAAAGTAACGGAATTTCATGAGGAGACTCTGATTGATCAGATCGCTGATAAACAAATCAACTGGACTGTCGCGGACAGGAACATTGCCAAGGCCAACCAAACCTATTATCAGGGCTTGGATGTGTCTTTGAAAGTTTCTGAAAACGGGACGATTTCCTGGGCAGTAAGAAAAAACTCCCCTAATCTTTTGGCAGAAATCAATACCTGGCTTCAGGAGAAAAAACAGCGGTTTATTCCCGAGGTATATGCGAAATACTTCCTGAGTCCGAGAAATAGTTTTTACCGAGCCAATAGCCAGTTTTCCTCTTTGGGAGGAAATAGAATTTCGGTATATGATGATTTGATTCAGGATAATTCCCGAGAGCTGGGATGGGACTGGAGATTGCTGGCGGCTTTAGTATATAAGGAATCGGGCTTTGATACCTCGGCTACTTCTTATGCAGGTGCGGAAGGGTTGCTTCAGCTGATGCCGGTGACTTTGGAAAGATTCGGGGTCACCAACCCCAATGATCCTAGGGAATCCCTACGAGGAGGGGTTAAGTATCTCCAATACTTGGACAAATTCTGGAGAGAAAGGGTCCCTGATTCTAATGAGCGGATCAAGTTTATGCTGGCATCCTACAACATAGGTCAAGGTCATGTAGAGGATGCGTGGAGGCTGGCCATGAAGTTTCGAAAAAATACCCAAAGCTGGAAGGACGTCTCCTACTTCCTGAATTTAAAAAGTGATCCCGAGTATTATCGGGATCCGGTGGTCAGAAGTGGTTATGCGAAAGGACATATTGCGGTCAACTACGTTCGGGATATTCTGAGCCTTTACGAGTCTTACCGTACTTTGATCGAGCCTTAATGTAGCTCAAAAAGCGCTTCGATCTCCACGGGGATGTTGTCAGGAAGGGTACCCATGCCTACTGCGGAACGGACCCCGATTCCGTTTTCTTCACCCCAAACAGCAGCGAAAAGTTCACTGCAGCCATTGATGACATAAGGGTGTCTTTCGAATGTGGAGACACAATTCACCATTCCCAAGACTTTGATAACTCTTTTGACTTTGTCCAAAGAGCCAATGTTAGCCTTGATGGTAGCCAGCATAGCCAAGCCCACTTGTCTGGCTGCCAATTTTCCCTCCTCCATGTCCATATCTTCTCCGATTCTTCCAATAATCAAAGAGCCGTCTTCTTGGACTGTTCCATGGCCGGAGAGATAAAGATATTTTCCATCGACCAGACAAGGTTTGTATACGCCCAAAGGCTTTGGAGCGGGTGGAAGTGTAAGCCCAAGGCTTTCAAAGTTCTGTTCAGGGGTTTGCATAGCTAAAATTAATTTTTTCGAAGTTATACAAATAGGTCTAAAATAAGGACACCGATCAGCCCAAATACTGCCACGATGGTTTCCATCAGAGACCAGGACTTAATCGTGTCTTTGATACTGACATTGAAAAACTCCTTGTACATCCAGAATCCACCGTCATTGAAATGGGAGAACATCAGGCTTCCTGCCCCAATGGATAAAACCAGTAAGTTAGGATCTACATTCATGGTGGTAACTAAAGGAGCGATGATGCCTGCTGTGGTCAGTCCTGCAACCGTGGCCGATCCTACACATACCCGAATGACTGAGGTAATCAACCAAGCCAAAATCAAGGGATGCATGTCCCATGTTTGAAGGCTTTCGGCGATTGTTTGACTTACGCCAGAATCCGTAAAAATCTGTTTCAAAGCTCCAGCGCCTGCCACAATCAGTAGGATCATAGAGACGTCTTTGGTAGCCTCGGTATAAATATTCATGATTTGGGTCATTTTCTGCTTTCTTCCCAATCCCAACGAGAAGGTGGCAAAGAGAAGAGAAACTAACATGACTACTCCGGGATCTGCTATAAATCCAACAAAAGGACCAAGGGTGTCCTCCGGATTAGTGTTAAGACTGATTACGGTAGTCCCTACCAAAAGAAAAACAGGTAAAAGGGCTGTCAAAAGGCTGTTTCCAATTCCCGGAAGTTCATCTTCCGGCTTCGGCTCGGCCTGAAAAGTCTTCAAGGGTTCGGATTTGATGTTTTTCAGAAAAGGAGCGAAGAGTGGGCCTGCGATAATAATGGTGGGGATGGCGATCAGAAATCCATAAAATAAAGTCAAGCCCATATTGGCCTCAAATTGCGCTACCAAAGCAGCAGGGGAGGGATGAGGAGGAAGAAAGCCATGCGTCACCGATAAAGCTGCCAATAAAGGCATGCCTACATAGACCGCAGGAAGTCTGAACTGGTAAGAAACTGTAAATGCCAAAGGGACCAAAAGCACAAAGCCAACATTATAAAATAGAGGTATTCCCACGATCAGGCCAGTAAAAGCCATGGCCCAGGTGATGTACTTTTCTCCAAAGATCTTCATCAGAAATCCTGCGATGCGTTGGGCGGCCCCACTTTCCGCAACCAATTTGCCTAGCATTGCGCCGGTGACAATTACAATTACCAAGTCACCCAACAATCCTCCCATTCCTTTTTGGACGGATTTTGCCACCTGATCTGGAGGGAGTCCGAGCATCATTCCGGCAGCGATGGAAGCAATTAAAAAGGAAAGGAAGGGATTGAGCTTGGCCCAAACAATCAGCAATACCAAGATGGCTATGCTGAGCAGCACAAGAAGGAAGGTCATAGGTTGGGTTATAGGTTAATGAGGAAAGATATAAAAATCACCGCAATTCAATCTCTTTTTATCGCTTGATCAATTTTCCCGAATACAATCTGTTTTCAGAATAGACCGTGACAATATATACTCCTGTTGGCAGTGTTTGACAAAAATCAGCCAGTGAGTGTTCGTCTAACTCTTGTGAAAATAGGACTTGACCTTGAGTATTTCTGACCAAAACTCTTGAATTCTCAAATGATTTTTCTGGGAATTCAAGGTGTAAGGATCCGGAAATAAATGGATTCGGATAGATCAGTAGGTGCTCCTCTTTCCAATCTTTTCCAAATGTCCTAAATACCTTGCTCCATGAGGATTCCCCGGAAAGGTCAACTTGGCGAATTTGGTATAAATATGATCTGTAAATAGAGGCTTTTTCATCGATATAGCGGTACTCCCTAGGCTCAGAGGTGTTACCTTCTGAAGGAATTACTCCCACTAGCGCCCAAGGCTCTCCTAATTTTTCGGTGCGGAAAATCTCAAAGAGCATATTGTCCTTTTCCGCCGCAAGCTTCCAAGTCACAAGATTGCCAGAAGGATGTTTTTTTGCGATGGTTTCAAGCCAAATTACTGGAAGGATGCTTAAAACCCGATAGCTCCCGATAGTGACGTTTTTTCCAGACAAATCATTCCATGTCAAATCCCGAACCGCCCAAAGATTAACCGGATCGATCCCCGGAACATGGGTGCCTCCCAAGGGATATCCAGTCCCCACTACTCGCAGGTCGTCGACATTGTCCACAATCAACTGATCCGCAGAAAGTCGGACTTGAAGAGGTAAACTGCCAGAGGCAAACCCAGAAAATTGGAAAAAGCTAAAAAGCCGATAAAGTATCGGGGTTCCGTCATTGTCATCAAAGCCGGGGTCATGTTCAGCACCTTTATATTCAGTAAAACGGATACTCAAATTCCCTCCCACCGTGTTCCCCAGCAACTGTACTTTTCTGACCCCTCCATTATATGAATCTTCAAAAGGGAAAGTTGAATTCAGCCCGTTTAAGGAAAGGGGAATATTTTGGTAGGTGAATAGTCCAAGGTTTTTCCATTTTCCTCCCGAGTAGGTATAGCTGCCGAGTCCAGAGGTATTGATGATCAATTCTTTCCATTGAAAATCTATTTGACCCTGCTGAAGTGCAAGATTACGCTGAATTGTGAGATGGTCTCTCGGGAAAAATGTTCCTCCTGATTTATTTAGGGTCAAATCCCTAACCACCAAAGGAAAACCAATTATTTCCTGATTTCCTGAGCCAGTGAGTACAAGGTGAGTGCTGTTGGTCAGGAAATTTCCAACGCCAGTTTTTTCTAAATTCCCATTTAAGAAAAGCTGAGCCGGAAGTTGAAGATTTTGATTGCTTTGCAAGACTACATCACCCACTGAATTGGGAATTCCGGCATCTGGATAGGAGCTGGAAAGGAAGGATTTGGGGCTGTTGCCTGACCGAAAAATGATTTTTCCGTTTAGCTGGTAATTTGCCGCTTCGATTCTTGGAGCACTTCCTTCCAAGATCAGTATCCCTCCGGGTTTGAGAATAAAATTCAGGGCACTCACAGAACCACTGGTGGAACGGTTAAGAATGAGAGAATTGCATTCCGAAATCATCGTTGCCCCACTTTCAATCATGAGATTTCCAAATGGGCCTGTCCCAAAAACTGTGGTTTCTGTATTGAAAGAAAGGGTATTACAGACGTTTGGCAGCACAGAAGTATCCAATTTTTGAAGAAGATTTCCTGCTTTGACCGTAAACTGGAGGGCCTTCAAAGGAGATTCCAAAGTCAGGGTCTGTCCTGGATTGGGATCGAAAATGACGGAAAACCTGCTTTGGGTGGTTTGTGCACTCCAGCTGTTTTTTTGGATAATGGTCCTTGAATTTCCCTTGAACGTAATTGTGCTTGAAATTGAATTTCCGATCCAGTTTTGACTGTTCCAGGCATTATCAGGCATACCGGGTGCTGGACCGGAAAAGGCTTGGAGAGTCCCAAATACGTCCAGATTGAATCCGTTAAGATTTAGTTTTTGGCCTGCACCGGTTTCCGCATTGATAAAAACACTTTTCACCTGCTCATTTCCGACCAGTCGGAGCGTATGGGTTTGGTCGATGTAGATGTCATTGGCTAAACTGGGTTTTGTGGAGGCGGGATTCCAAGAACTGCCGTTCCAAACAGCCCAGATTGCCGGATTAGGGAAATCCCCTGTGGCAATGGTTTTGTAGGAATTAATTTCTTGGCAAAGCCCGCTTTGAAGTAAGAGTATGGAGACTCCAACTGCCAGGAATATCCTGTATATTCGGCAGGTTAAATAGGAAAAATAGGCCAGAGTCCAGCTAATTCTATCCATAAAAAAGTATTGTTAAAAAGTAAGTTTAAGTTAATAAAATGCCTTCAGTTCATAAAAAAATAGTCGTTTATTTTTGCCTGATATTCATGGCTTTAGCTTCAGCTCAAGCTCAGGTGTACGAAGTGAGTTTGCTGACTTGTGATCCCGGCAAGGAGCTGTATTCCAGCTTTGGGCACAGTGCCATCCGAGTGCGTGAGATTGGCTCGGAAGGAAGGGATTTGGTGTTCAACTTTGGCACTTTTGATTTCAATACCCCAAATTTCTATGGCAAGTTTGCGGCTGGAAAGCTGGATTATATGCTCAGTGTGACCACCTATGATCAGTTTATCATCGAGTACGACTACTTTAAGCGGGGAGTCAGAGAGCAAATCTTGGATCTAAGTGCCGATCAGAAGGATTTCTTGGTTCAGCATCTTCAGGCTCAATACGATCCAGCGAGACGATTTTACCGATACGATTTCTTTTTTAACAATTGTGCCACCAAGATTCGGGATGCCTTTGAGATAGCCATAGGAAAGCAATTGGTCTGGAATGATCCTGAAGTGGCGGAGGAAAAGACTTTCCGAAACCTGATCGATGAATATGTTTACATACTTCCTTGGGCAGATCTGGGAATAGATTTAGCCTTGGGAGCAGTGATTGACAGGCCCGCAACAGCCAGAGAGGCTCAGTTTCTTCCGGATTACATGGAGCAAGCTTTCGCCAATGCCACCATTGAGGGACAGGGCCCGACCCGTCCCTTGGTTAAGGAGAGTCGGGTGATTTTAGAATATCCTCAAGAGGAACCCGGATTAGATCTTTTAAACCCATATCTGGTACTCTGGGCTTTTGCCGTCGTGGTAGGACTGGTGACCTTTGTTGGATTTAGAAAAGGCAAATTGTATAAAGGAATGGATATTGGAATTTTCCTGGTATTAGGCCTATTAGGGGTGTTGATTACTTTCTTATGGTTTTTCACAGACCATTCTGCCACTAGGTCGAATTGGAACATCCTTTGGGCATTTCCAGGGCATTTAGCACTTGCTTGGGGTCTAATGAAAAAGTCAACTCCCTCCTGGATTTCAAAATATCTTTTGGGGACTTTGATCCTTACAGTTTTGGCTTTATTGGTTTGGATGATTGGTTTTCAGTCCTTCCATCCTTCTTTGGTTCCTTTGTTTTTGGTGCTGATTCTGAGAAGTAATTTTCTGTATTATAATATGGAAAGGCTGGGTAGGGTTAATTCTTAATTTGGGAATTTATAAACCTTTTGCCCCCTTTAAGGCGTTGGGAAGAAGCTATGGAATTCAAACTCACTTCAGATTACCAGCCTACCGGTGACCAACCTCAAGCGATAAAGCAGCTGACCGAGGGGGTAAATGCCGGGGATTCCTCTCAGGTATTGTTAGGGGTAACTGGGTCCGGGAAGACTTTCACCATTGCCAATGTAATCCAACAAACTCAGCGGCCGACATTGGTTTTAAGTCACAATAAAACCTTGGCGGCCCAGCTTTATGGAGAATTCAAGCAGTTTTTCCCGGAAAATGCCGTTGAGTATTTTATCTCCTATTACGACTACTACCAGCCTGAGGCATTCATTCCCAGCTCCGGGACTTATATCGAAAAAGATCTCAGCATCAATGAGGAAATAGAAAAACTCAGGCTCAGCTCCACTTCATCTTTACTTTCGGGCCGAAGAGATGTGATCGTTGTGGCTTCTGTTTCCTGTATTTATGGTATTGGAAATCCGGAGGAGTTTGGAAAAAATGTTCTCCGGTTGCAGGAAGGTGATATTATCCCAAGAAATCAACTTCTTTTCAAGTTGGTGGATATTCTATACAGCAGAACACAGCAAGATTTGACTCATGGGACCTTCCGGGTCAAAGGTGATACGGTCGATATTTTTGTGGCCTATGCGGATTTTGCCTATAGAATTTTCTTTTGGGGAGATGAAATAGAAGCCATTCAGAGAATAGAGCCCAGTACAGGAAAGAAGCTGTCGGATGAGAAAATCATTTCTATTTTTCCGGCAAATCTTTTTGTCACTGGAAGAGATACTATCCAAACAGCCATTCACGAAATTCAGGATGACATGGTGGCTCAGGTTAACTTTTTTGAAAAAGAAGGAAAATTTCTGGAGGCTAAACGACTTCAGGAGAGAACCGAGTTTGATCTGGAGATGATCCGTGAATTGGGCTATTGTTCAGGAGTAGAAAACTATTCGCGGTACTTTGATCGGAGAAAACCCGGAACAAGACCATTCTGCCTGTTGGATTATTTTCCGGATGATTTTTTGTTGGTGATTGACGAAAGCCACGTGACTGTCCCGCAAATCCGAGCGATGTGGGGAGGTGATAGGTCCAGAAAAGTCAATTTGGTCGATTATGGAT
The DNA here is from genome assembly GCF_000429425.1 of Algoriphagus mannitolivorans DSM 15301. Taxonomy (GTDB): domain Bacteria; phylum Bacteroidota; class Bacteroidia; order Cytophagales; family Cyclobacteriaceae; genus Algoriphagus; species Algoriphagus mannitolivorans. The sequence goes on from NZ_KE386902.1 coordinate 74,754, forward strand.
TTAGACTGCCTTCAGCACTGGACAACAGACCATTGAAGTTCGAAGAATTCGAGCAGCTGACCAATCAGGTTATTTACGTGTCGGCTACTCCGGCAGACTACGAGCTTGCCCTGACTGAAGGGGTAGTGGTGGAGCAAATTATCCGACCCACGGGTCTTTTGGATCCTATCATTGAGGTTAGGCCGAGTCAAAACCAAATCGATGATCTTTTGGAAGAAATCGACCAAACCATCAAGACTGATGCACGCGTGTTGGTGACGACTTTGACTAAAAGAATGGCGGAAGAACTTCAGAAATTCCTCGAAAGAGCAGGAGTCAAATCCCGATACATTCACTCCGAAGTAAAAACCCTGGACAGGGTAGAAATCTTGAGGGAATTAAGATTAGGGGTATTTGATGTTTTGGTAGGGGTGAATTTGCTGAGAGAGGGATTAGACCTTCCGGAAGTTTCGTTAGTGGCGATTTTGGATGCGGATAAGGAAGGATTTCTGAGAAATGAGCGCTCTTTGGTGCAGACTATCGGACGGGCTGCCCGAAATTCTGAGGGGAGGGTGATCATGTACGCAGATCATATCACGGACTCTATGCAGGCCGCTATTGACGAGACCAAGCGTAGGAGGGCACTTCAGACGGCATATAATGAAGAGCATGGAATCACACCAAAGACGGTAATCAAGTCCAGAGACAAAATCATGGGTCAAACCAAGGTGGCTGATTCTAAAAAGAATGCGAAAATCTATGCTGAACCAATGCCGGGAGAAGAAGTGATGGCCGCAGATCCAGTGGTGGCATATCTGAGTAAGGATAAGCTGGAGAAGTTGATTCAGCAGACTCAAAAGCAGATGGAAAAAGCAGCCAAAGAGCTCAACTTTATGGAAGCTGCCCGACTTCGGGACGAGTGGATGGCTCAGAAAAAGAGATTGGAAGACCTCAATAGAGGCTTAGGGAATTAAAAAATCAATCATGAATCTTCAAGAAGTAAGATCCTTAGCCTCCAAGGGAGAAGGTCTGAAAATCGAATTCAAGAAAAAAGCTGCCTTCCCTGAGAAGATTGTCAGAGAGGTGATCGCCTTTGCCAATACCCTTGGAGGGGATCTCTTGATTGGAGTGGAAGACGATGGGACGGTCAGCGGACAGCGGTTTATTGAGGAGGAAATTTTTGTGATGGAAAAGGCTATCCGGGAATTGGTTTTTCCGGATTTGGACTTTGAGGTATATTCTTTCAAGCTGAATGAAAAGAAAGGGGTGGCGGTTTTTCGTATCCCAATTAGTCCGAGTAGGCCTCACTATTTAAAAGAAAAAGACCGGAAGCAAGCTTATGTCCGGGTGGATGACCGATCTGTGCAGGCCAGCAGAGAGGTATGGGAGGTCCTTAAAAAAAGCAAGAATCCGAAAGACACTGTTTTTACCTATGGAAAAAAAGAGGAAATCTTGATGAAGGCTTTGGGAGAAAATGAAAAAATCACCCTGAGGGAATTCGCCAAATTGGCTCAATTGCCCAAGTTTTTAGCCTCCAAGACCTTAGTGAGATTGGTGACTGCCAATGTCTTGAATATCCATCCTCAGGAAGGGGAAGATTATTTTACTTTGAAAGACTAGGAAGAAGGATCCCGGTTTTTTGGCTGAAGCCTACATTTCCTTGTAAGCCACCAGTATGTAAAAGAAGGATTTTTGAACCTGTTGGGAAATAGTTTTTCTGGATCAGCTCGATTACTCCAAAAGCCATCTTACCGGTATAAACGGGATCCAGTACCACTCCAAATTCTTCGAAAAACCAATGGATAAAATCGATTAACTCGGGTTTCCATTTGGCATATCCTCCAAAATGATAGGATGCCATTATTTCCAGGCTTCCTTTTGGCTGAATGTCAAATACATTCAATTTATCCCGGACCTCCTGATGGATAAAATCCCCTTTAAGCGAGGAGAATCCCATTAGTTTTTGTTCTGCTTGGATACTTCCGGCCAAACCGGCAAAAGTTCCTCCGGTTCCGATGGAGGTACAGATATGGGTATAATTAATCGTGTTTGGTCCCAGAATTTCCTGAGTACCTTGAATTGCCAGCGAATTCGTGCCACCCTCAGGGATTAAATAGAACTCTCCCAACCGCTTTTCCAATTCCCGAACAAATTCTGGAGAGTTTTTCCTTCGGTAAGTTTCCCGATCTAAAAAGTGAAGCTTCATTCCCTGAGCTTTTGCAAAGGCCAAAGTGGGGTTTTTCTCGTCGAAATAATCCCCGCGAATCATCCCGATGGATAGCAATCCTTCAAGTTTGGCAGCGGCCGCGCAGGCATAAATGTGATTGGAATATGCCCCTCCAAAGGTAAGAATGGTGTTTTTACCCCTCTTCTTAGCTTCCTCCAGATTATATTTAAGTTTATAAAATTTATTTCCCGAAGCTTGGGGATGGGCTTGGTCTAATCTAAGCATAGCCACCTGCAAGCCTTTTTCTAAAAAAAGAGGATGATTCAATAGTTGGATTTCCGGAGGATTTAGAACAAGCATATGTGAGCTTTTGCCAAAGTTAAGCGACATCCTCCTATTTTTGTGATATGAACCAGCGACCAGACGAAGACTTCGAGGAAGACGAATTAGAATTATACGAGCATCACCGGATTCTTGTGGACAAAGGTCAATCCCCCGTGAGGATTGATAAATTTCTAACAGAAAAGGTCGCCAATGCCACCCGAAATAAGGTTCAGCAAGCCATAGATTCAGGGACTATTCTGGTCAATGGACAGCCAACCAAGGCCAATTATAAAATAAAGGCCTCCGATGAAATCAAGGTGTTGATGGAGAAGCCTCCTAGGGATACTGAAGTTATTTCTGAAAACATTCCCTTGGATATTGTTTACGAAGATCCCCATCTTTTGATTGTCAACAAACCTCCGGGTATGGTTGTCCACCCTGCCCATGGAAACTGGACTGGCACCCTGGTAAATGGGTTGGTTTACCATTTTCAGCATCTTCCAGAGATGAAGGGGAACGTGGGTAGGCCAGGTCTGGTGCACAGGATAGATAAAGACACCTCAGGCTTATTGGTAGTTGCGAAAACAGAGGAGGCTATGACCCCATTGGCCGCACAGTTTTTTCACCACACGATAGACCGAACCTATTTGGCATTGGTGTGGGGAGAGCCCGAGCAGGACTCTGGAACTATTGTAGGACATGTTGGAAGAAGTGCCAAGGACCGAAAGGTGATGGACGTTTTTCCGGATGGCAGTCAGGGCAAGCATGCCGTGACTCATTGGAAGGTGGTGAGGAGACTGAGGTATGTGACTTTGGTGCAGTGTAATCTAGAAACAGGCCGTACCCACCAAATCCGGGCTCATATGCGGTTTTTGGGACATCCGCTTTTTAATGATGCCATGTATGGAGGAGACAAAATCCGTAAAGGGACCCAGTTTGCGAAATACAAGGCCTTTGTTCAAAACTGTTTTGATTTGATGCCCAGACAGGCCCTTCATGCGATGAGTTTGGGGTTCATACACCCGGTTACCAAAGAGAAAATATACTTTGAAGCTCCCTTACCGGAGGATTTTTCAAGTGTATTAGACAAATGGGATAATTATGTAAAGCACGAATGATTGCTTAATTGCTAATAAAACATCGAATTACATATATTTTTTGCATAAAAATGATCTTTAAAATGAATAAAAGGTAAATTTTTCAATTCCCATTGAAGAATCGTCAAAAATCAAGTCTGATCAAAAGGGTTAATTAACGAATAGATATTATTCAAACGTTTTCCTTAAAAATAATGTAAAAATTCAGATTAATTCTTGAATAATTTGCAAAACAAATGAAATGCCTGCTATATTTGAATCAACAAACAAGCTCATAAAAGATGAGCGGATAAGTTTGACAAACACAGATACTGTAGGATGTTGAAACTGGCAGACAAGCCCTCCTGTCTCGGGGGTGGAGATCATTGGACAAAGCAATTAGCGAGCTCGTAATTTTGCCTAACTACTCCGTGGAGGTTCGAATCCTTCTCCTACAGCAGGTTATTTTGGGTTTATTGTTAATTGACTAAGACCATGGAATTTTATTTCATGGTTTTTTTATTGCCTAAATTTTAAAAGACAGAATTAAATTTGGCATTTTGTTAAGGTTTTAAAATAAAAGGACTGGGATTTGCCCTTGGTTAACAATTTCCCAACAAAGCGATATTTTTACGAAGATTAAATTCAAAAACAGCAATAGATAATCGTTTTCATTATAAATAATGTAAAAAAATAAAATAAAACTTGCATTAATTTTAATAAATGAATCATATCCTTAATTTTGAAGCATCAAGTTCTCAAACCTATTTCTCCTAATTCAAAAAGCTCTTTAGGAGCTTTTTGATTATCAGGGCTTTAAGACAAATTTCGCTACAAGAGCGAGATTTTATCAATCAAGATTAAGATAAACCACATACTGTAGGATGTTGAAACTGGCAGACAAGCCCTCCTGTCTCGGGGGTGGGGAGCCCGATCTGATAGCTATCATGATCGAAATAGAATAAAGCATAATTCAAACCGGACTATTGCCTAACTACCCCGTGGAGGTTCGAATCCTTCTCCTACAGCTCAAAAAGCAACAGAGATGTTGCTTTTTTTCTTTTCTGTCAATTCTGATTTTTGTTATTATCTTCTCAGGTAAATAGAATTTCTTCTGATGTCTTCAGAAAATCAAAAGATCAAAGTTGATTTCCCATTCAGGAAAAAGGTTATAAGACTTTTTCTAAAGCTTATTTTGGCACTCCTATTTTTGGAATTTGTAGCCTATTTCGGTTCTAATATTTTCCTTGCAAGATACGCCCAAAGAAAAATCAATGAGGCGACTAAAGAAGTCTATCTTATTGATTTTAATCGGTTTAATCTTTCACTTTTAAGAAGGGGGTTTTTTCTGGATGGATTGGTCATGAAGCCGGTGAATTCTAGCACTCACCAAGAGGATCAGGTATTGTTTGATTTTACTTTGGATCAGGTTGGGGTTACTGGACTTTGGTATGATTTCTCGGAGCATGAGTTTACCGTTTCCAAAATCCGCCTGGACAATCCCAGTATTTCCATGCAGATGCCTCCGGGATTAGAACCTCCTTCCCAAAGCAATAGCGGAGAAAAGCAAATTTCGCCCATTAAGCGTCTGGAACTGGAAATCCGAAAAAGTGTCGAAAAAATGAGTCTGGCGGGCTTACGGATTAAAGAAGTCGAAATGGAGCATGCCAATTTGTTTTTCTTCAACTTCCTAAGTAGAGGCAACCTAAAAGCAGATGACACCAAGTTGCTGGTAAAAAATATTAACCTGACCACGCTGGAGGACTGGAAAACACCTTTTAATGCCGAGGGATTTGTGTTTGAACTAGAAGGAGTGGAATTCCCCTTGCCTGATGGTGTTCATTCCATTTTGGCTCAAAAAGTAAATATATCCTCTCTGGATAATTTGGTTGACATCAAAAACTTTGTTCTTATTTCTGATAAAACCAAGGAAAGTAAGGCCTACTATGATGTCGAACTCGATAAGTTGCTGATGGGAAATGTAGATCTCAATCATGCCTTTATGACTTCGGAAATGCAGATTGACGAACTGGTCTTGAATCGGCCGAATTTCAAGGTGGTGCGAAATTCATTTTTGAAATCGGACAGTACGGCCTCGGGTGACTTAAATGATTTGATTCGAGGCAATCTCAATTCTATTCAGATCAAGGAATTGTCGATTAACAAAGGGAAGTTTATCAAATCAGAGCTTTCAGATTCCTTAAAAAACAGAATTGAAATCGATGAGCTGGATTTCAAGATGATCCAGTTTTTTCTCGGGATGGATTCTTTGAAAAGAGAAAATCAATTCTTTTATGGAGAGGATGCTTCCATGCAGATCAGAGGGGGGAGGCTTTTTCTTGGGGATGGGGTGCATCTGGTGTCTGGAGATGAAGTGATGGTATCTTCCTTCCGGGATGATTTTTCTGTAAAAAACCTCTCCATTCGTCCCATAAAGGCAAATCTAGCCAACAGTTCTGCTAAAAACCTGATGAGAATAGCCCTTCCGGAGTTTTCCCTAAATGAAGTTGACTTGAAGAAATTGTATAATGAGGGGATCATTTCGGCAAGTGGGATTTTGCTGGTAAGGCCAGAAGTAGAACTGGTGAGTTTAGAAAACCGGGGAGAAGAAACTGTGGAAGGTTCCTTTGGAAATGCGATTAAGGGTTTTCTAAACCTTGCAGATATAGAAAAATTTGAGGTGCAGGAGGGGACAATCAAATTTACCGATGAACGTGGGCAAAGAAGCAGTGATGTCGGTTTTGATAAATTCAGCATTCTTTTGGAAGGACTTAAGGTCGATCCTGATACTTTGCTGGCTATCCATGATCAGATCACAGCCCGGGAAATTTACCTTTCCTTGGATAACTATCAGCTGAAATTGAAGGATAACCTTCATTTGATTTTTGCCGAAAAGCTCAAAATAGATTCCCGAAACAGCTTGCTGGAGGTTCAAAACCTCAAAATTAAACCTCAGAGCCAAGAGCAAATTCAAAACCTCTTGGATATCTATGGCAAGACTTCCGCTATCAACTTTGCGGTTCCTCTTTTTAGAGCGGAGGGGATAGATATCAATTCTGCCTTTTATGATCAGATTCTTCGGATCGGGACGATTTCAATGCCACAACCAGAGTTTGAAATTTCCACCTATCGTGCCAAAGAAAAGAAAAACACCATTCCTCAGTCCACGGACGATGTGAAAGGACTTCTATTGGGTTATTTCAACTCCATTAGTATCGATTCCATAGATCTTTTCCAGGCGAAAATTAAGTATGAAAGCTTGGTTGAAAACAAGAAAAATCTGTTTCAGGAGGATAATCTCACCCTAAAACTGAAGAATTTTTTCCTGGATCCAAGCGAAACTGCCTTCACGGGGAAAACCCTTTTTTCCGAGGAAATAGATCTTACTTTTTCTGATTATTCCTTTAGTCTGGGCAATGGAAAATACACCGTTGAGACAGATCTTTTGAACTACAATTCCAAAAAAGAGTCTCTGGTTTTTGATAATCTATTGGTTTATCCCGGCGAAAACTCCAGTGGTAGATTGGCTTTGGGATTGGATTTTCCAAAAGTCATTTTCAAGGGAGTGGATATTGAGCAGTTTGTCTTTGACAATGTGCTGGATCTCCAAAAACTCGAGATCAGTGAGGGAAGAGTAGAGATCGGGATTGACCGTAAAATCAGCACTACTGCCAAAGAGAGGGAAAGGAAAAGGCTTACCCAAAAAACCGTAGACTGGGTTTCTATAGATACTATTCAGGCCAAAAACTCATTTTTGGAATTAAATTTCCTGGGAGAAAACAACTCCCTTCGATCCATACAGACTGGGTTTGGCTTTTTGATTCAGGATTTCCACCTAGACACTTTGGTATTGGATCAAAATGATCTAAGCAAGCTGTACTCCACTGCCAATTTGGATCTCAACGATTTTGTATTTGCCCTGCCGGACAGCGTGCATACGGTAAGTTTTTCTAAAGTTCAGCTAGGAGATGCCCAAAAGGAAATTGTGTTTTCTGATTTGAAAATTACTCCCAAAAATTTCCATGGAAACCCAGGTGAACCGGTTGTAAACGCGAAAATGGATGAGCTGGCTATTTTAAATAACCGGTTTCAGGATGTAATGGAGACCAAGCGATTTGACATGAAAAATGTCCGAATGCTCAATCCGGTGCTTGATGTGTATTTGGACAAGGAAAAGTATTCCAAACCACCCCGCCAAGATAAAAGGATAGAGGAGGAAAAAAATTCCCTGGTCGAATCTATGATTCTGGGAGATTTCCAGCTGAGTAATGGGAAAATCCAGCTTCACAGAAAAGGGGAGGGGCCAATATCAAGACTTGGTTTTACGGACGTTGATTTCAAGATCTCCGACTTAGGCCTAGACTTTTTAGACCAAAAGCAGGAGCTTGATCTTAAAGAGCTGGCGGGAAAAAACCTTTCCTTTTCCTTTAAAAATTACCAAATCCTGACTCCGGATAGCCTTTACAAAACCAGCTTTGATCAGGTGTATTATGAAAATGGAGGTTTGACCATCAAAGGACTATATGTCAGACCCGTTCAGGGAAATTATGGATTGCTGAATAGCCTTCCTTATCAGACGGATGCGGTAAGGGCCAAGGTGGATAAAGTCTCCCTTTCAGGCCTTGATCCCGTCAAATATCTGAAAGATGAGATTATCAGCGGAAATGACCTGAGAATAGAAGGAGCAAGAATTGATCTGTTTCGGGATAAAAGAAAACCCTTTAATCCTGATTTTATCAAGGAAATGCCTCAATTTATGATGAGCCACGCTCAAATTAATGCAGACTTTCAGGTGGTGCAAGTGAGAGATGGAAGAGTGAGGTATTATGAAATAGCTCCGAAAGGAAACCTTCCTGGGATGATCAGTTTCGATCAAATTCAGCTTGATTTGGCTCCATTTTACCTTCGAAAGGAAAGTGCGGAATACCCTATTGAAAAATTGAGGCTTGGCATTGAAACAAAAATCATGGATCAGTCCAATGTCTCCCTAAAGTCCGAGATGTATTTCACTGAAAAGTATCCCATGAATGTTTCCATTGCCATGGACAGATTTAGATTTGAGGAAGCGAACGATTTTTTGATGAAAACCATGTTTGTCAAAGCGGTGGATGGAGAGGTGACAGAAGGTCAATGGGATTTCACCCTGAATGAGGATTATGCCATTGGGAAAATGGCCTTAGGCTATAAGGATCTGAAAATCCAGTTTGTGGATAGCCTTACCTATGAACGGGGTTTGGGGAAGTTAAAAGTTTACACTTTTGGGGCGAATTTATTGGCGAAAAACAATAACCCGAGAGGTGGGAGTAAAAAAATAACCACCCGGAGAATCTATCTGGAGCGGGACAACAGAAGGTTTGTCTTTAGCACCTGGTGGAAAGCAACCTTTAGCGGCTTAAGAGGGACTTTTGGATTGGGAAAGCCTAGAATTCCCAAGGAGTTAAGAAAAGAAGAGGATTAACGGAGAAGGTTGGCTCAGAAAAGCAAGGTTTAAATTGGGTTTGGGGATGGTTTAATCTCATCCACATTACTCAGGCTTGGATATTTCTCTGACTGAGAACAATCTGAAATACCGTTTGATCAAAAAATCAGTGGACAAGGGAGAGTGATAAAAAACAAGGGGGAAGATCTTAATGATTCTTCCCCCTTGTTTTTATTGCTTGATTATTCGGAAGGATTCTGATTTTCCATTCCAGGATAGGCTGACGACATAGACTCCAGCCGCTTTGGGTTGGAGGTAAGTACCGATATTCTTGCTTAATCTGTTCAGGTCAGAGTCAGCAAAGAACTGGGTTTGTCCAGTGGAGGTAGTGATCATCGCATTGACCTCTCCTACAAGAACTTCTTCACTGGAAATCATTTCGATCTGGAAGTTCTTGCCATCCGTAGGATTGGGATAGACTACCCATGCGGTGGCTCCTTTGATAGGTTCAACCTGAATTGCCCTAGTGACACTGTAGGAGAATTTGCCGCTATGATCCACTTGCTTCAAGCGGTAGAATATATTTCCTCCTGCTGCCGGAAGGGTCTTATCCGAGAAGGAATAAGAGACCGGTGCATCTGAGTATCCAGATCCAGCCACTTGACCTACTTTAGTCCAACCTTTTATTCCATTGACAGAGCGTTCGATTTCAAAGTGGGAATTATCCCACTCCTTGGCAGTGGTCCAGGTAAGATCTCCGGATCTTTTGGAGGAATTATAGCTTGCCTCAAATTTTTGGAATTCGACTTCTAGGATTCGGACGTTTAGGAAAGATACATAGACGACTCCCGAGCCACCTTTACCACCACGGGTAGTTCCTGCTCCCCCACCTGATCCAGTATAAATTAAACCAGGATTTCCTTGCCCACTCAAGTTTCCATTGCCTCCTATTATAGTTCCATTGACCGCTCCCCCTAAACCTGGAGAAGAGTTACCATTTTGATTATAACCTACACCACCGCCACCAGCACCGTAGCCGTAAGATAGACCTGAAAGAGAAAAGGATAATCCAGACCCTCCTGCACCTCCTTCAGTTGAACCAGAACCAGCGGCTTTTCCTAAACCTCCGACTGAACCTACTCCTCCGCCACCGCCTCCTGATCTTGCTGCTCCCGTACCACTACTAACTACAGAATTTCCACCATTCCGCCCTTGGCCAGATACTCCACTTCCACCTAGGCCTTGTGTTGTATTGCTATATGCTCCCCCACCACCAGAGGCTCCATTTGCCCCATTAATATTATTAAAAGAAGCTCCTCCTCCTCCTCCTTGGGCATTAATATTAATTGAAATGTTCCCATAAGGATCATTTATGGCCGAATTTACTGTGGTATTATTACCTGAAAAGCCTCTTTCATCGACATTAGTGGCACCGGGACCACCGTCACCTACAGTTATATTTAAGTTATTCCCACTTGGTATTCCGTATGGATTTGAAGATGAGATTGTTGTAGAAATAAATCCACCAGCACCACCGCCACCTGCAGTCCCACTGTTTCCACCACTCATTCCTCCTCCTCCGCCGCCTCCAACAGCATATACAGAAAAACCAACCAAACCTTCTGGGATTGGCCATAGATAATCACAAGTGAATCTAATTACAGTTGTCCCGGATTTTGCTCCGTCATCAATGATTTCAATGCAATCTTCTTTATTAGGATCAGGACAGGAATAAGAAATTATAATAGATCCATTTTGGGTATTACTTCCTCCTCCAGCTGCATAAGCCAAACCTGTAGTTTGAGGATTTGGTAAAGAAGAGTCTCGGGTTACATAAGAGTCTCGGGCACTTCCCGATCCTGCGCCTTGGCCAATGACCACGCCTAAAGGTTCGCCCGGGGTGACAGGAATAGTTCTTATGGTAGTTTGACCGGCTGCACCTGCCCCTCTTGCTTGGATGGTTATTTCGTAAATTCCCGCTGGTACAGTGAAGGTTCCATTAATGTCAAATGTGGCTCCACAAACACTAAAGAAGGCATAGTTTTTTGGATCATTTTGATTTAAGGGAATTGTACAAACATCGGTTACCTTTCTTATAGATTTTATAGAAATTTTATATACATCAACATTAATATCCGTCAAAGGTATTGTTGGAAATGAACCAGTTCCATTGGAGACGATGAAAGGCGCAGAAGTTGGTTGATCTGGTGGAGGTGTACCGTCATCTAGAATATACTCTACTACATATTGCCCATTTGGCAAACTTGAAGGATTACCCTTGATGATGACTGTGGCTGATCCTCCAGCAACTGTCGCAGAAACTGCCGACACTGAAGTCAACTCATAGGTAGGTGTAACATCAATTGTACCTGTTGCATTTTGTCCGTTAATACAATTTCCTATTAGAGAAATGCTGTAGCTATATAATCCTGGCGTAACTCCCGTGACATTTCCTGAAAATTCAATGTTTCCTGTGGAGGAATTAAACACGACATTGATTCCTGCTGGCAATCCGGTTGGGGTACCTATTCCCGTAACCCCTGTAGTTGGCTGAACAAAGGGCCTGATACTTGGGCTTGAAATACAAACACTAGGGAAATTTGCAGTGGGAAAAGGTTCCTGTCCAACTGCAGCTACTGGTAGACCAACAGTGGCATAAGGTTGTACTTGAGTAGTGGAGGTGGCAGTAGTAGTTGCCACGCAACCAGTAGAAGGTTCAGTGTATCTAACAGTGACTGTTTTTGATCCACCTGTCAGCCATTGTATGGTTGCAGTGGAATTTGTGCTTCCAAAACCCCCAGAGGTAATAATATAATCTGTGCCTAATGTTCCGGGTACATTCCAGACATAATTAGATTTTCCTGATTGTGTTTCATAAGTAATCGACTGTTGTTCACAGACCTGAGTACTTGGTGAAGTCGTGAATGTAGGAATTGGAAGGGGATTTACTGTTAAAGTATTGGACGCAGGAGTGATGGAAGAACAATTATTAGAATTCGTATATCCGACAGTGACATTTTTTGAACCCGAAGTCAACCAAGTAAGCGTAACTGTATTGCTTGAGGGTCCAATTCCTCCAGAAGTTATAGTATAGTCTGTTCCCGCTACTCCAGGAACTGACCATATATAATTGGATTGGCCTGATTGAGTGGTATAAGTTACAGAAGAACCAGCGCAGATGGGAGCAGAAGGCGCAGCCGTAAAGGTCGGAATAGGAAGAGGATTTACAGTTAAGGAATTGGTCGCAGAGGTTACAGCTGTACATCCATTGGGGTCCGTGTAGCTTACAGAAATATTTTTAGTACCCGAAGTTAACCAAGTTACCGTTACAGAATTGCTTGAGGATCCAATTCCTCCAGAAGTGATGGTAAAATCTGTCCCGGCTGTTCCAAAGCCCGACCATACATAATTAGACTGTCCAGGTTGTGTGGTATAAGTTGCGGATTCTCCTACGCAAACTGGAGCTAAAGGCTCAGTCGTAAAGGTTGGTGTTGGAAGTGGGTTGACAACAAAAGCGCCGGAAGCAGAGGAAGTCTGGTCTGGTCCACAAGAACTGGATGCAACTACATAGTAATAATTTGTTCCTACAGCTGAGGACGGAGGAGTATAGGTTGAGCTAGTCGCTCCAGAGATTGGAGTACCTCCTGAGTTTGAATTTGTGGTATTGGTGTACCATTGGTATGAGACAGGTCCTGTACCTTTGGCAGTTATTGAAACAGGGGTAAAGCTACTACCAAAACAAATGGTTTGAGGGGCAAGATTTTGGCTTAAAATTTCAGTCGGTGCTGTAACTGTATAGGCTCCTGAAACAGCTGTTGGCACTGTGCCGCAATTACTTTTTCCTGTTGCATAATAATAAAGAGTTCCTACAACATTACTAGGAGGGGTAAAAGTGGAACTGGTTTCCCCTGGAATCAAGGTCCCCCCAGTATTTTGCGGTGAAGTATTACTATACCATTGATAAGTAATTGTGCCTTCTCCAGATGCCAATACATTTAGCTCTGCAAAGGAATCACCCTTACAAACAGTATAGCTATTTGAATCAGGATTAATATCGATTACAGTTTTAGGGGGGTTAACTCGATGAAATCCAGAAACAGTAGAAGTTTGTGAAGTACAATAGCCAGTTACAACCACGTAATAGTATAAAATACTACCTATATCTGTTGAAGGAGGGGTAAACGAATTGGAGGTCGCTCCTGGGATAAGAGTTCCTCCTGAATTGGTTTGGGTCGTATTAGAATACCATTGATAGGTCAAATCAGCCCCATTAGCAACTACGGTAAGAGGGTCGAACCCATCCCCAAAGCATTCCACATCGTTAGCGGTGCTTGGTTGTGTTGTAATACTTGTAATTGGTTCAACTGTAGCTTGGGAAAAGTTTGAAGTAGCTATTGGGCTACAACCACTTGTGACCTCTACATAATAATATTTGGTTCCTATGGTTCCTGATGGTGGAGTAAAAGAATTTGAATTGGTGCCAACAGGTATTGCTCCAGTCTTGGTTGGCGAATCATTACTGAACCATTGGTAGGATAAGGTCCCAACCCCTGTGGCGGTTACAGATAAAGTTGTAAATGAAGCGCCATCGCAAATCCTTTGGTCGGACATGTTTTGTGCAGTAATAGCAGTTGCCGGATTAACAATTATAGTACCGGTGGCAGCTAAAGCTAAACATCCCCCTGTTGTAGGAATGGAATAATTAAATGTTCCGGATTGGGTGGGAGTCCCTGAAATAGTAATTACCCCAGCCGACCAGCTAGCCGATAATCCCATGGGTAGGCCATTGGCTCCTGAAATACCAGCATTACTTATACCTGAAGATCCAGTTGTGGTATGAGTAATGTTTGTCAGAGGAGTATTGATACAAAGGGTCGGAGAAGAAGAGGCAGAAGAAACAGTATTGTTTGGTGTAACGGTGATGGTGCCGGTTGCATTGACAGCAGGGGTATTACACCCACCCGTTAAAGGGATTGAATAGTTAAATGTACCAGATACCGTTGGAGTCCCTGAAATTGTAATCGTATTACCCGACCAGTTTGCAGTAACTCCCGCTGGGAGCCCGGTTGCAGCTCCGATTCCTGTTGCTCCGGTGGTAGTGTGGGTAATATTTGTTAAAGGAGTATTGATACAAAGTGTAGGGGTAGAAGAAGGTGCTGAAGCTGTATTGTTAGGAGCCACAGTAATTGTACCTATGGCATTTATTGCGCCACAACCACCAGTTAAAGGAATGGAATAATTGAAAGTTCCTGAAACCGTTGGAGTTCCTGAAATGGTAATGGTATTGGCTGACCAAGTGGCGCTCATTCCAGTAGGAAGACCATTAGCACCAGAAACTCCAGAATTGGAAATTCCAGTTGCTCCGGTAGTGGTGTGGGTAATATTTGTTCCAAGGGTGGTATTAATACAAAGTGTAGGTGTGCTTGATGGGACTGAAGCAGTATTATTTGGATTTACTGTGATTGTTCCTGTTGCGTTAATCGCCCCACATCCTCCTGTAAGGAGGATTGAATAGTTGTAAGTTCCTGCAGTGGTTGGAGTTCCTGAAATAGTTATGGTGTTTGAAGCCCAGCTAGCAGAAACCCCGGGAGGTAATCCATTTGCTCCGCTTACTCCATTATTGGCAATTCCAGTGGCTCCCGTTGTGGTATGGGTAATTGGTGATAAAGCAGTATTAATACAACGTGTTTGATTTGGCGCACTTGAAGTTACGGTATTGTTAGGTATAACTGTTACAGACCCGGTTCTGGTTAGAGTAATCGGGACAGAGGAAAAATAACTAGGGGTAACTGTAATCGTATAAGTTCCACTTGCTGTGGGGGTTCCAGAAATTGTAATCGTTTCAGTGGAAGAATTGTAATCGGAAGTTAATCCAGCGGGTAGGCCAGTAATGGAAACTGTAGAGCTACTCGGTAAAATAGGGACAGTGTAAGTGGTAGTCGTTATTGGAGTGGTAACACATACCGATTGATTATCTGTTCCTGTTGCAGAAGTCAACCTAATGTAAGAAATTCTAATTTGACCATTTCCACCTAATCCTCCTGGTTGTACAGGTTGACTTGCACCTTGCCTTTTTGCTCCACCGCCACCCCCTCCTGGTGACGCTCCATCTCCCCCTGGACCAGGACTTGTTGCACCATTTCCACCATTTCCACCTCCTAAAGGGGCAGAAGCTCCAGTTGAAGTCGTAGTAGCTCCAGTGTAATTTCCGTTTCCGTTAATTCCAGCTGATGATCCTCCTCCTCCTCCATCACTACCGTTTTTATTTGCTCCTCTTCCACCACTTCTTGTAAAATCACCAAATCCTTCACTGGCTAACCCTCCAGCCGCACCAGTTGTTCCGTCATCTTGTACAGACTTTCCTCCTCGTGCCATTAATGTAGTATTGTTTACAAACCAAGTAGAATCTGCATCTGGTTTATTTAATGAAGTTGCTCCAAAACCTACATAATAATTAATGACTTGTCCTGGAGTTACCGTGAAGGTACTTCTCGAGTAGGCTCCCCCACCTCCTCCAGCCGCTGCATCATTCCCCGAAGATCTTGATCCTCCTTTTCCTCCTGCGCCCCAAACTTCCACTGTAATTGAAGTTACTCCTGCAGGGACTGTGAATTGACGTACACCTGGATTTGTAATATCTGGAGTATAGATTATGGTCTGCCCATACGCATCCCATCCGATAAAAATCAGTGCAAGAAAAAGTGTAAGATGGAGTAATTTTCCTCTCATGCGCAGAATTTGGTCCTCGAAATGCTTTTTAAACAGTCAAAAACGCAGTTTAAATTTAATCATTAATAACCGTAACAAGAATTATTCCTGAGTTTTTTGCTTCTTTCTTCCAAACTTTATAAGCTTATTATCAATTGTTTAAGTCTATTTTTTATCTGAATCGAGTAAACTTATTTAATGTTTTGCCTTTTTACCGATAATAATACCTCATATTTTATTGACACTTTTTTGAATTATATATACAATATTCTCCATTCGATAAAATAATATTTCTTTATTTATGGTAAAAACAGTCTAAGTTATAAAAATATCGACAAATACAAAATTTTATTCTTTTCCTAAGAAGTAATTAGGAGCCTAGTTGTATTTTTCTCAAAGGGATTGATTTACATTTTGGCTATCAGAAGAACCGACCAAGCTGACCAGTTTAGCCTAAAAAAGATTTATAATAAAATCAAAAGAAATACGGAAGTGATAAAAATAGAGGCCAATGTCCTATTTGAACTTAATGGAGAAGCATTGGAATTAATTTCGAATCAGCTTTATGCTTTGATTTTGATTTCCCCAGGTAATTTGAACAAAAAACAGACCCCTTCGAGTACCATCAAAATAGCGATTCAAACTTGAGTTTACTTTTTCAGGATTGTCAGCAGTGAAAGAATAATCTCGGCCTGTAGAATCACTTATCTTAACCTGTATTGGTTCATCGGCATACCTTCCTACTTCCAATAAATCCAAGGTCAAGGATTGGTTGGAGGAGCTAGGGTTAGGAAAGGCGATCCATGCCTCCGCTCCGGGCAATGACTCTACCTTCACGGCTTTGGTGTCCGAATACGAGAACTTTCCATCGAAATCCACTTGCTTGATTCTATAAAACAGGGTTCCTCCTGAAGCTGGAAGTTGAAGATCATCAAAGGAATAATTGGAAATCGCATCTGAAAATCCCTTACTCTGCACTTTTCCTATAGTTTTCCATTCAGCAATAGAATTCAATGCTCTTTCTATTTCAAAATGAGAGCTTTCCCATTCCTGGGCAGTGGACCAATTAATTTGGGTTAATCTTTGGTTTGCCTGATAATTCAGCTCAAAATTTAAAAACTCCACAGGAAGTATTCTAAAATTTTGAAATGAGATAATCACGATTCCAGATCCTCCTCTTCCACCTTCTGTGCTCCCAGCGCCACCTCCTGAGCCGGTATTGATTACGCCGGAAAATCCAGGTCCTGAAACATTTGCCCTGCCTCCGATATTGGAAGATCCCCCATTCCCGGGATTGTTTTGACCTGATCCTCCAGTGGCCGTTCCACCACCACCTGCTCCAAAAAATCTGGTTGAAGAAATATTGGCAAGATTTACTCCGTTCCCTCCATTTCCTCCATTGGATTGTCCAATACCTCCGCCTGAACTTGTACCCTGGCTTCCCGCTGATCCAGCACCACCACCCCCCGCACCTTGGCGGGTAGAAGAGGATTGTCTTCCTTGGGCTCCACTATTTCCATTGCCTTGACCATTGTTATTGCCACCAGTTCCAGCGGATCCTTCAAAAGCACCACCACCGCCTGAACCGCCCGGTCTACCGGATCGATTTGCATTATTGAAGTTTGAGCCTCCGCCACCACCCCCAGCTGAGACAAAATTGTATGTTACTGCATTTCCTGAATAATTGATAAAACTCCCTGTGAAGGAAGAAGGCTCTCCATCTCCACCTTGGGAGTTGACTGCCCCGTACCCCCCGTTTCCCACTGTGATGTTGAAACTTGTTCCAGAGGGTAAACCATAGGTAACATTGGCAATAGGGTCTCGGTTAATATTCGATTGAGATTGCTGCAATACGCCTCCACCTCCGCCTCCGCCTGCCGCAGTTCCGACACCTCCGCCGCCGCCACCTCCGACCACTGCTACTTCAAATTCAGCCAAGCCTTCAGGGGCATTCCACGTTCCTGAACATAGATACTCTATAACTGTAAGCCCACTTCCTGTTGTCCCATAGTCCGTAATAATTGAACAGGAATCTTGGGTTGGACAGGTATAAGAAATGACCACTAGTCCATCACTTCCATTTCCTCCTAAACGGGTTCCTCCCTGTCTTCTAGCACCGCCGCCACCTCCTCCGGGAGTAGCGCCGGAATTTCCATCGCTGTTGTTACTGGTGCCTCCAGATCCCCCATTTCCTCCTCCAACAGGTGCTTCTCCGCCAGCTGAACCTACTCCAGATGCTCCGATTGAGGAAGTTCCTGCGGAAGAACCCCCGCCACCCCCATAGCTTCCTGAAAGGCCATTGGCTCCAGCACCTCCAGAGAAAGAGACAGTATTTGATCTTGAGGTCAGTTCAGATCCTGAAAGCGCGGCACCGCCAGAGGCACCATTTTGGTCATTGTCGGCTACTGAGTTTCCTCCTCTTGCAAATACCACTGAAGCAGATATGGGATCAGAAGAGTTTCTTGTGACATAGGTTGTTCCTCCTGGATCTGTGGATGTAGCGCCAACACCTACAAATATTCCCAAAGGTTCTCCGGGGCTTACAGAAATCGTCCTTCTTGAATAGGCTCCACCGCCTCCACCACCTCCAGAGCCAGTGCTCGTTCGGCTGCCTCCTTTTCCTCCTGCCCCCCAAGTTTCTATAGTAATTTCTGTTACGCCTGCTGGGACATAAAATGTTCCATTGCTGGTAAAACTTGTTCCACAAGATGGACAAGTGATACTCGGACTACTGGAGGAGACAATTGCATTTCCTGTGATGGAGGTGTTGTTCGGCGTTTTGTTGACCACCAATCCAGTCTGAAGCCCCCCAGGTACAGTTTGGTTATTTCCGGTAACTACCCCGTTGTTTGTAAAGGTACCAGTTACGGACAAGGAATTGCATTGATAGGCATTTAGGGCACTTATTCTTCCTGAACTATTTACGGTCAGGTTGCCTGAAGAAGTGATACTTCCAGCAAGATTTATGGTTCCGAATATCGTTCGATTTCCAGTTATTGAAAGTTCAGAGTAGGTATTGATTGTTTTGTTTGAATTCAAATTGTTACTCAAGGTCATGGTGGAATAATTATTCACAGTCCAATTTCCATTGGGATCTGTCGAAAGGATGAATGTCCCATAATTATTCACGGTACTAAGACCTGAGAGACTTTGAAAAAGACTGGAATTAATCGAGGCACCCGAAGCAATGCAAAGGGTGATATTGGAAGAATTGTTGAAATTTAAATTACTCGTCCGAGCACCTGATAAACAAATTACAGAATTGGAAGTAATGGTTTGGCTAGGAGCCCCATTGCCGACGACAGTAATGCTACACGAAGAGCATTGGCCTCTGACAATTTGGCTAGAAAAAGCAAAAATTAGCATTAGTGCTCCAAAAAGAAGGAAAGGTAGCTTTCGCATTAATTTTAGGGTAATTCAGAATTCGATCGCAAAGATAATTTTTGATTCATGCTAAACTAAATTTAGCACTTTGAATTTCATGGTATAATGAAAGAAAATCTGGTTTAAGTTTTATTAAAATTCCTTTAATGCGCTATTACTTTATATCTTCTTATTAGAAGTATTTTTCTACTTAACCCGTAACAAAAAATAACCCCGCTTGTTGGGCGGGGCTATTGATTGTTGATAATATCTAGATTTTATCCATTCATACTGATCAAAAACTCGGCATTGTCTCGAGTTCCTTTCATTCTGTTGAGGAGGAATTCCATGGATTCTTGAGAATTCATGTCGCTCATCAATTTTCTGAGAATCCAAACTCGTTGCATTTCCTCTTTGTCCATCAACAGGTCTTCTCGTCTGGTTCCAGATCCCAAGACATCAATGGAAGGATAAATTCTTCGGTTGGCCAACTTTCTGTCCAAAGCCAATTCCATGTTACCGGTTCCTTTGAATTCTTCAAAGATTACCTCGTCCATTTTGGATCCTGTTTCTACCAAGGCTGTGGCAATGATGGTCAATGAACCCCCGTTTTCTACATTTCGGGCAGCTCCAAAGAATCGCTTGGGCTTGTGAAGTGCATTGGCATCCACACCACCGGAAAGGATTTTTCCTGAGCTAGGCACCACGGTATTGTGAGCTCTGGCTAATCGGGTAATGGAATCCAGCAAAATCACCACATCGTGGCCTACCTCTACCATCCGCTTGGCTTTTTCCAATACAATATTGGCAACTTTCACGTGTCTGTCTGCCTGCTCATCAAAGGTGGAGGAGATTACCTCTGCCTTGACCGAACGTGCCATGTCTGTCACTTCCTCAGGTCTCTCGTCGATCAAAAGAATCATCAGATGGACCTCTGGATGGTTTTGAGTGATGGCGTTTGCAATCTGCTGAAGAAGAACAGTCTTACCTGTTTTCGGCTGAGCTACGATCATTCCTCTTTGGCCTTTTCCGATAGGAGCGAACAGATCAAGGATTCGGGTGGAATAGCCATCCGGTCTGGTGGATAGATTCAGTCTTTCTTCAGGGAAAAGAGGAGTCAAATATTCAAAAGGAACTCGGTCTCTAATTTCGTCTGTGGTTTTTCCGTTGACGGTTCCGATTTTAAGGAGAGCAAAATATTTCTCGCCTTCTTTTGGCGGTCGGATGGATCCTTTGATATGATCTCCGGTCTTAAGTCCAAAAAGTTTGATTTGGCTTGGAGAGACATAAATGTCATCCGGAGATGCCAAATAATTGTAGTCCAAAGATCTTAGGAAGCCATAGCCTTCCTGCATGATCTCCAATACGCCTTCGTTTTCGATGACTCCGTCAAATTCTCTCGGAGAAACAAAAGGTTTCTTTCTTCCGGCATTGGAAACGGTCTCTGCTGCTGGAGCCAAGACTTCGTCTTGTGACTTGAAGTTTTTCCTTTTTGGAAGATCTACTTCCTGTTCTTGTTTTTGCGATGGTTTGGCCTCTTCCTCAGACTTTGCTTCAGCGGAAATTTGCTCGGAGACATTGCTGTCCACGTTTACTTCCTCGAAAACTCTTCGTCTTGGACGGAAAGTTTTTTGTTCTTCGGAAGTGTTTTCTGCTTCAGCTTTTGGAGCTGGAGCAGCTTCTTTTTTCTCCTGTTGTGGAGCTCTTTCCGGTTTGGCAGGTCTCGCAGGACGTTCAGTTTTCTCTTGTTTTTCCGGGCGTTCTGCCTTTGGAGTTTCTTTTTTCTCCTCAGGTTCAGTTGCTTCCTTTGGAAGTTCCGTCACGTTTTGTCTTTTGAATTTAGGCTTGTATTCAGCCTGATCATCTTGAGGTGCGGACTTTGGGGAAGGTGATTCGGAAGGTTTTTCGACTTCAGGGACCTGGGTTTCTGCCAGGGAAGGCTTTTTCTTGGGAAGGGCTTGCTCGGGGGTGATGGCCTGTTGGTCCAGAATTGCGTAGACGAGTTCGTCTTTCTTGAGAGATTTGAAGTTTTTTACTCCCAGCTCCTCAGCAATTTCCTTCAGTTCAGATAAAAGCCTGATTCTGAGTTCTTCTATGTTGTACATAAAAAGGGTATGAAATAAATAAAATCTTGATAGATGCGGTATTTGAGATCGTGGATGGTTTTCTGAGCAAAAAAGGTCTGCAGGAAAAGCTCAAGTCAAAGTGGGCTGACTTGCTCATACACGGTGATGTCACAATAATAATCCATGTCAACTGATTAAGCAAATATTTTGGTTGGGACGCGCATTTTTTCTTGCTTTTTCTTCAGTAAATCAGCTGTCTAAGGACTTGAAGAGATTTGAGCGGGCTGGAATTGTCCAGGTGCTCACTGTAGAATTCGAGCAGAAAATCAAGAAGTTTTCTTCGTAAAACCCCATTGATTTTGGCGGGGCTTTGATATCCTTCTTTCAGAAGTTGGTTGAGATAGGTGTCTAATTCCAGCAGTTCTGGATTTGAAAAAGGCTGATTTTTGGATTCCGAAAGAAAAAGAGAGGCTTCATCGGGACCAAAACCTAAATACCTCGCTTTTTCGATCAGAAAAACAATCGGAAAATGGGCGAGATTGACTTCTAGTTGATCCAAGGAGGTCACACTTTCCTCCAGAAAGTCAAAAAGAAGTTCATTCTGGTAGTTTTCATAAATGCTTCGGCCGATTACCTCTGTCATGAAAAGGGCTACTGAAGTTCGCTGAAAATCAAAAGGAATTCGCTGATAGGGATATTTCAACTTTGCTTCGGAGATTCTTTGCAGCCCAGTGTTTTCTTTGTCATACACAACCAGGTCCACCAGGGTGAGAGGTTGGTACAGTGCCATTTTGCTCCCTTTTCCCTGAGTTCGAACGCCATTGACCAAATAAGACTTCAGGCCGAGTTCACGAGTGAAAATCTTCACGATAATGCTTGTCTCCTTATACTTAAGGCTGCTCAGCACGATCCCACTGGTCTTTTTGATCATGGGTTAATTATTTTTTATCTTCCAAATAGCACTTTCGGCATCTGGCTTCATAGGATTCTTTTTCGCCCAGCATCACCTTGTCCTTGCTGGTGGAAAGTCTGAAAGAGAAAGCTGCCAAGTCTCCACATTTCATACAAATGGCATGAACCTTCGTCACGTATTCGGCGATGGCCATCAACTGTGGCATAGGTTCGAAGGGTTTTCCTTCAAAGTCCATATCCAATCCCGCCAAAATCACGCGCTTTCCCTGATTTGCAAGCTTCTGGACTACATCAGCCAGGTCCAAATCAAAAAACTGGGCCTCATCTATTCCCACTACCTCACAGTCTCCGGCAAGTAAAAGAATATCTCCGGCAAAGTTCACGGGGGTGGAGCGGATTGAGTTTTCATTGTGTGAGACCACATTTTCCTCATGGTAGCGCTTGTCCAGAGAAGGTTTGAAAATCTCCACTTTAAGTCGGGCAATGCGGGCACGGGTAAGACGTCGAATCAGTTCTTCTGTTTTTCCGGAAAACATGGATCCGCAGATCACTTCGATCTGGCCTTTCCGCTCTGGAGATTTGTTTTTGTTAGGTGAAGGTTCTACAAACATGAATCTATTCCGTGTAGTGAAGGTGGGGAAATTTATTGATTTCGGCTACTCGAATGACGATCTCTCCTTCCAAAATCCGGGTCTGACAAGTAAGCCTTTCCCTTTCGCCTAGCCTACCTTGATTTCTATAAAAGTGCTCTCGCTCGGTCATTTCGCTGAGTTTGGCAGAATTTCTCACAAGAATCATTTTACAGGTGGTGCAGCGGCCTTTTTTCCCGCATGCATGCATCCAGTCGATACCGTTTTCATGAATTAATTCAATAACTTTACGGTCAGTGTCAGCCGAATCAATGCTGAAATTTCCCAGGTTTTGTATGATTATTCGGGGCATTTGTACGTTTGATTTTGAAAACAAGACCCACTCATGACAGTTCAAATTAACAGCAATTATTTAGAAAATTATTCCAAGGAATACGCCCAGATCGTCTGTGATCGGTTTTTTTCTTCCAGGCAATTCATTACTGGTCAGGATATCATCCAGTTGACCAACAGTACCCAAGTCAATTTTTTTATCATCAAAAGGTTGTTTGAACAATGGCAAGAGGAATTAGCCAAACTGAAAAGCAACCCGTTTTTTGATTACCGGGATATTGCGGTACATGAAGCTTTGACTCAATTCATGAATGTCCTGTCCAGAAGGATTAAGGTGGAAAAGTCTCATTTTGAGCCTTTGGTGAGGGCTGCAGTCGCTCAGGCTATCCGCGTGGCATGTTTCCCCGTGGAGTTTTATCAAGAAGAAGTCAAAAAAGCTCCGGCAGGAAAAATCAATGAATACCTGAAGGAGAATAAGAAATATTATAAGTGGAATGAAAAGGCGGTCACTTTCCTGATCGACAAGGCTGGTTTTGGTCTGGACCGAGAAGCTTATTTGAAAGCAATTGCTGCCAACTTTCAAGTCATTCAGGATAGTCTGGAGTCAAAAAATTTACTTTTAGCTACTTTGGGAGAGATCAAGCCCTTTGACTTGGATCAGTACATCGTTGCGGATGAATCATTTGTGGACCAAGCAGAGGAAGAAACGGTAAATTCTGATTCAGGCTCATCATTTTTTGAATCCATGGAATCGGAAGAAGAGTCTAAGCCAGTCGAAAAGGTCGAGACAATTCAAAAGGTTGCTGAGCCTGTGAAAAAACAGCCTGCGCAAGCTCCTATGAATTCTAATGGTGGAAGTTTGGTGGCTTCAAGTTTAAAAGCGCATTTCTCTGCGGAGTCTTACAAAGGAATGAAAGGCATTATGGGAGAGCTTTCTGAAAGTTTGGCCCTCAATCAGCGGTTTATGTTTACCAAGGAACTGTTTGATGGAAATGCTGATCTGTTAAAGCATGCTTTGAAAACTATCGATGAGGAAAGCTCCTTCGAGGCTGCTGTCGAACTGATCAATGCCCGATATGTTTCGGAACTGGACTGGGACACCAACTCGGAGGCTGTGAGGGAGTTTTTACAGCTGGTGTATCGAAAGTTCGCAGATTGATAAAACTGAAAAAGGAGGACCAAAAGTCCTCCTTTTTTAATTTAATCTTCCCAATTGGAAAGCCCTTGAAGAATCCAGTTTGATAAAGATGAAGAGCAATATGGTGAATGACCAGAGGGAGGATCCACCGTAGCTAAAGAATGGTAAGGGAATACCCACGACTGGAAAAAGTCCGATGGTCATGGCGATATTAATCATAAAGTGAAACAACAGAATCGAGACCACGCAATAGCCGTAAATCCTCGAAAATCTGGTTTTTTGCCTTTCCGCCATGACTACCAAGCGGTAGAGTAGGGCTGTAAACAAACCGATGACAATCAAGCTTCCCACCCAGCCAAATTCTTCTCCAAGAGTACAGAAAATAAAATCTGTATGCTGCTCGGGTACAAAGTCAAATTTGGTTTGAGTTCCCTCCAAATAACCTTTTCCGAGCAGTCCTCCAGACCCGATGGCAATTTTGGATTGGGTCACATTCCATCCTACTCCCAAAGGATCAATGTTGGGATTAAAGAGTACCATGATCCGGTTTTGCTGATGGGGAGGAAGTTTGCCAACTACATAATCCAAAGAATAGATATAGGCTATCAATCCCAAACCAATAAGAGAAAATACAAGAGTTCTTTGCCAGGTTCTTCTTCCTAAGGAAACCAAAATAGCAACTACTATAACTATGGCTCCTGCCAAATAAAGATTGTTTTCTATCCCCAGACCTAAAAGAGTAACTGCTACTAAACCAAATCCCAATACGAAAAACCACTGAGGTAGTCCCTCACGGTAGAACATCAGCAGCACAGAGAAATAAACCATTGCGGTCCCGGTGTCAGGCTGTAAGAGGATCAATCCAACTGGGATCAAAAGAATGGAAAATGCAATGATTTGGTAGTTCTTCTTGGAGAGGTCGAAGGTTGGCCTTTCCATAACTTTTGCCAGGGCAAGTGCAGTAGTCAACTTAGCAAACTCTCCAGGTTGGATTCGGAATGAGCCAAAGCCAACGGAAAGAACCTGACCATTGACTTCCTTTCCTAAAAAGGGAGTAATAACCAAAATCCCGATGAAGAGGATGTAAATCGGTAAGGCCAGATTCTCGAAAAATCGGTAATCCGCCACCATGATCAAGGTGATTAAAGCAATGGAAATACCTATTCTGACTAACTGCTGGCCGGAATTGATGGATAGGTCCCAAATTTCCTTAGGATATTGGCTATCGAATACCGCCGCATAGATATTAATCCAGCCTATAAAGACTAGCGCAAAATAGATGGAGACTGCAATCCAGTCGACTCGGTTGATTTGGATATCCGATTCTCTCATCAATAAATAAATTTTCCGGCCTTAACATATTCTTCCAATTCAGGCCGAGTGATGTTGCCTCTTAGGTATTTTTCAATCATCAATGAAGCAGTACTCGCAGCAGCTCTTCCACCCCATCCCGCATTTTCCACATAGACTGCTATGGCAATTTTAGGGTCATCTTTGGGAGCAAAGGCGAAAAACACAGAATGGTCTTCTCCATGTGGGTTTTGGGCCGTTCCTGTTTTGCCTGCAATGACAATATCCTTAATGACGGCTCTAGCCGCAGTGCCGTAAATAGCTTCTGCCATCGCATCCTGAATCAAATCAAAATGTTTCTCGTCAATGCCCACCTCATGCTTGATTTGGAATTTTCCTGGGACAAGCGTTTCATCCCCATCAATTGCTTTGACCAAATGCGGGGTGTAGTAATACCCTTTGTTTGCAAAAATACAGACCATGTTGGCCATTTGAAGGGGAGTTACCAGAAGCTCACCCTGCCCAATGGAAAGGGAATAAATCGTAGAATACTTCCATCGCCCTTCTCCATATACCCTGTCGTACAATCTGCTCGAGGGAATAGATCCGCCTTTTTCATTGGTCATATCCACTCCAAGTGGCGAGCCAAGTCCAAACTTGAGAACCTTTTCTCTCCAAGCGTTTAGCCCGATTTCGGTATCCTTAAAAGTATTAGTTGAGATATCCTGATTGATAATCATTCGGAATGCCTGGTGGTAATAAGGATTGCAGGAATTTCGGATTGCCCCAAAGAGATTCACCGGATTCGGGTGATTGTGACAGGCTACCAGAGATCGGTTGCAGGCAAAGGTCGTATTTGGAGTTAGGATCCCTTCCTGAAGGCCGATTAGGCTTTGGACGATTTTAAAGATTGAACCGGGAGGGTAGGTGGCCATGATGGGACGATTGAAAAGTGGCTTTTCAATATCCCGGTTAAGACGAAGGTAATTCCTGCTGAATTCTGCCCCCGTAAGTTCATTGGGGTCGTAAAAAGGAGCCGAAATCATGGCTAATATTTCCCCGGTTTTGGGTTCTATGGCCACGACAGATCCTTTTTTACCGGCCATAAGCATCTCCCCATACATCTGAAGCTCCATGTCCAAGGTGGAGGTGATATTTTTCCCTGCCACGGAAGCGGTATCATATTCTCCGTCTTTAAATGGCCCCTTGTCCACTCCACGGACATTGACCATTTTGTATTTGGCTCCTTTTTTTCCTCTCAGTTCATTTTCATAGAACTTTTCCATGCCGCTCAAGCCAACGTAGTCACCTTGGGAGTAATATTTTGTGGTGTCCCTTTCCAGCTGAGTTCCACTGATTTCCCCGATGTATCCCAAAGCATGAGATGCGGTGGAATTCGGGTAGGACCGAACGGCTCTTGTCATGATAAATAAGCCCGGATAATCAATCAAAAAATCTTGAATTCGAGCAAATTCAGTAGTCGATATTTGTTTGATCAAAGTGGAAGGCTTTACCCAAGAATACTTCTTGGCGGCGGCTAAAGATTCCTTTAGCTGATCTTTTGGGATCTTGAAAAGCTGGCAAAATTTAGCGGTGTCCTGGATTTTCAGTTCCTTGGGAACGACCATCAAATCAAAGATCGGGTTGTTGTACACCAGCAGCTTCCCATTTCGGTCATAGATCAATCCTCGATAGGGATGGTCTACGATCCTTTGGATAGCATTCCGTTCAGCTTTTTTGGTAAAGCTGTCATCTAATACTTGAATGGAAAATAGCTTGACTAGCAGAACCACACTCACCAAGAAAATAAAGATGAGTATGATTACAGGTCTTTGTTCGTTCATCAGATCCCCCTCCTACGTTTGAAAAACAGTAGTTGTACAAGTATAGCCAAAAGGCATGTGAAAATCGAGGAAAAAAGGCTTTTATTCAAGACTGAAAAAAAGCTGCCAAATCCCCATTGATCCAATCCGAAAAACATCAATGAAAACCCGAAGACCAGTGGAAATGAATAGCTTAAAAACCATCCCAAGCCCATTTGGTTGAAACTAGGAGTCTGCAAGTCGTCATATCCACCTGTAGGACTGATTACCTTCAGCCAGATTGGTCTGAGAAAAGCCAATAATGTCGCTGCAGCCGTATGAAGACCGATCGTTTCATAAAACAAGTCCACGATAAAGCCCAACCCAAAAGCGATCAGAAGTAGGGGAATGGTCCTCATACTGATGGGCATTAATAAAAGACCCAAGAGGTACAAAAACGCAAAAGCATGACCGAAAAGGGCCAGATTTTTCAATAGGAAAATCTGCACCAATACCAAAAGGATTAGCCTAAGAGGATAGATGAGCAGATTTCTAATATTCATTGCTTACTTCTGATTGTTGAAAAAGTGTGTCCAATTCTTCAAACTGGGTATTTTCCACCAAATACACATAAGTGATTTTGCCAAAGTCAACCGCTAGCTTCAATTTGATTTGAAGGTAATTGGGATTGTCTTTATCCGGATTAACCTCTGAAATTACACCAATTGGAATCCCCTCTGGAAACACGGCATTAAATCCTGAAGTAATGACTGTATCTCCTGGCTGGGCCTTCACGTGCCGAGGAATGTATAGCAAATTAGCTTCTGAGGCATCTCCTCCGTCCCATTGAACAGAGCCAAAATCATTGGTGGTTTTTATTTTGGAAGAAACCAAGAGTCCCGTATTCAAAAGAGAAAAGGCTACCGCATAGTTCTGAGAGACAGATTTTACCCTTCCGATTACTCCATCGGAATTGAAAACACCCATTCCCGGCTTCACCCCATCTTTAGCTCCCTTATTAAGGGTAATGTAATTCTGGGAGAAGCGAATGGAGTTCCCAATTACCCGAGCACCTTTGAATTCATAAGAAACCATCAAAAGGGAGTCGAGCTGGAGGTAAACACTGTCCGCAGGCCTGGAGAAAGATTGAAGCTTTTCCAGAATCTGCGCATTTTCATCAGCCAGCTGCTCATTGGCTTGGGCTAAGGAAAAAAACTGAACCAAATCTGCTTGCTTTTTCAGGACGGATCCAATGACTGCATTGGAACTGTTAAAGAAAGCTGCACCCTGGGGAGAATTGTTGGTGACAACCATCCAGACGGCTGCCACTTCCAAAAGAATAAATAATAGAAATGCCCTTATTCGATAAAGGAATTGTAGGATGCGTAGCATTCAGTACTTAGGTCATCAAGACGGTTCGGAAGTTTTGGATATTTTTCAAAGCTGTACCAGTACCTCTTACCACAGCTCTAAGTGGATCCTCTGCGATGTGGATCGGAAGTTTGGTTTTCTGGTGAAGTCTTTTGTCCAGACCTTTCAGTAACGCACCCCCGCCGGTAAGATGTATACCATTGTCATAAATATCTGCGGACAATTCTGGCGGTGCAATTTCCAATGCCTTCAATACTGCCTCTTCGATTTTGGAGACTGACTTGTCCAGCGCGAAAGCAATCTCAGAATAGGATACTTTGATGACTTTTGGAATTCCAGTCATCAAGTCTCGGCCTCGGATTTCATAATCTTCAGGAGCCTCGTCCAATTCAGTTAGCGCTGATCCGATGGCAATTTTCACTTTTTCGGCAGATCTTTCACCGATCAGCAAGTTATGTTGACGACGCATGTAGTCCAAGATGTCTTTGGTGAAGGTATCACCTGCGACACGGATAGATTGGTCCGCCACGATACCGGACAAGGCGATAAGTGCAATCTCTGTAGTACCCCCTCCAATGTCCACGATCATGGATCCCATCGGTTTTTCGATGTCGATGCCAATCCCGATTGCAGCTGCGATCGGTTCATAGATCATATAGACTTCCTTAGCCCCTGCGTGCTCAGCTGAATCACGAACCGCTCTCTTTTCCACTTCGGTGATTCCAGAGGGAATGCAGATCACCATACGATGGGATTGCGGGAACATGCCTTTTTTCTGTCCTGGGATCATTTTGATCAATCCTCGGATCATTTGCTCTGCGGCATAGAAATCAGCAATTACCCCATCCTTGAGCGGACGGATAGTTCTGATATTTTCGTGAGTCTTCTCGTGCATGTTCATCGCTTCTCTACCGACCGCCAGTACACGGTTGTTGGTTTTATCGATCGCAATGATCGAAGGCTCATCCACCACAATTTTATCCTTGTGGATAATCAGGGTGTTTGCAGTACCCAAATCGATGGCGATGTCGCTAGAGAAAAAATCAAATAATCCCATTTTATACTTACTTCGTTGGCTTTTTATTGGACTTTGGAGTTTAAGATAGTACCTGAGTACTGATTTTAAACGTGGGTCGGCAAAATTATTATCTTAAATTGATAAAACTGAGGGAAAGAAGATTTTTTTGTTTGAGTGTAGTAAATGATTTTCAAACCGATGGCTTTAGGGTTTTTTCTGAAATTTCAAGGATTTCCTTTGGTGCATAATATTTTAATAGTGTGAGGCACTTTGCATTTCGGTATTCTTTGTATTAATTTTGCAGCGTATTCGAAAGTTTCTGGAGGGGACAACAAGTCCCCTCTTTCATTATTCTGACTTATGGCTGGATTGAAGCAAGCAATAGAAGAGCTGGTGCTCAAGCATCTTCCGGATGATTCTCACTTCCTGGTGGAGGTGAAAATGGAAGACAAGGCAGGAAAAACCAAGCTTTTGATTCTGATCGATGGAGATCAGGGTGTGACTATTGAGACCTGTGCGCTGGTAAGCCGTAGGGTATCCGATGAGCTCGAGACCAACGAACTGATCGATCAGGCCTATTTGTTGGAGGTTTCTTCTCCAGGATTGGACTATCCGCTGGGTAGCACAAGACAATATCAGAAAAATATCGGAAGGGATCTGAAAATCCTTCTCGAATCTGGTTCGGAATTGTCCGGCAAGCTTCTGGAAGCCCAGGATGATGCAGTGAAGCTTTTGGTGAAAAAGAAAGAAAAAGGAAAAAAAGCAACCGAAGAGGAGCTTATGATTCCTACCAAAGAAATTAAGAAATCAATCGTACAAGTATCTTTTAAATAACTCCAATGGATGCCAAAATCTTAATAGAATCCTTCGCTGAATTTGCGAGGTCTAAAAATGTGGATCGACCTACCATGATCCGTATTCTCGAAGATGTATTCCGCGCGATGATCCGAAAGAAGTTTGAATCCGATGAAAATTTTGACGTTACCATCAATGCCGATAAAGGTGACTTGGAAATCTTCCGCATCCGGGAGATTGTCGACGACAACTCTGAGGATATTTGGGATTTTGACAAAATCAGTCTTTCTGATGCCAGAAAAATCGAACCTGATTTTGAAATCGGAGAAGAAGTGTATGAAAAAGTAGAGCTGGAAGAATTTGGACGCAGAGCGGTTCAGATGGCCAGACAGACTTTGATACAAAGAATTAAAGATCTTGAAAAAGATATCCTTTATAATAAATATGAGGAGCAGGTTGGAGAAATTATCTCTGCAGAGGTTTATCAAATTCTCGGTAGAGAGATTCTTTTGATCGATGGAGAAGGAAATGAACTGATCCTTCCAAAAGGAGAGCAGATTCCAAAAGACCGCTTCCGTAAAGGAGATACTGTGAAGGCAATTGTCCACAGAGTGGATATGATCAACGGGAATCCAAAAGTGATCCTGTCCAGAACATCTCCGGTTTTCTTGGAGCGGTTGTTTGAAAATGAAGTACCGGAAGTTTACGATGGCTTGATCACGATCATCAAGATCGTACGTGAGCCAGGAGAAAGGGCAAAAGTTGCCGTGGAATCCTACGATGACAGAATTGATCCTGTCGGAGCTTGCGTGGGGATGAAAGGTTCCCGAATTCATGCCGTAGTCCGTGAGCTTCAAAATGAAAATATTGACGTAATCAACTACACAGATAATTTGGAGCTTTATGTGTCCAGGGCTTTGAGTCCTGCCAAAGTATCTTCGATTTCTGTGAATGCTGAGACCAAAAGAATTTCTGTATTCCTTAAGCCTGATCAGGTTTCCCTTGCCATTGGTAAAGGAGGTCACAACATCAAGCTTGCCAGCCGATTAGTCGGTTATGAGATTGATGTATTCAGAGAGTTGAATGAATACGAAGAAGAAGATGTGGATCTGATGGAATTTTCCGATGAAATCGATAGCTGGATTATCGACGAGTTGAAAAAAACCGGTTTGGACACTGCCAAGAGTGTTTTGGCATTGACCAAAGAGGACTTGACCCGCAGAACAGAGTTGGAAGAAGAGACCATTGATGAGATCTTCAGAATACTTAAAACAGAATTTGAACAATAAAAAGGGCTTAGCCCGAAGAATACCCTAATTTTACTTAAGATTTCGAAAGAGGTTTTTGCTTATGTCAGACGAAAAAATGATGCGATTAGGCCAGATTGCCAGGAAACTTAACGTTGGTACTGCTACCATTGTGGAGTCTCTTGGTAAAAAAGGCTTTGAAGTGGAGAATAATCCGAATTCCAAGATCACCATGGAGCAGGTGGCCATGCTGGAAAAGGAATTCAAATCTTCTGCGCTTGAAAAAGAAGAGGCTTCCCACCTCTCAATTGGGAAAAGACATGAGCCGATCTCTATCGAACCTGAGGTAGATAGGGTAGAAAAGGCTCCTGAACCGGCTCCTGTGCCTGAGCAAAAGGTAGAACCTACCCCTCCGCCAGCACCCGCACCCGCACCTGCACCAGCGCCAGCTCCCGAACCCACTCCTGCACCGGCTCCAGAGCCAGAAAAGGTAGTTCCTGAAGCTCCAAAGTTGGAGGGAATCAAGATTTTGGGTAAGATCGACTTGGATAAAAAACCAGCCGCTCCCGAACCAAAACCTGCTCAGAAGCCCATACAACAAGAAGCGCCTAGACAGCCTAAGCCTCAAGCTCAGGCTCCTAAGCAAGCGGCTCCTCAGCCCAAAAAAGAAGCACCAAAGCCTCAGCAAGCAACTCCGAAAGCTCCACCTGCTGAACCTAAGCCCAAGCCTGCTGAAGACCAGCTCATTTCTGCGAAGGCAGATTCATTGAAAGGTCTTACGGTTTTGGGTAAAATCGAACTTCCGGTTGAGCGCTCCAAGAAAAAGGGTGGTCCGGTAGCTTCATCCGATGAAAGAAATCGGGATAAGAAAAGACCTAGAAAAAGAATTGATAAGCCTGGAACTCCAGGTGGACAAGGTAACCGTCCACAAGGTGATGGCAACAGAGGGGGAGGCCGTCCCGGTCAAAATACCAGAGGCCAAAAAGGGGGCAATCAGCAGCAAAGAACTCAAAAGGCTGAGCCTACCCAAAAAGAAATTCAGGATCAAATCAAACAGACTTTGGCTAGACTTCAAGGCAATAAGCCTGGAGGCAAGACTAAGTCTAGGAGAGATAAGCGCGCTGACCGTGATCGGGAAACCGAGATGGAGGGCGAAGAAACCAAAATCCTAAAAGTAACCGAATTTATCTCTGCAAATGACCTTGCGGCATTGATGGATGTGACTGTAAATCAGATCATCTCTACCTGTATGTCCTTGGGAATGTTCGTTTCGATCAATCAACGATTGGATGCTGAAGCGATTACCATTATTGCAGATGAGTTTGGTTATGATGTAGAATTTACCAAGTCTATCGAAGATGAAATCGTTGCTGAGGTAGAGGATGATCCGGATGATTTGGAAGAAAGAGCTCCGATTGTGACCATTATGGGTCATGTCGATCATGGTAAGACATCCTTGCTTGACTACATCAGAATGTCCAAGGTTACCGCTGAGGAAGCAGGGGGAATTACCCAGCACATCGGTGCCTATGATGTAATGACCAAGACCGGCCATAAGATCGCCTTCTTGGATACTCCGGGTCACGAAGCATTTACTGCGATGCGTGCCCGTGGTGCGAAAATCACTGACGTGGCAATTATTGTGATTGCTGCTGACGATAGCATCATGCCTCAGACCAAAGAAGCCATCAACCATGCGCAAGTAGCTGGTGTACCGATGATTTTCGCGATCAACAAAGTCGATAAGCCAAATGCCAAGCCTGAAAAAATCAAGGAAGAATTGGCTAACATGAATTTGTTGGTGGAAGAGTGGGGTGGTAAATACCAGTCCCAAGACATCTCTGCCAAAACAGGTCAGGGTGTTGACGAGCTATTGGAAAAAGTATTGTTGGAAGCGGAGATTCTCGAATTGAAAGCCAATCCACACAAAAATGCAGTAGGTACTGTCATCGAAGCCTCTCTTGACAAAGGTCGTGGATATGTGGCAACAATCATGGTACAAGCGGGTACTTTGAAAATCGGTGACGTCATGCTAGCAGGTCAACATTATGGTCGTGTAAAGGCTATGTTCGATCACAAAGGCAAAAAAGTGAAAGAAGCAGGACCATCTACTCCGGTATTGATGCTGGGTCTAAGTGGTGCTCCTCAGGCTGGTGACACTATCAAAGTTTACGATACCGAAAGAGAAGCTAGAGAAATTGCCAATTCCAGAGAGCAGATCCAAAGAGAGCAAAGTCTCCGAACCAAGAAGCACATCACCTTGGATGAAATCGGAAGACGTTTGGCAATCGGAAGCTTCAAGGAGCTTAATATCATCATCAAAGGTGACGTGGATGGTTCCGTGGAAGCACTTTCCGATTCATTGCTAAAGCTTTCCAAGGATGAAGTAAAAGTGAATATTATCCATAAGGGTGTCGGACAAATTTCTGAGTCAGATGTACTCCTTGCATCTGCTTCAGATGCGATCATCATCGGATTCCAAGTTCGTCCTTCTTCCAATGCTAAGAAATTGGCTGAGCAAGAAGAAATCGAAATCCGTCACTACTCCATCATCTACGATGCGATCAACCAGATCAAGGATGCGATCGAAGGGATGTTGGAGCCAGAATTCGAAGAAGTTATCACCGGAAATATCCAGGTCAGAGAGGTCTTCAAGATTTCCAAAGTTGGAACTGTTGCTGGATCTTATGTTACCGACGGATTTATCACCAGAAAGAACAAAATCCGAATTATTCGAGACGGTATTGTAATTCACGAAGGCGAAATCGATCAGTTGAAGAGATTCAAAGACGATGTAGCTGAAGTGAAGGCAGGATACGAATGCGGTATCTCCATCAAAAACTTCAACAATATTCAGGTCGATGATACCATCGAAGGATATGAAATGAAGGAAATTAAAAGGAAAAAATAATTCTTAATTATACCCCAAAGAAAGGAACGATAGCATCGTTCCTTTTTTGGTTTATGCTATGTTTGAAGCCATCCGTTTATTTGTCGCAGGCCTATTCGGCCTGTGTATTCTTTCCTTAGTGTTGGGCTTGATCCGTCCAGTTTGGGTGCTTTGGTTTTTGGATCGGTTTAACAGGCTCAAGGTAATTCAAGTTTATGGAGGGGTTTCAATTGGGCTAGGGTTAATGCTGGTTTTGTTTTGTTGGATAGGCTGAACAAAAAAGAAAATTTTGAAAAAATAAGATATATAGTCCTAAAATATATTTTTTCTGGTTTTTAGGACCTTTCATTTTCTTATTTGAGGAAAAACACACACATTTCGAAATTGAAATAGTCCACTTGAGAAAGATCATTTCCATAGCGCTCCTAATTTGCTTTGCCATCTTCCATTTTGGCTACTATGGATTTTATTTTTCAGCTTCTTATTCCTTGGAAAATCAATGGAAAGACCAAATTTATGGGGCTCAGACTTCTGGCTTGGAAGAGCGAATGATGGAAATTCCCTTGTCCGCTCCCTATATGGCCAATCAGGAAGAATTTCAAGCGACCAATACCCGATTTGAAAAAGACGGAAAATATTTTCGGGCTATCAAGCAAAGATACCAAAACGATACCCTACAGGTTGTTTACGTTCCTGATACCGCCAGAAGGGTCTTGGAATCTTCTGTGAAAAAATGGATCTCCTCACTCGTAGAGGATGAATTACCCCAAGATCAGGGAGGTAAAACCTTCGTAAAATTATTTGCCAAAGACTATTTAGAATCTGACGTTTTTAGCCTTACACTAGCTGATCGGTCAGGGTATGAAATACAGATTGGGTTTATTTTTTCGACTTACATGAGTCCTGATTTCACACTAGATTCCCCTCCTCCCCAGATTTCCTGATTTTCTTAATTTCTGATTATTCCATAGGCTGGAGTGATTGGGTATGCACTTAATTTCACTAAAGCAGGAAATCCTAACAGCATTAGGGCTTCCTGCTTTTAGACTATTTCCTCCTTTTTACCTTCAATTTATCTCCATGAACTTCTATTATAAGTTCCTGAATGGTTTGCTATTAGCCATTTTGGGACTGCAAACCTATACCTTGGCTCAATCCCCAACGGATGAGCTGATGATGCCCAAGCATGAAATCTGCTTTTTGGGAAATTATGAATACGGTCAATTCGATGAATACTGGGAAGGATCCCTTCTAAGAACAAACGGAACTATAGCTACTGTCCAGCGCAGGACCGCCCTTTTGATGGCGGCATACGGACTTACTTCCAAGCTGAATATCTATGCTGGGATACCTGTAGTGTCCACCAACTCTACCTATCCTAATGGAGGAAGATTTGCAGGAGCCAAAGGTTTCCAGGATTATTCCATCGGTTTGAAATATAAAGTCTTTCAAAAGGATTTTGAAAAGAGTGAGTTTTCAGGCTTCGCCTCACTTAATTTCTCCAACAGAGCCTCTGATTACCTCTCTGATTACCAGCCCTATTCTTTAGGACTTGGCACTCCCCAATTAGCATGGAGGGGAGTTGTCCATTATAAATTGGAAAGCGGTGTTTATTTCAGAGGGGGAGGGGCCTTTGTCTGGAAAGGCTATACGAAAGCAGAGCGGGAATATTATTACAATGACGGAAGCTATTATACCCCATGGATGGACGTTCCCAATTCTTGGAACTACGAACTTACTCTTGGAAAATGGATCAAAGGACATGCACTTCGGGTAGAACTTAGCTACATGGGCCAGCGCTCCTCTTCAGGAGACGATATCCGCGCCTACAATGCTCCCCAACCCACCAACCAGGTCAACATGGAAAGGGTTGGAGTTTTTGCTCATTATTATTTCCAAAAAATCAAAGGACTGGGTGTTTTGGCATCCTATAATCAGGTGATCGATGGGAAAAATGCCCCAAAAATGTCCAGCCTTGGAGCTGGCATCACCTACCAGTTTAGCCTTTTGAAATAACGACCACACCCATGAAAAAACATTTACATTATATCCTGTATTTATCCTTGTTCGGCATATTTTCCTGCAATAAGGATCTCCAAACCGAACTTCCATACGAAAGCTATGAATATGCTTCCCTAGACGAGAATGGGGGAAACTGGAAGCCAATACTTCTTACTTCAGGAGCAGAAATCAGTATTCCTGTGCCCGAGGCCACGAATTCTTCTGCCTATCAGGCGGAGTTGGCTCAGACCAAACAGGCCATTCAAAATATGAATGCAACCCAGCGAAAGAAGCTTGCCTATTGGACCAATAACCCGGTGGTCAGATGGAATGAGATCGGACTTTTCTTGATTGCGAAATACAATCTTATCCCGGGCCCCAATCCGGATGGAAGTTATTCCCAGCCCGACCCTCAAAATCCGGGGGGGCCTCCAAGTTTTCCTTTTGCACATCCTCCCTATGCCAGTAGAGCACTGGCGTATTTGTCTGTAGCCCAGTTTGACGGGTTGATAGCCACCTGGCATTATAAATACAAATACAATAGACCAGCTGCCTATCGATCTGATTCTTCCATTCCTACGGCTTTTCACCAGCAAAATATACCAGCCTATCCTTCTGATGGGGCAGTGATCGCCTCTGCTTCCCGGCGAATTTTGACGGCCATGTTTCCTCTGGAAGCAGCTTTTTTGGAACAAAAAGAAAAAGAGCATTTGGAAAGTCTTCTGCTTTCAGGCGAGTTTGTGAAGAGTGATTTGGAGGCTGGCACTCAATTAGGGCAGGCCATTGCGGCCAAAGCCTTGGCAAGAGCAGCCCAGGATGGGATGAAAAATGCCCAAACCACCAAAGCTGTTTCAGATTCCATTGCCAATGCTGCTTTTCAAAGATTTGGGTGGAAATGGGAAAATATGGAATCCCCCCAAAGACCTGTGGGTTTGACTCCATTGTTTGGCAAGGTAAAGCTTTGGAATGTTCCGCGTGTGGAGGATACCCGTCCGGGAATTCCTCCGGCACCCGGATCTCCAGCTTTTGAAGCGGATGTAAAGATCCTGAAGGATTATGCAGCCAACCGAACCTCAGAGCGAAGAAGAATTGCAAATTTCTGGCAAGACGGTCTAGGGACTTACACTCCTCCTGGACATTGGAATGACTTTGCCAACCGATACATTGTCCAGTATAAAATGAGTACGCTTCGTTCTGCCCGTACTTTGGCCTACCTCAATATGGCGATTATGGATGGAGGGATCAGTTGCTGGGATGCTAAGTACTATTATCATTACCCGCGTCCTATTCAGCTGATCAAAGGATTCGAGACAATTGCGGGTACGCCTAATTTTCCAGCTTATACTTCCGGACATTCGGTCTTTTCGGCTGCAGCGGCTGAGGTTTTGGCTTATGTATTTCCAAAAGAAGCTCAGCTTTTCAGAACCTGGGCCGAGGAAGCTGCCATTTCACGAGTGTATGGTGGAATTCACTGGACTTTTGATGCTACAGTAGGCACGAAACAGGGAAGAGATGTGGCGCAGTACACCATTCTAAGAGCCCGTCAAGACGGTGCTGATAAATAATAAAAGCTGTCAAAGAGCCTTTGCGGGCTCTTTGGCTTCTGCTTTCAGGCTTTTGAAGGCCAGGAAAATCAAGGAAATTGCCAGTACAAAAAGCAAGGCAGCAATAAGGGCTAAGACATAGCCTTTTTCCTGAAAGTTTTTCCAGGCAAACAGGCCCAAGGAGGCAAGTGTGACCGTAAACATGAAGAACATGGGCAAAGTCACAAAGGTGGCGGGGATATTTTTCTTGATTAGCCAAACCGCAATGGTCAACAGGGCTAAGGCCGCTAAAAGCTGATTGGCTGAACCGAAAATCGGCCAAAGGGTGGAAAACTCACCGGAAAGCAAAAGGAGAACTGAAAGTACGACCACGATGAAGGTGGATAGGTATCGGTTCTTTGCCAGGACCTGGGCGGCAGGTTGAGGCATATCTTCGAAATATTCCTGAAGGGTAAACCTGGCCAGTCGGGTACAGGTGTCTAAGGTAGTCAGTGCAAAAGCTGACACCGTTAAGGCCACAAAACCAATAGCAAATTGTTCTGAAACGCCCAAAGTAGAAATCATTCCCCCAAGACCTGTGGAAAACAAGGAAACGGGACCTTCTGAAGTCAGTCTTTCAAAATATTCAGTTCGGGAAAGGACTACCACAGCTCCTACGGAAATTATTGCTAAAAATGATTCGATCAACATTCCTCCAAAGCCGACAACTTTAGCATCGCTTTCCTTATCCAATTGCTTGGAAGTAGTCCCGGAAGCTACTAAAGAGTGAAACCCGGAAATTGCACCGCAGGCAATGGTCACAAACAAAACGGGGAAAACATATCCCAGATTTTCACTGGAGGCCTGAATTTGATTCCCCATCTCAATTTCTGGGTTTGCTACTATTACTCCTAAGACAGCGGCGATCATCATTCCATACAGCAAGTAGCTGTTGAGGTAATCTCTGGGTTGTAAAAGCAGGGAAACAGGTGTGACAGAGGCGATAAAGGCATAAGCCAAAAGCACCAAAATCCAGATTTCATAACTCAATACAAAAGGAAGCTGAGTGCCCAAATAGACGAAATAGTACATCAAGACTACTCCTACCACGGTCAAAAGAATGAAGGAAATGGTTCGGTTACCAATCAGTCGATTCACATAGCCAAAAGCTACTGCCAAGCCAATAAAGAGGATAGAAGCTGAGGCTACTCCTGGATTTGAGACAAAAGTTTTGGCAATGATATCAGAGAAAACTCCGATCACAAGGATCAAGGTAGAAAAGGAAAACAGGACAAAGAGTTGTTTGCCCTTGGGACCGATTTGATTTCGGATGATCACGCCGATGGATTTTCCCTCCGTGCGTAGAGAAGCTGCCATACTTCCCAAGTCGTGCACTGCTCCAAAGAAAATTCCTCCTACCAAAATCCAAATCACAGCGGGAATCCATCCAAAGGTTACCGCAATGATGGGCCCCACAATTGGTCCTGCGCCGGCAATGGAAGCAAAATGGTGTCCTAAAACCACTATTGGCTTGCTGGGCTCGTAATCTACTCCATCCCGATGAGTATGGGAAGGAGCCTTTCGGGAGTCATCCAAACCAAATTTTTTATAGACAAAGCTTCCGTAAAACCTGTATGCGGCAATCAAAATGACTGCTGAAATCAATAATAGGAGGGCTAAACTCATGGTTATTTGGGAAGAAGCGAGATTAGGTTATGAAATGGTAGGTTCATCAATTAATTTTCAAAATAATATAAAAATACTCGGCTGGAAAAGTGAATTTACGGGATAGGTAGTGATTGTCTTTTAGGAACTAAGCAGCGATTAAATTTTAATTACTGGAGATTAGGTCTAAATTTGTAACCTTTGACTCGTCAAAAAAACACTCTAACGAATCCTTATGGCTTGGTTTAAAAGAACTGACAAAGGCATTAAAACCTCAACCGCCGAGAAGAAAGACGCTCCTGACGGTCTGTGGTTTAAAACGCCAAACGGGAATATCATCCATACCCGTGAGCTTAAAAACAATTCTTATGTGTGCCCAGATGATGATTTTCACGTCAAAATCGGCTCCAAAGAATACTTCGAAATCCTTTTTGATAACAATAAGTTTACAGAGCTGGACAAGAATATGACCTCCGGTGATCCACTGAAATTTGTGGATACCAAGCCGTACTCTTCCAGAATTGAAGCTACCATCAAAAAATCTGAGCTCAACGATGCGGTGAGGACTGCCCATGGCAAAATGAATGGCTTGGAAATCGTGGTAGCTTGTATGGATTTCAACTTCATCGGAGGCTCCATGGGGTCTGTGGTAGGGGAAAAAATCTCAAGAGCAATTGATTATTCCCTAAAACACAAGGTTCCTTTTTTAATGATCTCCAAATCTGGAGGTGCGCGAATGATGGAAGCGGGCTTTTCCCTGATGCAAATGGCCAAAACATCGGCAAAATTGGCGCTTTTGGATCAAGCTGCGATTCCTTACATCTCACTTTTGACAGATCCGACTACAGGGGGGGTGACTGCATCCTACGCCATGCTTGGGGATTTCAACATTGCCGAGCCGGGAGCATTGATCGGATTCGCAGGACCAAGAGTTATCCGGGAGACCATCGGGAAAGATTTGCCCAAAGGCTTTCAAAGTTCTGAGTTCGTTTTGGAGCATGGATTCCTGGATTTCATCATCGATAGAAGACAATTGAAGGCCAGATTGACCACTTTGCTAAACCTCTTGAACAATTAATCAGTTACCTTATCAAAAAGCCAAATGAATTGAAGGCAATTTTCAATTTGATTGGCCTGTTTTAGTGATTAATAAATATATTTGTGCACCCAAATTGGGGCCTATTCCTACGAAAAAGTAAAACCAAAATTTCATGGGTTCTGTAATTATTACGTCCATTGTAGCATTTACGATAATCATTCTGCTACTGGTACTTATTCTCCTCTTCGCCCAGTCCAAACTGGTCAACTCAGGAGATGTGAAAATTATCATTAATGGTGATGAAAGCAATCCAATTGTAACTGCAGCTGGATCTACCTTGCTTTCTACACTGGGAAATCAAAAGATCTTCCTTCCTTCTGCTTGCGGTGGAGGTGGTACTTGCGCGATGTGCAAGTGTGTGGTGGAAGAAGGTGGCGGTGATGTGCTTCCTACTGAAGTGGGACACTTGAGCCGTGCTGAGCAACAAGGTCAAGTTCGATTGGCTTGCCAGGTTAAAGTAAAGAATGATCTTAAAATCCGTGTTCCTGAAGAAATCTTCGGAATTAAGAAATGGGAGTGTGAGGTTATTTCCAACTACAACGTTTCCACCTTTATCAAAGAATTCAAAGTAAAACTTCCTGAGGGAGAAAACTTGGATTTCGAAGCAGGTGGATACATTCAGATTGACGTTCCTGCCATCACTGTAAATTTCAAGGATATGGACATCACTCCGCATCCTGAGTTGGGTCACCCAGCTGACGTTTATAAGAGTGATTGGGACAAGTTTGGTCTTTGGTCTTTGGTCATGAAAAATGATGAGCCTCTATTCAGAGCTTATTCTATGGCCAACCACCCAGCGGAAGGTAATATCGTGATGTTGACTATCCGTATTGCTACTCCACCATGGGATAGAGCTAACAACAAATGGATGGATGTAAATCCAGGGGTTTGTTCCTCTTATGTATTCTCCAGAAAGCCAGGAGACAAAGTAACCATCTCTGGTCCTTATGGTGAATTCCACATCAACCCGACCCAAAGAGAAATGGTCTACATCGGTGGTGGTGCAGGTATGGCTCCATTGAGAGCTCAGATATTCCACCTTTTCCATACTGAAAAGACCTCCAGAAAAGTGTCTTACTGGTATGGTGGACGATCTAAGAAAGAATTGTTCTACGTGCCTCATTTCAGAGAGATCGAAAAAGATTTTCCAAACTTCAGCTTCCACATCGGACTTTCCGAACCGCTTCCAGAAGATAACTGGAAAGTGAAAAAGTCCTTGGAAGACAAAGAAGCTGATGGTTATGTAGGATTCATCCATCAGGTATTGTATGATAACTACCTGAAGAATCACCCTGAGCCAGATGAAGTAGAATACTACCTATGCGGTCCTCCTTTGATGAACGCGGCAGTATTGAAGCTTTTGGATGACTTAGGCATTCCTAAAGAAAACATCAGATTTGACGACTTTGGTGGTTAATCAAAAAATAAAAATCCCGCTTCGGCGGGATTTTTTAGTTTAGTACCATTTTTGTTTAATTTTATTCAACCATCGCCTACGTATGAATATCCAGTCTTTTTTTGATCCTGTCCCTGAGTATCTACTTCAAAAATCCTATTCTGAAAACACGCTTTTCCATCAAATGAAAGTTTATGGAAAAGATTTTCCCGACCTAAAAGAGGTGAAAATTGCTTTGGTCGGACTTAAGGAAAGTCGAGGTACGGCAAGGGCCGAAAGTGTAAGTCGTGGAAGTTCTGAAATCCGTGAGAAGCTCTATGAGCTGAAAAAAGGCCCCAATGCCATCCGATTGGTGGATTTGGGGGATTTGATTTCAGGAGAAACCCTCAATGATACCTACCAAAACCTCAGACAGGTAGGAGAGTATCTGATGAAGCAGCAAATTCTTCCAATCTACTTTGGAGGTACTCACGACTTAGATTATGGACAATACCTTTCCTACCAGAAAATGAAAAAGCTGGTGAGTTTGGTCAATGTGGATTCCAAAATCGACATGGAAGAAGTGGGGAAAGAGGACACGCGTCATACCCAGGAAATAGTGCTCCACCAGCCAAATTTCCTTTTCTCCTATACCCATCTGGCTTATCAAAGCTTCTTGGTAGATCCTTCCCTGGTCAATGTGCTGGAAAAGCTATATTTCGATCATGTCAGGTTAGGCCAAATCCGTGATAAATTTACTGAGATTGAGCCCCTAATTCGGGATGCTGATTTACTCAGCTTTGACCTGTCTGCAATCCAGTCTGCGGATGCTCCGGGAGCTGTGGATGCGCAACCTTTTGGACTTTCTGGAGAAGAAGCCTGTCAGATTAGCTGGTTTGCGGGCACTAACGAGAAATTAAGCTCCTTTGGTCTCTATGGCTACGACCCGTATTTTGATGATCCTAACAACAAAACTGCGAAAGTAGCAGCAGTCATGATCTGGTATTTCATAGAAGGGTTTTACAGTCGAAAAGACAGCCTTTCCTTTAAAAGCTCTGATTATATCAAATACACAGTCTCTTTGGATACAAAGCCTAATTCCCTTGTTTTTTATAAAAGTAAAAGGAGTGGAAAGTGGTGGATGGAAATCCCTCATAACGAATCAGACCGGTTTGACCGCGTAAGTACGGTTCCTTGTAGCTATGCTGACTATCAAATGGCCCAAAAAGGGGAAATTCCGGAGCGATGGATCAATTCCCAGATTAAGTTGTTTTGATGAGATCTTGCAAGACTTGGAAAATTGCATTTTGGGAAATTTGTCCATGGAGTTTAATAGTGTCCTCGGAAATTTTTCGGTGATCGGATGAAAAGCTACACCAAGCAGCAATTGGCACTGAGAAATGGTCAGGATAAACCCGAAATTTGGGTAGCCTATAAAGGAGTAATCTATGATGTCAGTGGGTCCAGACTTTGGAAAAATGGGACTCATTATGAGCATTGGGCCGGGCAAGACTTGACAGAAGAATTGGAAGATGCTCCGCATACAGAAAAAGTATTTGAAAAATTTCAGCCCGTTGGGCTTTTAGGATAAGATGATTTTAATAGCAGATAGCGGAAGCAGTAAGACGGATTGGAGGATAATCCATAAAGATGGGAAAATCAGCCAATACCGAGGGGTAGGATTTAATCCCTATTACATGACTTCTGAAGAAATGTCCATTCAGATGAAAAATGACTTTTTGGTCAGTGTTTCTGAAGAAGTGGAGCAGATTTTCTTTTATGGAGCTGGGTGTTCGGCACCCGAGAGAAAGCAAGAGGTGGCAGAGGCCTTGAATTCAGTCTTTCCCAAAGCATCCGTTGAAGTGGACCATGATTTATCAGCTGCTGCAAGAGCTACATGTGGGCATCAGGCAGGGATTGCCTGTATTTTAGGAACAGGCTCTAATAGCTGTGACTATGATGGAGGGAAGATCATAGCTACCCGACC
Source organism: Algoriphagus mannitolivorans DSM 15301 (assembly GCF_000429425.1). Classification (GTDB taxonomy): domain Bacteria; phylum Bacteroidota; class Bacteroidia; order Cytophagales; family Cyclobacteriaceae; genus Algoriphagus; species Algoriphagus mannitolivorans. The sequence continues at coordinate 118,892 of NZ_KE386902.1, forward strand.
TGCGGCAGGTTTTATTTTGGGCGATGAGGGGGGAGGATGCTATGTGGGGAGGAGATTTTTGCAGGATTTTATCCATGAGGAAATGCCTGAAAAAATCAGAACTGCTGCTATTGAGCGCTTTCATATTACGCAGAACATCATTCAGGACCATGTTTATCGTCAGCCTTTTCCCAGTCGATATATGGCAAGTTTTTGCCGGTTTATCACCGAAAATGCTGCGGATCCGTATTGCTATAATCTATACTATCAGGCTTTTCAGGACTTCTTTTCAAAGCATGTATGCAAGTATGAGGGTTATGAAAAAAAGCCGGTCAACTTTGTAGGCTCTATAGCTTTTTATAACAGTGATATTCTTCGAAAAGCCGCAAGGGATCGGGGAATTCAGGTTCAAATCATTATCGAAAATCCAATCGCAGGTCTCACACTCTATCATCAAGAATTGTCATGAAAGTCACTGAATCCAGCTCTCTGTATGAGAACTTAGAAAAAATGGAAGTACTGGAGCTTTTGCAGAATATCAATGCAGAAGACCATAAAGTTGCGCCTGCAGTGAAAGAAAAGCTAGATGCCATCTCAAAGTTGGTGGAAGAGATTGTGCCAAGGATGCAAGAAGGCGGAAGGTTGTTCTATATCGGTGCAGGTACCAGCGGAAGATTGGGAATTCTGGACGCCTCAGAATGTCCTCCTACTTACGGAGTTCCCCATGATTGGGTCATAGGCTTGATTGCTGGAGGTGATAAAGCTATTCGAAAATCTGTGGAGGATGCCGAAGATGATGCTGAGCAGGCTTGGAAAGATATTATGGAGTATGGCTTTTCGGATCTGGATACAGTCATTGGAATAGCTGCTTCTGGCACCACACCGTATGTGATCGGTGGGGTAAAGGCGGCCAGAGAGAAAGGACTCTTGACCGGCTGTATTACCTGTAATCCAAATTCAGAATTGGCTAAGGCCGTGGAATATCCCATCGAGGTTGTGGTAGGACCTGAGTTTGTTACAGGAAGTACAAGGATGAAGTCTGGTACAGCCCAAAAACTCGTGCTGAATATGATTTCTACCACTGTCATGATCAAGCTCGGGAAAGTAAAGGGAAACAAAATGGTGGACATGCAGCTTTCCAATGCAAAATTGGTGGACAGAGGAACCAAAATGATTATGGAAGCTACAGGCCTGGGATACGACCAAGCCAAAGAATTACTCCTTTCCGAGGGTTCTGTTAGAAACGCAACCGAATTTTATTATAAAAACAGAAGCTGAACTTTAAGAAAGTTTGGGGGCTGCCTAGCTAATTCATGGGAATAGCTATATCTTTGCCTCCCAAATAAGCGTTTGAATTTCAGCAGCTTATTATTCACTTATCAACTACAGCAGTGATGCTGCATACTTATGAAAAAGAACAATCCTAGAAAACCATTTTTTAACGAAGACAAAAAGGACTTCGACTCCCCAAAATCCTCCAGAAAATCAGATTCTTATTCCAAAGGCCCACGAGAGGAGGGATATGATTCCAAGAAATCCTCATTTGGAAAAAAAGGAGATTCCTACGGGAAGTCTTCTTTTGTAAAGAAAAATGAAGGTAAACCATCCTTTGGGGACAAGCCAAAAGGCAGATTTTTCAAAGAAGAAGGAAAATCCGAGAGACCTGCTTTCGGAAAGCGAACTGAATTCGGAGAAGAAAAGCGAAAGTCTTTTGGAGAGAAAAAATTCTCCAAAGAAGGAGGCTTTTCCAAGAAATTTGAAAAACGGGATGAGGGAGAATCCCCAAGAAAATCTTTTGGAGACAAATCAGATCGTTTTGGGAAAAAGGATTTTGGACCTAAGAAATATGAACGTCGGGGAGATGATTCTCCAAAGCCATACAAAAGAGACTTTTCGGAGAGCAAGTTTACCCAAGAAGAAGAGGGCCGAAAAGTTTATAAAGGCCGGGGTAAGGATGAAAAACCCCGATTCGCTTATGAAAAGCCACGTTTCTCAGAAGAAAAAAGCGAAGAAAAGCGCGGCTTTGGAAAAAACAGAGTCCGTCGTCAAGAGCTAAACCCTGATCGTCCTGACTATAATTTTGATAACCTTCCTTCTAAAAGAGCGAAGGGAAAAGGAGACGATGAACAGATCCGTCTGAATAAATACATTGCCAATTCGGGTATTTGTAGCCGAAGAGAAGCGGATGATTTGATTGCCCAAGGTTTGGTCATGGTCAATGGGGAAGTGGTGACTGAGATGGGGCACAAAGTCAAGAAGTCTGACCGTGTAGTATATCAAGGCAAAAAAGTAAATCCAGAAAAGCCGGTCTATGTTTTGCTCAACAAGCCTAAGGATTTTATCACCACTACGGATGATCCTATGGAGCGAAAGACGGTTATGAAATTGGTAGAAAATGCCTGTGAGGAGCGGATTTTCCCGGTAGGAAGACTGGATCGGAATACCACCGGATTGTTATTGTTTACCAATGACGGGGAGCTGGCAGCGAAACTTTCTCACCCTTCCAATGAGATCAAGAAAATTTACCAGGTGACCTTGGATAAGCCTTTGACGCAGAAGGACGAAGAACAAATTCTGGAAGGATTTAGTCTGGAAGATGGGGAAGTGAAAGTGGGTGACATGCAAGTATTGTCCAAAGACCGTACAATACTTGGATTGGAAATCCACATCGGCAGAAACAGGATCGTCAGAAGAATTTTTGCGCACTTCGGATATGAAGTGGAGCAATTAGATCGAGTGATGTATGCCGGTTTGGACAAAAAAGATCTGAAGCGGGGACATTACCGGTTCTTGAGTGAACAGGAAGTGATTCGCCTGAAGTATTATATCTAAATTTAAAAGCTCCGAGAGGAGCTTTTTTTATACAAATCCTTTCAGCTGATTGAGTAAATCCCGCTTGGTCAAAATCCCTCCTTTCCTCCAGAGGATTTTTCCTCTTTTGAACAGGATGTAATGGGGAATGGAACGGATGCCAAATTGCTGACTAAGTTGGGGATGCTTATCTACATTGAGTTTTAGGAGCTTTATTTTTCCTCCGAGTTCAGAAATGACCTCTTCCAAAATGGGGGTCATGGTCTGGCAAGGTCCACACCAGTCCGCATAGAAATCCACCAAGACTGCCTCCTGGCTTTGTGAAATGATTTCTTTGGGGTTCTTTTTAGGCATGGTACAAATAATAAAACCGACTCTTATTAGGAGTCGGTTTGTGAATTAATATCCCTAAGGAAGAATTATTGCATTCTTGGTCTTGTAGAATCCAATGGTGCAGCCGGAGGCATCACCAATCCAAGTTTTGCTACTACCAATTCAGTGAATTTGTCCTGCTCTTTGGTATAAAGAAGGATAGGGGACTGACCAGCAGTCTCAGCGAAGATATGCGTGTAGTTGTGTTCAGCGGCTACAGCATTGATGGCATTGATCACTTTGTTTTGTACGGGCTCCAATAGCTCCTGAAGTTTTCTCTGGTAAGAAATCTGAGCGTCCTGCTCATACTTCTGAAGGTCTTGCTGGAGTTTGGTCAATTCTGCCTCTTTGGTATTACGGGCAGCATCAGTCATGGTAGGAGCGGCTTGCTGATACGCTTGTACCTGACGCTGGAAGTCTGCAGCTTTGGTTTGGATATTGGTTTGTAGCTGAGTCTGGTAATCTTGGATATCAGCTCCAATCTGTTCCATTTCAGGCATCAAGTCCATTAGAAACTCAACGCTGGTGTATCCGATTTTTACTTCTTGCGCCTGAGCGGTGAATCCTACGAATAGCAAAGCTACTGCGGCTAGGATAACTTTTACTTTCATCATTTTAGTGTGTATTTAATTGTTGTCTTCGATTCCTAATTCATCCAGTACAAACTCTGAATAGTCGTGTCTGGGGTCTGTGTAAATAATGGCAGAAGGTCCGGCTGCTTTATCGAATAAGACGGCCAGGTTGTTTCGCCTGGAGACTCTCTCAATGGCATCGTAGATTTTGGATTGAAGAGGCTGAAGCAGTTCCGCCTGCTTTTGATAATACATCCCGTTGATTCCAAATATTCTGCTGTTATATTCTTGCGAAGCCTTTTGCTTTGCTTTGATCTCCTCCAATCGCTTCTGATACATCTCTTCGGTGAGAAGGACTTCTTCGGCTTTCAGCTGAGTGGATAGATCTTTTATCTCTTGATCCAAACTTTGTGCCTCTTTCTTCCACTCCGCACTTAGCTTCTGCAGCTCACCTTGGATGATTTTGTAGTCTGGATGCCTGTTCAGGATGTATTCTGAATCAATGTATCCGAACTTTTGTGCCGCCAAAGGGCCCGCTGTGAGCGATAAGAGCAGCAAAAGTACAATTTTCAGGAATTTATTCATGTCTTCGACCAGTTTTCAGAGGCTTTAGTTTTTAGGAGAAATGCAATTTAACTTTTTACATAAATTAACTAACGCTCTGATCATTCGGAAGATTATCTGAACTGCTGTCCGATGGTAAAGTGGAATTGTGGTCCACTCGCTTGTCTAGATCCAGGAATAGGATCAAATCCATATCCCCAGTCAATTCCAAGCAACCCAAAAGCAGGCATAAAGATCCTTGCCCCAAAGCCTGCAGACTTTTTCAAGTCATAGGGATTGAAGTCCTTGTACGACCCCCAGTTGTTCCCAGCTTCCGCAAAACCTAGCAAGAAGATGGTGGCAGATGGATTAGGAGAAACCAAGAATCTAACCTCCATTACATATTTGTTGTAAGCTACCCCGCCATAAGGTTCAGGATTGGCAGTGCCTCTGGTATCTCTTCCGGGGGTGATCGTTTGGTTTTCATATCCTCGGAGACCGATGATTTCCTGACCCAAAGCAAAGTTGTTGAAGGTCATCCCATCACCACCCATCACGAATCTTTCCAAAGGAATCAGACCAATTTTATTGCCATAAGAACCCAAGAAGCCCATGTGTGCTCTGGCACTAGCTACCCACTTATTTGACCCGAAAATCGGGGAGTAGAATGATGCATCAAACATCCACTTGTGGTATTCCAGCCATTCGTATTTGGTAGGATCTGCAGATTCTGAAGTAATCTTCTTATTCAAAGAAGTGTAAGGCGGAGTAGCCGCGATAGAAAGCATGATGTTGGATCCCAAGCGAGGATAGATGTTGTTATCCACGTTATTTCTCGCAATGGTAGTGTTTAAGGTCACACTTTTTGAATTTCCGGTAGGGTAGCTCAGGCCAAAAGAAGTACCGAATTTATTGAACTCGTAATTCTGAAATCTTAGGGCATTGCTGATACTGAAGTAGTCATCCGGCCATGTCACTCGCTTGGCAAGACCCAGCGTGATACCTGTAATCTTGAAGAACCCGTTGTCATCCGTGTTGGCTGTCGGATTAAAGAAATTTACCTGACGCTGTACGGAATGGTTGAAGGAAACGCTCAGCGCATTTGGTTTTTTACCTCCAAACCAAGGCTCTGTAAGAGACAGAGAGTAGTTTTGGAAGGTTTGTCCATTGGCTTGGATTCGAAGAGATAGCTTTTGACCATCGCCTACCGGAAGGGGATCCCACTTGCTGAAATCACCTATGTTTCTCACCGAGAAGTTATTGAACACCAAGCCAACTGTTCCTACGAACCCATAGAAACCACCCCAGCCACCGGACAATTCGATCTGGTCATTGGGTCTTTCCTCCAGCTCGAAAGTGATATCCACCGTGGCATTTTCGAAGTTGGGTCTTAGGTCAGGGTTGATTTTTTCCGGGTCAAAATATCCCAAAGTGGAAAGTTCCCGGATGGTTCTTACCAGCAAGGCTCGGTTGAATTTCTGTCCAGGGAGAATTCGGATTTCACGCATGACCACATGGTCTGAGGTACGCTCATTTCCTTTGATATTGACACTGTTTACAGTTACCTGAGGGCCTTCAAAAATTCTCATTTCCAGGTCGATGGAGTCGCCGACGACATTGATTTCTACTGGCTCGATATTGAAGAACAGGTATCCGTTGTCCTGGTACAGGGAGCTCACGTCATCTCCTTTTTGAGGATCGTAGTTAAGCCTTTTCTCAAGCTTCTCTTTGTTGTACACGTCTCCTTTTTCGATGCCTAATTTTGCCAAAAGCACAGAGCTGGGATGGATGTAATTACCAGTAAAGGAGATGTTTCTGTAGTAGTATTTTCTTCCCTCTTCTACGGCAATGTTGATGTTGATTTTGTCATCGGAGAAGTTGTAAACAGAGTCTGAAACGATTTTGGCGTCTCTAAAGCCTCGGCTATTGTAAAAATTGATGACGCTGTTTTTGTCGTTTCTATATTCCTTTGGAATGTATTTGGATCCGTTTAGGAAGTTGAGCTTGAAGTTTTTGTGAATGTAATCTATCGCATCCTCTTTGGTTGCAGGCTCTGTTTTCAGCAAAGCAGAAGAAGCACTTTTGGCATCTGCATCTGTAATTCTGGAATAGACATCTTTGAAAACCGCAACCCTTGGGTATTCCTTGGTTTTCTTCATTTTGCCTTTCAGGGGACGATCGGCGATTTCCTCATTTCCATAAAACTTGATCTCATTGATCTTTACCTTGGAATTGGTATTGATATCAAATCTAAGTTTGACGCTATTGGGTAAGGTGGTATCTCGATCCTGAATGATTTTAACATCGGCATTCAAATAGCCTTTGTCGAGGTAATATTTCTCAATATTTCTTTTGGCGGTATTCAGAACGTCGTCCCGGACTACTCGGCCTCGGATATTGACTTTGTCCCGCAGTTCACTTTCTTGGGTTTTGTTGATGCCTGAAAATTCCACGCGTGAGAACCTCGGTCTTTCGGTCAAATCCAAAAGAAGGTAAATGTCTTCTCCCACAATTTTGGTAACTAGGATTTTCACATCACCTATGATTCCCTGACCCCACAGTTTTTTCAAAGCATTGGAAATACTTTCACCTGGCACTTCGATTCTATCGTCCACTTTTAACCCGGAGAGAGAAATGATCGCATTCTCATCCAGGGTGGTTAGACCGACAGCTTTGATTTCGGCAATTCTGTATTTTTCTGGTTTTGCGTAGTTCAATTCCAGAATATTGACAGGTCTGGGGGATGCATAGCGGCTTTGGCCCAAACGGATCTGCGCCATGGCCGAAAAGGACCAAACCACACAAAACAGAATCAATAAACTTCTTTTCATATGACTATAATTTGACCCTAAAGGCCATATGGAATCTCGCTGGGCTATTTTTAGTGCCTTGAAAAGGCGCTTGAGTCAGGCTCGATTTCATCAATAAATTAAGGTTTTACTTGCTCTCCGGTCTTCCCGAATCGTCTTTCTCGCTTTTGATAATCTTTTACTGCAGCATAAAGGTGCTCCGTCCTGAAATCCGGCCACAAGACCGAAGTGAAATACAACTCCGTGTAGGCAAGTTGCCAGAGCAGAAAATTACTGATTCTATACTCTCCGCTGGTGCGGATCATCAGTTCTGGATCAGGTATTCCTGCCGTGTCCAGATTTTCTGCCACGGTTTGTTGGGTGATTTGATCAGGACTCAGTTTACCTTCTGAGACTTTTTGAGCAATGCGTCGGACAGCTTGAGTGAGTTCCCATTGTCCACTGTAACTTAGTGCTAAAATCACCGTCAGACCGGTATTTTTGGAAGTCAGTTCTTTAGCTTCCATAAGTTTGTCATAAGCTGATTTTGGAAGGCTTTCGATATCTCCGATGGCCTCCAGTCTGATGTTGTTTTTCATCATTTGGGAGATCTCATCGATGATAGTTTTCACCAAAAGCTCCATCAGGGCTTTGACTTCATCTTGTGGTCTTGACCAATTTTCTGTGGAAAATGAAAATAGGGTTAGGTACTTCACCCCCAGATTATCAGCGCCTTCAATGGCATCTTTCACAGCCTGAATCGCGTGTCGGTGTCCGAAGATTCTCATGGCGCCTTTTTTCTTGGCCCAACGGCCATTGCCGTCCATGATGATCGCAATATGTTTGGGGATATTGGTGAGGTCTATATTTTCCTTCATTCCAAGTGACTTGGGTACCTACTTTTTTGGAGGTACAAAAATGCTATTTCTTTTTAAATAATCAGCCCTAGGAGTCAATTAATTAATAAGCATAGCACTTCACATTGGCGAAGGTATAGCTCAGGGTAAAGCCCAGAAAATAGTACCAGTCTTTGGTGTAAGGATTACCAAAGTTCACCCCGTAGGGAGGTGATTGTCCGGTATTTGGATCTGCGGGCTGTGGGTACCTTGGGATTACCGGTAGTGAACTGTCCAGTTTATCCAGATAGTCCGTCGTCGTAGGCCTGAACCCCAACTCACCGGCAAAGGTCCACCGATCATTGAGACGATATTTCACACCTCCTCCGAAGGGGATTACCACTGTTCCCAAGTTGTATCTGCTGGAAGGCAGATAAAACCAAGTATTACCTTTTGCCAGAATTTGTGCATAGCCCAGGCCAAAGAAGGCATAAGGGGAAAATTTGAATTCAGAGTCATTTCTAAGGAAGTCCAAAAAATTGAACTCCATGACCGCAGAGAATTCAATAATTCCTGCCCTAAACCTTGCATCCCGATACCTAGCCATCGCATCGATAGGCTTGATACTGTCCGCTGCATTTACCTGAGCCAGACTTAACCCGGCTCTCAATGTCCACACATTGTCAAAATTTCTCTTGCCAAATAACGTTCCTTGAAGGCTTGCTTGCCCGGGATCAATTTTCCGAAGGATGTCGCCGGAATAAACAGCTCCACCAATTCCTCCACCTATTTCGTATTTCTGGGCTGATAAAGGGAGATAAAATGCTCCTGTAAAAACCAAAAACAGAATTAAGTGGCTGAAAATCTTAGAATTGACCTTTTTCAAGACGATGCAAGTTATAAAGTACCCAACGTTTAAAAAACGCTCCAAAGTATTTACCGGGTTAATTAATGTTAAGCTCAAGATTGCCAATAGTTAATTACGCATATCGTATCCCCAATTAAGCTTTTGGCGGAGTGTATCAAAGAAATGATAGTGGGGCAATTTGACCAATTTAGCCGAGAATTTTTCTTTTTTCACGCTCAAATCTACCTCAGAAGAGATGGATGAGGAGCGGGAATCTAAGGAAATCATAAACTTATCAGCTCTTCCTTCGATTTTGAAGCTGATCTCTGAGTCATCTGAGACTATTATCGGACGTACGTTCAAATTATGGGGACTTACCGGAGTGATGACAAAGCTTTTTGCTTCAGGTGTAATGAGCGGGCCTCCGCAACTTAGGGAATAACCAGTGGATCCGGTCGGAGTAGATACGATCAAGCCATCTGCCCAATAGGAGTTGAGGTATTTTCCATCAATGTAGGTGTGCACGGTAATCATCGAGGAGGTATCCCGCTTATGGATAGTGAATTCATTCAGCGCGAAATGAATGCCATTAAACAAGCGTCGGTTGCTGTCCAATCTCAATAATGATCTGGATTCAATCTGGAAGTTTCCTTCGGCCAGATATTTTACCGCCTCTGGAATTCGATCCGTCGCGACAGTGGCCAAAAAACCCATTCTCCCGATATTTAAACCCAGAATAGGGATCTCATGACTACCTACCACACAGACCGTGTCGAGCAAGGTACCGTCTCCACCGATGGAAATGATGAAGTCCATTTGGGAGATTTCATCGGAATTTTCCAATAACCAATAAGACAAGAGCTTGTTCCCGTTCATTTTCAATTGACGGTCAAAGGAATCTGTAGCAAAGATTTCGAAGCCGTGGCTGCTCAATTCCTGAAACAACAATTCAATCTGCGGGAAGTGTTCGGCCTTGAGTGACAGGCCATGCAAGGCGACTTTCATGTGATTAAAGTAGTTAAAAGGGGTCACATGTAATCTCGCAAGGCTAATTGTCTTTGTTTGGAGTGAAGATTGGCCTAATGCTCGATTTCATGCCTCAAATATCTAAAAATCTCAACAAGTTCCCGATTCGGTCTGCATCAGGGCTTATTCCAGTCTCTTCTTGGTAGTGATCGATAATTCTATGCCCAAATCTTTCCAAGGTAGCTTTGACATGCTTCAGGTCGGGTTTATCCATCTTCAGCGTCAGTTTGATCTTAGTATCATCCAAGGGATCAGTGGTGATGAAAGAGCTAAGAATTTTTGTGTTTTCAGACTCTACCAGCCGGGCAATCTCTGACAAATGATAATCAGACATGTTCATCGACAGAATCAATACACTTCCTTGGGACTTGATCGAAAGGCTATCCGCAAATGCCGATATGGCATCTTCCATAGTGATGACTCCCATGTAGGAATTTTCTCTGTCCAGGACAGCGACCAGATTGATTTGGTTGTCTGAGGCTACTCTTAAGACATCGTAAATGTGCTTGTCGGTATATACCCAGCAGGTCCCAGCTTCAAGTTCGATTTCACTGATTAAAAGATCCGGATCATTGATTTCATAAATGATCTCATCGCTGATAAAGCCTAAAAATTTTCCCTGATGCACCACGGGCAGAAAGGCAGTACGAATTTCTTCCATCCAGCCCAAAGCCATACTGGTCCGGTCTGAAAGCTTCAGTGGTGGGATCAGGCTGTTGATGAATTCGTAGGCTTGCATAAGAGAAAGTTAGGAAATGAATTGAGAACTTAAAACGCTTTCCTAAGCATTTCTGTTCATTTAGAAGGTTTTTTAAGGGTTATCCCAAAAAGTAATTTACCGAAATCCCCAAAACGATCCCGAATAAAATGATAAACGGAGAGGATATTTTGGTGAATTGTAGCAAGGAATAAGTGCCGAGAATAAAAAAGATGTTCAGTCCATTTGCTTCCAGGGGTTCAAAAAGTAAATAGGCGGCTGCAATAAGCATCCCGCAAGAAACAGCATTGATACCTTCCAAAGCAGCCCGTACAGGCCTGTAAAGCTTGAGTTGATCCCAAAATCGGATTACAAAAAAGATCAGGAATATTCCTGGGAGGAAAATTCCTCCAGCTGCAATCAGTCCTCCTAAAATAAATCCGGTAGTTCCGAATCCTCTCATGGACAAAGCGCCGATGTAGGAGGCAATGGAAAACGTAGGCCCCGGAATTCCCTGAGAGATGGCATAGCCTGTCAAAAACTCCTCTGAGGTCAAGAAATGCTTGAATTCTACAAATTCGGTGTACAAATAGGGTACAAGGACCTGTCCTCCTCCAAAGATCAAGCTCCCGTTACGATAAAAATTCTCGAAGAGCAGGATGGGCTGCCACTTGGTAATAGCACCTGCGGTAGCAGCGAGGACTAATACCCCCGCCCAAAGGTAAAAGTTACTCCATTTGATGGACAGGGTTTTCTCCTCGTCCACCTTGGGTTGGTTTTTGTATTTGATGGATGTACTGAGGCCTCCCAATACCAACATCACCGGGAAAATATAGGGAGAACTGTAAAAGAAAGCCACGAAGGCTGAAATCAGCATCAGGATCATCGCCTCGGTTGTCCTGACCATTTTACTGATGGTTTTTTGGGCGGCGAAAATGATAAATCCAATCGCCATGGGCTGAATAAATCGGGCAAATTTCAAGGCCCCGGGGGTGTTTTCCTGCAAAAAGCTGATCAACAAAGCTGCAGAGGTCATGATCATCGTGGCTGGCAATATCCAGACAAAAAGTGCCAAATAGGCGAGATTTGGCCCGCCAACTCGGAAGCCTATAGCGGAGACTAATTGAGTGGAGGAGGGGCCGGGAAGCATATTGCACAGGGCATTTAGCTCCCAAAGCTCCTCCTCCGAAATGTAGGCGTGCTTTTTCACCATCCTTTCCAGCAGCATGGCTAAAAACGCCTGGGGTCCCCCAAATGAGGTGAGGGAAAGAATCAGAATGTCTTTCAGAAAAACGTAATATCGGACTCTTCGTACCGACATTTTATTTCTTAAGACCCAATTCTCTCAATCTTTCCTCCAGAAACTCTCCAGCCGTAGCGTCCGAAAATTGCTTGGGATTGTTTTCGTCAATGCAGCTTTCCAGACAGGTAAGATCCATTTCAGACCGAGGATGCATGAAGAAAGGAATGCTGTATCTGCTGGTATGCATCAATTCTCTCGGCGGATTGACTACCCGGTGGATTGTTGATTTGAGTTTTTTGTTGGTCAAACGCTCCAGCATGTCACCGACATTGACTACTAGCTGGTCTGGCAAAGCTGTGATAGGAATCCATTTTCCGTCTTTTCTCAAGACTTGAAGTCCATCTGCACTCGCTCCCATCAAAAGGGTGATCAGGTTGATATCTCCATGCTCGGCAGCTCTTACCGCATCAGCAGGGACTTCATCCGGGTTTTCGATTGGGAAATAGTGGATTTGACGAAGGATAGAGTTACCATAAGCGACTTTGTCCTCGAAATAATCCTCTGGAAGCTCCAAATGAAGCGCGATTGCTTTCAGCATTTGTTTTCCTGCATTTTCCAACGTCTGGAAGGCTTCCATGGCATCGTTTTGAAACTGCGGGATTTCACTAGGCCAAAGATTTTCAGGGTATTCAGCCTTGATGGGATCAGAATCCGGAATGAGGGAGAGTTCCTGTCCAACATGGTAGAATTCCTTGAGATCACCTGTGTTTCTGCCTTTAGCGTGTTCTTTTCCCTTGCCTGTGTACCCTCTTTGATAGCCGATTTCTGGCTTTTCATACTTGGTTTTAATTTCGTCAGGAAGTGCAAAGAAGGACTTGATGGAGGAGTAAAGGCGATCTTGAAGGTCTTGGTTAAGCCCGTGATTTTTGATCGCTACAAAGCCTATGTTTTGATAAGCTTCTCCTAATTTTTGCACGAATGCTTTTTTTTGTTCTGCCGTACCTGAGGTGAAGTGTGCCAGGTCGAGGCTTGGAATTTCATCAAATAGGATTTCCATTGATATGATTGGTTAAGTTGGTAAAACCAAAGTATTGCTCAAAAATAAATATCTTTAGGTTCAATAGTTGCTGTATATGTACAAATTCCTTTGGAGTATTCTATTTCTGGCTCTTTTATGGACTTCCTGCAGCCAGGACAAAAAAAGAATCAACGAGCAAGTCATGGAATCTGGTGAAAATACTTCTGACTCACCGGTGAATTTACCAAAGGTTGCTTTTTACCAGCTGGAAGATTCCAGCCAATATCCAGATGCTATTTTGGAGCTTTACAGCCCTCTGGGAAACCAGATTTTTAGACCTGGAAAGGTTCCTTTTGAATTCAATATCAAAAATTTTCCGATAGAAAATAATACACCGGGCGTTCCTACTTTATTCACGATCATCAATGGAAGTGATCCTATTGGCCAGTTGTCACCGATTTTTCAAAGAGAACTCACCCAAGGTACGTATCGCGTAGTAGGATATCTGGTAGATAAGGAAGGCATTTCCTTGAAGAATTTTGGAAATTACATAGATCGGGATTTTATGGTTGGGGATTCAAGACCTTTTCCCTATTCAGCCGAACCCTTCTTGGCGGTGAATTTTCCAAGAAATGGGAATGTCCTTGCCGTTGGAGAGGATATGATTGTGGACTTTTTGGTTTTGGGAGGAGATATGGATTTGGATGGGCTGAAGGTGAAAATCCTGGTGAATGATTTTGAATACGAGATCGACCACATGTCGCCTGTCCGTGTAGAAAACCTGCCTCCTGGCGCCTATCAGGTAAAAATCCAGTTGCTTCGCAAAGACGGAAAAGAACTCGAGGGGCCTTTCTCTTTGGTCTCCAAGTCGGTCATTGTGCGATAAGTCCCTATCTTTGCGCACTGTAAATTTTCAAGTTTCATGCTTTTAGTCAATCAAATCAGAGAAAATCTGGACGCTGTATTAGCCGGACTCCAGAAAAGAAATATTTCCAACCCCCAGGAAATTTTAGATCAAGTCCTTTCCTTGGATGATTTGAGAAAATCCTCCCAATCCGAAAGAGATCAAATGCAGGCTGAAGCCAATTCGATTTCTAAGCAAATCGGACAATTGATGAAGGAAGGACAAAAAGAAGAAGCTGAAAAGGCCAAGTCCAGAACTGCTGAAATCAAGGTTAGAATCAAAGAACTGGAAGACCAAACTGCCAAAGCAGAGGAAGATCTCAAGGCACTTTTATATACCATTCCCAATGTACCGCATACTTCTGTACCTACAGGAAAGTCAGCTGAGGATAATGAAGTGGTTCTTCAGCATGGTGAAATTCCTGCCTTATTCGAAGGAAAACTTCCGCATTGGGAACTGATCAAGAAATATGATATCATCGATTTTGACCTAGGGGTAAAAATCACCGGTGCCGGATTTCCTGTTTACAAAGGAAAAGGCGCAAGACTTCAGCGTGCCTTAATCAATTTCTTCTTGGACGAAGCTTTGGCTGCCGGATATATGGAAGTTCAGCCGCCGATTATGGTCAATGAGGACTCAGGATATGGCACAGGCCAGCTTCCGGACAAGGAAGGCCAAATGTACTTTGCCAGTGCGGACAATCTTTACCTGATCCCGACAGCTGAAGTGCCGATCACGAATCTGTATCGGGACGTAATTCTCAATGAGGAAGATCTTCCCATCAAGAATGTTGGCTATACTCCATGCTTCCGAAGAGAAGCAGGTTCTTGGGGTGCTCATGTGCGTGGATTGAACCGCTTGCACCAGTTTGATAAGGTGGAGATAGTTCAAATTACGCATCCGGATAAGTCCTATGAGACTTTGGAAAGTATGAGTTCTTATGTGCAGGGCCTTTTACAAAAGCTGGATCTGCCTTATCGGGTATTGAGACTTTGTGGAGGCGATATGGGCTTTACCTCAGCCTTGACTTATGATATGGAAGTCTATTCTGCCGCCCAGGAAAGATGGTTGGAGGTGAGTTCTGTTTCCAATTTCGAAACGTATCAAACCAACCGACTCAAACTGAGATTCAGAGGTGAGGATAAGAAAAACCAATTGGCTCATTCTCTCAATGGGTCCGCTTTGGCCTTGCCAAGAATAGTAGCTTCTATTCTGGAAAATAACCAGACTCCGGAAGGAATCATGATGCCTAAGGTTTTACACCCCTACCTGGGATTTGATAGAATCTAAAATTTCTAAACCGTTTGCTAAGGCAAGCGGTTTTTTTATTGCTATGAAAAAGATATCCTTTCTAATTATTCTGCTTTTCTCCCTGAAGGCTCAAGCTCAAGATCTATCAGATGTAACCCAAACCATCCATTTTTACTTCGAAGGGATGATGGAAAGAAATAGAGAAAAGCTCGACCAGGCCTTTATCCCTGAAGCCAAGTTAATTGGCTATCGAGGAGCAGAACTTTTCATTACCCCTTATGAAGAGTGGGCCAGAGCTACTTCAAAGGGAGAACCCAGGGATCCAAAGCTGTATATCAATGAAATCAAGGGGATTCGGATTGTCGGAACTATGGCGCTTGCGGAGACGGAATTACATTGGCCGGGGATTCGGTATTATGATTTTTTGACCTTGATCAAGGTGGAGGGAAAATGGAAGATTGTCCACAAAAGTTGGCATGAGACCCCTCAATAGCCCAAAAATACCCTAAATAGGGTATTTTATGTTTTTTTCTAGAAGGCTAGATTGGACTGGATTATTCGACTAAACTATGGAGTATTATTTGGAAGCCCTTCGGAAATTCAACAGGTTTTCGGGGCGGTCTAGGAGAAAAGAATTTTGGATTTTTGGCTTGTTTTATCTCCTATTCATTTTTCTTGCAGTGTTTCTTGACACCCTTCTGGGGATCACATTCGATGAAGAAAGTATAGTTGGCCCGATCTATTTATTGGTGGTTATGGTCCATTTTATTCCCTCATTAGCCGTTTCAGTAAGGAGGTTGCATGACACCGGCAGATCTGGTTGGTGGTATTTTATCTCTTTAATTCCCATATTGGGATCTATCATCTTGTTTGTTTTTCTTTGTCTAGAAGGGAATCCTGGTCCCAATAATTATGGAAAAGACCCTAAAGCAGCCTTTAGGCTTTTTGAGATTGAGCAATAGGAAATAGATTTTCCTGCAAAAAATGGTTTCAAGAGATACCCTGACCTAAAAAGGGCCAAAAACCAGGTTAAAATTTTTCCCAAATTCATAGAATTTGGATCCAATGGAGGGATTCAATGATGCATAGAATTTTTCTATGACTTTTTTTTATTCCACCCGCAATCCATTGCGGTGAAATAAGAGAGATAGAATAATCTCTTCGGCCAATGAATATTCTGTTAATACTCGATTTAGGTTTTGTATTCTATTAGTGGCCAATTAACAATTTGGTGGCGAAGGTGCAGATTCTTTAGAATAATTATTTCGTGGAGTAACTTTGTTTATCAATTCATTAAAAAAACCAAAAAATGGCATTAGTAGGAAAAAAAGCACCTGCTTTCTCTGTAGGAGCAGTTATCAATGGAGAAGAAATTGTTGAAAACTTCAGCTTGGATCAATTCCTGGGCAAGAAAAATGTGATTCTGTTTTTCTATCCAAAGGACTTCACTTTTGTTTGCCCTACTGAGCTTCATGCTTTCCAGTCCAAATTGGCGGAATTTGAAAAAAGAGACACCGTGGTGATCGGTTGCTCCACTGACACCGAAGAGACTCACTTGGCTTGGTTAATGACTGCCAAGGATGAAGGCGGAATCGAAGGCGTAACCTATACCATCTTGGCGGATGTGGCTAAGACCATTTCCCTGAACTACGGAGTATTGGGTGGAGAATATTCTTTCAATGCAGAGACTCGTATGTGGTCTTTCTCCGGAGCACCAATCGCTTATAGAGGTACATTCCTGATTGATAAAGAGGGTATCGTCCGTCATGAATCTGTGAATGATTTCCCATTGGGAAGAAATATCGATGAATACTTGAGACTAATTGACGCTCAGCTTCACGTTGAGAAATTCGGTGAAGTATGTCCTGCCAATTGGGAAGAAGGAAAAGCTGCTATGCAAGCTACCAACGAAGGTGTAGCCAACTACCTATCCAATAATTAAGAGTATGCAAGAACTGACAGAAGACAATCTCCAGGAACTGATTGCCCAGCACGAGCAAGTGGTGGTCCAATATTCTGCAGGATGGTGTGGAAACTGCCGGATAATGAAGCCTAAGTTTAAAAGACTTGCCGGAGAAAATCCCAATGCAGTTTTCGTTTTGGTGGATGCCGAAAAATTCCCTAATTCCAGAAAATTGGCTCAGGTGAATAACCTTCCCACTTTTGCAGGCTTTAAATCAGGTGCCTTGGTTAACCAAGTTCAGACGAATAAAGAAGATCAGCTAAAATCTTTAATTCATGAAGTTACCGGTAATTAAGACTATTCAGAGAACCTGCACCACGGAGCAAATCGAAGCTACTTTGGCGGTGCTGGAGAATATTTCCGAAGCTCCCTCTTTAAAAGAAGCAGAGCTGGATGTGATCGGAGAGTTGATTTCCAACCTTTGTGGCGCATTGGAAGTTCAGGAAATGATTGCTGAAGGAATGTCTGAGAAAGATGCCGGAAATGCATTTATGAAAAAAGTATTGGGATCCATAGACCGATAAGATCCCAGCTATACAGGGTTTATTGTAATGGAAGAAGGAACCTCTTTGGGGTTCCTTCTTTTTTTACTCAAAAATTTCTCCCACATGCCGGTCTATATTCTCCGACATTTTATCCATAGGCAAATCATTGGCATCGGTACCAAAAGGCTCCTCGATTTCCTCGGCAATCAGTTCTAGACTGGCCAATACATAAAATACAAAGCCCACAATCGGAGCAGCTAAATACCCTAGGGTAAAAGAATACCCTATCGGCAACGTAAGCGTATAGAGCATGATAAACTTTTTGATAAAGGCACTGTAGCTATAGGGAATTGGAGTGTTGAGAATCCTTTCGCAGGCACCACAGATGTCGGTAAAGCTAGACACTTCCCCATTGAGTATAATTAACTGATCTCCGTTGATCTGTCCGGAAATATGGAGCTGGTGTAAGCGGGCAAATAGCTGCTTGGCCACTTGATTGGGCACATGCTTATTGAAGTCCATCGGGATGATTTCTGAACTGGATATTCCTGACTCATCCAGACTATATTTGGTCTGTTTGGACTGAAGATGGTCTTTGAGAGCATAGGCATAAAGCGGGATGGCCTTCCGGAAAAAGTTTCTGTTTTCCATATCCTTGACGGGAAGGATGGCGTCCAGCTTTATTGCAAAGTTCCTGCTGGTGTTGACCAGACTTCCCCATAGTTTTCTCCCTTCCCACCAGCGGTCATAGGCGGTATTGGTCCGGAAGACCAAAAGCATAGAAATCACGAAACTCAAAAGAGTATGCATGACTGGGAGATTCCTTAGCCAGGAATCGGATTTGAATTGGAAATATTCCAGCTCTAAGTAGGCAATCCCCACCGAATAGAGAATTAAAAACAGGATAAAAGGTGCCAGCCTTGAAAGAGTGTCCGACTTACGAATCACAAATAAAAACTGTGTCAGATCTTTGGACTCGTAAGTTTTCATGGATTGCCTTAATAAGCCTGTGAGAAAGGAAGTCTTTTAGTGTCCTCCCAACTTGAATATCTTTTTTACCGAAATCAAAACTCCCAGAACCATAAAGCCAACTACTAATCCCAATAAAAATTCATTGATAATCCCCGGGATGGATTCTGGTAACAAATGGTGGATGAATTCAATGTTGTGAGCAAAGATTCCTCCAGAAACCAGCAAGAGTGCTAAAGTCCCAATAACTCCCATTCCTTTGATAACCCAAGGAAGGGCATTGACCAAAGCTCTCCCCACCTTGTCCGAAAAGCTGTTATTCTCTTCATTTAGGTTGATCAGCTTAATTCCGAATTCGTCCATGCGGACAATTAAAGCGACGATTCCATAGACACCTACCGTAGCCAGAAGCGCAATGAAAGTCACTACCAGAATCTGGTTGATTAGGGGCTCATTGACCACAGTGCCCAAAGCAATGATGATGATTTCTACGGAAAGTATAAAGTCGGTTACAATGGCCGATTTGATTTTCTCTTTTTCTTTGGCTAAAACTTCTTCCTCGCTGAGATCTTCCATCAATTTTGGTTTCTCCTTTTGAGGGTGGGGGAAAAGGTATTCAATGACTTTTTCTGCACCTTCATAGGCCAAATAGAGTCCTCCGATTACTAGGATAATGGTGACTCCCAAAGGAAAAAAAGCGCTGAGCAAAAAAGCAAAAGGTAGAATTATCACCTTGTTAAGCATGGATCCTTTGCTGATCGCCCAAAGGACAGGAAGCTCTCGATCGGACACGAATCCGGAGGATTTTTCCGCATTGACTGCAAGGTCATCTCCGAGGATACCGGCGGTTTTCTTGGCAGCGACTTTACTCATGACCGACACATCGTCCATCAGAGTAGCGATATCATCCAACAATGCAAATATTCCTGATGCCATATTGATTCTGACTAAATTTTGATCACAATAAAGTTTAAAAATAGACCCATTCGTATTAATCCTCCCTAGGAAAGGGATTAATCTTCCCGAGAAATTAAGAATTTGATTTTTCGAACAGTTCTTGATGGATTGCCAATACCTGTGGGATGAGCATTTTATTTTCTGAGTTTTTGATCACATAATTTGCCAAGGCGTTTTTTTCCTCATCCGGCATTTGCTGATCAATGATATGATTGATTTGCTCCTCGCTTCGATGGGGATCACGAAGCAATACTCTTGCTACCCGGATTTTTAAAGGAGAGCTGACATTGATTACTCCATCCAGTTTTTTCTCACCTCCTGATTCAAAAATCAGCGCCGCTTCTTTCAGTACATAAGGAGTGCTCTGCTGTTTGACCCAAGACTCAAAATCTCTCCCGACACAGGGATGAACCAGAGCATTGATTTTGGAAACAGCTTCCGAGTTTGAAAAGACCTTTTCAGCCAAATATTGTCGGTTCAACTCGCCAGTTTCAGAATAGCTCTCTATCCCGAATTCGGACTGAATGGAAGCTTTTAAATCGGGGTCATTTGCCATTAGCCATTTGGCCCGGTCATCTGCATAATAGACGGGGATTCCCAGAATCTCAAAAATTTTACATACGGTGGATTTTCCTGAGCCTATGCCACCGGTGATGCCGATTTTTAATGGGCTGGGCTTATTCATACTTAAGCTTCAGTATTTCGGGAGTGATTTTTACTTCTTTGAGGAAAGAAGGCAATGGCTGAACTCGAATAGAAATTGTGCTGTCCGCCCGGTTTCTCCTTCCGTAGTCCAAAATGGCTTCAAATTCCAAATCTTTTAATTCAGCTACTTTTCTGCCATCCACCAAGTAAGTCATCACGGGAGTGACCGATTCATCTTCCAGAGTCACAGTTCTTGGGAAATTGATCTTTTTTACTTTCAGTCTTTTGTTCCCTTCCATGAAGTTAACCACTGTAAAAGAAACGTTGATCTTATCCCGGTTGAGGCGAATGATTTCTGCAAGATCTTTTTCTATGGTCAAAGAAACTTCTCGGTCAAAGTCCTGATCAATTCTGGATTGATTGAGATCGACAGGGAATTTACCTTCAAAAATATCCAGGATTGAAGTTGGGCCAGTTACTTTAATGACCTCGGGATCAAATTTGATCTTTCCTTCAATGACGGAGTTTTTGCTTAGGGAATAGGAAGCGGAGTCCAATATTGGGCTGAGATTTCTGGTCTCGATCCTGTCGATTTTGAAAGTAACAGAATCCTCCAGAAAGCCAATCAGCTGCGTGGGGGTCAGAAAATCTCCCAGTGGCCTTTTCAACTCCGATGTAAGGATATGCTTCATGGAGGAGGGATCGGCTAAGGTAATTTTATAAGCCGGTTCGTTGAGATTAAAATACTTCCTCAATAAGTCCCATCCATTTCCTGAGATTTGGATTTGAACACTTGATGGAAGTGGTTGTACCGGAAAAAATCTTTCCCGATCGAATTCCCATTCGATTGGGTAATCTACAATAGTGCTGTAATTGTCCTTGTTGAGGGCATTTAAAATCCAAAAAGTGGTAGCTGCAAGAATGCAGAGAACTACCACTTTTAGATTAGAGAGTCTTTTGGATGAAATCCTCCTAGAGGATTTTTTATTTTCCGACAAAGCTCAAATTATTTGGTTGAAGTTGACTTTTTGGAGAAGTCCAATGAAATGGCTGACTTTTCGACTTTCACTTTCAATCCCCGGTCCAATTCCAAGAAGACTACATCGCCTTCTACACTGGATACTTTACCGTGGATTCCGCCGATAGTTACGACTTCATCTCCTTTTTTAATGTCTTCGATAAACTTCTTGGTTTCTTTTTGTTTTTTCTGCTGAGGTCTGATCATGAAAAAGTACATGATCAGGATAATGGAACCAAAGAGAAAAACCTGTCCAAGAATACCTGCACCTCCTGCTGAGGCTTGGGCCAAAAGAGTACTTAACATGTGCTTATCTCTTCAGTGGTCCAGTTGGTGCCGCAGCTCCGGCTAATTTAGGAGTGACAGAACCCTTCATTTGAAGTCTGGTCACCGTCGGGTTGGTGTTGGCCTGAATGGTAACGGTAGGGGCTTGAGCTCCGGACTTTGCAGCAGAGTTGAATACAACTTTCACAAAGCCTTGTTCACCTGGTTGCACAGGAGTTTTAGTCCAATCAGGGCTGGTACAGCCACAAGAAGCGGTAATGTTGGAAATGACCAATGGAGCTTGACCGTTGTTGGTGAAGTTGAAGACATGCTCGATGATTTGGCCTTCGTTGATGTTGCCAAAATCATATTCCATTTCTTTAAATTCAAATGCACCTAGAGTACTTGGGTCAGCAGAAGTAGCAGCCTGAGCATTTACTGGGGTAACAGCTGTATTCTGATTTTCCAGTTGAGCAATTTTGTCTTCTAGAGCTTGGATTTTTGCGGCTTGATCATCTTTTGCACCGCAGGCTCCCATAAGTAGGGCTAAAGCCAGTGCGCTAAGTAATTTGATTTTCATATCAGTTTTTACCTTGGTTGATTTGTTCGATTAATTTATTGACATCGCTGAGTAAGTTTTCAGCTTTGTTTTTTGCTTCGGAGATGACTCTTTTTCCTTCGGATTTGGCTTCGTTGAGATGGACTTCTTTTCCTTCCATTAGCTCATCGATCAAATCTTCCAACTCCTTTTTGTATTTGGAGAGTTGAAAAGAAAGTTTGTCTCGGGTATTTGCGCCAGTATCCGGTGCAAATAGGATCCCTAAGGCAGCGCCGACTCCGGCACCTACCATAAATGCAAGTAAGGAATTGCTGCTCTTGCTCATAGTTGTTTATTTATTGTCTAAAAGTCCACGACCACTCTTACGAATTTGGCCGCTTTCGGTTAATTCTTTTGATAAAACATCCAGCAAACCGTTGACAAATTGCTTGCTTTTTGGGGTGCTGTATGTCTTGGAAATATCAATGTATTCATTGATAGTAACTTTGACTGGAATGCTAGGAAAATTCTTCATTTCTGCCAAAGCCATGGAAATGATGATTTTATCGGTGAAGGCCAGCCTGTCAATATCCCAGTTTTTGGTTTTTTGAGAGATCAAAGTCTTACTTTCTGCATCATTTTCAATCGTGAAGTTAAAGATATTTTGAAAAAACTCTTTATCCTCTTCCCAGTTGATGGCGATTTGTGGAAGTTCCTGATCTTCTGCTTCTCCTGTCTCCGCACCGAATTTTAACACCTTGGAAGCCAAACTTCTGACTACCGCTTTGTTTTCAGTCCAATTGAGATCTTTTTCGGAGAAGTAATTTAGGATCACTTCGTTTTTGAAGATTATTTTTTTCAACAGATCATCAACCACTTCAAAATCCTGAGCTATACTCGGGTTGTTAATTTTCAGATACTCTTGGTAAGGCTCTGATGGCTTGATGTAATCTCTAAACCATTCCCTGATTTCCAACTCGATGTCATCCAAGTTAACATTGTTTCGGGCCACAGCGTTCCGATAGTCCTGAGATTCACGGATGTTTTCCAATACTTTGTTCTGAACCAGGTTGAGTTCATTGCCAAATCCCACGGGCTGATCACCGGCAAACTTTTTCTTTTTCTCCATTTCCTTCGCCACATGCTGGGCAAAGGCTTGAAGTAATTCGATGGCCAATAAATAAAGCTGAGGAATTCTCTCCGCGGAGATGACCATGTTTTTTAGCAAAAAATCCCGGTCTTTTTGATTGGCCAGGTGAAATTGCTTGAGCGCATCCAAAACCACTTGTTTGATTTTAGGACTGGCGTCGGAAGATTTTAGGACGGATTGGTTTTCCAGATTTTGATCAAAGAGCTTGACAGCCTCTTCGGCATCCCGATTGAGAGCAGCCTTATCCTGAAACTCCATACTGTTGAGGTCAGGAAGGAAAGACGCCCTTATGAAGTCTTTGGCTAGGTTTAGATTGGATCCTTTGCACTGTTCATAAGCATATAGATTTTGAAATGCCTTGACTCTGAGGATTCTTCTGTTGAGCATAATATTCTTAAAGAGCTGTAAATATAGGGATTTTGATATTGCTTCTCTTAGCCTAGAGAGGACAAAAAAACCACCGGAATAGGAATCCCGGTGGTTTTTCAATCAAGTGTGTTAAGTATTAAAAAGGAAGTTTTACTCTTCCGATAGATTCAATTCTAGCTTTGGCAGCCTGGATGGCAGCTTCTTGGGCAGGGATGTTCTCCTTCTCAGACTTATCCAAGATGCTTAGGCATGTGTCATAGATTTTTTCGGTTTGGGCAAAAACCAATTCTTTGTGGTAGTCACCAAAGTATTCTGCACCTACATTGATTACCCCTCCGGCATTGATCAGGAAGTCTGGAGCATAAATGATACCCTTTTCCATCAGGATTTTACCATGCTTCGCTTCATCTTTTAGCTGGTTGTTCGCACCACCAGCTACTACTTTGCACTTCAATCGGTCGATTGTTTGATCATTGATGGTAGCACCCAGCGCACATGGAGCATAGATGTCCATTGGCAAATCATAAATCACATTCGGATCAACCACCGTAGCGCCAGTTGCTTTGGAAATTTCCTTCAGCTTGTCTTCGAAAATATCTGTAATCATGATCTCGGCACCTTCTTTCACTAAGTAGTCGATTAGATACTTACCCACCTGTCCGACACCTTGTACGCCGATTTTTTTGCCTTGCAGGGAATCTGTTCCAAAGGCTTTTTTAGCGGCAGCTTTCATTCCCATGTAAACTCCGTAAGCAGTTACCGGAGAAGGGTCGCCAGCGCCTCCTTTGATTTGGGGAAGACCCGTCACATGGCGCGTTTCCATGGCGATGTATTCCATGTCGGAAGTCTTCATGTTGACGTCCTCAGCGGTCACATATCTTCCGCCTAAGCTCTCCACAAATCGTCCAAATCTTCTCAGGAAGGCTTCATTTTTCAATTTTGGATCACCGATGATTACGGCCTTTCCTCCGCCAAGATTAAGTCCAGCTAGGGAGTTCTTGAAAGTCATTCCTCTTGAAAGTCTCAATACATCGGTAATTGCCTCTTCTTCGGTAGCGTAAGGCCACATGCGAGTTCCACCCAAGGCTGGACCCAGCGTGGTGTTATGAATGCCGATCAAAGCCTTCAAACCGGTTGCCTGATCGTGGCAAATGACCAATTGTTCGTGGTCCATCGTGGTGATCTGTCCAAAAATGGATCCTTCATTCACCGTATCCGTTGTTTTAATCTCTAGCATGGAACTTAGCTTTTTAGAATGTGTTATATTTGGGTCAAAACCTTGGAAAAAGGCAGATACAAAATTAAATACTTTTATCTGCCTTCAAAAGAATCCTGTCGGAAGTTTCTTTAAGAATAATTTAGATTTTAAAGCTTTTATTTGGTGAAGCCACTTTGGAGATTAAATAAGTATTTGTTGAAATACAAGGGATTGTTGCTGTTGGGGATACTATTTACTGTGATCTCCAACGTTTTCGTAATAATTCCGGCCCAGCTTGTAAGAATAGCAATAGATTATGTGGTTCAGAGTTTGACGCTTTTTAGGCCACTTACCAAGGGAGGATTAGGAGAATTTGCCAGAGAAAATTTTCTTCAATATGTACTGATTTTCGGGGTGTTGATTTTGGTAATGGCCTTATTGAGAGGATTTTTCCTCTTTTTGATTCGGCAAACGATCATCATCATGTCCAGAAGGGTGGAGTATGACATGAAGAATGAAATTTTTGAACACTACCAGAATCTTCCGCTCAGCTTTTACAGGAAAAACAGCACCGGCGACCTCATGGCAAGAATCTCTGAGGATGTCAGTAGAGTTCGGATGTATTTGGGCCCTGCGATTATGTATGGTTTGAATCTTTTAATTCTTTTTCCATTGGTGATTTCCTACATGATCTCTGTCAATGCAGAACTCACATTTTACTCCTTGTTGCCACTTCCCGTACTCTCACTGAGTATCTATTTTGTCAATAATCTGATCAATGAGCGATCTGAAAAAATCCAGAGAAGTCTTTCTGGTTTGAGTACCTATGTTCAGGAAGCCTTTTCGGGGATTAGAGTGATCAAGGCGTTTGTTCGGGAAGAGGATTCTGCGAGAGAGTTTACCGTTCAAAGTGAAGAATACAAGGAAAAATCCATTGATCTCACGAAAGTTAACGCTCTGTTTTTCCCCCTGATTATGGCCCTAGTGGGGATCTCAACCATCATCACGGTATATGTAGGCGGGATGCAGGTTATTAGTGGAGAAATCGGCTACGGCGTCATTGCGGAATTCATTCTTTATGTGAACATGCTGACTTGGCCGGTGACATCGCTGGGTTGGGTGACCAGCATAGTCCAGCGTGCCGCTGCCTCACAAGTGCGGATCAATGAGTTTTTGGATGCTAAAAACGACATCGTCAGCACTGAAAATTTGGAAGTCAGCATCAATGGGGACATTGTAGTCAAAGACCTGACATTTGTGTATCCTGATTCCGGGATCAAAGCTTTGGATCAGGTGTCATTTGAAATCAAAGCAGGACAAACCTTGGGGATAATCGGAACAACCGGTTCCGGAAAATCTACAGTGGCCAACTTGCTGATGCGGATGTATGATCCTTCTCAAGGTCAAATTTTGATTGATCAAAAAGATATTCGTCGATATCAAGTTGCAGATTTGAGGAGACAAATAGGATATGTTCCTCAGGACGTATTCCTGTTCTCAGATACCATTGCCAACAACATCGGATTTGGTCTGGATCGCCCTGAACGCTCTTTGATCGAGCAAGCTGCCAAAGACGCTGATGTGTATCAAAATATTGTCGATTTCCCGAAAGGATTTGAGACCATGCTCGGTGAAAGGGGAATTACCTTGTCTGGTGGACAAAAACAAAGAGTCTCCATAGCACGGGCAATTGCCAAAGAACCCAAGATTCTGATCTTGGATGATTGCCTTTCAGCGGTAGATACCAAAACGGAAAATGCCATTCTTTCTGCCCTGAAAAACATCATGAAAGACAGAACTTCGGTGATCATTTCTCACCGGGTATCTTCAGCAAAGCTTGCAGATCATATCATCGTATTGGATGATGGTAAGATCATTGAGAAAGGGAACCACGAATCTCTGATGGCGCAGAAGGGGGTCTATGCCGAGCTATACGAAAAACAAACTCAGACAAGCGAGACAATTGAGGAGTAAAAGAGTTCCTTTGTTCAATTTTTCCTATCTTGATCATTCCAAGACCAAATTCTCAAAATATGGAAAAGAAGAAAAACCCAACTGCAGAGATTGAAGAAGTCCTGCAGGAAATCGGTCAAAAGATTGAAGAATTGGTGAAGAAAGGGGCTGAGGCAGGTGCAGATGTAAAAGAAGACATCGAGCAGAAGATCAAAGACTTGAAAGAGAATAAAACCACTTTGGAAGGTGAACTCCAAAAGGCCAAAGAACTTTTGAAAAAGGAGTTCAAAGAAAAAAAGGAAGAAATGGAGCCTAGACTCAAAGAGTCAAAGGGGTTCTTCAGAGAGGGACTCCGGCAGTTAGGACTTGCGTTCAAGGCGATATTTGGCAAATCATCCAAATAACCCTCCCAAAAGCTTACCGAATTAAAACAAAAAAGCTCAGGCGCTGAACCTGAGCTTTCTTCGTTTAGGAACTTTTTATTTTTGCTGAAGGACATTGCAGCGGTCGTAGGCTGGGTCAATGTCTATGAATACATCTTCTTTGGCAGTCAAAAACCATTTTTCCAAAACTTCATCTTCTTTTCTTCTCAAGGTAGCTGCCTTCATTTTCTCGTAATCATCCTGGAGATTGGCCTTATGAGCTGGATATCTTGCTTTGTAATAGAGAATCCGAACTTTGGTACCCTCTCTAGGATCTTCAAATCGAATTGGCCTGGTAATGTCTCCCACCTTCATGGTGTCGATGGTGAAATACAATACCGGATCTTCCAAAGTTCTCAAAGAAAGCCGGTTGGAATTGGTAGATGGGTCGGTGAAAAATCCACCTGCATCTGAGGTAGTTCTGTCTTGGGAATATTCCTTCGCGGCCTTGGCAAATTCGATTTTGCCGTCTTGAATTTCCTTTTTCAAGCTATCCAAATAGCGCTCCGCTTTCTTAATATCTTCCTCGGTAGCGGTTGGAATTCGAAGAATATGTCGGGTATTGTAAGTGGCCCCTCTGTTTTCCAAAAGCTGGATCATATGAAAACCAAACTGGGTTTCTACAGGATCACTGATTTCTCCCTGACGGAGGCTCAAAGCAGTAGCTTCATATTCTGGTGCCAATTCTCCTCTTCTGAAAAAACCTAAGTCACCTCCTTGAGCAGCAGAACCTGGGTCCATAGAGTATCTTTTTGCCAAATCCGCAAAATCAGCCTTGCCGTCCAAAATGTCCTGTTTGAATTTGGACAATTGGGCAATTATTTCTTCCCGTACTTTGGGATTGACGGTGGGTTTGCGGACGATTTGTCCTACCGTAGCTTCAGAAGTAAATAGCGGTAAGGAATCTCGCGGAATGCTGTTGAAGAAAGCTCTCACTTCAGCCGGGGAAACTGTGATTCCTTCTGTGATTTTATTTCTCATTCGCTGAACAATCAATTGTTCCCGAATGACATCTTCAATTTCTGATTTGAGCTGATCGGCGGTTTTTCCATATACCTCGACCAATACACTTTCATCTCCGCCGAATTGCTGCATGACAGCATTGAATCGGTTGTCCACCTGCAGCATCACCTCAGCATCGGTAACTATCACGGAATCGATCTCCGCCTTGGCAACCATCAGTTTGTTGATCATCAGGGATTCAAAAACATCACAACGGGATGGGGCAGCCATTCCTTGTTGGGATTGGGCTACAGCCTCAATGTAGGTTTTCTGAACATCTGATTCCAGAAGGATATTGTTGTTCACTTTGGCAACGATCTTATCCAATACCTGTCCAGTGGGTTGAGTCTCCTGGGCGAATACTGCTGTGAAGGGCAGAAAGAAAAACAGGAAGGATTTTAGTCGTTTTTTAAATTTCATAGGGATAAACATAATCTGAGATTCAAAGATCTGATCTCTTTGTCGGCTATTGGTTCAGGGCTAAATAAGTTTCTTCTTTGATGGAAGAGTTTATCACAACCGGATATTTGGATTTCAATTTTGAAACAAGAGTCTCCTCAAGATATTCTTGGTAATCGCGGATTACCAATCCCCTGGATTCCTCAAATTTCCTAGGTCCAGCAGGGAATTTCTGTCCTGTCAGGACTAAATAAGTGTGGCCATCGGCTTTGACTTCCTGATAGCTTTTGGAAGGGTCAATCAAAGATAAAACCGGGTGATTTCTGTATTCGAAAATGCCTGACTCGGTCTGATAAGCTAATGGTGTTTTTGCCTTGATCTGGTTTTCGAAGGATTGGATAATGGTTTCATTATATCCATTCCCTTGTAAATGGGATTTGGCTGCGTCCAAGCCTTTAGGATCCAGTATTTTCACCACAAAGGACTCTATACGGTCATCCCACTGGTAGCTTTCGAGATTTTGCATATAATACTCACGCTGTCCCAGAGAGTCAGTGATTCCTCGCTCCCATACTTCCTTATTCATCAAAGAGAAAAGCAAAATGCCATCCCGGTATTCTTTTAGGAGCATTTGGTATTCCTTATTGGTAGACTCGAGGTCTTTTTCCTCAGCTTTCGCCAAAATTTCGGCAACATACCGGTCATACCAGAAGTCAAATGTTGGGACAGTGCCTCGGTAAGCAATCTCTTGGCTATCGATATATTTTCCCAGATCAGCAGCCGTGTAGGCTTTTCCCTGGAAAGTAAATAAAGGTTTTGCTCCTAAAGACTGGCTTTCCAAACGTGCGTTGAACTCAGATTTCGGTACCTCATTCAGTTGGCTGGAAAGTGCCTGTACGGAAGGCTCATTTTCCTGGAATCCGTACCTAGCTTTTTGGATTGCCACTACCTGGGACTGAATCACGCTGGATCGGGAATCTCTTAATATCCTGGATCTGATGCTTTCTTCCAACTCCTCAAAAGTGTCAATTGGTCTTTTGGCTTCTAGACGGAGAATATGATAACCATATTGGGTACGAAGTGGAGGTGATATTTCACCAAATTCGGTCAGTGAAAATGCTGCCATTTCAAATTCCGGAATCATATTTCCGACACCAAACCAAGGCAATAAACCACCCCTGTCTTTGGTTCCCGGGTCCTCAGAGAAGTTCTTGACGATATCCTCCCAGATTGTTGACTCTTTTTGAATTTCAGTATAGATGTCGGCGATTTTTCGTCGGGCGTTTTCTTCTTGAGTAGGGTCTTTGGGATCGAAGCGTACTAAAATATGAGAAACCCTCACCTGTCCTGGGTTGGGCTGTCGATCTTTTACTTGGATGATGTGGTAGCCAAAATTGGTCAAAACCGGGTCAGATACCTGTCCGACCTGAAGCCCATAAGCGGCGTCTTCAAAGGGCTGAACCATCTGAAGGCTGGTGAAATAGCCCAAGTCTCCCTTGTTGGTCTGCGCTGAAGGATCATCAGAATACTGAACTGCCAGATCATTGATATTTCCGGAGTTTTCGATTTCTGATTTTACTTTCAAAGCCATTTTTAGGACGATCAAGCTGTCCTCAGTCGTAGCATTTGGCGGAAACTGGAAAAGGACATGGCTGGCTCGGATAATTTCCTGCATTCTGGAATAAGCCTTGCGAAGTTCTCCCTCTTCAATGGAGTTTTTGATCAGAAAAGGCGCAATGAGGGTTTCTTTAAAAGACGCAAATTCCAATTGGAATTCTTCAGTCTTGTCTAATCCCAATTCTTCAGCTTCACGGACTTTGAGCTGGTAATTGACGAATAATTCCAGATTTTCTTCAAATTCATCCCTGCTGATTCCCGGTGAGGATTTGTCGCCGCTACCTTTGGAAATAAGATATACCATATCATCCTTGTATACCGGCTTTCCTCCCACCGTCATCAATACAGATTGGTTTTGGGAGTTTTGGGCAAGGACACCAGAGGTAGGATTGCCCAGGAAGATGAAGATTAGCGAAAAAACGAATGCCGAAGCGGACCGGTGATTCATGTATTGGTATTCCTTAATTTAGGATGCAATGTTACAAATTTATCAGTAATTCAGGGAGAAAGCCGATTGCCCTTAGGTATTTAACCAAAATTAGGATCGGAACCATTTGATCAAACGGCAGGTATTTGTGCCGTTGTTTGATTCAAATTCAATCTCATCCATAATCTTTTTCACCAAAATGATGCCTAACCCTCCTTTTCGCTTGTCTAATATGACTTTTTTCAAATCCGGAGTCTCATAATCGAGCATGTTGAAGGCTTCTCCTTGATCAGAAATTTCAAAAATTATTTTTTCCGGTGAGTCTTTGATTTCAAGATTGATAATTTCTTGGGGGTTACATCCATGGGAATGGATGATCAGATTGGCACAGACTTCCTCCACCGCCAATGTCACCTGATGCCTATCAATTTCTGATAAGGAATAATTCTGAAGAGACTTCTTCAGAAAACTCCTCAATTCAGATAAAGCTGAGGTTTGACACGATATGTTGAGTCGGTGTTTCATTTAATTAATTTGCCAGGGCCTCCGATTTAGTGGAGTAGATGGGTATTAGTTGGTCCAATCCGAGGATTTTGAAGACTTCAAAAACTTTTGGACTGAGATTGGAGATTTTGAATCGGATATCCTGATCCTGAAAATCCTCCAAATAGGACATGAATACGCCCAATCCTGCGGATGAGATGTATTCCAGTTTACTTCCGTCCACCAAGATCATCTTGGATCCAGAATCAATCAGCTCTTTGATGACTTCATCCAGTTCTACGGAGTTGCTGGCATCCACCTCACCATGGAGGCTGATAATGTCATAAGAGCTTTCTTTAGTCTTTTCCAATCGGAGCATGGGATAAAAATCGGGTTAGGGTTTAATTTTGTCTTGTGGTGTCAGAAATTTTACGACCATCATGGAATAATCGTCATCGATCATTCCATTTCCGCCTACAAAGGCATGAAGGGAGTCTATCAACAAGTTTTGAATTTCTTTCGGAGTTTTGTCTTTGTGGATTTCTACCAGACTTCGGATTCTTTCAAATCCAAATTGCTGACCTTTTTGGTTTTTTGCTTCTACGATTCCGTCAGTGATTAGGACAAGGATGTCACCGGTAGAATAGTGGAAGGTCTTTTCCTGAACGTGATTTTCATATTTCCGGTTTCTTAAAATTCCTAGTCCAAGTCCGTCAACCAACATAAACTCTGATTTGTTCTCTGAGGTTTGGTAAAACAAAGTAGGCACATGACCTGCTCTGGCATGACAGATTTTTTGTTCTTGGATATTGATCAGGAATATAGAAGCGGTAATGAAGTGATTTCGTTCCAGACATTTGCTCAAGGCGGAATTTGCCCGGATCATAAATTCCGCCGGACTGAGGTTGAGTTGAATCAGACTGTGGAAGATTCCCTTCATTTGTGACATGTGAAAGGCTGCGGAGGTACCTTTCCCGGACACGTCGCCCATGATCAGGACGTAACGGTCCTCATCCAGCTTGTAAGTGTCATAGTAATCTCCTCCCACTTCATCAGCGGCATTGGAGTAAGCACAGATTTCAAAACTCTCCGGGTGGTCCAGTTTGGTGGGCAAAAGAGCCTTCTGCACTCGTTGTGCAATTTTAAGTTCTTCTTGATAGCGTTCGTTTTTTATTGCCTGGTTGAGCAATCGATGATTTTCTACAGCAATACAAGCCTGGCGTGAAAAGGTTTCAATGATGCTGATCATTTCCTTGTTAAACCCATCCTTCACTTCCTTCACCAAGATCATCTTTCCGATTTTGGAATTGTTTACCTCCAAAGGAAGGATCAAAGCAGACTCGAACTTGGGATGATTTAATCGGATGGTTTGAGGTTCGAGCGGGTATTGAGTCTTCGAAAAATCAGAGGATTGTTCTATTGCCGAAATTAACTCTTCTTGTGTAGGCTGATCTAAAAACCTTCTTTGCATTGAGGCCACTTCACTTCCATGGGAAATTATCTCGAGCCAAGCTCCGTCTGCATAGGAGGCACTCATGCAGGAGTCCATCAATATATCCAAGACCTGTTCTTCATTCTCATCGGGCTTGATAGACTGGGAGAGGCGCTGAAAGTTAATTGCTTCGGTGAGCTTCTGTTCAAATACCGAGGAGGTCGGTAGATTGAATAAGGTGACCAAAAAACTAAATAAGGCATAGAGAAAGATAAAAATGAACAGGGCGACCAGGAAAAGATTGTCCGTTAAGTTGACCTGATAAACTTCAGCATTACTGTACACCAAAAACCTTCTGAATAAGAAGCCGGTACAGATTAAAATCAAAAAAAGGAAGAGTAGGGACTTCCATTTTTCTTTGAAGTTCAAATAAGGGATCCACTTCAGGTTTCCTGAAAGAACAATGGAGATGACCAATAGAATCACCATCCCAAATATGAAGCTGTAGTCCAGATTGTTTTTGTTGAAAAACACAAAAAACATCGCTACCAAAAGTGCAAACTCAAAGGCTTGCCATTGTTTGACCACCTGTTTGGTTTTTTGATAAAGGATCAGGTGCTTCCAAAGTAGGGCCGAGGAAATCAGGAAAATGGTGGTCAGCGCAAAGTTGACGTGATAAAAGAAGTTCTTGAGAAAAGGCTCATCCGCGAGCTTGCTTTCCCCCAAAGAGTAATAAAACAGTTCGATTAATAGAGCCACTACCGTGGCAAATATGCCTGTGGTTGCCGCTCTCCAAATCAAATTTAGAAAGTCCTTTTGCTTGTTTTTTTCAATGGTATGGGAATAGAAAAAGTAAAGGGTAAAGAAGAACAAAATCTCTAAAATCCAGGTGATTTCGCTGGAAATCCCAGATTCCAAGGTGTTGATCATGCCAAAAATCCGGACCAAATCCACAAACAGCAAGGCCAGCCATACCAAGATGGATAGCAGCATGGAGAGTTTGCCGATATGGATGCTGGGGAGTTTGAACATGAATTCGCTTTGGCAATTATACTCAAACAGATTTTAACCTGATAAAATTAACCTAGGCTTGGTATTCAGAGACCGTTAAAAAATCTAAACACGTTCAAAGAACCACCAGTTCTTGAACGATTCCTTTTCCGATTTTTTCTTCGATCAGGGAAAGGACCTTGGATCGGTTGAGTTGAAGTTCTTTTTTGATTGGGCCGGAAGTGATTTTGACAAAAAGCTTTTGGTCCTTGATAAACACGCTGCTGGTTCGGTCTGCAATAGTTTTCCCCACGATCTCATCCCAGGAGTTGATTACCTGTTTTTCCCGGAATTTTCCTTCCAATCGATAGGCCTTGAGGAGCTCATTGAATGCTTCTTCTAAGGGAGCAGATTCTTTTTTTCTGCCTGGAAATCTATTCTGGTTCATAGGATTAAATGAAAAGTTCGGCAGCGATACTGTCTGCCAAAAGTTTTCCGCTTTTGCTCAAAGATAGGTGATTCCCCTTCCGCAGGAGCCATCCCGCGGCTTCTAATTTTTGGATTTCTTTGGACCGAAGAAGATGGAGCGCTACAGAAAACTCTTCTTGGAACGCTTCCAAATCGAGCCCCCAGCTGGTTCGTAAAGCGGTCAAAATCCTTTCGTTTGCCCGGTCTTCAATAGATTCCACTTCCTCGACATAGCAACTTTTGCCTGCTTGCAGAGATTTCAAGTATGTGACATTCGACGAAGGATTATATCCTCTTTGCTTCCCGTCAAAGGAATGCGCACTTGGGCCAATCCCCAAATAGGGGACCCCTTTCCAATAATTGGTGTTGTGAAGTGCCCAATGCCCAGGCTTCCCAAAATTTGAGATTTCATATTGCTCATAACCGGCTTGCTCGGTCTGCTCCTGTAGCCATTCAAACTGCTCAGCGACAAAATCATCCTCCGCTGGCTGGAAATAACCTTTCTGAGTCCACTTTCCTAAGGCTGTTTGGGGTTCGACTGTCAGAGAATAAGCGGAAATATGCCCGGGATCTTGCTCCAGTGCAATTCTAAGATCTTCTTTCCAAAGCTTGTGGTCGGTCGATGGAAATCCGTAAATCAGATCAAAGCTGAATTTTTCAAACCCTGCTTTTCTGGAAATTTCTATGGATTTTTTTGCCTGCTCTGCACTATGGGAGCGATTGTAAAATTGGAGTATTTCAGGATGAAAACTTTGAATCCCCAGGCTAAGGCGGTCGATGCCCATAGCCTTCCAGTCTTGAAGCCTCTCTGCATTTAAGTCATCGGGATTAGCTTCTAAGGTAGTCTCTTGAAGGTTTGTGGGGAAAAGTTTGAAAATTTCATCGTATAGCTCCGAAAGCTGAGCAGCACTCAAAAGTGATGGAGTTCCACCGCCAAAATAAACAGTACTGATTTCCTGATTTCCCATATAGGCTTTTCTCAATCGAAGCTCTTTTTTCATAGCTTGAACCAAATCATCCATCTTGGATAAGTTGGTGGTGAAATGGAAATCACAATAATGACAGGCTTGTCTGCAAAAGGGAATGTGGAAATAGATGCCTGCCATTTGAATTCAATTAATTTGCAAATATAACCAATCCGATTCGCAGCCTTGAAAGGGAAGATTTTATTCTGGGTTTTGTTTTTAGCTCCAATATTGGGATTGGGACAGCGCATTTATCGGGTTGAATGGACTTTTGAGGGGCAAAAAAGCGAATTGTATTTTCAGGACTCCCTGAGGGCAATTCATTCCACTGATTCTCTACTAAGGGTATTTCAATCTATAGGTTACCTGGAATCGGAAGTGAAGAGAATGATTTCTCAAGACTCTATAAAGTATAGAATTGAGGAAGGGGCACTCTATTATTGGACTCAGATCCATCATGACCAAATTCCTGAGCCTTTCTGGAAGAATCTGGAAAAACCGGGCGCTGGATATTTGGACGCCTATCGTTGGCTTGAGGAACTAGTGGGAGTTGCTGAAAATAAGGGATATCCCTTTGCCAGTGCCAAACTTGACAGTATTCGAATCCAAAAGAATGAACTGGAGGGTAGAGTGATTTTTGAGGCCGGGCCTTTGATCGTATGGGATAGTGTGTCTTTGCCAAAAAGTTCCAAGACGAATACAAGCTTCCTTCAGTTTTATTCAGGACTTGAGATCGGCCAACCTTTTTCTCAAAGACAATTTGAAATTGCCAGCCAGAAGCTTCGTAGGTCAAAATATTTTACACTGAGTGGTGTTCCAGAATTAAGTTTTCAGAATAAATCAGCCAAACCCTTTTTTCCGATCAAAGAAAGAAGAGTCAATGTGTTTGATGGAGTGATTGGCTTTTTACCCAACGAGAATGATGCGGGGAAACTATTAGTGACTGGTCAGGTGGATCTACAGCTATATCATTTAGGGGGGAAGGGCAGAGATATAGCTTTGCAATGGCAACGACTTAATATTCAGTCTCAGTCTCTTGAATTGGCATATCGGGAGGCTTTTATCTTCCGGTCTAAATTGGATTTTGGGACACAATTTTCCCTGCTTAAACAAGATAGCTCTTTTGTAAACCGGGAATTTGAATTGGATTTTGGATACCAGATTTCTGATTCAGGATATCTGAGGTTTTTCAGCAATCGAAAGTCCGGAGATTTGTTGTCCTCCAATTTTGGAAGAAGTGGAGCTAATCTTCCGCCTGCCATTGATTATCGTTGGACTCAATATGGTCTGAGAGGAGAATGGGATTATAGAAATGATGTGGTTTTTCCCCGAAGAGGAGGAATGTTTCAGGCTAATTTCTCTGTCGGTAATAAAAGAGTGTTGGAGAACACGGGGATACCTGTAGAAGCCTACGAAGGTGTAGCGGAAAGTTCATTACAAATTCAAGGCGGATTTGAAGGAGAAAAACATGTTTATATCAACCCTGTGTGGGGAATGTGGATGAAAGGTGCTTTTGGGGTTTTACAAAATGACAATCTTTTCCTCAATGAATATTTCAGATTAGGAGGTCTGAAGACCATCAGAGGATTCAACGAGAAATTTTTCTTTGCCAAGTCTTTTGGATACCTATCCTTGGAGCAGCGCTTATTTTTTGGAGAAAACACCTATTTAATGGCTTTCGCCGATATCGGGATACTGGAAAACGCCTACAATTCTCCAAAAAAAGATCAGCCATTTTCATTTGGGACAGGAATCAATTTGGACACAGGCGGAGGATTGTTCAGTTTTGTATTTGCTTTGGGTAAATCCAACGTTCAACCCCTTTCCTTTGAATATGCCAGAGTTCATTTTGGATATCTGGCCAGGTTTTAGAGTAGCTTTATTTATGGTAAGAATAATTCTTTTTCTGATTTCTTTTTTCCTCTTGGTGTCTAATGCTAGTGCCCAGGTATTGGAGAACTATAATGGGAAAAATGAAGTGACAGAGAGAAATAGTTGGATGATCACCGAAACTCAGTTGAATTATCAAATCAATCTGAACACCTATCCACTTGCTAATTTTTATTTAGAAGTACCCGAAGAATGCACTGTCTTTTTAGACGGTAAGCTGTGGTTCATCGCGGAAAGAGACACTACAGTCCTTACGCCGATCGCACAAGTGGCAGAAGAGTTTGGGAGTAAAGAAGTGAAGCTAACATTGGTGGGAAGAGATTTGGATTCGGATAATGTTTCGGTTCAAAAAATTCTGTCCGTTCCGAGTATAGTTCCTGTAGAAATTTCAGAGGAGGGGCAACTCCCATTGGTTCCTCGAAATAATAATTTCCAAGGATTTATAGATTTCTATTTTGTCAGTCTCTTTTTGATTTTGTTTTTGCTTGCATTGTACCGTGTCGGTTATCCATTTCTTTTTTCGGTGATGCTTAGTCCCTTGTCGGTGATCAACGCGGAGGATTTCTCCGAAAGTGGGAGTTTGAGAAAGTTCTTCTCCTTTGATATTCAGATGTATCTTTTCATCGTGAGTATGATGCTGGCTCAGGTAGTGTTGACGGTGGGAATCATCTTCAAACCCCTTCAATTATCAGAATGGGTAAATATGGATTTTGTAAGTCTTTTATCAGCTTGGATAGGGTTTTCGATTTTTTTCCTGTTTCTGACACTGGTGAAGTTTATTACTATCAGGATTGTTTCTTACCTGTTTGACCTTGGAAAAACAGATTTTGCTCATTTTTTCTATTTACTGAGAATGATCGTTTTTTCAGTGGCAATGGTGTCTTTGGCTACAGCGGTTCTGATGGTCAATAACTTTGGTTCGTTGGAGGCAAATTTCTCCTGGTTTTTGACTGGAATGTTCTGGGTATACCTACTGGCCATACTTGGATTGTTTCTGATTATGGTGAGTAGATTGAGTTTTAAGAAATACCATTTATTTACTTACCTTTGCATCGCAGAATTAGTGCCCTTTTTGATTTTTTCTAAATGGATTTGGGTGCTAATCAATTAACGATTCTGAATATCTAAATAGGAATAATTGGCATGAGTGCAGCTTCCAAAGACCGTTTAAAACCAGTTAAAAGCATTTTAGTATCCCAGCCTAAACCTACTGACGTCAACTCTCCATACCTTCAGCTTGCTGAGAAGTATAAATTGAAGATTGATTTCAGGCAATTTATCAAGGTTGAGCCAGTTCCGCCCAAGGAATTCAGGAAGCAGAAAATTGATATTCTAAAGCATACGGCAATTATTTTTACCAGTCGGAATGCGATTGATCACTTTTTCAATATCTGTAAGGATTTCAAAATTGAAATGCCTGCGGAGATGAAATACTTCTGTATTTCTGAGCAAACAGCGCATTATCTTCAGAAATATATTGTCATCCGAAAGCGAAAGTTATTTGTAGGGCAAAAGACCGCTCAGGATTTGTTCGACTATTTCAAAAAACATAAAAACGAAAAGTATTTATTCCCATGCTCGGATATTCGCAAGGATGACATTCCGGAGTACATGGAAAAGCTGGGTATTTCTTATACCGAGGCTATCATTTACCACACTGTGGCTGCAGATTTATCAGACCTTGCAGATGTGAAATACGATATTCTGGCATTTTTCAGCCCATCAGGAATAAAATCTTTGAAGCATAACTTCCCGGATTTTGTGCAGGGGAAAACCAGAATTGCGGCTTTTGGTCCTACGACATCCCAAGCAGTAAGAGATATGGGGCTGATTTTGGATATTGAAGCGCCGATGCCCAACGCGCCAAGTATGACCGGGGCATTGGAACTCTACATCAAAAAGGCGAATAATTTGTAAAAGAAAGAATCATTTTATGTGGTTTTTCAGTTATAATTCTTACACTAGTTAAAAATTGAAGAAATCACTTACTAATGATTAATTTCTGCCGAATGAATGATTTTTTGAGGATTTGGGGCTTTGCCCTTCTATTTTTCGCAGGTACGGGTTTGGCTATAGCACAACAGGATGCCCAGTTTACTCAATACATGTTCAACGGTATGTTTTACAATCCTGCGTTTGCCGGAAAAGACGGAGGCTATAGATTTTCCGCGCTTCATAGAGCGCAGTGGGCGGGATATACCACTGCATCTGGACAGGGAGGTGCTCCAGTTACCCAATTACTTACCGCCCAAGGGAGACTGAACAACAAAAACATAGGCTTTGGTCTGACCATAGTCAACGATCAAATAGGCCCTTCTAATAATCTGGAAATAAATCTTCAGGGCAGTTATCACAAAAAAATCCGAAGAAGCACTCTTAGCATAGGGGGCTATGTAGGGTCCTTTTCCAGTACTTTGGATTATGGAGAGTTAATCGTCGTCAATCCAGAGCCTAATTTGCCTGGATCTGGGAAAGAAAACCAAATGGCCATCGATTTTGGCGTTGGTGCTTTGCTGGACAGGGGTAGCTATTACGTAGGCCTGAGCAGCAAGCATCTGAATCAGCCTACTTTTGATTTTGGAGATGCCAGTTATGCTAACCAGTTAAAGAATCACTCTTATCTATTGTTTGGCTATCGGGTAAGACCGATTGGGCAGCTTAGAATAGAACCAAGTTTGTTAATAAAAACAGTGTCCTTGAATAATTTTTCTTATGATGTAAGCGTTATGGCAACACACCAGAATAAGATTAATGCCGGTCTTGCATTCAGAGGAGAAGAGTCTTTGTCCTTAATTTTAGGCTATAGTTTATTGAAGGACAATTCCTTGAAATTTGGCTATGCGTTTGATTTTGTAGTGAGTGGATTAGAAGCAAAATCTCCGACTAGTCATGAATTTATGCTCAGATATGTCCTTCCGGATGTGACCCAACAAATTGAAAGGGTTATTCAAAGAACCCCAAGATTTAGGTTTTAAAAGTGGGAATTTGGGCAAAGAAGGTCTTTTACGCCTTGAAAATTAAAAGGTTTAAAGTTGGCAGATAATTTGCTTAAATGGAATTTATTGCGCTAAATTTCGATATCTAAGAGTGTTTTAGATTGGGAAAAATTTGATGATTTCAAAAACGTCATTTATGTATAAAAAAATGAATCTTCGCTTATTGCCTCTAACTTTTGGTTTGGCGATAGTGACACTTTTACCGGGCTGCGGTCTTTTTAACAAGAAAGGTTCGGCAAGTGAAAAAGCTAACAGAAGAGGTGAAGTGACGGGGGTGCCTAAGCGTGCGGGATGGTCCCAAAACCTTCCGATCGACATGGTTCCCGTTAAGGCCGGTACTTTTTGGATGGGGCAGTCAGATGAAGACATTGCTTACACCCAATCTTCCATGAACAAGCAGATAACCATTTCTGAGTTTTTCATGGATAAATATGAAGTATCCAACAACAAGTACCGTCAATTTCTAGAAGCCGTTAAGAACGGCGAGTTAGCGACAGGTACACCTACTACCTTAAAAGATCCTCCCACTTTCAATTACGATGAGCTAAGACCAGACACTACTGTATGGAGCACCAGCTTTTCATATCATTATGGAGATCCTTTGATGGAGTTTTATTTTGATCACCCTGCTTTCGATAATTACCCTGTAGTTGGTGTTACTTGGGATCAGGCAAAACAGTACTGCGAATGGAGAACCTATCACTTGAGAGCAAACGATGACGTTGAGTTTGATATGCCAGGTTTTAGACTTCCTTCCGAAGCAGAATGGGAATATGCAGCCAAAGGAGGTAAAGACGTAGCCAAATATCCATGGGGTGGTCCTTATCTTAAAAATAAGAGAGGATGCTTGATGGCAAACTTTAAGCCGGGCAGAGGTAACTACATTGATGATGGATTTGCTTATACTGCTCCGGTGGATGTCTTTGCTCCAAACGGATTTGGCCTATATAATATGTCCGGAAACGTAGCTGAATGGGTAATGGATGCCTATAAAGCTACTTCAAGAGTGGATACTTGGGATCTTGACCCTGTGTATCATGATCCAAACGAGCCTAGAAAAATTGTGAGAGGCGGAAGCTGGAAAGATATTGCTCACTATTTGGAAACTTCCACGCGGACCTATGAATATCAAGACGTAGCTCAAGCTCACATTGGATTCAGAACTGCAATGACCTTCATGGGAAGATCAGGATCTATGGACGTGAAGTCTACCAAAAGAACAAGAAGATAAACCACAATATTAAAAAAAACCTAAACCTTAATTTCTGAATTAAAAATGGCTAGTAAAGGCAATTTCTTTTATTCCAGTGTGATGCCAAAAATCTATGGTATCGGTGCTGCAGTTGTAATCCTTGGTGCGATGTTCAAAATCCTTGATTGGCAAGGTGCAAATATTATGATCGGAGTCGGTCTGACGACAGAAGCGATTATCTTTTTCTTATCTGCATTTGAACCAAGACAAGAGGATGTGGATTGGAGCAAGCTTTATCCTGAATTAGGAGAAGGCGGGAAAAAGTCTAAAGGAGATGACGTTTCCGCTAAACTTGACGATATGCTTTCTAAAGCCAAAGTAGGTCCTGAATTGATCGAAAGCTTGGGTAAAGGAATGCAAAACTTGGCCACATCTGCTCAAAAAATGGGTAATCTGGCTGACGCGGCAGTAGCAACCAACGAATACGCAACCAATGTAAAGACAGCTGCCAAAACTTTGGCAGATATGAATACCTCATACAGCAAAACAGCCGCTGCCTTGACAGAAATGTCTTCCGCTTCTGCTGATGCCAAAGCATACCATGCACAAATTCAAACAGTGACTAAAAATCTTACTGCATTGAACTCTGTTTACGAGATGGAACTTCAGGATGCAAACAGCCACGTGAAGACCTTGAATAAATTCTACAGTAATATGACTGCCGCTATGCAAGGTCTAACTGAAGCAGGCAAGGAAACTGAAGCCTTCAAAAATGAATTGGCTAAGTTGAATCAAAATGTAAGTTCACTCAACAAAATCTATGGTGGAATGCTTTCTGCCATGAAAGGTTAATCTGATCCAAACATCTAAAGATTAGAAAAACAAAAAGATGGCAGGAGCTAAAGAGACACCTAGACAACGGATGATCGGGATGATGTACTTGGTTTTGACGGCCCTTTTGGCCCTCCAAGTAAGTAATCAGATCCTCCAGAAGTTTGTCCTTATCAATGATGGTATGGAGCGAACTTCAAGAAATTATATTTCGAAGAATGAATTCACTGTAACTTCCATTAAGGGTACAGTAGAAGAGCAGGGCAACAATCCCAAGGATTTGCCAAAGGTAGCTGCAGCGCAGCAGGTAAGAGAGGCGACTAAAGAAGTCTATGCTTATTTGGAGGATTTGAAACAGCAGCTTATCACCCAAGCCAATGCTAAAAATGATGAAGGTAACTTTGTCAATTCAGCATTGAAAAACACAGAAGTTCCTGGAAATATGTTTGCCAACAACGGCAAAGGAGATGAATTGAAAGAAAGGCTTAATGCTTTCCCTGCTCAAATTTCAGGAATCCTTAACGGAATCGGAATTACTGGGGTGACTTTCAAGCCAATTGCATTGGACGCTTCAGAAATTGAAATTTTCGCTAACGACCGTGAGGTAAGAGGTAAAAGCTTTACCAACTTGAACTTCGTCAAGTCGCCTGTTGGTGCGGTGATGGCGCTTCTTTCCCAGTTCCAAAACGAAGTTTTGAACATCGAAGGCGAGGCATTGGCACAAATCACCCAATCTATCGGATCATTCTATTTCAAAGCCGATATTTTGGAAGGTAAAATTGCAGCAGTGTCTAACGTTGTTGCAGCTGGTACCAAGTTTCAGGGAGATATGTTTATCGCTTCTGCATCTTCCTCTGCAGCTCCGACCATGACCTTGAATGGAAGAGCTGTTCCTGTGGAAAACGGATTCGGTAAAGTTGAGTTTACAGTAGCTCCAGCTTCCAACTACGATGATAAAGGTCTCGCTAGACAAGTATTGAAAGGTGAGATCGTAACCAATGTAGGTGGAGAGGATCAAGTGATCCCTGTTGAATACGAATACTTCGTGGCTCAGCCTGTGATCAAGGTTTCTTCTGAAGTAGTACAACAGTTGTATGCGGATTGCGCAAACGAATTGTTGATTGAAGTACCTGCTTTGGGAAATACATATTCTCCGGAGTTTGCGATCTCTAATGGTCAATCCATCAAAGGAAGTAAGCCAGGTCAAGTAACAGTTGTTCCAGGTGCTTCAGGAAGGGTTACCATCGGAGTTAGCTCGGGAGGAAATAAAATTGGAGATGTGTCGTTTGATATCAAACCAGTTCCAGCTCCTACAATCAAGGTCGTGGGTTCTAACGGAAGTGAGCTTGACATCAGCCAGGCTCAGGCTATCAATGTTCTTTCCGGAATTAAAATTGTAGCTGCACCAGAACCTACTTTTGCCAGAACTATGGCGAAAGACTCCAACTTTGAAGTGACCGGTGGAGAATTAATTCTCTTGAGAAGTGAAGTGCCTAGACAAACGGTGCCTATCGGTGGTAGCATGAGATCCCTTTTGGAAAGTGCTAGACCTGGTGATGACATTGTCGTTAGGGTGACTCAAGTGACAAGAACCAACTTCAGAGGGAATAAAATCAACTCTGAATTAAGAGAAATCAAGAGGATTGCTGTGAAATAAGCAATCCTCCCAAATACAAAAGTTATGAAACGATTTGTGCAAAAAATTTTCCTTGCTGCCTTAGCCCTAGCCTCCTTGGCTCCTTTGGCATCAAATGCTCAAGTGGCTACTAGTGTCAATCCATCTGGCTTTGGTGATCGGCAATTTGACATGGATACTGTGTATTCCGTCAAGAAGATCAGGGAAGATGACAAAATGTATCAAATCTCTGTATGGAGGAGAATCGATCTGCGGGAAAAATACAACTTGAGTCTTTACGGTTCCGGAGATAATAAAGCCAATGGAATCGTAAGCCAAATCTACAAAGCAGTGGTAGATGAAAATGCCTTAGAAGTATTTGCTGATGATAATTTCACTCGCCCTCTTTCTATTGCAGAATTCCAGGAAAACTTCTGGCTGTCTGCAAATGGAGACTCCATCTTCGTAAAACAATTGTATTACCTTGATTTCAAGGAAGATTTTGTATTTGAAAAGCATCACTCAAAAACCATTTTCGATATCAAATATCTTGAATTGGTGATGCCTTCCATTACAAATGCCAATGCAGGTCAAAAAACAATCGCCTATATCCGATACAAGGATTTCGTTGATTATTTTAAAAATCATCCTGAGGCAAGATGGATCAACTTTCAAAACATTTCTAAAAGCTTGACCTATGATGAAGCTTTTGAATCTAGATTGTTTAGGTCTGTGGTGAGAAGGTTTACCAACCCGGATGAAGCTCTTATCGCTGACTTGGTGAAAGGAGATCACCCCAACCCGGAAATGCAGGCATATTTAAATGCGCTGGCATTCGAATACAAACTACTAGAATTTGAAAACTCTCTTTGGGAGTGGTAAAATAAAAAGGGGCTTAGGCCCCTTTATTTTTTTCTTTCCATTCTAATAAAATTTTTGCCCGGCTGGAACCTATGACTTCTGTCAATTCTTGCTCAGTAGCCTCTTTTATTTTTTTTACAGATTTAAAGTGCTTTAAAAGCCTATCTGCTGTGTTTTCCCCAATTCCAGGAATAGCGGTCAACTGCGTTCCAAAAGCGTTTCTGCTTCGGACTTTTCGATGAAATGTAATAGCAAACCGGTGGGCTTCATCTCGTATCCGCTGCAATAATTTCAAACTTTCAGACTTTTTATCTATGTGAATTGGATAAGAGTCTTCGGGAAAATAAATTTCCTCCAATCGTTTGGCGATTCCTATCACGGGCATTTTCCCGTACAATCCTATTTCCTTCAAGGCTTCCACAGCTGAAGAAAGTTGCCCTTTCCCTCCATCAATTACCACTAGTTTAGGGAATGGTTTTCCTTCTTCCTGAAGTCGCTTGTACCTCCTGGATACGATTTCTTTCATACTGGCAAAGTCATTGGGACCTTGAACTGTTTTGATATGAAAGTGTCGATATTCCTTGACAGCAGGTTTTCCGTTTAGGA
Organism: Algoriphagus mannitolivorans DSM 15301; assembly: GCF_000429425.1. Classification (GTDB taxonomy): domain Bacteria; phylum Bacteroidota; class Bacteroidia; order Cytophagales; family Cyclobacteriaceae; genus Algoriphagus; species Algoriphagus mannitolivorans. The sequence continues at coordinate 163,485 of NZ_KE386902.1, forward strand.
AACAAACCATACTGGCAACAGGGCTTGTTCCTTGGATATTGGAGTTATCGAAGCATTCGATATGATCGGGAACTTCAGGCAGGCTAAGATCCTGTTGAAGCTGTTTGATGACTCTGTCCTTTTTGTCCTGATTGAGTCCTTGGAGTAATGCTTTCTCTTTTTTATAGTAGAGGGCATTTTTTAAGGAAAGCTCTATGAGTTTTTTCTTGTCCCCAATTTTCGGGACACTGATATTAAGTCCTTCGATCGGGTTTTCAAATGGAATATTGACCAAGGTTTCCTCGGCATCACTTTGGAATTGATCTTGAAGCCGGATAAGAGCAGTCAACAAAAGTTCTTCTTCAGATTCTTCTAGGCGCTTTTTCAACTCTACATTTTTGGAGGTGATCATGGCGCCATTTTTCACACGCATGTAATTGACATAGGCGGTTTTTTCATCTGCCACTAAAGTACAAACATCCAAATTTGAAATGCTTGGGTTGGTGATAAGAGATTTGGCTTGGTATTTTTCCAGTAGATCAAGCTTCTCTTTCATACGATGGGCCTTCTCAAATTCAAGGCTTTCCGCATGAGCCTGCATTTCTTGTTTGAAATAGGATTTTGCCATCCCCAAATTTCCTTTAAGAATGTGCTTGGCATGATCTAAATCCTTGAGGTAATCTGCTTCTCTTTGGAATCCTACACATGGGCCTTGACAATTGCCAATATGATATTCCAAGCATACTTTATATTTTCCTTCGGCGATTTTATAAGGGGAAAGATCAAGCTTACAGGTTCGGATGGTGAATAATTCACGGATAAGATCCAATACATTATTCATCGCTTTGACACTTGCAAAAGGACCGAAATATGTTCCTCGTTTTGGAATCAGTTTTCGGGTTTGAAAGATTCTAGGATAATTTTCCTTGGTCACCAACAGGTAAGGATAGGTTTTGTCATCCCTCAACAAAATATTGTATTTGGGCTGGATCTTTTTGATCAGATTGTTCTCCAAAAGCAAAGCGTCAAGTTCGGAATCCACCAGAGTGATTTCAATCCGGGCGATTTCCTTGACCATTCTTCTAGTCTTGAGATTGCTTCCTGAGAGTTTGTTGAAATAGCTGCTCACCCTTTTTTTAAGGCTCTTTGCTTTTCCGACATAGATCAGCTCATTCTCAGAATTGAAGTATTTGTAGACTCCTGGATGATCCGGGAGTTGCAAGTGATCTGTGGGTGAGAAGGAGGAAGACTGCATGGTTTAAAATTAAAAAAACAGACCGGGAATCGATCTGTTTTAAAATTTTCAAATAAACTTGATTTTAGAAATCGTTCTTTTTGGCATCGTAATCAAAGTCGGCGAAGCGTTGGCTTTCCTGCTCATATTTGTCACAGTTGATCTCGATGCTTAGTGGCCTTTCAGGTCTCGGGAATGGACCTTTTTTATATCCGAGAGATGGGTCTGAATAGACTTTGGTCATATATTTCACCCAAATTGGGCGTGCAGTTCTACCCCCTTGGCCAGCTATCCAACTTCTGAAGTGAATGGCTCTGTCATCTCCACCTACCCAAGCTCCAGAGACCAGATCTTTGCTGACTCCCATATACCATCCATCAGATGCATTTTGTGTAGTTCCGGTTTTACCGCCAAGTTCATTTCCTTCTCGTAAAGTCCATGGAACTCCCTGTGAGGTCCCTTCATCTTCTTCAAAACCACCTCTCAGCATATAGAGCATCATGTAGGCATGCTCTTCGGTCATGGCAGGGCGTTTCTTTGGAGTGAATTGTTGGATGACATTTCCATTCTTGTCCTCGATCCGATCGATATAGAACGGTGTGGTATGTTCTCCTTTATTGACAAAAGTGCTAAAGGCTCCAACCATTTCGAAAACAGAGACATCATTCACCCCGAGAGCCAAAGAAGGCACCTCTTCCAAGTCACTGGTAACTCCGATTCTCTTGGCGGTCTCCATCACAATCCTTGGACTCAGTTTTTTCATCATGTAGGCTGTGACCGAGTTGACGGATTTTGCCATTGCCTTACGGATGGTCATTTTTTCATAGCTGAATTTTCCATCTGCGTTGGAAGGACTCCAGGCAGGTTGACCTGGTATGTAAACTTCCACTGGTTGATCCACTACAGAATAGCAAGGGCTATATCCATTTTCTATAGCGGCGGCATATACGAATGGTTTGAACGTAGATCCAGGCTGTCTCTTACCCTGCCTTACGTGATCAAACTTGAAGTACTTGTGGTCAATTCCTCCCACCCAGGCTTTGATATGGCCGGTATGCGGATCCATGGACATAAAGCCTGTTTGAAGGAATTTCTTATAATATCTCAAAGAATCCATGGTACTCATCAGGGTGTCGATTTCCCCACTTTCCCAAGAAAAGATTCTCATTTTCTTTTTCTCATTGAGTTTGAGATTAATGGAGTCAGTGTCGTTACCATACCGGACTTTTAGAAGTCTGTAGGCTTCCGTTCGCTTCACGGCATCTTCGATGAAATTCGGGATTACCCTCCAGCTTTCATCAATCCATGGCTCACGATTGCCCATTTCTTTAAAGAAAGCTTTTTGTAACTCGGACATGTGCTCACTGACAGCCTCTTCAGCATAGCGCTGCATGCGGCTATCAATCGTCACGTAGATCCTTAATCCATCCCCAAATAAATCATAGGAAGAACCATCTGATTTGATGTTTTCCTTAGACCACTTCAACAAATCAGCCTTTACTACCTCTCGGAAATAAGTCGCCAAACCTTGGTTATGGTTTTGGACTTTGTAATCCAATTCGATTGGAAGAGCAGAAATGGAGTCGTATTCAGCTTTGGTCAAGAAGTCATTTTTTACCATTTGGTACAAGACTGTATTTCTTCTTCTCAAAGAATTATCCGGGTTGAAGACTGGGCTGTAATAGGTAGGGGCCTTAAACAAACCTACCAAAACCGCAGCTTCTTGGATTTCCAATTCATGAGGATCTTTGTTGAAGAAAGTCCTGGATGCCGTTTTGATTCCGTAGGCATTGGAGCCGAATTCTGATGTATTCAGATAAAGGGTTAAAATTTCATTTTTGGTATAGGCCTTCTCGAGTTGGGTGGCAACAATCCATTCCTTGGTTTTGATGATAAGCATCCGAAGCCCCGGAATATTGCTCAAGAATCCCTGGCTGGCATCGTTTCGGGTTTTGAAAAGGTTTTTGGCAGTTTGCTGGCTAAGGGTAGATCCACCACCGGCATCCTGGCCCAAAAGGATAGATTTTACGAAAACTCGGATCATGGCCTGAAGGTCAATTCCAGAATGATCTTCAAATCTTTCGTCTTCTGTAGCGATGAGTGCTTGAACAAGTTTCGGAGAAAGCTCTTCGTACTTTACAGGACTTCGGTTTTCTCTGGCATAGGTTCCCAAAAGAATTCCATCAGCAGAATACAATTCTGAAGCGAGTTCACTTTCAGGGTTTTCGAGAGCCTTGAAATCCGGGAGATTTCCAAAAAGCCCTAAGAAATTCACGCTGACCATCCATACAAAAAGGATGAAAAGTACAACTCCTCCCAGGAAAGCAATCCAGAGATATTTTATGGTTTTACCGGCCCATTCGGGGAGGGTTGGTTTGACAGTTCTAGACATAGTTTACTGATACATACTTCGGAAGAAGTTCAAATATTCTTCCACGTTTTTGGTTTTATTCAGAATCTGAAAATTTTCGATGGAAATAAAGAAAGAATTGGCTTTCACCTGATCTGACATTCCGTCTGATTTGAATTCTTCTTTGAATTTCTGATAGTATCCCAAAGCAGTTTCTGAATTGCTAAATGGGCTGATGATATAGATCGCCTGTTGAGGCCCCATATTCATATTTCCGGTTCTTAATCTTGAATTTTTGAATTGGGTAGCATGGAAGTTTTCTAAATCCCCTAACAAGTTTTTAGCTTTTTCCAGTTCCTGAGGAGTCATCCCGATTACAAAGATATGAGTCTGCGCTTCGTTAACCTTATACGGAGTGTTTTCAGGGATTTTTCTTCCGGTGGTCAAACTTGATTTTTCCGCCAACAGAGCAGTAGAATCTTCTTCGCTTGATTTTTCGGTTTCAAGTTTTGCAAGCTCTTCCTCCGAGAGCAAAGGTCTGAGCATATTTCTTGCCAATTTCGTTAAACCTTCATCTTTCGAGTTTTCGATGAAAGCCTCTAATCGGGACTTGAATTTTTCCCTCGACTCAAGTTTTCCTACGACCATTACATCCAAAAGGAGAAGTTTCTCCGTGTTTCGCGTTAGCGGGTATTGCTGGAGAGTCGAGCGAATCGTCTGTGCTGCAGAAGGATAATTTCCCGCATAGTAATCATTGTAAGCGGATTCATATCCTTTGGAGGACTCCACGTAGGCCAGATTTCCGGAAGCAGCCTCTGGATTGTTGACAGAGTAGGTGTATTGTGAATCCGGATATTCCCGATTGAGTCTTCCTACATACTGTTGGAAGTTTCCTCCGGTATCTTTTTGAGCAAGGTATAAAAGGTAATAGGCTTCAGGTTTTCGGGAAGAGCTCGGATAGTTCCTGATGAGAGTCTCGAGGTTATCGATACTCAACAAAGGCTCATTCAATTCGAAATACAGAAGTTTTCCTAATTCGAAAAATGATTCCTCCAATTCTGCATTGATTTTAATATTCTCTTGGGGAGAATTCGGGATTTGGGAGAGTAGGCTTTCTTTGGTCGGTAAAGAGGCCAAAATGGAATTTTGAGAGGAGTTAGCCGAATCTGGACTTGCGACAGCAGGACCGGATTGTCCAGAAGTCTGGAAAATAGCCGACCTTCTTCTCCAGTTATCCTGAAGTGGTCGATTTCCCCAGTTTCTGTTGAATTCTAGGGCTCCTTGCTGCATAGCCACTCCGTTGTCAAAATAAAAACTGGACCCGGTTTCTCTTCCGCTGAATGCCAATAGGTTGTTGAAAATATTGTTGTTTTTGGGCTGTTGTTTGGCTGCAGCTTCACGGATCAATCGATCTTCCTCAGATTGAATGAAGGCCAAGGCCCAAGATTCCTGCTCTTCCGGAGTTTTACTTGCCAAATAAATCAAGCTGTCATTGAGGAGAATTCTCTCCGTATGAAAAACATATTGGTCGAGTACAATTTTTTTATTTTGAATATCCAGTGCGACAGGATCCTCTGCTTTGATGAATGTGAGAGCACTATCCAGGTAATATTTGGTAGCCCGGTAATCCTTGAATTCCTCCAAGTTGATTTGAGCTAGCTTTTGGTAAATGTAACCCTTGATTCTCGGGTTGCTTCCAGGCTCTTTTGCGGCTTGATGGAGAAGGTTGACAGTCAATGAAATATCCCCTTGTTTTTCCTCAAATAGCGCCTTTTCATAGATCACAACATCTTTGAGGTCTTTATTTTTGGAGTCTCTGTAAAGATCATCATAGTAGTTTCGCACCCTTCTCAAATCTTTGGAAGCGTTGAGCTCAGCGACTTGCTGGGCATACAGGGTGGCATAAAAACTCCGCTCATAGGGGGGATTCCCATCTTTGGATTTGTTGTAATAGTCATACGCCAAGGCATCCAATCCCTCCCGCTGGTAGCGTTGGGCTAAGATGAAATTGATTCTGGATTTTTCTTTGGCGTTATCTACATACTCCAAGGCCCGGTCTAAAGCTCCAATTACTCCATTGGGATCTTGACGCGACTCATAATAGTAGGCGAGAGTCCGGTAAAGTTCATAGCGGTTTTCATCATTGATCCCGGACTCCTTGGAAAGATAATCGATGGTGAAATTGGCATTCTCAATTTCCTTTCTGTCGATGTAAAGTCTTAAAAGACTGATCAGAGTTTTGTGCCGGAGGTCTTTGTCTTTGCTGGTACTATTGACATACTTGAATGCATTTTGGGCATCATCCTGTTGAGCTTGCAGGTAGTCTATTTTCCCTAAAAGGAAATAGCTGTCATCCACCCATTTTGAAATTCGGTGCCATTCAATTGCTTTGGAGGACAATTCTCTAGCAGAGTCCAGTTTTTCTTTGTTTTTCTGGATAGTTGCGGAATCTATGGGGATAAAAACGGGCAATACTTGGGTGAAATCTTCCTTGTAATTTTTAGAAACTTGGTTTTCGACATCCTTGATTTTCTGATCTGCCAAATAATAGGCATTAAAATGTGAGGTCAGGTTGTGAAATGCCCTGTTGGTAAAGGTGTTGCGCTCGGAAGAGCACGCCAAAACAAAAATAAAGAGGCCTCCCAGGAGGAGATGGATTTTTCTCATTTCAAAATTTACCCAATTCGAATACCAAAATAGCCTTTTTGCTTAGTTTGGAACGAATCCCGTGCCGTAAAATTGGAATGACCTCAAATAGTTAACTGAATTGAGTGATCTTTAGAAATATTTAACTTGGCGATATGCAAAATCAAAACCTACCCAAGTCTTCCAAGCCTAATCGGGAAACCCCTGTTTACGTCAAATATATTGGGCTTTCCTTTCAGCTATTCGCCATTATTGGAGGGGGAACTTGGCTGGGTTGGTGGATTCAGCAAAAAAGTGAAATGAAGTTCCCAGTCTGGATATTGGTAGGATGTTTTGCTTCGATTGCTTTGGCTTTTTATCAGCTCGTCAAATCCATGCAGCAGGATAAATAGGAGAGTTTGGCTTTTTGGGGTAGTTTTGCACTCTTGAAAAAGAGAAATGATGAAACTGCTGAAAAATTTCCATGCTAGATTTTGGGTTGTCACGTTTTTGTTGGCTGGATTGATCTGGATTTTACAACAATTGCTCCCAAATGCGGTGTCAGAATCAGTCTGGTCAATTTTTCTTTTTATGGTGATCCTCTCTTATATAGTCAGTGCAGGTTCAAATTGGTTATATGGTCAATCTCCAGAAAATTTCCTGCAAATCAAGCTTTTGGGCATGGTAATTAGGATTTTGGCATCCTTAGGGTATATCGCATGGGTAGTACTGGCCGGAGAGAAGAATATTATTCTGTTTATCTCCAATTTCTTTATTCTTTTTTTGTTCTACCTCATTTTTGATATCTACACCTTTATAACTAACTTGCGCCCGATTTCGAAGTAGCCCTCAAAAATAAGAGTTGATGACGCGCAAATTTCTGTTCCTAAGTCTTTTACTTTCAGCTCTTTTGCTGAGTTTCTCTTCTGCCGGTTTTGCGGCAGGTTCTCAGTCAGAAGAAGGTGGTGAAGATCCAACTGGATTCATCATGCACCACGTGAAGGATTCACATGAATGGCATTTTTTCAATATTGGACATACTCATGTCACCCTTCCGCTTCCTGTAATTACCTATGCTTCTGATAGAGGGTTGGAATTTTACATGTCTTCGGATTTCCAAAATCATGAGACCCATCAATTTGGAGAGGAAAATGCACACAATGGTATTTTCATCGATTCACACGAGCATTTAGGTAGAGTTGATGGAGGAGCGATCCTCGATTTCTCCATTACCAAAAACGTCGCGATGATGTTTATCGTGATTGCATTGGTGCTGTACATGGCGCTTTCTGCAGCGGGTCATTACAAGAGAAACGGTGCTGTAGCCCCTAAAGGAGTAGCTTCCTTGGTAGAGCCTATTGTAATCTTTGTGAGAGACGAAATCGCAGAAAAATCAATTGGCCCTAGATACAAGAAATTTGTTCCTTATCTGCTGACACTTTTCTTCTTTATCTGGATTGGTAACTTGCTTGGCCTTCTTCCGGGTGCGGCAAACTTGACCGGTAACATTGCGGTGACCTTTACTCTGGCGACTTTGACCTTTATTTTGGTCAATATCAACGGTAATAAGGATTATTGGAAGCACGTATTCGCTACACCAGGAGTTCCTTTGCCACTATTGCCCATTATCGTGGTAGTAGAATTCATCGGACTTTTCACTAAGCCATTCGCCTTGATGGTCCGATTGTTTGTGGCTATCACTGCAGGTCACATTGTAATCCTGGCCTTCATTGCCTTGGTATTTATCTTTGAATCTTATGCGATCGGTGTAGTAAGTACGCTGATGGTAACCTTTATCAATATGATCGAATTGTTGGTGGCAACTATTCAGGCATATGTCTTCACCCTGTTTACAGCAATGTACATCGGTGGCGCTGTGGCTGAACACGCACATGACGATCACCATTAATTAGAAATTTCTTTGTTCAATTTATAAATCTAACGTTATGTTAACTTCTATCTTATTGTCTGCTGGATTGGCTCTTATGGGTGCTGGTATCGGTGCAGGTATTGTTGCGATTGGCGCAGGACTTGGTATCGGTCGAATCGGTGGCCAGGCAATGGAATCTATCGCCCGTCAGCCTGAGGCTGCTGGTAAGGTTCAGACTGCTATGTTGATCATCGCAGCTTTGATCGAGGTGGTTTCCCTGTTTGCAGTAGTAGTTTGTCTACTTATTGCATTGAATGCAGGCGGTATCGCTTTCTAAGAAAAAAGAGCGGGGATTGGCGCTAGGCCAATCCCTTCTTATTGAACAAACACGAAATTATACCTATACAACATGGATCTGATTTTACCTAGTTCTGGACTGATATTCTGGCAATTGATCGCCTTCCTGGCACTTTTGTTTATTTTGATCAAGTTTGCCTGGAAGCCAATGTTGGCTGCGCTAGAAGAGCGAGAAACCAGCATCGACAATGCATTGAAAGCTGCTGAGCAAGCCAGAAATGAAATGGCTAGCCTGAAGGCTGAAAACGAAAAGTTGCTTCAGGATGCTCGATTGGAAAGAGATACTATCTTGAGAAAGGCTCAGGAGGCTTCTGCAAAAATGATTGAGGAAGCAAAATCCGAAGCAGGAAAGCAGGGTGCTCTAATGATCGAAAATGCCAAAGCTGTAATTGAAACTGAAAAGAAAGCAGCCTTGACCGAGGTGAAAAACCAAGTTGCGTTGTTGACTTTGGAGGTAACAGAGAAATTGCTCAGAAAGAATTTGTCCGAGGACAAAGCTCAGAAAGAGCTTGTGGACGAATTTATCAAAGACCTTAAGCTTAACTAATCTCGTTCCATGTCAAACCATAGAGTAGCTTCCCGATATGCCAAGTCCATTTTGGATCTTTCCGTAGAGAAAGGTCTTTTGGAAGAGGTATTTGAGGATTTTAAGGCTTTGGCGGCAATGGCAAAAGCAAACAGAGAACTGGGCCTTGCGCTGAGTAATCCTGTTTTGAGCTCTGATAAAAAATTAAAGGTGTTAAAAGCACTTTTTGCCAAAAAGTCCAGTCCGATCACTATTCCGTTTTTTGAGATTGTATCAAGAAAAAACAGAGAAGACATCCTTTTGGATATTGCCAAAGAATTTGTTGCTCAGTATAATCTTCACAAATCCATACAGGTTGCTGAAGTTACTGTAACTACGGCTTTGACAGAATCCCAAAAAACTCAGCTAGTAAGTCTAGTAAAGCAAATCAGTGGTTTGAACACCGTGCAATTGGTGGAGAAAATCAATCCTGATTTGATTGGTGGATTTGTGTTGAGAGTCAATGACCGTCAGTTGGATGAATCCCTAAGCAGCAAATTGAAGGCTTTGCGCGTTCAGTTTTCTCAAAATCATTACGAAAAACAGTTTTAACGAATATATCTAATCGTATCATATCATGGCAGAAGTAAGACCTGATGAAGTTTCGGCCATCTTGAGAGAACAACTCTCCGGTGCCAGAACCGAAGCCGAACTAGAAGAAGTGGGTACAGTCCTCCAAGTGGGGGATGGTGTAGCCCGTATCTATGGACTTTCCAAGGCTCAGGCTGGTGAATTGCTGGAGTTTGACAATGGTCTTAAGGCCATGGTCCTCAACTTGGAAGAAGACAATGTAGGTGCTGTACTTTTTGGTGACTCTAAAGAAATCAAAGAAGGAGATACCGTAAAGCGTACCAAAAAGATTGCTTCCATTCAAGCAGGTGAAGGCATGCTTGGCCGTGTAGTGGATACTTTGGGTAACCCTATCGACGGTAAAGGCCCTATTGCAGGCGATTTGTATGAAATGCCTTTGGAGCGTAAAGCCCCTGGTGTAATCTACCGTCAGCCAGTAACTGAACCTCTTCAAACTGGTATCAAATCTATCGATGCCATGATTCCAATCGGTAGGGGACAAAGAGAATTGGTAATCGGTGACCGTCAGACTGGAAAGACTGCCGTGGTAATCGATACGATCTTGAACCAAAAGGAATTTTACGACAAGGGTGAGCCAGTATTCTGTATTTACGTAGCCGTAGGACAGAAAGCATCTACCGTAGCGGGTGTTGTTTCCGCTTTGGAAAAAGGTGGAGCTCTTCCCTATACAGTAATCGTATCAGCATCTGCGGCAGATCCTGCTCCGATGCAGTTCTTTGCTCCATTTACCGGTGCAGCTATCGGGGAATTCTTCCGTGATACCGGACGTCCTGCTTTGGTGGTTTATGATGACCTTTCCAAGCAAGCAGTGGCTTATCGTGAAGTTTCTCTTTTGTTGAGAAGACCTCCGGGACGTGAAGCTTATCCAGGTGACGTATTCTACCTTCACTCAAGATTGCTAGAAAGAGCAGCTAAGATCAACAAGTCTGATGCAATCGCTCAGCAGATGAATGATCTTCCTGAATCTATCAAGCCTTTGGTAAAAGGTGGAGGTTCTTTGACCGCTCTTCCAATTATCGAAACTCAAGCCGGTGACGTATCTGCCTACATCCCAACCAACGTAATCTCCATTACTGACGGGCAGATTTTCTTGGAAACAAACTTGTTCAACTCCGGTATCCGTCCTGCGATCAACGTAGGTATCTCCGTATCCCGAGTAGGTGGTAACGCGCAGATCAAGTCCATGAAGAAAGTTGCGGGTACTTTGAAGCTTGACCAGGCACAGTTCCGTGAATTGGAAGCTTTTGCCAAGTTCGGTTCTGATTTGGATGCTTCTACCAAACGTACCATCGAAAGAGGTCGTCGTAACCAGGAGATCTTGAAGCAGCCTCAATACTCCCCGGTATCTGTGGCGCATCAGGTAGCTATCATCTACGCTTCTACAAGAGGTTTGATGGACAGCGTTCCTGTAGAAAAGGCAAGAGCATTCGAGAAAGAGTTCTATACTTTGTTGGATGCATCTTATCCAGAAGCACTTCAGCTTATCCTTAAAGGGGATATCGACGGAGCAGGAAAAATCCTTGCTACTGCAGCGGCTGAATTGTCTCCTAAATACGCTAAATAATTGATTTTATTCCCGGCTGGGGAGTCCCAGCCGGAACTTTATAAAGTACAAAGCAATCTCTGATGGCTAACCTTAAGGAAGTAAAGCAAAGGATCAACTCGGTAATCTCTACGCAACAGATCACCAAGGCCATGAAAATGGTTTCTGCGGCAAAATTGAGAAGAGCGCAGGACAAAATCGTCCAGATGCGTCCTTATTCCCAGAAGTTGACCAACATCCTGAATAATGTCTCTGCTTCTGCTGAAGGAGCTGCTGATATCGCTTACGCTCAAAAGCGAGAAGCAAAGAAAGTACTTCTTATTCCTGTCACCTCTGACAAAGGTCTTTGCGGTGCTTTCAATACCAATATCATCAAGGCTACTAATTCAGCGATCGCCAACCAGTTTGCAGGAGCTGAGATCACCATTCTTCCAATTGGAAAGAAGTCTTTTGAATATTTCAAAAAATCCTCTCATTCTTTTATCGGTGAGTTCTATGGCGTGTTCGGAAATTTGTCTTTCGATACGGTAAGACAGGCAGCTGAATTTGCCATGAATAGTTTTGTCGCCGGTGATTTTGATCAGGTGTACTTGGTGTACAATGAATTCAAAAACGTAGCCACCCAAGTTGTGCGTACTGAGCAATTCCTTCCAATGGCTCCACAAGAGACCACTGAAGTAAAAACATCAGAAACTGACTATATCCTAGAGCCATCTAGAGCTTACATCATTGAAGAGCTAGTACCTACTTCCTTGAAAATACAGTTCTACAAAGCAGTATTGGAAAGTAATGCTTCTGAACACGGCGCCCGAATGACGGCTATGGATAAGGCTACAGAAAATGCAGGGGACTTGCTAAAAGAATTGAAACTGATGTATAACAGAACCCGTCAGGCGGCGATTACCAACGAGATCCTTGAGATCGTAGCTGGTGCCAACGCATTGGGAGGAAAATAACATCACAATAGATCCAAACTCAGAACCACAGCTCCAAGGGCTGTGGTTTTTTATTTTTTCTAGGTTTACTAATTCCATTTAAATGGCTAGTTTAATTCAATAAACTACTCCGGCCATGAAGAATTTTTCCTTTATTATTCCCCTCTTAGGAATAGGATTGCTTTTTTCCTCTTGTTCCAAAAAGTCCAATGACGAAAAACCACCCAATATCATTTTTATCCTAGCCGATGATATGGGGTATGGAGACCTGAAAGCATTTTATTCGGACAGTAAAATCCAAACACCCCATCTAGACCAATTGGCAATGGAAGGGATGATTTTTACCGATGCCCACACCACTTCTGCAGTTTGTACTCCTTCCCGGTATGCTCTGCTCACAGGCCGATACAATTGGAGGACTAGCTTGAAAAAGGGTGTTTTGACTGGGGAATCCAAAGCCTTGATTCCCAAAGAAAGAACAATAGTTGCCTCACTATTAAAGTCTAGAGGATACCAAACTGCTTTTATTGGAAAATGGCATTTAGGATGGGATTGGGCTTTGAAGGTGGATTCCATAAGTCAAATTGGATCTGGGGAATCTGTCAATTATGAGTTGGTTGATTTCTCCAAACCTATCCAGAATGGCCCCAATACCTTGGGTTTTGAGTACAGCTATGCGCTTCCTGCTTCTTTGGACATGGCACCTTATGTCTATGTAGAAAATGGAAAAGTAACCCAAGAACCTGATAGAGTTACAATTGATGAAGGAGAATATTCCTGGTGGAGAAAAGGACCGACTTCCCCAGATTTTATCCATGAAGAGGTTACCCCAAACTTTTTTACCCGAGCAATTCAATACATAGAAAATCAATCCAATGAGGAAAAGCCATTTTTCCTTTACCTAGCCTTGCCTTCCCCTCACACACCAATTCTTCCAGCTGAAGCCTGGCAAGGGAAAAGCGGATTGCTCCCCTATGCTGATTTTGTCATGATGATCGATGATTATATCGGTCAAGTCAATCAAGCGTTGAAGGCTGCAGGAATAGAAGAAAATACCTTGCTTATTTTTTCCAGTGACAATGGATGTGCTCCTGCGGCAGGCTTTACTAAATTGGTTGAAATGGGGCATTTTCCCAGTGCTCATTTTAGAGGGCATAAAGCCGACATCTATGAAGGAGGACATCGGGTTCCTTTTATAGCCAAATGGCCTTCCAAAATTATGGCTGGTTCTTCTCGTGATGAGACCATCTCTTTGATTGATTTTTTTGCCACGGCAGCGGAGATCGCCAACTATTCAATTCCTGACCATGAAGGGGAGGATAGCTACTCTTTGTTTCCTCTTTTTAATTCAGAAAATCAACCGAAAGGGTTTCGTGAGGCCACTGTGTTTCACTCTGTGGATGGAAGTTTTGCCATCCGAAAAGGAGATTGGAAACTGATTCTTGCTAAAGGCTCTGGGGGCTGGAGTTTTCCTAGGCCTGGAGATCCTGCAGAAGCTAATCTCCCTGAAGTACAACTTTATAATTTGGCCACAGATCCTGGAGAGTCCAAGAATCTAGAAGCAGAAGAAAAGGATAAAGTTCTTGAATTAAAACAAACTTTAATCCGGTATATCCAAGAGGGAAGGAGTACTCCCGGAATTCCCCAGTCCAATGATCCTTTTGAAGGAGTATGGAAGCAAGTTTGGTTTATGAATGAGAATTAATAGATTTCCGGATTAGGCTATAAAAATTACTTCCAAACCTAATCCGGATTTCTGTTTACATCATGATTCTTCTGGCAATCACCTGAGCCATAATGGTCAATCCTTCCTTGTTAGGATGAACTCCGTCAGGGAGCAGTTCGGGTTTATCCATCAAAGGAGTGTATAAATCAATCACCTCGGCACCTGACTTTTGGATAATATCGAATAGCATCAAACGCTGCTCATTGTGCATGATCTCAGGGTTGATACCAAAGTTTACCTTAGTGACCGGTACCGGAATGATGATGTAGATCTTCCCATCTTTGGGCATATTTTCGCGGAATTCGGCGATCATGTCCAAATAGTCTTTGACAAAATCCTCCTTATGAGCCCAGTTTTGAGGCTTAGAGTCATTGGTTCCGAGTTTTATCAAAAGCACGTCAGGGTGAAAATTTTTCGCCTCCTGAAACTGAGGCTCATTCCAATAAGGGTAATCTCCTTTGCGGAGCATAGTCCTTCCACTGACTCCAAAATTTTTCACCTCGTAAGAATCCCCAAGTAAAGACCCGACTTGGAGCGGGTAGCTATCCGGATTTTCCCTTCCGGGGCCTTGGGTGATGCTGTTTCCCACAAAGGCGACTTTGATGGGAGCCTGTGCAAATGTGAGACAGCTTATCAAAGCTGCTGCAACCAGTAGTGTTAATTTTTTCATAGGTTAGGTTTTGGGTTGGTGCAATGATTTGTTTTTTTCAATCCACGATAATTTTCTGAAAATAGAAATATTTGGAATAAATCAACTTGGTTTAGTGATCACTGGCATTAGCCCTTTATTTTTAACTCATGAAATTGGCTGAAAAACTTTGGCACTATGTTTCCCTGCTATCCCTAGATGTGGCTTTGGGGGCGATGGCAGGCCTTCTGTTTTTCTCCCAACTCTTGAGGGTTGATATTGGCTGGCAGATATTTCTCCTTTTGGGGTTGGCTGTATGGAGCATCTATACAGGAGATCATTTGTGGGATGCCAATCAAGCTAAGGTCTTAGTTTCCCATCGGCATAGCTTTCATGCAAAAAATAAAAAAACACTAAGCGGAATCCTTTTGCTGGTGGTGCTGCTGGGAATGACTTTGGCCTTTAGGATCCTTGGCTTGGGGAAAGAGTTCTACCTGAGTGTGATTTTGGGAGGTGTGATTCTCTTGACTATGATCCTTTTGAGAAAAGCAGGGAGAGCTTCTGGATACCTTAAGGAATTTAGCACCTCAGTTTTTTATGTCTTGGGCATTGCCTGGATACCCATGCTTCGAGCAAATCCGGAAGACCTTATTCTGAAGCCTCTTTTATTCTTCCTTTTTTTTATTGCATTGGCTTTTTTAAATCTCCTGATGCTTGCGGAATTAGACAGGAAAGATGATCGGGCACAAGGATTTGCTTCCGTGGCAGCAATGATGGATCCGGGTAAATTGATTCTAGGAATCCGGAGATTGAATTTCCTTTTGATATTTCTAGGTCTGGCGGGATTTATTTTGCTCAATTCGTTTTACCGGCCATTTACCTGTGTGTTGATGCTGATTGCGCTGATTCATTTCTTGAGCTTTTTCAGGACAAACCTGAGTGCTGAAGCCAAAAGGAAAAGAATGGAAGCCAGTTTTTTGTTGCCCTGGCTTCTTTTGGTTCTTTAGACAAAAGCGCTGTGACCAGTAATGGCCCTACCTACGATCAGGGAATTGATTTCCTTGGTGCCTTCATAAGAATAGACTGCTTCGGCATCCGCAACGAATCTCGCGATGTCATGCTGGAGCAGAATGCCATTTCCTCCAAAAAGCTCGCGGGCCTGATCTACAATGGAACGCATTCTCAGCGTACAAAAAACCTTCGCCAAGGAAGCATGCTCATCAAGCAAATCGCCCTCATCCTGCATCTGAGATAGTCGGAAGACCATGGTCTGCATGGCAGTCAAATCCCCCAACATGGTCACCAAAAGGTCTTGGACCAGCTGAAAAGAAGCAATCGGGCGTCCAAATTGTTCCCGCTCGTTGGTATAAGCTAGAGCTAATTCATAGGCTCCCCGCGCACATCCCACGGCTTGCCAGGCTACACCTGCTCGAGTCATGCGCAAAACTTTAGCCGTGTCACGGAATGAGTTGGCATTTTGAAGTCGGTCACTTTCGGGGACTTCACAGTTGGTCATGGTGATCAGGGCATTCTGGACAGTTCTTAGGGCCATTTTATCCTCGAGTTTTTCCGCTTTAAATCCCGGATTATCTTTTCGAACAATAAATCCTTTTACCTGATTGTCATCCAAATCTCTGGCCCAGATGACGGTCATGTCAGAGAAAGTCGCATTCCCAATCCATTTTTTTTGTCCATTTAAAATCCAGGAGTCCCCCTCTTTTTTGCATGTGGTTGTAAGACCTCCTGCTGCTCCTGAGCCCACTTCCGGTTCAGTCAGCCCAAAAGCCCCGATTTTTTCAAGCTTCTGCATCGCTGGAAGCCATTCTTGTTTTTGCTCTTCGGAGCCGCAGAGGTAAATCGAACCCATGGCAAGTCCACTCTGTACCCCAAAAAAAGTGGAGATTGACGTGTCCACTCTCGCCATTTCCATGGCGATAAACCCTTCCAAAAGGGCAGAATGCCCCGGGCATCCATAGCCCTGGTACGTTAGGCCTGCAATGTCCAACTCCGCCATTTTCGGGATAATATGCATGGGGAACTCGGCCCGGTTCCAATAGTCATTGGCAATCGGTTTGATTTCCCGCTCCATAAACTCCCTCACCCGGAGCTGAATCTCTCTTTCATGTTTGGGAAGGCTTTTGCCCAACTCGTAAAAGTCCCCATTGATCGGAGGAATTTCTTTGGGCTTCCCTCCGCCCTTGAGCATTCCCATCATTCTACTCAAGTCGGACTCACTCATTTGAGAGACTAATCCTACCATTTTCGGCAAATCTACTTTTTGGGATAGCTTTGCGATCTGGTCCAAATCAATGGAGGAAAGCAATTGGCGAATTCCGCTGATCTTATTCAGGAGATTTTTCATAAAAAGTTGTTTTGGGTTAGAGTTATAAGCAATATAAACTTATGTCCGACAACTATGGTTTCTTGGCCCCTTTTTATCAAATGCTGTCTCAGGCAGTTTTTGGCAAAAAGATCCTAGAGGCCAACCAAGCATTTTTGGATGACATTCTCGATCAAGAATTGATTTTTATAGGTGGTGGAGACGGGACAGCCTACCAGGAATATGGAAATCAACTGAAAGGATTTTACTTTGAAAAATCTGCCAAGATGCTTCAGCTAGCCCGTAAAAATCTGCATCATTCGCATTTACACTTTGTCCACGGGGAATATACCGGGCATAATAAAGGAGACTGTTTTTTTCTTCCTTTCCTCTTGGATTCTCTCCAGGATGAGGAGATTGAGCAATTACTGGAAAAAATCAAAAGCTCAATTTCTGAATCTGGAAAAGTGGTGGTCAGTGATTTTTTTTCGCCCCAAACATTTCGACAAAACCTACTCCTACAAGTGATGTTGCTGTTTTTTCGAATTTTCACCAATCATCCTAGAAAAGACCTTCCGGATTACTCAAGATTATTCCAAAAGACAGGGTATAGGCTTTTGGAAGAAAAGGTATGGCATAAGGGTTGGATCAGAGCTCAGGTTTATGTTTTGGAGCCTGAGGACTGACTTTTTTTCTCAAAAGGAACAAAGATGGAAATCCAAATAGCTCTGCTCCATCTGAAAAACAGAGGTAGGAAAACTACAGCCGAAATCCCCATAATTGCCAAGAGAGTGAGGATGGAGAAATCCTCAGTAAGATTGGAATAAAGTACCCAGACGGCTATAAAAAGAGTGGTATTGAAGGCATAGCTGATGAACATTGCTCCAAAATAAAACCCCGGCTCTGGCTCAAAAGTCTGACTACACGTCGGACAGCTTTTATTCATTTCAAAAAGTTGCTTGGGATTGCTTGGGTTATTTCCAACAAAGAGATCGCCTTTTCGGCATTTCGGGCATTTGCAAGAAATTATGCTTTGAATTAGGGAAGGGGCATCGGTCATGGTAGAGTTATTTTCCTGCTCGTTGGATTATTTTCTGGATCATTTGATCAAAGTATGTTCCATTCCCAGGACCATACCAATTCATCTCTCTTACTTCATGAAAGCGCTCGTCATACAATTCATCCGGAGTGATATATCCGATATAACCTCCATTGAAAGTTGTCACGATCAATTTCAATCTCCGGCTTTGGGCCAGTTTTTCCCATTCCTCATAGAAAACCCCGGAAAGCTCACCCGAAGAAGCGACAAATAAAATGTTTCCAACCAAGGAAATGTCCAGATGGGCATTGGTGTCTCCCACCAAATAGCGAAACAGCCAAGGTCTTATTCTCAAGTCTTCTGAAATTCTCAAATGAGGCTCCCGAAGGGAAATGTTCAGCCTCGAATATTCGATTCTTGGGTTGTTATTGGAAGCAAAAGCGGTCATCCTAAGCCAAATCACCGAATCCAGACTGGCTACATATTCCTGTAGCTGTTCCAAAGATTTTCCCTTGACCAAGGGCCGGTGACTGCCTACAGTACCTGCAGCATAAAGTGCGAAATCATAATCCCTTTCCTCCATTTTCCGGGTGAGATATTTAGGGTAATCTCCAGATAGCCCCATGAATTTTGGATCCAAGCAAGTGGCATGCGCAGAATAGGTGAAGAAGACTGCCTTGGTCTGATCTCTTTTGGAAAAAATAACTTGCCGGACAAAGGGATCAAAAGGACCGTCCTGAATAAACCGATTGGCTACATGGTTTTCAGCACTGGTCTTTCGGTAGCTGATGGATACCGTATCCTGAGAGGAAAGTGCATCTTTCAAAGCTTCCACGCTTTTATCAACCAAGAGCTTTACAATTGCTTCGTCATACCCTCCAAAGGCCATTTCGCCTAAGGGTCCAGGCATGTAGCCTCCCATTCCGGAATGGGTATGCGTGGCAGTGAAAATCAATTGGTCTAAGGGCAAATCTGCTTTCTTCACTCCTTCTTCCACGGCTTTTGCCAGTTCAGGATGGACGATCAGGAGTTCAAAGTTCAGCCAAGCCAACTGGCTTTTTCCATTGGAAAGTGTAAGTGCTTTAACAAAACTGCTATCCTGCACAAATTCATAGGGGCCACGAGGCGCATATCCAACCAGATCAACCGGCCGGTTGGGAGTGGTATTTCTCTTTGCCCAGCCTGCCAGCCAAGCTTCCCCCTGAGATCCTGTCCATGGAGTTTTGTCTAGCCTGTCGAGTGTTTCTCGGTAGAAATCCTGAGCTTGAATCGGGGTTCGATCTACCCTGGTAATGGTAAGGAGGCCGATTACTAGCAAAAAAATAAAAGCCCAAAGAACGATCTTTAGGGCCTTTTTAAGTACTTCTGAAGAATTTTTCATGAATTAAATTCTTTGAAAAATGAGTGCTGGAAATTTCAATAACCAATAACCAATAACCAATAACCAATAACCAATAACCAATAACCAATAATTTATTTTCTATGTAAGAATATCGAATATCGAATACCGAATATCGAATATCGAATATCGAATTCTTAATATTCAAAGGTTCCGTAAGGGCTGTGGATGGTTACTTTCTTGCTTTCATGCGGTTCTACTCTTCCGATGATCTGAGCCTCCACTCCGTAGGATTCTGCAATGTCGATGATTTCCTCAGCATAGCGTTCGTCCAAATAGACTTCCATGCGGTGCCCCATATTGAATACCTTGTACATTTCCTTCCAATCTGTTCCGCTTTCCTCCTGAATGATTTTGAACAAAGGAGGAGTTTCAAAAAGGTTGTCTTTAATGACATGCACTTTATCCACGAAGTGAAGAACCTTGGTCTGGGCGCCTCCGCTGCAATGCACCAATCCATGGATTTTGGGACGCATGTAGTTCAAGACATCCACCATAATCGGCGCATAGGTTCTCGTAGGAGAAAGTACCAACTTGCCGATATTGACAGGCGCTCCGGGAGCTGGGTCAGTCAGGTTATATTTCCCCGCATACACTAATTCCTCTGGTACGGAGGGATCGAAGCTTTCCGGGTATTTGGTTTTTAAAACTTTATTGAAGACATCATGGCGGGCGGAAGTCAATCCATTGCTTCCCATTCCACCGTTGTATTCTTTCTCATATTTGGCCTGGCCAAAAGATGCCAAACCTACGATCACATCTCCTGCCTGAATTTTGTCATTGCTGATGACCTCATCTCTCCTCATTCGGCAGGTCACGGTACTGTCCACAATGATAGTTCGCACCAGATCTCCAACATCGGCAGTTTCACCTCCTGTAAGAACGGCGTTCACTCCGTTGTCACGAAGCATTTGAAGGACCTCTTCAGTGCCTTCGATAATGGCAGAAATCACTTCTCCCGGGACCAGATTTTTGTTTCGTCCAATCGTGGAGGATACCAAGATGTTATTGATTGCCCCTACGCAAAGCAAGTCATCGGTATTCATGATGATTGCGTCTTGTGCAATTCCTTTCCACACACTTAAATCACCGGTTTCTTTCCAATAAAGGTAGGCTAGAGACGACTTTGTTCCAGCTCCATCGGCATGCATGATGTTGCAGAAATCAGGGTCATTGCCAAGGGTGTCTTCTACGATTTTGCAAAAAGCCTGTGGGAAAAGCCCCTTGTCCAATTTAGAAATGGCCTTATGTACATCTTCTTTGGAGGCGGAAACACCGCGCTGCATATAGCGCTCGTTCATAGCGAAGGAGAAATTTGGTTAGGACAAAGGTAAACCATTTAAAAATTGAAAGATTGAAAAATTGACTCAATTTTAGACGTTTGCTTCTGTGATGATTCGCAAGCCTTCTAAAGTTAGGTTTTTGTCCACCTCGTCAAAAATATCCTTGAGATTTGTCAAAATCGAGGAAAGCCCTCCCGTGGCAACGATGGTGAACTCTTTTTTGGTCTCTTGCCGAATGCTTTCGATCATCCCTTTGACCAATCCGGTGTAGCCATACAATACTCCGGCTTGGATGGCATGAATGGTATTTTTGCCCAAGGCAGATTCAGGTAGTTTGAGTTCTACTTCAGGAAGTTTGGAAGTATTGGTGAAGAGGGAACGAATTGCTGTCTGAAGTCCTGGGACAATATTTACTCCCAGAATGTTTCCATTTTCATCTACCGCAGTAAAAGTCAAGGCTGTTCCAAAATCAACGACAATCACCGGTTTTTGGAATCTGGAGTATGCAGCCACCACATTGCACATCAGGTCGGTGCCTATTTCGTTTGGCCGAACAGGTTTAACTGAAAGTTTCGAGTAACTTTTGGGAATGATGAGGTAGGGTTTGACGCCGAAGTAGTTTTCACAAAACTGATCGATGATCGGGTTGATCTCAGGAACTACCGAGCTAAATCCTATTCTCTGGATTTGAGAGGGCTGAATTCCATGTTCCAGGAAGTATAGAGGAGCTTTTTTGCTGAGTTGGGAAATCAACTTTGGGGTTTTGGTTTCCAATCTGAATTGATTGGTCCAGGATCCGCTTTCTTCATCAAAAAGTGCGAATACTACATTGGAGTTGCCGGCATCTATGGCTAAAAACATTCGTTTCTCAGGTTTTGACTAATTTAGGCCGTTCGAAAAGAAATAACCAAATCAAAGTTTAAGAAAGGCATATGTATACCCTCCGAGAAGGAAAAATCGAAGATCTTCCCCGAGTCCTTGAACTGATCAAGGAGTTGGCATTGTATGAAAAAGCTCCCGAGCAAGTCACCAATACCCTAGAGATGATGAAGGCGGACGGTTTTGGGCCGAATCCTGTGTATGGACTTTTTGTATGTGAAAAAGAAAAAACGGGGGAGATCATCGGTATAGCTATCTATTACTATCGATACTCTACCTGGAAGGGGAAAAGGATGTATCTCGAAGATCTGGTAGTGACGGAAGCTGAGCGGGGAAATGGAGCCGGAAAACTCCTTTTCGACAGAATTTTAGCCAAGACCCTTGAGGAGGGCTGTACGGGAATGATGTGGCAAGTCTTAGATTGGAATGAGCCTGCCATCAATTTTTACAAAAAATATGGTGCAGATCTGGAGGAGGGCTGGCTGAATGCGCATTTGCAGGATTATGAAATAAAAAAAATGTTAGATGCTTGAAGTCGGATGACCGATGTCCTGCGCATCTGACATCCGACATCCGACATCTGACATCCAACATATTCCTGTACCTTTGCCATTCATTATGAGAACAAAACCATTTTCAGTTGTCTATGAAGACAACCACCTGCTCATTGTCAATAAAGCTTCAGGGGTATTAGTCCAAGGTGACAAAACCGGAGACAAGACCCTTATTGACTATTGCAAAAAATATATTGCCGAGAAATACGAAAAGCCAGGAGCCGTATTTCTTCATCCAGTTCATCGTTTAGACCGTCCGGTAAGTGGGCTGGTAGCCTTTGCACGGACCTCAAAAGGTTTGGAGCGAATGATGGAGCTTTTTCGAAAAAGGGATATTCACAAAGTTTATTGGGCTATTGTCAAAAGACGTCCCAAAGAGGAAATGGGAAAATTGACGCATTGGTTGACTAAAGACGAAGCCAAGAACGTTGTCACTGCCCATGAAAGAGAAGTCCCAGGCTCTCAAAAGGCTGAGTTAAACTATAAGGTTTTAGGAACGCTGAATGACCACTGGCTTTTGGAGGTAAGACCTATTTCCGGCAGGCCTCACCAAATTCGAGTCCAATTGGCTTCGATGGGTTGTCCGATCCGAGGGGATGTGAAGTATGGCTTTCCCAAAGCAAATCCTGATGCCAGCATCAATCTGCATGCCTTCCATTTAGTTTTTGTCCACCCGATCAAGAAAGAAAAATTATTCATGCGTGCAGCTTTGCCGGAAAATGAATTCTGGGAGCAGTTTTTGGAATTTGAGGAAATCAAAGCCAAAGATCAGCACTTGGATAATACGTTTTCTGGGTAAAAGAAATCCAGTTGAAATCCAGTTGCTTTAAAAGTAATGGTCTGAGGCTTGATAAACTTTGGCCTTATATTTCGTCACGTATGAAATCGGGACATATTTCAATTGAATTTCACAAAGCATATTTCAAGTTCGTATGAGAAACCTTCTGATCTTAATTTTCGCCTCTCTGGTTTTATTTTCCTGCGGAAAGAAAAATCAATCCAAAACCATATACATCGTCCGGCATGCGGAGAAGCAATTGGAAGGTTCGGATCCGGATCTTTTGCAGGTAGGGAAAATCCGGGCGAAGAAGCTTGCCCAGATTTTGGAAGGAGAGGAGATCAAGCATATTTATTCTACAGATTACCTCCGAACCAAAAACACGGCATTGCCCACAGCCGAGGCAGCTGGATTGGAGATTGAGCTTTATGATCCCCGAAATCATGATTCATTAGTACAAAAGCTCCGGACCTTGGAAGGAAATGCCCTCGTCGTGGGCCATAGCAATACCGTAAATAAGCTGGCAAATTATTTTGTGGGCCAGGGTGAAGAGTATCCTGATCTGACTGATATTGAATACGATTATATTTTTGTGGTGACTTTAGATGCGAATGGTGAGAAAGTAGAACGAAAACTATACAAGGATTTTTAAGCCATCTGTTCCTTTGGAGGTTCATTTCCTTTATCTTGAAGACTTAAGTCAAGGAATAGATGAATCGGGAAGAGAACCTCAGTCAGCTTCAGGATAAAGATAAAGTTTGGGACATTGTCGTCATCGGTGGAGGCTCCTCCGGTCTGGGGGTTGCCTTGGATGCAGTGTCCAGAGGACTTTCTGTAGCACTTTTTGAAAGAGCAGATTTTGCCAAAGGTACTTCCAGTAGAAGCACCAAGCTCCTGCATGGAGGAGTAAGATATCTTGCTCAAGGTGACGTTTTTTTGGTTTTGGAAGCTTTGCGCGAGCGGGGAAGACTGATCAATAATGCTCCCCATCTCACCCAAAGCCAACCTTTCATTATCCCTGTCTTTTCCCAACTCGAAAGAATCAAATACAGTACTGGGCTCAAATTATATGATTACATGGCTGCCAATCTCAGCCTTGGGCCATCCCGCTATATTTCCAAGGAAGAGACAATTCGCCGGATGCCTGGCTTAGACCCCAAGAAA
This sequence comes from Algoriphagus mannitolivorans DSM 15301, assembly GCF_000429425.1. Lineage (GTDB taxonomy): Bacteria > Bacteroidota > Bacteroidia > Cytophagales > Cyclobacteriaceae > Algoriphagus > Algoriphagus mannitolivorans. The sequence continues at coordinate 187,304 of NZ_KE386902.1, forward strand.
CTTTTTGGTGGAATTGTATATTACGACGGACAATTTGACGATGCAAGGCTGGCGCTGGCGATTGCCCAAACTGCCGATCATGCGGGAGCTTGTATTTTAAATTATACCAAAGTCACCTCCTTAGAGAAGGGTGAGAATGGAAAAATCCAGGGGGTTAAAGTTCGGGATGCAATCGCCGGTAAAACCTATGCTATCAATGCCAAGATGGTGGTCAATGCCACGGGAGTCTTTGCGGACAAGATCTTGGAAATGGACAAGCCCGGAGCCCCTAAAACGATCCAGCCGAGCCAAGGAATTCACTTGGTTTTAGATTTGGATTTTTTGGGTGGCAAAGACGCCCTCATGATTCCCAAAACAAGGGATGGGAGAGTGCTTTTTGCAGTTCCATGGCACGGAAAACTTGTCGTAGGAACTACCGATACACTCCGCCAGAAACCCAAATTGGAGCCCGAAGCCTTGAAAAGAGAGATTGATTTTGTCTTGGAAACAGCGGCGGGATATTTGACCAGAAAACCGAGCAGAGAGGACGTGAAGGCAGTTTTTGCAGGACTTAGACCCTTGGCAAGACCCAAGGAAGGCAGCACCAAAACCAAAGAAATTTCCCGATCCCATAAAGTGATCCTTTCTGAGAGCGGCTTAGTATCCATCACCGGAGGCAAGTGGACCACCTTTCGAAAAATGGGAGAAGAAACCGTGGAATATTTTTCTAAGGTGACAGGGGAAATACTTCCGGAGTCTCACTCCAAGGAGATCCTGCTTCATGGCTATACCAAGGATATTCCTGAAGGGCACTGGGCCGTGTATGGATCCAATGCATCCAAGATTCAGGAAATCGCCCTTGAGAAGCCCCTTTATGCAGAAAAGATCCACGTGAATTTTCCCAATATTATGGCCGAGGTGGTGTGGGCAGTGCGTAATGAAATGGCCATGAAGCTAGAGGATGTATTATCCAGAAGAGTCAGATTGTTGATTTTGGATGCTCAGGCCGCTTTGGATAGTGCAGAGCTGGTAGTCCAGATAATGGCAGCAGAGATGGGAAAAGACGCAGAATGGATTGCCGCGGAGCTGGAGGATTTTAGTAAGACAGCACATAAATATTTGATAAATAACTAAAACGAATGACCCAAAATAAACCCTACATCCTCGCCCTGGATCAGGGGACGACCAGTTCCAGAGCGATTGTTTTTGACAAAAAGGGCCAGATTGTTTCGGTGGCCCAAAAAGAATTCAAGCAGTATTTTCCCCAACAAGGCTGGGTGGAGCACGATGCCAATGAAATCTGGACCAGCCAGTCTTCTGTCATGATAGAGGCTTTGGTGAACAAGGATATCCGGGCGGATCAAATCGCGGCCATCGGCATTACGAATCAGCGGGAAACAACCATTGTATGGGATCGGAAAACAGGCCAGCCCATCCATAAAGCCATCGTATGGCAGGATAGAAGGACTGCTGCATTTTGCAATGAACTGAAAGAAAAAGGCCTCGCAGAGCGGATCGCGGACAAAACAGGGCTGATCATCGATGCTTATTTCTCAGCGACCAAAATCCGCTGGATCCTCGAGAAAGTGAAGGGGGCAAGAGAAAAGGCGGAAGCTGGAGAACTGGCCTTTGGAACGGTGGACTCGTGGTTGATGTGGAAATTGACCTCCGGAAAAGAACATCTGACAGACATTACCAATGCAAGCCGGACCATGCTTTTCAACATCCATACCCAAGAATGGGATGAGGAGCTTTTGGATATTTTTGGAATCCCCAAGTCCATGCTTCCGGAGGTAAAATCCTGTTCCGAGGTATTTTGCGAGACAGCAGGAGACGTGCTAAGCATCAAGATTCCGATAGCGGGAGTAGCAGGAGATCAGCAAGCGGCGCTATTCGGGCAGCTTTGCACAGAGCCAGGAATGGCGAAAACCACCTATGGAACGGGCTGCTTTTTGGTCATGAATACCGGGAAAAAAGCAGTCAAGTCTCAAAACCAACTTTTGACCACCGTGGCCTGGAAGATAGGAGGGGAAATCAATTATGCTTTAGAAGGTTCTGTGTTTATCGGAGGTGCGGCAGTACAATGGCTTCGAGACGGGTTGGAGTTATTCAAAAATGCCAAGGAAACAGAAAAGCTAGCCACTAGTCTGGAAGGAAATGACGGCGTTTATTTTGTTCCTGCACTATCAGGGCTTGGTGCTCCGCATTGGGACCAGGATGCCCGAGGAGCTTTTTTCGGGATTACCCGAGGTACCACGATTGCTCATATGGCGCGGGCAGCTTTGGAGGCGATTGCCTATCAAGTCCATGATGTCATCAAGGCCATGGAAAAGGATAGCGGGAAGCCAACTCAAGAATTACGCGTTGATGGTGGAGCTACGGCAAACAATTTCCTGATGCAGTTTCAGTCGGATATACTGAACTGTGAAATCAAGCGGCCAGAGATCATCGAGACGACAGCCGCAGGAGCAGCATTTTTGGCAGGATTGGCGATTGGTTTCTGGAAAAATCAGGATGAAATACAATCCCTTTGGAAGGCTGATAAGAGTTTTTCTCCGGAAATGGACCAACCAAAACGCGAAGCCCTTCTTCATTTTTGGCAAAAAGCAGTAGAAAGATCTAAAAACTGGGTTGAATCATGAATCCTTATATCGCAGAATTTATCGGAACAGGCATCTTGCTGCTCCTGGGTTCAGGAGTAGTGGCCAATGTAATTTTACCGGGAACCAAAGGAAATGGTGGAGGGGTAATGGCGATCACCACAGCGTGGGCTTTGGCCGTTTTTTGTGGAGTAGTGGTAGCGGGACCATCTAGTGGAGCCCATATCAATCCTGCAGTAACCATTGGATTGGCGGTAGTGGGAAAATTTGACTGGGCTATGGCTCCGGGATATATTTTGGCGCAAGTGGCTGGAGCGATGATCGGATCGGGCTTGGCTTGGCTGATGTATCGGCATCATTTCGATTTGACCGATGATCCCGGGTTGAAAAGAGCACCTTTTTGTACCGATCCAGCCGTTCGGAATTTTCCAACCAGTGTTTTGTCGGAATTGCTGGGGACGTTTGTACTGATCTTTGTGATCCTCTACATCACCGGAGCAAATCTGGAGGATTCTGCCAAAACACCAATTGGCCTTGGTTCTGTAGGAGCCTTGCCAGTTGCCCTTTTGGTTTGGGTAATCGGTTTGGGGCTGGGAGGTACAACTGGATATGCGATTAACCCAGCCAGAGACTTGGGGCCTAGGATAATGCATCAACTCTTGCCCATCAAAGGGAAAGGCGATTCGGATTGGGGATATTCTTGGGTGCCTGTGGTGGGTCCGATATTGGGAGCAGTCTTGGCGGCAGGTTTGTACCTCCTGATTGGGATTTAAAGTGGGAATGCGAGTCCCACTTTAAATCCCAGTTCTTGAGTGAACTGGCTTTGAAACTTAAATTCCGTGTTGAGACCTACCCAGTCAGTGAATGGGATAAATGCTCCTACTCCCATATTTCCGCCCACGTAGTTTTGCTTGGTGCCAGGTACTCCTGGTTGGGTATTTTGAAAAGTCTGACTATACCCTGCCATCACATAGACTTGAGAGGCTCCTTGGGTAAGGTAATACCTCAAATCAAAGCTGAAATTACTGGCATTGCCTACATCGGGATTTAAAACGGTGTAGCTAGGCATCAAGGCAAAGTTGTCTGCGAAAAAATATTCCAAACCGCCGCCTACACCCCAAGATTTTAACCGGAATCCATAATATCCATTTCCGTGAATTCTGGCATCCCCTTGGGTTTGAGCAAATGAAATGCTCATTGCGAGAATTATAAAAGCGAGCAGGAAGATTGACTTTTTCATCATTAATTTTTTAAAAAAGGTAATCTCCCTGCCTGTAAATTCCAATCTCTAGTCCAGTATTTTGACTAATCGTCCAAGTCTTCCCTTAGCATCCATTCCTTCTACGACAATTAAAAGTCGTTTTGCAGAGTCGGAGTTGAAAAACTCCAAGGTTCCTTTGCCCTCAGTTCCGATTTCCAAAAGAGGTTTCCAGAATAAGGTGGCGCGCTGGTCGCTCACGCTAGGTGCTGGTACATCATATTTCGGAGAGTAAAATTCCCGTGGACTATCGTAGCCTCCATAGGACAAGACCAGATTTCCTCCGACACTTTGATAGGAAATTCCTGCCCCTGTTTTGGTGTACACTGCAATGACTCCGTTTGCGCCTTGTGAGCCAAAAATGGCTGTTCGGGCAGGGTCTTTGAATACCTCGATGCTTTGGACGTCTCTTGGATTTACCTGAAATAACAAGGAGGCATCTACTGGAACATTATCCAAAAGGTAGAGAGGCTCCGTTCCGGCCTGTATGGATCCCGCACCCCGGATTTGGACGGAGACACTAAAGCCATTGAGGCTTACTCGTACCCCTGCGACACGGCCTTGGATCATCTGGAAAATATTGCTGAATCCCACACTGCCGGGAATAGCGTCTGGATTGATGCTGGCATCCCCTTCCCCGTACAGTTTTCGGGAGTTGTTTTGCTCGTCCTGAAGAGTCTTGGCCTCAACGGTAATTCCTTCCAGATCGGTAATCTTGTCATCAGAATTCAGCTGTCGCATCAGGTTTCTAGCTTGGTAACTTGCCGCCAGTTCTTTAGGCCATTTGATCTCTTGGGCATAGATTCCTGGCAGAAATTGAAAAGGAGGAGTCCTTTGGAAAACTTCCAAATCAATGAAGTTTTTCAATCGGGAATCTTCTGCCGTAATGGTCACGGTAAGGGAATCCGAATAGTCCAACCCAGGTAAAATAAATCGACCGTCTGGTCCATACTCAGATCCGATCAACTCAATTCCATCTCCGACTAAGGCGCTGATTTTTCCTCCGGCAAGTCCTTTTTTGGATTTGGTCTGCTCGGTGATTTGTCCTTCTATGGTGATGCCCTGCTCAATGTAAAATCCATTTTCAGGGTATTTTTCAGCTAGGACATCTTCCCAGGAAAATCTTCTCCAGCCATGGGTTAGCATCAGCAGATCCAATTCCTGAAAGGTTTCCGGATTTTGGTTTTGAAAATAATACCCAGGTTGAGAGATTTTGCCTACCAAATCCGAACTGAGCAGCAAATGGGAGAAAATACTTCCCTTCTCCATACTCTCTTCGGTTACCTGATCTGCGTCCGCAACGGCTACAGAGAAGGAACCCGCAGCCGATTGGTTTTGAAAGGAGTTACTAAGCGTTAATTTGATTTTGCCTCGTGGGTTCAAGCTTCCGTTTTTTTCCACCCCCAGTTCGAGACGATCCTCGTTTTGTACTAATACCAATCGTTCTACCAATGGTTTTCCATCTTCTGTCAACACGGTGATGGTGTTGATTCCTGAGGGTAAGGTTTGCTTGGGAATCCGGGCACCCCAAACTCCATTGGACAATTTGCCTTGCATCAGGAAATTGACCAAACCTCTGGTATGAGAGACTAGGTAGAGATTCTCCTCTACACCCACACCTTGGATCAAGGCAGAAAGATAGGTGGCCTCAGGATTATTTTGAACTTGGATGACAAGACCTTTGGGATAAGCCTCGGGGAAGTTTACTTGGATTTTCTCCCCGGTAGATTTCAAGGAGATCTGCGCTTGATAAGTTGCTTTTTCAGGCTGAAATTCCAGTCTTCCCAAGCCGCGTTCATTGGTTTCAAAGCTTGAATTTTCGAGATTGGCTATATTGCCTTGGATGGCTGCAGGAGATCCGTCAGGGAAAATCGCACGGATGGCAACCACCGATTTTTTCCCCTGTACCAGATTTCCTCCTTCCGGAAGGAATTGGATATCGGCAAGTTTTAGAGAATAAGGAAGAGCAATTTTTTGTGTGACTGCGTAATCCGGATTTTCCAGAAATGTTAATTCGAGGTGCTGCTCAGGATAGGCCTTCTCTAAGATAGAAAAGCTAAAAGAAGCTTCGCCTTGGGCATTGAGCCGAAGATCTTGCTGGTATAATTCCTCCTTTCCTGCAATGGCGGCCACCTTGACACTTTGGTTGGAAAGTGCCTGACCAGCAGAATTGATGGCTACCAATTCTACCTGGTACCTTGTTTTGCCATTGTCACTTTGAATGGAACTGAATTTTACCTGAGGAAGAAAGGAACCTCCTGCTCCATCTACCACCCGAACGGTTTGAGAAAAGAAATATTCTTCCCCGAAATTTCTCATCCAGCTGGTGTAAGCACGGATCTGATATTCCCCTGGTTTTCCAAATTGAGGAACCTGGAAATCACCTGCACCTCGTCCGTTTTCGATTTTTACCACTCTTTGAGAAAGCAAAAGACCGTCACCGTCAAAAAAGTCCACGTAAAGCGTTTTGCTTAAGGGGGAAGGGATCTGTTCTCCACCGGCTACCAGATAGGCGCTAAACCAAAGATCCTCCCCCAAGGTAAAGGTGTGCTTATCCAAATGCAGGTAAGCTTTTTCGACAGGGAACTCCTCTTGGTAATTGGAAAAATAGTTTTGGATCTTTTCAGGAAGGTTTTCCTGGGCATTAGCAGAAAATGAGACACATAATAGCAACCCTAAAAAGGTCTTCAAGGTAGTTTTGGACATAATGAAATAGTTGGCTAAAGTGTAATACGGGCGTAAGTAAACTAAGGGTTAAAAAATTTGCAAGAAAAATTTTAAGAACCCGCTAATTGCGCTACCTCATTTTTGTTGGCGAGCTGTCCACAAGCCGCATCAATGTCCTGTCCGCGTGACTTCCGGACTTTGGCAATAATTCCGTTTTCCTCCAAAATCCTGACATACATATCCACAGCAGACTGTTTAGCTTGTCTGAATTCACCTTCGTCGATCGGATTGTATTGGATGATGTTAACTTTTGAAGGGATATGCTTGCAGAATTTGGCCAAGGCCCTAGCATGTTTTTCATCGTCATTGATCCCATCCCAAATCACGTATTCATAAGTGACTTTGCGTTTGGTCTTTTGGTACCAATATTTCAAGGCATCAGCCAGATCTTCCAGTGGATTGGAATCATTGATGGGCATGAGCCGGGAGCGGGTCTCATTGATGGCAGAGTGGAGGGAAATAGCCAGATTAAACTTTACCTCATCATCGGCCATTTTTCGAATCATTTTTGGAATTCCTACGGTGGAGAGAGTGATTCTTCTGGCGGCCATACCCAAGCCATCCGGTGAGGTGATCTTGTCTATTGCTTCGATTACATTGGCATAATTGAGCAAAGGCTCTCCCATTCCCATGAAGACGATATTGGTCAGAGGACGCTGGAAATAGGTTTCTGCCTCTTCTTTGATAGCCACTACCTGATCGTAGATTTCATCCGGATTTAGATTTCTCATCCGCTTGAGACGTGCAGTAGCACAAAAATTACAATCGAGACTACAGCCTACTTGAGAAGAAACACAGGCGGTGATTCTTTTGGAAGTAGGGATAAGTACTGACTCGACGATTTTGTCATCGAATAGCTTAACGGCATTCTTGATGGTGCCGTCATTGCTATGCTGCATCAGGTCCACCTGAATGTGATTGATCGTAAAATGGTTTTTGAGCAGCTCCCGGGTGGATAGGGAGATATTGCTCATGTCGTCAAAGTTTTTGAGGGATTTGTGCCAAAGCCATTCATAGACCTGCTTGGCCCGGAATTTTTTTTCTCCATGGGAAAGGAAAAATTCCTCCAATTCTTGAAGGCTGAGTTTTCTGACGTCTTTCTTTTGATTTTCCACAGGGCAAAGTTAACCATTGAAAGATTGAAATATTTGAAATTTGAAAAATTGCCTGATTTGGCTTCCACAATTGATAGAAACTATCAATGTTGAATGGAGGAAATGATTTGGGTTTGTCCGTCCTTTTATCAGAAAAAGCAGCGGATTCAAGAACTTATGCCTTATTTTTGCGGCAGCAATTCAATACAAATCTATGCGCCAATCCTGGTGGAAATTTCTGGCTGTTGCCTTATTGCTGTACACGCTGATTGCCGGCCTGATGATGGATGTCCCTCGCCTTCCTATTTTGAATGAGACCATTCGTGCTTTGCATTTTCATGTGACCATGTGGTTTGGAATGATTCTGATGCTGGTGGTTGCGGTATTCTATAGTATTAAGTACTTGCGAAGCAATGATCCTATGTGTGACGATCTGGCCTTAGAATTTACCAATGCCGCAATCTTGTTTGGGGTTTTAGGGATTTTGACCGGTATGCTTTGGGCGAAATTCACCTGGGGAGATTATTGGAGCGGAGATCCCAAGCAAAATGCGGCGGCTATAGGACTGTTGATGTACTTCGCCTACCTGATCCTTCGGGGAAGTATTACAGACCCTCAGCAGCGAGGCAGAATCGGTGCTGTTTACAACATCTTTGCCTTTGCCGCTTTTATTCCACTGATTTTCGTGCTGCCTAGACTTACCGACAGCCTTCACCCGGGCAATGGAGGAAATCCCGGATTCAATGCTTATGATTTGGACTCCAAGCTGCGTATGGTCTTTTATCCTGCGATCATCGGCTGGACTCTTTTAGGTACTTGGATTGCAACCGTCCGAGTAAGAATCCGTAGGGTAGAACGGGTTTTGGAGGATCGATTTCTTAATTCCTAACGGATTCCATTTGGCCATCGAAACCAACAACTAGCAAATGAAAAAATTACTTGTACTTGCACTTCTTTTATTTTCTCTGAATGCTTTGGCACAGGAGAAAATTGAAGTTACTGAAGCCGACTACGCCAATGACCGAGTGGAAATGGCGGATCAGTTTAGGGCTGAGGGAAAAATCTACGTTTTGGTAGGGATTATTGTGATCATTTTTGGAGGAATTGTGGTTTATGTGATAAACACTGACCGGAAGATCACCAACATTGAAAAAAATCTACCTTCCTAATCACTAATACCATGAAAAAAGGACATATCATCGGCTTAGGAATTATTGCAATTGCCATTGTGATCATCATGACCTCGATAGGAGATGCAAGTTCGTATGAGAGCTTCAGCACTGCTTGGGAAATGAAACAGGACGGAGACGATAAAGCCATTCATGTGGTTGGTCAATTGAAAAAAGATGGCTCAGGCCAAGTCACAGGACTGGAGATCGGTGAGGACAAGACCTCGTTTACCTTTATGTTGGTGGACAATGAAGGCACTGAGCAAAAAGTATATTACAATGAGCCCGTACCCGCAGATTTCCAAAGATCCGAGCAGGTAGTTGTCATTGGCTCTTACCGAGAGAAAGAAATCTTTGTGGCAGATAAAATCCTGATGAAATGTCCTTCCAAATATCAGGAGACCGACGTGCAGGCGGCAGGAATGTGAGGCTGAAATAACACCCTAATTAATCATGATCAATACCTTCGTGGGTAATCTAGGTCATTTTATGACCATCTTGGCATTTGTCAGTGCGCTGGTGACAGCATATGCCTATTTCCAATATTTCCGGGCAAATGAAATCGAAAAGGCTAGCTGGAGACGGTTTAGCCGAATTTCATTTTATGTGCATGCAGTTTCAACTGTCATGATTGCAGCCTCTCTTTTTGAAATCATCTACAACCATCGATACGAGTATTTTTACGCCTATTCACACAGTTCCAAAGCGCTGCCAGTACATTACATGATATCCAGTTTCTGGGAAGGTCAGGAAGGGGCATTTATCCTGTGGGCTTTTTGGAATGTCGTTTTGGGAGTTGTATTGATCAATACCAATAAGTTTTGGGAAGGTCCTGTAATGATTGTTTTTGCCTTGGTTCAGGCCTTTTTGGTTTCCATGATCCTAGGTGTAGTGATAGGAGATTTGAAAATTGGCAGCTCTCCATTTATTCTGTTAAGAGATGCGACTCAGGCTCCGATTTTTGAGTTGAATCCGAATTTTGTCCCGGAAGACGGTACTGGCCTTAACCCGCTATTGCAAAATATCTGGATGGTTATCCATCCGCCGACATTGTTTTTGGGCTATGCCTCGACTTTGGTTCCATTCGCTTTTCTGATGGGAGGCTTGGTCATGAAAAGGTATTCGGAATGGATCCGTCCTGCATTGCCTTGGGCGATTTTCTCTGCGATGATCCTGGGTATGGGAATCATCATGGGCGCCTATTGGGCGTATGTTACCCTGAATTTTGGAGGGTATTGGAATTGGGATCCTGTAGAAAATGCGGTCTATGTTCCTTGGCTGATTCTTGTGGCTTCGATCCATACGATGATCACGTTCAAGAAGAGTAATACTGCACTTAAGACATCCATTGTCTTGGTGATCCTGAGCTTTATTCTGGTCTTGTATGCGACCTTCTTGGTAAGATCCGGGGTATTGGGTGATGCTTCTGTTCACTCATTTACAGATTTGGGTCTTTCTGGCCAATTGTTGATTTACATGCTCTTTTTCTTGGGGATTGCCATTTTCTTGGCTGTTCGGGCTTGGAAGCACATCCCTACTTCTGAGAAGGAAGCATCCGTTTATTCTCGTGAGTTTTGGATTTTCTTGGGTGCAGTGACATTAGGATTGATGTCTTTTCAGGTGATTTTGCCGACATCCATTCCGGCTTGGAATGCATTGGTGGAAAGCTTTGGAGGGATCTCCAACATGGCTCCCCCTGCAGACCAGATTGAGTTTTATACCAAATTCCAGCTATGGTTTGCGGTGACCATCGCACTTTTGACGGCAGTAGGCCAGTTTTTCTGGTGGCAAAAGATGGACAAAAAAGCCCTCAAGGAAGCGCTGGTGACACCTTATGTGATTTCAGTCCTTTTTTCTGCGGCAGTTATTGTCCTAGCCAAAGTTTATGATTGGAAATACATGATTATTGTTTTGGCGGGGATGTTTACCATTGTGGCCAATTCTGTGATTTTGTTCAGAATTCTCAAAAAGTCCACTTTCAAACTGGCAGGTGGTTCCTTGGCACATATCGGGCTTGGGATGATTCTGATTGGAATTATGTTTAGCTCCGGCTATTCCGACGTGATTTCCATCAACATGTCTGGACTCACATATAGCAACAGCTGGGAAGATGAAATGAATAAGGAGCACGTGCTACTCTGGATCAATAAGCCGACTCAAATGAAAGATTACACTGTGATCTATCGGGGAAGGCAAAAGAAAGTGGTTGGGGTACCTGAGTATGTGCCTGCAAAATTTTTGGAATCCACAGGCAATGTCAATGAGGCCATTGCGGTGGCGGATTTCAAAGATTACTTCAAAAAAGGCGATAAGGTCAATCTGGTTTTGGAAGAAAATGACTATTTCAAAATCGACTATTATCAAAATGAAGCATTGAAGTTTTCCCTCGCACCGATGTCCCAGTTTAATGAAAGCATGGGAGGCTTGATTTCATCCCCGGATTCCAAAATCTATCTCAATCGCGACTTATATACCTATGTGGCAGCGATGAATGATTATGCTGATCCGGATTGGAAGGAAGATGAAATCTACGAAGTATCTCCTGGGCAGCAGTTTCATATTGCCGACTTCGTGACCTATTTTGATGGAGTAGAAGTGATGAAGGAAATTGAGGGCTATACTTTGCAAGAAGGCGATGTAGCCGTCAAGGCCAAGGTCAGAGTCCTGGATTATGATGTGGAAAAGCTGCTGGAACCGACCTTTATCATCCGAAACAATCAAATCGGGAAACTTCCAGTAATCGATACTGAATTGGGTCTTAGGATTTCCTTGGAGAATATCATACCTGAGAAAAACCAGTTTGTCTTTAAAGTCAATCAATACCAAAAGGACTACGTGGTCATGAAAGCTATCGTCAAGCCGTATATCAATGTCCTCTGGATCGGAACCATCATCATGCTGATCGGATTCACGGTGGCGATTTTTAGAAGGTTTGATGAATTTGCCAAAATGCGGGATAAAGGCTTGGAATAATTTCTAATTCAGAATTACGAATTCATAATTTTGCGGCATGTTTAATGTCAAAGAAATCTTCTCAGTCTCCCTGATCCTGTTTTCAGTGATTGATATTTTGGGTTCCATTCCCATCATCATTAACCTTCGGAAAAAGGTAGGCCATATTCAATCCGAGAAGGCCACCCTTGCTGCAGGTTTGTTGATGATTGCCTTCCTTCTGGCAGGTAAATCCATTTTGAATCTATTCGGAATCGGAGTGGAGGATTTTGCTATCGCAGGGGCTTTGATCATTTTCGCCGTGGGTGCAGAGATGATTTTGGGCATTGAGCTATTTAAGCCTGACCCCGAAGCATCTTCGAGTGCATCCATTGTGCCCATCGCTTTTCCGCTGATTGCGGGAGCAGGGACATTGACGACTATCCTGACCCTGAAAGCAGAATTTGAGCAAATCAACATTGGAATAGGTATTATTATCAACCTAGTCTTTGTGTATGCTGTGTTGAAAAGCACGACTTGGCTGGAGCGCAAACTTGGTAAAACAGGATTGGACGTTCTCCGAAGGATTTTCGGGATCATTCTGTTATCCATTGCGGTAAAAATTTTCAAAACTAACGCACTTCCCCTTACCTGATCTATCTTTAGAAAGCCGGAGTCCCCGGCTTTTTTTATTTCTTTGTGGCATGGTACGAATTTTTACAGACGGGGCTGCTAAAGGAAACCCCGGTCCGGGAGGATATGGAGTGGTGTTGAAGTTTGGAAAGCATGAAAAAGAACTTTCAGAAGGTTTTCGGCTTACGACCAATAACCGGATGGAGCTATTGGCGGTGATCCGGGGTTTGCAAGCCTTAAATACTACAGAGTATCCAGTCCAGATTTTTTCAGACAGCAAGTACGTCGTCGATGCGATTGAAAAGGGATGGCTGTGGGCTTGGCAGAAAAAAGGCTTCAAAGACAAAAAGAACCCTGATCTGTGGTTGAGATATATTCCTCTTCACCTCAAGTATAAGCCCAAGTTCTTTTGGGTCAAAGGACATGCCGGACATCCGGAAAACGAACGATGCGATCAATTGGCGGTGGCCGCGGCCATGGGGAGTAACCTTCCAGCTGATACAGGATATGAGCAAGGCTTGGGTAATTGAAGTAATTCGAAAGTGATCTTTCTTAACTGTCTCCGGTAAGGAAGTTTTCAATAAACCCTCTCACCGAAACCAAATGGATGGTTTTTCCCTCAATGATTAATTTATCCTCTTGGTCTAAGGTTAGGATAAAGCCTTCTTCTTTTTCAAAAAAGGACATAGCTTCCGTTAAGCCATCTAATTCCCTCTTTTTGTTGTCAGCATGGACTCGTTCTGTCACTTGGATGAGCCATTTGCACTGCTTGTTTTCAAAAGCCACAAAATCACACTCTCCTTTTTCTTTGAAATAGAATAAGTCCATCCTCTTTTTTCTCAAAATGATATAGACCAGGTTTTCTAAAAGTCGACCGCTGTCTTTGGAAAAGCTCAGTGAGTTTGCCTTAGCAAACCCCGTGTCCACACAATAGACCTTTTTGGCGTTTTTGGAGATACTTTTTTGTGACCAACTGAATTTTGGCAGAAAAAACAATAAGTAAGAATCCTGCAGCCATGCCAAGTAATCAGAGACTGTACTCGGAGAGCCTACGTTGAAGGTTTTTCGCAGGCTATTAAAACTTGTTGTTTTTCCTACGTTGGCAATTAAAAATAAGGTGATCTCCATCAGTGTTTGGGTGTTTTTGATTCCATGCCGAATAGCTATGTCCCGAAAAACGATGTCTTTGAGTAAATTCTGAAGGACTTCAGGATTTCTGTCTCTTAGATACTCGGGAAAGCCTCCAGAGATCAAATAATCGAGGAAATTTTCATTTGAGTTTTCAAGGTTACAATAGGCTAAAAACTCTGAATAGGAGAATGGAAGAATTTCATGCGAAAGGTGTCGTCCTGTCAGCTTTGTGCCTAATTCGCTACTTAGAAGAGAAGCATTGGATCCGGTAATGAAAACCTTCCTGCCCCGATCATGAAGTTGCCTTACAAACACTTCCCATCCTTTCACATTTTGGATTTCATCAAAGAAATAAGTCGAAACTTCTTCCCCAAAAAGCTCGTCCAATTTTGCGAAATCTCCGATTTCAAAATCAAATATCCTTGGGTCTTCAAAATTTAAATAGGCAAAATCAGTGGTTGTTTCTTCAATGAGTTGGCGCATAAGCGTACTTTTTCCGCTTCGCCTGACACCTGCTATCACCTCGATATGAGTACTGGCGGGGCTGAACTTTGCTAAGGCCTCCCGCTGAGTCAATCCTTTTATTTTGGAAAGGCTTTTTCTTTGCCCTTCGACAGCTGCTTGCAGATCCTCTTTAAGTATCATCAGATCAAAAATTTAGCTAGTAAAATCTCGGTGCACTTTATAAAAATACAAAAATTTACATTCAAAAAGTAAAAAGGTTTATTCTGTAAAAGTAAATCATTAAATGATTTTCCTACTAAATCGCCTATTGTCACCTGTCTAAGGTCTGCCTACCGAATCTCTTCCATCGTGACTACAGGTACGTCTTTATGATTCAAATCCTGCAGGGGATGAAATTCTGAGGCCGGATAGGTCCAGCCTTCATCTGTGAGGTTCCACAATAGGGGAGCTAGATTTTGAACCGCCGCTTTGCAGCCTTGAACGATGGCTCCCATTTTCCCGGTTTGCTTGGAAAGGACTGCCTCATTTTCGATTTCAAAAGGCCCTGAAAAGCCTTGTTGCTTAAGGGTATTGATGAAAGCTCTCCAGTCCATGGAATCCCCTAATCCAAATCCCGGCAAAGTGGCTTCGTAATGGTGCCGGTCCCAAGGATTGGTGCTGAAAGGAATGCCGAGCTTTTGTGCCCACTCTGGGCGGATTTGTTGCAAGGGATACATATTTCCCCAAAAAGGATCCGGATTGTTTCTGGTGGATTTGACATGAATTCTCTTCAAGCGATCCATATCCGTGTGTTTCATAACTTCCACCGGATCTGTATGCTGCCATACATCGTGGGAAGGGTCATAGATCTCCCCATGATTTTTCAAAGGAACCAGTTCGTACATCAGCTTACGAGCAGCCAGTACCCCTGTCAGATTATTGTAGGTGCCTGTAAATCCCGAGCCTCTCCAGCCCTCCATGGGGCAATTTTCATAAAGCACGGTGACGCCCAAATCTGCTGCATATTTAATTATAGGTCCAAAAATCTTTTGGTATTCCAGCAGGTTTTTTTCAAACCCTCCATCCTCATTTCCCAGTTCATGGTTGTAGCCTACAAAGGTTCCGACTTTCACGTCGTTCTCATCACCTCCAAGGAGATAAGCCATGCGGATTAGCTTTAGCAGGTGGTTTTGATTTTTGACTCGATGAATAGGATCTCCGCCGATGAGATTTTCAAAGGCTCCAAGAGAAAGGCGTAGCTGGGCCCCGTTGAATTTTTCTATCAGTGCTTTTGCCTGATCCGGGCCAAAGTTTTCGTAATCCAAATGGGTGGCCACAAAATCATCCCGGGTGCCGTCTTTTCGAAAGACACACAGGTCCAATCCCTGGACTCCTATTTCAATTGCTTTTTCAATAGTCTGATCCAGATTCAACTGGTCGAAAGCGGAGGTCATGATCCAGATGGGATTTGCCATAGGGAAAGGGGGGGTTAGGTTGAAAGACTCGGTGGTTAACCGGGAAATGAGCTGTAAAAATTAGGCAAGGTCAAGCTGAAATTCAAATCCCTGAGTACCTTCTTCGGATTTCGACCTTTTGTTTTTGTCTATCCCAAAGGGCTTGAGCCAAATCCAAAGCCACCCGATCAGGTTCGGATTCATGAAGGATTTGCTTAAGTCTGTGTTCAGGAAGATCAATCCGGTAGCAGATTTGGAGAAGTCGCTCCAGATTTCTGTCCATGAGTTGGCTGATGGCTTTGGCCAAAATTCCAATAGCTTTCTCTTCAGAAAAATCTTCAGAATTCTCTGGGAGCTCAAAGTCCTTAGAGACCAGGTGATAGGTTTGGACTAGCAGTGATTGATCCATGGCATAAAAAAGCCCCGATTTCGGGGCTGAGAATTAAGCTTCTTTTTCTTCTGTGTTGTCCTGAAGCACTTCAGGAGCATAAATCCTGATCAACTGGTACCAGGAGTTGAGTTTTTTGATGTCAGAGGTGTAAACTCTTGCTTCGTCAAAATCCGGAAGGACGGACTTCAAAAATGCCCGCAATTCAGCGTCTGAAGAAGTAGAATCCACTCCCGTGTCTCCCTGAAATTCTGCTTCGATTTTTTTCATGACAGACTCCAGTGGTTCAGCACCTTCTTCAGTCATGGTATAGATGGAGATATCACTCAAAATGGACACTCTCATGGACATTCCGGCGACTAATTTGGCTTTTTTCTCATCCAGAGATTCCAAAATCACTCCTGTACGGGTTGGTTTTAATACTCTATATAAACCCGGCTTTCCGGCTACTGTGGCGATGTCTTTAAAATTCATGGGTAGTATTTGATAAGGCTGCAAATATAAGGTTATCCGTTTAAATGCTCTGCTTCATATTCCTGAACCAACTCATCAATGAAGGAAATTACTTCATCTTTTCCGGCTCCTTTTTCGGCCGATGTCACAAAATAATCCGGAGCTTCTTCGAAAATCTCTTCGGTTTTGCTCAGAAATGCCTTTACGTTTTTATCCGTCTGTGTTTTGGATTGCTTATCTGCTTTGGTGAAAATCAAGGCTGCCGGCACTCCTTCGACCCCACACCAGGTCAAAAATTCCAAATCTATTTTCTGAGGCTCCAGCCTACTGTCAATCAGGATAAATACTCCGCACAGATTACTTCTTTTGGTGAGGTAGGTGCTGATCATAGATTCCCACTTTTCCCGCGTATCCTTGCTCACTTTGGCAAAGCCATATCCCGGTAAATCCACCATATACCAGCGGTTGTCGATCATAAAATGATTGATCAATTGGGTTTTTCCCGGCTTTTGGGAGGTTTTTGCCAGTTCTTTTACTCCTGTCAGCATATTGATCAGGGAGCTTTTTCCAACATTAGATCTTCCGATAAAGGCAATCTCGGCGCGGTCCGGCTTGGGACATTTCTCCGGGTTGGTATTACTTATGACAAATTCAGCTTTCTTGATCATGACTCTTATTTGCCTGCAAAATTAGGGTTTTATTTGAGAAGGCCTTCTCACTTGAAAACCCAACAATTTTCGATTCCTCATGTTTCTGTAGTAATATTGCGCACCAAAGAAGATTCGTGATGGCTGTAGTACCCTACAAAGACAAACAAGACCCTAAGAAGGCACAAGTAGCTGAGATGTTCAATAACATCAGCCCCAAATATGATCTTTTGAACCATGTGTTGAGCTTGGGGATAGATATCATTTGGAGAAAAAAGGCCGTCAAAATGCTCAAAAAAGACCAGCCTAAACTCATTTTGGACATTGCAACTGGTACGGGTGATTTCGCTATCGAGGCTTTGGCCTTAAATCCAGACAAGATCATCGGCGTGGATATCTCAGAAGGGATGCTCTCCGAAGGTCGGAAGAAAATGATCAAAAAAGGCCTTCAGGACAAAATCGAGATGCAACTCGGAGATTCAGAAGGATTGCTCTTTGAGGATAATAAGTTTGATGCTGTGATCGTTTCTTTTGGAGTCAGAAACTTTGAAAATCTGGAAAAAGGTCTGGCAGACATGTATCGGGTACTCAAGCCGGGAGGGAAAACAGTCATTTTGGAATTCAGCAAGCCTAGGTCATTTCCGATGAAGCAGGCTTATTCCTTTTATTCCAATACCATTCTTCCTCAAGTGGGTAAAATTGTATCCAAGGACAATTCTGCTTATACTTATCTTCCGGAATCAGTTCAGGCCTTCCCAGATGGGGAGGATTTTCTGAAAGTCTTGAAAAAAGTCGGATTTCACAGCACAGTATGCAAACCACTCACTTTTGGTATCAGCTCCATCTATGTAGGGCAAAAGTAATCTTCTCAGTTCTACTGCTGGTCTTTGGGTTGTCTGATGGATTTGCGCAAGGACTCTTTGGTCTGACTAGTACTTCGGGTTCGGATGATAAACCCATTTCTTACGGATTCTTTCTTTCCGGACATACCTCTGGCTATCAACTTAGGTATTCCGAAGCGTTTGTCAAGGCAAGTGACCCAGTGACAGGAGGTGTACATTCTATCTATCCCAAATTGACACCGGGATTCTCCTTGGGTTTTATCGGGATTTTGAGGTTTCACGATCAAGTTAACCTCCTTTTTACTCCCAAAATCGGATTTTATGAATACCACACAGAGGTAAATTACTTTGCCTCTCCTATCAATAATTTGCCCGGAACTGGCAATCCAAGTCCAAGCGAACCCAATGCATTTGGTATCCGAACCGAAGAACTGGTGAATGAAGAAACCGTGGTAGAACTTCCATTGCTTTTCAAATACCGCTCTCAGCGATTTAACAATACCCGGATGTACTTCATCGGGGGCGGAAGCTACCAATTCAGAACTAAATCTCAGGATGAAGCCAATGTGGACCCCATCGTTACCTCAGGAAAGGACTTCACCATAGAAGCAGGGATGGGATTTGAGATCTATTTTCGCTTTTTCAAGTTTGCCCCTGAAATCCGCTTTTCCCATGGCTTAAACAATCTCTATTTGCCAGAGAAGACTGATCCGGCTTTCGCCTCTGCCATTGAATCCCTTCGCAGAAAGTCTATTACGATTTACCTTAATTTCCAATAATCCTTCTTTGTAACGGAATTGTTTCCGTAGATTCTTAGGTATTTACTTTTTCATTCAAAACAGGAATTAAGCGGAATTCGCTACTTTAAGCATGCCTCATTCAAGGAGGCAGTTCCCAAAATAACCTGAAGTGCCTATGAATTCCCAAAAATGGATACTGCTCGTATCCACAGTAGTCTTATTGACTCTTGTATCCTTCCTTTTTTTGTTTTCCCAAGGAAAATCAAACCCAATGTTGGGCCCGGTGCCTTATGTGTTTTGGGTTAGTTTTCTGGTGACCTGCATAGTCGTAGTCTTGACTTTTGTCGGCTCTAGAATTTTTCCTCATCTAGATTCCAATAAGAAATGACAGGCTGGCTGATTTTCTTTTTCCTGCTGTTTTTGGCCTCTTTGGCCTACGCCTCTTACAAGTCTTATCGGAAAAACAGGAGTTCAGATGAGTTTATGCTGGCTGGATCCAATATTGGGACTATCCTTGGTTTCTTGACTTTTTCTGCGGCACTTTTCAGTGCTTTTACCTTCATGGGAATGCCTGATTTCTTCCGGGTTCATGGGGTAGGAGCCTGGATATTTTTGGGCTTCTCAGATGCTTTGATGGTGTTCTTTATCCTCTGGTTTGGCTATGCGCTGCGCAAAAGAGCAGCAGAGGTGGGATATCAGGGGGTTGCTGGTTTTGTGCAAAGTTGCTTCCAAAACAAATGGGCAGGATATCTGGTATTCGTGAGTTCCTTTTTGTTTTTGATCCCTTATGTAGCGATCCAAATCCGGGGAATATCCATTTTCCTTAATGCTGCATTCCCGGATTTAATGCCCTTTTGGGGTTGGTCGGCCTTGTTGGTCATGATCATGCTGGTTTATTCAGAAATAGGAGGGCTCAAAGCCATCATGTATAGCGATGCCATTCAGGGGGTAATCTTGTTGGTAGTGATTTGGATCATTGGGGTCACCTGCCTGTCCATGGCGGGTGGTGTAGAAGCCGGTACCCGCGCAGTCATGGAGAGCAATGAGGCTTTATTGTCTCTTCCTGGGCCCAAGGGATTGTTCAGTTCCGCCTTTTTGATTGCTTCGACCATTGCCATTGTCATGATTCCGGTTTCTCAGCCTCAATTCACCACCCGATTGGTAGTCATGAAAAACCTCAAATCCGTCCATAAAATGGCCTATGCGGTTGGTATCTTTGCTATTCTGGTGATACTTCCTACCGCTTTTATCGGATTGTATGGGGCGGTAAGCTATGCTGACAGCAGCACCGCTGAATTTCTTTCTTCAGCCTTACTCTTTGATCAGGCAAATCCCGTTGCAGCCTTGGCGGTGGTAGGTCTTTTTGCGGCTTGTCTTTCTACAACCAATGCCCAAATTTTCGCTTTGGGTACTGAACTGAGGTCCTTGCTGAAGGGAGAGGACAAGAAAAAAATGAGAATTACACAATTGGCGATTTTGGTATTTTCGCTGATCGTGTTGGTTTTTTCTACCTTGATCAGTGATGAACTGGTGCTATTGGCAAGAGTAAGTTTTGCAGGCACTTCGATGATTGCTCCCGTTGTTTTGAGTGCTGTGATTTTCCAAAAGCCTCCCAAATCCATCTTGATTTTATCTGCCATTGCTTTAGGGTATTTCGTGCTCAGCTTACTGGGATGGGTTCCGGCAGGATTTGTTGGATTGCCCACCGATGCAGCCATGTACCTGATCTTAATTCCAGCGACAGCTATTTTGATGCTGGTTCACCATTACAATAACAAGAAAACTTATGCAGCTTAATTTTGACTTTAGCATAAAAGAAGTACAAAAACTCCTCCCCAGATTTTGGGAGCTTTCAGCCCAAAAAATCCGCTCTATCGAGGAGAGTTTTGACACCTCCAAGGGAGCACCAGTTTTTACGGAAAATGGAATTTACGTGACTCGTGGCTGGACGGAATGGACTCAGGGCTTTCAGTTTGGGTCTTCCATTTTGCAGTTTGATGCTACGGGAGAAAAGGATTTTCTGGAAATCGGCCGAAGGAATACCGTTCAAAAAATGGCTCCCCATCTCACGCATATTGGGGTTCATGACCATGGGTTTAACAATGTAAGTACCTATGGAAATCTCCTTAGACTGATCCTTGAAGGAAAAATAGAGGGTACAAGCTGGGAGAAAGAGTTTTACCAACTTGCCCTCAAAGTGACGGGAGCCGTTCAAGCCACCCGTTGGACAAAAATCCCAAGCGGAGGTTTTATTTATTCCTTCAATGGGCCTCACTCTTTGTTTGTGGACACGATCCGAAGTTGCCGGGCCTTGGTGGTCTCCCACCAATTGGGACATGTGCTTCAAGGGGAAAATGATGTCAAAATTTCCCTGATTCAAAGAGCTGTTCAGCATCTGTTGAGTACGGTTCGTTATTCTGTTTTTTATGGAAAAGGAAGGGATAGTTACGATGTGCCGGGCAGAACTGCCCATGAAATAATCTTTAATACCAACGATGGCAATTACCGCTGCCCCAATTCCCAGCAGGGATATACCGGCTTCAGTACATGGACCCGTGGACTGGCCTGGGCGATTTGTGGGATCGGAGAGACCTTGGAAATTCTGGATCAAATCCAGGAGGATGACTATGCAGCCGTGATTTCCAAAGATGGGTTAATCCAAGAATTGACTCAAGCGGCCATTGCCACTTGCGAATTTTACCTTGCCAATACCCCTGTGGATGGAATTCCCTATTGGGACACCGGAGCCCCAAATCTCCACCTCCTGGGAGATTACCTTCAAAGACCTGCGGATCCTTTTAACCTCCATGAACCAGTGGACAGCTCTGCTGCCTGCATCGCCGCCCAAGGCTTGATCCGAATTGGGAATTATCTTAAGGATTCAGATCCAGAAAGGTCCAAAAAATACTTTCAGGCTGGAATTCAAGTGGCCGGAGTTCTTTTTGCTGAACCCTACCTTTCTGTCCAAAAAGAGCATCAGGGATTGATTTTGCACTCTATCTATCATCAACCTAACGGTTGGGATTATGTACCGGAAAAGGGGAAAGTTGCCCATGGGGAATCCAGCATGTGGGGAGATTACCATGCCAGAGAACTCGCTTTGCTGATTCAAAAGATGGGAAATCAAGAACCTTATTACACTTACCTAAACTGTATCGGAAAATGAGCGGCAAATACAAACCACAATATCCCCGAGTGGCCCAGCTCAAAACAGCGGAGATTTTTCGGCAACATTTGGATCAGGAAGGTATCGGGATGGAGTTTGATGAGATTTTGGAGTCAGGTGAAAAATCACCTTTTGCCAAGCCGCATATCCTCAGGTCTGGAAGAAAAATCGGGAATGCCTTATGTATCCTTCCGATGGAAGGTTGGGACGGAACGGAAGATGGACGGCCTTCTGAATTGACCAGAAGGCGATGGAAAAACTTCGCTCTGAGTGGGGCTAAATTGTTATGGGGCTGTGAGGCCGTAGCGGTTAGACCCGAGGGGAGAGCAAATCCCAATCAGTTGATGCTGAATCCAGACACATTTTCTGAATTTGTGGACCTGTTCCAGATGCTTCAGGAAACTCATTTAGAATATTTTGGGGATACTTCGGATCTTTTGATCGGATTGCAACTCACTCATTCGGGGCGGTTTTGCAAGCCTTTTGACAAAAAGAAAATGGAACCGAGAATTCTTTATCCTCATCCGGTATTGAATCAAAAGTTTGGCCTTTCAGATGACTATCCTGTAATGAGCGATGAAGAAATTGACTCCATCATCGCGGATTATATCAAGGCCGCTGTCCTGGCTCAGCAGGCAGGGTTTCATTTCGTGGACATCAAACATTGCCATGGATACCTTGGGCATGAATTTCTGAGTGCGTATGACCGGGAAGGAAAGTATGGGGGTAGTTTTGAAAACCGAACTCGTTTTCTCCGAGAAATTGTTCGGGGTATTCAGCGGGAAGCCCCTGGACTGGAGATTGGCGTTCGGATGAGTATTTTCGATTGGGCGCCATTTCAAAAAGGGCCTGAAGAGACTGGGATTCCAGCCGCAAAGGCTCCTTATCTCTATGCTTTTGGCGGAGAAGAGAGCGGAATTCAAGCCAAAATGAGCGAGTCTTTTCAGTTTTTGGAAGTGCTCAAAGAACTCGGGATTGAGCTTTTCTGTACCACTGCCGGTAGTCCTTACTACAATCCGCACATTCAGAGACCGGCGCTTTTCCCTCCATCGGATGGATATTTGCCACCGGAGGATCCTTTGCATGGGGTGGCCAGACAAATCCAGGCAACTGCAGAAATCAAGCAGGCCTATCCGGAGTTCTATGTGATCGGCTCTGCCTATTCCTATCTGCAGGAATGGCTTCCCAATGTTGGCCATCATGTCCTAAGATCAGGGAAAGCAGATTCCATAGGATTTGGCAGGATGGTGCTGAGCTATCCGGATATGCCGGCGGATATCCTGAAAGGGGAGGGCTTGAAACGGGCCAAAATCTGTAGGACCTTTTCGGACTGTACAACCGCGCCGAGAAACGGGATGATTTCGGGATGTTTTCCATTGGATCCTCTATACAAAAACATGCCGGAATACGATCAACTTAAAATCCTGAAAGGAGAATGAGAAAAGTAGCATTAATCACCGGAGGTACCCGAGGGATCGGATTGGGTATTGCCCAAAAACTCGCCCAAGAAGGAATTGATTTGGCTTTGAATGGGGTAAGACCAGCATCTGAGGTAGAGGAAGTGATTTCATCCCTCAGAAATGAAGGAGTCCGGGTAGCGTATTTCCAAGGAAATATTGCTGAGAAAAAAGACAGGGATTCCATTCTTGAGGGGGTGAGAAAAGAGTTTGGGGCTTTGAATTTTCTGGTCAACAATGCCGGAGTTGCACCGAGAGTGAGAGCGGATGTATTGGAAGTTCAGGAGGAAGATTTTGATCATTTGATGGGGATCAATTTGCGCGGGACATTTTTTCTATCGCAGGCAGTGGTGCGTTGGATGCTTGAGCAAAAAGCCAATTCACCTTCCTCTGACTTTGCTTTGGTGACCATTACTTCAGTATCTGCACAACTTGCCTCAACCAATCGAGTCACCTATTGCATGGCGAAATCAGGCCTTTCCATGATGTCTCAGGTATTTGCTGTCCGCTTAGCGAGTCAGCAAATTCCGGTTTTTGAAATCCAGCCAGGAGTCATTGCTACAGACATGACAGAGAAAGTGAAAGAGATTTATGAGGAGAAGATTGCCAATGGATTGACTCTGGACCCCAGAATGGGGACTCCGGAAGATGTTGGGAAAATTGTGGCAGCCTTGGTTCGGGGAGATTTCCCCTATGCTACCGGGCAAATTATTGTAGTTGACGGAGGATTGACGGTGGGGCGATTGTAGACTTTTAAAAATGCCCTTCAATTGCCTAATTTGGCTGGATGAAGCCCCAACTTAAAACCGAAGTCCTAGCCGGAATTTCAACCTTTCTGGCCTGTTTTTACATCATCATTGTCAATCCTGCCATTCTTGCTGAAGCAGGAATGCCCTTTTCGGCAGTCCTTACCGCGACGGTATTGGTATCGGCATTCGGAAGTTTGATGATGGGGCTGTATGCCAAAAATCCCATCGTAGTCGCTCCGGGAATGGGGATCAATGCCTTTTTTACCTATACCGCAGTCAAGGGTTTCGGGCTGAGTTTTGAGGAAGCATTGGGAGCTGTATTTTGGTCCGGCGTGATTTTTTTGGTTTTGTCGGCTTTTCAAGCCCGTGAAAAAATTATTCAGGCTATTCCCGTGGCCATTCGGCATGCTGTTTCAGCCGGGATCGGCTTGTTTATCTGTTTTATCGGTTTTCAAAACGCCCATTTCATAGTGGATAATTCAGCGACATTGGTGGGGATGGCTCAGTTTAAAGATCCTATTTCCCTGACTTTTCTGGCGGGCTTGTTGGTTACCGGGGCCCTTTTGATCCGTAAAGTCTCCGGAGCCATCATTTTCGGAATTCTCTTTACCACCTTGCTTGCCTGGCCAATCGGAAGATGGTGGGGGGATGCTTCAGAGGTAAATTTTGGAATATCTACTCTGGTAAATTTTACAGGCTTTTTTGCCATGCCGGATTTTAGTTTGGTAGGAAAGGCGGATATTTTAGGTTCTCTGAGGGTCGCCTATGTCCCGATTATTTTTGTATTCACCTTTACCATTTTGTTTGATGGGATTTCCACTTTCGTGGGGCTTTCTGAAGCTTCCGGTTTAAAGGACCCGGACGGTACGCCCAGAAATATGCGCAAATCCCTGATGACGGATTCTTTTGCAACTCTCTTTGCGGGATTGGTGGGCAGTAGCTCTGGAACGGCCTATATCGAATCTGCCGTAGGTATAGAGGAAGGAGGGAGGACCGGACTTACTGCCATCACGGCCGGTTTGCTGTTTCTTCCATTCATGTTTTTCTCCCCGCTTTTGTCCATCATTCCCTCGATTGCCAGCTCGATTGCTTTGGTGCTGGTTGGCTCTTTTATGGTGATTCCTCTGACGAAAATCAATTGGCATAACCCTCAGGAGGCATTTCCTTCCTTCTTGACCATTGTCTTAATTCCATTCACCTACAGTCTTTCAGTGGGAATTTCGTTTGGCTTTATCTCATGGACGGTACTACTACTTCTGACAGGTAAAACTTCTCAAATCAACCCGATTTTAGCAGTGATCAGTGTACTTTCGCTTTTCTTTTTGTGGATATGATACCGAGCCAGTTGAAAAAGTTATTCTTCCTGATTTGCTTCTTAGGATTGGTTAATCTGGGCTTTGCCCAAAGAATAGCCATTATGGGAGCCTTAGATGCAGAGATTTCCATTTTGTTGGAGGAAATGGGAAAGGTGAAAACAGAAACCCATGGTGGAATTGACTTTTACAAGGGAAAGCTGAAGGGCAAAAAAGTGGTTGTTTTAAAAGCCGGAGTTGGAAAAGTCAATGCATCTTATTCCACAGCAGTTTTGGTGGAAAATTATAATCCCAAGGCCCTGATATTTACCGGGGTGGCTGGAGGCTTGGATCCTGAAGCCTTGCCGGGAGATATTGTGGTCGGAGATAAATTGGTTCAATATGATTTTGGGCAAATTGACTCCACGGGGTTTCAGGTAGCGCCTTTCAGGAAACTGAGAGGCGGAAATCATGAAGATCTTTTCATTTATGCAGATGCCGCCTTGGTCCAAAAGGCCATACTAGTAGCGGCATCAGTGGACTTGGAGCCTATTTCCGGGAGGAAGCCAAAAGTGTATCAGGGGGTGATTGCGACTGGGGATGTTTTTATCAGCAGCGATGATAAAGCAAGGTGGCTGTATGAAGAATTTGGAGCTTTGGCTACCGAAATGGAAGGGGCTGCCATCGCTCATCTTTGCCGGACTTTGGAAATTCCTTTTGTCATTATCCGTTCCTGCAGCGACAATGCCAACAATCATGCAAGGGTAAATTTCAATGCATTCGTGGGACCAGCTTCGGTCAATTCATCAAGGATTGTTTTGGGGATATTAGAAATTATGCAGTAAACAGTATTCAGTATGCAGTCTGCTTATTGCCAACTGCATACTGCCCACTGTTTATTTCAACACTTCCCTCGAAATCACCAGCTTCTGGATCTCGGAAGTTCCTTCACCAATGGTGCAAAGCTTGGAATCCCGGTAGTATTTTTCCACAGGGTAGTCTTTTGTAAACCCATAACCTCCAAAAATCTGAACCGCCTCGTTGGATACAGACACGGCCACTTCTGAGGCGTACAATTTGGCTTGCGCACCTTCCAAGGTGACTTTCTCTCCACGATTCTTCAAGTCCGCCGCTTTAAAAGTAAGTAGCTTGGCAGCTTCTACCTGGGTGGACATCTCTGCTAATTTGAAGGATATTCCCTGAAAGCTTGAAATGGGTTTATTAAACTGATGTCTCTCCTTGGAATACTGAATGGAGGCTTCCAAAGCACCTTCTGCAATGCCCAGAGAAAGGGCTGCGATGGAAATTCTTCCACCATCCAAAATCTTCATGGATTGGATAAATCCATCCCCCACTTTTCCCAAAACCTGGCTTTCATGGACTTTGCAATCCTCGAAAATGATTTCGGCAGTCTCGGAAGCCCGCATGCCCAGTTTGTCTTCTTTCCTTCCTCCTTTGAATCCAGGAGTTCCTTTTTCAATGATAAAAGCAGTCATTCCATGGCTGTCACCAACTTCCCCGGTGCGGGCAATCACCACTGCCACATCGCCTGAATACCCATGCGTGATGAAGTTTTTGGCACCGTTGAGGATGAAATATTCACCTTCTTTCTTGGCAACAGTACGCATGTTTCCGGCATCCGAACCCGTATTCGGCTCAGTCAAGCCCCAGGCTCCAAGCCACTCACAGGTGGCTAGTTTGGGTAGGTATTTTTTCTTCTGCTCCTCATTGCCAAACATCATGATGTGACCGGTGCAAAGGGAATTGTGTGCCGCCATCGAAAGCCCAACGGAGGGATCGAGTTTTGCCAATTCGACGATGGCAGTTACATATTCGAAATATCCGAATCCTGAACCCCCATATTCGGTTGGGACTAAAACCCCCATCAAGCCAAGCTCTCCAAGTTTTTTGAAAACAGGTAGGGGGAAATGATTTTGATCGTCCCATTCTTTGCGAAATGGGGTGATTTCTTTTGCTCCGAAATCCCGGATCATTTGAGCGATCATTCGCTGGTTTTCATTCGATGAAAAATCCATCATGAGTAATATTTGGGTTTATTTTAGATTATAAACCTTAAGATGAGAATTAGGTTTGGCAGTACCAAATAGGCTAAATCCGATGAAAATTTTGAAAATTTCTAAGAACTCAAGTTTTTGATTCTACGAATCCAACAGAAAATTCTTTTTTTATTTTAAAAACGGGTAAAGACCCATTATTCCTTATTTTAGGAAGGTTTTGATTTTAATCAGCATACTAAATGAGAGCAGCAGGATTTACGTTTTTGTTTGTCGTATTGATCACGATTTTCTCTTTTGGCCAAAGCCCAAGACAAATTATCGATAGTTTACTTATACGGGTTCAGGAACCACTTTCCCCAGATCAACTGGCCAATATGTATGGTGAGCTGGGCTGGCAGTATGCTAGTATCAATCTAGATTCAGCGATTTATTTTGGAAAATTGGCAGTGGAAAAGGCTGAATTAGCAGGTGATCCGAAAATTTTGGCTCAGGCTTTTTCAGATTTGGGTAGTGGGATTTTGCAAAAAGGAGATTTGGATGAATCTAAAATTCTCTACCTAAAGTCCCTTAGACTACGAGAGGAAATTCAAGATTCTTTGGGTATGGCCAAATCCTACAATGCGCTTGGATTCATTCATCAAAGGAAATATGAATCGGATTCTGCGATAAAGTACTTCCTATTAGCATTGCCTATTTTTCAAAAATCCGATGCCCAGTTAAGTGCTGCCACTGTTTTGAACAATTTAGGGGTGATCTACCAGAATTTATCAAATTATGAAAAGGCAAAGGAAGCCTATGAGGAATCGACTGCCATTCGAGAGGAATTGGGAGATTTTCGAGGCGCAATTGCCTCGTACAATAACCTGGGTACGGTCTATAAATATTTAGGTGATTTTGAAAAAGCAGAGTCATTTTTCCAAAAGGCCATAGCTAAAGCAGTGGAGTTGGGAGACCTGATGAATCAAGCTGTTTCCTATCGGATTTATGGTGCATTTTTAATGGAAAAAGGAGATCTGGATGACTTGGAGGAAATAGCGAGAAAAGGACTTCAGGTCGCCAAAGAGGTGAATTCTCAGTATGATGTGGCAGCCCTTGAGCATGCTTTAGGTGTGGCTCTGAATGCTCAAGGCAAATTCATGGATGCCAAAGGATATTTACTTTCTGCTGCATCTAGCTTCCAGGCCCAAGGTTCTGATGAGGATGCCATGTTTCCCTATTTTGAATTGATTTCGGTTTATGCAGCCATTGGGATGCCTGATAGCTCACGTCACTACGGCAACCTTTACCAGCAAAGCCTAAGGTCTAAATTGGAAAAAGAGTCCAAAGAACTGGTAACTGAACTTCAAACCAAGTACGAAACCGAGAAAAAAGATCGGGAAATTGCCGAGCAGCAATTAGCCATCCGGAATAAAAACCTCCAGCTTTATGGGAGTTTGATTTTAGCTTTAGCGCTCGGGATTTTGGGCTATTTACTTTACCGTCAGCAAAAACTGAAAAATCAGCAGCTCAAACAGGAGGCAGAATTGAAGGCTGTTTTGGCCCAATTGGAAACTCAAAACAAACTCCAGGAGCAGCGACTGCTCATCTCCAGAGACCTTCATGACAATATCGGAGCCCAGTTGACTTTTATAATTTCTGCGATCGAAAACCTGAAGTTTTTTGAGCCAGTCAAGGAGCAGCTGAACCAGCGCTACGATTCCATTGCCAGCTTTACCAAGCAAACCATCACCGAACTACGGGATACCATCTGGGCCATGAACAGCGGGCAGGTGACTTGGGAATCCTTGGCAGGAAGAGTTCAGGATTATTTACAAAAAGCTAGACAGTCTTCGCCAGGAATTCAATTCGAGTTTTCCATAGCCGATTCGATCCAGAAAGACTCTACTCTTGGTTCCGCAGAAAGTATTCAGGTGCTGAGAATTATCCAAGAGGCGGTTCAAAATGCCGTCAAATATGCTGAAGCAAGTTCTATAAAAGTGGAGGTCAATCAGGAAAATGGAGAGTACCAAGTTTCTATTCAGGATAATGGAAAAGGATTCGAAGAATCTGAAATTACCCCAGGAAATGGACTTTACAACATGCGCAAGCGAGCAGAGGAGTTGGGGGGAGTATTGGAAATATCCTCCAATCCCGGAAATGGTACCGTGATTCTCCTTATTTGGGATGGAGAATAGGACTTTTGACGTATAGCAATTGGAGAGGTCAAAACTTAGCTTTCGAAGAATTTTGAGAAAATGCTGGGTTTTTTGACAGAATCAGTTGGGCTTTTGGTATTGGCGACCCTGGCGCTTGGGCTGTTCCTGTTTTTTCATTTTTTACTTTTTAAGGAGTATTTAAAAACCAAGCGGATTCATTTTCAAAAGATTACCCAATTGGAAAATTTGATCCAGCAAGAACTTGATCGATCCAAAGCCCAATTTTCAGCAGAAAAGCAAATCCATAGGATAAAAGCTGAAACCGATGAAAAATTAGGCTTGATTAAAATCCTTTTGGAGCTGATGAGGAAGGACGAAAAAAAGGGATCCTGATTCTAGGGTCCCTTTCGTTTTGGATTGGTTCAGCTTAATTAAAATTCTTAATCAACTGATAGCAAAACTGGATGATCTCCTTGTAGTTTTCTTTTCCGAGTTTCTCATCAATCCCATGAAAGCGCTGCATGGAAGTCGAGTCTAATCGCATGGGATGGAAGCGATAAACCTGCTCGGATACCGGATAAAAATACCGAGAATCTGTAGCCCCTCCCACTAGACCAGGTACCACCACAGTCTCAGGATGAAGGCTTCGCATAGTTTTTTCCAGAATTTTGTAAGGCTCCGCATCTGCGCTGGATACAGGCGGAGGATTGGTCAGGAAGCCAACGGGTTCTACTTGGACCTTATCAGATACGATGCTTTTGATATGGGCCTGAGTAGATTCAATGGTTTCTCCAGGGAGGATTCTGAAATTGATTGTAGCCTCCGCCACGGTAGGAATCACATTGTTCTTTACCCCTCCATCGATGATCGTGGGGGCAGTGGTTGTATGAATATTTAATCCTTCCAAAATCTGCTTTTTGAAAAGCCAAGGATTGGCAAAAACCATCCGTATGAAAAATGGCATCTCAGGTCCAAGGTATTCTAATTGTTGGGGAATCGGGTCGATCATCTTGTATGGAAGCTGGTTGTTTTCCAGATCTACGATTGCCTTAGCCAAAATCCCAATGGTGTTTTCCTTCGGCGGAGCAGAGCTGTGACCTCCATTGGTTTTGACAATCAGACGAAAGGAAGCAAAACCTTTTTCACCCAGATTGATCATGGCTACTGGGGATTTGACTCCGGGCACAAGTCCTTCAGCAATAAATCCACCTTCATCCATAGTCATAGCAGCCTTGATCCCTCTTTCCTTCAAAAGTTCAGCAATTTTTCCAGCTCCTCTTGGACCACCAACTTCCTCGTCATGTCCCGAAGCAATGTAGATGGTTCGGGTAGGCTGAAATCCCTCAGATAGCAGCTTTTCGACCGATTCCAATAAGCCCATCAGCGTTCCTTTGTCATCCATGGTCCCTCTACCGATGATGTGTGTGTCCGTGATTCGACCTTCAAAAGGTGGGGCTTCCCATTGATTAATGGTCGGCTCGTCCACCGGTACCACATCCTGATGGGACATGAGAATTATGGGTTTCATAGATGGATCAGAACCCTCCCAGGTATAGAGCAGACTGTAGGTGTTGATTTTTTCCAGCTTGAGTTTGGAGTGGATCAGAGGGAAGGTTTCTTCCAAAAAACTATGAAATCCAAAGAACTCGGCAGAATCGGGTGGGGTATCCTCATTGAATGAAATGGTTTTGAATTGGATGGCCTTGGATAGGTTTTCAAAAACCTGATCTGAAATGGCGACTTTTTCCACAGGCTCACCATCCACTTGTTTGGAGCTCATTCGGAGGGTGTTGATTAATAAAATTGCCACAAGTAGAATCACTAGCAGAAATAGACCGAGGAAGAATTTTTTCATGGGTGATGATTTTGTTGGAAGAGGGAATCCCTTTGTTGATAGTGGAAGTTAAGCAAAAGGTCCAAACTTTTGGGCTTGGACCTTTGTGTTTAGTCAAGACTTACATCTTTGGTGTTATCATCCGGTATCCGGTCGATCAATTTATGATAAGGGTCGATCCCAGCTTTTACTGGAGTACCTTTCACTTTGACTGTAATTGTGGATTGCCCGGGTTTGATTTTATATTTCTGGACATAGAGAGGATTGGTTCGTGTTTTACCGTTTTCATCTTTGTCCTCAGCTGCGAAAACACCAATATCTATGTAGTCACCCTCATAATTCGCATTTTCTTCTCTCCCAGTTTGATCTGCATAAAGCTTTTGGGAGCGAATGCTTAGGGTGATTTCATATTCATCCCCGGGTAGTTTTTTTGCTGTTACAGATTCAGCCCGGTTGTCATATAGCGTGATTTTATTCCAGGTATCATCCAAGTAATACTTGATGCTGTCAGGAGTTACCTGTTCCAAATGTCGGTACAAATCGTAGCTTCCCGGAAATGGTGGGGATTGCTTGAGACCAAATTCTTGGTTGAATGCAAATAAGGCAGAATCCATGGCAGCCTCTCCGATCAGATCTCTGAGCCCATAGAGGATCAAGCTACCCTTGTTGTACCATTGATAGGGCCTGTTGCAGTTGATGAATACATTTTCCTTTTTGCTTTCATTGGAGCGACCCCTGAGATAATCGTCCAGTTCATCTTTCAAGAATCTTTTCATATTGTCCTTGCCGTATTTTCTTTCCGAAAGAATCAGAGCTGAATACTCCGCTAAAGCTTCTGATATCAAGTTTGATCCTCTGGTATAGTTGGGAGTGATCTGGTGGCCCCACCATTGATGAGCAAGCTCATGTGCAGTGACGTAATACACATAATCAAAATCATTGGGGTCAGAGAAGTCAGCCACCCAACCGAAACTTTCTGAGAAAGGGACGGTATTGGGAAAAGATTGTGCAAATCCCGCATACCTCGGAAATTCCAAAATCCGCATTTGACGAAATTGAAAATTGCCATAGGTGGAGGAGAAGTAAGTCAGTCCGTCTTTATAGGATTCTAGAAACCTATCCAAATTATACTTGTGCTTGGGGTCGTGATAGATTTCTATGGCAATTTTTTGTCCGTCAGGAAGAAAAGCTTCGTCCCGAAGTACCTCATATTCTGCAGAGACGAATGTGAAAAAAGCCTGAATAGGAGTGTCTTGAATATAGTGGAAATAACGTCTGCCGTTTTCTTCCCATTCTCTTTGCAGGTATCCCGGAGCTACGGCGATTTGGGAGGGAATGGTACTCACCACTGCTTCAAACTGGATGAAATCGGCATCATCTGCAAAAAGCAGCGTGCGTTCACCCATTGGATCATGGTGTGGTGGTAAATCCTCTGGCTTCTCCGGAAGTCCATATTTTCTGCGGTCTTCGTCAGAGGATATTTCTCCACTCGCATCATAGCCGATTTCTGGTATTCCTCCACTGAAGAAGGTTCCATTATAAACCAGCTCTCTTCCATATCCTGAATTGGGGAATCCTTTCCGGGTAGATTGACTGATTAAGGTCAAGTGCAGCGTGTCACCCGGCATCATGGTTTGGGGTAAGGCCGTGATTTTATACCATTCCTGAATAGGTTTTTTACCAAAAATCTGGAAGATTCCGGCCTCCAATTTCAAGGGGAATCGATAGGATAAAGTATCTCCATTCAAGACTACTTTGAAATCATCCAATGCGGTTGAGTTGAAATGAATCGAATCAATAGGAGAGCCGGTTTTGTTCACCAACTCTACCTCAGACTTGAAGAAGGCACTTCTTTCTTTGGGGAATAAATCGGCTTGAATAGAAACTCGGGTATACTTGGGCTGTGGGATTCCTTCATAGTGCTTCAGCTGGTTTTCATAGGCTACCTGGAGTTTTTTCGTTTCTTTTTCTGTGAGGTAATCATTCTCATACACTACCGAATGATAGATATAGGCTCCAGAGGCGCAGGCAATTATCAGAAACAAAAAGGAAAGTCTCGTGCCGGGGTTCGAGAGCCTGGATTTGGCGGCTTGCCAACGGCTTTTCCAAGAATTTTCCGTCCCCCTGCTAAAGAAAATGCTGAAAAATAGGATCAGGAAAAGGCCCCAGGCCGACCAATACAGGTTAAACCAAAACAGGGGTTCGGCAAAATGCCCCAAGCCATTCATGTCACTCCAGGTATAGCCAGGTTTATAACTGAAGAAAAACAAATTGAAATCATAATTGGCAAGATCCCGAAGGATAATCATCACCAGCCATATTCCAATTGCGGCAGCATGGCCGGCAAACTTGTTGTTCACCAGCATGTGGACAGCAAATACCAGCATGACCATCTGCAAATAATCTGGAAGTCCAATGAGGTAAGAATCAATCAGGTAGACTTTCAGATCATAGTCAAAATATCCCTTAAGGGTCTGGATGATCAAACCCACCAGAATGGGTATGGTGGTTAAAATCAGGCAAATAAAAGCAAGTCCCAGAAATTTGGAACCAATAACGACACTGTCCTTGACCGGAAAGGTGTCGGTGATGACTGAATATCCGGTGACCTTGTCCCGATGGAGACTTTCACCCGTAAAAAAGACCAAAATGATGAAAACAAAAAGATTGTAATCGTAGGTTTTGTACTCCATCAAAAAGGAAGTTGAGGGGAAGTTGGGAACGCTGTACAGCGTATTTCCGATCCAGAAATCCAGAATCAGAAAAATCAACCCACCCAATAGGATGGAACGGAAATAGACGTCCTTGTAAATGTTTTGAATTTCTATTCGGGACAGAGTCCAGAGGCTCTTCCATTGGTATTTTTTGGAAAAATCCACGACTGGATTAAGATCTTGAGTCGATAATGGCCCTTGGGATTCGTCCTTAATCTTGGTTTTCTTCTGTGGAGCTTGGAAAAAATAAGTGAAGCCGAAGCGGAAATAGGCCCCAATAAAAAAAATCAACCCTAGGCCTGACCAAAGCAAACGATTCAACAATAAATTTCCCTCGAGGGGAAGGAAAAAGCTGTTTTGCTCATAAGGGGTTAAATATCGGGTTTGTAGACTGAAGGAGTTCAGTCCGAAAGGGTCCAAAAGTTGAACCAAATCCTTGTTTTCAATATCCTGTGCCAAAAAGTTGGCCAGGAGATAGAGGATGAAAACCACAATCCCACCAGTGTAAATTGACCGGATATTCCGGGTGAAAACTATCAGCGAAAAAAACAGCGTGCCCGCCAGCCAAAGATTGGGGAGCAAAAGGGTAAACCAAGGCTGAAAATAATTGACCATCAAATTAGGCCCATAGCGTTCTGCCTCCGTGCCAAATAGGGGGCCTAGCAAACTTCCCAAATAGATTCCCGCAAGTGCACCTAAGGAAATAAACAAAAGGGTCAGGAATGAGCCCCAAAATCTTCCCATGAAATAGCCAAACTTGGTGATGGGATAACTGAAAAGAAAAGTGCCTGTCTTATGTTCGAGATCCCGATAAAGTGGGACTCCCATCACCGCAGAAGCTATCAATATTCCGAAAATGGAAATCAGAAGCAGTAAATTCGCAATGATAATGGGGGCATTGTGGAAGACTTTTTCGGAAGCAGGGGTGCTTCCAAATCCTATCAATAGGAGGGCGGTTACCAGCAACAGGAAGAAGTAAATCCAAGTAGCAGGCCGCCGAAACCTATATTTGAGCTCGAATACAAAGATATCCTTAAACATAGTGTGGCCTTAAATGGTGATTGGATCGACTTTTTGAGAAATGAAGCTGAAGTAAACATCTTCTAAATCTGCAAGAGCCGGTTCAAACCCATTTCCGGGATGCTCTTCGGATTCCACTCTCAGGCTCAGTTTGCCAGCGATCAGTTTGGTCGAAATCACATGATATTCTTGGCGATATTGATTCAATTCCGTTTTGTTTATGGTTTTTTGGTAGATTTTCCCCTGGACCATAGCCAGCCCGTCCTTGGGTTTTCCCTGCATCAAAACCTCCCCCATACAAATGATTGCCATTTGTGAGCAAAGGGTATTCACATCCTCCACAATATGGGTGGACAAAATCACAATGGTGTTTTCTCCTATTTCAGAGAGAAGATTGTAAAAACGGTTTCTTTCCGAAGGATCCAGTCCAGCAGTAGGTTCATCTACTATGATCAGAGAGGGATTTCCGACCAAGGCTTGGGCGATACCAAAACGTTGCCTCATCCCTCCTGAAAAAGTGCCCAAAGCTTTTTTTCTATCCTTATAAAGATTGACTCTATGGAGCAGGGCTTCTACCAGACTTTTCCTTTCGGACTTATTCCCGATTCCTTTCATCTGGGCAATGTGATCCAGCATGGTTTCCGCATTGATCCTTGGATACAATCCAAAATCCTGAGGCAGATAGCCAAGTCGTTCTCTAATGGATTGTTTATCCTTTAAGACATCGATCCCGTCCAAAGTGATAGTTCCGAGGTCAGCATCCTGAAGGGTGGCAATAGTCCTCATCAAGGTAGATTTTCCTGCACCATTGGGTCCTAAAAGACCAAACATCCCCTGAGGGATCGTGAGGGAAATGTTATTTAAAGCTCTTACCCCATTTGGGTAAGTCTTCGTTAAGTTTGAAATAATTAATTCCATAGAAACTGGGATAGTGATTTGAAATTGAGATCTCCAAAAAAACGACTTTGGTCAGCTTGATTTTTTTAAGTTAAGTATTTGGTTTGAAAGGATTTGCATGATTCTGGGATAATTGAACTTTCTTAAACATTAGATGAAGATTTTCTGTGACCGGTGATCCCGGGCAGCGATATTTTTTTTAACTAGAAATCGAAAACCAAAAGTCCCCCCCATGCGAGCCTTATTCTTAGTTTCCTTATCTAGAACTGTTTCTTTCCTGTTAATTTTGGGCAGTTTCCTGGTCTTTTCATGTCAGAAAAAGGAGTTCCTCAAAGAATCCGGCCAACTCGAATCTTTTGCAGAAATGGTTCAGGCTGGTGTAAAACCCATCGCATTTGGCCCACCAATGACTGAAGCTGAAGCTTCACTTTTTAAAGCAGAAGCAGAGAGAATTGCCGGGAAGTATGGATTGGAAATTTGGTTAGAAACCGATTTTCCCGAAACTGATCTTTTCCCACTTAATGCTACCCAAGGAAAGCAATTCTATATTTTGGGTAATTCTAATTCACTATTAGCATATCAGAGTTGGAAGGATGAAGTGAAAGGATTGATTTCATCCCAAGCTTATACCAATGATACTCGAAGATCGCTGAGCAGAAGACTGGGAAGATTGCTGGGCTATCCTACTGATCAAACCAATAAACTACTCGCAGAAAATTCAGCTTTTCGGGATGTGGAGGACTTTGGAGTTCAGGGAATTTCGGTGCATTGGTATTACCGCGATTTTTCAAAAGCCAAGAGTTTTTATAGGGAAAAGCTGGGATTAATCCTTAGTTCCGAGACGGACACTTCTGCGACTTTTCAGCTGGCTGGGGATTCCTATTTGGTTCTTCATACACTGGCGGGTTCTGGTTTTTCAGGCTCAGAACCCAAATCTGTAGCCCTTGCCTTACTCACGGATCAGTTGGAGGGATGGTATCAGCACTTGTTGGAGCATAATGTGACGATCAAGTATCCCTTAAAAGTCAAACCGGGAGGCCCTCATGATGGTTTTGTGGCGGTAGATCCAGAGGGGTATTTGTTGGAGTTTGAGGCTTTTTATCAACATCCTGAAAATGAAATTCTCATTCCGGAATTGAAGAAGATGAGTCTTTACCCAACTTCTCTTGGAAAGGAATTTTACTTCAAAGCTTCTGTGGTCTGGCTGTACTATCAGGATATGCTTCCTGCAGAAAACTTTATTCAGGAAAGCATGGGACTCACCAAAAGCGCTGACCAGGGCTGGGCCAAAATTTATAAAGCTTCGGAAAATGGCTACATCGGATTGGTGGATGGGTTGAGAGGAATGAATACCTTTTCTCCCGAGAAGCTGGTGAAGATTGGTTTGGATTTAGAAAATCCCGGTCCATGGGAAAATTACCTCAAAGTCAATTCAACCGATTCATTGCGTCTGTCAAGAACTTTCAGGGATGCTGGAGGATATATTTTTAGATTTTGATTTATTGGTGGTGTCCTAACCCCTAAGGGGTTAAACTTTAAATAACCCCGGGTGCAACCCGGGGTAGGAAACGAATAAAAAATTTCAAGCGCTGGCCCTACCACTCCGATTTGGAAATCAAAACTCCATGCCAGCGCAATGGAAAAGGAATCATCTCATTTTTACCCGATGAGATGATAATGAAGAGTCAAGCATTTCAAGAAAGGATTAATACCCATGTAGTAATAGTTGACTTTTTGAAAACCCTTTCTGCCATTGAGAATAATGTGGTTTTTTCAAAAGCCAGAATATTCTATGTTAGAGAGATAGAATGCCGTCCAAGAAAAATCTTCTTATGAAAAAAACAGCCCTACTCTTTTTCCTCGTTTTGTCCTCCCTCTGGGTAAATGCCACTGAGCTGGTTAATCTGATTACTACCTACCAAGCGGATAGGGGAGCCCTATCAAGATTGTACACCAACAGGCTTTCGGATGAGTATTTTTCCCGGATGACCAGTTTCAATCAGGATTACCTGAAAACACTTCAAGCCCAGAATTATGCAGCCTTATCCGAAGATGGAAAGATCGATTATGTTCTTTTCAGGAATTACCTGGAGGAGGAATTGGCTGTATTGGATTTGGATCAGAGAGCATTTTCTGAAGTCAAATCTGTAGTTGCTTTTGGCAAGCCACTGGAAGAATTTGTGGTCGCCAGAAGAAGAGCAAAGCAGCCAAGCTCACAGGAATTAGCGGCTAGCTGGAATCGGGTTGCCAAAGCCGTGGATGCCCAGTTGAAAGCTTTGCCTTCAAGTGCCAAATATGATTCTTGGCAAAAGGCAGATCTGGCTGCACAGGCTGTGGAAAGCTTGAATCGTGTGGTCAAAGAAGGCTATGACTTCTATTTTGATTTTGACCCAGAATTCACTTGGTGGATGCCTGAGCCTTGGAAGAAACTGGATGCCAGCATGAAGGCTTATGCGAAAGCATTGCGGGAGCATTACACGAATTCAGTCAAAGATGACGGAAGTGGCATCATAGGTAAGCCTATTGGCAGGGAAGCTTTGGAGAAGCAATTGGGATTTGAGATGATCGCGTATTCTCCGGAGGAATTGATTGCGGAAGCGGAAAGGCAATTTGCCTGGTGCGAAAAAGAGATGCTCAAGGCATCGAATGAATTAGGTTTTGGTAACGATTGGAAAGCGGCCTTGGAGATGGTTAAGGAAACCTATTTTCCAGCAGGAGCATGGCCTGCTGAAGTAGTAAGATTAGGGGAAGAGGCGATTGATTTGATGGAGAAGAATGACTGGTTGACTGTCCCACCCATGGCGAAAGAGACCTGGAGAACGACCATGATCTCTGCGGAAAGGCAGCGGATGAGTCCTTTCTTTTTGGGTGGCGAGGTAATTCAGATTGCTTATCCCACTTCCGAAATGAGCCATGATGACAAAATGATGTCCATGCGAGGGAATAATCCCCACTTTTCCAGAGCGACTGTCCAGCATGAATTGATCCCTGGACACCACCTGCAGCAGTTTATGAATCAGCGCCATATGACTCATCGCAGGATGTTTGGCACTCCGTTTTGGACAGAAGGTTGGGCGCTTTACTGGGAGTTTGTCCTTTGGGATAGAAATTTTCCAAGAGATGCCAAGGATAAAGTCGGCATGCTCTTCTGGAGAATGCACCGCTGTGCCCGAATTATTTTCTCTTTGAATTACCACCTTGGTAAAATGACTCCTCAGCAATGCATCGATCTTTTGGTGGACAAAGTAGGTCACGAGCGAGCCAATGCGGAAGCAGAAGTGAGAAGATCCTTTGAAGGAAACTATGGTCCCTTGTATCAGATTGCCTACATGATCGGAGCTTTGGAAATCTATTCCTTGAGAAAAGAAATGGTGGAATCTGGGAAAATGCCTGAGAAAGAATTCCATGACTTGATCATGACCCAAAATGCCATGCCGATCGAAATCCTGAGAGCAAAAGTGACTGGGAAACCATTGGATAAAAATCACAAAGCCAGCTGGAAGTTTTTGGATTGAAGAATTCCCGCTGATTTTCACAGAAAAAGACACAGATATTCGCAGATCTAAAAGAAGGAAGGCAATTCGGCCTTCCTTTTTGTGTTTCCTAGCATGAACTTTTGCTATTTGATCTATTATTTATCAAATCCCAAATCCGGGGAAAAACGTAAGTTGGGTTAATTTCCAATTTTAATTCATCTGCCATGAACGCTGAAAAACTTAAGCTGACCATCATCCAAAGGGTCATGAAAATCGATAGCAAATCTTCTTTGGAGCGGATTGAGGAGCTATTGATCCGGGAGGAAATGCAAAGAAGGGCAGATGAATCCATCGCAGCTATTGAAAAAGGAGAAGTGTTTAGTCTAGAGGAATTTGCTAAGTCAAATCAAGAATGGCTGAAACAAAGGAATATAAAGTGATCGTAACCAATCCTGCCAAATTCCGGTTCCAAGATGAAATTCTGGAATATATAGAAAGGAATTTCAGTTAGAATAGAGCAGAGGAAGTTGAGGCAGAGATTCTTAATTTTGTAAAATCACTTTCCTTCAATCCTCAAAGGGGAGCAATTGAAAAGTCTCTAGCAATCAAAAATAATAACCTCAGATTTGTACTATATCAAGCGACTAGATATTTTGAGATCAAGGTTTTATACCACATAGTGGAGGATAATAAGTTGGTTCTCATTACTGATTTTTTCCCAACCCGAATGAATTCCTCGAAAATCAAATCCAATTAAAAAAGGAAGGCCAAATCGCCTTCCTTTTTTTCATGTGAATAGGTTTGAGTTATTCTGGCATGTTTTTCAGCTTGATGACGACTACTCCATTTTTTCCATCAGCGCCATACTTTTCTAAGGCTTGTTCCCCCTTCAGTACAGAGACACTTTCGATGTCTTTCGGGTCAATCTGCTCAAAGGAAATCACCTTCTTCATTCCACTCTTGGTTTCCAAAAAGTAAAGCGGTTGCTCTCCATTTCCTATAACAGTAACTTCAACCTTGGGGGAAGTAGAAATTGCAGCTCCATCTACAATAATTCTGGAAGATTTTCCATTAATCTTCGCCAATTTGTCTTCGGTTACTACATTTCCTCTATTGAAATAAAACATTTTCGGTTGTTCCAATTTAGAAATCTGCTCAGGGGTCAGTTCATTTTTGATCGCAACCATCGTATTCATTTGAATCCGTTTCATTTGATTTTCCAGCCTCAGGACTTCATCCAATTGCCGGGAAACCTCTGCAGCATTGATTTTGGGCTGATCCAGCATCTTTCTCATTTTGGAAGTGGCATCATCGAGGTCCCATTTGAGGGTAGAAAACTGCCCGGAATTCTCCGCATGGAGCTTTTTGATTTTGGCAACTTGAACTTCTGTCAGGCCGATTTCTTCCCTCACCTCCATCAGGTTGGTCGTGGTGTAGAGTTTACTTTTGAAAATATCCTGTGAAGCAGCGCTCATTGGGGATTGCACATAGGTGTAGGCCTTTTGAGCCTGTGCCAGTCCTGCTACAAAGAAGAAGCTTAAAAGTAAGGTTATTTTTTTCATGAGAGTAGGTTTTAAAATAGTTGGTTTAGTTAATAATCTGTCAATAAGGAAGCCGTTGGAGACTCCCAGATGTCCATTTCGGTAGTTTCCTGGATATGGAATTGAAGCTCCTGGTCAGGGCCTTCTACCAGGGTGATGATCAACACCTCTGGGGCCGGCTCAACTTCTTTTTCCCGCGGAAGGAAAAATGCCCCAAGGAGAATTGTGGCCGCAATCCCTGCTGGAATCCACCAAAGGAAGCGGCTTTTTTTCTCCAGCTTCGGAAAAGGAGGAATAAGCAACTGCTCGTCCTGCTTTCTTAGCTCTTGGAAAAAGGTATTCAATTCAGGTTCTTGGTCGATATTCATTTTTCTATTTTTTTTCCGCAGATTTTCACAGAAAAATCCGCAGATCTACGCAGATTTCATTTTCGATAAGTAAGGCTTCCAATCCACCTTTCAGTTTCTCCTGCCCAAGGCAGGGTCCTCACTGCCGCATTTTCGATTTTTTGCTTCAATCCATTCTTTCAGTTTCTTCTTTCCCCGGTCATAATGCGTCCTGACCGTGCCAATGTGAAGCTGAAGAACTTTCGCAGTCTCTTCCAGGGTCATGTCATGGTAAAAGACCATCAACAAAACCTCCTGCTGCATCTTGGGTAAGCGCTTGATGAGGTCCTCGTGGCTTTCGGATTCTTCGATTTCCACTTCCCAGACCATATTTTCTTCAATTTCCACTTCCATCCATTTCCCCTTTTTTCGGAGCTCGTCCAAGGAAGTAAAGCGAATGACCGAAAAGAGCCAGGTTTTGGGATGGGCTTCGGTTTTTAGCTTGGCTTTTCCCTCCAGAATTTTCAAATAAACTTGCTGAATTACATCCTTAGCCAACTCCCCATCAAACCCACAGCATTGGCGTGCCCATAAATAGG
The DNA here is from genome assembly GCF_000429425.1 of Algoriphagus mannitolivorans DSM 15301. Classification (GTDB taxonomy): domain Bacteria; phylum Bacteroidota; class Bacteroidia; order Cytophagales; family Cyclobacteriaceae; genus Algoriphagus; species Algoriphagus mannitolivorans. The sequence goes on from NZ_KE386902.1 coordinate 229,018, forward strand.
CTTCTCTGTGGTGCTGTCGGAGTAATGTTTCTAGTTGGCTTCGGTTCATTTATACTGGTTTATCAGCTAAAGCAGGAATTTATATGACAAGCTTTCAAAAAAAATTTAACTCCTAACTTTAAACTCTAAATTTCTACCCATGTGGCCCCAACTCATCCGTCAATTCCGTCATTACCTCAAGCTGGAGCGCTCCTTGAGTGAAAACTCCATTGAAGCGTATACGGCGGATGTGGAAAAGTTGGCGGCGTTTACTGAAAAAGAGTTTCCCGGTAAAAACCCCTTAGACTTGGAGTTGGAGCACCTGCGCCGCTTTGTCAATGCTTTGGCCCAGTTGGAAATTTCGGCCTATACTCAGGCCCGGATCATCTCTGGAATCAAGGCTTTTTATCGGTTTTTGATTTATGAGGATAGAATTAAAGAAGATCCTGCCCAGCTACTGGAAGCCCCTAAGATTGGCAGAAAATTGCCCGATACCTTGAGCTTTATGGAAATAGAACAGCTGCTGGAGGCTATTCCCTTGGGCGAACCCGAAGGGCATCGCAATCGGGCTATGCTGGAAATGCTCTACAGCTCAGGTCTCCGGGTGAGCGAGCTGGTCGAGCTTAAGAAAAGCCAGGTTTTTTCTGATGTGGGATTTCTTCGGGTGGTAGGAAAAGGCAACAAGGAAAGGCTGGTTCCGATAGGAAAGGACGCCTTGAAATATTTGAAAATCTACCAGGAGGAAGTCCGGGTACATCAGACTTCTGCAAAAGGTCATGAGGAATATGTGTTTCTCAACCGTCGGGGACAGAAGCTCACCCGGGTCATGATTTTTCTGATCATCAAAAAGACCGCTGAGCAGGCCGGGATTAAAAAGAATATCAGTCCGCATACCTTCCGGCATTCCTTTGCAACCCATTTGATCGAAGGAGGAGCAGATCTTCGCGCCGTACAAGAAATGCTGGGACACGAAAGCATTACCACCACAGAGATCTATACCCACTTGGATCGGGATTACCTCCGGCAAGTGCTCACGGAGTTTCACCCAAGAAAGGGGTAGGATTTCGGATTTCCGATTTGGGATTTCGGAAACTGGCGAAAGGAAAGAATGGGAGGTTGTCTAAACCGTAATCTCAATCTGATTGCCTTCGGGGTCTAGAATCACACTTTCGTAATAGCCATCCCCGGTGGTTCGGGGTTCCCCATAGATAGTATAATTCCGGCTGCGAAGGAGCTCTGTCAGTTCATCCACCTTTTCCTTACTGCCCACGGAAATGGCAAAATGAGCCAACCCGATTCCTTTTTCTTGATTTTGGAGAAACTCAGCAAATTCCGGCCGGTGCATCAGCTCGATTCTGGCTCCAGAAGGAAAGAAGAGAAAATAGGAGCTGAAGTTCTTTTGGGGATTATGGTATTTTTCATTCGCCTTTAGGTCAAAAAACTCCAGATAAAAGTCTTTCATTTTTTCCAGATCTCTGGTCCAGATGGCGAGGTGTTCGATTTTCATGGAAAGGATTTTTGGATAGAAAAAGTTTAGTCAATGAAGTGGAAAAGTGGAGGCTTTATCTATGTGAACGAATTCTTGAAAATGGTGTAAGCCCCGTTTGAATAGAGCTTACACCTGTATTATTCCTGTTGAGTTATTTGGTAAAAACGTAACGATGTTCTCCAACACCGTATTTCATTTCCGCAAATGGCTCTTTCTGGTATATTTTTTCCACGCGGTCAAAGTCAACGCCTCGTTTAAGTCTTTGGATATTTTTTGCCCCACCTTCTTTGAGGGCATCTTGAATTTCTTCATCTGTCCATCTTAGGTTGATCGGAACCATAATATGGTCCAGAATATAAAATATTCTATTGGTAGGAACATTGAGCAACTTCAGTGCTTCTCTGGCGATTTGGTTGTCCACGCCTTGCATGACAATCCTGAGGATTTCAATAATATCCCAGAAATAGCCCCCCGGATTTTCTATCAAATAAAGCCAGCCCATTCCTCCTTCTTTGAGGACTCTGACGATTTCCAAAATACCTTTTCGACAATCTCTGGTGTGGTGCAATACCCCGTTGGAATAAACTATATCGAAAGAATCATTTTCAAAAGAAAGATTGACGACGTCCTCAATCTGATAGTGAACATCAATATCCACAGTTTTCAGCCGCTCCTTGGCGCTTTCGATACCAATCTTTGAAAAGTCCACTCCTGTGACTTTTTGAGCTCCCAGTTGCTTCCAGGCCACACTGTATCTACCTCCGCCGCAACCAGCATCTAAAACGGTTTTAGAACTTATGTCGTCTGGAAAAATACCATTTCTTTCTAGTCTGATTTTCAACAGTTCTGTGGCCTCATTGAAGTATTTATCCGCATCAAAGTTTTTGAACAAATTGCCGTAGTGAGAGCCCGTTTCACTTTCTATTTCCTCGATGCTTTGTCGGCTTTTTTCTTCGATGGAAGTGGTAAAAAATAGATCCAGATCAAGGTGGTTGAAGGATTTAATAAACTCAGTTTGTTTTTGAAAACTTTCTAAAATCTCATTAGTCGGGTCTCCTGGTTTCTTGAAAGCCTCTTCCTTGGCTCTAAAAATGTAGTAGGTTAGCCATGTTTTAAGAACGTCCCCTGAAATAGATTTAGGGATTTGATTGACTTCTTCAATAAGTTTCATCCCTAGCTCACTTAATGGACCATTCTTCAAGCATGGTGCTATTTTTTCAATTTCTTCTTTTGTCATAGTCTTTTGAAAGGTTGGAAGTTGTGGTTGGTGTTTTATTAAAAATATTAAGCTCGGGTAATAGGCCGTTTACGACCGAAAGCGAGCATTATTTTAAGAAGTGTGATTGCATTTTTTAATTAATGGTGTTGCTTCCCGTATTTCGTTAAGGCGGTTTCTACGTCCAAAATGGGTGCTTTAAGTGTACCATTTTTCAAATCTACTGATTCGTATAGGTCAAGGTTGTGGATGTCGTAATTTTTATCATTCAGGTCCAGCATGATCACATCAAAAGTAAATGCTGTTTCCGTGTTGGCAATAAACCAATGAACATTGTCTTTCTCGTCTGAAATAGAGGAGCTATCCCCAAGCTTAGCTATTCGGTCAATGGTCGGTTTGATAATTAAATGCTGTCCTTCTTGCTGGATTTTTTCATAATGTCTTAGGTGCATTTCACCACTTAGAATTATATGAGCAGAAGCCATATTGCTATGTCCATGGGGAATAATGGCCCTTTCTTTTTTCATACCGAATATTTTTTTTACGAATACTGTCTTTTCAGGAAGTCCAATTAGTTTAGGAAACTTAACTGTTTTAGTCGTGACCCCTAAGTCAGGATACTCAAGTCCTTTAATCAGATTATCAAAGTCTATGAATCTCAAAATTTCTTCGAGCTCGATTTTGGCATAAAGTTCTTTGATTTTCTGTTGCCATTGAATCGCAGTAATTGAATCAGATTTTAAATCTGAGCAGTATTCATTCAGGCTAATTGCCCAGTGATCCGTAATCGGTCTAATGTTCTTGTCAAACGCATTAAAGGCAAAAAGAGAGTCCATCAGAGCAAAGCTTGTCACGGTGACTAGGACTTCTTTTGTAAACTCCCTTCTGTTCATGGGTAAATTTATTTAAGGCGTTGATTTTTAATACGGCATGCTTTCATGACACTTGGCAGGCCTTGATGATCCGGCTTTCAGTAAATCTTGACTTCTTCATACAGTTTAAAGTTAGTGACTTTGTCGTCTTTTAAACTGTCCAGTTTTTGGGGAAGCTTACATTAGCACTGTCGTCATAGCATGACCGCTAACGTTTTGGCGCTTGGCGAAGAAGCGGATTTCGAAGCACCAAACTTTCTACCAGCACTGAACTTGATGCGAAGCACAAAGCTTTATTTAAGCACTGAACCCGCTTTTTTGCCAAACGCCTGTTATGTGCTGCCCCTTTTTCCATGCTTTAGTTGTTGTCTAAATTTTCTTTTATCTTTTTTAAAATTGTTTCTTCAAAGTCCTTTTTGATTTTTCTGTTTTCAAAAAATCCAAAGTCATCATTTATAACTTCCCAGTGGCCTAAGTCCAAACCCTTGTTTATTGATACAAATGCAAATGTCGTTTTGCTTTGTCCTGCTGGTCTGGTCCAAGTAAACATTATTTCGTTTTTCTTTTTGTCATAAAAGTAAAATTTATACCAAAAATCTTTTTTGTTTTCTTTCCCGTCATTTAAGTCCCATTGTCCGGCACCTTGAATTGTCACCTTAGGCACAAGCAGTCCGCTGTCCGAAGCTTTTAGGTTATTTATTGCTTCAATCACTTTGTCCTCTGGATAATTCAGCTCGTAATGTTCTGCGTATGGGTAACTACCAGGTGCAAACATGTCACCCAGTTTATAAAAGAAAAATAGTCCAATAAGTACTATTGCAATTATTATTAATCTCTTTTTGGTCATTGATCTATTTTCTCCGAATGGGGTTGCACATAACTTATTTATTTATGCACCTTTGGTATACATATTTGCCTTTGTTGGACGTGTATGTGCACCTTTGGTACTGTTTATTTTTTAAAGGTCCTCAAATGGGCTCCGTACATTTTGAAGACTTTTTTGACTTACATGGGTGTATATTTCAGTAGTTTTACTTGAGTTGTGTCCCAGTAACTCCTGAATATATCTTAAATCCGTGCCGCTTTCCAACAAATGGGTCGCGTAAGAATGCCTTAGCCAATGTAAGGTTACAGGCTTTTTAATTCTTGATTTTTGTATCGCTGACTTCAATACTTTTTGGAGACTACCTTCGCTATAGGGCTGACTTGGTTTGTCCCCTTCAAATAAATATACCTTAGGTTTTTCCATTTTGTAATATTCTCTCAGCATGTCCACCACTTTAGGACTGATTGGAACTATCCGGTCCTTGGCCCCTTTGCCTTGATTGATCCGTAGCATTCCCCGCTTGGAGTCAATGTCTCTGATCTTTAGATTCAGCAATTCCCCTCGCCTGAGCCCACAGGCATAGATCAGGCTAAGCATCGTCCGGTGCTTGATGTTTTTATGGGCTTGAAGGATAGCTTTCACCTCTTCCTTGCTAAGTACATGGGGTAATTTTTTTGGTTGCTTGGGTCGTTCGATGGTTATAGGTTCTAGCTTCCGTTTTAGTTGGTTAGAAAAATAGAGCTTTACCGCATTGATTACCTGAGATTGAAAGGCAGCTGAGTATTTTCTCTTAAGAATATAATTTTGATAAATTTTTCCAAATCTTCTATCGTAATTTCTTCGGGGTTTTTATTTCCCATAAACCGAAAAAATAGACTGAGGCTTTGGCGGTAGGTTTTTACGGTTGACTCTGCATAACGGCGGTTTTCCATCCATTCACCAAATTTTCGGATTTCCTGCTCTAGGTCAGAATTCAATTCCGGGAATCGGGCAGGCAACTCCTCGGGTAGAATTTTTCGAAATTCGGATAAATCCAAAATTGCTTTGCCTTGAAATAGATGCTGGATCTGACTCAGTAAAGATCCTGATAGGGAAGAATCCAGGCTTTTCTTCCTCGATTCCAGGCCGCACCTGGGAGCGTTTTGACCAGGTCTTTCAGTTGATGATCAAAGTCAAACTCCAGCAAGACGAGTCCCTGCTTTTTCCAAATGCCGCTCTTGACAAAAATTTTTTTCATACCAGCCCGAAAAGTGGAACTAAGCTAAAAAAACCGGTTGAAGAAAAATAGCTCCAGGAAAATTTAGTTTGAAAATCCCAGTATCCTCATCGGATCCGGGCAATTTTGCATATAAAACTCCAAGTCCTTTTCTGCAGCCACTCCGGGATAGTCTCCCCAGTTTCCGCTCATATGCCACATCAGCTGAAAGTGCAGATGGGGAGGCCAGTCTCCGTTTTCGGGATAGGGACCGACATGGCAAAGTAGGTCTCCGGGTTGATATTCCTTTCCCACTTCCAATTCTTCGAGGTCTTTGGAGGCTAAGTGCCCATACAAGCTGTAGAGGATTTTTCCCTGGATTTCATGCTCCAGGATAATTGTCGGGCCGTAGTTGCCAAAGCCCGCATTGTCCTGAAAGCTATGGACTTTCCCCGCAAAAGGAACAAAAATCGGAGCCCCAGCTTCCGTCCAGATATCTACACCCAAGTGGATATTTCGGTAGTCTTCTGCCGCGGTAAGGAAATTGGAACTTCGGCGATAGATCGCTCTTTTTTCAAGATATCCTCCGATGCCGTATTTTTTCCCTGCATCCTGCAGTTGGCCAAAGACATAAGAAGAAAACACTTCTGTATTCCCTAAGTCTATTTGATCCAGATCGGGATTTAGGGGTGAAAAATCAAGTCTAAGCGTATTTTCGGAGTTTAACGGTTCTCCAAAAAGAGGGGATGGGTTTAAATTCTTCCAATTCATTGGGTGAAAATAGGGGTTTCGATTTCCGCAACAGAAATTTTTTCCCGCAGATCTACACAGAAAAATCCGCAGATTTCCACAGATTTTTTCTTCCTTCATCGGGCACCGGTCATCGGACATCGTGCTTCCCACTTCCGTCTTCGGTCTTCCAACTTCCCCCTTCCAAACAAGTGTCCTGTGAATTTTTTCCCGCAGATTGGCACAGAAAAATCCGCAGATATCCACAGATTTTTTCTTCCCGCATCGGGCACCGGTCATCGGACATCGGGCTTCCCGCTTCCGTCTTCGGTCTTCCGTCTGCCCACTTTAATCACTTTAAGGGCTTCGACTCCCTGCCTACCGGACAGGCAGGCGCTCAGCCTGACATCCGACATCGGGCATCGGGCTTCTCACTTCCGTCTCCCATCTCCCGTCTCCCGTCTCCCATCTTCCGTCTCCGGTCTCCCCACTTCCAAACAACTGGCCTAAAAATTTTTTCCCGCAGATTGGCACAGAAAAATCCGCAGATTTCCACAGATTTTTTCTTCCATCATCGGACACCTGTCATCGGACATCGGGCTTTCTATTCCCTTCTTCGGTCTCCCGTCTCCGGTCTTCCGTCTTCTCGCTAGAATAACTCAAAGGGCTTCGACTCCCTGCCTACCGGACAGGCAGGCGCTCAGCCTGACAACGGGCAACAGACAACCGACAACGGACAACCGACATCCGGCATCCTGCCTCCCAAATCCAATCTTCTCGCTTTTTCCCTTCCCCCTTCAGATAATTTTTCTAATTTTGCCCCAATTTGGACTTAAGTAAACTATTCTTCTTCAACCCTCCTCTCTAATGCCTAAAGACAGTAGCATCAAGCACGTTCTCCTCATTGGTTCAGGTCCCATCGTCATCGGTCAAGCTTGCGAATTTGACTATTCAGGCTCTCAAGCCTCCCGATCACTTCGGGAAGAAGGCATCAAAGTCACCTTGATCAACTCCAATCCGGCCACGATCATGACTGACCCAGTGACTGCCGACAACGTGTACCTGCTTCCACTGGAAAAGAAATCCATTAAGAAAATTCTGACTGAGCATCCGGACATCGATGCGGTACTCCCGACGATGGGAGGACAGACGGCCCTGAATTTGGCCATTGACTGCGAAAAAGCAGGAATCTGGAAAAACTTCGGCGTAAAAATGATCGGTGTGGACATCGATGCCATCGATACTGCCGAAAACCGTGAAAAATTCAAAGCCTTGATGGAAAAAATCGGGGTAGATGTCTGTAAAGGAGCTACCGCGACATCCTTCCTCCAGGGGAAAGAAATCGCTCAGGAAATCGGATTTCCTTTAATCATCAGAGCTTCCTACACCCTCGGTGGTGCAGGAGGAGCTTTTGTAGAAAAAGCCGAAGATTTTGAAAAATACCTAAGCGCAGGCCTTCAGGCTTCGCCAGTTCACGAGGTGCTGATCGAACAAAGCATCTTGGGCTGGAAAGAATACGAGCTGGAAGTCATGCGGGACAATATCGGGAACATGATCGTAATCTGTTCCATCGAAAACTTTGACCCGATGGGGGTTCATACCGGAGATTCGATTACGGTTGCACCTGCGATGACCCTTCCGGATACGGTGTATCAGCGCATGAGAAATTATGCGATCACCATGATGAACTCGATCGGTAACTTTGCCGGAGGTTGTAACGTGCAGTTTGCCGTTAGTCCGGACAACCAGACCATCATCGGGATCGAAATCAACCCGCGAGTTTCCAGATCCTCTGCCTTGGCTTCCAAAGCAACGGGTTACCCAATTGCCAAGGTGGCAGCCAAACTGGCCATTGGATATAATTTGGACGAATTGTCCAATTCCATCACCGGGACCACGTCGGCTTATTTTGAGCCTTCTATTGACTACGTGATCGTAAAAATCCCACGCTGGAACTTTGACAAGTTCAAAGGTTCTGACCGAAGATTGGGACTTTCCATGAAAGCGGTAGGGGAAGTAATGGGCATTGGCCGAAACTTCCAGGAAGCTTTGCAAAAAGCCTGTCAGTCTCTGGAAATCAAGAGAAACGGATTGGGTGCAGATGGGAAAGAGCTGAAAGACCAGGCTCAAATCCTTTATTCCTTGGCAAATCCTAGCTGGAACAGACTGTTCCATGTCTATGATGCCTTCAAGCTGGGAATTTCCTTCCGGACCATTCATGATCTGACCAAAATTGACAAATGGTTCCTCAGACAAATTGAGGAGCTGATCCATTTCGAAGCCGAAATTGAAAAATACAAGATCGACACCATTCCTTTCGAGGTAATGGATAAGGCCAAGAAAATGGGCTATGCCGATCGTCAGATTGCACATTTGCTGGATTGCCTGGAAAGTGAAGTCTTTACCAAGCGATACGATGAAATGGGAATCAAGCGCGTGTACAAATTGGTAGATACCTGTGCCGCGGAATTTGAAGCCCAAACGCCTTACTATTACTCCTCTTTTGGAGAGGAAAATGAATCCATCCGCACGGATAAGAAAAAGGTGGTGGTCTTGGGTTCAGGACCAAACCGGGTAGGACAGGGGATCGAGTTTGATTACTCCTGTGTGCACGGTGTCTTGGCAGCCAAGGAATGCGGCTATGAGACCATCATGATCAACTGTAACCCGGAGACCGTATCTACGGATCCGGATGTGGCCGACAAGCTATACTTTGAGCCGGTGTTCTGGGAGCATATCTATGAGATCATTCTTCACGAAAATCCTGTAGGCGTAATCGTGCAGCTGGGAGGTCAGACAGCCTTGAAATTGGCGGAAAAACTTTCCAAGTATGGCATCAAAATCATCGGAACCAGCTTTGAAGCGCTGGATTTGGCAGAGGATAGAGGATTGTTCTCCACGCTTTTGAAAGAAAATAATGTGCCTTACCCTGAGTTTGGCACCATTCACAATACCGACGAGGCGCTTGAGCTTTGCAAAACCATCGGATTCCCACTATTGGTTCGTCCTAGCTACGTCTTGGGTGGACAGGGGATGAAGATTGTGATCAACGAGAAGGAATTGGAAGAGCATGTGGTCAATGTACTCCGTGACATTCCAAACAACGAGATCTTGTTGGATCATTTCTTGGAAGGAGCAATTGAAGCAGAAGCAGATGCGATCTGTGACGGTGAAAACGTGTATATCATCGGAATCATGCAGCACATCGAGCCTGCCGGGATCCACTCAGGAGACTCGTATGCAGTACTTCCTCCGTACAATTTGGGGGACTTGGTAATCCGTCAAATCGAGACCTATACCCAGAAAATCGCCTTGGCTCTGAAGACGGTCGGCTTGATCAATATTCAGTTTGCCATCAAAAATGACAAGGTTTACGTGATCGAGGCGAACCCAAGAGCGTCCCGAACTGTTCCATTTATCTGTAAGGCTTATCAGGAACCTTATGTAAACTACGCCGTAAAGGTGATGTTGGGCGAAAACAAGGTGACCGATTTCAAATTCAACCCCGTGAAAAAGGGTTATGCGATCAAGGAACCGGTGTTTTCCTTCCACAAATTCCCGAATGTCAACAAAGAACTCGGGCCTGAAATGAAATCAACCGGAGAGGCAATCTACTTTATCGATGACTTGATGGATGATTTCTTCCTGAAAATCTACTCAGAGCGAAACATCTATTTGAGTAGATAAAAAAGCTGAAGTCTTAATTAAAAAAGGCTGAAATCATGCAGATTTAGAAAGTCTGCAAATGAGTTTAAAAAGTTAAGAGTCAACAGGAAATCGAGTCAAAAATTAAACGAATCAATACGTTTTGGTAAAATTTCTTATCATAATTCTTGGAGTCGGCTGGCTTTTGGGCCAGCTGATCCGCTATTTTCTCCGATCCAAGCTAGCCCAGTTTGCCAAGCAGGTCAATGAAGCTGCGATGGAGCAGCAGAGGGCTCAGCAAAGAGCCCAATCCAAAAAAGACGTGAATGTGGATTTTATCCCACGTGAGCAGGAGGAGAAAAGGCGAAAGGATATCCAGGGCGGTGAGTATATCGACTATGAAGAAGTGAAGGAGTAATCCTTCACTTTTTTTTTATGAGGTGACGAGATATAAATTTTCACATTTATTAATCTTTTAGAGAAGTATGATTATGTTCTTCGTATTGAGTTTTTGGTATTTTTACCAAATCTCAATTAAATACCTATGAAGATAATTTTTAGCGCTTTTTTAGTGATCTTTCTATTTTCTGAATTGTTTGGACAAAAGGTAACGGTAAGCGGAACTGTCAAAGATAATTCTAGTGGGGAGACCCTAATAGGAGTGAATATTTTTGACCCTACAAACCAAAAGGGTGCGGTAACCAATAATTACGGGTTTTTCAGCTATACCACTTCGGATCACCGAATTTCATTAGTTTTTAGCTACGTCGGGTATGAACCTAAAATCTTGGAATTGTCTTTAGCCAAAGATTCACTCATTCATGTTTCCTTAACTCCATCAGGACTGTTGGATGAAATTACGGTTGAGACTGATCGAAATGATCCAATTCAGGAAACAACTCAATTGGGATCCATCAACGTGCCAATAAGAGATATAAAAAATCTGCCCGCGCTGATGGGTGAGGTGGATATCTTTAAGGTAATCCAGTTGCTTCCGGGGGTACAGTCCGGGTCAGAAGGATCCTCAGGATTATATATCAGAGGAGGAAGTCCAGACCAAAATCTAATTCTGCTCGATGGTGTTCCTGTTTATAATGCCTCACATTTGTTTGGGTTTTTTTCGGTTTTCAATGAAGGGGCAATCAACAATGTGGAATTAATTAAAGGTGGGTTTCCTGCACGCTACGGGGGGAGGCTGTCTTCAGTTCTCAATATTTCTATGAAAGAAGGAAATGTGAAAGAAATGAAAGGTGAAGGTAGCCTTGGACTGATATCTTCGAAGTTTACTTTAGAAGGTCCCATTCGTAAAGACAAAACCTCATTTTTAATTTCTGGACGGAGAACCTACCTTGATTTATTAGCAAGACCACTAATCCGAAAATCCAGTGGAGGAAGGGATGACGTTGGATATTTTTTCTATGATTTGAATGCAAAAGTGAATCATACGCTAGACTCCAGAAACAGATTGTATTTAAGCTATTACGGAGGTAACGATACTGGTTATTCAAAATATAAAGGCGGATATGGTTGGGGAAATAGCGATGTAAATAATCAAGAAGAGAATGGAGTGGGATGGGGGAATAAAATAGCTGCCATCAGATGGAATCATCTCATCAGCCAAAAGCTATTTGCTAATTTTACAGGGACTTTTACGCAATATAAGTTCCGGTTTTTTTCTGATTATGAGAGATATTACACCCCTGTTGGGGGTACTCCTCAACAGGAATTTTATTCTTCGGATTACCACTCAGGAATTAGAGATTTTGCCCTGAAAGCTGATTTTGACTTTATTCCAAACCCTCAACATTACATTCGATGGGGAGGGATGTGGATCAATCACCTATTTACTCCAGGGGTTTTTGTATCCAGAGAAAATGAAAGTCCTGAGACTCGGGAAGGTGGGGCACCTTCCAAAAGCCAGGAATTTTCAGGTTATGTAGAGGATGATTTTTCTTTGGGGAAAAGACTAAAGGTAAATATGGGCTTACATTTTTCTGGATTTATTGCCAATACGAAGTCTTACACTTCTTTACAACCCAGATTTTCTGCCAGATATCTAATCGAACCCACTTCATCTTTGAAAGCCTCCTATGTCCAGATGGCTCAATTTGTTCACTTACTTTCCAATGCCGGATTGGGCTTGCCAACGGATCTTTGGGTGCCGGCTACTGATCGAATTGGTCCTCAAGAGAGCTGGCAGGCAGCACTTGGATATTCCAAAAAACTTAAAGGAAGTCTTGAATTTAGCGTCGAAGCCTATTTCAAAAGGATGCAAGGTGTCATTGAATATGAAGATGGGGCCTCCTTTCTGAATACATCCGATGATTGGCAAAGTAAAGTGACATCCGGACAAGGGAGGAGTTATGGATTGGAGTTGTTGCTACAAAAAAGGGTCGGAAAAACTACAGGCTGGATTGGTTACACTTGGTCAAAAACAGAACGTCAGTTTGAGAATTTAAACTTTGGAAGGTGGTTTCCTTCCCGATATGATAGACGTCATGACATCAGCATTGCAGCTGTTCATAAAATATCGGATAAAATAGATGTTTCAGGTACTTGGGTATTTGGAACGGGGAATTTTATCACAATTCCCACTCAGAGATATCAGCATTTCAATTCAGTTTTTCAGGATGGAAATGTGAGATATGGGGGACTATACGTTGATCATTTTTCTTCTAGGAATAATTATCAAATGAAAAGTTACCATAGAATGGACTTAGGGGTCAATTTTCATAAAGAAAAGAAGTGGGGTACAAGAACCTGGAATGTTTCTATTTATAATGTGTACAGCAGACAAAACCCTTTTTATATGGACATCGGCTATGATTATGAAGCCAATAAATATCGCCTTCGACAATTTAGTCTCTTCCCAATTGTACCTTCAGTTTCTTATCGATTTACTTTTTGATTATGCAAAAGCAACTCAATAAAATTTTAAAGTTTGTTTTCCTATTGTCTGTTTCTTGGGGATGTGAGCAGTATTTGGAGGTCGAACTTCCCAATCAAGGACCACAGTTAGTGCTTAATGCAATGATGGAAAAGGATACCGTTAAGGTATATTTGACTAAAAGCCGAAGTGTCTTGGAAGGTCGGGAGCAAGAAGCCTTTGACCTTGTGGAAGGGGCAAGAGTTACCCTTACAATCCCTAATGGTACTGTGAATAGCCTCCATTTTGAAAAAAACGACACTCCATTTGGAGAAGATGCCTTTTATTGGTTACCTGTCCAAAACTTGGAGTCTGATGCTTCCTACTTAATCCGAGCGGAAAGTCTCGGACTTGACCCGGTACAGGGTGCCATCAAGTATCCAAAGGAAGTTCCAATAAAAGAACTGAGCTATACCACTATTGGTCCAGATGCCCAATACCTAGAGAGTGAAATTCTTGAATTTACCCTTTCATTTGAAGATTTACCAGGGAAAAATTTTTTTGAAGTAAGCGCAGATTATTTTGGAAAAAGTGTTCAAAAGGACAACCACTTCTACTTTGGTAGTCCACTCATTGAACCTGTAAACCCAGGTTATAAAAAAGATTTTGGCATTTATTCTGGTTTGCTATTCGATGATGCTCTTTTTAAAGAGAGTAAAGCTGAAGTAAAATTTCGAGTATCTGTTCCCAGAAATGCAGAATTGGAATTTTCCCTTAGGTTTTCCCATGTGACCGAATCTTATTTTCGTTACCGAGAGTCTGTAGCTCTTCAAAATAAAGTGAGGGATGATGTATTCTCTCAACCTGTTTTAGTTTATTCCAACCTCAACAATGGAATGGGAGTGATTCAGGCTAGAAACTCGCAAGTAAAGAAACTCAAACTATTGATATCAGAATAGAAGAAACTAAGGTCTATGTCCGCATAGACCTTTTTTCTTTCGTGATTTCTTATGCTGAGTCTTGCTGAAAAAGTCGCAGATAAGGGATGATATGCTCAGAATTGATCAAACTGCCCAAATTTCAGCTTTCAGCTTTAAGACTTTATCCTTTTGATTTTTGCTCTCAGCAGACAATTACCGCCTACTGGATCCTCTCGCACCAAAAAACTTTAAATCCACCGGGTGTTTTTGTACCGATCAGGTAGTCTTCTCCACCGTCCTTTAGCCCAAATTTCTTTTTGAAATCCTCTGCTCCTGAGCTATAATTTCGGCAAATGACATTGACTTTTCCAGTTGGAAAAAGAGCTTTGATTTCCTGTTTTTTGGGCGAGATTTCCCGAATCACCTCAAATATCCGAGCTGGAATCCCTCCTGGGAGTTGATTCCCCGTGTACAAATGGCTGTTTTTCTCCAGTTTTTTGAACCCGAAACGGGCCCCAAAAAGAGAAAATGCACCGGCCTTTAAAATTCCGCTCAGGGGCTCGAATAAATATTTTTCAACTTCTCCGAATTCAGAATTGGAAAAGACTTCCTCCTTGGGATTAAAGGAAAATTTGGGGAGATCATTTCCTAAATCCATTACCTCAATCTGCTTTTCGGGACTATCATGACCTTTTTCCCAATGCAGAAGGAGCTCTTTGACTTCATTTTTGACCGAGACAATGGTAATTTTTTGAACCTCAGGAAGCTCAGTCCAAGCTTGGGTAATATCCAGCATGGGGGAGACCTTCAAAAGAATTTTCTCTGACTTGGACTTCATCAACTCCCAAGCGCTGACCACATCCGGTTCGCAATCTTGGAGCTTATACAGCTTTTGATTGCCGGTTCCACGTCTTGCAGGATCGGCATAGATCAAGTCAAAATGAAGATCTGTTTTTGCTAAAAATTCCAATCCATCTCCTTCGACAAACTCAAATTTTTTACTCAAACCCTCCAAGGGATTTGAACCCATGGAGGGTTCCAATAGCCCGAGGTTATACTTTGAGATTTGAAATAGTTCCGGCTGCCTTTCACAATAAATCCCTTTTTCGAATCCTAGACTCAAAAAATAAAAGTCCACTCCGAATCCCCCAGTCAGGTCGATCATTAATTTTCCCGAAGAGCCGTTAGCTTTCAATAGGGCAGTTTCTTCGCTGGAGCTTTGCTCCAAAGAGATGGAAGCCGGGAAAATTAGACCTGGATTGGCGGCCCAGGAAGGAAGCTTTTTAGCGGCTTTTTGACGGGCGGAAATTTGCTGTACGGCTGCTCTCAGGTCAAAGGATACTTTTCCCTGGTATTTAAAAAGCAAAAGTGCAGGATCTTCCGAAAGATGATCCTGCACAAATTGTCGGAATTCAGCGCTATTCATTTCGCTGAGCTCCATTAGACTAATTTATTTTCCAAAAGGTATTCTGCGATCTGAACCGCATTGGTCGCGGCACCTTTTCTCAGGTTATCTGCTACAATCCACATGTTCAAAGTATTAGGCTGGGATTCGTCTCTTCTGAGACGGCCCACAAATACCTCATCTTTTTTATGTGCATTGATCGGCATAGGATAGACAAAATTCGTAGGATCATCCTGCACGATTACACCGGGAGTTGCTTCCAACAGGGCACGCACCTCAGCTAGATCAAAGTCTTGCTTGAATTCCACATTGACCGCTTCGGAGTGACCTCCCATGGTTGGGATTCGGACGGTGGTAGAAGTCACCTGAATGGTGTCATCACTGAAGATTTTCTTGGTCTCGTTGATCATCTTCATTTCCTCTTTGGTATAACCATTGGGCTGGAATACATCGATATGAGGAAGGACATTCATGTCAATCTTATGAGGATAGACCATTGGAGGATTGCTTTCACCAGCACGCTCGGCCATCATTTGATCTACTGCAGCTTTTCCTGTCCCGGTTACAGACTGGTAAGTCGATACTACAATTCTTTTGATCCCATAACGGTTTCTCAAAGGCTCCAATGCCAAGACCATCTGAATGGTGGAGCAATTGGGATTGGCGATGATCTTGTCCTCTTTGGTCAGCTCCTTAGCATTGATCTCCGGAACGACCAGTTTTTTGCTAGGATCCATTCTCCAAGCAGAGGAGTTGTCTACCACTACAGTTCCGACTTCTGCAAATTTTGGAGCCCATTCCAGGGAAGTACTTCCACCTGCGGAGAAAATGGCGATTTCAGGTTTGGCTGCTACCGCATCAGCAAGGCCGACAATGGTATGTTTTTTACCCTTATACTCGATCTGTTTACCTACAGAGCGCTCGGAAGCTACCAGTAGGAGTTCATCATAAGGGAAGTTGTGCTCATCGAGCACCTCGAGGATTTCGGTTCCTACCAGTCCGGTAGCACCGACTACAGCCAGTTTCATGTGATTATGATTTGTTTTTTAAAGGCCACATGGAATGCTTTTGAAAAGAGATCCCAAATCTGTGGGACTTTTTCTCAGGCATTTCATGCTTAAATAGGTTTTTGAATGATAATGGGATGCAAAAGTAAGCACTAGCGCTTCATTTTCAGGATAATGCCTAAAAAATTCCCTGAAAATTTTTGTTGCTATTTATCCTGATATCGTAATTTTATATAGTTAGGTGAGACTTTTTAGAAATTATACCATTGGAAGCATTTTTTAAATATGGAATTGGCTTCATGATGCTTTGGCTTCAGCTGCTTTTGGGAGCTGAAGACTCCTTGGCTCAGACCCAAAATTTTGAAAACAATATTAATCCCGTTTCTTATCCGTCTGAATTTTTGCCCGGATGGTATGGAAACGAGGTAAGGGATAATTCCTCCAGGATTTTTCAGGTCAATGGACAGGGAAGGGGGAATTCAAGAGCCTTGGCCGTTCAGCCGATCAGTACCTTTAATGGGCAGATTTGGATTAGACTAAATGTTAATCAAGATCCACGTAAAAAAGTAGTTTTTTGGGCGAAATCAGCACAAAATGGCACTGGAAACCGGCCTGCACTGGTATTTTTTTCCTGGAGTAAAAGTCTGACTGGAGAATATGCGTTCAGGAATTCTTTGGTAAAGGATTTAGAGTTTGCGAATGAAAATCAGGAATTCCGAAAGTTTACCCTTGCTATACCCGAATCACTTGGCGGGGAAGAGGAGATTTTTTTAAAGTTGGAGATAAATTATGGACCTGGAACGGGTAGTGCCGCCCGATGGCTAATGGATGACTTTTTCTTCGGAGAATTGGAAATAGACCTTCGACCGCCTCAGGTGGCTAATGTCAAAGGATTTGCGAGAAATGAACTCTGGGTTCAGTTTGATGAGAAGGTGGATCCAGTATTTAGCCTTTTGCCTCCTGTGTATTCTTTGGAAGGCATTCAGCCCGATAGGATCGCAAGGAAAAATGATTCTACCATGATTTTGTCTTTTGAAAGCTCCTTGGTAGAAGGGAAAGAATATACACTTAAGACGGGAAAGATTCCGGACCTGGAAGGGAACTTGCTCAAAGACACTAGCTTGGTGTTTAAATTTTTTGATCCCACAGCCTATGAATACAAGTCTTTGGTAATCAATGAGCTGATGCCTGCTCCGAGAGCAGATCAGGATCTTCCCAATGCGGAATATATTGAGCTTTTCAATCCTACCGATAAGGAGTTTAGGCTGGATTTACTGAGGATTTCAAATTCCAGAAATGAAACCTCTCTGCCGGAAGGCTGGATGAATTCTGGTGATTTTTTGATTTTGGTGCCCAAGGGGCTGGAGAATTGGTTTTTAGGATATGGAAAAGTGTTGGGAGTTTCGAACTGGCCAGTACTATTGAACTCCGGCGATCAGGTAACTCTAAAAAGCCAATCCGGGCTTGTTTTGGATCAAATTACCTTCAATACCAATACTTGGGGTGGGAGTGAGTTTTCTGGTGGTGCTTATAGTTTGGAGGTTCCTAATCCATTTTTTCTTTGCGACAACTCCAGTTTTCTCCGGACATCTGTGGATCCCCTTAGAGGAACTCCGGGTCGAATTAATTCTGTTTTCAACCTCAACCTTGAATTACCAAAGCCTAATCTGAAACGAGCCTATTTTTTAGACTCACTTCATTTTATCTTGGACTTGGAAGGGGTAATATCCGGTGTAATTCAGGCCGAGCAGATCGATATAAGCCCTAATCTAGGCATAGAAAAAGTAGAGAGGCTGGCTCAAGGATGGAGAGTTCAGCTAAAAGAGCCTGCGTTTCCCAATCAGGTCTTTCAAATTTCTTTACTTGGACTGCAAGACTGTTATGGGAGAGATTTGGGTAGAATTGGGCCAGTCAGCCTTGTTTTGGCCTCTCCGCCCAAACCTGGAGAAATTCACCTCACAGAGGTGCTGTTTGATCCGGTTTCCGGTGATCCTAAGTTTGTGGAAATCCACAATTCCAGTTCGAATTATCTAAATCTCAAATCTTGGGCCTTGGGGAATCTAAATGACCAAGGGCAAGTGTCGCAAATCCGGATTTTCGGAACTGAAGGGACAATTCTGTCTCCCGGAGAGTTTCTGGCGATCAGTACTGATTCGGAGAAGTTGAAAGCCCGATACCCCAAATCCAGGGAGGGAAATTTTTTACAGGTTTCGGCTTTGCCAAGCTATCCGATCTCTGGAGGTTCGGTAGTATTGCTTCGCAATGAGAAAGAGTTGGTGGAGAAGTTCACTTATTCTTCAAAGTATCACCATCCTCTGATTCAAAATTCCAAAGGAGTCTCTCTGGAGAGGATTTCCATCAGAAATCCGGTTTCGGATCTCGCAAATTGGCAAAGCGCGTCGGGAAATGAAGATTTTGCCACTCCCGGTAGGAGGAATTCTCAGTTTTTGAATGAGGAGACATTGAATGATATTTTCAAAATTGAACCCAAGGTATTTGATCCAGAGGGGAGTCAGGGACCAGCCTTTACGACTATTTCCTATGAACTGGACCAAGCGGGTTGGGTGGGGACTTTGGGAATTTATTCCGTCACAGGGCTTTTGGTGAATACGCTTTGTCAAAACCAGGTCCTGGGAACTAGGGGGATTTTTACCTGGAATGGATTGGATGAAAAAGGAGCTAGGGTCAGGCCAGGGTACTACGTGCTTTTGGCTGAGCTTTTTGACTTAGAAGGAAGAGTGAAAGTGATTAAAAAAACCATTGTCGTTGCGGTTAAGCTATGATTTTCAGCGTTTTTTTGGATTTGAAAAACGAAAATTTAGTATATTGTTGCAAACGATAACCCCATGGAAAGAGATCTGATCACCTTAGCCCTCCAAGAGATCGCCTTGAAAAATGGCAAAGATCTCAATGAAGTTCAACAATATCTTATGATGCGCTATCGGATAAAAGTAGATCCAATAGCTCTCTCGAAAAGATTAAAAAAGATTTTAGAAGAAGAAAAAGCCGTCGCATGACGGTTTTTTTATGAGATATTTTGGGTAATGGGGTATTGCTTCGTAAATAATTGGTTTATAGCTCAAAAGAAAAAACAGAATTCTGTTTTGTAGGGATTCGTAATAAATTGGACAACCCAAAGTTTTTGGAATTATCAAAGTCCACCGTATTTTAGGGAACCAAACCCTTAAAAGATTTTTCAGGTATACTATAACAAACCAATGAAGGCTATGAGTCAGGAAGAAAAAACAGCATATTCTCAGGATGAATTGAAGGAATTTGAGGAAATCATTCTTCAGAAGTTGGCGATAGCCAAAGAGGAATTGCACTCTTTGAAAGAAACATTGAGCAAGAAGAATGATTCCGGAACAGATTATACAGCTTCCACTTCAAAGCTTCTAGAAGACGGCGCAGATACTCTTGAGAGAGAAAGTATGAGCCAATTGGCGGCCAGACAGCAAAAGTTCGTCATCAACTTGGAGAATGCCTTGGTCCGCATCAAAAACGGAACCTATGGTATCTGCGTGGATACCGGAAAATTAATCTCCAAAGAAAGATTGAAGGCTGTTCCTCATACCATGCATTCTATCGAAGCAAAACTCGCCAAGAAATAAGTGGACTTTCTTCACAGACATATTGAAGCACTGATTTTCTGTGCTCCTGAACCTTTGTCTTCTTCTGAAATGGTTAAATGCCTTAGCGAAATGTTTGAGGCAGAAGTTCCTTTGGATCACGTGGAATCAGCCATTTATGATTTGAGGAAAAAATATAATCAAGATGATTTCGCCTTCAGTTTAGAACAGATTTCAGGAGGGTATCAGTTTTTGACCAAGCCTGCCTATCAGACAAGCATCAGTATTCTGTTGAAGCAGCAATCTCAAAAGCGACTTTCCACGGCCCAGCTGGAGACTTTATCCATTATCGCCTACAAGCAGCCCATTACTAAAGGAGAAGTGGAACAGATTCGAGGAGTCAATTGTGATTACTCGGTACAAAAATTATTGGAAAAGGAGCTAATAGAAATCCAAGGGAAGTCAGAAGGAGTAGGCAAGCCTTTGATTTACGGGACTTCCAAAAAGTTTATGGAGTATTTTGGCATCAACTCAATTCAGGATTTGCCTCATCCTAAGGATTTCACCCAAGCTGACAATCAAATCGGAGAAGAAAGAGAATGAGTTAAGCCGGATCGACCTTGGCCAATCGGGAGATAAGGTATTTTTTACCGGTAGTAATTTCTTCACAAACAACGCGCGTTCTACGGGTTTCTCCTTTTTTGAATTTTCTGCCTGCGACTTGAAAAACACTTCCAGGAGCAAGGTCTGAAAGAAAGAAAGCAGCTGTATTTCTCTTGCTTTGATCGTATTTGCTCATTTCTTTCATCAAGAACAAGTCCCTTGCTAAACTTGCCGCTGGATTACTCATATGTAATTTTAGAGGAATCAGAATGTCTTTTGGGAAAATTTCCTCAGAAAGTAAGGGAAGCATTAAACTTTGGAAGGTTCTTTTCCATTCTTTCCCGTGCGGGGCATGAGCCATTCCGTATTTTTCAAAAGTCCTCAGGTGAGCGACTTCATGGATAAAGGTCAATAAGAATTGGTAGGGGTTGAGATCAGAATTAATTGTAATAGACTGTATTTTCTGGTCTTTGCGGTAGCGAAAATCTCCCAATTTGGTTGCTCTGGGATTTTTCACAGAAAAGGAAAAGGGAGTTTCTTCCCACAGAGATAAACAATAGCTTACCGCACTTTTTGGAAGATGGAGTGCTAGGATCTCCTTGAATTTTCCTGAGTTATTCATCAGGTAAAAATAAAAAAAAAGAACCCCGAACTAGTTCGGGGTTCTTAAGTTCCGTTTTCGGGATCAATTACTGAGCTGGAGCTACAACTGTAGTGTCAACAGCAGCAGCTGCAGTGTCAACTGCAGGAGCTTCTTCAACAACAGTTTCTTCAACTACTACAGTTTCTTCAACTGTTTCTTCAGTAGTCTTGTTGCCACAAGATGCAGTAGCGATCAAGCCAGCGATTGCGAAAATTGCAAATACCTTTTTCATTTGTTATGGTTTTCTTAATTACATCACAAAGGTACTAGTATTATTTTCAATTGTGCAAGTGCCGCTCAAATATTTTTTTATTTGTTTTTATAAACAATCTTTACCGGAACGCCTTCAAAATCAAAGTTTTCTCTCAGTCTGTTTTCTAAGAACCTGGTATAAGGATCCTTGATGTACTGAGGAAGATTGCAAAAGAACGCGAATACAGGGTTTTTGGTAGGAAGTTGAGTCGCATACTTGATCTTGATGTACTTCCCTTTCCAGGCAGGAGGGGGGTAGTTTTCAATCTCTTTCAGCATCACGTCGTTCAGTTTGGAGGTTGGAATTCTTCGGGTTTTGTTCTCAAAAACTTTGACAGCAAGTTCAATCGCCTGAAAAATTCTTTGTTTTTCAGTCACGGAAGTGAAAATAATTGGGATCCATTTGTGCTCTCCCAACCTTTCCAGCATTTGACTTTTGATTTTATCCATGGTTTTATGATCCTTTTCGATCAAATCCCACTTATTGACCATGATCATTACTCCCTTGTTATTCTTGATTGCAAGTGCGATCAAGTTGATGTCCTGAGCTTCCAGGCCGCGGGTAGCATCTACCATGACGATAACTACATCGGACTCTTCCAGAGTTCGAAGAGATCTCATGACGGAATAAAATTCAATGTCTTCCTTTACTTTACCCTTTTTTCGGATTCCTGCAGTATCTGTGATGATAAAGTCCTGCCCGAAAAATTTGTATCTCGTGTGAATTGCATCTCTGGTAGTTCCAGCCTCATCGGTGACAATGGAGCGTTCCTGACCCAACAGAGCATTCAGGAAGGAGGATTTCCCCACATTGGGTCTTCCGAGAATGGAAATCTTGGGAACTCCCGCATCCGGGTCTTCTTCCCCATCTTCTTTGAAATGAGTAACTACTTCATCCAAAAGGTCTCCGGTACCTGAGCCAGACACTGCTGCAATCGGGAAAATTTCAAAATCAGATAGGCCTAAAGCATAAAATTCATTGGCCATGAAGGCCTTGTCTTGATTATCTGCTTTGTTGGCGACGATATAGAGTGGTTTGGCAGATCCCCGAAGCTCATTGGCAAACTCAGTGTCCAGATCCGTAAGTCCGTCATGACAGTCCACTACGAATAGGATGACATCAGCCTCTTCCAAGGCGAGTTTCACCTGCTTTCTGATTTCGGCTTCGAACACGTCATCAGACCCAGTAACATATCCTCCGGTGTCTATGACTGAGAAAAATTTTCCAGCCCATTGTGCATGACCGTAATGTCTGTCTCTGGTCACCCCGCTGAGGTTGTCCTCTATGGCTTTTCTTTCTTCAACCAATCTGTTAAAAAGAGTGGATTTTCCAACGTTTGGTCTGCCTACAATTGCTACAATATTTGCCATGATTAAGATGGGTCGTACCCGAATTTTTTAAGTTTTGCTTTATTTTTTCTCCAGTCCTGCTCTACCTTCACAAAGGTTTCGAGAAAGACTTTTTTGCCGAAGAACTTTTCCAGTTCTTCCCGGGCTTCAATGCCTACTTTTTTTAACATTTTGCCTTTATCACCGATTAGAATACCTTTTTGGCTATTCCGCTCACAAAAGATGGTAGCCCGGATTTTGATGATGGTTTCCTCCTCGTAGAAGTCTTCAATTCCTACTTCGGTGCTGTAGGGAATTTCTTTTTTGTAATTGGTAAATATCTTTTCCCGGATGATCTCAGAGGCAAAGAACCGCTCAGGTCGGTCAGTTAGTTCCTCTTTATCATAAAAAGCGGGGTGTTCTGGAAGTTTATCAAGGATTTCTTGAAGAATTCTTTCGGTATTGAAGTTTTCCTTTGCGGAGATTGGGATGACGGTGTCTGCTTTAATTCTGGAAGTCCAATAGTTGGTTACTTCCTCCAACTGCCCTTCTTTGGCCAAGTCAATTTTGTTGATGACTAGGAGAACCGGGATTCCGGATTCATTGATTCTTTGGATGACATCCTCTATTTCTTCTTCAGTTTCGTAGAGGTCAGTCACAAAAAGAATGATGTCCGCATCCTCAAGAGACAGGTTTACAAAGCTCATCATGCTTTTATGAAGCTCATATTTTGGCTTCAGCATCCCAGGAGTATCTGAAAAAACTATTTGGTAATCATCTGTATTAATGAGTCCGACAATTCGGTGTCGAGTGGTCTGAGCTTTGGAGGAAATAATAGAAAGTCGCTCACCAACAAGGATGTTCATTAATGTGGACTTACCGACATTTGGTTTCCCTATAATATTGACAAAGCCTGCTTTGTGTGGGTGAGCGGTCATTTTCTAAGATTTTTTTGCAAAGGTACTTGATTTTTGAGAGATAGTCCTTACCTTTGCATCACAATATCGCGGGATGGAGCAGTTGGTAGCTCGTCGGGCTCATAACCCGAAGGTCACAGGTTCGAGTCCTGTTCCCGCTACTACGAAGGGTACTTAACAGTGCCCTTTTTTTGTTTCTCCCCTTCCAAGTTAAGTTTCAGAAAAGTTTATCCGCTCAGTTTCCCTTAGAGTTTAAGTAGAAAGTATCTTCTTTTTAGGGATTTCAACCCTTTTGGTTGTGGGACTGGAAGAGAAGTAAAGGCAATTGCTGAATTTTTTCAGCCTGAGAAAATTGTTGCTTCTGATATCTCTGAAAACATGATTTCAAAGTGTCAGGTCAATTTGAAAACTTGGGGAATTGAAGCCATAACTCAGACCCATGTTGGAGACGCCAAAGACTTCAGAGAGGGAGTCGGTTCTTTTGACTTGGTTACTATCATGAATAGCATGATGACCTACGTGCCGGTCAAAAAAGACAGGATTACCATTTTCAAAAATTCATTTGACCTTCTTAGACCAAAAGGAACATTAATAGGTACGGTTCACCACCAGGTTGGTAGCCCTGCAAAGACATATTATTTTAAATTGAGAAAAATGTTCTCCTTTATCCTCGGTGAAAAGGTAGGGAATAGAAATACTGGA
This sequence comes from Algoriphagus mannitolivorans DSM 15301, assembly GCF_000429425.1. Lineage (GTDB taxonomy): Bacteria > Bacteroidota > Bacteroidia > Cytophagales > Cyclobacteriaceae > Algoriphagus > Algoriphagus mannitolivorans. The sequence continues at coordinate 253,182 of NZ_KE386902.1, forward strand.
TTCAACGGATTTAAAGTCCCAGGATATTATTATGATAAAGCAACTTTGATTGCCGACATCAAGTCTGTGGGATTTAATCACGTGGAGGTTTTATCCCTCGAGGAATATTACAAGAGTATAGGGAAGTATTATAACACCAAGAAAGGATACAACAACTTGATTTTCCTTGCTCGGAAAGATTAAAAAGGAATGACGATTTTTTTTAAAAAACAATCGGCCATTCCCTACTCAAAATCACTCTCCCACCCCATGGGAAGGTAGTCGATCCGGAAGTTTTCCAGCTTTTGTTTACGTGCTTCCAATACCCTTTGCCGTTTGGCAAGGGTAATGTTTTTGTGACTTAGGAGTACCAAACTCTTTTTCAAGGAATTGAAAAAGAGCTTTCTCCGAAGTAATTCTTTACGAGAAGTCTTCAATTTGGAAATTTGAATTCCAGAGCTCATACCATTTTTTATGCTTCTCAATAATCCTGGAAGAAATATCCCAAAAGCTTTTGAGTGTCGAGAATGTATTATGTGAAAAATCATGCCAAAAATTTTGCTCCAAGATAGTCATTTAAATAGTCCGAAAAATACCCAGTACTGGGTATTTTTCGGTTTTTGGAGTACTTTTTCTTGGAATTATCTTCTTTTTTTCAAATTGTCCAAAGCGTATTTGCCGCCCCCAAAAATCATAATCGCCAGAAATACAGTGAAAAAGAGTAAGGGTAATTCCTTTTTCCCAAAGGGGTCATTCCAATGTGCATAGAAAGCTGCCGTAAGCATAGTGATCATCAATGGAATGGTAGCAAGCCGGGTTTTAAACCCAATCATGATCAATACGGAACATAACACTTCAGCAAATACTGCAAGGCCTAAACTTACCACTGGCCCAAGCCCAAAAGGATCTGCGAATTTGATGGGTTCATCACCAAAAAAACGAAGGAGCTTTGGAATGCCATGGGTGAGCATCATGCCGCCTGCCATTAATCTGACTATCAAAAGCCCTATTTCTCTTCCAGGATTTCTTCTCATAGATTCTAGTTATTGTTGTCTGACGAATTTATTCATTAATTGCGGAGACCATCCGGTCTTTTCCATTAAGGTCCTGATGCAGTTTTATTCGGCTGTATCCCATTGTCTTAAGCAAATCGCACACTTCAGAGCCCCTGTGTTCGAAAATTTCGAAATAGATTTTACCGGAAGTCTTCAAAAGTCTTTTTCCCTTTTGAGCAATTACCCTGTAGAATAATAAAGGATCCCTGTCTGGAACAAAAAGGGCCAAATGAGGCTCATGGTCCAAAACGTTCCGATGCATGGACTCCTTTTCCTCTTCTGGGACATAAGGCGGGTTTGAAACCAAAATGTCCAGTTCAAATAGAGTTGGTGTGTCAGTAAGGATGTCCAATAGAATAAATTCAACATCCGCATGGTGTTTTTGGGCATTTTGCCTAGCGACTTCAATGGCTTCCTTTGAGACATCCAAAGCAAATACTTCAGGGGACTTGAGTTCAAGTTTCAGAGTGATCGGAATGCATCCAGTACCAGTTCCAATATCCAAGACCCTAAGCCCAGGTTGAGGATTTTCTTTTAGGATTAAATGCACCAATTCCTCAGTTTCATTTCTTGGGATTAAAGTATGTTGATTGACTAGAAACTCTCTGCCGTAAAAAGGGCCATGGCCAAGAATATATTGAATAGGTTCCCCCGTTTTAAGCCTTTCAAAGTCTTTCCAAATCGACTCCGGAATGTCTTTTTCCTCCATAAAATGAAAAACATCCACTCGCCTCAGACCTAAATGATGTTCCAAAAGCCATTCAATAAGGACCTGTGATTCTTCGGGAGAATATAAGGGACGAAGTTCAGAGGCGAGTTTTTGAGAAAATTCCTGATAGGTGAGAGCCATAAGCAAATGTAAAGCGCCCTGACTTTTTTTGATAAAAAATTATTAAAAAGGCATCCTCAAAATTGTCATTACCTTTGTGGAGAAGTTAAAAGCCAATGAAATTACACAATAACACCATTCGAGGAGTACATCAAGCACTGGAAGCGATATTTGAAGAGGGACAATATGCTGACAAAGTCATTGAGAGAACTTTAAAGTCCAACCCCAAATGGGGAGCACGGGACCGTTCCTTTATTGCAGAAACTGCTTATGAAATGGTGAGATGGTGGAGATTGGTCAACTTCCTGAGTCCCACTAAAGACTATTGGGATCTATTCGGAACTTACTGGCTCATGAAAGGGGAGGAGCTCCCTAGTTGGGAGGAGTTTTCCAGACTGAATCCTGAAAAAATCAAATCCAAGTACGAGAGTATCTCTGATCCTGCAATTTTGGAATCCATTCCGGATTGGTTGGAAAAATTGGGAGTAAAGGAACTCGGAGAAAAATGGAGCTCGGAAATCCATGCCCTCAATGAGGAAGCAGAGGTAGTTTTGAGAGTGAATACCTTAAAAACTACCCGGGAAAGACTTAAGAACCGTCTTGCTGCAGATGGAATTGATACCTATATCGTGAAGGGATATCCGGATGCTTTGATCTTGGAAGAGCGACAGAATATCTTCAAAAATCCTGCTTTCAAAGAGGGACTTTTTGAAGTTCAGGATGCCAGCTCTCAACTGGTGGCAGCTTCTTTGGCAGTAGAACCTGGAATGCGGGTAATCGACGCTTGTGCGGGAGCAGGAGGGAAGTCCCTTCACCTTGCCGCCTTGATGGAAAATAAGGGCAAAGTGCTTTCCATGGATGTGGAAGAGTGGAAACTGCAGCAGGCTAAATTGAGAGCGAGAAGAAATGGCGTGTCTATTTTTGAGCCTAGATTGATTGAAGGCACAAAAACCATCAAACGGCTGAAAGAATCTGCAGATCGTCTTTTGCTTGATGTGCCTTGCTCAGGCTTGGGAGTGCTGAGACGCAATCCGGACACCAAGTGGAAGTTGAGCCCTGAGTCGATCGAAAATGTTCAAAAGACCCAGCAAGAAATCCTGCAGACCTATCCTTCCATGCTCAAATCAGGAGGTCAAATGGTTTACGCTACCTGTAGTATCCTTCCATCGGAAAATGAAATTCAAGTACAAAAATTTCTGGAAAGTGAAGCTGGGAAGGGCTTTGAGTTGATCGAAGATAAAAAAGTATTGGCCCAAGAATCTGGATTTGATGGCTTTTACATTGCAAGATTATTGAAGAAATAACTTGATACCTCTCTATTAATCAGTAATTTGAGCTATCATTTTTTCTCAAATTACTGAAGTTATGGACTTGGAAACTGTTTTTTCGATTGCAAATTCCCTCGCCTTTTTCTGCTGGATTTTGCTGTTCGTTTTGTACCAAAAGAAGTGGGTTTACAAATTTTTGTATTCCTTCGTTTTTGGGATTCTTTCTTTGGCCTATTTGTTTTTTATCCTAAAAGGGATCGGTTCAGAATCCCAGGGAGGCTTTGACTCTCTGGCAAATGTGAAAACCATGTTTTCCTCAGATGAAGCTGTCTTGGCTGGGTGGATTCATTACTTAGCCTTTGATTTGTTTGTAGGCATGTGGATTTGTCACGATTCGGGGCTTCGAAATATCAACCGTTGGATTTTGCTCCCATGTCTTTTGTTGACATTTCTTATGGGGCCAATAGGATTTTTATTGTACCTCCTAGTCAGAATTGGGTATGAGAAAAGCTATCCGCAAAACCCGTTTTTTGAAAAATCTGTGAGCTGATTTTATTTTTCTCTCGAGGAATGAAAAAATTCCTTTCAGAATGGGATGTTAAAATCCCCGTCCTTGAAGCCCACTTTTCCAAAAGAAATTTTAAATACACCATCAAAAAGTAAGAGTAGCCACATAAATTTTTGTTTTTCTCTGGCATGGCATTGGTTTTTGTTTGTAACTTTGACGGGCAAATAGGGTTACCTACAACCAATATTTGCCATGAATCCAAACTCCTCGAAGTTTCTCTTCGAAGCACTCACCTACGATGACGTGCTTCTTGTACCAGGTTATTCTGAAGTTCTTCCCAGAGACACAAATACTTCCACCTGGCTTACCAAAAAAATCCGATTGAATATACCATTGGTATCCGCTGCTATGGATACCGTGACTGAAGCTGAATTGGCAATTGCCATTGCTTTGGAAGGTGGATTGGGTTTTATCCATAAAAACATGTCCATCGAAAAGCAGGCCGCCCAGGTACGTAAAGTGAAGCGTTCTCAAGCCGGAATGATTTTAGATCCTATCACATTGGATATCAACTCCAAAGTTCGGGATGCTGAGGCAATCATGCGAGAGTTTCATATCGGTGGAATTCCTGTGGTGGATGAAAACAAAATCCTAAAGGGAATTATTACCAACCGGGATTTGAGATTCATTAAGGATCCTAATAGGCTGGTTAGGGATATTATGACTATCGACAACCTGATCACTGCCAAATCCGGTGTTTCTTTGGAGCAAGCAGAGGAGATTCTTCAAGAGTACAAAATCGAAAAACTCCCGATCGTTGATGAGGACCATAAGCTTACCGGGCTGATTACTTATAAGGATATTCTGAAAAGAAAGGATAAGCCAAACGCCTGTAAGGATGAATTTGGAAGATTGAGAGTAGGAGCTGCAGTCGGAGTGACGGCTGATATTGTCGAGCGTGTGGAGGCATTGAAAAATGCCGGTGTGGACGTAGTTTCCATTGATACAGCTCATGGTCACTCCAAAGGAGTCATCGACACATGTAAAAAAATCAAGGCAGCATTCCCAGACCTTGAAGTAATTGTTGGAAATATTGCCACACCTGAGGCGGCGACTGCCCTTGCGGATGCGGGCGCGGATGCGGTAAAAGTAGGAGTGGGGCCAGGTTCCATTTGCACCACTCGGGTGATTGCAGGAGTCGGAGTTCCGCAGCTTTCTGCAGTTTTTGAATGTGCAGAAGCACTGAAAGGACGTGGAGTTCCAGTAATCGCAGATGGAGGGATTCGTTACTCAGGAGATTTGGTGAAAGCCATTGCGGCTGGTGGTAGCTCCATCATGATCGGATCTTTGCTGGCCGGAACAGAGGAAGCTCCGGGTGAAATGATCATTTTCGAAGGCAGAAAATTTAAGAGCTATCGAGGAATGGGTTCTTTGGAGGCAATGGAGTCAGGATCTAAAGACCGTTATTTCCAAGACGCAGAAGACAATATCAAGAAGCTGGTTCCTGAAGGTATTGTCGGCCGGGTGCCATACAAAGGCCTAGTTTCTGAAGTATTATATCAATTGGTGGGTGGACTTCAGGCCGGAATGGGCTATTGCGGAACAAGAACCATTGAAGATCTTCAGAACAATGGAAAATTTGTGAAAATCACCACTGCCGGGGTTAAAGAATCCCATCCACACGATGTGAGTGTGACTCGGGAAGCTCCTAACTACAGCTTGAAAGGATAACAAAAAAACCGGCTTAGGCCGGTTTTTTGCTTTTTAGCAGAATGTCCTTGACGATGGATTCTGCATGTACGATGCTGTTTTCTATAAAAAATTCCCGGGTATTCAGTCCGCCACACACGACTCCTGCCAGATAAACTCCCGGCACATTGGACTCTTGATTGGCCTGGTCATAGCATGGTTGACGCTTTTCGTCTAAGCTTAATTCAACACCAAGCTGATCCAAAAGAGCAAAATTGGGTTTGTATCCGGTCATGGCTAATACCCAATCATTTTCTATGGTCACTTCTCCGTCGGGAGTAGAGATAGTCACCTCGGTTTCGCTGATGGATTTCACGCTTGATCGGGGAAAAGCACGGATAGATCCTTCTTTGATCCGGTTCATTATGTCTGGTCTTACCCAATATTTTACATTTTCATCTACCTCATCTCCCAGCAAAACTATACTCACTTCAGCGCCTTTTCTCCAGCATTCCAATGCTGCATCGACGGCAGAATTAGCACCGCCAACCACTAATACCTTCTGTGCAATAAAAGGCCAAGGCTCTTTATAGTAGTGGAGCACTTTTGGAAGTTCTTCTCCGGGTACATCCATCAGATTGGGCAAATCATAAAAACCTGTGGCCAAGACCAGTTTTCGGGAACGATAGGTGGATTTGGAGGTTTTGATCTCAAATTCGTCTCCTGATTTCACAAGGGTTTTTACGCCTTCATACAAATTGACTTTTAGCTGGAAATGCTGATAAATCCGTCTGTAATATTCTAAGGCTTCAGTTCGGGTCGGCTTCGCGCCTATTGACATGAAAGGTATTCCGGCCATTTCCAAGCGTTCGGAAGTGGAGAAAAAGGTCATGTTAACAGGATAGTTGTAGATCGAATTGCAAAGAGTACCTTTTTCTAAAATCAGGTATTCCAAACCCGCTTTTTGAGCTTCAATTCCGCAGGCAAGGCCTATCGGCCCCCCACCAATAATGATCAGGTCGTAAACTTTTGTCATGGTCAAGGTTGAAAGCTAAAAGATGAATCTCTAAAGGACTTGAAGTCCCAGTCAAAGCTTCTTTCTTTGATCTGGGTTAAGCCTTTCCTATCCCTTAAAACTGCAGAGGCCGAAACAGTTCCATAATTGGGAGTGATTCGGATCAACTGTGCAGAAAGCTGAATCTCCATATCAGGTGGAGCGCCGGTTTTGGGTAGATTCTCCAAAGGATAGGTTTCGGTTGATTTCAGGATCTTCAGCAATTGGTTTTCCGATGGATTTTGAAGGCTAACTTGATCAAGTTGGGTTTTTGCCAGCTCAGTCTTTGGCCAAGGGGAATTGAGTAATCCGTTGGAAAGGCCATGGATCCCCGGTTTCACTTCTGAAGGCTCCTGTCCGTAATTACTAAAATAATGTAAGCTGTCACCATCGCTCACCAGCAGATTGAAGCCATCGTACTTTTCTTTGGAGTGTGCTACTTGAACCAGATATTCTTCAGGAGAAATTTCCTTCTCCAAAAAATCTGAAACTAACTTCCCCCTACTGATTTCAGGCTTTCTGTTTTGGGTAAAATCGCGGTAATTGGTCACTAGGGCCCATTTTCCATTCGGATGAAAACCCATCCAGGTACCCCCACTTTGAAGATCTTTTCCTGCAAAAACTCCAGAATCCCATTGATGTAATGGGGCGGTGGGACGCTGGAAAAACTCATCCCGATTGGCTGAAATCAAGAGTGGATATTGAGGATTGGTTTTCCAGGCAATGGCTACTAAACACATATCTTAAAGGTAAAAAAAGAGGTCGCTTTACTGCAACCTCCATTCCGATGATCAATCAACTTTTGCTTCTTGCAAACTTGGATAGTCAGTGAAGCCCTTTTCCCCAGGGGTGTAAAAGGTATCCTGATCCCAGGCCGCCAATGGGGCATTCTGTGCAAATCTTTCCGGCAAATCCGGGTTGGAAATAAACGGTTTGCCAAAAGCTACCGCATCAGCAAGGCCTTCTTCAATAATCTGATTACCTTTTTCTTGGTCAAAATTGGAGTTGATTACCAAGGTGCCTTTGTAGATAGGTCTATAGCGCTTGGCAATATTTGGCTCTGCGAAAGGCACCTCGCTGACATCTGTGAAGGGCTCGGATAGGTGAAGATAAGCCAAGTTGTAATCATTCAGACGATTGATGATGTAATCGAAGGTAGGGATGGTGCTCTCATCCAGAGTCGTTCCAAATATCCCGTGAAGGGAAGGGTTGAGCCGCACCCCGATCCGATTTTCAGGCATCACTTCTTTAATGGCATCAATTACCTCAAATAAAATCCTTGCCCGGTTTTCTATACTTCCCCCGTATTCGTCTGTTCGGAAATTTGAGGTTGCGTTGAAGAACTGGTGAAAAAGGTAGCCATTGGAAGAGTGGATTTCAACTCCATCAAAACCTGCCTCCATGGCATTCTTTGCTCCGTTTTTGAAGTCCTGAATTGTTTCTTGGATCTCTTCCAGTGTCATTGCTTTCGCAGTTACAGTGTCTTTGAACCCTTGGGGGGTGTAAGACTTGGAGTTTGGATTGGTTGCAGAGGCAGAAAGGGGCAACTCTCCGCCATGAAAATCCGGATGTGACATTCTTCCCACATGCCAAAGCTGAATGAAAATATGCCCGCCTTCCTCGTGTACGGCTTGCGTGACTTGTTTCCATGCTTCTGTTTGGGCCTGGGTGTAAATCCCGGGCGTATTGATGTAGCCTACTGCTTTGGAGGAGATTTGGGATCCCTCGGAAATGATCAATCCAGCAGAGGCTCTTTGGCGATAATAGGTCGCGTGGATATCAAAAACCTTGTTTTCGGGATTGTTTGCCCGGCTCCGGGTCATGGGTGCCATCCAAACTCGATTCTTCAAATTTAAATCTCCCACCTGAATAGGTTGTAAAAGGGCTTGTGAAAAACTCATGGTAGTAATAGTTGTTTAAAATTCAATGTATAGACAACTAATGTGAAGTCGAATGAGTTCGGACGTGCTTAAATTTCTTCTCATCAAAATTATTTTTTGAGAGAAAATGTCTTCAATGATCTTGATTACAGTATTTTAACTCTTTTTAATACGATTTTTGTCGTACTTTTTTGAAATTACGATGGCTTTCGTATAACTTTGGTACGAAGCTTATCGTAATTGCTGTCATGAACAAACCTACAGAAGCCGAATTGGAGATATTATCTCTGCTTTGGGAAATGAAAGAAGCCAGCGTCAGGCAAATCCATGAGCGGATTTCCCAATCCAAGGAGACGGGATATACCACCACCCTCAAAATCATGCAGATCATGCACGCCAAAGGAATGGTGGCTCGGGACGAGCAAAGCAGAACTCATATTTACCGTCCGCTCACCAAGCAAGGAGACACTCAAAAATCTCTTTTGAAAAATCTGATGACTACCGCTTTCGGAGGCTCTGCAAAATCACTGGTAATGCAGGCTTTGGGCCAGGAAAAGCCCTCTAAAGAAGAAATTGATGAAATCCGCGCTTTTCTTGATCAGCTTGAAAATAAATAAACCATGGAATTTTTGAATGAACTTTTACCTGAAGAATTGTTGAAGTCACTGGGCTGGACGCTGGTTCACTCGCTTTGGCAATTAATAGCCATTGCAGCTCTATTTTGGCTGTCCCTGAGGATTTTCAAGAATCAGGGTCCCTCCTTCAAGTATAATTTGGGTGTAGGAGCCTTAGTTTTCTCATTTTTTATGGCCTTGGGGACTTTTATTTATGAGTTTTCGACTTATGAAAAAATCCCTCCAATCAATGGAGCTCGATTGGAAGCCTTTGTTTTTCAAGGGAACACCATTTCCACAGAATCTACCGTGGATACTTTCATGACTCTGGGAGTAACTTGGATCGAGACCAGCTTGCCTATTTTGGTCAATATTTGGTTTTTGGGAGCATTGTTATTCTTGGTGAGGCTTCTCAATAGCCTTTCTGAAATCCGGCTTTTGAAAAAAACATCTTCCCCGGTGTCAGATTTTGAGTTGGAAAAGGTTATGTATCGCCTAGTTGGAAAGTTGAATATCACCCGAGATGTCAAACTCAAAATAAGCCGAAGGGCAATATCTCCCCTGACTTTTGGAACTCTCAAACCTATTATTCTCCTCCCTGCCGGATTGGTTTTTCAATTGTCTCCTGCTCAGTTGGAGGCTATCCTTGCTCACGAATTGGCTCATGTCAAAAGGAACGATTACCTAATCAATTTACTCTTATCCAGCTTGGAAGTTATTTTCTTCTTTCATCCCTGCTATTGGTGGATGAGTAGTGCCATTCAGGAATTGAGAGAAAATGCCGCTGATGACTTGGTCGTAAAATCAGGTGTCGAAGCTAAAAATCTGGCCACCGGTCTGGCGGAGGTTTTGAATTTTTCCAAACAAAACCCTCCTGAACTGGCCTTGGCAGCAGGGAAAAAACACCATCCTACCCTACAGAGAATCAAAAGGATACTTGGCTATCCTTCCCAAAATTATCCACAAACCCCTATTATTTCTATCCCCATGTTACTTACTCTATTTCTGAGCATCGGGCTGATGGCGAGCGCCCAGCAAGATGCTCCAAAACCCAATGAACCTATAGCTCCCAAAACAAGAGTTTTGGATGTTCAGCCGACCTTTGTGTCCCCTGCGCCGCAGGATACTACCGTGAAATCCTACCGAGACCCTAAGACGAAAGAACAGGTAAATGTCTATGGAAAAAATGTCATGATCATGACCACGGCCGATGGCAAGACTTACCAAATCAAGGGAGATATGCTGATTTCTGAGGGCGACACCGTAATTCTTTCTCCCAAAGCCAAAGCTGCATGGGAAAGATTGAGACTATTTGATTCCCAGAATATGCCTGAACTGGTCTTGCCTGAAGCTCCGGAATTCCCTGAAGCTTTGGCCATGGTGCCAGAGCCTGACTTTGACTTTCAGTTTGATATGCCAGAGATGCCTCCCATGCCGATGGAAAATTTCGATTTTCCGGAATTAATGGATGTGCCTTTAGACTTTGATTTTAAATCCACCTTTCCTGATTCTTTTTTCAGAAAGGATACTACCAAAATGACGCAGGAGGAGAGGGCAAAATGGCAAAAGGAAATCCAGGATCGAGCCCGGGAATTCTCCAAAGAGGCGGAGTTGAGAGCTAAAGAGTGGGAGGCTAAGTGGAAGGAAAATGAGTCTGAGAGAAAGGAAAAAATGGCTCAATGGGAAGCTAAATTCAAGGAAGAATTTGAGCCAAGATTAAAAGAATTTGAAGCGCGAATGAAGGAATGGCAAGCTCAAAATGAGCCTAAAATGAAAGAATTTGAAGCTAAAATGAAAGAATGGCAAAAAGCCCAAGAGCCCAAAATGAAGGAATGGGAAGCCAAGATGAAGGATTGGGAGACAGCCCAAAAACCAAAAATGGAAGAATTCCAAAGAAAGATGGAAATCTGGCAAAAAGAGCATCAGGCCAAAATGGATGAGTTCCAAAAGCTACTTCAAGAGGAATTGAAAAAAGATAAAAATTAATTGTGTGTTGATACTAAAAAAGACCTGTCCGATGGGCAGGTTTTTTTATGCTAGAAGCTTAAAAAAGGGACAATAAGAATAATTTTTTATATGTATGACCGCTTTCTTACCAGTGGGTCGTACACTATGAATAAAATCCCGCTTGAAGTTCAGTTTTAGTCAGCTTCGGTCTTCGGTCTTCCAACCGCCAAATCAAAGGAATTTTGGATTGTGGTGCATTTGCGGATAATCATATTTTTTATATCCGCTTTGAATGTAAAGAGTTGCGAACTGTGCCTGGATGAATCGTGACACCTAAATTTTGAGAGTAGAATTTCCGGGAATTTCCCCCACTTTTTAAAAACTGATTTACGCCGGAGGAGGAAAATCTTGAAATGATTTTTTAAAAACCCCAAAATTAGCCAGTTTTGGCACTTTTTGAAGGGACGAATGCCCGGATCTAAACGCTTGAATATCAAGAAAATTTTATTGGATTTTTTCGGAAAAATATTGGCTTGGAATAATCTTTTGGCTACTTTTAATACAAAGTGGGAAAAAGTGGGGGAAAGTGGTAGAAAGTGAAAACCATTTTCTTACTTTTGTCTTTACGGTAAACTCCAATAGATCGAGACCAAGTTATGTTCAACAGTCAGTACGATGCGAAGCTAGATCCCAAAGGGCGTCTGGTGTTGCCTTCCAAAATCAAGGGGGCAATTCCGGAGGCGAATGGGACTTCTTTGATGCTTCGGATGGCTGAGGACAAATGCCTGGCGCTCTATCCTATGGTGGAGTACAAAAAGCTGGAGAATCAGATTAAATCCCTGAACATCAACAACCCTGAGCAAAGGATGCTTCAGCGGTCTTTTTTCAATTCTATCGTCGAGGTAGAACTGGATACTGCGGGGAGGTTGCTGATTCCGAAGCTTTATCAAACCTATGCCGGGCTGGAGAAGGATGTGGTAGTAGTCGGTATGGGGGCAAGAATCGAACTCTGGAATCCTGACAATTATCTCAAGAACATCATTGTAGATCCGGCGGACTTGTCCAGCCTGATGGAAAAGTATCTCTCCTAAGCGCTATGACTGAGTCTGTTTACCATATCCCAGTGATGCTCGCCCAATGCACTGAAGGCTTGGCTATTAATCCCAACGGGATTTATGTCGATGTGACCTTTGGTGGAGGTGGGCATTCGAAAGAAATCTTGAAGCATTTGGATCAGGGACATTTGTATGGATTTGACCAGGATCAGGATGCAGCCAGAAATATCCCGCAGGATGATCGGTTCACCTTTGTTCAGGCAAATTTCCGGGATATCAAAAGATATCTCCGACTCTATGGAGTCAAGCAAGTGGATGGGGTTTTGGCTGATTTGGGGATTTCTTCCCACCAGATCGACGAGCCGGGAAGAGGGTTTTCCACCCGATTCAGCGGAAGTCTGGACATGAGGATGAATCAATTTGGTGAGATGTCTGCCAAGGATGTGCTCAATACTTATGAGGAAGGAAAGCTTCATAAGATTTTTGGCATTTACGGCGAGGTGAAAAACGCCAAAACCTTGGCTCAGGCCATAGTTGCCGAACGGGCAGCTCGGCCATTTGATACCACAGAGGGCTTTACTGGTTTTCTGAAAAAGTTTGCCCCAAGAGGGAAAGAGTTCAAATACTTCGCTCAGGTCTTTCAGGCTTTGAGAATAGAAGTAAACGACGAGATGGGCGCTCTGGAAGAAATGCTGCTGGGAGCTGTAGAGGTTCTGAAGCCAGGCGGAAGGCTGGTAGTGATGAGCTATCACAGCTTGGAAGACAGGCTGGTGAAGAATCTGATCACTAAAGGGAAGTTTCAGGGGGAAGTGGAAAAGGATTTCTATGGAAACCTTCTTCGTCCTTTGGAGCCGGTGAGTCGGGGGGCTATCGTAGCTGATGAGGCTGAGGTAGTTGCCAACCCAAGAGCCAGAAGTGCAAAATTGAGAATAGCTGAAAAGAAAGGAAAATGAGTCAGAACACCTTTAAGAAAAAGATAAAGGCAGGGAACAGTCCGAAAGGAGGTCCCCGAAAGACTGTTTTTACCTGGATTGAAGAAAAGCTCGATGTGAAAGGATTCTTGGGCGAGGGAGTACCAGTTCAGTTTATCCCTCCGGTTGGGTTCCTGGTGATTTTGGCTTTGATCTACATCTATAGTAATCACCGGGCTGAAAGCATGGTCCGGAAAATCGAGAAAGCCCAGCAGGAAGTGGAAGATCTCCGTGCAGATGTCACCACCCTTGAGGCTGAATACATGCAAAGCAGCATGCAGTCAGAAGTGGCAAAGCGTGCGGCTAAGCTTGAAATCTATGAATTGAATCAACCACCGATCAAAATCGAGGTAGAGAAATAAATGAATATCAAACGCTCCATAGTGCTCCGTGTAAGGGTGGTTTTCATCCTGGTGGCTCTTGCTGCTTGTGCGATTCCGTACAAGATCGCTGTGGTGCAGTTTAAGGAAGGAGAAAAATGGATTGCAAAGGCAGAGCAGGTCAATTTTCAGTACAGACAAGTGCCTGCTACCCGTGGAAATATCTACGCGGCAGACGGTAGCCTTTTGGCGACCAGCTTGCCGTTTTATCGGGTAGCCATCGATCCTACCATTGCCAAAGATTCCAAGTTCAAGGCTGGAATCGACTCTTTGGCCAGAAATCTTTCAGCATTCTACAAAGACAAATCTGCCACTGCCTACAAGCGGATGATCAACGATGCACGCTTGGATAAAAAGCGTTACCTGATTCTCAACCGAAAGCAAATCGGCTATCAGGATATGCAAAAGATGACCCAGTGGCCTATTTTCCGTGAAGGCAGATTAGGTGGAGGAGTGATTTTTGAAAAAGTTGAAAAGAGATATCGTCCTTTCAATTCCTTGGCTAGCCGTACGGTTGGCTTTTTGAATGAGGATGAATACGGAGCAGGTTTAGAATACAGCTTTAACGGTCATCTGAGAGGAAAGGACGGAAAGGCATTATTCCAAAGATTGGCGGGAGGAGTATGGAAGCCGGTTTTTGATGCGGAAGATATCAAGCCGGAGAATGGTCTGGACGTATTCACTACCCTTGATGTCAATATTCAGGATGTAGCCGAGACCGCGCTGAGAAGACAATTGACTGACCGGGATGCGGCTTTTGGATCTGTCATCGTGATGGAAGTTAAGACTGGGCACATCAAAGCAATGTCCAATCTTCAAAAGAACAAAAGTGGAGTGGGCTATTCAGAAAGCTATAATTACGCAGTTGGTGATATCGGAAGCACTGAGCCGGGATCGACGTTCAAATTGCTTTCCATGTTGGCGCTTTTGGAAGAAAATAAAGTAAGTCTGGAGGAAAAAATCGAGACAGGTAATGGCGCACACCGCTTTTACAATCAGACCATGTACGATGCCAAGCATGGAGGATATGGGACAATTACTATCCGGGAGGCATTTGAAAAATCTTCCAATGTAGCCATCTCCAAGTTGGTCGATATGCACTTTGGAAGCAGTCCTTCTAAGTTTATGGCGTATTTGGACAAGGTTGGATTGGCAGAGCCATTCAAACTCCAGTTGGCCGGAGAGGGAAAGCCATTTTTCAAAAAGCCTGGCTCTAAATCCTGGTACGGAACCTCCCTTCCTTGGATTTCCATAGGCTATGAGTCTAAGCTTAATCCTATCCACACGCTGGCACTCTACAATGCAGTGGCCAACAATGGGGTGATGATGAAGCCGATGTTTGTTCGGGGTGTGGGTCAGGGAAATCAACTCAAGGAAACCTATGAGCCTGAGGTGATCCGTAAATCCATTGCCTCCGAGAAAACTATCAAACAGCTGCAAGAGCTTTTGGAAGGCGTCGTTGTGAGAGGAACGGCTAAGAATATCCTCAACCCGAATTATAAAATTGCTGGCAAGACCGGAACCGCTCAGAAAATTGTAAATGGTCGCTATGTGGAGACCTATTACACCAGCTTTGCAGGATATTTTCCGGCTGATCGCCCCAAATACAGCATGATCGTAGTCATAGACAGTCCTAAAGGTATCGCTGCCTATGGAGGGGATGTGTCTGCTCCTGTATTCAAGGAGATCGCAGACCGCATCTATTCCTTGGACTTGGAGCTAAATCCTGTGAATCAGTCCAAAATTTTCTTCGCAGAAAACGACTATTCCAAGATTCCATACATCAAGGCCGGAAAAGGCGAGGAGCTTCAGGAGATTTTTGAGCACCTCGGAATCAAAGCAAAAACGCCATCTGCGGAAGATTGGGTAAGGCCAACAATCGCTGAAGAAAAAGTCAATTTCCAAATCAACAATACCGAAAGGTCGGTCGTGCCTGATGTCTCGGGCATGCCGCTGAGAGACGCCCTTTTTATTCTAGAAAACAAGGGCATTAAAGTGAATTACAACGGAAGAGGTCGCGTGCTGGAGCAGTCATTGACTCCGGGCACACAGCTGACTCCTAATACAACGATTAATCTGGTCTTAGGCTAATGAAGATCCTGAAAGACATATTATATAAAGTGTCCTTGACCTCTACCATTGGAGATATGGAGAGCGAAGTGAAATCTATTGTCTTTGACAGTAGAAAGGTGGAAGCAGGGGATACGTTTGTGGCCATTCCAGGTACTCAGGTAGATGGACATGAATTCATTACCGCGGCTTTGGATAAAGGCGCGATCAATATCATTTGTGAGCGATTGCCGGAAGACATTCGGGACAATGTTACCTACGTGCAGGTAGTGAATGCTGCCAAGGCGCTGGGAATCATGGCCTCCAACTTTTATGGCAATCCTTCTGAGAAAATCAAAGTTGTGGCGGTGACAGGTACCAATGGCAAAACCACTACGGTAACCCTCTTACACCAATTGTTTGTGGCCATGGGATATAGCACTGGACTACTTTCGACAGTTGAGAATAAAATCAACGAGGAAATCATACCTGCCACGCATACCACACCAGATGCAGTGAGTGTTCAGGCTTTGCTTCGCAAAATGCTGGACTCAGGCTGCACGCATTGTTTTATGGAAGCAAGTTCTCATGCCATTGTGCAGGAAAGAATCGCAGGACTGAAGCTTTCAGGGGCTGTTTTCACCAATATCACCCATGACCATCTGGATTATCACGGGACATTTGATGAATACATCAAGGCCAAGAAGAAGATGTTTGACGAGTTGCCAAAAGATGCTTTTGCACTAGTCAACGCAGATGATAAGCGAGGTATGGTGATGCTTCAAAATTGCAAAGCAAGCCATCACACTTTTGCGCTGAAATCTGACTCGGAGTTCAAGGCCAAAATCCTTTCCAATACCCTTGAAGGACTGGAACTGGATGTCAATGGTAAGCTGATCTGGTTCCGCTTGATCGGAGCTTTTAATGCATACAATCTTTTGGGAGTCTTGGGAGCGGCTGTATTGCTAGGGGAAGATGAGGAAGAGGTTTTGCGTGAGCTTTCAGGAATCCGGGGTGCCAAAGGCAGATTCGATCGGATTTCCATCGGAGGAATTACCGCGATAGTGGATTATGCCCATACTCCAGACGCTTTGGAAAATGTCCTCAAAACTATCAACGGAGTGCGAAACGGGAATGAGCAGCTGATCACAGTCGTTGGTTGCGGCGGAAATCGGGATAAAACTAAACGTCCTACCATGGCCAAAATTGCCGTAACCGAAAGTGATAAAGCGATTTTCACCTCTGACAATCCTCGTTTTGAAGACCCAATGGATATCCTGAAAGATATGCAAGCGGGTATCGGTCCTACCGAAATGAGGAAGACCCTCACCATCGAAGACCGACGGGAAGCCATCAGAACGGCAGCGATGCTTTCCCAGAAAGGAGACATCATCCTTATCGCAGGAAAAGGACATGAGGACTACCAAGAAATCAAAGGAGTAAAGCACCATTTCGACGATGCCGAGGTGGTCACAGAGATATTAACCCAATTGACAACAAACTGATATGCTCTATCCCATTTTTGACTATTTAGATCGAGTTTTGGACATTCCGGGGACCGGGGTGTTCCGATTTATCTCGTTCCGAGCGGGGATGGCGGCAGTTTTTTCCCTGATCATCACCATTACATTTGGGCATCACATCATCAACTGGATCCGAAAAAAGCAAATCGGTGAGACAGTTCGTGATTTGGGACTGGAAGGTCAGGCTCAAAAGAAAGGCACCCCGACCATGGGTGGTTTGATGATGATCGCCGCGATTTTGGTGCCTACGCTTCTTTTCGCCAACCTGAACAATATCTACATCATTCTCTTGCTCATCTCCACCGTATGGTTGGGACTGATAGGGTTTTTGGATGATTACATCAAGGTTTTCCGCAAAAACAAAGAAGGACTTAAAGGCCGATTCAAAATTGTAGGTCAAATCGGGATCGGGATTATCGTGGGAGCCACACTATATTATAATGATGATGTGGTTATCCGTGAGTTTTCTACTCCAGTATCAGTAGAAGGAGGAATTGTTGAGACCCCTGCCTATCAGGATGTCAAAGCCTTGAAGACCACTATCCCTTTTGTCAAAAACAATGAGCTGAATTACGAAAATCTCTTGGGTTTCCTGGGAGATTCTATGACCCCGGTGATGTATATCCTGGTGGTGATTTTCATCATTACCGCGGTATCCAACGGAGCCAATATTACGGATGGGATTGACGGGTTGGCGGCCGGAACTTCGGCCATCATTGGACTCACGGTGGCGATTTTCGCTTATCTGAGTGGAAATGCCATTTTTTCCCAATACCTCAACATTATGTATATCCCCAACTCAGGGGAGCTAGTGATTTTCGCTTCCGCGTTTATTGGCGCCTGTATCGGATTCCTGTGGTACAATGCCTACCCGGCCCAAGTATTTATGGGAGATACGGGTTCGTTGATGCTTGGAGGAGTGATAGCCGTTTTGGCCTTGACGCTAAGAAAAGAGCTGTTGATCCCAGTGATGTGCGGGATTTTCCTGGTCGAAAACGTCAGTGTCATGCTCCAAGTGAGCTATTTCAAATACACCAGAAGAAAATACGGTGAAGGCAGAAGGATTTTCCTGATGTCTCCATTACACCATCATTACCAGAAAAAAGGAATCCATGAAGCCAAGATCGTAACCCGGTTTTGGATCGTGGGAATTTTATTGGCAGTACTCACTTTGGCAACATTGAAACTGAGATAATTATATGAAACAGATCGCCATACTAGGAGCTGGAGAAAGCGGATTGGGAGCAGCATTGCTTGCCAAGCGTGAAGGCTTTGGCGTGTGGGTAAGTGATCTGGGTCAAATTGCTCCGGAGAGAAAAGAAGCGCTTCAATTGGCTGAGGTGGGTTTTGAAGAAGGCAAGCACGATGAAGAGAAAATCCTTTCCTGCGATTTGATCATCAAAAGCCCGGGAATTCCTTCAAAGGCTCCTTTGATCCAAAAGGCCTTGGCAGAAGGCATTCCGGTGATTGACGAATTGGAATTTGCATGCCGATTCAGCGCTGGAAAGGTGATCGCTATCACCGGTACCAATGGCAAAACGACCACCACGCTTTTGACTTATCATTTGCTGAAAGAGGCTGGAGTGGATGTGGGATTGGCAGGTAATGTGGGGAAAAGCTGGGCAGGGCAGCTCATTGAAAAGGACCATGATTGGTGGGTGATCGAAGTTTCCAGCTTCCAGATTGATGGAATGGAATGCTTCCGGCCGACTATTGGAATGCTGACCAATATCACCCCGGACCATTTGGATCGATACGAGTACAAGCTGGAGAATTACATCCTTTCCAAGATGAATCTCTTCAAAATGATGACGGTCCGGGATAAGGCGATTTTCAGCGTAGAAGATGCAAACAGCCAAAAAGGGCTAAAGATGAGACCGACCAAGGCATCTTCCTTTGGGATTTCTTTAGAAAAAGAACTTGAGCATGGAGGGTACTTCGACGGACAAAACCTCAACCTGGTTTATAAGGACGAAAAGGCCAAAATCTCCCTTCAGGATCTATCCATCCAAGGCAAGCATAATATCCTCAACGCCTTGTTTGCGGGTTTGGCTGGGATGATGGCGGGATTGACTGAAGAGCAGCTGAAAGCTGGGTTCAGGACCTTCAAAAACGCCCCTCACCGGATGGAAGTAATTCGGGTTTTGGGTGGGGTTCAGTTTGTGAATGATTCCAAAGGCACCAATGTAGAGTCCACTTATTATGCTTTGGGCAGTTTTGAAAGGCCCATGGTCTGGATTGCTGGAGGTGTGGACAAAGGCAACGACTATTCTGTGCTGAAGCCTTTGGTAGCAGAAGGAAAAGCCAAGGCATTGATCTGTCTAGGAAAAGATAATGAGAAGCTGAAAGAGGCTTTCAAAGGAGTAATTCCCGAAATCCGGGAGACACAGGATATCCGAGAAGCAGTGCTGTGGGGCCAGGAAATGGCAGAAAAGGGAGAAGTGGTACTTCTTTCACCTGCCTGCGCAAGCTTCGATTTATTCAAGAATTATGAGGACCGTGGTGAGCAGTTTCGTGCTGCGGTCTTGGAATTAAATGAAACACAAAAGGCATGAGTTTCCTAAAGGAATGGATAGACGAGCATTTTAAGGGCGATCCCATCATTTGGGCGATCGTGATTTTGCTGTCTTTGTTCAGCATCCTGGTGGTATATTCTGCTACCGGAACGTTGGCTTACAAGACGGCAGGTGGGAATACCGAACTCTACCTGTTCAGACATTCCTTTTTGGTATTTCTATCTCTTTTTGTCATGTGGCTGGCGCATAAAATGCCATACAGAAAATATGCGCTATATGCTCGACTGTTCATGTACCTGTCCATTCCGTTGTTGGTTTTCACGTACATGTTTGGCTCCAATATCAACGACGCCAATCGCTGGTTGACTATTCCGGTTATCAATCAGGCATTTCAGCCATCCGATTTGGCAAAGCTGTCTCTGATTGCAGCCTTGGCGGCTATGCTCGCCAAGCGTCAAAAGAACATCAAAGACTTTACGGGCACCTTCCTGCCTATCATCCTTTCCATCGGAGTGATCTGTGCTTTGATCGGAATGGCCAATATGTCCACAGCCATCCTTTTGTTGATGACCTGCTTGCTGATCATGTTTATCGGAAGAGTTCCTGTCAAGCATCTTGCCTTGGTGGTGCTGATTGGTTTGCTGGGTTTGACTGTGGCAGTATTTGTGGGACAGCGGGGAGATACGTTCTGGTCCAGAATTGAGGCTTTTGTAGAATCCAAAGACGATGATTCCAAAATTCCTTTTCAAGCCGAGCAGTCCTATATCGCCATTGCGACTGGAGGAATCACCGGAAAAGGTCCCGGAAACAGCGAGCAAAGAAACTCTCTACCTCACCCGTATTCGGATTTCATCTACTCGATCATCATTGAAGAATATGGCCTAGTGGGAGGCGCTACGGTGCTTTTCCTTTACCTGGCCTTGCTATACCGCGGGATGCGGATTGTGGTCAATTCCAACAAAGCCTTCGGAGGCTTGCTTTCCGCAGGATTGAGTTTTGCCTTGGTGATTCAAGCCTTGGTCAATATGGCTGTAGCCGTAGGACTGGGTCCGATTACCGGATTGCCCTTGCCCCTTCTGAGTATGGGAGGGACCTCCCTGGTTTTCACCGGGACAGCCTTGGGAATCATCCTGAGCGTCAGTCGTGGAGATCATCAGGATGAGGCATCGACAGCTTCAGAGGCTGTCAAAGTAGGAAACAAATTGAGAACAGCTTAACCCAAAATACCATTACAACTCAGCCAACATATCGAATTCTCATCAGCGGCGGAGGCACCGGAGGCCATATCTATCCTGCGATTGCCATTGCCAATGCCTGGAAGGAAAAGCATCCTGCCAGTGAGATTCTTTTTGTAGGTGCTTTGGGCAAAATGGAAATGCAGAAAGTCCCTGAAGCAGGCTATCCGATCAAGGGATTGCCGGTGGCAGGACTTCAAAGAAGCCTATCTCTTGAGAATTTAAGCTTTCCTTTCAAGCTTCTCAAAAGCTTGAGAATAGCTTCGAAAATTGTCAAAGATTTCCGGCCAGATGCAGTGATAGGAGTCGGAGGATATGCCAGCGGACCGGTATTGTATGCTGCTCAAAACAAAGGAATTCCAACCCTTCTGCAGGAGCAAAATTCCTATGCGGGATTGACCAATAAGCTTTTGGCCAAAAAAGCAAAAGCGATCTGTGTAGCCTACCCTGGAATGGAGAAATTCTTCCCTGCTGAAAAGATCCAAGTGACCGGCAACCCGGTGCGCAAAGATATTCTGGACTTGTCCGGGAAAAAAGATAAGGCTTTGGCTCATTTTGGATTGGTAGAGGACAGAAAGACCATTCTGGTTTTAGGTGGCTCCCTTGGCGCTAGAACCCTCAATCAGGCAGTTTTGAAAGACAAAAAGGCCTTGGAGAAATCCGGCTATCAGGTCCTTTGGCAATGCGGGAAATTCTACTTCAAGGAGATGCTGGAAAAGCTGGAAGCTTCTGGACTAAAGCATATTCATCTGAGAGAGTTTATCCGGGAGATGGATTTGGCCTATGCTGCAGCTGATGTCATTGTTTCCCGCGCAGGAGCATTGTCTGTGTCCGAATTGAGTCTGGTGGGAAAGCCGGTGATTTTCATTCCTTCTCCCAATGTGGCGGAGGATCACCAAACCAAAAATGCCATGGCTTATGTGGACCACCAAGCAGCGATGCTTTTGAAGGATTCAGAAGCTGTGGGACAATTGAAAAGTAAAGTGGACGAACTCATGCAGGATGCTGCATTGGCGAGCGCACTGGGAGAAAATATGAAAAAACTAGCCAAGCCTAATGCAGCCTTGGCAATCGTGGAAGAAATAGAGAAACTGATCAAATGACATTCAAAGGGATAAATAGGGTCTTTTTCCTCGGCATAGGAGGTATCGGAATGAGCGCCATCGCTCGCTGGTTCCTGCATGAGGGATATCCTGTCGCGGGATACGACAAGACTCCATCTCCTTTGACTGCGGAATTGGAAAAGGAGGGAATGACAATCACCTATACCGATAGAGTGGATGCGATTCCTTTTGAATTTACCACTAATCCGGAGGAGGTTTTGGTAGTGTGGACACCTGCTATCCCGAAGGATAGCGTGTTGTTGAATTTCTTCCAGGCTCATTTTCAGCTAAAGAAAAGATCTGAAGTCCTCGGCATGATCACCAAGGACTACTATACCATCGCAGTGGCGGGGACACATGGGAAGACCAGTACATCCTCCTTGATTGCTCATTTGCTGAAATCAGCAGGAAAGCCAGTAGCGGCATTTTTGGGCGGAATCACCCAGAATTACAACAGTAACCTGATTCTTCCTGGTAAATCCAAAGAGGCCAAATTGGTCGTTGTGGAAGCGGACGAATTTGACCGCTCATTCTTGAGACTTCATCCGAATGAAGCAGTGGTGACCAGTGCAGATCCTGATCATTTAGATATCTATGGAGATGAGGCCACCATTTTAGAGGGATTCCGGGAGTTTATTCAGCTGGTGGACAAAAAGGGCAAGCTGTATTTACAGACGCATGCTTGGTATCGGTTGGGTGAAAATCTGGGTACTTCTGTGGGCGTTCGGGAATACGGCTTAAGGTCCAATGGCATTCATGCTGAAAATGTGATTGCCAAGCCTGGCGTGTTCCAGTTTGACTACGTCGGACCAAGGGTCCAAATCACAGGATTGGAGCTTCATATTCCGGGATTTCATAATGTGGAAAATGCCCTGGCGGCCATTGCCATCGCGGTAGATCATGGCGTGACCGAGGCTCAAATCCGGGAAGGAATCAAATCTTTCCGCGGGGTAAAAAGAAGGTTTGAAATTCACTCAAATACTCAAGGCGCTGTTTACATCGATGACTATGCACATCATCCTGAAGAAATCAAGGCTTGCCTGAGTTCTGTGCGGGCTATGTATCCTACTCAGCGATTGACAGTAGTCTTCCAGCCTCACCTGTTTACTCGCACGCGGGATTTTGCAGAAGGGTTTTCAGATAGCCTTTCCCTTGCAGATGAAGTCGTGCTATTGGATATCTATCCAGCCAGAGAACTTCCGATTCCGGGTGTGAACTCGGAGATGTTGATGGAGGGAATTCAGGCTCAAAAGAAAATTTTGATACCAAAAGATCAGGTAATGGACTACCTGAAGGAATCCAGTCCGGAGGTCTTGGTGACCATGGGTGCTGGAGATATCGACCGGCTTGTACCGGGAATTGCGGATTGGACTCATTCTAGGACAAAACCCACGGGAGCATGAACTGGAGAAAAGTTAAGCAAATCGCAGGATACGCAACCCTCGGGTTGATACTGATTGGATTCATTGGATTCGTGGAAAAGCGAACCCAGGAGAAGACCTATCAAGGATTGGAAATCCACCTCAAAGCTGTAAGTGGCTTGTATTTCGTCGAGGAAAAGGAAATCGCCTCCATCGTTTCCAGTGCCTTCCCGGAATTGAAACCGGGACTTCCGATGAAAGAGATCCCATTAGGGGACGTGGAGAAAAGGCTGGAAGCTCATCCTTTCATCAAGCATGTGGACGCTTCTATTGGACAAAAGGGTATCCTGAGTCTGACCATGGAGCAGCATGAGCCAATTGCAAGAATTGCCCGCCCGACAGCAGCTGATGGGTACATCACTACTGAAGGATTGATTATTCCCACCTCTCCCACTTATACCAGCCGGGTGCTGATTTTGGAAGGGGAGTTTATGGAAAAATTAATGGACAGAGGTACACTCGAGCAAATGCCTGAGCTGATGCCTTTGATCCAGTTTATCACCAAGGACGAATTCTGGAATGCCCAGATTACCGAATTGGAAATCCGAAAAAGGGATGACATCCGCCTGCATCAGCAGGTAGGGAGGCAGGTCATTGAGTTTGGAGATGCCTTGGACTTTGAGAGCAAGTTTCAGCGAATCGAAGTGCTTTACAAGGAGATTATGCCGAGAAAAGGCTGGAATGCCTACGATCGGATCAGCGTGAAGTTTAAGAATCAAATTGTTTGTGAATAAAGCTAGGATATGGAAAATGACAAATTAATTGTAGGCTTAGACATTGGGACGACCAAGATCTGCGCCATCATCGGCCGAAAGAATGAATTCGGGAAACTGGAAGTCCTTGGAATGGGCAAGGCAGTCTCCGATGGAGTGGATAGAGGTATTGTGACCAATATCGAAAAGACTGTCAACGCCATTCAAAAGGCAGTGACGGACTGTTCCAATATGGCCGACGTGGACATTGCCGAGGTGATTGTCGGCATTGCCGGACAGCATATCCAAAGCAAAATCATGCATGGTAGCATCATGCGCCAGCCCACTGAGGAGGAGATTACCATCGAAGATGTGCAGCGACTTTCTGCTGACATGCACAATATCGTTGTACCTCCCGGCAACAGCATTATTCACGTGATGCCTCAGGATTATACCGTCGATTACGAAGGCGGAATCAAGGATCCAGTGGGCATGGCAGGTACCCGGCTTGAGGCGGATTTCCATATCATCACTGCCCAGACTACTGCTATTCACAACATCAACAAATGCGTGAAGCGAGCCAACCTTTTTTCCAGTCAGCTAATCCTAGAGCCCCTGGCAAGTTCGCTTTCTGTATTGAGTGATGAAGAAAAAGAAGCCGGAGTGTGTCTGGTGGATATCGGTGGTGGGACGACGGATATTGCCATTTTCTATGAAAACATCATCCGTCATACAGCGGTGATCCCATTGGGTGGAAATATCATCACTTCGGACATCAAAGAAGGGTGTATGCTGATGCAGAATCAGGCCGAATTGCTGAAAACCCGATTCGGAAAAGCTATTGCCAAAGAGGCTAATATCAACGAGATCGTATCTATTCCAGGCTTGAGAGGGAGACCTCCCAAGGAAATTTCAGTTCATAACCTGGCTTGCATCATCGAAGCCAGAATGGAAGAAATCATCGAAATCGTGCAGAATGAAATTGTGCAAAGCGGCTTCTACAAAAAGCTGGCTGGAGGCATAGTACTTACCGGCGGTGGCTCTCAATTGCAAAACATCGCTCAGTTCTTTGAATACCAAACTGGCTTAGATACCCGCATCGGATATCCAAACGAGCACCTGGGCAAGTCGGTCATCGAGGAAATCAAAAGTCCCATGTATGCCACTTCCGTTGGGTTGGTTTTGGCTGGTTTCAAATCCCTGGACAACCGGGAGGAAGAGTACAACCGACGCAAAGCTAACTCGGGCCACAAACCGAAAATCATGCAGAAGCGAGAGATGATTACCAATAATTTCTTCAAAAGCATCAGTGATCGATTAAAGAATATCATCTCCGCAGATATCGGAGATGACGATAACTATAACAACTAGGGCTTATGATTGGGGAGATAATCTGCTCTGCGGTTTATTTCCCTTTTGTTCCCTTTTCACCAAAAACAAAAACAAACAGAATTTTCACCAAACCTAAAATATGTCAGATAACATGAAAGATTACAGATTTGATCTCCCAAAGAATCAAAAGTCAATTATCAAGGTAATTGGCGTCGGTGGTGGCGGTAGCAATGCCGTAAATCACATGTACAGCCAAGGTATCAAGGATGTGGAGTTTGTGGTAGTCAATACCGATGCACAGGCTTTGAAATCATCCCCGGTACCTTTGAGACTTCAGCTAGGTGCAAACCTTACCGAAGGTCTAGGTGCAGGAGCTAATCCTGAACAAGGAAAAAATGCCGCAATCGAATCTCAGGATGAGATCCGTGAATTGCTTTCCGACAATACCAAGATGGTGTTTATCACCGCAGGTATGGGCGGTGGTACCGGAACGGGTGCTGCTCCGGTGGTGGCAAAAATTGCCAAAGAACTGAATATCCTGACCGTGGGTATTGTCACTGCTCCTTTTATGTTTGAAGGGAAAAAGAAGATGGCAGTTGCTCAAGCTGGGATTGAATCCCTTCGCGAGAGCTGCGACACGGTTTTGGTCATTTTGAACGATAAGCTGAGAGAAATCTATGGCAATCTGGCCATCCGAACTGCTTTCAGCAAGGCAGATGATATTTTGACCACTGCGGCGAAGTCTATCGCAGAGATCATCACGATTCATCAGGATGTAAACGTGGACTTTGAAGACGTGAAGACCGTCATGAAAGACGCTGGAGCTGCTGTCATGGGATCTGCCACTGAAGAAGGCGAGGGCCGTGCGATCCGTGCAGCCGGTGCAGCTATTTCTTCTCCGCTGTTGAACAATGTAGACATCAAAGGGGCTCAGAAAATCTTGCTTTCCATCATGTCCGGTGAGGAAGAAGAACTATCCATGGATGAATTGTCCGAAATCACTGAGTATATCCAGGAGAAAGCCGGCGACAACGCTGAGGTGATCTTCGGTCAGGGTATCGATCAGGAATTGGGTAAGGCTATCCGCGTTACGGTCATTGCTACCGGATTTGAAATGGACAAGCTTTCTGATAAAACTCCGAAAAAGGAATATTCCGCTCCAGTTTCAGCTTTTTCTTCAGTTCCAGCCAAGCCAGTAGTGGAAGAGGAAGCAGAAGTGAAGACGGTGATCAACTTGGAATCCGGCAAAAGCCAGCAGGTCAAAGAGGAGCCAGTGTCTGGAAGCTACAGTTTTAATTTTCCCAAAGCTCCGGTAGCGGCTCAGCCCATCAAGCCTTTGGAGGATGACCAGGAGGAGTTCGTTTTTGAACTTAACCCTCTCCATGAAGATAAGCCAGAGGAGAAAGCTCCGGAAAAGATTGTCATTGACCTGTATGAGGAAGCTCCAAAGAAAAATCAGGAATTGCCAAAGGAGTCTGAGCCTGTTCCTACTGCCTTTGCCAATGATTATTATGAGCAAATGAAGCAGAAGGCTATTCAAAGAGCTCATGAAAGATTTGAAAAGCTGAAAGGCAAAAGAACTTTCAATCCATCTCCTGAAGATTTCAAGGAAAAACTGGAAGTGCCTGCCTATCAGCGTAAGAATGTAGTCTTGAATGAGCCGCAGCACAGTTCTGAGCCGGCGATCAGCAAGTACAACCTAAACGAGGAAAATGAAATCCTCGGAAACAACAGATTTCTGCATGACAATGTGGACTAAGTCCTAAAATTCAAGCAGCATGTCTGCCTGGGTATGCAGAAGTTCTATATACAGCCTGTTGGTGAGCAGGTTATCTGACATATTTTGCTCGATTTTGGCAAGCTTCGGCTTGAGAGCAAGAACATGCATGCCCAAATAATGGAATATGTCGGTGAGGTGGCTCAAAGCGATGCCACCTCCGCCGATTCCAGAAGAAATTCCCACCAATGCACATTTTTTATTCCGGAAGGTATTCGGATAAGTCATTCCATCGATGAAGGTTTTGAGAACTCCCGGAAAGGAGCCGTTGTATTCCGGAACGATGAAGACAAACTTTTTTCCAGCCTCAACGCGATCATGAAACTCATTGTATCCTGGGTTTTTCCCATTGTTTTCATACAAAGCTGAAGACACAAAATCTGCAGGTAAATTTTCCAACTCTAATATTTCTGATTCCATCCCCTTTTCTTGTAGGATGGATTGATAGAGGGTAGCTATGGTTTTGGAAACCGAGTTTTTCCGGTTGGTTCCGACGATGATCTTAATCATGAAGAATTATTTTCTGTCCTGAATACAAGCAAGTGGGGGTAAAAGTTCTTAGCAAAAGGCAAAATCATATATTTACAGCAATAGAATTAAGAAAATGGATTATTACAAACAAGTTCAGGAAGCGACTTCCTACATTCAAACGCACTTTTCTCAGGAAATCCCCATCGGAATAATTTTAGGGACAGGACTTGGGAGCCTCGGAAATCAAATTCAAGTTGAAAAAGAACTGGATTATAAGGATATCCCACATTTTCCGGTTTCGACGGTTGAAAGCCATTCCGGGAAGTTGATATTCGGCACTCTTGCTGGGAAAAAGGTACTCGCTATGAAGGGAAGATTCCACTATTACGAGGGATACTCCATGAAGGAGGTTACTTTTCCGGTGCGGGTGATGAAGATGCTTGGCGTGAAAACTTTATTGGTATCCAATGCTTCCGGAGGCCTCAACCCGGCTCAAGAGGTGGGGGATGTAATGATCATTTCGGATCACATCAGCCTTTTTCCAGAGAATCCACTCCGAGGAAAAAACTACGAGGAATGGGGTCCGAGATTTCCGGATATGAGTGATGCTTATTCTCCAAGATTGGTTCAAAAGGCCTTGGAAATTGCCTCAGCTAAAGGGATTAAACTTCATACTGGCGTATATGCTGGGGTAGAAGGACCAAACTTGGAAACACCTGCGGAATACGTCTATATCAGGACTATCGGTGCTGATGCAGTAGGAATGAGTACGGTGCCTGAGGTGCTTGTCGCCCGACATATGGGAATCGAAGTCTTTGGGATTTCTGCCATCACGGATTTGGGTGTGCCTGGGAAAATCCACAAAATTTCTATTGAAGATGTTTTGGCAGCAGCCGCAAAAGCTGAGCCGATCATGGGTTTGGTTATGAAGGAATTGGTCCAGGCACTTTAGGCAAAAAAAATAATTTTTGAGATTCAGACTTTGATGGCCTCTTGTTAGTCCCAGCACCTGCCTGTCCGATAGGCTGGTGCTTGGGTTAATAGAGCATTATGGCTCAGACTCCGACTCCCTGCCTAGCCGTCAGGCAGGCGCTCAGTCTGACTGGAACTCGTTGCATTTTGGCAAGTACTCCTTGTAGTCCAAGTTTAAGCTTCTTTTTCAGAATTCTTATTCTGCCGGTAGCTCACCAATGGTTTTGATCAGCAATTCCATAAAGGGTTTGATTTCAGCCGGCCAAAGTGCTGGTTCTCTTCCTACTTGCCACCAAAGCACACCTGTTTGGTTTTCAAAGGCGATATAGTATCCACCTTCTTCAATGCAGTTCGGGCAAGCGACTAAGGTATTTCCCAAAGGTCTCAGGTAGGACTCTGGAAAAGCTTCCCGGAGCGCTTCTGCTTTGGCGTTGAATTGGGCGTTGAGCGGGGTGGTTTTGTAAGTGATCACTGGAGCCTCCCGAAAGGAATTCATGTTGTCAATGAAGAGTTTCCCTTGATTGTATTTATAGATCTGGATGCAATTGCCTTCACAGAAGAAGTTCCAAGAGCCGAAAATAAATGCGTCTACTGCGGGCTCCTCATCTTCTTTGGAACAAGAGCTGACCAGAGGTAGAATCAATAGGAAAAAGAGCGCAATTCTTTTCATAGTTATGCTTTTTTTGATTTCATACGAAATAAAGAATCATCCGTTTGGGTAATCTTTTCATGAGATTAGGGATATTTTCTTTTCTTGCAAAGTGATGCAAAAAATCAGGATTATTTTCTTTTTTCTTTGTTTGGGAGTGTTTTTTAAAAGTTTTTCACAAACCGACTCCTTGACCTATACATTTGGATCGGAAGTCAACGCCTCCCAAGCATCCTATGTACTAACGGGAAAAATAATCGCCAAAAATACTGGAGATCCCTTAGCTGGGGTAGGGGTTCATTTGGATGGGTTATTCTCAGGGGTGAGTACTGATAAATTTGGGTTTTATTACCTCAGCATTCCCAAAGGATTTCATCGGGTAACTTTCCGACATGTCTCTCACATTCCCATTTTCACTCAGGTTTACCTTTATGAAAATGGCGTGATCAACTTGGAGATGGAGGAGAAAAATTTTGAACTCGAGGGAGTGGTGGTCATGTCAGATCAGCCGGATAGGAATGTCCGGGAATCCATCACCGGTATCACCAAACTGACCACCCGAGAGCTGAAGGCAATCCCCGCCTTTTTGGGGGAAGCCGATATTTTCAAGGGCTTACAGCTTTTGCCTGGGGTTTCTTCAGTAGGTGAGGGGACTTCCGGAATCAATGTCCGAGGTGCAAAAACCGATCAAAATCTGATCCTGATGAATGAGGCTTTAGTCCTGAGTTCTAACCATGCTTTGGGCTTTTTATCAGCATTCAATACGGACGTGACCGAAACATTAACCTTATATAAGGGAAATCTTCCGGCGAATTTGGGCGGGAGATCCGGTTCCGCCTTGAACATCCTGATGCGTCCCGGGGATATGAATTCATGGAAAGGATCTGTTGGTATGGGTACTTCCAATGGCAAATTACTTCTCGAAGGCCCTGTGGCCAAAGACAAAATCAGCTTGATCGCCGGAGGTCGTATTTCTAATGTGAACTGGCTGCTCAACCAGAGCAGGGACTTGGACTTGCAAAACAGCCGGCTGAATTTTTATGATGGATATCTCGGGCTGAACTGGAAGCTAGCTCAAGGTCATACCCTGGAAGCGAACACACTGTTGACGGGAGATGAATTTTTGTTTTCTGACCAGTTTGGATACGAATGGAGCAACCGGGTGAGTTCGCTTCGCTATAGGGGGATTTTAGGTGAAAATATTTCTCTCAATGCCCTTTTTGCCGATGGAGAATTCACCAACGCGTTTCTTGACCCGGAGGGAGTGGCAGCAGCTCAGGTAGAGAACGGGATGAATTATCGGCAAGGGAAACTCGCTCTAACTTGGGCAAATGAAAAAATTGCGGTGACTGCTGGAGGAGAAGGGATAAATTACCGTGGAAAACCTGAGCTCTTACGGCCTTATGGTCCAGATTCGGGAATAATTCCTGAAAAAGTCGGGAAAGAAAAAGGGATCGAGCTTTCCGGTTTCCTGACTATGGAATATGAATTTGGAGAATCTACCGGAATTGTAGCCGGACTTCGCTATTCTACCTATTCCCAGCTCGGGCCGGATACAGTCTATCAATACAAGCCCAATGCGCCGATTTCTGAAAATGAAATCCAGGGGCAAGAGGTGTTTTTTGAAGGAAAAATCAAGTCTTATTCCGGCTTGGAACCTAGGATTTCCCTTCGCCAAAATATCAATTCATCCACCTCAGTCAAGCTGAGCTATGCCAGGCTGTATCAATATGTTCAATCCATTTCCAATACGTTTGGGCCTACTCCCATTGATTTATGGCAATTGAGCACCACCTATCTTCCTCCACAGCGAAGTGATAATTTTTCCTTGGGAATATTTAAAAACTCGGAGGACAATAAATGGGAATATTCTGTGGATGCCTTTTATAGAAAAGGTCAAAATCAGGTGGAATACCGTGATTTTGCGGATATTTTTCTCAACCCACACTTGGAGACCGAATTGGTTTTTGGAGACGGGAGAGCTTATGGTGGGGAGTTTATGATCAAAAAGAACCTGGGCGTGTTGACAGGCTGGTTGGCCTATACTTATAGCCGATCTTTTTTTCGCTCACTCAGCGACTTTGAGGTAGAGCAGATCAACCAGAACGAATGGTTTCCTTCCAATTACGACAAGCCCCATGAGGTGAATTTTATCCTGAGCCGAAAAATGTATCCCGGTGGCTTGTTCAATCTTTCGGTCAATTATGCCACTGGAAGACCGGTCAGTGCTGTGACGGCTTCTTACCTACTCAATGGAGGATTGGTGGTGCCGGATTATTCAGCCAGAAACCAGTACCGCATCCCGGATTATTTTCGGGTGGATGTCTCTTATACCGTGGAAAAGGTGTTTTCCAAAAAGGGTGATAGTTTGAATTTCAGTATTTATAATCTCTTTGGGAGGAGAAATGCCTATTCTGTTTTTTGGAAAAAGGACAGCGACTCCAAACAGCTAAGACCTTATCGTCTAGCTATTTTAGGAGCTATTTTTCCTTCGATTTCATACACCATTCAATTTGGAGGAGGCCATGAATAGAAAGTTTTTAGGGTTATGGATTTTCATTCTCTTGGGGTTCAATTCCTGTGTGGATCAGATCAGCTTTCCCTTGGAAAAAGCCCCTAAGGAGCGTTTGATTGTTTCGGGTTTGTTTACCGATCTGGAAGGACCGCATACTGTTTTTCTTTCCCAAACGACTTCTCAAGCGAGGGAACCGCTGTTTTCAGGTGGATTTTTTACCCTGAATGACAAACCCAGACCTGTGAGAAATGCCAGAGTCCTTCTACTTTCCACTTCTGCAGGAATTGGGGGACAGTTTCAGGAAGTCAGGCCGGGTGAATATGAATTGAGAGGTAAATTTGCCCAAGAGGATGGGATGGAATTTTTCCTTCAAATTGAAATTGAGGGGAAAATATACCGCTCAGAAATTCAGAAAATGCCCACGGTAATAGGGTCTGATTCATTGAGTTTTTCCCTGGAGCGAGCCCGCTTGAAGGACAATCCAGATGCTGCTCAAGTAGTGATCAGAACTGAAACTACTCTGCCCAATCAAGTGGGAGGATATTACCTTAGGTGGATGGTGGATGAAGCCTATTTTTGGGATTTGACGTTTTTTCCCAATCCTTTCAATACTCCTCCCCCCAATTGCATTGTTTTTGATTTTCCGGACCCGGAGCGGATTACTTTGGTGAATGGAAATCTACTGAACAGACCAGGAGGAAAATCCAACTTGGTGGTGGCCCAACGCTTGGTGGATCAGTCCTTTTTGAGCAGACATTATTTCAATGTTCAGCAGCTCAGTATTACCCAAGAATCCTATGAATATTGGAGAAAAGTCAGGGAAGTGGTCAACAATACCGGGTCGGTATTCGATTCTCCTCCCGCTGCGGTTCGAGGGAATGTATTCAATGTAGAAGATTCCGAAGAGGTCGTCTTGGGCTATTTCGAGGTTGCTAAGTCCAAAGTCAAGCGGATTTACACTACCCGGGCTGATATTCCTTTTTTTATTGAGAAAGTCTGTGAATACATTCCGGGTAAATCTTCTCAGCTCTATAAACCCACTTGCTTGAGCTGTAATGTTTTCCCCAATAGCACCTCAGCGTATCCGGACTGGTGGTTTGAGGATTGATTTTCTGAATTAGCGCCATACCGTCAGAAGGCAGGTTTCTTTTACTTGGCTGCTTGGATACTTCCATTCCGCTCACTAGGTTAGGAAGAGGAAAGAAGATTCTTTGAACTTCAATTTGATTCTAAAGTAATTTTAAAGAACCACATAAATACATAGGATCGCATAGTCTATGTATTCTATGTGCCTATTGGTTTAATCCTTTTTTGAATCGAAAAAAGTTCTTTCCCAAATCCCACAAAATGAGTTTTTCTATAGTCTAGATTCGGTGGACTGTGGTCCGTCGACCGTTGACAGAATAATTTTTCTTCCTGACTATGCTCCATTTGTCTGGAAATCAGTCTCCTGAATTTCCTTAAACTAAGATACTTTTGTGAAAAGAAAGAATATATGCTTTGAGACTAAAAATAAAGTAATTGATTTTCAGGATTTTAAAAATACTTTTTAAGTAAACTATTGATTATTTGATCAGGGGGGTATTATTCGTAAACCATACTGACTTTTATGAATATGCTATTCAAATACATTGCATTAGGAGTGGTAACTATGATGGCCTTTTTCAACCCTCATGTTTCACTTGGCCAAGAGAATAAAAATGTCAATGAGGAATATTTCTCCTTGCTTAGAAGGGAAGTAGCACGAGTAATCTTAAGACATCCAAGAGAGGATGACTCGGTAAACTACTTTGCGTACTCGTTTCAGATCACTTACGGAGATTCAATTTCAATCCAGTTTTCTGAGCAAACACCCAAATCCATTCTAGACAAGTACGAGGTTTTTAACCCGGAAGAAAGTCTTAAAAAATTTATGGAGGAAAAGGGGATTCGATTTGATTCAGAGATAAAGGTCCTCTATACCATTCTCCATATTTGGGATGATGGAAAAGAAAGAGAGGACAATCTTTCAGAAGTATTTGAAAAAATGTATGATTCAGGGTGGAATTTTCCTCCTTCTAGGGAATCTAGGGTTGAGGTTCCCATTGTAACTTATTTAAAGGGTGTTAGACATTAGACTTGATTGATATTAAAATTTAGGAACCCTTCCAGCATCAAATCCAATGAAAATGAATTACTACACTGACTATTTTGCAGAATTCTTGAAAATTTTTGCCCCAGGATCCACAGTAAATAAAAACCCTGTTCCAGGGAAAGTTAATGTCTTCGCAAGTTACTCTCCATTATGCTAAAGAATGAACTGTCTAATATTAATCGACTTAATCCCTTTATTTCAAAAAATGATCAAAAATTAAGTTTAACCATTAGTCTTGAGAAATTTGATGAATTAGCCAAAGAAATTCAATCAATAGAAATTGAATGGGATAAATTTTCGAAGTCGCTTAAGGAAATTTCTGGAATCGGTCGTGTGATGAACAGATTCGCGCTAGCTAACCCCTACAGCGCTATGATCGAGGTTAACTTGAGCAATAGCCCAGAGAGTATACTGGTTTTATTAAGTACTTTAGGTGGTTTTTATGGGTTTTACTTTTGCAGCCAATCCAAAAAAGCAGTTCAGCCCGAAAATCTTTTCGATCATAATTTGAATCGTCAGGTTGAAAACATAGAATGGGAAAATCCACATATTAGTTTCTTCCCTTTTTCTGAAGAACAAAATAATGTCAAAGATCAGATAGAGATTCTTCTTTTAAAATCCTTTCCAAGATATGTACGGTTTGATTACAATCTTGTGGGGATTCCTGTTTTTGATAGCTGGGTAGGAGAGGAATTCTATCCAAAATTGGATTTGTTTCAGGTCGTGTTCATTTATGAGCCAGTTTGCTTTTGAAAAAAACATTCCTAGATATTCTTTTGAAAAGAAGAAGACTAATCCCATCCCAAATTCCTTCAGTAGGTGGTTTCTATGGACTAGATTTGGTGGACTGTGGTCTGTCGACCGGTGATAAGAAGCCATGAAAATTGTGGAACCATATAATTGTAAATTAACATAGCTATCAATGAATGATTTTTTTCTTTGGGCCATGTGGAAAAACTAATGAGGGAGCTCTCTTTGGTGCTGGTCTTCTTATGACCCGATTAGATTGGCTTTTGCCAAATTCAAAAAATATTCTAATTCCTAAGGTGCAGAAGCAACGAAATAGATTTCAGTTCGGGGGGCAAAGGGTTTGATAAAATGATGATTAAATTATAATAGTATGCGGATTAAATTAATTATAGCCTTAAGCTTGATCTTTCTTCTGAAATCTGCAAATCAAGTTCAATGTCAATCTTTAGAAGAGGACCAGTTTTACGCAGAATTAAAGAAAATAGTGTCTAATACAGCGGTGCTCACTCCATTTGATTCTACTGGGAGAAAATATATTAGTTTTTCTTATGAGGTGAGAATTGGAAATGAGACAAGTGTAAAAATCAGTGAACATGCACCTTGGGGGTCGAAAAATAGAATTGAGAAATTAAAAAACGATTTGGTTAATTATATTGAAAGCCTAGGAAAGAAATTTGATAATGAGTTAATCATTATTTATCCTGTGCTTTTTAATTTTGACTATTTGAAGGATGATTCAAATAGTTTAGGGGCTGCAATCCAGTCTTTGATTAAAGATTCAGACCAGACGAATTGCCCCAGAATTGAGTCCCCAATTTATGTGGTTGCTAAAAAGCCTCAGGTGAACTGATCTTATTCAAACCCCTACCAAAACCCTTCAGGAAGTGTTTTTCTTTGAGCTAAGGCCCATCAAGGTATAATCAAACCAAATCAGAGTCTTTCCTATGAAATTATAAGAAACCACATAGACACATAGGTTCACATAGTCTATGTATTCTATGTGCCTATGTGGTTAAACCCTTTTTTGAATGGGAAAAAGTTCTTTCGCATATCCTACAAGAAGGGTTTTTCTAAAGTCTAGATTCGGCGGACTGTGGTCTGTCGACCGTTGACCAGAAATTACTTCTTCATCCCCATATAATCCACAACGAAATAACTCAAGGCGCGCACCCCCAGCTTAAATCCGTCTTCCTCAATATGAAAATCCGGAGTATGGTGGGATGGGGTGGTCAAGGGGTTTCCTCCTTTTTTCATCCCTCCCAGAAAGATGAAAAAGCCCGGTTTCTCCCGCTGGAAAAAGCTAAAGTCTTCTGCTCCCGTGACGGGATCCATGGCGATGACATTTCCTTCCCCGGCAGCGGCAATCATGGATGGGGTCATTTTAGCGGTAAGCTCGGGTGGATTGACAGTGGAAGGGTAAAGTTTCCCGATTTTCACATCAGCTTTTGCTCCCGCGCTTTCAGCAATGTTGGTGATGATTTCGGTGATTCTTCGATGAACCAATGCTTGCTGTTCGTCTCCAAAGGTTCGGATCGTTCCGATCATTTCGATTTTTTCAGGAATGATATTGTGGCGGATTCCTCCATGAATAGCTCCTACTGTGACCACGGCTGGATTTTCTGTGATATTGACATTTCTGGACAGGATGGTTTGTAAACCCATGATCGCTTGAGCCGCGGTGACAATGGGATCCACACTGGACCAAGGAGCAGCCCCATGCGCTTGGGTTCCGGTAATGGTCACATCCAGATTGTCCACAGCTGCCATAAAAGGACCCGAGCGATACCCGATTTTCCCGGACTCTATCTGTGCCCAAATATGCAGGCCAAAAATGGCATCCACATCTTTCATCACACCTTCATGGACCATCAATTCTGCCCCGGCCATGTCGGCGTCATAGATTCCTTCTTCGGCAGGTTGGAAAATAAACTTCACCGAACCTTCCAGCTGATTTCTCATCCCTGCCAATACTTCAGCAGCTCCCATCAAAATCGCCACATGAGAATCGTGACCACAGGCATGCATGACACCGGTTTGCTGACCATTGTAGGTGGAAGTATTGACGGATTTGAAGGGTAGGTCATTTCTTTCAGTTACGGGAAGCGCATCCATATCTGCCCTAAGGGCGACCATTGGACCCGGTTTGCCTCCTTTCAAGACTCCAACAACTCCTGTCACGGCTACATTTTCAGTAACTTCCATGCCCAAAGAGCGCAGGTGATCTGCGACGATCTTAGCCGTTCGGAACTCCTGATTTCCCAATTCAGGGTATTTGTGAAAATCCCTTCTCCATTCGATGACTTTGGATTCGATGGCATCAGATTTTTTATCAATTTCTGACCGAAGTTTCGACTGGCCAAGAGCGGTAAAGGATAGAAAGAGTAAAGGAAGGAAAAGCTTTTTCATGAAATATTTATTGGGAAGTTTCAAATGTATGAAATCTGAAATTAATTCCTAAAATGGGAAAACCCCTCTCAAAATCCTTCAGAAGGGGTTTTTCTATTGACTAGGTTCAGTGGACTGCAGTCCGTCGACAGTTGACCAAATCCTACTTCTTCATCCCCATATAATCCACTACAAAGTAGCTCAGCACCCGCATACCGAGTACAAATCCTCCCTCGTCGATGTAGAAGTCAGGCGTGTGGTGAGATGGTGTTTTGGTAGGGTCACCGCCTTTTTTCATTCCTCCCAAGCCGATAAATAGCCCGGGCTTTTCCCGCTGATAAAAGCTGAAATCCTCCGCCCCCGTCACTGGTGGATTGTAGTTGATGTTTTCTTTTCCCGCCGCAGCTTCCATGGAAGCAACCATTTTGGCGGTGAGTTCTGGGTCGTTAACAGTTGAAGGGTAAAGTTTTTGAATATTTACTTCTGCTCTGGCACCGGCACTCTCAGCTATATTGGTAGCGATCTCAGTGATGCGCTTGTGTACCAAGGCCTGCTGCTCGTCTCCGAAAGTCCGGATGGTACCGATCATTTCTACTTTCTCTGGAATGATGTTGTGACGAATCCCTCCATGTATAGCTCCCACAGTGACCACGGCAGGGTTTTGGGTGATATTGACACTTCGGGAAAGGATCGTCTGCAAGCCAGTCACAATCTGGGAAGCTGTCACAATCGGATCCACTCCGGACCAAGGAGAAGCTCCATGAGCTTGGGTTCCATGAACAATGATTTCCAAATTATCCACTGCAGCTTGGGCGGGGCCTGAACGATAGCCGATTTTTCCCACTTCGGTCTGGGAAGAAATATGCAATCCGAAAATCGCGTCCACATCTTTCATCACCCCTTCTTCCACCAGTTGCTTGGCTCCCCAAGAAGTCACTCCTGGTTCGTAGATGCCCTCTTCGGCTGGTTGGAAAATAAATTTCACAGAACCTTCCAATTGGTTTCGCATTCCTGCCAAAACCTCTGCCACACCCATCAGGATGGCTACGTGGGTATCGTGTCCGCAAGCATGCATGACACCGGTTTCCTGGCCGTTGTAGGTGGTGGTCACGGTAGATTTGAAAGGTAAATCAACCCGTTCAGTAACTGGGAGAGCATCCATATCTGCACGAAGAGCAACCATGGGCCCTGGCTTTCCACCTTTCAAAACCCCAACTACTCCAGTCACGGCCATTCCCTCGGTCACTTCAATGCCCAAAGATCTAAGGTGATCTGCAATTTTCTTGGCAGTTCGGACTTCGTTATTGCCGAGTTCCGGATGTTGGTGGATGTCGCGTCTCCACTCGATGACTTTGGATTCTAAGGAGGCTGCTTTCTGATCGATAGTCGGGCGGAGTTTACTTTGGCCAAAGGCTGTTCCGCTTAACAGGAGTAAGGGGATAATTAGTTTTCTCATAAGATTATAAGGTTAATGATGGTTTTGGCGGTTTTTTGGGTGGTTTGGAAAATTAGTCTACGCCAAGGTAAAAACCTTAACCTTTCAGATAAAAAGCGGTTTTGGAGAACTTTTGGAGTTGATTTCGCTTTAGAGATAAGAGAATTCATAAACTCAAAACGGGATTTTCGTAGAACAAATCCTCCTTACCCCCTTAGAAAGGGGGAATTAGCTTACGTTGATCCTCCAGCCCTGAATCGGTAAAATATTGTGTTAGATTTTAACTAGTTGAAATAGAAAAAATGGAATTGAAAGAAAAAATCGCTGTAGTTACGGGAGTCAGCAAAGGAATAGGATTGGAAGTCGTCAAACTTTTGGTCGAAAAAGGAACCATTGTAGCGGGTTGGGGTAGAACTCAGCCGGATTTTCAGCATCCGAGTTTCCACTTTTTTACCTGCGATGTCTCCAATGAAAGCAGTGTGGAAGTTGCCTACCAGGCGACTATTGCCAAATTGGGAGCAGATATCAGAATTCTAGTGAATAATGCAGGATTTGGCGTGGCAGGACCTTTTGAGGAAATGAGTTCGGCCGATTGGAAGTCCATGTTTGACACCAATGTGCATGGAATATTTTACGTAAGTAAGTGCTTGATTCCTGCCATGAAAGCTGCGGATGAAGGACATATCCTAAATGTAGCTTCGATTGCAGGTTTGAATGGGGTTGCCAATTTTGCAGGGTATGTAGGAACCAAGCATGCTGTGCGAGGGATTTCCCATTCCATGTATATGGAGTTGAGAGATTTTGGAATTAAGGTTTCCACGATCTATCCAGGCTCTGTGCAGACCAATTTCTTTGACGAAATCCCCGGAATGAACGCCCATGAAAATATGATGCGTCCACAGGATGTGGCTTTGACGATTGTCCAGACTTTGGAAACTCACCCGAATTACTTTGTGGCTGATGTGGAGTGTAGACCTTTGAGACCGAAGGGGAAGAAGTAATAGGCAGTGGGCAGATGGCAGTATGCAGTAAGCAATTTACAGTCGGCAGTGATCAGTCGGCAGTGATCAGTTGGCAGTAGGCAGTAAGCAGTATGCAGTCGATAGTGATCTATTGGTATTATGTAAGGGTCTGAAATAGATTTACTTTTTGGATGTAGTTTAATAATCCATTTATATAGAATTTGGAAATATGATATGTACTGACACTACTTAACTTAGCTTTTAAAATAAACTTAGTTCATTTTTCTTGACTGATAATTTGTTTATGGATTTTACCAGCCTTATTGCCTATCAAAAAGCATTTCAACTTGCTATGGAAATTTTTGAAATCAGCAAAGGATTTCCTAAAGAAGAAAAATTTTCCTTGACTGATCAGATTAGGAGATCCAGTAGATCAGTTTGTGTAAACATTGGGGAAGGGTATCGAAAACGAAGATATGTTGCTCATTTTGTTTCCAAGCTTTCGGATGCTGACATGGAGAATGCTGAAACACTCATTTGGATAAGCTTTGCGAATCGATGTGGGTATATTTCAGACGAAAAAACTGAAGATCTACTTCAAAAAGTAGGTGAAGTAGGGAAATTGATTGGCTATATGATTTCTCATCCAGAAAAGTTTGGCTCAGCCCATTCTCACTAACTCCAATCCTACTTTGGTTTACCATTAAACTGCCAGCTGAAAACAGGAACTTTTTTATTGCAAACTGCCCATTGCAAACTGCCCACTGAAATCTGCCTACTGAAACCCTTGCCTTTCCGACCTCATTCCCTATTTTTGCCATAGACCTGACCAAAGGGGATTTTGCCCCTGCCATGCGGGTGATTTTCTCTTTGGTCCTTCTTTTTATGTCACTCCAAGTTTCCCGACTCAGTAAGGTTTATGGTTCCCAGAAAGCACTGGATGAAGTCAGCTTTTCGGCGACTCCGGGGAGGATTTTGGGATTTTTAGGACCCAATGGAGCCGGGAAATCAACCACCATGAAAATCATCACCGGATATCTGGGAGCAGATTCCGGGGAGGTAAAGGTATTGGGAGAAAATGCGCTGGAAAATTCAAAAAAAGTAAGTTCCAAAATTGGCTACTTGCCTGAACACAACCCCCTTTACCTAGACCTCTACGTCCGTGAGTTTTTGGAATTTTCCGGAGGAATTTACGGAATGAAATCTGCGGAAATCCGCCGTAGAGTAGATGAGCTGATCCAAAAGACGGGACTTCTGCCTGAGCAACACAAAAAAATAGGCCAGCTTTCCAAAGGTTACCGGCAACGAGTTGGACTAGCCAGGGCCCTGATTCATGATCCTCAGGTAGTGATTTTGGATGAACCGACCACGGGGCTGGATCCCAACCAGCTGGTGGATATTCGAAGACTGATTCAGGAAATCGCAGCGGACAAAACTTTGATTTTCTCCACGCACATCATGCAGGAAGTAGAAGCCATATGTCAGGATGTAGTAATTATCAATCAAGGGAAAATTTTAGCCGCAAGTCCTTTAGCAGATTTGAAAGCTAATGCAGGTCAGATTGAGTTGATCCTGGAGACTGAGGAGGAATTGAGTTTGAACTGGTTCGCCAATCTGGGTGAGTTGAAATTTGGGCCCAAAGGAAATAGAGAATTGGTTCTGTTGACTTCAGAGCCTCAAGAGGCAAGAAAGGTTTTGATGCAAATTGTGCAATCCAAAAACCTGAACCTAATCAGTCTCAATCAAGGCAAGAAAAATCTGGAAACCCTTTTTCGAGAAATCACCCAAGGCCAATGAAAAGTCTGTTTTTCAAAGAAATCAACGCCTTTTTTGGAAGCCTAACCGGCTATCTGGTATTGGTATTGTTCTTAGTGGCCATAGGTTTGATCGTTTGGGTATTTCCGGAAAGCTCTGTTTTGGAATATGGATTCGCAGATTTAGAGTCACTTTTTAGCTACACTCCTTATGTATTCACTTTTTTGATTCCGGCACTTTCTATGCGGGCGATAGCTGAGGAGCGGAAAAACGGAACCTGGGAATTGTTGCAAACCTCACCACTATCATTGGTTCAGATCATTCTTGCCAAATATTTAGCCTTATTGGCCCTGGTGATTTTGGCAGTATTGCCCACACTTCTTTATGCCTATGCTATAGCCCAGCTGGGGGATCCTCCCGGAAATCTGGATTGGGCAGGCTTCTTTGGAAGCTGGATCGGATTAATCATGATCGGAGCCACGTTTGCTGCGGTTGGATTGTTTGCCAGTGCTTTGACTTCCCAGCAGGTGGTGGCTTTTGTGTTGGGCGTTTTTCTTTGTTTTGTCCTTTACTTTGGATTTACCGCATTGTCTGAGATGCTTTCCGGGGAGTTGGCGTATTGGGTGGAAGAGTTTAGCCTTAGTTATCATTACATCAGCCTTAGCCGGGGAGTGGTAGATAGCAGGGATGTGTTTTTCCTTTTGGGGATGATTTTGGTGTTTTTAGGGGGTTCAGTTTTGATTTTGAAAGGAAAATGAGCTCCAACCGAAAAACAAACATTCGTGCTACTTTGGTCCTTTTTGGAGGACTGCTTGCCTTGGTTTTGGCTAGCCAGTTTTTGAGATTTCGCGTGGATTTGACAGAAGAAAAAAGGTTTTCTCTGCATCCTGCTACCAAAGAGTTGCTCCAAGGTCTGGATCGTCCATTACATGT
Source organism: Algoriphagus mannitolivorans DSM 15301 (assembly GCF_000429425.1). GTDB lineage: Bacteria > Bacteroidota > Bacteroidia > Cytophagales > Cyclobacteriaceae > Algoriphagus > Algoriphagus mannitolivorans. Next base: position 295,020 of record NZ_KE386902.1, read on the forward strand.
GGATATTTTGCTGACCGGAGAAAATCTTCCCGGGGGCATGCGAAGACTTCAAAAATCCATCGAAGAAACCGTCCGTACTTTCAATGCTTATTCGGCGGAAAAAATCACCGTTTCTTACTTTGACCCGCTCTCGGTGACTGATTCCTTACAGGAAGATTTTATTTACACTTTAGCGGATTACGGGATCAACCCAACCAACCTTTTTGTCAATCAAAATTCCGGTCAGCAGGCGCAGCTTATTTTCCCAGGAATTCTGGTCAGCGATGAGGAATATGAAGTTGGGGCTCTGGTGTTAAAGGGGGAAAGGGGAATGTCTCCTGATCAGATTCTGAACACTTCGATTGAGAATCTTGAATATGAACTAAGCAATGCCATTCGAAAATTGGTCTTTCCAGAGAAGTCTGCCATTGCCATGATTATTGGGCATGGAGAGCTTTCTGAGGATGATGGATTCGGAATGGTGGAGGCCTTGGATGGTCAGTATGAGCTATTCAAAGTTCCTTTGGAGCAAGCTAAATCTGTAGAAGACCTGAAGACTTTCGGCACTATTTTCATTTTAGGGCCAAAGTCAAGCTATACCGATCGGGAGTTGTTTTTACTGGATCAATATGTCCTTCAAGGAGGGAATTTGGTGATTGGAGCTGAAGGAGTGGATGTGGATTTGGCTCAGGCTGGAGGAGATGGCACAGTCTCTTTTCCCTTGGAAAATGAGCTGGACCGTTTGCTTTTTCGGTATGGTGTCAGGATAAATAAAGATTTGATTCAGGACTTGAATTTCAGCTATATCCCTGTGATGGGAGGAACCTTTGGCAATCAAAACCAAATGGTTCCCTTGCCTTGGCCATTTTATTTCAACGCCGGTCGAGTCGCCACTCATCCGATTACTAAAGCTCTGGATCAAGTTAACTTCAGATTTGTCAGCAGTTTGGATACGGTGATGGCCGAAGGTGTGGTGAAGACACCGCTTATTTTCGGATCAGACAATGCAAGAAAAATCCAAGCACCTTCCCGGGTAGCTTTTGCAGATATGCAGCAAGCTCCCAAAGTGGAAGAGTTTGGTCTGAAGAATTTGCCTTTGGCGTATTTACTGGAAGGGGAGTTTACCTCTTTGTTCAAAAACCGATTTTTACCGGATGAATTTCAAGGCCGGCAATTTCTGGAATCCGGGAAAGGGAAAGTGGTAGTATTCGGAGACGGCTCGATCTTCCAAAGCCAAGCAGAGGTAGAAACCAATCAGCCCCTGCCTTTGGGAGAAGACCCTTTCTCGATGACCACCTTTGCCAATAAGCAGTTGCTTTTAAACTTGACGCAATACCTTTCGGATCCTGAGGGGATCATTGCTACACGGACCAGGAGTTTCCGAATTAGGCCTTTGGATCGGGTAAAGGTCGTGGAGCAGAAGAATTACTGGCAAGTAATCAATATTGGAGGACCTGTACTAGTGGTGTTGATTTTGGGAGGAATTATCCTTTTTATCCGAAAGAAAAGGTATAGCCGAAGTGCATAGGCCTGAAAGATAAATTTGCCTGTAAGAATTTTGATGGAAAGATCAATGCAGTCCATCGAATTAGCATTTTATTTATAAATTTACCCCATTGGTATAAAAAGTAATACTAAGCCTTTAGACATGAAGTCCGATCAAGTGAGGAATTTTCCTTAGTGGGATGTCACCTAACTGCCAGGATTTCATCAGGCCCAAGAAAATAAAATAATAATAGTCATATGAAATTTATTGTTTCCTCTTCTGCTTTGCTCAAGCAGCTTTCGGCCATCAACGGTGTTGTCACTACCAATCCGGTAGTTCCGATTTTGGAAAACTTCCTTTTCGAGATCAAAGACTCCGAACTGACCATCACTGCTTCAGATTTGCAAACTTCTATGATGACGCAAATCCATGTGGAAGCCAAAGAGGATGGAAATATTGCGGTTCCGGCTAGAATTCTGATCGAAACCCTCAAAAATCTTCCAGAGCAGCCCGTGACTTTCAGCATCGATCACGACACCTATGCTGTAGAAATCAGCTCGGACAATGGTCGCTACAGATTGGCAGGGGAAAATGCGACGGACTTCCCGAAGATCCCTACGGTAAACAATGCCACCACGGTGGATATGTCCACTGAAGTGCTTTCTTCTGCGATTGCCAACACCATTTTCGCAACCTCTTCAGACGAGCTTCGCCCCGCCATGACAGGTGTTTATATCAATTTGAGCCCTACCAATACCACCTTTGTGGCTACAGACGGTCACCGATTGATCAGATACAGAAGAGTGGATGTGGCTTCTTCCAATGGAGCTAGCTTGATCATTCCAAGAAAAGCGCTAAACCTCCTGAAGTCTACTTTGCCATCTGAGAATGTGCCGGTATCAGTGGAGTTCAACCAAAGCAATGCTTACTTTAAGTTTGGACAAATCAAAATGATCTGCCGATTGATCGACGAAAGATTCCCGGACTACGAAAATGTAATTCCAGTGGACAATCCAAACCAGATGAACATCGATCGTTTGGAGTTACTCGGAACTTTGAGACGTATTGCCATCTATGCCAATAAAACGACTCATCAGGTTCGTCTGAAATTGACAGGAAGTGAATTGATGATTTCAGCTGAAGATTTGGACTTCTCCAATGAAGCCAATGAAAGACTTTCCTGTGATCACGAAGGTGAAGATATTGAAATCGGGTTCAATGCGAAGTTTTTGGTAGAAATGCTCAATAACCTCAGCTGCAAAGAAGTAAGTTTGAAATTTTCTGCGCCAAACCGTGCTGGCTTGATCATTCCGGTAGAGCAGGATGCCAACGAAGATATCCTAATGCTTGTCATGCCTGTAATGTTGAACAACTACGTATAATCTTAACCACAACCATAAATCGAAAGCCCGGATTTTTTTGATCCGGGCTTTTTTTATGGACCCTCCATGGGTTTTTATCTCTTAGAGGGTTAGCCAAAGATTACTTTTTATCCCTTAACATCTTCAAATACAAACCCTCCACTCTTTCTCTGGCCCAAGGAGTTTGTCTGAGAAATTTGAGACTGGAGCCCATAGAAGGATTATGGGTAAAGCAGCGGATTGGTATTCTTTCCCCAAGTTCTTTCCATCCATAAAATTCAATCAGTTGCTGAAGCATGGCATCTAGTCGGACGCCATGCAGGGGATTGTTGGGTTGATGTTCCAAAGGGTAAGAGTTATTAGAAATTAGTTATAAGTTATTGTTATCGCACTTCTTCCGAAGCTGGACTATTTCATTGGATTTTTAAATCCTGCTTTCAGAAAACAGGACTACTTTCTATCATTTGTACTTTTGCAAACCGCCTACTGGACACTGCTTACTGCCCACTGCTTACTGCCCACTGCTTACTGCCCACTTCCTACTGCACCGGCTGGATCAAATCCCAAAGATTTCCATACAAATCCTTAAATACCGATACGATTCCATAAGGTTCCACAGAAGGCTCCCGGATAAATTCCACCCCTTTGGAACGATAGTTTTCATAATCCCGATAAAAGTCATCGGTATATAAGAAAAACATCACTCTTCCTCCTGCCTGAATTCCAATCTGCTTTTCCTGAGCTTCGTTGGCTGCCTTAGCCAAAAGCAAGTGACAAGCTGACCCGGGAGGAGAGACGCTCACCCAGCGTTTGGTTTCGCTCATAGGAGTATCTTCTAAAAGTTCAAACCCCAGGGTCTGGGTATAATAGGAGATTGCTTCATCATAGTCTCCGACGAGCAAAGTGATTTGTCCGAGCTGTTGTTTCATGATTCAAAGTAAAAGAATTTTGCTGTTTCAGCTGTTCTGCTGTTCAGGATTTGTAATCCTGAACCCGATCATAGGATTTTCAATCCAGATAAACCTTTTAGTTTCTTTTTTAAAGAGAGTTTGGATTTAGAGATTAAAAATCTCATGATAGAGCTTCGAGATTGCAAATCTCGAAGAGCTGGAGAGCTAGCAGTTCTACCATTCGCACAGTCCCTAGACCGATTGAAATTAGAAAAGTAATATTTCAGCGAATAATCAGGGCAAGCTATTTATTTTTTAAATGATGACGTTATATTTAGTGAAAAATTACTTCATGAGACTTTTCCTATCGCTAATCCTGGGAGTTCTTTTTCTCCAGTGCCAAAACAAATCCAATTCCGAGATTCAACCCAAAGAACTTCATCCAACTGGTGAAATTGTCGCCCTTCAATTGGATGATTCTACTTCCAATGTGAGCTATTCCTACCAATATCATTTCGGTAATGGAAAGGAATACTTTTTTAATCTAAAAATGGAGGGTAATACCTTACAGATCTTTGATTTTTCTACCGGAGAAAAAATCAAATCTCTTCAATTTGACCTGGAAGGCCCCAATGGAGTGGGAGGATTATTTGGATTTCATGTCCAAAGTATGGATAGTATTTTCCTGTTTAATCCACCATTTGGATCCTCATTTTACTTGGCTAATGCTGAAGGGGAATTGTTGAAGAAATTCAATTATCAAATACCTGAAGGCGCGGGGTCAGCTTTTGTGCATAATGGCTATATGATTTCTCCGCCGGTGCTGAAAGGTTCAAAATTGGCAGTCAATCATCGTTTTCCGCAAAACCCCAGAGAGCTTACTCCCGAGATTTTATCAAGCAAAACTTTTGGTTATCTAATAGATTTGGAAACCGGAGAGACTCAGTATTTCAATCATTTTTATCCACAAGATTACCTGGCCACTGGCTTGAAAAATGTTGATTTCAGTAGAGCGCAGGGAAAGGATAAGGTGGTTTATTCCCTATTTGGTGACCATAGGCTTTACTATGCCTCTTCCTATGACTCCACCTTGAAATCGGTGGATGCGGCAAGTGAGTTTTTGGATCAAACTATGCCTAATTTCAAACCTGATGCTGTGTCTGAGGAATATCAAAACTATGCGTTTGCCTCGAGCAGATATGGATCGATTTTATATGACTCTTACCGGGATGTCTACTATAGGTTTGCGTTTCCAAGTTTGCCAGATGCCTCTATTGCCGATATTAGAAGCCAAGGGAATGCCTTAGGGTCATTTGTGGTGATGGTTTTGGACTCTGATCTGAAGGTGATCACCGAGAAAAAATTTGAACCCGGGAAGTACCATCCGGACAATGTTTTTATTGGGAAAAAGGGCCTTTACCTATCCCTGCAGCACCCCAAGAATCCGGAAAATCAGGAGGATTTAATGCAATTTGAATTGCTGGAGTTGAGATAACATAAACCGCTTTTCCAATGAGGAGGATTGGTTAACCTCATCGAATAATTCATGTTTATTTTGCTTTTCAGGATTTGTAATCCTGAACCTCAATCATAGGATTTTCAATCTGGATAAACCTTTTAGTTTCTGTTTTAAAGAGAATTTGGATTTGGAGATTAAAAATCTCCTGATAAGGCTTCGAGATTGTAAATCTCGAAGAGCTGCGTCTTCGCGAGCCAATTTTTGCAAAAAAGAGAAACCTTCGAGGTCTGAATAGCCCTCAAAGGTTTTCCATCATTTTAAGCTTTCTGATTTTAGCATTCAGACTTACTTTACCAGCTTCCTTTCTCCTCTAAACGTCCCATTCGGCTGGATAAAGCTCACTGCAGTTATCTCCCCGTCTTTTTCCTCAAACTTCACTTTAAAGCCTTCCAGCACCTTTAGGTTAAATTCATGCTCGCCGATATTGACCAGTTCGTATTCGGGCTGACCGGGCACAAAGGCATAGAGCTTTTCCTCCTTGATGTAAATCTTCACCTCCTGAACGCCCATCAGGAGGTAGGCTCCTTCGTACTTTTTCAAGTCATCCACCGAAAGCTCATTTTCTTTCGGGGTCCGCTTGAATTCGATCGGATCGAGGGTTGGTTCAAAAGCAGCTTTTAATCCGGAAATATCTCCGGTCATATTACTGACAAACTGAAAAGGAAAGGCATTGTTCCGATTGGGCTTACCCTGATAAATCAGATACATATTGAAGGTGTCGTAATCTTTGTGTTCCAAGAATCCACCCAACAGCCCCGTCTGCACAAAGAGCGTATCATTTTTCAGGTCAATCTCCATCTTACCATAGCCGGGATGTTCGTAAGTGCCGGTGAAGTCCATCAAAATGTGAGAAGGCTTGGTCAGGCTGGCTTTGGCCGTAGAGTCGGCAGCCGCTTTGGCTTTGGCTTGTGCTTCTTTGGCTTCCTCGAGTCGCTTGACAGCTTCTCCAACCCAATCCTGCGGGCTGATATTGAGCATTCGGTCGGCGACCATATTTCGGACGACATTGGGAAGGGGAGAGCCATTTTGATTGGTCAGAATCATGATCCCCAGGCTATCTGAAGGGAAGAAGGAGGCGGAAGCCGAGAAGCCGTCGATATTTCCTCCATGCTCTACTCGATAATGTCCCCGATAGGAAGCCAAAAACCAGCCATAGCCATAGTTGGAAAACTGCACATCGGGATGCTCTTTAGAAGGGGTGCCAGCGGATACCACCATCTGCGCACTCATCGCTTCCTTCACATAATCCTCTGGAATGATTTGTTCGCCTTTGAATTTTCCGCCATTGATCCAGGTGATGAGCCAATTGGACATTTCCGAAACACTGGAATTGATTGCTCCTGCAGGACCCATGGCAGCGATGTTGTAGTAGTCCATTTTGCTGGTTTTTCCATCCAGCTCCACCGAATAGCCAAAGGATTTATCAGCATCCTTTTCCATCTCTGGAATGCGGAAATTGCTTCGGGTCATGCCCAATTTGTCAAAAAAGAGTTCCTTCACGTTTTGCTCCCAAGTCTTGCCCGTGAGTCGGGCACCGATTTCTCCTTGGAGGAAAAACATCCAGTTGTTGTAGTACCATTGCTGTCGCAACCCGGTGAAAGGCTCTTGAAATTCGATGCGCTTGATCAGTTCCGATTTGGATTCGGAGGGAAACATAAACCAGGAAAAGTCATGCCTCGGCAATCCCGTCCGGTGCGCCATCAAGTCTTTGACGATGATTTGTTCATTCATCCAGGGTTCTGCGAACCGGAGTTCGGGAATATATTTGCCGGGCCTCTCGTCAAAGTCAATTTTCTCGTCTTTTCTCAGCACACCCAAGACTGCCGAGGTAAAGGCTTTCGAAGAAGAACCAATGGCGAAAAGCGTATTCTCCGTTACCGGAACTTGGTTTTCCACATCTTTGTAGCCAAATCCCTTCGCATAGACGATTTTATCCTTTTGGACAATGGCGATGGCAAAGCCAGGTGCCTTTAAAGCCACTCGGGCTTTTTCGAGTTCGGAGTCCAATTGCTTAAAGACATCTTGGGTTTTCTGAGAAAATGAGAAGCTATAAATGAAGTTGAGAAGGAGCAGGGAAAGGAGAAATTTTTTCATTGGTCTCTTGAGGTAATCCTACAAGTATAAATAATTGGAACTAAAGAAACATAGATTTCTTTCCGATTCTAATTGACCATTACACAAACTAAGGTTCGTCCAAGAGATTGAATAAAGCGCTCGAAAATCCCCTATATAGGGTATTTTTTGACTAAATTTTTTCGCTTAAAGTTGGGAATACTTTTAACGAATATTTTATGCAAAGCAAAAAACAAATTTTGAGTAAAAGCCTTCTTGGTTTAATGATCTGGGAGGGCATTAGTTGTACTACCTCGTTTGATGAAGAAATTCCCTTGGAGTTAGCTTCATCTGAAGTGGAAGTGATACAGGGAACTTTAAAAGTAAATTCATTTGATAAGTATGAGGACCTTATCACCGGAAAGGAAAAACTCTCCTTTAGAGACTTTAACAGTTTTCAAAAAGGACTTGATGAATTGAAGCAATCGGGTGATAATCTTCGAATCAGTCAAGAAGAGTATAATGAAATTACAGCTTGGGAAGGAAGTACACTCTTGGAGCTTTTGGATCAAGATGGATTTATAATCCTTGAAGACTATCTGATTTACTTAAATTTCAATAACCGAACTGCCGTTGTATCCACCGATTTAAATCTAAAGGATGAAATTCTTGCAGGGGATATTTCAAGTGAATCAATTCGTTTATTCAAGTTTGAAGATGATGTGATTGGATTATTAGAAATCAATAGTCCTTCGACAGTTGAAAAAGCTTCCTACAATGCTAGAATATTGAATTCTTTCAATCCTTCTGCTGCAACCGTATCAGCAGGATGTAGATGGGATAAATGCGATAATTCGCAATACTTCAATGACCCTTTCAACGGTGACATTCTCGGGATAGCCTATTCGGGAGGAAGTTTTCGGTATCGATTAGATGCGAAGCATGTTTATGATGCAGCCGCAATTTCTTTTAGGTTATTTTCAAAAGCAAAACATATGAGAAAACCGGAAGATGGCTCTGTTGTTTGGACCGCAACCTCAACTACACTTTATCTGTTTTGGGATTATGAATTTTTGAGTAAAAAGAGTGGAAGTACTCTACAAAAGTCCATGTCCCAATCAAATACCTTAAATAATGAGCTGGAAGCGACTTTTTATTCCTCTAGTAGAGGCTTGGAAAAATTTTATTTAAGATCACAGTTTTATGGAGAACCAGGAGGAATTCATGGTTATTCACCTTCTGGAGCATTTTGGCAGTTTAATCTTCAGCAAATAGATAAAGGTTATTAAAATGAAATCTTTAATACTGACCTTATTTATGATAGTCTCTATATTTTCTGGAACTATCTCGAGCGCTCAAAGTAATTGGGCAATTGATGCAAAAATTGGTGGAGGGAATACAAATGTTAATTTGAAAGGAGATTTTCCTGAACTTTCATTGGGAACGACGAATCATTTGTTTCTTAATTTTGGAGTCCTTAGAAGATTGAAAAATAACTTTTTACTGGGGCTGGAATCAGATGTTTACAGGTTTGATATTGGATATTCGTTTTCACCCTTAAATATTATAAATAAAGGTGGTCCAAATGCGAATTACTGGTCAATTGGTCCAAAAATTCAAAAAGATATTTTTATCTCTGGTGATTTGGGAATATTTCTTGGAGTAGGTATTCATTATTCCCAAACTAGTTTTGATGAGATTGAATATACCGGAATTTGGCAGTCGATAAGACTTCCAAATGGAGAGCAACAGATTCCGATTTTACTATATGGACAGACATTTGTCACCCGTCAATCAATTCATGTAAAGCCAGAGATTGGTCTTTATTATGATTTCTCTGAAAAATCAAGACTTACAATTACTTCAAGATGGGGAGTTGACTTGAATGAACCTTCGATTTCATATAAATTGGATCGAGTAGAGTACCAGAATAATTCTTACAGTAATAACTACACATTTAGCGGGAATTATTGGTCTTTACTTCTTGGCTATCGTATTAGCTTTTAAATAATTTGGCTGGGGAATTTCCCCAGCCAGTTTCCAGATAAAAATTTTCTAATGTTTTTCAAATCTGGTTTATTTTGTACGTCCTCGACCAAGTAACCATGATTCCAACTTTGATCATGTAGAGTTTTAAAATTGATTTGGTATTCAGACCATTTTACCTATTCCAAAGCTAAGTTTTCCTTTTCAAGTTCAGCTTCAAGTTCTTTAAAATTGATGAGTTTGCTTTGCCCATAGGAAAAGGAAATCGATAAAAGGATCAGAATAGGAGTAAAGATTTTTCTCATTAGTCAGAATTAAAGGTCTTCTACAAAAAAGATTGCATTTTGATTCAGGTCATAAAGGCCAAATTCATGGGTTCCCCATGGGGTATTCCAACGTAGCTTATCTGAAGGAACCACACCTTTGGCGACCAAGGCTTCAAAATAGGGTTGGATATTTTTGACAAAAATCCGTATGACTGATCCCCCTAACAAAGGATCTTCAGGGGTGTCCGCATGCCATTGAAGATGAATCCAGATTTCGTTAAGCCTGATTCCAGCATACATCTCGTCTCCAAACACCTTGGTGAAACCTAAGTTGTTGCAATACCATTCTACATCTCTTTCGATATTCTGAGAGGGAAGTACGGGGACTGCTTGGAGAAACTCAGTAGCCACGATATGTCATCAAAGTGTTTGTTGTAATCTTTCCAATATCTCACGGATTTCCACGATGCTTTCCCATTCTCTATCCCGCTCCCCATGCTCGATTCCAACATAGCCATGATAATTATGGGCCAGTACGATTTTCATCATCCGCTCATAATCCAGTTCGGACTCATTTCCTGCATCATCCCATACTTTCGGCTTGAGACTCACTCCGGTAGCCAATGGCATGAGTTCATCTACTCCTCGATAGGAATCGTAAGAAACCGGATTTCCATCCACTGCTCCAATTCTGAAGTTCCCGAAATCTGGAAGGGTTCCCGCCAATGGGTGTTGAACATTCCGGATAGTTTCTGCCAGCCATTTTCCATTGGAGGAAAATCCCCCATGGTTTTCGATGACGATATGGGTCCCATAAGGAGCTGCAAATTCGCAAAGCTGCCGAATGCCGTCGGTTACCAATTTGGATGCTTCGGCCGCATCAGCAGGGTTCTGGGACCAGGCGATATCCGAATAGCCATTAACTCGTACAGTATGACATCCCAAAAATTTTGCAGCCTCAATCCATTTCTTATGTTTTTCCACGGCTTCTTTCCGGTCTGCATCGGATCGAGCTCCCAACATCCCCTCCCTATCTACCATAATCAAAACCTGAGTAATCCCTTCATTTTCGCAGCGGGAATTCATTTCTTTCAAATAGGCCTCATCTTGGGCTTTGTCCATAAAAAACTGGTTGACATACTCCACGGCCAAAATCCCGTGTTTTTTGGCTTCCAAGGGAAAATCCAAATGGTCCAGTTGCTTGGAAAATAGGAGCCTGTTGACTGACCATTCTGCTAGGGATATTTTAAACAAAGGATCTGCTTCTTTTTGGGCAAAAGCCAATTGAGGAAGGCCCAAGCCAAAGGCAGTTGCAGCCAAACTGGAATTTTTCAGGAATATTCTTCTCGAATTCATAGAATAAGGAAAGTAGGTTTTCGGGTCATAATATGTTGAAGAGGATCAGCTGCTCAACATAGAAGAGGGAAGTTAACCAAAAAATAGAAATCCTGAATTTTGATCTGGGTAAAGGCTGGGAATCAGTGAAGAGCGGGGAAGGAAAATCTTTCGAAAAGTTTATCTTGTAATTCATCCAACCCATAATCGACCATGCGCTTTTTCTCATTCGCCGTTCTGGTGTTTTTTGTCATGAGCTGTGCTTCCCCAAAAGTAGAAGAGGAGGAAATTGATTTTCCCAAGCGTCCCAATATTGTCTGGATTGTTTGTGAGGACATGTCTCCGGAGCATTTGGAGACTTATGGAGGTACAGGGGGCAAGACTCCCCATCTCAATGCTTTGGCCGCAGAATCTGTCCAATACCAAAATGCTTTTTCCACCGCAGGAGTCTGTGCACCCAGTCGGGCAGCCTTGATCACGGGAGCATACCAGACCTCCATTGGCGCCATGCATATGCGAACCACCGGAATGTCTGCAAATGCCGTCGATGCCTATCCTCCGGGGTTTAAAAGTTACTCTGTCGTATTGCCAGAAGGTATGCGCGCCTATCCAGAATATCTCCGGCTCAATGGCTATTACACCAGCAACAATTCCAAGGAAGATTACCAGTTTCAAAGCCCGGTGATCATGTGGGATGAAAGTGGCACTAAGGCTCATTGGAGAAACCGCAAAGATCCCGATCAGCCGTTTTTCTCCATTTTCAACTTTACCATTACGCATGAGTCTCAGGTTTGGGCTAGGGAAAATGAGGAGTTGTTGGTGGATCCGAAAGACGTAAAAGTCCCCCCGGTGTATCCGGATGACGAGGTGTCAAGAAAAGTTTTGGCTCGATTCATCACCAATGTGATGCGGATGGATCAGCAGGTGGGAGAAATAATTGCCCAGCTCAAGGAGGATGGGCTCTATGAGAATACCATCATTTTCTTCTATTCCGACCACGGGGATGGGATGCCCTATTTCAAGCGGGAACTGTACGACCGGGGGCTGAAAGTGCCTCTTTTGGTGAAAGCACCATGGTTGAAAGGAGGAAGCAAAACAGATGAACTGGTCAGCTTTGTGGATTTTGGTCCGACACTACTTTCTCTGGCAGGAGTACCAATTCCTGAATCCATGCAGGGGCAGGCTTTCTTGGGAGCCCAAAAAACAGAGCCCAGAAAATACGTTTATGCTGCCAGAGACCGGATGGACAGCGAGTACGATCGGGTAAGGGCAGTTTCCGATGGTCGATTTAAATACATCCGAAATTACATGCCTGAGAAGGCTAATTACCAAAACATTCAATACCGCCTTCAGAATCCCTTGATGCTTCACTTGCTAGACTTGAATGAAAAAGGACTTTTGGATGCCAATCAAGCCCGCTGGTTTGCCCAAAGCAAGCCCGAGGAAGAACTCTACGATACCCAAAGCGATCCTTGGGAGTTTAATAATCTGGCAGGCAATCCAGAATACGCCGAGAAGCTTGCTGAGCTGCGTAAAGCCCACGAGGACTGGGTCGCTAAGTACGGAGACAAAGGTGCCCTGAATGAAATGGAAATGGTTCGAAACTGGTGGAATGGAGGAGAAAACCCTCCCGTCACTGCGGAAGCTGAGGTAAGTTTCTCCGATGGGAAGGTCACCCTTTCTTGCCTTACATCCTCAGCCCTGATCGGCTGGCGAAAGTCCAGTGGGGATGCTTGGAAGATTTACACCGGGCCTTTTGAGGCGGTGGTAGGAGATTCATTATATGTAAATAGCCACCGAATAGGCTTTGAGGCGGTGGAGGTTTCCATAAAATTGGGTAAAAAGGATTGAAAAAAAATTGACAAAACATGAACTACTGAAAAGTAATCAGTTCTTTTTTCTGTGAAACATATTCACATGGTCTATTTTTCATGTCCAACCAGAGGATACAATAAGAAAAGTCCAAAATTCAAGGTTCGGACCTTAATTGTATCCTCGTAGGTTACAGATTGACTACCTCCGGGACTTGTACGGGGAAATATAGAGTAGTCAAAATCAGCCCGTTGATAACTGGCTTCCAAGCCTAATTGAAATTTTCCAATAGCCCTGGATACTTGCAGATTTCCTCCCGCTGTAATAGAGGATGAATTGGGTCTAGAGCCGACATGAGCCCATGTAAGAGTTTCATTTCCAACTGCCCTAACCATCTCGTAATAAGGGTAGTTGATCTGTCCATAGCCTAAAAATATTCCCGTTCGATATTCCCAACTTCCTTTTTTCAAGAAATATCCCAGTCCAGGAGTGATTGATAGCATGTTGTTATTTTCATGAGAAAAGCGAAAATCCATTCCGTAAAGATCATTGACGAAATCTTCCATTTCGATAACAGAGATCGGATTGTTTGTAACACCTGATCTAAGAAATACATAAAAGTGACTGGCGAAATGATAATTAAGAGTTCCGTAAATAGAATAGCCTACTTTTGCAAATCCATTGCTAGCCTTTGAAATACTCGCAAGATTGGGTATGCTGGAATCTGGAAAATAAATCGCAGCCTCTTCCATATTATTTCCTCCGAATACACCCACTGAAAAGGCAGGACCTGCACTGACGGAAAATGAGAATCTTTGAGGTGGATTTTCCTGGGAAAAGGAAGATTGAAGCATAAAGCCAAAGAATAAAACCAGAAGAAAAAGATTTTTCATTTAAAGAGTATTGAGATAAATAGATTCAAAGAAATTACCGAAAACAACAGGCAATCTAAATTACTAGCCACATAAATTTAGATTATTCTTTATTGAAAAAAAGTGAAATAGTTTAACGAAGCGATGCCTAAAGGAAAAAGTGATCAAATTGGTGACAAGGGAGCCCTCAACGAAATGGAGATGGTTAGAAGCTGGTGGAAAGGTGAGGAGGCCCCAAAAACCCAGAGCGTTCAAGTGGATTTTAAAAATGGAAAAGTTAGACTTTCCTGTCCCACCTCAAGCACTTGGATCGGATATCGAAAATCAACCTCTGATCCCTGGGAAATTTTCACCCAAGCCTTTGAGGCCAGTTCAGGAGACTCGCTCTACCTGAACGCCCAAAGAATCGGGTACCTGCCCTATGAACAAAGCCTCATTCTTAATTGATCCTATTTCCATGAAAAAGCCATTCATCCTTTTCCTGTCAGTATTGCTGTCGAATTTGAGTTTTTCCCAAGAATCCATGCTTTGTCAAGGAGCTTACTGGACCGAAGATGAGGCAGAGTTTTTTATGAATCAGTGGGCAAAAGATTGGACTACTCGATCGGATTGGGAAATTCGGGCAAAAGTAATCCGGGAGGGAATGATCACCGGAATGAAGCTGAATCAAATGCCACCAAGAAGTCCGGAATTTAAGCCCATCATTCACAGCACTCGGGAAATGGATGGTTATATCGTGGAGAATATTGCGATTGAAAGCTTTCCTGGGTTTTTTATCACCGGCAATCTTTATCGTCCTGTTTCTTCAGAGCCTTTTCAAAAATTCCCTGGGATCCTCAGTGCCCATGGCCATGGGAATGACCCCCGGTTTGGGGAGAGTGTCCAGAAAAGGAGTGCTGCAATGGCCAGAATGGGAGCGGTCGTTTTTGCCTACGACATGATCGGCTACGGAGATTCCAAGCAGACAAGCCATAAAATGCCCATTGCCTTGACCCTGCAAACCTATAATTCCCAGCGGGTGATCGATTACCTCATCTCCAGACCTGATGTGGACGCCTCAAGAATTGGGGTAACCGGGGAATCTGGAGGAGGGACTCAAACCATAGTCATTACCGCTTTGGATTCCCGAATTACCGTCTCAGTTCCTGTGGTGATGGTTTCGGCTTATTTCTTTGGAGGATGTGAATGTGAAAGCGGAATGCCCATCCATAAAAGTTCTCATCACCAAACCAACAACGTCGAAATAGCGGCATTGGCAGCTCCTAGACCTATGTTGTTGATTTCGGACGGGGGAGACTGGACGAAAAATACCCCTCGGATCGAGTTTCCTTATGTCCAAAAAGTATATAAAACCTACCAAGCCCAAAGCAAAGCAGACAATGTTCATTTTGCAGGAGAGCGTCATGATTATGGGAAAAACAAACGGGCTGCAGCCTATAATTTTCTGGGGCACTATTTGGGACTTTCTGTTGGAAAAATTCCCTACAGGGATGGCTTTGACGAAAGCTTTGTGACTTTACTCTCACCGGATCAATTGCGGGTTTTTAATTTGGAATATCCTTTTCCAGCTACTGCACTTCAGGGAGATGCAGCAGTGATGGAATACCTAAAGTTGGATTAACGGGGTGGCATTTTCAGCTTGACCAACTGGAATCTTCCTCCGCGAAGCAAGTTCAGGTCAATTCTTGCTCCGATTCCGGGAAGGCTTCCTTTTTCGGAAAACTGCCAGATGACCCAGTTTTGGGTTTGAGGTTCAAGCACCCGGTTGTAATTGGCCACCCAGATCGGATATTCATCAAATCCTTGGTTATGAAGCACTTCCCAAAAGAACTTATCTCCTGTATAAATCATAGGCCTGACTCCGTAATGAGCCTCCACGAGTTGCAGCCAGTTTTTGATTCCTTGACGGAGACGATCTTTGGACTGAATGGTGCTATGCTTTTCAATATCCAGCACCGGAATTAAATCCCCTTCCTTGAGCTTTGTTTGTTGAATGAAGTTCTTAGCCTGCTGGGTGCTGTTTTCATCCGGTCGATAATAATGATAGGCGCCTCTTACCACTGGTAAGGTTCTAAATCCTTCCCAATTCTGCTTGAATCTCCGGTCCACTCCATCCTTGCCCATAGTTGCCCGAATGACTACAAATTCTATAGGGCGACTCTGGAGCTGAAGCTGGAGGCCACTAAAGTTTATTTTTCCCTGATATTCTGATACATCAATGCCTAAAATCCCATCCGAGAAGTTTCCAAAAACTTGCTCAAATTTTAGTGCTTCTGTCCATTTGGGAGCTTGTCGAGTGTAATCTCTGAGTTCTTTTTTCTGCCAACTTTGGTAACGAATAACCCAAAATGCCCCAATAAAGAGGCAGGCAAGGATCACTAATACTACCCAGATGGAAGAGTTGGTGGAAGGCTTTCGAGGCATGTGGGGCAAAATTGTGAAAAAAACCGGCTGGTTTGAAGGCTCAGGTTTCAGTTTTTTTTCGTTTTCTTGAGCATTTACAAGGCTTTTTCCTTAAGAAAAAATTAGACTTCTGACTTGTAAGCTTTTGGCAATTAGCTATATTGTATCTTTAGTTTTTCTACTCCTTTTTAAATATTTACCGATGATTGATAAGTTAATCAAGGCTAGTGCTGTTTCAGTTCTTTTAATTGCTAGCTGTAGTCCAAAAAAATCTGATACCAACTCCAAAACAGAGCTTTCTCTGGAGGTGATAGACTCCATTCAAGTTGATTTTCTGGGGGAATTACGACTTCAGGATTATGATGCCAATTTGGACCAATATCTCTTGGTCAACGATATGTCCCAAGCTTATCTCGAAGTTTCAGGAGACGGGAAGGTTGTTCAAAACAAGGTCTTGAGCCCAGAAGGATTGGATAGAATTTCGATGGTTATGGGCATTTCTTATGTAGATGGGAAAGTGATAGTACTTACTCCGGATCAAGGATATGTCAAGTTTGAAAATGGGGAAAGGGTAGGGGAGGTGTCCGTTCCGTATCCATACACTAGCTTTATATTTTATCCCAAACTCGGATTTCATGAGCAAGACGGGAAAGCAATATATCCTTACTTATTGCCAGAGAATATGCCGATGAGCTTTGACAGTCCTGATTTTTACTTGAGCATTTACAAAAAGCCGATGATCCAAATTCAGGATTTGGCTTCTCCTGATACAGTGGGGACGATGTTCTTGCCTGAAACCTCCCCGCTTTTGGACGGCAAGGTGCATGGGTTTCCCATTCCGGTAGTTACCAAAAACGGGAAGGAATGGCTTTTGGGAATGTGGCTGGAGCCGAGATTTTATGTTTATCGGGAAGAAGGAGGGAAATTAAATTATCAGCACACTGTGGAATTACCTATTCCAAACTGGGCTGGCTACTCACCCGTAGAGCCAGCCCAAGCAGGATCTTTCTTTGATCAAATGCAAAGCTTCCGTTCGGCTTCTTTGGAGGATATTTTGGTGATGGACGAATACATTTTGGCGATTTATAAAAAGGGGATTTCCAAAGAAAAATATGCCACTATGGACAGTACCACTCCTGAAGGACGGCTGAATATTCAGAAAAATGATCCTTACTATGTGGCTGTTTTTTCCAAGGAGTATGAATTGATCCGAGCCGACCTTCGCCTACCTCATGGAGTACATGGTCCCACCGTAATCAATAAAAAAGGTGAATTGGTGACTTCCAAAAATCCAAGCCTATCTGAGGTGGAAGATAAAGGTGTAATCCTGTATCGAATGAAGTTGGTGAAAAAGTAAATCTGAAGTTATGCAAGGTTTTAGGGAAATAGTAAGCAAAAGATATTTCTCGCAAAGCCGGAAAGGCACAAAGGGTTAAAATCTAATCCCATTCTGATTTTGTTTGAATTGGGATGTCTGAGAGCAAAACTTTGCGTCTTTAGCGTCTTAGTGAAAAAGAAATAATCTGTGAAAATCAGCGTCTTTTTCTGTGAAAATCTGCGGGAAATAAAATAATCAGCTCTTCGAGATTTGCCATTTCGAAGTTTGATCCCAAGATTTATAATCTCTAGTATCTCATTTCTCATCTTAAATTTATCCGGATTTGAAATCCTATGACCTGAGTTCAGGATTACAAATCCTGAACAGCTTGGTTAGTTAGGAAGGACTATTTCTCGCAAAGCCGGAAAGGCGCAAAGGGCTGAAACTTAATCCTGTCCCAATTCAGTTTTTTGTGGAAAAATCTAGCACAAAACTTTGCGTCTTCAGCGTCTTAGCGAGAAAGAAATAATCCGTGAAAATCTGCGTCTTTTTCTGTGCAAATCAGCGGGAAATAAAATCACCTCACCTCAAAAACCGCCGATTCCCAAGGCCCAAAGTCCAAGTCGATTTCAGCACCGTTATCTGTCACACGAAGCATGGTCTTCTTTTTCCCAAACATCACCTCTTTGAGCTCTCTTTCGCCTTTTTCCAGTTTCCAAGCCTTGAGCAGTTCCGGAGAAAGTTTAAGGGTTGTTTTTACCGATTGAAACTCATCGAAGTTGGTCACCACGATTAGCTTTTGGCTTTTATCCCATCGGGCAAAAGCGAAGGTCTTGTTGGTATAAGCAGGATTTTGCTTTCGGTTGAAAGAATGCAATTCCATATACTCTCCCATCAGCGCCGAACTGCTCCTGGTGAAATTCAGAACTTCGGAGTAATAGTTGCGCAGGGCTTTTTCATTTTCCGATAGCTGTCCTCCATCAAATTTTCCTCCATTCATCCACTTCTGATGCTGAGGAACCCCGATGTAATCGAAGATGGAAGTTCTGCTGGGCTGTCCAAATCCAGCCATTTCAGCCCCGGGTTCCCCGACTTCCTGGCCAAAATAAATCATGGTCGGAGAAGTAGAAATCGTTACTGAGACGACCATGGCAGGCATGGCTTTCCAAGGATTTCCGGCAAACTCCGGACTGGCAATGCGCTGTTCGTCGTGATTTTCCAAAAAGTGTAGCATGTGGTGCTCGATGTCTTTCAATCCTTCCAAAATCGACACCAGATTATCCGTGGACCCATGGCCCTGAATGATGTGTTTTAAGGTATCATAAAGCTCTACCTTATCGTAGAGGTAATCCATTTTTCCCTTTCGGATATAGTCTCTGTAGAGGCTAGGATTATAAACTTCTGCCAAAAGGAAAGCTTCCGGATTGGTCTTTTTGATATGTGAATTCAAGTAAGACCAGAATTCTACCGGAACCATCTCGGCCATATCAAAGCGGAATCCATCTACGCCTTTGCCCAACCAAAACTGGGTGATGTCTTTGAATTTTTTCCAAGAATCCGGCACTTCTTTGCCTTGCCAAAAGTCATAATGGGCTTCCCAATCCAAAGAATCTGCTCCGGTAGGCAACTCGGCAAAATCCTTTTTTCCATCGGGACTTATTCCATAATTGATCTTGACGGTCTCGTACCAATCGTCAAAGTTGGGTTGAGCAAGTCGAGAGCCGTTCCCGGTCCATTTGGCTGGATTTTCGTCAAACTTTCCATCGGAAAGGGGATGCTTTTCTCCTCCCAGCGGGCGATATCCATTTTTGGAAACAGGTACCTGAAATTCCTTTCCCGGGATATAATAGAAGTTGTTGTTTTTAGCGTATTCTATCGTTATGTCATCATCGGCTCCAAAATCTCTTACCCCGGCTGGATTGTTTTTTCCTTCGTAATGCCTAGAAACATGGTTTGGCACGATGTCGATAATCACCTTCATGTCATGCTTGTGAGTTCGGGCAATTAGCGCTTCGAATTCCTCCATCCGCTTGGTCACGTCCACAGCCAAGTCGGGATTGACTTGATAGTAATCCCGTACTGCATAAGGTGATCCTGCTCGCCCTTTGATCACATCCGGATCATCCGAACTCACACCTATTTCCGGGAAATCCCCGATCACGCCATGATGCGGCACACCCGTGAACCAAATGTGGGATACGCCAAGTTTTTTGATTTCCTCTAAAGCGGTATCTGTGAAGTCGTTGAACTTCCCGACCCCATTTTCTTCTTTGGTACCCCAAGGTTTGTTAGTGGTATTGGTATTGCCAAACAGGCGGGTGAAAACCTGATAAACGATGATTTTTTTAGGCTTCATAGGTTCTGGTTCTTGCAGCTCAGCCTCATGGCAGGAAAATACAACCAAAGTCATTGCTGCTAGGATGAAAAATTTCTTCATCAGGTTATCGGGTCAATCGGTAGAGTAAAATAGTATTTCTCTTGATCAAATCAGGGAACTGCTTCATGTTAATTGTCTCTCCTGGTGCATGGGCACCTGAGCCAGAAGCACCCAAGCCATCCAGGCAATCCAGGAATTCAGCCACAAAGGAAATATCACCCGCTCCTCTGCTTCCAGGATCTCCGGGTTTGACGATACCAAATCCCATATCCTGAGAAACCTGACTTAATACTTCAGCCAAAGCATAATTTCCTTCCGTAGGTTCCATGGACGGGATATAGTCATAAAAGGTAATTTCTGCACCGGTTTGAGGAAGATTATTGGCTACAATTTCTCGCATTTTGGCTCTTGCAGCTTCTTTTTGAGCTTCACCCAAAAAACGCAAATCTCCTGTGACAATAGCCTCTCGAGCTACGATATTGGTTTTTCCCAGGGCAGTTGCAGTTCCGGTGATTTCATCAAATTTCACATCAGATCCTCCTACAAACTGGCCCGGATTGAAAGTCAGATATTTTTCCCCTGCCAAGGCTTCCCGGAATTCATTGACAATTCTAGCAGCCTCATAGATAGCTCCATATCCGGCATTTTGCCCAAAGACTCCGCTGGAATGAGATTGTTTGCCGCTGGTTTTGAGTCTCCAGCCACTTGCTCCTCTTCGAGCTACTGTAGCAGTGCTAAACCCCTGTGCTGTCTCATAGCCCAAGGCAATGTCATGTAGTTTTGCCCGCTCGATGAAGTCTTTTCTGGAAAGTTTTTCATTCCCAGTACTTTCCTCATCTCCATTGAAATACACGGTTATTGTGCGATCATCCAAAAGGCCGATTTGATGAAGTGCCTTTAAGCTTGCCAAAACCAACACGTCTCCCCCTTTCATGTCGTTGGCACCTTGGCCAGTAGCTGTGCTGTCATTCAAGTAGGTGAATGGGGTAAAAGGCATGTCTTTTTCAAAAACCGTATCCAAATGCCCTATTAAAAATAGCTTTTTGCCTTTGGTTCCTTTTCGGGTTGCCACAAAATGCCCAGCACGATTCACTTCTGCAGGTACTTCCACCCATTCAGTTTGGAAGCCGATTTTTTGAAATTCCCGTTCGAAAACCCTCCCAACTTCTCGCACTCCTTCTTTATTCAAAGAACCCGAGTTGATGTTCACTACCTCTTCTAAAAGGGAAAGCGTCTCCTGATAGTTTTTATCGATTAGTTCGAGGAGCTTTTGTTCCTCCTTGTTGAGTTTTTGCTGGGCACTTGAGAAAAGCGGCAATACCGCAATTAGTATGATTAGGGTAATTTTTTTCATGGGTGGAAAATAGGGGAAATCCGGCGTGGGGGCAAGGATGGATTTTTAATCAGGGGTGATTGGATCAAAAATTTGATACAGATCGCCCCCTAGGGGCTCTTCTTGGACATCGGAATCTATGTTTATTACCCAGAATTGAATTCTGGGCTATTACAAAAATGCCTTTGGCATTATTTCAGATATCGATTGGAATTTCAAAGCACTGAAGGCGCATTTTGTGAGAGTCCCAAATTCAATTTGGGGCCCTGATAAATTCAACCAATCTAGAGCCCCAACGGGGCGATCTGTATTGTACCTCAATCCCATACATATTTCTCATCATAATCAATCTGATATTCTTCCAAAAACCTTCGGTATTCGGATTGGAAATTTATTTTCTGATGATGCGTCTGCTGGGTTTGGATATATTTTTTGACGGTTTCCAATTTGGATTGGCTAACGGAAAATGCGCCATAACCCTTTTGCCATTCAAAATTTTGATGAATAAGTTCCTTGTATTTTATGGAACTGGAGATTTTTACATTTTTCACCAAATCGGCAATAGGGATTGTTCTTGGTAAGGTGCAAAGCCAGTGAATATGATCAGGCATCATGAAAATTTCCTCGGTAAAGCTTCCGAGATTTGATCCAACTTTTACAAAATAGGCTTGTGCATTTGGCCTGATTTCTTCTGAAATCATCGGGATTCGATTCTTGGTAGAAAAAACGATGTGAAGGTAGACTTTGGCTAAGGACTGAGGCATGGATTGAAAAATTTTCGATTGAAAAATGGAATACAGATCGTGCCTGCCTGACGGTCAGGCAGGCCTTTGGCACTCTTAAAATACAAAATTGATTAGAAACCCAGAATTCAATTCTGGGCTTTAACAGGGCGTGCTTTTGGCACTTTTCCGAAATTGGACAGTTTCAAAAAAGCACCAAAGGTGCGTTCTATATTAACCCCAAATTCAATTTGGGGTCTGGATGCAAAAACTTAGACCAGAGCCCCAACGGGGCGATCTTTAATAAATATTCATATTCACCGCTAAAATCTAGGTCATCTGACGTATTCCTTGCCCTTAGTCTTTTCGGGATTTTTGAAAATCATACAAATTCTTTAATCCATGAAAAATCTAATTTTCTCCTTCCTACTTCTTTTGGCCTTGTCTTCCTG
Organism: Algoriphagus mannitolivorans DSM 15301; assembly: GCF_000429425.1. Classification (GTDB taxonomy): domain Bacteria; phylum Bacteroidota; class Bacteroidia; order Cytophagales; family Cyclobacteriaceae; genus Algoriphagus; species Algoriphagus mannitolivorans. The sequence goes on from NZ_KE386902.1 coordinate 317,183, forward strand.
TAATTCTGAAGATGAAAATCCCGGTTCTGAAGGTTGCAATGGAGCTTCCTGCTCTCCTGCGATCGCTACCGGGGAAATTGCCGCAACGATTCCTGCTTCAGCCGTAGGAGTTTATAAGTGTGTGGTGACTTTTGCAAATCCTGGCTCTCCTTTTCCTCTGGGTACAAAAGCAACCTTTGAAATCACCTCTGATCAGAAATTGATCGTGACCATTCAAGGCAAAGAGTGTCTGACAATTTCCAATCCAATTTGGAGATTTGGGGCTAATGCTTCCTCAGGAAATTATACCTGGAAGGATTCCTGCAGAGATAATGTGGCCTACAATGTTTCCTTTTCCGGGAGTGCTTTCAACGAAGTGAATATGGAGCCTGTCATGGGTACCGGGTTTTTTGGACAATTTTCTTTGGAGTGATTTTCCTGTTTATCCTCTAAGATTGATGGAAATGGAGGGTTTTGTCTGTTTTTTGGCTATTATTAGGTTCCTAAAAAACCTATTGAAATGGCCAATTTTAACATCGATGCTGATAAAAACTTAACCTATGACGCCATCGTCATTGGTTCTGGAATCAGCGGGGGCTGGGCTGCAAAGGAACTTTGCGAAGCCGGGCTCAAAACACTTGTCCTCGAACGGGGACGAATCGTGGAGCATGTGGTGGATTACCCCACTATGACCTTGGATCCTTGGGAACATGAGCTTCGGGGAGGACTCACTCCAGAGCAAAAAGCCAAGCATCCCAAAGGAGGTAGGTCTGGTTTTATAGGGGCTTTCAATGAGCATTTTCATGCCAATGATCTCGAAAATCCCTACACTGAAGTCAAACCCTTTATGTGGGTCAGAGCCCATCAAATGGGTGGAAGATCTCTTCTTTGGGGAAAACAGACCTATCGGTGGTCAGACTTGGATTTTGAAGCAAATGCCAAAGACGGGCATGGGGTAGATTGGCCGATTCGCTACAAGGACATCGAGCCATGGTATACCCATGTGGAGAAATTTGCTGGGATCAGTGGGGAAGCTTTGGGATTGCCTCAGTTGCCGGATTCCCATTTTTTACCCCCTATGGAATTGAACTGTGTGGAGAAACACGTCAAAGCCCGAATCGAAAAAGAATTTAATGGCCGAAATATGATTATCGGCCGAGTGGCCCATTTGACCGAACCTTTGAATGGAAGAGGCAAATGCCAATTCCGAAATCGATGCGATCGGGGCTGTCCTTATGGTGCTTATTTTTCCAGCAATGCAGTGACTTTGCCAGCTGCAAACGCTACTGGAAACTTGACCATCCGCCCATTTTCCATTGTCCAATCTGTCGTTTATGATGAGCAAAAAGGTAAAGCTTCTGGCGTTCGGATTATCGATGCAGAAACTGGGGAGGATATTGTTTACAAGGCGAAAATTGTATTCGTCAATGCTTCGACTTTAAGTACAACTCAAATATTGCTGAATTCGACTTCTAGCCGTTTTCCAAATGGATTGGGTAATGATTCAGGTGAATTGGGTCACAACCTGATGGATCACACTTATCGGGTAGGAGCCATGGGAACTGTGGAGGGATTTGAAGATCAGTATTACAAAGGACGCAGGCCAAACGGGATTTATATCCCTCGCTATGTCAATCTCAAAGGCGGGCCTCAATCAGATAAATTCGTCCGGGGCTTTGGCTTCCAAGGCGGTGGTGGAAGATCAGGCTGGGGTGCTGGAAGTAATCAGGAGGATTTTGGTGGAAACTTCAAAGATAGCTTGATGAAACCGGGACCTTGGGAGTTTTTTATCACAGGATTTTCTGAGTGTCTTCCGTATCATGAAAATCAAGTTTACCTCAACAAGGAGGTCTTGGATAAATGGGGACAGCCTACCCTTTCTATAGATGCAGAATGGAAAACCAATGAGTTGGCGCTAAATGATCAGGCAAGACAGGATGCTAAAGAAATGCTAGAAAGAGCGGGACTGAAGGACATCATGGAATTTGACAATAAGCATGAGATGGGATTTGGGATTCATGAAATGGGTACTGCCCGAATGGGTCGCGATCCAAAAACCTCTGTGCTAAATGGCAACAATCAGGTTCATGGCTGCGAAAATGTCTTCGTTACGGATGGGGCATGCATGACTTCTTCTTCCTGTGTGAATCCTTCCTTGACGTATATGGCCCTTTCTGCCAGAGCTGCTAATCATGCGGTGTCCGAACTTAAAAAAATGAATCTCTAAGCCATGAATAGACGCGACGCACTCAAAAAATCAGCTTTAGCGCTCGGAGCAGCGGCCGGAGCACCGACTTTGCTCAGCTTGCTTCAGGCTTGTGCAAAAACGGATCGACTCACTTGGACTCCTCAATTTCTCTCTGAAGACCAGGCAAGGTTCATTACATCCTTTGTGGATTTTCTTTTACCCAAGACAGAAACCCCTGGCGGCTTGGATGTCAAAGCAGACGTTTTCATCGACCTGATGTATGCAAAAACCTACGATGAAGCTGGACAAAAACAGGTAGTTGCAGACATCGAAAAATTCAATGCAGACTGCAAGGAGAAGTATGGGAAAGTATTTGCCGAGCTTTCTGAAGAAGACAAAAAAGCTTGCTTCAAAGAGCATGAAGCGAATTCCCCCAAATTCCCAAAAACTGTTTGGGGTGGAGCTGTAGGTCCCCGCGAACCAGTCGGATTTTATCGAAGCTTAAAATCCACAGCGCTTTGGGCATATTTCAGTTCTGAAGAAATCGGGAAAAATGTACTGAGCTATGATCCTATTCCGGGAGAGTATTTGGGCTGTATTCCTCTGTCAGATGTAGGAAATACTTGGAGTTTATAAATTTTAGATTCTCTATTCCAACATAGACCTTTTCCTTCCATGGGAAGGGGTTTTTATTTGTGGAAAAAATTCCACAAAATGTTGTGGAATAAAATTCCCACTAAGGAGTAAACATGCTGTTTGATTGGGATTATCAATTGGCATGGTATTGCAAGTATAGGGGAGAAGAAAAAAAACTTTCATGAAGAATGCCCTGATAATAGATGATGAAGTTGATTTGTGCAGATTACTATCCGTGCAGTTAAAGTCCTTAGGAGTATCCAATGAATTTGTAAATACCATTCAGGAAGCCAAGCTAAGATTCCAGACCAATCAATACGAGATTATCTTTCTGGATTTAAATCTGAAAGATGGAAGTGGCTATGACATGCTCGATTTCATGAAAGATTATCCCAAAACTCAAAAGGTTATAGTCATCAGTGCCTACGACACAGAACAGAAAAGAGTCCTCGAATCAGGCGCGGATTTTTTTCTTCCCAAACCGTTCACCAAGAAAAAGGTGGCTCAGATACTTTCAGCCATATAATTTCACTAGAATATTTTCAGCCCATGAACCAGCAAATATTAGTAATCGACGATGATCAGGACCTTTGCAGAGTCCTTTCCAACTTTTTGAAAAAGTCCAATTTCGAGGTGGATGTAGCCTACAAGGCGGACGATGGCTTGAAGCTTCTTCGTGAAAAGTCCTATGATTTGATCCTTTGTGATTATCGCCTTCCCGATATGACAGGCGTGGAGGCTTTACAAAAAATCAAAGTACTAAGTCCTGAATCTGCAGTCATAATTATCACAGGTTACAGTGATGTGAGAACAGCTGTGGATACTTTCAAATACGGTGCAAATGACTACGTCACCAAACCGCTCTATCCGGATGAATTGCTGGTAACTGTCAAAGAGACCATTCAAAAAAATCAGGAGAAGAATCAACAGAAAACCGGGCAGAGTCCAAGTAATCCAAAAGGAAATGCGAAGGCTCAAGAATTATCTCCCAAATTTATTCCCGGTTCAAGCCAGGCCTCCAAAAAAGTGCAGCAGCACATCGACCTGATTGGTCCAACAGACATGTCGGTCTTGATTATTGGGGAGACCGGTACCGGAAAAGAGTTTGTCTCCAATTCCATCCACCTGAAAAGTAGCAGAGCCGGAAAGCCATTTATTGCTATTGATTGCGGGGCATTGCCTAAAGAGCTGGCAGGTAGTGAGCTTTTTGGACATGTGAAAGGATCCTTCACCGGAGCCATCGCAGACAAGGTCGGAAGTTTTGAACTCGCCAATGGGGGCACCATTTTCTTGGATGAAATCGGAAACTTGAGCTATGAAAATCAGGTCAAACTGCTTCGGGTAATTCAGGAACGAAAAATTAAAAGAATCGGGGGGCAAAGAGATATTCCCATCGATGTAAGGATCATAGCTGCTACCAATGAAAATCTGATCGACGCAATTAAGGAGGGAAAATTCCGGGAGGATCTTTACCACAGAATCAACGAGTTTAAAATCAATCTTTTGCCCATCCGTGAAAGGAAAGACGACATTTTGTCCTTCTCTCAACACTTTCTCGAGCTTGCCAACCAATCCCTCAACAAGGATGTTAAGGGGTTTTCAGACCAGGTATTGCATCATTTTATGAATTATCAGTGGTATGGCAACCTGAGGGAGTTAAACAATGTGGTTAAGCGGGCAGTGCTGTTGACTCAAGGTGACCTAGTACAGCCAGATGCACTTCCTGAGGAAATCACCCAGCCCAGAGTTCAAGTTCAGCAGGAAAATTCCTCTTCGGAAGACAGTCATTCTCTAAAGTCTGCCTCTGGAGAAGCCGAAAGACAGGCTATCATGAATGCTTTGGAGGCGACTAGGTTCAATAAATCCAAAGCCGCTGATTTGCTGAATATTGATCGCAAAACTCTTTACAATAAGCTGAAACTCTACAATATCCAGAACTATTGAAAAAGGAAAAAATCCCAATAGGGAAAGAGGAGTTTTCGATTGGTAATGCTAAGACGATGAATCTGAAAAGTTTGCGTCTGCTTTTTTCCCTGATCATGGGATTGCTGATAATGCTATGCATCTGGACTTATTGGAATCTGAATAACTATATACAGACCGTTGGAAATATCCGAAATGTTAATTACATCATTCAGACGACCACCCAAGTGCTGTCTTTGGTCAAGGATGCTGAGACTGGCCATCGAGGGTATCAGTTGACGTTTGACCAAAGTTATTTGGAGCCCTACTACAATGCTCAGATTTTTATCTCCGGGGAATTGGACAAATTGGATAGCGTCGCTGGATTTGCCCCGAGCATCAAAGGCGATGTTGACAAGCTCAGAAGTCTGGTAGGAATTCAGCTGAAAATCATTGAGCAAATCCTTCGGGCGACGAATTGGAAATATTCCCCTTTGGAAGAAGAGGAAGTGAGGCTTCTAGAGGTCGGTAAGAAAAACATGGCTGAAATCCGAAAAGTGGCAGAAAGGATCAATGCCTCATCCCGGCAAATCATCTCTGCAGCTTTGGAAGATGAGGGTGGATTCAAAGATCTCACCCCGGTCAATCTGCTCGTGATTGCCTTGATTGCCTTCGGCGGAGTGCTGTTACTTTTTACCCGAGCTGTTTTGTTGCTGGAGGAGAGGGATAAAAAATCCAAAAACCTGGAAAAAGCCCTGAATGATCTTCAGGAAGAGACCAAAAAACGGATTACTACCGGGAATCTCCTGAGAAACGTGCTGGATAATTCCCGTGACGGAATTATGGCTTTTGAATCCGTCCGAAATGAAAAAGGGAAAATTGTGGATTTCAGCTTCATCCTTGCTAATGAAGCCTCCACCCAGATGACCAACAGAACTCAGGTACAGATGATCGGAAAAAGGCTTCTTGAGATTTTTCCCGGAAATAGGTACAAATTATTGGAGGAGTACATTCATGTCACCGAGACTGGGGAAGACTTGAGGACCGAGATAGAATATGACTTGGATGGATCTAAAGTTTGGTTCAAAATTTTAGCTGTCAAGCTGGATGATGGTTTTTTGGTGACTTTCTCTGACATCACCAAGGAAAAAGACACCGAGATCCAATTGAGAAATTACACCTTGGAACTGAAGCGTTCCAATGAGGATCTCGAGCAGTTTGCCTATGTAGCTTCCCACGATTTGCAGGAGCCACTTCGCAAAATCAGGTCGTTTGGAGATCGCTTAATTTCCAAATACCAAGAAAAACTGGACGATACAGGCCAGCATTATATCGAGCGAATGCAGGTGGCCGCTCAAAGAATGCAAAATTTGATAGAGGATCTTCTGGCCTTTTCGAGGATTACCCGAAGCAGTGAGCTACCGGTAAAGGTGGATATCAATCAGCTGATGGCGGAAGTGTTGGATGACTTATCAGATCAGGTTACCAGAGAGAGCGCCAAAGTGGAGATCGAAAATATCCCTCCGATTTTAGGCGTAAAAGGGCAGATGCACAGGCTTTTCCAAAACTTGGTCAGCAATGCGATTAAGTTTAGAAAGCCGGAAGAATCTCCCTTGATCAAAATCTCAGGAGAAAAAATCTCAGCTTTGAAGCTTACTGAGGAGTATAATTTTACCCCCCGGTACAAGTTCTATGTCAAAATCACCGTTTCTGATAATGGGATAGGATTTGATAAAAAATATTCAGAGCAAATATTCAACGTGTTTCAAAGGCTTCACGGAAGGAATGAATTTGAAGGTACTGGAATTGGACTGGCGATCTGTAAAAAGATCGTCTCCCATCATGGAGGGATTATTTCCGCTCAAAGTGCCGAAGGGAAGGGCTCCGATTTTATTCTTATCTTACCCGCAGTATCATAAATTAACCCTTTTCAATGCCAAAATTAAACCATAAAGCGACCATTTTGATGGCGGATGATGATCCGGATGATCAAATTCTTTTGCAGGAAGCCCTAAGGGAAAATAACATTCCCAACGTGGTTTGTTTTGTGGAAAACGGAGAAGAATTACTGGATTTTCTGAACAAAAAGGGAAAGTTTGAAGGAGCCGATTGTGCGGTTCCGGGTTTGATTCTTTTGGACCTCAACATGCCCAAAATGGATGGTCGGCAAGCGCTAAAATTGATCAAGGCGGACCCTGTTCTCAGAAAAATTCCAGTGGTAGTCTTGACGACTTCCAAGGCCGACTCAGACATCCTGGAATGCTACAATTTGGGAGTAAATTCTTTCGTAAGTAAGCCCGTTAATTTTCAAGACTTGGTGGAAGTGACCCGGGAAATCAGCAATTATTGGCTGGGAACGGTGACTCTGCCCGAAAGCAGATGAAATGAACAGAGAAGAAATCAAAATTTTACTGATCGAAGATGATGAGGATGATGCGTTCCTGATTCAGGAATACCTGTCTGATGTCAAAAATTTCCGATCCCAACTTGACTGGGAGCCCAACCCTGATTTGGGGATCCAAAAAATCCGGGAGGGACATTACGATTTGGTGTTGATTGATTTCTACTTAGGGAAGTCCACAGGTCTATCCCTCCTTGATCAACTTACCCGTGAAAAAATTCTCATTCCTGCAATTCTTCTCACGGGAAGAAATGATGCCCAGATCGATGTGGATGCGAGTTTGGCGGGGGCCTTTGATTACCTGGTCAAAGGGGATCTCAGGCCTGATATCTTGGAAAGATCCATCAGGTATTCCCTGAGGCAAGGTAGAATCATCCGGGAGCTTAACGAAAAGGAGAAAAAGTACCGCTCTCTTTTTGAGAGATCTTTGGATTCGATTTTTCTGACGGATAAGGATTTCAATCTTATCGAGATCAATGATTCCTTTTTTGAGTTTTTTCGATATGAACGGAGCAGTTCATTTGGACTTCATCTTAGTGAGATTTTTTCGGAAAAGGAGGACTTCCTAGTCTGCAAAAGTTTGCTTGAGGATATTGGTTTAGTGAAGGATTTTGAAGTTGTATTGCAGACTTCCGACAAAGAGCAGAAGACTTGTCTCTTCAATTGCATTTTTATTCCTGACCAGGGAGATGGGTTTTCGTGTTACCAGGGAATTATCCGGGATTTGACTTTGTGGAAAAAGCTGGAGATGGATATGATGGTGGCAGAGAAGCTGTCCATGACCGGTAAATTGGCACGTACGATAGCTCATGAAATCAGAAATCCACTGACTAATCTGAATTTGGCTTTGGATAACCTGAAAGAGGACATGGCTTTTGCTGATGAATCAGCCACGGTCTATACTGAAATCATCCAGCGAAGCTCTAACCGAATCGAGTCCTTGATTGGGGATTTGCTGAATTCCTCCAAGCCGAAAGACCTGCAATTAGAGCTGATCGCATTGGATGTCATCCTTCGCGATATTATTGATCTGGTCAAAGATAGAGCGACGCTAAAAGGCATCGATATCGAGCTGGGGATAGCGAGTGACTTGCCCCGGGTCTATGTGGATAAAGAAAAACTTTCCATTGCCCTCGTCAATATTATGATCAATGGAATCGAGGCCATTGATCATGCTGAGGGAGAATTGAATGTGCAAACCATGCTTCGAAACAACTCTATTTTTCTCCGCATAGCTGACAATGGCAAGGGGATAGAAAAAGAAGACTTGAAGAAGATTTTTGACCCCTTTTACACCAATAAGCCCACAGGTACTGGATTGGGCCTGACTTCTACCTTAAATATTCTCTCCAGTCATAATGCCGGTATCCAGGTGGATAGTAAGGTGGGAGAAGGAACTGTCTTTGAAATAGAATTCAAACTTCCGGGGTAATAATTTGGAAGAGGGCTTTTGAGTATAGCCCGTTGATTGAAAAATGCTGAAAACGAAAAAAGGCTGTCTCAAGAATTAATTTTCAGGCCAATAGGGAATATCAGTTTCCAATTGAAAAGGAGATTATGTATTCCTTATTGATCCTGAATAAGTTTTGAGACGGCCAATTTTAATTTTTATGTATATCCGCTTTCTTACCAGTAGGCCTTACAATGTGAATAAAATCTCGCTTGAAGTTCAGTTTTAGTCAGCTTCGGTCTTCGGTCTTCGGACTTCCGACCGCCAAACCAAAGGAATTTTGGATTGTGGTGCAATTGCGGATAATCATATTTATTTTCCTAGTACCCTGTTTCCAAAAATCAAGGTGAGTAGGAATAAAACGATAAATAAGAAAAAGAGAATTTTTGCGATGGAAGCTGCCCCAGCGGCCAATCCTCCAAATCCGAATAAAGCAGCTACAATAGCTACTATGAAGAATCCTAATGCCCAACGTAACATAGCTTTTTGGTTTAGTGAATAATTTATTTGACTGGTATAGAGAAAGAAAGGTGCCAAGGTCCGGAAATGGCCTTCGAGGCATTTTTGGGTTGATTTTTCAGTCTCAAGTGTAGAAGGCACTCCCCAGTTTTCCTTCAATTTCTACAGTTTAAAAAGAATGGAGGGCTTTTTTTGGGCATTTTCGGGCTTTTTTGGCCTTGGCACTGGGATTGAATTTCTGTTAGGCAAATCAATTGTTTCATTTAACCACACTACTCATGAAAACTGACACAAAATTTAGAATAGAAGGATCTTGGAAAGAAATCAAGGGAAAGCTAAAGCAAAAATATGCTTCCCTGACAGAAGATGATCTGATGTATGAAGAAGGTCAGGAGGATGAGCTCCTGGGAAGGCTTCAGCGAAAGCTGGGAAGCTCCATCGATAAAATTAAAGAAGAGATCAACCAACTCTAATTTTTAACCTTAAATCAAATAAGATGAAAACGAGAATATTAGCACTTATTGGAGCTGCAGCGCTCGGTCTGTCCGCAATGTCCTGTTCAGAAAACAGAGCAGAAAAAAAAGACAAAGTAGAAGTTCAGGTCAACTTTGAAGACGAAAAAGCAGAAATGCGAAAAGAACTTCAGGAGCTTGAAGCCAACATTGATTGGGAAATCAAGCAGCTCGAAATGAAAAAGGAAAAGGCAAATGCTGAAATGAAAGCAGAAATTGAAGAAATGGAAGCCGAGCTAAACCGGGAAAAAACCGAGGTTGGCAAAGCTATAGACGATTTGGAAAAAGCCACCGAAAATACCTGGAAGGATATCAAAACATCCGTCAACAAGACTACCCGGGATATTGAAAAGGAATGGAAAAAACTGAAGTCAAACGTCGAAGAGACTTTTGATAAAGACAATAAGTAATGGGTGCTGGAATAGAAAAGGGGTTGGTAGGTTACCAACCCTTTTTTTGCCTTCACTGCTGTAAGACTGTGTAATAGCTTCCACGGATTGTGGAATGAATCTACACCTAGAATTGCCTGTGAAATTCCGCTTCCAAACCTGATTTGGGAGGATGATCTGTCTTCAAAAGCATATTTGGAATACCCAGAACCTATGAAATATCCTTTTTTTAGAGCCCTATGGCCTTCTTATTGGACTATATGGAATAACAAAACCAAATAGAATATGACAACCACAAACACAAAAGCAATGCTGTCCAATCATTTGAATTTGGACGAAAAGAAAATGAAAAAACTACATGGAATGCTGGATGATTTATTGTCCGATTACCATGTGTTTTACCAAAATGTAAGAGGATTTCACTGGAATGTTCAAGGTAGAGATTTCTTTGTACTCCATGAGAAGTTCGAGGAATTATATACTCAGCTGTACCAAAACATCGATGATCTGGCTGAGCGAATCATTACCATTGGTTTCCGCCCTTTGCATTCCTATTCAGACTACCTCAAAAACACCATACACAAGGAAATCACGGATATTTCCGGCGAGGAGGAATGTGTCAATCAAGTGATTCATGGATTAGGCACATTGGTAAGTTCTCACCGAAAAGTAGCGGAATTTGCCGGTGAAGCCGGAGATATTGCCACAGAAGATATGCTGACCGCATTCGTCGGAGACCTTGAGAAGAGAATGTGGATGTTTACGATGTATCGGAAATAAACCGACTTATTTCCAGAAAGAAATGGTTGCTTCGAATAGAAGCAACCATTTTTGGTTTAAAAGACTTTCAGGGAATTTCCGGAAGGAATGTGGTAAACTGGAATCTCCGGCATGTGTTGGTTGAGCCATTTTTTCACAAATTCAGATCCTCCTTCTTCGCTGGCAGAATGGCCAATTTCTATCATGGAGAGTTTCATTCCAATTTCATTGGCTGCCCGGACATATTCCGGTGTCTCCCATTCATTGGACTCCCCACAGACCAATACATCCGGGCGGTGCTCCATGATTCTGGTGATTTGTAGCCTTCCACCTACGGCACCTGGAAGAAGAAGTACTTTGGAACACGTCTGATTGAGATCACCCACATAGCGCATGGCAGGTACATCCAAGCGGGTTTTGATGTGGTTGATTAAGCCTTTGAGATCTGTTTTGGGAATATTGAGTATAGGGCTTCCTGCGGTATAATATTCAGACCACCCTAAATCTTCTACTACGCCGATTCTGACTCCATCGTCTTGAAGGCGGTGAACATGGTCATGGTTTCTCCAAAGTGTAATGCCATTTTTTTCCATCAAATCATACTTGGCCCTAAAGACAGGATCATCTTGAAGGTAATCTGTCTCATCTTGTCCGGAGAAAAATGTGGGTTCATGCGGAATGATCAAGTTTGCCTTGAGTTCGATTGCCTTATGAATGATTTCCATGGTTGTAAACATAGTCGTCACGATACCGGTGACAATGGTGTCTCTCGACCCGACCTTGATTGTATCCACCGTTTGCTGGAAAGGGGCAGTAGGAACTTGAGATACAAAGGTGTCAATGATTTCTCCGACGGTCCAGTTTTTTCGGTTCGCCAAAGAAAAGGCTAATTCTGGATTCAAAACCAAGGTTCCTCCGAGCATCAAGCTGCTTTTTAAGAGGAAATCCCGACGGCTTTTTCCAGTGATTTTGGGTTTTTGCCACATAGGTTGTTAGGTTATGATGGAAGATTATAAATATTTTTTGGTTCTTCTTTTACAGAACAAACAAAACTTTTATATCTTTGCCTCGTAAACCTCAAGGTAATCAAAAGAAGGCATGGTACTAAGCGAAAAACAAAAAGAGCTGATTGAGATGATCGGTGTTTTCCATGAGCATAAGGGATTGCAACCTTTGGTGGGCAGAATCATTGGACTGATGCTTGTTCACGAGGATGCCGAGGTGACTTTTGATGAAATCGTAGAGCATTTGGGAGTAAGTAAAAGTGCAGTCAGCAATGCCTTGACCTTTTTACAGGCCAAAGAAAGAGTTACTTATCATACCAAACCAGGAGATAGGAAAAGGTATTTTTCCCTTAAGCTTGGAGATTGGCGGTCTGATTTCGAGAAAGAATTACTCAATATCGCGGAGATACAAAGATTCCTGGAGGAGGTTTTGGACACCCGAAAAGATAAAAGCTCAGAATTCTGCACCAAAATGAAAGACTTTTCAAACTTCCTGGAATTTTTCCGAAAGGAGATTCCAATCCTTTTTGAGCGTTTTAAAAAGCAGTATCACTAAAAAAATTTATCTCATTAGTTCACTAAATACAGAACTAACCATATTTAACTAAATCAACTATTTATCACAACATGTTTCGAAAGTATCTGATCTATTCGTATTTGTTCCTGTTCCCGGGGTATCTGGTAGCCCAAACATCCGAAACCAGGTATTCCTTGCCAGATACATTAAGCCTTAAAGAGAGTATACACATTGGTCTGGAAAACAACAGGAATTACCAAAAGGCACTTTTGGATGAGGATAAAGCCAAATTCCAAAGAAATGAAATCCGGGGAGCAGGTCTTCCTCAGCTTTCTGCCTACGGGAATTACAACAACTTCGTAGATGTATTTCCTCAGGCAATCCCTGGAGGAGGGTTTTTCGGAGGTGATCCGGAAGATATCAATGTCATCGCCTTTGGAGTGCCTCAATCCTTGAAGGCTGGACTTCAGCTAAACCAGCTCATCTTTAGTAATTCTTATTTGATTGGACTTAAAGCCGCCAAGACAGGTGAGGAGTTTTACAGACTCCTTGCGCAGCAATCTGAGGAGAATGTGATCCACGAGATTTCCATGAACTATCTCAGCACAATTCAGCTGCACCTTCAACGGGAAAACCTCCTTTCCAACCTAGACCAACTTTCTGGTTTGGAAAAAATCCTCAAGGCTCAATACGAAAATGACTTGGCCCGAAAAGTAGACTGGAATCGAGTGCAAGTTAATCTTACTTCCATCCGTTCGGAATTGGAAAATCTTGACATCGCTATTTATCAGCGAGAGGGTTATTTGAAGCTGGTCATGGGGATTCCTGTGGGCACTCCGATCCAGCTAGATAGGTCCATTGCTAGTTTCCATCCTTCCTTGGATAGTTTTGAGGTAAGAGACTTGAATATTCAGGATCGTCGGGACATCCAGATTTTGGAAGTCCAAGAAAAACTTTACGACTATGAGTTGAAAAATATCAAGGCCGGCCATCAACCTCAATTGGTAGGTTTTGCGGATTGGAACAAAAATGCCTTTGCTACGGAATTCGATTTTATGCAGGGAAGCAAGGTTTGGTATCAGGGATTTTTGGTAGGGCTAAAACTGGAGATTCCGATTTTCGACGGAATGCAGACCAAATACAAGGCTGCTCAAAGCCGAGTCAAATCCCAACAGCTGCAATTGGATCGGAGTCTAGCTATTGATGCCGCAGAGCTAGAGTACCAAAGTGCATTAAACAATTACTACAGTTCAAAAAGTACCCTGAAATCCTTGGAAGGCAACTTGGCCCTAGCCCAGGATATCCTACGTGAAACATCCCTTTTGTACAAGGAAGGTCTAAGTCCCCTGACGGATCTATTGGAGGCAGAAGCTACCCAAAGACAAGCTCAGGCCAATTACAACAATCAACTCATTCAAGTAAGAATTGCCCAGCTGGAAATCCTCAACTCCTCTGGAAGAATCAAGTCCCTCATTCAATAAAAGCTAATCCAACATTCCCATGAAAAAATTATTAATCGTGGCATTTATGCTGATCGGGGTCAGCGCCATTGCATTTACACTTTATAAGAATAAAACAGAACTGGAGGAAAGTGCTAATCTGGCCATGAAGACCAGTGAGTTTTTTTCTGTGACTACCGAAAAAGTAGCCGAATCCTCAGTCAATAGAAATTTTGAAGCCAACGGGACCTTTGAAGCCAATCAAGAGCTTAAGCTTATGGCAGAAACTTCCGGTTCCATCCTCAAAATCTACAAGCGCAAGGGTGATTATGTCAAAGCTGGAGAAGCCATTCTTCAGGTGGATGACCGATTGATCCGAGCGGATTATACGATTGCCCAGCTGAATAGAGATCAGGCGGAGAAAGACATGCAGCGTTTTGAAAACCTAGCCAGCACAGATGCTGTGACCAAAAAGCAGCTGGAAGACAGTCAAAAGGCCTTCAAAATTGCTGATGCGCAACTTTCAGCTCTTCAAAAAAGACTGGATGACACGAAAATCAAGGCACCGATTTCAGGGTATATCAATGAAGAATACTATGAACTTGGCACTTTGGTAAGTCCGGGAATGGCCATTGCGGATCTGATCAATACCACTCCTTTGAAATTGGCGGTAAATGTGACCGAATATGAAATCTCCAAAGTGAAATTGGGAGACGTGGTGCCTGTGAATGTCAATGCCATCAAAGGAGAGGACTTTGCAGGAAAGGTGGATTTCATCTCCAATAAGGCAGATGGTTCATTCAAATATGAGGTGATTTTGGTAATGACGAGTCCCAATCAAAAGCTGATTAAACCTGGGATGTTTGGCACTGCCAAATTTCAGTTTTCACAAGAAAGCAAGGTCCTGACCATCAATAGAAAATCCGTGGTGGGAAGCTTGAAAGATCCGGGAGTCTATACTGTAAAAGATGGAGTGGCGGTCTACAGACCAATTCAAATCAGTCCTCTTGAAGACGGAACCGTGGAAGTCTTGAGCGGACTTCAAGCCGGAGAAGAGATTATCGCTTCCGGTCTGATCAACATAAAAGAAGGTAGTAAAGTCAAGGTTCAATAACCATGCAGATTACAAAACTATCCATTCAGAGACCGACGCTCGTCGTCGTGCTGTTTACCATATTGACACTTTTGGGGCTGTTTTCCTATACCCAGCTGTCTTATGAGCTTTTGCCAAAAATGGACACCAATGTGGTGACCATCACAACGGTCTATCCCGGAGCGGCCCCTTCCGAGGTGGAAACTTCCGTGACCAAGAAAATCGAAGATGCAGTAGCTTCTCTGGAAGGCATCAAAGCGATGAATTCCATTTCTCAAGAAAGTGTCTCTATCCTGACCATTGAGCTGGCCTCCGGCACAGATGTGGATCAGGCCCTTCAAGAGGCTCAGCGAAAAATCAACGCAATCCTTGGAGATCTACCGGATGATGCGGATCCACCGAGTTTAGGAAAATTTGACTTGGATGACATGCCGATCATGCAGCTGGCCGTCTATTCTGATTTGAATCCGGCAGAGTTTTATGACCTCATCAAAAACAAAATCCAACCTTCCTTGGCTAAAATCAATGGGGTTGCTCAGGTAAATATGCTTGGTGGTACCGAGCGGGAGATTAAGGTAAACTTGGACCGAAACAAACTAGAGGCTTATGGAATTTCGCCTCTGATGGTTATGTCCAAGATCAATTCCAGCAACTTGGACTTTCCGACTGGTCGTCTGAAAAATGACGAGGGACAGGTATTGATCCGTCTGGCTGGCAAATTCCACGCTGTGGAGGATCTTGAAAACCTAGTCATTACCTACCGAAATGATGAATCTCCGATCAAGCTCAAGGAAGTAGCGGAGGTTTTGGATGCTTTTAAAGATGAAACTATCCTTACCCGACTAAATAATAACGATGCGATCGGTCTGACTATTCAAAAGCAATCTGACGCCAATGCGGTGGAGGTTTCCGAGATTTTGGAAAAAGAGCTTCATGCGCTGGAGCAAACCTACAGCAGTTCAGGTTTGTCCTTCCAGATTTCCCAAAACAGTTCTGAATTTACTCTTGAAGCGGCAAATGATGTGATCAAGGACTTGGTCATTGCGATCATTCTGGTAGCCTTGATCATGCTCCTGTTCCTGCACAGCATCCGAAATGCCGTCATTGTAATGATTGCTGTTCCAGCTTCCATCATCGCCACTTTTACGGTGATGTACTTGGCAGGCTTTACACTTAATTTGATGTCCCTGCTCGCACTATCCTTGGTGGTGGGTATTCTGGTGGATGACGCGATTGTGGTGATCGAAAACATTTACCGACATCTGGAATTGGGTAAAAGCATCGCTCAGGCTTCCTATGATGGAATACGTGAAATCGGAGCCACAGTAGTTTCCATTACCTTGGTGATTATCGTGGTGTTTGTACCCTTGGCCTTGACCGGAGGCTTGATTTCAGGGATAATCAAGCAGTTTAGTATCACAGTGGCTGTAGCGACATTATTCAGTTTGCTGGTTGCCTTTACTTTGATTCCTTTGCTTACTTCCCGTTTTTCCAAGCTGGAGCATTTGAGCAAAACTTCCTTTTTTGGAAGAATTGTACATGGATTTGAGGCGGTCTTGGATGGATTTGTGGATTGGCTAGTGGGAATTCTTAGATGGGGGTTTGCGAATAAGTTTGCCACTTTGGCGATCACTTTTGGACTCTTTATTGGCTCATTCTTCCTTATTGCCGGAGGATGGATTGGAAGTGAGTTTGTTTCCCAAGGGGATCGAGGTGAGTTTATTTTGAGATTAGAATTGCCAAAGGATGCGACTTTGGAACAAACCAACTACAAAACCCAGGAAGTGGAATCTTACCTCCGTTCCTTGCCAGAGGTCACAGAAGTATTTACCAAAGTCGGTATTTCCAGTGGGCAATATACCGGGTCTCAATCCTCCCCATACACGGCTGAAGTTTCAGTTAAACTGGTTCCAAAGGGGCAAAGAAGCCTTTCTGGGCCAGATTATGCCAGAAACGTAGAAAATTATCTGGAGGAAAATATCGTCGGGGCAGAATACACCGCTGTACCAGTTTCTATCCTCGGCACAGCCAATGATGCTCCGATTCAAGTAATCGTATCCGGACCAGATCGGGATTCTGTGGCTGTAACTGCAGATAAAATCATGGGAATTCTGGAGGGGATTCGTGGTACCCGAAAAATCACCAGTTCACTGGAATCCGGAAATCCGGAAATCCGTGTGGAAGTGGATCGTTTGAAAATGAACGAGGTAGGTCTTTCCTTGGATCAAGTCGGGGGTACGCTTCAGGTTGCCTTCAATGGCAATGAAGACTCCAAATACACCGATGGGGAATATGAATATGATATCCAGATCCGTCTCAATGAATTTGACCGAAAGAATATTGCCGATGTCCAGAATATCACATTTCTGAATTCCAGAGGTCAATTAATCAAGCTGGACCAATTTGCTCAGGTGACTCAGTCCGAAGGTCCTACCAAGCTCGAGCGAAGGGATCGTGTGGGATCTGTAAAAGTGTCTTCTCAAGTGGCCGGAGTCCCTTCTGGTACGGTGGGCGCGGAATTACAGACCGCCATTGCACAATTGAAGCTCCCTCCGCAAGTGGAGATCAACTTTGAAGGAGACATGAAAAACCAAAGTGAAGGGTTCGGAAGCTTGGGGATAGCCCTGATTGCATCCATTCTCTTAATCTACCTGATCATGGTGGCGCTTTATGATTCCTATGTCTATCCCTTGGTGGTGATGTTCTCCCTTCCGATGGCTTTGATTGGATCCTTGTTGGCCTTGGCTTTAAGTAAAAGCACCCTAAGTATTTTCTCCATCATGGGATTGATCATGCTGATGGGTTTGGTGGCAAAAAACGCCATTCTTTTGGTGGACTTTACCAATCAGCTAAAAGCTGCGGGAGTAGAGGTCAGGAGAGCTTTGGAAAAAGCCGTGCAGATCCGATTCCGACCGATTTTGATGACCACTTTGGCAATGGTGATCGGGATGATGCCGATTGCTTTGGCTTCGGGAGCAGGTGCGGAGTGGAAAAACGGTTTGGCTTGGGTTATTATCGGTGGTTTGCTTTCCTCCATGTTCCTGACTTTGGTCGTGGTGCCTGTGATTTATTACCTCTTTGATAGATTCCTAATCAGAATAGGAAAGTCCGATAAAAAAGAGATTCCATTGGAAGATACTCCTATCGAGGAATTTGAATCAGAAGCAGCGGCTTATGTATAAGCAATTTTCTTTCAAGAATTGATATAAAAACAGATAAGGAACTGAAATGAAACACGTAAAAGAGCTTCGAAAAATTTCCAAGGTCTTCCAACAATATGGAATTCAACTAACTGGTAAGCGAAAGTTTGCCTCGTTTGAGGGCGACCTGAAAATGGATAAAATCTTTGTAAATGGATTGATTTACGAATTGGAATTTGAGCTACGCAAGGAGCTGGACGATGAAAAAGTTTCCGGTATCCAAGCACCGGCTCAAGTGATTGAGTTGTTGATAAGTTGATGGGAAAAGCCCGGTTTGTTAACCGGGCTTTTTTGATTTTGCAAGACTGCCTAATCTACCTTAATGTCAGAAATCCACAGCGTGCGATTTCCTTCTGCATTTTTATGGGTGGTCACAAATTTCAAAGGACCATGAGTCTCTACCTGCTCCCAGGTAGTTGGTCTGCCTTCTGGACCATTTCCTCTTCGGAATACCCATTCGATAATCATGTTGTTTTCGTCCAAAAACAAGTCATAAGCATCTCCTGGAGTATAGCCCATTCCTGATGCTTTCGGCTCCCCTGATTGGTAAAGGATGGTCAATTTGGTTGAGTTTTGACCTCCTATGGGAGAGCTGACATTTTCTTCTACTTCATAGGTATATCCAGTATCCCAGGCCAGTTGAAAAGGCATCATCGCCCAATATTTATCATTGATAAAGGCTCCGTCTTGCTTGGGAAGTGAATCTGCCGTAAGGCTGTAAGTGAATGTGGTGTCTGGCCCGGAATAGTCCACGGTACTATCCTTTATGTTCCATTTCCAGTATCTGGAAAACACCGTCACAGAATCCCGCTGTACATTCCAAGTGTAGGCGATAGAATTGACTTGATCGAAATTATCAAATCCGTAAGCTTTGGCCACTTTCATGGGAAGCGTATCAGGAATCTCTTCTTTTGGTGAACATGCATACAGAAGAATAATAGATAGAAATAGGGTGAAGATGTTTTTCATAGAATAATATGGATAGAGGTCTAAGCTACTGATATTTAGTCTGGTTTTAAAAGGAGTGTTTTAAATTTAATTTTTAAGTATATCGGCTTTCTTGCCAGTTGGCCGTACACTATGAATAAAATCCCACTTGAAGTTCAGTTTTAGTCAGCTTCGGTCTTTGGTCTTCGGACTTCCGACCGCCAAACCAAAGGAATTTTGGATTGTGGTGCAATTGTGGATAATCATATTAATTTTTCAGTGTTACGAAAATTAACAGGATCAACCGACCTCATCTTTGAAAATTGCTTCTGGCAATTCCAGATTGAAAGGATTAACCTTCAGGGCAAATAGAGGTTTTTGCAGGCGAATGTCTGGGAAATATTTCGGATCAAGCTCAAGTTTTTTGACTTTGGCGAATTTACCCCAGCCAGTAATCATTGGTTTAGTAAAGTATTTCAGTTCATTCCAGGTTTGGCAGAGCTGCATAGGGAAGAAAACAGTAGAAATAGGAATAGCAATTCCTTTGCTTTCCACCTCTAATGAAAACACGCGATGGTCTCGATGATACAGGGTGATTTGATCCCAATTCCTTGATTTTTCCCAAATTATAGGGAGAATTTCTTTGGGCAGTCCCCAGTTATTTTGCCCATTTATAGCACTTGGTTCCGAGTCTGTGTAAATTTTGGTAATCGCCTGCATTTTGGATTTTCGAAATTTCCCAGGCATGAACACGAGTTCTTGAAAGGGCCCCACGGGAGATGAGGTGTAATTGACCATCATTACGAATCCGAGCCCTCCTTTGAATTTCCCTTTTAAACTTGCAGGTAGCATGCCGTGCTCTTCCACCCAGGCTTTTTTGAATTTATACATCAAAATGACTGCTTCCCCTGAAAGTTTCCATGGGGCAGGTGCCTTTTTGACCAAATGTCGGTTTGCCAATTTGGAACTTACGTCAAGCATAGGGAGATGGGCTAATGGATGTCCAGCCACCGTCAATGATCAGTGTCTGTCCGGTGATGTGTCGGGCGGAATCAGATAGCAAAAAGGCAGCAGCTTCAGCGATATCAGTCGTGGAGGCAGGGCGACCCAAAGGAGTCAAATTCGACCAGGTCTTGGCATAGTCCGGATCTGAGGTAGTCCTTTCGGTCAAAGTCGCCCCCGGGGCAATGGTGTTGATCCGGATTCCGAATGGGGCTAATTCCAGAACAAGGTTTTTGGCAAGCATTTCCACGGCCGCCTTGCTCATGGCATAGGCAGCAAGATTTTCATGGCTCTGATGTGCAGTCACAGATGAAGTGTAGAGGATAGATCCTCCGTTTTCCTGATCCTTCATCACTCTAGCCACAGCTTGAGTCAGACAGAATGTCCCAAGCTGATTGACCCGCATCACTTCCAGGAAATCCTCTCGTGAATAGCTCAAAAAATCTCCAAAAAGGGTGATTCCGGCATTACAGACTACCTGGTCAATCCTTCCGAAGTTTTTCAGGGCCAATTCAAGCAGCTCCTGTATTACCTGTTCGGATGCGGAATCTCCAGAGCATCCCAAAACTGTCCCCTTTCCCATTTTGGAAAGATTGGCTACAGCTTCCTCAGTCAGGCTTTTTTCCAGGTCATTCAAAATAACCATGGAACCTCCATCCAGAAGTTTTCGGGCGATTTCCAGACCTATTCCCTGTCCGGCGCCGGTGACGAGGGCTACTTTTGGGATTTTCATATGCTTTATATTAAACCCTTGGAGGGTTTGCTTGACTTATCTTAATGAGAATCTCTTTTCACTTCCGATCCGGAACTTCCTTGCAGAAAATCAAAATCGACACCTTCATGCGCTTGATTGACTTTGTCTAAGAAGAGATTCACATAGCCACGTTCGTAGGGAAGTTGGGTTGGTATGAAAGTTTCTCTTCTTTTATCAAACTCCTCCTCTGAGATCAGAAGATTCAAAGTTCGGTTAGGAACGTCAAGCTCAATCAAATCTCCATTCTGGACAAAAGCCAAGGGACCTCCGATAGCAGACTCAGGGGAAACATGAAGGACTACTGTTCCAAAGCCGGTTCCACTCATCCTGCCGTCAGAGATTCTTACCATATCTTTTACGCCTTTCTCCAGAAGCTTTTTCGGGAGACCCATATTCCCTACCTCGGGCATGCCAGGGTAGCCTTTGGGTCCGACATTTTTCAAAACCATCACGCAGTTTTCGTCGATATCCAAATTTGGATCATCCACCTTGGCCTTGTATTCATCAATATTTTCGAAGACCACTGCTCGGCCTTTGTGCTTCAACAGGCTAGGAGTAGCTGCTGAAGGCTTCAGCACAGCTCCGTTGGGACAAAGGTTCCCCTTGAGTACCGCAATTCCGGATTCAGGTTTGATGGGATTTTCCAAGGTGCCAATCAGGTTTCTGTCCCAGCATTCAGCTTTGGCGATATTTTCACCGATGGTTTTCCCGTTGACGGTCAAGGCATCTCGGTGGAGTTGTTTTTGGATTTCTTTCATGACGGCAGGCATGCCTCCGGCATAAAATAGGTCTTCTACCCAATGTTCTCCCGAAGGCTGAACATTGGCGATTAGGGGGATTTTGGAAGAGAAATGATCAAAATCCGTGAGATCAATTTCTACACCTATTCTTTTGGCAATGGCTGTCAAATGAAGGATGAAATTGGTTGAACCTCCAATAGCGGCATTAACCATAATGGCGTTTTCAAAGGCCTGCCGGGTAAGAATTTTGTCCATAGTCAAGTCTTCTTTGACCATTTCCACGATTCGCATTCCGGCAAGATGTGCCAAAACCTTTCTCCTGGAATCCGCAGCAGGTATGGTGGCATTGTCTGGAAGAGCAAGTCCCAAAGCTTCTACCATGGCTGCCATGGTGGAGGCGGTTCCCATAGGGGCGCAGTGACCTATGGATCGGGACATGGAGGATTCTACCTCGATCATGTCTTCTTGGGTTAGTTTTCCCACTTTGTAATCCTCGGCAAATCTCCAGATGTCGGAAGTGCCGATCTTTTTACCTCGGAATCGTCCGATCAGCATAGGGCCTCCAGACAAGACTAAAGTAGGAAGATTGACAGATGCAGCGCCCATGACTAAGGAGGGGGTTGTTTTATCACAACCGCACATCAGGATCACGCCATCCATAGGATTGGCACGGATGCTTTCCTCCACGTCCATAGAGGCCAGGTTTCGGAAAAGCATGGCAGTCGGTTTGATCGAACACTCCCCCAAGGACATCACGGGGAATTCCAAAGGGAATCCTCCCGCTTCCCATATTCCACGCTTCAAGGCTTCCGCCAAGTCTCTAAAATGGGCATTGCAAGGAGTGAGTTCGGACCAAGTATTGCAAATGCCAATGACTGGCTTTTCTCCATTAAAAAGGTGATGGGGTAGACCCTGGTTTTTCATCCAGGATCTGTAAATAATACCGTCTTTTCCGGTACGCCCGTACCATTCTTGGCTACGGAGTTTTTTCTTGGTCATAGGTTAACTGGGTTGAGATAATTTGGCAAGAAGTTACCAAAAATTCAATTAACCCGACTTCAAAATCATAGAAAACAAAAGAATCTATGGTTAATTATCCAAGCCCTCGATTTCATCTAAGGCCATTTGGAGGGCTTCAATATTGATTGTGAATTCTGTAATAATTGTGTTGGCAGAATCTCCCTGGTTGAGCGTGTAATAATAGGGAAGTCCCAATACAGACGCCAAATTAAAGTAGCACTGGGTGAGGGAATCCCCGGCATTTCTCAATTCCAAAACCTTGGATGTCTTGGGTAGAAAAATCATGTTGGTCAAGGCGGCTCCATGGAGGGAGACGAGAACTTGCGTTTCTGCCATGAGCTGAATCTGCTGCACAAAATTTAGCCTCTCAGCATGGTAAATCTCATAGCCTCTTTTTTTCAACAAGACTTCAACATCAGGTTCGTTATGGGCCTTCCGCTTTAGGGCTAGACTTCTGGAAATATAGACTTTCCTCCAAGGTTCCTTCAAGATAGTTTTGGCCAGCCTTTCTCTGGTATTTAAGGTTCTTTCCACATGAAAATGTGGGAAAGGGGCTGTTTTGGCAGTCAGGATCAAGAGGTCCACTTGAAGGTTTACATTGGATTTATAATAAATGACCCGAAGGCCAAGGAGATCCAATGACTGGGTGACGAAGCTCAAACTTTTGTAAGATTCTGGTAAGATTAGTGGGCATTCAGGATCTTTTTCCAAACCTTCCCAAATTCGGGGTAGGCAGTCTGCTATCCAATGGAAGTAGTTAGGACTCCATTCGTCAATCACCCACATCCCTTTTGGGATTTTTTTCCAAGATTTTGTAGCACAATAGGCTGCCCTTTTCGCAAATTGGATTGGGCCAAGCTTGGCAATATGTGTCAGGTGTGCGTAGAATTTGAATTCCCCCGGGGAAAAAACTGTGTCTTGTAAAATCCAGGCATTTTTAATAAAAACTGGATGCTGCCTTTCAAAAGATGCTTTAATGGAGTTATTGAATAAAGGCAAATCCTTGGGGTCAAGGTTTACAGGGAGTTTTCGCTGAACTGTGATTTCTTGGCGCAAGGGAAAAGTGAGTTTGAAAGGAAAAGGGAGCCGAACTCCCTTTTTGATTCCATTAAGACAATCTTTCGATTTTTGCCCCGAGGGCATTAAGTCTTTCGTCAATATTTTGGTAACCCCGATCAATTTGCTCAATGTTGTCGATGATGGAAATACCATTGGCCGACAAAGCAGCGATCAGCAAGGCTACACCGGCACGGATGTCTGGAGAAGTCATCCGGATTCCTCTCAGCGGATATTTTCTATCCAATCCGATCACTGTTGCACGGTGAGGATCGCAAAGGATAATCTGTGCTCCCATGTCGATCAATTTGTCCACAAAGAACAAGCGGGATTCAAACATTTTTTGGTGTACAAGTACTGTCCCTTTGGCTTGCGTAGCCGTTACCAATACGATGGAAAGCAAGTCTGGAGTGAAACCAGGCCAAATCTGATCTGCAATAGTCAAGATGGACCCATCAATGAACGTTTCGATTTCATAATGCTTCTGAGCCGGGATATAGATGTCATCTCCTCGGAATTCCAGCTGAATACCCATTCTTCGGAAGGTTTCCGGAATGATACCCAATCGGTGAATCTGGCAGTCTTTGATCGTGATTTCGGACTGAGTCATGGCTGCAAGTCCGATGAAAGAGCCAATCTCGATCATATCCGGAAGCATGGTGTGCTCAGTTCCGCCTAAAGATTTTACCCCTTCAATATTCAGCAAGTTGGATCCTACTCCTGTGATTTTAGCTCCCATGCGGTTGAGCATGTCGCATAGCTGCTGCAAGTAAGGCTCACAGGCAGCATTGTAGATAGTAGTTTTTCCTTCGGCCAAAACTGCCGCCATGACAATATTAGCCGTCCCGGTAACCGACGCCTCGTCGAGAAGCATGTAGGTGCCTTTCAGGTTTTTGCCGTCGATATGGAAGATCTCGTTTTTGGCATCGTAGTGGAATTGGGCTCCTAATTTCTGGAATCCAAAAAAGTGGGTATCCATTCTTCTGCGGCCGATTTTATCTCCTCCCGGTTTGGAAAGTTTTCCTTTTCCGAACCTTGACAAAAGTGGGCCTAAGATCATCACAGAGCCACGAAGAGAGGAGGCCTTTTTCAGGAAGTCTTCTGTTTCCAAATAATCCAATTTGACTTCGTCAGCCTTGAAACTGTAGGACTCTGGGCCTAGTTTGGTCACTTTGACACCCATGTCTGCCAAAAGCTCGATGAGCTTATTGACATCCCGGATATTGGGAACTTTATGGATGGTGACTACTTCTGGGGTGAGGAGTACTGCACAAAGTATCTGCAACGCCTCATTTTTTGCTCCTTGGGGGATGATTTCACCTTTCAGGCGGGTGCCTCCGGTGACTCTAAAAGATGCCATTTATCCTATCTGCGTTTTTTGTGACCGTTTCGGTGTTTTTTACCGTGATGTTTTTTCTTGTGGGAATGAGACTCTTCCTCGATGTGAGGGATTTTGAAGTCTCTTCGGGTATTGGATTCGAAGAGTGCATTTTCCCTTACTTTTTCCAAATCGATATGAAGCTTTCCTTTGGAGAGTGTTTTGATATCATCGATGATGATGCCATCGTCGAAATTATCCCTGTTCCAGGTAGAATGAAAGCTTCTCATCAGCTGACCGATGTAGATGATCGCATTCTCCTGCTCCTCATCATTTTCGATTTCAATGGCTTTTTCGATCAGTTTTTCGATGTTTCTGCCGTAATGTTTGAACTTGATCTCCCCTTTAGGATAGCCTACCGGAAGAGGTTTTTTGCCCAGAAGTTCTTTTTCAGGCATGGGAAAAGGCCCATCGACATCCAAGGTGAAATTCGACATGATATACAGGTCGTCCCAAAGCTTTTGGTCGTTTTCCTGTTTTAAGGACGGATTGAGTTGTTTGATGATTTCAATGACGGTGTAGGCACTTTGCGTGCGCTTTTCCCGGTCTTCAATAGCGGCCACATGATTGACCAGCTGCTGAATGTTTTTGCCGTATTCTTTCAAGATAAGTTGATGTTTTTCTGATTCGTTATGCTCCATGTCACTTCCCCATTTTGCCTCATAAAAGGTAACAAAAAATCACCAAATGACAGGGAAGCAGGTGATTAGTCTATAATTCTGAGCTTGGCAAAGCTAAGCAATAATGTCTTTTCACCAAAATGCTCAAATTGGATCGTTGCTTTTTTGTTAAGTCCTTCTGTTTCAATTTTTTGAACCTTCCCAAAGCCGAATTTAGGGTGCTCTACCAATTGTCCTGCATGAAGATTATTGGTGTTGCTGGGCTTGAAATCCGGGCTGGGAGTATGGATTTTCATCTGAACGGGAGTACGTGCCTCGGGCTGTTTTTTGATGCCGATAAAACCCTGTGATCCCGGCAGCCCTTCTTTTCTTAAGGCTCCGGGAAACTCCCGACTTGCGGACATTTTTTTGTTGACCTTGATGGTGGCAGGGTCGACTTCCTCCAGAAATCTGCTCGGCTCACAATTCAATAAGCGACCAAAACGATACCTGGAAAGCGCATAGGTCAGGTAGAGTTTGTCCATTGCTCGGGTAGTGGCCACGTAAAAGAGTCGCCTTTCCTCCTCCAAATCTTCCCGGCTCTGCATCATCATTTGGGAAGGGAAAAGATCTTCTTCCATCCCCACAACGAAGACTTGTTTGAACTCAAGGCCTTTTGAGGAGTGGATGGTCATCAGGGTAATGGCATCCGTCTGGTCTTTGTCCTGGTCATTGTCTGTCAGAAGGGCAATTTCTTGAAGAAAAGCACCTAGACTTTTGTCCGGGTTTTCTGGATTGTCCACATATTCTTTGATGGCATTCAGGAGTTCCTGGACGTTTTCATAGCGGTTAAGTCCTTCGATGGTTTTGTCTTCATAAAGCTCGCGAAGCAATCCGCTTTGCTTGGCTACAGAGCTAGCTGCTTCGTAGGCATCTTTGCGCTCTACCTCAATCTGGAAGGCTTTGATCATGGTGGAAAAGTCATCGACAGAAGACCCTGCTCTGCCTCCCAAAAAGCTATGGGCATTTTGCACGACTTCCCAGAGCGGAATGTCATGCTCATAGGCTGCCACGAGGATTTTTTCAACCGAAGTATCTCCGATTCCTCTTTTGGGATAATTGATGATTCGCTTGAAGGCCTCCTCATCTGCTGGATTGACCGTAAAGCGAAGGTAGGCCATGAGGTCTTTGATTTCCTTTCTTTGATAGAAGGAAAGACCCCCCACAATCTTGTAGGTGAGATTCATTTTCCGAAGGGCCTCTTCCATCGCTCGGGATTGGGAGTTGGTCCGGTAAAGGATAGCGAAGTCGCTGTTGTTGAGTTTTTTGTTATTCTTCTCTTCGAAAATAGTTGTGGCCACGATCCTTCCTTCTTCATTGTCCGAAGTCGCTTTGATCAATTCGATCAGGTCTCCGTCGGGATTGGAGGTCCACACGACCTTTTTCAGCTGAGCTTTATTTTTGTCGATAATGGAATTAGCGGCCTCCACAATGGTTTTGGTGGAGCGGTAGTTTTGCTCCAGTTTGACCACAAAAAGGTCGGGGTAGTCCTTTTCGAAGTTGAGGATATTCTGGATATCCGCTCCGCGAAAGGCATAAATACTCTGCGCATCATCACCCACCACACAGATATTTTGATGTACGGCGGCGAGTTTTTTAGTGATCAAATACTGGGAAAGGTTGGTGTCCTGAAACTCGTCAACCATCACATACTTGAATCGCTGCTGGTACTTGTTGAGCACGTCTAAATGATCCCTGAACAGGACATTGGTATTGAATAGCAAGTCGTCAAAGTCCATCGCCCCGGCCTTAAAAAGGCGGTCTTGGTATCGCTGGTAGATTTCTCCCATTCTTGGCTTTTGGGCAGCCTCGTCATCCGCCTTTACAAAAGGATCTGATTGATAAGCCTGCCAGGAGATCAGGCGGTTTTTGGCCCCTGAGATTCTGGACAATACCACGCTGGGTTTGTAAACTTTGTCGTCCAGTCTCATTTCTTTCACAATCGTCCGGATTAGAGATTTGGAGTCGTCAGTATCGTAAATGGTGAAGTTGGAAGGATACCCTAATTTTTCCGATTCTACCCGGAGAATTTTGGCGAAGACGGAGTGAAAAGTCCCCATCCAGGTATTTCTGGCTTCCAGTCCCACCAGCCTTTCGATCCGGTGCTTCATCTCGCTGGCGGCCTTGTTGGTAAATGTCAGTGATAAGATGTTGTAAGGATCAACTCCCTTGGCATAGATCAAGTGTGCAATCCGAAACGTGAGTACCCGGGTTTTGCCCGAACCGGCACCGGCAATGATCATGACTGGTCCGTCGGTTTGTTCTACAGCTTGTCTTTGGGGAGGATTGAGGTCCTTGAGATAATCCATTTTTTAGTATCTAGTAGCTAGAAGTTAGTATCAAGATATGGTCCAAGTAGCAAGAGGCAATATACAATTGGCAAGAAGCAAGAAGCAAGGAGATGGAAGACTGGAGGCGGGAGTTGGAAGACAGAAGCCACTGTATCCATGGTTGTTAGGATTTAGTGGGAAAAGTCTTAGCCCAATTATTCAATCTTTCAATCTTCCAATTTTCCAATTTAAATCTTCCAGCGTTTGTGACTCCAAAGGTACAAATCAGGTTGCAAACGGATATTGTTTTCTAGTCTTTTGCAAAACTCATCGGTGATGCTGTGCGGTGCATGGTCTCCATAAGGTGGATCGGCTAATTTGGTGTACTCAAAGCGGTAATGCCCCCTTTTGACTTTGGTGATAGTGCCAAAAAACACCGGAAATCCCATCTTTTTGGAGATAACCTCTCCGCCCTCAAAGAAATAAGCCGGGCGGTGGAGAAAATCCCTTTGGTATCGGTTTTCCTTTCCCGGAGGACGTTGGTCAGCAGCCAAATGAAGAATTCTATGCTGAGTTCTCAAGGTGATCATGCTTTTCCGAAAATCCTGTTTTTCAGTCATAATCCCTCCAAAATGAGTTCGGATGGCCAGCATCAGCTTGTTGAAAAAAGGATTGTTAAGTTTTAGATAAACGGTCTCGGCATCCACTTGCGTATTCAGGGCTACGCCCAAAATCGCCATTTCCCAGTTGAAGACATGACCGGCCATCATGATCGCAGTCTTTCCCTGAAGGACCTCTCGATCGATCAGGTCTTGATTGACGACCTGGAACCTTCTTCTGAGTTCTGATTCGGAAATCGTCAGACACTTGAGTGTCTCGGCGAAAAAAGCATCCGTGAAGTTGCGGTAGAAGCGATTGCGAATCACTTTTCTTTCCTCTTCCGATTTGTCCGGAAAGGCGAATCTGAGATTTTCATCGATTACTTTTTTGCGGTAGCGAATCACATACCTTGCAATCAGGTAAAGGATGTCAGAAAAGAAATACAGGACTCCCAGGGGAAGTCTGGACAGCAGTCTGATCAAAAACATGGCTTTGGGGAAATCTAAATCTGCCTCCAAGGAAGCAATTGCCTGACAAATTAAAGGAAATAGGCTGACTTTAAGTTCAGCGATTAGGCATAAATTGACGCAATGCTTACTTTTGGGTCTTATGTCTGAAGTCCAGCGCAGGAAATATTCTCAAGAAGAGAAGACCGCCATCTTTGATGGGGAGTTTATGCCACACATAGACTCGATGTACAATTTTGCCTTCAGGCTCACCTTTGATGAGGACGATGCCAAGGATCTGGTACAGGATACCTACATGAAAGCCTTTCGTTTTATCAATTCTTTTGAGCAGGGAACCAATGCCAAAGCATGGCTTTTCAGGATTCTGAAAAACAGCTTTATCAACGAGTATCGCAAGAAGAGCAAGCAGCCAGCAAAGGTCGATTATCAAGAGGTGGAAACTTTCTACAACTCCGATGATGTTGACTATCAGAGTACCACAGACCTAAGGGCTGAATCGGTCAAGGATATGCTCGGAGATGAGATCTCCAATGCCCTCAATGCTTTGGCGGTGGATTTCCGTACCGTAATTATCCTGGCAGATTTGGAGGGATTCACTTATGAGGAAATGGCAAAGATTCTGGACATTCCCATCGGAACTGTCAGGTCCCGTCTCCACCGGGCAAGGAATCTTTTGAAAGAGAAATTGCGGGGCTATGCCCAAACCATGGGCTATAAAACTGACGAAGAGGAGGAATAAACCAAGTATTGATGGAAAACAACGAATTATCATCCAACACCCGAAAGCTGGAATGCAGTGATGTAAGCAAGTGCTTTCAGCTCCTGGAGAGCATTCTGGACGGAGACATGGGAGAAGAGGGCAAAGATGTCCTGAAAGAAAAGTTGGCTAAATGCCAGCCTTGCTTTGAGCATTATCATCTCGAGCAAGCCATCCGGGAAGTACTCAAAAACAAATGCACCAAACAACCTTGTCCTGAAAAATTGGCGGATTCCATTCGCCAGATGATCCAAGAAATCAAATGAGTACAGCCTCCGGCAAAGCCATTATTTTTTCCGCGCCCTCTGGCTCCGGAAAAACTTCCCTGGTCAAACACCTGATTCAGCATGTTCCCAACCTGGGTTTTTCCATTTCAGCCTGTACGCGGGATAAGCGCGGTCGGCATGAAGTTCATGGAAGAGATTATTACTTTTTGAGTATCGAAGAATTCAAACAAAAAATAGATGCAGATGCTTTCGTGGAATGGGAAGAGGTGTATGAGGGGAATTTTTATGGAACCCTCAAAGAAGAGGTGCAGCGCATCTGGGACAGCGGCAAGGCGGTCATTTTTGATGTGGATGTGAAAGGTGGATTGGCTTTGAAGAAATACTTTGGCAAGCAGGCCTTGGCCATTTTTGTGAAAGTTCCAAGTATGGAAGTTTTAGCTTCCCGACTCAATGACCGGGGAACGGAATCCCCTGAATCCCTATCCCGAAGATTGTACAAAGCTCAGTTTGAGATGACTTTTGCCCCGCAGTTTGATGTGACGATCTTGAATGATGACTTCGAGAAATCTTCTCAGGAAGCAGTGAGTTTGGTTGCTGATTTTTTAGCCAAATAAGGGCTCATGAAAGTAGGGCTCTATTTCGGTAGCTTCAATCCCATTCATATCGGGCATCTGATTATTGCCAATACGCTATATGACAGGACCGACTTGGACGAAGTCTGGTTTGTGGTCAGTCCCCAAAACCCCTTCAAAAAGCAACAGTCTCTAGTCCACGAGTTTGACCGACTGCGTATGGTGGAGCTGGCGATTGCGGATCATTTTCATTTTAGAGCTTCAGATGTGGAGTTTCGGATGCCTAAGCCCAGCTATACCATCGATACGCTGACCTACCTGAATGAGCAGCATCCTCAGCATCAGTTTGTGTTATTTCTGGGTTCGGATAATCTGACCCATTTCAAAAAGTGGAAGAATTACGAGGCTATTTTGGGGCACTACGAATTGCTGGTCTATCCACGTCCGGGAGAGGCGATTACCTGGGAGCATCCCAAGGTAAAGACCATTGATGCCCCCTTACTGGATATCTCTGCCACCTTTATCCGCAAATCCATCCAAGAAGGGTATTCTGTCAAATATCTCCTCCCTGAAAAAGTGGAGGAGTATATTCTGGACAAGAAATTGTACCACTGAAAATCACATCTCTTAAAATTGCCGTTTGCAAAAAAAAAAAACACCGGTGGTGTAAAACATAAAATCTATTTTTAACTACCTATTGCGTGAATAGGACTAGCTTATTAGCTTAGTTTCAACTTCATCATGAAGCCGTTTTTGGGCCAAAAACTTTTTTACCAATTCTAACTCTTTAAAACTATAAAAAAAGTATTCTTTGGACTGGCGTTTTTGGGATCAGTCCTAATGTTCAATCAAGGTGCGCAGGCACAGGCTTCACTTCCAGGAGATGGGGGAGGTGGGTTTACTTGTAAAGTGGAAATTATTACCTGTAACTGGTTTACTGGGACAACAAGACAAGTTTGCCATCAAAATGGCTCGGGTGTAGATTGTCAATGCGGTCAATCCACAACTTGTCCCTAATCCATTTAATTTCCCCTCCATCAAACTGGTGGAGGGTTTTCAATACTTTAAAACCACAATTTTGAATACACCAAATGAACAAATTCAAATTTGCTTGTATTATTTTCTTCTTTTTTAATATAGCCTGCAAACGTAATAGTCCAAATTCAGGGTATCTGACTATCCCTCAAGAATCCCAAGATCCAATCCTTATTTCCAGTTTGTTTGAAGAGGTGGAAATTATCCCTATAGCAGGTGACCCGGCTTTTTTTCCAAATGAGCTAGACAAAGCAATGGTCTCAGATCAATTTATTGTGGTAGGAGATTTTACTTATTCCCAAAGCTTGTATGTATTTGAAAAGGAATCCTGGGAAATTGTTCCTATTCCATTGCGGAAAGGCGAAGGTCCAAATGAAGCCAAAGAAGTCTCAGATTTCTGGATTGCTAATGATTTCCTTTATATCCTAGACGGAGTTGGGAGAAAAATCCTGCCCATGAAGATTGAAGAAGGTAGTTTTATCCTCCAAAACCCGGTTCCATTAGAAGTACCTTTAAGAAAATTTGCAAAGACGGAATCAGGGTTTGTTGGGCTTACAGGTGGGGGACAGGATTTTGCATTGGCTTTTGTTAACGGCAATGGTAAAGTCACTTCTACGCATCTTCCTTTTTCAATCGAATATTTGATGAATCCTATGAATCCATTTCATCAAGTAAATGATGGGAATTTGTCGATGGTATTACTACATACCCAATTTTCTCCCCTGATTTACAGGGTAGACCAGGATGAATTAGTAGAATTCAAACGATTTGCCTTTGGTAGTGAACCATTGAAAATCCATGAAAAAACAGACTATCGCCTGGATCAGGAAGGGTTTGATCAATTCAGGACCACACTTCAAAGTCAACCATCTTTTTTCACTCTTTTTGAAAAAACAGCAAATCAGTTTTTGCTTTTCCATATTATCAATGAGGTACCAAAAATGGCCTTGGTTGATGGAGATTTCGGGTTGAGTTTCAGGTTTCAAAACTTTAAGAATGACATAAGTTTTGACCAGCCTTTTCCAAAAGTGATCGGGGTAAATGAGGACAGATTTTTGGCATTTGTTTCTAGGGATCAGATAAATCACTCAATGCCAGAATTCAAAAACTCAGACTTAAAAAGTGTAATTGAATCTAACCCCGAGGCATTAGGTTTTCTAATCCAGTTTAAACTCAAAGTGGATGGTTCAACAAGTAATTAAGTTGACCACTAAGAATAGAGAAATAGTTATTTTTTAGTGGGCAGTGGTGGGTTGAAAACCAAATGAAAATAAAAAATCCCGAGCTTCTCGCCCGGGATTCTTGTTTCTTAAAACTAGGTCAATACCTGCGCAGTACTTTCTAGCTTCTTGGATCTAACGTCTTACGTCTTGTGTCTAAGGTCTACTATCTTGACTCTTACTTCTTCATCGCTACCTGGTCCGGCTTGGTGGATATTTTTTTCCAGATCAATTCTCCTACCTGAGTGCCTTGTGTGACCCCGTATTCAATCGCAGGACGGTAATGAATTCCACCATAAAATCGACTGATTGCTGCTTCTTTGGCTGCTTCGGTGAAGGAATTGAATTCACGGATAGGAAGCCCATAATCCACTTCAGAGCTGTCCACCAAATGGAATTCATCCCCGAAAAGCTGAGCCAAAGTATAGGCAGAAGCTGCAGAAGCTACGCTATGCCCGCTGGTATGCTCAGGGAATGGAGGAGTCTGAAGCAATGGCACCCAGTTTTCATCGATATGCTGATTGATGTAGGTTTCCGGACGGATCAGTTTGCTTCGGTATTTCTCGTCCCAGCAGGAAATAAATGCCTCATTCAGGGAAATTCCGGTCAAGGCCAAGGCTTCAACGGTCCCTTTCCAGTCTTTGCCGGCACCTGCCGCGGCAATAGAAGCTATGCTCATCCAATGTCCTCCGGGAGTGATTTTTTTCTCCGCAAACATCACATGGCCTTTGACATTCATCTTGTAGGGATTGCAATCCCAAAACATGGCAATGTCTTTATTTTCTTTGGTCGCATTGATGTCCGCTTCGTAGACTTCTTTCGCCAATTTGAAGAATTCCGAATTTGGATCTGTGGAAAAAGGAGGTGGAGGAAGGGGTTTGAATTGAGCCGCTGAGTCCAGGACAAAAGTTCTGATTTTGTTCCAATGCGGCTCGATCGCTTCCATGTATGCCGGAGGAGTGGGCTGCCAAGTTCCTGCATCGCTTACTACGGTGTACTTAGGAAAAGACCGGCTTTGGTGATAATTGTCCTTTTTGGAATAGGCGATGACATGATCTGCAATCTCTTTTCCGAAGGCCAGAGAGGCTTCAAATACCTCATCCGGAATTCCTTTTTCTTTCAATTCCGCAAATACTTTGTCCCGATGCTCCTGCATCATCTTTTCGGAGAAAATCAAGGCCGTTCCTACCTGATAATAGGCTGCTAGTGCTGACAGAGGGGGATAAATTCCTTCCGGTACAGTTACTTGAATGGGTTCTGAACCATTCAGCTGTCCCATCAAGGAAGCATAGTGAGTCGGATCTGTGGCGGCCGCTACTTCATAGGCCGCCAATGAAGAATAGGAATAGATCCTCGCAGCTACCGGCGGGGAAAAGATGTCATGAATGATGACTTCCGTGATTCTTTTCTGGGCCTGATGAAAATATCTTCCATCGGAGATCGCTTGCGAATAGTCCTTCTTTTCTTGGCAGGCAAAAGCCAAAAGAACCAAGAAGAAGGCTTTTAGGGTAATTTTAAACGTACGCATAGTGGGTATACCAATTAAGTGTGATAAAGATTGCTCCAGATTGGGTTTGAGCGGTTTATCAACTTAGATGAGACTCCAAAGCTAAGGATATGCTTCCCATTCACCAATGATTTATAACAGGTTTTTACCGAATCCAATAGATTGATCCATTATTTTCAGCTCCCAGGAAATACTGTTTCCCCTGAACAGAAATTGACCGAATCACTCTGATTTCAGGAGTTATCTGACCGGACAAGGCATTGGGAATTAGGTCCCATGATCCGGCTCCCCATTGTAATAGGGTAGGACTGAGATTTCGAGATTTGCCTAAATCCACCCTCAAATCTTTGGAGTTGCCACCCAAAGCCAAGGTTTTGGAAGTTTCCTCCCAAGCAAGAGCTCCTACCGGGCTCAATTGTAATTCCTGTGGGAAAGCTACAAACACAAAGCTTCCATCTTCCTGCTGTAAGTAAACACCTGATCGGAATTCATAAGCTGGGAGTTTTCTGGCTTTTTGGAGTTCTTCACTCGGGAAAAGGTCCTCTGGCTTGGAGATTTGGGCATATTCTGCATAGGAAGTATGCTTTTTCTTGATTCCGGGAATCTGTCGAATCAGGTCGTCTCGGGTAGCAAACGGAACCAGCTTCTCACCCATATGATGGAAAATCAGCGGATCTGCCTGCCCATTGCCATCAAAATCATGATGATAGAGCCAAACCGGCTTTTCCCGACTGGCTTTTAGCTTGGAGTTGAGGCCAAGGTTCCCTACCAGAATATCCGGTTTACCGTTTCCGTCCACATCCGCGATCTCTAGCGCTTGTATCCAGCCTGCCGAGAACTCAAGGCCTTTAGGGGATAGCTCCACAGCTTTTCCATTTTCAAAAGTAAAAACCCGTAAGGCATTCCAATCTCCGGACAGGATTAACTCCGGCTTTCCGTCTCCATTCAAATCCGAAAATCTGGAGGCATTGATCATTTCCAAAGCCACATCCTGTCCAAAGTAATAGGCAGTCATGTCCTGAAATTGTCCCCTTCCATTATTCAACAAGAGACTACTTTTGGGATTTGCCCCATAATCGCCAGTCACTACTGAGGAGCCTATAAAAAGGTCTAAATCTCCGTCTTGATCGACATCAGCAATGGCTACTGTGCTGGTGTTTTCTCCGATAGGAGGAAGGGAATTCATGGAAAAGCGAAAATGGCCCTGTCCGTCTCCTAAGAAAATCCGGTCAAAATTATACAGGTCTCCAGATGGGTTTTCATTTCCTCCGCTCCCCACAAACAAGTCCAAAAATCCATCTCCGTTGAGATCCGCGAATTCTGCAACCACATCCTCTGCCTTGGCCAATTGCTGGAAAATGGGATTTTCTGCTTCCAGAAACTCCCCGTTTTTCTGCTGAAGTAAAACAACTCCAGCCTGATCTCTGGCTCCTCCCAGATACACGTCCTCTAATCCGTCACCATTGACATCCCCCACTGCCAAGGCAGGACCCATTTGAGTAAAACTCTTCGGAGCTAGGTATTCCCGCTTGATAAAATCCACCTCGTTTTTCTCCTGATGCTTCCAAGGGATGGTTGGGAAGGTAGGCTGATTGGAACCTTGAATTGGTAGAAAAGCAGCGGGTCTTCCCTTTCCTTTTTGGAGAAGAAGACTTTGGTTACTGGGGGATCCCGGAAAAATTTCCCGTTCCCCTTCCGGCCAAAAGACTTCTATGGAATCGATTTTTTCCACTTTTCCCAAACCGTAAACCAATGTCGTGGAAGTGCCTGACTGAAAACCTCTGGAAGTGCTGATCCGCTGAGCAAATTGTCGGTTTTCGGCAAAGAGTGTGACTTTGGAACCGATTCCAAAAGAGTTGGTGGGAAGGGATTCCAAGTTAATTCTAAGGAAATGATTTCCGGATTTTTCGCTGTGGTTTTGGTAGATAAAGGCGGGTTGGTCGATGTTGTTGATGATCAAGTCCAAGTCCCCGTCATTGTCCAAATCTGCGTAAGTAGAGCCATTGGAATAGCTTTCCTGATTCAATCCTAAAGATTTTGCTTCGTTGGAAAATCGAAGGTCTCCCTGATTTCTCCAGGCAAAATTGGCAATCTTCAGCTGTGGCAGCATGTCGATCTGTTTTTTGCGGAGTTCTTCCATGGGAGTTTTGGCGTCCACATCTTGACTGTATTGGATAAAATCCAGGTCATTGGGTCTTTTGGTGATTCCATTGGTAACATGGATATCCATCAGTCCATCATTGTCAAAATCAAAGATCAAAGGAGACCAGCTCCAATCAGAGGCAAATACTTCAGAGAATAGTGCGATCTCGGAGAATCCTTTTCCATTTCGATTCAATTGCAGGTGGTTTCGGACATATTGATCTGCATAGCCAAAGCGTTCCTTAATCTGATACACTTCTGCTTTGTCTTCACCCACCGACTTCATCCAGATTTCTGGATCTTCGGGGAGCATGTCCGTAGTGAAGATTTCCGGAAATCCGTCTCCATTCAGGTCTGCGGCATCATTTCCCATGGAATACCGGCTGGTGCTGGTGATCAATTCCTGTAATGCCTCCCTAAATGTCCCGTCCTGATTGTTGAGGTAGAGGTAGTCGTTTTCGGTAAAGTCATTGGACACGTACAAGTCCAGCCATCCATCTCCATTGAAGTCCTCTGCAGCCACTCCCAATCCAAATCCCAGGATACTGGAGTAAATCCCCACGGATTCGGTCACATCAACAAAGCCTTTTTTTCCTTCGGCAAGAAGATTCTTGAAAAGCTTGTCCCCACTGGGATCTGCTTGGGTTCTTTTTTCTGCTTGGGCAAAAACCTCCGGGGATTTGACGTTGTGATTGAGAAGGTAAAGATCCAAATCCCCATCTCGGTCGTAGTCAAAAAACAGGGCATGGGTGCTGTAGCCCCTGAAGTCCACCCGGTATTCTTCGGCTGATTCTTTGAATTTGTTTTGGCCAAGGTTGAGGTAAAGCTTATTGGATCCGGGTGTTTTCCCGATTTCGGCGACTTGACAAACATAGATGTCCAAAAGACCATCTCCATTGACATCTGCAAATGTCACTCCGGTTGACCAGGCTCCATCTGCCGTGATTCCCGCCGATTCACTGATATCCTCAAATTGAAAGTTTCCTTTATTGAGATAGAGTTTGTTGGGAACTTGATTTCCGGTAAAGAAAAGGTCCACCAAACCGTCATTATTGATGTCTCCAGCTGCGACTCCTCCTCCGTTGTAGAAATAGAGGTATTCCAGAATGTTGAGTTCGGAGTCGGAATTCAGTGTGTTTTGGAAATGAACGCCAGTTTCTTCCGGAGATAAAAGGGTAAATAAATTCGATTCCTTTTCAGCTTCCTTTTTACAGGAAGAGAATAAAAGGCAGATTCCCAGGGGCCAATAGACAAGTTTATTCATTTTCAATACCTCCAGATTTCAGCAGGAGCATTGTTTTTCACCACCAAGAGTTGGTTGGTGCCCAGCATGGAAAACGCCCGAATATCCCCACTTAGGTTCAGGCCGTGAATTGCATTAGGATAGTACTCAAAGCTTCCATCACCCTTACCGAGTAGAATTTCCCCGTATCCTGCATCGTATTTACCGACTTCAGGTTTGGCTCCGCTTAGGTTGCCTCCCAGCAGTATATCCAGCTTACCGTCTTTGTTGAAATCTGCCACATGGATTGCATAAATCCAGGTTTTCTGCCCCATGGAGCCAAAAGGTTTCCACTCCAGATTTCCATTGCCTAAATTTAGTATTACTCCTGACTCCAGATTGTTTACTGAATTGGTGAGTGATTTTCCGACTACTTCCTGAGGGAAAATATCTGTCAGGCTTTGGTGATTGTAGTCGGTGTATTTTATGTATTTCTTCTTAATTCCCGGAACTTGCTTTTCCAATTCATGCTTGAGCGTGTAAGGAATTTCTGCATTTCCGGATCTTTTGGTCATGATTTGCTCGATGGCGCCATTCTGATCAAAGTCATTGAGGAAAAGAGTGATCGGACTTTCCAGGCTTGCTCGGAATCTGGAATTCTTTCCGTGATTACCCAAAATGAAATCCGGCCTGCCGTCTTGATTGAGATCGGCGATTTCAAGACTTTGATACCAGCCTTTTAGGGTTTCCAAAAGCGGGATTTCAAGCTTTTCCAGTTTTCCGTTTCTATTTTCCAGGATTACGGGAGCCATCCAGTCACCCACTAGGATCACATCGGATTTTCCATCTCCATTCCAATCACTGACTTTGGCATCGGTGACCATTCCGAGTCCTTTGAGAGCAGGAGCAAGTTCTGCGGATTTTTCCTTGAAATTTCCTTTTCCGTCATTGATCCAAAGCTGAGAATCAGGATTTGCTCCATAGGTAAAAGGCACCAATCTTCCTCCTACCAAGAGGTCCAAGGCTCCGTCTTCATTGATGTCAAGAAGTTCGACGACTGAGCTGGAGCCAAACACGCCCTGCATTCCGGTGGAAAACCCTTTGGAGAAATTTCCTTTCCCGTCATTAATGTATAAGCGGTCGGCTAGATCTGGTGAGCCAAAACCGGATTCATTGCCCCCGGAAGTCACAAATAGATCCAAATCCCCATCACCATCTGCATCAAAGAAAACAGCATCTGTATCCTCCGAAATGGCATCTTCCAAAAAGGCTTTTTGCTCGTTGGGTACAAACTTTCCGTTATTTTTTCCGAGATATAATTTCCCAGGATAGGTTTTGCCGCCTCCAAAGTACAAGTCCTCCCATCCGTCTCCATTCACATCTGCTTTGGCAAAGGCCGGACCTTCGGTAGAGAGCATGTGATAGGTCAGACGGTCCCGGTCAAAGTCCACAAATTCATTTTCCTGATGGACAAAATCCAAAGGTTTATCAGTCTCCAGACTGAATATCGGAGTAGTGGAGATTTTGTCGAAAAAGGAGGTTCCCGGAGGCAAATCTCCAGACTCTTCCCAACTCAGTTCTAGTACCTGCTTGGAGTTAACATTCTTCAATTCAGTGAATTTACCGTCAGGCCAGAGGATTTTGATCTCATCCAGCTTGCTGACATTTCCCAGTCCTAAGGTCAATTTAGGATCCATGGAAGACTGGAATCCACGGTTGGGGATTTGCTCTAGGTAAAAAGTCTGATTTCCTGATTTGGCGAGGATTTGGGTACCAATCGCTCCGGTATTTTGGCCTTTTCCTTTGAGAGAGAACTGGATCCACTGATTTTCCGGAAGGAGGGTAGTGGATTGATTCTGGAAAATCTGGGCAAATTGGTTCACATTATTGACTACCAGATCGAGGTCTCCGTCATTGTCCAAATCTCCATAGGCAGCTCCATTGGAATGAATGGCTTTGCCCAAGCCCCATTCCTGGGCCATATTTTTGAAATTCAGGTCTCCCAGATTTTTATAGGCATAGTTGGGTACCGGATTTACGGGAATCGGATCGATGAGTGCCCGGTAATCCACCCCGTCCTGTGTAATGATTTTGATCTTGGTTTCCTCGTTGTCGATAAAGTTCAGGTAGTCCAGATCAGTGATGTCCTGATAAATTCCATTGGCCACGAAAATATCCCGCATGCCGTCGTTGTCCATGTCAAATAGCAGAGCTCCCCAGCTCCAGTCCGTAGCTTCGACGCCGGCCAGTCTTCCAACTTCGCTGAATGTTCCATTGCCATTGTTCACATGAAGCATATTTCTGGAAAACTGGTAATGGTACCCATGCAGTTTGTTGAACTGGAATTTATCCCAGTTTTCGAAAGTGGTCACCTGCTTGAGCCGGGTGCTAGGCTCAGGAAGCATGTCGGTCACGAAGATGTCGAGAAGGCCATCTCCGTTCATGTCTGCAATATCCGCTCCCATGGAAGCGGCACTGATGGAGCGCATTTGGGACTCCAAAGCTTCGGTAAAAGTCCCGTCCTGATTGTTTAGGTAGAGATAGTCTTTTTCAAAAAAGTCATTGGAAATGAAGATGTCCGGCCAGGTATCCTGATTGACATCCCCGATGGTAATTCCCAAGCCAAACCCGATGATCGAGCCATAAATCCCTGCCTCCTCACTGACATCCACAAATTTCCCGCCTTCATTTCTATACAGTTTATCACCTCCGACAGGGTCTCTTTTGGGTCTTTCATTCTGCATTTTGTTGAAAGAGCCAATCGCCTGGTAGGAATTGTTCAGGAGATACACATCCAAATCTCCGTCTTTGTCATAATCAAAAAATACCGCGTGGGTAGAAAATCCCTGATCAGCTAAGCCATATTCCTCTGCCTTTTCCTGAAAAGTACCGTCTCCTTGATTGATGAAAAGCTCATTTTGCTTGTTGTCTCCTGACACATCCCCGGAGTTGCAGACATAAATGTCCAAAAACCCGTCACCGTTCACATCTGCTATGGCCACCCCGGTACTCCAAGCACGCGTGCCTGCTACTCCGGCTTTGTCCGTGATGTCTTCGAATTGGAGATTTCCTTTGTTGAGGTAAAGTTTATTGGGGCCTTGGTTGGCAGAAAGGTAAATATCGACCAGCCCGTCATTGTTGACATCTCCCAAGGCTACACCGCCACCGTTGTAATAATTTCGATAGGTGAAAATGTTAAACTCCTCGTCAAAGCCAAGATCATTTCTGAAACCAACTCCGGATTTCTCTGGGCTGATTTCTTGAAAAAGGGTAGGGGTTTCCTGTTGGGATTTTGAACAGGAGGCGAGAAGGCCCGAAAGGAGAAGGAAGGCATAGATTTTTCTCATGACTCTTCCTGATTAAGGGATTTTTGAACCGGCAGATCAGAGATTTCTACCCGTACGATGGCGAGGGTTTTCTTGAAAATGCGGATGCGGCGATTACCGTCCATCTTGACGAATACCACTTTGGTTTTGTCCTCATTGCTGACTTCCAAAAATCCCGGGCCGTACCATTCTTCGAATAAAGCAATGACATCATCCCTTAGATTATCCACATTCAGTTCCTCATTCCAAGGTGCATAGCCTTCATATTGGAATTCGATAGGCATGAGGTAGATTTTATCCTGTTCAAATCTGGGATAGAAGCGCATTTTTGCGGTATTTCCTGAGGGCATTTTAGGGGAATATTCCACAGATAGCTCCGTTGGGCCATTGGTAAGAAGGCCTTGCTTATTGAGGTCCCAACAAGTTTGGAAGAAATCTTTTCTTGTCATTCCTAATTCTAAGCCCAGAAAGAGTTCATTCACTTGTTTGCCAGAGCTTAACTCCCTTTCCTCCAGTTTTTCATATTCTGTTTTGCAGGAAAAGAGAACCAAGATTGCCAGAACACTAGTGTATTTCAAAAACCAAAGGTGTTTCATTGTTTCTAATTGTAATTAATTTGGACTTTTCTCCGGATTTAATTTGGAGCATACTCCGGATTTCCCCCGGAACGAAGAATCCACTTTCTTCCGGAAGAAGTACTTTCCATTTTTCATTTTCTTCTGCCTTCAGCACCCATCCATAGCTTCCCATTTGCGAACCCATTTCAGGTTTGATTCTGCTTTGATTTCCCCCAAACACCAAATAGGATTGGCCTTGGGAGTCTTTCAGAAATTCTATGGAATACACTGGGGAGGACTGGATTTCGACTGGAAGGGAAGCTTGGGTGAACCTTCCGTTTCCTTGATTCATCCATAGAGTAGTCTCCAATAAATCCACACGTAAAATTAAGGAATTTGCCCAAATGGAGGCAGGAAAAAGCTTTTCCAAAGGCATGCTTTTGTAGGCAGCATAAGTGGTCAATTGCTTTTTCAAAGATGGAATCTGCTTAAGCAGGGCTGTTTTCAAAACCATGGGAATAGTTTCCCCATTGTTCTCAAATGCCAGAATTTGCTCCAGGGATCCATTTTGATCAAAATCATTGATGATCATTCGAAGTGGAGCGATGGAGGAGGTTCTTATTCTTGAGTTTGTCCCCCAATTTCCGGCAAGGATATCTGGCATTCCATCCCCATTGATATCTTGGACCTTTAAGGCATTCCAAAGTCCGTGAGTGGATTGGAATCCCAAAGCTTGAGTTTTCTCCGTGAATTTTCCTTCTGCTAGGCTGAAAATCCGAATGGACATCCATTCACCTGCGAGAATCAGCTCCGGGATTTGGTCTCCATCCAAGTCTTCTAAAGCTCCTGAGGTAATCATCCCGAGTTCTGATAGCTCGGAGGCAAGGGTTTTACTGATATTTGTAAAGTTGGCCTTCCCGTCATTTTCCCAAAATTCCACCCCCACAGGGATTCCGTATCCAAAGGGAACAGCCCTTTGTCCGATTATCAAATCCTGATCTCCGTCCTGATCCCAGTCATAGGATAGGGCAAAGGAGCTTGGCAAGCTTGAAAAGATCTGAGAGGAAAGTGTGAAGTTTCCTTTTCCGTCGTTCAAGTAAAGCCGGTCTTGGTAGGTGGGAGAGAAATCAGAAAACTCTATTCCTCCGCTGGCCACCAAAAGGTCTGGGATCTGATCCCCATTGGCATCAAAAAAGAAGGCAGATATGTCCTCCGACAGCGCACTGGATTCAAACATCTGTTTTTGATGGGAAACAAACTCACCCTTGGAGTTTTGTAAAAGCAGCGCAGAAGCTTGGCCTTTGGCACCCGGAATGAAAATATCCTCTAAACCATCCCCGTTGACATCGGCTTTGGCGGCTTTGGGACCTTCGTTGCTGATCATCCAGAATCTCAACCGATCCCGGTCAAAATCCACAAAATCGCTTTCTTGATGTCGAAAGGGAATCGGAATGCCAGATAGGACAAATGGGGGATTGAAGTCTGGGTTCAGAGGTTTGGCTGAAGGGATTGGGTTTTCTTTTTTAGGCTTCAGAATTTGGTTGGAAGGAACGTTTTGAAGCCGGGTAAAAGTCCCGTCAGGCCAAAGAATGTGGAGTGAATCCAACGAGGTGTGACTTCCCAAGCCAAAATGAAGACGGGAATCTACCGAAGACATATAGCCTTTGACTGGCTGGAATTCCTGAAAATACTGGTCCTGCTGGGCATAAATCCAAACCTTGGCCCCGAATGAATTTCCCAAGTCCAAGGTCAGAAAATTGATTTTTTGGGTTTCGGCAAGTTGGTTTTGGTATAGGGAGACCAATCCGTTCAGGTTATTGACCACCAAATCCAAATCTCCGTCATTATCCAAATCTCCGTAGGCAGCTCCTGAGCTAAAGCTTGCCTCATTCAAGCCCGAAGTCCCAGCACGGTTTTCAAACTTCCAGTTTCCGAGATTTTTGAACCAGTAATTATGCTGAGGCTCGGAAGGGAATTCGTCGATCATTTTGGTCAGCAGTACGGAATCCTTCCGATATTCTGCCACCTTGCTTTGATTGTTGACATAGAAATCCACATAGTCAAAATCGGTAAGGTCTTTGACGATGCCATTGGCGATAAAAATGTCTCTCAATCCATCCAAATCTGCATCAAAGATCAAAG
Source organism: Algoriphagus mannitolivorans DSM 15301 (assembly GCF_000429425.1). Taxonomy (GTDB): domain Bacteria; phylum Bacteroidota; class Bacteroidia; order Cytophagales; family Cyclobacteriaceae; genus Algoriphagus; species Algoriphagus mannitolivorans. The sequence goes on from NZ_KE386902.1 coordinate 360,691, forward strand.
CTCCCCAGCTCCAATCCGTGGCCTCAACCCCTGCTTGTCTGGATACTTCGGCAAATACCGGCATCTTGGATCCAGGTCTGAATCCCAGATTTCTTTGGAGGGTATTTCGGGTAAACTGATGGTGATAGCCTGACTTGATATTGGCCTGATATTTATCCCATTCTTCAAATGGAGTTTTGGTTTTGATGCGTTCCCAAGTAGCGGGTAGCATTTCCGTGACAAAAATATCGGGGCGGGAATCATTGTCAAGATCGGCAATATCGGCACCCATGGATCCCATGCTGATTTCGGGAAGCACTTCGGTCAAAATCTCGGTAAACGTACCATCCTGATTATTGAGGTATAGGTAATCCCGCTCGAAAAAGTCATTGGAGACATACAGGTCGGGCCAATGATCTTCATTCAAATCAGCGACGGTCACTCCAAGACCATAGCCAATGGCACTTCCATAAATTCCTGCTTCCACAGATACGTCTGTGAATTTTTGTCCATCATTTCTAAAGAGCTTATTTCCTCCTTCGGGATCGCGAATTTCCCGCTGTCCTTCTCTTAGGTCGTAGATCCCTACCGAGCGTCCTGAATTGCTCAGGAGATACATGTCCAGGTCTCCGTCTTTATCGTAGTCAAAAAAAACTGCATGCTGGCTCAGGCCTGTTTCTGCCAGTCCATATTCTTTAGATTTCTCCTGGAAGCTCAGGTTTCCCTGGTTGATGAAGAGTTCGTTGTGGCGTTTTTCTCCGCCTAAAGGTCCGGATTTACAGACATAGATATCTAAAAGTCCATCTCCATTGACATCGGCCATGCTTACGCCGGTGGACCAGTATCCGGTGGAGTTCAATCCTGCCTCGTCGGTAATGTCTTTAAATTTCAGGTTTCCCTGATTGAGGTATAATCGGTTGCTGCCTTGATTGCTGGCCAGAAAGATATCAATCAGGCCATCATTGTTGATATCGCCTAAGGCGACTCCAGCTCCATTGTAAAAATTTCGGAAGGTGTATGGGTTGACCTTTTCGGTATAGCTTAGATCATTACGGAAGTCAATTCCGGAGGCTTTGGGGTCAATTAGTTTGAAAAGTGTAAAGTCCTCCTGTTCTCTTTTTGCGCAGGAAAAGAGAAGTAAAAGTGATGCTGTAAATAGGAATAGTTTTTTCAAAACTTGTGTAAAAAAAAGGAAGTGTACCGAAGCACACTTCCTTTTACAAATATAGATTCTATCAATTAATAACCAGGGTTCTGCTTCAGAGCAGGGTTGGCATTGATTTGATTTTGAGGGATTGGGAACAAGGCTCTGAAAGCTTCAGACTGTCCTTTTTCCCACCATGGCTGATTCCATTTTCCGAAACGGATTTGGTCAGATCTTCTGGTGGCCTCAGCAAACATTTCTCTACCTCTCTCTGCGAATAGCTCGTCAAGAGTAATTGTAGTATATGCTGGCATGTTCGCTCTGGTTCTGATTAAGTTGACCCAGTTTAAGGCCACAGCAGTTTTACCTTGACGCAAAGCAGCTTCTGCCTTGATTAGGATGATTTCACCGTATCTGATCAATGGATAATCATTGTTTAGGGAAGATGCAGCTCCATTAGCGAATTCAAACTTGCCTACTCTTACACCTGCCTGACGGAAAGCGTTAGGGAAAAGCATGTTGATTTTAGGAGTGAAGGTAAGAGGCTGTCCATCCGGATCATTTGCTTCAGCGGAGATGTCAAGAAGACGCGTTCCGTTTGCAGCAAATTGAGGTCCTTCGATGAAGGATTTCTTACGGGAATCATTGGCGTCGAAGCTGTTGTAAAACTCTTCCAAAGATGCGTATCCGTTCCATGGCTGATCTTGCAGGTTGTAAGTCTGCTGACTTAGGTAGTGCAAGGTCATTTGTGCCAAGTTGAATCCTCCTGCATTGTTTTGATCGTAAGGAAGGGTTAGGATATTCTCAGTAGATCCGCTGTTTCTTTCAGAGAAGTTCGCAAAGAAATTAGAGGTCAAAGAATACTTACCGCTGTTGATCACTGCGTCAGCTGCTGCTTCTGCCTCAGCCCATTTGGTAGTACCTGTGTAAACACCGGCATTCAAATAAAGCTTGGCCAACATTGCCTGAGCAGTCATTTTGTTGATGTTCTGCTTCAAGCTTGTCTCAGGAAGCAAGGCGATATTGTCCTTGATGGACTTCTCGATGAAAGCAAACACTTGAGCTCTTGTAGCATTGGTAGGGTTTCCACCTGTGGTGTTTTCATCGATGATCGGCACGTTTCCGAAGCTGTCGATCAACCACATGTAAATCAAGGCTCTCAACACTTTCAATTCAGCGTTCAAAGAAGCTACATCCGGATATTGAATCAACAAGTTGTTGATCTCACCGATGGCACTGTAGCAATAAGCCCAAGAGTTGTTGAAAGATTCCTCGGAAGGATTCCACTTGTGCTGATGCATTCTGATCCACTGACCACCATCTTCCCAGTCAGCGCCCTTTTGAGGGATTGCCATTTCGTCGGAAGATACTTCCTGAATGGACCAAATACTATTATGACCTCCCCAAGAACCAACGATTCGGGAGTAAGCTGAAGCCTTAAGTACGTTAACCAAGTTGGGATTTTTGCTATTGGCTATATCCTCTGCTGTCACCCCATCTAGTACCTCTTGCTCCAATTCCTGACATGCTCCGATGGCAAATACCAAAGGAAGCATCAAGCAGATTTTATTGAATGATTTTAACATATCTGTATGATTTAACTGGTTATTTAAAGTTTACAGTTACACCCAAAGTGAATGAACGAGTCTGGAAGTAAGTATTTCTACGCTCGATACCTGGAGAAAGTGCTGAAGTAAACGCATCACCGTTTTCGGAGTCGTTTGTTCTTACCTCAGGATCGATACCTGTATAACCTGTAAGTGTAAATAGGTTTTGGGCTGCTAGATACACTCTAAGAGAACTCAAATTAGGAGAATTGGTTTTCAAATTGTAACCCAATTCCATGTTGTCCAAACGGATGAAAGAAGCGTCTTCTACATAAGAGCTGTTGAAGGTAGGGCTGGAAGATACCAATGGGCTGGTTGGAGTTTTGTCTGTGATGACAGAGTTCCAAGTGTTTGATCCTGGATCACCGTTTTCATAGAAGCCTCTGTAAGAGTTGTACAGATCATGTCCCCAAGCTCCTCTAAGGAATACATTCAAAGACCACTGTCCCCACATGAAGCTGTTGGCAAAGCCGAATTCACCTTTTGGCAAACCGTTACCTAGCTTTTCAAATTCATTTGGATCTGTAGTAGAAAGAATGTATTGTCCGCTTTCAGTCAAGCCATTCAATCTTGGACCGTAAATGTCACCCAAAGTCTGACCTACTCTGTTGTAGATGATTGGGTTGTTATTTTGACCAGGAGCACCTGGAGTAGCAAATCTCAATTCTTCGAACCCTAGTTCACCCGCTGACAAGCTTTCGATGGTGGTTTTGTCATAGATGGTGAAGTTTACGGTAGGAGTCCACTTCAAAGAACCTTTTCCAATCTGGTTTACAGTAGCCAAGAATTCAAAACCAGCGGCTCTCAAGTCAGCCAAGTTTACCCAAGTAGAACCTGCTGTGTTGAATCGTCCTGGATCAAATGGGTTTGGAGCACCCGCTGCAACTGGAACGTTGAACAACAAGTCAGAAATATTTCTGGTGTAGTAGTCCACGCTACCGGTAATTTTTCCATTCATCAATCCAAAGTCAACACCGACGTTGAATTCTTTTTTGGTTTCCCACTTCAAGTCCTTGTTAGGATTGGAGAACTGGTTGATGCCTACGAAGATGTCATTTTGAGTCAATGGATCACCATCCAAGTCAATTCTGTTACCGTTACCGAACACACCCAAAGCCAAGGTTGGAGATGGAGGAAGGTTACCGGTTACACCGTAAGAAACCCTAGGCTTGAATTGGTTGAATACGCCCATGTCGAAGATCTGCGTAAAGTCAGAACCAATGGAAACAGCTGGGAATACACCAGTTTGGTTGTTAGCACCGAAACCTGAGTAAGTTTCAGCTCTCACAGAAGCAGAAAAGAAGAAAGTATTGTCCCAGTTGAAGTTAGCTCTACCGAAAGCAGAGTTCAACTGATCTTCATTTGCGAAAGAAGAAACGTCTGTGTTATTACCCACGCGGATTGCACCAGCTCCCAAGTTATTCCAGCCTAAGTCAAATAGATATTGACGTACTCTTGCATTGAATCCTTGATTTGTAGTGTACTGCAATCCAACACCACCCAACAAAGTCAAGTTAAGCTTGTCGGAAAGATCAGTTTCGTATCTCAATGTAGATTCGAAGATTCTTTGCTTTCTGTCAAATGTATTTCTCTGAGCAGATCCAGTAGCACCAAGGCCTACTTGGAAATCCTGCAAGGACCAGAATGCCCCAGATAGGGTATTTCTTCTGTCTTGAGAATATTGAGCTGACAAAGTCAAATTAGGCATCAAGTCAAATTCAGCTCTGTAAGAAACCAATGCTGTTTTTGTTTCGCCGATAAACTTTTGCTGTCTGGCAAGAGCTACTGGATTGTAGAAGTCAAACAAATCTCTTTGGAAATATCCACCAAATCTGTTTTGTGCCGTCTCGGTATTTTCAAATACCGGAGCAGTAGGATTGTAGATGGTAGCATAACGGAATGCTGCATCATTGATAGATTCAGAATCCACGTTTGTGAATGATAGGTTGACATTGAATCTTAATCTGTTGTTCAATGCTCCCTGAGAAAGATTCAAACGAGTGTTCAATCTTTCATTTCCTACTCCATTTACGATACCGTTGTTATCACGGTAGTTGACAGAAGCCATGTAGTTTGAATTTCCGAAGCTACCGGATACACTGGCGTTGGTAGTGTAGGACAAAGCATCGGAGATCAATTCATTTCTCCAGTCTGTTCTGCTACCGAAGTCAGTTCCACCTCTGGCAACAAATTCTTCAGGAGAAAGCACTGGAATGAGGTTGGTAGCCTGGTCAAGAGTGGCGAATGAATTCACAGTCACATTGGTAGTGCCTTCTTTTTTACCTCTTTTAGTAGTGGTAATCAAGATAACACCCGAAGAACCTCTTGCACCGTAAATAGCAGCTGCAGAACCGTCCTTCAATACGTCAATGGACTGAATGTCATTTGGATCGACGTTTTCAAGAGAAGCACCGATCACACCATCCAATACGATCAAAGGGGAGGAGTTAGCTCCGAAAGTGGAAAGACCTCTCAAACGCACGTTGAAGGCATTGTTTGGGTTACCACCTGGACGAGTGATGGATAGACCTGCTACTTTACCTTGAAGCAACTGAGCAGGGTTGGTCACGTTACCTCTGTTGAAGTCTTCAGGCTTTACGCCTACTACTGCAGAGGTAATTTCTTTTTTGTCCTGTGAACCATAACCGATTACCACCGCTTCTTCGAGGCTTTGAACATCCTCACGAAGGTTGATGGTAATGTTGGATTGGTTACCGATTTCTACTTCCTGGGTAAGGTAGCCCACGAAGGAAATCACTAATACTTGGTCGCCAGGCTGAAGTGGGAGGGTAAATTTCCCGTCCAGATCAGTGGCTGTTCCGCGTGTCGTTCCTTTGACAAGAACTGTAGCACCCGGTACAGGGTCTCCAAGACCTGCATCCAGGACTGTGCCTGAGATGGTACGGCTTTGGGCATTGGCGAATGCGATAGTGCCCAGCATAAGCACCAACGCAAGCATCAACGACTTGAGTTTTGGTAAATAATTTCTCATAGGGTTTTTTGTTTTTTGAAAAAGCGAAATAGGTATGAGTACTTAATTTCAAACCTAAAGTCAGGCTTAAATTTTAATTTTGCAATTATTAACAAATGCTGAATTCCACCCCTGAAAAATCTATTCTCAACAGAATTAACCTTATTTTAACGATTAATTATTCAAAATTTGATTTTGATTCCTAATATTTAACGGAAAACGTTTTCCGTTTAAAGAATCTTAAAAAAATCAATTTTTATTAATTAATTGAAAATTTCAGCTTTTCTGAAAAACTCGCCATACAGCGTGTTTTGGAGTTTTTTAAAAAAATTAAAGAAGTCGGATGGTCAAGTATTTATTCTTGTTGAAGTTTTTCGTTAAAGCTATTTGATAATAATTAACAATCCCTTGTATAGATATTACATAAATTTCTGGATGTTATATTTAATGACAACCCTGCAACATTTTTTTAACGTTTAGCATCCCATAATAAAGCAACTAACCAACTCCATGCGCCTTTTCATTTTCAAAAAATCCGCTTTGTTTTTTATAGTCTTTTGGATAAGTATTTCCGTGGTACTGGGACAGGGAATTCGAGGAAAAGTCAAAACAACTTCAGGCGAGCCTTTGGCCTTCGCTTCTGTTTACATCCGCAATTTGGAGGATGGAGTTCCCACCAATGAAAACGGGCTGTTTGAATACCGACTGGCACCGGGATTTTATGATGTTCTAATTCAATACCTAGGCTATAAATCTCAATTGCATACGCTGGAAATAAGAGACCAATGGATCGAGTTGGATTTTGCCTTGGAGCCGCAGGTATTTACTCTCAGTGAGGTGGAAGTCAAGGCTGGAGCAGAAGACCCGGCATTGACCATCATGCGAAAGGCCATCGCAAAAGCCAAATATCATCGGCTTCAACTGAAGGAATATTCCATGACTGTTTACCTAAAGGGTACTGGACAGCTAACAGATGCCCCTTTTTTCCTGAGAAAAAAACTGGAAGAAGAGGGGATGAAGCTGAACGAAGCTTATACTTCCGAGTCTGTATCCAGAATTAAATTTTCCCTACCAGACAAGGTGGAGGAAAAAGTGATTTCCATCCGCACCAACGGCGATAATCAAGGAACTTCCCCGGCTCCCTATATTCAAACCTCCTTTTACCAAGATCAGATCAATGGGGTAGTGTCTCCACTTTCCCGGTATGCCTTCCAGTATTATCAATTTCGCTATGAAGGCAGCTTTTTTGACCAAAATGTCTTGGTCAGCAAAATCCGGGTCACTCCACGGTCCCGAGGAGAACAGGTTTTTGAAGGGTACATCTATATAATCGAAGGGCTATGGGCTATTCATAGTCTGGACCTAAAGACTTCTTTGTTGGGGTTTGAAATCACCGCAAGGCAACAGTATGCTCCCGTCGGTGAAAATGTCTGGATGCCTTTGACCCATACCTACACCTTTGGAGGGAAGATTTTTGGCTTTGCCGGAGAATTTAAATACTTGGCTTCTACCCGGGAGTATGACCTCAAATTGAATCCAGATCTGGCGCATGTGCCTGAGATTATTGATGAAAAAGTTCAGGAGATCCCTTCAGGTGTGTTGAAGGTAGATAAATCAATTTCAGCTTTGGAGCAGCTGGCTACCGAAGAACCCAAAACCAGAAAAGAATACCGCAAACTCCTGAATCAATACGAAAAGGAAATGATGGAGGAAGAAAAAGCTAGGGCAAAAGATCCAGTGGTGGCTGAGCGCTATTACAGCGTGGATTCTCTGGCTAAAAAGAGAGGCTTGGCCTACTGGGATAGCATCCGGCCAGTTCCTCTTACTTTAAAAGAAATTCAAGGATACCAAAGGGATGATAGCTTGGCTACGGTGGAGGCTGCTAAAATGAGTGAAGTGGACTCGATTGCCAAAAAAGCAAGAAGGAAGTACCAGCCCTTGGACTTTTTGACTGGTCAAAATTTCAGTTTTGGGAAAGGTGTGACGATAGGCTTTAGCCAGAATTTGACAAAATTCTCCTTCAATACAGTGGAAGGTTGGAAAGTCGGACTTGGGGTTTTCTATAGAAAATATGAAGAAGAAAAGCTGGCAGACAGTGTGAATGTCAACCGCAAAAGTTTCACGATCCGCCCAGAGCTGCGGTACGGGTTATCCAGCCAGCGTTTTTATGGGAAAGTAAATTTCAGATGGGCCCATACCCAGCCAACTTCTGGACAGACATGGGGGATTGAAGGGGGAAGATTCATTTACCAATTCAATAATCAGAATCCAATCAATGAGCAAGTTAATGCTTTGTATTCCCTCCTTGTGAGGAGAAACTATATGAAATTATACGAACAGGATTTTGTCCAAGGCTATTGGTTTCATCGGGTCAATTATGGGTTTACCTATCGGCTAAACCTGAGCTATGCGCAAAGAAGGGAACTTTTCAATACTTCGGATTATAGTTTCTACAACAAGCCGGAGCGGGATTATTCCTCCAACAGACCTGGAAATGTGGAGGCGAATGGCCTGAGTTTTCAGGATCATCAAATCGCCAAGATTTCTGCATCTGCTGAGTGGAGACCGGGGTTGACCTACACTATCCGGGATGGTAGAAAAACCCCGAATTTTTCCCGATCCCCGCTGGTGACCTTTTCCTACCAGAAGGCCATTCCCCATTTGATCTCTGGACGGAATGCATCTGATTTTGATTTGTTGGAAATGGGACTGGAGCATGACTGGAGCTTTGGAGTCAGTGGCAAGCTCGATGTCAAGCTCAATGCCGGTACTTTCCTGACCCATGGCAGGGTTTATTTTCCGGATTTCAAGCATTTTGGCGGCAATAGGACCCTATTTTCGAATTTCGGACCTGCATCCAATTACCGACTGATGGATTATTACCGATACAGCACTTCAACTTCCTTCGTTTCCGGGATTGCGCACTATCAGTTTAGAAAATTCTTATTCACCCAGTTGCCCATGCTGAGATTTTCTGGTTTGAGAGAAAATGTTTTTGTCAATTACCTGAAAACCGAAACTTCCCCGCATTACACAGAAATCGGATATTCTTTGGATAACCTGTTTAGGATTTTCCGGGTGGAGCTGGGAGTGGCTTTTGAAAATGGGGACTTTTTAAGGGCTGGTCCTCTCTTTGGGATCGCAACTATCTTCAATATTAATTTTGAGGACTGAGGCTACCCAATTGGCATTTGTCTAAATGGAGTAAAAATGAGTAGCCTATTCTTTCCTAAATACGGATTACAGATTTAGCCAATAGGTCATTTTAAATACGATAGCCCTGGATTTAGAACCTCCAAACTCGATAAACCCATCCGGATTCATTTCCGCCAAGTAGTTATCAGTGTAAACCAAGAAAATATCAGACACAGGCGCAAATCTCCACTGAAGCCTGGAGTTGATGTTTACATTATCGATCTGACTATTGTATTGGACGAAGGTGGTCCAAAAGAGCTCTTTGCTGAAAGTGAAATCGAATCTTGGTCCAATTAAAAACAAGTTTGAGCTATTATATGGCTGTGGAAGTCTGATTCGATTGTACGCGAAATCTATACTGGTAAAACCTAGCGGCTGATATCTCCACTGAACACCCCCTTCTAAATTGATTCGTGTCCCGTTAAAATATTGACCTGATCGAGTACTTAGATTAAAAGAAACTTTCTTTCTCTCGTCAGACTCATATCTTGCTATAAACAAATTGTTGGTGTATTCTGTATTCGCAGGTAATCGTAGGCCGTCTGTTCCACTCGGATCAAAGCCGTTAAATAGATAGGTGTATTGTCTTCTTAGCCGAAGAGAAAATCGGGCAGATGACTTCCAATTGATATCATAAAGAAAATTCATGTCCCAATCGAGAAAGCCATAAGTATCATTGCCGACTATATCGAAATCTAAGCCTGGGCCGTGTCGCTGTACTCCGCCACTGGAAGGAAAGATACTCCTCCGGTAGGTCATGGCTAGTTGTTGAATGTCGGTTCTCCGAACAAATCCAACTTCCGGAGCATAGTTCGCACCTACCGCCTGAGCCCTCATATCCAAGGACCATTTGGGGACGCTATATTGTAGTTCTATTCCAGCGGCGAAGGCACTATCGACTTTGGCTTGGTTGATATTTTGGTGGTAAAAGAACTTGCCGGTAATCCGATTGTCTTCAGAAGCCAAATTATAATCCACCCCAAAAGTTCTATCCCACTCATTGTATAAGCTATCGGAATACTCTTTCGGGTTTTGGAAAGTCTGTTTGTTCACTAAAAAAGCTGAGATATTCGATCTGGCAAAAACTTTTTGCTGAAGAGAAACCATGGAATAGTTGTAGGAAGGTAAACCTGCAGCCTTATCATCTGCCACTTGCATGCTCAGTACACCCACTCTTAGATTGTCATTAGCCTTTCCACTGATCCTCGCTCCAAATGGGATGGTGGATTCTATGTTTTGCCCGGTACTTTCATCTCGGGATACTCCAATTCTTCTGCTAAAAAAAGGTCTGGTTCCTCTATTCCCGTAATTGGAAAACAAATCAGCATTTTCCAAGAAAAACTGTCGTCGCTCTGGAAAGAAAATTTCGAATCTGTCCAAGTTGGTGACCTGCTGGTCCACTTCTACCTGAGAAAAATCCGGATTTACGGTTAGGTCCAAATTCAATCCCGGGGTAATTCCATATTTGACATCAAACCCAGCGCTAAGCCCAGATTTGGTTGCGGTATTGGATTCAAAATTTTTACTCGAATTTCCTGACAAGTAAGGGATAAAAGAGAGGTTTTTCCCTACTTTCTTGGTGGGTTCCTCCCAGTTTGCGACTCTTAAAGCGGCAAGATTAAACAAGGTGAAGTTTCTTGAAATAGGTGCCCAAGTGGATCTTTCAGCACTTTCACTGTCTATTCGGTAGAAATTAATATTCCATTCTGTTTGGTCTTCATTGAAGCGAAGGGTATTAAATGGAATAGACATTTCGGCTACCCAGTAGCCATCATATTGTTTGGCTTCACCTACCCACATATTGTCCCATTCCAGACTGAAAGAGCTTTCCCCGCTTCCACCATTGGATACAAGGCCTTCTCTTTGGACACCAAAAGGATTGATTCCGAAGGTAAAGGCATTGGTCCTGTCTTGAAAAGTATCGAAGATGACCGTAAAATTATCATTGGCTGATCCTCTGAAATCCCTGCGCAAGGATGGAGTGACGTAATCCTTTTCCTTTTTATCACTATACATCACACCTAGGATGTATATATTCTTATCGTCAAATAGGACCTTGGCTACAGATTGGTTGACCGCCAAGGAAGAGTCGAAAGGAAAATATTGCATCCAATCGTATGCTGAATCTGCCATTGCCCATGCGTCCTCTATCACACCATCGATTTCAATGGGGCTGTTGACTCTTTTGAATTGGATTTCCTGGGCAGAGAGACTGCCAAAAAACAAATTGAAACTCAGGATAAATAAAATCTTCCTTACCATGATACAAAATTAGCCTACTTCTGGAGTAGGGAAATGGGAATTTATATCAGTGGTAGGTATTTAAATTCCCCGCATTACACTGAGATCGGGTATTCCTCGGATAACCTGTTACGGATATTGCGAGTAAAACTGGTCGTGGCCTTCGAGAAGGGATGCTATTAAGGAGCCGGACCATTTTTTGGGAAAGCATCTGTCTTCAATATTAATTTTAAGGATTAAAAGGGAGACTGTCTCAAAATACTTTCAATTTGACAAACCCTAATGATGAGACTGCTTCTCAAGACTTTTTCCTCATTTGTGATTTACGAGTCATGAAGCTCAATTTTTGGAGAGTCGGAATGTGCCCTTTTGGATTAGGAAAGTCTTGGTAAGAAAAAATGTTTATCACAATGAACAATAATTCTTAAATTTTGCTTAGTAAAGTAAGCAATATGTCTCTTGTTTAGTTTTGATTTTATGGATCAGCTTGTTGAATTATATCGGAAACTACTTCTAAAGACCAGTTTGGATTTCGTAAGAAGTTTGGAACCTAAGGTTAGATGGGAAAATCGATTGATTGGAATAATGGGGTCAAGAGGAGTGGGTAAGACCACTTTGGTTCTTCAACATATCAAAAAGAATTTCTCTGGGAAGGAAAATAAAGCACTTTATGTTTCCTTAGACCATATTTGGTTTGCCTCGAATTCCATATTTGAATTAGCAGAAGAATTTTCCAAAAAAGGGGGGGAATTATTGGTTTTGGATGAGGTTCATAAGTACCCGAATTGGTCTCAGGAGATTAAAAACATTTATGATTTCAATCCAGAGCTCCAAGTTATTTTCACTGGATCCTCTCTTCTAGAAATTCTCAATTCTCGGGCTGATTTGAGCAGAAGAGCCTTAATTTTTCAGATGCATGGATTGTCATTTCGTGAATTTTTGAAAATTGAGGCAGGTTTGGATTTTCCGGTTTTTTCTCTTGAGTCTATCATTGAGCAACATGCTGACATTGCCCCCAAAATACTGGAAAATGTGAGGCCATTCGAGTATTTCTCCACCTACCTAGCGAAAGGGTATTATCCCTTTTACAGGGAATTTGAGGAGATGTATGATTCCCAGGTTCGGGCAATCATTAATCTGATTCTGGAGATTGAACTCCCACAGCTCCGAAAATTTGATGTCGCGTATTTACCCAAAATCAAACAACTCCTAGGGATCATAGCCGATTCGGTCCCCTTTATTCCCAATGTGAGTAAGCTAAGTGATAAAATCGGTCTAAATCGGACCACTCTGTTGACTTATTTAAATTATCTGGCTGAATCTAAGATTACAGCAAATCTTTATTCCGACACAAAGGGGATTTCCCTGCTTCAGAAGCCTGAGAAACTTTACCTAGAAAACACCAATCTAGCCTTTGCTTTGGGCCAAAATATCAATGAGGGTAATCTGAGAGAAACGTTTTTTCTAAATCAACTTTCCTATGGCCATCAGGTCACCTTGCCTAAAAAAGGAGATTTTCTGATTGACCAAAAATGGTTGTTTGAAGTGGGGGGTAAAAACAAATCTCTTTCCTCTTCAGATAATATGGAAATTCAGATTGCCGCTGATGGGATTGAAATAGGGCATCGAAATAAAATACCTCTGTGGCTTTTTGGCTTTCTATACTGATTTTTGGTTAGAATGATTTAGAAATAAAAAAGCCACTTCTTTTTGGAAGTGGCTGAATTTGTAAACACAAGAGCTTTAAACTTTCATGATATCCGCTTCTTTCTTGACGAGAAGCTCGTCGATTTTAGCAGAATAAGTGTCGGTGAACTTTTGAACTTGGTCTTCAGCTCTTTTGATCTCATCTTCTGAAGCACCTTCTTTTTGAAGTTTTCTCAAAGATTCGTTGGTGTCTTTGCGGACTGAGCGGATGGAGATTTTTCCGTTTTCGCATTCGTGTTTGGCCTGCTTCACCAGTTGAACCCGTCTTTCTTCGGTCAGGGTAGGAATGGTCAGGATGATGATTTCTCCGTTGTTTTGAGGAGCCAGTCCCAAATCAGAATTGATGATGGCTTTTTCGATTTCAGAAATCAGGGATCTTTCAAAAGGTTTGATGGCCAAAGTTCTCGCATCAGGAGTAGTCACCGATGACACCTGATTGAGTGGAGTAGCAGCTCCGTAATATTGCACCATGATGCCGTCCAGAAGGTTAGGCATTGCCTTGCCTGCGCGGATTTTTACCAGTTCGGAGGCGGTGTGATCCACCGCTTTTTGCATGAGTTCTTTGGCTTCGTCTAAGAATAATTCGATTTCTTCCATGATTTTAGGGCGAGTTATGCAGTGATCAATGTTCCAACTTCTTCACCAAGGACCAATTTGCTGAGGTTTCCGGCTTTATTCATGTCAAACACGATGATCGGAAGGTTGTTTTCCTGGCAAAGGGTAAATGCTGTCATATCCATGACGCTGAGGTTTTTCTCATAGACCTCAGTGAATGTGATGTTTTGATATTTGGTAGCGGAGGAGTCTTTTTCCGGATCTGCAGTATAAACCCCGTCCACCCGGGTTCCTTTGAGAACTACATCCGATTCAATTTCGATGGCTCTTAAAGCAGCCGTGGAATCTGTAGTGAAATAAGGGTTGCCAATGCCGGCTCCGAAAATTACGATTCTGCCCTTTTCCAAGTGTCGAATAGCTCTTCTGCGGATAAAAGGCTCACAGACACTTTCGATTTTGATTCCGGACATCAGTCGGGTAAACATTCCGTTTTGCTCCAAAGCACTTTGCAGAGCCATGGCGTTGATCAAGGTAGCCAGCATTCCCATATAATCTCCCTGTACACGGTCGATTCCGGATTTTTCCGCCTGGACACCTCTAAAAATATTTCCTCCTCCGATTACGATGGCGATTTCTACTCCCAGATCTTTTACTTTTTTGATTTCGTCAGCGTACTGCTGAAGTCTGGTAGAGTCGATCCCGTATTTTTTTTCACCCATTAGGGCTTCTCCACTAAGTTTTAGGAGGATTCTTTTGTATTTCATGGATTGGCGTATTGATTCTAAAGTTTTTTCCTCTTTTGAAAGGGTTTCTTTGGGTGGAATGACTTCCAAAATTGATCGGGAATTCCGCAAGGGAGCGCCAACAATCCGACAAATATAATTTCTTCAGGTCAGAATGCTAGAATGAAAATCAAATTAGAGACAGATTGATACCAAAATGTGGCAGTCCAAAACCTGAATGATGGATTCGATTCCCAATTAGAACTGAATCAAAACCTGATTTTTTTCCACGCTCTGTTTGAGGGAGACTTTGACATCTTTTACAATTCCATCTCCGGGAGCTTTGATGATGTTTTCCATTTTCATGGCTTCCAAAATCAAGACCACATCGCCTTTTTTGACTTCGTCTCCCGCCTTGACCTTAAGGTCAAGAATTAATCCGGGCATGGGAGCTTTGATGTCCTTGACCGCTCCTGCACCTGCGGCACTCATTCCCATTTTTTCCAATAGAAGGTCAAATCGGTCTTTCAGGGAAAGAGTTGCTACCTGATAGCCCAGTCGGATCCGAATGGATTTGGTTTCACGATCTAAAGAGATTAATTCGGCGACTTTGGATTCATTTCCTCGTATGAGGTGAATGGTTCGCTCATCAATCCATTTCAAGTCCCAGTCCAATCCCTGATCGTTGACCAAGATGGAATCTCCGGATTTTTGGACTTGAAAAGTGCTTTCTTTAAGGTTAACTGAAAACATTACTGCTATTTTGGGGTCAAAATAATTCTTCGAAAGGATTCCTTCAAAGTTTTTCCAAATATGAAACAAATGCGTGCTACCCACAAAGGAAAAAATGTATTCTCCACTCAAAGTTTCCCATTTCTCTTATTAATCCTGATTATTTCCGCCTGTAAATCAGAGAAGCCAAGCACTCGATCTTCAAGTCAACCGCCTGTCGAAAATAGCACTGCTTTGAGCGCTCAGGATACTTTGGAGATACTCAGCCTGATCCGAAAGAAGGAAGGCGAAATTGCAGGATACCGTGCCAGCGTGCCAAGAAACTTTGATTTGATTCATACAGAACTTGATTTGGCTTTTGATTGGGAAAATCAAGTCGTGATCGGAAAGGCAAATCTGACGCTCAAGCCTTATTTCTATTCTCAAAAAGTGCTTGTGCTAGATGCCAAAGACTTCGAAATGGGCGCAGTTTATTTCCGAAAAAAAGGAGATCCCGTCAAGGCTAATTATGGATACAATGAGAAAAAATTGAGCATTTATCTTCCTGAGGAATTATCAGCTCCAGATACATTTCAGGTAGAAATAAATTACAGGGCTTTTCCGGAGAAAAATTCAAGAGCTGGTTCTCAGGCGATCACCGATACCAAAGGACTATATTTTATAGATCCATTGGACACCCTTCCTCAGAAGCCAAGCATGATCTGGACCCAAGGCGAGACCGAGCACAATAGTAAATGGTTTCCTACTTTAGATCAACCCAATGAGCGGATGACCCAGGTAATCCGACTGACAGTTCCGGATACATTGGTGACGGTGAGTAATGGTCGACTGGTCCATCAGGAGAAGCTTGGAAATGGTCTGAGAAAAGATTCTTGGGAGATGACTTTGCCGCATGCACCGTACCTAGCTGCGATTGCCATCGGGGATTTTGTCAAAGTGGAGGATGCTTACAAAAATATTCCTCTGGGATACTATGTAGAAAAAGGTTTTGAAAAAGGAGCGAAGAAGGTATTTGGGAACACACCCGAGATGATTGGATTTTTTGAAGACAAACTGGGTGTAGCTTATCCTTGGCCTAAATATGATCAGATAGTAGTAAGAGATTTTGTGTCCGGTGCCATGGAAAACACCACGGCCTCCATTTTTATGGAAAACCTATTGATGGACGAGCGGGAGGCAATTGATTCCGAGTGGGATTATATCATCGCCCATGAGCTGTTTCACCAATGGTTTGGCGACTTGGTGACCACCGAGTCCTGGGCAAATCTTACGCTCAATGAGGCTTTTGCCAATTACAGTGAATACTTATGGAATGAGTATAAGTATGGGAAAGATGAAGCTGCCTTGAAATTGGTGGCAGAGATGGAAGGCTACTTTGCGGAAGCTGAGGGAGAGGCCAAGAATCTGATTCGATATTATTATCAGGACAGTGAGGACATGTTTGATTCCCACAGTTACAACAAAGGGGGAGTGATCTTGCATATGCTCAGAAAGCAGGTAGGAGATGAGGCTTTTTTTAAGTCCTTAAATTTATATCTCACCAAAAACGCCTTCAAATCTGTGGAAGTACATGATCTCCGAATGGCATTTGAGGAAGTCACCGGACAGGATTTGAATTGGTTTTTCAATCAGTGGTTTTTGGACAAGGGCCATCCAGAGCTGCTTTTAGAAGTGGATTATTCCCAGCCGGAGGATATTTTGATCTCGGTGGTCCAAGCCCAAGATTTAAAATCAAACCCGCTTTTTCAGTTTCCTTTGGAAGTAAGCTGGTATGTGGAGGGGAAAAGGGAATCGAAAACTTTTTTTGTGAATCAGACTTTCCAGCAATTCAGCTTGCAGAATAAGCTTCCCGTGAATCAGGTCTATCTGGATGAAAGAAAAAACCTATTGGCCAGAAGAAGTCAAATAACCACTCCGCAATACTATCTGAGACAGTTGAAAGAGTCCCAGTTGGGCGTAGGGCGATATGAGGCCCTGGACAGCTTGATTTCGACTGGAAATGAAGAGTTGCTGATAGAAGCAATACCCTTGGCTTTGAAGGATTCTTTTTGGTCTGTAAGAGAAAGCGCCTTGGTTTTTCTTCAGAATGATCCCAGTTGGGGAGAAAAAATTTCAGTGGAAGATTTAATCCTGAATATTGCCGAGAACGATCCGAGAAATTCAGTGAGATCATCTGCTTTGGATTTGATGAATTCCTGGGATGCCGAGAAATATCAGGGAGTTTTCAAGCGCTTGGTCAATGATCCTTCCTTCTATGTGGCGGGATCAGCTTTAGCGGGTTTGGTGGCAGGTTCTGAAGGAAGCCTTACTCCGCTTGAGCTCGAAAGATTTGAGTCTGAGAATAACTTCAGAATGGTTATTCCAGTGGCTGAATACTACTTGGAGAATCAGGTTCGAGGAAAAGGGTCCTGGTTTTTTGAGAAAGCTTCAGTGCTTCGTGCAGAAGGCTTGTATTATTTTCTGGGGTATTTTGGGGAGTATTTCAGCAGAATTCCTGAGGAGGGAGCAAGCAGAGCAACCGATTTATTATTATCAATGATGCAGACTCAGACCCAGAGTTATTTAAGAGTTGGGGCATTTCAGGCCTTGATGGGATTTGTGGATAGCCCTGAGATAGTGGCTAAAATTCGGGAGATAGCCAGGAAAGAGGCTGATGAAACGGCGAGAAATTACTTCAATTATTACCTGGAGATTCTTTCCGAAGAAAATTAATCGGTTGATAATTAAAATCTTGGCCTGAATGATTTGAAAAATTAATCTTTTTTAGAACCTAACCTTTGATACTTTGATAAAAGGCTATAATTTTGCCATCCGTTAAGGTCATAAGGGCTCAGAAACTTTAAGAAATTAACGCAGTTGGGGGAATACCAAAGCGGCCAACTGGGACGGACTGTAAATCCGTTGACTTATGTCTTCACAGGTTCGAATCCTGTTTCCCCCACCTAGAATTGCCTGATTGTAAAATTTTTTTCTAGTTTTGCAGGGCATTAAAAATATCCGGTACGCCGGACACAAGCGGGAGTAGCTCAGTTGGTAGAGCGGCAGCCTTCCAAGCTGCAGGTCGCGGGTTCGAGCCTCGTCTCCCGCTCTGTGCTTTTTAGCACGGAGTATTGGTAAGCCGACGTAGCTCAGGGGTAGAGTACTTCCTTGGTAAGGAAGGGGTCACGGGTTCAAATCCCGTCGTTGGCTCAACACAGAAATTATTATCTAAACATATCTTTAAACTTAAACTGAGGATTTTCACGCATGGCAAAAGCAACATTCGACCGTTCCAAGCCGCACGTTAACATCGGTACGATTGGACACGTAGACCATGGCAAAACAACTTTGACTGCCGCCATTACTACCGTATTGGCAAAAAAAGGTCTTTCTGAATTGAGAGATTTCTCTTCTATCGACAACGCTCCAGAAGAGAAAGAAAGAGGTATCACCATCAACACTTCTCACGTAGAATATCAGACTGAAAAGAGACACTACGCTCACGTAGACTGTCCTGGTCACGCTGACTATGTGAAGAACATGGTTACTGGTGCTGCTCAGATGGACGGCGCTATTCTTGTAGTAGCTGCTACTGATGGACCAATGCCACAAACTAGAGAGCACATCCTTTTGGCTCGTCAGGTTGGTGTTCCAGCGCTTGTTGTTTTCTTGAACAAAGTGGACATGGTGGACGATCCTGAATTGTTGGAACTTGTTGAAATGGAAGTTAGAGAATTGCTTTCTTTCTACGAATTCGACGGTGACAACATCCCAGTAATCGCTGGTTCTGCACTTGGTGCATTGAACGGTGAAGAGAAGTGGGTGGACACAGTAATGCAATTGATGGATGCTGTTGACTCTTACATTCCTCTTCCAGAGCGTTTGGTTGACAAAGACTTCTTGATGCCTGTAGAAGACGTATTCTCTATCACTGGTAGAGGTACTGTAGCAACTGGCCGTATCGAAAGAGGTGTAGTTAACTCTGGTGATCCAGTTGATATCATCGGTATGGGTGCTGAAGGCTTGAAGTCTACCGTTACTGGTGTTGAGATGTTCCGTAAGATCCTTGACAGAGGTGAAGCTGGTGACAACGTAGGTTTGTTGTTGAGAGGTATTGAAAAATCTCAAATCAAGCGTGGTATGATCATCTGTAAGCCAGGTTCTGTGAAGCCTCACGCTCACTTCAAGGCTGAAGTTTACGTACTTTCTAAAGAAGAAGGTGGACGTCACACTCCATTCTTCAACAAGTACAGACCTCAGTTCTACCTTAGAACTACTGACGTAACTGGCGAGATCAAACTTCCTGAGAATGTGGAAATGGTTATGCCAGGTGACAACGTAACTATCGAAGTTAACTTGTTGTCAGCAGTGGCTTTGGAGAAAGGTTTGAGATTTGCGATCCGTGAAGGTGGTCGTACAGTAGGTGCCGGTCAGGTTACCGAAATCTTGGACTAATCCATAATACTTTAAAATTAATGATGCGATCCCGAAGAAAATTTTGGGATCGCATTTGTTTCTAAAGACTTTATCCCTAATTTTGCGTTCCCGTTTGGGGATCGTTCATTTACACGGGCATAGTTCAATGGCAGAATAGCGGTCTCCAAAACCGTTGATGGGAGTTCGAATCTCTCTGCCCGTGCATCAGTAATAGACTATGAATCTGAAAAGCTTTGTCCTCGAATCTTATGATGAGATGAAGAACAAGGTCACCTGGCCAAAGTTCTCCTTCCTTCAAAACAGTGCCGTATTGGTATTGGTAGCGTCTCTGATCTTTGCCTTGTTTATCGGGGTGATTGATTTGGGATTCGAAAATATCATGACATGGTTTTATGATTTATTCTAATTGACATTACAGAATGGCTGAACATAAATGGTACGTCCTCAGAGTAGTAGCAGGGCAGGAAAAAAAGACCAAGACTTATCTGGAGAATGAGATCTACAGACAGAAGTTGGATGAATTCATTCCTGAGGTGCTTATTCCTTCTGAGAAAGTATATGAGATGCGCAACGGTAAAAAACGTGTCAGAGAAAGAAATTTCTTTCCTGGATACGTCTTGGTCAATGCGGATCTTTCCAATGGTGAAGCCAATCACGTAATTACGAGTATTCCGGGAGTAATCGGTTTTCTTGGATCAAACCAGGGGGGAGCTTCCAAAACCCCTGAACCATTACGACAGTCTGAAGTCAACCGTATCTTAGGAAAGGTTGAGGAGATTGATGAGTTTGCCGAGAAGCAGGATACACCATTTATAGTCGGAGAGGCCGTTAAGGTAATGGACGGTCCCTTCAGTGGATTTACCGGGACAATTGAGGAGATATTTGAGGAAAAGAAAAAGCTTAACGTTATGGTTAAGATTTTCGGCCGAAATACTCCTGTTGAATTAAACTTTATACAAGTAGAAAAACAAGACTAAGCAATGGCTAAGGAAATCACTGGTTATGTAAAACTACAGGTGAAAGGTGGCCAGGCTAATCCGTCACCTCCAGTAGGTCCAGCTCTTGGTTCCAAGGGTTTGAACATCATGGAGTTCTGTAAGCAGTTCAACGCGCGTACTCAAGAAAAAATGGGTACTGTGCTTCCTGTGCTGATTACAGTGTATTCTGACAAGTCTTTTGACTTTGTAGTAAAAACTCCACCAGCTGCAAATATGCTGTTGGAAGCTGCAAAAGTGAAAAGCGGTTCTGCGGAGCCAAACAGAAAAAAGGTAGGTTCTGTCACTTGGGATCAAGTGAGAGCAATCGCTGAGACGAAAATGCCTGACCTGAATGCTTTCAAAGTAGAATCGGCCATGAAAATGGTGGCGGGTACTGCACGAAGCATGGGTATCACAGTATCTGGTAAAGCCCCTTGGGAAGTATAAATAAACAACAATGGCTAAGTTAACAAAAAAGCAAAAAGAAGCTCTTTCTAAGTACGACCCAAGCCAAGTGTACTCCCTGGAGGCAGCTTCTTCACTGGTGAAGGAAATTACCATGACAAAATTTGATGCTTCTGTGGATGTAGACGTTCGTTTGGGCGTAGATCCTCGTAAAGCTGATCAAATGGTAAGAGGTGTAGTAGCACTTCCTCATGGTACAGGCAAAGACATCAAAGTATTGGTGCTTTGTACTCCTGACAAAGTAGCAGAAGCCACCGAAGCAGGTGCAGATTACGTTGGTTTGGACGATTATATTGCCAAAATCGAAGGCGGATGGACTGACGTTGACGTCATCATCACTATGCCTAACGTAATGGCTAAAGTAGGTAGGTTAGGTAGAGTATTAGGTCCTAGAGGCTTGATGCCAAATCCTAAATCAGGAACCGTAACTCTGGAAGTTGGTAAAGCTGTAAAAGAAGTAAAAGCTGGTAAGATTGATTTCAAGGTAGACAAATTTGGAATTATCCATGCTGGTGTAGGAAAAGTGTCTTTCTCTCCTGAGCAAATTCAGGAAAATGTGAAGGAACTTATCACTACTATTTCCAAACTTAAGCCTTCCTCTTCTAAAGGAACATATTTCAAAAGCATTCATTTGTCCAGTACTATGTCCCCGGGTATAGCTATTGACAAGGGTAGTATTCAAGGTATTTAATCATGACTAGAGACGAGAAAAAACTAATTATCGACAGTCTGACTGAGAAATTGAAGGAAAACCCTTTCTTCTATATTACAGACGCGTCTGGATTTTCAGTAGCGGAGGTTAACGCATTCAGAAGAACTTGTTACGAAAGAGGTGTTGAATATAAGGTGTACAAAAATACCCTTATTGCCAAAGCCCTTGAGAACTTGGATTCTGACTACTCCAAATTGGCGGACGGTGCTTTGAAGGGGTTCTCGGGAATTATTTTCTCTAAAGAGACTAGTAACCTTCCAGCAAAAGTATTGCTGGATTTCAGAAAGAAACAAGGTAAAAAAGAAACAAGACCTGTATTCAAAGGTGCGGGAATCGACTCAGATGTAATCTTGGGCGAGAACAACCTTGAAATGTTGTCTAATCTTAAGTCTAAGCAAGAATTGCTGGGTGATCTTATCGGATTGCTTCAGTCTCCTGCTAAAAATCTCGTATCTGCATTGCAGTCTGGACAAAATAACATCACTGGTGTTCTTAAGACTCTTGCTGATCGAGAAGCAAAATAATCTTATCAAATCATTCAAAAAACAAATTAAATAATTAATACAATGGCAGATCTTACACAACTTGCAGAACAGTTGGTAAACTTGACTGTAAAAGAAGTTAAAGAATTGACTGATATCCTTAAAGATCAGTACGGAATTGAGCCAGCTGCTGCTGCAGTAGCTGTTGCTGGTCCTGCTGCTGGTGGTGCTGATGGCGGTGCTGCTGAAGAGGAAAAAACTTCTTTCGACGTAGTTCTTAAGGCTGCTGGAGCTCAGAAGCTTGCAGTAGTGAAATTGGTTAAAGAATTGACCGGTCTTGGTTTGAAAGAAGCAAAAGATCTAGTTGACGCTGCTCCTAAGGCCTTGAAAGAAGGTATCGCTAAGGACGAAGCTGAGGCTTTGAAGAAGTCTCTAGAAGAAGCTGGTGCTGAAGTAGAGATCAAGTAATTTGCGGATCTCTGCCCATTAGGACAGGGATAAGCCCGAAGACCTGACTTTTAAAGTCAGGTCTTTTCCTGTTTATGCACAGGTCGAAAATTGCATTATTTCAAGTGGAAATATTCACTTTCCAACATTTAATTTCACTATAAACTATACACTACCTTGGCTATCAAGAATCAAACCGAAAGGAAAAGCTTCTCCTCCATTAAGGTGGTCAAAGACTATCCCGATTTTCTCGATATTCAGCTGCAGTCATTCAAAGACTTTTTCCAGTTGGATACTCCCGCAGAAAAGAGACGGGCAGATGGGTTATTTAAAGTTTTTGCTGAAAACTTCCCGATTAGTGATTCCAGAGAAAACTTTACCCTGGAATTTATTGACTATGCCGTTGATCCACCAAAATACAGCGTGGGTGAATGTATCGATCGTGGATTGACCTATTCCGTTCCGTTAAAGGCGAAATTGAGACTACTTTGCCACGATGAGGACAATGAGGATTTCGAAACCATCGAGCAAGAGGTGTTCCTAGGCAACCTGCCTTACATGACCGAAAAAGGGTCATTTGTAATCAATGGTGCCGAACGAGTGATCGTGTCTCAGTTGCACAGATCTCCAGGTGTTTTCTTTGCTCAAAGTAAACACACCAACGGAACCAAGCTTTATTCCGCAAGGATTATCCCTTTCAAAGGTTCTTGGATCGAATTCGCTACGGACATCAATAATGTCATGTATGCTTACATCGACCGTAAGAAAAAATTCCCTGTTACGACCTTGTTGAGAGCAATCGGTTATGGATCTGATAAAGATATCCTAGACTTGTTTGGTCTTTCTGAGGAAGTATCTGCCACCAAGACTGCTTTGAAAAAAGTAGCCGGAAGAAAATTGGCGGCAAGGGTTTTGAGAACTTGGGTAGAAGACTTCGTAGATGAGGACACCGGTGAGGTAGTTTCCATCGACAGAAATGAGGTATTGCTTGAGCGTGATACCGTCCTGACTGAAGAAGACATCGAAATGATTTTGGATTCCGGCTCAAAGTCCATCATTCTCCATAGAGAAGATGTGAACGTGGCCGATTACTCAATCATCTACAATACATTACAGAAAGATAACTCCAACTCTGAAAAAGAAGCAGTTGAGGTTATTTATCGTCAATTGAGAAATACTGAAGCTCCTGACGAAGCTACTGCTCGTGAAGTCATCCAAAGTTTGTTCTTCTCAGACAAGCGTTATGATCTTGGTGAAGTAGGTCGATACAGAATCAACAAAAAGCTTGGTTTGGATATCGAAGCTGAGAAGATCGTATTGACTAAAGAAGATATCATCTACATCGTGAAGTATTTGATCGGTTTGATCAATTCCAAAGCAGTAGTGGATGATATTGATCACTTGTCTAACAGACGTGTGAGAACTGTAGGTGAGCAGTTGTATAGCCAATTTGGAGTTGGTTTGGCCAGAATGGCCAGAACTATCCGAGAAAGAATGAACGTTCGTGACAATGAAGACTTCAAACCAGTCGATTTGATCAACGCCCGTACACTTTCTTCTGTGATCAACTCCTTCTTTGGAACCAACCAGCTTTCTCAATTCATGGATCAAACCAACCCGCTGGCCGAATTGACTCATAAGAGACGGCTTTCAGCTTTGGGTCCAGGCGGTCTTTCCAGAGAAAGAGCAGGTTTCGAAGTTCGAGACGTTCACTATACACACTATGGCCGTCTTTGTACCATCGAAACTCCTGAAGGTCCAAACATTGGTTTGATCTCTTCTCTTTGCGTGCATGCTAAAGTGAATTCCATGGGCTTCTTGGAAACCCCATACAGAAAAGTGGAGGGCGGAAAAGTAGGTATGGACAAAGAAAGTATTGTGTTCTTGACTGCAGAGGAAGAAGACAATAATAACATTGCCCAGGCAAATGCACCGTTGGATGAAAAAGGAAACTTCATCAATGAAAAAGTAAAGGCAAGATTTGAAGGGGACTTCCCGGTATTGGAACCAAGTGAGATTTCTTACATGGACGTTGCTCCAAACCAAATCGTGTCCGTAGCAGCATCCTTGATTCCATTCTTGGAGCATGATGATGCGAACCGTGCATTGATGGGATCCAACATGCAGCGCCAGGCTGTTCCTTTGTTGAGACCTGAAGCTCCTATTGTAGGAACAGGTTTGGAAGGAAAAGCAGCTATTGATTCCAGAGCCCTGATCATTGCGGAAGCAAACGGAGTTGTGGATTATGTAGATGCCAAGAAAATCACCATCAAGTACGACCTTACTGAAGAGGATCTATTGGTGAATTTCTCTGACGAATACAAAACATACGATCTGATCAAATTCAGAAGAACCAACCAGGACACTACCATCAACTTGACTCCTTTGGTATTGAAGGGAGAGAGAGTAGAGAAAGGTCAGGTCTTGGTAGAAGGTTATTCTACAAATAACGGTGAGTTGGCTTTGGGTAAAAACCTAAAAGTAGCTTACATGCCTTGGCAAGGATACAACTTCGAGGATGCGATTGTAATCTCCGAAAGAGTAGTTCGTGAGGACATCTTTACTTCCATTCACGTGGAAGAATTCCAGTTGGAAGTAAGAGATACTAAGCGAGGCGAAGAAGAATTGACTTCTGAAATCCCTAACGTTTCTGAAGAGGCTGTTAAGCATTTGGACGAAAACGGGATTATCCGAATCGGTGCTGAAGTAAAAGAAGGCGACATCATCATTGGTAAAATCACTCCTAAAGGAGAGACTGATCCAACTCCGGAAGAAAAACTCTTGAGAGCGATCTTCGGTGACAAAGCTGGTGACGTGAAAGATGCTTCATTGAAAGCTTCTCCTTCTTTGAATGGTGTGGTTATCGAAACAAAACTGTTCTCCAGACCTAAGAAGGACAAGGATAACAGAGCCAAGTCAAAAGCTGAAGTTGAAAAACTGAAAGCAAAATATTCTAAGGATCTTTTGGGCATCCGTGCCAGAATGATCAACAAGTTGGTGACCATATTGGATGGTAAGACTTCCTTGGGTGTGAAGCACAAGTTTGGTGATGAAATCATCAGCAAAGGCGTGAAGTTCAACCATAAGAACATCGAGAATAACCTTTTCCCTGCTAAGAACCCTTACAGAGATGAGTCTAACTACAATGTTCCTGAGGAGGCTAACCTGATTTCCGACATCATCTTGGATGATTGGACAGACGATGCGCACACCAATTCATTGATTGTACAATTGGTTAAAAACTACACCAACGCCAGAAACGAGATTTCCGGTCTGTTCAAGCGTGATAGATTCACACTTGAGGTGGGTGATGAACTTCCAGCAGGTATCGTTCAGCTAGCCAAAGTGTATATCGCCAAGAAGCGTAAGCTGAAAGTAGGAGATAAGATGGCAGGTCGTCACGGTAACAAAGGTATCGTGGCAAGAATCGTAAGAGATGAAGACATGCCATTCTTGGAAGATGGAACTCCAATGGATATCGTATTGAATCCACTGGGTGTACCTTCCCGAATGAACATCGGTCAGATCTTCGAAACCGTTTTGGCTTGGGCTGGACAGAAGTTGGGCAAGAAATACGCTACTCCAATCTTCGACGGAGCTTCATTGGATGAGGTTTCTGCTGAATTGGAATTGGCAGGATTGCCAGCTTATGGCCGTACTTACCTATACGATGGTTTGACCGGTAAGAAATTTGATCAGCCTGTAACTGTAGGGGTGGCGTACATGCTGAAACTAGGTCACTTGGTTGATGACAAGATGCACGCAAGATCCATCGGTCCATACTCACTTATTACCCAGCAACCATTGGGTGGTAAGGCACAGTTTGGTGGTCAGCGATTTGGAGAAATGGAAGTGTGGGCACTGGAAGCATTCGGTGCATCTCATGTCCTTCAAGAAATCTTGACTGTGAAGTCTGATGACGTAATCGGTAGAGCAAAAGCTTACGAAGCTATTGTGAAAGGTGAAAACCTTCCTAAGCCAAATATTCCTGAATCATTCAATGTATTGGTTCATGAGTTGAGAGGCTTGGCTCTTGAAATTACACTGGATTAATTTGGCTCATGGGGCGGGTAACCGCCCTGAACATATCTCAAAACATTATGTCGTTTAGAAAAAATAAAAAACTCAACAACGATTTCTCCCGAGTTACAATCAGCTTGGCCTCTCCAGAATCTATTCTGGATAGTTCAAACGGTGAAGTAACCCAGCCAGAGACCATCAACTATAGAACCTACAAGCCTGAAATGGGTGGTTTGTTCTGTGAGCGAATCTTTGGACCTGTGAAGGATTGGGAATGTCATTGTGGAAAATACAAGCGAATTAGATATAAAGGCATTATCTGCGACCGTTGCGGTGTAGAGGTGACTGAGAAAAAAGTACGTCGTGAGCGTATGGGGCACATCGAATTGGTGGTTCCTGTAGCGCACATCTGGTATTTCAAGTCTCTTCCAAACAAAATCGGTTACCTTCTTGGGCTTCCTACTAAAAAGCTTGACCAGATCGTGTACTATGAGCGTTATGTTGTAGTGCAAGCTGGTATTAAGGCGGAAGAAGGTATCCAGTATTTGGACTTCTTGACAGAAGATGAATACTTGGATATCATGGATAAGCTTCCAAAGGAAAACCACATGCTGGACGATGACGATCCAAATAAATTCATCGCCAAAATGGGTGCT
The DNA here is from genome assembly GCF_000429425.1 of Algoriphagus mannitolivorans DSM 15301. Taxonomy (GTDB): domain Bacteria; phylum Bacteroidota; class Bacteroidia; order Cytophagales; family Cyclobacteriaceae; genus Algoriphagus; species Algoriphagus mannitolivorans. The sequence continues at coordinate 387,719 of NZ_KE386902.1, forward strand.
GAAGCTTTGGAAATGTTGTTGGCAAGATTGGATTTGGATGATCTTTCCTATTCTCTTCGTCACCAAGCTGCTACCGATACATCTCAGCAGAGAAAAGCAGAAGCGCTGAAGCGTCTAAAAGTGGTAGAAGCATTCCGTGATGCAAGAACCAGAATTGAAAACCGTCCGGAGTGGATGGTAGTAAGAATGGTTCCTGTTATTCCACCGGAATTGCGTCCATTGGTTCCTTTGGATGGTGGACGATTCGCTACTTCTGACTTGAATGATTTGTACAGAAGAGTAATCATCAGAAACAACCGTCTGAAGCGTTTGATCGATATCAAAGCTCCAGAGGTGATTTTGAGAAACGAAAAGCGTATGCTACAGGAAGCTGTGGATTCACTTTTCGATAACTCCAGAAAAGTAAATGCGGTAAGATCCGATGGTAACCGTGCTTTGAAATCCCTTTCCGATATGTTGAAAGGTAAGCAAGGCCGTTTCCGTCAAAACTTGCTAGGTAAGCGTGTGGATTACTCCGGTCGATCTGTAATCGTCGTAGGTCCAGAATTGAAGCTTCACGAGTGTGGTCTTCCTAAAAATATGGCAGCTGAGCTTTTCAAGCCGTTTATCATCAGAAAACTGATTGAAAGAGGTATTGTAAAGACTGTAAAATCTGCCAAGAAAATCGTGGATCGTAAAGATCCAGTGGTTTGGGATATTTTGGAAAACGTATTGAAAGGACACCCAGTGCTCCTAAACCGTGCCCCAACTCTTCACAGATTGGGTATCCAGGCATTCCAACCAAAATTGATCGAAGGAAAAGCCATCCAGCTTCACCCATTGGTATGTACTGCATTCAACGCCGATTTTGACGGTGACCAAATGGCGGTACACGTACCTCTAGGACATGAGGCGATTTTGGAAGCTTCTACCTTGATGCTTTCTGCTCACAACATCCTTAACCCTGCGAACGGTGCTCCAATTACAGTACCTTCTCAAGACATGGTTTTGGGTCTGTATTATGTGACCAAAGGAAAGAAATCCACACCGGAAGAACCTGTTGCAGGTGAAGGAATGACTTTCTACAGCACTGAGGAAGTTATCATCGCCTTGAACGAAGAGAAGATCTCCAAGCACGCCAACATTAAGTGCAAGGTGAAGGTGAGAAATGCCGATGGTGAGATCACAGAACAAATCATTGAAACAGTAGCAGGCCGATTGATCTTCAATCAGTTTGTTCCTGAAGAAGTAGGTTATGTCAACGAGCTTTTGACGAAGAAAAAACTACAGCAGATCATCGCTGAAGTTGTAAAAGTCTGCGGCATTGCACGTACTGCCCAATTCTTGGATGATATCAAGCATCTAGGATTCCAAATGGCTTACCAAGGTGGTCTTTCTATGGGATTGAATGACGTAATCATTCCTGAAGAAAAAGAACCAATGATCGCGAAAGCGAAAGAAGAAGTTGACCAGGTTTGGAACAACTACTTGATGGGTCTGATCACGGATAACGAGCGTTACAACCAGGTAATTGATATTTGGACTCGTACCAACTCTCATTTGACGAACAATCTGATGAAGAAGATGGAAGAGGACAAGCAAGGATTCAACGCCATCTACATGATGATGCACTCAGGAGCCCGAGGTTCCAGAGAGCAGATCCGTCAGTTGGGTGGTATGAGAGGATTGATGGCTAAGCCTCAGAAAAACCTTCAGGGTTCCGTAGGTGAAATCATTGAAAACCCTATCCTTTCAAACTTTAAAGAAGGTTTGGATGTATTGGAGTACTTTATCTCCACTCACGGTGCACGAAAAGGTCTGGCGGATACGGCTTTGAAAACTGCCGATGCGGGTTACTTGACTCGTCGTTTGGTAGACGTAGCGCAAGATATGATCGTGACTGAAGAGGATTGCGGTACTTTGAGAGGATTGGTGGTTCAGCCATTGAAAGACAACGATGAGATTGTCGAGCCACTTTCTGAAAGAATCTTGGGTCGAGTTTCTGTACACGATGTGTATGATCCGGTGACAGAAGAATTGATTGTTCCGGCTGGAATTGAAATCGACGACGATATCGCTAGAAAAGTAGACGAGTCTGCTATTGAAGAAGTAGAGATTCGATCTGTATTGACTTGCGAAACTAGAAGAGGAGTTTGCTCCAAGTGTTACGGAAGAAACTTGGCCACTGGAAATATGGTACAAGCAGGTGAGGCTGTCGGCGTAATCGCGGCACAGTCTATCGGTGAACCAGGTACTCAGTTGACCTTGAGAACATTCCACGTAGGTGGTACTGCTTCGAACATGGCGGTTGATGCCAGCATCAATGCTAAGTTTGACGGTGTAGTTGAATTCGAAGAAGAATTGAGATACATCGAAACCACTAACAAAGATGGTGAGCCAGTGACCATTGTAATGGGTAGATCCGGTGAAATTAAAATCAATGACGCTAAGTCAGGAAAAACTTTGGTTTCTAACCACGTTCCTTACGGAGCAATCCTAAATGTGAAGGATGGTCAGAAGATTTCTAAAGGAGATTCTCTTTGTACTTGGGATCCATACAATGCTGTGATTCTTTCTGAATTTGATGGTTCAATTGAATTCGAAGCAATTGTAGAAGGTATCACTTACAAGGAGGTTGCCGATGATCAGACTGGATTCCGTGAGAAGGTAATCATCGATACAAAAGATAGAACTAAGAACCCTGCGATCATCGTCAACTATGGCGAAGATTCAAAAGGATATAACATTCCAGTGGGAGCTCACCTTGCTGTAGAAGCAGGTGAAAAAGTGAAAGCTGGTCAGATCTTGGTTAAAATTCCTAGATCCGTTGGTAAAACCCGAGATATTACCGGTGGTCTTCCAAGAGTAACCGAACTATTCGAAGCACGTAACCCTTCCAACCCGGCTGTGGTTTCTGAAATTGACGGTGTTGTTACTTACGGAGGTATCAAGAGAGGTAATAGAGAAATCATCATCGAGTCTAAGGACGGGGTGATCAAGAAGTACATGGTTTCTTTGTCCAAGCACATCCTGGTTCAGGAAAATGACTTCATCAGAGCTGGTGAGCCACTTTCTGACGGAGCTATTACTCCTAGCGATATCTTGGCAATCAAAGGACCAACCGCAGTTCAGGAATACTTGGTGAATGAAATTCAGGAAGTGTACCGACTTCAGGGTGTGAAAATCAACGATAAGCACATTGAGGTAATCGTATCTCAAATGATGCAGAAAGTTGAAATCCTTGACGCAGGTGACACCAATTTCCTTCAGGGGCAAGTTGTAGATAAGTGGGCGTTCCGTGAGGAAAACGACAATATCTTGGACAAGAAGGTGGTGATGGATGCGGGTGACTCTTCTACCTTGAAGCCAGGCATGATCATTTCTGCAAGAAGATTAAGAGACGAAAACTCTAGCTTGAAGCGGAAAGATTTGAAATTGGTACAGGTAAGAGATGCTGAAACAGCAGTATCTGCTCCAACTCTACAGGGTATCACTGCAGCTTCCTTGGGCACAGAATCATTTATCTCAGCAGCATCCTTCCAGGAAACTACCAAGGTACTTTCCGAAGCAGCGATCAGAGGTAAGCGAGATGAGCTTTTGGGACTGAAGGAAAATGTGATCGTAGGTCACCTGATCCCAGCAGGTACTGGTCAGCGAGCTTTCCATAATATGATCGTCGGATCTAAGGAAGAGTATGAAAAACTTTCTGAAAATATGGAAAGAACTTCCTCCAAAAAATCCAGTGAAGCAATTCTCTAATTAGAAAATAGTGTTTATCAAAAGGGCCTGTACTAAACATACAGGCCTTTTTTAATCCAAAAACAACATGGACGATATCAAAAATCCGGAACAGCAAATTAATGTGGAATTATCGGAAGAAGTGGCAGAGGGTGTGTATTCCAATCTGGCGATGATTGCCCATTCCAATTCAGAGTTTGTAATTGATTTTATCCGCTTAATGCCAGGGGTACCCAAGGCAAAAGTCAAATCCAGAATTATTGTCACTCCAGACCATGCTAAAAGATTGCTTGCAGCATTGAAAGACAACATTGAAAAATATGAAGCTGCCTTCGGAAAAATCAATCAAGGAGGAGGGGCTCCGTCCTTTCCAATTTCCTTCGGGACCCCAGGTGAAGCCTAACAAAAATATAACTGCTTAATTTTGTTACTCTTATTACTTATTGTACCTTTGCAGTCCAAAATTTAACAGTTTACAGGAAAACTAAATTTTATCAGTTAATGCCTACTATTCAACAGTTAGTAAGAAAAGGTAGAAATACACTGGAAATCAAATCGAAATCTCGTGCCTTGGATGCATGTCCGCAAAGGAGAGGTGTTTGTACCAGAGTATATACTACAACCCCTAAGAAGCCTAACTCAGCTATGAGAAAGGTAGCGAGGGTGAGATTGACGAACGGAAAAGAAGTGAACGCTTACATTCCGGGTGAAGGTCACAATCTACAGGAACACTCAATCGTATTGATCAGAGGTGGTCGTGTGAAGGACCTTCCAGGTGTAAGATATCACATCATCCGAGGTGCATTGGATACTGCCGGAGTAAAAGACCGTAAGCAAGGTCGCTCCAAGTACGGTGCTAAAAGACCTAAAGCTGGCAAAGGCGCTCCTGCTGCAGCTCCAGGCAAGAAGAAATAACAAAATATTTTAGAAAGAAATGAGAAAAGCGAAACCAAAGAAGAGATATATTCTTCCTGACCCAAAGTTCAATGATACTTTGGTCACTAAGTTTGTAAACTGTCTGATGTACGACGGGAAGAAGAGTATTGCTTACAACATTTTCTACGATGCAATCGAGAAAGTGGAATCAAAAGTAGGTGAGAATGGTCTTGAGGTTTGGAAAAAAGCGCTTAACAATATTGCTCCATCCGTTGAGGTGAAGAGTCGTAGAGTTGGTGGTGCTACATTCCAAGTTCCAATGGAAGTCAGACCAGAAAGAAAGATGGCCCTTGGAATCAAGTGGATGATCAACTACGCTCGAAAAAGAGGTGAGAAAACCATGATGGACAGACTTGCTGGAGAAATCATCGCAGCTGCAAAAGGCGAAGGTGCCGCAGTGAAGAAGAAGGATGATACTCACAGAATGGCCGAAGCCAACAAAGCATTCTCTCACTTTAGATTTTAATTAGGATGGCAAGAGATTTAAGATTTACAAGAAATATCGGGATTGCTGCGCACATCGATGCCGGTAAGACTACCACCACTGAGCGTATCCTATTTTATTCCGGTGTCAGCCACAAAATCGGCGAGGTGCACGATGGTGCAGCTACCATGGACTGGATGGCTCAGGAGCAAGAGAGAGGTATCACCATTACCTCTGCGGCCACTACCGTATTTTGGAACTACAAAGAGCAAAAGTATCAAGTCAATATCATCGATACTCCGGGACACGTTGACTTTACTGTTGAGGTTAACCGTTCCTTGAGAATCCTGGATGGTCTAGTTTTCCTGTTTAGTGCTGTTGACGGCGTAGAGCCTCAATCAGAGACCAACTGGAGATTGGCTGATGGATACAAAGTAGCCAGAATCGGTTTCGTGAACAAAATGGACCGTGCTGGTGCAAACTTTTTGGAGGTTTGCAAGCAAGTAAAGGAAATGCTGGGTTCCCATGCCGTTCCTTTGCAATTGCCAATCGGTGCTGAGGACAAGTTCAAAGGGGTTGTTGACTTGATCAATAACCGTGCGATCACTTGGAATGAGCACGACATGGGGATGACTTACGAAGTTATTCCTATTCCTGAAGACATGCTTGACGAAGTAGCACAATGGAGAGAGCACTTGCTTGAATCCGTAGCTGAATTCGACGAGTCTTTGATGGAGAAATATTTTGAAGATCCAGATTCAATTACTGAAGCTGAGATTTTGGCTGCACTTAGAGAAGCAACTATCAAAATGAAAGTTGTTCCTATGGTTTGTGGATCTTCTTTCAAAAATAAAGGGGTTCAGACTATGCTTGACTTGGTAATGGAATTGCTTCCATCTCCATTGGACAAGGATGATATCATTGGCCATGAATTGGACAATGAAGAAAAAGAAGTCAGAATCGCCCCTGATGAAAAAGAACCATTTACTGGTTTGGCTTTCAAAATCGCTACTGACCCATTTGTTGGTCGACTTTGCTTCGTAAGAGCTTACTCAGGTATCCTTGAGTCTGGATCTTATGTATTCAACAGCCGTTCTGGCAATAAGGAGCGTATCTCCCGAGTATTCCAGATGCATGCTAACAAGCAGAACCAAATCGAAAGATTGGTAGCTGGTGATATCGGTGCAGTAGTTGGTTTCAAGGATATCAAAACTGGAGACACTCTTTGCGACGAAAAGCGTAAGGTAGTTCTTGAATCTATGATCTTCCCTGAGCCAGTTATCGGTTATGCTATCGAGCCTAAGACTCAAGCTGACGTTGACAAGCTTGGTATGGCGATCGCTAAATTGGTAGAAGAAGATCCAACCCTTCAGGTAAACACTGATCAGGAAACTGGTCAGACCATCTTGAGAGGTATGGGTGAACTTCACTTGGAAATCATCATTGACCGATTGAAGCGTGAATTCAAAGTAGAGATCAACCAAGGTGCTCCTCAGGTTGCTTACAAAGAAGCTTTGTTTGGCAATGTTGAACACAAAGAAGTTTACAAGAAGCAAACAGGTGGTAAAGGTAAGTTCGCGGATATCGTGTTCGAACTTGGACCAAAAGATCCAGATCCTGAGACAGGAGAGATCAAGCCAGGTTTGGACTTTGTGAACGGAATTGTGGGTGGTGTTATTCCAAAAGAATTCATCGCGCCGGTACAGAAAGGTTTCCAGGAAGCTATGAAAAATGGTCCTTTGGCTGGATATCCTATCGAGTCCATGAAAGTAAGATTGTTCCACGGTTCTTACCATGACGTGGATTCCGATGCCTTGTCTTTCGAATTGGCAGCAAGAATTGGTTTCAAAGAGGCAGCTAAAAAATGTAAGCCTCAGTTACTTGAGCCGATCATGTCTGTAGATGTGGTTACTCCTGACGAATACACAGGTCCAATCACTGGTGACTTGAACAGAAGAAGAGGTTTGATGAGAGGTATGGATACCAAAGGTACTTCTACTGTTATCAAAGCCGCAGTTCCTTTGTCCGAGTTGTTTGGTTATGTGACTGATTTGAGAACAATCTCCTCCGGTAGAGCTACAGCGTCTTTGACCTTCTCTCACTACGAGCCTGTTCCAAGCAACATCGCAGAAACGGTAATTGCAAAAGTAAAAGGTGAAAAAGCCTAATCTTCAAGAAAATGAACCAGAAAATCAGAATAAAATTAAAATCATACGATCATAGCCTGGTGGACAAGTCATCAGAGAAGATCGTGAAGGCTGTAAAAGCCACTGGCGCGGTAGTAGTTGGTCCTATTCCATTGCCTACCAAGAAGGAGAAATTCACAGTATTGAAGTCTCCACACGTAAACAAGAAAGCCAGAGATCAGTATCAGCTTTGTACTTACAAGAGATTGGTGGATATCTACTCTAACTCTTCTAAGACAGTAGATGCTTTGATGAAGATCGAGCTTCCAAGTGGAGTGGATGTAGAAATCAAAGTCTGACAGTACTTGAAAAGCAAATTCAAAAGACCTGCAAATCCAGCAGGTCTTTTGTTTTTATAGCCATTTTTGAAATTTTTTGCTGCCCGAAGCCTTTTACGGTGAATCCGGCAGAATGAAATTTTTCCTAATTGTTTGAAAATATTAGAGTTGGGATTTGCTGCCGAATTTTATTTCAGTAACTTTGCAGTCCTTAAAAAGGGCCCAAGTGTATAATCGCTTGTGGATTATCAAATTATCTTATACAAGATGTCTGGTATTATAGGAAAAAAAGTCGGAATGACTAGCATCTTCAGTGCCGATGGACGTAATGTCGCATGCACGCTAATAGAAGCTGGTCCTTGCGTAGTGACGCAAGTAAAAAACGTTGAAACAGACGGGTACAACGCTGTGCAGTTGGCGTATGGTGAGCGTAAGGAGAAAAACACTCCTAAGCCACTGATCGGTCACTTTAAAAAGGCCGGTACTACACCAAAGCACAAAGTTGTTGAGTTCCGTGACTTCAGGGTCGAATTTGAAGGCCAAGTGAAGCTCGGAAATGAAGTGAAGGCTGGAGAAGTATTCGTAGAAGGTGACTTCGTCGATGCTATCGGTACTTCAAAAGGTAAAGGCTTCCAGGGTGTGGTGAAGCGTCATGGTTTTGGTGGTGTGGGTGGACAAACTCACGGTCAGCACAACAGACAAAGACACCCAGGATCCATTGGTGCTTGTTCTTGGCCATCCCGAGTATTTAAGGGAATGAGAATGGCCGGAAGAACCGGAGGTGATCGTGTTAAAGTTCTCAACTTGAGAATTTTGAAGGTTTATCCTGAGCAAAACCTCCTATTGGTTTCTGGTTCAGTACCTGGTCCAAAAAATTCATACGTTATTCTGGAGAAGTAAGCCATGGAATTAGCAGTAATCAATCACAAAGGACAAGATACAGGTAGAAAGGTGACCCTTTCTGATGAGATCTTCGCGATCGAACCAAACGATAACGCAATCTACCTGGACGTGAAGCAATACCTGGCTAACCAAAGACAGGGAACTCACAAATCAAAAGAAAGAAATGAAGTAGCTGGATCGACCAAGAAGATCAAAAAGCAAAAAGGTACCGGTGGTGCCCGTGCTGGATCTTTGAAGGCTCCAAACTTCAGAGGTGGAGGTAGAGTTTTTGGTCCTAAGCCAAGAGACTATTCCTTCAAATTGAATAAAAAAGTGAAGCAGTTGGCTCGTAAGTCTGCCCTTTCTTACAAGGCAAAAGACAACAGCCTGATGGTATTGGAAGATCTTTCATTTGATGCTCCAAAGACCAAAAACTACATCGCAGTATTGAACGGTCTTTCTCTTTCTGACAAGAAGACTTTGTTGGTTCTCCCAGAGGACAACAAGAATGTATTCTTGTCCAGCAGAAACCTTCCAAAGGCGAAAGTAGTGACTGTAAATGATGTGAATACTTACCAACTCCTCAATGCTGACCATCTGGTTCTGTGCGAAGGATCTGTAAGTAAATTGGAAACCATTTTATCGAAATAAGACAATGGATATTCTAAAGCAGCCTTTGATTACAGAAAAGGTTTCCGCTCTTAACGAAAAGGGAATTTACGGTTTCATCGTAGAAAAAACTGCCGGTAAGACAGAAATCAAAAACGCTGTAGAGAAAACGTACGGTGTGAAAGTGGTATCTATTCGTACCATGAGATATGCTGCGAAGCATAAGACAAGATACACCAAGAATAAAATCGTATCAGGCTTCACCAATGCTTTCAAGAAAGCAATCGTGCAAGTGGCCGACGGTGAGGTTATTGATTTTTACGGAGAAATTTAATTGAATCAATATCATGGCAATTAAAAAGTTGAAGCCTGTTACTCCGGGAACCCGATTTAGAGTTGCTCCTGCATTTGACGAAATTACAGCGTCAAAGCCAGAGAAATCTCTTCTCGCTCCCGCGAAAAAGTCAGGCGGTAGAAATAATGAAGGCAAAATGACTGCCCGATACATCGGTGGCGGTCATAAGAGAAGACTAAGAATTGTAGACTTCAAAAGAAACAAGTTTGGTGTACCTGCTACTGTAAAAGCTATCGAGTACGATCCAAACAGAACAGCACGTCTTGCCCTACTTTACTACGCAGATGGTGCTAAAGCCTACATTATCGCTCCGGAAGGTTTGCAAGTAGGACAAACAGTGATTTCCGGTGAGCAAGTTGCCCCAGAAGTGGGTAACGCCATGCCAATGGCAAACATTCCAATGGGTACTATTGTACACAACGTGGAATTGAAGCCTGGTAAAGGTGGTGCATTGGCCAGAAGTGCCGGTGGTTATGCGCAGATCGTAGCTCGTGATTCGAAATACGTGACCGTAAAACTTCCTTCTGGTGAGATGAGACTTATTCTAGGTGTTTGTATGGCCACTATTGGTACTGTATCCAATGCTGACCACATGAACGTCGTATTGGGTAAAGCTGGTCGTAAGAGATGGTTGGGCGTTAGACCTCGTACAAGAGGTGTGGCGATGAACCCTGTCGATCACCCAATGGGTGGTGGTGAAGGACGTTCCTCTGGTGGACATCCAAGATCCAGAAAAGGTCTTCTTGCGAAAGGTAAGAAAACCAGAACACCTAAGAAGTATTCAAACAAGTTCATCATCAGCAAAAGATCTAAATAATTATGGCACGTTCATTAAAAAAAGGTCCTTATATCGAGCACCACTTGGTGAAGAAAGTAGATGCCATGAACGAATCAGGCAAGAAATCTGTGATCAAGACTTGGTCAAGAAGATCTATGATTTCTCCGGATTTTGTAGGCCACACCTTCGCTGTGCATAACGGTAACAAGTTTATTCCAGTATTTGTCACTGACAACATGGTCGGTCACAAGCTAGGTGAATTTGCTCCTACTAGAAACTTCCGAGGCCACGTTGCTAAAAAAGATAAAGGAAAGAGATAATCATGGAAGCAATAGCAAGATTAAGAAATGTTCCTACGTCCCCTCGCAAAATGCGTTTGGTGGCTGACCTCGTGAGAGGCAAAAGAGTAGGATTGGCTCTAAGCATTCTGAAATTCACTCCTAACCATGGAGCGATGAAATTGGAGAAACTTCTCCTTTCAGCTGTGGCCAACTGGCAGGCAAAAAATCCTGATGCAAAACTTGAGGAAGCTGATCTATATGTAAAAACTATCATGGTAGACGAAGGCCGATCTTTGAAAAGATTGAGACCAGCGCCTCAAGGTAGAGGTCATAGAATCCGCAAGAGATCAAATCATGTAACCCTGGTTGTTGATGCATTCAACGCAGATGTTACCGCTGATATTGTAGAATCAAACGAAAAGGCAAATTAAGAAAGACTATGGGACAAAAGATTAACCCAATAGGATTCAGACTTGGTGTAGTAAAAGGCTGGGATTCCAACTGGTATGGTGGGAAAGACTTCGCTGAAAAACTATATGAAGATCAGCAGATCCGTAAATATGTCCTTGCCAGAATCCCTAAGGGTGGTATTTCTAAGGTGATCATTGAGCGTACGCTTAAAAGAATCACTTTGACAATCCACACTGCAAGACCAGGGGTAGTAATTGGTAAAGGTGGAGCCGAAGTAGACAAGCTTAAAGAAGAGCTTAAGAAGATCACCAACAAAGATATTCAGATCAATATCTTCGAAATCAAACGTCCTGAATTGGATGCTAAATTGGTCGGTGAATCTATCGCACAGCAGCTTCAGGCTAGAATATCCTTTAGACGTGCCATGAAGCAAGCAATCGCTGCTTCTATGAGAGTAGGCGCTGAAGGAATCAAAGTTAAACTTTCCGGTCGTCTAGGTGGTGCGGAAATGGCTCGTTCTGAAATGTACAAAGAAGGAAGAATTCCTCTTCATACACTTAGAGCAGACATTGACTACGCTATCTCCGAGGCTCTTACAGTATACGGTATCATAGGGATCAAAGTATGGATCTTCAAAGGTGAGGTATACGGAAAGAGAGACCTTTCTCCAAACCAAGGAGCTGCCAACGAACCTAAAGGTCAAAGACCATCTGGTCCAAAAGGCAGAGATAACGGTCCGAGACGAAGAAAAAGAAATAACTAATTTTCACCGTTCTAAGTGAGAAATCATGTTACAGCCGAAAAGAACTAAATATAGAAAAATGCACAAGGGCCGTGTCAAAGGCATTGCGCAAAGAGGGCACGAGCTTTCTTTTGGCAACTTTGGCATTAAATCCCTTGAGCCAGGATGGATTACTTCTCGCCAGATCGAGGCAGCACGAATTGCCATGACAAGAGCGATGAAGAGAGAAGGACAGGTTTGGATCAGAATTTTCCCTGACAAGCCTATCACCAAGAAGCCCGCAGAGGTTCGTATGGGTAAAGGTAAAGGTGCTCCAGAATATTGGGTAGCCGTTATCAAGCCAGGAACGATCCTTTTCGAAGCTACAGGCGTGAGCCTGGAGACCGCTCAAGAGGCGTTGAGACTTGCGCAGCAGAAGCTACCCGTAAGTACTAGATTTGTTGTAAGAAGAGACTACGCTGAATAATCAGGAACTATGAAAAACACTGAAATCAGATCACTTTCAGCAAGTGAAATCGCCGAGCGCATTGTCGCTGAGCAGGAGAATCTAAGCAAATTGAGATTTGCCCATTCGATTTCTCCAATTGAGAATCCTAACAGAATCAGAGAGACCAAGCGTCTTATCGCAAGATTGAAGACTGCATTGACCTCCAAATAACTAGCTAACAGAAAAGAAAATGGCTACGATTGAGAGAAATCTTCGCAAAGAACGAATTGGTAAAGTCGTGAGCAACAAGATGGATAAGTCCATCACTGTAGCTGTAGAAAGACGCGTGAAGCACCCGATCTACGGTAAATTTGTTGCAAAGACTACCAAATTTATGGTTCATGACGAGAACAACGAATGTAACCCAGGTGATGTGGTGAAAATCAGCGAAACTCGTCCGCTGAGCAAGAACAAGCGTTGGAGATTAGTTGAAATTATTGAAAGGGCTAAGTAATCATGATACAGCAAGAATCAAGACTAAGCGTTGCGGACAACTCCGGTGCAAAAGAAGTATTGGTGATCCGCGTATTGGGTGGCACAAAGAAGCGTTACGCTTCTATCGGTGACAAAGTAGTCGTGACTGTAAAGTCTGCCCTTTCATCAAGCAACATGAAAAAAGGTACCGTCTCTAAAGCGGTTATCGTGAGAACCAAAAAAGAAATCCGTAGAAAGGATGGTTCTTATATCAGATTTGAAGACAATGCTGCTGTGTTGTTAAACAACAACGACGAGCCTAGAGGCACCCGTATCTTCGGACCAGTTGCCAGAGAGCTTAGAGAAAAGCAGTTTATGAAAATCGTTTCCTTGGCCCCTGAAGTACTTTAATCATGGAAAGAAAATTCAACAAGCAGCCTAAGCTGCATATCAAAACCGGTGACACTGTAAAGGTGATTTCCGGTGATGACAAAGGAAAAACCGGCAAGGTACTTTCTGTAGATACTGAAAAAAGAAGAGCTATCGTGGAAGGAATCAATATGATCACCAAACACGTGAAGCCTACTGCTGCAAAACCTCAGGGAGGTATCGAAAAGAAGGAAGCGGCCTTGCATTTGAGTAACCTGATGCTTGTAGATCCTAAAACTGGTGAAGCTACCAGAACTGGACGCAAGGCAGGCGAAAATGGTAAACTAGTGAGATACTCTAAGACAACCGGGGAGGTGATCAATGGCTAATCCAAGAATTAAAGTAAAGTATGTGAACGATATCGTTCCAGCTTTGAAAGAGAAATTTCAGTACTCCTCTGTCATGCAGGTTCCTAAGTTGACAAAGATTGTCATCAACAAAGGTATCGGTGCTGCAGTAGCAGACAAGAAATTAGTCGATCAGGGTGTAGAAGAACTTTCTTTGATCACTGGTCAGAGAGCCGTAGCAACTAAGGCGAAAATTGCCGTTTCCAACTTTAAGTTGAGAGAAGGTATGCCAATCGGAGCTAAAGTAACTCTCAGAGGTGAGAAGATGTATGAATTCCTGGACCGTTTGATGACTGTGGCACTTCCGCGTGTACGTGACTTCAAAGGAATCTCCGACAAAGGATTTGACGGCAGAGGAAACTACACTTTGGGAGTGACTGAGCAGATTATCTTCCCTGAGATCTCCATCGAAAAGGTGAACAGAATCTCTGGTATGGATATCACTTTTGTGACTACCGCAAATACAGATGAAGAGGCTTTTGCACTGTTGAAAGCTTTCGGTATGCCTTTCGTAAATAAAAATCAAGAATAATCATGGCAAAAGAGTCCATCAAAGCTCGTGAGAGAAAAAGAGAAAGACTGGTAGCCAAGTATGCCAAGAAAAGAGCCGAGCTAAAAGCAGCTGGTGATTACGAAGCCCTTGACAAATTACCAAAAAATGCTTCTCCGGTAAGACTTCACAACAGATGTAAGCTGACCGGTCGTCCTAAAGGATACATGAGAAAATTCGGTATCAACAGGGTTACCTTCAGAGAAATGGCTGCTGCTGGTAAAATTCCTGGTCTGACTAAGTCTAGCTGGTAAAAAAACGACAGTAGTTTTTATTCTAAAAATCAATTCGTAACTTTGCACGCCCAATTCGGGTGGCGCTAGACTTATAATGACTATGACTGATCCAATAGCTGATTATCTAACAAGATTGAGAAACGCAATCAAAGCGTCTCATAGAATCGTTGAGATACCTGCTTCTAACCTTAAGAAGGAGATCACAAAAGTTTTGCACGACAAAGGATATATTCAAAACTATAAGTTTGAAGAAAACGGACCTCAGGGCACTATTAAAATCGCCCTGAAGTACAATCCGACTACCAAGCAAAATGCAATCGTGAGCCTTCAGAGAGTTAGTACTCCAGGTTTGAGAAAATACGTAAAGCACGATGAATTACCTCGCGTAATCAACGGCTTGGGTATTGCTATCGTGTCCACCTCTAAAGGTGTGATGACTGACAAAGAAGCCCGTACCGAAGGTATCGGTGGCGAAGTACTTTGCTACGTATATTAATTTACTATCATGTCTAGAATAGGTAAAAAACCAATAAATCTACCCAGCGGTGTTACTGTAGACGTGTCAGTTCCAGGAGCTGTCACTGTTAAAGGTCCAAAGGGTACACTGACTCAGGATGTGAATCCCGATATTCAGGTGAAAGTAGAAGGCAGCGAACTAGTTGTCACTAGACCTACTGATTCCAAAAGACACAAGTCTATGCACGGACTTTACAGAGCCTTGATCAACAATATGGTGATCGGTGTATCTGAAGGGTACAAAAAAGACTTGGAACTTGTGGGTGTAGGTTACAAGGCTTCCAATCAGGGCCAAGTGCTTGAGTTAAGCTTAGGCTACTCTCACAGCATTTTCATGGCTTTGCCTCAGGAAATTTCTCTTAAGACAGAAACTCCAAAAGGTAAAAACCCAATCATTACCCTAGAAGGAATCAATAAAGAATTGATCGGACAAGTAGCCGCTAAAATCAAATCCCTACGTAAGGTTGAACCTTACAAAGGAAAAGGTGTGCGCTTCGTTGGTGAACAAGTTAGACGTAAGGCTGGTAAAACTGCCGGTAAAAAATAATAGGTTATGGCATTTAATAAGAATTCCAGAAGACTTAGAATCAAGCAGGGTATCAGAAGAAAGATTTCTGGTACTGATTCCAGACCACGGTTGTCAGTATTCAAAAGCAATACAGGCATTTATGCACAATTGGTTGACGATCTTCAAGGTCGTACTTTGGCTCAGGCTTCTTCCAAAGAACTTGGGGCAAAAGCCAACACTAACGTAGAAGTATCCAAAGAAGTAGGGAAGAAATTAGCAGAAAGAGCTGTTGCAAACGGTATCTCCTCTGTGGTTTTTGACCGAAATGGTTACTTGTATCATGGTAATGTTAAAGCTTTGGCAGACGGTGCCAGAGAAGGAGGCCTTAAATTCTAATCATTATGTCTCAAGTAAGAAGAAAACCCATTAGGGCTACAGATACAGACCTTAAAGAGAAAGTAGTAGCGATCAACCGAGTAGCTAAAGTGGTGAAAGGTGGTAGAAGATTCTCCTTCTCTGCGATTGTGGTTGTAGGCGATGGCCAAGGTGTTGTAGGTTACGGTTTGGGAAAAGCAAACGAAGTAACTGACGCGATCACCAAGGGCATCGAAGATGCTAAGAAAAACCTGGTAAAAGTACCAGTTTTGAAAGGTACAATACCTCACGAGCAAATCGGAAAATTTGGTGGTGGTTTGGTGTTGATCAAGCCAGCAGCAGCGGGTACTGGTGTAATTGCCGGTGGTGCGATGCGTGCTGTGTTGGAATCTGCAGGCGTCACTGACGTATTGGCAAAATCCAAAGGATCCTCAAACCCTCACAACGTGGTTAAAGCAACAATCGATGCTTTGGTCCAGCTTAGAGATGCCATCGCTGTATCTCAGCAAAGAGGTGTGAAAATGGCTAAAGTCTTTAACGGATAATTATCATGGCAAAGATTAAAATCACGCAGGTAAAAAGTACGATCAAAAGACCAAAAGATCAGAAGGCAACAATCACTGCTTTGGGACTGGGTCGTATCAGCAAGTCTGTGGTAGTTGAACAAACTCCTCAGATCGCTGGAATGGTAAATAAAGTGAATCACCTGGTAAAAGTGGAGGAAGCTTAATTATGAAACTGAATACATTAACTCCAAACGAAGGTTCAACCAAAAACCGAAAAAGAATCGGTAGAGGTACCGGATCCGGTAGAGGTGGAACTTCTACTAGAGGTCACAAAGGAGCTAAGTCAAGATCTGGATATAAGTCTAAGATCGGTTTTGAAGGTGGTCAGATGCCACTTCAAAGACGAGTTCCTAAATTTGGCTTCAAATCTTTGAACAAGGTTGAATTCAAACCGGTAAATTTGGATACCTTGCAATCCCTTTCTGAACAATACAATTTGACTACAGTCGATATGGAAGCTTTGGTTTCTCACGGAATCGCTTCTAAAAACGATAAAATCAAAGTATTGGGCGGAGGAGAATTGAAAGCCAAATTGGACGTCACTGCACACCAGTTTTCAGCCTCTGCTGGAGAAGCTATCGAAAAACTCGGTGGGACTGTAAACAAGATTTAATAAATGAAAAAGTTTATTTCGACAGTTAAAAATATTTTCTCAATCGAAGATTTGAGAGTCCGTATTCTAAATACGATTGGATTCTTGATCATCTTCAGATTAGGTTCATTCGTCGTACTTCCAGGTGTAGATCCTTCTAGACTTGGTGATGCTCCAGAAGGAATTTTTGGATTGATTGATACCTTTTTGGGTGGAGCTTTTAGTAATGCCTCCATCTTTGGATTGGGAATTATGCCTTATATCTCTGCATCTATCGTGTTGCAGTTGCTTACTGTCGGAGTACCCTATTTTCAAAAAATGCAAAAGGAGGGTGAATCCGGAAGAAAACGAATCAACCAGATCACTCGAGTATTAACCATCGCCATCACCGTGGCACAAGGTGTCGGTTATGTGACTGCTACCATTCTTCCAACTGGTGCGGTAATGGTTAGTACCTCCCTTTTCATGTTTAGCTCTTTAGTTCTTCTTTCCGCAGGTACCATGTTCTGTATGTGGTTGGGAGAGAAAATCACAGAAAAAGGTATCGGTAACGGTATTTCTATGCTAATCATGATAGGTATTATTTCCAGATTCCCTGGTGCGATTATCGCCGAGGTTTTGGAAAAAAATACATCAGGGTTGCTTTTACTATTGATTGAAGCAGGTGTCTTGTTCTTTGTAGTGGTAGGAGTGATTGCTCTTACTGAAGCTACGCGTAGAATTCCTGTACAGTATGCGAAACAGGTCGTGGGCGGCAAAGTATATGGTGGACAGCGTCAGTACATTCCTATCAAGGTGAATGCTTCTGGGGTTATGCCTATCATCTTTGCTCAGTCTTTAATGTTTGTTCCAGCATTGATTGCTCAGATTTGGGCTGGTGAAAGTGATATTGCCAATTACATTGGTACCACTTTCTCTGATTTCACTTCCTGGCAGTACAACTTGTTGTTTGCTGCATTGATTATCATTTTCACTTTCTTTTACACAGCTATCACTGTAAATCCTGAGCAAATTGCTGAGGACATGAAGAGAAATGGTGGATTTGTTCCAGGCATCAAACCAGGAGCTCCTACATCTGAATTTATTGATGGGATTATTTCCAAAATTACGCTTCCGGGTTCTATCCTTTTGGCAGCGGTTGCAATTCTTCCAGCTCTGGCAATTATCGCTGGAGTAGGTGGTGAATTTGCACAGTTTTATGGAGGTACTTCCCTATTGATCATGGTAGGTGTGATCATGGATACTTTGAGACAAATTGAAAGTTATTTGTTGATGAGACACTATGAGGGAATGATGAAGTCAGGTAATTTGAAGAATAACCCTTCCAATTACCAGGTTGCCTAAAATGATCCATTACAAGTCCTCGGAAGAGGTACAAAAGATTAGAGAGAGTGCCGATATTCTGGGTAGAGCTCATGGAGAAGTCGCCAAGAATATCAGGGAGGGGGTAAAGACCTCTTTCCTTGACAAAATTGCTGAAGAGTTTATCAGAGACCACGGAGCAGTTCCTTCCTTTAAGGGCTACAACGGGTTTCCTGCTTCACTTTGTATTTCCGTGAACGAAGTTGTGGTTCATGGTTTTCCAAGTGAATATGAATTGAAAGATGGCGATATAATCTCAGTAGATTGTGGAGTCTTTCACCAAGGTTTTCATAGCGATTCCGCTTATACATATCCTGTAGGTGAGGTTTCCCCTTCTGTCTTAGCATTACTTAAAGCCACCCGAGATTCACTCTATTTGGGAATTGAGCAAGCCATATCCGGCAATCGCGTTGGAGATATTGGACATGCCATTCAAAAGTTCGTAGAAGCCAAAGGCTATACTGTGGTCCGGGAATTAGTCGGTCATGGTTTAGGTAAAAGTCTCCACGAAGGACCTGAGGTCCCCAATTATGGCAAAAAAGGCAGTGGTCCCTTGTTAAAAGAGGGAATGGTGATTGCGATTGAACCGATGATCAATCTGGGCACAAGAAACATAGTGCAGGAAAGAGACGGATGGACGATCAGAACAGCTGACAGGAAACCATCAGCCCATTATGAGCATACAGTCGCAATATTTGAAGATAGAACCGAGGTGTTGACAACACACAAATACATAGAAGAGAATATTAAATTCTAATATGGCCAAACAGACATCAATCGAGCAAGACGGTACCATAACAGAGGCATTGTCTAATGCAATGTTTAAAGTTGAGCTGGAAAATGGACATCAATTGATTGCCCATATTTCTGGAAAAATGAGGATGAATTATATCAAAATCCTCCCCGGAGATAGAGTCAAATTGGAATTATCTCCCTATGATTTAACAAAAGGCAGAATAGTATATCGATATAAATAGACTGATATGAAAGTTAAGGCATCTATTAAAAAGAGAAGTGCTGACTGTAAGGTGATCAGAAGAAACGGAAAACTTTACGTCATCAATAAGAAGAATCCTAAGTTTAAACAAAGACAAGGTTAATCATGGCTAGAATTGCAGGTGTAGACATACCAGACAATAAGCGGGGCGAAATCGGACTTACCTATATCTTCGGAATTGGTAGAAGTTCAGCCAAAGCGATCCTGAGCAAGGCCGGTATCTCTTTCGACAAAAAAGCAGGTGAGTGGAATGACGAAGAGTCTACTGCCATCCGTAACATCATCGCTGAAGAATTCAGAACTGAAGGTGTGTTGAAATCAGAGATCCAATTAAACATCAAGCGTCTGATGGATATCGGATGTTATAGAGGTTTAAGACATAGAAAAGGACTTCCTGTACGCGGTCAAGGTACTAAGAACAACGCCAGAACAAGGAAGGGTAAGCGTAAAACAGTTGCCAACAAAAAGAAAGCAACTAAATAAAACCTGATTTAGATTATGGCTCAGAAAAGAAACGATAAAGCAAAAGGTAAAAAGCGAGTAGTAAAAGTTGAAGCTGTAGGACAAGCTCACATCAGAGCGTCTTTCAACAACATTATTATCTCCATTACCAACAATGCAGGTCAAGTGATCTCTTGGGCTTCTGCCGGTAAAATGGGTTTCAGAGGTTCAAAGAAAAATACTCCTTACGCTGCTCAAATGGCCGCTCAAAACTGCGGACAAGTAGCATACGACCTTGGTTTGAGAAAAATCGAAGTGTTCGTAAAAGGTCCAGGCGCTGGTCGTGAATCTGCGATCAGAACTTTGCAAAACGTAGGTTTGGATGTAACGACAATTATTGACGTGACTCCTATGCCGCACAACGGTTGTCGTCCTCCTAAGCGTAGAAGAGTTTAATTTTAAAAAAGTAACAGAATGGCAAGATATACAGGTCCTAAGGCAAAGATCTCCAGAAAATTTGGAGAGGCTATTGAAGGGCATAGCAAGGCGCTTCAAAAGAAAAACTACCCTCCAGGTCAGCATGGCCGTAGCAGGAGAAAGAAGCAGTCTGAATATGCTATCCAGCTTGCTGAGAAGCAGAAAGCCAAATACATCTATGGCGTCTTGGAAAGACAGTTCGCTAAGATGTTTGACATCGCTTCCAGAAAATCAGGTATCACCGGTGAAAACCTTCTTCAGCTTCTAGAAGCTCGTTTGGACAACACCGTGTACCGTATGGGAATTGCCCCAACCCGTCGTGGCGCAAGACAGCTTGTATCTCACAAGCACGTTTTGGTAAACGGTGAGGTGGTTAACATTCCTTCTTATACCTTGAAGCCTGGTGATGTGGTTTCAGTAAGAGAGCGTTCTAAGTCTCTTGAAGCTATCACCAGCAGCTTGGCAGGAAGAGGAGCAAACAGATATCCATGGTTAGAGTGGGATAATGCTTCTTTGTCAGGCAAATTCGTCAGTGTTCCAGGCAGAGATGATATTCCAGAGAATATCAAGGAGCAGCTCATTGTCGAACTTTACTCTAAGTAATATTTTACTATTTTCAGCTAAAAAAAAGAACGAGATATATGTCCATACTAGCATTTCAAATGCCTGAGAAAGTGGTGATGGAGAAAGCCGACGACTTTCATGGCTTGTTCACCTTCAAACCTCTTGAAAAAGGCTATGGAGTTACCATCGGTAACGCCCTAAGAAGAATTTTGCTTTCTTCCTTGGAGGGATACGCCATCACTTCTATTAAAATACCGGGAGTGGTTCATGAGTTCTCCACCATTGAGGGTGTAGTAGAAGACGTGACCGATATTATTTTGAACCTGAAGCAGGTGAGATTCAAGAAAGTGCACGAAGCATTTGACGGAAAAATCACTGTGGAAATCAAAAATCAGTCTGTTTTCACCGCTGGGGACATTGCTAAGTTCACTTCTTCTTTCGAAGTCCTGAATCCTGAATTGGTGATCTGTCATATTGACGAGACCAAAAACTTCGAGATTGAATTGACAGTCGAAAAAGGTAGAGGGTATTTGCCAGCTGAAGAATCCAAGCCCAAAGAGCAGGTATTCGGTCAAATTGCAATCGACGCCATCTTCACTCCGATTAAGAATGTGAAGTACAGCGTAGAAAATACTCGAGTAGAACAGAAAACTGACTTTGAAAAATTGATCCTTGAAGTTTCTACGGATGGTTCTATCCACCCTGAGAAAGCACTTCAGGAATCTGCAAAGATCTTGATCCAGCACTTCATGTTGTTTTCTGACCAGACTATGGTCCTGGATTCTACCGGTATCGCAGAGCCAGAGCCTATCGATGAGGAATTCCTTCACATGAGAAAATTGCTTAAGACTTCTTTGAGCGACCTCGATCTTTCTGTTCGAGCGTTCAACTGTCTGAAAGCTGCTGATGTGAGAACTCTAGGTGATCTTGCTAAGCTTGAAATTTCTGACATGATGAAATTCAGAAACTTTGGTAAGAAGTCTCTTGCTGAGCTTGAGCAACTGATCCAAGAGAAAGGTCTGACCTTTGGGATGGACATTTCTAAGTATAAACTTGACGAAGAATAAACAACAATGAGACACGGTAAGAAATTTAACCACCTTGGTAGAACAGCCTCACACAGAAAGGCTATGCTCTCCAACATGGCAACTTCCCTCATTCTTCACAAGCGTATTTCCACCACGCTTGCCAAGGCTAAAGAATTGAAGAAGTTTGTAGAACCTCTGGTAACCAGAGCTAAAGAAGATACAACACACAACAGACGTGTAGCTTTCTCCTACCTTAAAAGCAAAGAGGCTATCAAAGCCCTTTTCGGTGAGGTGATCGAGAAAGTTGGCACCCGTCCAGGTGGATATACCAGAATTATCAAAACTGGTTTCCGTCTAGGTGACAATGCTGAGATGTGTATCATTGAATTGGTTGACTTCAACGAATTGATGTTGAAAGATGCTAAGCCAGCTAAGAAGACTACTAGAAGATCCAGAAGATCAACTGGTAAAGCAGAAGCTACTGAAGCACCTGCTGCAGCTCCTGTAGCTGAAGCAAAAGCTGAAGAGCCTAGCGCTCCTGAAGCATCTACTGAAGGCGAAAACGAAGAAAAATAATTGAATCGCTATTCAAATATCAAAAGGATTGGACTTCTGTTCAATCCTTTTTTTATATCTATTTCCTTATCCTCCTCCCAAGTTTTGGTTAACTTTGGGCAATCCTAAACTACAATGATAAAAAAGAAAGCAACTCTTCTTTTGGCTGACGGGACAGTGTTTCATGGTTCCCTAATCGGCAATCCAGGAACCAATGGCGGAGAAATCTGCTTTAACACCGGAATGACTGGATATCAGGAAATTTACACCGATCCGTCTTACACCGGACAAATAGTGGTGACCACCACTTCCCATATTGGAAACTATGGGGTCCACGCCGAAGAAGTCGAGTCTGATCACCCTTGCGTGGCAGGTATTGTGGTCAACAGTTTCTCCGAAATCCACTCCCGATTGGATGCCTCCGGCACCCTCCAAGAATACCTTGTCAAATACGGTATCACAGGTATTGCTGACATTGATACCCGGAAGCTGGTAAGACACCTCAGAACAAAAGGAGCAATGAATGCAATCATCAGTTCTGAATTTGAAGGTGATTTGGAAGGTCTCAAGAAAGAGCTGGCCAAAGTTCCCGACATGAATGGATTGGAGCTTTCTTCCACAGTTTGTACCCAAGAACCCTATTTCTTCGGAGATGAAAATGCTCCCGTGAAAGTGGCTTGTTTAGACTTCGGAATCAAAAAGAATATTCTTAGAAATCTTGCTTCCAGAGGCGTGTACTGCAAAGTATATCCTGCCAAAACCAAACTGGCAGAAATGGAAGCATGGGCTCCTCAGGCTTACTTCCTTTCCAACGGTCCCGGCGACCCCGCGGTAATGGAATATGCGGTGGACACTGTCAAAGACATCTTGGAAACTGGAAAACCAGTATTCGGAATCTGCTTAGGACATCAGCTTTTGGCAGAAGCAGTAGGGATCAAAACCTACAAAATGCACCACGGACACCGAGGCTTGAACCATCCGATCAAGAATCTTTTGACCGGAAAAAGTGAAATCACTTCCCAAAATCACGGCTTCAATGTAGTCAGAGAAGATACTGAGAAGAATGACCAGGTAGAAATTACCCACGTTCACCTCAACGATAATACTGTTGCCGGAATCCGACTGAAAAACAAGCCAGCTTTTTCTGTTCAATACCACCCGGAATCATCCCCTGGACCTCATGACTCCAGATATCTATTTGATGATTTTATTTCCATGATCAACAACAACTAATTCTAATAAACCTTTTAAAACTATGACCCTTATTCAATCAATTCATGCAAGACAAATCCTGGATTCCAGAGGTAACCCAACCGTGGAAGTGGATGTAGTAACCGAAAATGGTGCTTTTGGCCGTGCGGCCGTGCCTAGCGGTGCTTCTACCGGGGTTAATGAAGCAGTAGAACTACGAGACGGAGACAAAAGCAGATACTTAGGCAAAGGCGTATTGAAAGCCGTTGCTAATGTCAATGAACTCATCGCTCCTGAATTGGTAGGGATGGACGTATTTGAGCAAAATACCATCGACCAGATCATGATTGATTTGGACGGTACTCCTACCAAAAGCAAACTAGGTGCAAATGCAATCTTGGGTGTTTCTCTAGCTGTCGCAAAAGCTGCCGCAATGGAGTCAGGCCAGCCGCTTTACCGTTATATCGGTGGAGTGAATGCCAATACCCTTCCTGTTCCCATGTTGAATATCATCAACGGTGGATCTCACTCTGATGCTCCTATCGCATTCCAGGAATTCATGGTAAGACCTGTAGGTGCTCCAAGCTTCTCTGAGGCGATCCGAATGGGTGCTGAGATTTTCCATAGCCTGAAGAAAATCCTTCATGACAAAAACCTCAGCACAGCTGTAGGGGATGAAGGTGGATTCGCTCCAAATTTCTCCGGAGGAACTGAGGAAGCTTTGGCTTGCATCTTGGACGCCATTTCAAAAGCCGGATACAAAGCAGGTGAAGACGTGACCATTGCATTGGATTGTGCTTCTTCTGAATTCTTTAAGGACGGAAAATACGATTACTCTAAGTTTGAAGGTCCTACTGGTAAGGTGAGATCTATCGAAGAGCAAGTGGCTTACTTGGCCGAATTGACTGAAAAATATCCAATCGATTCTATCGAAGACGGATGTGCTGAAGAAGATTGGACTGGCTGGGCGATGTTGACTGCTAAAATCGGAGATAGAGTGCAGTTGGTCGGTGATGACCTTTTCGTGACCAACGTGAAGTTCTTGAAGAGAGGTATCGAAGAGAAATCCGCCAATTCCATCTTGGTAAAAGTAAATCAAATCGGGACCTTGACCGAGACTTTGAATGCCGTAAATCTTGCTCACAAAGCTGGATTCACAGCAGTAATGTCTCACAGATCCGGTGAAACTGAAGATTCTACCATCGCGGATTTGGCAGTAGCAACCAACTGTGGACAGATCAAAACAGGTTCTGCCTCCAGATCTGACCGTATGGCCAAATACAACCAATTGCTCAGAATCGAAGAGCAACTGGGCGAATCAGCTGTATTCAAAGGAAGATTGAAATAATCTCAACAATATTTCTACAAAGGCAGCTTCAGAAACGGGGCTGCCTTTTTTCTTGCACCATTTTTGTAACTTCCTTTTACCAATCGATTTCTAAAAGATCGAATCTTGGAAAAAAGACCCTTGCTATGGGTGCTTTTCCAAAGTACTTTCCGGTGATGATCGAAGTGATCCATAAAAGTCAATTCTTCACAGATGAAAAAGCTCTTTAAATACAGCAGTAATTTTTATGTAGTGGCTACCCTATTCTTTTTATTCTGGATGATTTTCATCGATTCCAATAACCTTGTCAATCAAATCCGTTTAAGTAAGAAGCTTTGGGATCTGGAAAACCAAAAGGAGTTTTACCATGAAAAAAAGGCTCAAATCAAAGCGGAGAGAGAGGCTTTGATGAGCAATCCAGAGCTTCTGGAGAAATTCGCCCGCGAGAGATATTTCATGAAAAAGCAAACAGAAGACCTTTATGTTGTTGTCCAAAAGTAAAGCATTCCTACTTGTTCTCTTTTTAGTTTCCCTGGCTCATTCTGCCACCTTTGCGCAGCGGGAAATCAGCAGGGACTCGGTTTCATTTAAAGACAGAGTTTACTTTGGAGGGAATCTAGGGATGCAATTTGGAGGCTTGACTTTTATCGATATTTCTCCTTTAGTCGGAGTAATGATCACCCCAAAACTTTCCAGTGGAGTAGGATTGACCTACCAATATTACGATGACAACCGATTTTTTGGAGCCAACGGCTCATCCTATGGAGGACGCGTATTTGGTAGATACAATGTCTTACCCAATATTTTTGCCCATGCAGAATATGAAAAAATCAATTGGAATAGATACAGCCAAACAGATTTAGACTTTCGAAGAACCTGGGCCAATGCCTTATTTGTGGGTGGAGGCTACTTTGCCCCCTTTGGAAATAGGGGAGGGGCCAATTTCACTTTCCTTTACAATGTCCTTTACGATAGGCAAACTTCCTACTATGCTGAACCATATGTGATTCGAGTGGGTTTTGTGCTGTAAAGACCTAGCCTCAAACCTATGAATTCCCTTGTTTCAAAAATTTACCAAGCACACCAAGAGTGCTCGGATTGCCCATCTCCCAAAGTAATCCAACAGTTTTTTGAAGAAACTTTGGGCTTGCTCTTCCCCGAGTACGCCCTTCAGAAAGCAAAGTCTGAAGAGGAAGTTTCTGCCAGATTGACTTTGTTGAAAGAAACCCTGGCAGCAATTCTCAACCGTAATAAGCACCTTCATCAGGGAGAAGGGAGCCAGATTGCCTTGGAGTTTTTCCAAAAACTTGAAACAGTCTTCGATTGGGTGCACCAAGATGTGCAAGCCATGTTTGAGGGAGATCCTGCGGCTAAGTCTAAAACGGAGATTTTGCGCAGCTATCCTGGATTTTATGCCATCGCTGCCTACCGAATCGCAAACGTTCTCCATCAGCAAGGGGTCAAGCTGATCCCGAGAATGATTACCGAACTCGCACACAGCCGTACCGGGATTGATATTCACCCTGGGGCTACCATTGGGCAGTTTTTCTGCATCGATCATGGGACAGGGGTGGTTATCGGGGAGACAACCCTCATCGGGAATCACGTGAAAATCTACCAAGGCGTAACTCTGGGAGCCTTGAGTGTGGATAAGGCTGATGCCGATGTCAAGCGTCACCCGACGATTGAAGATCACGTGGTGATTTACGCAGGAGCTACCATTTTGGGCGGAAAAACCATTGTGGGGAAAAATTCTACCATTGGTGGGAATGTCTGGCTAACCAAGTCTGTTCCGGCTAATTCCAAGGTCTATTACCAAACTCAGATCCATCACGAAGATGGCTTGGTGACTGACCGCTATGTATTTAAAAATGATTTCGATGAGACTCTTTGAACTGATAGGCAATACCCCACAGGTGGAATTGGAACATATTCCCACCAATCCCAAAGTGAAAATCTACTGCAAGCTGGAAGGCCAAAACCCGGGAGGAAGTGTCAAAGACCGGGCAGCTTACAACATGCTCCGCTCAGCTCTGGACCGTGGAGATATTCGGAAAGGTGACAAGCTCGTGGAAGCGACCAGCGGAAATACAGGGATTGCCCTGGCCATGGTCGCCAAAGTCCTCGGCCTGGACATGACCCTGATCATGCCGGATAATTCTACCAAAGAACGGGTGCTTTCCATGGAAGCTTATGGAGCCAAAGTGATCTTGACCCCTGCAGCGAAAACCATAGAATATTCCCGTACACTGGCGGAAGAAATGAATGCCCAAGAAGGCTACTACATGCTCAACCAGTTTGCCAATCCGGATAATTACTTAGCGCATTACAAGACTACCGGGCCTGAGATCTGGAAAGACACGGATGGCAAAATCACCCATTTTGTCTCAGCCATGGGAACTACAGGAACCATCATGGGAGTGTCTCGATTTTTGAAAGAAATGAACCCTAATATTCAGATT
The DNA here is from genome assembly GCF_000429425.1 of Algoriphagus mannitolivorans DSM 15301. GTDB lineage: Bacteria > Bacteroidota > Bacteroidia > Cytophagales > Cyclobacteriaceae > Algoriphagus > Algoriphagus mannitolivorans. The sequence goes on from NZ_KE386902.1 coordinate 414,742, forward strand.
GTAGGGACTCAGCCTACAGATGGATCTAGTATTCCGGGGATTCGCCGATGGTCTCCGGAGTTTTTGCCGGCGATTTTTGAAAAGGAACGGGTGGACCGGGTAATCGACGTGTCCCAAGATCAGGCCACGGAGATGACCCGAAGAATGGCCAAAGAAGAAGGCATCTTGGCCGGAATGAGCAGTGGAGGAGCTCTTCACGCTGCGATTGAACTGTCCAAAGAACTCGAAGAAGGGGTAATCGTCTGCATTACCTGCGACCGGGGAGACCGGTACCTGAGCTCGGATTTGTTTGGGTGAGGGGGGATTGAAAGATTTTTAAATTGGAAGAGTGGAAAATTGGCCACAAAGACACGAAATAGGATTAATTGAGAATTAGGAATTAGGAATTAGGAATGGAAACGTATGCCCAAAACTCCCCCTTGACAAGGGGGCCGGTGGGATTGGTCAACCGGGATACGGATTATTGAAAATGGCCACGAATACGCAAATAAGGATTGTTTGCATTACCCCGGACCTTTTCCTTTCGTCCCTACGGGACTAATTCAGCATATTGTTATAGCTAGATTTCAATTTCAAAGAGTAATTTTCCCGAGTTCAGTAGTGTCCTGAAAAGGATAATTCGAAATAAATATCCTTTAAAAGTGCTTTAAGGTACAAACTCAAGTTTCGTTAATCTCTAGCGTGAAATATCGCTAACAATTGTGCCGTTAGGCACAAAAGCTTGGTAGCACAAAAGCCTATCCATACCTTGTTGGACTAAAAAGGTGCAAGCGTGAACCAAAAAGCCTCAGCATTGGACCAAAAAGGCGCAGCCTTCGAGCAAAAAGCCTCAACGATGGACCTCAAAGGCGGAGCGTTGGACCAAAAAGACTTAACGTCGGAGTTAAAAGGTGGAACCTAGGAACAAAATGGTTCAAGGCCGGACCAAAAAGGTGCAACGTTGAACCAAAAAGGCGCAAGCGTGGAGTAAAAAGGTCCAACGATGGGGTATTGAAGTGGGAGGGGGGACTTGGGAAGTACCCCCTTTGGATAAGAATGCGGAATTACAAATTTCGGAAAATATAAAAGCGGAGTTTCAAACTCCGCTTAGGTAAAAATTCAACTCCTAGGTGGGTTTCAAACTCCGCTTAGGCATGCATTCAACTCCTAGTGAGGGAAAACTTGAGCATCAACCCTACTCATCCCCTCGAAATTCGTAAATCAAAACTTGTACTGAGCCTGTCGAAGTATCAAAAATATCTTTTCATCTTCTCCAATCCCTCTTTCACCACCACTCCTGCATCCATGGCATAGTAGGTAGGATTAAAGAGTTCCAGGGAAAGGATAATTTCCCCGCCTTTGGCCTTGAGGGTATTGGCCAATTCTTGCATAGGAGCAGCGCCGTCTCCGGGCATCACCCGGTCCTTGTCCTGCTGCTCCAGTCTTGGAATCGAAGCGGGTACATCGTTCATGTGAAATATATCAATCGCCTGCCCATCGAGCATTTTCATGCCTTCAAATCCTGAACCTCCCCGAAACAGGTGATACACATCGGCCAGAATTTTGGCGTCTTTGTCATCTGCCACAGCAGCCACCATCATAGCTTGCCCCAAATGATGAAAGGAGGGAAATGCTCCCCAAAACTCCAGCTGAGGCATGACTCCGGTTTTTCTTCCCAGTTCCAACAATCGCTTGTATTTTTCCCCGGCCTGCATCAGATCCAAGGGAGCCTCCGTTCCAATGGCCGGGGCAGCCACCCGTGGACAACCCAAGTCTGCCAAAATCCCCATTTCTTTTTCCATTTGAGCAAATCCAATTTTGCTCTTCTCTGCATCCTGAGCCATCCAGGTCGGAAAACCGATGCAGTCAAAAAACTCCAATCTGGCATCTGAAGCCAGCTTTTTCAGAGAAGCCAAGCTTTTTCCAGAATCCAAATACCCCTGAATTTCCATCATCCAAGGTTCGAAGCCATCGTACCCGGCACGGGCAGCCAGCTCGATGATTTCGGGAAGACTTAGCTTTTGACCCCGAATCGTGCTGGTATTGAGAGAGAATTTGAACTTACTTGCTTTTTTGGGCTCAGCATAGGAGGAGACGGAAGAGGAGGCTAAGGCCAGTGGGGTAAGGGCAAGGGATTTGAGGAGGTTTCTTCGGGTGGTCATGAGGTTTGAGTTTAGTATTTAATCCACTTAAAGGCCAAAATTGACCATTTAAACATATTTTTTGGAAAAGGCATCTAAGCTGATTTTCCGTCGTATTTTTCGGGATGGGTAAAATAATATTTTTCTTTTTCTCAGTTTCCTTTTTTGTTTGCAAAGGTTTGTTCGCTCAGGTAGCTGGTAAGAATCTGGCCTTTTTGCCCGAATACCAAGAAGAATTTCCCCATTTCCAGGAGCTGATTACCGGAGGGCAATATGCAGAGCCTTCCAGACTCATCGAAGGCGATCCCTATTATTTTTCCCGACAATTTGAAAAGGGCAGCCTTTCCATCAATGGCATCATCTATCCCGAAGTACCTCTTTTGTATGACATTTACCGGGATCAGGTAGTGACCTTCCATCCGGTGTTCAACCGCAAAATCCTGATTAAGCCTGAGAAAATCGACGGGTTTACCCTCGGCAATGGAGCCGGTTTTCGGCAATTTTCAGGAAATGAAGGATATGCCAAGAACGGAAACGGAATCTATCAGGTCCTCGGAGAAGGCGAATTTACTGCCTTGGCGAAGCGGTATAAAACTACCAAACCCCTGCGGGAAATGTCCAAGTTCGATGAAGTTTACCTGATCAAGGAGGATTATTTCCTCTGGAAAAACGGGAAATTTTTTCCGGTTCAGAAGTCAAAACAAGCCTTCGAAATCCTGGGGCTGGAAAAGAAAACGATCAAGAAAGAGCTTAAATCCCAACAGCTCAATTTCAAACAGGATCCGGATTCATTTTTAAGATTTTTAGTCCAGCTCTAGTCCTAGCATGAAGCAGAAATTACTCCTTTTGTTTTCCTTTTTTCTTTCTTGCCACATGCTTTTTGGCCAAGAGGCAGACCGTATTTCCGGATTTTTTCCGGGAACGAGTTTCAGCAGATTTGTGGAGCTGGTGGAGGAGCAGACATCCTACCGCTTTTACTTCAAGGAATCTGAGCTTAGTGAGATTACAGTCAATTTACAGGCAAACCGGGACAGGCTGGAAGATGTCTTGGGAGTGATTTTTGCCAAGACCAATTTTAAATTTTCCATCTCTAGTCAAAAGGAGGTGTTTATTTCCAAAGGGGAAAAGCTGCTGGTCAGTTTTCCTCCGGATTATCTCCTTCGAACCCAAACTCAAAACGGTACTTCCTTGATTCAGGATGAGTTTGTGAGAAATCGACGGTACACCTTAGGCACGCCTGGGCCCGGAAGAGAGGCCAAGATCTCCGGGACGATTCTAAGTTTGGAAAACCAAAAGCCGATCGAAGGGGCAATCGTTTTTGAAAAAGAAAGTCAGCGCCAGACCATCACCAACCGGGAAGGGAAATACGAAATCACACTTCCAAAGGGAAATCAGACGCTTTTGATTCAAAATATCGGGGGCTACACCGAGCAGCGGCTATTGGATATTCAAGGAGATGCGGGTTTGGATATTACCATTGGAGAGGGAGTATTTTCTCTCAATGAAGTCGTAGTCCGCTCGGGAGCTTTATCCAATGTCAGCAGACCAGAGATGGGCGTGCAGACCTTAAGTGTGCAACAGATGCGGAAGCTGCCGGCGGTGATGGGTGAAGTGGATATCATCCGGGGCATCCTGACCATGCCAGGAGTGAATACTGCCGGAGAAGCGAGTGTGGGCTTTAATGTGCGCGGAGGTGCTGCCGACCAAAATCTGATCCTTTTGGATCAAAACACGCTTTTTAATCCTTCCCATTTGTTTGGCTTTTTCTCCGCGGTGAATTCGGATATGGTATCCGGGGTGGAACTGTATAAGGCCGGAATTCCGGTGAGTTATGGCGGGAGGCTGTCCTCGGTGCTCCAGGTGAGCCCCAAAAAGGGGAGGTCAGACAAGATTGGAGGATCTGGAGGAATAGGTCCGATGACCAGCCGGTTGAGCTTAGAGGGTCCCTTGGGCGAAAAAACGACTTTTGTATTGGGCAGCCGGATGACCTATTCGGATTGGCTCTTGGATTACTTGGAAGACAAAGCGGACTTGGGAGCTTCCCGAGCCTATTTTGGGGACTACAATGTCACGATTCACCACCAGATCGGGGAAAAGGATCAGCTTCGGATGTCTGGATATTACAGCAAGGATAGATTTCAGTTTGATCCGGATACGGTTTACAGCTATTCCAATTTGAATTATGCCTTGACTTGGACGCATTATTTCAATGAGCAGGTGGAGGGGAATTTTTCAATCGGGCAGGACCGCTATGATTTTAATGTCCTGGGAAAAGACAATCCGCTCAATTCTTATTCCTATGGATTTGAAATTCAACAGCGTTTTCTGAAGGCCCAATTCCGTCAGGACTTGGGAGATCGGCATATTTTGAATTATGGGTTTCATGGGATTTTATATGATTTGAATCCGGGAAAAATTGATCCATTTGGAGCAGAAAGTATCGTGAATCCTGATTTTGTGCCAAAGGAAAAAGGAGTAGAGGCTTCTCTTTTCTTGGGAGATGAATTTGAAGTCAATGAGCAGCTTTCCCTCAGCGGAGGAGTTCGTCTCAATTGGTTTGGCAACTTTGGACCCCAGACCTTGCCGGTCTATGCCCCGGGGGAAGCATTCTTTCCGGAGAATATCATCGGCGAAACTTCCTATGAAAGTGGCAATTTGATCCAGTCTTACTTGGGTCCAGAGCTCAGGCTTTCGGGTAGATATGCCTTAAACAACTGGTCCTCGATCAAGGCTGGTGTCAATACCATGCGTCAAAATATTCACCTGTTGAGCAATTCCTCAGTGATCACCCCGACAGATACCTGGAAGCTCAGTGATGCTTTTCTCAGGCCTCAGACTGGGATTCAATATGCCTTGGGGTATTTCAGAAATTTGGCCAACAATGCCATTGAGTTTTCCGGAGAGGTTTATTTCCGCAACATGAGAAATGTGCTGGATTACCGTTCAGGAGCTACGTTGGTATTGAATGACAGAATTGAGCAGGATGTATTGGTGACTCAGGGAAAGGCCTATGGATTGGAGCTTTACCTGAAAAAAGTGACTGGCAGACTGAATGGGTCCATTGCCTACACGTACAGCAGATCCTTATTGCAAACGGATCCTTTAGAGAGGAAAGAGCAAATCAACCGGTCGGAATGGTATCCGAGCAATTTTGACCAGCCGCATAATGCCAATTTGGTCTTGAACTACGAGCTCAGCCGACGTGTGAATACCACCCTAGCGGGGAAATATAGTACGGGACGTCCGGTGACTTTGCCCGTGGCGAAGTTTAATTATGGAGGTTCGGAGCGAGTTTACTTTGCCGATCGGAATTCCTTTAGGATTCCGGATTATTTTCGTTTAGATCTTTCGGTCAATTTGGAGGGAAATCACAAGGTGAAAAAAGTAGCTCACGGTTCTTGGTCAGCAGGAGTGTACAATATTCTCGGACGAGACAACGCCTACTCGGTGTACTATGTGCCTGAGGGAGGGAAATTAAAGGGGTATCAGCTTTCCATTTTTGCTGAACCCATTCCATTTATCAGCTATAACTTTAGATTTTGATGCGTAGGGTAGCTTGGATATTTCTTTTGGGTTTTGGCCTTTTCTGGGCCTGTCGGACACCTTTTGATCCGGAAATCCCAAGTTCAGACACCATGATTCTGGTGGTGGAGGGATATTTGGATTCTGAAGGGACCAAAAGTGAACTGAAACTTAGCTGGACCGTTCCTTTGGATGTGGATCCTGATTTGGCGCCAGAAAGAGGAGCCATTGTGATTTTGAGTTCGAGTACCGGAGAGCGTTATCCTTTGGTGGAAAGCAATCCCGGAACCTACGTTTTTCAGCATAATGTCCCAGAACAGAATACCTATGTCTTGGAGATTTTACTCAGAAATGGAGACCGATATCAGTCCAAGCCCATGCGGCCCATCTTGACGCCGGATATCCTTGATGCGGGCTTTGTCAGAGATTCAGAGGGAGTAGAAGTATATGTGACCACTCAGGGTGACCAGAATGCGGATGATTTTCTATGGACTTATGAAGAGACCTGGATCTACAGACCTCGAATCCGGACTACTTACATTTATGATGCATCCATTGGAACAGTCCGAGACCGAACCGAGGCAGAACAGATTGCTCTTTGCTTCAAGTCAGAATCCAACCCTGACATCCTTTTGGAGACCAGTTCAAGGTTCCAGGAACAGGTGGTATTTCGGAAGACTATTGCTGAAATTCCAACCGGGGATGAGCGGATTATGGAGCGATACAGTATTCTGATTTCCCAAAAAGCCATTGAGGAAGAGTCGGTTAAATTCTGGGAAATTTTGAAGAAAAATACCGAGGACATCGGCTCTATATTCAGCCCTTTGCCTTCCCTGATCGGTGGAAATATCCAAAATATGGATAATCCCAATATTCCCGTGATTGGCCAAGTCAGCATGGGAGTGGTCAAGCAGAAAAGGATTTATATCAATCTTTCGGAAGTATCGCCTTGGAATTACCTGGATCCAGCATTCAATGATTGCGTGGTGGATCAAGAGCCTGTTATTTCAGCTAGTTACAAATCAAAGTTTGGAGATGGATCTATCCTTCCTGCTAGGGAATTAATGCAGGGAACCACCATTGTGGCCTACTATCCGACTCCGAGAAGATGTGCTGACTGCACCTTATATGCCTCACGTGTAAAACCAGATTTTTGGAAAGATGAGTAATTCCACGATCCCTAATTCAGGCTTGAAGTTATTTCTGTGCCTGCTGCTCTTTGTTTTTGGAGGGATAGGGAAATCCCCTGCTCAGATTAATTCTTCGGATGGGAAGGTAGAAGAAGTGACATTTTCTATTCCCAAGACGCTTTATTTTCCCGGTGAGAAAATCTGGATAGAGGCAGAAGTGAGCCTTGGACAGAGCCCGAGTCCTTCACAAGTGCTATATGCAGAGTTGGTTGATGCCCAAAATAATTCGGTGGACTATGTGAAAATCCCCCTGAGCTCTGGTAAGGCTTTGAATTTTTTCAACATCAAACCCAGTATTCCCTCCGCAAACTACCTGCTTCGAGTTTATACCCGGATCAGTCCTTATTTGGATTTGGAAAAGGGAATAGCCCAGCAGTTTATCACCATTATCAACCCGAATATCCCTCCCCAAAACGAGGAGAGTTCTCCTGTGTTACCGGAAGTAAGATCCGAAAGGGATTTATCCAAAACAGCTTCTGTAGGCAATTCCTTGCCTTTACCTTCGGGTAAAATTATTTCTTTGGGGCTTTCCATTGCCAATCCCTATCTCATAGAAGAGCAAGTACAGCTTCCCGCCACTCAGACCTATTCCGTTCTCGAGAAACAAGAATTTTACCCCGAGCTTTTTGGTCATATCGTAGAGGTCAAGATCCCCAATCCGGATCCCAACTCAACTTTTTTTCTTTCGGTTCACGGAAAACAAAGCGCCCTTTACACGGACATGCCAGACTCTGAGGGGAAATTGGTTTATGATATCGGAGGCTTGAAAAACTGGAACCGGATGATTATCCAACTGGAAAATGGAGCTGAAATGCCGGGAATTCAGGTGAGCTCTCCGGTCATTAAAACTACTTTCCGGGCTGATTTTCAATTCCCTAGGCTGAGGATTTCTGAAAAGGATTTGCCTATGCTGGAAAAGCTGATCAAAGCCGCGCAGGTGGAGGCGTATTACAAGGAAGTTTATGAGCTGGATTCTATGGAAATTGTCACAGGATTCGTGGCCGATTACACTTACAACTTGGATGATTATACCCGATTTGAGGATGTGGAGACGGTTTTGAGAGAGTATGTCCCAAGCGTGTTGGTCAGGACTAGAGACAAAAGGAAGGAGTTCCGACTTTTGGATGAAGCCGCAAAAAGGCAGTTTGACGCCAATCCCTTGATTTTGGTAGATGCCATGCCGGTGTTTGACTCAGACCTATTGGCAAGTTTCAATCCCAAATTTATGCAAAAGCTGGAGGTGCTTAATCGGGAGTTTTACCTCAATGAGCGGACCTATCCGGGAGTTCTGAGTTGGACGAGTTATGGAAATAACTTTGGCCTTTTTCCCTTAGCTCCGAGTGCTCGATTTTTTGATTATTTGGGACTGCAACCTTTGGTGGAAATGGATCGAGCTCAGTTTTCCCAGCCTGCCAAAGGAGCTAGGTTTCCGGATTGGAGGACAGTTTTATTTTGGCAAAAAACGCCTGATGGACTTCCCGAAACCCGATTTTCTGAGTTGGAAGGTCTGTTCATTTTCTGGGTTCGAACTCAGGATGAATCAGGGATAACCCATGTTCAGCGAACGTATCTGAACATCCAGCCTTGATCAATTGATCTTTTTGCCGAGCTCTTTACTCAAGAAGTCCCGAAGGTTTTTCTGATAAGCCTCTTGCTCTGGATAATTCGGGATCAGGGCCTTTTTCTCCGGAAAACTCTCCATGTGGAGGGTTTGAGTCGGGAACGCAAAACGCACTCCTAGAGAATTGGCAAGCTTGACAATCTGGATCAGCACTTCATGCCTTGCTCTCAGCTCCTCGCCCCAAGTAGGCAATTCGAAGAAAATGTAGAACATGATGTCCTGACTGTAGGCCGATAGATTGTTGAAATACACATGGAAAAGATCCTTTCGAGTATCCGGATGTGCCAAGACGATCTCTCTCAATCCCTGGACAAAAGCATCGATGAGTTGTGGAGGAGTGTCATAGGTCACGGTCAGGGTGGTGAAAAATCTTCGATAGACTCTCAGCCCATGGTTGTCCACCACGGAATCTGCGATTTTTCCATTGGGCACATACATGACAGAATTCCGAAAAGTCCGGATACGGGTGGAGCGGAAGCCCACCTCTTCTACAGTGCCATCAATATCTCCCGAAGTCACCCAGTCGCCTACTTGGAATGGCTTGTCGATGAAGATCATGATGGAGCCGAAGAAGTTTTTGATGGTATCCTGAGCGGCCAAGGCAATTGCCACACCACCAATGGAAAGTCCGGTAAGGAAAGGGATAATGTCAAAATTCAGTCCGTCTCTGAGGATAAAAAGCGTCCCGACCAAGATGACCAATGCTTTGAGGGTTTTCCTGACCAAAGGAACCAGCTGGTCATCCAGAGTAGATTCGGTTTTAGTCGCCAGATGTTGGAAATACGCCGCGATGATATCGACGATTTTGTAAAAAATCACCGTGATCAGGAATGGCTTCAGGGTGTTGAAAATGATGACAATCCAAGCCCAAATTTCTGCAGGTAGCTGAAGAACTCTCATCAAAAGGGACAAGACTACTACGATCAGGTAAAAGCTGGTGATTTTGGCGATGGGGAGGAGGTAGTTTTCCCCGATGTAGCCATATCCTAGTTTTTTGAGCAGGTAAATAAGCCCCCTATCCACCAAAAAGGTAAAGACCATGTGAGCCAGAAAGGTGAAAAGGATCAGAATGGTCAAGCCAAAGAGTTGCCAGAGCTGAAGCCCCAGGTATTCATCGGTGCCGATTTTGGGGAGAATATTCAGGAGTTTGGCGGTGCCAAAAGGATAGGTTTCCGAATGGATCCTGTCAATTCTGGAAACAGTATAAGGAGAGAATTTCCATTGCTTTCCGACTTTTTCAAGGAAAATGGAAGGGGCCTTTACCCGGTCAAAGTAAAATCTGGCATCATTGCCTCCTGCAGAATCCAGGTAGTTAGGCTCATTGGGAATTTCACTGGTGTGGATGATAATTCCTTTACCTTCCAAGATCTGCTTGAGCTTTATAGCCAGTTCCCCTTTATTCCCCTTGATATTGGAGAAGTTCATGGCTCTGGCTGCCTCAGTTGGAGAAAAGTTGTCTGCTTCGAGGTAATAAAAAAAGCTGATAGTTGTATGGTACGGAGTGGTCAGATTGACCTCTTCGGGAAGTGGCTCTGGGTTATTTTGATCAACAATAAGCTGAGCTTGGACGATGATTGGAGTTAAAAAAAGGGAAATGACAAGTAGAAAACTTCTGAAAGTCATGGATATTGGGCGAAATGATTCGGTGCAAATTTACTTAATCCCTTTTGGGACCCAAAAAGAATGGGATTAATCCGGCATTAAATACTCGAATAGCTGCTTGCCGGAAATAGTCCGGATTCGGTATTGACTTGTGGAAGGACGGTGAGTGATTTGAATTTTTCCGGTACTTTCTAGTGGAGTTTCAGTGAGTAAGACGCCCTTCAGATCATACAAATACCCGAATCCCTGAACAGGATCTGTCACGGCCAGGATCTTGCGGTTTGCTCCAAAATCATAAAAATTAAACTCCAAATCTTCCCCGGATTGCGGTATTTGGAAAAGAATTTTTTCCTCGGAATCCAAAATTGAGGTCTTGTTGAACTGATGGATAAGAATCAGGTAAGTCAGTCCGGATTGGTCGGAGATCAACTCAAATCGGTCATCCCGGTTTTCTTTGACCAGTTGATTTCGGTAGGTTATTTCTCCACTGAAGCTGGCACTGATCAGCTCTCCTGTTTGGGTAATTCCATGGATGGATTGGCCTTTGTTTTTTCCTTCAGAAGATACCAATAGTGGAGTGCCAATTTCTTTTCCAAACGCAATGGGGCCTCCGGGTTGTTTTTCTCCTCTCCGGTTGAAAAGGTGGTAATTGCCTGATTTTCCCTGAGCGACCATGTAATCACCTTTTGCCACAACACGAATGTGAGCAGGAGCTTGGACTAAGGTTTCCCCGAGTTTGAGAGGATTCCAGCCCTCCAGTTTTTGACCTGTTTTGTCAATAAGCCAGAGGTTTCCAGCCTTGGTAGAAACGAAGTATCGATAATCCTTGGTGTTGTCATAGTCCACCAGATTGAGGTGGGTGATAGATTCATTTCCTACACTCAAAGGGTAACCGGGAAGAGAATTTCCCAGTCGGTCGATTCCGTAGATTTTCTCGGAGGTGGCGAAGAGGAGTTGAATTTTTCCGTTTTTGTAAAAATCAATCTGGAAGGCATCCGAGATCACGGGACCAGAAAGCGGTACTGAATAAACTGTTTCTCCATCAGAGCTGGTCAGATGTAACATGTGGTTCTCATCTTGAATCAGCAGATCTTCAGTATTGTCGTTGAAATTCAGGACAGCCTTTGGGCCATAGACCAGTCTTGATGCAAATGCCACTTTCTGATTAGGGCTGAGGACAAAGGATGGTGGGCCTTTCGTGTCTGCGGCTCGACCTGCCTCGAATGGAATCAAAAGGCTGGTTTCTTTTTTTCCTCCGACTTCATTGATTCGAAAAGTCAGGTAGGGAAAAGATTTAAAAACAGCGCTGTATTTCTGAAGAAAGGAGCTCCATGAGGGATTCGCATTTTTGGTCCACTTACTCCAAATATCCGGGATAAAATAGGTTTTACTGTAGCCTGAGGACGGGTTAATGGATTTGGAGTCTGCGGCGGAAGATCTATTCCAGGTGTTCCCGGACTGGATGTCATCTAGGATCATCTTCATTCCGGAAGCCGAATTGGTCATGACCAAAATTTCTCCGATCAAGGCGATATGGGTCTGCGGGAATCCCGGAAATTTTCCGTTGAAAATATGAGCAGGGAATTCTTCCTCTGGGAAAAACAGGACTTCCTGATCTCGGTAAAAATCCTTGGAATGCCCCTCGGTATCGTTGATGTATTCGCTGAGATAAGCCCAAATCTGCTCCGGGTTGGTCGCACGGGTGTAAAGTGCAAGGTTGTTTTCCTGATTTCCCATGGACTCTAGCTCTAGGAAATACTGCTCTCCGGTGAAATTGTCCAGGAATCCCCGGTCTAAAAGTCGGGCTTGAATCTCTCCACTGACCGTTGACTTGGGAGTGAAGGCCCGGTTTTCAAGTTTCTGGGACTCAAAAATCCCGTCAACATTTATCTGAGTGAGAGAAAGGGTCCGGTTGGAAATCAATTTTTCAAAAGCAGGGAAATTGGCCCTGACCGAAGGAAGAAGGCTTACTTTTTGATCCAAAATTCCAGAGCCTCTAAATACCAGCATGTTTTCCTCGAAGTACAGATTCATCAGGGCGACTTGCTGGTGGGTCGCCATCTCCTGAATCATAGGAGTTTCTTTTTTGGTACCCATCCCCCAAAGGAGTTTGGAAAGACCTTTTGAAGTCAGAATTAACCTCCCTAATCCATCTGGATTCGGATTTGAGTCGCCCAACAAGGCTGCGATGGATTTAGGATTGTCGCTGAGGTACAGCCGGATAGCATCTTCCACCAAAAAAGAGGATGGAGAGATGAGCAGGATATTATTCAAATAGGTAATGGTCCATTTCCGGTTGTTTTCAGGATCAAAGTATTCCCAAATCTCCTGATCGCTGTAGGCTCTGGATTGAAATCTCGATTTCTGAGGGATAGAACTTTTGACCTCCTCAATAAGGTCCAAAGGATTCTTGTTGCCTAAATCGAGGGTAAACAAAAGCTCAAAACTCTCCACTCCAGTGGCATGGTAGCTTAGGGTAATTTTATTGTTTCGTAGGATTTTGGTGACGAAACCTGATTTTCCGGTGAGGCTGTCCAGCGTTACGAGATTGGTGGAAAAATTCTCGAAAGCCGGGAGTTGGGATAGGATTTCCCAGACAGGTTGCTGGATTAACTCATTCCAGGTCTGGTCAGCTTGGGCAGTCTCAAAGGTGAAGGCTGCCTCTGCCGAGATCAGGGATAAATTGTCGATTTTATTTCCGGAAAAATACTTTTGGTAAAGGGTATATCCTCCCCAGGCCCCTGCCAGGACTACTACTAAAACCAATAGACTTTTCCAGATTTTCACTAGGTAATTAAATGGGTGAATAGATTGTGATAATACGAAAAAGACCCAAGAATTGCCTAGTGATGGGCAATCCTTGGGTCAAATTTTTGGATAAGTGGAAGCTTATTTGCCCAACTTGTCCAATACGTCCATTACTTCCTTCACGTGACCGCGGGAAGTTTCCAATAATGCTTTTTCTTCAGCATTCAGGTCAAGTTCAATAACTTTCTCGATACCGTTTTTGCCCAAGATTACAGGTACGCCCAAGTAGCAATCATCGATTCCGTATTCTCCGTCTAGTTTGATACAAACAGGGAATACTCTTCTTTGATTCTTCAGGATAGCTTCTACCATTTGAGCAGCAGCTGATCCAGGTGCATACCATGCTGAAGTACCCATAAGTTTTACCAATTCACCACCGCCAAACTTGGTTCTTTCGATGATAGCGTCAAGCTTATCTTTTGCTACCAATTCAGTAACAGGAATACCAGCTACTGTAGTATAACGAGGAAGTGGCACCATAGTATCTCCGTGACCACCCATTAGGATCGCCTGGATTTCTTTTCCGGATACATTCAACTCTTCAGCCAAAAATGCTCTGTAACGTGCAGTGTCCAGGATACCAGCCATACCCATTACTTTGGTTCTTGGAAGACCAGAAGTCAAATGAGCTTGGTAAGTCATCACGTCCAATGGGTTGGAAACCACAATGATGATGGCGTTTGGAGAATATTTGATCACATTTTCAGTCACAGACTTCACGATACCGGCGTTGGTCTCGATCAAGTCGTCACGGGTCATGCCAGGCTTTCTTGGAAGACCTGAAGTGATTACCACTACATCGGAGTTGGCAGTTTTGCTGTAATCATTGGTGCTTCCGACCGTGCGGCTATCGTATTGGTTGATTGGGGCTTTTTGCCAGATATCCAAAGCTTTACCTTCAGCGATACCTTCTTTGATATCGACCAAAACAATTTCTTCGGCTACTTCGCGATAAGCTAAAACGTCGGCACAGGTGGCTCCTACGTTACCTGCACCTACTACGGTTACTTTGCTCATGATATTTATGGTTTTTGATGTTTGAATGCCTTAAAAAGCGGCGCTAAGATAGTAAGCAAGCACTAGGAATTGAAGCCAGAATCAGAATACTTTGGCCGGGACAGGGGATTTTTGACAAATGAAAAGGGTAGAAGATGAGGAGATTACTCAAACATCTGCCGAAGGCTGAAAAAGCCAAAGGATTCCCGATACGATCTGAAGAGCCTTTGATTGTTGGCATTGTAATATTCAGCCAGAGAAGTCATCATTTTTGCCTTGATTTTAGGATTGCTGTCGAAGATTTCCTGAATGGCAAAATGAGGGATGACGATCAACTCCGCTTCCTCTGACACGACCAGCGCCGTGTAAGTTCTTTTGGTGTTTTCCAGCAGGGAGTTCTCTCCAAAGGCCTCACCTTTGGATAGCTCCATGATAGTTTCAAAGTTATCCTTGATGTCGATGGTCAGATTGATTACCCCTTTTTTGATCAGGTAAAGCGCCTGACTGGGGTCTTTGCTGAAAAATACCACCTCATCCCGGACATATTTCCGGTGATGCATGGCGGGAAGAAACCTAGCCATTTCTTTTTGTCGGAGTCTTTCGAAGAATTTGATTTCTTGAAGAAAATCAAACATCCGAAGATCCTCGGGTTCGTAGGTCTTGGAAAATGGATTCCGCATGATCTAGGTTTTTTTAAAATAGATTACCCTTTGCGTAGCAGCTGTTCTTTTGGCCCAATCTGCGATTCTAAACCCAATAATCCAAGCAATTTCAGAGCCTGAAACGAGGACTTTTACGCTTTGCTTCTGAAAAAGCGGGATTTTGGCATCAATCAAAAAGTCGGACACTTTTTTACTGCTGTTCATTCCCAAAGGATTGAATTTGTCTCCTTCCTCCCAAGTGCGGATTTCCAAAGGGAATTGCAGCAAATCTGCATCCATTTGGGCATTCTCGGGATTTTTGTCCAATGAAACTTCCTTTTCTGAGGTCAGGATTCGGTATTCTCCTTCAGGCAAAATGAGTAGCTGATCTTGGCGATCTATTTTCAGGGGTTCAAATTCAGGCTTAAGCTCTGAGAGAAAGATTCCTTCCCGGTCCAGGTTGGCCTGATAACTTGGGCTGATGAATATTTTTCCCACCGCTGATTCCTGACTGGATTCCTGAATTTGTTGAGCTTGTTCGGAATTAAAGCCATATCCTCTCAGCCAAAAGTAAAGCAAACTGGCAGAGCCGGGTTGATTTAGAAAGGAGGAATATGGAAGAAATTGGTACTCCTGCTCCAGCTGGAGGTGCTGGGATTTCCAGTTTTCGAAAAGAGCTTGAAAAGCTTTCCCCGTATCCTTAAGCCTAGAAAAACTGGACAACAGATTTTTTCTGGAATCAGGTTCTACTCCAAGCAGGCTTGGGAGAACCAAATGCCGGAGTTTGTTCCGTTTGTAATCCGTCTTTTGATTGGAACTGTCTTCCCGCCAGGAGAGTGAATTTTCTTTGATATAGGATTCGATATTTGCTCTGCTAAAGGATAATAGAGGCCGAATTAGCCATCCCTTTTTGTCAGCCATTCCATAGAGGCCTTCGATTCCGGTTCCTCGGAGCAGGTTGAGTAAAATAGTTTCAATTTGGTCGTCCTCATGGTGAGCTAGTAGGATTCCCTGAAGATCTCTTTGGGCTCTGATTTTCTCAAAAAAGGTATAGCGAATGTCGCGGGCCGCCATTTGAATGGAAATCCCTTTTTCCTCCGCCAAATCTTTGGCATTGGCCAAATTACAATGAAGGATCAATCCATGGTCCTTGGTCCAATCTTCCGCAAAAGCCTGATCTCCTTCACTTTCTTTCCCTCTCAAGCCAAAATTGACATGAGCTACTTCAAAGGGGATAGAAGCTTTAAGGAGTAAATCCCCCAGGCAAACACTATCCATCCCTCCGCTAAAAGCCAAAAGGTATTTACTCTTTCCAGAGCAATCCAAAAGGGAGGAGCAGTGCGTTAAAAATTGTGTAAGCATGGATCAAAAATACTTTTTTCTCCGTATCCCAAGCATTGAATTTGCAGAGACAGAGAAGTCTGTGTACTTAAATCCAATTTCAAGGCCTCACTTTCCCGTCCTTTCTTCTAATTTTGAGCCCGAATCAAAAGCCTATGATTTTCCGGAAAACCCTAAAACTCTTCTTTTTTGGACTTCTTGTCCTGAGTTTCTCAGGCAAAGTATTGGGGCAGGGAGGTTCAACGCTTGAAATCAATCAGGCGGATCTTTTGCTGGGAGCGAATGGATTCGAACGACTTTTGGGGAATGTGAAGATGAAACACCAAAACTCTTTGATTTCCTGTGATTCTGCGCACTTTTTCAGAGGGGAAAATAAAGCAAAGCTTTTTGGGAATGTAAGGATCACTGATATCAAAGATCCGGTAGTCACCACTGGCAGATATGCGGAGTATGATGGGAATACCAAAATTGCCAAACTCCGGAACAAGGTGGTGTTTACCAACCAAAAGACCACACTGACGACCGATTACTTGGACTATAACCGGGAACTGAACGTGGCGACCTATTTCAACAAAGGAAAGGTGGTCGATTCAGTCAATGTCTTGACTAGCGTGGAAGGGGTGTATGAGTTGAATCGGGAGAAAGTGACTTTCGCAAAAAATGTCGTCTTGGTCAATCCCGATTACACCTTAAAGACTGAAAATCTGGAGTATTACACGATTCCCAAAACGGCAGAAACAGTAGGGCTTACCAATATCGTGTCAAAGGAAGGATATACTTTGGATGCCCAGAAGGGGAGTTTCTATGACACTCAAAAGAAGCATTTCCGGTTTTTTGACGGGATAGTGGAAAATGAAACTAGCCGTGTGAAGGCGATGGAGCTCTATTATGAGGAAGACTCCGGGTATTACGAAGGGAAGACCGATGTGAGGGTGCTGAATAAAGAACGGCAAGTGGAGGTATTCGGTGATGAAGGAAAGTATTGGGAAAATAAGAAATACAGCCTCGTTTATGGAAATAGCTTGGTGAGAAGATACTTTGAGAAAGATACGCTATACATGACTGCAGACACTTTGGTTTCCAGGGATAGCGAGGCAGATTCAGCCAAATATCTGCAGGCTTTCAACAAGGTGAAGCTCTACAAAACAGATTTGGCCGGAATAGCAGATTCTTTGTTTTACAATTATTCAGACTCTTCCATCCATCTTTTTAATGATCCGGTGCTTTGGAATGACAAAAGCCAAATCAAAGCAGATAGCATGATTTTCTTTATCGCCAATGAGCAATTGGACAGAGTCTTCATGAAAGAAAAAGCTTTTGCAATCATGACAGACACCTTGACCAATTTCAATCAAATGAAAGGGAGGCAAATGACCGGCTATTTCCGGGAAGGTCAGATTCAGACTTTGCAGGTGGATGGGAATGGGGAATCCCTGTACTATGCTTTGGAGGCGGATACGCTGACTCAGGGCGTAAACAAGATTCTCAGCGCAAGTATCCGAATGACTTTCAAAGACGGATTAGTTCAAAAGGCAAATTTTGCAGTAAGGCCCGATGGCAGGTTTACACCCGTGCAGGATATTGATGACAAAACCTCCAGATTGGAGGGCTTTGCCTGGAGAATTGAGGAAAAGCCAGACAAGGCATTGATAGATTCTTGGCGGAAAGTCGAAGAAATTGATCTTGGGCTGAAAAATTATTTCAATGTGCCTGATGTTCAGTTGGAAATGCCTTCAGACAAGCAAATTCAGGATCAACTCAAAAAAACGGGTTTAGTCAAACCAAAACTGCAGAACAAATAGTTAAGGCATTTTGGGAATTCAGATTCTTTTTTGTTCTCTCAAAAGGTTAACAACAATTAACCCGGAAATTTATTGTATCCGTAACCAAAAAGATATTTTTGTGCGTATATTAAAGTGTCTGAATCAATCCATTAGCCGCTTATCGAATAAAAATTTACATGAAGTTCTTACTCAAATTTTTTATGTCAATCCTTTTGGCACTGCCCTTGACTTCTCTGGCGCAGGAGGTTCGGGTATTGAGTGAGGCGGTGGATTTCAGAGGGGACATCGGAAGCGTTCATCGCAAAACCATCCTCTTGCAAAACGAATCCATTCAGACCAAGACTTACTTTCTCAAAAACTTGCGAGGAGGAATTGGATCCTCTCAAAAAGTGAAGATTTGTTTGGGCGATCAATGCTTCGATCCCAAAAGAGACTTGTCAAAAATTCAGCTAAAACTGGCTCCAGGTGAGATATTCACTGATTTCTATTTGGAGTTCGAAATGGGTATAACCGAGACTAGAGGCAGTTTTGACTTATTATTTGTGAATGTGGAGAATATGAGAGACAGCTTTGTCGTTGAAGCCAAATACGATGTAAAGTCTTCCTCCAAAGATGAATTCTATCACAAGAGCATCTCAATCAGTGAAATTTATCCTAATCCAAGTAGCAGAATTGCTCAGTTGGATTATGAAATCCTTGATCCGAAATCAAAGGCCAAAATCACCATCAATAGCTTTATCGGTAACCCAATTGCAGAGTACGAGCTTGATCCAAGCAGATCATCTCTGGTCATCAATGTTACTGATTTTCAGCCCGGGGTATATTTCTACACCCTATTTGTGGACAATAAAAACGTAGTAACCAAGAAACTTCAAGTGAAGAAGTGATCCTCGACAGCGTCTTGTCCAGTTCCTTGACTCCCAACAATTTTCCCGTATATTTGCGGTCTTGTAAATGATTATGCAGTACAAATCTCTCCTTTTCATCCTCTTTCTTGTCCTAGCAGCCGCTTGCGGTCCTTTCAACAAGCTGGAAAAAAGCACCAACTGGGAGGAATTATACAACGGCGCCAACCGCTATTACCAAGAAGGTGAGTACAATAAGGCCATCATTCTATACGACAAGGTTTTACCTGTTATCAAAGGATCGGAGAAGGCTGAAATGGCTGAGTATAATTATGCGAATTGTCATTTCAAGACCAGGAGATACATCGAGGCAGCAGGATATTTTAATACCTTCTATCGTACGTATAACCGAAGTCCTCTAGCAGAAGAAGCACTTTTCATGCATGCCTATTCTCTGTATCTGGATGCCCCAGATTACAACCTGGATCAGCAAAGTAGCAGAGAGGCGGTAGCGGCTATTCAGCAATTTGTAACAAGATTCCCAGGATCTGCCAGCTATGAACGTGCGATGGATATGCTTCAGGACTTGGAGCAAAGATTCGAACTCAAAGCCTATAGCGAATCTCAGATGTACTACCGTTTGAAAGACGGTCTATTCCCCGGAGATTTCTACCGAGCTTGTATCATCAACTTCCAAAATTTTGCGAAGGATTACCCTGAAAGCAAATACAATGAGGAATTGGCCTTCAAACTGGTGGAAGTAGGTTTCGGATATGCCAAAAACAGTGCTTTCGACAAAAAAGAAGAAAGACTTAACGATGCGCTGAAGTTTGCAACCAATTTCTACAGAAGATATCCGGACAGCGGATTTGCTTCAAATGTCAAGAAAATTGAGTCTCAGACCCGAAAGGAGTATGAGGAGCATATGAAGTTGAAAAAAGAATACAATGAGCGTTTGGCTGCTCAAAAGGCTGCTGCTCAAGAGGCAGATGAATCTGCAAATAAATAATTCAATCAGAATCAATTAAATCAAATAATATGGCTATCAATCCATCCATCATTACCCGTGACCTGGACAAAGTTGCTGAAAAGACAGGCAACATTTATGAGTCCATTCACATCGTAGGACAGCGCGCCAAGCAGATTTCCACAAATCTGAAGGAAGAATTGAACAATAAACTTTCTGAATTTGCCTCTACAGTAGACAATTTGGAAGAAGTCTTCGAAAACAAGGAGCAGATTGAAATCTCCAAGTTTTATGAAAGAATGCCTAAGCCTTCTACGCTTGCCATGGAAGAGTTTATGGAAGGTAAAGTTTACCACAGATTCCCTGTGCAAGAATCAGGAGAGTAATTCTCATGAATCTTAAAGGAAAGCGGATTCTCTTAGGGGTGACAGGCAGTATCGCTGCTTATAAGTCTGCCTTTTTAACCCGCCTTCTTGTCAAGTCTGGAGCAGAAGTGCAAATCATCATGAGCGCTTCTGCTCTTGATTTTATTACCCCTTTGACTCTTTCCACTTTATCCAAAAGGCCGGTTTACTCGGAATTTTCGGATAAGAAGACCGGGGAATGGACCAATCATGTGGAGCTGGGCCTTTGGGCTGATCTTTTTATTATTGCTCCCGCCAGTGCAAACACCATTGGGAAGTTTGCAAATGGGTTGTGTGACAATTTACTGTCTGCGACCTATCTCTCTGCCAGATGTCCTGTAATGATGGCTCCTGCGATGGACCTGGACATGTATCAGCATCCTTCCGTTCGGACAAATCTTGAAAAATTAACTTCTTTCGGAAATCTGATCCTGGATGCAGAATCGGGAGAATTAGCTAGTGGACTTTCCGGTCAGGGCCGGATGATGGAGCCGGAGCATATCCTTCACCATGTGGAGCGTTTTTTTTCAACATCCAAGGAATTCTCAGGTAAAAAGGTGCTGGTGACTCTTGGACCAACGCAGGAGGCTTTGGATCCTGTTCGTTTTATCAGCAATCATTCCAGTGGGAAAATGGGGCTGGCGATAGCAAAAGCTTTCCAATCCAAAGGAGCTGAAGTGCATGTAGTATCAGGTCCTGTGAGTATTCCTTTGGAAAAGGAAGGTTTTCATCTCTATCCCATCCGATCAGCTCAGGAAATGTATGAGGCTTCCTCCAAACTACATGCTCTGATGGATATTTGTGTATTCACAGCGGCAGTAGCAGATTATGCTCCTGCAACGGTGGCCCCTGAGAAAATCAAAAAGTCGGATCCTACGCTTTCTCTGGATTTGGTAAAGAATGTCGATATCGCCTTTGAATTGGGGAAAAATAAAAAACCAAATCAAATTCATGTGGGATTCGCTTTGGAAACCGAAAATGAAGAAGCGAATGCAAAGGCAAAAATGCAAAAGAAGAACTTTGACCTAGTGGTCTTGAATTCAACCAAGGAGGAGGGTGCAGGATTTCAGCATGATACCAACAAGGTGAAGATTTTTTCCAAAACAGGCCCTGTGGTTCAATCCGAGCTTTTGCCAAAATCTGCCATTGCCAAAATGATTCTCAATGAAGTAAAAAAGCTTCCTGTTTGGGTTTGATCGAGGGATTTTTGCTATGTTTAAGCCTATGAGGCGAATAGGACTTTTGCTTTTCTTTCTGCTCAACTTTGCCACTCTTCAGGCTCAGGAGCTCAACTTTTCTGTAATCATCAATAGTGATCGGTCGCGGTTTCAAAACACCGACATTTTCAACCAGATGAAAAACAACTTCCAGCAATTCCTCAATGGAAGGTCCTGGACAGACGATGAGTTTCGACCGGAAGAAAGAATCAAAGGCAACCTGCTGATCACCATCAATGATGTTCCTCAAATTGGAGTATATAATGCCACAGTTCAAATTCAGGTGGTGCGTCCGGTTTATGGAACCAATTATGAATCTCTGGTTTTTAATTTTGCCGACCGAAATTGGACTTTTGAATACCTGGAGTCCCAGCCCTTGGAATTCAATCGGGTTTCATTCTTGAACAATATCAGTTCCCTGCTGGCTTTTTATGCCAACATCGCACTGGGGATAGACTACGATACCTTTTCGAGCAGAGGAGGCAATCCCTATTTCGAAGTGGCGAATGATATCGTCAACAATGCTCAGCAATCAGGTAGACCCGGCTGGGTGCAAAACCCAAATGATCGCAGGAGCAGGTACTGGCTTATCAATGATATCTTTATTTCTCCGATTTACGCCCCCATTCGAGACGCCTATTACCTCTACCATCGCCAGGGCATGGATTTGATTCAGTCCGATCCAGAGACGGCCTACAAGAATATTCTGGAAGCGATTCGACTTGTAGGCGAGGCAAACAAGCTTCAGCCAAACGGGATTTTCACCATTTCCTTTATGGATGCAAAAAGTGAAGAGATAAGCCAGATTCTAAAAAATGCTCCCTTTGAAATCAAGGATGAAGCAGTAAAGATCCTTTTGGAAGTAGATCCAAATAATGCCAAAAAGTACAATGACCTGCTGAAAAGCTTGCCTTGATTTTTTAGCTTTGCGCTAAGTTTTTTCACCCATGCTCAAAACTCTCAGCATATCCAATTACGCCCTGATCGACCAACTGATGATGCAGCCTTCACCAGGCCTGAGCATGATCACCGGTGAGACAGGTGCGGGAAAATCTATCATGCTCGGAGCTGTTGGATTACTCTTGGGAAATAGATCAGACACCAAAGTCCTGCTTCATGAGGATAAAAAATGTGTGGTCGAAGGAGTCTTCGATATCAAAGAGTATGGCTTGCAGCATTTTTTTGAAGAAAATGAGCTGGATTATGAAGAAAGCTGCATTATCCGAAGGGAAATAAGCCCTGGAGGAAAGTCCCGATCATTCGTTAACGATACGCCGGTTTTGCTGGATGCCCTGAAAAGCCTCGGAGCCAGACTGATGGATGTTCATTCCCAACATGATACTTTGCAGCTAGGAGAAGGTGCTTACCAATTGAGTTTGGTAGATGCGTTTTCTCAGACCGAAACGTATTTGCTGACTTATCAATCTGCCTTCAAGGAATACAAGAAAGCCAAAAAGCTTTTTGAAGAGCTGAAACAAAAGGCCATTGATTTGCAAAAAGAAGCTGATTTTAACCAGTTTCAGCTGGATGAATTGAGTGCCCTTTCTTTGGTGGCCGGAGAACAAAGTGAACTGGAATCAGATCAGGAAATCCTGGAAAATGCTGAAGAGATCAAACTCAAAATCAACGAAATGCTTGGCCTGTTTCAGGACGAGCAGTTTGGCTTGATCCAAAGCGCTGGTCAAGTTCAGCAAGGAATGCTAAGCCTGGAAAGACTTGCCCATAAATTTTCAACACTTCGGGAGCGCTTTCAGTCAGTCCTCATTGAATTGAAGGATCTGGAAGACACTTTGGGGGATGAGGAAAGTAAGGTGGAGGTGGACTTCGAAAAGCTCGATCAGATTCGTGATCGGCTAAGCAAGATCTATCAGCTTCAGAAAAAACACGGTGTAAATTCCGTGGAGGAATTGATGGAAATCGAGAGTCAGCTGGCGGACAAGGTTTTTCAGTTTCAAAATTTGGATGAAAGCTTGGCTGAAGCGGAAAAGACTTATCAGGCCAGTGAATCCAAAATGCTGGAGGCAGGGAAGCTTCTTAGTGAGAAGCGACAGTCTTGCTTCAGAGATTTTGAACAGGCGATTGAAGGCCTCTTGGTAGGTCTGGGGATGGAAAATGCGAAGGTGAGGTTTGAGCGAAAAGAAATCAATCCAAGCCATAATGGTCTGGATGAGGTGGAATTGCTTTTTTCAGCCAACAAAGGAGGACAGCTCCAGCCCCTTAAAAAAGTAGCTTCCGGAGGGGAATTCTCCCGTTTGCTTTTCGCAATCAAGTACCTCATGGCCGACAAAATGGCCCTTCCAACCCTGATTTTCGATGAAATTGATACTGGGATTTCAGGAGAAGTAGCTTTGCAGATGGTCAGGATGATGAAGGAAATTGCCGAGAATCATCAGGTGATTTGCATTACTCATTTGCCTCAAGTAGCCGCCAAGGGTGAGTTGCATTATTTTGTTTTCAAGGATAATTCTTCCGAAAAAACCATCAGTAAGATCAAATTGCTCTCCTCAGAAGAACGCGTTCAGGAGCTGGCCAAGATGATTGCAGGCTCGAACCCTTCTGCCTCTGCGGTTCAAAGTGCCAAAGAGCTCCTGATGAATTGACCGGAGACTCCCGATTTTTCCCTATTTTTAACCCGGATTTTGAAATCAACCCAATAGCTATATGCCAGAAAATTTGCTTAAAGGAAAAGTGGGAATCATCACCGGAGCCTTGGATGAAAACTCCATCGCCTGGAAAACTGCCCTAAAAGTCAAAGAACAGGGAGGTAAATTCGTACTGACCAACGCTCCAATTGCCATGCGAATGGGAGCTATCAACGAACTAGCCCAAGAATGTAACACCATCGTCGTTCCAGCGGATGCCACTGTCGTGGAGGATATTGAGAAGCTTTACGCCGAAGCCAAAGAATTTTTGGGCGGAAACTTTGACTTCCTGCTTCATTCCATCGGTATGTCTCCTAATATCCGTAAGGGAAGATCTTACGGTGACTTGAATTACGACTGGGCGATGAAGTCCTACGATGTGTCAGCCATCTCTTTCCACAAGATGATGCATGTAGCAGAGAAGCAGGACGTGATGAATGAGTGGGGATCTATTTTGGGACTTTCTTACATCGCTGCTCAGCGAGTTTATCCTTTCTACACGGATATGGCAGATGCGAAAGCTTTGTTGGAAAGTATCGCCCGAGGATATGGCTACCGATTCGGAAAGCTGAAAAAAGTGAGAGTGAATACGATCTCCCAGTCTCCAACCAAGACTACTGCGGGAACTGGAATCGGAGGTTTTGATTCCTTCTTCAATTTTGCAGAAGCCCTTTCTCCGCTGGGAAATGCTTCAGCAGATGCCTGTGCGGACTACATCGTAACGATGTTCTCAGATTTGACCAGAATGGTGACTATGCAGAATCTATTTCACGATGGGGGATACTCCTTCACGGGAATTTCTGAAGACATCATGGAGAAATTCAAAGACCTGTAATCCAAACATTAGTTTGAATGAAGCCTCGGGGAACTACTCCGGGGCTTTTTCATTTTCCGTCCGTCCAAAAGCGATTTTTAGATTTCCCATTTTGGCTTATCTTATCCAATCAAAGAAACCACCTAGCTATGCTTAAGAAATTTATGTTTTCCCTAATTGCCGCGGCGATGTTTGCCGTTTCGGCAATTTCCCAAATTATGCCCGCACCAGATCGGGCCGAAGGTGACGGTCCTTACGATAGGCTGATTATTCGGGGTGTGACTATGATTGATGGGACAGGGGCACCTCCGATTGGTCCTGTCGATATTGTGGTGGAGAAAAACAGGATAGCTCAAATTCAGGTTGTAGGCTATCCAGGACTTCCGATCAATGAAGGCAGAAGACCTAAGGCGGACGAAAAGACAAAGGTTTTGGACTTAGAGGGTCACTTTTTATTGCCCGGCTTGATCGACATGCATGCGCACATTGGAGGCGCTGGCCAAGGAACTCCAGCGGAATATGTATTCAAGCTATGGATGGCTCACGGGGTGACCGCTATTCGGGATCCATCTGCTGGAAATGGTTTAGCTTGGGTTTTGGATCAAAAGAAAAAGTCCCTGGCTAATCAAATCACTGCGCCGAGAATTTTGGCATACACCTCATTTGGACAGGGAGCAGAAAAACCCATCACTACCGCCGAACAAGCAAAGGCTTGGGTCAATGAAAATAAAGCAAAAGGAGCCGATGGAATCAAATTCTTTGGAGCAAACCCAGAAGTCATGCAGGCAGCCCTTTCTGAAAACAAACGGATCGGACTTCGCTCTGCCATGCACCATCAGCAGATGGATGTAGCCCGCTGGAACGTGTTGCATTCTGCGAGAGCTGGTTTAACTTCCATGGAGCACTGGTATGGCTTGCCGGAAGCTTTGTTCCAAGACCGAACCATTCAGGACTTTAGATTGGATTACAATTACCAAAACGAGCAGCATCGATTCGGTGAGGCTGGCAAGCTTTGGAAGCAGGCAGCGCCTCCATATTCCGAGCATTGGAATAAGGTCATGAATGAGCTGTTGGAGCTTGATTTTACCTTGGATCCAACCTTTAATATTTATGAGGCTAATCGTGACTTGATGCGAGCCCGAACCCAAGAGTGGCATGAGGTGTACACTTTGCCGTCTCTTTGGAGGTTTTATGCGCCCAGCAGACAGTCTCACGGATCTTATTGGTTTGATTGGACTACGGAAGAAGAGGTACAGTGGAAAGAGAACTACCGCCTTTGGATGACCTTTATCAATGAGTACAAAAACCGTGGAGGCCGGGTAACTGCCGGATCTGACTCTGGATTTATTTATCAGCTCTATGGGTTTGCTTACATCCGGGAGCTGGAGTTGTTGAGAGAAGCTGGTTTCCACCCATTGGAAGTGATTCGAAGTGCCACCTTGTATGGCGCACAAGCCTTGGGTATGGAGAAGGAAATTGGATCCGTAGAGGTCGGAAAATTGGCTGATTTTGTCATTTTGGAGGAAAATCCACTTCAGAACCTAAAGGTATTGTATGGTACGGGAACCATTCGAATTGACGATTCCAATACTCCGGTACGGGTTGGTGGGGTGAAATACACTGTGAAAGACGGTATCGTCTATGATGCTAAAAAAATGCTGGAAGATGTGAAGACTATCGTGGATCAGCACAAAGCCAGAGAAAATGCCAAACTTACCCAGCCGGGTTTGGATTGGTAATTATTGGAATAGCGTAAGATAATGGGGATGAGTTCAAGACGGATTCATTCCCATTTTCTTTTTAACTTATGATCAAAGCTAAATGAATCATAATGCCTTTTATTGAAGCAAACGGTGTAAATCTTTTTTATGAAGAAAAAGGGGAGGGGAAGGAGACTGTGGTCTTTTCTCATGGCCTATTGTGGAGCCATGAAATGTTCATTGCCCAGATTGACGAGCTTTCCAAAACTCACCGGGTGATTGCCTATGATCATCGAGGACAAGGAAAAAGCGAAGTCAAAGGGCCCTTTGATATGGAAACGGTCTATGCCGATGCAGCCGCTTTGATTGAAAACTTGAATCTCGGAAAAGTACACTTTGCTGGGCTGTCTATGGGGGGCTTTGTGGGCATAAGACTGGCTGCAAGAAGACCTGATTTGATCAAAAGTCTGATCCTGATGGAAACTTCGGCGAACGCTGAACCTGTGGAAAATCTTCCCAAATACAAGACGCTCAATGGAATTGTCAAATGGATGGGAGTCATATTACCTGTGGCAAACAAGGTCATGCCCATCATGTTCGCCGAATCCTGGCTATCGGACCCCAAGAACTTGCCTCAGGTGAAATATTGGAGGAAGCAATTGATGGGGAATAAAAAATCCATCACAGGGCCGGTCGAAGGTGTGATTTACCGAAAAGGTGTGGAAGCAGAATTAGCCAGCATTAAATGCCCCACACTGATCTTGGTTGGGGATGAAGATGTGGCAACCAAACCTGAAAAGGCTAAGTTTATCCAAATGGGCATCGCAAATGCAGAATTGCACCGGATTGCTGGTGCTGGGCATAGTAGCTGTATCGAAAAACCCGAAGTAGTTAACAGCTTAATCCGTTCTTGGTTGGAGGGAAATTAAAAAAAGCCCCGAAGGGCTTTTTTTAATTGGTTTGAAATACTCTGACATAATCGACAATCATATGCTGAGGGTAGGTGCTGGTAGCATCCGGAGATCCCGGCCAATTTCCACCGACAGCAACATTGAAGATGAAAAAGAATGTTCTTCTAAATTCATCCAATTGTGCCGGCCTAGTGTCGATGACGTGATATTCTTTGTTGTCCACTAGCCATCGGATGGATTGCGCATCCCATACAATGGAAAATACATGAAATTCATCGGCGAAGGTTCCAGAAGATAGCTTATAGTTCCCTCCATATTCTGCCCTCGACCCGTCATGTTCCCAGTGGACAGTTCCGTGAACAGTGTTTTCTCTTCCTTTTCCACCCACCATTTCCATGATGTCGATTTCACCGCAAGCAGGCCATCCGACGGTAGAAAAGTTAGAACCTAGCATCCAAAGTGCTGGCCAAATCCCTTGGCCTTTAGGCAGGACTGCTCTGATATCTACTCTTCCGTACCGGAATTGTCTTTTATCCTTGGTGATGATCCTTGAGGAAGTATATTCTCTTCCTCCGAATGATTCTTTCTTTGCTGTAATGACCAAGTGCCCGTCTTTAAAAGAGGTGTTATCAGGTCGATAATACTGAAGTTCATTATTCCCCCATCCGTCTTGTCCAGTTCCGGTTTCATGGGACCAGAACTCCGATTTCAGAGAAGTTCCCTCAAATTCATCCTCCCAAACTAAGGTCATCCCGGGATAGGATTTAGGGGAGGTGAAACCGGTGGAAGGGATAGTAATAGAAAGATTCCCTCCTGTACTTGGCTTATTTCCATCCTCAGAGACACAAGCAGCAATTCCTATGACTGGAAAAAGTAAAATCAGATTAATCCATTGTTTCATGATTATCAGGGTTATTGCGTTGGGAGACGTGCTCCCAACGCAAATTGAAAAATTTATTCAGAGATAAGCTTAAATGTCCACCAAACTCCGGATCCAGCCTGAATTTGTAGGGTCATTTTCTTAATTCCATTGGATTCTGTTAAACTTGCCACTTGGTAAGTTACATCGTTTGGAACTGCTACATTAGGCAATTCACCAGCATTGACAGCCTTGGATAGGCCCACATGAGCACCTTGACCGATAAGTTTCAAGGTAGAACCAGTGTATTCATAATTAAAATTAGTTGCAGAGATATGAGGTGCTTTTGGTGTTCCGCAGCCATCAGCTCCTACGCCTTGCCAAGTTTCTAGCCAGGTTTGGTTGCCCATGTCGATGGAGAATTTGCCATCAGCAGCAAATGTGTAAGTGTCGTCAAAGAAACATGCTCTGGTCGCAACATCTGCAGTAGTATTGAACCACCACTCACGGCTGCCTGCAGTAGGTCCTACCGACAAAGCTCCCTCAACTGGCTCCATCTTCCATTTGCCAACAATTGCAGATGCAGGAGATGCTCCGCCGGAAATCAATTTGAAATCCCACCAAACTCCATTTCCAGCCTGAATTCTAAGGGTCATTTTTCTGGTATCACCTACCTTGGTTTGTTCTACTATGGTATAGGCAATTTGATCAGCAATAGCTGCTCCATTGGAGATCTCACCGGCATTATTCACCTTAGCTAATCCCACGTGTGCTCCCTTGCCGATCAAAGTCAAGGTAGTAGAGGTGTAGGTATAAGTGTAGCTTCCTTTTCCATCGAATGGTGACTTAGGTGCACCGCAGCCATCGGCTGCCACACCTTGCCAAGTCTCTAGCCAAGTGGAATTACCCAAATCCATTTTGAAAGATCCATTCGTCTCAAAAGTGAAGGTGTCATCGAAGAAACAAGCTCTTGCCGCTACATCTCCGGCCGAATTTTGCCACCACTCTGAACTTCCAGGCGCAGGGCCTACTTTCATGGCTCCAGCTACAGGCTCCATCTTCCATACCCCTGAAATGTCAAAAGCAGGCTTAGCAGACGCTACTTTGAAAGAAACATTATCAACGCTTTCATTTCCGTTGGTATCAGTCGCCTTGAGATCTAAGTTGTAGTCTCCTGGATCAAATCCTCCTTTGACTTCGATTTGAACAATCTGAAAATCTCCGGAAAGATCCTGACCACCGGAAGTGATTACCGTCGCACCTCTTTTGATGGAGTAAGAAAACTTTGAAAGAGTACTTATTCTTCCTTCATCTTTTCCGTCAGATAGAGTTACCTGAACTTTAAAATCTTGCTTTTCCACCAATCCACTTGTGATTGGACCTAGAGTGATCTTAGGCGGATCGTCATTAACTGGTATATCCGCAAATCCATTGTCGCAAGCCCAAATTAGGGCTAAAGAGCAGCACAAAACTGCAATTTTTGATAAAGCGTTTTTCATGGGTCTATTTTTTTGTTGGAAGATCTTTCCGTTTTTTCTTAATCCCAAAAAATCACCTGCTACAACTATTCATCAGAATTAAAAATTCTATACATCAAAATTTCATCATTTGTATGAAAATCTGTTTATTTTGGCTCCAAAGGCTGATTTTCTGAATTTTGTTTTTTCACAGGAAAATCACTTAAATTCATTTTCTGATGAATATGAAAGTCCATATCAATAGTAGATTCGTGAGGGGGAGCGTTTGGCTGTTTCTTTGGGTTTTTCCTGTAATCCAGCTTTTTTCTCAAAATACTTCAGAGTTTCAGGGTCTTCCTTTTATTACTAACTATCCCGCCACAGTTTATGAAGCAGGGATCCAAAATTGGGACATTACCCAGGATAATATGGGTAGGATTTTTATCGCCAATAATTTGGGTCTTTTAGAATACGATGGCAGGTCATGGCAGAGATATGGCCTGAATAATACCAAAGTTAGATCAGCTCTCTTTGGTCAGAATGGAAGGATCTATGTTGGAAGTCAGGGAGATTTTGGATTCTTGCAGGGAGACCCTTTGGGGGAATTGACTTATGTTTCCTTGGCAGATAGTCTGGATACTTCTTTGCGTGATTTTGATGAAACTTGGAAAGTCTTTGCTCAAGGTGACCAGGTTTATTTCTGCACATTCAAGCGCGTTTATATCTTCGAAAAAAATGAATTACGTACAGTTGATTCCCCCAAACGCTTGGATATTTCCTTCCAAGTGGAAAATCAAATCTATACCCAGATTCCCGGAGAAGGATTAAATAAGCTGACCGAAACCGGTTTTGAAGTGGTTCTGAACGGAGATTTTTTTGCGGATAAGCGAATTTCCAACATTCTCGCGTATGATCGTAATCGATGGCTGATTTCCACATTTTCAAATGGCCTATTCTTGTATGACGGACAGATAAAGCCTTTTCCACTGAGTAGCTCTTTTTGGAAAAATGAATACCTCATCAATTATAGTACAAGGCTAAAAGACGGAGGGATTGCCCTTGGAACCCAAAATGCGGGCGTTTTTATTTTGGATCAAAATGGTCAATTACGCTATCATCTGGACAAAGAATCCGGGTTGATGGATCTGACCATTCATTACATTTTTGAAGATGATCAGCAGGGGCTATGGTTGGCGATGAATAATGGCCTTGCAAGAATTGATTTGGTTTCTCCATTTACCAGAATTGACGATCGATTAGGATTGACCGGTTCTGGATATGCGGCTTTGAAAAAAGGCAATACAATTTATTTGGGCACCAATAACGGACTGTTTTTATGGGAAAATGGTAATATAAGCATTGTAGAAGGGACAGAAGGGCAGGTTTATTCAGTGCAGGATATCCGGGGAAAAGTGATTGTAGGTCACAACAACGGGGCAATGCTCATAGAGAATCGTAAGGCAATTCCTCTCCATTCTGCCCAAGGTGCCTGGATTTTTAAGCAGGTTCCTTCCTCTCCTAGTTTATTGATTCAAGGGACATATTCAGGTTTGAATCTTTTTGAATGGAGAAATGATAGACCTGTTTTCCTTCAAAAAATTGAGGGGTTTGATGAATCCTCTAGAGTCATGGAATTTGAAGAAAATACCCTTTGGGTGGCTCATGGGTACAAAGGAGTGTATAGGATTAAATTTAGCGATGACTTCAAAAAAGTCGAGGAAAGTGTCTTGTATAATAGCGCTCAGGGATTTCCAAACGATGAGCTGATCAATGTTTATAAAATTGCCAATCAGTTGATCTTCACTGCAAACGGTGGTTTTTACAAATACGAAGCTGCCAAAGACCGATTTTTTCCATGGGATGAATTCAATGATCTTTTCGGATATGGCACACGGGTAGCAGATTTGGAAGGAGATGAATTAGGAAACATTTACTTCATTGAAGAAGATCGCTTGGGAGTGATTAAGTCCTTGGCGAATGGAAAAAAACAGATCAACTCTAAATCCTTCAATAAGATTAAAAGACTCTGGAATGATGATTTGGCCAATGTCATCGTACTGAATAATCAAAACATTTTGATAGGAGGAAAAGAAGGGTTCATTCATTATAACCCCCAAAAAGATCTCCCAAGAACTGAGCTCCCCAAAGTCTTTTTTAAAGAAATCACCAACCATGGAAAGGAATCCAAAGGCTTGTTTTTTGGACATAAGTCGCCCGACCAAGACCCTTCTATTAGTCTGGATCGGGACCTGACTTTTTCTCAGAATTCATTTTTGTTTGAGTTTTCATCCCCTCATTTCGAAAGCTCCGGAATGGTTCAATATCAGGTGATGTTGGAAAATTATGATGCCGAATGGAGTCCATGGACCACTGAAAGCCGAAAAGAGTACACCAACCTCCGGGAAGGCGATTATGTCTTTTGGGTCAAATCCAAGAATATCTTTGAAGAAGAATCTGAACCCATAGCTTTTTCCTTTACGATCAAGCCGCCAATCTACCGATCGCTTGGGGCCTATGTAATCTACACGATCCTAATTGTTGCAGGATTATGGATGGGTTTCATGTTTTTGGATAAGAGATACAAAAAGAAAACCAAAGCCATCGAAATCGAAAAAAACCGGGCCTTGCAAAAGAAGGAAAGTGAGCTCGAGGACTTGACCCAAAGAACTGAGGAAGAAATCATCAAGTTGAAAAATTCAAAACTTGAGGCAGAGATAAACTTCAAAAATCAGGAATTGACTTCCTCTGCGATGCACTTGATCCAAAAAAACAAGCTGCTTCAAGACATCAAAAACTCCCTAAAAAATCTAAGCAGTGAAGAGAAAAACAAGCAGCTTAATTCTCAATTAAACAGGTTGGTCAAGTCCATTGACAAGGATTTGGAAGGAGGGGAAGAATGGGCACTTTTTTCTCAAAACTTTGATCAGGTA
Source organism: Algoriphagus mannitolivorans DSM 15301 (assembly GCF_000429425.1). Taxonomy (GTDB): domain Bacteria; phylum Bacteroidota; class Bacteroidia; order Cytophagales; family Cyclobacteriaceae; genus Algoriphagus; species Algoriphagus mannitolivorans. Next base: position 447,113 of record NZ_KE386902.1, read on the forward strand.
CATGGGAATTTTATCACTCGGCTCAAGGAGAGATATCCTGATCTCACTCCACAAGAGATAAAATTCAGTGCCTACATCAGGATGAATTTAAATACAAAGGAAATAGCAAACCTTCTCGGGATCTCTGTAAGAGGCGTTGAAATAGGAAGATATCGAGTCAGGAAAAAACTTGGGCTAGAACGGCAGGAAAACCTTAGTGACTTCCTTCTGAGATTTTGATCTTGGCTATAGATTGTCTTAAGTGTATTTTTAAATTGGAAACGGCTTTGGGTTTGATTTTTAGTGAGTTGAAAAAATAATCTCCTTTATTACCGCTTTTTTTCCAGTAACTTGAGGATATGGTTTTAATGCCTGCTTAAGCGGTAGATTGAAAAAATCTTCGTCTATGATAATTCGGGATCAAGAGAAATTTGGCGCCAAGGGCTACGGCCAAAATTCAGAAAAAATAATTTTTTTCAGAGAAATGGAAACCTTTTCTCATATTTGTGTGTATATACATTTAAATTACTTGTAGATAAAATGGGAAAGATAGAAGATGCCATCCAACAGAAGGAGTTTAAAGATCCTTACAACAAGGTTGTGGTGAATTTATTGTATACCCATAGCTACATGGTGACTTCCCAAAATGGACTCATGAAGCCTTTCGGGATCTCTCCCGAGCAATACAATGTGTTGAGAATCCTTAGGGGTCAGAATGGGGTACCTACTACAGTTTCTTCCATTCAGGAAAGGATGTTGAATAAAATGTCCAATGCCTCAAGGTTGGTGGAAAAACTGAAAATCAAGGGCCTTGTAGAGCGTACTGAGTGTCCTTCAGACAGGCGTCAGGTGGATATTGTCATCACAGAAAAAGGTCTGAAGATGCTGGGAGATTTGCAACTCCAAGTGGAGTCAGCCAATCGGGAAATGATTCATCTTTCGGAAGAAGAGGTTCACTTGCTGAATGATCTTTTGGATAAATTAAGAGGGTAAAAAAATTTACCCAAATCAATGTATAGACAAATAATGTTAACACAGTATAAATAAATTTCTAAACCTAAACACAACAATTATGAGTACTACAAAATGGACCATTGATCCCACACATTCAGAAGTATCGTTTAAAGTGAAGCACTTGGTGATTTCTACCGTGACAGGTTATTTCAGAAAGTTCGAGGGCATTGCAGAATCTAGCAGTGAAGATTTTGACGGAGCTGCAGTTTCTTTCTCAGCGGATATTGACACCATCGATACCAATCAGTCAGACCGAGATGCCCATTTGAAATCACCTGATTTCTTTGATGCAGCAAATCATCCTAAATTGACTTTTGATGGAAAAGTGGCCAAGTCCGGTGGAGACTATAAATTGGTCGGAGACTTGGAAATCCGTGGAACCAAAAAGCAAGTGGAACTCGATGTAGATTTTGGCGGAGTGGTTGCTGACCCTTATGGACAAACCAAGGCCGGATTTGAAATCGAAGGAAAGATTTCCAGAAAAGAATTTGGCCTTACCTGGTCTGCAGTGACCGAAGCTGGCAGCGTGGTGGTAAGTGACCAAGTAAGATTGCATCTCAGTGTGCAGCTCGTCAAGCAGCAAGTAGCAGAAGAAGCTACTGCCTAAATTTTGAAAGCTGCCTTCGGGCAGCTTTTTTTTAACCCAAAAGAAAGGAAAATCATGAAACCCCTTATCACAGGAATTCACCATATCACGGCTATTGCCGGTGATCCCCAAAAAAATATTGACTTCTACACCGGAATTCTCGGCTTGAGATTGGTCAAGAAGACCATCAATTTTGATGCTCCGGATGTTTATCATTTCTATTTTGGAGATGAGCAAGGGAGTCCGGGTACCGTCTTCACCACCTTTCCTTTCAAAGGAGCAAGGAAAGGAACCAAAGGTACCGGGGAGTTGACTTATACCGCATTCTCGGTGTCTAAGGATTCTCTGTCTTTTTGGATTGAGCGATTGAAAAAATTTGGGGTGCTGGTTTCTGATGTCCAAACTCGCTTTGGAGATAAACTAATCCGTTTTGAGGATCACGACGGAATGGGAATCGAACTGGTCGCCAATGATTCGGATGATCGTGAAGGTTGGACTTATGGCCCTGTTCCCAAAGAACATTCTATTCGTGGATTTTATGGTGCGACACTCAACCTCAGATCCAAGGATGAGACGGAGAAGCTATTACTGAATCACATGAATTACCGGTTTATTGGTCAGGAAGGGGAAAGGTATCGGTACGGGACAGAAGGAAAAGCAGGAGATATCGTGGATATCCTAGTCAATCCTGCTGGAAACCGAGGAATGCAAAGTGCTGGCACGGTCCATCACATCGCTTTCCGAACCGCCAATGAGGCTTCTCAGTTGGAAATCCAGCAGATTCTTATGGAGAATGGGTATATGGTGACCGAAGTTAAAGATAGAAACTACTTCAAGTCCATTTATTTCCGAGAACCAGGTGGAGTTTTGTTTGAAATTGCCACAGATGAACCTGGATTTGCGATTGACGAAGAAGAAGCTCATTTAGGTGAATTGCTCAAGTTGCCGGATTGGGCAGAAGCCAGTAGGAAGAGAATTGAATCCGCGCTGATTCCGGTAACTCTAAACCCAGAAAAGTATGTCTGAAATCAAACAAAAAGGTCTGCCATTGGGCGAAGCTGGTAAAGCCATAATCCTGATTCATGGGAGAGGGGCGACCGCTGACAGTATCTTAAGCCTTAGTTCGTACTTGAATTTGACCGATTATGCAATTTTGGCTCCTCAGGCGAACAGAAATTCTTGGTATCCGTTTGGGTTTATGTCTCCTGAAGAAAGCAACACAGTTGCGCTGCAAGAGTCCTTGGAATTGATCCAAAACGTGCTCTCTGAAATTCTTGAATCTGGAATTCCTGCCTCAAAAGTGGTGCTGATGGGCTTTTCCCAAGGGGCTTGTTTGAGTCTTGAATTTGCCGCCCGTCATGCCCAAAAGTGGGGAGGAGTGGTGGCATTTACTGGAGGTTTAATCGGGGAAAACTTGAAGCCGGAAAATTATTCCGGTGACTTTCAGGGGACTCCGATTTTTATCGGTAGCAGTGATCGGGATTTTCACGTCCCGGCTTCCAGAATTAAGGAGTCTGCGAGTTTGCTGGAGCAAATGGGTGGAGAGGTGACAGTTAGGCTGTTTGATGATTCGGATCATACGATTAGGGCTGAAGAAATCAACTGGGTAAACCAAAATATATTCGTCTGACCCAAAGGTGAGACTCCTCCATTTGGAGTATAAGACTTTTCTTGTAAGGTCTATTTAGTAAAAAGTCCCCGGCACTTGTCGGGGTATTTTTTTGTCTTTTTTTGACTTGAGCAAAAAAAGAAGAAAAAATTATTTTATAAATCGCTGTAAATCAATAAAAAGAGGTTGTAATTTGGAAATTACTCAACGTATTAAGTAAATTTACTCAGTATATTGAGAAAATAGCTAATGAGTTTCCAAAGAGCTGAAAAAGAGACTATTCAAAGACGACTTCAAGATGAGCCTAGGAGGTTCATTCAGGTTATCTATGGACCAAGACAAGTGGGTAAGACTACCTTGGTTCGTCAGGTGATCCGGGATTTGAATTATCCTTATGACTTGGTAGCCGCAGATGCCGTGGCCGCTACGGATCGGATGTGGATTACGCAACAATGGGAAAATGCCCGCTTCAAGCGGCAGCTATCTCCTCAAACCCCCTATTTGCTCGTGATCGATGAGGTCCAAAAAATCGATAACTGGAGCGAGCAGGTCAAAGCCGAATGGGATCGGGATACGATGGAAGAGTTGGACATTCGGGTCATTTTACTGGGTTCGTCCCGATTGATGCTACAGCAGGGCTTGACCGAGTCGCTAGCGGGGAGATTTGAATCCACCTATTTGGGTCATTGGTCCTATCTGGAAATGAAACATGCTTTCGGGCTTACTGCTGAAGAATACATCTGGTTTGGAGGTTATCCCGGTGCGATCACACTCAAAGAGGACGAAGACCGGTGGAAGGCCTACGTCCGAGATTCTCTTTTGGAGACGAGCATTTCCCGGGATATTCTTATGCTGACTCGGGTGGATAAGCCGGCGCTCATGAAGCGCCTATTCGAAATCGGTTCTTCCTATTCTGGTCAGGTGCTCAGCTATACCAAAATCATGGGACAGCTAGCCGATGCGGGCAATACCACTACCCTCGCTAATTATCTGGTACTGCTCAATGAGGCTGGGCTATTAGGAGGACTTGAGAAATATAGTCCCAATGTGGTACGAAAGCGCTCCTCAAGCCCCAAATTCCAAGTGCACAACACTGCCATCATGTCGGGGATATCCAATGAGACCTTCGGAACTCTCAAGGCCGATCATCGGGCTTGGGGGCGCTGGGTCGAGTCTGCTGTAGGTGCCCACCTGATCAATCAATCTTTCAAGATCAAAAAGCTAAACCTCTACTATTGGAGGGAAGCCAATGATGAAGTGGATTTCATAGTCGAATACCAAAAACGGATCATTGCAATGGAAGTAAAGACCTCCAAAGTCGGTGGATTGGCTGGCTTGAATACCTTTGCAAAAGCTTTCAGTCCTGAAAAATCCCTGGTTATCGGCACCGATGGGATACCATGGGAAGACTTCTTGCAGATGAATGTATTGGATTTGTTTGGATAAAAGACAGTCATTTGGCTGTCTTTTTTTTGCTTAAAAATTATTTTATAAATAGCTGTATATCAATTGGTAAATTCACTTTTTTAGATTTTACTCAATAAGCTGAGTAAAATTACTCAATAGATTCCTTTAGCCACAAAATCACCAAGGTACGAAAGGAGATTCTATTGTTTTTCGGAAAGAGTTTCCAGCAGATTTAAAGAGAAAAAAGACACAGATTTTCACAGATTTGGCTACCAAATAGGGCCTCCATTGTTAGAAACCCTTTGCGCTCTTAATTTACCCTTGGAGGCCTTTGTGGCAAATACTAATAAGAATACCGAATCTGAGATCCTTTTTCTGCGTCAAGTTCAATCTGAGCGAATACCCCAATCTCCTGCTGCAGTTCTTCCACATGGCTGATGATGCCGACGACTCGGTTTTCGTGCCTTAGTGCTTTGAGCGTCTCAAACACCACCCGTAGGGAGTTTCGGTCCAAGGCTCCGAAGCCTTCGTCCAGAAAGAAAAAGCTTTGGTCTGCCTGATTGAGTGCTTTGACTTTTTCTGCCAAGGCCAGGGCGAGGCAAAGGGAAGCTTGGAAAGTCTGCCCTCCAGAAAGTGTCTTCAGCAGGCGCTTTTTCCCTCCGTTGAGATAATCCACCACCCAAAATGTATTGCTGTCGTCAATTTCCAAGCTCAGGCTGTTTTTGGTCAGCTTCATAAATCGCAGGTTGGCGGTATTGCAAAGCTCTCGGAGATAAATGGAACTGACGTATTTGACAAACCCTTTTCCAAAAAACAGTCTTTCCAGCTCCCGAAGTCCACTTTCCCGATTTTCGATTTCATGGAAAGATTGGGCCAATTTTTCCTTTTCTTTCAGCTTCAAGGTCATTTCTTTCAGGGATTCTTGAAGCAGAACAAGTTGATTTTGCAGGGTCTTGGACTGGACTTGAAGCTGCTCAAGTTTCTGCTGTTTGGATAAAAAACTATCTTCTGAAAAGGCCTGAACTCCTTCCTCTGCCTGAAGTTCGGCGATTCGAGATCGTGTAATGGCCAGTTTTTGGTCGAATTGCTGGATTTCCAAGGCTGTTTTTTCCGCATCCAGAGAATGGTGAAAAAGCCGAACTAAGGAGTTCTCGTCTGAAAACCCATGCTTGGTTTTCAGCTTTTCAAACTCTTCTTCTAAACCTTTGATTTTTTCGGTGTTTTCCTTCACCTGATTTTTATAGTGCTCGATGTCTGCCAGGTTTTTGGTTTGGGCAGCTCTTCTTTCCTGAAGATACTTTTGTTTTCCCAACAGCTCCGAGGCGGCTTTTTCGATGTCTTTTTCTACGCCGAGAATTGAATGTAGGATTTGCGCAGTTTCTTTCAAGAAAAAGGGTTTGCAGAAAGTCGGATCCTTGATTTCCTCCTGCTTGGTGCGAATTCTAGAGGTGATTTCCTGGGCGGCCATTTGTGCAAGCTGCAATTGCTTCTCAGACTTTTCAGTGATTTCCCGACTGGTCGACCAGTTTTTTCGCTTGACTTGCATTTGCTGGTGAAGTGCTTCTTTTTGAGAATGGATCTGGGAGAGCTGAGTGATTTGCACAGCCAGCTCTTCCTCCGTTTGGATCTTCCAGGTCTGAAGCTTAGCCCAAAACTCTTGCTGTTGAACTTCCAGACTTTGAATTTCCTTAAGCTTATCCTGAAGGTTTCGTGCCAGATTATCCAGGTTGTTTTGCTCAACTTTTTCCTTTTGGATCAAGGCGAGGATTTTCTCCAATTCGTCCTTTTCCCGGTTGATTTGCAATTCTTTCGCTTTGATTTCGCTTTCTTCGGAATGGGTCTGGATCGGATAGGGATGCTCCATGGCTCCGCAAAAAGGGCAAGGTTCGCCTGAGACCAAAAGATGGGCATGAGCATTTAGTCCTTGCTTTCTCATCAGTTTTTCACGTTCGGCCTCCAAATTTCTAATTTTCGATTTTTGGGTTTCGGTCCAGGTTTCCAGACTTTTTTCACCTTTAGGGATCCGATGCTTGATCTCTTCCAGCAGGGTCTTGATCTTATGATCTTCCGCTTCAAAATTCCCCTTGATTCGCTTCAGATCAGCCAATCTTTCCTGGTTTGGCTTCAGTTGATTTTGGATGGTTTTCAGATCACTGAGAAGTGCCGGATCAGCTGAAGGGATAGATTCAGCTTGGCTTTCCAGCGCTTGGATGTCGAGCTCGAGTTGGCGGAGGAGGGCTTTTTGAGACTCCAATTCGGGCTGTAGCGTTTCTACCTGTTTCTGCGCCGTTTCCAGTTTGCCGCTCCATTCCTGGATTTCGATGACTTTATGAAGGTCCCGGATTTTGGCTTCCCGACTGGAGCGCTCCTCATTTTTTTTGCGTAGTTCTTGCTCCTCCACTTCGAGTTGAGCGATTTCTTTTTCAAAACCTTCCTTAAATCGCTCGCAATCGGTCACGCTGACTTGGTATTTTTCCAAATCCTTTTTGCGGTCTTGAAGCTGATCCCAAATTGGCCGAAGGTAAGTTTTGGCTGTGATGAATTCTTTATATAGCTGACGTTGCTCTTCTAGTTCAGGCAACTTTTTTTCCAAGCCACTCAGTTGAGCCTTCAGCTCCTGAAGTTGGAGATAGGACCTTCGGCTTAGCTCCAACTTTCTAAATTCCTGCTCGGTCTGGGTCAAGGCTAGCACAGCTTTTTGATTTTCTGTTTCCAGATTGGCCTGTTCGGTTTGTTTTTCCTGAAGGAATTCCGGAGAAATACTTTCCAGATTATCCAAAAGAGCCTTTAGCCGAGTTTTTTCCAGTTCGGCTGCTTTTCTGAGTTCCCCCGCTTTGGAAGAAAGGTCAAAGCGGTCCAATCCAAAGAGCTGCTGCATCATATCTGCCCGCTCCTTTGGGGACTGATCGATAAATTCCCGGAATTTCCCCTGAGGAATGATTACAGTCTGTTTGAAATGCTCCTTGCTCATGCCGATCAACTCATCAGCCTTTTGGTCTACAGCTTCCCAGTCTGAGCCTTGCCATTGATAAAAGGTATGCTCTCCGGTTTCTATTTTCTCAGGGTCTTTTTTGTTTCGCTTGGCAGCATAGCGGGCAAGGTAGGTTTTGGTATTGTTCTTTCCTGAGCGGAAGGTAAAATTGATCAAGAGGTGGCTACTTTGAAGGTTCACCATGCTCGATCGTTCTCCGGTGGCGGCCAGGCGCTCTGTACTTCCGTAAAGTGCGAGAAGGATGCCTTCCAGAATGGATGATTTCCCACTTCCTACCGCACCAAAAATTCCAAACAGCCCGGCAGCGGTTAGTTTATCAAACTCGATCGTTTGTTTTTCACGATAGGAGTAAAGGCCTTCGATTTCCAGTCGTACAGGGATCATGAGGGGTCGTTTTGGCTGATGATTTCTTTGAAAAGTTCGAGCAGTTCTGCATTGGGTTCCTGGCCTTTTTCACTTTGGTAGTACATCCGAAAGAGGCTTTCCATATCCTTTTCCAAATCGTCCACATGAAGTGTGAAATTTTCCTGCCCAGTAGGATTTTGGAGTTGGGGGATCAGGTTGACTACCCCGTCATGGGCTTTGAGAATAGCCTTTCGGGTACTGGCATCAATTGAGGTTTCTGTGACATAGGTGATTTCCACAAAGCAGCTTGGGTTTTGTTCCAGCCAGGAAAGGGTAGAAGCCAAGTTGTCAAACTTCACTCGGAATAGCGGTCGGCCTTGTTTGAGTCCAATGGGGCGATAGCTGACCGGTTGCCCAACTTGGGCCTCGATCAGCACCACCTTTTTCTCCTGATCTGCCTCGGAAAAAGAATAGGCAAGAGGAGAACTGGAGTACACCACAGGAATGGATTCATGGCCTACAGCATGGTAGCGATGAAGATGGCCAAGTGCGGCGTATTGGATTTGAGGAGGGATATTCTGGGTAAAAAGGGCCTGAGTTCCGCCTACGTGTAGGATAGGCCGCTCAGATTCGGGTTCTGCCTCGGGCTTTTCTCCTTCTTTCATAAAGAAAAAATGGCCCACAAAGAGATTCAGTCCCTTTTCATCGCAATGTCGATCGGCTAATTCCTGCCATTTGGCGGAAAGGATTTTCCGGAATTGGGCTTCCCTATCTTCCTCTCCGAGGTAAGTGCGGAGGCTGACCTCATTGGCGTAGGGGGCCAAAATCACCCGGACGGGGAAGTCCACTTGAGGCAGTTGAATTTCTACAAAACCGCTTTCGGATTTAGTGATCTCTACTCCAGATTCCAGCTTTCCGCAAGGAATTACGCTATCGTATCGGCTATAGAAGAATATCCCCAATTCCCTGGCCAATGGATCGGGTGCCTCGACAAATTGGGTGCTGTCGTGATTGCCGGAGATGGCGAGGATGGGTCGGGTACCGTTTTTAGAGAGGCGGCGCAGGGTTTTGTATAGCAGTTCGACCGCTTCGTGGGCTGGATTGAAGCTGTCAAAGATATCTCCTGCGAGCAAAACTAAATCTACCTGCTCTTGATCAGCGATCTGGCAGATTTCGTCCAGTACCAATTTTTGCTCTTCCAGTCTGGAGAATTCTTGAAGCCGTTTGCCGAGGTGCCAGTCGGCGGTGTGGAGTATTTTCATTTTTGTCAACAGTCAACAGTCAACGGCCCACAGTGGCAGAAAATAAGTTTGAATGCATTCATAAAAATTCAAGCTCTGGGATTGACTAAACATTATTCACTAAGATAGTCCAAGGCAGGAGATCTGCCAAGGGAAAGGAAGGTGATGACAGCAATTGGCATTTTTATTGTCAAACAGGGCGGAAATGTTAGATTCGGTCGTGAAAATAAAACTCCTTTTAGTCTTGATGATGGGTGTGCTAAGCTTTGAGGCCCTAGCCAAATCAGATTCCTTGCTGCTTCAAGAAGGCACGGCAAGTTTTTATGGGAGGAAATTCCATGGAAAAAAGACGGCAAGTGGGGAGGTTTTTTCCTTGGACAGCCTGACTGCTGCCCATAAGCGTTTGCCTTTGGGAACCTGGGTGCGGGTAATCAACCAAAAGAATGGCTTATCGGTGGTGGTTCGTATCAATGATCGGCTTCCCATCTATTCTAAAAGGCAAATTGACATCAGTAGGGCAGCGGCGGAGCGGATCGAGATGGTCCAGGATGGCTTGGCGAAAGTACGAATTGAGGCGTTGGATTTGGATGAATTGGACCGGCTGGTAGACTATTATGCGGATAAGGAGCATTCCGGGTTGCGGATCAGACCTTTCCATCGGGTAGTCCCAATTCCCAAAAGAGAACTGGACCTGAGTTTGAAAAAGGTAAAGCTTGAAAGGGGTAACTTTTTTATTCTTTGAGTCTTTTAGAAAGGCCAAATATGATCCCAAACATGCTTTTGTCGTTTCTCAGGGTCTTTGGATTCCCTTTTCCGAAGAATTCTTGGAAAGCGAGGAGGGCTTGCAGGGGGATTTATTTTTCTTTCAGAAATAGCCTAATGGGCTTTTGGCCAGCTAGTTAGCTTTACTAACTAAAAATTTTATTCCTGAAAATCAACTACTTGCCTAAAAGTGACAAAATATTTAAAAACTGATCTTGTTTTTTGGTTTTTTTCGGTTGTTAGTTTTCTAACGAAAGATCAAGGTCGGCGCGCAGTGTCTGGATTTTTCAACAGGACCAAAGGTTGGTTCTGGGGAGTGTTACCGATTAAAATTTTAATGTGATGAAAAAAATTGTTTTAAAAATTAGCCTCTTTAGTATTTGCCTCATGGGTTCCTTTTCGGCGTTTCCGTGTGGCGGTGTTTGGAATGCATGTGGTTCTGATGATGTTATTGCTTTAGGCAGTGATGCACTGGATAATTGCTGCGCAGGATCTGCTATTGTAATTCATGACATTTGCGAAGGAAGAGCCTTTCTGATGGTTGTTCCTGAAAATGGTCCAAACTCAAGTTGTGGAGGGTAAATTCATGAAAAGGTGCTTTTTCTTACTATGGATTATTCTTTCATGTTCTCCTAAAAGTAAGCATGATGAAGAATACGTTTTGACCATTGGCAAAGAAGAAGTTGTTAAATTAGGTACCTCAGGATTATCTTCTGAGGTGCCTTTTAAATTTTCTACAATTTCTAATGAGGAGGCATTGATTTTTAATCAGTTTTCCCGAACGATAGACACTATTACTTACAGTAAAAGAAAAATAGAAATAAAAAGAGGTATTGAAGTCCCAATTGATGGTCCACAAGCAATTTCTGATTTTTCATATTTTTGGACTTGTGGCGAAAAATTAGTTTTATTTTTAACCGGGAATTCAATTATACAATGGGATTTGAATTTATATGATGTAAAGGAGATTCCATTTTCAGGATTTGATATATTTAATTCTGAGGAATATATAGCTATATCTAAAGGTAATGGGTATCATTTTAATTATACTGCATTTGATTGCGCAAGGGGTAATCTTTTTCTTTCTGTGAAAGGTATGATGGGTAAGGAAACCAAAATAGTTCAGTATAATTTTTACTCCAATATATTAAAGGTATTACCAATTGAAATAAATGATGATGAGTTAATCAGAAATACCATTGCTCTACCAAATGGCCTTGAAGCTATTAACTTTCCTGATTTACTATTTTTTGAAAATTTTTTACTTATTTCCTATACCTACAAATCAGATTTTCAAGTTTTTGATTTAAATACGGGAACAGAGAAGAAAATTAAGGTTTTGTCGAATCTTTTTCCTAATCAAAAGTCAGTACCCAAGATAGAAAACACACCAAGCCTAACTATAGATGCTTTGAAAATTTGGCAAGATGAAGTTTCATTTGGATCAATGGGAGTGTTAAATGAACAAACTTTATTTAGAATTGTAAGAGGAAAAAAAGAAGGTATCAGGGGTGAAGTTTTTATTGAATTGTTCAATAGACAGTTTGAAAAAATCTATGAAGGAAGTCTTTCAAAAGATAATGAGAATTTAGGTAGTCTGGTCCTTCCTTTCCTAGGAAAGGTTTGGATTCCTTCTTTAACTCAGAAAATTGAAGATGAATTAGTGTTGTATAGTGTTGATTTAAAATGATTTTCTAGAATGTTTTTTGTATGGAGAAAAGAATATTTATGTGATATTTAAAGTAAATGAGGTGTCAGATTTGCAATTTAGCTGATTCCAATAAGTAAGGATTTAAAATTTCCACGATTTTAGACTAGCACAAAAAAATATTTTTATACTAATTCAATTACTCATAACATGTATTTCCATCCCCATTTTGAATCCTTTTGTTTCACTGATCTAAATGGTTTTGTGCGCTTGCTCAGAAGCTAAGCAAGACTCCCAAGAAATCCCCTCAGAAACCTTCCGAAATGAGGTTTCTGCCACCGAAATCCGGGTGGCCACCTCCGAACCGAAAAGTTTTGACTACCTGATTAATGGCACCGGGAAACTGGAAGCGCTCTCCGAAGTCAAAGCGCTTGTGGAGCGGGAAGGTTACTTGGATAAAGTCCAAGTGCTCGAAGGGCAGTTGGTCCAAAAAGGTCAAATCATCGCCACTCTCAATTTTAGGGAGGCGGAGTTTGAACTGGAAAATGAAATAGTATGATCCCAAACACACTTTTGTCTTTTCCAAGGGGCTTTGGATTCGCAATGGCGATGCATTTCTGGAATGCGAAGAAGGACTACAGAGGGTTTAGTTCCCTTTTCAGAAATAACCTAATTAGCTTTTATCCAGTCTGTTAGCATTACTAACAAAAAATTTTATCCTTGAAAATCAACTACTTGCCTAAAAGTGACAAAATATTTTAAAACTGTACTTGTTTTTTTTTTTTCGGTTGTTAGTTTTTTAACGAAAGATCAAGGTCGGCGCGCAGAGTCTGGATTTTTCAACAGAACCAAAGGTTGGTTCTGGAATAGTTTCAATTAAACAAACTTTTGAAAAATTATGAAAAAACTGTTAATTCTATTTTCGGGCCTTTTATTTCTCACAGGGGTAGAGGCAATTTCTTGCTCGGCAAGCTATGATTGCGCAGGGGGAAGTTCTATTAGCTGTACTGGAGATACACAATGTAACTCCGGTAGAGGTTGGGTAGAATGTACTTATAGTGATGGTGGGCGTGCTTTTAATGCATGCCCAGAAATGTAAATTAATTCTCTTTTGGGATTCAAAAGAATCCCCTTTTCCATAATTTTAAAAATAGGATATGAAAACCATACTTTATTTTGCAATTGTAGGCTTCTTTTTTTTGGGATGTAGAAATGAAGAACCAAAGGATGTAGAACTAATTGTGCTAAAACCCCAAAGGGTTATTTCACAGATTGATAGTCTTTTTTTTGTTAGAGTAAGCTTAAATAGTAAAAAAGATAATGTCTTTGTTTTGAGTCAGAATCCTTCTTTGTTGGTAAAGACGAATTCCAAGTTTGAGCCGTTATGGGTCTATGACAAAGAAGGTGAAGGTCCATCTGATTTGAGCTATCCAGAGCAATCCATTATCATTGAGGATAAAATTTATGTTTTAGATCATGGTAACCAAAGTATAAAGGTTTTTGAAACTTCAAATGGTAGTTTTGTTCAATCGTTTCGGATCCCAGAGCGTGTTTCAAACCATAGATTTGATATTTCAAAAGAAGGTAATTTTTACTTTTCTATTTTAGGATTGCAGGAGGGAAACTCAGTAATTGAAGTTGACTCAGCAGGTAATCTGATAAAGCATTTAGGGGTTAATTTTCCTGAAACTGGAATTGGTTCAAATCGTCAAATGAAGTATTTCCAATTAGATAATGAAGATAATATAATATTTATAGGGGCAAGTTTGCCTTATGTTGAAATTATAAATAGTAAAGGTGGGAGTATTAAAAGATTCTCTTTGGAGGATTTTGAGCCTATAAAAAGAGCTTTGGATTCGTTAGAAAATGATATAAAAACAAACAAAAGGGGAATGGCAACAAACTCTATTCCTTCTTTTATAGTAGATGCCCAATATGTAAATGGTAAATTATATATATCTTTTACAGATAGAATTGGACTTGATAGAAGTAAAGCAAGAAATCTCTTAGAATTTAAAATTAATAAGGAGGTTTGCGAATTGACAAGAATGATAAAGCTTCAAACTGATACTAAAGATGATGGTTTTCATCCTCGAAATTTTTATGTGGATTCAGAAAATAATAGACTACTTGTACAAGGTTTAATTACTGGTCAAATCTATGAATTTGACCTGCCTGAATAGAATTCGTTTATACCATCAATGCGTACTTTGGGATTTTCCCTTTATTGAGATTTTAGATTAGGATTTTATTAAACTATCTTAGTTCAATTACTCCCAACTCGTACCCCATGCGTTTTTTAGACCCAATCTTATTGCTTTGTTTTTTGGCACTATTCTCCTGCTCCGAAGCGAAGCAAGACTCCCAAGAAATCCCCTCGGAAACCTTCCGAAATGAGGTCTCTGCCACCGAAGTTCGGGTGGCCCAAGCCGAACGAAAAAGTTTTGATTACCTGATCAATGCCACTGGCAAGTTGGAGGCTCTCTCCGAGGTTAAGGCCCTCGTGGAGCGAGAAGGCTACTTGGAAAAGGTCCAAGTACTCGAAGGGCAATTTGTCCAAAAAGGTCAAGTCATCGCTACCTTCGACCGTCGGGAGGCAGAGTTTGCGCTGGATAAAGCCAAAATCAATCTCATCAAAGCCCAATCGGAATTGGAGGTCTTGAAAGTCCAATTCCAACTCGCTTTGGAATCCAAGGATCCTCAGGTGGTGAAGACTGTCCAAGAGCGGATCCGGGTTAACTCCGGGCTTTCCTTGGCGGAAGTGGAGCTCAAAGAAGCCGAACTGAATCTGGCAAGATGCGAAGTCCGTGCCCCAGTCTCCGGGCGGATCGCCAATATCAAGTTCAAAGAAGGCAGTTTAGTTACCAAAAATGCGGAGTTTGCCGAGATCCTGTCTACGGATCAGCTTTTGCTCCGGGTCAAAGTGCTGGAATCTGACGTTCCCCTGATTTCGTCCAGCCAAAAAGCTGAGATCTATCCCATCTCTGACCCTCAAAATGCCCTTCAAGGGACTGTTTTGGCCATCAATCCCAAGGTGGATGAGAACGGGTTAGTAGAGGTGACCTTGCGTTTGGCAACTTCTAAAAATCTCCTGCCCGGCATGAATGCCAGAGCGATCATCCGCGCTCCTCAAAGCAATAGTTTGGTGGTCCCCAAAGATGCAGTGGTCTTCCGATCTGGAAGAGCAGTGGTCTTTACCGTAGAAAACGGGAAAGAATCCAAGTGGAATTATGTGGAAGTTGGCCGGGACAATGGCCGGGAGATCGAAGTATTGGATGGAATCCCCGAAAACGCCACTGTGATCACCAGCAATAATCTCCAGTTGGCTCATCAGGCTCCGGTCAAAATCGTAACTGAGTAAGGGATGATTCGATTTTTGCTGGAGCGGCCCATTGCGGTATTGATGTCTTTTTTGGCCCTGTTGGTATTCTCAGGGATCGTTTTGCGCTTGTTGCCGATTTCTCTTTTGCCTCCGATCGACGTTCCCCAGATCGTAGTCAAGGTCACTTATCCCAATGCTTCCCCAGAATCCATCGAGCAGAATGTCCTTCAACAAGTCCGTGAGGGTCTGATCACGCTCAATGGCCTGGAGGAAATGGAAAGCAAGGCAGGCTCCGAAATCGGGACGGTTCGGCTGACTTTCGATTATGGCACCCGAATGGAATTGGCGTATATCGAAGTCAATGAAAAGATCGACCGCCTGACCAATTCCCTTCCCAAGGATCTTCCACGTCCCGAGGTGATCCGGATAAATACTTCCGATATCCCCGTCGCCCGAGTCCAAGTGATCCCCAAAGCCAATTCGGATGCCGTGGAGGTGAGTTTGCTCACGGAGAATGTGCTGAAAAAGCGGATTGAGCAGTTGCAGGGAGTCTCTTTGGTGGATATCAACGGGAAGCGGGAGCGGATTATTTCCGTGCAGCCCAACTTGGAAGCTTTGGCGGCTTTGCGGATGACTCAGCAAAATCTGATCGAAGCCGTGCAGGCCGGAAATGCCGAACTTCCCGGGATTTCGGTCAAGGATGGTCAGTTTCGCTATTTCCTGAGATTGGCCACCCGGGTGGATACCCCGGAAGACATTGCAGCTTTGCCAGTCAGATCTCCCAATGGAACTATTGTCCCTCTGGTAAGAGTGGCCCAGGTGCGCTATGAAACTCAGGAAATGTTGGGCTATCATCTGTTTGGAATGGAAGAGGGCTTGGTCATCACGGTTCACAAACAGGCTTCCGCCAAAATGAACGAATTGATCCCCGAGCTGAAAAAGTCCTTGGACTATTTCCGGGAGGACTACCCTCAGGTGGAGTTTGCGCTCACTCAAGATCAAAGCAACCTCCTCAATGCCGCTATTTCCAATTTGGGGACCAGCTTGTTGTTTGGGGGGATTTTCGCCTTTGCCGTCTTGTTTTTGTTCATCAAAGATTTTCGGATTCCCCTGATTATGGGGATTAGTTTGCCGACTTCTCTCCTGATCAGCTTTCTGGTTTTCTACTTTTTCGATATCTCCATTTCCATCATTTCCCTTTCCGGCTTGGCTTTAGGAATCGGGATGCTGATTGACAATGCGATCATTGTGCTGGACAACATCACCCGGAAGCGGGAGTCTGGGCTTCCTCTTTTCGAAGCCTGTGTGCAGGGCGCCAACGAGGTGATGGGGGCTTTAGTGAGTTCTGTACTCACCACTTTAGCGGTATTTGTTCCGCTCGTGTTCTTGAGTGGGATTTCGGGAGCCTTGTTCTACGATCAGGCAGTCGCAGTGGCAGCTATCCTTTCTGTTTCCCTTTTGGTGGCCTTTGTGCTCTTGCCCTTGTTGTATTGGTTGATTTTCAGGGTGGGAAAAAGTGATTCCAGCAAAGGAGAACCCGTGCTTTTTCAGCGGGTTTTGGGGGTATATGAGCGAGGATTCGAGTGGATTTTCCTTCGGAAAAAAGTGGCATTGATCGGATTTTTGATCTTGATTCCTGTAGGCATGGGTTTGGGCTGGGTGTTGAAAACCACCGGTTTGCCGGAACTGGAAAAAACGGATGCCACGCTGGAGATCGACTGGAATGAACCGATATCTGCTGCCCAAAACCGGGACCGCATGCTCCAACTTATATCCGGCTTGGAGACCTTTGCCCAGGCGGAGGCCGATGTAGGGGTGAGGCAGTTCTTGCTTTTTGACGGAGACAATTCCATCCAAAAATCCCTGCTATATCTCCTTTTTTCCTCAGAAACTGAAAAAGACCAACAATTGGAAATCCTCAGAACCCGGATAGGGAAGGAATATCCTCTGGCCACTTTTGTTTTGGGGGATGCCCCGAATGCCTTTGATCAGTTGTTCAGTTCCAGCATGCCGTATTACGAAGTCAGATGGAAGGATTTGACTCAGAAAAAACCGATCCCTGCTTCCCAAATGAAGCCCTGGCTGGAGGATTTCCCGGAGAAAAACTGGGTTCCTGGTCCGGGTTTGCAGGAAGAAAGTTCAGTTATTTTCAGTCTGCTAGCTGACAAACTTGCCCTGTACCAAATCCCCGTGGAAAATGTTCAGGATCAGCTTTCCAAATTGTTCGGGGTTTTTACCATTACAGATATCCGGCGATTTGGGGAAGTGACGCCGATTCGCCTCCGGGAAAATCAGGGGCGATTTGAGGATTTGCTTCGGAATACTCGGGTTTATGCCTCGGACAGTACTTCTTATCTGCTGGGAGAGTTTGTGGATTATCGCTACGCTGATCAATACAAATATGTCACCGCAGACCGGGGAGGCATTTACCAAAGCTTGGAGATCAGGGCTGAAAATCCGGATAAAAACCGAAAAGCCTATTTGGATTGGGGGATTTCCAAAAATCTCGGGGTAGATGTCAAAGGGCAGTATTTCAAAGATCTGGAAAACGTCCGCCAACTCATTGCCATTCTCGGGATTTCAGTTTTGCTGCTTTACTTCATTCTGGCGGCCCAGTTTGAGAGTTTCGTGCAGCCCTTGATTGTGGTGTTTACCCTGCCCTTAGGGATCGGAGGGGCATTTTTGATTCTCCTGCTGACAGGCTCGACTTTGAATGTGATGTCGGCGATTGGTTTGGTAGTGATGCTGGGGATCATGGTGAATGACGCGATCCTGAAGATTGATACCATTAACCGGCTGAAGGTTCAGTTTTCATTGGAAAAAGGCCTGAGTGGATTTCCACTTTTGGAGGCGGCACTCCATGAGGCCGGAAAAATCCGGCTCAAGCCCATTTTGATGACTTCGATCACGACGATTTTGGCTTTGATTCCGATTATTTTCAGTTCGGGATTGGGTGCGGATCTGCAAAGGCCCTTGGTGTATGCGGTGATTGGAGGTTTGACGATTGGAACGTTGACGGCATTGTATTTCGTGCCGCTGATGTATTGGTTTTTGGAGGTGACGGTAGGCAAAAAGGAAAAGCTATGACACCATTCCGGGTTCTGATTGCTTTTGTGGTTTTGGGAATTCTGGGCTTCGCCACAGTTCCCTTGCTATCCGTGGATTTGAATCCCAGAGAGCGGGAACCTGTACTTTCAATCAGCTTTTCTATCCCGCAGTCTTCTCCTGAAATAATCGAAAAACTGGCAACCTCTCCGCTGGAAGGAGCTTTTTCTCAGTTGACCGAACTGAAAAAGATCGAGTCGGTCTCCAATTATGACCGGGGTTCCATCACGCTTCGCTTCGACAAAAAGGCGGACATGGAGCTGAAAAAATTTGAGGTACTGGCACTGATTCGCCAGGTCTATCCCAAACTGGACGAGCGCCTGAGCTATCCGGTGGTTACCCAAAGTGCCCAATCCCGTTCTGATTTCAAAACCCCGATTTTGACCTATAGCGTGAATGGGCCTTTTGCATCTTTTGAGATCCGTAAAATCACCGAAGATGTTCTAAAGCCCGCCGTGACCCGCTTCGCAGAAGTAGAGGAGGTTCAAGTCAGAGGGGCTAACGAATTGCAGCTGTTTGTCACCTTCGATGTGCAAAAAATGCAGGCTTTTGGCATCAGCCGGGCTATGCTCCAGCAAAGAATCGCCACGGCTTTTGGGCAAAAGTACCCGGGTACCGTGTTCAATTCCCGGGGAGAGACCTTGTTTGTGACATTGGATCGAAAACTCCATGACCTGGAGCAGTTGGAAAATCTGATGGTTGCCCAAGTTTCAGGGAAGGAGATCCGCCTGAGAGACTTGGCCAAGGTCTCTTTGGAAGAAGCCAAGCCCATCAATTTTTACCGGATCAACGGGAATAATTCCGTCACCCTGAGCATTTACAACCGGGATGGGGTGAATAAGGTGCTCTTGGCGAAGGAGCTGAAAAGCTCCCTCGAAGCTGCCAAAATCAATCTTCCCGCGGGTACCGAACTTCGATTGGAGAACGACGATACCGAGTTTTTGGAGAAGGAACTCAACAAAATCTACCAGCGATCCGGCTTGTCGATTTTGATCCTGATCGCCTTTATTTTCCTGATTAACCGCAATTGGAGATACCTCAGCATTCTGTTTTTGGGGATTGTAATCAACTTGAGTTTGACATCCATGATCCTCTATTTTTTGGGAGTAGATATTCATTTGTACTCCATTGCAGGTCTGACGATCAGCTTTGGCTTGGTAGTGGACAATGCGATCGTGATGATCGATCACCTGCATAAATACCGAAACCGAAAGGTATTTCTGGCCTTACTGGCGGCTTCTTTGACCACCGTTGCTGCCTTGCTGTTGGTGCTCTTGCTGCCGGAGGAGGATCGAAGAAATCTCACAGAATTTTCCATTGTGGTATCGGTCATGCTGGGGGTGAGTTTGTTGGTGGCTTTGTTTTTCACCCCGGCTTTTTACCAGGTTCTTTTCGGAGAAAAGCAAAAACAAGGAAGAAAACTGACCCTTTCCCAACTCCGAAATAGAGTTGGCTGGATGAATCGCTATGAGCGAATGATCGGTGGAACGGCCCGTTTTCGAAAGACATTTCTTTTCGGAGTGTTGCTGCTATTTGGTACTCCGATTTTTTTCTTGCCCTCCAAATGGGAAGGGCAGGAGTGGTACAATAAAACGGTGGGCAATACCTTTTACCAGGAAGAAATCCGGCCCTATGTGGATAAGGCACTGGGTGGATCTTTGCGGATGTTTGTCCGGGGAGTGTATGAGAAAAGTTCCTATCGGGAGCCAGAAAAAACCCGCTTGTATGTGACGGCAAGGCTTCCTTTTGGGAATACGCTGGAGCAGATGGACTTTATCATGCGGGAGTTTGAGGAGTATCTGAAAGGGGTGGGGGGAATTGATCAGTTTGTGACCCAAGTAGTCTCCGGACAATACGCTCAGATTGTGATTACCTTCAAAGAAGCCTATGAAAGAGGAGCATTGCCCTATCAGCTCAAGGGAAAATTGTCTGTGAAATCCACTGATTGGAGTGGAGCCCAGTGGAATATTTATGGGGTCGGACAAGGCTTTTACACCGGAGGTGGAGGGGATCAGATTCCTTCTTTCCGGGTGGAAATGAAAGGCTACAATTTCGATGAACTCGAGCGTCAATCCGCCAAACTGGCCGAAAAGCTCCTTCGTCACAAGCGGATTCAGACCGTGAATACCAACGAACGGCTGAACTATTACGAACAAAAAACCCAGGAGTATGTCCTCAGGTTGGATCAGACTCAAATTGCCTTGGGGGGAACTTCCCAGTATGAATTGGTGAATACGCTGCAGGATCTCTCGGAATCTCAGCGACCCTCGACCTATCTGAATCTTGCCGACCAAAATTATGGAGTGATCATTCAGGAAAAACAGGCTCCTGCTTTTTCCAAATACGATCTGGAGCAAAAAAGCCTGATCAGTGGGGAAGAAAAAATTGTAAAAATCTCTGATTTTGGGTCATTAAATCTGGAAACGACCACCAATGCCCTGCATAAAGAAGATCGGCAGTATATCCGGATCGTTTCTTTTGAATACATGGGTTCGGCTAAGTTTGGAAATGAATATCTGGAGGAAGTCCTGAAAGAACAGAAAGCCGAAATGCCGATCGGATACGAAGCCAAAAAGCAGGAATGGTCCTGGAACAGTGCCCAAGCCAAGCGGCAATATGGGTTGTTGGCATTATTGATCGTGGGAATTTTCTTTATCTGTACGATTCTATTCGAAAATTTCCGACAGCCCTTTTTGATCATCTTCTTGATTCCGATCAGCTTTATCGGGCTGTTTTTGATTTTCTCTTTGTTTGACTTCTACTTTGACCAGGGCGGTTATGCCGCTTTTGTGATGCTGGGAGGACTAGCCGTCAATGCCGGGATTTTTATTCTGAATGATTTCAATAACCGGAAGCAAGGCCTGTTCAATCGAAATTTGCTGAAATCCATCGCCGGAAAAGCTATCCCGATTTTGCTGACTGTGCTTTCTACTTGCTTTGGATTGATCCCGTTTTTGATTGAAGGGCAAAATGAAATCTTTTGGTTTTCCTTGGCAATCGGGACTATCGGTGGATTGGTATTTAGTCTGCTGGGAGTATTCTGGATTTTGCCTGTGATGATGTGGAGGAAGGTGAAAAAACTAGCATAAATATAAATTGGGCTTGGTTGACCTTTTTTTAAATCAATTCAAGGATTTATAAGAAAACACTATGAGACAAGTATTTATTTTTGGGATTCTTACTTTGGGGATTTGGAGTTGTGGTGAGGAAAAAAGTGTGGGAGAAGCCTCCGGATTTGAAGTGGAATTGGAATGGGTGGATTCGGTCGTGGTAGATTCTTTTTATGACTTGACCCTTGCGGCGGTAGATGCCGGGGATGGACGAATGATATTCAAAGACCGTTCATTGAACCTGATCCTTTTGACCGATTTAAAAGGGGAGATTTTAGATACATTAGATATTAAGGGAGAAGCTCCCAATCAGGTTGCATTGCCGGTAGAAATGATTTTCGATCAAGGAAATCTGATAGTGAAAGATCTGGAAGGCGGGATGCCATTAAATTTTTTCAACCAAGATTTTAAGATTATTCAGCAAAGCCCTCCTTTGTCATTAGGCACCTTTATAATTGAATTTAATCTCTACAAAGTCAGTTTTTCTCTCTTTCGATCTAATGGAAAGACGCTTTTAGTGGGCACTGAGGCAAATTCAATTGAACCTGAAATTAGAACAAATAGCTGGCAAATGGGGGAATTTTATTCTCATGCAAAAGCAGGATTTGTCTATGACTCGGAATCGGACTCACTTTGGAGGTTCAATTCTTTCCCGGAAAACTGGGGCCACAGAAAAGCAGGAGAATGGAAAGGGTATGTATTCCCTTTTGTGCAAGCCTTGGAAATGCAGGGATTAATTGGGATTTTACCTCCCGTTGGGAATCAGTTTTTTCTGTATCGATGGGAAAATCAACAGTTGATTCCTGTGAAAGAATCACTCATAAGCCATCCTGACCGAAATGATCGGCTTGACTTTAATCCAAATGATGATTATTTTCTTTACCCCAGTTTTTCTGACCTTAAAGCTGGAAGCCAATATTTTTTGATCCAATTCCATACAGAGATTCCTGTGGCGGTAAGAGATGAATATCAAGCCAGAAATCCGAATTATAGGAATGATCCAGAATTCAACGAGGCCTTTAAAAAGTATTGGAAATACAAGTACATTATAGTAAATCAGTTTGGGGAGAGCTTCCCATTGAAGGATTTACCTATTCAAGGAAACGTCCACTATTTTGACAAAAATGATATGCTCTATATCAAACCCAAATCCGAAGTGGAAATGGATTACAATGTTTTTTACAGGTATAAAGTTAAATCCCCAGAAAGCTGATTCTACTAATGAATTAATGCTTTACTGAGAGAGAATTATCCTCGATATTTTAAAATATCGAGGATAAAAATTTAATTCTTGGGTAGCTTGTCCTAAAGTCTTATCCCTGCAATTTTAAAATCCAATTTTAAAATTGCAGGGATAAATAATGAAATTTCAATATTTATTTGATTGGCCTTGCAATGAAAAATCCCGGACAAGTCAATGTCCGGGATCTAATTTCAAATCTCAAATTTCAAACCCTTGTGCTGAGCTCGCCGAAGCATCCGATTAGACCTTGTCCGGTTCCGGATGCACATAAGGTGCCCGATAAGGCCTGCGAAGTTTGGCAGTAGCTTCAGGATCGCCGATAACTGTTCTGGTTTTCGGATCGTACTTGATCACTCTTCCGCCCAGATCCATGGAGATATTTGCCAGGATACAGGAAGCCGTAGAGATATGTCCTTCTTCCACGTCTGCGATGGGCAAAGTGTCTTTTTCCACGGCATTCAGCCAATCTTTCATGTGGAGACGGGTAGCAGGAGCTGCATTTAACTCTATTCTTTCTTCGGTCACATCCTCTGGATACTGTTCTTTTTCCAATACCAAGTCAAACATGATTTTCTCTTTTCCTTCCCCATAGGGTACAAATTCGGCTTTCATGGTACTGCCAGCGAGGTAGCCTTTTTCTCCGAATATCTTGAAAGCCCAAGGATACTCTGGATCCACTGGATTTCCCCAGGTGCGGTGCTGCCAGACGACATTGAGTTCAGGGTATTCGAAGATGGCAGTTTGGGTATCGGAAATGTTGGATTTCCCTTCTTTTTGGACAAAAATCCCCCCTGTTGAGGTGATTTGTGTCGGCCAACCCAGCTTGAGCATCCAGCGAACGGTGTCCAACATGTGTACACACATGTCTCCGGTGATTCCGTTTCCATATTCGATGAAGGTTCTCCACCATCGGATATGTGGCAATCCATCATACGGACGAAGTGGAGCAGGTCCAGTCCAAAGGTCATAATTGAAAAAATCAGGAACCGGCTCAACGGGAGGATTTCCATTGGCGCGCATATGGAAATAGCAGCAAATCTCCGCATGGGAAATTTTGCCTAGAAGCCCTTTATCAATCACCTCTTTTTTGGCCGTGATCAAGTGTGGGGTACTTTTTCGCTGAGTACCGATTTGGACTTTTTTCTTGTATTTGCGGGCAGCGGCTAAGATGGCTTCGCCTTCGATGACATCCACAGAAATGGGTTTCTGTAAGTACACATGAGCTCCGGCTTTCAGGGCATCAATGGCCATCAAGGCATGCCAGTGATCCGGAGATCCGATTAGAACAAATTCCGGCTTCTCCTTAGCAAGAAGCTCTTTGTAATTTTCGTATAAAGGAGGGATTTTCCCGGATTTTTGGCGGGTGGCCACCAGATCTCCGGCGGCTTTCAGGATATTTTTATCTGGGTCACAGAGTCCGACGACTTCGACATCTGCTACTTGGATCAAACGGAAAAGGTCCGATTTGCCATACCATCCGGTTCCGATTAAAGCCACTCGGATTGGGCCAGCTTGATCTTTGAAGTCCATTCCTAAAAGTCCAAAACTTGCCAAGGTGGCTAAAGCGGTGGATCCTTTCAGAAAATCTCTTCTGTTGAATTGATTCATAGGTTGTTGGGTTTAGAGACTTGTTGAATTTCAATTTACAAAAAGCCCTCTGAGAAGCAAATAAGCCCAGGACAAGAGGCGACAATGTCAGGGTGGATGGAAAAAAGGGTGATTCTATATCCTAAGGGCAATCTAGGGGTATGATTTTTTTAATGAAAAATTATGGTTTTTCGAACTGATATAAGGGTTTGTTGATTTTTCGTCAATGTGTTATTGGTTTGGTTAGAAAAAAAATAACTCAATAATTTTTGTCATTCGAAAAAAAGCCACATAGCTTTGTGATCGATGTCGAAGTATCTCGTTCGTTTTGCCCTCTCCTTTTCCGTAATCCTATCGATAGGATTTGGAAATATTTTTTCTGCCTACTCGCAGATTAGAGGTCTTCATGAGCAGACCAAAGAAGAGGTAGATCTTCAGCATCAAGTTCAGGAAATCATGACGTCCACTTTGGACCATGAAATTCTCAAAACCACAATTTTTTCTACAGGCAGTAAAGGACTGGCTTGTGAAACTGAGAATCTGGAAGAAAAGGATGAGATTCCTGTAAGCCGGTTGAAGTTTGCTGGAGCCGAGTCATTTCTTTCTGAGGTTTTCAAATCTCTCGTATTGGGAGATATCGAGTATTACACTACCAAAATCTTACATTTCTGTAAGCATTATTCCCCTCTATCCTCGCCAAGGATTCATTTGGTCATCCAAGTATTTCTGATTTAGGACTTTTTCAAAAGGCTGAATTTTAGTCTGCCTTTACCACAGCTTTCAATTGCGAGACCCAAAATCTGCCGCAAAGGGGGAGGTTTGTGAACTTTTCTATTCCTCGCTCTTTCGAGCAATTCATTAATCACTTCAGTACTTAAAAAGCATTTCAACATGAAAAGTAGAATTCTCATGGGCATGGGGCTAGCTGCTCTTTTGCTTCATGCAAGTTGTGAATCCAATCACCATGGCGGCGAGGAAGCAGGAACCTTCCTGGTCACCAGTCCAATCGAAAAAGACACGCTGATTTACAAGGAATATGTAAGTCAGGTGCATTCCATCCAGCACATCGAATTGAGGGCTTTAGAAAAAGGGTACCTCGAGAAAATCTATTTAGATGAAGGTCAGCGGGTCAAAAAAGGCCAGTTGATGTTTAAAATCATGCCTTTGATCTATCAAGCCGAAATGGAAAAGGCTAAGGCAGAGGCGAATTTCGTCGAAATAGAATACCTGAACACCAAGAGTCTGGCAGACTCCAATATCGTTTCTGCCAATGAATTGGCCTTGGCGAAAGCCAAACTGGCCAAAGCTAATGCAGAGCTAAATCTTGCGAATGCCCATTTGGGATTTACTGAGATCAGAGCCCCTTTTGACGGAATTATGGGACGATTCCAAGTCCGGTTGGGAAGTATGTTGGAGGAAGGGGAGCTGCTGACTACCCTGTCGGACAACAGCAACATGTGGGTGTATTTCAATGTCCCAGAGGCGGAATACTTAGATTTGGTGACAAGCAATTCTTTGGAGAACCTTCCCAAAGTGGTTTTTCAAATGGCTAATTCCCGCAATTTTCCCAATCCGGGAATAATTGAGACCATCGAATCTGACTTCAATAACGAGACCGGAAATATTGCCTTCCGGGCGACCTTTCCCAATGAAAAGAGCATCCTCCGACATGGAGAAACCGGAAATATCAAAATGCCGATTCCTCTCACCCAAGCGCTGATCATTCCGCAAAAAGCAACCTTTGAGATTTTGGATAAGAAGTATGTCTATGTCGTGACGGAAGACGGAACTGTCCAATCTCGAGAAATTCACATTTTGGCTGAAATGCCCCACCTTTTTGTGGTCAAGGATGGAATTACAGCTCAAGACAAGATTCTCATTGAGGGCTTGAGAAAGGTAGAAAACAATCAAAAAATCAAATTTGATTTTGTGTCTCAGGAGAAAGTCATCGCAGGCCTGAACAAGCTTCACGCTGAATAAAATTTCAATCTAAATCTTGAAAAAGGATGTTTAGTAAATTTATTCAACGGCCTGTCCTAGCGATAGCTATTTCTTTGGCCATCATCTTCTTGGGAATTCTGGCCATCAACACCCGGCCAGTATCCCAGTTTCCGGAAATTGCCCCTCCTAGGGTCAATATTTTCATTGCCTATCCCGGTTCCAGTGCGCAGGTACTGGTAGAGTCAACCCTCATTCCTCTGGAGCGAGCCATCAATGGAGTACAGGGTATGCAGTACATCATTTCCGATGCCACCAGTGCCGGAGAGGCCACTATTCAGGTGGTGTTTGAACCCGGAACTGATCCCAATGCTGCCGTAGTCAATGTAAAAACAAGGGTGGACCAGGTGATGAATAATCTTCCCCCTCTGGTACAAAGGGAGGGTGTAATCATTACCCCTATCCAGCCGAGTATGTTGATGTATGTCAACCTGTTTTCTACAGATAAGAATGCGGACGAGAAGTTTCTTTACAATTACGCCAATGTTCATATTCTTCCCGAACTGGCCCGTATTCCGGGAATGGGACGCGCCCAGATTTTGGGTAGCCGGCAGTATGCGATGCGGGTTTGGCTAAAGCCAGATCGGATGAGAGCCTACAATATTTCTACCGAGGAAGTATTGGAAGCCATCGATGAACAGAGCGTGATTGGACGTCCAGGGCGATTGGGCCAGGCATCCGGTAAGACCGCCCAATCTCTCGAATATGTGTTGACCTACAAGGGCCGATTCAACAAGCCGGAAGAATATGAGAATATTATTGTTAAAGCCAATCCTGAAGGAGAAATCCTGAAGCTGAAGGACATTGCGGAAGTGGAGTTGGGAAGTGAATTCTTTGATATTTATTCCAACAAGGATGGATATCCCGCTGCCTCCATGGTTTTGAAGCAAAACATCGGAAGTAATGCCAGTAAGGTCATCGAAGATGTAAAGCTCAAACTTAAAGAACTGGAGAAAGACTTCCCTCCGGGGATGAGTTACGAAATCAACTACGACGTGTCCAAGTTTGTGGATGCTTCTATCGATAAGGTCATGCACACCCTGCTGGAAGCCTTCGTGTTGGTGGCTTTAGTGGTATTCCTGTTTTTGGGTGACTGGAGATCTACCTTGATCCCAGCGATTGCAGTGCCGGTCTCCTTGATCGGAGCCTTTGTGTTCATGCAGGTTTTTGGACTGACGATCAACCTGATCACGCTTTTCGCCTTGGTACTGGCGATAGGAATTGTGGTGGATGATGCGATTGTGGTGGTGGAGGCTGTTCATGCCAAAATGGAAGAGGAGCATTTGTCACCCTATAAAGCCGTGAAAAAGGTTTTGGGTGAAATCAGTGGGGCTATCATCGCGATTACCCTGATTATGACGGCAGTCTTTGTTCCTGTTGCCTTTATGACTGGACCGGTTGGGGTATTCTATCGGCAGTTTTCGATCACCATGGCCAGTGCCATTGTGCTATCAGGGGTGGTGGCGCTGACTTTGACCCCGGTGCTATGTGCGATGATCTTGAAAAACAATCATGGTAAGCAGCGCAGGAAATCTCCGGTAGATAAGTTTTTGGATTGGTTTAATGGAAAGTTTGAAAAACTGACCGGCAAATACATAGGCCTACTCAAATTGATCGTCAACAGGAGGGTGGTCACTTGGGGTATGTTGGCGGCGTTTGCCTTCGGGATTTTCGCAGTGGACAAAACCCTCCCTTCCGGATTTATTCCCAATGAGGACCAAGGGATGATTTATGCCATCATCCAGACTCCTCCGGGATCTACCTTGGAACGTACCAATGAGGTGTCGAGGGAACTACAGAAAATCGCAGAGGAGATCGATGGGATTCAATCTGTGTCTTCTCTGGCAGGGTATGAAATCCTGACCGAAGGCAGGGGATCCAATGCGGGTACCTGTTTGATCAACTTAAAGGACTGGTCTCAGCGTCATCACTCGGTGCATGAGGTGATCGAGGAGCTCGAGGAAAAAACCAAGGATTTGGGTGCAGTGATCGAGTACTTTGAGCCTCCTGCAGTTCCGGGATATGGTTCTTCTGATGGATTCTCCCTACGAATGTTGGATAAAAACAGCACCATAGATTACCAGGATTTTGACAAAGTCAATGCGGATTTTATGGCCGAATTGAAGAAAAGGCCGGAATTAACCGGACTATTCACCTTTTTCGCAGCCAATTATCCGCAGTATGAGCTGATCATTGACAATGAGCTGGCGATGCAAAAAGGAGTCTCCATCGGTAAAGCCATGGAAAACCTAGACGTCCTGATCGGCAGTACTTACGAGCAGGGTTTTATCCGTTTTGGAAACTTCTTTAAGGTTTACACCCAATCTGCTCCGGAATACAGAAAGCTGCCCAGCGATATCCTCAACCTGTTTATCAAGAGTGAACATGGGGAAATGGTGCCTTACTCCTCTTTTATGCGGATGGAAAAAACTCAGGGACCAAACGAAATCACTCGATTTAATCTGTACACTTCTTCTTCCATCAAAGGGGTGCCTGCTCCGGGGTATACGAGTGGGGATGCGATCCAAGCGATTCGTGAAGTGGCCGAAAAGACGCTTCCCAATGGCTATGATATTGCCTGGGAAGGGCTTTCCTATGATGAATCCCGAAGAGGGAATGAAGCGATTTATATTTTCGTAGTCGTTTTGATCTTCGTGTATTTGGTTTTGGCTGCCCAGTATGAAAGCTTCATCATCCCCTTGGCGGTAGTCTTTTCTCTTCCAGCCGGGGTATTTGGTTCTTTCCTGTTGCTGAAGTCTATGGGCTTGGCCAATGACATCTATGCCCAAATCGGTTTGATCATGCTGGTAGGGCTTTTGGGTAAAAATGCGGTGTTGATCGTGGAGTTTGCTGTTCAGAAACATCAGCAAGGATCTTCTGTTTTGGATGCTGCTATTGAAGGAGCCAAAGTCAGGTTTCGGCCGATTTTGATGACCTCTTTTGCCTTTATCGCTGGTTTGATTCCTTTAGTGATTGCTACTGGTCCAGGAGCGATCGGTAACCGCACCATCGGATCTTCCGCCTTAGGAGGGATGCTGTTCGGAACCATTTTCGGAGTAATTATCGTACCGGGGCTCTATTACATATTTGGCAGTTTGGCGGAAGGTCGAAAGTTGATTCGGGATGAAGACGAGACTCCACTGAGCGAATTTGATAGCCAATCCCGGAAGGAGTCAGCTATCCTGAAAAAAATCAAAAAATTACTGTCCAAAAATGCCATCAGTCATGAGTAATACAAGCATCAAAAAGTCTTTGGTTTTTGCTATCCTGATCCTTTTGGTTTGGGGCTGTAAAGTTTCCGAGACTTCCCTAAAAACCGAAAATAAGGCCGTACCTATAAGTTTTGGCCAAACTTCTGCCTCAGAGGAAGCAGAGCTAAAGCCCTGGAAAAGTCTGTTTACAGATCCTTACCTGATCGCTCTCATCGATACGGCATTGGTACATAATCAGGAATTGAACATCCTGCTACAGGAAATCAACATTGTCAACAATGAAGTGAGAGCCAAGAAAGGGGAATATCTTCCTTTTGTCGATTTACAAGCAGGAGGGGGAATGGACAAGGTAGGTCGATACACCCGGGATGGGGTAGTGGAGGCCAACCATGAGATTAAAGAAGGGAAGGAATTTCCCGAGCCTTTATCCGATGTGATGGTTGGAGCCTTTGCTTCTTGGGAACTGGACGTTTGGAAAAAGCTCAGAAACGCCAAGAAGTCTGCGGTATTCAATTACCTATCTTCCGTGGAAGGGAAAAATTTCATGGTGACCCAAATGGTCGCCGAGATCGCCAATTCCTATTTCGAATTGCTGGCATTGGACAATCAACTGGAGATTCTGAACCAGAACATCGAAATCCAGACCAATGCCCTTCAGATTGTAAAAATGCAAAAGGAAGCTGCAAAAGTGACGGAGTTAGCGGTGAAGAGATTCGAAGCAGAGGTGGCGAAAAATAAAAGCCTGATCTACCTGATACACCAACAGATCACGGAAGAGGAAAACAAGATCAATTTGCTTTTAGGAAGATTTCCTCAACCCATTCTAAGGAATTCAGGAGCTTTTCAAAGCTTAATTCCCAAGCGAATTGAAGCTGGCCTTCCTTCTCAGCTACTCGCCAACCGTCCGGATATCCGGCAAGCAGAACTGGACCTGGAAGCCGCCAAGCTGGATGTAAAAGTGGCCAAAGCAAACTTTTACCCCCAATTCAGGATTACGGCCGGGTTGGGATTTCAGGCTTTCAATCCCAAGTATCTGGTGACAACCCCTGAGTCTTTGATCTATTCTTTCGCGGGAGATTTGGTCGCTCCATTGATCAACAGAAATGCGATCAAGGCGCATTACAATTCAGCTACAAGCAAGCAGGTGCAGGCTGTGTTTAATTATGAGCGAAGCATTTTGAATGGATATTTGGAAGTGGCGAATCAGCTTGCCCTGATTTCCAATTTGGAGAAAAGTTATGCGCTGAAAACCCAACAGGTGGAGGCTTTGACTTCTTCCATTTCGATTTCCAACAATCTCTTTAGATCAGCAAGGGCCGATTACATGGAAGTATTGCTGACCCAGCGAGATGCTTTGGAAGCTAAGTTGGAATTGATTGAAACCAAGAGAGATCAGCTGCATGCCTTGGTAAATGTCTATCAGGCACTTGGAGGGGGATGGAATTGATGATAAGTATAATCCGGGACTGACCGGATAGATCTAAACTGAGTGATTAACTTGAATCAAAAACCGTCTTGCAGCGTTGTGGGGCGGTTTTTTTATAAAAATTTCAGATTTTTTAGCTGAGATTTTCTAAATCATCAAGGTCTTTCGATCGATTAGATGCCCTTTTAGCCTTTAGCAAATCGTTTTTGTGTAGGGTTCTAATTTGTAGGCCTGCATCCTCATAAATTTTTGATTGTAGGAATGCCTGATCAAAGTCTAGGCCTTTTACTTCCGTCATAATGTCAATTGCCACTGGAGATTTTCCATAAGAAAAAACGTTCCATTCAGGATGGAATAAAAAATTTGTCTCTGTCATATCAAATACGGGCATTCCAAAATGGGAAAATGCTTTTTCTAGCCTCTTGTAATTTTCTTTGGTTTTCCGAACCCAAATGTCCAAGTCACCGGTAGTTCTGGATTAGCCATGGATGATAACTGAAAATTCTCCAACTAGAATGTATTCTACATTTTGGTTATTTAGGGCATTTAGGAATTCTCTAAAATCTTCTTGAAAAATATTTCCCATTACTTTCTGACCTTGATCTGAAAAAAAGTCTTGTCCATCCTTGGGGGATTTTCTAAATCAAATCCGTATGCAATGCTATTTAAATATTGATGAATTTGAATTCGTTCTTGCCAAGTCAGAATTCGGTGTTCTTGGCCATAGTTAAATTGCTCAGAAGCATTTCGTGCTTGAAATTTAGTTCTGTCCAGTTTATATTTTTTAGGAGAATTGCTCATTAGAATTCAATTTAGGGAATTCGATCTAGTAAAATCAATTCTCGAATCTGAAATTCTAATTCCGAAATCCCAAATCCGAAATTAAAACCTCACCCCAAACTTTTCCCCCAGAGCGGTCAAATCTTGAACCACTGGGTCCAACAAAGGAATTCCTTCTTTCATCCGAATGGTTTCGAGTTCTCTTTCCGGATCACCGGGGATAATTACTTTCTCGTTCCCAGGAGTAGTTTCCGCAGATCGGAATCTTCGGATCCAATTGTCCATGTGGGATTTGAATTCATCAGCCGGGCGAAAGGCATCTACCCGCATGGCTCCAAAAAAGTGACCGATTCCTTCTCCGACTAGATTGGGAAGAGGATCGAGGAAGGCTACAAAAGGAGGGACCCAAGGACCATAATTTGCCCCGGAAAGGACAGCAGAGAAAATGTCCACAATTGAACCCAAAGCATACCCTTTATGCGAACCGTGCTCCCGGTCACCTCCTAAAGGCAGCAGTGCTCCTCCGTCTTTGACTCCATTGGCGGAAACGGTGGGATTTCCTGTTTTATCCTGAACCCAGCCACTTGGGGTATCCTGTCCCTTTCTTTGCAAGATTTCCAGTTTTCCGTTGGCGGCTGTGGTCGTCGCCATATCGGCTACGAAAGCTGGTTCTTCATTAGCCGGAATTGCCACAGAGATTGGGTTTGTTCCCAAAAGTCTTTCTCTTGAAAAAGTCGGAGCGACTAATGGACTGGCATTGGTCAGAGAAATACCAATCATATCATGCTGCAAAGCCATCATGGCGTGGTAGCCTGCAATCCCATAATGATTGGAGTTTTTGACAGAAACCCAGCCAGTGCCTACATTTTTGGCTTTTTCTATAGCCACCTGCATCGCAAATGGAGCAACCACTAGACCGAGTCCGCTATCTCCATCTACCACTGCTGTGGAAGGAGTTTCATAGACGACCTTCATTTGTGGCTTGGGATTGATTCTTCCTTTTTCCCAAAGTCTCACATAACCTGAAAGTCTAGCCACTCCATGACTATCTACTCCTCTTAGATCTGCAGAAAGCAAAACCTCTGCTCCAATTTTTGCATCTGCCTCGGGACATCCGATTTTCATCAGCATTTCGAAGGTAAAACGGAAAAGTTGGTCGTAGGAAAAGGTTTGCAAGGCCATGGAATTCAGTAATCTTAATAGGTGTATAAGGATCTAAGCTAAAGAGGGGATTGATTTTACTTGACTGGATTTTCTGCAAGTAATCTGGAAACGGCCCCTTCTTTCAGGGAATAATGAGAGCAGATGATTTCATTCACTGGAACATACCGCAAAATAAACTCAATCAGACAGCTAGCCACTACAATCATATCTACCCGCATGGCGATCATGCCGGGGATCTTGAGACGCTCTTCCCTATTTTTGGAGATTAACATTTTAAATATCTTTTCAAAATCTTCCCTAGGAAGTTCAAAAACATGCTGCCCGGTGAGTTTGCACTGGAGCATTGACTCAAAATAGATATCGGTGAGGGTGTCGAAAGTACCAGAAGCACCTACCAGACCTGTGGGTTGATAGCGGCGAATAGCATCCAAAAGAGGCTGAAGTTTTTCTTCGCAATAAGCCTCCAACTTTTCAACTTCCTCGGGCAATATCGGATCATGGTAATGGTAAGCGTCCAGCAACCGCTGTCCACCAATTTCGAAGCTTCTTTTCCATAAAACCTCCTGTGAGGTCCCGATGATGAACTCCACCGATCCTCCTCCAATATCCATCATAAGATTCACATGTCCGTTGAGCGAACCCGAAAGGCTGATCCCCTCATAAATGAGCTGGGCTTCTTCCTCTCCGGAAATGACATGAATATCAATGCCGATATCTTCTTTGACTTTTGACACAAAGTCCTGTCCGTTTTCAGCATTCCGGACTGCTGAGGTAGCAAAAGCAAAAACCTGATCGATTTGTTCTCCATCGATCAGGTTTTTGAAATGTTTTAAGGTATGAAAAGCTCTTTTTTGAGCATCTGGAGCAAGTTGATTTTGGCTGATTCCACCCTGTCCCAGTTTTACCGGAATTTTCTCTTTATAGATAGTTTTAAAATCCACACCGTTAAGTTCCACCAATAAGAGATGGAAGGTATTGGTGCCCATGTCTATCACTGCTGCCTTTCGGGTACTCATATCTTTTCAGCCAAAATTTTTGGATGGGCGAATATAGAAAGTTTTTGAAAAGTTCAAGGGGCGCCCAATTAATCCTATTCTGGGAATTGCTTAAAAAGCAATAGAATACAGATAGGCAATTTTCCAATCTTCCAATTTTTCAATTTTCCAATCCAATCAAGGGGCTATATTTGAGGACTCTTTTATAATAAACTATGACAGATCAGAATAAACCCATCTATACCTCATCGAGCAACGAACAGAAACTCGAAATTTTAAAACGTAAAAATGAAGAAGCCCTAAAAGGTGGAGGGGACGCCAGAATCGCCGCCCAGCATAAAAAAGGGAAACTATCGGCCCGGGAGCGGATTGATTTGCTTTTGGACGAAGGCACCTTTCAGGAGATTGACAAATTCGTCATGCACAGATCCAAGGATTTTGGTCTGGATAAAGAACATTATCTAGGAGATGGTGTAGTAACCGGCTATGGAGAAATCAACGGGCGGTTAGTTTATGTTTTTTCTCAGGATTTCACGGTTTTTGGTGGATCTCTTTCCGAAACTCATGCAGAAAAAATCTGCAAAATCATGGACATGGCCATGAAAAATGGAGCTCCTGTGATTGGATTGAATGACTCTGGAGGAGCCAGGATTCAAGAAGGCGTAAATTCCTTGGGAGGCTATGCGGATATTTTTTACCGAAACACCTTGGCTTCCGGTGTGATCCCACAGATTTCTGCGATCATGGGGCCTTGTGCAGGGGGAGCCGTTTATTCCCCAGCGATTACGGATTTTATCCTGATGGTGGAAAATACTTCATACATGTTTGTGACAGGACCTAATGTGGTAAAGACAGTTACTCAGGAAAATGTCACTGCCGAAGAGTTAGGTGGCGCCTCTGCACATAGCACCAAGTCTGGTGTGACTCATTTTGCCTGTGCCAATGAAGTAGAAGCACTGAATCACATCAAAAGATTGCTGAGCTACATCCCACAGAATTGCGAGGACCAGGCTCCAGTCTATCCATATGAGCTGAAAAAAGACGAGACCCGTAAGATTTTAGATACTTTGGTCCCTGAAAATCCAAACCACCCCTATGATATGCGTGATGTCATTCGGGGGATCGTGGACGAGGAGTCATTCTTGGAGGTCCATGAAAATTATGCCGACAATATTGTAGTGGGCTTTGCCAGGATCGCAGGCAGAAGTATCGGGATTGTCGGGAATCAGCCCCAATCCATGGCCGGAGTATTGGATAACCATGCTTCGATCAAAGCCGCCAGGTTTGTGAGATTCTGCGACAGCTTTAATGTTCCCTTGCTAGTATTGGTGGATGTGCCAGGTTTTTTACCGGGAACTGATCAAGAGTGGAATGGAATTATTGTCAATGGAGCAAAACTGCTCTATGCTTTTTCAGAGGCTACTGTTCCAAGAATCACGGTCATTACCCGAAAAGCTTATGGAGGAGCCTATGATGTAATGAACTCCAAGCATATCGGAGCGGACATGAACTATGCCTGGCCAACTGCAGAAATTGCGGTCATGGGAGCCAAGGGAGCTTCTGAGATTATTTTCAAAAAGGAAATCGCGGAAGCAGAAGATCCAGAAGCCAAGCTCCAGGAAAAAGTGGATGAATACACGGCCAAGTTTGCCAATCCTTACAGAGCCGCTCACAGAGGGTTCATAGATGAAGTAATTTTCCCTTCCGAAACCAGAATCAAACTCATCAAAGCCTTCAAAATGCTGGAAAACAAAGTGGATAAGCTGCCAAGGAAGAAACACGGGAATATTCCGCTTTGAGTTTATCAGTTACTAGTTATTGGTTATTGAAAATTCGAATTATGGAGATTAGCTCGTTTGAAAACCTAGAGGTATGGAAGAAGGGGAGAGAACTTCGAATTTTCGTTTCTGGACTTTGTAAGAAATTTCCAAGTCAGGAGAAATACGCGCTTACTTCTCAGACTTTGAGATCTTCACGATCAGTTACTAATAACATTGCTGAAGGATTTGGAAGGTTTCACTTTCAAGAAAACATTCAATTTTGTCGTGTAGCAAGAGGTTCTTTGACAGAGACCTTGGATCATTTGATAATTGCGAGAGAAGAAAACTATATCACAAATGAAGAACTTGGTGATTTCCGAATATTATACAATGACACTCTTAAATTGCTAAACGGCTACATAAAGTATCTCAAAAGCCAGTTAAAATAACCAATAACCAATAACCAATAACCAATAACCAATAACCAATAACCAATAACTCAACCTAAATGAAAGAGCCAACTTCCTTTCTCACCACCTATCTCAACAACGCATCCCCAACAGGTTTTGAAGCCTCTGGGCAGCAGATTTGGTTGGACTATATCCGGCCTTTTGTAGACACTTATTTCACCGACAATTATGGAACTGCCGTGGGAGTAATCAATCCTGAGGCAGAATATAAAGTTGTCATCGAGGCCCATGCCGATGAGATCAGCTGGTTTGTGAATTACATCAAGGACGATGGGTATATCTATGTTCGCAGAAATGGAGGATCGGATCATATGATTGCTCCTTCCATGCGCGTGAACATCCATACTGATAAGGGCATTATTCCTGGAGTATTTGGGTGGCCTGCGATTCATGTTCGGAAAGAGGGAAAAGAAGATGCGCCTACTTTGGACAATATCTTTATCGATGTCGGAGCAAGATCCAAGGCAGAGGTTGAGGAAATGGGCATCCACGTGGGTTGCGTGATTACTTTTAAGGATGAGCTCATTGATTTAAATGGGAAGTTCTGGTCAGGACGAGCTTTGGACAATAGAATCGGTGGTTATATGATAGCCCAAGTGGCCAGAAGAATAAAGGAGTCCAAGAAAAAACTTCCTTTTGGATTGTATGTAGTGAATGCCGTTCAGGAAGAAATTGGACTTCGGGGAGCGGAAATGATTGCTCATCGGATCAAACCGAATGTGGCCATAATCACAGACGTTTGTCATGATACGACTGCTCCATTATATAATAAGGTGACCAGTGGAGATCAGACAGCCGGGAAAGGTCCTGTTTTGACCTATGGAGCTTCGGTTCATAAAAAGCTTTTGGATCTAATCATCGCAACAGCGAAAAAGAAAGATATCCCTTTCCAAAGAGCTGCAGCTTCAAGAAGTACTGGAACAGACACTGATGCTTTTGCCTATTCAAACGAAGGAGTTCCTTCAGCTTTAATTTCACTTCCCCTGAAATATATGCACACCACAGTGGAAACTGCCAGCAAGGAGGATATCGAGCAAGTGATTAATTTGATGTATGAGTTTTTGGTCGATTTCGATCCTAGCTTTGATTTCAGGTATATAAGTTAATAGTGTATTGGTTATTGAGATTAGGTCAAACTTTGGTCTATCCAATAACCAATAGCCAGTAACTTTTTTCCCGATGAAATTCACCGACCAACTTGACCGAACGATATTACTTCCCAGATCTCCCCAGCGGATCATTTCCTTGGTTCCTTCCCAGACAGAATTGTTGGTAGATTTGGGTTTGGAAGAAAGAATTGTGGGAGTTACTAAGTTTTGTGTCCATCCTTCTCATCTCAAAAAGACTAAAACTATTGTAGGAGGCACCAAAAATTACCGGATGGAAGTGATCGATTCCTTAAAGCCGGATTTGATTTTAGGGAATAAAGAGGAAAACGACCAAAAAGGAATCGAGGAACTGGCAAAGAAGTATCCGGTTTGGATGAGTGATATTTACCATTTGGAAGATGCCCTAGAAATGATCCAAAGGGTTGGGGAAATCACCGGTACAACTGAAAGTGCAATTCATATTTGCCAGAGAATTAAGGATTCATTTTTTTCTAAAATTCCCTCAAGAGGAAGCTGCATCTATTTGATATGGAATAATCCCATGATGGCAGCAGGGAAAAACACTTTTATCGACGATTTAATTAGGAGGGCTGGTTTTGAAAATTTGGTAACCAAGAACCGGTATCCAGAACTAGATTTGGAGGAAATCCAAAATTCTAAGCCAGACTATATTTTATTAAGCTCAGAACCCTATCCATTCAAAGAAAAGGAAGTGAAGAGTTTTCAGGCTATTTTTCCTCATTCCAAAATTTTGCTGGTGGATGGAGAGATGTTTTCGTGGTATGGTAGCCGCTTGTTGAAATCTGCCTCCTACTTCCTTGATTTGGACCAAGCCTTTTGAAGGTTCTCTCTAATTAATGAAAAAATGAATCATATTAATTAAACTTTAATAAAAAATTTAATTAACTTTTCTGCTTCGAAGATGGCTATATATGGAAAGCGAAGGCTCATTCAGTCATCTACGATTTGAAGTGAAAAGTTTAATAACCAAATAAACTATGATAAAAAAGTTTCTCCTGTTTGGAGCATTTGTGGCTATGGGTGTAGCCTGTGCCCCTAAATCTACTGAAGAAAATGTCGAGACGGCAGAGGAGGTAGTTGTTGTCCCAGACAACACGTTGACTGAAGATGAAAAATCAGAAGGATGGTTTTTGCTTTTTGACGGGACATCCATGGATGGTTGGAGAGCTTTCAATGGTGATTCCACTCCACCGAATTGGATCATTGAAGATGGAGCAATGAAAGGACTTGGTGCCACTGGGGGCGAAGATTTTGGGGGAGACATTGTGTTTGGACCAATGGAGTTCGAGGAATTTGAACTTGAATTCACCTGGAAAATCTCTCCGGGAGGAAATAGTGGGGTCTTTTATCACGTAGTGGAAGGGCCAAAATACAAGGCTCCTTATTATACTGGTCCGGAATATCAGGTGATTGATCAGTTAGGATTTGCTCAGCCTCTGGAAAAATGGCAGTCCATCGGTGCAGATTATGCGATGTATGAGCCGGATTACGAAGGAGCGGTAAAGCCAGCTGGGGAGTGGAACACGTCCAAGATTGTTTTTTCGACTAAAGGATCCAGTTATTGGCTTAATGGAAAGAAAACAGTAGAGTTTGTACCGTATTCTGAGGATTGGAATACCAGAAGAAACTCAGGAAAGTGGAATGATTTTCCAGATTATAAAATTGCGAAAAAGGGACTAATCGCCTTGCAGGATCATGGAGATGCTGTATGGTTCAAAAACATCAAAATAAAACCTCTATGAAAAAAATAATGATTATGGGGCTATTGCTCCTTATTGCCCAAGTGACCTTTGCTCAGAAAAAGAAAAAGCTATTCAATAGAAAAGACCTTACCGGATGGGTGATTTACGGAACTGAAAAATGGTACGTGGAAGATGGTTTGCTGATTTCTGAAAGTGGGCCAGACAAAGGGTATGGTTATTTGGGAACTGAGGAAAATTTTGATGATTTCGAGGTGACTTTGGAATTTAAACAGGAAGCCAATGGAAACAGTGGGGTTTTTATCCGGTCCACAGTGGATGGAACGAAGGTTTCTGGTTGGCAAGTAGAGGTTGCACCTCCAGGGCATGATACAGGTGGGATTTATGAATCCTATGGCAGAGGCTGGTTAATCAAGCCTGATCCGGAAAAAGACAAAGCGCTTAAATTCGGAGAGTGGAATAAAATGAAGATTGTGGTAAAAGGAAACCGAGTTACTTCCTATTTGAACGGACAGGAGATGGTTGATTTTGTGGATGACAAAATTGGAGAAGGAAAAGGAGGAATTCTGTTACAAATCCATGATGGAGGAGGTATAAAGGTATATTGGCGAAATATTGTGGTTAAACCACTTTAATTTTCAGAATAATTAGAAACCCAGGCCCTGTAGAGAAGTTCTGCAGGGCTTTTTTGTTTCTGAAAAAATTTATGTTTCATCATCAGCCAGTTACTGGAATTTTAAGGAAATTTCTTGCACTGCTCTTGCGTTGAAGAATAATCTCCCGATATTTGCACTCCCAATCGACGCAAACGGGGTCGAGGGAAAGCGGGAGGCGAGGCGAAAGGAGAGTGGGAAAGCTTTGAAAGTAGAGCATTGACAGGAGATTAAAAGCGGAGGAAAAAGAAAAAAAATATTTCAAATTTCTTCTTGCGGAGTAAAAAAGATCTCTTACCTTTGCAACCCTGTTCGGAAGGAACGGGGAATCCAAAACAGAAAAACGAGGATGGAATCAGGCCGGAGACGGCGGTTTTCAGACGAATCCGGGGAAGTCCGGAGTAAGTTCTTTGAAATGTTGTAAGGCAAAATAAAAACCTGAGGAAGGCGCGGGTATAACACTTAGGTGTTTTATCCTGTGTACTAACAAATAGACAATATACAATGGAGAGTTTGATCCTGGCTCAGGATGAACGCTAGCGGCAGGCCTAATACATGCAAGTCGAGCGGCAGTTGGGGGAGTAATACTTCAATGAGAGCGGCGCACGGGTGCGTAACGCGTATGCAACCTACCCTTTACAGGGGGATAGCCCGGAGAAATCTGGATTAATACCCCATGGCACTATTGATTGGCATCAAGAGATAGTTAAAGATTTATCGGTAAAGGATG
>NZ_AUBV01000004.1 GCF_000429425.1 Algoriphagus mannitolivorans DSM 15301
GGGCTCAGAACTTTTTTCCCAGAACATCCTTGAGAATCTTGTTATCTAGGGCCAGCTCCGCGTACATCTGCTTGAGCTTCCGGTTTTCTTCCTCCAGCTCCTTGAGCCGCTTGAGCTCCTGAACTTCAATGCCTCCATACTTCTTTTTCCAGAGATAAAATGTGCCTCGATGGATACCCAATTCCCGGCAGAGTTCATTTACATCCCTGCCCGATTCATGATCCTTGACTGCCTTGATGATCTGGCTTTCGGTAAATCTTGACTTCTTCATACAGTTTAAAGTTAGTGACTTTGTCGTCTTTTAAACTGTCCAGTTTTTGGGGAAGCTTACAAAACCTAACGATCAAGGTAAGGAAATGTTCAGGATTTCTTTTTTATGGAAGAAAAATATGTCCATTTTTAGCTAATAAACCCATTTTCATGAAGACCATATTAATCCTAGGGGCAGGCAAATCCTCCACTTTTCTCATTGATTATCTGGCTGATTCCTGTGAGCAGAAGGACCGAAGGCTACTTTTGGCAGATATTGAAATTTCTCAGGCAGAGGCTAAGCTTCAAGGTAAAAAAAACACCGAAGCCCGATATTTCAACTCAGAAGATCCCCAATCGAGGAGAGAATTGATCCAGGAAGCCGACCTGGTAATTTCTATGCTGCCGGCCTTTATGCATCCTTTGGTAGCCCGGGATTGCCTC
The DNA here is from genome assembly GCF_000429425.1 of Algoriphagus mannitolivorans DSM 15301. Taxonomy (GTDB): domain Bacteria; phylum Bacteroidota; class Bacteroidia; order Cytophagales; family Cyclobacteriaceae; genus Algoriphagus; species Algoriphagus mannitolivorans. The sequence goes on from NZ_AUBV01000004.1 coordinate 694, forward strand.
GAACTGGGCAAGCATTTTTTCAGTGCATCCTACGAAAGTGATGCCATGCGTGAAATGAAGAAGGAAATTGAGGAAAAAGGGCTCTTTTTCTTAAATGAATGCGGCTTGGACCCCGGCATCGATCATATGTCTGCCATGAAAATCATCGATAGCGCTCATGAAAAAGGGGAGGAAATCCTGTCCTTCAAGTCCTATTGCGGTGGCCTATTGGCCCCCGAGTCCGAGGACAATCCCTGGAAGTATAAATTCACCTGGAATCCCAGAAATGTGGTTTTGGCAGGCCAAGGAACTTCCCGGTATATCGAAAAAGGGGAACTCAAGTTTATTCCCTACCATCAGTTATTTTCCAGAACCGAAGAATTCCAATTCCCAGGATTGGGGAAATATGAAGGATATCCCAACCGGGACTCCCTTTCCTATCGAAAAGTGTACGGACTGGAAAATATACCTACTCTTTTGCGGGGAACTCTGCGCAGATCCGGCTTTTGCAAGGCTTGGAACATTTTTGTTCTGCTTGGAATGACGGATGATAGCTTTCAAATGGAATTGCCTGAGGGAAGTACCTACAGACATTTTCTGAATGCTTTTTTACCCTGGAGCGAGACTTTATCCGTGGAGGAAAAACTGGCGGAGATTATTCCAAATTTAGATTTTGAAACTTTTGAGAAGCTGCAGTGGCTTGGATTTTTCGAAGCTAGAAAACTCCCTAAATGCTCGGGTTCGCCTGCACAAATCCTCCAGGCTATTCTGGAAAAGGACTGGTCCCTTTCTCGGGAAGACAAGGACATGATCGTGATGCGGCATGTTTTCGAAATCCAAACTGCTAAAGGAGTAAAGAAGCTTCATTCCAGCTTGGCCTATATCGGGCAGGACTCTGTTTATACGGCCATGGCCAAGACGGTTGGACTTCCCTTGGCTATTGCTGTAGATATGTTCTTAGAGGAAAAAATCAAACTCTCCGGACTTCACATACCTGTACTGAAAGAGATATACGAGCCGATTCTAACAGCTTTGGAAGACTTTGGGATCCAGTTTGAGGAATATGAAGAGTAAATAAAAAGAGACTGACTCAAAGATTCTGATTGCCACACTCTGGCCTACAGAAGTAACCAGCTGACGCGGGAAGTTCTTTTTGAGACAGTCTCTCTATTTCTCTAATTAAGGTCTCCAGTCTGCAGGAGGATCTACAGTGGTTCCTGGGACCGTAAGGCAATCATCAGGGATAATGGCCTTGTTTTGCTTGAAGGTCAGATCATCTTTGTCCACATAGATCCTGTGTGTAGATTCGCCGGCGGCGATAAAATAGCCCAGAACCTTCTCATCCGGATTATCCAAACTGATCATGTTGCCTCGAATATTTGCCGGAGGCGGATCGAAAACAGAACCGCTGATCTCCGCTTGCTGCTTGACTAGGCGAAGGAAGCGATAGGCCTCTTGGGTAATTCCCAGCTGTCTTACATCCACCCGGAATTTGTTCACAAACCTCAATCCATCATCCTCGATAAATCCCACCGGAACCTGTGTAGTCAGCCCATTGAAATTGTCATCTATTGCCAAAAACAAGCTTTGGTTATTGGTCGCTTCAGTTTTATAACAGACCGCACAGCAAGCCTTAGGTTGCGGATCTCTTGAAGGATTAGCATCAGAAGGCCTTGGAGTAAATAAATCCGGTCTTGTTTCCAGAATATACACTGAAGTTCCATTTCTCCAGTAGTAATAATTATTCTGGTCGGCAGGATCATTGACTTCAGCTATCAATTGAATTCCGGATTTTGGATTCCCACCTCCCGGCTGATCGATTGTAACTGTTCTTACACCTACTTTGGTCAAAGCAGGCACCGACTCAACTCGCTCCGGAAAGGAAGAATAAAGCTTGCCTTCTGAGGTTTGAATGTACAAAGTATAGGATTTACCAACTTCGGCGCTGAAGCTGGCCGGGGTAAAATAAGATCCACGTGCGTCATTACTTTCAGTCAGAAAAGTGATCTTTCCCTGATCATCTCTGACCACTACCGTAGCTTGAGTGACAGGTCTGATTAAGCCTTGAAAATCACTGCCATAAGTAGCGCTTCGCGTCAGCGTAATGACATGAGGCCCCGGTCCTGAGGTAATCATACCCTCTACGGTGAGCAACTGCTCCCCTTCGGGCACCTCCACTTGATAGGGCTCAATACAGGCTACCGGGAGTAAAAGGATGATATATATGAGTCTTTTAAACATGATTTCAGAATTTGATTGCATAACTCAAACTAGGAAGAGGCACTCCCAAAATTGCCAATCGGAATGATTGCGGTGGAGATCCTGCCACATCGTCAAAGTAAACAGAGAATGGATTCTTTCGGCCGTAAACATTTAGCACTGAAAAGGTCCAATTCCCGTCAAAAAACCGCCCACTGCCTTTCAGCTTAAAATTAACTGATAGGTCTAATCGGTGGTAATCAGGCAATCGATCCTGATTTCTGCTGTCAAAATAGGCTAGACTATTTCCTGAGTAATCAAACTTGGCTTGAGGCAAGGTAACCGGTCTGCCCGTGCTATAGCCGAAAGTTGCAGAGATAGAAGTATTGGTGCTGACCTTGTAATTGCCGATTAAAGTAAGATCATGAGGTTTATCGAAGTTTGATGCATACCAAGCTCCATTGTTGATATTCTCTTCCTCAAAAGGAGTAATGACTCTTCTCAAGGAACGGGAATAGGTGTAAGAAACCCATCCGGTCAGTCGACCCAGGTTTTTCTTCACATAAAGTTCTAGACCATAAGACTTCCCTTCAGCTGGGATCAACTCTGTTTCGATATGATTTTGCAAGATCAGGTTTGCTCCATCCTTGTACTCCACTACATTTTGAAGGTCTTTGTAATACACCTCTACGGAGGTTTCGAATATGTTGCCTCGGAAATTTTTGTAGAAACCCAAAGAATACTGATCAGCAATCTGGGGCCCAAGGAAATTATCGCTCAGCTTCCACACATCCGAAGGAGCAATCGTTGCTGTATTGGAAATCAAGTGGATAAACTGGTACATTTTATTATACCCAGCCTTTACAGAAGTCGACTTGTTGAATGAATACCTGAGGGAGGCTCTTGGCCCAAACCCATCATAAGACTGGATTTCTTCACCCTCACCATACTGGGTTTCAGCGATTGCACTTCCGTCAGAAATCGGCTGATTCTCGGCATACTGGCGCACCGTCCTTGCTCCGAAATACTGATACAGGTCATATCTCAAGCCATAGGAGACCCCTATTTTTTGGCCCAATTCAAATTCATGCTGGAAGTGAGCTGCCATTTCTCTTCCAAACTCATCCTGGACCTTCCTTGGAAGAATGTCCTCATTTCCAGTTGGGATGAGTTCACCAGGTTGAATCTCCAAATCCTTATAGGCACCACCGATTACAATTTTGTTTGTTGGGCTGAAATTGTATCCAAAGAATATCTTCCCTCCCAAATCCTTAATGTCCGAATTGATATTGAAGTCATTGATTCCAGAATTATTGAAAATCCCGTAGTTGTAAAGGGAATAATAACCCAATGCCTCCAGACTTAGCTTATCACTGATTTGACTTTTCCATTGAAAGGAGTGCGCATCGTTTTTCCAGGAAATCGTGGTGTCCGAGGAGAATGCAAAATCATCGTAGCTGGTGTAATAGCTATAGGTGAATTCGTTTTTATCAGAAACAGGAGCACTGATGATCAAATTCCCATCATAGAAATTGGCATTGGAATTCCTGAGGGTTGGGTTGCTCATGGATTGAAGCAGCCAATTGATATAAGAGATCCTGAATCCTCCCAGAATTGACACTTTATCTTTGATCAAAGGTCCATTCAAAGAGATTTTCCCCGAATAATTGCTCACCATCAAATCTGCTCCCCACTTATCGATTCCTCCGGCTTTGGGCAAAATATCCAAGATTGCAGAGCTTCTTCCCCCAAATCTTGCTGGTACCACCGCCTTGTAAAGGGTCACATCATTCACCACATCTGCGTTGAATGCTGTGAAAAGCCCAAACATGTGGGAAGGATTGTAAATAGGAGCTCCGCCAAACTGAATCAGGTTTTGATCCACTCCACCTCCCCGGACATTCAAACCAGCAGAGGCTTCTCCTACTTGACTGACACCCGGAAGTGTGGCTAATGATCTCACAATATCCACTTCTCCCATAAAAGGAGGAAGCTCTCGCATCGTGTTCATGCTGATGGTGACGGCCCCCATATCCGTTGAACGGATATTTTTGTCAGGATCGCGACCGTAAATGACCACGTCATCCAATTCAAAATCTTCCTGGATCATCTTGATGGACATTCGCCCATCTCCCACAGCGGTGATCGGATATTCAATCGTCTCATAACCTACATAGCGAAATACAAGGTTGTACTCCGCCCGATCTACAACCAGCTCGAAGTTGCCATTCGCATCGGTAATCCGGGTGACATCAATTTCCGGTACTGTAACTGTAGCTCCAACTAAGGCCTCCCCGGTAATGGTATCGATGATTCTTCCGGAGATCCGAATGCCTTTAAGTTGGCCGACATCCCGACCCACAACCTCCCGTTTGACAGGAGCATTGGTCTGCTGAGCGACCGCTACCTGCCCAAGAAGAACAAAGAATATCAGTAAAAATTTTTTCATAGTTCTTGGGAGTTAAATAGCGTTAGGTTCAAATTTATACAGCTCAATCGGCAGGTCACCAAAGACCGAAATTTCCGGACTCCTAAGGAAATAGATGGAGCCATTGTATTCAAAATGACCCAGATTGATGCTTTGTGGAAGGCCTGGAATGGTGTTCTTTATTTTCCAGGTGAAGGTGTTCAAATCCAGTTCGTAAAGATCATTTGCTCTTCTATAAAGACCTACATATGCCTTTGTTCCGAGCACCTGGGCGATTCCATAGCCTTGACCTAAGCTTCCCGGATAGGTAGTTTTTTTCGTCCAGGCATTCCCGTCAGGATTAAATTCATAAATATCTCCTGTGGAGCTCGCAACATAGATTTTGTTTTGATAGGTAAAGAATGGATTCTGGGAACTCAGTCCAACAGGGGCATTTGGTAGCTGAACCCAAGTGTTGGTAGTAGGAGAAAATCTCCACACAGAAGTGGTAGAATTAAGAGTTCCTCCCATCACGTACAGCATTCCATTTAGCTCCACAGCTACTTGCTCCACACTTACAAAAGGAAGATCTGGAAGTCTGGTGAAAGCACTTCCATCTATTTTGTAAAAGCTTCTTTCCAAGCTGACAATCTGCCGGTCCACTTCTAAAGCTCCCCCTCCCAAATAGTTGGCGGTGGCAAAGGAATAAGACCTAGGATTACCTGGAAATGCAACTTCAGACCAAGTCCCTGTCTGAGGGTTGAATCGCTTAATCTTGGTATAATTTCCTCCTAACCTGATCAGTCCCAATCCTACATGGAAGCCTGCGGAATTGTAGAAAAATGTAGTGTTGTACACCCTAAAGCTTTCTGGGAAATCGGACACTTTGGTGTATTTCCCGCTTTGATACTCAAATTGCTCTGCAAACTGAAAGCTTTTCCCCTGCACTTCGATTCGAATCGGAACTAAGGCAGTGCCTCCCGAGGCAGGTACTCTGACCGTAATCCTTGATTCAAATTGGTTGCTGATCACCTGTGCTTCTTGGGTACCAAAAAAGACTTTACTGCCTTCTGGAATATTTCTTCCAATCAGACTGATGTTGTCCCCTACTTTGGCAAATTTTGGAGTGAAAGACTCCACCACTGGGGTAAGCATTTGGATCCGAACTGCCTGTCCAGTGATTTCTTGACCTTCGACGACAGAAAAAGCCTTTACCCAATAATTCTGGGAGATTTTCAGACCGGAAGTTTCTCCGATAAATCTTCCAGGGCTTTCTTTTGTTCCTAGGGAAATGGTGATTGGTGAGCTAAACGCCTCTGTCTCAGAAACAATAAATCCGTGATCGCTGGCTAAAACCTCCCGATTGGTAATCAGGCGTCCAGATATCCGGATTTTATCTCCTCCGACGAAAAGAGCGTCTTCTGTAGTGACGATAATCGGAGTTTCTACCTCGTCAGTACAAGCCCATCCAACCCAGAGCAAGCATAGAATGCTCAAAAACAATAATTTTCGCATGTAAGGTGGTAGTTGAATAGGCTCCAAAAATAGAAAAAAGGGCTATGAATTCAACTGAGCCAAAGAAATAGGCTGATTTTTTAACCAAAATCAACAATCTTTTTGCTTCAAGCTTCAATAACCCAATAAAAATCCACTGATCAACTGCCGATATTCCTCCGTATAGCTTCCATCAGCATTTTTCAGCACCAAATTTCTCGATTTTGATTTTTGCCCAGAAAATGAGAATGCACTGACCTCTCTCAACACCCGGGAATCTTCCCGATCGCGAATGATTACCCGCTCAAACTCATCTAATCCTACCCCTTTAAATACCCCTCTAAGTTCCTCCATTTGACGAGGAGGAAGGATGATCCAGATTTGTCCATTGGGTTTGAGCAAGGCTTTTGTATTCGTTGCCAAATCAGCAAATGAAAGCTCATCGGTATGCAAAGCCTTATTCCTTTTGGGGTCGGGGGATTTTAAATGATCTGAAAAATAAGGCGGATTAGACACTATAAGGTCAAATTGATCTTCACTGCTATAGTCCTGAAATCTTCCATAAAACAATTCAAGCCGGGATGAAAACGGACTTTCCTCAAAATTCTCCTTCGCCTGCTCGGCAGCATCTGAGTCGATCTCCACCGCAATAATGTTGGCTTTAGGAGCTCGCTGGGCCAGCATCAGAGCTACCACGCCTGTTCCTGTGCCGATATCCAGAATATTTTCCGCCTTCCCACAATCTGTCAAAGCACCCAGCAAAACTGCATCGGTGCTGATTTTCATGGCACAGCGATCTTGGTGGATTTTAAACTGCTGAAACTGAAACCAGGAGTTGCCCATCAAGTTCGGGCTTTACTGAAAAGTCTTGACGCCAGATTGGGTTTGTCTTCCCGGAAGTTTAACTCCTCTTCCGAAACTCGCTTGACGCTTTCGATGGTATAGAAAGCTTTCTCTTCAATCTTTTTCACCTTCGCAATAAAGTCATGCATCTGATCCCGCTTCATGACGGTAAAAAGTAAATTCACCTTTCCATATCGTCCCTCTGCTCCCACACTGGTAAAGCGGAAATTGTGTTCCTTCATGTATTCGATCAGTTCTGGAAGTGGCTTGGGGGTGATCACCCGTACCAAAACTCTACCCAGCGCCAATTTTTCATCCAAAGTCATCCCCACATAAGTGCCAGTGGCAAATCCACCAGCATAAGCTAGGTAGGACAGGGGATTATTCACATTTTGGAAGATTTGGCCGATGGCCAAAAGCCAAATAAGTGCTTCAAAAAAACCCAGAATGGGGACGATATTTTTCTTTCCGTTCATCATAAACATGATGCGGAGCGTATTGATAGAGACATCGCCGATCCTTGCCACAAAGATCAGCAAGGGCATCAGCACATAATTCAATAGGTTTTCTGAGATTCCCAGGTAATTAAATAGGTCTTGCATGCTTCAAAAGTTCGAGCACAAAATTACCGCTTTCCCGGGAGAGGAGACAGAGAAAAATAGAATAATCCAGCCTAGATTTTTTTATCCCTACCAGCTGGTAGCCCAAACGCAATGAATTGGATGGTCATCAGCAATAAAAACCAGATCAGAATATTCCAGTTGTCAAAAAGGTCCAAGGAAATTCCAAAAATCAAAGGTCCCAAAGCCGCCAAAACATATCCTGCACTTTGGACCATTCCCGAAAGCTTCGCGGTCGTCTGATCCTCAGCAGTTCTCAGGGAAATCAAGGTGTAGGCAATGCTCAAGCTCGCCCCGCTTCCGATTCCAATGATGGTCAGAGCAGCAAAAATGACCCATTCCGAAGAAAGAAACAATGCCCCAAACCCAATCAAATACCCCACCCCGACGATCAATATTACAGGAGATTGCTCCTTCAGCTTCATGAGGAGATTGGGTGCAAAAAAAGTCCCGATCAAGGAGATCAACTGCATATACGACAAGGCCAAGCCGGCATTGACAGGACTCATTCCCTTGGCGATAAGCATATCCGGCAGCCAGGTGACCATCGTGAAGTACATCACTGACTGGGCTCCCATGAAGAGCGTCACCTGCCAAGCTAGCCTGCTTTTCCAAACATTTTTTCCCTTGAAAATATCTCTTTGAAGTCCAGTGCCATGAGAACGCAGTTGAGGAATCCAGACCACCAAGGCCAAAATCATCAGTCCAACCCAAGAAGCTAATGAACCCCTCCAACCCCAGCCGAGATCCACTGCCAGAGGTACGCTAATTCCAGAAGCAATGGCTGCAAAAAGGGACATTCCTGTAGATAGCAGTGCAGTCATCAGGCCAATTTTCTCCGGAACTCTGGCCTTGAAAAAGGGGATCATCAGCACGTTTGCTATCACGATCCCAATTCCGGTAAGCGCCGTACCGAGATAGAGCAATTCTATTCCTCCCAAAACTCTGAGTACTACACCTACGGAAAGCAAAGAAACCCCCAAGAATATTGCCCTTCCATGCCCCAATCTCTTACCGATACTCGGAGCGAAAAGTGAGAAAAGGGCAAAGGTTAATAATGAGAGAGTCGTCAAAAAACCGGCAAGCCCATTGGAAATGTCCAAATCCTCCCGGATAAAGGGAATTAAAGGCCCCACCGAAGCAATCGAAGTCCTGAGATTGATTGAAATCAGGATGATTCCAAGGTAAAGGAGTGCCTGGTTAGTGGGTTTGGACATGAAGGTAATGTCGATTTTTGAATTGCGATTTACGATGTTTTTTTGAGACTTTGGACCTAGTCTATCCACCAACCCAAAACCAGGATTTCACTAAAAATGGTCATACCGAAAGAATCAATTTTTGGAGAGAAGACAGCGAAATCCAACTACAGCTCGCTTTTCAAAATCCGAAACTGTATTTCATTAAGGCAGGAAGAAACGGAATGATGAAAGGCCGATTTAGGTCCGGGATTCCACCAAGTCTTTGACACATTCCACCCAAGTATCGTTGGAATTGAGACTTGGCACCAAGTCCCATTTTTCGCCTCCCTGTTCTAAAAACTCCTCTTTGTATTCCTGTCCCACTTCAATGGTGGTCTCTAGACAATCGGCCACAAAAGCAGGAGAAAATACCAATACTTTTTTCACGCCTTCTTTGGCCAAATCATGAATCACATCCTCCGTGTAGGGCTGAATCCATGGATCTTTTCCTAATCTTGATTGAAAACAGGTCAGAGTTTTCTCAGATGGTATCCCTAATTTTTCGGCCAATAATCGGGTGGTATGAAAGCACTGAGCCCGATAGCAAAACTGGTTTTTGGAGGTGTATTTGTTGCAGCAGGCGCCCAGCTGGCAATAATTTTCCACACTTCCTTTTTTGATTTGTCTTTCGGGCAATCCATGATAGGAAAAGACAAATTTCTCATAGGAATCTTTGGCCATCATTTCACGGCCCAGTTCAGCCCAAGCTTCTAAAAACAGGGGATGTTCCACAAAATTGTTGATGAAAGTAATCTCCGGAATCAGCTGCCAACCCCGGGCAATCTCCATCACTTTGTCCATTACCGATCCATTGGTTGCTGAGGCATATTGAGGGAAAAGAGGCAATACAATGATTTTCTTCACCTTGGCTTTCATCAGTTCCTCCAGGCCTTTTTCGAGGCTAGGATTCTGATAGCGCATCGCCATGACCACGTGGTACTTTGATGAGTCTAGCTTTTTGACAAGTTTTTCTTTCAGATCCTCGGTATGGAAAAGCAAAGGAGATCCACGGTCGGTCCAAAGCTTTCGATATTCTCCCGCAGATTTAGGGGCTCGAAAGGGAGCGATGATCAGGTTGACCAACATCCATCGGGGTACTGCAGGAAAGTCAATCACCCGACCATCCATGAGAAATTCCCTCAGATACTTTCTGACATCTCCAGTTTGGGTGCTATCAGGCGTCCCCAAATTGACCAACAATACTCCGACTTTGGATTTATTACTTGACATGAACGAATTCTGTTTTCAGGAAGAAAGCCCAAAATTAGCCCCTTTGTTCGAAAAACCTTATTGAATATTCTGATGAGCGATTGACAGAAAGCTTAGATTTTGAGTTTTTCCGCCCAGCCCATGAGCGGCCCAGCCATGATGCTGGAAATTAAAGCCAGAATTACTATTCCGATAAATAGAGACTCAGAGACCATTCCATTTTCCAAAGCAATCAGGCCCAAAATGATATCCATACTTCCTCTGGTACTCATACCAAAACCAACTACCATGGCCTTATTTCGCTTCACTCCAGCCATAATTCCGCCCAGATAAGCTCCAAAAAACTTGGTTAAAAACCCGACAATAACCACCACCCCCACTACTCCCGGATCAAAGGCTTCGATAAAATTCACCTTCAGCCCAATGCTGACAAAAAAGATCGGAGCGAAAATATTGTTGATAAACTGGTGAAGAATCTCTTTGGCTTTTTCGGTGGCATGCTCAGAATCCCCAATTGCCACCCCTATGATAAAAGCCCCGAAAATGGCGTGAATGCCAATAAACTCTGTAAAAGAGGCGGCCAAAAAACAAATCGCCAAAGAAAGGGAGAGCAAGCCTCCTGGCCAGGCTAATTGCTTATTGGTCCAAGGCAAAACCCGATTGATCAATCCTTTTCCCAAGGTCAGCATAAAGACCGTAAAAAGCAGCGTCAGACCAATTGTGGGCCATACGCCCAAGCCTTCGGAGCCATTTTCAGAAAGGGAAAGGATCACCGAGAAAATAATCCAGCCCACCACATCCACCACCATGGCGCTGGCTATTATCAATAGGCCTGTTTTCGTTTTGAATAAATTCAAATCCATTAAGACTCTGGCGACTACCGCCAAGGCTGTGATGGAAATTGCCAGCCCAAAAAAAGTAGAGGCCACAGCCCGATCGTTGATATTTACTCCCAAGAACTCCGGAAAGGCGTAGGCAACCACAAAGCCGGCAATAATGGGCAATGCCATAGAAGTCAGGGCGATTTTAAGCGCATTTTTCCCTTGGCTCCATACCACATGGAGTTCCACTTCAATCCCAGCAATAAACAACAATAAAACCACCGAAATCTGCACCACCCCATCCAGAGCAATGTTGGTCATTTCATGGCTATGGAACAGCCCCATCTGGAAATCCGGAGCCAAATAACCCAAGATCGTAGGTCCCATGATAATCCCTGCGATGATTTCCCCGACCACGGCAGGCTGTTTCAATTTGCGTGCGATTTCGGCAAATATTCTAGCCATAATCAGCATGGCCGCAAGTTGAAGGAGAAGGTTTATGACCTCCTTATGGTTTAGAGTTTCCATGGAGGTTTTTATTTTTTATAAATCAATAGATTACAGGGTAAGGTGCTCAGTAAGTCTTCTAAGTCATGGGGGAAAAGCCTGTCCAAAAAGGTGAGACTCCGATCATCCCCAACGATCAAAAGGTCAGCTTCAATTTTTTCACAAAACCGGGCTAGCTCGGTGGCCCAGCGACCGCCGGTGACCTTGATATGGATTTTCAGACCACCAAGGTCTAAGCCTTTAAGGTTTTCTTCGACATAAGCGATTTCATCCTGTACCAGCTTTTTGCGGGTTTCGGAGACTTCCCCTTCCGTATCTTCACTGGCAGTCCCCATCAGAAGTCCGTACAATTTGATCTCGTTGAGAATGGATACATTCTTGGATGAAACAGCCTTTGAAAATTCCACTCCATGCCGGATTACATCGGGGGTGATTTCAAGCTGAGTTCCATTGATGACTACTTTTGAAAATTTGGTAGTCTCCTTTTTGGGATCTATCAAGGTAAGGACAGAACAGGGAGCCTTTCGGATGATTTTCCTACCCACAGATCCCAAGTAGTATTTTAAAAAGCCTTCTTCCTTCAAAGCCCCTGAAACCAAAAGATCTACATTTTCTTCTTTGCAGGCCTCCACGATTTTTTTGGAAGGCTTTCCCTTCTCTTTCCATAGCACCTTTGTCTTGGTTTTATCGACTCCCAGTCTGGTCAAAATATCGTCCAGCTTAGTTTCCAATTCATCGGTTTTCACCCCGACATGAATTAGGATCAACTCACTCTGAAATAGATTGACCAAATTTTGAACTTCCAAAATCAGGGCCTCCATTCTGGGGGAAAAGGCAATGGCTAAAGCAATCTTACGGTACATAAAGGATCAGCTTATTCCTTTCAAATAAGCCATTTTTATTGAATCTGCCAATCTAAAAAACCGACAATACCACTTATCCTTTTCCTGTTCCGCTGGATCGCGTCTAAAGTAACCGATCAAATCAAGAGGCTTTTCTCCGTAAATTTTCATTAAAATTCAGCTTAAAATTTAGAAATAACCCATTCCTACTCCTATGAGAAAACTCCTTCTGACGGGGTTCTTGTGTGGAAGTCTTCTCGGGGCAAATGCCTTGGCTCAAGACTACCCTACCCTGAACCAAGTAAGCCAGAGGCTCCAAAAACTTGGATCAAATGCCAAGGCGGAACTCAAATCCCTCACCAAGACTGCCGGGGGAAAAGACATTTATGTCCTGAAAGTCGGGACAGGAAAAATGGATGAAAAGCCTGCCATAGCAGTGCTCGGTGGTGTCGAAGGCTACCATGTCCTCAGCGTGGAGCTGGCCTTGCAGTTTGCCGAAAAGCTGATCAATGAAAAAAGCCAGGCTCTGGAAAGCACCACTTTCTACATTTTTCCCAACATGTCTCCGGATGCCTATGAGCAATACCACGCTGCGCTGAAATACGAGCGCCGTGGAAATGCAGCCGCTGCGGACCACGATCGGGACGGCACTCCAAATGACAATGGCTATTCTGACCTGAACGGAGATGGCTTCATCACCTGGATGCGCGTTGAAGATCCGCTGGGAGAATGGACTACTTCCAAAGAAGACCCGAGAGTATTGGTCAAAGCTGACCGATCGAAAGGGGAGGCTGGTAAATACCTTGTCTTCAAAGAATCCAAAGACGATGACAAAGACGGGAAATTTGCAGAGGACCCCAAAGAAGGCATTGCCTTCAACAAGAGTTTGACCTATAAATTCCCGGTTTTTGAGCCATTAGCAGGTGATATTGCCGTTTCTCAAGCCGAAAGTCGGGCACTGTTGGATTACCTTTTTGAGCAGTGGAACATCTTTGCATTCGTGACTTTTTCCCCCGCAAACAATCTAAGCGCACCGCTTAAATACAATGCTGGAGAAGCAAGAAAGCGGGTTGTCTCCTCGATTTTGGAAAAAGATCAAGCGATCAATGCCATGGTGTCTGAGATGTACAACAAGACCGTGAGCCAAAAACCTTTCCAGCAAAACAACCAAGGAACTGACGGGGACTTCTTCCAATGGGCTTATTTTCATTTTGCCCGGATGAGCTTCTCGACTCCCGGCTATTGGACTCCGGAATTCAAAGGCAAAACCAACGCCGAAGCAAACTACCTGGCATGGTCTGACTCTTTGGGCTGGAATTCATTCGTGCCATGGACAGAGGTCAAGCACCCAGATTTCCCTAACAGAAAGGTGGAAGTCGGAGGCATCAAGCCCTTTGTCATGAGTAACCCTCCTTATGAAAAAGTCGGGGGAATCGCCGAGGAACATACTGAATTTATCCTCAAGTTGGCAGCAATGCAGCCTAAACTCGAATTCCATAACTTGAAGACAGAATCTCTGGGTAATGGATTGACCCGAGTGACCCTTGACTTATTTAACAACTCTCCACTTCCTACCCACACGGATATGGGGGCGAGATCAAGATGGCTTCGCAAAATTAGGATGGATTTGGACGCTACTCCGGACAAGGTTATTTCCGGAGATAAAATCAAGCTGATGGACTCCTTGGGAGCCTATGAAAAAGTCACTTTCTCCTGGATTCTGCGTGGAACAGGAACATTCACTGTCAAAGCAGGCGCAGCTCATACCGGATTTGCAACTCAAACTCTTAAACTCTAAGCCTTGAAAAAGATGAAGACCAAAAATATAATCATTGCCTTGGCTTTGGGCGCGTTGAGTCTGGGAACGATGAATGCCCAAGCTCAGCAGGAAAATTACTTTCGCGCTATTGGAACCCCACATAAACCCAAGGTAGAAATCTCCTGGAACCGATACTACAGTGCTGAAGGTCTTTGGGACTGGATGAAAAAAATCGCCGCGGCACACCCTGGACTCGCTAAGGTTGAGTCTATCGGAAAATCCGTGGAAGGAAGAGATATTTTGACCTTGACCATTACCGATTTCTCTACCGGAAAAGACACCGACAAACCCGCCATGTGGATTGATGGAAACATCCACTCCAATGAGATTCAAGGAGGTGAATTCTCCCTATACGTGGCTTGGTACCTCACAGAAATGCATGCAGACAATGCCTTTGTGAAGCAACTTTTGAAGGACAAAACCTTCTACATCACCCCGACAATCAATCCGGACGCCAGAAATAATTTCTTCAAGGAGCCCAACAATGCCAATACTCCAAGATCAGGGATGTTGGTGTTGGACAATGACGGAGACGGAGTGAATGGAGAAGATATGATGGATGATCTCGATGGCGATGGACATATCACCATGATGATCCGAAAATCCAAAACCGGAAGATTCATCAAGGATCCTTTGGATTCAAGAAGGCTACAAATGGTCGGCCCAGATCAAGTTGGGGAATATGAAATGCTCGGACAGGAGGGCTTGGACAATGATCAGGATGGAGTAGTCAATGACGACGGTGTTGGCTATTATGATCCCAACCGAGATTGGGGTTGGAACTGGCAACCTGATTACATCCAGCGTGGAGCTTTGAGATATCCATTTTCTCTACCTGAAAACCGAGCCATCATGGAATTTGTGATGAAGCACCCCAACATTGCAGGAGCTCAAAGTTTTCACAATTCCGGAGGAATGATCCTCAGAGGCCCTGGAGCTGAAGAAGACGTCAATACCTATACTCGTGAAGATATCCGCATCTACGATGCTATTGGGAAAATTGGGGAAGAAATGCTCCCAGGGTATCGATATATCACGGTTTACAAGGATCTATACACAGTATTTGGAGGAGAGCTGGACTGGTTCTATGGCAACCGAGGTGTATTCACGTATTCCAATGAGCTGATGGTTCCTTACCTCTATTTCCACAAAGAAGGAGGAAGAGGCGGTCAGGATGAGCAATTCAAAGTGGATCGTCTATTGACTTTTGGTGATGCATTTGTAAACTGGAAGGAATACGAACATCCGCAATTTGGAACGGTAGAAATCGGTGGCTTTAAAAAGACTTTTGGGCGAGCCCACCCTGGATTTTTGCTGGAACAGGATGCCCACAGAAATGCAGCTTTTACCATTTTCCATGCGTATCATACTCCAAAGCTATCTGTCATGGACGTCAAAGAGGAAGATTTGGGAGGTGGCCTGAAAGCCATTACGGCTACCATCTTCAACGAGCGAATGATGCCAACGCATGCCAGTCAGGACTTGAAATACAAAATCGAAAGACCTGATTTTGTGAGCATCTCAGGCGCCAAAGTGGTTGCCGGATTTGTGGTGGAAGATGAAGACAGAAAGCAATTGGTGGAGCAAAAGCATTCTCCCGAAAAAATCGAAGTAGAAAATATCCCAGGCATGAGTGCTGTTAAAGTGAAATGGATCGTATCCTCCGGATCTAACTATACCATCACAGTTGACTCTGCGAAAGGAGGAAAAGCTTCTTGGAAAAAGAACCAATAATTCTAATTCAGTAAAAGATGGAATCCCCGGATCAACCAAGATCCGGGGATTTTTCTTTTCCCCTATCTTTAAATAAAAACTCAATGAAAAAGACAGCAACAGTTTTTTTGATTTTCTTTCTTTGGAGCTCCTCAGGAGCTTTTGCTCAGGAATCTCCCAAGATTCTAATCGCCTATTTTTCAAAATCTGGCTCTACCGCGGCCCTTGCGGAATCCATAGCGAAGGGAGCAGAATCTGTCTCGGGAGTAGAAGTATGGCTACGGTCCATTGACCAAATTCAAACAAATGAGATCCTAGAAGCCTCTGCAATAATTTTGGGATCTCCTGTTTACAATGCAAATCCCGCACCTGAGGTATTAGAATTCATCAATTCATGGCCTTTTGAAAACCGACCTTTGAAGGACAAAATAGGAGCTGCCTTCGCTACAGGTGGGGGTATTTCAATTGGGGAAGAAGAAGTGATGATGAGCATTATGAGATCCATGCTTATTCATGGGATGATCCTCGTGGGCGGGGAAAATGTAGAAGCATCCTTTGGCGCCTCAGGCATTACCGGCGAAGGTCCATTTTCGAAAGAAAAAATGGACCCGCTGTTTTTGGACAAAGGACTTGGACTTGGAAAACGGGTGGCAGAGTGGGCTAAAAAAAGTAAAGGGATATAAAAAACAATCCCCAGCTAAGGCACCTTAGCTGGGGATATTTCAATAGTTGGTTTAGCTTATTTAGAAGCTACGTAAGTTTGGAATCCACTCGCAGTGGTCACTTTGAAGCTGATTGCACCTGGGTAAGCTGGTTTTGCAATAGTATATACCTTGTGCAATCCTTGAGGATTGTCCACCACTTCAGTATGGATCAACTTGTCACCATCGAAGATTTGAACAGTCACGTCCTTAGCTTCCAAATTGGAAACCAACAGTCTATACTGGTTGCTTCCCATTTCAGTCACTCGAGAGAATACCACAGGCTTTGATTTCACAGCAGTGCTGAAGGTAGCAGTTCTCAAAGTTCCGTTGGCATCAGATACTTCCAAAGAATACTGACCTGCTGGAAGAGCATTCAAATCATATCGCTTAGCAAAAGCTTCAGTCTTGGAGATTCTGTCTCTCAAGACCAGGTTGTTGTTAGCATCGGTAATTTTTACTATCACAGCGCTGGTCGGTGCCTCCACTACTGCCACCATTACTTTGGCAGGTTCTGTTTGTCTGATTTCAACTGATTTTTCATCGTTGTAAGCAAACGCTCCTGATGCGATCCCCGCAACAAAAAGCATAGTCATGAATTTTTTCATTTTTGTAGTTGGTTTAATAAAGGTTTTTGATTTCTGATTTTGTGTAACCGCAGGATGGTCTATTCCATCAAGGGGGCATTTTGGGTTACAGGGTCGTTCGATGCAATTCGAATTACAATTCAAAGGTACAACACGAAATCAATTTTGCAAATGTTTCAATGAAACAAATGTTTTGTTTCGAGTTATTTAACGTTTGATCTATTTTTTTACGGAATTTATAATATCATTTTGCAATCGATAGCGAAGACCATTCTATTGGGAGAAAATAGGTTTATACAAAATTTTATATTGAAAAAATACCTTATTACATTTTTTTTAACCCTTAAGTACTTCTGTAAATTCCACATCGCAATCGATTGTATGGATTCAAAAAAAAATTAAATTTTTTTTGAGCAATCGCAAAAAAACCCGGTAACCCGGGTTTTTGCATAGATTTTCAGATCTATAATTCTATTTCAAACCATTTTTCGCTTTATCGACCATTTCTTGAGTAAAAGCACCTTTTAATTCGACCACCATCATTCCCCCGTCTTTATCATCCCCTACTAGAATGATCAAATCTTCAATCGTCTTTCCTCCTTTAGAGTAAATCATTAATCCGCTTTTCCCTTCGGCTGCTTCCATTAGCAATTCATAATTCTCTCTTTTTAGCCCTTTCTGAAGCGCATAAAATTCTCCTTTGGTCCTAGGATCCTCTGGCAAGGTGAAGAAATTCAGTTTTTCGACAGATTTTGCCACGGCGGCCATGTCATTTTTATCGAGGTCAATTTTAAAGCCCTCGGCAAAACTCAGAAAGTTCCCGCCTAATTCCATTTGAAAGAAGTCCTCACTGCCTTTGTATTTTTCTTTTAAGGCAGCAATACTTTTGCTTTGCGCATTTACTCCCAGTACTAGGGCAAAGAAAGAAAAGGATAAAATCAGCTTTTTCATAAGTCAATTAATATGTGGTTTAGTATGAATTTATTTTGGGCCTTTGGGCCCCTTAGATCCTTTGCCGTATTGCTCCATGCCTGGAATATTGGTCTTTTCGGCAAGCATATTTAAGTCCTTGTAAGTAAAAGATCCCAGCATGGAAATCAGGGTAAAGGCAGAGCCTTCTCCTGAAATCATCATAAGTTCTCTTACCAGCCCAGCTTCCTCCCGGACCAAAAATTTCAAATCGCTCCCTTTATCATGGACTTCCATGAGTTCCTCATATTTGTTTTTAGACAAAGTATTCATTGCCTCTGCATACAAAGCTTTGCCATTGACTTCCTCAGAGGAAAGAATTCGGATTCCTCGAATCTTGGCGATCAATGCCCCCAATTCTTCAGCGTCCTTATCCGTTCCGGCATTGTTTTTTAGAAATCCACCCGCCATCTGCATCATCTTTGGGGAAATATAGACTCTGGAAAACCGGTCATCCTCCATGTATTTGGAGAAAAATTTCTGAATGGCATCCTCTTGAGCCTGGGATGCAAAGGCAACTCCAAGGATAAGGATTAGGAGAGACAGTATCTTTTTCATGAGTTAGGGTTCTTGTGGAAATAATTGTTTGGTCGTATTCAGGTATTTGAAATCCTTCAAGGGCTCCATTTGAGCTTGACCTTTGGCGAGGTTAGTTTGGATAAGTGCCAAGGCATTCATGACCTCCTCGTAGGCGAGGCGTTCTTCTTCTTTTTGACGGTAATCTTGCCAAATCCAAACTGAACTCACAATCAAACTCAGCGAGGCTGCCCACGTCAGCCATTGGAGACTTCTTTGCTTGGCTGGTTTCTTTCGGGAAAGGATTAGCCTTTGAGGTTCTACACTTTTATAATCTGCTAAGGCACCGAAAAAGGTTTTTTCTTTTTCATAACCATCCACAATTCTCAAAGCTTCCTTCAGCTCCTTTTCTTCCGCAAGGGAAGTCTTCCCTTCCCAATACCGATGAAGCAATTCATCTAATCTCGATTTCATGGGGTAATTCCTTGGTTGATTAATTTATTCCGCATGGTTTTTCTGGCTCTATGCAGGTTTACTTTGACTTGTTCCAAAGAGATTTCCATAAATCCGGCAATCTCTTCGTAGCTCATTTCTTCGACTTCCCTGAGATGGAAGATCATTTTTTGTTTTTCCGGCAACTCCTCCACCAGCCTGAAAATGATCTGCTGAGATTCTTGTTGCTCCAGGGAATTGGATTGGGATTGGGGTATCTGATCCAAACCATCCAAGGCTTCCATCCTACCATTTTTCCGAAAGTGCATCAAAACCTCATTTTTGAGACTTTTGACCAGCCACCCGGCAAGATTGGGATGATCCTTAAGGTTCTTCTCCCGATCCATGGTTTTTTCAAAGACATTTTGAATCACATCCTCGGCCAAATCCCGGTCTTTGGTCCAAAGAAAGACCATCCGGAACAGCTTGCCTCGCATCGGCCAGATGTGGGTTTCGAAAAATGACTTCATTCAGTAGGATGATGCAGTATTCAAGGAAAAGTTACAGGGTACTCCGAAAAAAAATCATTTTTTTTCCAAAACCTTCGCTCTAAATCCGAGATTCATAGCCAAGACTGCATGAAAAATGAAAATTAGATTGATTTTAAATTCATTTGAAAAAATAGTATGCATGCAGACTATTTTATATTTTGCATCAATGAAACGGAAACTAATAACAGCTGGAAAATTCGCAGGAGAGGGCAAAAAAAATCCCGATCCTTGTGGGATCGGGATTGTGGTGATGAGTGGACTCGAACCACCGACTCACGGATTTTCAGTCCGATGCTCTACCAACTGAGCTACATCACCGTTGCGTAAAGTGATGCAAAGGTAAAAATTAGAGTATTTGATACAAATCCTTTTCAGAAAAAATTAAACAGTATTTTCAGAGTAACTAGCTAAATAAATCAATATGAGCATTTTACCACAACTCGCATTTCTCCTAATTTTTGGACTTGCGGGGTTTATTTTGGCCAAAAGGATCAAATTCCTCAAAAGAAACATCCTCTTGGGTAAAGATGAAGCCAGAAATGATCGTTCTTCCGAGCGATGGAAGACCATTCTTCTGGTTGCTTTTGGGCAACAAAAGATGTTCAAAAGAATCGTTCCGGCATTCTTGCACTTGCTAATCTATGTTGGGTTTGTAGTCATCAATCTGGAAGTGTTGGAATTTATCCTCGATGGAGTTCTTGGAACCCATCGCTTGTTTGCCCCTGCACTGGGATCCTTCTACACGGTGGCTATGAACATTTTTGAGTTTTTAGCCTTCGCAGTTCTCATCTCCTGTGTAGCATTCCTAATAAGGAGAAATGTGATGAAAGTGGATCGATTTGTTAAGCCGGAGATGAAGGGATGGCCCACGCTGGATGCCAATCTCATTTTGGTAATAGAATGCATCCTGATGATGGCCATCTTAAAAATGAATGCCGCTGATCAAATCTTGGCCTCTAGAGGTGTAGAGCACTATACCCTATTGGGACCTCTTTTCTTCAGTGGACTGCTTCATCCGATTTTCGAAAACTTCTCAGACGGCTTCCTTATCTTCATCGAGAGGGGCGCTTGGTGGTTCCACATTGTAGGCATTTTAGCATTCGCCATTTACGTTACTTATTCCAAACACCTCCATATTTTCCTGGCTTTTCCAAACACCTGGTATTCCAACCTGAAGCCAAAAGGTGAAATCAACAATATGCCCGAAGTAACCAACGAGGTGAACATGATGCTGGGAATCCCTGTAGAGAACCCCGCCGAACCACCGGCAGAGATTGGAAGATTTGGGGCAAAGGATATCAATGATCTCAGCTGGATCAATGTGCTCAATGCCTATTCCTGTACAGAATGCGGTAGATGTACCTCAGAATGTCCGGCAAACCAAACCGGAAAAAAACTCTCTCCACGTAAAATAATGATGGATGTTCGTGACCGAGCTGAGGAAGTTGGAAAAAGCCTCGATGCCGGAGGGCCTGGTCTAGAGGACGGCAAATCGCTTTTGGGAGATTACATCAGCAAAGAGGAAATCAATGCCTGTACTACCTGCAATGCCTGTGTGGAAGCCTGTCCGGTCAATATCGATCCGCTATCCATCATTTTGCAATTGAGAAGATATGTGGCCATGGAAGAATCCGGCACTCCTGCTCAGTGGAATGCGATGTTCCAAAACATGGAAACCAGCTTTTCACCTTGGAAATTCAGTCCTTCTGACCGATTCAACTGGGCTGAAAAAGTAAAAGAAGAAGAAATGAAATGACCTTGACTTTTGTCTTGAGTCTTTTGTCTAATGTCTAAAGTCTAAAAAATGTCAACATATAAAGTACCTACCATGGCCGAAATGGCCGCTAATGGCCAAAGCCCAGAGGTCTTGTTTTGGGTTGGTTGTGCCGGCTCATTCGATGAGCGATACAAAGCTGTCACTCAGGCTTTCGTCAAAATCTTAAATAAAGTAGGAGTAAGCTTCGCAGTTTTAGGCCCGGAAGAGACCTGCACGGGTGATCCCGCAAGGAGAGCAGGAAATGAATTCCTCTTTCAGATGCAGGCCGTAGCCAATATTCAAGTGATGAATGGATACGAGGTGAAAAAAGTAGTAACTGCCTGTCCGCATTGCTTCAACACCATAAAAAATGAATATCCGGCATTGGGCGGAAACTATGAGGTAATCCACCACTCCCAATTTCTCCAACAATTGATCAACGAAGGAAAAGTTACACTCCAAGGCGGTGGAGAGTTTAAAGGCAAGAAAATCACCTTTCATGACTCTTGCTATTTGGGACGCGCCAATGATGTCTATGAAGCCCCGAGAGAGGTGATCAAAGCTCTAGACGTGGAACTGGTTGAGATGAAACGTTGCCGCACCAAAGGCCTTTGCTGTGGAGCAGGAGGTGCGCAGATGTTTAAGGAACCCGAGTCCGGAAAGAAAGACATCAACATCGAAAGAACCGAAGAAGCTTTAGCCACCGGCGCACAAGCAATCGCCGTGGGCTGCCCATTCTGTCTGACCATGATGACCGATGGCGTAAAAAACAAAGAGAAGGAAGCTGAAGTCCAAGTCTATGACCTTGCCGAGATGATAGCCAAGGATATGGGAATTTAAAACTCCTTCTTGAATCAAATGAACCCTTTTTGCCGTTATGCAGAAAGGGTTTTTCATGTGATGGTAGTTTGATTTCAAATGCCCTCATGGAATCTCGAAATGATTATTATAGAATAAGCGTATGACTTTTTAGCCATACTCGATTTCTTTGAATTAAATATCACAACCTATGTATGTACCGTTTGCGCAAATGCCGGAGTATGCCAGAGTTTGGGTTTACCAAGCAGCGCGAAAAATCGAAGCTCAAGAGAAAGAAATCATCCAAAACCGAATGAAAGAATTCTGTGAGGGATGGAATACCCACGGCAACCGTATGCCAACCTCCTTTGAAATTGTGGATGACCAGATTCTTGTTTTGGCAGTAGATGAAAGTCAATTAGGTGCCAGCGGATGCTCCATCGATAGCTCTGTCAGAACTTTGCGGGAAATTGAAAGCCAATTGGGGATCAATTTGACAGATCAGGGAAAGATAAGCCTCAAAAACAGCCTTGGAAAAGTTTCTGTAATTCCCGCTCTAGGGATTAAATCCAGAGTCACTTCTGGAGAAATCACCGAAGAACTGGAAGTAATTAACCCGATTATTCAAACTAAAGCCGATCTTCAAAATCTTTGGCAGCCTGTTCGAAAAAGCTGGTTGAACAAATATTTTCCAAATTAATTAGTAATATTCACAGACAGACTGAATCCTTAGGCTCCATGAAACACAGATTTTTTCCACTCCTCTTATTTCTGATTCTAATCCTTGGCGGTTGCAAAAGCCTAGTGGAAAAAGGGAACAACCAGTTTCTCTCTGGTCAATACCAATATGCCATCAATACCTTCAGCCAGATTTTAGCGGAAGACTCGACCAATTTGCGGGCAAATCAGGTCATGGCTGAGAGCTATCGCCTTTCCAATCGGATCGAAAAAGCTTCCCCATATTATCAACAGTTGGTCGAGCAAGAGCCCAATTTCAACCATTATTTTTTTCTGGCGCAAAGCCTAAAAGCCCAGCAAAGGCATGAGGAAGCAAAAGCAGCATTTGAGGCCTCCAAACAATATACTTCCGATGATGCTCTAATGGCGCGAGTGCAGCGTGAAATTGAAGGAATCAAATTAGCGGAGGGAATTGAGAACTATTGGCCAAATCACGTCTTGGTCAATTATCAGGAACTTAATACCCCTGGGCCGGATTATGGACCGGTACTAAGTGAAAACTTCCTCTATTTCACCTCTGGAAGACAGGCCTCTGGGATCTACCCCGCAACAGGAACTCCTTACACCAAATTGTTTCGTGCGAGAGCAGACGGGCTAAAAGTGGACGTGGGTGCAATTCAAGCATTGCCTGAATTCAGAAATGAGGAGGGGCTAAATCAAGGCACTATTGCCATCAGCCCGGACGGGAATACAATAATCTACGGACGTGGAAATTCTACCTCACCCAAAGATCTTCCGGACAATGCACTGTTTGTTTCATACTTCAGAGGAGCCGGTTTTACGCAACCTATCTGGATGCCAGTCAATGAGGACGAAACTTGGTGGAACTCCACTCCGGCGTTCAGTCCAGATGGCTCAGAGCTCTATTTTGCATCTAACCGACCCGGAGGATATGGGGGCACAGATCTCTATAAGGCCACCAGACTTGCCAACGGGGACTTCGGAAATGCGGTCAATCTTGGCCCAACCATCAATACTCCAGGCAACGAATTGTTCCCTAGAATGACCCCAGACGGAAAGTTCTTCTTCTCCTCAGATGGACATCCCGGTTATGGAAAACTTGACCTTTTCGTCGCTGAAAAAGATGAATCCGGAAAGCAGGTAATCAAAAATCTTGGAGATAACTTCAACAGCAAATACGATGATTTTGGAATCTTCTTTACTGAATATCCAAAGGCAGGATTTATCACTTCCAATCGGGAAGGAGGCAAAGGGGACGATGATATTTATTATTTCGAAGACAAAACTCCCAAGCCAAAAATCATCAACGTTTTGCTAAACGTATTTGCGAAAGAACAAGGAACCGACAACCCGATTCCTCAAACCAGAATCGTACTCTACGGCGCTGACAACAAGCAGCAGGGAGGGGATTTTTCCAATCCAAGTGGCCGAGTAAGGTTCACGATGGCTCCTAATTCGGATTATACCATAATAGCTTCTAAAAACGGATATTTCTCCAAGTCCTTCCCTTACACCACCAAGGGTAAGACTCCGGATCCTGCAACTTTGATTCAGGATGTCACCAATGTGACCCTGGACACTACGATTTATCTGGATCAGTTGATTTTGGAAAAATCCATCGTCTTGGAAAACATCTACTACGATCTGGATAAGGCTGAAATCCGACCGGATGCTGCGCTTGAGCTGGATAAATTGGTGAAAATATTGGCTGATAATCCAAGCATCCGCATCGAACTTAGCTCACATACTGACTCTAGATCCAGCGATGCTTACAATTTGAATCTATCCCAGAGAAGAGCTCAAAGCGCGGTAGATTACATCGTATCCAAAGGAATCTCAGCAGACCGCTTAGTGGCCAAAGGCTATGGAGAAACCCAGTTGATCATCAAAGACGCTCAAACTGAAGAAGAGCATCAAGTCAACCGAAGAACTGAGTTTAAGGTGATTGAGATCAAGGAATAAAAATTTGATCCTCAAAAAAAGGCCAGGAATTCAATTGATTCCCTGGCCTTTTTCTTTATTCTAAGTCTATGCTACCGCATCATCGCTTCATAAATCAGGTCATGAATCTGAGTTCGAATCCCTTCTGACAACAGCTTATTGTTCTCTGCATCAGGATAAACTCTATTGGACAAAAAGACATAGATCAATTGATTTTCAGGATCAGCCCAGACGCAAGTCCCGGTAAATCCAGTGTGACCAAAAGTAGATTTGGGAGCTAATTTTCCTGAAGATCCCCCTTTGCCGGCTTCTGGCTCGGGCTTATCCCAGCCCCATCCTCTTCGGCTCATGTTAGATTGTCGTTTGGTAAATTCCTTGACGGTTTTGGGTCGGATCAGACTTACATCCCCGTATTTACCTTCATTGAGCATGAGCTGCATCATTACGGCTAGGTCATTGGCCGTTCCAAAAAGCCCTGCATGTCCTGCAACTCCACCAAACATGGCCGCTCCCGGATCATGAACATAGCCCTGAACTTGTCTCTTTCGGAAGGCAACATCATTTTCCGTTGGAGCAATATTGCCTAAAGGCATTTTCGTCGTCGGGTTAAATGTG
This sequence comes from Algoriphagus mannitolivorans DSM 15301, assembly GCF_000429425.1. Classification (GTDB taxonomy): domain Bacteria; phylum Bacteroidota; class Bacteroidia; order Cytophagales; family Cyclobacteriaceae; genus Algoriphagus; species Algoriphagus mannitolivorans. The sequence continues at coordinate 25,950 of NZ_AUBV01000004.1, forward strand.
AGCGTATGGAGCCCCAGAGGTTCGTAAAAGTTTTGAGCCAAAAACTCGTCCAAAGGCTGATTGACAATTCGCTCGACTACTGCTTGCATGAAATACATGGTCAGGTCTGAGTACACATATTTCACAGGCTTGGGAAGCAGATCTGATTTGACGGTCCAATTCCAGATGCTATCCCGCAAACCATCCCTTGCAAACATGTCATTGGAAACTGGCCTGGTGAATCCGGGCTCGGCGGCAGCTTTGTAATAGGTTGATTTCCATTGACCGGATTCTACCGTGTTGACATAATGGGGAATGAACGCTTTCAATCCAGCCTCATGGGCCATCACGTTCTTCAAAGCAAGATTAGCTTTATTGGTCCCTTTAAGTTCCGGTAAATAATCCCCCAAAGTTTTGCTCATATCCAACTCTCCCCGGCTTTCCAGAAACATTACCGCTTGAGTGGTAGCCAATACTTTGGTCACAGAAGCCAAATCATATACGGTCTGAGAAGTAACTGGAGCAGATCTTTTGTAATCCAGATAGCCATAAGACTTTTCAAACACTACTTTTCCATCTTTTACAACCAGCACATTCCCACCGGGAGCTGCCTGGATTTTGATCATCTTCTCAGCGACCTCATCAATTTTATTCAGCTTCTCAGAGCTTAAACCTACGCTTTCAGGAGAGCCATAGGAAAGTCTTCCCAGGTCTGCCATGTATCCACCAATGCCTCGTGTAAAACCTCCATTCACCGTCACAGGTAAAATTCCTCTACCCGGACGTGCTCCAAATAAAACCTGAGGGGCTAGCATTTGAGTAATCTCATTGTTTTCGTAGGCTAGGACAACATTTCCCATCCCTTTCAAAGCAGTGGAAGCATAGGCATTTCCAAAAAGGACGGTAACTACTTTTTGTCGCTTTTCCAGAGTTCTGATCAAATTGATATCTCCGGGAGCCACTCCAAATGCACGTTGAGGACTATTGGTCACTCCCATTAGTCCAACTAAGACCACATCAAAATCCTCCAACTTTTTCATGAGCGCATAATGCTCGGATTCAGATGCGGCTTTGGAAATGGAAAAATGCTCGACTTTTGTGTATTTGTTCAGATATTTTGAAAACTCCACCCCAGGATCACCAATGCTTAAGCTGGCGAATTTTCGGAGATCAAGATTTCGAAATGGCAAAAGATCGTCTTTATTGGATGCTACTGTAAAAGCATTCGCATAAAGTTTTTCGATCACCTCCCGAGTTTCGGGATTATTCAGCCGATCGGAGATCTTATAGGTATCAATCGGTTTTAACTTGTTTAATCCTGCCCAGTATTTAGCTTTCAAGATTTTCTTGACACGCCTGTTGATTTCATTTTCGGTTATTTTCCCGGCTGCTACGGCTTCTTTGATCAACTCCTTAGCCTTTGGAACATCCTGGGAATAAAGCAAAACGTCATTCCCTGCCAACAGGGCTTTTAAGTCCACCTCTCCCGGCTTATTGGTATTTGCCACTCCACGCATGTTTAAGGCATCTGTAAAAATCAATCCCTGAAAATTCATGCGGTTTTGAAGCAGGTCTGTCACTACTGATTTGGACAAGCTCGTAGGCAAATGCTCACCTTTATTTAAGCTTGGCACATCCAAATGTGCGACCATGACGGACATCAGGTTCTCCCGAAACAACTCCTTGTAAGGATGTAAATCCACATCCCAGATTCTTCTTTCAGCATGGTTGATTACTGGCAATACCTGATGACTATCCGTTTCGGTATCCCCGTGCCCAGGAAAATGCTTGGCATTGGCAATGACTCCATTGTCCTGAAGTCCTTTCATATAGGCCAAAGCCTGACGGGTCACCAGGTCTTTGTTTTCCCCAAATGCCCGATAACCAATGACAGGATTATTGGGGTTGGAATTCACATCGACTACAGGGGCAAAGTTGATATGCATGCCCAATTCCTTAAACTGACGGGCTATCTCAACTCCCATTTCATAAATCAACCGATCATTCTGCACTGCCCCCAAGGTCATGGCTTTTGGAAAGTTTGCCACAGAGTCCAGACGCATCCCTACTCCCCATTCCGCATCCATTGCGATAAACAATGGAGTTTTAGCTTGGGCTTGATAATAGTTGGTCAGTCGAGCTTGTCTATTAGGACCCCCTTGAAAAAAAATCACCCCTCCCAAATTTTCATTTTGGATTAAGGCACTGATCTCGTCCACATGTTTTTGGTCCTTGTTGGAGTAAGCTGCTACCATAAATAGCTGCCCCAAACGCTCTTCAAAGGTCAAGGAATTGAAAACACTATCCACCCAATACATCTGCTGCCTTTGATCTCCCCGCATTAGCGGGTCCTCATTGGCCACAAAAGGATCAGATTTCCCAGAGGAAAAGAGTCCAAGGATAAAAACCACTACTAGAAGCCTTATTTGCTTCACTCCCATGCTTGATTAGATTTTAATTCTTTAACTTTTAAAGTAAATTTGTGAACGACGTGGAGACATGATGTAGAACCATCCCCCGACCTTCTATCCAACGTCAAATTGAATCTCTTCGATATTCAATGTACTAAAGTTCGGGCAACAATAAGTTTGATTTTGGGTTAAAAAAGGAGTAAGAAATGATATTCGGTAGTCACTAAACCTCATCTTCCCTTTACCCACTTCATAGATTCAGTAAGCAAAATAATTTCCAGCATGAAATTCCCCTCTATTTTCAAGACCTCCTCACCCCAGAGATTTGGGATTCAGCCGAGATATTATGATCCGGTCAAGGAGGAAATCGAAGAGCGGACCTCCCGGATCAAAAAAGAATTGGAAGAGGAGGGTTTGCTGAGCGGAGAAGATGGACATAACCCTGAAGGGTACGGAGCTGGTATCCGTGGGTCATTTTCCAACTACCGGGGAATAAAGCAACGGGAGACCAGTATATTTAGCTCCACGGCTATGATCCGAACCCTATTGTTTTTTGGAATGATCACTGCTGCCTTCGGATATATTTATATCGGACCCGAAATTTTAACCTATTTAGGCATAGGGCTGGCTCTGGTCGCCTCAGTGTACTTTTTCTTGAGAATCAAAAAACAAGGCAAACGATGAGTGACATCATCCAACTTCTCCCGGATGCAATAGCAAACCAAATTGCAGCGGGAGAGGTAGTTCAACGCCCTGCTTCTGCTCTCAAAGAATTATTGGAAAATGCGGTCGACGCAGGAGCCACCCAGATCCAGGTGATCGTCAAAGATGCCGGAAAACAACTCCTTCAGGTAATTGACAATGGGAAAGGTATGTCTCCCACAGATGCCAGAATGAGTTTTGAGCGTCATGCCACCTCAAAAATCAGAACCTCTCAAGATTTGTTTGCCATCCGGACTTTTGGGTTTCGAGGGGAGGCCTTGGCCTCTATTGCAGCGGTTGCACAGGTAGAGTTGAAAACCAGACAAACGGATGCAGAACTGGGGACTTTGATCCAGATTGAAGGCTCCGAGGTCAAAAAACAGGAGCCAGTTGCCAGTCCAGTAGGGACTTCGGTGGCTATGAAAAACTTGTTTTTCAATGTTCCTGCTCGAAGGAACTTCCTGAAATCCAATCCTGTGGAAATGCGGCATTTGGTGGAAGAATTTCAAAGAGTCGCCTTATCCTATCCCGAAGTGGCATTTACCATGTACCAACAGGATTTGGAGACTTATAATCTTCCCACTGGCAAGCTTAGTCAGAGAATCGTGGGGCTTTTTGGAAAAAGCTATCAAGGCCAACTGATCCCCTGTGAGGAGTTTACCCCACATGTCAACGTCAGAGGCTATATCGGCAAACCTGAAAACGCCAAGAAAACCAGAGGTGAGCAGTTTTTCTTTGTCAACAACCGATACATCAAAAGCTCCTACCTTCACCATGCGGTCAACTCGGCCTTTGAAGGCCTAATTCAGGCTGACCAGCATCCGTTCTACGTGCTGTTTTTGGAGATAGACCCTTCGCATATTGATATCAATGTTCACCCCACAAAAACTGAAATCAAATTTGACGATGAGCGGACGGTCTATGCGGTCATCCGATCGGCTGTCAAACAAGCCTTGGGTGCTCATCATATCACCCCCGCCATTGACTTTTCGGTGGATGTGAATTTTGAAGATACCTGGACCAATAATCCCGAAACCAAATCCCAAGTAGACCGGGAGTATAGCTACAAAACCTTCAACACGCCGGAATTCAAAAAATCCTCCACCTCAGGCTGGGAACGGTTGTTTGAGGGAAATATATCTCCAAAGCCTATCCAGGAAAAGCCCTCCTCGGAAGATGAACTTGAGATTTTGACTTTCCCAAGCCGGGCCTCCATGGATGAGCCCAGGTTTATGATTGTGCCGGAAGAATCCGAAGCCACTGGAGCTACTTTTCAGGTAGAACAAAACTTCATTGTGGCCCAGATGTCCACCGGTCTTTTGATCATTGATCAGCAGAGTGCACATGAGCGGATTTTATATGAACGGTATTTCAAGCAAATCCAATCAGCAAAAGGCGTCTCCCAACAATGTCTATTTCCTCCCACTTTGCAGTTAAATCCTTCGGACTATGCCCTGGTGATGGATATGCTTCCGGAGCTGCACAGTCTCGGGTTTATGGTGGAGCCTTTTGGCAAAGACACCGTATTGATCCAAGGGGTGCCGGCAGATGTACAGGTGAAAAATGAAAAGGAACTTTTCGAAGGTCTCTTGGAGCAATTCAAAAACTTCAAAAGCGAACTTTCCCTGGATAAACGGGAAAACCTAGCCCGATCTCTTTCCCGTAAGTCCTCTATCAAAAAGGGTCAAAAGTTGAATCCTCAGGAGATGGAAACTTTGGTAGGCCAACTTTTTGCCTGTCAAAATCCCAATTATTCTCCGGCCGGGAACAAAACTTTCGTGAAATTAGATTTAAATAGCATTCAATCCTTTTTCGGAAAATAAGATGTTTAGAAATATAACCCCGGTTGTACAAAATCTTCTTCTGATCAACGTCATCGTTTTTTTGGTTGCGGGTTTTGTGTTTCCTCCTCTCAATAATTGGTTTGCACTTTTCAATATTCACAGCGAATATTTCAAGCCTTTCCAATTCCTGACTTACATGTTTATGCATGCCGATTTTTGGCATTTGTTCAGCAACATGTTTGGCCTCCTGATCTTCGGTCCCTTATTGGAACAGTTCCTTGGCCCCAAAAAACTATTCATCCTGTGGATGGTCTGCGGCGTAGGGGCAGGAGTCCTATACTCTGGCTATTCCACCTTTCAATACAATAAAATGGAGGAAAAGGTGCTTGCTTATGAAGCCAACCCTGATCCGGAATATTTCAACAAGCTGGTCATTGAAAACAGAGGGTATTTCAATCCCGAAGTCTTCAATTTTGTAGATCAATACAGCCGAAATCCGGAAGATCCTTCCTACATCGAGCAGGCTAGGAGAACGCTTCATCGGATTTTGGAGATGAATCTAAACTCCCCTATGGTGGGGGCTTCTGGAGCGCTCTTCGGGATTTTGGTGGCTTTTGCAATGCTTTTCCCCAACACACAACTCTTCCTCCTTTTTCCTCCCATGCCCGTTAAGGCAAAATATTTGGTGGGAGCCTACGCCCTTTACACGATTTATAACGTAATGCTCAATAGCCCCACGGACAATGTGGCTCATTTTGCGCACTTGAGCGGGTTGATCATCGGAGCGGTTTTGGTGTATAAATGGAAAAGAGACAGAAATAGCTTCTATTGATATGTACGGTAACTTTTGGGAAAATCTGAGAAATGCTTTCAAGCATACTAACAACAGCCTTTTTAAGCTGATTGCGATCAATGTGCTGGTGTTTCTTGTGCTTTTGATTTCCCGGGTGATCCTGACGATCAGCGGACTTGGAGAGCTTTACCGGGAAGGCTTGAGCTGGTTGATGATGCCGGCGTCTTTGGAAAAGCTCCTTTGGCAGCCTTGGAGTCCCTTCACTTACATGTTCCTGCATGAAGGGGTATTCCATATCCTTTTCAACATGCTCTTTTTGTATTGGTTTGGCTTGATTATCCACCAGTATTTGGGTAGCCGAAAGCTGGCCAATCTGTACATTTTGGGAGGTCTTTTTGGGGCAGCATTTTACTTGCTGATCTATAATCTGGCACCATATTTCAGTAATTCAGTGGATACTTCCCTGATGCTGGGAGCAAGCGCGGGCGTATTTGCTGTGGTCGTAGGCGCTGCCACTTTGACTCCGAATACCACTTTCTTTTTGATCTTGATAGGCCCTGTCAAAATCGTCTACATTGCCGCTTTCTATGTGATTCTCTCCTTTGCCAATTCGATCGGCGCAAATGCAGGAGGGGAAATCGCTCACCTTGGTGGGGCACTTTTGGGCTATTTATATGTAGTTCAGCTTCGCAAAGGAATTGACTGGGGAAAGCCGGTTCAAAAAGTGGGGATTTTCTTCGAGGATCTTTTTTCCGGGAGAAAAAATAAAGTCAAAGTTAGCTATCGTAAAGCTAAAACTACCTCCAGTTCCGGCGGATTTTCCGGCTTTGGAAATACCCAAAAATCCACACCTTCCGCTAAGTCCTCTGAAACTTCTCAAGAAGAGATCGATAGAATTCTGGACAAAATCGCCGAAAAAGGCTACGATGCCTTGAGCAAGGAGGAAAAAAGGAAACTGTTTGAGTTTAGTAAAAAATAATTAATCAAGATAGCTGCGCATATATTAAGTTTCCCTGGCAATTTATCTACGAAGCCACCTTCAAAGATATTTTTTTAGGAACTAGCCATCTATCAGGATATCCTAATTTTTAAAACATCTCCTCAATCAACTGGGTGTAAAAATCTTTTACTTCCATCCCAATTGCACGGACCTGTTGGGAGATCAGGCTTGTTTCAGTCTGGCCGGGAACCGTGTTGATCTCGATGAAGTAAAACTTGGAAGTCTCCTGCTGTAGAAAATAGTCAATCCTCACCGCACCCTTACAATTGAGCTTTTCATAGACTTGGGTGACCACTCTTCCTACCCGCTCGATTTCCTCCTCATTCATGCGGCCCGGGGTAATTTCTTCACAGACTCCGGGAACATATTTTGCCTCGTAGTCAAAAAACTCCTTGCTGCTCACAATTTCGGTTGCGGGCAGAACAGTGATTTTTCCTTTCCCTTTAAAAACACCAATCGAAAACTCTCTCCCACTAACAAACTCCTCCACTAAGACCTGTTTATCTTCAGCAAATGCCTTTTCCAAAGCCTCAGGCAACTCTTCCCAGGTTTTTACTTTACTCATCCCAATGGAACTTCCTCCATTATTCGGTTTGATAAATAGAGGCAAAGTAAGCTCAGCTTTAATTTTGGAGAGGTTTTCATGGGAATTCTCAAAAAACTGAATGGACTTGGCCAAGTTCAGTTCTGGAATATCCTGCACAATCGCCTTCGTGTAGCCCTTGTTCATGGTGATGGCAGAGGTCAGTTGATCGCATGTCGTGTAGGGAATGCCCAACATATCAAAGTACCCTGCAAGTTTCCCGTCCTCACCCGGTGAGCCATGTAGAATATTGAAGACTCCATCGAATTTGATCTTTTCATCTCCCATGGCAATGCTGAAATCATTCAGGTCCACAGGGATTTTCTCCCCAGAGGCAGAAACAAAATGCCAATCCCCCGGATAGATTAGGATTTTATACACATCATATTTCTCTCGATCGATGGTTTTTTCGACTACGGCGGCACTTTTCAGGGAAATGACTGACTCTCCGGTAAAGCCTCCGGTCACTAAGGCAATTTTCTTCTTCATGGTGGGGAAAATCTAGGTACGAAATAGCTAATTTTCCGTTTAGACTCCAAAGTTTTCTGTAAAACCCTCCAAGGGTACGAAACCCTTGGAGGGTTAGTTTGAGGTTTCCTATATTCGCCCTCACTACCAATAGAATTTTACCCAAATCAAGACAATATGATTAAAAGTTGGAAAGTGCTGAGCCTGGCTTGGATCGCGACGATCGGAATGGCCCTCAGCACGCAGGCGCAAAGCCTGAAAAAAGTCACCCTTGAAGACGTCTTCAAAAAAGGAACCTTCTCCCAAAAATCTGTCTATGGCATCAATTGGATGAAAGACGGACAGTTTTACAGTTCATTAGTACAAAGAAATGGGGCCCCTGCAGTAGTCAAGATCAATTTGGCCACCGGAGCCGAAGCGGGAGTTCTTTTGGATGGAAAAGCATTGGGAGTGAACTTCTCAAGCTATTCCTTCAATTCAGATGAGACCAGAGCGCTTATTGCCACTGATGTAGAATCCATTTACAGACGTTCCTCCAAGGGTGTTTTTTATGTGGTGGATTTGGCAACTGGACAAAAGCAGCAGCTGATGAACGGAGAAAAAATCTCCTATGCGACCCTCTCTCCGGACAATGATAAAGTTGCATTTGTCAAGGACAACAACCTGTACATGGTAGAATTGGCCGGCAATAAGCTCACTCAAATCACCTCAGACGGAGAATGGAACAAAATCATCAATGGAGCTGCGGACTGGGTATATGAGGAAGAATTCTCCATGGCTCAGGCCTTCAAATGGTCTCCAGATGGCAAAAAGATCGCCTTTATCCGATTTGACGAAACTCAGGTACCGGAATTCAACATGCAGCTTTGGGGACCTCTATATCCTGAGGATTACAAGTTTAAATACCCCAAAGCGGGTGAAAAAAACTCAGAAGTCTCCATTCATATTTTTGATTTGAACTCTGGGAAAACACAAAAAATAGATGCAGGCGCAGAAACTGACATTTATCTTCCAAGAATCTACTGGACCAAAGACGCCAACACCTTGGCCTTTATCCGCATGAACAGACTTCAAAATCAATTGGATCTTTTTCATGCTAATGCCTCAACGGGTCAAAGCAAATTGATCATTTCCGAGACTTCCAAAACCTACGTAGATCTGGATTACAATGATGATCTTCAATACCTCAGTGATGGAAAAACCTTCATCCGGACGTCTGAGCAAGATGGATTCAAGCACATTTACCACCACAATTTGGACGGCAGCCTAATCCGTCAAATTACCACGGGCAATTGGGAAGTTACCTCTATGGTTGGAATCGATGAAAGAGCCAAAAAAGTCTATTTCCTTTCCACCGAAGCATCTCCTTTGGAAAGAAACTTCTATGTGATCAATCTGGACGGAAAGGGCAAAAAGATGCTTACTCCTGCAAAAGGAAGCCATACCATCAACATGAGCCCAGATCATAAGTTTTTCATCGACTACTATTCTACAGCAAACAACCCGGTAAAAGTCACCCTCAATGATGCTGCAGGAAAAGAGATCAAAGTATTGGAAGACAATCAGGCCTTGAAAGAAAAACTCGCAGGATTTGCCTTGGGGAAAAAGGAGTTTTTCACCTTCCCAACAGTAGATGGTACAGAACTGAATGGCTACATCATCAAACCGGCCGACTTTGACCCAGCGAAAAAATATCCGGTTTTGATGTATGTGTATGGAGGTCCAGGATCACAGAATGTCCTGAATTCTTGGGGAGGAACCCGGGATTTTTGGCATCAAGCCTTGGCAGCAGAAGGATTCATTGTAGCCTGTGTGGACAATCGGGGTACCGGAGCGCGAGGCCGTGACTTTAAGCATTCCACTTACGCGAATTTAGGCAAACTGGAAACCATCGACCAGATCGAAGGAGCGAAGTATTTTGCCAAAATGCCATTCGTCGATCCAGCACGAATCGGTATCTGGGGATGGTCGTATGGAGGCTACATGTCCTCCCTTTCCCTGATGATTGGAAATGAAGTATTTAAAACCGCCATCGCCGTGGCTCCGGTCACCACTTGGAGATACTACGACACCATCTACACCGAGCGGTACTTGCAGACCCCACAGCTTAATCCAGCGGGTTACGATGAAAATAGCCCCATTACTCATGTGAACAAGCTAAAAGGAAACTTTCTATTGATCCATGGAACTGGTGATGACAATGTACATTTCCAAAACTCCGTGGATTTGGTTGATGCCTTGATCAAGGCAGACAAGCAGTTTGAGACCTTTTACTATCCCAACAGAAATCACGGGATCTATGGGGGCAATACCACTTGGCACCTCTATACTCAGATGACAGATTTCTTGAAGAGAAAGTTGTAAAACCTCCGAACTCAAAACAAAAAACCGCAGGATGAAAATTCTGCGGTTTTTTATTGTAGCGATAGCTGAGAACTAAACGTCCTGACTCAAAATACTTTTTCTTAACCAAAATCAGCCTTTATGAAATATGCATTGAAAATTTTCCCTACACTGCTTTTATGCTTTATCCTTTTCTCTTGCCAAGACAATGAAGAACCTGAAAACCTACTTGATCAAGTGGGATTTGAAGGAACACTTCCAGACGGGGAAACCTCAAACTTCGAAACCAACTTTGAGGCAGAAAGCATCCCAATCGTATATAATTTCAAAACTGACGAAGATGGAAATGGAACAATTTACCAAGGTAATGTAGCCACCCATCTGTTGAAAATTAAAGAAACTACTAGAGGATTTGAGATCTACATAAGGCTTCCCGAGTTAAAGTGGTCGGATCAAGCCACTAGCGAGTTTAATTCCAAGTTTGTCTTCGAAGAAATCTACTCCTTTGACAAAGTGAAGGAGATTTTGAAAATAGGGGAAAAGAAAATAAGTGTGATAGACTTTAATTACAATAAAGAGGATTTTGGAGCAGTCCCTGATTTCTTTCAGGTTTACTATGTTCCGCAGGGAGCTCAAAGACCTTTCGAGTCAGGGCTTTACAATCCTTTTTTTCATGAGGGAAAATTTGAAATACCAACCGACAACTACCTTCGGGTAATAAGCCAAAGAGAGGGTACTTTTACTAATAATAAGGGAGAACAAAAACGGCTGCTTCTCGTGGAATTTGAACTTAAAATCCAAATGTACGAGATTGTAAATGGTGAAGGTTATGTATTTAGACAGCCCTTAGATGGTAAATTAAGGTTGGCTTTCCGAGAGGATATTCCAGATTGGGCGAAATAATCAATCAATCTTAATCTGATCCAGGTAAAACTTCATCCGGCTGTGATTCCGGGGAAGAAAGTCGATCTTGTCAATTTTATCCAACTTGTGGTTGTAAAAAACTTCAATATACTCATCCTCCAGCAGGTAGAGATTGATTTTATGCCCGTAATATCGGATAGCCACCACAAATGTCCCCTCCATAAAAAGGATTTTGATTTTTTGGTGTAAGGGCATATGCAGAAACTCTTCTCGGCTCATTCAGATCAACTTTACTTCTCAGACATGAATTTAACCAAAATGGTTTCGATTCCTTGGAATTCCTTAATCAAAACCCTGTCCGATGCAAAAGCCGGATTTCATCTTTTTGGCGATTAAGCCCAACTTTACTCAGGTTTTTCACAATAAAATCCTGAGTAATTCTTTCCTTAACTATTGAATTGTAATTTTCCAACCGGTAAACTTGGAAAGAAACTAAACCAGAGTTCGTGAATCAAAAACGCATTTTTAAAGGCTTGCTCCTGACCCTTGTGTTGGGTTGTCTATTTTTCCAGAGTTGCAAATCCAAAAAGAAAATCCCTAAGGATTCACCGGCATTCACGGTGATCCAAACAGCCAAATCTTACTACGGGACGCCCTACAAGTATGGGGGAACCACCAGAAGCGGAATGGACTGTTCAGCCTTGGTTTTTCATGCCTATTATGCGGCTGGAATCAATCTTCCCAGAATGTCTGCTGACCAGAGCAAGGTAGGAAAGCGAATCAAACTGCAAGAAGTTCGCCCCGGAGACCTACTCTTTTTTGCCACCGGAAGGCGAAAAAATCAGGTCAGCCATTCAGGAATTGTCACAGAGGTCTCGAAAGAAAATGTCAGATTTATTCATGCCTCCACCTCTTTGGGCGTTTCGGAAGATTATATGAGCAATAGCTATTGGAAAAAAGCCTTCCTGTTCGCTACGAGGATTTTGGAATAAAGTGCCTGTTGCTCAAAAAAATGGATAGATCTAAAATCAAGTGGATTCAATGAGGATTTATTTTCCAAATATCCTTTGGTATTAAGCTTTTCTGCCTAATTTTGCGCTCGAATTAAGAAAGCGTATCCTTTTTACATTTCATCTAATCAAATGGCAAATATTGGAAAGATAACTCAGGTAATCGGGCCCGTAGTGGACGTTTCCTTTGAAGGCGGCAAGCTGCCAAACATCCTAGACGCATTGGAAGTAACCAAAGAAAACGGCCAAGTGGTGGTTATGGAGGTTCAGCAGCATCTGGGTGAAGACCGCGTAAGAACCATCGCGATGGATTCTTCCGAAGGCATGGTAAGAGGTATGGAAGTGAAAGACATGGGTCAGCCCATTTCAGTCCCTACCGGAGAAGCTATCAAAGGCCGTCTTTTCAACGTGGTGGGTGAAGCCATCGATGGCTTGCCTCAGGTACCAGCCGGTAAGAGACTCCCTATCCACAGATCTGCTCCAAAATTTGAAGATCTTTCCACTTCTACCGAAGTATTATTCACAGGTATCAAAGTAATCGACTTGATCGAACCTTATGCAAAAGGAGGTAAAATCGGTCTTTTCGGTGGTGCCGGTGTAGGTAAGACGGTATTGATTCAGGAATTGATCAACAACATTGCCAAAGCTTATTCTGGTTTGTCCGTATTTGCCGGTGTAGGTGAAAGAACCCGTGAAGGAAACGACCTTTTGAGAGAAATGATCGAGTCTGGCATCGTGACTTACGGTGAAGACTTTATCCATAGCTTGGAAGAAGAAGGCGGATGGGATCTTTCCAAAGTTGACATGAAGAAATTGGAAGACTCCAAGGCAACCTTCGTGTTTGGTCAGATGAACGAGCCTCCAGGAGCACGTGCTCGAGTAGCCTTGACAGGTTTGACTCTTGCTGAATACTATCGAGACGGTGATGGTTCAGGACAAGGAAAGGACATCCTTTTCTTTATTGACAACATCTTCCGATTCACTCAGGCAGGTTCTGAAGTATCCGCACTTTTGGGACGTATGCCTTCTGCAGTAGGTTACCAGCCTACTTTGGCTACCGAAATGGGTGCCATGCAGGAAAGAATTACTTCCACTAAGAATGGCTCCATTACTTCCGTACAGGCTGTTTACGTACCTGCGGATGACTTGACTGACCCGGCTCCAGCGACAACCTTTGCGCACTTGGACGCTACCACAGTATTGTCTAGAAAGATTGCAGAATTGGGTATCTACCCAGCGGTGGATCCTTTGGATTCTACTTCCAGAATTCTTTCTCCAGACATCTTGGGTGATGACCACTACAACTGTGCTCAGCGAGTGAAGGAAATCCTACAGCGATACAAAGAATTGCAGGACATCATCGCCATCTTGGGTATGGAAGAACTTTCTGAGGAAGATAAGCAGGTCGTTCACAGAGCTCGTCGAGTTCAGCGATTCTTGTCTCAGCCATTCCACGTTGCGGAGCAGTTTACAGGCTTGAAAGGTGTATTGGTTGATATCAAAGACACCATCAAAGGCTTCAACATGATCATGGACGGAGAATTGGATCATCTTCCTGAAGCAGCCTTCAACTTGGTAGGTAGCATCGAAGATGCAATCGCTAAGGGCGAGAAGATGTTGGCTGAAGTTAAGTAAGAAAATTAGTTACTGGTTATTAGTGATTAGGAGCATCAGTCTCCCTATTAACTCAATAACTGTTTACTCAATAACTAAACAAACATGCAGTTAGAAATCATCACTCCAGACAAGAAGGTCTTCGAAGGCCAAGTGACAGAGGCGAGCTTCCCTGGGGCATCCGGTGCTTTTCAGGTCTTGAACAACCACGCTCCGATTGTATCTGCGTTGGCAAAAGGCAATATTTCCTTCACCACCAAAGAAGGAGGCAAAGTCACGATGCTGGTAGAAGGAGGAGTGGTAGAAGTGAACAAAAATGTAATTATGGTTTTAGCTGAAAAAGTAGTCAGCTAATCTCAAAAATAAATAATTGGAAAAGTCCAACTCTTTCGGGTTGGACTTTTTCTTTTGATGAACCTTGGTCATTTAATTATTATTTCCCTACATTTGTGCCCACGAAAGGGGGTGTATACTTATGATCATTGTAAACGTAAAAGAGAACGAATCCATCGAAAAAGCGCTAAGGCGTTTTAAAAAGAAGTTTGACAAGACCGGTGCGGTTCGCGAACTTAGAGCCCGTCAGGCTTTCACCAAACCTTCCGTAAAAAGAAGAGATCAAGTTATCAAAGCTGCTTACAAGCAAAGACTTCAAAACGAAGCTAACAAGTAATTCACTTTGATTTGACACATAGAAACCTGCTCCTTTGAGCAGGTTTTTTTTTGCCTGAATGATTTTTGTCAGTGGATCTTCCTGATTTTTCCCCTACCTTAATTCAAGCAAGAGCATCACATGATCGATTCTTTTATCAATTATTTGGAATTCGAGAAGCGCAGTAGCGCTCATACAGTATTGGCCTATAAAAAGGATCTGGAACAAGCGGCGGAGTTTGTGAGCATCTCCTTTGAAATTTCAGCATTGGAGTTCTGCACCCATACAGAGCTTAGAGCTTGGATTATTGATTTGGTAGAACAGGGCCTTAGTGCCACGACCGTAAACAGGAAGCTGGCCACCCTAAGGTCCTATTATAAGTTCCTCATGAGGTCTAAAGTGATCAGCATGGACCCTACCTATAAGTTAAAATCCCTTAAAACCCCCAAAAAACTTCCCGAATTTGTGCAGGAGGAATCCATTTCTTCCGTTTTAAGTGAAGAAGTCTATTCGGATACTTTTGAAGGACAACGGGACAAGATGATAATGGAGTTTTTATACCTTACAGGGGTCAGACTTTCGGAACTGATCGGATTAAAATGGAAAGACATTAACCTGATCGAGGATCAGGTAAAGGTGCTCGGTAAAAGACAAAAAGAAAGAATTATTCCAATCACAAAATCACTGAAACAAAATATCCTTTTGTATCAAAAAGTATTTCAGGAAAGATTTTCAAAACTTGATGGGAATTCCTATTTTATTGTGAGCAATAAGGGGGAGCAAAGTTATCCGATGATGATCTACAGGATAGTCAGACAGTATTTGGATCTTTTTGCGCAAAACACGCGACGAAGTCCCCATTTGCTCCGCCACACCTTTGCCACCCACTTACTTAACAAAGGAGCCGACCTTAATGCGGTAAAAGACCTTCTGGGCCACGCTAATTTGGCCGCAACCCAAGTCTACACCCACAACACTATGGAAAAACTTAAGGCTGTGTTTGAACAGGCACATCCTAAAGCATAATTAATCTATTGTTCAACCCTAAATGCAATTATTATGAAACTGCAGATGCACTCTATCCACTTCGACGCGGATCAAAAATTGATCGACTTTATTCAGAAAAAAGCGGACAAGCTGGATACCTTTTATGACCGAATCATTGACGGTGAGGTTTTTATGAGACTTGACAAAAATGAGAAAAACGCAAATAAAATCGTTGAAATCAAACTCAACACTCCTGGAAAGCAGTTTTTTGCTAAACACCAAGATGAATCTTTCGAAGCCGCTGCTGATGAAGCTGTAGAAGGACTCAGAAGACAGATCAAGAAATTCAAAGAAAAAGTCGTTCTGGCTAAACAATAAATCCGGTCAATTTTTATCAAAACCCTCAGGCAACTGGGGGTTTTTCTTTTCATCTTTGCCGAATGAAAAATCAAGGGTCCTACACGTTGCTTTTTTGGATAATCAATGCTTCCCTAGTTGTTTTTAAGCTACTTTTTGCATTGCGCCCTGATCTTGATCTCTTTACCGAAGAAGCCCAATACTGGCTTTGGTCAAGAAATCTAGACTGGCAATATTATTCAAAGCCTCCCATGGTAGCGGTATTAAACTACCTAAGCACATGCACTTTTGGACATACCGAATTTGCTATTAGGCTGACCCCCGCAATCTTGGGCTTTTTCTCCGCAGGTCTTATTTACTCTTTTGCAAAAAAGGTCTATCAATCCTCAGAAATCGGGTTTTGGGCAGGAACCGTTTTTCTAGCAATGCCCATTACCTTTTTGGAGTTTACTTTTCATACCACAGATACTTCCATGTCATTTTTCTGGATCCTTGCTTGGTATGGATTATACCTCGCCATCCATTCAGAAGGGAAAAAATACTGGGTTTTAACTGGGATTGCAGCAGCCTTGGGAATCCTCTCCAAAAGCACCATGCTCTTGATATTCCCTGCTGGATTTCTTTATTTAATGATCCTAGGGTCCTGGAAAAAGCATCTCCCAAATTTCCTGCTTTTTGGTGTCATCTCTTTATTGGGATTTATCCCCGGCATCATCTGGAACTTCCAACACGACTTCTACACCTTCAGACATATTGCCACCTTGGGAGGTGCAAATTCAGGAGGCACTCAAAACTTTGATTTTGGTTTGCTTTTGGCGAGAACTTCCGAATACTTAGGAGGGCAATTGGCCATGGTATCTTTATTCTTCCTTCCATTTTTCCTATTGGCATTTAAACGATTGGTGAAAACCAAGAATGAAACTTCATTTTTCCTGGCCCTACCTGGACTTTTGACCTTTTTGGGCTTTGGCGCACTGAGTCTTAAGACTTGGGTGGAAGTGAACTGGCCGGGATTCACTTACAGCACTTTTGCTGTTTTCCTTGCTCCGGTATTGGTATCCCTTTCTCCTTCTTGGAAAAAATACAGAAACCTAGCCACAGGACTGAGCCTTATCCTTATAATTCTACTATATATCCCAAATTTTGGAAACTGGAAATCATCCGGCCCGATTTCCCAAGGAGAAAAAGCTTTGGTAAAACGGATGTTGGGCTATGAAGAACTTGGCTTACGCGTCCAAGCTTTGGCAGATAGCCTTGGAGGATCAAACCCTGTGATCTTCAGCGAAAGCTATCATACGGCTTCAGAGTTGGCCTTTTACATGCCTTCTCATCCCCAAACTCTGGTAATCAATATGGGGAGTCGAAAAAATCAATGGGATCTTTGGCCGGGAATGGACCTTCAGGTAGGAAAACAAGGCCGATTCATTTTTGTCTCCAGAAATCAGGAAAGCCCACAAGAGGTTGCCAAATTTGCAAGATTAATCCATGAGGAAGAGCTTCCCTATTATTTTGGAGATGAACCTATGGGCAAGTCAAAAATCCAAATCTGGGAGCATCTTTTGGAATATAATCCCGTGAATACCTCTTCCTACTAATTCAACAGCAAGGATACTCTAAATCATCACTTTTGATTCCGGTGGGATTTATGGGTAGTTTTGCGCTTTAATTTTGACCTCATGAGCAAGCCTTTACTTTCCGTAGTCATTACGGTCTATAATGAAGAAGAAAACATCCAACCTCTTCTTGAGGCAACCTACGGTGCACTTTCCGGTATTGACTATGAAATAATCCTAATCGAAGATGGATCTACAGATGGCACTGTCTCGGAGGTAAAGAAATATGCCAATGACCGGACCCGGCTGATCATTTTCAATAAAAACTACGGACAAACCACAGCCTTGGCAGCTGGGATAGACAGCGCGACAGGTACCTACATCGCCACGATGGACGGAGATCTGCAAAATGACCCGACAGACATCCCCACTATGCTTCAAAAGGCTATCGACGAGGACTGGGATGTAGTGGCAGGAAGAAGAGCCAAACGAAAGGATGGTTTTGTGTTGAGAAAATTCCCTTCCAAAATCGCCAATTGGGTGATCCGAAACACCACCAAAGTTTACCTTAACGACTATGGCTGTACCCTACGGGTGTATAAGGCCGAAATTGCCCAAAACATGGGCTTGTATGGAGAGCTTCATCGCTTCATTCCCGTCTTAGCTAAGCAGCAAGGCGCAAAAATGACCGAGGTCGATGTCAAACATCATCCTCGAATTCACGGAACATCCAAATATGGATTGAGCCGAACTTTCAAGGTTTTGGCCGATTTGATTTTGATGCTGTTTTTCCAAAAATACTTCCAACGGCCCATCCACCTGTTTGGAGGCTTAGGCTTGATTTCCTTTTTCCTAGGGTCCTTGATCAGTCTGTACTTACTCATCGTGAAATTAATGGGTGAGGATATCTGGGGACGACCTATCATGATTTTAGGCTTTATTCTGATTTTGGGCGGCATTCAATTGATTACCACAGGAATAATAGCTGAAATCATCGTCCGAACCTATTTTGAATCGCAGAATAAGAAAACCTATACCATTCGCTCAGTTTATCAGGGGCTGCTTGTCTCCAAACTAGACCGCCCTCAAGCTATCCCTACCCCAGAAGAAAAATAAACCCCGAGCAGTGGAAGCAAAATCCCGATTTCCGAAAAAGGCCAAGACAGCAGGCAAACTCCTGCTGACGGGACTGGCACTTTATCTGGTATTTCGGAAAATCGACACCCGTCAACTTTGGGACCTAGCTCAATCCATCCAATTTCTTTGGCTGATTCCCGCAGTCATTCTTTTTGTGCTTAGCAAAATCGCTACATCCATCCGCTTGAACCAATATTTTAAAAACATTGGAATTCATCTCTCTGAGCTAAAAAACTGGAAGCTTTACCTCATCGGAATGTTTTACAACCTTTTTCTTCCCGGGGGAATCGGCGGTGATGGATACAAAGTGTATTTGCTGAATAAGCATTTCAAAACTCCCATAAAAAAGCTGGTTCAGTCAGCACTATTGGATAGGCTGGGTGGATTGGTCGCCATAGTTTTCCTGTTATTTGCGCTGTTTCTTTGGGTAGACATCCGCCTGGATTTTTTAGAAAGCGATCTTTGGAATGGTTTGATGATTGCTGGGTTGATTTTGACCCTGCCTGCTTTCTGGCTAGTGCAAAAGCTTTTTTTCAAAGACTTTCTTCCCTCCTTTTGGACAGGAAATAGTTGGTCCTTTGCGGGGCAGATTTTACAGCTGCTCTGTGCTTGGATGATTCTATTGGCTTTAGGAATCGAGGAAAAGATTCTGGCCTATCAGCTGGTATTTTTACTTTCTTCCATCGTGGCTGTACTTCCTTTGACCATCGGAGGAGTGGGTGCTAGGGAATTGGTTTTTGTATATGCCCACACTTACGCAGGAATCGAAGAGACGGCAGCCGTGGCTTTCAGTTTGATCTTTTTCCTGATTTCAGCCGGAGTTTCCTTGATAGGAGCTGGAATTAAAGTGGATTTGAAGGAAGGCTGATTTTTCAAAAAACCTTTCCCTTTATTTGGGCAAAGAGGTGTCCTGACCTTTTTTAAATTTTTACCTTTGCCACAAATCCAAAAACATGAACAGAGCTGAACTATTCTCCCAAATCCAACAAAAATCCTCCTTTCTCTGTGTAGGCTTAGATCCAGATTTGGCGAAAATTCCAGCTCACTTGCTTTCGGAACCTGATCCGATTTTCAGTTTTTGCAGACAGATTGTAGAGGAAACAGCAGATTTTGCGGTAGCCTATAAACCCAACATTGCTTTTTTTGAAGCTTTGGGATCAAAGGGATGGGAAACTCTACAAAAAGTCCAGGAAATTCTTCCCTCCGATACGTTTTCTATTGCCGACGCTAAACGTGGAGACATCGGAAACACTTCCAAGCTCTATGCAAAGGCCTTTTTTGAAACCATGAATTTCGATTCGATCACCGTGGCGCCTTACATGGGGCAGGATTCGGTGACTCCTTTTCTGGATTTTGAAAATAAATGGGTCATCCTACTGGCCCTGACTTCAAATGCAGGATCTATGGATTTCCAGCTCATAGAAGGGCAAAATGGTAAACCACTTTATCAATCCGTGTTGGAAAAAAGCCAAGCCTGGGGCAGTCCTGAAAACCTGATGTATGTCGTGGGAGCTACTCGTGGAGAATTGATTGGAGAAGTGAGAAAAGCAGCTCCAGAACATTTTTTCCTTGTTCCGGGTGTAGGTGCTCAAGGAGGCAGCTTATCTGAAGTTGCAAAATATGGCATGAACTCCAACTGCGGGCTTTTGGTCAATTCCAGCCGGGGAATCATCTATGCGTCAGGAGAAAAAGACTTTGCCAAGGTAGCCAGAAAGGAGGCCCAAAAGCTTCAAGAAGAGATGAAGGGGCTTTTAGATACGTACTTGTCCTAAAAATATTTCGAACCTAACTGCTCTATTTGCCGAGAAATTTCAACTCTTCTTTCTTCAGAAGTAAAAAAACCTCCGATCGACTCACCTTCGATCCAGTCTAATATTGGTTTAATTGCTTCGCCTTTCTGAAGCGCACCTCGCAGTTTGGGAATGTACATGAGGTATTCTTCCCAAAGGTTATGTTCAAATCCCTCCATCCTACCCACACCTATCGGATCCCAATCCATTAGCTGTGCATTGATCTTTTTATCCAAAAGATCGAGCTTCTGTAACCTTTCCATCTGGCGAGGGGTAGATATTGGAATTTTCAATTTTGGAAAGAATTGATTTTAGAATGGAAAGTTATTATTTTCCATAAACTTTTAGTCCTCAAATTTTTATGAATTTCAGAGAAGACTTTTTACAGCTGGTCTGGAAGTATCAGTACTTCGACCGTAAAGAACTAAAAACCACAGACGGCCAATCTATCCAAGTCCATAATGTAGGATTTCACAATCAGGGTGAAGGACCTGATTTTAGAGATGCCACGATTGTATTGGACAAAATCACCCTTCATGGACATGTGGAAGTCCATCGCTTGGCCTCAGAATGGAAACAACACGCTCATGGTGGGGATCCAGCTTATAATTCGGTAATCCTTCATGTAGTATGGGAAAATGACCGGGAAGTACGCCGCAATGACGGCACGCTCATGCCTACTTTAGAATTGAAAGGGAAAATCTTTCTCGAGATCTGGAGAAATTATGAAAATCTCCTTGACTTCAAATCCGATCTTCCCTGCGCTCATGCTATTCAGGCTGTACCTGAAATTGTTCGTTTTTCAGCCTTGGAAAAGGCTTTGGTAGAAAGACTTCAGGAAAAATCACAGCATATCCTGGAAATTTTGGAGCATACCAAAGGAGACTGGGAGGAAACTGCCTATCGATGGCTTTTCGCCTGCTTTGGTTTTAAGGTCAACAAAGTACCGATGTCCGAACTTGCTACACTGGTTTCCTATAAAATCCTCCAAAAACATCGGAATCAGCTCCCGGTTCTGGAAGCTATTCTACTTGGACAAGCCGGACTTTTACCCGAAAAGTCTGATGAACCCTATGTCCAATTTCTGATTAAGGAGTATGATTTTTATCAGAAAAAGTTTGGCTGGAATCACCGACTCACCCGCCCACAATGGTCTTTCATGGGAGCCAGGCCTACCAATTTCCCAACCTTGAGAATCGCACAGCTTGCATCCATACTTTCCCAAGGTCCAAGCCTCCTTCAATCCGTCATGGAGGAAAATCGGGAGTTTTCTGGCTTCAAAAAAATGCTCCAAGTGAGCCCCTCAAGCTACTGGCAACACCATTACAATTTTGGGGCTCCAACAGAAAAAATAGCTTCCAAAGGCATCTCAGGCCCAACTCTTGAGTTGCTGGTCATCAATTTCATCATGCCAATATGGTTTGCTTATGGGAGATATTTTGAGCAGTCGGAGTGGCAGGA
The DNA here is from genome assembly GCF_000429425.1 of Algoriphagus mannitolivorans DSM 15301. GTDB lineage: Bacteria > Bacteroidota > Bacteroidia > Cytophagales > Cyclobacteriaceae > Algoriphagus > Algoriphagus mannitolivorans. Next base: position 47,435 of record NZ_AUBV01000004.1, read on the forward strand.
ACGATGTTTTGACTTACTCCAGACGATCCCTGCTGAGAATAATTTTATCATCCGAAAATATGCCGAGAAGGCCTGGAAAGCTGAAAATGCCTTTGATTCGCAAGGCATGATCGGATTGTACCGTGGGTATTGCCAAGCTCAAAAATGTCTTTCCTGCAAGATTGGACAAAGCCTGCTCAAGGGGCAATCCAAATGAAATTTTGCGCAAGCCCCGCATTTACTGTACTTTTGCAGTCCAAAAATCTCACAATTCATGGACAAACCGGTGATCATTCTGGGCGCAAAGGGGATTGCCCATCCAGCATTAGAAATCTTCAACAGCAATCAGGTCATTGTGTACGGATTTCTGGATGAGGATTCTAGCATGTATGGAACCGAGATCAACAATGTCCCAGTCTTAGGCCATACCGAAGACGAAGGCTTTTTGAAGTTGATCGGAAAGAAAACCGAAGCCTTTGTAGCTGTTGACGACAGCAAATACCGGAAATTCCTGGTGGAAATGCTTCAGGAAAATCGCAAAATGCAACCTGTGAATGCCATCCACCAAAGAGCCTACATTTCCACAGATGCGGCTTTGGGACATGGCAACTTCATCAATGCCAATGTGAGCATAGGTGCTGGATCCGTGGTAGGTAGTCATTGTATTTTCCATACCGGTGCGATCTTAGACCATCAAGTAAAAATCGGAGACTTTGTCCAGATCGGTGCAGGTTCAATCATCAACGCCGAAGTGACTATTGAGGAAGGGGCATTTATCGGGTCTGGAGTCACCATAGTCGCAGGTGTCACCATTGGAAAAGGTGCGAGAGTAGGAGCAGGATCTGTGGTGATTTCCTCTGTAGGTAAAAATGAAACTGTCTTCGGTAACCCGGCTGCAAAAGTGAAATGATTTGAGATTTGAGATTTGAGATTTGAGATTAAATAAAAGAAATAACGAATAATGAATGCTGAACGCCGAATGATGAAGTGAAACATCGGACATAAAGCATCGGACATATATCAATCATCAATCCGAACACCCTGCCGAAACAGGGCTCTAGTTATGGAAAACACAAACAACAGACCTTACAGCATACTGCTGTACTATTGCTACGCCAAAATTGATAATCCCGAAGAATACCGGGAGCAACATCATCTCTTCTGTGTAGAAAACAACATCCGAGGCCGAATCATCATTTCTGATGAAGGATTGAACGGAACAGTTTCGGGACTTCATGCCGACTGCGAGAAGTACATGGCCTACATCCATTCGGATCCGAGATTTGCTAAGACAGAGTTCAAGATTGACACCCACGAGAAGCACGCTTTTGCAAAAATTCATGTGCGTTACAAGCCTGAAATCGTCCATTCCTCTCTTCGCCATCTGGATCCCAACGTGCGAACTGGAAAACATCTCGAGCCTGAAGAATTCAAAAAGCTCAAGGATCAGGAGGATGTCGTAATCCTGGATGTGCGGTCCAATTACGAACACGAATTGGGGCGTTTTAAAAATGCAATCACCCTAGACATCGATAACTTCCGTGATTTCCCCGAGAAAGTGAAGGAACTGGAGCACCTGAAAAACAAGAAAGTTCTGACCTACTGTACCGGGGGGATTAAATGCGAAAAAGCATCTGCTTTCCTTTTGGAACAAGGCTTTGAAGATGTGTATCAGCTTCATGGTGGCATCATCAAGTACGGGATGGAAGCAGGTGGAGAGGACTTCGAAGGAAAGTGCTATGTATTCGACAACAGGATTGCGGTAGATGTCAACAAGGTAAACCCTAAGGTGATTTCCAAGTGCCACGTTTGCGGAACAAATTCTGACCGCATGGTCAACTGTGCCAATCCCAAGTGCAATGAGCATCTTCCAATTTGCGAAAAATGCGGTTGGGAACTCGATGGAGCCTGCTCAGTGGAGTGCAAAGAGCATCCCGAAAAGCGACCTTATGACGGCACAGGTTATTACCAGAAAAACACCAATGGATACAACCCATTCAAAGGCCTACATCGCCCTGCATCCAAAGACTTGGTAACACATGGAGAAAAGACAAATTCCTGAATCTGAATTGATCCTCAATTCGGATGGTAGCATTTACCATTTGCATTTGAAGCCAGAACACCTGGCTTCAACTGTTTTCACCGTGGGAGATCCAGAACGAGTCTCTTTGGTGTCCAGATATTTTGATCAAGTGGATTTCAAGATTCAAAAACGTGAGTTCGTTACTCATACGGGTTGGAAAAACGGAAAGAGAATCACCGTGATGAGTACCGGCATGGGAACTGACAATATTGAGATTTTAATGACCGAGCTGGATGCCTTGGTCAATATTGACTTGGATTCCAGAGTAGTCAAAGACCAAAAATCAGCCCTAAAAATCATCCGAATCGGAACCTCAGGAAGCATGCAGGCGGACATTCCAGTGGGGTCTCATCTGGCCTCCGCAATCGGAATTGGAATGGATTCTCTGATGACTTATTACCCTGAGCTTTGTGAAGATCAAGGATTGGCCACTGCTATCCAAAAAAACCTTGGACTACCTTTTACTCCTTACCAAGCTGCAGCGTCGGATATTTTATTCAACCAGCTCGATGAAAGCTTTTTACGGGGAATTACAGTCACTTGCCCCGGATTTTATGCGCCTCAGGGCCGGGAGGTACGGCTAAAGCCACGCTTTGAAACCTTAATTGAGACCATCTCAGAAACACAGGTTGAAGGAAAAAGACCGACCAATTTTGAAATGGAAACTGCCGGCTACTATGCATTGGGAAAACTTTTGGGCCACGAAATGCTCAGCTTGAATGCCATCGTAGCCAATCGGCCACTCAAAAAATTTGATGCCCAAGCCGAAAAAACTGTAGACTCTTTGATTCAAAAAACCCTGAATATTTTTACCCAATAAGCACTTTATCGTCGATTTATTTTTTCGTTAAACAGCCTTGAGTGACCATTGCTCAAGGGTTATAACTGTTTATCCTAGCGAGAGCCCGGTTATTGGAGAATCCGGTAAAAGCGAAACATTTTTCTCTCAATTGGGTATTTATAATAGAACATATTGATAATGAGCTATTTGCATTTTGACAAATTCTCATTTGATTTTTTACACTTTTCTCAAACCAGAATCACAAATGATCTACCGCTACCTTTATCTAGGACTATTCCTTTTTCTGAATTCCTATTTTCTCCAAGCCCAAGAAATCACCTTGAAGGGAAAAGTCATGGATTCCAATGAAAACAGACCTTTGGAATTTGCCAATATAGCTTTGCTCAATCCCTCCGACTCCTCTTTGGTATCTGGTGGGATGACAGATTTGGACGGTACTTTCAACTTTAATGCATCCTCGGGAAATTACATTTTCAGAGTGGGCTTTATTGGCTATGAGGAGTACTACGAACGAGTGGTCATAGGCAATAAGAACCTGGTGAATTTTGGCACCATCAAACTCCAGCCTAATGCACAAAATCTAGAAGAAGTCGTCGTTCAGGGAGTCACCTCCATGTTTGAAACTGATATTGATAAAAGAACTTATAACGTCGAAAACAGCATCGTTTCCCAAGGGCAGACTGCAGCCCAACTCTTGGCTACCTTGCCTTCCATTCAGGTGGATGACGAAGGGGGCATCACCATGCGGGGAAGCGGAAATATCCTGATCTACATCAATGGGCGTCCTTCCAACCTTTCAGGAGACGATACAGAAAGCATACTTTCTCAATTCCCTGCCAATAGTATTAAGTCTGTAGAGCTCATCACCAATCCAAGCTCCAGATATGACGCTACCGGAGTGGGCGGAATTATCAATATTATTCTTAAGAAAAATGAAAAACTAGGTTTCAATGGTCAAATAGATGCCTCTGTAGGCACTAGAGATAAGTATCAAGCTGGCCTCAACCTAAACTACGGAACAGAAAAAGCCAACTATTTCTTCTCTTACAACTGGCAGGACCGAAGAAGATGGGAACGAGGCTTGGGCAACCGGACTACTGACTTGGCTAATTTTTCTCCTACCCTTTCTCAAACTCAAAATGGATTTGAGGACGAAACCACTCACCTGATCCGCGCTGGCATGGATTATTCCCTGACTCCAAAAGGTACTCTTGGGCTCTATTTTCAGGGAAATTTCGATGACGAAATAGAGCAAGGAGAGACTGTTCAGCGGAATTTGAGCAGGACAGGAGGCTTGGACTCCACTTTTATGAGAAGTACTGTGGAAAACAGCCAAAGCGGAAACTACGAAGGGGGAATCAATTACTCGGTGGATTTGGATACCCTAGGGCAAAGGCTCTATACCTCTCTCTCCTACTCTTATGATGATCGGGAGGCCTTGGATTTCTACGATCAGACTTTCTTGACCAATGAGGGCGTCACCAATCCAAATAAGGCCTTGACCCAAGTCAATTCCCAACCCAGGACCAGCAATCTCTATGTCTTTCAGTTGGACTATGAAAAACCCTTTGTGTCAGGTAGTAAAATCGAGACAGGAGTGAAGGGAACATTCGGAAATTGGAAACGAGGTCAAGAGTTTTCTCAGGGTGATTTGGCCTCCGGTTTTGTACCGGTCACAGTGGATTCTTTGAGTGAATCCTATGACTTCACAGAAAATGTCTATGCGGGGTATTTTATCTTTCGGAATAAGATCCAAAACTTTGGCTACCAATTAGGCCTTCGGGGAGAATACACGGAAACCTTGGGTCAAACCACCCGCAGCAATCAAACCATTCCAAACAATTACTTCAACCTTTTCCCTTCGGCCTTTCTAAGCTACAGTTTGGGGACAGAAAATGAAGTTACAGTAAATTACACGAGGAGAATTTCACGACCTAGTATTTGGGACCTTTCTCCTATTTACCGGGTAAGAGATCAATATAATTTGAGCATTGGTAATCCATTCCTTCAGCCTGAGTTTACCGACAGCTATGAAGTCGGATATATGAAAGGTTGGGAACGCTATCTCCTTAACGCGACCCTTTACCACCGGTACAGCACCAACATCGAAACAAGGATCACCAGATTAACCTCAGAAAATGTAGCTATCCAAAGCCGTGAAAATGCCGACACCCGGGCTTCAACTGGATTTGAGCTGGTCAATCAGATTCAAATCAGCTCCAATTTTGATGCAACAGTGACCGGAAACTTATTTTATTCCAGAGTGGACGGAGGAAATATCGAAGAAGGATTTACCAATGAAAATTTCAGCTGGACATTAAACTTTTTGGGAAATCTCCTGATTCCCAAATGGTTCAGCGTACAGACTCAGGCCAATTATCGGGGTCCTATTGTCCTTCCTCAAGGGCAGATTGAACCACAATGGAGTGTGAATATGGGTATCAGAAAAGACGTTTTGGACGGAAAAGGCACGATCAGCCTGAATGTCAGCGACATTTTTAATACCCGAAACTTTCGAATTACCACCCAAGATCCCCGATTTACCCAATTCTGGAAATTCCAGCGGGAAAGCAGAATCGGGACAATTTCTTTCACCTATAGATTCGGAGGTTTTAAGGAGCGAAATCAAGAAAGAGGTTCGCGCAGGGAGGGTGGCGACGATATGGGAGATGACTTCTAACATTTTTTCCTGCTTTTGAATTGGCTTTCTTACATTTAGGTATGAGCCAGCTAACAGATCAAATAATTGAGGCACTGAAGGACAAGGCTATCCCTGAAAAATTGGAATTTTTTCCGAAGTTCTTCAAAGCAGGACCGGGAGAATATGCTGAAGGTGATTTGTTTTTGGGGGTAAAAGTCCCGGAGCAGAGAAAAATCGCTAAGCAGTTTTTTCAGGATATCTCCATGGACGAACTCTCCGAGCTGATTCAAAATCCCTACCATGAGGTCCGATTAACTGGATTGATTGCCTTGGTCTATCGCTACGAAAAGTCAAAATCAGAGGGAGAGCAAAAAGAACTTGCAGACTTTTACTTGCACCATCTGGATTGGGTTAACAATTGGGATCTGGTAGATACTTCTTGTCCCAGAATTCTTGGGCATTTTTATTGGAAAAAAGACAAAAGCTTATTCTACCATCTGGCTGGATCACATGATCTTTGGAGGCAGAGAGTGGCCATGATCAGCAGTCTGTTTTGGATCAAGAAAGGTGAGTTTAAGGATGCCTTGGCAATCGCTGAAATGCTTAAAGATCATCCCCATGATCTAATCCACAAAGCCGTGGGCTGGATGCTCCGGGAAATCGGAAATGAGGATATGGAAGAAGAGCTAAAGTTTTTGAAAAAGCACTATAAATCCATGCCCCGAACAGCTCTTCGCTATGCCATCGAAAAGTTTCCGGAAGAGTTGAGACAGGATTTTTTGAAGGGGAGAATTTAACATCGCCACAAAGTCACCAAGACACAATTAAATTAGTGACTTATTGCCTTCGTGGCAATTCTTATTCCTCTATCCCATCCAACTCACTCAATTCCAGCCATTCCAATTCCAATTCTTCCAACTCATTCCCGATCGCCTGAAGACGGTTGGAGTATTTCATCAATAAATCCATATCTTCCATCCCAGCGGAGATTTGCTCTTCCAAGCCGATTTTTTCCTCCTCCAGTTTAGCAATGGTCTCATTGATTTTCTTGAATTCCTGCTTTTGCTTATAACTTGCTTTGGCTTTTTGGGTGCCCTCGGATTTCTCCTCTTTTGGCTCCTGCTTCACGTTTTTAACTTCTTCCGTCTTCGGACTTCTGTCTTCCATCGGATTCTCCTTTTCCCACTCGCGGAAGTCAGTATAGTTCCCCGGAAAATCCCGGATGACCCCTTCCCCTTCAAACACAAACAGGTGCTCTACCAAGCGGTCCATAAAGTATCGATCGTGAGAAACGATGATCAAGCAACCCGGAAAAGTGTCCAGAAACTCTTCCAAAATATTCAGCGTCATCAAATCCAGGTCATTGGTAGGCTCATCGAGAATCAGGAAGTTCGGATTCTTAATCAGTACCATCAGCAATTGAAGGCGTCTTCGCTCACCTCCACTCATTTTCCCGATTGGAGTGAATTGCTGCTTGGGAGGAAACCCAAATTGAGTTAAAAACTGACTCACGGTGATCGTCTGACCTTTGTCCAAAACAACTACTTCAGCCACTTCCTTCACCACATCGATCAGACGCTTTTCCTCATCAAAACGGTCCTCTTCTTGCCGGTAATAGCCAAAGGCAGTGGTCTGACCTGCAGTAACCTTTCCGGAATCCGGATCTAAAAGCCCCGTGATCATTTTCAGAAATGTCGTTTTTCCGGCTCCATTGGGACCTACGATCCCAATTCGATCCTTTTTCTTGAAGATGTAGGAAAAATCTTTTACCAAAACCTTGTCATCATAGGACTTGCTGATTTTGTCGATTTCGAGAATTTTATTCCCCAATCGTTGAGTAGAAACAGTGAGTTCAATGTCTCTTTCTTCCCGCTTGGTAAAAGCTTTTTCCTTGGTCTCTTCAAAGGCATCCACCCGATATTTGGCCTTGGTACCTCGAGCTTTAGGCTGTCGGCGGATCCAGTCCAATTCTTTCTTGTACAAACTTTTGGCCTTCTCGATTTCAATATCTTCGATCTGCATTCTCTCGGCCTTCTTGTCCAAGAAATACCCATAGTTTCCTTGGTAGCGATGGATTTTTCCTTGATCTAGCTCGAGGATTTCATTGGTCACTTTTTCCAAAAAATACCGATCGTGTGTCACCATGAAGATAGCCAGATTGGCCTTGGCCAGGTAATCTTCCAGCCATTCGATCGTTTCGAGATCCAGGTGGTTGGTAGGCTCGTCCAGCAGCAAGAGATCAGGCTTTTCCAGAATGGCCTTGGCCAAAGAAACTCGCTTCCGCTGACCACCGGAGAGATTGCCTACAGGCAGATCCGTATCGTGCAAACCGAGTTTTCCTAGAACCTCCTTGACCTGATATTCAAAATCCCAAGCCTGAAGGGCATCCATTTTTTCAAACAGTTTGGACATCAGGTCCGAATTGTCAATTCCCCGCTCTGCATCCAACATGGCCTTGTGATAATCCTCGATCACCCGAAGAACTTCTGAATTACTTTGGTCAAAAATGGTCTGGTAAATGGACAGGTTGGATTCAAAAACCGGATTTTGGTGCACATAGGCAATCTTGACCGCATTGTTCAATGCTACTTGTCCTGTGTCAGGGATTTCCAAACCCATGATAATTTTCATCAGGGTAGATTTCCCGGCGCCATTTATACCGACTAATGCGATTTTTTGCCCCTGAGAAATGCCAAAAGAAATATTGGAAAAAAGCTTCCGTTCCCCGAAAGCTTTACTGAGATTTTCAACCGAAAGGTAATTCATGCCGCAAAAGTAAGGGAAATACCATTGAAACACGGTAGAAATACAATTGAAATAGATTCTCCTCCGTCGGATGAAATATTTCCCGAAGCATTTTTAGGTTGAGAAGGGTATTTCAATTCATTTCACCAAATGAAGGGAGGTGTATTACCAGCGTATTTCACAAAGCATATTTATTTTTGTCCTATGAAAACCATCCACGATATCCTCCAACTCCGGAATGCTCAAAATCTAACAATTGGAGGACATGAAAGTTACACTCCAAAGGTTCTATAATTTATATAAACTTATATTGGTATTCACATCTAAATGGTATTGATGATAATTTCAGTTTTATTTAAAATCATTGATTCGGATTTTTAATATGTATGGGTTTTCATACCGATCAAATTCTTGGTAAATGCGATTAACATTTGGATTATTATTTAGAAACTCGGGAAGTAAGGGATGCCCATCAAGCTTATCAATTCTCGATTTAATAGAATAAGGGTCCACTGCGAAATAAAGGAATTTACTATCACTTCCAATCGGAGTATAGATAAAGAAAGAACTCAAATCTGAAAAATCTTTTCCATATTGGTTCGCCCAACCTTTTACTATTCTAACTTTATTTGTTGCCCTATCTACTATTGAAGTATAAAAATTCGAGCCCTTAATTACGAAAATAAATATATATTTATCAGTTGGTTGTATTGAAAAAACTGAAGCATAATCATTGGCTGCTGCTTGATTTCTAAAATCCATAATATTTTCAAAATCTCGATCAAAGAACTCTTTTGGAGTTTGAAATTTTCCAAAATCCATTATATATTTTGCATTAGACCCATATTCACTTAGGGTGTAAAGCGTATCATTATCTGAATAAAAAAACTCAATCTCTTCATCCTTAGTATAGAAAGTGTCATTATTTAATACACTTAAATAACTTCTTTCATTTCCAATTTTACTGAATCCATTCTTCTTTTCACCGGTTTTTCCTGAGACCAAAACCGCACGATCGCCATCTCCATTAAAAAATAATCCGCCGTATATAAAATAATCATCTCCTTTAGGCATAAAAGAAGTGGCTAAATAGAGATAGGGGTTGTTCCATTCATTTTGAAATTCCCCTTTAGAATTAAATCTTAATAATTTCCCATTGTTCTTATCTAATACCTCTATAAAATTTGAATCCGCATTCCATCGGATGTCATCCACAGATTGAAATTCTCCCGGACCATCCCCCTGCCCAGAAATAGAATCTAAAATCACTCCGTTTGCATCAAGCAGAATAATTCTATTGGAGGTTAGTAGCCAATAATTATTTTGTATCGCTAGAATTCTTTTGATTTGTTTTATTGGGATATCTTCCGATCCTCGAATTGAGATCAATTCCTCTGTTGAAAAAATTGAGTCAAATTCTTCGGGATTAGCATCCTCAAGATTTATAGCAATTAATTTAGAGTTACTAGTGTCAATTTTCTCAGGTGAAGAACAACTAAAAAACAACAAATATATAATGGTAACCCGAGAAAGATTATGGATTTTCAACATAAGAAAGCAGTTTTAAAGAGGGGTTATTCCCCTCTTTTTCAATTTTTACAATTCATTGGATACTAACACGGAATTCTTGAACAAGTGTCCAAAGAGTTCGTGCTTTCTACACAACAATAGGTTGTTGGGCCTGTTTGTGCCAATTTGTAATACTTCGGCTTATCAGGATCTACCGATTCCTGAGAACTGGATTCGATAAGGGCAAACATCCCAAGGCTTAAGAGGATTGCTCTTTTTGCTAAAATTAGTTTTTTCATGATAATAACGATTTTGTAAAAGATTATCCTCTACGCAAAGGTGATTAGTCAACCGACTAACTATTGAATATTTTTTATTTAGTTCTAAAATTATTTATCTCATTATGCAGATGGTTTTTTATTTTTGTAAAGGGCTTTAACACCATTTAAAAGGCTAGGTATAGAAGGTTGCTCAGTAGGTATTTTTCAATTTTTTTATGTGCTTTACTTTCATGAAAACCATCCACGATATACTCAAACTTGGAGATCACAGACTTTACGAAGTCTGTGAACCCGTATTGGAATCCGATCTTTCCCTTGTCCCGGAATGGACTCAGCAACTTCACGAGGCCATGGAGGACATCCGTCGGGTGTATGGATTTGGAAGAGGAATCGCAGCGCCTCAATTGGGGATTATGAAACGGATGTTTTATCTGAATTTGGATCGTCCTTATATCATTCTAAATCCTGAATTGAAGGGATTGAGTGAGGAACTTTTCGAACTCTGGGACGATTGCATGAGCTTTCCAAACTTACTTGTAAAAGTAAAAAGGCATCAAAGCCTAACTTTGGAGTACCTGGACGAAAACTGGAACAAGCAAACTTGGACAGTGGAGGGAGCGATCTCAGAACTCATCCAGCACGAATACGATCACCTGGATGGAGTGCTTTGTACAATGCGGGCGATTGATGAGAAGAGTTTTAAGTGGAAGGGATAAAATTCAAGATAGCTGCGCAGATAAAAAAAGATAAGGCTAAAGCCGAGATACCTCAAGAAGTAAATTTCGCGAAGCATATCTTCTCTTTATTATCTTTAGCCTATGAACTTCCCATCCCTCTCTGACATTCAGGATGCTCATGTCCGCATCCGTTCTTTTATCCATCGCACGCCGATCTTGACTTCTTCGGCGATCAATGAAATCGCAGGTTGTGAGATCTATTTCAAGTGCGAAAACTTCCAGAAAGTCGGAGCCTTCAAAGCCCGGGGCGCAGCCAATGCCGTAATGAAACTGTCTCCTGAAGAAAGAGAAAAAGGAGTGGCGACGCATTCTTCTGGAAATCATGCAGCAGCTTTGGCCAGAGCGGCAAGTGTGGCGGGAATCCCTTCCTATATCGTCATGCCTTCCAATGCTCCCGAAATCAAAAAGAAAGCGGTGAAGGGCTATGGAGGTGAAATCATTGAATGCGAACCCAATCTCAAAGCCCGGGAAACAACACTGGAAGCGGTCGTCGAACGAACAGGTGCGACCTTTATTCCACCTTATGACTTTATGGACGTGATCGAGGGGCAGGCCACTTGCGCACTGGAGTTTTTGGAAGATCAGCCGGATTTGGAAATCATCATGGCTCCGGTTGGAGGAGGAGGACTTTTGGGCGGGACAGCCTTGACAGCTCACTACCTGAACCCAGAGATTGAAGTCATCGCCGGAGAACCTGCGGGAGCAGATGATGCTTTCCGATCTTTCCATGCCGGACATATTATCCCCCAAACCGGTCCAAATACCATCGCAGATGGCTTATTAACCTCCTTGGGGGTACTCAATTTCGAGTTGATCCGGCTCCACGTAGATGATATTCTTTTGGCTACCGATCCCCAAATTATTGATGCTATGCGCTTGATTTATGAGCGAATGAAGATCGTGATCGAACCCTCCTGTGCCGTTCCTTTGGCGGCTTTATTGGCAAATAAAGATCGGTTTACAGGTAAGAACGTAGGGATTATACTTTCTGGAGGGAATGTGGATTTGGGAAAGTTGCCGTTCTGATTGAAATAGAAATTCCAAATTCTATTCAAGTCATACTTCTCCTAGCCTTAGAAAATTTGGAGATTTTGGACTAATCTCAAGTTTATTTCGTATTTTATTGATAATAAACCCATTACGCCATGAACATTATCACTAAAATCGAACACTGGGGAGACACACACCACCCCAAATGGATAGATATCCTGAGAATCGCCCTTGGATTGGTGATTCTTTACAAAGGAATTCTCTTTATTTCCAACACCAATGCTTTGCTCCAATTGATGGAAAATGCAGACTTGCAATTCGTCAATCTGGGAGTGGCTCACTATGTCGCATTCGCCCACTTGATGGGTGGATTTCTGATTGCGATTGGTTTGGTCACCCGCTTTGCGATCATCTTCCAAATCCCGATACTTCTAGGGGCGGTATTTCTGGTTAACGTGCAGCAAGGATTTCTTTCTGTGGCCAATAACCTGGAGTTTGGCCTATCCTTGGTCGTGCTGATTCTCCTGATTGTATTTCTGATTATGGGATCGGGAAAATGGTCCGTGGATCACTGGATGAAAACCCATCCCAACGAATAGATTTCAATAACAGGAATAGCTTATCACCCCATTTTAGGGCCTGGATTTTTTGAATTCAGGCTCTTTTATTTCGGATTAAGAAGGGCTAATAGGCAAAAGTCCAAATCCTTTGATTTGAAACCTATTTAAAAAAAATGATTATCCGCAATTGCACCACAATCCAAAACTCCTTTGGTTGGCCGGTCGGAAGATCGAAGTCCGAAGCTGGCTAAAACTGAACTTCAAGCGGGATTCTATTTATTGTTTATGGCTTACTGGTTAGAAAGCGGATTTACATATAAAATAATTTTTTTACCTAAATGCTTTATCTATCCTCTTCAACCGTACCCTCATTTATCTCCATCAATATTTTACTTAACCCACCCATTCCATGGTCAATCACAAAATGCAAAGTTTGGTCCCCACTTTCTGTTTTATAACTTAGAATATCCAAGAAGTACCCATTTGCATCTTCCCCGGAGCCCATTTGGGTAATTTCCTTCCCCAAATATTTGCTGATGATTATTGTCCCATCAATTGGCGAAATGACAAAATAGGGATTTTGTTTACTCCCATCTCCTGACGAAAGGATTGTCTCACACAAAAGGTTAAATCGATTTTCATACACATTTGCCATAGGTGTATTCTTTGATTTTTGGTAGGATTTCCAAAGTCCGTAGTTTAATGCTAGGCTAACTGGATTTATTTCAGATACCAATTTCCCGTATTTGAAGATCGTATCTGCAGGAAATTGCTCCGCGCCTAAAAAAGAACGTTCCAAGCCCACCATTCCATAAGCATTATAGGATTTTTGGGCTGTTTGCCCGACCAAAAGAGCCAACAGTTCCTCATTGGAGAAATCCTCTCCTTCAATCAAAAAGCTTTCTTTCAACTGCTTGTAAGATTGAGAATTACCTTCTTCCTGAGATTGCTTATATAATCTTGGATAATCCTTTTCATACTTAAAATCCTGTGAAAAAGATAAGGTGGAAATAAAAAGGAAGGTTAAAAAAAGGATAAACATCTTCTTCATAAAATATAATTTAAGGGTTTTACGATATTACTAGGTGAATTTATTATTTATTTTCTAGGCAAAAAAGCCCAAATCTCTCGACATGGGCCTATTCATAATTCTTAATTCCTAATTCTCAATTTTTCATTTCTTGCTTTCCGCCACCGCATGATGCGCCGCTCTGGCCGCAAAAGCCATATAGGTCAAAGATGGGTTCTGCGTAGAAGTAGAAGTCATGGAAGCGCCGTCGGTCACATAAACATTCGGCACGGCATGCAACTGATGATTGGCATTCAGCAGGGAAGTCTTGGGATCCTTGCCCATGCGCACACCTCCCATTTCATGAATATCCAATCCCGGTGCCTGCTTGCTGTCTGAGGCCTGAATATTCGTAAATCCTGCTTTGGTAAACATCTCCGTCATCTGCTCGATGTAGTCCTTGACCATTTTCTCGTCATTGTCATCGTAGTCCACGGAGATTTTCAGCTGAGGCATGCCCCATTCATCTTTCAAGTTCGGGTCCAAAGTAACGTAATTGCTTTCTTTAGGAATTGTCTCGCCCATCATGTGCGAACCCACTCGCCACGGTCCATACTTATCCGGATTGAGGAGACTGTTTTTCAATTCCATTCCAATACCGCTGGTATCCGGTCCTACGCCGCGGCTGGCAGAGAATCCTGCTGCATAGCCACGGAGGAAGTCAGTCTCCTGCTTGTACACGTTTCGGAATCTTGGGAAATAGCCACTAGTCGGTCTACCTCCGGAAGTGGTGAATTCGGCATGTCCTTCATATTGTGCCGAAACCCGAGCCCGGTAGTTGTGGAAGGCCACATATTTCCCCAACAAGCCATTGTCATTTCCCAATCCATTCGGAAAGCGATTGGAGGTGGAATTGAGCAAAAGCGCATTGGTATTCAAAGCCGCCGCATTGACAAAAATCACGTCCGCATAAAATTCTTCAGTTTCCTTGGTCAGGCGGTCGATGATGCGTACCCCGGTCGCTTTTCCTTTTTCCTCATCATAAATAATGGAGTGAACCACCGCATCTGGTCGGAGGGTTAAATTGCCTGTTTTCAAAGCCCAAGGAATAGTTGAGGAATTGGAACTGAAATACCCTCCAAAAGGACAACCACGCTGACAGAGGTTTCTGTTTTGGCACATGGCTCGACCCTGTTGAGCATAATAGTCGGCATTGCCATGAATATGTGCACAGCGGGAAGAGATCATATGGCGGTCATTGCCATAATGCTTCTTGAGCTGCTCCGCAAAGTACTTTTCAACTACATTCAGTTCATAGGCCGGTAAAAATTCCCCATCCGGCAATTGAGGCAAACCATCCCTATTTCCAGAAACGCCTGCAAATTTTTCCACATGGCTGTACCATTTTTCCAAGTCCTTGTACCGAATCGGCCAATCCACCGCAAAGCCATCCCTGGCAGGTCCTTCGAAGTCCAAATCAGACCAGCGCTGCACCTGTCGTGCCCAAAGCAGTGATTTCCCCCCAACTTGATACCCACGGATCCAGTCAAACGGCTTCTCTTGTACGTATGGATGATCGGTGTCTTTCACAAAAAAGTGCATGGCATCCTCGCGGAACGCATAGCAACGGCTGATAACCGGATTGGCTTCCTGAATGTCCTGAGGAATCTGGTTTCGATGAGGAAACTCGTAAGGAAGCATATTGGTCGTCGGGTAATCTTTGACATGCTCCACGTTTCTGCCACGCTCCAGCATCAAAGTTTTTACGCCCAGATCACAAAGCTCTTTGGCTGCCCAGCCTCCACTGATTCCGGAGCCCACCACGATGGCTTGATAAGTTCTTTCCTGTTTACTTTTTAGGTTTAGATTAGCCATTGATGCGTGGTTTTTGAAGATCGGTGATCAGGACAGCCCCATTGTATTCCCCTGGGATTAGGGAATAAGGCACGATTTCGGTTTGAATGTATTCGGAGGCCATGTAACCCTGGATGGTGAATCGCTTGGTGGAGTTGACAAAATAGGCCACTGCGGCTTTTCTTTGTCCTTCCTCCGACTCATCACCTTCAAGCTTGGCTGTTTCCAAAATCAAAGCTTCTTTTTCCTTGGTGCTTAAGTCCTCATACTTTTTGCCGGTGGTTTCCTTAACATAATCCGGAAAAGCTGAAAGTCCAGCAGAGAATTTGTCCTGATTTTCCTTGGTAAAGCAGTCATTGACCATCACCAAGATGAAATCCGGAACTTCGATTTCCAAGGCACCTTTGATTTCTCCAGCAGGGATAATGGTGTCTGAAACCATTCCCAAAAGCTGTTTTTGGGAAGCTGTGATTTTTAGATTTTTGTAGGCGGCTAGAATATCCTCTTTGCTAAAATCACAGGATGGAATAAGGGCAAGGCCTCCTGAAATCAAGGCGATATGCCGCAACGCATGTCTTCTGTTCATAATAGGCTGATAGATTGGGTTTAAAGCTAATGGGCTAGAAAGTAGGGAATTTTGAAGAAAAACCCTATCCAAATTCCTCAGAGGCGATTTATTATTTGGTGACTACTCCAAACTCTCCAAAGGTGGCAGCATTTCCATCGGTCGTTCGAAGGGCTTTCAGGCGAATCCATCTTGCAGGCACCGGATCTAAAACCACGCTCTGCTCTATCGGACTATTTTGGATATTGGAAAACTCTCCCCGAGTGGCTTTTTTCCAAACTTCCCCATCTTCACTGACTTCCAAGGAATATTCAGCGATAAATCCGCTTGGATACCTGCTCTGCATGGGCGTATAAGTGAAGCCTTTCAAATTCACAGATTGGCCAAGATCCACCACCAGTTCATTGGTTTTGGATGTCCAGAAAGTCCCTGGGTTCTCATCAAAGGCCTTTTGAACGTCCTCGGTAGCTCCTACGGCTTTCCAAAAAACTTTGGGAAGATCAAAATCGACCTGCTTCACGGCTGAGCTTTTGGCTGTCTTCGGATCAAAAACCAAAGCCTTAACCGTGGTGGGTTGAGTGACAGCTAACTCAGCGGAAAAGAGATTTCCATCGGGCTGAGGAGTACTGCCATCCAAAGTGTAAAAAATCTGGAGACCTTCTTCTGCAGCTTGGATATTGACTTTTCCTTCAGGAGTTCTGGAGATTTTTGGAGGGAAAAGCAATGGAGGGGCATTATAAACACCGATTTCGGAGATTACAGGAATCCCCTTTCCATCGAGAAAGTTGATCCGGATTTTTTCAGCTTCAGTATCCGGAATTCTTAAAATTCGCTTGTAGCCGATGGTGGTTCCATCAGCGATTTTTTCCCAGTTTCCATTCAATTGCTTTTCCACAGAAAAGGCCTTCACCCGCTGACCCAAGTTGACAAATTCCTGAATCAGAATTCGGTTGAAAGTCACTGCTTTCCCAAAATCTAATTCCACACTGGCCTCAACCTGACCATCCGGAGTCGTCCAATAGGTATTGAAATCTCCGTCGGAAAGCAAGTACGCCCGATAATCTTTCCCCCGGTCCGCACTTGCGGAGAATGATGCTCCCTTAGCCAGGTTATTCGCAAAGTCTTCCTTGATTTTGGCCGCCATTTCCATAATCGCCGCTTCATCTTTTTCATGGATTAGGCCTCGGGTGTCCACTGGAAAATTGATCAACAAAGAGCTGTTTTGCCCAATACTTTTGTAATAGATCTCCATCAGCTCTGGAAGACTCCTTACCTTATGATCCTCATAAGCATGATAGTACCAACCGGGACGAATACTCACATCTGCTTCTGCAGGCACCCAATGGGTACCGTTTTCCTGACCTCTTGCCCATTTGTCAAAATCAGGCATCCCTGCATAGACTGAGTCCCGCATCAAATTGGACCAGGTCGTTTCGTAGGCAAATCCATGCTCATTTCCCACCCATCTTACATCCGGGCCTGCATCTGAAAACATCATGGCATTGGGTTGGAGCCTACGAACTAATTCATGGGTAGTCGGCCAGTCGTAGTAGGTAAACTTGTCTACTTTTCGCTCCTCGTTTGCTCCACCATACCAGCCTGTTCCTCCATTGGCTCCATCAAACCAAACCTCAAAGATTTCTCCATAATTGCTCAGCAATTCGGTCAGCTGATTACGCATGTAGGTGATGTATTCCGGTTTGCCATAGTCGGGATGATTGCGGTCCCATGGGGAATAGTAGATCCCGACTTTCAACCCATACTCTCGGCAGGCATCCACAAACTCCCGAATCAAATCCCCTTTTCCATCTCTCCAGGGGCTGTTTTTCACGGAATGCTCGGTGTAGGCCGATGGCCAGAGCACAAATCCATCGTGATGTTTAGCGGTAATGATCAACCCTTTCATACCGGCTTCCTTGGCAATTCTGGCCCACTGTCTTGCATCCAGATCGGTCGGGTTAAACTGCTCTGGCTTTTCATCTCCAAAACCCCATTCCCGATCCGAAAAAGTATTCATGTTGAAATGGATAAATCCATAGAATTCCATTTCCTGCCAAGCGATTTGTCTTTCGTTTGGCACAGGTAAAATTGCTTCAGGGGGGAGAGCTTTTTCATCGCAAAAACTAAGACTCAAAGCTAAAAGTGGCCAGATATACTTCTTCATAGGGGTTAATTTGGCCAAAAACCTACCGAATTTGGACGGGAAAGGAAAGCAAAAATTGACCAATGACTCAAAATGGAAACCTTTGCAAAGAAAATCAGCTTTTGTCTGTGATATTCCTTTTAATTTCCCTTCATGAAAACAACGCTCTCCCTCCTATTCTTTTTATTCACCTTGGGGCTTCAGGCTCAAATCCAGCTGAAAATCACGGATAAAATCACGGGCACACCACTTGAAAACGTGCGTGTGAGAGCCGGAAATACCCTTCAGAGAACAAATAGTTCGGGCATTGTTGCTTTCCCGGGAGAAAAGCTTCAAGTTTCTTTCGCTTTGGAGGGTTACGAGTTTTTTCAGAAAACCTTTGAAGCAGGAGAGCATGAAGTTCAACTTGTACCGGTGGTGATGAATCTTGGAGCGGTGACCGTTCAGGCATTTGAATCGGAAAGACCGCTTTTGGAACAAAGTGCAGCCATCGCTAGAGTTACCGAACGTGATTTTGCGAGATTCAATGAATCCTCGCCTGTCAATGCATTTAACCAAAAAGCTGGGGTACGAATTGAGGAAAGGGCCCCGGCCAGCTACCGTGTTTCCATTCGTGGAAGTTCGCTAAGATCCCCGTTTGGAGTTAGAAATGTCAAGGTTTACTGGAATGATGTCCCTTACACCTCTCCCGATGGAACTACCGCCTTGAATCTTTTGGACTTGAGCAATATCCGAACTTCAGAGATTGTGAAAGGCCCATCCGGAAGTATCTATGGAGCCGGTAACGGTGGAGCCATTTCTTTGTATAGCCAGCCGGATCTAAGCGGAAACCGACTCTCTACCGAATATTTAACCGGAGATTTTGGACTTTCGAGGTTTCGGCTAGGACTAAGCCAGCAAGTTGGAAACGGTGGAATTGACGCCTCTTTCGTCAGTCAAAAGTCGGATGGTTACCGGGTACACTCCGCAGTAGATCGTCAGGTTTTCCAGTTGGGAAGCTATTTCCCGGTTTCTGAAAAACAGGAAATCCGAACCCAATTATTGATTTCAGATTTAGACTACCAGATTCCAGGCGCTTTAAATGCCGACCAATTAGCGGCGGACCCCAAGCAAGCCCGACCTGGCTCAGTCAATCAAAATAGCTCGATCTCGCAGCAAGCTGTACTGTTTTCTCTTGGTCATACCTACAAATTTTCTGATCGTACCAGCAATACCACCACCCTCTATGTCAATACCAATGACTTCGAAAACCCCTTTATTCTGGACTACAAAAAGGAATTGGGCTTTGGTTATGGAGCGAGGACAAAATTCATCCACAACGGTGCCTTGGCAGGCAAAACTCTGAGATTGATTGCCGGAGCGGAATATCAAAACAGTCTGACCGATGCACAGAATTTTGGAAACCGAGCTGGAAAAGCTGATACGGTACGCTTTGCCGATAAGCTTCGGGCCTATCAAGGGTTTTTGTTTCAACAGGCCGAGTTGAATTTCACGGACAAACTTCTTTTCACTTTAGGACTCAGTGAAAATTTCTCAGGCTATGAGATTGACCGCCTAATCGATGCCAGCGGAAAACCTACAGGGCTTTCCACTCGAACTTTTGATCCAGTGGTCGTACCGAGAGTAGCTCTGAACTATCAGCTTGGCCAATTTAGCTCGGTCTATGGCTCGGTGAGCGGAGGCTTTTCTCCACCCACAATTGACGAAGTCAGAACCAACGAAGGCAGCGTAAATTTGGATCTGGAAGCGGAAAAAGGAACCAATTTCGAAGTAGGTTATCGCCTAGGAAGAGAACGCTTCAATGCGGAATTGATCGGCTACTTCCTAAAGCTGGACCAAACCATCACCACCTTCACTAATGCCAATGGAGTGGTTTTGTTCAGAAATGCAGGATCAACGGATCAAAAAGGAATCGAGGCCTCCCTTGATTATGCAGTTCTTAGAAATGGGAATGGATTTATCCGGGATTTCTTGGTCGGAACCGCCTATACAGGACAATTTTTCACCTTTAAAGAGTATCGCAAAGGAACCAATGATTTCTCCGGAAATGACCTGACAGGCGTACCGCAAAACAATCTGGTTACCCGACTTGATCTGAGAACCCAAATCGGAGTCTACCTCAACCTCACCCATCAATTTACAGACGAGATTCCTCTTAATGATGCGAACACCGTATTCCAGGACTCCTACGACCTGGTCAACTTGAGATTTGGCTATATAAAATCCTTAGGCAAGATAGATCTGGAACTCTTTGCAGGGGTGGATAATCTCTTGGATGTAAGCTATTCTTTAGGCAATGATCTGAATGCCTTTGGGGGTAGATTTTTCCAACCTGCACCTACCCGGAATTGGTATGGGGGTGTGAAGTTGGGAATTAGATACTAAGAAAACCTACTACGAAAGATAGGTTTCAAGATACGCTACGCGAGATAAATCGAGATATGCTCGGCGAGATAGCTATCTTGGCTTTAGGCCAATCTTGAAAAATATCTGCGCAGCTTTCTTTATCCAGTTCAATTATGAAGAAAATCTCTATTTTATTCGCATGTCTTCTATTATCAGTAGTCTCCTTTTCCCAAGAAGAAAAGTCTGAAACCAAATGGGTTCCTCGAGATCCTCAGAAATTTGAGACTAGCCATTCGGGTACTTTCAACGGACAAAAAATCTCCTACAAAGCTGTTGTCGGAGAGACTTTTTTGAAAAATTCCAAAGGTGAAGTTACCGGAGCCCTTTGGTCCACTTCCTACATTCGGGATGGAGTAGACACTTCCAAAAGGCCAGTGTTATTTATCTTCAATGGTGGCCCGGGATCGGCTTCCATTTGGCTGCATATTGGATTTTTCGGGCCAAAAGTGGTCAAAACCGATTCAGAGGCCAAAGTGGACGATGGAGCCGCTCCCTACCGATTTGTGGACAATACCCAAGCCTTGTTGGATATCACCGACTTGGTGTTTATTGATCCTATTGGGACAGGATTTAGCCAGATCGAAGGAGTAGGAAAAACTTCTGATTTTTGGGGATTGAATGAAGATGCGGCTTCTATTGCTCAGTTTATGCGGATTTGGGTGACCCAAAATGGAAGATGGCAAGCACCGAAATTCATGGCAGGCGAAAGCTTTGGCACTACCCGTGCAGCAAAAGTCGCCCAAGTTTTGGAAGGCGGGGGACAAAACATGGCTCTTAACGGCATTGTATTGATTTCTCAAGCACTAGATTATGCCGGATCCTCCAGCTGGGAGGACAATTTAACCTCTTTTTTCACCTATCTCCCCTCTCAGGCAGTAACAGCTTGGTATCATGGCAAAGCTGGAAAAGGAAAGTCCTTGGAAGCTTTTGTCCAAGAGGCAAGGGACTTTGCCTATGGGGAATACTTGACTTCTCTTTTCTTGGGAGAAAAGCAAACTCAAACTCAAAAAGAGGTAATAGCAGCCAAATTAGCCTATTTCACGGGCTTGGATAAGACCTATATTCTAAGATCTGACAATCAAATCTTGATGCACCGATTCAAGAAAGAATTGCTTCGGGAGGAAGGGAAAGCCATCGGAACTCTTGACGGAAGGTATCTGGCCTTGGAAACGGATCAAGTTGCCGAAGGCCCGGTATTGGGTGATCCTGCAAGCTATATGACCAGTTCGGCTTATACTGCCGTCTTCAATGATTATTTGATGCGGAATCTAAAGGTCAACATAGATCGCCCCTATTTTACTTCTGCAGTTGGGATGGGAGGAAATTGGAACTGGAAACCGGTTCCGGATGGAGCTTACTGGGAACCGAGTTATGTGAGTACTGCTAGAGCTTTGAGTGAAGCCATGCACCGAAATACGCAAATGAAGGTGATGGTTGCCAATGGCTATTACGATTTGATCACCCCGTTTTTTGATGCGGAATACACCTTTGCAAGGCACGATTTCCCACAGGATCGAATCCATATGACTTACTACGAAGCAGGGCATATGATGTACAACCGACAGGAGGATTTCGATGCTTTGGCCAAAGACATCCGTGAATTTTTGGAGGGGATGTTGAAATGATTTTATAAATTTTTTGTTATTACTTTGTAGTCACAATTCAAATTCCCAATGGAAACAAATGTTGTCAAAATCGGAAACTCAAAGGGCATCAGGTTAAGCAAACTTATCCTCGAAAAGTATCAAATAGGGGAAAAGGTTGAGCTTATTCTTGAAGACGAGCAAATAATCTTGAAGCCCATAAAAGCTCCTAGAGAAGGCTGGGAAGAAGCTTTCAAAAAAATGCATGAGGAAGGGGATGATCAATTGATGATCCCGGATGTATTTGAAGACGAAGAGCCAGAGGAATGGAAATAAGGCAATATCAAATCATCTTGGTGAATTTAGACCCTACTGTTGGAAGAGAAATAAAAAAGACCAGACCTTGTGTAGTCATTTCTCCAAAAGAAATGAATAAGTATTTGGGCACTTTGGTCATAGCTCCCATGACCAGTACACTTAAAAATTATCCAACAAGGATTCCAGTCCGACATCAAGGTAAAGAAGGAATGGTCGCAATTGACCAAATTCGTACTATAGACAAGTCTAGGGTCATAAAGGTTCTGGGAAACCTTACCTCCATCGAGATTAATCAGATAAAAGACAAAATCAAAGAAACTTTTGTGGACTAATTCCAATTGAATAAAAAACAATTTTAAAACCATGCAAATACCCGATTTCAATAGCAAAGAAGTAACCAAAATCATCCGCGGAAGACGATCTCAGTTTGCCGCTCAATTCAAGGAAAATGATCCCGTTGCAGATTCGATCATTGAGGAAATCCTGGAAAATGCCAACTGGGCTCCAACCCACAAACTCACCCAACCTTGGAGATTTATTGTCTACACCGGGGAAGGATTGAAGAAATTCGCCGACTATCAGGCAGAACTATACAAGCATAGAGCCGAGAAAAACGGCACCAACTTTATCGAAGCAACTTACCAGAAATTCAAGGAACAACCTTTGAAGGCTTCTCATGTGATCGCTATTCTGATGAAGCGAACTGAAGGTTCGGGAATTCCGGTGATGGAAGAGATTTCTGCAGTTGCGATGTCAGTGCAGAACATGTATCTCACTGCCTGTGCCCATGGATTGGCTTGCTACTGGGGTACCGGCGGACCGACTTTTTGGCCTGAGGCTAGAAAAGATTTCGGATTGGAAGGAGAAGATATGCTGATGGGCTTTTTCTATGTGGCCAAGCCTGCTTCGGACAACTGGCCGGAGGGAAAAAGAGATTCTCTAGCTGAAAAAGTGGCTTGGATTAAAGAGTAATTCGTCATCTCGAGGAACGAAGCGATCTTATTAAAAGAAAAAAAGGAAGGCTATCACCTTCCTTTTCTTGTTCTTAGGAAAAAATCCTTCCTAAATCAAACCTTTCTCTTTTAACTCCCTTTGAAGAAATAGGTAGGTTTCCAATTTCTGTTTATCAATAAAAGACTCTTCTCTTTTTTCAATTTCTTTTGGAGAAATGACTTCCTTTCCATCTATGACTTCAAGAATGATTTTCTTATTTGGCCCAATCAATTGATCAAACCATTTGACATCTTCATTTTTATCTTTATCAAATCCTGAAAGATGGATGCTGAGTTGTTCCTGACCCTGAAAGTGTTTGATGCTTAACATAAAGGTCATTGAATAATTTCCAGAATCTATCTGAAAACTTTCATTAATATCGGACGAGGTTATTTTTATTCCTTTCATTTTGGATAAAGGTCAGAGTAGATCTAAATCAACCCTGCCTGCTCGAGCTCTTTTTTTAAAGCTGAATAAGCTCTTAGCTTTCCTTGAAGGATAAGATCATCTGGGGCAGAACTATCTATTTTAATTGGAGTGGACGACTCCCCATTATCAACTATTTTCACTACAAAATCATCCCCGATTTTCAATTCTTCCTCTTTCCAAACTAAACGTTCGTTAGTGGTTGCATTCCTTCCACTTAAATTTAGAAAAATTTCTTCCTTTTCATTTGAGCTTACAACCGTTAGGTTTAATGAAACAACCCCTGATTCTATAAGGCCAGTAATTCTTTCCTCTCCTTTTATCAATTCAATTCCTTGCATATTTCTGAAGTTAAATTTTTTAATCCTCAAACCTCTTCCCCGACCCAAAACAATTCTGCCCCTTTGATCTCAGAAATTCCCTCGGGCACTTCCACCTGAGTAAGGTAAAATAGCGGCAAAAAAAGCTTTCCATCATCATTGGAAAGCTCCACGGGCATCCCCTCTTTTCCCAAGATCCGGATCGTTGAGGCTACAAACCACTTCTTAAATTCCTTGGACTTCACCGGATAGTACTTCCATCCGGCATCCAAAATCGTCAAATCCAAAAACTCGGTTTCAGAAGCTAAGCTTTCCCAGTTCTGATGGGAATAGCCAACCAAATGAGCTCCTTTATGCTGGGAAGCCTGTAAATAGTGGAGTCCTTCGTGTAGGAAATTTGTCTTATAAGTAGTGAGAAATTTCACCGGGTATTGCTCTTCCAAGAGATGAAGATTAGCTCTCTGGAAAGCTTCCTCCGCTAAAATCACATCCACCTTGATCCCCCAGCTCAGTACCTGATCCAGACACTCCTGCCAAACCAAGACGGTAGGCACCCACTCCAAAAGCGGGGAAACAGATTCAAAATTCAGCTCTTCCGTATTCAGAATAAAAACGGCGGGTTCTTGCTGTTCTTTGACAAAATGATGGCTGGACATCAGCTCCAGAGTTTTTGATAGAAGTTAAACACATTTTCAAAAGCCAGTTTTCTGACTTGGGCTTCACTCATACTTTCACGCAAGGCCTCAAGAATTGAGGGGTATTTTCCTGCATTTTCCACTAAAGGAAAATAAAAAGGATGTCGGTTTTTATCCGGAAAATTGAGCGTATAGAAAAAATCTGCCCCAAACGAAATCGCATTTTCACCCATTTTCACCCCATGGAGAATGTGCTCATAAAGCCTCTCCGGAACTTCCCGATCCAAAAACTCCCTTAGGAAATTCACTCCGATCAGTCCTCCACGCTGGATGACTTCCAAGGCAAATTCATCACTGATATTCCGTTTGTGATCCCAAATCGCCCGAAAATTGGAATGGCTGGCAATCACAGGAATCGGCAAATGATGCCGGTCAATATGATTCAAAATGCCTTCGGCCAACAAATCCGAGGTATGGGAAAGATCCACAGGAATCCGCTTCCCGGCCATATAATCCAAAAGTCTTTTCCCGTCTTCCTTGAGTCCAATTCCTTCGGTATAATTCCCTCCTCCAAAGCGGTTTTCGGTATGATGCGTTAAGCTGATGTAAGCCAGCTGTCCAACCTTTTCGACAATGGAATCAAATTGCGCATAAATTTCTTCCCAAGTGGATTTTTCGGTACCAAAGCCAGCGGCATTTTCCACTGAAGCAATGACGCCAATACAGCTTTCTTTATCCACATTGGCAATATATTCTTGATTAAATGCCGTTAGCGATTGGTCATGGTTTTGAAGAAGTTTTCCAAACAAATCTGCTTGTTTCGAGGCGATCCTCATGCTGGCATCCTCTACATTGGTATAGATGGCCAAAACCTGCATTTTCACTCCTCCTTCTTCCAGCCATGGAATGGCACAAGCAATTTGATCTTTGATGTAAGGATCCGCTCCTGGTACTAGGGCTAAGTAAGAAAGCAGGTCACAATGTAAATCGGCTATGGGTAGGTTCATTTTCATATTCGGGTTTACTACAAAATAAGGATTTTTTTGAAACAGGATCCTTACCTGAAAGACCAAGCCGGGAGGACCAAGAGATATCTTCTTCATACTCAATCCCTCAGAATTGTTAAGACCAGTTATTTTTCAAAAAGCATTCTTTCCTCGATTTTTTCCATCAATTCCTATCTTTGAATCCTTTCAAAACCAAAACTCCTAACCATGGCCATCGCTAAACCTTTTAATTTCAAAAAATGGATTGAAGACAATCGTCATTTACTTAAACCGCCGGTGGGCAACCAGCAGGTGTACAAAGGCAATGACGACTTCATCGTGATGGTGGTGGGCGGTCCCAACTCCCGAAAAGATTACCACTATGACGAAGGCGAGGAGTTCTTCTACCAATTGGAAGGAGATATCGTGCTGAAAATCATCGAGGACGGCAAACCGAAAGACATAGAAATCAAAGAAGGGGAGATCTTCCTTTTACCCCCAAAAGTGCCTCATTCTCCGAGAAGGCCTGCCAATACGGTTGGTTTGGTGATAGAGCGTTACAGAAGGGCTGGAGAAAAAGACGGCTTTATCTGGCACTGCGAAAAATGCGGCACTTTGCTTCACGAGGAATATGTGGAGCTAACCGATATCGTCACCCAACTTCCTCCGATCATGGAGCGATTTTGGTCTAATCAAGACCTGAGAACTTGCAAAAGCTGCGGGACTGTGATGGAAAAGTAAACCTGTCCATGGTCGATTGACCATAGACCATGGCCCACCAGGTTTAATTCACTCACAAAGAACTTTATCTGTTATTTGTATGAACTGCCTTTTCTATGGACTATGGTCCATTGACTATTTACTAAAAAAATGAACTACAAATTCTCCGAATCCTTTGCCCGTGAACTAGATGCCCAAGATCCCTTGGCGCATTTTCGCTCCAGATTTCATTTTCCCAAAGTGGATGGAAAAGAAGCGATTTACTTCTGCGGAAATTCCTTGGGCCTTCAGCCTAAATCTGCAAAGGATTATCTGGCAAAAGAACTTAGCAACTGGGCAGATTTGGCGGTTGACGGACACTTCCATGGGGAAGACGCCTGGTATCATGTTCGGAAAAAATCAAAGCCAGCCTTAGCAGAAATCCTCGGAGCCCAGGAGCATGAGGTGGTAGCTATGAACAACCTCTCAGTCAATCTTCACTTGCTCATGGTTTCTTTCTACAGACCTACGAAAGAGCGGTACAAAATTATCGTCGAAGCTGGAGCCTTCCCTTCCGATCAATACATGCTGGAAACTCAGATCAAGTTTCATGGATTGGATCCGGCTACCACTTTGGTAGAACTCAAGCCCAGACCGGGGGAGCATACGCTGCGAACTGAGGATATTATCTCCGAAATAAAAAAACAAGGGAATTCCCTCGCCATGGTCAATATGGCAGGAATCCAGTATTACACGGGCCAGCTTTTTGATATGCAGGCCATCACCAAAGCAGCTCATGAAGTTGGAGCAGTGGCTGGGTTTGACTTAGCCCATGCTGTCGGAAATGCTGTCCTCAAGCTTCACGATTGGGATGTGGACTTTGCGACCTGGTGCAGCTATAAGTATTTGAATTCCGGTCCGGGTAATGTTTCGGGGATCTTTGTGCATGAACGCTATGCTGAGCGACCTGACCTCCCTCGCTTTGCGGGTTGGTGGGGACATGACGAAGGAGAACGCTTCAAAATGGAGAAAGGCTTTGTGCCTATGTATGGAGCGGATGGCTGGCAATTAGCCAATTCAAATGTCCTGGCTTTGGCAGCCCATCAGGCTTCACTGGATATTTTTCAGGAAGCGGGGATGGAAAATCTTCGAAAAAAGAGCCAAAAACTGACAGCCTATTTAGAATACCTGATTGAGCAAATCAGCGGAAAATCAGGAGTTTTGGAAATAATCACCCCAAAAAACCCGGCTGAAAGAGGCTGCCAGTTATCTTTGCTGATTCACCGAGGCGGAAAAGCCGTCTTTGATGAATTCTATAAACATGGAGTGGTGGGAGACTGGAGAAACCCGAATGTCATAAGATTAGCCCCTACTCCTCTCTACAACAGCTTCTTGGATGTGTACCGCTTTGCGAAGGTTTTGGAACAATCCTTGGAGAAATTCGCTTAATAAAAGCGCGACTTGATTTCTAATGAAGAAAAATAACATCACGGTCTTGGGCGCCGGTCTGATCGGAAGCCTGATGGCCATATACCTCAAGCGGCAAGGCCTGGACGTATCCATATACGACAAAAGGCCCGATAAACGCAAAACTCCCTATTTCGAAGGCGGACGATCCATCAACATGGCTTTGAGCCATCGAGGATGGAAAGCACTTGAGCAAGTAGGCTTAAAGGAAAAAGTCCTTCCTCTTGCGATTCCCATGTATGGAAGAAGAGTGCACGACGAACATGGAGGCACGACCTTTATTCCTTATGGAAAAGCAAACCAGGCGATTTATTCCATTTCCAGAGGAAAATTCAACCAATTGCTCGCTGAAGAGGCTGAAAGATTGGGAGCCAACCTCCACTTTGAATACAAGTGTGTGGACGTAGATTTCAGAAGCAATGAAATCACTTTTGAAACACCAAAAGGGGAAGAAAAGCTTACGCCCAATGTCATCATCGGAGCCGACGGAGCCTACTCCTCACTTCGGATGGCCATGCAAAAGCAGATTCGCTTTAATTACAAGCAGGAATACATTTCCCATGGCTATAAGGAACTCACCATTCCCGCTA
This sequence comes from Algoriphagus mannitolivorans DSM 15301, assembly GCF_000429425.1. Taxonomy (GTDB): domain Bacteria; phylum Bacteroidota; class Bacteroidia; order Cytophagales; family Cyclobacteriaceae; genus Algoriphagus; species Algoriphagus mannitolivorans. The sequence goes on from NZ_AUBV01000004.1 coordinate 75,756, forward strand.
CTCCGGAAGGTGAATTTGCCATGGATCCCAATGCCCTGCATATCTGGCCAAGAGGTAAGTTTATGCTGATTGCCTTGCCAAATCCTGACAAATCTTTCACCTGTACCTTGTTTTTGCCCTTCGAAGGCACCAAAGTTTGCTTTGATAAAATCACCGACGAGGACGATCTGGAGACCGTGTTTCGCGCTTATTTCGATGACGCTTTTCAGTTAATGCCTGATTTGAAAACGGAGTTTTTTAAGAATCCTACCGCTGCATTGGTCAATGTGGAATGCTATCCTTGGGTCCAGGGAAATTCCCTTTTGATCGGAGATGCCTCTCATGCCATGGTTCCCTTCTACGGACAAGGAATGAACTGCGGCTTCGAGGATTGCTATATTTTGAATGGTTTGATCGAAAAACTTGGAACCAACGCCTGGGACTTGGTTTTTGAAAAATTCCAGAAAAAGCGAAAGATCGACACGGATGCCATCTGCCAATTGGCTATGGAGAATTTTGTCGAAATGCGCGACAGCGTGGCTGATCCTAAATTTTTGCTCCGCAAAAAAATCGAAGCCAAACTGCATGATTTATATCCGAATGATTGGATTCCGCTCTACTCCATGGTGACTTTCTCCGATATGAGTTATGCTGAAGCTTATGCACAGGGGAAACTGCAAGAAGCGATCATGGACAAAGTCATGGCAGATCCATTAATCACGGAAAACTGGAATAAACTCGACTACGAGGACATCATCAATCAAATGGAAATAGCAAAGGCGGTGTAAAAACCGCCTTTTTTTATTATTTTCTCCCGCAGATTTACACAGAAAAAGACTCAGATTTCCAATTCTGCTTCCCCATAGATTTCAATTTTCTACAATTTCAAATATCAAACAAAGTCCCACTCGCTCCGGTCGGCTTTATTTTTAGATGCTTATATGCCAACTCGGTCGCCATCCGGCCACGGGCGGTTCTTTTCATATAGCCTTCCTGAATCAGGAAAGGTTCATAGACTTCCTCGATAGTTTCGGCCTCTTCCCCACAGGCTGTAGCGATGGTGCCGAGGCCCACAGGGCCGCCTTTGAACTTCTCGATGATGGTTAACAAAATGCGGTTATCCATTTCATCCAGGCCATTTTCATCCACATCCAAGGCATTCAAGGCAAACTTGGCAATATCCAGAGTAATGGTTCCATCCCCTTTTACCTCCGCGAAATCTCTTGTTCGGCGAAGAAGCATATTTGCAATTCTTGGCGTCCCCCGGCTTCTTCGGGCAATTTCAAAAGCAGCCACCTCATCAATTGGAGTTTGTAAAATCCCCGCTGACCGAGTTACTATATCGGTCAAAAGCTTCGCGTCGTAGTATTCAAGCCTAGAATTGATCCCAAATCGGGCCCGAAGTGGAGAAGTCAACAACCCTGAGCGAGTAGTAGCTCCAATCAGCGTGAAAGGACTCAAAGAAATCTGCACAGAGCGGGCATTTGGACCGCTATCCAGCATGATATCGATCCGGAAATCCTCCATGGCAGAATACAGGTACTCCTCCACAATAGGATTCAGGCGGTGAATTTCATCTATAAAAAGTACATCACCTTCCTCCAAATTGGTCAGCAAACCTGCTAAATCGGAAGGCTTATCCAAAACCGGCCCGGAAGTAATTTTTATCCCAGCCTTAAGTTCGTTGGCGATAATATTGGACAAAGTTGTCTTACCCAATCCTGGAGGTCCATGCAGCAAGACATGGTCCAAAGGCTCATTTCGCTTTTTGGCGGCATGAACAAAGACCCGAAGATTCTCGACAATCTTGGCCTGACCGGTAAAATCCTCAAAGCTCAAAGGCCGCAAGGCCCGCTCAAATTCACGGTCTTTGGGACTTAAATTTTCCTCATCTCCTCTCAGGTAATCTTCTCTCATGGCAATGGCGATACGCACAAATATAAACAAAAGCCTCAGGCATGAAGGCTAGAGAAATTCCCTAACTCATAATTTTTGGACTAAATTCGCCAGAAAATACACCTTCCATGAATTCCTCTCTCTGGAAAAATCTGATTTACATTTTGGTCTTCCTGGCTATTGCCATTTTGGGATATAACTTTTGGTCACAAGACTCCCAAAATACGGGAGAAGAAGAAGCCCTAGAAGAGCCCGGAAGAATGAGCCATTCCAAAAAGGCTTTCGGGTTGGACTTTGAAATAATATATCTGGATCCTAAGGGAAGAGATTTTAAATCCTCCATTGATTCACTTTTTTGGAAAATCGAAGGCCTGGCAGATGCCAGTTCAAGCTCCTCAGAAATTGGTCGCCTTAACTACAATGATACCTTAATTTCCCCATCACAAGATTTGATTCGCCTCTTGAAAGAAGCCGAAAAATGGCATCTGAACAGCGGGGGAGCCTTTGAAGTCACTGATACTCCTCTCCAACAAGCTTGGCGATTCAGCAACTCTGGAGCTGTATTGATGGATACCTTGGGTGTAGAACATGCTCGAAGATGGGTCGGCCTCGCGAAAATAAACCGAACGGACTCCCTGATCTTAAAACCATTTGAAGTAAAGGTTGATTTCTCCAAAATGATTTCAGGCATCGCTCTTGATCAGCTTGCTCAATTCCTGGTATCAAAAGGAATCGAAAACTTTCACCTTAAGCTTGGGAAGACAGAATTGACCAAAGGCCTTAATTCCAAGGGAGAACTTTGGAAATCACAAGTCAAATATTTGGAAGACTCCACCGGCAAAAGCACTATGGGAGAAATCGCACTATTAAACAAATCGATCTCTCATGCCGGAAATCCGGATGAATTCTATTGGAAAGATTCCACGAAAGTCTCCTTCACCCTTGACCCTCGAACCGGGCTGCCTGTAAACCATGGATTATTGGCCATCACGGTAGTAGCTGAGGAAGGAAAAACCGCTGATGCCCTTGCAGAGCAATTGATGGTCATGGGAAAAACAGAAGCTATCCGAATGGACAGTGCCAGAAATGACCTACAGATGATCCTTATCTTTTCAGAAAAAGGAGGAAAAATCAAACAGCATATCAGCCCTGACCTTCGAAAATACCTGGCTTTCCCAGTAGGCAATTGATAGAAATGCAACATTATTGAATTTTTGTACCTTTGTTGCAGTTATAGCTCCAGGATATCCAGTCCATTCAGGCATCCAATCAAAATTCAATGGGATTAAATTTTCTTTTACTCTTCCTAACAGCCATGGCTGCCGGTCTTTTGGTTTTTTTCGCTCCGGTATTTCGAGAGAGATATTTTAAGTTGGTTCTGGTATTTGCCGGTTCTTACCTGTTTTCAGTTACAATCCTGCATATTCTACCTGAGCTTTTCTCCAATGGATTTCCCAAAGCTCAAATGGGACTCTACATTCTTTTGGGTTTTTTGCTTCAGCAGCTATTGGAGTTTTGGTCATCCGGAGTCGAACATGGACATATCCACAAGCATGCCTCAGAGACTTCCAAGGGGGTATTGACCTTGATGCTTGGCTTGTTTATCCATGCTTTTCTGGAAGGAACTCTACTTTCTCACGGCTCCGTCATTTCCGAAGGAGGAAACATGGATCATGCCCACAGTGGTAAATCTGTTTTATTGGGAATTATCATGCACAAGGGACCGGCAGCATTTGCCTTAGCGGCGGTATTGTCTTCTTCCCTAAGCAAAAAATGGACAATCATCCTGCTGACGATTTTTGCACTCGCCTCTCCATTGGGAATGTTTTCAAGTGCCTGGTTTATTGGAAACGGTCTTTTGTCCGGTGAAGGGATCGGAATTCTATATGGCTTGGTCACTGGAGGATTTTTGCACATTTCTACCACCATCTTTTTTGAAAGCAGCCCTCATCACAAATTCCAGCTGAATAAACTGATCGTCACTTTTGTTGCGGCTGGACTTGCTCTGATTTCGGAGTACCTCATCTAGGCTATCTCCATATTTTGGAAAAAGTACTTTCCGCTTTTGGAAAAATTTTTGCTTTTTGGCTAAAATGACTTGGATTCTGTCTTCAGAATCAGGTATTTCATTTTTGAAAAGGATTAGGAGATTTCTTTGGCAAAACCCCATTATAAACTCCCATTTCCATCGCTTTTCAACAAAAACCCAAAATCCATGAATGATAATCAGGCGAGAATGTCAGCTTATTGGAAAAAAAACCTGAAAACCTTAGTGCTTTTGTTGCTGGTTTGGTTTCTGGTCTCCTTTGGCTGCGGAATATTATTTGTTGACTTTCTCAATAATTTTAAAGTCGGGGGCTACCCTTTGGGATTTTGGTTTGCACAGCAAGGCTCTATCTATGCATTTATCCTTCTGATTTTTATCTACGTGATCCGGATGAACAACCTGGACAGGGAATTTGGAGTAAACGAAGACTGAGGAAGAAATGGATATTCTAACCTGGACCTATATTCTCGTCGGACTAAGCTTCACTGTCTATATCGGAATCGCGATTTGGACCCGAGCGGGATCTACCAAAGAGTTTTATGTAGCTGGAGGAGGAGTATCACCTTTGGCCAATGGCATGGCAACAGCTGCAGATTGGATGTCGGCAGCATCTTTTATCTCCATGGCCGGATTGATTTCATTTGCCGGCTATGATGGTTCGGTTTACCTCATGGGGTGGACAGGAGGCTATGTGTTACTTGCGCTCTTACTGGCTCCTTACCTGAGAAAATTCGGCAAATTCACCGTTCCTGATTTTGTCGGAGACCGATATTATTCCAATAAAGCCCGCGTAGTCGCAGTCATCTGTGCCTTGTTCATTTCCTTTACCTATGTAGCTGGACAGATGCGAGGAGTCGGAATAGTTTTCTCTAGATATCTGGAAGTTCCAATAGAGTATGGGGTTTTAATAGGAATGGCGATCGTATTCTTCTATGCTGTTTTAGGCGGAATGAAAGGAATTACCTACACCCAAGTTGCTCAATTCTGCGTTTTGATTTTTGCTTACATGGTCCCGGCTATTTTCATTTCCATGCAGCTCACAGGAAATCCTATACCACAGCTGGGCTTGGGAGGAGAATTGGCAGATGGCACACCCTTGCTTGAAAAGCTTGATGGAGTATTGACGGAGCTTGGTTTTGCGGCCTACACCGCAGGAAGAAAGGGCATGGGGGACATGTTTATGATTACTTTAGCCTTGATGGTCGGGACGGCAGGCTTGCCTCATGTAATCGTCCGGTTTTTCACTGTCCCCAAGGTGAAAGATGCCCGGCTTTCGGCTGGCTATGCCTTGGTTTTTATTGCCATTCTCTATACCACCGCTCCTGCTGTTGCAGCATTTGGGATCTTCAATACCATCCAATCCACCTCAGAAAAAAATATCTCCGAACTTCCAGTCTGGGTTCAAAACTGGCAAAAAACCAACTTGATCCAGATTGAGGATAAAAATGGAGACGGTAAAGTTCAATATTTGGCCAGTCCAGAAACGAATGAACTTAGTATTGACAAGGACATTATGGTCTTGGCCAGCCCTGAAATAGCCGAATTACCCAATTGGGTCGTAGGACTGGTGGCAGCCGGTGCGATGGCAGCAGCACTTTCTACAGCAGCAGGATTGCTATTAGTGATTTCCACCTCAGTTTCTAGAGATTTGGTTAAGAATTTCAATCCTGGGATTTCGGAGAAAAAAGAGTTGCTGATCGCAAGAATCGCTGCCGCTGGAGCGGTAGTCTTGGCGGGGTATTTTGGGGTCAATCCTCCGGGATTTGTCGCAGAGGTCGTCGCATTTGCCTTTGGTTTAGCGGCAGCATCATTTTTCCCGGTCATCATTCTGGGCATTTTCTCCACGAAAATCAACAAAGAAGGCGCTATCACCGGCATGATTGCAGGCCTGGTTTTTACGATAGGATATATTCTTTATTTCAAATTCCTACATCCTGAACTTAATTCTTCTGTCCATTGGTGGTGGGGAATTTCTCCGGAAGGAATAGGCTCCATCGGCATGCTGATCAATTTCGCTGGCTGCTTCTTGGTGTCCCTTTTTACCCCTGCACCACCTCAACAGGTGCAGGACCTAATTCAGGAAATTAGAATCCCAAAAGGTGCCGGAAAAGCTCAAGAACATTAAATTTACAATTACCCAAAACCTATAAGTACATGAGTGACAGACTCCATACCCTCAGCGGCTATCTATATGAGTACCAGAAAAGTGTCGCACAACCCGAAGAATTCTGGGCCAGAATTGCTGATTCCTTTCACTGGAGAAAGCGCTGGAACAAAGTCCTGAAATGGAATTTTGAAAAGCCCGATGTCCAATGGTTTGTCGGAGGAAAGCTGAATATCACGGAAAATATTTTTGAGCGAAATCTTTATACTATTGGAGACAGACCGGCGATCATCTGGGAACCGAATGAGCCTACCGAGGCTTCCAGGACTTTGACCTACAGAGAGCTCTACCAAGAGGTCTGCAAATTCGCAAATGCCCTAAAAAGCAAGGGAATCAACAAAGGAGACCGAGTAATTATTTACATGCCCATGGTTCCGGAGGCGGCAATTGCCATGTTGGCTTGTGCTAGAATTGGTGCCGTTCATTCTGTGGTTTTTGCGGGATTTTCAAGCACTTCGCTGGCAGATCGCATCATTGATTGTGGAGCTAAAGCGATCCTCACCTCGGATGGAAACTTCAGGGGAAATAAGAAAATCGGCGTAAAATCCGTGGTCGATGAAGCTCTTGAAAAGTCTACCGTTGAAACCGTCATTGTTTACCAAAGAACCGGTCAGGACGTCAACATGAAGTCTGGAAGGGATTTTTGGTGGCATGAACTCATCGAAGGTCAATCCTCTGAGAACAAAGCAGAAGAAATGGACAGCGAGGACATGCTGTTTATCCTCTATACTTCCGGATCTACCGGCAAGCCCAAAGGCGTGGTACATACTACAGGGGGATATATGGTTTATACCAAGTATTCCTTTGAAAATGTCTTCCAATACACTCCCGGAGATGTCTATTGGTGCACCGCGGATGTAGGATGGATTACTGGACACAGCTATATCGTCTATGGGCCACTATTGGCGGGAGCTACTACCTTGATGTTTGAGGGTGTTCCTACTTATCCTAATCCGGGAAGATTCTGGGAAGTGGTGGAAAAGCATCAGGTGAATGTGTTTTACACCGCTCCGACAGCCATCCGTGCCCTTCAGGCCTTTGGCACAGAGCCAATAGAAGGAAAGGATTTGAGCTCCTTAAAGGTGCTGGGATCAGTAGGGGAACCTATCAACGAGGAAGCATGGCATTGGTACCATACCCACATTGGAAAGGGCCAATGTCCCATAGTGGATACTTGGTGGCAAACCGAAACCGGTGGAATTCTGGTTTCTCCTTTGGCTGGAATCACCCCCACCAAGCCAGCCTACGCCACACTTCCCTTGCCTGGAATCCAACTGGCCATCGTGGATGCCGAAGGAAATGAATTGACAGGCAACTCTGTGGAAGGTAACCTATGCATCAAATTCCCTTGGCCTTCCATGATCCGAACTACCTATGGAGATCATGAACGATGCCGACAAACTTATTTCTCCACCTATAAGAACATGTACTTCACCGGGGACGGAGTCAAGCGGGATCATGACGGATACTACAGAATCTTAGGACGAGTAGATGATGTGATCAATGTTTCTGGACATAGAATGGGTACTGCCGAGGTGGAAAATGCAATCAATGAACATCCAAAAGTCATCGAATCTGCAGTGGTGGGCTATCCTCACGAAGTCAAAGGCCAGGGAATCTATGCCTATGTGATTTGTGACATGTCCAACCGGACCCAAGAAAATCTGATCAATGAGATCAAGGAAACCGTCTCAAAAATCATCGGCCCGATTGCCAAGCCCGATAAAATTCAAATTGTATCAGGACTTCCCAAAACCCGGTCAGGAAAGATTATGAGAAGAATTTTGAGGAAAGTGGCCGAAGGAGTCACAGATAATCTCGGGGACACCTCCACCCTGTTGGATCCAGATGTGGTGAAAGAGATCATTGAAGGAAGAAAATAAAGTGAAAGATCTAAAGTCAGAAGGCTGAAATTTTCAGCTTTCTGATTTCATAATTCAGACTTCAAATGAATGTCATCGTCAACCGAGTTGCCGAATTCCTCAAACATCACCCTCCTTTTTCCTTTTTGGAGAAAGAAGATTTGGAATTGGTGGCCCGACAGGTGGAGATTCTTTATCTGGAAAAAGGAAAGATTCTATTTCATCAAGGCGAACCGGCTCAACCTCATTTTTTTGTACTGAAGGATGGCTCAATCCAATTAGTAGAAAAAACTCCAAAAGGAGATGAAATCCGGGAAATCTGCGAAGAGGGAGATGTATTTGGGGTATTGGCTCTATTGGGAAAAAGGCCCTATTTGCTGACCTCCGAAGTTTTGGAAGACAGCTTGGTTTACGCTATTCCTGTGGAGATCTTTGAGAAGATCCTAAAGGAAAACGCACAGGTAGCCCTGTACTTTGCCGCTGGCTTTGCTTCGGGACAGGTAGTCATCCGACAGGATCTTTCCCAAGGCCAAAAGGCCCGAGGACTGTTCAAAAACCTCAAAGGAGATCATTCCCTGATGATTTTTTCTGACCAATCCGAAGTCAAAGTGTCAGAAAATGTACTGACTTGTCCTCTGTCCACCCCTGTCCAGCAAGCGGCCCAACTTATGGCTCAAGAAGAAGTGAGCAGCATTGTGATGGTTGATGCCCAAGGATTCCCCAAAGGTATTCTGACGGATAAAGACCTAAGGGTACGGGTTTTGGCCAAAGGATTGGACCTAAAAACCTCTGTGCAGGATGTGATGACTACGCCGGTTATTACCCGAAAAAAATCAGACGGCTTTTCTAACCTCTACCTAACGATGATTCGCCACCGGCTTCATCATTTGATCTTGACTGAAGACGGAACGGACGAGAGCCCGGTCATTGGGCTGATTTCGGATCATGATATTTTTCTGTCCATGGGCAACAGCCCAGCCGTGTTGATCCACGGACTGATGAACACCCTAGACCTAGGCGAAATGCGAAAAATCAGGGATCGCGCCGAACAAATGTTGCTTTATTATCTGGACAATGAGGTTTCTATGGATTTTGTATCCTCTGTCATGACCGAAATCAACGATGTGATCATTCAGCAGGCAATCCGGATTTCAAGGAAAAAGCTCCAAGAACAATACTCGGAAATGGACAAGATCAAATTTTGCTTCCTCTCCTTGGGAAGTGAAGGTCGGGAGGAGCAATTGCTACGCACAGATTTGGACAATGCCATATTGTATGAAGACGTGGAGGAGCCTTTCAAGGAAAAAGCACAGGAGTATTTTCTCCAGCTCGGAACAGCAATCACTGAAATTCTGCTAGCCTGTGGTTTTGATCCATGTCCCGGTAAAATCATGGCCAGCAATCCTGAATGGGTTCAGCCCTTGAGTCAATGGAAGTCTTATTTCAGCGAATGGATTCTTCATCCAACTCAGGAAGCTCTCCTGAAAGTCTCCATTTTCTTCGATTATAGATCCATCGGACCCCACAGCTCACTAGCAGAGGAACTAACGGAGCATATTTATCAAGAAATCCGAAAAAAGAAGGTTTTCCTGAATTTTCTGGCCCAAAATGCATTGTCTAACCCAACCCCATTGGGTTTTTTCAAAGGCATAGTCGTCGAAAAATCCGGAGAGCACAAGGACCAGTTTGATTTGAAGGCAAGAGCCATGATGCCTTTGACAGATTTGGCAAGACTTCTGGTCTTAAGCCATGAGGTAGTGGGAATTAACAATACCTTTCGAAGATTCGAGTATCTAGGAACTCTAGAGCCCAACTATTCGGAGCTTTTCACCCAAGCGGGAAAGGCCTATGAGATCCTGATGCGCATGAGAGCCTCGGAAGGCTTGAGGAAAGGAAATAGCGGACGGTATTTAAATCCAAAATCACTTGGCAAACTCCAGCGTCAATTGCTCAAAAATACCTTCAGTCCGATCACCGAGCTTCAGGAAATTGTTCAGGTAAGATTTCAACTTGATTATTTCTCCAAATGAGCACCTGGAAATTTTGGAAGAAAAGCCCAAAACCAAAGGATTTTGTAGCAGAATTCCTGGAGAAAAATTCTGAGAAAATACCTGCTATCCGAACCCTGGATCAATTGGAATTTGTGGTCCTGGATACCGAAACCACCGGATTTGATGTGGAGAAAGATCATGTCCTTTCCTTTGGAGCCCTCAAGATCAAAAACCGAAAGATAAGGGTCTCAGAGAGTCTAGAGCTCTACCCCTTCAGTGATCGTTCTGTTTCCTCCACCGTGGCAATTCATGGTATTTTGGAAAAAGAAAACCGAGTCACGCTAGAGGATTTTTCAGAGAAGTTACTGGAGTTTATCGGTAATGGGATCCTTGTGGGGCATCATGTAGGCTATGACCTGGAAATGCTTCTTCGTATTCTCAAACCTTTTGGGCTGAATAGATTCCCAAACCCCGTTTTAGATACCATGACTTTTGCGATGAGACTGGATCATGGTCCATTTGCGGATCTGAGCCAAATCCAAAAAGAATCTTACAGCTTAGACTCCGTTTGTGAGCGGTTTGGAATCGAACCGGACGACCGGCATACCGCGGGAGGAGATGCTTTCCTGACGGCGCAGCTACTCCAGAAGCTATTGGTCTTGGGAGAGAAAAAGGGAATCCGGACTTTTAAAGAATTGATCTAGTCCGCAAGCTGTCAATTTTCTTATCACCTCCAGTTCACCTCCACTTTTCCCTTGGCCATCAGATGAATAATCAAACCCAATTTTCCGGGATAGAACCCTTCCGGGCCTAATTCCAGCCCCACAACTTGGAGATTGGCGATCGGCGTAGTCAGCCCCAATCTCTCCTGAATGCCACTCATTCCTGATTCGAAAGTATCCTCCATCGGGAATTTCAATCTTTGGTTGAGCTGTCGGATGATCTTTTTCTTCTTTAGTCTGGCTGCCGTCTTGGCTTTTTGACTATCACTTTCAAGGTAAAAATCCACCTCTTTAAAGCCCAGGGAATTTTCATCAAAATCAAACTCAGGCATACCGACCAAAAACATCCTTCCTTTTATTTCCTCAGAATTTTCCTGAATGGCCGTGAAATCCATCCAAATTCCCAATTTTTCTCCATAGGCTTGAGTCTTGAAATTGCTCGGATTGAATACAGTTGTTCGGTTGATCCGAATAAAATGATTTTCAAAGTTTTCCTTCAAAATCCCATTTAGCTCTTCGTAACTTAAGAAAAGGGGAACTCGAATCTCGAGCTCATTGGAGTCATCCTTGTTTTCGGAAAGGGAGGGCAAGGGGAATGCCCGGCTAGGGGCGGCATTACCCGGATGGGAATTCACCTTTCCAAGCAGTCCCAAATTCAATTGATATCCCCTGCCCGGGTTTATTTTTTCACCTATTTTCACCGAATCCGGCTGAATGGAAAACGCCAGGCTTTTCCCAAATAAATCTACATAAATTGGCTTTCCGGCTTCGGCCCAAGCTTGGTCAATCATGGGTTTCAAAGCCAAAACATCCTTTTTACCCACCAGTTGCTGCGTGGCAAAATTCCTGGCTTCTCTGCGGATCAGCTGACTGATATCCACCTCAAAACCCATCACATTGACAGCCATTTTTCCTCCTAAATCCAACAACTCAAACTCTGAGACACCCAAGGACCAATTGGGGTAAATTTTGGGATTGACCAGGACCTTGGGCTGAAGTGTTTGCTCTATGGGGATTCTATTTTGGAACAGGCGTCTCAAACCGGTGGGCTTGAGCCAGACTTCTCCGTTTACTTTTAGCGGAAAAGTCAATTCCATTCGCTCAGAGTCAACGCCCTCTACCTGAATCAATCCTGCTCTGGACAACTTCAGGTTTCCTAAAACCCCATTATCCAAATCAATTTCATTTCCTTCATAAAGTACCGGCGGAATCCGCTGATTTATCAGATTGTTTAGGGTCTCAAAGGGAACTTCTATCGGAACATTGACTTTGGAATAGGCCTGCGGAACTGGCACGGTTTCCGGAGTGGTGAATGGGTCCAAAGTTTTGCATCCCCAAATCAGTGGGACCATGCCTATAAAAATGAGGAAAGAAAATCGGTATTTATTGAATTGCTTCATAGGTTCAAATTCCATTTGGAACTAATTTTAAATATCGAGAATTTCTCCTTAGACAGATTTCCACGCCATGAACTGGAACAAACTCATACAAGCCTCACAATTGGATGAAATCAAAACCCTGAGTTTTGAGAAGCCTGTTTTGATTTTCAAGCATAGCACCCGTTGCTCGATCAGTAGCATGTCTTTGGATCGTCTTCTGAGAAACTGGAAGATCGAAGATGGAGAAAAAGTAGTGCCATTTTATCTTGATTTAATCAGTTTTAGGAATTTATCCGATTTAGTAGAGCAGGAGTTTGGGGTTCCTCATGAATCTCCTCAGGTAATTTTGATCCAAAACGGCAAGGTGATTTACGAAAACAGCCATTTTGGAATTTCATACCCCGAGATCATGTCCAAGGTTTAAATATTTCTCTATTTCAAAGGGAAAAAAGACCATTTATCCCTTAGTTTTTCCGTTCTAATTTTTGCTTAGATCGAGCTTAAACCTTTCTATTTCAGGATCAGTCAAAGTGTTTGAACTTTGCCTTGATTATGAAAACAAAATTTACCCTAAGTATCCTGATTTTTAGCCTTTTGCTGAATTATTCAGCTTTTGGCCAACGCCCCTCCGGTCCTCCTCAGGAAGAACGGAAATTCACCGGAAAAGTGATTGACGGGGCCACCAATACTCCAATGATCGGCGCGAATGTCTTGATCAAAACAGTCACAGATTCCCTGCTAAGAGGAACTGTGACAGGGGCAAATGGAGCTTTTGAAATCGCCAGACCAAGAATCCCTCAGGTAAAACTTGAGATCTCCTTTTTGGGATATAAGACCATTGTCAAAGAACATAGCTTCCGTGATCCCATGGAATTGGGGGATATTATTCTCTTGGAGGATGCCAAAGTATTGGGTGAAGTAGTGATCGAAGGCCAAGCTCCTGTAGGAGAGCAGAGAGGAGATACCACCTCTTTCAATGCCAATGCCTTTAAGACTCAAACGAACGCCCAGGCAGAGGACCTGATTCGAAAAATGCCAGGAATCACCATGCAAGGAGGACAACTTCAGGCGCAGGGAGAAAATGTCCAGAAAATCCTGGTGGATGGGAGAGAATTTTTCGGAAGTGATCCCAGCATCGCGCTGAGAAATCTTCCTGCCGATGCAATTGATCGCGTGGAAGTGTTAGACCAGCGATCTGACCAAAGCCGCCTCACCGGTTTTGACGATGGCAATTACACCAAAACTATCAATATCATTCTGAGATCAGACCGCAAAAACGGCTCTTTTGGAAGAGCCTATGCCGGCTATGGTACCGATGACCGGTATTCTGCAGGAGGAAGCATTAACCTTTTCAAAGGAGATCAACGACTTTCCATCCTGGGACTATTCAATAACGTAAATCAGCAAAACTTCTCCAGTCAAGACTTAGCCGGGGTAAGCGCCAACTCAAGCGGTGGCGGAGGAATGAGAAGACCGGGAATGGGTGGCGGCCAATGGGGAGGAGGAAATAACAATTTCTTCGTCGGCAATGAAACCGGAATCGTCTCCACCAATGCCTTGGGCTTGAACTATTCAGATAAATGGGGCAAAAAGGTGAATTTTAGTGGTAGTTATTTCTTTAATAACACGACAAACTCCCTACTCCAGAATACTAACAGAGAAACTGTGGTCAGCGAAAATCTTCGCCAAACCTATCAAGAAAGCTTGATCAATACGGTTGATAACTACAATCACCGAGCAAATGCAAGGATAGAATCAGATATCAATCCCAAAAACTCCATTATCCTTACTCCAAGTCTTTCTTTCCAGACCAATAAAACCTATAGCGACCGAGACGCTTTGACTTCAGCCAGCACAGGAGAAAACCTATCCGCGCTCAGGTCTATCACCGATGCGGAAACTCAGGCTTTCAACATTTCAAATAACCTGACCTATCGCTATAAATTCGACAAACCAGGCAGAACACTTTCCTCCGAAATCTACACCGCCTGGAGCAAGCGGGATCAGCTTTCAGAGCTTCTGGCCGCTAGCCGGGATTTCAGAAGAAATCTGGTCGACACCACCCTTCAAGAGACAGAATCTTTTAACAATGGATTCAATTACCGCGTCAATCTGACCTATACAGAGCAGCTCAGTAAAAACGCTATTGCCACATTTGGCTATCAGGTAGGAAACAATAAAACCCGTGCAGACCAAAAAACCTTTATTCTGGATGACGAAAGAAGGCCAATCTTGGACACTGCACTTTCCAATGAATTTGACAACAAATTCATTACTCAGCGACTTCGGTCAGGATATGCCCTGAACAAAAACAAGTTCAATATCAACCTGAATCTGGACTATCAAAATGCCAGGTTGGACAATCAGGCATTTTTCCCGGAACAGGGAATTTTCAATCGAGATTTCAACAATATCTTGCCTAGTGCCAATGTCAATTTCAGAAACAGAGAAACTGGCTTTTCCTGGAGAGTTCGTTACCGGACCAACACCGATGAACCCAGCGTTTCCGAATTGCAAAATGTAGTCAACAACGCCAACCCTCTGAGCCTAAGAGTGGGTAATCCTGAATTGGGACAGAGTTTTAACCACAACATATTCGCCAACATTAGTAAGATCAACCTGGAGAAATCCAGAACGCTCTTTATGTTCGTGAATTATTCCTCCACCAGTAATTACATCGGGAGCAGCACCTTCTTGACAGCCACAGACACCCTGATCAACGGAGAAGTATTATTGAGACCCGGAGGACAGATCACAAAGCCTGTCAACCTTGACGGAAACTGGAGAACTTCCTTCTTTCTAACCTATGGTGCCCCAATCAAAAAGATCAAAACCCAGTTTAATACCAATACAAGAATCAATTTCAACAGGATCCCGGGGATCATCAACGGGGAAACCAACCTCAATGATAATTTGGGGCTGAGCCAAGGTGTTACTTTCAGTTCCAACATTAGCAAAAATGTTGATTTTACCCTGCAGTCCACCGGTACCTACAATATTGTAAATTCCTCCCTGCAGCAAAATCTTGACAACAACTATTACCAGCAGGAAACCAACGCCCGCCTGTATTTTAGTTCTCAAAATGGTAAATTTTTCATGGCCAACAATGTCGTGAATACCTTATTCACAGGATTGTCAGAAGGATTTAACCAGAATTTCTGGCTTTGGAACATTGAGGGCGGATTCAGATTTGCCAAAAACAACAAGGCTGAACTGAAAGCAGTGGTCTTCGACTTGCTGAACCAAAACAACAGCATCAGCCGAACAATCTCAGACGTTGCCGTGACGGACGTATTCACCAATGTACTGACCCGCTATGGCATGCTGACCTTTACTTACATTATCGGAAACTTCAAGCAGCCGGAAACTCCCCAGCAACCTTGGATGATGGGAAGACCTTCCGGAGGTAGGACTTGGTAAAGTCTTAAGGCAAAACCTAAATTCTGAAAGAGCCCATTTCGAAAGATTTGGGCTTTTATTTTCAAGTTTATTTCGACTAACTTGATAGACATAACTCAAAATCACAAGACTATCAAAAAAGTGGTTCAAAAGGTCTTCTCCTTTTCTATGGAAATCGTGAAATTTTTAAGCGGGTTTCTTTTTTGCAACCTAATCTTCAGCATATCAACAAGCTTTTTTTTCAATTTATTTGCTTTAGATAAACTAAGTCTAGGAGGCCTTTATGGAGCTTTTTACCTCTTCATTATGACATCTCCTATTATTTTAGGTTATTATTGTATCCATTACTTGGCTCACTATTTAAAGCCTGATTGGGATAGAAAACCAAAATACATGTTTGCATATATGGCCCTTGCAATAGCCTATACCTATGTTTTTGGATTTGTATTTCGGATCATTGGCCTGATTTCATCCGGTAAAAATGTGATTTATCAATTTTTAGGAATTGCTATTGCAAGTGGTTTTACCTATTGGGTACTTCGGGATTCGGTTGAGAAATAGTTCGCTTCGGATAATTAAAAATTGGCTGCCATTGGAACGAAAATCCCTATGTCTATTGAATAAGTGAATTAATAAACAAAAAACCCTGCTCGGTTTCACACCGAGCAGGTTTTTTTGTGTGTTAAGCTAATTTTTACTTACATCTTAGGAAGCACTACGGTATCTACCGAATGGATTACTCCATTGGACTGCCATACATCGGCAATGGTTACTTTTGATTGTCCACCGTTTTCGTCGGTGATGTACAGGTCTTTTCCTTTCATCCAAGCGGTCAGTTTTCCACCTTGCACCGTAGTCAAAGTGGTTTTACCGTTTCCTTTCTTGATCGCATCGGCAATCTCCTTGGAGCCCATTTTTCCAGCAACTACGTGGTAAGTCAATACCGCAGTCAATTGGCCTTTATTTTCCGGCTTCAAAAGAGTTTCAACCGTTCCAGCAGGAAGTTTTGCAAAGGCAGAATTCTCAGGAGCAAAAACAGTGAAAGGACCTTTTCCCTGAAGGGTTTCTACAAGCCCGGCTGCTTTTACTGCTGCTACCAAGGTGGTGTGATCAGCAGAGTTCACCGCGTTCTCCACGATGTTTTTGGAAGGATACATCGGAGCACCGCCAACTTCTACGGTTTTTTCCATTTGAGCGAAAGCCACATTGGCTGACAAAAAGGCAAATGCCACTAGTGATAATTTGAATAATTTGTTCATGGTTTTGTTTGTTTTAGAATTTCGTATTTGAATGCACTTACGAGGAGGTTTTAAACCTTGGATTGAGTCAGCCTGAAAAAAAGTGAAAGAATCCTTTTAGAATGGACGACTTCATTCCAGACTTTTACCCAAAAAATTTCAAAACCCTTAGCTTTGTGGCTTGATAAAATTTGAAACTGATGAGTCAGGAAAGAATTGAGGCGATCAAAGCCGCCATTGCAGCTGCTGATGCGAACACTCCGGATGAGCTGGAGGCTTACCGAATGGAATACATTTCCAAGAAAAGTGTGGTAGGCGAACTTTTTGCAGAGATGGGCAAGATTCCCAATGAGGAAAAAAGAGCTTACGGACAGCTGATCAACGGGGTCAAGCAATTGGCGGAAGCCAAATTTCAGGAATTGATCGAAAAGGTAAATTCTGCCAACAAGAAATCAAAAAGTGCGGATCTGGATCTGACGTTGCCTCCCTCCAACCAGTCTCTGGGAGGAATTCATCCCCTCACTGCGACTCGCCAGCGAATCATCGAAATCTTCGAACGCATTGGTTTCAACCTTTCCGAAGGACCGGAAATCGAAGACGATTGGCATAATTTCACCGCTTTGAATTTCCCAGAAAACCATCCGGCACGGGAGATGCAGGACACCTTTTTCATCGAGAAAAATCCCGACATCGCGCTAAGAACCCATACCTCTTCCGTACAGGTACGCGTGATGGAAAACCAAAAACCACCTATCCGCACCCTTTCTCCAGGCCGGGTATATCGAAACGAAGCGATTTCGGCTCGTGCGCATTGTATCTTCCATCAGGTGGAAGGGCTCTATGTGGATGAAAACGTAGGTTTCGCCGATTTGAAAAACACCTTGTACCACTTCGCCAAGGAGATGTTTGGCAAGGAGACCAAGGTGCGATTCAGACCTTCTTTTTTCCCCTTCACAGAACCAAGTGCAGAGATCGATATCTCCTGCCTGATCTGCGGGGGCAAAGGCTGTAATGTCTGTAAAGGCAGCGGTTGGGTAGAGATCGGAGGATCGGGAATGGTCGATCCAAACGTATTGGAGAACTGCGGAATCGACTCGAAGAAATATACAGGATTTGCCTTCGGAATGGGCATCGAGCGAATCGCAATGCTGAAGTATCAGATCAAGGACTTGCGACTCTTTACCGAAAATGATGTGAGGTTCCTGAGGCAGTTTAGGCCTTTGTTATAGAAAAGTTGAGAAGCCAGTCGAATGATTGGCTTTTTTGATTAAGATTTCCCGCTGATTAGCGCTGAAAAAGTCGCAGATGATCGCTGAATTTTCCCACAGATAACTACAGATAAAAATCACAGATCCACACAGATTTTAAGTTAGGATCTGTGTAAATCTGTGAATCGAATCGGTGAAAATCTGTGGGAAATGAAAATAACAAAGTTAGGATTGAGTCCTTTCAAAATCAGCGTGGATCTGCGAAATCAATCTGTGAAAATCAGCGGGAGATTAAAATACCGCTTGAAAAGACTCAAATCCCCCCACTTCCACCCTCACCAAAAACACATCCCCACTTTGCGGATACTTTTCCAAACCTTCTAAAGAAAGATTCTCCTGTGCCGTAGTAATCAGCATCAAGTCCAGATTTTCTCCTCCAAAGCAGCAGGAAGTCACATGGGGCACGGGCAGTTCGATTTTGTCCAGCAAATCACCTGTTATTGGATTCCATCGGTAAACCCCAGAACCCGCATAATGCGCCACCCATAACATGCCCTCTTTATCTATACACATTCCATCGGGAAAGCCTAAACCCTCTGGAATCTCGACGGCAATTCGCCGAAATTCAATGGCTCCCGACTCCGGATCAAATGCAAATTCCTGAATCTTCTTGGTGGGCGTGTCTATATAGAAAAAAGTCTGTTGATCAGCCGTCCAGGCCATCCCATTAGAAATGGTCAGGTTACTCAGTTGGATTTCAGGCTTCAGATCTGCTCCTATTTGATACAAGGAACCCGCACCTTTGGTAAAATCTAAAGCCAGAGTTCCTATCCAAATCCTCCCTTTAGAATCGACCTTCCCGTCATTGAAGCGATGATTTGGAAAATCTGATTCTACCTCAACCAACCACTCCAGTTCCTCTGTATTCCAATCGTATCGGGCGAGTTTCCGATCCAAGCCCAGAATCAACTTTCCGTTTTGACCTTCCAACACCACTGCCAAACGATGAGGAAAGCTCCTGATTTCCAGCTTTTCAGAGGCTAAATGGTATCGATGAAGGTTCCCCTTTTCGATATCTACCCAGAAAAAACAGCCGGACTCGGCAATCCAAAGCGGGCCTTCGCCCAAAAAACACTGAGAGAAGATGGTTGTAAAGAGGTAAGGTTGCATAAGTTGATTTGTCAACGGTCCATGGTCCACAGACCACAGCTATTTTGTATTAAATGATGATTTCAGCTCCAGATAGAATTTTTATTAGCGGTGGACTGTTGTCCGTCAACCGTTGACTAGGGTTTCCAATACTGCGCAATCTTCTTCTTCAGAAACGCCACACTGCGCTCCAGTTGATCCATTCCGTCCACGCCATCTTCGATGCTGATCCAGTTGTCAAAGCCTACCCGCTTGAGTTCCGTGAAAATGGCATCGTAGTCATTCATACCTTTGCCGACCTCCCCATGGCTGAGCATTTTGGCGTAGCCTTGGGCTCCTCCTTCCACCTTTCTCAAGTCTTCGATGGTTCCGTATTTTATGAATCTGTCGCTGGCATGCATGGTTAGCACTCTTTCAGATACATCATAGAGCAAATCCAAAGGATCTTCCCCAGCCAAAAAAGCATTGCTCGGATCGTAATTCACTCCAAAATTGGGATGTTGAATGGACTTGACCAATCGGGTGAAAATGTCTCGCTTCTGCGCAAACTCCGGATATTCCCAAAAGTCATCTTTGTAGTGATTCTCAATAATTAGGGTGATTCCAAGACTTTGAGCATAGGGTAGACATTCTTCAATACATTCCTTAGCCAGTTGAATCCCTTCCTCCACCGAGAGTTCGGGGCGATACTGACCGGAAAGCACCCGGCAATATTTCCCTCCCAAGGCATCGGTCATGTCAATCCAGCGCTTTTGCTTTTGGATTTCCTTATCCCGAAAGGCCTTGTCACGATGGGTAAAATCCGGGGAGCAGCACATCATAGGGATGACCATGCCTTCATTTTCGACCATTTTCCGAAACTTCTCCCAGTTATGCTCATTTTCCATTTCCAAAAATCCTGCATACCATTCCAGCCCGTCAAGCTCAAGCGGCGCAGCCAATTTCACCCAATCGGCGATTTTCATACTTCCATCCTTGCAGAGCTGCTGCATAAAGGCTTTGGGAAAGGCGGCTAGTTTGGGCATGGTCGTTTAACGGATAGTGGAACTGTCTTTAGGTAGATTTCTGCCTGTCATCGGATGTTGCTCCAAAGTCATTACTTGGCCTGAAACGGGACCGCTTTCGTCAGAAAGCCAAAAAATACAGGCCGAGGCGATCTCTTCCGGCCAGAGGATTCTTCCCGAGGGAGCGAAAATCTTTGGCAGGCCTTCATACCAAATATCCGAAAGACCATGGAGTTTTTTGCGTTCCCGCTCCCGTTCGGTCAGCACCCAACCCGGATTGATCTGATTGACCCTTACGCCATACTCCCGCATTAGGGAATCCCCTAAATTACCGGTTAGGGTCATCAGAGCCCCTTTGGAAACAGAGTACGCCAACAAATTGGGTTCTCCACTCCAGGCATTGATCGAGCCGATATTGAGGACAGACCCTTTGGTTTTGATCAGTTCGGGCAAGGCCTCTTGGATCAGGAGAAAAGGAGAAATCGCATTGATGTCCATCACTTTTTGGAAAAACTCCTTGTCCGTGGTATGGATATCCGAAGCGATCACCCACGCGGCATTGTTGACGACCGCATCCAGTTTTCCGTAAGATTGGAGGGCAAGTTGAACCAGATTTTTAGGACAGGTATCTGTGGTGATATCCTCTCCCCAGAAAACCGCCTGATCCAAGCCAATTTCTTCCCGCACCTCTTCGCCTAGATCTTTTTCCAATCCATGCACAACCACCTTGGCTCCTTCAGAAGCACAGCGCTTGGCGATGGCTTTTCCGATTCCTGTGGTACTTCCGGTGACGATAATGACTTTGTCTTTGAGGCGCATGATTTTTTTCTTTAAGAGATCAATAGAATTTCATTGGACTTTTTAATAAGATAAACAGAAATACAGTCAAAAAAGCCAAAGAAACGATCTGGGACACATAATTGGCCAAGGCTACTTTTTTATGATTCTTTAATGCCAATTCTCCCTCCTGCGAGATTGGCTGAAATTGAGAATCATTTACCTCCACAAGGATTGACTTCCAAGTATCACTATCCAATCCCAAATCAGGTCTAAATTCGAGTAATTTCTGATCAATCTCTTTGAAAATATGGAGGCCATTAGGGTAAATACCTTCCATTTCCAAGGTAAGCTCGCCTTCAATCCCAGATATTTTTTCCTCCCAAAAAATAAAAAGGCCTTCATCACCATTCCTTGCTAAATACAACTTTCCAATCCTTTCATTGCTTTTAAAAATGACCTCATTTGGAGATGAGGCAATAAAAGTTGGAGAAGTGCCTATCCATTTCAAAAAAGAAAATATGGAAAAAATCACGAAGGCTATTATCCTAGAATGAGTCCTCCATTTTTTCCACTTTGAAGAACGAACGATCCATAACAATAGCCCTAAATCAAGAAAAATTAGGAACAATGATAATTCCAAAGGCAACTGGTAAAGCATCTAGTTTCTTTTAAACGGGTTTTAAAACCGACTTCACCACTTGACCGGAGTGCATTTTTTCAAAAGCCTCATGCCACTCCGTAATCGGCCAAACTCCTCCGATGATGGGCTTGACATTCAAAGCTCCACTTGCCAACAAAGCAATTACCCGCTCCCAAATCGGCCAGTTGTGGCTAAAACTCCCTTGCAAGCGCACATTTTTCTGCACGATGGGATCTATGGAAAAATTCAAAGGCTGAGGTCCCCAACCCACTTTGGTGATTTGCCCATTGGGACGAACCAATTTCATGGCAATTTTCAATGTGATGCTGTGTCCGGCTGCATCCACGATCACATCTGCTCCCAATCCATCCCGCTTTTTGGCCCAGGCTTCTGCTGCATCTTCCCCAATTAAAGGATGACAGCCGTAAGCGTTAAGGGCAATATCCAATCTCCCCCGGTCAGCTTCCAATCCCAAAATCCCCACCTCTGCTCCGCAAAGTCTTGCCACTGCAGCACATAAAATCCCGATCGTCCCCGGCCCGATCACCAGCACCCGGTCACCGGGTTTGATTTGGGAATTGCCTACCAAAGCATTGAAAGCTACACAGCAGGGTTCGGTCAGGCAGGCTTCCTCGAAAGACAGGTTTTCGGGGACAGAATGCAAGCATCTCGCCGGAACTCGTACAAATCGGGTCATGGCTCCATTGACTCCATAGCCGAAGCCTTTTCGAGTTGGGTCAAGGTTGTAGAGTCCGACTTTGCTCATGGGATTCTGTATATCGACCACGGCGGCGGTTTCGGACACGACCCGATCTCCGAGTTTCCAACCAGAAACCCTAGACCCCAACTTGGCGATTTTTCCGCCAAATTCATGTCCCAATACAACCGGATAATTCACCGGCCAACTGTGGTCGGAAGTCCACTGATGAAGGTCAGATCCACAGACACCGACATTTTCCACCTCGAGAAGGATGTCTTCTTCACCGATCTCAGGGATTGGGATTTCGCGGATTTCTACAGAATATTTTTGCTCGGAGTAGTTGACTACGGCGGGGATTTTGGCACTGGACATAGGCTAGGATTTTGAGGGGAAAACAGTTTCTTGAGCATGGATGGCGGCACAAATCATCCGAAGGGAGGATTCCAAATCTCCATCAGCCGTTTTAAAAGAATCGGCATCGATGGTCAGAGGCGCTCCTAAAACCACCAAAGGCGCTCCATATTGTGGACATTGAATGGCCTGCTCTAGAGAAAGGCCTCCCACTGCCTGGACTGGAATATTGACTGCCGCTACTACTTCGCGAAGTTGATCGAGCGGACTTGGCATGCGATGGCCTGCGGCAGCAATTCCCCTTCGCTCATCGTAACCAATGTGGTGGATGACATAGTCACAACCCAGATCTTCTAAGAACTTCGCCCCTTCCACCATATCTGGGCAGACCATATTGTCCCCCATCACTTTTACTCCAAAATCCCTCCCAGCCTGCACCACACATTTGATGGTCTCAGCATGGGCCCGGGCCATGACCACGACGTGGGTAGCACCGGCTTTGGCCATCATTTCGGCCTCGAGATATCCCCCATCCATGGTTTTGAGGTCTGCCACAATTGGGATTCCGGGAAAAGCTTCTCTGAGTTTTCGGACTCCATGCAGGCCTTCCGCCAAAATCAGAGGCGTCCCGGCCTCCAACCAGTCCACTCCGGCCCTTAGAGCCAAGGCGGCAGTTTCCAGAGCTTCATCGATATTTGTAAGATCGAGAGAGATCTGCACAATAGGCTTCATAGGTTTTGGGTTTAGTGTCAAGGATTGGACTCAATATAAAATTTTTTGTCCCCAGAAGCATCCCGAATAGTATGGCTGGCATTCAATTCGGGAAACTTTATCGATTTAACCGTATAATCTGATAAATTCCATGACCCAAACAAACCCTCACATGTCTGACAAACGCCGAATCACCCTCAAAGACATTGCAAAAGCTCTAAACCTCTCTCCTTCCACGGTATCCAGAGCCTTGAATGGTTATCCTTCCCTTTCCGAAGAAACTATTCATATGGTCAAAGAATACGCTGAAAAACATCAATACGTCCCCAATCCAATTGCTGTAAACTTCAGAAAAAACCGAACCTCCATTTTGGGAATGGTGGTTCCACACCTCGTCCATCATTTTTTTTCTACAACCATCAGTGGAGCTTTGGAGGCTGCGAAAAAGAACGGCTACAACATCTTGATGGCTCAATCTTATGATTTACTCAAAGATGAGATCTTAGCCTGCCAGCACCTCTTAGGCATGGGTGTGGATGGGTTGCTGATTTCTGTGTCCAATGAAACCCGGGAAGCAGATCATTTGCAGGCTTTTTTGGACGAAGGAAAGCCAGTGGTTCAGTTTGACAAAGTCACGGACCATATTTCCGGACCAAAAATCGAAGTGGATGATTTTCAGGGGGCTTATCAAGCAGTGACTCATCTTATACGACAGGGGTATCGGAAAATCGCTCACCTGAGCGGGAGAATGAACGTAAAAAACTCCCATGAGCGATTTTTGGGGTATAAGAAAGCCCTGGAAGATCACGGATTAGAATTCAAGGAAGAATGGGTCAAAAACTGCTTTGATATCTCCGAGGAAGAAGGTTTCGGATTCACTACAGAATTGGTGAATATGGAAGAAAAGCCAGATGCCATCTTTTGTATCACAGATTTGGTAGCCCTTGGTGCAATGAATTGTCTGAAATCCAAAGGCTACACTATACCTGATCAACTAGGACTGATGGGATTTAGCAACTGGATGCTCTCAGAATACACTTCCCCAAGCCTAAGCTCAGTCAACCAGTTTGGATATCAAATGGGAGCAAAAGCCGCCGAATCGCTGATGGAACTTTTGAAAATTCATGAGTTGGGAGAAAACCAAACTCATATTCTCAAAACAGAATTGGTCGTCCGCCATTCTTCATTAAAGCCCTGATCACAATTAACTAGCTTATATCTGATTATCTCGGTTCGAGAATTCGAAATCCGTATGGCTCCAAAATCAGGTATTCCTGAGAAGAACCAATGATTACTTCAGAGTTCGTCCAATGATCATAGAGTTTTTCGGCCCCTTCACCCTGCTCCCGAAAAGCATACCAAGTCAGATAGGCAGCTTTGTCCGAGAAGTTGAAAACGCAATACATCCGCTCATTCCCAATTCTTCGAACAAATCCAGCCACATGTATATTGTGCGGGCTCATCCAGGAAATATTGGATAAATCCGAAAATAGGGCATACTCCTTTCGGATTTCCAAAAGGCGTTTAGTTCCAGAAAATATTCTGTTTTCCACTGTACCTGCCTGATCTTTTCGGGCAACCTTTTCCCAGTCAATTTTGGGACGGTGCATCCAGCGGTTATCATAGCTTTTTCCCGGGTCATTTTGGTAGCTGTAGTCATTGGTATAGCCCACCTCATCCCCATAAAAAAGCATTGGCAATCCCCCTAAAAAGATCGAATGAGCCTGCATCATCAGGATTTTTTGGATGCTTTGGTCAATAGCCGGAGCATTATTCTCAATCTGAGCCTTTTCCAAGCCACAGAGCGAAGCCAAAGTCCCGCTGATCCTTGCATCTCCTGTTTTCGGATTGGAAGAAAAAAGTGCCCCCCTTGCCGGACTCATCCACTGCTCTCCAGAAAAAGAGTAGTATTCCTTGAGAAATTGCCGATGCCTGAAAGGATCTTTTCCCGCCTGCTCAATCATATAATTATCGTATCCCAAGCCTATATCGTCATGACATCGGGTGTAGGTAATCCAAGAAGTGCCATAGGGTTTTTGGAGAATTTCATGTTGGGCATTGAGCATGACTTGGGTCTCGCCAGAAGCCAACATGTCCCATTGCAAAGCCATTTGAGTGGCATTATATGCGAAATCACATTCCTGCGCGATGAATTCTCCTGTGCCAAAGTACTTCATGATTTCCTTCGGAGCGACAATAGCTTCACCCAAAATCGCCATGCCTGGAGTGGACACTTGCACACATTGTTTGATCAGCCGGAGAAGTGTATGAGCCTGAGGAAGGTTTTGACAGGTGGTGCCAGTTTGCTTCCAGATAAAGGCGGGAGCATCAATCCTAAGTAGATCAACTCCCAGATTGCCGTAGAAGAAGATGTTTTCCAGCATTGCCCGAAACACCTTGGGATTGGTATAATTCAAATCCCATTGATAGGTATGAAAAACGGTCATCACCCATTTTCCCATTTCCTCATTCCAGGTGAAGTTTCCAGGGGCACTTTCTGGGAAAATTTCGGGCATGGCCTCCTCAAACTCATTTGGAATCCATCGGTTATCATAGGTGTAAAAGAAGTCCTGATAATGCGGATCTCCTGCCTTTGCCTTTCTAGCCCACTCATGATGATGTGAGGTATGATTGAGCACAATATCCAGCAGGAGATACATTCCTTTTTGGTGCATCTTTTTGCGTAGCTCAATGAGCTCCTCCAAAGTTCCAAATCGGGCATCCACTTTTCTGAAATCAGAGACAGCATATCCCCCATCGCTTTCCCCTTCCGGACTTTCAAATAAGGGCATCAAATGCAGAAAATTCACTCCCAATTCCTCAAAATGGGAGAGCTTGCTTTTCATTTTTTTCAAGTCGCCTGCAAAACGGTCCACATACAAACTCATCCCAGCCAGCTTATTGCTCAAAAACCAGATATCCTGGGTCTGCTTTTCCTGATCTCTTTTCTTCAATCCCTTCTCCCGACTTTGATAGGCCTCCACCAGACTTTGGAGCAGATTTAAAAATTCCTGCTCCCCGCTGGGATGGTTTCCATAGATTTCTTCAAACAGCCTTTGGATAATCGGCAAGTGATTTTGAAACCTATTCCAAAATTCCTTATCGGCTTTTTTGGGATCCAGTCCGGACTGATTAAGGAGATTTTGAAGATGATTTTCTAGGAAAGAATCTGTACTCATACGTGTAGCAAAACAAGATATTGGGTTAATGGCCTGAAGAAACGATCACTTCCTCAGGGTCGATATTTTTATTTTCCTTGATCAAAAGAGTGGCAGCTGCTGCAATCAACAGCAATACCCCGGCAAAACTGATTGCCTGTCCGGCGTCATTGTTCAGGAAATTTTTGGAAATAAATCCAAAACTCAGCGTCTGTAGAATCATGGGAATCACAATCATCATGTTGATGATGCCCATATATACTCCATAGCGTTCTTTGGGAATTTCATTCACCACCAGTAAATAAGGCACTCCCATCATACTGGCCCAGGCTATCCCAAAACCAGTCATCGGGGCAAAGAGTAAATACTTATTTTCTATCATCGGGAAAGCCAGCAGACCCAATCCAGCCATCACCAAGCAAAGGAAATGAACCGTTTTTGGGCCGAATTTTTTCGCCAATCCCACCAGAAAAAAGGCCGAAAGGAAGGTCACGATATTATACCAGCCATTGACCAAACCCGTCCATCCCACTGCTTCTTCGTATTTACCGGGGTCGCTTGCCGGAGTAGCGTCCCACACCGAAAGCGCAATGGATTTGGCGGCATTCTGCCAATAGCAAAACAGCGCATACCACTGGAATAGATAAACCAAAGCCAGCTTCCACATGACTGAAGGCATGTGGATGATCGACTCGATGATCTCCAGATTCTGGGCAAAAAGAACTTTGGTAGTCGGATTGTTTTCAGCCCAACTGATGGTCTTACGGATGATTTTCCTGTCGAAAATGGAGGGAATCAGTAGTACAAAAAGAACCAAATAGGCCAGTAAGGTGGTGAGGATCGAAAGGAAAAACTGAATTGCAGGGTGAGGCATTCCCTCATTCCTTTTTTTCAGAGCTTTTAATTCCTCGGGAGACGGAGGATATTCGGGAGTTTTGGAAATACTCCAAAGAACGGAAGTAATCGAGCAAATGGTCCCTAGGAAAAAGGAGGCATAAACCCACATTGGAAGCGATCCGATGGTGCCTTTAAAGAATAGCTGAAAGACGAAAAGAGAGAGGTTTGCCAAGGTAATCCCCAAACCGGTAAAGAAGCTTTGTGTCAAAAAGCCCTGCCCATATTGCTCTTCTGGAAGCGAATCTGCAATCAGCGCCCGATAGGGTTCCATAGCGGTATTATTAGCCGCATCCAAAACCCAAAGAAGACCTGCAGCCATCCAAAGTGAGCTACTGAAAGGATAGAAAAACAAACAGATGCTGCACATCAATGCGCCGATGAAAAAGTAAGGCTTCCGCCTTCCGAATCGATCACTCCAGGTGCTGTCGCTGAGAGCTCCGATAATGGGCTGAATGAGAAGCCCTGTCATGGGACCTGCAAGATTTAAAATCGGAATCTCATCCGGGGCAGCGCCGAGCATATCATAGATCGGATTAACGGCACTTTGCTGGAGTCCGAAGCTGTATTGAATCCCAAAGAAACCAACATTCATGTTGATGATTTGGGAAAAGGAGAGTTTGGGTTTACGCATTCAGGTCGATTTTGGGCCTTGAACTTTTTGGGAATTCTTCAAAAATTACGAATAATAATCAGAGAAAAAACTCTTTAAAAACCTCATACAAAGCCTTTAACCGCCAAAAACCTATAGGAAATCGTTTGTCTTTCCAGATTTTTAGTCGAAAAAAATCCCCGAAAAAATTTTCGGGGATGGATATTTTGGGTTAGTAAAATCAATTCTGAAGTCGGGCTTGAATCTCTTGGATCAATCCGTCGTATTTTTTCAAAATCCTCGCCCAGTCGGTGAATTTCTCATCATCTTTTACGGTCACTGGATTTTTCCCATCCAAGAAGGCTTCTTGAGAAATCAGCTTCACCGCATAGGCTTCCTGATTGGAATTGCCTCCATTACTCACGACGAGACGGGTTCGGATGATGCTGGACTGGAAGTTTTGAACCTGCCAGGAGCTGGTCAGATATCGGGTATTGAAATCCACCGTTTCCAATATGTCAAAATATCCGGTGACAATACCGCTCAGAATTTTCCAGGCATCTTCAGGTGTATGCTTGGAATTAATCGGTACTGTGATCCGCACATTCGCCAAATCAGAGGAAACAGAGGAAGTATAAGCTTCATCCACCTGCATTTCTAAGAAGTCTGATTTTGGAGGCTCCTGCATGTTGGACTGATTGCAATAGTTTTTGATGTACCGGATAAATCCATCTTTGGAAACACGGATTTCCACACAGGAATTTTTGGGGACTTTGAGGTCATAAGAACCATTTCCGACTCTTTTCCCTGCAATTTCAATCGAAGCATCATTGGGAGCGGTAGTGATTTTCACCAATCTATCTTCCAAGGCAACCTTATCCCGAACGGGAGGTTCTGGATCACCTTCTTTGTTGCAATGCACTTTTTCATAGTTGACAAAGCCCTCTTTGGTCACAGTTACGGTCACACAATCCCCGAAAGGGACTTTAATATCCTGATTTCCTCTGCCTACCGAAATCCCATTGGCGACTACTGTAGCATCCGCGGGAGTGACTTCTAGTCTTACTTGTCTATCCTTGAGGGTAAAATGTTCCTTAAAAGGAGGAGTTTCTTTATCCGGTTGATTGTAATACACTTTGGATACAGTGGCAAAACCAGGCTTTTTGATTTCAACTGTTAAAAACCGGTCTTTGGCAATGTAGAGGTATATGAGCTTGGTACCTATCAGTCTTCCGTCGACATAAATTTCTGCGTCAAAAGGTTCTGCAGAAATATCTACTTGTCGGGTATCCAATGTGATTCGCTGCTCCTTATCCCATTTCAAGTCTCTATTGTATTCTTTAATTTCGGACTTGTAGCCTGGCTTGACTATTTTGATTCTGTTTTTTGAGTCCTTGTCTAGCTTATATTCAACAGAACCGGTTCCCAATTCTTGCTTTTCAGAATCATCATAGTCGTTTAGCAAAATGAATTTTGCATCGCTGTGGTTTGCCGTAAGTTGAAGTTTTTGAGAAAAGCTTTGAAATGAAAATAGAAGAAATACTGAAGTAAAGAGTAAATGTTTAAGCTTCATAAAATTAAGTTAGGGTGTGATGGACATTGCAAATAATTCAATTTGAACAATTTATGCAAATGAGATTTGGCTATTTCGGCAGATCTCAAAATATTAACCCCAGGCATTCCGTAAAAAGCCCAGCCAATTCACATGCATGACCTTTTCCACATCAGCATCGGTATAGCCTCTCCCGCGAAGTAAGCCAGGAATCTTCTGCAAATCGGCAATGGTCTCCAAATCTGCCGGACTTTGCTCTGTACCAAAAGCCCCATCTAAGTCCGACCCAATGCCGATGTGGTCGGCATTGCCAGCAATCTGGCAGATATGATCTAGGTGATCCAACACCGTAGAAATGGTCACATTCCGCTCTTTGGGAGTACTTTTACCTCTCACCCAACCCGGACTCAGCATCCAGGCATCAAAAGCTCCACCAATCACAGCTCCACGATCGATCAGCGCTTTGATCATTTCATCGGAAAACTGCCGGTTATGATCCACCAGCGCCCGACAGTTGTTGTGACTGGCCCATACTGGTCCCTGATAAATCTCCAAAGCATCCCAAAATGCCAAATCACATAGGTGAGTAGCATCCAAGATGATCCCGAGCTCATCCATTTTTTTCACTAAGTCTTTTCCCTGATTGCTCAACCGTGCAGACGAATCTGTGCCAAAAGCATAGCGTCCGGGGCCATAATGTGCTGGTCCCAAAGCCCGGAGACCGCTTTCGTAGGCTTTTTCCAAGTAATCCAAATTCACAATCGAATCGGCTCCTTCGAGTGAAAGGATAAATCCCACCGGCTTTTGGCTTTTGTCCTCGCCTTGATTCCAGTGAGCCAAGTGGGCTTCCAACTCGGTCCAATTTCGGATTTGGGTCATTTCTCCTTTTTCTACCATGGCTTGATACCAAGCCAATTGACCTTGAGTCTGAGCCCAAGCTTGCTCGGGGGAGTGCCAACCCGGAAGAGGGTTTTCCGACGCCACAAATCGGGCGATCTGTGTAGCCACCACTAGGCCCACATTTCCTTTGCGAAGCTCAGGAAGAGAGACGGTAGCATTTCCCCGATCGGGTTTGTCTGTCAGGCCTTTTTCACGGGCATTGATCTCTGAGACAGAACGAGTAAGGTCCCGATTCCACTCAAGGGCATTCATACTCAGGTCGAGGTGCGCGTCTATGGTAAACATGGATCAAAAGGCTTGAAGAACAAAAACAGTAGGGATTTTATGCAGATCAACGGGATGATTTTTCCAGTCGGCGACGGTCTTGGTATGGATGTATTCATCCGCCGCGGTAAGATTTTTGGCGATGCAAAGCTTGGTTTGAGGAGCCAATGTCGATAGAAGGTCTTCCAGCAATTGGTTATTTCGGAAGGGCGTTTCCATAAAAATCTGAGCCCTTTTCTCTTTGAGTGATTCAGATTCCAATTTTTTTAAGGCAGTCGCTCGTTCCCTTTTATCAATGGGCAAGTATCCGTGAAAAGCAAAAGACTGCCCATTGAAGCCGGAACCCATCAGTGCCAAAAACATGGAACTTGGCCCGGAGATCGGCACGACCTGAATTCCTTTTTGATGGGCATAGGCCACAGCCATTGCCCCGGGGTCTGCGATCCCCGGACAGCCTGCCTCTGAGATCACCCCGATATCTGCTCCATTCATGAGTGGCTGCATCAGTCTATTGATCGATTCAGGCGGAGTGCCTTTATCCAACACTTCCATATGGACTTCCTCCAGATTCACTCCGAGCTTCAAGCTGGAAATATATCTACGGGCAGAGCGGGGATTTTCGACCAAAAAGATCTTGGTATGCGCGATGACATCTTGTACTTGGGGCGAAATCACCCAATGGGCCGTGTTATCGGCTAAGACATTGGGAATTAAGAAAAGCTTTCCTTTGGGCATTTTTGAAAATTTGGATTGGGTCCGAAAGTTAAAATTTAAAGCCCAAATTCATTACCTTTTATTCTAGCATCAAAAACAACCCTGCAAGGATGGCCTTTAAAATCAAACTTATCGGAATTTTACTTCTTCTCATCTCAAACTCGATCTTTTCCCAAAACCTCAAAGCCCTCGTCGGTGGCACCCTGATCGACGGATTTGGAGGTACGCCCATCCGCAATTCGGTCATCATCGTCGAAGGTGAGCGGATCAAAGCTGTTGGCCAAGTGGGGAGTTTGGAAATTCCATCCAATGCTGAAGTCATTTCTACAGAAGGAATGAGCGTTTTGCCGGGCCTTTGGGATATGCACGTGCACCTGATGCTCAATGGACACAGCGACTACACGCATTGGGACACGACCTATTTGGACATATTGGAATCAGTCATCATGCCTTCTTCTGCGCATCAATTGCTGATGGCAGGAGTGACCAGTGCACGAGACTTGGGAGCACCCCTCGAAGCGAGCATCAACGTCCGCGAGCGGATCAAGCGCGGTGAAATCCCCGGTCCTACGATCTATGTGTCCGGCCCTTTTATCCAAAAAGCACCCTATCCCGGCACGGAAGCCTTCCGCTGGGGAGTGAATGGGGCCGCCGATGCCCGAGCCAAAGTCAAAAAACTCATCGATGCAGGAGTCGATGTGATCAAGCTGATCGATCAGGATCAGATGACTCTGGAAGAAGCCAAGGCCGTGGTCGATGAAGCGCACAAAAACGGTAAAATGGTCGTAGGCCACTCCCACCGTCCGGACGAAATCCGCATTGGATTGCAGATCGGCGTGGACAACTTTGAGCATACAGGCCTGAGTTCGGCACCGGAATATCCTGAAGACATCATGCGGATGATGAAAGAGCGGGCGGCCAAAATGTATCTTGGGCCACTTTTCTGGACTCCCACAGTTGAAGGACTTTGGAATTATGAATATGTCCGGGACAATCCTGAAAAGCTGGACGATCCCTCTTGGCATTTGGGATTACCTGATTCGATTATCAGAGACATTCGGGCTTCCTTGAGATATCCCGGTCGAATGTCCTATTTCCAACTGACTCCGGTGAGAAAACCTACTCTTACCCGCAAATTTGCCCAGCTAAAAGAAAGTGGAGTCGTGATGCTGGTAGGAACAGACAGCGGCATTCCGATGAAATTCCACAGCCAAAGCACCTGGAATGAATTGGATGTCTGGGTCAACCAATTCGGTATGGATCCATTATTGACCATTAAAGCCGCCACTTATTGGCCAGCAGTGGCCATGAAAGTAGATAAAGATTATGGTACGATTTCGGAAGGAAAATATGCTGACATCATTGCTGTGCGTGGAGATGTCCTACGATACATCAACCTGCTCCAAGATGTGGATATGGTGATGAAGCATGGGAAGCAGGTGAAATGATCAGTCTCAGGATACTGGGGGCAACCGGGATAAATTAAAGAGAAAAAGCTGCCTCTTTTCGGGAGACAGCTTTTGGACGGATATAGAAATGAAAATCAAGTCTCGCTTTTCTGAGTTTTTTTTACTTGGCTGGTTTATAGCCGATCGCATAGGGTGTCCAGATTTCATAGATGGGACTTCCAGTAGAGCTCAATCCGCTGTGATGCCATTCTCCATCGATGACCTCGAAATCAAAACCCAAACTGGCTCCTACCCGACTGTTATCTCTGGAGAAAAAGGTAATGTTTTCGGTATATTTCCCATCCTTTGCAGTGTAAGTACCCCCTCCTGTTCCTGAAAACTCCCGGGTTTCGGAATTGAATGCTACCCATTGGAATCTGCCTCCACTCAGGATCTTTATCGTGCGTCGGGCTCCTGGAGTAGATCGGGAAATCTGATCCTCTCTTTTTCTTCCGGTAATCACCCAATTACCGGACAAGGCATCCTCATCACTGGAAATCTTTTCCCAAACCTCCACAAGCATTCCGTTATTAGTATTTGCGGAAAGGGTCAATTTATTTCCCGACAAATCAACTTTGAATGGAGTGGTTGTTCCGATTTGCAGAGGATTAAGGGTAAAAAAGTCCAAGGTTTCTGAATACTTGCCGTTCTCAAAGGAGTAAGGACCGCCACCTGCACCTATAAAGGCATTGTCAGCGACATTTTTTACCCCAAATGCGAAATAATTGTCCTGATAAATTTTAATATATTCTTGATCCGTGACGGCTTTGCCGTTTTGGCTAATCAGCTTCCAAGCCCCATCCAGATTCTGCCCGCTGACCCAGGAGAATAGGAACAAAAGAGGTAAAACAAGAAATTTTTTCATAGCAATAAGATTAAAGTTTCATTTTCCAAATTCTTCAACAAAGCTTAGATTTCCAACAGATTCCTAATTTCCGGCTATTGGAAGTGAAGACAGGTAAAAATGAAAGAATTTACTCTAGGCACCAAGGCAGAAGATATTCTCCGGCTTTTCCCAGAAGGCAGGGTAAAAAAAGTCCTGCTAGGTCAAGTGGAAATCGGAATCCTTCGAAAAGGAAATTCATTTTTTGGTTTCGAGCTGTTTTGCCCTCATCGGGGAGCTTCCTTGCTCACCGCTTTTACCAATTCCTCCGGAGAGTTGATTTGCCCCTTGCATGAATACCGGTTTGACCTCAAAACCGGACAGGTAAAATCAGGGTCCTGTCGCGACCTTAAAACCTATTCATGCAAGCTTACTGAACATGGACTAGTGATAAGCATCCCTGAAAATCAGTGAAGCCTAGATCCGTTAGGAACCTCCCTTTCGACTGTTGAAAGGACAATTCCGCCCTCTTTCGAAGTAAAACCCGTGACTAAAACCTCGGACATGAAATCCGCTATTTGCCTAGGTTTGAAGTTACAAATGCAAATTACCTGCTTGCCAATTAAATCTTCCGGACTATAATGGAAAGTGACTTGGGCAGAAGATTTTTTGGTTCCAAGCTCCCCTCCAAGATCAATCCAAATTTTATATGCCGGTTTTCGGGCTTTTTCAAATTTTTCTACCCTTACAACGGTCCCAACTCTTATGTCTATTTTGTTGAAATCTTCGAAGTCAATCGTTTGCATAGATATTATTTTTGCTATTTTTACAAACCTAAAGCCAGAATCCAAGTTATAAGATTCGGTAGTCTACCAAAAGCCATCTTGAAAACAAAAGGAAATATGTCAAAAAGTATCGGGTTATTTGGACTCAGCCTTTGCGGGCTTCTTCTTTTTTCCTTGAATGTCTCCGCCCAAAGCGAAAATGAAAAGGTAGAGGACATGACTCCGAGGCCTGCCGATAGACCTATCACTCCCCTAGTAGACGACCACACTTCTTCACAAGACAATACCAACCCTTTCCTTTCTCCTGCACTGAAGGCTTCTCCTGTAAAGACTAACCCGGTTAGGAGAGATTTACCGGCTGGAGGAATTATTCAGGATAAAGACCCAAAAAAGACAGAATCCCCTTCCACCTTATCTTTTAACATTTTTCTGTACGTGGTGGATAAGTTTAAAGACAACAATCTCAAGGCAGATTAACTAAAAAAGAGGCTTTCGCCTCTTTTTTTATGTCTTTTTGGGGAATCCCCAATTATCGGACATCAGATTTAAGAGTGGTTTTCGGCCACAAATGTTTCCAAATCCTTCAGGGTAATTTTATTTTCATAATAGGCTCTGCCAAACACCGCAGCACGCACACCCATATCCTTCAAACGCTTGAAATCATCTATGCCTCTCACCCCTCCGGAAGCAGCCAAGTGCACATCAGGGAATCTATCCAATACTTCTTGATACAAGGCAAAGTTGGGACCCTCCATTACTCCATCGCGGGTCACGTCAGACACTTTCAGGTATTTCAGCCCCTTTTCGTAGAAAAATTCAATATGATCAAATAAATCAATTTCTGTCTTTTTCAACCATCCCCGGATTTTGATTTTGTAGTCGCCAGGATTGGTATCTGCTGCCAAATTGATTTTTTCTCTTCCATAGGAAATAATGAATTGGGCAAATCTTTCAGGATAATTGGCTGCTGCTGATGCAATCGTTACAGACTTTGCTCCAAACTCCAAGCACTTGATCACATCGCCATCAGTGGTAATCCCTCCGGTGAAGTCCACTTTAAGATCCGTGTAGCCTGTGATTGCTTCCAGAATATGATAGTTTTTGGGTTCACCCCTTCGGGCCCCATCCAAATCCACCAAATGAAGTCTTTTAATTCCGATTCCTTCAAATGCCTGAGCAATCTCTAGTGGATTGTTGGAAATGACCTCCTCTGTGGAAAAATCGCCACGATAAAGACGGACACATTTGCCGTTAATAAGCCAAATAGAAGGAATAATTTCAAACATAAAGATTTATAAACAATGGTTTTGGAGAGTACTTTTTTTCAATTTTCTGGTTAAATATACGATTCCAAGGTAAAAATCTTAACATCTTCCCTTCATTTCGCAATCTTTTTGAACATTTAGGCGAAAATTTTAATGATTTGAAAATTTGATTTTACCGATTAATTCAGCTCTAAAAGCTTAAATATCCTCCCTATTAAACGAAATAATTCAAAGACTTAATTCAGTCCAAAATTTCCAATTGGGCCAATCTCCCTCCGCTGCCCGAAGCCCAAACACTTTTCCCATCTAAAGAAACCTTCACCGCATGATATCCTTTTTCGGAAAAAGATTCCCAAGTTTGCCCTGAGTCCAGAGAATAATCGGACCCCGAAGGCCCTACTGCCAGCAACAAGCCTTTATTTTTCCAGTATGTCACTCCTGAGCGATACCCCATAGGGACGCGTTCAGGAATACGATTTGATCCATTCCCCACCAGTAATGAATTCCCCTCCCGAGATTTTAGTAGGGTATAATCTCCTCCAACCATAACAAGATGGTCCTTTACCTCGACTACTGCAAAGACCCCCTTTGCCGACTCTCCTTGAGCCATTTCCGATAGGACTTTGACGGTCCAATGCTGCTTGCTCTTGGAAAAAAAATGCCACCTAGCCACTGATCCACCTGTAGCAAAACCGACACCTTTAGGTCCGGAAATCATGGAGGATGAACTTGCCGCAAATGCTGCTTCACCCGGAAATGCATCTGGTAAGAAATCCATCATTTTCCAGGAATTCCCTCCATTCTTTGTCTGTAGAATCATCCATTTTCCATCCACGGGATCACCCAGCACAAAGCCTCTCTTTTTCCCGGCAAAAGCAATGGCATCAAAAAAAGCCTCAGGGCCTTCCTGATGAACTTTTGCCCAAGTTTTTCCCCCATCCGTGGTTCTGTAAATCACCGCAGGCTGACCAGCTGATGCCACTACAGCAACTTGCTCATCCCATGCTTGAATGGAACGAAAATCTACAGTATCTAGCCCAGCTATTTTGCCGGATTCCCAGGTCTTCCCTCCATCGGTGGTTTTAAGCCAGGTGCCTCCGGCCCCACTCGCCCAACAAACGTTTTCCGAAACAGGAGAAAGCCCCCTTAAGGAGGCTTTCACAATCGGATTAAATTCATTCCAGGAGAGATTTTGAGCAGAAACCTGAGGAAAAAACCAGGTTGCTAAAATCAGGATTAATACACTTCTCATGCAATATCTACTTTTCTATAAGCCTCAATCAGGGCAAGTTCCCCTTCTTTTCCAGGCTTGGCGTTCCCGTGCTCCATTCCCATCACTCCGGTGAAGCCCTTCTCATGAATCCACTTAAATACATTGGAATAGTTAATTTCACCGGTACCGGGCTCTTTCCTTCCCGGATTGTCGCCGATTTGGATGTAGGCAATTTCGCTCCAGGTTTTGTCCATGGTTGCAATCAGATTGCCTTCATTCCGCTGCATGTGGTAGATATCGTACAAAATCTTGCACGAGGGGCTTCCCACTGCCTTGCAGATCATATAAGTCTGGTCTGCATGTCGAAGAAACAAGTCAGGATTATCACTCAGAGGCTCCAAAACCATAGTCAACCCGTGTGGTTCGAAAATTTCAGCTCCCCGTTTTAAAGCCTCGATCACATTGCCAGTCTGAACACCTATTGGGAGATTTCTTTCAAAATATCCAGGAACCACCGTCATCCACTTGGCATTGACACGCTTGGCCACTTCCACCGATCTTCGGCAGGTCTCCAGAAATTTATCCAGAAACTCCTGCTTTCCAGTCGTCAATGAAACTTTCCAGTTATCACCCCCATCTACGACAAAGACGCCCATTCTCATCCCCAAATCGGACATGGTCTTGGCGATCAATTCCTGATCTGCGACAGATCTTCCGAGCATTCCATTATCCTCCAAGGACTGAAAGCCCTGATCTGCCATGAATTTGAGTTCATCCGCAAATCCTCCCGGTGCATGGTTTTTAAACATCCCAAAGTGCGGGGCAAAATCCATTTTGAAAGGCGCTGCCTTTTTATCCTGTGCAAATGCAGGAAGGGACATGGTTCCTGCAGCACTTAAAACTGCACTTCCCAAACCAATTTTCTTGATAAATCCTCTTCTTTCCATTGTTAGATCACTTTGGTTTTTCCTGGCACAGCATGAGGATAGAATCCATCCGCATTCGGGACTAATTTTGGAGTAGCATCCCAGGCTAATTTTTCAGGGAACAGATCGACGGTGCCATTCAAGGCTTCGTCCCAAGTCATTACCTTTCCGGAATAGGTCGCATAACGTCCCATGATAGCTGTCATGGTGGACTTAGCTGCATTTTCGGCATCGGCGAATTTGTATTCCCCTTTGACCAAAGCTGCCCAAAGCTCATCATGCTCCTGTTGGTAGGGATTCGGCTGGTTTTCACGGTTGTGATCATAGATTACATTTCCTTTCCAGTCCGTCATCGTTCCGTGATTACCCGCACTCAAGAATACTTTCCCCTTCGTCCCTTGGAAAGTTTCGTCCACTCGATTGGCGGCACCGGGGAAATGCCGGCATTCTGAATGAATCACTGAACCATCTGCATAAGTAAAGGTCAAAACGTGATGGTCAAAAATTTCTCCATGCTCCTTGCCGGTCCTTACCTGACGGCCTCCTGTGCCTTCAGCTTTGATTGGATACGCGTTTTTCACCCAATTGGCAATGTCGATATTATGCACGTGCTGCTCTACGATATGATCTCCGCATAGCCAGTTGAAATAATACCAGTTTCTCATCTGGTATTCCATTTCTGTCATTTCAGGCTTTCTCTCTCTCACCCATACTCCTCCGTCGTTCCAATACACCTGTCCACCCACTATGTCCCCAAGCTGTCCATCATGGATTCTTTTGATTACCTCTCGGTAGTTGTTCTGGTAATGACGTTGAAGTCCTACCACCACATTCAATTTTTTGGCTTTCGCTTCTTGAGCTGCGGCTAGCACTCTTCGGATTCCTGCTGCATCGGTAGCCACTGGTTTTTCCATAAAAATCTGCTTACCCTGCTTTACCGCCTCTTCAAAATGCTGGGGACGGAAACCCGGAGGAGAGGCCAAAATCACCACATCCGCTTCCGCAATGGCTTGCTTGTAACCTTCAAAACCTACAAATCTTTTTTCTACCGGCACAGTTACTTTTTCCAGGCCATACTTGTCAGAGATCGCTTTATAACTATTGTCAAGCCGATCTTGGAAAGCATCCGCCATCGCAACCAATCGAATTGGCTGGCCGGTTTCAAATGCCTGAAAAACCGCCCCTGTTCCCCGTCCCCCACAACCGATCACGGCAAGTTTCAAGTGGTTATCTGGGGCTGCATAAGCCCCGGGGACTAAAAAGGAGGGAGAGAGGAGGCCTCCGGTTACGAGTGCAGAGGTTTTGATAAAATCCCTGCGGGAGTTCTGATTTTTCATGTTATAGGTTATTTTGGTTAATAATCAGCGATAGGTTCTTGAGTATAATAAGCATGAATCTCTTCCGGAGAAGGTGGATTCAAAGGCCTTACGAGACGCATTCCAATAAAAGGAGCCTCCGGAAACCACCATTGGCTTTTGGGTATCTGAGGATCGATTCTTTTCCAATAGGGATCGGAGACTGCCCGATTTGCGGATCCGATAACCTCCACCTTTGATTTGAAGCTGCCTCCACGCACTGCATGCGGGTATAATTTATCCGCTGGATTATAAGGATTATCCTTGTCTGACCTGCTATAAAAATCTGCTTCATATAGATCTATGGTCCATTCCATTACATTTCCATAGATATCAAATAGTCCCCAAGGGTTAGGTTTCTTAGTGCCAACAGGATGTGTACTTTCACCACTATTCCCAGCAAACCAGGCATATTCAGGCAATAAAGAAGGATCATTCCCAAAGAAAAATCTATCCTTGGATCCCGCTCGGGCAGCATATTCCCATTCCGCCTCAGTCGGAAGACGATAGAAAATCCCTGTTTTCAGATATAGCCAGTGACAATACTGGATAGCTCCGTATTGAGTCATTCCTACTGCGGGCTTGCCTTCTTTTCCCATCCCGAAAGTCATATCCAAATAAGGCAGACTTGGCCGGGTTAGGCCATCTACTCGCTCTTCCACCCCACCTTCGGTCATGTTTCCCTCATATATTTTGTCTAGGAAAAGTTCGAAGGCCTCCCAAGTCACCTCATGAGTTCCCATCCAAAATGCATCAATATTTACCTCGTGAGCTGGATTTTGATCCGGAAAATCGGGATCATCAGAGCCCATGACAAAGCTACCTGCTGGAATGGGCGTCATATCAAAGGTCACGGGAGTACCGGGAATCTTTTGGGTATAGGCGTCAAAAAGTGGGGCTTCATTGAGCTGAAAGCTCATTAGGACAATCCCTATCAACAGAATACATTTTTTCATTTTTTTAAATTTTATTGGAAAGCCCTAGGAGAAATAGAAGCTTTTTCTGGCACTCGACGGGGATTAGCAGGAATCATAGCCTTTTCACCACTTCCCTTTTTGGAAACCGAACAGCCCACATTCCTCTAAGATCACCTACTTTATGGCCTTTGGCCTGATCTTGTGGGTAAAGTGACTCCAAGGTTTGGAGAGTTTCAGCACTGATGTCTTTTCCAGGATCTCCATGGCAATTGAGACAAAGTCCTCCGGGAATAATAATAGCTTTGGTATAAAGCAAAACCTCCCCATTTTCCAATTTCTGAAGGTTTGGATCAATGGAGAGTCCGTTTTCTGCATTGTATTCATAAGCCTCCAGAATCGGAGCTTCATCGGAGTCAGGCTGATCAGCGGGATTTCGGAACCTATTTGACACCCTTTTTACAGTGACTCCATGTTTTTTTCCCACCTCCTCTAATATCGGCAAGGCATTTACTTTACAATATTCAACGGCGCCTGGAATTCCTTTTTCTGCAATGGCATTTTGAAGCTTAGTGATTAGATTTTGTTGTGCCTCTTGGGTGATGGAATCCCCCCAAATCATGGCCTCTTCCAAGATTTCTACTTCTGTCAACCGCTTCACTTCCATGTTTTTGTTCACTTCCTCAAAAACATCTTTCGACACTCGTTCTCCCCGTCCACAGGAGACTAACAAGCCTAAACCAAGGACAAAACTTAGTACCTTCTTCATTTCACTTTTTGGATTGGTTAGCTAAAAGTAGAAAAACCCAGCCTTTATCTGAAATCAATCCCGGGGATGGAGGTTGAAATTTATCTTTGATTTTCAGGAGTTTTTAACCTAAGAAATTCAAAAAACTTAAATATCGAGTAAATTGGATGCGAATGCTTGACGTAAGATGAGAAGATATCCTTTTTTGATTTTGGTATTCCTCCTATATGGGTTTTCGGCACTGGGGCAAACTTTGACCAGAATGCAAAGCTGGGGCCTGGATTTCGAATCGGTTTTTTGGGTGAATTCACAAATCGCCTATGCTGGAGGGGAAAATTTACTGGCTAAATCAACCAATGGTGGCCAGACTTGGGCTGAGATTCCCTACAAGTTTGAAGGCAGAATCCATGATCTTCATTTCATCAATGAGAATCAAGGCTGGGCCGTTGGTAAAAATGGCTTGGTGTTAAAAACCCAAAACGGGGGACAAAACTGGACTACCGTTAATCTTGGTTACACCGGAGATTTTTTTCGTGTCAAGGTCTTGAGCACAGGCTTGGGAATAATTACTGGCGCAGAAGGTAAAATCTTCCTCAGCTCAGATTTAGGAAAAACCTGGAAATCTGGAGATGCCGGCACCACCAATGATTTATTTGGAGCCCAACTTGTCAACGAGAACCTCATCTTTTTATCTGGGAAAAGCGGAACTGTTCTAAAAAGTCAAAATGGCGGGCAATCCTTTCAAAAATTAACCATTTCAACTTCTGCTGATCTCTATGCCATCAACTTCACTTCCACCCTGATAGGATATGTTTCAGGGGACAATGGCGTATTGTTCAGAACTCAAGACGGGGGGACTACTTGGTCTTCTTTGGTCTCTGGGGTTACTGTTCCTTTAAGAGATCTGACCACTTCACCGCTTGATGTCAGAATCATCGCTGCGGTAGGCGACCAAGGCACAGCCATTCAAAGCAATAACTCAGGTGCTTCCTTTGTCAAGGTATCTTTGGGAACTAGTTTTTTGAAAAATATTAAGGGAATTGGATTTCTTCCAAACTCAAATACAGTTTGGATCTGCGGGGCCGACGGCTATATGGCTTCATCCACCAACGGTGGTAGAAATTATACCACAAGACTCGATGGATACCGAAATAACTTTACCGGGATTGACTTCAAAAACGAAACTCAGGGATTTGTGGCGGGTCAGAAAGGTCAATTTTTACTTACCTCCAATGGCGGAACCAGTTTTATCAGCCGCCCCATTCCGGAAAACTTCGAAATCATCACTTTAGATTTTTGGAATACGGCTTTCGGCTATGTATCCGGGCCGAATGGGAAAATCTACAGGACAACCAATGCCGGATCTTCATGGCTGGAAAGAAGCATCCCCTCCAGCCCTCAGGTGAATGGATTTTATTTATTTGCCCCTTCCGTTTTATATGTCGCAGGAAATTCCGGATTTGTGGCTAGGTCTTCAGAATCCGGAGACGTCTGGGATAAAGGAACCACCACCAACACTACCGTAAATCTTAAAGATTTGATGTTTTTTGATTTTCAGTTTGGAGTTGCGATTGGAGATAATGGACAGCTTTCTTATTCCAACGGTGGAGCTGTCTGGACTAACCTTTCAAAAATCACCGATGAAAATCTGAACGGGCTGGCGAAGTTGGATGGACTTCAGGCGATTGCGGTAGGAAATAAAGGCACCATCCTCAAAACCTCAGACATGGGGATCACCTGGAAAAGTATTCCCATTCCTTTCGAGAACGATTTACTGTCAGTTGATTTTTTTGACAGCCAAAATGGATTCATCAGCGGGAAGAAGGGCCTGTTTTTAGCCTCTAAAGATGGGGGAGAGACCTGGACGAATATTCCATCCGGAACTTACCGAGACTTGACTTCAGTAAGTGTCGGAATCCCTCTGGTAGCCTATGCTGCCGGAGAAGACGGGACGATCATCAAATACACGTGCATACCTCCTACCGGCAGCTTAGGGGCAATCGCCGGAAAAGCAGAAGCTTGTCTAGGAACTGAAACCTACACCATTCCAAGCATGGCAGAAGCGGGATCCGAAATAGTCTGGAGAGTAGATGGTGGGCAAATTGTCACAGGCCAAGGAAGTAATTCCATAGAAGTCAACTGGACCAATGCGGGGAGAAATGGAGTCTATGTCAGCAGAGTGAATTTTTGCGGAGCTGGAGAAACCTCCTTTTTGGAAGTACAGGTGCTTGGTGTCCCTCCTTCCAATCTGACCATTCAAGGAGAAGGCACGGTTTGTCAGGACCAGATTGCTACTTATTCCATGCCACTGGTTACAGGCTCTACCTACTCTTGGACTGTTACAGGAGGAGAAATTGTTCAAGGCCAAGGATCAAGGACTATTCAAGTTAAATGGATTACAGGAGGCGCTGGATCACTTGTGGCGGAGTTGGAAAATCGCTGTGGAAAGTCATCCAAAATCAACTTGCCCGTTCAAATACTAACTAAGCCTGCCCAACCTTCGGCTATTTCCGGAGAAGTTTTGGTCGCATTTGGTATTCAATCCTACTCCATCGAAAAAGTGGCTGGATTGGACTATAAATGGACTTTAGCCGATGGAGGTAAAATTATCTCTGGACAGGGCACTCCTCAAATTCAGGTTCAATGGGAAAAAGAAGGCAAGTTTGACCTAAGCGTTGAGGCACAAAATGCCTGTGACTTTGGGCCCAAAAGAACCCTTCAGGTTTCAGTAAATATCATCACCGGTCTAGAACCAGATTTGAATGAAGCTGGATTAAGAATTTATCCAAACCCGAGTTTTAACCGAACTGTCACCATAGCATCAAAAAATCTGGATCACTGGACCAGCCTAGATTTGTTCAATTCTTTAGGGCAAACCATTGGATCCCAAACTATCCTACCGGGAGACACTTCGATTTACCTTGAAAATCTTCCCAAAGGACTGATTTTCATCCAATTGTCGGGACCTAAGGGAAGAACTCAGAAAAAGCTTCTAATCCACTGATCTTTCCAAAAAAAATTAAAATTCGAAGGCAGGCTTAGAAGGACACCCTTGCCAAATAATATTTTGCTTTATAGAAATAATATTAATTTTATTTTATTTTTTTCAAAATTTCGAACTGTGTAATTAAATTTATCAAAACTTTATTCTGATTTGGATTTTTGTTTAATCCAAAACTTTTCTCTCATTTGGGTTAAAATATAAACCCAATGAACTCAAGAAATTTCCATCCCGAAAGCCTCATGATGTCTTACGGCTATAAGCCGGAGCTTTCCGAAGGCGCAATCAAGTGTCCGATCTTTCAGACCTCCACTTTTGTTTTCAAGTCAGCCCAGGAAGGGAAAGAGTTTTTTGAACTTGCCTATGGCAAAAGGGAGAAAAACCCTGACGAGCAGCCAGGATTGATCTATTCAAGACTCAATAATCCAGACCTTCAAATTCTAGAGGAGAGGCTTTGTCTATGGGACGGGGCCGATAAATGTGCCGTCTTTGAAAGTGGCATGTCAGCCATTTCCACGGTTCTATTGGAATTTCTTCGTCCAGGCGATCATCTTTTGTACAGCATGCCTGTATATGGTGGGACAGATCATTTCATCAATAAGGTTCTTCCTCAATATGGGATCAAAGGAATCGGATTTACGCCGGATGAGAGTAAAGAAGAGGTTCTGGAAAAAGCCAGAGGAAAATCCGTCAAATTGATCTATGTGGAGACACCTGCCAATCCAACCAACGCCCTTTTTGATTTGGAACTCTGCAAAGAAATGGCTGACGAGCTAAGCACCGCTGACTATCAGGTGTATGTAGCAGTGGACAATACCTACATGGGGCCTTTATGGCAACATCCCCTGAAACACGGGGCTGACTTAGTCCTTTACTCCGCCACGAAGTACATTGGAGGACATTCTGATTTGATTGCTGGTGCAGTATTGGGGAAAGCCGATTTGATGCAACGGGTCTTGACATTGAGGACATTTTTAGGAAATATGGCAGGCCCTTGGACAGGCTGGCTTCTGATGA
Source organism: Algoriphagus mannitolivorans DSM 15301 (assembly GCF_000429425.1). Classification (GTDB taxonomy): domain Bacteria; phylum Bacteroidota; class Bacteroidia; order Cytophagales; family Cyclobacteriaceae; genus Algoriphagus; species Algoriphagus mannitolivorans. Next base: position 120,545 of record NZ_AUBV01000004.1, read on the forward strand.
GAAGCTTGGAGACTTTGAAGGTGAGAATGACTCAGCAAGCTGAAAATGCAGCAAAAGTGGCAGACTATCTGGCTCAGCATCCCAAAGTGGAAAAAGTCTATTACCTAGGGCACTTGGAGCCAGGCTCATCTCAACATACGATTTTCAAAAAGCAATTAACCTCAGCTGGCGCCATGGTTTCTTTTGATATCAAAGGAGGGGAAAAAGAGGCTTTTAAATTCTTGGACAACCTCAATCTATTTCACTTGGCGGTATCTCTCGGAAGTACAGAATCTCTCGCGGAACATCCTGCGGCGATGACTCACAGCGATGTCAGCGAAGAGGATCGGAATCGCTTGGGGATCTCAGAGAAGCTGGTACGACTATCGATCGGGGTTGAAAACCATGAAGATCTGATCTGGGATATTCAGCAGGCTTTGGAAAAAGTATAATTACTTGGATGATTAGTCTAGGCCAAAGCACAGGTGGAAAAAGGATGAATTTATTTCCGGCTTTTAACCACTAATTCCAGTTTTTGGTAAGGAAAAAGTAATCCTAAGACCAGAATAAAAAAGGGATGAGTTATTCCTCATCCCTTATCACTACATATTGGAAAATGTCACCGACTTTACCCCGTTTGATATAGGCCTTTTTCAGAATCGCTTCTGGGACATATCCTGCTTTTTCTAAGACACTCATCGATTCCCCATTAAAGTCATATACCTGAGCGAAAATTCGTTCGATATTAAATTTTTCAAAAATGTATTTGGTATAAAGCTTCACCGCCTCCGTGGCGATTCCTTTTCCCCAGTAGGGTTCTGCAATCCAAAATCCCAGTTCCACATTGGTTCTCAATTCATCTTTTCCTCTCTCCGAACCAATGGAGCCCACGAGTTTCCCTTCAAATTCGATAGCAAAATTCTGAGGCGGGTTGAACTTTTGATTATGCTCGATCCAATGTCTGGCATCATGAATGGTATATGGCTGGGGAAAGCTATCCCGAAGATTCATCGCAATCTTAGGGTTATTAGCTATAGGATAGAGATGATGGAAATGGGAATCATTCCAAGTAACCAAATTGATTTCTCTTTCTCCAGCAATGATCATAAAAGTATTTAGGTTGATTTAAAGGACGGAACGCAATTCAATATAAGGGCTTTAGTGTAGTCCACCAAAGGTGTATGGATTACTCAATGCCTCCTGCTTGCATTTTCTCCAAATTTTCTGCCAATCTAAGCGCAGAGATAAATTCCTCTATATGTCCATCCATGACTTCCGGAAGATTATAGACCGTTTTGTTGATCCTGTGATCAGTAACTCGCGATTGAGGATAGTTATAGGTTCTGATTTTATCAGAGCGGTCACCGCTTCCGACCATGGACTTTCGCTGAGCACCAACTGCCTCATTATGTTTGGCAAGCTCAATTTCATAAAGCCTGGAGCGAAGTACTTTTAGCGCCTTTTCGAAGTTTTTGATCTGGGATTTTTCGTCCTGGCAGGTAACTACCAAGCCGGTCGGATTATGTGTCAATCGAACCGCTGAATAAGTAGTATTCACAGACTGTCCACCAGGCCCTGAAGAGCAATAGGTATCTTTTCGGATATCGTTCATGTCCAAATGAACCTCCACTTCGTCCATTTCCGGCAACACAGCTACAGATGCAGCTGAGGTATGAACCCTCCCTTGAGATTCAGTGGCAGGAACCCGCTGAACCCGATGCACTCCTGATTCATACTTGAGCATTCCGTACACATCTGCTCCCGATACAGTGGCAATGATTTCCTTATACCCGCCTGCCGAGCCAAAGGTCAAATCCAGCACTGTCAGTTTCCATCCTTGCATTTCACAAAAACGCTCATACATCCGGAACAAATCCCCTGCAAAAATTGCAGCTTCATCTCCGCCAGTTCCCCCACGGATTTCAAGGATACAATCTTTCGAATCGTTGGGGTCTTTCGGAATCAGCAATTGCTTCAACTCTTCTTCCAGAACCTCTTTCCTTGCCCGAAGATCTTCCAGTTCCATCTTGGCCATTTCCCTGAACTCAGGATCCTTTTCCTTCTCCAGCATGACTTTGGAGCTGTCGATATTCTGCAAGACCAAGGAATATTCATCGTATGCAGAGACGATTTTCTCCAAGTCCTTATACTCTTTGGTCAGCTTGGCATACTTGGCCATATCCGTCATTGAATCCGGTAAAATGATCAATTGACCTACTTCTTCAAACCGTTCTTTGAGTGCTTGTAACTTATCGAGCATGATTATTTCCTTGGCTGCGCAAAAGTAAAGAATTTATTTTCAGTGAAGGAATGAAATCCGTCTTCTCCCCCAAATGCAATAGCCCGAGATAAGACCCGGGCTATTCCATTCTCAAAAGGGTATTTAAGTAATTTTATTCCACCGTTACGGATTTAGCCAAGTTTCTAGGTTGATCTACATTACATCCTCTCATGACGGCAATGTGATAAGAGAATAGCTGCAAAGGAACTACTGCAACCAAAGGAACAAAGGCCTCGTGAACTGCAGGAATCTCAATCACATGGTCGGCCATAGCCTTCACTTGGGTATCGCCTTCAGTAACTACGGCTATCACCTTTCCTTTTCTTGCCTTTACCTCTTGGATATTGCTCACTACTTTTTCATAAGAACTATCCTGGGTGGCGATGAAAATCACCGGCATTTCCTCATCGATTAAGGCAATTGGCCCGTGCTTCATTTCTGCCGCAGGGTAACCCTCAGCATGGATGTAGGAAATTTCTTTCAACTTCAAGGCTCCTTCCAAGGCTACCGGGAAATTATACCCTCTTCCCAGATAAAGCATGTTTCTCGCATCTTTGTATTCGGATGCGATATACTGTACCAAATCGTTGGATTGAAGTGCTTTCTCCACTTTTTCAGGAATAGAAGCCAATTCGTGAAGAAGCTGAACGTATTTATTTTCAGGAAGTGTGCCCCGCTGATAACCGAGTTTTAAAGCCATCATGGCCAACACAGAAATCTGGGCAGTGAATGCTTTGGTAGAAGCTACCCCAATCTCAGGCCCTGCATGGGTGTACGAACCCGCATGGGTCGCTCGAGGAATGGAAGAACCCACCACGTTGCAAACACCAAAGATGGTGGCACCACGTTGTTTGGCAAGTTCAATAGCCGCCAAGGTATCCGCCGTTTCCCCTGATTGGGAAATAGCAATCACAAAATCCTTTTCATTGACCACGGGGTTTCGGTAGCGAAACTCAGAAGCATATTCCACTTCCACAGGGACTCTGGCAAACTCTTCAAAAAGGTATTCCGCGACCAAACCTGCGTGCCAAGAGGTACCACAGGCAGTAATGATGATCCTCTCGGCATTTTGAAATTTGTTCATGTAATCCCGAAGACCTCCAAGAACTAACCTTCCTGACTTGGCATCCAATCTGCCTCGAAGGCAATCTGCGATGGATTTGGGCTGTTCGTAAATTTCCTTGAGCATAAAGTGCTCGTATCCACCTTTCTCGATCGCTTCAAGTTCAAGCTCAAGCTGGTTGATATAAGGATTGGTCTCGACGTTTTCGATGGTTTTTACCTGAAGTACACCGTTTCGGATTACTGCAATTTCATAGTCATCCAAGTAGACCACTTTATTGGTATACTCGATGATTGGAGTAGCATCGGAAGCAAGGAAATATTCATCTTCCCCTACCCCAATCACCAATGGAGAGCCTTTTCTTGCTGCGATCAAGGTATCTGGTTCCTCCATATTGATCAAAACAATGGCATAGGCACCTACCACTTTGTGAAGAGCAAGTCTGAGGGCTTCTTCCAAAGAGCACTTATTGTTAACAAAAATGTCCTCGATGAATTTTACAAATACCTCGGTATCGGTATCGCTTTGAAACTTGTATCCCTTCTGAAGCAAATCCTTTTTCAGGACCTCATAGTTTTCGATGATTCCATTATGGATCATCGCAAAACGCTCTGAAGCAGAATAATGCGGGTGAGCATTGATGTCATTGGGTTCACCGTGGGTAGCCCAACGGGTATGTCCGATTCCGATTTTGGATTTCAATTCTCCGTTTTCATGGAGAAACTTTTCCAATTCGGCAACTTTACCTTTTTTCTTATAAACACTTAAACCTCTTTGGTCTAGAAGGGCAACTCCAGCAGAGTCATATCCTCTATATTCTAATCTTCTAAGACCTTTGAGAATAATTGGCAAGGCCTCTTGCTGGCCTACATAGGCGACAATTCCACACATAATTAAAAATTCTTAAGCGATAATTAGATCTTCCACAAAGAAACACCTTTCATGCCAAAAAAAATAATCCACTTCTTTAAAATCAAGAAGTGGACTACTCTGGCTTTTTCGAAATCGATTGATTATCGGACTTTCGAATAGATGACCTCTACTTTTATTTTATTCTTATCCACTTTAAACTGCCTCAAAGATCTTCTGAAATCAATCCCCGTGGTTGGGGTTTCTGCGAATAAGAGCCAATCCTGACGTTGAAGCTGACCTCTATAGATTGCATTGATGTGAGAAGTAATTCGAGTCGAATAAGTTTTGTTTTCAGTATTATAACTCAAAACAGCAGAAGCAGCATAGACATTGGATGGCACCAATTCGCCGTTTTCATTTTCGATGACCTGAGGCTGTCCGTCCGTAACTACGTGAAGCTCGTTTCTAGGCACTACCGTACTGACCAAAACTTTGTTTTGAGAATTGATATATTTCAGCATCATGCCTGAAATAGGAGTATTATCTGCGCTTTGGTCTTCAATTGCACCTATTTTCAGATTTGCCTGATTGAAAGTAACTCCGGAAAGGGTATCCAAAAAAGCATCAATCGGGCTTGTATTGATTTTCAAGGCCATTGCTAAGCTGGATTTCATCCCTACAATTTGACCTACATCATAGGTCTTTCCGCGTTCAGTGACACCTTGAGTAGGTGTTCCTGATTTATCTGACTTAATGCCATTAAAGCTTCTGGAAGAAAATGTCGTAATAGTGTAAGAAGAGGCAGCGGTATCACCTGCATAGTGATAATAGTAAGTCATACTCGTCTCTCCTCCTAAGGCAATTCCTGCGGTCGTATTATCTCCTTCCCGCGCTTTTACTGCGAATCCGGGGAAATAATTTCTAAACTCGAATAAGGTTCTGAATTGTCTGGTATCTCTCAGTTTCAAAAAGATTTCCTCTGCAAAAGCAGTTTCGATCGGAAAAACTAAGGTAGTATCCTTTTTATCCCCAAAAACTACATCAGTGGTAGCGATTGGGTTAGGCTGAAAAGCCAGACTATTGAAATTATAATAAACCGTATCTAGAATAGGTTCTGTGAGTCTGTGAATAGTGTACCGTTTAGGCTGTGTAAGATTAGAACCATTGACGCTTACCACGTCCAGACTGAAAAACGCGGAATCATAAATCGCGTCATTTCTGGGTCTTTCTTTGGTAAAGTCCATGTACATTCTACTAAAGCCCGTAGATTCGGTTTTGCCGAAAAAATCATCTTGCTCATGTCCTGCAATCAGAACAGTAGAGTTGGTTGTGCTGAAAGAATCAAGCAAAATCACTTCTGCATCGAGCACAAACTCCCGGTAAAACACACCAATTTGGTTGTTACCGGGAGCAAGTTCGATACCTACTGTTGCAGGATCGCTGCAGGAACTAGAAATAAGAAGGATTGAAAACAGGGCCAAAGTGGCCAGTTTAACCGGCGAGGTTGGTATAAATGCCGTATAACTCTTCATGAGCTTGGTGCTCTTCTTCAATACTGATTTCAAACTTTTTGTCTTTTGAGAAATCCTCGATGAGTTGGTTTAATTCCGCAGAGACATCATTACCCTTGATTACCGTGTCGGCATATTCCATACCCATCTTGATAAACCCGGTGAAGTCTTTGCTTTTCAAAGGTGCTAAAATTGTGTCATCGATGTCCACCATCTTAACCTTGTTTAACAAATCGTCGCCAAAGGTATGAGAAAATCCGTTGGAATAAATCCCAAATACGGTTTTGGTCTCTTTAAAAAGCGGATCGTTTTTATAAGTGGTCTTCAAATACATCGGAATCAGGGAAGTCATCCAGTCGTTGCAATGCACGATATCCGGAGCCCAGCCTAATTTTTTGACAGTTTCGATTACACCTTTACAGAAGAAAATAGCACGCTCATCATTGTCTTCGTAAAATTTTTCCTGCTTGTCGTGAAACACACTCTTTCTTTGGAAATAGTCTTCATTATCAATGAAGTATACCTGAAGCTTGGCGTTAGGAATAGAAGCGACTTTGATGACCAAAGGCTTTTCTTCTTCACCAACTGCGATGTTGATTCCAGAAAGTCTTACCACCTCATGAAGACGGTTTTTTCTTTCATTGATCAAACCGAATCTGGGTACCAAAATTCTGATTTCCATCCCTTTCTCTTGCATCGCTTGAGGAAGAGTTCTTAAGAAATTTGCTACTTCAGAAGTTTGTAAGAAAGGGTTGATTTCACTTGCAACGTAGAGGATACGTAGTTTGGACATGCTTGTTGGATTTTAATGAACGTGATAAACAACGGCCACAAATCTAAGAAAAAAAAGGCAAAAATCATTGTATTTCTGGATATTAATCTACTTTTGCCCCAATTTGGCCGAAATACTGCCCATTTGTGAAGCTTATCAAAACCCCCACCGACTGGAATCCGCTCTGGCTCAGTCATCTTCAAAAAAATCATCGAATTGGACTAGTCCCAACCATGGGGGCTTTGCACCAAGGACATCTGGATTTGGTAGAAAAATCATTGCAATCCTGCCAGGTCACGGTGGTATCTATCTTTGTCAATCCTACCCAGTTTAATAACCCCGAAGACTTCCAAAAATATCCCAACACTCTGGCCAAAGACTTGGAATTGCTAGAAAGCATTGGAGTCGATTATGTCTTCGTTCCTTCAGTTGAGACGATTTATCCAAAAGCCACAGAGCTGCGGGTTGATTTTGGGGATTTGGAGAGAGTATTGGAAGGGAAATTCAGACCGGGGCACTTCAATGGAGTAGGGATAGTGGTATCCAAATTATTTCATTTGATCCGGCCAAGCATTGCTTTTTTTGGCCAAAAAGATCTTCAGCAGGTAGCTATCATCAGAAGATTGGTCGAGGACCTTTCTTTTCCATTGGAAATGGAAGTAGTACCCACCCGCAGAGAAGCCGATGGATTGGCAATGTCCTCCAGAAACCTTCGCCTCAACCCAACGGAAAGGAAACAGGCCTTAATTCTCTTTAACAGCTTGGAAAAGGCAAAGAGAAAGCTTCTCTCTGGGGAATCCTGGACCGAAATCAAGCAAGAAATCCTTAATAACTTTGAGAACACGCCTACTGCACAGCTTGAATATTTTGATTTAATCCACCCAGACACTTTTGAGGAATATCAAGAATTTCAACTTGAAAAAAAATCCTCTGTTTGTGTGGCAGCCTTTATTGGAGAAATCCGTTTAATCGACAACCTGCCAATAATTCCTTAATTTTGCGCCGGGAAAAACTAAACCAATGCATATCCAAGTACTGAAATCCAAAATCCATCGGGTCAAAATCACCCAGGCGGAATTACATTATGTGGGATCCATTACCATCGATGAAGATCTGATGGATGCGGCAAATCTGATTGAAAACGAGAAAGTTCAGGTCGTGAATGTGAACAACGGAGAGCGACTGGAGACCTATGTTATTAAAGGAGAAAGGGGAAGCGGCCAAGTATGTCTGAATGGTCCTGCGGCAAGAAAAGCAGCTGTAGGTGACATTGTCATCATCATCTCCTATGCCGGAATGGAATTAGAAGAAGCCAAAAAATACAAACCTACCCTTATCTTCCCTGACGAAAGAAACAGGCTGATCTGATGAGTCTAAAAATAAAACAAGCGATCCAAGTGACTGTCTCTTTGGGGATTGCCATTTGGATTTTTTGGCTTTTATACCGGGACATCGAGTTTTCAAGTCTAAAAGAGCAAATCTTATCCAGCAACTGGTTTTGGATCCTTCTCTCTTTGGGAATTGCTTGGGTCGGATATTGGATTAGAGGCTGGAGGTGGTCACTATTGATCCGGAAAGATGAAGGAATAAAAGTCAGCCCAAATCGAGCCTACCATGCCGTGATGGTGGGCTATTTGGTTAACATGCTGGTGCCAAGAGCAGGGGAAGTAGCCAGATGCGGAGTACTTTCCAGAAGCAATAATATTTCTCTAGGCCATCTATTGGGCACTGTGATTTTAGAAAGAAGTGTGGATCTGCTTTTCTTGGTATCCACGATTTTTTTGGCTTTTCTTCTGGAAAATCAGCTTTTTATTTCCCTCACCAATCAATTGATCGATCTGAATTCTCTTAGTCTAAAGCTTCTGCAAAATCTCCCAATGTTGATTGGGGCCTTAGCAGTTTTTGTGCTTTTGATATATTTCATTTTCCAAAAATTCCGCAATCGCGGGATCATCAACAAACTACAGTCCTTCTTCAGGCAAATGGTTTCAGGACTCAAATCAATTCAGTCTTTGGAAAATCCTTTGGGATTTTGGGCTAGTTCGATTGTGATTTGGATTATTTACTTTTTGACTATGTATACCGTCTCCATGGGAATCCAAAGTACTGCCAATTTGACTCCCGGCGAGGTCCTATTAGTCATGGTGATGGGAAGTATTGGCATGATTGCTCCTGTACAAGGGGGAATTGGCACCTTCCATGCCTTGGTGGCCTACATTTTGATCCAATTGGGAGTGTCAGAAAGTGACGGAAAGATTTTCGCAGCCATAATCCATGGAACCCAAGTCATTTTGGTCATGGTCGTCGGATTGATCAGTTGGATTTGGATGATGAGAATCCCCTCTTGGAATAAACCTGACAAGGACTAACTTCGTATTCACACCCAGTTAAACAATTATAAAACATGATTATTCTAATCGTAGTCGTTTTTGCAATCCTTGGATTTGTAGTTAGCAGCAGGCTGAAAAGCAAATTCAAAAAGTATTCTCAAACTGCTTTACAAGCAAACCTATCTGGTGCTGAAATCGCCAAGCTGATGCTTGCAGACAACAACATCCACGACGTACAGGTGACTTGCGTGGAAGGTCAATTGACAGACCACTACAACCCGATGAACAAAACCGTGAATCTTTCACCGGATGTGTATTATGGTAGAAATGCCGCCGCCGCTGCAGTAGCTGCTCACGAATGCGGACACGCTGTGCAACACGCCACTTCCTATACTTGGTTGAATTTTAGATCAGCCATGGTGCCTATTCAGAATATCTCCGGTAAAATCCTGAATATCGTTCTGATCGCCTCTTTGTTCGGGGGATTCGCGCTTGGCCTTCCAGTCCCTATCTTAGGGTATATAATAGTCGGATCTTATGGAGTCATGACCTTATTCACCTTGGTTACTTTGCCAGTAGAATTTGACGCTTCTAATCGGGCCTTAGCCTGGGTGCAGAGCAGAAACATCGTCACCTCCTCAGAATATGCCATGTCTAAAGACGCTTTGAAATGGGCTGCAATGACTTATGTGGTCGCTGCCTTGGCTTCTTTGGCTACACTGGCCTACTACATATATATTTTCTTTGGGAGTCGGGATTGATCCACATCAAAATAAAATTCGGAAAGGGGCAGTTTTTTGCCCCTTTTCTTTTTTTGATCTATCTTTTCGAACCGAACTTAAACCCAAAAAAATTTTCAGAAAAGTATGAACTTCAACCTTACAGAAGAGCATTTGGCAGTACGAGATGCAGCGAGAGAATTTGCCCAGACTGAATTGTTGCCAGGAGTAATTGATCGAGATACGGAGGCAAAATTCCCAAAGGAACAAGTAAGGAAAATGGGAGAACTTGGATTCATGGGAATGATGGTGGATCCAAAATACAATGGAGGAGGGATGGACACGCTTTCTTATGTCATTGCCATGGAGGAGCTATCCAAAGTGGATGCCTCTGCATCAGTTTGCATGTCCGTAAACAACTCCCTAGTGCTGTGGGGCCTTGAAAAGTATGGAACCGAAGCCCAAAAAGAAAAATACATCCCAAAACTGGCTACAGGTGAAATCATCGGAGCCTTCTGTCTTTCTGAACCAGAAGCCGGATCTGATGCTACTTCCCAAAGAACGACTGCCGAATTCAAAGGAGATCACTATATCCTGAATGGAACCAAAAACTGGATCACAAACGGAAATAGCGCCAGCGTTTACCTGGTAATTGCTCAGACCGATGCCTCGAAGGGACATAAAGGTATTTCTGTATTTATTGTGGAAAAAGGCTGGGATGGATTTGTGATCGGAAAAAAAGAAGACAAACTCGGCATTCGCGGCTCTGATACCCATTCTCTGATGTTCACGGACGTCAAAGTCCCTGTAGAAAACAGAATCGGGGAGGATGGATTTGGTTTTACATTTGCCATGGAAACCCTCAATGGAGGAAGAATTGGAATTGCCGCTCAGGCCTTGGGGATCGCAGCTGGAGCTTATGAATTGGCTTTGGCGTACTCCAAAGAAAGAAAAGCTTTTGGCAAGCCGATCAGCCAGCATCAGGCTATCCAGTTTAAGCTAGCGGACATGGAGACCCAGATCGAAGCCGCAAGAATGCTCGTCTATAAGGCAGCTTGGCTCAAGGACCAAGGGGAAGATTATGCCCATGCCTCAGCCATGGCCAAGCTTTATGCTTCAGAGGTTGCGATGAATGTCACCGTCGAGGCTGTTCAGGTGCACGGTGGCTATGGATATGTCAAAGAATACCACGTCGAACGTCTCATGAGAGATGCCAAGATTACTCAGATCTATGAGGGGACCTCAGAAATCCAAAGAATCGTAATCGCAAGAGGTATATTGCGATAAGTTTTTCAGATCTTGACAATAAGGGTATAATTACAAAAAATTATACCCTTTTTTTATTTTGCCTGTCATTGATGTAAAATATTACTGTATCTCTAAGGAAAAGTGATATTTTTACGAGGTAAACTCAAGCGCTATTCATGGATTATTACAATAAAATTATTGAATCGGTCCATATTCGATTTTTAAAAGGGAACAATTTCAAAATCGAAAGACCCGTCAGTGTAATCAATTATCAAGAAAACGAAAACGGTCTGATTCTCCTTCATCATGGCACCATGAAATTCGGTGATGAGCAAGAGCTCGTCAATGAGGGCGAGGTACTTTTTCTTCCCAAAGGTCGAAAAACCACTTTGACCTTAGGTGCTGGGAATAAAAAAGCAGACTTGGACTTTGAGCAGTTTTCGGATAACAAGCGAAAATACCTCCAAAGCATCAGCTTCAAAGACATCAAAAGCGCAGAGGAAGACTGCATTTCTTTGGTAAATTTTGAATCCAAGGTCTTTGACGTGGTCAACTTTTTCAATTCTCTGGACATTCCACCTTTCATTATCAGATTTAATGACCGAGTAGCATCCTTGGTGGAAGACATCGTCAAAGAGTTAGAAACCGGCACCGTAGGTAAAGAAAGAGTTTTGAAGTCATTGTCAGAGATCCTGATGATTGAGTTGCTAAGGCACATTCTGAAAAACCGACTATTCACCGAGGAACTGTCCACCAACGCGACTTATTTCAAAGATCCTCGGTTGATTGATCTTTTCAGTTTTATTAAAACCAACCTCAGCGGAGACCTCAGCAATAAAGTATTGGCAAAAGTTGCCAACGTCTCTGAAGACTATGTGGGTCAGTATTTCAAAATGCTAACTGGCATCAATCCACAGGATTACATCGAATATCAGCGTATGGAAGCTGCTGTGGACTTGTTGAGAACTTCCAAAAAGTCCATCCGGGATATCGGAAAAGAAGTCGGCTATAAAGACACTGCTTACTTCTGCCGACGTTTTAAAATGATGTACGGGGTTCCGGCCGGAAAAATGAGAAGAAGAGAGTCTCTAATTAATGTTCAATGAGTGGTTATACCACTGCTTAAGATTAAGAACCTCGGCCAAAAAGCCGGGGTTATTTTCTGCACCATTCCCAATGACGACCAGGTCAGCGCCTGATTCAAATGCCGTTTTTACTTTTTCTGAGGAATTTAATCCTCCTCCTACAATCACCGGACATTTGACTTTGTCCTTCACTATTCTGATTGCTTCAGCACAAACCGGCTTGCTTGCACCACTTCCAGCATCCAGAAAAAAATAGCTCATTCCCAAAAACTTTCCTGCCAAAGCAGTTGCGGAAATCAAACCCAATTGGGAATTGATCAAAGGCATGGTTTGACTGATGGAATGCACGGCGAGGATTTCCCCATCATTGATCAAAAGGTAGGCAGTCGGTAATACCTCAAGTCCTGATTCACTCACTTCTTCAGCCGCTTTGACTTGCTGACCGATCAAAAACTCGGGATTTCTTCCCGAAACAAGTGACAAAAACAAAATAGCATCAGCCTCAGGGGAAATCTGATGATAAGAGCCCGGGAATAAGCAAATTGGAATTTGACGGGATTGAGAGCGAATTGATTTAATCAAACCTTCCAGCCTGATTGGATCTGCAGTACTCCCACCAATCAAAATCAGATCCAAGGCCGAATGCCTAATCCATTCAAAATCCTGTATCGAAAATTCCTTCTCAGGGTCAATCAACCAAGCCAGGCCTTTACTCCCGGATTGAAAAAGGCCCTGAAGAAGCGACTGGACTTTACTCACTTTTTGTTTCCTGCTCGCTGGATGGGGAAGAGAAGATCGCGCTGTAAATTTTATCCTTTGCCAATGCCAATCCTAAAATCAATAATCTTTCAGAAAGACTTGGCCAGAATCTGGACTTCTTGGTCTCGGTCAGCCGCTTTTTGATATCCTCATTAAGCAGCCCTTCTTTTTCCAAAACCTCCATGGCCAGGTGTGTTTTTTCGGCTTTTTTCTTTCGGGTAGTTTTGACAATCGCATAGGTCAGCAAGGCACCTGCACCCACTACCGCCGCGATTTTCAACCAGTCTTCCGACTCCCTTTTTAATATCTCCAGCTGCTTAGCCAGCGTTTGCTCGAGCTCTTCAGATTGCTTCTCTAGTTCCTTACTCATGGTTATCTTTCCTTTTTCGTGATTTAAAAATAAAGTCATCCAATACATTCCCGGCTTTTTTCTGAAGTCTGAAAGAATCTCTTGTCACATATAAGACAATCACCGCCAATAGATATATCAATGCCACAATGAAAAATCCCAGATAAGGACTCTGCGTGACCTGGCTGAGGTAAAATGCTAGGGAAAGGGAAAGAAAAATAAAGGACATCATGATCATGCTTCCCACTACAAACAGAAGCACAAGGCGAGAAAGGATGGAAACAAACTCTTCTTGGATTTCCTGCTTGACTAGGCTCACTCGTGTTTCCACGATGCCTTTTACTGTTTGGACTATTTCTCCAATTTTTAGCATAAAGAATAATAAATAGGATGAATACCGGTACCCGAATATACTTTAAAACCTAAGAGCAAAAAAATCAAAGCTGCTCTACCACTTCTCCCTCCTGATAAAATTTATACCTCAATACCAACTCCAGCGCCATCAAAATCGCCTGATTGATGGGATATTGAGTGGTTAGGTATTCATCGATATCATGAAGCTGCGTGTACCATGCAATTGAAACCGGAATCGGAAAACCAGAATTGATTCTCTCAGTAGTTTCCTTGAATTCCTGCGGAAATTTTTCCTTTAGGATTTTGCAGGTGATCAAGTCCTTATTTCCAGTCTTGGAATTCTTGCGGCTGGAAGCCCCGAATAATCTACAGATCAATCCCCTATGTTTGTAACTACCGCAAAATCCCTTCTTCTCGTCATCTGCCTGAGCTCGGTAAATAATGCAGTTTCCAGGTTTTTCTTCTAAAGCCAATTGATTGGCAAATTCCTCCGCCAAACCTTTGTCATAGAGATCAAATGCCAAGGGCAAAAACTCCAAAGGCGTCGCTGGGATTTTAGGATTGGCACAGCAAAAACCACAACCTGCCAAACAGCTTAAGCCACCTTGCCTGTAAAACTCACTTGTCTCTTCCTCTAATTCCCGGAAAAGCTCCTCCACCAATTTGGACTTCTGCTGAAGATTCATTCAATTTATTTTCAGTTGGCAAAATTAGGTTGGAGAATCGGCTATTAATCCAAAGAGCTGAAGATTTTTTAATCCTGGTTATCAATTGCTTATGGACATATTGGTTACAATCCTGTCCATTTACTGATTAGAATCGTTTTTTTGATGAGATAAACAGTTCGAATATGAGTCACATTGATGAAAAAAAATCGGATGAAAGAATCCGCAGGGCTTTTGAGGAGAGAGATTGGAATGAAATAAAAAGTGAAAACTCCTGGGCGATTTTCAAAATCATGTCGGAGTTTGTAGAAGGCTTTGAAAAATTAGCCAAAATCGGACCTTGCGTTTCTATTTTTGGATCGGCCCGAACTCCCAGAGATCATGAATATTACCAAATGGCTGAAGATATCGCCGCAAAGCTGGTCAGACATGGCTACGGAGTAATCACCGGAGGTGGTCCAGGTATCATGGAAGCCGGTAACAAAGGCGCCTATTCAGAAGGAGGTAAATCTGTCGGTCTCAATATCCAATTGCCATTCGAACAATTCAATAATATCTACATAGACCGGGACAAGTTGCTGACCTTTGACTACTTCTTTGTAAGGAAAGTCATGTTTATCAAATATGCCCAAGGTTTTGTGGTTTTGCCCGGTGGATTTGGAACCTTGGATGAATTCTTTGAGGCACTTACCTTGATCCAAACCAACAAAATCGGAAGATTCCCGATTGTTTTGGTCGGTAAAGATTATTGGGAAGGATTGGTAGACTGGATAAAAAAGACCTTGCTAAGAGGCGATCCCAACTACATCAGCGAATCGGACCTAGATCTTTTCACAGTAGTAGATAATGCTACCGATGCAGTGAAGGCTATTGATGAATTCTACAGTAAGTACTTGTTGAGTCCGAATTTTTAAACCGGAATTTGGCAAATCACACTTTCATAAAAAACAAAAGGGCCTTCGAAGTGAAGGCCCTTTTTGGTGGTATAAATTTGAATTTTTAGCTGACTTTAAGCAAAAGCTCTCCTTGTCTTTTGACGACTTTAAGGTCGAAATACTGGTTGATAAATGCCTTGCAGTGATTTTCAGCCCATTCTGCTCGTGTCTCTGTATCAAAGAGAATCGTCATTCTCAACATGGTTTTGACATATTGTTCATGCTGACCGAGCTTTTTTACCCAATCAATAAAACAGGCCTCCCATTCTTCCTTGAACTTGTCAAAATGACTTCTCCCGTCAAAAAGAAACTCCAACTGGTTATCTCCATGTCTGAATCGATAAATCCCGCAAAGCTGGCGGTAAATCAGTCGGATCCGATCTGAGGGATACTCAAATTCATCCAAAATCCTGGCATAGGTGGAATCCATTAGCTGAAGTGGATTATATAAAAAAGTATAAGACCGCTTTAATTCGTAAACCATTTGCTCCAATAACTCCTCCTCCATGGCAAACTGGGCTTGCCGGAGAATGTAATTTTTGTCTAATGGAAAAAGCTTATCGATCATATTGTCACTGGGATGGGAGCAAAAATACAACTATTCCAAGAAGTTCATCTGTTAAAAGAACATGATTTTCAATTTTTCCAAAGAAAATTAGGACTACCAGTCTGCCGGTCTTCTCGATTGATAAGCAGCCATTTGATCCAAAAGATCCGAAGGGTCATCTGATATGATCAGCAGCTCCTCCTGCTCAGGATATAGAAATCCCTGCTCCATGGCATGATTGAGAAACTCCAAAAGCTTGTCATAGTATCCATTGACATTGTACAGTGCCAAAGGCTTTTGGATGTAGTGGAGTTGATTGAGTGTCATAATCTCAAATAGCTCTTCCAAAGTGCCGATTCCTCCCGGCATGGCGATAAATCCATCACCACGCTCCGCCATCAGCCATTTTCTGTCTCGCATAGTCTCCACAATGATCAACTCGGTACAACCTTCATGCGCGACTTCCCGGTCCACCAGTTTTTGAGGAATAATTCCCAAAACATCCTTCCCGGCGGCCAACATTTCATCCGCTATTACTCCCATCAGTCCTACTCTTCCAGCGCCATAAACCAAAGAAAGGTCTCTTTGGATCATCTCTTGCACCAAAGCTCTTGCACCGGCTTCAAAAACTCCGCTGTTTCCTTTTTTGGAACCGCAATAAATTGTGATTTTCTTCATGACTTGAAATTAACTAATCCAACGCTCTCCCAAACTCAAGTTTGGAAGGAATCTGAAAATTTTGAATTTAAGAACCCTAAAATGAAAATCTGTTTCGCCACCAACAATGTCAAAAAAATTGAAGAAGTCAAAGCTGCCCTAGGAGAAGAGTTTGAAATTGTGTCCCTGCAGGAGATAGGGTGCCATGAGGAACTCCCCGAAACAGGCGACACTTTGGATCATAACGCTTTCCAAAAGGCCAGGTACGTCAAGGACAACTATGGAGTGGACTGTTTTGCGGATGATACCGGACTTGAAGTTGAGGTATTAAACGGAGCTCCGGGAGTCTATTCCGGGAGATTTGCCGGAGAGCCTCGAAGTGATGAGCGGAATATTGACCTTTTGCTTTCCAAAATGGAAGGAAAAGAAAACCGAAAAGCTCGCTTTAGAACAGTCATTGCCCTGATTTTGGAAGGTCAGGAATATCGCTTTGAGGGAGTTGCAGCAGGAGAAATCATTCCTCAACGGGTTGGAAGCGGAGGGTTTGGGTATGATCCGGTATTTAAGCCGGACGGGTTTGAACACACTTTTGCGGAACTCAGTCTCTCAGAAAAAAATGAAATCAGTCATCGTGGAAAGGCCGTCAAAGCTTTGATTTCCTTTTTAAGCCAAAGAAAATTCTGAGCACAAGCCAAAATTAAATTATCTTTGCCCCTCATGAAAAAGCCATTCATCGTCGGGATTACGGGAGGCTCTGCCTCTGGGAAAACATTGTTTTTGGAACGTCTGCTTAGCACTTTCGAGCCCGGGGAAGTATGCCTAATCTCCCAGGACAATTACTATAAGCCCAGACATTTGCAACCGGTAGATGCTCAGGGGGTTCACAATTTTGATACTCCACACAGCATCGATTTCGAGCAATACGCCTGTGATATCAGGAAAATCCAAAACGGTGAAACAGTCCATCGGGAAGAGTACACTTTTAACAACGCTGCCAAAAAACCAAAAATGCTCACCTTCGAAGCTGCACCGGTAGTGGTGGTCGAAGGTATATTTGTATTATACTATCCCGAACTAGCCGATCTTTTGGATTTGAAAATTTTCATTGACGCCAAAGATCACATCAAACTGAAAAGAAGAATCATCCGGGACAAAGTGGAGCGAGGGTACGATTTGGACGATGTGCTTTATCGCTATGAAATGCACGTGATGCCTACTTATGAGAAATACATCAAGCCCTTCAAAAATGAAGCGGATTTGATTGTTCCAAACAATTCAAGTTTTGACCGTGCTTTGGATGTGGTACGGACTTATTTGAGGTCCAAAACAGGCATGTAATCCAAAAAATCGGACTGAAAAGGCTTGAATATCAAATAATGCATATATTTGCCGCGCATGAAAAGTACCCGAACATACACTAGCCTTATGAGACAGCGGATCACGCTGTTGCTGGCTATTTTGTTTTGTATGTTCATTTCCAGCGTCGAATTCACTCCTTATCAGGACGAAATTACCAAAACTGAACAGCAAGGCGATCAGCCTGACCAAACCTTCCTCAAGGTAGCAGTAGATGCCGTGGTGCCTTTTGCACTGCATATCGTGCATTCAGTTTTTCACCTGCTCTACCAGGTTTTCAGCTTTGAAATCAAGCTTCCGTCCATCGAGACGACTACTGCATCGATACCCTTATCCTGGGTAGAGATACTTTTTGAGCGGATTATTTCCACTAAAGGACCCTAAGAAAAGCCACTTTTCGCCTTTAATCCCTTCCTGAATCAGGAAGACCTAATTCTGTATTTCTAATTCAATTTAATATCTAATTCCTTATGCAAAACAAAGGTGTCATTGTGTTTTTGACAGTGATTATTACAGCACTTTGCCTGTATTATCTGTCATTCACATTCGTATCCAATGGCGTACAGCAAAAAGCTACGGCTTATGCTACAGACGCTTCCGGCAATATCGATTTTGCCAAAAGAAGAGCTTTCCTAGACTCGATCTGGAGACAGCCAGTTTACAATTTCCTAGGTGCAGATTATACCTATCAGGAAGTCAAAGAAACCGAGCTTGGACTTGGCCTTGACCTTCAGGGCGGGATGCACGTGACCCTGGAAGTTTCCCCGGTGGAAATTGTAAAGGGAATTGCTGGCAACCCAAAAGATGAGGCCTTCAACAAATCCGTGGATGAAGCAAGAGAAGAAGCCAAGACTTCCAACGCTAGATTTGTGGACCTTTTCTATTCTGCCTGGCAGAGAAACAACGCGGGCAAAAACCTCAGCAGCATCTTCGCTACTGCTGCAAACCGCGGTCGGATCTCTTTGGAATCTTCTGATTCTGAAATTTTGGACCTTATCAATACTGAGGTAGAAAATGCCATCGACAGATCTTTTAACATCCTAAGAACCCGTATCGACCGATTCGGTACTTCTCAACCAAACATTCAAAGAATTGCTGGTTCAGGTAGAATCCAGATCGAATTGCCCGGGGTTGACAATCAGGAGCGAGTTAGAAACTTGCTTCAGGGTGTTGCTAAGCTTCAATTCTGGGAAGTATTGGAACTGAACGAATACGGTGGAGCTATCGAAGCGATCAATTCTACCTGGGTAGCAGACCAAAAATCATCCACTACACCAGCGGAAACTCCTTCTACTGAAGGTCTCTCTGAGGAAGATTCTTTGAAAAATGTATTGGAAAAGCAGCTTCAGGAGCTGGATCCAATGAATCAGTCCACAGATGTATCTCCATTGATCAACTTGATCAAGGCCAACTATGGCTTGGTGTATGACGTACGTGACACCACTGCGATCAACAGAATTCTTAAAAA
Organism: Algoriphagus mannitolivorans DSM 15301; assembly: GCF_000429425.1. GTDB lineage: Bacteria > Bacteroidota > Bacteroidia > Cytophagales > Cyclobacteriaceae > Algoriphagus > Algoriphagus mannitolivorans. The sequence continues at coordinate 139,475 of NZ_AUBV01000004.1, forward strand.
CGAGCGCTACGCTTCTTTCCTTCCTAGAGATTTGAAATTGCTTTGGGGTGTAAAGCCTACCAAAGCTGAAGACGGATCCGAGCTATTAGAGCTTTATGCCATCAAAACTACCCGTGGTACTGACCAGGCTCCTCTGGAAGGAGATGTGGTAACCGATGCTAGACAGACTCTGGACCAGACTTCCAGACCTGCTGTATCCATGCAAATGAATGCTGAAGGTGCCAGAAAATGGAGAAAACTTACTTCCGAAAACATCGGTCGAAGAATCGCTGTGGTTTTGGACGACTATGTTTACACTGCTCCAGTGGTAAATGGGGAGATTCCAAATGGTCAATCCGAAATTTCCGGAAACTTCACCTTGTTGGAAGCACAGGATTTGGCAAACATCCTAAAGTCTGGCTCTCTTCCAGCGCCTACACAAATCGTAGAAGAAAGCATCATTGGTCCAACTTTGGGTAAAGAAGCTCAAAGCCAGGGTATCATCTCTATGGTTGCCGGCTTGGTCTTGGTAGTCCTTTTCATGATCGCCTACTACTCCAAAGGCGGCTTGGTGGCAATTGCGGCATTGGTATTTAACGTATTCTTTATCCTAGGTATTCTTGCCCAGTTAGGTGCTGCCTTGACTTTGCCGGGTATTGCGGGTATTGTATTGACCATCGGTATGTCCATCGATGCTAACGTGTTGATCTTTGAGCGTATCAAGGAAGAGCTTCGAAACGGAACTGGCTTGATGGCTGCAATCAGCACAGGTTACAGCAAGGCTTTCTCGGCCATCTTGGATGGTAACGTGACCACGTTCTTGACAGGTGCAATTCTTTATGCTTTGGGCCAAGGTCCTATCAAAGGATTCGCGATCGTATTGATGATTGGTATTGCATGTTCTTTCTTCTCGTCCGTATTCATTACCCGAGTGATCATCACTTGGATGTCTAAGAAGGGTGACAAGAGCTCTATCAACTTCTCTGCACCATTTGCAAAGAATGCTCTTTCAAGCCTGAACATCGACTTCTTGAGCAAGAGAAAAGTTGCTTACCTGATTTCTTCCTCAATCATCGTAATTGGTTTGGCTATTGCGGCGATCAGCGGATTGAAATTTGGAGTTGACTTTACAGGTGGACGTTCCTACATCGTAGCCTTCGACACCCCAGTTGTTCCTTCCGAACTGAAAGTAGGTTTGGACAGCGAATTTGACGGATCTGTAGAAGTAAAAACCTACGGTGCAAACAACATCCTAAAAGTGACCACTTCCTACCTGATCAATGAGGATGACGATGCTTCTAACAAAGAAGTAGAGACCAAAGTAAAAGAAGGAATTGCCAAGGTGACCGGCTTCTCTTACATTGAAAATGCCGAGCAGATCGGAGCAAATCAATTCTCTATCACTGGATCATCCAAAGTAGGGGCTACGGTAGCAGACGATATTAAAGCTTCTTCTGCAGAAGCCATGATTGCTGCATTGATTGCCATCTTCCTCTACATCTTGATCAGATTCCGTAAGTGGCAGTTCTCCTTGGGCTCTATTGTAGCCTTGGTGCACGACACCCTGTTTGTGATTGCTGCTTTTGCGATTGCAAGTGCTTTGGGAGCTACTTTCGAAATCGACCAAGTATTCATTGCGGCAATCCTGACAGTAATCGGTTACTCCATCAACGATACCGTGATTGTATTTGACCGTATCCGGGAAAACATCGAAAACAGAGGAACCAACAAATTGGTCAAGGTATTTAACGATGCAGTCAACCAAACTTTGGGCAGAACTTTGATCACTTCCTTTACCACTTTGATCGTGGTGATCGTCCTATTGATCTTTGGTGGAGAAGTATTGAGAGGATTCTCCTTCGCCTTGTTTGTCGGTATCACTGTTGGTACTTATTCTTCCATCTATATCGCTACCCCTATTGTGGTTGACTTGATGAAGAAAGAAATCGAAAATGAACAAGCTGCTAAGGAGACCAAGAAAACAGCTTAAATAAGAATATCCCCATTTAAAAGGAGCGGAGTTTTTTCCGCTCCTTTTTTTTGCTTTTCAGCCCCAGAAAAATGCTATCTTTTCAAAAATTCTCAACCACTAACTATTCATAAATGAAGATTTCAAAAGAAGACTTTGACCAAATGAAGGCTAAGTATGACAAGGAAGTCAAAAAGGGAAAACCCGCGAAATCCAAAAAAGGAGATGTTGTCAATCAGACTAGTTGGATTTTTTTCGATAGGGAAAGTATAGAAAAAGTACTCGCCCAAGCTGATCCAGATCCCAAAAAGGGAGGTATAAAATTCCACTTTTCGGAATACACTAAGGAGACCGCTGAAAAATACCATCCCGGAGAAGGAGATCAATACGAAGGCTTGATGACATTAGTCTTTGAGGCTGCTTCCGCGGACAATCTTACGGTGGAAGACAGCTCCGATTTGGAAAATATCGGTAGAATGTGCCCTCCAACTTGTGAAATCTAATTGGTGAATTGGTGGTGGGTTTCCTCAAATCGTTAGATTATTATATAATTATTATTTATGTTTTTAGTTTGTTGGGGATTACTGCCTATTTTAGGCTCCCAAAAGAACGGCGGAAGCAAAGAGTCAACAAATTTGTAGCGGGTTCCTTAGCATTGGTTTCCTTTTATGAAAGCTTGGCCTATTTTCTGGTTTCTTTACATACGGTAAACGCTTGGGTTTATCTGCTATTCTTCCATCATTTCGCAGTTTATCTCAATCTGGCAATTATCCAGGAATTTGTACTGAACAAGAAAAGAAAATGGATTATCCGAGGGTTCATCCTGGTCCATATTGTATTTTCCGGTCTTCCCCTTCTTCTGGGGATTATTCCTATCAATGATAATGGAGAATATTCTTCTATTCTTGGTTCCACATTCATTATTGTTTCTTGTTGGATATTTTTTTATGAGTTGGTCCTTGATGATAGATATTTGGCAATAAAGCCAATTAGATTTTCTGGGTTTTGGCTCATAACCAGTTTGCTATTTTTGTTTTCAGGCTCCTTCATGATTTTAATTTCTTACAGCTATTTGATCAATAATTATTTAGAAATGTATTACGTTGTGATCGAGGTAACCCGTACCTCTGCCATGATTTTTTATGCCTTTTGTTTTATAACTCTGGCCAATTGGAAAGGATATTTTCAAACCCAAACTCCCGTTTCTTATGAGTGAAATTGAAAGCCAATACCTGGTCTTTTTATTCGGAGGGATTTTCTTTGCACTTTTGATGACTCTTTTTGTGGTCGGAATTGTATTTGCTCACCAACAACGACAACTTAGGAACAAGCAAAAACTCGATCAGGTAAAAGCTGAATACGAAAAAACGATCCTAAATACCGAATTTGAAATTCAACAGCAAACCTTAAGTTATGTCGGAAGAGAACTCCACGACAATATTGGTCAACTTCTTTCTCTGGCCAAACTTTACCTAAACTCATCCAAACCCGAAAAACTAGCCGAAGGAAAAGAATACATCAACGAGATCATCAGGGAGGTCAGAAGTCTTTCCAAATCTCTCAACCTGGATTGGGTGGAATCCATCAGTTTGGAAAAGTTTGTAGAAAATGAATTGAACAAAATCCAATCTACAGGCTTTTGTGAAATCCATCTTGAGGCTCAAGGAACTATTGAGGATCTCTCCAAGGATCAAAAACTGATTTTGATCCGGGTCATTCAAGAATGTCTGAATAACATCCTCAAACATGCCCATCCTTCCAAAATCCAGGTTAAGATTTCCGCTTCCCAAAAATCCATTCAAATTTTGGACGACGGGAAAGGATTTAATCCTGCTGTGGCTTCCAAAGGAAGTGGCATGGCCAATCTCAAAAAACGAATGGAAACCATCGGAGGAAAATTTTCTTTGGAATCCGAAGTCGGAAAAGGAACGAAGATTGAACTGATTTTACCCGCCAATTAACCAATTTCTCTATTTGCAGAAATCCCAACAGTTGACGCCCAAGGAATCAAGACTGGGATTTTCATGTTGAAGTCCGAATCGTATTTAGGAGACCAGTACTCCATGACGATTTCCCATTCTATGACCCTTCCAAAAACCAAAAAATGCCTACAAAGCTTGCAGGATTTGGTATATTATTAGTCTCAAGAAATCAAGGATAGTCGTTATTCTGGAAAAAAGGAGAACATAATAGAATTACCAAACCCCTTGCTCTACAGCGTGTAAGGAAACTAAGAAAAAGTGTTTCAAGAATTTTTTACCAAATTAAACAACAACCTCTACAGCCAGACCTTACTTGTCTTAGGGGCTTTGGTGATTTTTTCCTTCTTTTTCTTACCTAAAGAAAAAAAGAGAAGGCCTGAATTTTTCTACTTATTTCTCTTTGTGGTTCTGGTGTATTTCTACGAAAACTTTGCGATCTACATGCTGGTAGACAAAAAAAGCAATGCGTTTTTCCATAGTATGATCAGCAGCACTCCTTTCCAAGGTTGGAACATTTGGATTCTCAATTTATTCAATTACCAAATTTCGAAAGCTCTCCTTCTTATTTATATCCTCCAATTAATATACTCCCCTCTTAGAAAAACAATCCTAAAGGGAATACTCTTTTTCTTTGTGGGTTTTTGTCTGATTCTTCAGGTGTCCGGTTGGTATCCCTTGTATAACTTCCAGCCCCCCATTTACTTTTTTGGAAATTCCGCCCTTATTTTTGGAAGTGGACTGTATTTTATCGATTTGATCACTGAGGAAAAGCATTTGGAAATGGATTTGATTAAAAACTGGAATTTCTGGATTATTACCTTAATTCTTTTCCAAAGTGCCCTGTCATTTTTGGCTGATATAGCCTACGATTATCTTGTATTTAATGATCTGGACCTCTATTTCTTTTTCAATTACATTTCGATGGTTTTGTATCTGCTGATATTCTTAACCATTGGTCTCTATTTCTTTTTTGAAATTCGAAAAGAAAAAAATAAAACAGTCCGTCATGCAGCCTGAGGCAAGCCAATTCACTTTTCTGTTATTCTCAGGAGCATTCCTAGCCTTATTGATGGGAACCTTTGTCGTAGCCATGGTCGTCCTGCACCGCCAAAGGCAAATTCAAAACCGGGAAAAGATTGAAAAAATCAAAACTGAATACGAAAAAACTCTTTTGAATATCGAAAACGAAATTCAACAAGAAACACTTACGCAAGTCGGCCGGGAGCTGCACGACAATATCGGTCAGTTACTTTCCTTGGCCAAGTTGAACCTGAATTCCTCCAAACCTGAAAAGCAGGCTGAAGGCAAAGAATACATCAATGAGATCATCCGAGAGGTGAGAGGTCTTTCTAAATCCTTAAACTTAGATTGGGTAGAATCCATCACTTTGGAAAAATTTGTTGAAAATGAACTGCGCAAAATCCAATCTACAGGATTCTGCGAAACTCATCTCGACTCCCAAGGAACCATTAAAAACCTCACCAAAGATCAAAAACTGATTTTGATTCGAGTCATTCAAGAATGCCTAAACAATTCGATTAAGCACGCCCACCCCAATCAGATTTCAATTACGATTTCTCCGGAAAAAAGAACTATCCAAATCTCCGATGACGGAAAAGGGTTTGATACCTCTATTGCTTCCTCAGGAAGTGGCATGACCAATCTAAAAAAGAGAATGGAAGCTATTGGGGGTAAATTTAAAATCCACTCTACCCTTGGAAAAGGTACAGATATCAATTTGGTGTTGCCAAATTAGATTATGCGTCTTATTTTGAGAAAGATTTAGTACCTACGCCCTCTTCGCCTAATAAACTCCCCTTTTATGATCCGGATCGTACTCGCTGACGACCATAAGCTTTTTGCCAAAGCCCTCGAGGGTTTGATCGAGGAGCATGAAGGGTTTTTGGTGCAGGAAGTATTTCCCAATGGAAAGGAGCTGGTCGAGTACCTCAAAGGAAACCCTGTGGACGTAATCCTAACGGACTTGAATATGCCGCTAATGAACGGATTTGAGGTCCTCAAATTTGCCAAAAAAACTATCCCGAATACCAAAGTCATCGTCCTTTCCATGTACGATGAGGAGAAGATTTTCAAAGAAGCCATTAGCCTTGGCGCAGATGCTTTTATTTTGAAGGATGCAGATCCTGATGAATTGATTTTTACTATTACAGAGGTTTATGAAGGCCGGTACCTGAAAAACTTCAACCGAGTCATCGAGCAAGCGAAGCAGGGGCCTTTCTTCGATGGGTTTAGAGAAAAATACCGCCTTTCTCGGCGTGAGACCCAAATTCTCAAGATGATCTCTGAAGGAATGATCAACAAAGACATCGCTGATACACTTTCTTTGAGTATCCAGACCATCGAAACCCACCGGAAAAATATCAACCAAAAACTTCAGGTCAATTCCATGGTGGATCTTCTCAATAAGGTCAAGGAAATGAACCTTTAATTTATTACCATGAACTCCCCGATAAAAACAGCTTTGGTAGGCTACGGATCTGTAGCTGAAAAAATGCACGCTCCCCTAATAGACGTTTGTCCGGACCTAGACTTGGTGGCTGTTGTAGAAAGAAGGGACAATAAATGTGAGAAAAAATTCCCCAATGTGAGGACATTTCGCAGCTTGGAAGACCTCTTGGCAGCGAACGCAGCAGACTTGATTTGCATCACCACCCCCAATGAATTTCATTTTCCCATGGCCAAAAAATGCCTCCTAGCAGGGAAGCATGTGGTCGTGGATAAGCCAGTCACCATCCATTCTTGGGAGGCAGAAGAATTGGAAAAAATCGCTTCTGAAAAGGGACTAATCTGCAGCGTTTTTCACAACCGGAGGTTTGATGGGGACTACCGAACTTTGCAAAAAATCGTAGCCGAAAACACCCTTGGAAGACTGGTATATTTAGAGTCTCATTTTGACAGGTTTAGACCTCAGGTGTCAGAAAACTGGAGGGAAAAAGACGGGCCCGGAAACGGGATAACTTACGACTTAGGATCCCATTTGATCGACCAGGTAGTTTTGCTTTTTGGAAAACCTAAGGCCTTGTTTGCAGATATCCAAAAACAGCGAAAAAACGCCGTAGCGGACGATTATTTCGATATTTCACTCTTTTACGAAGGCTTTAAAGCCAGAGTGACGGCCAGTGTTTTGGCCAATGTTCCCACTCCAAAATTTCTGCTTTTAGGAGAAAAAGGAAGCTTCCAAAAGTACCATTTAGATGTACAGGAACAAGCCTTCAAAGACGGCATAAAACCCGAAGGACCGGATTGGGGAGTGGACCCCAAAGAACGCTGGGGCACCCTCTATTTGGAAGACCAAAACACCCCAGTCCAGACCGTCAACGGAGACTATAGAATCTTCTATCAAAATGTGGCGGATGCCATTGTCAAAGGAAGTCCTTTGGAGGTGACTTTACCTCAGACCATCGCTGTATTGAAACTGATCGAAGCGGCATTTATCTCTGCTGCTGAGGGAAGGAAAATTTTTCGGGAAGAAGGAAACTGGTAATTCGATTGGCCTGGGCTTTGTCTATCGACATACCAACCAACCAAAAAATTACCATGAAAAAGTTATTCTTTCTTTCCTTATTCCTGATGGGCTTGATATCAGTAGCCCAGGCACAGGTCAGCGTCGGGATCAACTTCCAAACTTCCGATACATTTATCACCGTCGGCACGGATGCTGACAAGGAATTCTTTGGAGAAGCCCGATTAGGTCTAGCCCATGATTTGGGTCTCGAGCTGATGGGAGGATATAATTTCCTGAGAAAATCAGATGTCAATGCTTACGTGGGTGCAGGATTGGGAATTTTGGGAAATCACCACCATCACAAGCATGACCATCACCACAACGATTTGCATTTGGCAATTCCAGTAGGGGTTTTGATCAAGCCTTTTGATAACAAACAATTCGGGTTCTTAATAGAAGCCGCTCCCGTATTTGCCAATGATCACGGGAACTACTTGAGAGGTGGGATTGGAGTGAAGTATACTTTTAGATAACCAAATCCCTCTGGACCTGAGATCCAGAGGGATTTTTTAGTTAGAAAAATACTGTGGCTCCGATCTGGAAGGAAGAAAACAAGCGAACACTCAAACTTTCCCTCGTTTCCGAACCCTGAAAGGCCACTCCGTTTACCGTCCTTTTCCAGTAATCTATCAGCGTACTTTGCAGATGGATGCCGAGTTGCTCCTTGACCATGTACTGCAATCCCAGGCTGGCATTTGCTTCGATTCCATTACTTTTTGAAAGAACCATCCGGTCAGATGCCCCGTTATCGTTCCAGCCAGAATTGCCCCAAAAACCGCCAAAGCGAAGGTCACCATACAAAAAGAGTTTGTCTCCCGCAGGGATGTATTTCCTTGAAAAAACACCTACACCATAATCGAACAAATTGCCTCTCACCAGAGAATTATAGCCACTTTCTCCCTTGCCCCAGCTTACGCCGAAACTCGGAGACAGTCCAAATGCCCAATGATCCCGGACAAAATATCCCAATCCCGGACTCAGCGTAAATTGCTTATTTCTACTTGAGAGAGTATAGGCTCCCCAAGGAGAACCTAGCGATTCATTGTTCTGTCGATTCAAGGAAAGGCCAACTTGCCCATCGAGCATCCAGGAGCCTTTCTGAAGTTGTGCTAGGCTCACAAAAGTGAGCGTAAGCAGAAAGAATAGTACTAAAAACAACCTCTTCATTTCTTGGTCAGAAAAAAGTTAACACCTAAGGTAATCGCAGAAGTATCAAGCCCTAGATCAAATCCGCTTGACTTTTGATCTGAAGAACTATGACCGTTTTCCAGCTGCGAAGAACATGTCGAGAAACTTAGCGGAGAAATCGACAGATTGATTCCTAGCCATTTCTTGGGGAAATAGGCCATTCCAGCTGTTGAATCAAAAGCAAATTCTTTGGATTGTGTATTGGTTGACGTATTGGGGGAGGCAGAAAAGTTGGTGAATTCGGATCGGGAATGATAGTAGCCCACCCGCGCTTGCAAAAAGAAGCTAAAAACCTCACTCATCGAGATATACTTTCGGACAAAAGGTGCGATGCCAATGGAATTGGAATTGGATTCATTTTGCAGAGTCTCCGAGCCTGAGGAGCTGACCGAGGTAGTCTTTTGGTTAGAACCGCTTATCGGCAGACTCAAACCCAACACCCATTTTGGCTTAAAAAAATAGCCTACATCAGGACTTATATTAAATGCTGAATTGGTGAATTCCCGAGCAACAGCGACGTCCTCCTCCGATTGCGAAGAAGTCGAGCTGTATCCAATTCCTCCTCCGAGAAGAATGGTTCCTTTTTCCAGCTGACCAAAGGCCGTCAAGGAAATCAAAAAAAGGGGCAGTATGGCCAAAATGATTTTTTTCATTGATTTTGAATTTGAAGGGTTGGAGTTTATGACGACAATAAAATTATTTAGTTCTGTAATTGAGATTAAATAATTCTCAGGAGTTTTTATTTACCTGGTTTAAAACCACTTGAAGTTGAAAAATCCTTACTCAAAAATTAAAAATCACTGAACCATGACTTCTATTGACTTCATCGAAATCAATTTGTTTCCTTATTTTTGCGCCCTATGGCAAAAACAGAGACTCCGGGCGAAAACGCCCAATTGAAAGATATTATTTCCCATGCCAAAGAGTATGGTTTTGTATACCCTAGTTCCGAGATCTACGACGGCTTGCAAGCTGTCTACGATTATGGGGCTTATGGAGTAGAATTAAAAAACAACTTGAAGCGTCTTTGGTGGGAAACCATGACCCGAGTGCATGAAAATATCGTCGGCATCGACGCGGCGATCTTTATGCATCCTACCACCTGGAAGGCTTCCGGTCACGTGGATTCTTTCAACGATCCTATGATCGACAACAAGGACAGCAAAAAGCGCTACCGTGCCGATGTCCTCGTCGAAGAGCATGCTGCCAAGTTGGAAAATGAAGGACAGGTGGAGAAAGCTAAGTCTCTGACCGCTGCTTTGGCGAGATTGCTAGAAGCTGAGGACTTAGCTGGCGTGCGTGATCTGATCACCAACGAAGGCATCAAATGCCCAATTTCCGGCACGTCCAACTGGACCGATGTACGTCAGTTCAACTTGATGTTTTCTACCCAAGTGGGTTCGGTAGCGGAAGATGCTTCCACTATCTACCTGCGTCCGGAAACTGCTCAAGGGATTTTTGTCAACTTCCTGAATGTGCAGAAGACGGCCCGAATGAAAGTTCCTTTTGGAATTGCCCAAATTGGAAAAGCCTTCAGAAACGAGATTGTAGCCCGTCAGTTCATCTTCCGTATGCGTGAATTTGAGCAGATGGAAATGCAATTCTTTGTACGCCCTGGCACTGAGCTCGACTGGTATCAAAAATGGGCGGAAACCCGGATGAACTGGCATTTGGCTTTGGGAACTCCTGCCTCCAAACTCCGCAAGCATGACCATGAGAAGTTGGCGCACTATGCCAATGCCGCCATGGATATCGAATTCGAATTTCCATTTGGTTTCAAAGAAGTAGAAGGAATTCATTCCAGAACTGACTTTGACCTGAAATCCCACCAAGAGTTCTCCAAAAAGAAGCAGCAGTACTTCGATCCAGAGATCAATCAAAACTATATCCCATATGTGATCGAGACTTCGATCGGTGCAGATCGATTGTTCTTGTTGACGTTGTGCAATGCCTATACTGAGGAGAAGTCCGAGGAAAAGAGCAGAACCTTCCTCAAATTCCACCCGGCTATCGCACCAGTGAAAGCGGCCATCCTTCCTTTGACCAAAAAAGACGGTTTGCCAGAAAAGGCCCAAGAAATTGTGGACCTGCTGAAATATGATTTCAACATCATTTATGAGGATGCTGCGTCCATCGGAAAGAGATATGCCCGTCAAGACTTGATCGGTACGCCATTCTGTATCGCCGTGGATCACCAGACTTTGGAAGACAATACCGTCACCATCCGTCACCGGGACACCACCGAGCAGGAGCGAGTAGCCATCTCTGAGCTTCATGGACGAATCGCGGAGGCGACTAGCTTTAGAAGAATATTTGAGAAGATTTAATGCCCGATGTCGGGTGTCCGATGACCGATGTAAAGCCGTCAGAATTGAGTTTCTGACGGCTTTTGTCTTATATCTTGTGTCTTAAACCTAATGTCTAAACTCTAAAACTCCACCTTCCCCTTTTCCTCCCCTTTTCCTAAAAGCATGCTTCGTGGGGATTTGCTTTGGAAATAGACATGGACAATATTCTGCTGGCCTTTGAATTCTTCCAGTAGAATTGTGTTTTTCATTTCCACCGTTTTGGGAACTTCGGTGGCAGCCGACTCCAAATAAAACCAGGCTGCATCTTCCTCCACCTCGTAGCCCAAATACGTCAAAACCACGGGCTTTCCATTCACCCAAAGCTGATTGTGCTTTAGCAGGTAAGTCTGAAGCTGTTGGTTCAATTTGACCTTGTCTTTTGGGTTCAAAAAATCCACGGATTGGCCGAATTCCTTTCCCAAAGAGACTTCCAGATCATCCCAGAAAATCTTTTGCGCCACTTCCATTTTTTTCGAATTGGAATTGTACCGCATTTCAGTCAGGCTGATAAAGAAGGGATGAGCCAAAATCATCCAGAATGAGGTCAAAACGGAAATTAGGGTGAGATTCATTTAGTGGGGTCGATCATCTGTACTTCGCAAATAATGCCGTATTATTGCCTGCAATTTAACTCTTTCAGAAGCTTTTCACCCAAATATGTCTTCCTTTCAATTGTATTTCAAGCTTGGGCTCCAGCATATCCTGGATATCAACGGTTTTGATCATATTTTATTTGTTTTGGCCCTGTGCGCAGTTTATGTAGCTAGGGATTGGAAAAAAATCCTGATTCTGGTAACTGCCTTTACCATCGGCCATTCTCTGACTTTGGCCTTGGCCACTTTCAATATCATCCAGTTCCGCTCAGACATCATCGAGTTTTTGATCCCGGTCACCATCGCCATCACCGCTTTGGTCAATCTGTTTAAAAACCGTCCTTCTACTGGCAGGGGGGTTCAGCTCAATTATGTCTTTGCAGGATTCTTTGGGTTAATCCATGGGCTGGGTTTTTCGAATTATCTGAAGGAACTTCTAGGAAAAGAAGCCAGCATCTGGCAGCCTCTTTTAGCTTTTAACCTAGGATTGGAAGTAGGACAAATCGTGATCGTCGCGGCCTTTTTACTCTTGACTTCCTTGCTTCATTTGGCAGGAGTAAATCGTAAGGATTGGACGCTGATTGTTTCTGCTTTTGTACTCGGAGTGGCTTGCATGCTGCTCTTGGAAACCAAATTTTGGTAAAAATTTACCGTCAAAAACAGAATTCTTTTCTGTTTGAAAATCAATCCTTTTATTCGCAATTCTTACTCTTTAATCATATGATCAAAAAACTTATTGCTATTGCAGCAGTTGGGGTGGCTGGTATTCTACCAAGTTTAGCCCAACATACTGAACAAAATCATGGATATCGATTTGAGCAATTGGGAACCATGCTCCGCACCCCAAATGTCTACCGAACAGCCTCTGGGGCTCCAGGACATATGTACTGGCAGCAGCAGGCCAATTATGTGATCGATGTAGAACTGAACGATGATAATCAATCCATCAAAGGTTCTGAAACCGTCACTTACATCAACAATTCTCCAGATCAGCTGACCTACCTTTGGCTGCAACTGGATCAAAACAACCGAGGCAAAGATTCGGATACGCCAAAAGTGGAGGAATCCAGCATAGGACCGAGAATGTCTTTGCGGGCCTTGGAAGGAATTCTTTGGCATTCGGATGATTATGATGTGAAAATCCACTCCATCAAGGATGCGAAAGGAAATCCCTTGCATATCGCCATCAACAAAACCATGATGCGTGTGGATCTCCCTCAACCTCTAAAGGCTGGTGAAACCTTTACTTTTTCCATCGATTGGAGCTTCAATATCACAGATCGCGTTGGCTTTATCGGTGGACGTCCGGGCTATGAGCTTTTCCCTAAAGACGGAAATTACCTCTACACCATGTCGGAGTGGTTTCCAAGAATGGCTGTGTATTCAGACTTTGAAGGATGGCAAAACAAGCAATTCCTGGGTTCCGGTGAATTTGCCCTGACTTTCGGAAATTATGAAGTAAGAATCACTGTACCTGCGGATCACATGGTCGGTGCTACCGGTGTCCTTCAGAACCCAGAGGAAGTACTTTCCGCGACCGAACTTGAAAGATGGAAAAGAGCTACCCAGACGTATGACAAGCCGGTGATCATCCGAACTCAAGCAGAAGCGGAGAGACTGGAAAAAGGAAAATCAAAAGACAAGAAAACTTGGATTTTCAAGGCTGAAAATGTGCGTGATTTCGCATGGACCTCTTCCAGAAAGTTTATCTGGGATGCGATGGCTGTGAAATTGGGGGGAAAAGACGTCATGGCGATGTCTTACTATGCCAAAGAAGCCAATCCCCTTTGGGAGCAATATTCTACCCGAGTGGTCGCCCACACCTTGAAATCATATTCTGCACATACCTTTGATTATCCTTATCCTGTGGCGATTTCGGTAGAAGCCAGCAACGGTATGGAATACCCTATGATCTGCTTCAACTACGGAAGACCAGATGCTGACGGAACCTACTCTGAAGCCATCAAAAACGGAATGATCGGGGTAATTATCCACGAAGTAGGCCACAACTTCTTCCCGATGATCGTCAACTCAGACGAGCGTCAGTGGACCTGGATGGATGAGGGCTTGAACACCTTTATGCAGTTCATGGCTGAGCAAGAATGGGACAGAAACTTCCCTTCCCGTCGTGGACCAGCACATAAAATCGTGCCTTACATGAAAAGCGACAAAAACTTGCTCGAGCCTATCATGACCAACTCCGAAAACATCATCCAGTTTGGCCCAAATGCCTATGCTAAGCCTGCAACTGCCTTGAATATCCTTCGTGAGACAGTAATGGGTCGTGAGCTATTTGATTTTGCTTTCAGAGAATATTCCAGAAGATGGATGTTTAAACACCCGACTCCGGATGACTTGTTCAGAACTTTGGAAGATGCTTCTGCGGTAGATCTGGACTGGTTCTGGAGAGGATGGTTCTATGGTACAGATCCGGTCGATATTTCCATCGAAAATGTGAACTGGTACAAGCTGGACAACAGAACTCCGGCAGAGAAAAAAGCAAGTGCCAAGGCTGAATTCACTAAAGACGAGACGAATGTCAGCCGTAACTTTAACGCCAAGGATGTACCACAGACCTTTGTGGAATCCGATCCTGCGACGAAAGATTTTTACACCACTTACAATCCTTTCACCGTAACTCCAGAGGATGAAGAAGCATACAAGAAATTCATGGCTAGCCTAAGTGAAAAGGAAAAGGCCTTGCTCAACAGCAACATGAACTTCTACGAAATGACCTTCAAAAACGTGGGAGGCTTGGTGATGCCACTGATTATTGAGTTTCACTATGCCGATGGCACTTCTGAGATTGAGAGAATTCCGGCTGAAATCTGGAGAAAAAATGAGTCTGAAGTAACCAAGGTATTCCCTAAGAAAAAGGAAGTCGTTCGTTTTGTCCTCGATCCAATGCGCGAAACTGCTGATATCGATGAAAGCAGCAATTATTGGCCAAGACAATACCTGCCGACCCGCTTTGAACTATTCAAGGGTACTGGAGGAGTCCGAGGTGCTTCTATTGGGGACAACCCAATGAAAAAGGCCCAGAAGAAGTAAAAAGCTGGAAGTCGGAAGACAGAAAAGCGAAGTAAATGAATCATCAAGCCCCGGAGAAAAGCCTCTGGGGCTTTTTTTGGTCCTAAGAGGAAGCAACAGGATGATAAATAGAGGATAAAGCCTAAATTATTGCCCAATCCATTTCAATAACCCTCAAACCTATCTTCATGAAAATCAAAACACTCTTCTCACTCCTTCTATTCGCCTTATTTTCCACCCTCACATATGCCCAAAAACGGGATTTTTACGAATTGAGGATTTATCACATTGAAAATTCCGAGCAGGAAAGTCAAATCGACGCTTATTTGGAAAAGGCTCTTTTACCAGCACTTCACCGGAATGGAGTGGCCAAAGTGGGAGTTTTCAAACCCATTGCCTCTCAAGCTGATGCTGGAAAAAAAGTATATCTATTTATTCCTTACTCCTCTATGAAGGTCTATTCTGGAATGGAGGGAAAATTGACTAAAGATGAGGTCTATCAGGCGGCTGGATCTACTTATATCAATGCCCCATTTGAAAACCCTCCCTACAAAAGAATTGAAACTGCCTTTCTTCAAGCCTTTACTGGACATCCTAGATTTACCGAATCTAAGGTAACAGGACCAAAAAAAGACCGGGTGTATGAATTGAGGAGCTATGAAAGCCCTACAGAGAAACTTTACAAACAGAAAGTCAAGATGTTCAACAGTGGAGAAATGGACATTTTTACCAAGTTGGACTTCAATCCGATATTTTATGGAGAAGTGATTGCAGGAGCCAATATGCCCAACCTGATGTACATGACCACATTCTCCAATATCGAATCCCGGGATGCACACTGGAAGGCCTTCAGCTCTGATCCAGATTGGGATCGAATGAAAGTGATGCCGGAGTATCAAAATATCATGAACAAAAACGATCAGCGCCTTTTGTATCCCACAGATTACTCGGATTTCTAAGCAAACAAAGCCGGCAAAAGTCGGCTTTTTTCATTCTTCCTTTTGGATCAATCTCCATATTTCCACAAACATCCCCACCCCAGTCTTAATCAACTCATCCGGAAAATCATAGGTCCCTTCGTGCAATTGGGGACAGTCTTCACCTGCTCCCAGACCAAATAAAAATGATGGACAGATTTGGGAGAAAAGCCCGAAATCTTCAGACCAGCGGAAGGGTTCAGGTTTTTCAATAATTGAAAGACCAAGATTCCTTGCTGCGTTTTCTACAATCGGATAAAGCTCAGGATCATTCTTAGACACCGCAAAGCTTTCTACAAACCCAAAATCGATTTTTAAACCAGCTTTTTCGGCCACAAGTGTAGCCTTCTCTTTCACCAAATCAATCAGCTTTTCCAAATCATTCTGGTCATAAGCGCGCAAGGTCATACTTAAACTTGCCCTTCCCGCGCTGGTGCCAAAAGCCAAACTGCCTAACTCAGCATGAATCAGGGTGAGCAGAGCAAAACCCGAAACTTCCTTGGGTAATTCCGGTAGTTTTTGCATCAAGCTGGCTAGGGCTTGGGCCGGATTAATTCCGGCTTCAGGATGTGCAGAATGGGAAGTTTTACCAGTCAGGCTAATCGTCATTCCCGTGCTGCCGGCAGCGAAAGTTCCCTTTCTCATGACGACCTGATGAAGAGGATATCCCGGCAAATTATGCAGGGCAAAAGCAGCATCAGGTCTTATCTCCTCAAATCTGGGATCTTCTAAAATTGCTTTTGCCCCATCTCCTGTTTCCTCAGCCGGCTGAAAAAGCAAAACCACCTCTCCGGATTCCGGTCGGTTTTGGGATAGTTTTTCGCCTAGCCCACAAATAATCGTCATGTGACCGTCATGCCCACAGAGATGCCCCTTGCCGGGAATTTGACTTTGATGATCACTGGGCTTTAAATCCTCAATAGGCAAGGCATCCAATTCGCATCGGAAAAGAAGCCGCTTACCAGCTTTTTTGCCTTTAAATACAAACGCCAAGCCTGTTCCTCCCAGATTTTGGATAGTACGATCCGCTCCTAGTGAGGCAAAAAACTCCATGATTTTCTGAGCGGTATTGTGCTCTTCCTGGGCAATTTCAGGAAACTGATGAAGGGTATGTCTGAGTTGGATCAGGTGGTTCATAGTCGAAGAGGTAAACTTTTCCAAAGTTTCGAACTTTGGAAAAGTTTCCTTGAAAAACTAATCAGATCAAGGTTATCTGATATTTCACGCTTCTTCCCCCACCTTCGGGAATTAAAATTCCCAAATCTCGCAAATGCTGCAAGTCCCGGGTGGCAGTCGCCTTGGAAGTCCCTGTAATTGACATGTACTTTTTTGCATTCATTCCTCCTTCGAATCCTTCAGGACCTTCATCGAGCATTCGGTTGATTACTTTCTGTTCACGTTCGTTCAGCTCCTCTCCATAAGTATCGAAAAGCCGCGTTTTTTGAAGAGAGAATTCGATCAACTCCTCTACTTTTTCCTGAGCTCTAAGCACAACGTCACCAAAATACTTCAGCCAATTATCGATTTGAAGTGAACTTTGAGCTTCTTTAAGTTTTTCGTAATAAAGATTCCGATTTGCTTCAATTACATTAGAAAGACTGATCAAGATCGGCTGCTGTACACCTTGATGAAGTGCTTTTTCTGCTAAAGCACGGCCAATACGGCCGTTTCCATCTTCGAAAGGATGAATGCTCTCAAAATAGATATGTACCAAAGCCGATCGCAAAACAGGGTTCAATATTGCTTGTTTTCCTCCGGGTGCTGTAGCATTAAACCAAGCAATAAACCGATCCATCTCTTGCGGTACCCTTTTAGCAGGTGGCGCTTCAAAATGCACTACTTCTTTCCCCAGCATCCCTGAAACCACCTGCATGGGATCAGATCCGGTTCTCCATTTTCCTGCTTCGATGTAGCGGTTGCCTTCCATCAGCATCTCATGCCAGGAGAAAAGCATAGAATCACTCAAAGGCTCTTGCCAAGACAGCCGCACCGCTACCATAAGCTTAGCAATCCCCTTAGCTCGATGATCCTTCACCAATCGGGGTTGCTCTTCATGGATACCTAGGTTTTTTTTGAGTGAGGATATCACATCCACTCGGCTGAGAAATTCTCCCTCGATGGCCGAGGTCTTAATTGCTTCTGACAAAAGAATGTCCACAAGAAGTTGGTCTTTCTTCTCCGAGGAAATGCCGGAATATTGGCCGTTGGATTTACCCGACTTCAACAGAAATTTCAACTGAAAATCGTCCAGCAATCCACGGGAAAATTGGAATTCCGGCCAGCCATCTAATTGCCAATTGTAAGTCATGAGCCAAACATTAATCTTTTTCGGCTCAAATATAATTATTTTTTGAGCCGAATAAATAAATTATTCGGCTCATGAATTTAAAAAAATGAGCCGATTAGTAACCCTAATCGGCTCAAACGAATTTATGTCGATTCTTTAAAGCTGCCCAGCTCCAAATTTATATCCCAACCAAGCTCCTCCCAACATCAACACCAAAGTCAGGAAAATCAATAAAAGGAGCGTGGACAAGGGCATTTCCCAGTCTTCACCCCCGAATTTGAATTTGATGAGCTTGTTCCAGTTCACGAGCGTAGTTATTGGTTATTGGTTATTGGTTATTGGTTATTGGAAAAATAAATTCAAAAGGATTTCCAGGTGACGATTACCAACTTTCTACTTTTTCAACACTTCTTTCCAGCCTTTTTCTTCCAATTGGGCTGCGGATTCTTCTACTTTTTGTCGTAGTCCAGCTTTAAAAGCATCCATCTTTTTCCCGACTTCAGCATCGTATGCACCAACTATCGAAGCGGCCAGAATGCCTGCATTTTTCCCTCCATTCAAGGCTACAGTAGCGACAGGAATGCCGCTTGGCATCTGCAAAATGGACAAAATACTATCCCAACCGTCGATGGAATTGGAGCTTTTCACAGGAACACCAATCACCGGAAGACTGGTCAAAGAAGCTACCATCCCCGGCAAGTGAGCAGCACCCCCTGCGCCAGCTACGATCACCTTGATCCCACGCTCACGAGCAGATTCTGCATAGTCAATCATTCTCTGGGGAGTTCGGTGCGCCGACACGACGGTCAGCTCATAGGCAATTCCCAATTCTTCCAAAAACTGTGCGGCTTCCGCCATGATAGGAAGGTCTGACTGACTTCCCATGATAATTCCTACCTGTGGGTTCATGCGTTGGATTTGATTTTGATAAGTTCTTTGATTCGGTTGGCTTTGGCTTTTAGGCTCGCTACGTTTTCGTCCAATAGAGTCACGTGGCCCATTTTCCGGAAGGGTTTGGTGATTTTCTTACCGTAAAGGTGGATGAAGACTCCTTTTTCAGCCATGGCTTCCTCTTTCCCTTCCACGATAGCTTCACCGGTATAGCCATCTTCTCCTAACAAATTGATCATCGCAGCCGGACAGCGAAGTCCTGGGTCTCCTAGTGGCCAGTTCATCACCGCTCGAAGATGCTGCTCAAATTGAGAAGTATAATTGGCTTCAATGGTATGGTGACCGCTATTATGAGGCCGCGGGGCAATTTCATTGACTAAAACTTCTCCTGATTTAGTGACAAATAGTTCCACCGCAAGAATTCCCACCATGTCTAATTTTTGAATTACCTCTTTGGCAATTTCCTGGGCCTTAGCTTCGATTTGGGGAGAAATTTCCGCAGGAGCAAAAAGGAATTCTACCAAGTTGGCAGTAGGATGAAAAGCGCACTCTACGGCTGGATAAGCTATCAAGTCGCCCTTTTCATTTTTGGCCACGGTGACAGCGATTTCTTTATCAAAATCGATGAGTTTTTCCAGCAATCCTGGAGCATCAAAAGCTTGCTCCAGATCGGCTTCGCTACGCAATATCTGAACTCCGCGTCCATCATAGCCCTCTTTTCCCAACTTATTGACTGCAGGCAAAAAATCCTTTTTGGCGATGACATCCGCCTTATTCGCAGTCAGCACAAAATCAGCCGTAGGAATCCCATGCTGTTTGTAAAACTGCTTTTGCTCGCGCTTGTCCTGAATCAATTTGAGAATATGAGGCTGTGGAAATACTTTTTTTCCCTCGTCTGCAAGTTTTTGCAAAGCCTCGGTATTGACCGCTTCGATTTCCACCGTGATCACGTCACAGTTTTTTCCAAAGGAATAGACAGTGTCAAAATCCTTCAGGGAACCCACCTGAAATTGCTGGGCAATATCACGGCAAGGGGCATTGGGATCGGGGTCGAGAATATGAATGTCTTGGTTGTAATTGATGGCGGACTGGATGAGCATACGCCCAAGCTGCCCGCCACCAAGTACACCTAGAATCTGATTTTGAGTTGTATGGGCCATAGACAGGCCAAAATTAAGGATTTATCCCCGAAAAGTTCGGAAATTCCTTATCCTATCAGACCCCTCTTCCTTGAATCAGTCTCAAAAGGATGGCTACAACAGCCAAGACTAACAAAATGTGGATCAATCCCCCAACACTATATACAAACGCTCCAAAAATCCACCCGATAATTAAAATTACTGCGATTAAATACAATAGAGAACTCATGACGTTTTTGGTTTAGGTAAAACATTCGATTATGTTCTCTGAGTTTTCAATCACAGTGCCAAGTATTAGTGTTCCTTGAACCGTATCCCCATCAGTTCCATCAATTTATGGGCATTGAAGCTCGGGCAGGGGCCTTTTTTCAATTTATAATCAAACAAAATCGTCTTATCCTTTACCTCCGAATGGAAGGAAAAGTTGTGTACTTTTTCCACACTTTTCCCCATTTCGGCCAATTCCACATCATGTGTACTGATGATG
Organism: Algoriphagus mannitolivorans DSM 15301; assembly: GCF_000429425.1. GTDB lineage: Bacteria > Bacteroidota > Bacteroidia > Cytophagales > Cyclobacteriaceae > Algoriphagus > Algoriphagus mannitolivorans. The sequence goes on from NZ_AUBV01000004.1 coordinate 159,871, forward strand.
CCAAAGCCTTCCGTTTCTAAAATCTGGTAAATCAGCGCCTTAGAACCTTCGATTCTGTCTTGAGTATTGGTTCCTTTTAGGATTTCATCCAGGAGAAATAAAATAGGTTCACCCGCTTCCAGTTTTAGGATCAGATTTTTGATCCGGCTGAGTTCCGCATAAAAAGAACTCACACTTTCGCCCAGATTGTCCGAATTCCGCATACTTGTAAACAGTTGAAAGTCTCCCAATCTTACCTTTTTGGCAAAGGGACTTAACCCAAGGTTGACCAAAACACAGTTGATCCCAAGCGTCCTCATAAAAGTAGTCTTACCACTCATGTTGGCGCCGGTCAATAGGATGAGCCTTTGTGCTGAGCCTAGAGTAAGGGAATTAGAAATGGATTTTTCTGGCAAAATCAAAGGATGATCAAGCTCCTCCACCTCCAGCATCCTCTCCTGAGTCATGCTTACTTCCCCTTTTCCTTCCAGTTCAAATTCGAAAGCGCCGAGTGAAACCCACATTTCCCATTGTTCCAGATGCTCAGGAAGTTGGGAAAGCGTATTTCCCACTTTTGCTTTCCAACGGGAAAGCTGAAGAAATAACAGAAAATCTGTCCAAAAAATCAGGTTGATCGGAAGGTAGAGCAAATTCAGCCGGTTTTGAACCCAAAGTCCAAGGCGGTCTAGTTCTACCAAAAGCTGAGATACTTTTCCCTTTGAACTGTTGATTTTGGATTTTTCGAACTGAAGGGTTTTAGAAGCGAATACCTCATTTTCAATCAATTCAGCCCTTAATTGAAAAGATCTCAAGGTCTGAGAAAGAGGAATGGCTTCGGAAGCTTTTTTCAAAGGGAGGAAAACCACTCCTAAAGTGCCTACTCCCAGCAGAATCCAAAGCCCCAAGAAGGCCGTAGGAATAATCCCCAAATTGATCAAAACCAAAACAAACACCCCGCCGATGGGGCCTAAGAAGGCCAATATAGAAATCAGAAAATTGGCTTTTTCAGGCTTTGATATCCACTCCAACCAAGCTTGATTGGACACCTTTTCCTGCTGAAAAGCTCTGCCTATTGCTTCCATGGCTTCCAAAAACTCCCCTTTTGAGGCTAGCTCTTGAACAGCCTCTATCCGATCCGGAATTTCTTTTAAGGAAAAAGGAGACTTCATGATTTCCGCCAGCTTTTTTCTCCCACCTTGAGAAATGCTGTGATTCATCAACTGGAAAAGAGAATGCTCTCCAAAAAGATCTAAATCCCCTGAAAACGGATGCGATTTATCCAAAAACTCATTGCCGGGATCTAGGCCTTTCAAGTCCCGTTTTTGTCTCTTTTCCCGCTCTTTGGTTATCCTTTGTAAAGCGAGGTAGATGCTTTCCTGATCTTTTTGGAAATTATATTTCCTGATAAAAAAGACAAACAAGTAACCAAAAAATAGGGCAGGAATCCACCAGAATGCACTTTCCGCAAAGCCCAAAATCACCAAGGCTCCCAAAGCAAAAAACAGCACAATCCGGATTAAGGACAGGTTAATGGTTTTTTTCCTTACGATAGAGAGCTTTAGGTCTAATTCTTGAGATACAAAATCAAATTTGTTCATGGCCAAAGATAGCCAATGTGAAAATCTCAACCTGAACCAATCTTTTTCTTGAATCAACAATCTTGGCATTGGATTCGCCGTTGTACCCAAAGAACAAATCCATGAAAAAGAAAAAACTCAAAACTCCTGAAAATGAAGCTTCTGGATGGGAAGAGTGGAACCCTATTGAAGGTCATGGAATCATCCCAGATGACGTTTCATTAACTCAAAACATAGGCTGTGCTGGTGGAAAGGGCCCGAAAAGCAGCAAAGAAAAAAAAGACAACAACTAACTTATTTAACTTTTATTACCAAATCCCATGAAAAGATCAACCTTCAACCTATTTGGATGGGCCATGATTCTAGGCTCCGTTCTTTTGGTCTCCTGTAAAGAAGACGATGCTCCCCTCAACCCTGATCCTGCAATTGCCACTTATGAAGACGAGGTGGTGGTCAATGCTGCCTTTGAGGACTTGGACAATGTCACCATAGATGTGATGCAAAGTAGCGGCCTAGGATTAAGAACAACCGGCATGACTGCATTATGCACTGGAGCAATAATCACTCATGACCTCAATGGGAAAAAAATCACGGTGAACTTTGGAACGGGTTGCACTGGCCCCCAAGGAAATATCCGAAAAGGAAAAATTATCATCTCCTATACTGGTACCAACTTCCTTTTTCCAGGCACTTCTATCGTGACCACATTTGATGGCTATGAAGTAAATGGCTACAAGATTGAAGGAAAAAGAACCATGACCAATACTGCGGTCGATTTGGCCACCTCCACTATCACCATTGCAGTGAAAGTTGAAAATGGCAAATTGACTTGGCCTAATAACACTTTTGTGACTTTCAACAGTGATCAGGTAAGAAAGCTGAAGTTGGGAAACAACGGATATGAAGCCTCAATCACAGGAACTGCATCCGGGAAAAGCAGAGAAAACAAAGATTACTCAATTGTGATCACAGAAGCTCTTGTCATTAAACAAGAATGTGTGCAAACTGGAGTTTACGTGCCTGGAAAAGGCATCTTGGAGCTCAGCTACCAAGGAATTACCATTTCCGCGGATTATGGAGCTGGCAACTGTGACAAAAAAATCCTGATTACTTATCCGGGAGGAAGCAAACAAATCACTGCCGACTAATCCAAATTAGATTTTGATTGAAAAAGCTATCTTTCGGGATAGCTTTTTGTGTTTATGGAGAAAAAAATCATCGATGGATACCCTCATATCCGATTGGAATTTGCCGATACGCCAGAGGTGGATGTCGTCAACAATGCCCGGGAGTTTTATTATAAAATGAACCAAAGGCGAACCGTCAGGGACTTTGATACCCGTCCCGTTCCTCTGGAAGTGATGGAAAACCTCATTCTAACTGCCGGCACGGCCCCATCTGGTGCGCACAAGCAGCCATGGACTTTTTGCTTGATATCGGACCCGGAACTCAAGCGGAAGATCAGGGAAGCCGCAGAAGAAGAAGAAAAAATAAGCTACTCCCAAAGAATGCCCGAAGAATGGAAAAAGGACCTCAAACCCCTTGGGACAGATTGGAGAAAGCCTTTTTTGGAAGAAGCCCCCTATTTGATCGTGGTCTTCAAACAATCTTATGGACTAGACGAGTCAGGTAACAAATCCCAACATTACTATGTCTCTGAGTCTGTAGGAATTGCTTGCGGTTTTTTGATTGCAGCAATCCACCAAGCGGGACTTGTCACAGTCACCCACACCCCCAGTCCGATGAACTTCTTGGCTAAGATTCTGAACCGCCCCGAAAACGAAAAGCCTTACCTCCTCTTGCCAGTTGGATATCCCAAGTCAGAAACCTTTGTTCCTGATATTCAGCGAAAGGAATTGGAAAAAATCCTGGTACCTTATTAAACCAATTTCTGATACTCCTGTCCAATTAGCAAAAATTAACATCTATCTATCATGAAGGCAAAAACCCAAACTTATGTCGCAGCCCTTTTTATAGCTGCTTTGGGATTGCTCTCTTCCTGTAACGAAGAAGCACTCCCCAGTTCCTCTCTGGATGAAAACACCGAAACGGCTCAAGAAGTAGACCTTACCGCGACCATGGAGGACATTGACGAAGTCACCCTGACCGGATTTCAGAGAAATGGTTTTTCTGACCGAACTACAGTGACCTTGGAAGAAGACCTTTGCAGCAAGGTAATAATCACCTGGCTTCCGGGAGAAAAGAAAATGATCATTGACTTCGGAACAGGTTGCACCAGTCCCCGGGGCGTGGAGCGAAAAGGAAAAATTATCGTCACCTATACCGGAAGATATTGGGTCAAAGGAACGGTGATTACTACTCGATTTGAAGACTACTATGTGGATGGGAAGAAAATCGAAGGTATAAGAGTCGTGTCTAATGAAGGATTCAATGAAAATGATAAGTTTTTCTCTTTCAAAACTGTCGTAGAGGGCGGAAAAATCACTTGGCCTGACGGCACATTCAGAACTTTTGAATCCAGACATATCAGAAAGGTATTCCTGCCCAATGGAGATCGAGGGATGTACTATGCAATTACCGGCGGCAGCAGAGGAAAAAACCGAAACGGTAATGTGTACGAGGTAAAAATCACCTCTCCTCTTTTGTATTTGGTTCGTTGCATTCAGTCCGGAATCAGAGTGCCTAGCAAAGGCACCATGACGGTAACAGTTGAAAACAGAGGAACCATGGAGATCGACTTTGGCACTGAAGCCTGTGACCGGGAAGTTTCGATCACGGTCAATGGAGAGACAAAAACCATAACTGTCCCAAGATCTTAAGCAAAAAAAACGGCGATCTCCAAAAGATCGCCGTTTTGATTTTTTGAAAGGATTATTGGATTTGCTTGACCACTCGCTGAGGAAAAGGAATTTCAATGTTATGAACTTCAAATTCCTCTTTGATCTTTTCCATGGTGTCCCAATAGACTGGCCAGACATTATCTTTATCAGCCCAAGCCCTTACCGTCAGGTCGAGTGAACTATCCCCAAAATTACTCAGCCATACAACCGGAGCTGGGTCTTTGTGGACACGCTCATCTTTATCCAAAATTCCTAAAATGACTTCTCGGACTTTCTTGAGGTTGGAGCTATAGCCGACGCCTACGGCCATATCCACCCTTCTGGTAGGCATAGCGGTGATATTCACTACATCCGAATTGGCTAGGCTACCATTGGGAATAATTACTTCCTTGTTGTCAAAAGTCAACAGGTGGGTGTAAAGGATATCGATTTTACTGACCTTTCCGGTATGTCCTTGACCGATGATGACATCATCTACCTTGAAAGGCTTAAACAAAAGGATCAATACCCCACCTGCAAAATTGGATAGCGAACCCTGGAGTGCTAAACCTATGGCAAGACCTGCCGCACCTAAAATCGCCAAGAAAGAGGACATCGGAACGCCCAAAATGGTGGCCATCCCGATAAATAGAGACACAAACAACAAGGCCTTTACCAATCCTACCAAAAAGGAGTTAAGAGATGGATTTGATTCTCTTTTTTCCAATACTCTCTGAAATCCTTTGATAAGCTTATTTACCACAAACCGGCCTATCACATAAAATAGTAAGGCGTAAATCAGGGTAGGGACGATCTTATACATCAATTGTATTCCCTGGTCCCAAATAGATTTAATAGTCTCTGGTGATAATTCCATAAATTTTTGTTTTTAGTTAAAAAGAAATAATAATCTGCCATCGAAATGCCCAATACCAACGGATTCGATACTGCGTAATTCCAGCCAAAAAGAGGATTTTCTCCCAATCACTTCTGGAGAAACTTCTCAAAACCGACAAGGAAGCATCATGCTTTACCATTGGTGATTTAGAGAAAAGGGAGGTCAAAACCCGAATACTGTGAAAAGCAATGGGATGTCGGTGCAGATCGTTGATGACCATTCCAATCCGAGCTTTTTTTCGGATGGCACCAAACAAATCAACTAACTCTTGATCCGTAAAGTGATGCGTGAAAAGGGTGCAGGTAACGATATCACAGGGATCATTTTGAAACTCCTCCTCAAATACATTCTGGACTTTCCAATGAACTTGAGGAATGTCTTTTTGCCTCTTTTTTGCCAGCTCGATGATGTTAGCATTGGCATCGACTCCTTCAAAATTAACAATTATTTTTTCCTTACTCGCCCAATTAGCCATAATCCGAATCATATCTCCGCCTCCACAGCCTATATCTGTCAAGAAATAAGCGCCTTGGGGCTTTGCCTTCATTAGCTTTTTGAGCCCGGTCAAAGTCACCTTATTTCCTCCCAGCCAGCGATTGATGGTCTTGAGTTCTTTGAGGGTTTCCTGCAAAACCGGCCCGGAGCACTCCAAGTCGTCCATCAATTCCTTTTCAGTACTTCTTTGGGAAAATCGGCTCATGACTTTTCGAATAAAACGGTTTCAAGGGTTAGACCCGGGCCAAAGCCTAAGGATAATATCTCTCCATCGGTCCCAGTGTCATCCAAGAATTTCTCCAGGACAAACAAAATGGTGGCGGAGGACATATTCCCGAAGTTTCGAAGTACCTCCACAGAATGTCGGTTGACCTCCGGAGAGACGCCCAGAGCTTCCTGGACTTTTTGCAAAATCTGCTTTCCCCCGGGATGAATAGCGAAATTGGAAATCTTGCTGATTTCAAACTTCTGCTCGAAGTATTCCATCAAGCCTTTGATACCTTGGTCCAAAAGCGCCGGTATGTATTTGCTGAGCTTCATTTCGAATCCAAAATCTCCGATTCCCCAAGCCATATCCTGCTCCCCTTCCCAAATCACCTGGCTGAAGTGGTCCTTGACTCCCAGTCCAGTGCTGGAGTTTTGGAGCAAGGCCGCGGCCGCACCATCTCCGAAAAGGGAATTGGCCAGGACATTGTCTTCTGTATATTCCTTTTGAAAATGCAGTGTGCAAAGCTCCACCGTCACCAATAATACCTGAGCATTACTATCCGCCTTGAGAATTTTTTCTGCCAGCTTGATTCCTGAAAAAGCCGCGTAACATCCCATAAAATGAAGACAATACCGCTCCACGGAGGAGTTCAAACCCAAATTCTCTATAAGTCTCATCTCTACTCCCGGAGCCATCATTCCCGTACAGGAGACCAGAATCAAATGTGAAATATCTTTAGGAGAGGTTCCAGACTTTGACAAGCAGTTTTGAGCAGCTTCAGTGGCCAAAATTGGCGCGTGCTGCCCGAAGTTTTCCATTCGGATTTTAGTCCCTGGAAAAGGCTCCAGATTTTTTGATTTTGGGAAAAAGGAAAACTCTTCCGGAGTCTTATTTTCAAAATCGGAAATGACACTATACCGGGTTTGAATCCCAGACATCCTATAAAAAATACCCAGCTTTCGGGAATCCTCCTCAGAAAGTTGATGGGCCATTTTCATAAATTCGGCAATATCAGTCTGCAAAACCCCTTTTCCGGGATTTGCGGTACCAATGCTGACGATACTGGGATATATTGTTTGGTTTCCCTCCAATTTTTGACAAGTTTTAGTATACAACCATTTCTACTAGTTAAGGTTATTCGCTCAAATTCCCAACATGATCTCACGTTCGACTCTCAGCCATTTACGGATTCCGTTTTCGCTTTTCCTGCTGCCGGTTTTTTTATTTGCCCTAGCCACCAGCCCAAATCTGAATGAATCCCGGCTTCTCTTGGTCTTCTTGGCCTTACATCTTTTTCTATACCCTTCCAGCAACGGGTACAACAGTTTTTACGACCGGGATGAGGAAAGTATCGGAGGACTAAAAAATCCACCTAAGGTGACTCCCGATCTCTTAGTCGTCTCCCTGGTCTTTTTTGGGATTGCCATAGGTCTGGCGGCTTGGATCAATTGGAGCTTTGCAAGCATGGTGCTCTTATACGGTTTGGTAAGTATGGCCTACAGCCATCCCTCTATTCGTATCAAAAAATACCCTTGGGCCAGCTGGTTGATCGCAGGCTTATTCCAAGGCTGCTTTACCTTCGCCCTGGCTTATGCAGGACTCAGCGATTTCGGATGGGAGGTGATGCAAAAATCCCATGTATTGATTCCCGGACTGCTGACTAGCCTGATGCTTTGGGGAAATTATCCCCTGACGCAGGTATATCAGCATGGAGAGGACTCCCGAAGAGGAGACCGAACATTAAGTCTAACTCTTGGCATAAAAGGGACCTTCTATTTCGCTTCGGTATGTTTTGCTCTTACTGGTGTGGCTTTTTGCTGGTTCTTTTGGGAAAAAGGACAAGTATCCATCCTTTGGACCTACCTGGGAGCCATGTGCCCCATTCTACTCTATTTTTTGATTTGGTTCTATTTTGTTCAAAAAGATCTGAAAGCAGCAAACTTTTCCTGGGCCATGGGTATGAATGTGATTTCCGCCCTTTGCCTGAATGTGTTTTTTATCTATTATTTTCTCGAAAACACCCAGATTCTTCAGGTTTTCAGTTATTGATTAAAAAGGTTTTCCGTGAGTCTTTTGGATGATTTGCCTCGCTAAAAAAGGAAATTGACCTATCAATATTCTGCCTAGGAAGGAGGTTTTTCCAGACCCAAAGAGTTTTTGGGATTGGCGACCTACCCAAAGGCGAAAAGCAAATTCCTGAGTCCAGGCTTTTTGATAGGCTTGTTCTAATTGAGGGCGGGAAAGGTTTTGCATCAGGAGCTCTGATGCCATGAACCCGGATCTGATCGCCATGGCCATCCCATTGCCGCATAGAGGGGTAATCAAGCCAGCCGCATCCCCGATCATTAGCACATGGTTTTCCACCGGTGCTTTGGGTTCAAAACTTATTTCGGAAATGACTTCAGGCTTTTCAAAAAGAAATTCGCTTTCCATCCAAAGGTGCTTCAGCTTGGGGTTTTTCCAGAGAACTTCGCGTTCCATGGCTTCTATCGAACCGAACTTTTTGGAATGTTTACTCAGGCCCAGATAGCAGAGATTATATTTTCCTTCCTCGACAGCATTGATTCCGCAATATCCTCCTTCAAAATTGTGAAGAGCAACCCTGCTTTTATCGAAGTCTGTCCGAATATGGTACTTTACCCCGATATAGGGACTCCGCTGGGTAATAAAGGACCGGCTCATGCTTTTATCCAGCTTGCTTCTTTTGCCAAAGGCCCCAAGGACATGGTTGGCAAAAAACTCTCTGCCATCATTCAAGGTGATGCAAAATCTATCTTCTTTAGGAAGAAAATCAACCTCCTCCACCTGTACGCCTTCTTCCATAAACGCTCCTGATTCTCTGGCCCTTTTTGCCATCCATTCATCCAAAACAAATCGGCTAACACCTATTCCGCCCTGGTCTAAGGAAATATATTCGGTCTTTCCATTGGTGTCCGAATACTCAAACTCGCTTATTCTGGGTAAGTCCAAACCTTCCGGCAAAAGCCTCTGTTTTTCTAAAAAACCCAAAACTTCAGCAGAGAGATACTCTCCACAAACCCGATGAAAAGGATAGCTTTTTTTCTCAAACAGCATTACCTTCTGCCCGCTTTGCGCAAGCAAGTGAGCGGAAACTAATCCTGCTAGCCCTCCTCCGAGTATTGCAACTTCAATTTCTGATGTTTTCAATTGCCTTTGGTTTGCTGAATCAACCGCCTATCAAAAAATAAGTTTTGTCTTCTCACCATTTAGATAATTGGAAGTTACTTTATTCTAAAAATAAATCAGTTTATGATGAAAAATTCCTTACCCAAATTACTGAAGAGAACAGCCCTGGTGCTGGGGGTAATGGGAGCGGTGCTTTATTCTGAAGATTCTTTTGCCCAAAAGAAAAAGAAGAAAGACCAGACTCCTCCTCCCGCTGCCGCTCCGGCTGCTGCTGCAAGGCCAGCAAATGGTAATACCAATGGCCCTAAGCCTTATAAAGAGGTGATTACCGCGAAAGCAAAAACTACTTCTGGACTTTTTAAAGTCCATCAAATCGAAGAAAAGTATTTCTATGAAATCCCAGACAGCCTGTTTGGCCGGGATATGCTTATGGTGGTACGTATTGCCAAAACTGCCAATGGTCTAGGCTACGGAGGTGAAAACACCAACAACCTGATGGTGAGATGGGAAAAGAACAATGATGATGTTCTTTTGAAAGTAGTGTCAGTCAACAACTTTGCTGCTGATTCTCTACCGATTTCCTTGGCCGTAAAAGCCTCCAACTTAGAACCTATCCTCCAAAAATTCGCCGTTAAATCCAAAGCAACCGATTCAACGGGTACTGTAATCGAGGCAACAGACCTATTTACCAAGGACAATCAGGCTTTGGGAATGGAGCGTTCCTCCAGAACCCAATTCAAAGTTTCCAGACTGGACACGGAGCGTTCTTATATCGTGCATATCAATTCCTATCCTATCAATGTGGAATCTCGATATGTCCTTACCTATGCTGCGGCAGAACCTCCTTCAAACAGCGCTACTGGCTTGATTACTTTGGAAATGAATGCCTCTATGATTCTTCTTCCAAAAGAGCCGATGAAACAAAGATTGGCTGACCGAAGAGTAGGCTGGTTTGCAAGATCCTATGTGGACTACGGTGCTGATGAGCAAAGAGCCACTTCCCGAAGATATCTGGACAGATGGAGATTGGAAGTGAAGCCAGGTGATGAAGAGAAATTCAAAAGAGGTGAATTGGTAGAGCCAGTAAAACCGATTATTTACTACATCGACCCCGCCACCCCTAAAAAGTGGATTCCATATCTGAAACAAGGTGTGGAAGACTGGCAAAAAGCTTTTGAAGCTGCTGGTTTCAAAAATGCCATCATTGCTAAAGAAGCCCCAAGCAAGGAAGAAGATCCTAGCTGGAGCCCAGAAGATGCTAGATATTCTGTAATCCGATATTTCGCTTCTGACATTCAGAATGCTTACGGGCCACACGTGTCCGACCCAAGATCCGGTGAAATCATCGAATCCGATATCGGATGGTATCACAATGTGATGAACTTGTTGAGAAACTGGTTCTTCATCCAGACTGCAGCAATCAACCCGGATGCTCGTAAGGTTAAGTTTGACGATGAAGTCATGGGACGATTGATCCGATTTGTATCTGCTCACGAAGTAGGACATACTTTAGGCTTGCCTCACAATTTCGCTTCCTCTGTTGCCTATCCAGTTGAAAAACTGAGAGACCCAGCTTTCACCAAAGAAATGGGAACTGCTCCGTCCATCATGGACTACGCAAGATTCAACTACATCGCACAGCCTGAAGACGTGGGCGTAAGCTTGATGCCAGATGTAGGACCTTATGACAAATACGCCATCGCTTGGGGCTACAGACCGATTTTGGATGCTGCCACTCCTGAGGATGAATTGGCTACTTTGGACAAGTGGATTTTGGAAAAGCAGGGAGATCCTGTTTACCGATATGGACGTCAGGGTAATAATTATGACCCTACCACTCAGTCTGAAGATTTGGGTGACAACGCCATGAAGGCCTCCGAATACGGCATTAAAAACCTGAAAAGAATTGTTCCAAATCTGATCGAATGGACTGCTGAAAAAGACAAGCCTTTCAAAGATTACAGTGATCTTAATGAAATGTATGGTCAGGTAATTGGCCAGTTTAACCGCTACATGGGGCACGTAAGAACCAATGTAGGTGGGGTGATGGAAGTTTACAGATCCTCTGGTCAAAACGAGGAAGTATATACCCACACTCCGAAAAACATCCAGAAATCAGCTGTTGAATTCCTAAACACTCAACTGTTTGCTACTCCGCAATGGTTGATGGACGAGACCATTTTCTCCAGAATCGGAGACTTCGGTGCTTTGGAAAGAATTCGAGGCATTCAGGTGACAACCTTAAATGGAATTTTGGAATGGGGAAGATTGGGCCGAGTCATCGAAAATGAAGCTCTGAATGGAAACAATGCCTACAAAATGACCGAGTTGTTTGACGACTTGAGAAAAGGCATCTGGACAGAGCTGTCTGCAGGACGTACCATCGATGTCCACAGAAGAGCATTGCAGAGAGCACATATTGAGAGATTGGAGCTATTGCTTACCGGCAATGAGCCTAACCTTCCTGCTCAGTTTAGAGCCTTTGCAGGTCCGCAAATCAATGCCTCTCAATCTGATATCCGCCCAATGGCACTTGGAGAACTCAAAACGCTCCAATCACAGGTAAGAGGAGCCATTGGTAGAACTTCTGACCGTGTCAGCAAGCTTCACTTGGAAGATATCCTTACCAGAATCAACAAAATCATCTCTGAGTATTCCGGAGAGTAAACTTCAGAAAAGGTGCCCAAAAGGCACCTTTTTTTATGCTTCGGATTTTTAGATTAATTTGTGAAGCAATCCAATGCCATGAGTAACCCTGCTGAAATCCTTCAAAGTCATCAATTAAGAATTACCGATTGTCGAATCGAAATTATTCAGGAATTTCTGGAGAAAAATGTCGCGCTATCCCATTCGGATCTGGAGGAAAACCTCAAAGATCATTTTGACCGGGTAACAATCTACCGAACCCTGAAAACATTTTTGGAAAAGGACCTGATCCACAAGGTTCTTGACGATGGAGGAGCAACCAAATACGCCCTTTGCGCCCACGGGGAAGAAAAACATGACCATACCCATGAGCATGTACATTTCAAATGTGAGGTATGCGGAGAAACCACTTGCCTGGAAGATATTCTTCTCCCTCAGGTGAAGCTGCCCAAAGGCTTTGAAAAAAAGGAAATGAGCTTATTGGTACAGGGTGTTTGTGAAAAATGCCATCAATAATCTACAGGCTCTGGAGATTTTGACCTTTTGGGTGCATCCTTGGGCCAAATCACTCCCGGAGGCAGGTCAATCTTTGGTGGAGTAAAGTTTTCTACTCCCCCATCTCCATCATCCCCTCTTCGATTTCCTCTTCTTAGGGAATTTTTGGTCATGGTGGCCACAAAATAAATCAGAATGACGTAGGCCACGCCACACAGAAAAAGATCGATCACGAGACTGTTCATGGCTGATAATTTCCTATAAGTTAAATGAATACCCCTATTAAATCAATGGTTTAGCGGTTTTGTTTACTTTCATTCTCCCATTTATGATTGCACTCAACTTGCTTAATCCCAACTATAGGTGGATATTTGCGGACTCAAATTCCTGACTCATGATTATCAAAACCAAAAAATACCAACTGGAAACCGGGACTTACATCAAGATGGGTCTTATTTCAATCCTCAAAGAGCAGTGGTGGGTCATTCTCATTGCCTTGGCTATCTGCTGCGGATATTTCTGGATTCCCTCCATTTGGTGGATTATTGGAGCATTGATCGCCTACGTACTTTATGTGCTTTTTTGGGCAATCCAGTTTACCGGAGTTACCCAGATGGAGCAAAACAAACCCATTTTTCAAAAGATGGGCTATGAGATTGACAGCAGACAGATTTTAATGAAAATCAATGCCCGCGAAGGGATGCCCGTACAATGGAACATGATCAAAAAGGCAGAAATGACCAAAGACGCATTTGTTCTTTACTTATCCAAAGCCCAATTCATCCATCTTCCTTACCGGATTTTCAATACGGACAATGAGAAGAAATTCCTCGAGACTATTCTGAAAAGAAAAGATCTGATCAAATAATCTAATTAGCAGCTACTCCATCACTTAAGATTATATGCTCTAAGAAAAAGTGATTGAAGCAAAATAGGTCTCAGGAAAGAAAAGCACCAATAAACACCAAAAAAAACGGCTCTCATGGTTTATGAGAGCCGTTTTCATTTTCATGGATTCAATTACATGGAGGGAAGGATCACTGTGTCGATCACATGAACTACTCCGTTGCTCGCCTCAATATCGGCAGCGGTCACTGTAGCATTATTGACCATAGCTTTTCCGTCTTTCAGGGTAATTGTGATTTCCTGACCTTGAACTGTGGAAGCTTTCATTCCATTTTTTAGGTCTGAAGACATGACCTTTCCAGGTACGACGTGGTAAGTCAATACAGCCACCAATTGAGCTTTGTTTTCTGGCTTCAGCAGGTTCTCAACTGTGCCGGCAGGAAGTTTTGCAAAGGCTTCATTGGTAGGAGCAAAAACTGTAAAAGGGCCATCTCCTTTTAATACCTCTACAAGATCACCCGCCTTGACGGCTGCAACCAAAGTAGAAAGGAATTCGGTAGAAACTGCCAAATCCACAATATCGGCATCCACCTCATGTACATTTGAACTTTTTGGAGTGAAGGAAGAGGAGATGATCATTCCCATCACCATCAGAATTGAAAATAATTTTTTCATAGGTAGTTATAAATTTTGGTTAGTGGGATTGGAACAGCCTGTTTTACAGGAATGTTTAAAAAATTCAGTTTCTGCTTGGTCTGGAGATCACACCTCAAATACCAACTCATAAATTTTCGGATATTTGCCGCATGCAAATTCGACTTTTGGCAATAGGGAAAACTGATCATCCTGCTATCCAGAGACTTCAAGAGGAGTATAGTGCCCGTCTGGGACATTACCTAAGATTTGAAATGGAGGTAATTCCAGATTTAAAAAACACAAAATCCCTGACTGAGGCTACCCAAAAGGAAAAGGAAGGAGAACAGATTCTTAAGAAAATCCAGAACTCGGATGAGCTGATTCTTTTGGATGAAAGAGGAAAAACCTTCTCTTCCATTGAATTCTCAGACTTTTTGCAGAAAAAAATGAATTCCGGATTGCGGCAGTTAATTTTTGTAATTGGAGGCCCATATGGCTTTTCTGAGGCCGTTTATGCCCGGTCTAATGGAAAAATTTCCCTTTCCAAAATGACATTTTCACATCAAATGATCCGCCCATTTTTCGTGGAGCAACTCTACCGGGCAATGACCATTCTCCGAAACGAACCTTACCATCACGAGTAAAACTCAGATTAAGCCAATGTTAATTAACTGCCAAATTATTTTTTCCAATGTTACCAAATTGTTAACTTTACCTAACGTGAGTAACATTGACTTCACTTTAAATGAAAAAAGTTTTCGCATTGGCCTTCATTCTGATCGGATTTGCACTGAGTGCAAAGTCCCAGGATATCGTGTCCGGTGACGAAAAACTGACTTTTGAATCTGAAGTTGAAAAGACGCTCTGGCAAAAGGGGCAAGAAGATGTATTCCAGCTTTTCCTAGCAGTAGAGGCTTCAGAAAGCACTTCTTCCAGCAATTGGGAGAAATTAGTGATTGAATTGGATGAATTGGCTTCCAAAAATCAGGACGAGCTCAAGCTTTTGAGACAGATTTTTCAGAAAACTCATCAGAGAATTCTCAAAAAGTATGAGATTCATTCCAGCTTCTCTGCCACATTGAATTCAGGAAAGTACGATTGTGTGAGTGGCTCCGCGGCTTTGGCGATACTTTTGGACCGCTATAGAATTGAGTATGACATAATCGAAACTGATTATCATGTCTTTCTTGTTGCCAAAATCGACGGGAAAGAAATAATATTAGAAAGCACCCTGCCAGTGGGTGGGATGATCACTTCCCCTTCAGAGGTTGCGAATTACCTCAAGTCTTACACCGCTGCCAACGAGGCTCCTTTAAGAGAGTTCAACCAAAGATTGGCAGGCCCTCAGGTAGATTACAAAGACAACTCTATCTTCCGAAAAGTTAACTTAAGAGAATTGGCCGGTCTCCAATATTACAACCACGCCATTGTGCAGTTTAATTCACAAGCCTTTGGCAAGGCTGTGCACCAACTTTCCAAAGCGTATTTGCTGTACCCTTCGGAGCGGATTGAAGGACTCAGAGAACTAAGCATAGATCTCGCCTTCAAAACCTACGGCTACAAGCCAAGCCGATAAAAAAAGGCCTCCCCAGCTGGGGAGGCCGCTTTTTTTAGATCAAATCACCCCGATCTATCCAAAAAAAGCACTTAAAAAATAGCCTAACCACCCGAAACCCTGTCCGGGTGATCCGGCTTATTGTAAGTTTACTTTAAACTTTCCGTTGGTAACAGTCACTGAACTAGAGGTATTGTTTACTTTGCCCACAAATTCAAAAGTGCCTTCCAGCCTTTTGCCGTCGTCAGAGCTGACGACTATTTTTCCCGAAGTACCCTGGTAGGAAGTAGAATATTGTTGGCCCATAGAAGTCCCAGCGATATAAGTAGCTGTATTGGCAATGTTGGTAAAGCCCAGATCGTAGGTTCCCGTGCCATTGTAGGTAGAAAGCCGGAGCATAAACCCTTTCCCAGAATTATCTGTCCCCTGAAGCACCACCACGTTGGTACTCCCTGCCGTCACTTTGGTCCCCGAGATCGTATCAAAATCCTTGGAGGCCGAGACGGTACCCACACCTCCAACTTCAGCAACGAACTCCTCGGCACCACCGGAGACATCCTGCCCATCCTCACTGGTACAGGCCATAAATGCAATAAAAAAGCTCAGCAGTGCGGCTTTTTGTAAAATTTCAATCCACTTTTTCATAGTCGTAAAAGGTTAGGTTAATAATCATTGTATGAATCAAAAGTATCCCTCATTCCCATCCGGCCCTATACGACAAATGCCCTATTCTAAAAGAACAGGGCATTTGAGAAAATGGAATTTTCAAAACCTTAGTGGTGATGATGTCCATCTGGACCATGCGCATGTCCGTGTTCGATTTCCACAGGCTCGGCCTCTCGAACAGCAACAACTTTCCCTTCAAAAAACAGATCAAAGCCTGCTAAAGGAGGATTAAAATCCATATGAACTCCCCGATAATCTACTTTGAGAATTTCTCCGCGCATCTGATTCCCTTTATCATCCTGCATCGGAATGACATTTCCCACCCGAAGTAAGTCTTTGTTCTTCTTGCCGTCTTCTTTAAAATTAGCCTTTGGGATAATTACTTTCTTGTTTTCATCATAATCGCCGTAGCCATTTTCAAAATCTATAAAAACTGAAAAAGCTTCCCCAGCTTCCTTGCCTAGAATGGCCTCCTCAAATTTTGGAAGAACATTTTGATGTCCAAAAAGGAAATAAAAAGGAGATGCTTCACTGACTGTTTCAAAAAGCTCCTGGCCAGACTCCCCATCATCTACTTTGAGTGTGTAGGATACAGCCACTACTTTATTATTCTCTGCTTTCATGTTTAATTCATTATGCGTTATAAGGCTCCAAAGATCTGCTTTTTTTTAATTTAGACTCCCGAAGAAATCCAAAAAGGAACGCATAGGCCCTTCCTTTCCGTTCCATGTCTCGATTTATTATTACAGTATTTTTAGAATCAATGTCACATCCTCCAAAAGTTATCGGATTTGTTCCGGCTTATAATGCTGAAAATTTTATCCTCAATACGCTTGAACATTTAGCCGCACAAACCTATTCCAATTTTGAAATCATCATAGCAGATGATGCCTCCACAGACCGAACTTCGGAACTATGCGAGGCTTTTTGTGAAAAAGATTCCAGATTTACCTTAATCAAAAACCCACAAAACCTAGGATGGCATACTAATACAGAGAGCCTTTGGCTGGAATCTGCCAAACGGGGCAAATACTGCTTTGTCAACCCACATGACGACATTCCCTACCCTAATTTCATTTCGGATTTGGTGGCTCTCATGGAAGCAAACCCAAACCTTTCTCTGGCTATTCCGGGAATGGAAAACGAATACTGGAACTCAACCATAAATTCGTTTTATACCGATGCCTCCGACATCGAAGATCCTGTGGAAAGATGCTTTAGAGTTGCTAAAAAAGACGCTGAGTTCTGGTGGGCTGCCTACCATGCCTTGCATCGAAGTGATTTGATTCCAAAAGTCTTCCCTCTCCCAAAACTAGCATTTGGAGAAAGGGAATTTTCAATGGATTTAATTTTGCTCCTAAAAATGGGCTTTTATGGACCATTTGCTACCTCGGACAAAATACTCTTCAAAAAAATCTATAGTAAAAACTCTGTCTCCATTCAATGGAAACACAATTCCAAAAACAAAGCTGCACTCTGGATCAGAATACTTAAGGAAATTGAATCAAGCCCGCTTTCCCCCTCCGAAAGGAAAGAATTAAGAAAAAGACTATGGACTTTACTAGGCTCCAGAGCCAAAAAAAGGGTGATCGAATTATTTAAATAAGTAGGTTAGGCCCAATTGACCCACAAAGTTGTTTCGGTCATACCCCGGAACGAAGTATTGATTGGGATCATTTTCCAAATACCATTTATAGTTCAGGGTATTGACGTATTGGATTTTTCCGGCTACTAGGATATTGCCAAACTTCCACTCCGGAGTAAGAGAAAAGACGATATCCACATATTTATTTCTGAAGTCTTTGGAAGCCTCATAGCGGTAATAGTAGAAATCATTGTTGTACTCTATCCTTTCGACCTGAAAACCTATTTTTTTCAACCCTTCCACCCATGCTGCTCCGACAAAGATCTGATTGGAGGCAGGACCATTTCCAATTCCCAAAACCTGCCCTTGATGCGTATATCCATGGCGCACATGGTCATGAATGTACCAAGTCCGAAGCTGACGGATGTCTTCCCTGATGGTTTGCCCTGAAAGAGTCATCTCAGAACTTATTTCTATAAACCTGTCTGGGTTTTTGGTACCCAAAAGGTGAGCAAATCCAAACGTAAACGCCCGTCCAGACTCTGGTGTAATCATAAAATCAGATAATCTTCGGTCATTGTCCCGGGTGCCATATTCACCATAGAACTCAAACCTTCCTTCAGGACTCAGCCATCTAAAAAAGCCCGAACTAAACTGCTGCCTTTTATCCTGAATGGGATCATAGACATTTGGAGCTTTTTTTCTTCCATTAAATACCGGAATGAGGTCACTCAATCCAGAAATATCAGCTTTATAGACATGATTTACCGAACCATAACCCAGGAAAAGCCCCGGAACCCACTTGGGCTGATAGGTCAATACCAATCCTGACAAATGGCGGTCCCCATCTTCAGCCTTAGGGTAATAGACAGAATTTCCTTGAATTGCATAGTCTGGGAAAGGAGGAAGAAAAGTGGTACTTCTCAAGAACCCGGAAATCAACTGGCCCTCGAAGGATCCAATAGAGCTTTTGACTGGTCTTCGGGTATTGACGGTGAAGTGCAAAAATCCCGGAGCATTATTACCTAAAAGCAGAGAATTTCTTCTTCCCGGTCCCCACCAGAGGTTTTCTGTGGATACACCAATCGAGACGGCATCGAGGTTAAAACGAAAGCTGGATTGTCCCAGGTAAAACCTGTTGAATGGCCCATCCCCAAATCTCTCCGGCATATCGATCCGATTCATGTACTCATAGTAAAAGAGAATCGTAGCCTGGTGCTCTATCGGAAAACCGAGGTAATCTTTGTTTTGCGCCAAAAGTATCTCCGGCTGAAACTGGAGACTGAACTTCCCATATTCTACAAATGCTCCCGGGCTGATTATTTGCTGAATCCCGCGATTGGGAATCATCGCTCCATCATTTACTCCGAAAGCATAATTGGAATTGTATTGCATCTTATACACCCCCGGGAGAGTCAGGAATTTTCCTTTTCCCTCTTTGCCAAATCTCCAGTGGATAGATGAGTTGTCAAAATCTACGGTGGAGCTATCCAGATCAAATCCATTTTCCAATCCCATCACTTCTGTGGGATAAACAGGTCGAATCATCATGGAGCTGACAGAATCCACTTTTCCCAGCAGCTGAAGCCTTCTGAGATAATCATCCAAAACGGGCGTACCAACCGGAATTACCTGAGCCTTGGCAGGAGAAAGCACCAAGCCCAAAAGGGCACAAAAAAGCAAGCGAAAAATCACTGTTTTACCTCTCATTTCCTGTTCGTTTGAATGGCTTCCACTTTAATACTTGCAATAGACCAAGATTCATCACAAATCGGGTCAGGAGAATTTTCCTGAATCAGCTCAGCCCCCATATATATTTTGATATCCGGATTCGAGTGCTCAATCAGCTTTTCCACTTGATATCGGGTCGTATAATTGGCAAAAGCCCCAAAAATACAAAGCCCTGGAAGGTTGGTCTGAATGGCTCCTGTTTTAGGACGGTTGACTCTAAAAAATTCATTTGGGTAGGATTGGTACAGGCAATAAGTTGATTCGCAAGGTGAATTTGAAAAGGTAGTTCGGAACAGCTCAGTCCGATCATACCCAAGATACCAGAAGTCCGGACCAGAAATCCCATCATCAGGATTTCCATCCCAGCTGTCATGAATCAGAATTTCGGCGGTGATTTTCACAAAATTATGGGCGGGCAAATCTTTTACATTGACCGAAACTTCCTCATTATGATAGTAACCGGCAATGGTATCGTTCCTCCAAATGAAAAGCTTCCCATTCTCAAAGCCTTCCAAATTCAAGTTGGAAAAATTATTGAAATAAACGATCTGCTGATTTTCTACCGTTTCCACACAAGATCCCAACGTCAAAAGCAGCCCAAATACCGTGAATAAATACGGTAATCTCAGCCTTGGTAATAATTTCATTTGTAGCAGTTTTGCAAAAATTTAAGCCCTACAAAGAAACAAAAATCAGGCTAAATAGAGGCTAAGATTCTCCCAGAAAAGCCAATCTTCCCTTAAGGATTCCCTATTTTTACCCCGAAATAAAATTTACCTATGGCAATTTTTACTGTAGTCGCCGGTGCGAGACCTAATTTCATGAAAATCGCGCCGATCATTCACGCATTTCAAAAAAAGCAAAGGGAAGGAGTGGAGGTTAAATTCAGACTCATCCATACCGGTCAACATTACGACAAAAAAATGTCGGGTGACTTTTTTGAGCAACTCAACATTCCGGAACCAGATGCCAATCTCGGCGGAGGAGGTGGAACCCAAGCTGAACAAACCGCTGCCATCATGGTAGCCTTTGAAAAGGAACTGATGGAAAACCGCCCCGATCTAGTAATCGTCGTCGGAGACGTGACTAGTACTTTGGCTTGCTCCATTGCCGCCAAAAAACTGGGCATTGATGTGGCGCATGTGGAAGGTGGAATCCGGTCGGGTGACCTGAGCATGCCCGAAGAAATCAACAGAATGGTGACTGACTCCATTACAGATCATTTTTTCACCACTTCTGAAATTGCCAATACCAACCTGAGAAAAGCCGGAGTGCCTGAGGAAAAGATCCATTTCGTGGGAAACACGATGATTGATACCCTATTGGCACAAATGCCAAATTTCAAAAAGCCGGAAGGCGAAATATTTGACGGCCTTGAAGCCGGAAATTATTTTGTGATGACCATGCACAGACCTGCCAATGTGGATCAGGAAAAGTCTCTCAAAGATATGATTGATGCAATCCTTTCCGGAACAGGCGGGCTCCCGATTGTATTTCCCGTTCATCCCCGAACTGCCAAGAATCTGCAATCACTAGGCATTAATGCTCCCAACCTTTTGCTCTGCGAACCTTTAGGTTATTTGGAATTCAATTACTTGGTGAAAAATGCCAAAGGAGTGATAACCGACTCTGGAGGAGTAACGGAAGAAACCTCCGTGATGAATGTGCCTTGCATTACCCTTCGTGACAATACCGAGAGGCCTGAGACTATTACCCTCGGAACCAATGAATTAGTCGGTACTAATCCCCAAAATCTTCCTCCTTACCTGGAAAAAATCATGTCCGGAAATTGGAAAAAGTATCAGGAAATTCCACTTTGGGACGGAAAGACCGCACAAAGAATAGTGGATATCTTAATCACGCATTATTCATGAAATCCTCCTACCGAATATCAGAATTAATCGAACTATTGAACCTTCAGGAGCATCCTGAAGGGGGATTCTATTCGGAAACTTATAGAGCCAAGGAAAGTACCACACTGTCTTATGGAGAAAGAAGCCTGGCAACTTCCATTTATTTCCTCCTTAGGTCGGAAGATGTTTCCCGATTTCATCGGATTAAAAGTGATGAACTCTGGTTTTGGCATGAAGGAAGCCCTCTATCTGTGCATATTTTGACCCACGAAGGTCATAAGCTTTTGAAGCTGGGGCCGGTCAATAAGGAAGATTGCCGACCTTTTCATCTTGTGCCCAAAAACACCATTTTTGGAAGTACTGTTGATGACCCGAATAGTTATGCCTTAGTTTCCTGTGTTGTCTCTCCAGGATTTGACTTTGAGGATTTTGAGCTTTTCACGAGGAAAGATCTTATTGATCAGTATCCCGGTCATTCCGAAATAATACAAAAACTTACCTGACCAATCCCCCAAAAACAAAAAGAGCCTGCTGAAATCAGCAGGCTCTTTCGTTTACTAGACATTGTGGTATTAGAAGGCAAAGGATGCTCCAAAGTTAACTTTCACGCCTGGTGCCAAGCTGGAGAAAATCTGATCTTGGGCTCCAAATGAAGTGAAGACAAATTCTTTTCTGTCGTTTAGCATATTTTGTACACCGAAGTTCAATCGGATTCTTTCGTCAGCTCCGAAAGTCTTGTTCACATTCAGATTCAAGGCATGGAAAGGTACAGAATACGTGTCAGTTCTGTTACCGAATCCTACATAGTTCAAGGTAGCACCCTGAACATTATAGAAAATCCCTGCTTCCCAACCGTTGCTGAAGTTATTGTAAGCAAAACCTGTGTTGATCAAGTAAGGAGCCTGACCAGCCATGTCTCGGGTTCTTCCGATCTCCTGACCTTCACGGGCAGTCAATTGTCTGGACTTCAGTTCTGACTCAGACATTGCAATCTGGGATTTAGTCACGGTCACATTGGTGGTCCAAAGGATATTTTCCAAAGATGGAGCGATGAATTTCAAAGATTTTCTGAATTCTACTTCCACACCGGCTACTGTACCGTTACCTACGTTTCTTGGCTGGAAAGATCCTGGGTCAGCAAGGAATTGAACGATTTCGATAGGCTTTTCGAAGGTCTTGTAGAAAGCACTGAAAGACACCATTTCTGATCTGTTTTGGAATACTTCCCATCTCAAGTCAAAGTTGTTGATTCGGGTAGAAACCAAGTTACCATCCCAAAGCACATCCTGCCCACCATTGGTAGTCTCTCTATACATCCCGCCGATAAAAGTTCTACCGGTGATTGGGTCCAAAATTTCGGCATAAGAAAGCTCCTTGAAAGAAGGTCTTGCAATAGTTCTGGAAGCAGAGAATCTCAGGTTTTGGTTTTCCTTAAGACCGTAAACAAGGTTAAGAGTCGGGAAGAAGTCCAAATCGTCCAGCATCTCCACCAAGTCATAGTTGATGGTACCGGTCTGGTTGGTTCCAGTATAATATTGGTTGAATTGCTCTACTCGAAGACCAAGGATGGCTTTTAGGTTTTTGGCTGGATTGGACTCGAAAGAGGTATATCCTGCGAAATTGGTCACATAGCCTTGGTACTGATTTGGATTGATTGGAATGAAATCAGGATTGTATCTTACCCCGTTTCTGTTCTCAGCAGAAAACAAGTTCTCTTGGTTCAGAATAGTGTTAGGATTTCCGTCAAGAACTGTATTTCCGGTCACAAACTGGAAGCTTTGAATTTCGAAGTCTCTGTATTTAAAGGTATAAGCTCCACCAAATCTCAATTTGGAATCACGTCCGAAAGACTTCATGTTTCGGGTCAAATCCACCTTACCATTCACGTTGTATTCTTCCAAAAATCTCCAGATTCTTACCGGAAGACCTACCTCAGTAGAAATGGTGTTAGTTGGCTGTCTGAATCTGGTAAATCTTACATCTGGATCCTCGATCACAGATCTTGTCGGAGCCAATCTCCAGTTGACTTCCCAGTTGGTCCCGTCAAAGAAATGGCTACCTGCCAAAAGGATGCTGGAAAGCGTTCTTTGGCTGTATTCTAGGTTATACTGCTTGGCTTCAAAGTTTGCTCCCAAGTTGGTATTCACGAAGTCAAAAGTTCCGGCTTTAGACTCACCGTTTTGAAGGTGGATGAAGTTTAGCTTGTATTTGGAAGCGTTGGTTTTCAAAGCAATTCCTGCCAATCCACCAAGCAATACGTTGTTTACCCCATAGTTACCGGTTTGTCTTTCTAAAGCATCCAATTCAAACTCAGAGCTCTCAATTGGCTTTGCAAACAGATTATACTGTGCGTTTTGGTAGAACTCTGTCTCATTTTTGTATGTAAAGGCAGCATTGTATCCCCAGGTTACTTTTGGTCTTGCGATTTGATTTCCGAAAGAAATTCCAAATCCAAAGTCCATTGGAGAAGTCTTGGTGCTAGCTCCGAGAGTTTTGTTGAATCCACCCAAGATTGACTGATATTCCTGGCCTTTGGCACCATTGGGATTGCCCACTACCTCACCGTACTGAGGAACATTGGTGCTTCCTCCTGTAGGGATAGCTCGGGCACCATTGTCAAAACCTAAAAAGTCGGTCTTGCTACCTTCGTAAGTCAGGTAATTGGAATTGAAGTGCATGGATGGATTTACGCCGCCAGATACACTTACTCTGAATGTTTTTTCCTCAGGGAAGTCTTTGGTTTCGATGTCAACCACCCCGCCAGTAAAGTCGGCAGGAAGCTCCGCAGTAAATGATTTTGCCACCACAATGTTGTCAATCACATTGGTTGGGAAAATATCCATTTGGATGGTGTTTCGATCTGGATCCAATCCAGGAACGTCCATTCCGTTCAAAACCGTCTTGGTATATCGGTCACCCAATCCTCGAACGTAAACATATTTTCCACCTTCAACAGAGACACCGGTCACTCGCTTTACCGCAGAAGCTGCGTCACCATCACCGATTTGGCGGAAGGTGCTCGCTGTTATCCCGTCCAAAACGTTTGGTGCATTTCTTTTGACAGACATCATAGCTGATTCTGTAGTTCGGATGGCAGAAGCTGCAATGGTTACAGTTTCCAGCTCAGAGGCCTCTTCCTTCATCAGGATATCAGAGATGACAGCCACTTTTCCATCTTCCACCACTACGCTGGTCAATTCCACAGTAGAATAGGAGATGTAGGAAATCTGAAGGGTATAAGTACCGGGAGCTACTTTGATGTCAAATTTTCCATCGAAATCTGTAACAGCACCGGTGGAAGTTTCTCTCACCAATACGGAAACACCAAATAATGGCTCTCCGGTAGATTCTTCGTAAATGGTTCCTCTAATCGTTCCGGTCTGCGCATAAGCAAAACCGGTAATCATCTGAAATAGAACAATCAGTGCGAAGGCGGCTGATCGGGCAATCTTAGATTTTGGAGTGATATTTTTCATACAGCGATTAAGTTTCAAAGCAAGGGGGAGGAAAGACACAGGCCTTGCAAACCCATGTCTTTCCGTAAGATTTTTTATTTGAAGTCGGCTAGTTGACCTGCAGCAGCAGCCCAAGTCCAGCCTTCGAATACAGATTTAGTAGCACCAACAGTGTTTGCTTTCAAGGCTACCGTGCTAGCATGCACGTCAGTACCGCTTCTGAAAGCTTGCTGAAGCGTTACGCCTTCTTTCAAAGTAGCTTCAAGCTTGTTGAATTTTAGAGCTCCGTTAGCGAAGGTTACATCAGAACCAGTGCTTAGGGACAAATCACCTCTTCCGGCGTTGTTGTTGTCTGCAGGAGAAGGGAAATTGAAGAAGTAAATGTTTTCGAAAGTTCCTCTTGCAGATGCTCTGAAGTCACCGAACTCAGAAGCAGGATGGCCTTTGACAGAACCGTTCTTTACAGTGTGTGCCGCATTATAGGATCCTTCAGGGCCGTCGATTTCCAAAGCATGGTCTGTGTTTGCTCCGCAAATGATCAGGAAGTTATCCAATGTACCGGCCCAAGCTTGGTCAGTATCCACTGCATCATCACCGGAGTTCCAGATCAAGGCGTTTTTCACAGATACTGTACCTCCAAACCATTCAATTCCATCATCTTGGTTGGCAACGACTTCAACGTTTTCGATTACAGTTCCTGATCCAACTCCACCAAGTGTCAAACCATTGATTTCGTTACCTTCACCGATGTTTGCACCACCGTGACGGATTGAGATATATTTTAGGACTCCAGAATTGTCTGCGTCATCAGTACCTCCGTAAAGTCCATTGGTATCTGAGGCAGGAATTCCTTCAATTTGGATTTCGGTTACATCACCGGCAAAGGAACCTTTAGCTTTTCCAAGCACGATTAAGCCACCCCAAAGACCTTCCAAAGTAGGATCCAAGTTTGGAGAAGCGATTTGACCAGGCTGAATTTCATCAGCTACAGTGGTAAAAATGATAGGCTGAGTAGCGGTACCTGCTGCGTTGATTTTTGCACCTCTGGCAATTACCAAGGCAGTTGCATTTGCACCAGTTCCTACTTCACCTTTTACAATCACTCCCGGCTGAATCGTTAGCGTTACTCCTGATACTACCGAGATTCTTCCGGAAAGCACATAAACTTTACCGGTTTGCCAAGTAGTATTGGTGGTAATGTTGGAACTGACAACGATGCTAGAACCGCTGTTGCCATCCACATCGGTTGGCTTGTCATTGCCTTCGATACAGCTGGTAAATCCGATTAAGGACACCAAAAAAACGATCAAAATGCTGTTTACTTTTTTCATTGGTTTATAAAATTGAATTGTGGTTTTGCACATTTTCTGGTACAAAGGTGAATTCAATTTTTCCCCCAGAAGAATAATTTGAATTATGGTTTTTTTAAAAATGGACGCAGAATTTAATATTGGATTAACAAAAAATGCATAAAAAAAGGCTTCTCGCCTGAGAAGCCTTTTAAAGGGTTATTTCATGTTATTTTAATGTTACCGACTTATTAATCGGCACCTTTTCCAAAAGTATTTTTACGAGGCTTCTGGTGTTGATTCCATCAGCTTCTGCCTCATAATTGAGCAGAATTCGGTGATTTAGAACATCTTCCGCGATTTCCTTGATGTCTTCAGGCAACACATAATCGCGCCCATCCATATAGGCCACAGCCTTGGCAGCGAGGTTCAGATTGATACTTGCTCGCGGAGATACTCCAAACATGATATACTTCGCTTCATCCTTCAGTCCATATTGCTGGGGGAATCGGGTGGCGAAGACCAGTTCAATGATGTAGTTTTCCAGAGGCTCTGCCAATTTCACCGAATTGATTTCATTCCGGATGTCAAAAATATCCTGCTTGGAAAGAATAGGCTTTACCTCAGAACTGTATTGCATATTGGACATCCTGCGCATGACTTCCAATTCATCGGTCTTGCTTGGATAATCAATATGAACTTTCATCATAAATCTATCTACCTGAGCTTCTGGCAAAGGGTAAGTACCCTCTTGGTCCACCGGGTTTTGGGTTGCTAAAACCAAGAAAGGACGATCTAGCTGGAAAGTGGTCTCTCCGATAGTTACCTGCTTCTCCTGCATGGCTTCCAACAGTGCCGATTGCACCTTGGCGGGGGAACGGTTGACCTCATCTGCCAAAATCACATTCGAAAAAATCGGCCCTTTTTTCACCTCAAAACTTGCCGTTTGCTGATTGTAGATCATAGTACCGATCAAGTCTGCAGGCAACAAATCCGGGGTAAATTGAATTCGGTTGAAATTCAGGTGGAGAACTTTAGCAAGGGTATTTACGGTGAGGGTTTTGGCCAGTCCTGGCACCCCTTCCAAAAGGATGTGTCCGTTGGTAAACAAGCCGATCAACAGGCGGTTGACCATTTTATCCTGACCTACAACCACCTTTTTTACTTCCTGTATGACTGCTGCAATTTTTTCCTGATGCATGAAATTCAATGTTTATTCGCCGATTTGGCAGGCCTAAAATAGGGGAATTTATACCAACCAACAATCTTAAATGGTATAAGCGGAAAAGCCTCGATCCAAGGCAAATTTTAGGAATTTTTAAGAGCGACGAGGTTTCTTGCTAGTCCCGGCCTTGGCATATCCTGTCAGCCCTAGCAGTCTGTACACACTTTCCTGATCCATTTCACGGATTTCTCCAGGTTGAAAATCTGCTATCGAAATCTTCTCCATGGAAAATCTCACCAATCGCAGGGTGGGAAATCCAACGGCTGCAGTCATCTTGCGAACCTGCCGGTTTTTCCCTTCAATCAGAGTCAGGGAGATCCAAGTATCCGGAATGGAAGCCCGGTAGCGAATCGGAGGATTTCGATCTGGAAGACTTGGGGCAGGATCCAGAATTTTGGCAACCGCAGGCTTAGTGCGGTAGTCCTTTCCATCCACGTTGATGGTCACTCCAGCTTGTAATTGCTTCAGCGCTTCAGAGGTGGGTATGCCTTCTACCTGAGCAAAATAAGTGCGTTGGTGGCCAAACCTCGGGTTCAGCAGGTGATGATTCAGCCATTTGTCATCAGTGATCAGCAACAACCCCTCGCTGTCCTTGTCCAGTCGGCCAACAGGATAAACCTCCTTGGGAAAAGCGCCGAGAGAGGCCAATGTGGGCCCCTCTCCGCTGAATTGGCTGACTACGCCAAATGGTTTGTAAATAATAAAGTACCGGTGCAAAACTTAGGGTTTAACTTCCGCAGCCTACACAGTCAAAATGCGAGTTAACGGGTTTAATTCCATCTCTTTGCATTTTCAAATTATGGATTTGATCCATGATTTCTGAATCGGCAATCAAATTACCGGTTAGTTGTTTCTTCAAGCTTTCAATTTGCTCATTGATTGCTTGGATCTGTTGTTCGGTCATAAAAGTAGTGTTTGGTTGTTAGTGATTGAGTGGATTGAAAATAACCAAAACCTGGGAAAAGGTTCCGATATAGCTTCAGTTTTTTAGGGTCAAAAATGAGGCCAGTTGAGAATGAGGGGATTAAATGAGGAATTGAGAATTAAGAATTAGAAATAGGTGGCGCGGGAAGCCATTAACTACATTTCAGGAGAATGGGACTATGTACTCATACTTCCATCAAGAAGTGATAAAGTTCAACTAGCGCTGATTTAGCCAAAATCTTTTTAAAAATTTCACGACATCGATTGAACTGCCTAAAATTCAAGAATTCGGTAGCTCGAAACATTATTTGATTATTGCTCATAAAACAAAATATTCTTCCAAGGAGCATTTTTGGTTACCTTTGCACTCTTCCTTAAGGTGGTTTAATTATTTCCACCACCAAAAAATCTCCCTTTTAATCTCATTCCCAAAAGATGAAGAAGTATTTCAACCTATTTGACCTAAGCCAAAAAGTAGATTACAAAACTGAAGTTTTATCCGGTTTGACGGTAGCCATGGCTCTGATTCCTGAAGCAGTTGCCTTTGCTTTTATCGCTGGACTTTCTCCTTTGACAGGCCTTTATGCTGCCTTTGTCATGGGCTTGGTCACCTCGATTTTGGGAGGAAGACCTGGGATGATCTCCGGGGCTACAGGGGCAATTGCCGTGGTCATTGTGACTTTGGCGGCCACTCAAGGCGTGGAATATGTCTTTGCGGCAGTAGTGCTTTCGGGCTTATTGCAAGTGATTTTTGGAAGTTTGAAACTCGGAAAATTCATCCGCCTAGTTCCTCATCCGGTGATTTTTGGCTTCGTCAACGGACTGGCCATCATTATTTTCATGTCACAACTGGACCAATTCAAAGGGTCAGACGGGCATTGGCTTAGTGGGAGTTCGCTTTACCTATTTTCCGGATTGGTTTTTCTGGCCATGCTCATCATTTGGGGATTGCCAAAGTTGACGAAGGCTATTCCGGCCTCGCTAACTTCCATCCTGGTGGTTTTTGGGGTAGTGGCAGCATTTGGATTAGACACCAAAACTGTCGGAGACATGGCCAGCATCAAGGGTGGTTTTCCTCCTTTCCATATTCCAAGTGTCCCTTTTGTTTGGGAAACTTTGGAGATCATTTTCCCTTATGCGCTGATTATGGCCGGGGTGGGGTTGATCGAATCCCTGCTGACCTTGAATATCGTGGATGAGATCACCGAAACGCGCGGGCGGAGTAATAAGGAAGCCGTGGCTCAAGGGCTGGCAAATGTGGCTTCAGGATTTTTCTCAGGAATGGGAGGATGCGCGATGATCGGACAAAGTTTGATCAATATCTCCTCAGGTGCCAGAGCACGACTTTCCGGAATTGTGGCCTCGGTCATGCTTTTGGTATTTATCATGTTTGGCTCCAGCCTCATAGAGCAGGTGCCTATGGCGGCCTTGACAGGACTGATGATCATGGTATCCATTGGGACCTTCGAGTGGGCCAGTTTGCGGACGATTACCAAGATGCCTAAGAAAGATATTTTTCTGATGTTTTTGGTTACCGGAGTGACAGCCATCCTACACAATTTGGCCTTGGCAGTATTGATCGGAGTGATTTTGGCAGCCTTGTTTTTTGCTTGGGATAATGCCAAAAGAATCCGAGCAAGAAAGTATGTGGACGACCATGGGGTCAAACATTACGAATTGTTCGGCCCTCTTTTCTTTGGCTCAGTGACGGCCTTTGGAGAAAAATTCGATGTCCTCAATGACCCGAAAGAAGTAATCATTGATTTTGCGGAAAGCCGCGTAGTGGATATGTCAGCTATTGAAGCTTTGAATAAAATCACGGAGCGCTATCAGAAAGTCGGGAAAAAGGTTCATCTACGACACCTCAGCCCGGATTGCCGAAAACTGCTGGCCAAAGCGGATGAGATTATCGAAGTAAACATTCTGGATGATCCTACCTATAAGTTAGTCGTTGATGACTTGGCCTAAGAAGTAGTAGGTAATCTATTTTTTGATTTGAGAAAATACATAAAGCATCTCCGAAGCGATCTGCAGAGAGCGTTCGTCGTATTTTTCTGATTCCCATTCAGTATCATCAAATGCCTTTGGATCCTCGTATCGCACGGGGATCCTTTGTTCTGTCCCTGGGATATAAGGGCAGTTTTCATCAGCATGATCGCAGGTCATTACCGCTGCAAATTGCTTTGCATCATTGGCAGGATCATCAAAAACTTTGGAAAAAGCGATTATAGGATCGCTTTCCTCTGAGAAATACAGGGAATAGACGGGGTTAGAGCCATTTTCTTTCACAGAAATTTTGAAGCCGCTCCTTGTCAGAGAATCCACTGCCCGAGAATTAAACGCAGTTACCTCCACTCCTCCGGAATAACTGTTGACCGGAATCCTGTAAAGCTCAGCCATTGTCTTAGCCCAAACCTGGGAAAACTGGCTTCTTCTGGAATTATGGGTACAAATAAAATTGAGATTGACTTCCTGTCCTTCATCCACTTTTTGTTGAATGTATTGGATCAGAACTTTCAGAACAGTCTTTCTATCATTTGAAATAGCAAGGCCTTGAGCTTTTTGTATGGTCTCTGAAAGTTTGGGCATAAATGATTGCAATATTGGCTGCATTAGATTGATTTATTGAAAAAGAGGAGGGCGGAAAACCGAGTAAGGAAAGTCCTTTCAGACATTAAGGAGCCTGAAAGGACTAGATTTTTTATTACTTAACAACAACCTGAACCGGGAGCACAGGTGCTGGCCTGAAGTTGGGATAAACGAATCTTCGGCTTTTCAGCAGGAATTCCGCACTGATCTTTTGCCAAACAATCGGTCATTTTGGTGGTCAGTAGAAAATAGGTTCCATCGTGCTCCAATCCATATTTTCCGATCGTCTCGCCTTGGTATTCCACTTCAATTTCAAGATTTGGAATTCCCAAGACCTTCTCGGAAAGTTCAATAATATGAATCAGCTTTTCCGGATGTAGGCGATGATCGTAATCATCTGCATTCCAGAGCTGGAAATTGACTTTTTGCTCTTTTCGGACAGTCCCTCCACAATCGATAAAGTGCTTGTCCACCAAGCCGATTTCAGTGACGTGAAAATGGGATGGAACCAGCTCACCGTTGGGTAGCTGAAATGAGATAGTTTGAGATTTTGCCAGGATTTGTTTTGCTTCTGATAGTTTCATGGCGCTAGGATTAGTAAGATTTTTGAATTCAATTTTATTTTAACAGGCAGGATCACAACAGGAGTTGTAGCTCTCGAAGAAGGTTAAAAACAGGTTATTCAATTCCTTCCATTTCTCAGGATTGATGCAGTAGTTGACTTTGGTCCCCTCAATCGTTCCTTGAATAATTCCAAGCTCTTTCAACTCCCTCAAGTGCTGGCTAATGGTTGCCTGTGCCAATCCGATTTCCAAAACCAAATCTCCATTGATGCAGGACTTGGATTTGATCAGGTGCTGGAGAATAGCAATTCGCGCTGGATGAGCGATTGCTTTGGCAATCAGGGCCAGTTCATTTTGCTCCTCGGTAAAGAGATGTGCCTGTGTGACTCCCATAATCGAATTTGTTTATTGCAATATTACGATAATAAAAATGGGCTTCAAAAAGTTTCATGTTTTTTTCCAAATGCATTAAAAAGTTGAGTTTTTCCTGCAATGAATTATACATAGGTTCGTCCTTATGGATTAATGAGCTTATCGAGAATAAGCTTATCCATCTGTAAAAGGGCTTCCATGGTTTTTTGACCTTTCACCGGATCGCTGATCAACTTGCCCAGGTTTTTGGGGATGATTTGCCAGGAATGTCCAAACCGATCCGATAGCCATCCGCAGCGATCAAACCTTCCATTTTCCCCCAATTTCTCCCAGAAATAATCAATTTCAGCCTGGTCTTGACAGGTAACAACGAGGGAATTACCTGGAGTAAATCCAAAATCATGAGACTCTGTACTACTCATCGCATTGATCAGGTAGCCGTCCAATTTAAATTGGGCAAACAATAAATCTTCCGAATGCGGATGTGGTGCTTCCATCAGCTTCATACTTTCAGGAAATACCGAGATATAAAAATCCATCGCTTCCCGCACTCGGGTTTTATTTTCATTGACGAAAAGAAGGCAAGGCACAATCTTCTGGGAGCCACGGATCGGATCGGCATCCAGCTGCCAGTTTGTTCCAAATTTATCGGTGACCCAGGCATATTTTGGATTCCAGGGATAACTGCCAAGCGGAAAAATTGCCTTCCCTCCATCCAAAAGGGAGTCATATAATTCCTCAATATTCACTTCCGAGCCACAATAGACAAAATAGGAGCTAGCTTGGGTTTGTTGATACATTGGCCCTCCATTCAATCCCATCATCTGAGTACCTAATACTTGAAAGCTTACCGCCATGGGATTCTTTTCCAAAATCTCAGAATTGGGAAAAATGGAGACATAAAAATCAGCAGCTTCAGCGGCCTGCTGATCAAACCATAAACAAGGATAAATCAATCTGGACATGATGGGTTTGGAACAATTGGTTCAGGAAAAGATACAGGTTTTTGACTTTTTAATTTCAATCTCCTCCGTACTGGCACGGATATAATATCCATGTCAAGAGGTATTCTATGCGAGGTTTTTAGTACTGAATTTTAAACCGCCTAACCAAATTGAAAGATTATGAAAACTTTACTTCTCGTGTTCCTTCTCCTTTTTCTGGAGATGGCACCCGGAACTGTGCTGACTGATAAAGACATCAAAGTCACCAGTTACAACAAAAAAAACCAAGGTTCCAAAGCCCCCAAAAAGGTCTTTATCCGAAGTTTCAATGCCTACTTCGAAGTTTTTGAAGAAGCTACTGCCAAAACCTCAGGGTCCAAGAATGAGCGGGCCAACCGGACTACTTTCACTTCCGGAACGATGACCAGGATGGGAGTTCAGATTCAAGGCGTAGATGTCCCTGATTTCCAAAAAATGATCGATGAAGCTTACCAGTCATTTGTAAGCCAACTGAAGAGCCAGGGATTTGAAATCATGACCGCTGATGAAGCCAGCAAATTTGAATACTATCAAGGATGGACCAAAATGAAAGGCGGTGCCTCCTCAGATGATCAAGTAGAAGGCTATATTATGGTGACGCCGACAGGGTATGAATATTTGGTCAAGTCCATATCTAAAGGCGGTAAAGAAAAAACCGGCGGAGGATTGGTAGATCCGACACCCAAAATTTCCAAAGAATTGGAAAATGCCTTTATAGCGGATGTCACTTTTGCCTTTCCTTTTGTCAATTTAGATGCTGATGCTTCTTCTTTCACAAATTCCAGCTCAGTAAAAGCAACGATCGGATACCGAATAGATCCATTTTTGGATCCCACTGAAAACAACAGATCTATCACCAATTTTGGCATTAGACCAATTCCTGTTCAGGTGAGGTTCATTTCGGGCTTGGATATCGGAAGCAACCCTTTGTTTCATGCGAAAGTGGAACCGAAAAAAGCGGTCTACGCTGAAGGAGTATTTAAGGATAAAAAAATCAAAGAAGTCACCCAAGCTCAAACAGATATGTTTTCCAAAACGGGATATTCCCAACTGGTAATGGTTTCAGGAGATCAAAAAACTGTAGCCTCTCACTTTGCCGATTGTGATCACGACGGATATGTGGCATTTGCCTCCGGAGTCATGAAAGACATGATTGATACCGGTGTATCCAACTTCCTCGAGATGACTAAAGATTAATGGAGTCCTGAAATCAGGTTATTTTCCAAAGCGAATTTCAAAAGACCAACCACCGTGTTGGTCTTTGTTTTTGTATACAGGTTTTTCCGATGAGTCTCCACAGTTCGTTCGGAAATGAATAGTCTTTCGCCAATCTCCTTATTGGATAGCTCCTCAAAAATCAACTCCAACACTTCTTTTTCCCGGGCAGTCAGAATTTTCTCATCCTCCGGAAAAGCCATTCTCCGAATCAGGATTTTCTGGATTTCAGCGCTGAAAAACATCCCGCCTTCAGCCACATCCTTGATCGCCTTGAGCAGCTCTTCATGGGCTGCTTTTTTTAGCACATATCCTTCAGCACCGGTAGAGAGAGCTTCTTTCACCATGTAGGGCTCCTCGTGCATGCTGAGAAAAATTACTTTGATATCTGGAAAAGAAGCCTTGACTTTTTTGGCAAATACAATCCCGCCTTCCTTGGGCACTGAGATATCCGATACAATCAAATCAGGCCGAAAGGAATCCAGTTTTTGCATTGCCTCCTCTACGGTACTTACAGCTTCTACACTTTCCACTTCCTGCTGACCAAGTATTAAAAACTTCAAGCCATCCAAAAGGATCTTATGGTCATCCAGCAAAAGAATTTTCATGAAATCAAGCGATTAGGTTTAGTTGGTTCGAAGGATTTGGGAGAATTTAACGTGCAATTCTGTGCCTTGAATTCCCTGCTGGGTATTCAATTGCAGCTCTCCGTTCAGGAGTCCAGCACGGGTATTGATATTTTTCCATCCGTTTCTTTTGCTGTGGACAAAAACTGCTGAGTCAAATCCCATCCCGTCATCCATAATGGAAAGGGTCATCCATCCGGCTTGTTGACGAAGACTGACCAAAATGTTTTTTGCACCAGCGTATTTGAGGATGTTGTTGATCCATTCCTGACAAATTCGAAACAGATTGATTTCCACAAGCTCATCCAGCCTTTCGGAAATCCCCTCAAACTGAAGCTCAACTGCCACTTTCTGTCCGGCATTGATCCGATGAGCGAGATCTTCCAAGGCACTTTTTAACCCAAAACGGATCAGCGTTGCAGGCATCAGATCATAGACCACATTGCTGATTTCTTTGGACATTTCATCCAAAACCGAATCGGTTCTCCCCACGAGCTCGGCCTTCAGCTCTTCTTTAGCCTGGGCGTTTTTTAGCTGGGAGACATACATTCTCAACGCGGAAATATACTGCCCAAAACCGTCATGAAGATCCTGAGCCATCCGTCTTCTTTCCTGCTCTTGGGATTCCAAAGAGGCCTGAATATAGGCTTCTTTCACTTTCAGCTCTCGGTCTTTCACCAAAAGCTCCTGTTTCCTTTTGTTGCGGTTTTGATAATAGATAAAGGTGGCTCCCAGAAATAGCAACAACAAACCCAAAGCGGCAAAAGCAAAGTAGTTTCGCTGGAGCGTTGCTGATTTTTCCAAAAGCTCTGCCCGTTGAAGGGCTATTTGACTTTCCTTTTTTTCCAAGTCGTATTGAACTTGAAGATCCGTCAGGAGCTGAGCATTTTCCTCATTGAAAACTTTCCTACTGATCTCTTGATATTCTTCTAGGAAGGCATTCCCTTTTTCAAAATCCCCTTTTCGGAAATAAATCTTAGCCAGAGCATTTTTCAGGGTCATGGAATAATTAATCAAGTCAGGGTGCTCATCCAGGACTTCATTTCCTTTCTGAGCAAACTCTAAGGCCTTCTCGATCTGACCCAAGTCCACATAGGCTGCAGCGGAATTGCTCAAAATGCTCAGTTTCATCTTGGGATCGAGCGTAAAGCCATCTGAGGTGTCCAAGGCAATCTGAAGCATTTCAAGACCTTTTTTATAGTCCTTCTGTCCGATGTACAAACTGCCCAGATTGTCATGAACCCGATGATAGAGAACTTTATTCCCTGCCTCCCGGGCATTGTCAATAGCTTTTTGAAAATATCCAATGGCTTGATCCAATTCGCCCATGAGCTTGTAGCAAATTCCCAGATTAGCACAGGAAATCGCCATGCCATTGCTGTCCTCCAGTTTCTCCCGGATCGTCAAGGCTTCCAGGTGATATTTGATGGCCTGATCATAGAGTTCAAGTTCCTGATTAGCCAATCCCAAATTGGAAAGGTAATTCACCCAATCTCCCTCTTTGGCGCCGGGTTTGGCTCGGCTAAGCTCCAAGGCCTCTGAAAAATACTCAATCGCACTCCTGTAATCCGAGGAGTTAAGACTGTTCATTCCTAAGTTGTTGTATGAGCGCTGCTCCATGGCTGACCAGCCTTGAGCTTTACTCTTTTGAAGGATTTCGGAAAAAATCTGTCGTGAACTGTCTGTCTCTTGGTTTACATCGTAGTAAATCCCCAGATTTTGATAGATCTCATAATAAAATCTTGAATTGGGGACTTCCTTTTGAATGGTTTTTAAGGTTTCCTGAATCAGCTTTTTGGCTTTGGGGCCATCCGAAAAGATTAAAGAGAAGGAGAGTTCTTGGACGGCTTTGTAGCGGATTGAATCTGGGTTTTTCCGGTCCAGATAGACTTTTTCTAAGCTGTCCAGACGGTCTGCTTGCATTCCCCAACTACAAAAAGGGATCGCTAGCACCAGGAAAAAAAGTAGGGTAATTCGAAAAGCTGACAAGGGCATTAGGGTTACTGGCTCAAAGTAAAATCAATTCCTCGGTTTTCAAACTTAAAGTAGGACTTATCCTCTATTTTTTTGACTTCTGTTTTGAGAAAAATACCAACTGGCACGGATGCGGAATGCGGGATGCCGGGTATGGCTATTGGGGCGGATTAGGGGCAGTTTTGATTAAAAAAAGCTATGAAAATCAAATCCTTACTTTTAGGCCTGATGGCCTTTGTACTTTTTGCCTGCCCGAGTAAAGAAGATGATGTCCCGGCAGGATCACTCAATGTGGAAGCTTCTGTGGACGGAAAAGCCTGGCAAGGCTCAGGAAACAGTCAAGTCACCAGTGTGGCCGGATTTACCGTATGGGCAATCGGCGCAGGCGCCACGGACAGATCCAATATGGCTTTCACACTGGATGCTGAGCGAACCGGAAATTTTAACCTCAATGGCAAAGCGCTTTGGACCACTTCTGACCAGGTAGTTCACAGTGCTACCTCTGGCACCTTGGTGATCACCAAGCTTGAAGGCAACAAGGCCTCCGGAACCTTCTCTTTTAAAGCCAAACCCATGACCGGAACAGGACCAGAGGTGAGCATCACCAATGGAAAGTTTACCGATATAAACATCTCGAAATAAACTGAGTCTTTTTGTCTCAAGAGATCGGGCATCTGTGAAACGGAACACGCCAAGAAGTTCTGACTTGCTTGATTCCTTGAGGCAAAAAATTGTTAGTGCATGAAAAAGATACTATTACCCCTATTCCTATTGGGTCTTTGGGTCACAGGATGTAAGGAAGATACAGAAGACCCAATACCGGTGGAACAATTCACCACTCAGCTTTCAGGAGAAATTGCTGGCCAGTCAATCAGTGTAAATTCCTCCGCTATTCAGGGAATTTACTATGCCGACCAGGGAGAAAGTACGGGCTCTCTAGAAGCTTCAGTGACCCTTCCGAATGGAGAAAGGCTCACATTCTTCCTGAATGAGGTCAAGGCCGGTACCCTTACGCTTACTCAAATTTTCCCTGCGGTAATGGAGGGAAACTCCTTTGGCTTAAGATCTGAAATACCCAGTAAGGCAGGTGAAAAAGTACAGGCAATACCCGGCACCTATGTGAAGTACCTGAAGTCGGCCAATACCTTCTTTGCCATTTCCGGGAAAATCACCATCAAGATTGAAGGAGATAATTTGACTTTTGACTGGGAAGTCACTTTCAGAGATGTGCAGGGAAACACCTTTACTTCCAAGGGTACTTTAACCCTGAAGGATTTCAAATCCAATCAAAAGCCAAAAGCTGAGGTCAGCAATCCTACATCCAACCTGAATATCCTTAGTATATCTCCGGATTATGGCAAGGCGGGAACAGAGGTCGTGATCAAGGGGGCTGGATTCAGCGCTTTGAGTACTGAAAACAAGGTCAAGTTAGGCGATCTAAGCCTTGAACCGACCTCATCCTCCGCCACCGAAATCAAGGTGAAAATTCCTGAAAATGGCTCTCATGGAAAATTCAAAGTAGAAGTGCTCGGAAGTAGTGTGGAAAGTGGGACTTTCTACTACGAACCTATTGTGCTATCTCTGAATAAAACTTCCGCAAAAGTCGGGGAGGATTTCACGATCACCGGGAAGCACTTTGATGCAGACAAGACCCTTTTAGAAGTGAAAATCGGTGCAAAAGTGATGGATATCGTCTCTTCCACGCTCACATCCATTCAGGTGAAGATCCCTGCCGGAACAGAGTCCGGAAAAGTTTCTGTCGCCCGAAAAGGCCGTTCTGAGGTAGAAGGACCTGAGTTTACCATCACTGCTGATCCAGTGGCGAATGGACCGGCGATCGGGGATATTTTTGAGACCTTGTCCGGAAACCTCAGCTTCGAGGAAGTAATCGTCAACAGCCATGAGTATGGGCCTTTTTGGACAATCGAAATTGATAAAGAAAAAAATGTCCTTTATGCGGTAGGGGAAAAAGGACTGGTTTCCATCAACCTTTCAAATAAATCCATCACGAAAGTGGTCAATAC
This sequence comes from Algoriphagus mannitolivorans DSM 15301, assembly GCF_000429425.1. Classification (GTDB taxonomy): domain Bacteria; phylum Bacteroidota; class Bacteroidia; order Cytophagales; family Cyclobacteriaceae; genus Algoriphagus; species Algoriphagus mannitolivorans. The sequence continues at coordinate 198,207 of NZ_AUBV01000004.1, forward strand.
CAGCAGTGAAATTTACCGAAGTGAGATTGGCATTATCAATGCCGCAACTATTCCACAAACCATTTTCGCAGCGGCAGACGGAAATCTGTATGGAATAAAAAGTGTCTACAGCGTCCCTCTTTCACCAAACAATGTATTTAAGTTAAATCTAGAATCTAAGGCGGTGACTATGCTGGGTAATTCCAAATTCAACAATGGAGCCGGAGTAAATGGGATTTTTGTTGGCACTAATAAAAGCATCTACATCCCGGAATTTACCTCCGGGTATCATTTGGCTTCCTATGATGAAAACCTTGGCAACCGAAATGTTTTGATCCAAGGTATGACCGGAGGATTGGCCACATTCATCATACCTATGGGTGCCAATAGCTTTAGATTGGTTCGAGACAATACCCTGAACTCCCTGAAATACCATGAGATCAACGGAACGGAAGCCTCAGGAGAAGTAGCTATGGGTGCTACTCTCTCTGGAATGCAAGTAGGAGGACAGGTACTCACTCAACCCATAGGATTGGACCAGACCGGTGGGAATATTTATGGATTGTTCGGAGGAGCAGCTGGAAATGTGGCCAACTATCCTCAATTCGAATACACCTTGGGAGTCCAGTCAGGAGCTACTGGAAACTTTCAGAAGAAAGGAGGCTTCAAGATCAAGCAGACTTTTGAATACCTGGGAACGACCTATTACCTAAGCTCTAGAAAGACGTTCAATAAGATCATGGGAGTAGATAAAGACGGAAGTATCTATTTTCTGATAAGTACTCCAATGACCAGTCAGGGGGTTCAAGTAGCCGGACCCTTAGGAGGAATTTATAAAGTAAAATTTCAATAAGGACTGAGATGATAGAGCAAAAGAGAGAGGAAGTTTTCCTCTCTTTTTTTGTTCCTTTTCACTTCCTAGGTTTCAAGTACACAGCTTAATCGCCTCCAAGCCGCATCCTAAGACCAATATTTCCTCTCAGGAAGAATTGATCAGAGAGGATATAAGGTGTCGCTTCCATCAATATTCCAAGTCTTTGAAAGGCCGATATGGGCTTAATGGTCGTTCCTAATGGAAGGCCAATGGCAGCATCTGGACCAATTGATAAATCACCGAAAAAGCCTACCATTAAACCTCCGTGAAGATTATACCATTCCGTTCGATAGAAATTGTACTGTCCGATAACTTCCACTCCATGATCGAGTTCTATCCGATCAGGAGCTAAAAAACGGAGCTCCCCAAAAAACTTCTTTTCAATATCAGTGCCCACTCCGATTTGGGCCATTGTACCGCTATGGTAGATTCCGACTTGAACTTGAGAAAAAGCATGTCCAAAACTAACCAGGATAAAAAAGAGGATTAAAATGTATCTCATAAATCAATAGTTAAAACTTCCGTAAAACTAAACGGCTTTTTTATTTTAAAAAATTCGTTGAAAAATTTTTCATCGATTTCTTCAAATTCTTTCTTTCCAAGCTGTTCTCGGTGGGTATTTCAATTTTCTTTCCCCCAAAAGCCCAATTCTTCTATCTTTGTGGCTTGTTTTGAGGGGAATGGCCAAAAGACCTTCCCCTTTTCTTCACCTACTTGCCCTTAAGAAAGGAAATTGTGAAAACGTATCAGGAATTTAAACAGGTAGATTACCCTCAAATCGGAGAATCTGTCCTTCAGTATTGGAAAGAAAATCAGATTTTCGAAAAGTCCATTGCCAACCGCGAAGGAGCTGAAACCTTCACCTTTTTTGAAGGTCCTCCTTCTGCCAACGGAACCCCGGGTATCCACCACGTGATGGCCCGTACCTTGAAGGATATTTTCTGCCGATACAAGACGCTGAAAGGTTTTCAAGTCAAAAGAAAAGGCGGTTGGGACACTCATGGTCTTCCAGTAGAGCTTCAGGTCGAGAAAGAACTTGGGATTACCAAGGAAGATATCGGAAAAAAAATCACTGTTGAAGAGTACAACCGCAAGTGCCGCGAGACGGTCATGCGCTTCAAAAACGAATGGGATGACCTAACCGAGAAAATCGGCTACTGGGTGGATTTGGATGATCCGTATATCACATTTGATTCCAACTATATCGAGACACTTTGGTACTTGCTGAAGAAGCTGTATGATAAGGGTCTTTTGTACAAAGGATACACCATTCAGCCTTATTCACCGGCTGCAGGTACCGGACTTTCTTCCCATGAACTGAATCAGCCAGGCACCTACAAAGATGTCAAGGACACCTCTATCACAGCTCAGTTTAAGCTCAAAGGTCAGGACAACACCTACATTCTAGCTTGGACGACTACGCCTTGGACTTTGCCTTCCAACTCTGCTCTGGCGATCGGGGAGAACTTGGATTATGTAAAGGTGAAAACTTTCAATCCCTATACCCATGAGCCGGTAACGGTGATTTTGGCGAAAGCCAGGATGTCTGCCTACCTCAATCCTAAAGCTGCCGAACTCAAGCTGGAGGACTACAAGGCTGGAGACAAGCTGATTCCTTATGAAATCATCGAGGAGTTCAAAGGTAAATCTATGCTGGGCTGGGAATACCAGCAGTTGTTCCCGATCGCGGATCTAGCTTTGCTTAGTCCTGCATTTACCGTGGTGGCGGGAGACTATGTGACCACAGAAGACGGTACAGGTATCGTACACCTGGCAAAAGCATTCGGTGCGGATGACTTTAGAACTTTGGTACAAAATAATGTCCCAGGCGTCTTCGTCAAGGACGAATTGGGGAATGACATCCCAGTGGTAGACAAGCAAGGAAAATTCCTTCCTGTCGTAGGAGAATATCTCGCCGCTAAAATGAAAGAACATGGAATCACCGCCCACAAAGAATATGGGGTGAATGATTTCTATGTAAAAAACTATACTGAGGACGATGAGAATGCAACGGACTACAAAAACACCGATGTCATCATTTCCATCATCCTGAAAAATGAAAACAAGGCCTTCAAGGTCGAAAAATACGAGCACACCTACCCACACTGCTGGAGAACAGACAAGCCTGTCTTGTACTATCCTTTGGAAAGCTGGTTTATCAAAACCACCGCATTCAAAGACCGAATGGTGGAGCTCAACAAAACCATCAACTGGAAGCCAGAAGCAACCGGCACCGGACGCTTTGGCAACTGGCTGGAAAACTTGGTGGACTGGAACCTCAGCCGTTCCCGATTCTGGGGAACTCCCCTCCCAATCTGGAGAACTTCGGATGGTGCAGAAGAGAAATGCATCGGTTCTATTGCTGAACTGAATGCTGAAATCGAAAAGTCCATCGCTGCCGGATTTATGGCAAAATCTCCCTATGAGGGCAAGGAGCTTGATCTTCACAGGCCTTATGTGGATGATGTGATCTTAGTTTCTGCAAAAGGAAAAAAAATGTTCCGCGAGCCGGACCTGATAGACGTTTGGTTTGATTCCGGAGCCATGCCTTATGCACAATGGCATTATCCTTTCGAAAATGAGGACATTTTCAAAGCCAACTACCCGGCAGACTACATCGCTGAGGGGGTTGATCAAACCCGTGGCTGGTTCTTTACCCTACATGCCATCTCAGTGATGTTGTTTGACAGTGTTTCTTTCAAAAATGTCATTGCCAATGGACTTGTCCTGGACAAAAACGGAAACAAAATGTCCAAGCGCCTGGGCAATGCCGTGGATCCTTTCAAGACCTTGAAAGAATACGGACCGGACGCCCTGCGTTGGTACATGCTCAGCAATGCCAATCCTTGGGACAATCTGAAGTTTAATCTTGATGGAGTAGCTGAAGTACAGAGACGCTTCTTCGGCACCCTGCAGAACACTTATAATTTCTTTGCACTATACGCCAACTTGGACACTTTTGTCTATGACAAGTCCAAATCTGTTCCGGTCAGCGAACGTGCCGAATTGGATCAATGGATCATTTCCAAACTTCAGTCTTTGATCACTGAGGTAGAAGAAGCCATGGACAATTACGATGCGACCAAGGCTACCAGGGCCATCATGAACTTTACCGTAGATCAGCTTTCCAACTGGTATGTACGCTTGGCCAGAAAACGGTTCTGGAGAGGCGACATGAACACGGACAAGCAGGCCGCTTATGAGACGCTTTACGAATGCTTGCTGACCCTGACCCAATTGATGTCTTCCTTTGCACCATTCTACGCAGACTGGTTGTACAAAAACTTGACTGAAGCTGGAGAAAGCGGAAAAGGCTCTGTTCATTTGACAGACTGGGTATCAGCCGACAAAGGCCTGATCAATGATGATCTCGAGGCCAGCATGGACTTGGCTCAGACCATTTCTTCCTTGGTTCACTCTCTTAGAAAGAAAGAAAAACTTAAAGTTCGTCAGCCATTACAGCGAATTTTGATTCCTGTTTTGAATAAGAAAACCCAGGCTCAAATCGAGCACGTGGAAGAGCTGATCAAAACTGAAGTCAATATCAAGGACATCGAATTCCTCGATGATGCCTCCGGAATTCTGGTGAAAAATGTAAAGCCAAATCTTCCGGTATTGGGTAAGAAATTGGGTCCCAAGATGCGATTTGTGGTCGCGGCCATCAATACTTGGGGTCAGGAAGAAATAGCCCAGATCGAAAGAGAAGGTAAATACTCTGTTCAGGTAGAAGGAGAAACCATCGAACTTCTGCTAGAGGAGGTATTGATCACTTCTCAGGACATTCCGGGATGGTCAGTCGCCACCGATGCCGGCGTGACGGTAGCTCTGGATGTGACTTTGACCGACGAACTAAAGCAGGAAGGTGTAGCCAGAGATTTGGTCAACCGAATTCAGAATCTCAGAAAAGACATGGGCTTGGAAGTGCAGGACAAGATTCACATCAGCCTCGCCAACAGCAATGTTTTGGTTAATTCAGCGGTTGAGAGCTTCGGAAACTACATTCAATCCGAAACACAAGCCTTGAGTCTGGAATTGAAATCCGAGCTAGCAGACGCAACCCTCCTGGACATGGATGAGTTTGAATTGGCAGTAAAAGTAAAAAAGGCTTAAGCCTCTACGAATGAATAATTACATCAAATATTTTGGGATTGCCCTTCTGGTCATCCTTATTGATCAGGCCGTCAAGATGCTGGTGCATTTCCAAATGGATTTTGGCACACCGGGACAAATCCCAATTTTTGGAGATTGGTTTAAGCTGCATTACACTACCAATCCGGGAATGGCTTTTGGGATGGAACTGGGCTCAGAGTATGGCAAAATGATTCTGACTTCCTTCAGACTGGTGGCCATGGTGGGCATTGGGTATTACCTTTCCATGATCATTAAAAAGGAAAATCACCCGATATACATTCTCTGCATTGCCATGATTTTAGGGGGTGCAATCGGCAATCTAGTGGATTCTGTTTTTTATGGAATCTGGCTGGATAATGCTCCTTACAATGCTCCTACTCCATGGTTTCATGGTCAGGTAGTGGATATGTTTTATTTTGATATTTGGGAGGGATATATACCGGATTGGGTACCTCTTTGGGGCGGAAGTTATACCGCACTTTGGCCTATATTTAATGTAGCAGATGCTTCTATTTTTGTAGGCGTTGCCATTATATTAATCTTCCAAAATAGATTTTTTCCAGAAAAAAAGGAGGAAATAAAACCACAGGATCAAGAAGTGAATTCCTAAAGATTTTCACTCTCTTTAATCCAAAAGGGCCTTGTTTTGATGAAATAAGGCCCTTTTTTTATTTTTCAAGTATAAAAGGATCATCAATCCCCCATTTTTTTATACTTTTCAGATTAATTATCTATCTGGCACCACCAATCCTTATTGAATATAGTTCTGGGATTTTTCTTTGAGCTATATTATCACATTCGCATGATCGTAAATTCAGAACAACCTTTTCAGATTGTCTATTCTATATTTAGTCACGAATTTCTAGGCTTACTTTTTGAGTCTTTCGTGGTCCAATTAGATGAAAAAGGCAGGCTCTCTCTAGCTTATCAAAATATCAGCTATGCCAATGCAAAGGAGTTTGACGCCGGCCTCGATAAAAAGGATTATGATCTGATAAAGCTCATGGACTCCATGCAGCCGGAGGTGGTGGCCAAGCCCTACATGGTCAAAAAGAAGAATCTCCGTCCCAAGGAGTTTCTCGAGAAAGTTTACGATCCCAAAACAGAAGATAAAAATATACAGGAGTTGATTGCCACAAACCTGGAAAACAAAAGGGCGAAAATTCTTTCCATGATAATTGGGAAAAGGCTCTTTGAAATGGGTTCGGATGGCAATCCGACCTGGAAAGAAATCACCGTAAACCCGGTGCCGGCCACGGTCCTTTTCCATTTTCACAAAAACGAGGACAATACCCACTACTGGCCGACTATCAAGTTTCAGGGACAAAAACTCGACTGGCAGTACAAAAACGGGTATTTCCTCTGCAAGGACCCCGCTTGGCTGATTGTAAATGGACAGCTGTTTCATTTTGAAAAAGGGATTGACGGCAAAAAACTTCAGGCCTTCCTTCACAAAAAATTCATCGTCATCGAGAAGCGGATCGAGCCGGGATACTATCGAGGCTTTATGAAAAACCTGATTACCCAGTTTGAAGTGGAGGCGAGAGGCTTTGACATCCATACGGAGCAGGGTACTCCCAATGCCTTGCTTACCTTCAGTGAACTCCAGGAAAACGCTACCGGTCCAGATCTGTTTGGAAACGGAAATGAAACTCCTCAGGAAAGCAAAATCGTATTTGAGCTTCGTTTCAAATACGGAGAATACGATTTTGGAATTCAATCCGCTGATGGAGAAAACTCCGGAAATTCGGTTCGTCTAGAGGAAAAAAACGGAACCTATACCTTCTATAAAACTGTCCGGACTACTCAGGTAGAAAAGAAATATGAGACCATTCTGAAGAAGAAAAATATGGTCTTTACCCACGGGAAATTTGCCTTACCAAAAACCCAAGCCTTTGAATGGCTAGGGCAGAATGAAGATTTTCTGGAGGAAAACAAGATCAAAATCGAGCAGAGAAGCAGTCTCAGCGGCAAAACCTACCATATCGGGAAAGCTCAGATCAGCATCGAAGTCAATGAAAACATCGACTGGTTTGATGTCAAAGCTCAAATCAAGTTTGGCGTATATCTGGTGCCTTTTGCCAAACTCAGGAAACTTCTCATTCAGGGAAAGACAGAGTTTGAACTACCCAATGGGGAAATAGCGGTGATTCCGGCTTCCTGGTTTGTAAACTATTCCGAACTGTTCAATTTCATTGAAGAGAGGTCTTCTGAAGAATTGGTTCTTCGAAAGCATCACTTGGCATTTGCCAAGGAGCTTCAAAACGGAGAGTTGATTCAGCTTAATCTCAGCTTAAAGTTGGAGAGGTTGCGGAATTTTGATGCGATTGATGACTATGAGATTCCGGCCAGCTTCAATGGCTCTCTTCGGCCTTACCAACACGCGGGATACAACTGGTTGCGGTTTTTGAATGAATACCAGTTTGGGGGATGTTTGGCCGATGACATGGGTCTGGGTAAGACAGTACAAACTTTGGCACTGCTCGCACATGAAAAAGAAGAGAATCCAGGTTTTGTCTCTTTATTGGTCATGCCGACTTCCCTGATTTACAATTGGGAGCTGGAAGCCAGAAAATTCACTCCAGATCTGAAAATCCTGGTTTATTCAGGCACTCAACGGATCAAAGATCCCTGGAAGTTCAGAGGCTATGATGTGGTCTTGACTTCCTATGGCATTGTACGATTGGACATCGATATCCTGAAGGATTTCTATTTCAACTACGTGATTTTGGACGAATCCCAGGCCATCAAAAACCCATCCTCCAACATTGCGGTGGCGGTGAATAAGCTCAAGAGCAAACGAAGGCTGATCCTGACCGGTACTCCAGTGGAAAATGGCACCATGGACCTTTGGTCTCAGATGAACTTTGTCAATCCTGGATTGCTTGGCAACCAGAACATGTTCAAAAAGCAGTATTTGCTTCCGATTGAAAAGCAAAACGACAAAGACAAGGCCAGCCGACTGCATGCCATGATCAAGCCTTTTATCCTAAGAAGGCTAAAATCGCAGGTAGCTCAGGACCTTCCGGAAAAATTAACCAACGTGAAGTATTCCGACATGACTCCTGAACAGGAAAAAGTCTATGAGGAAGTAAAGTCCTACTATCGGGAAAAGATTATTGGAGAGCTCAGCGGAGCAGGCCGTGGCTCCCAGCAGTTTACCTTATTGAGAGGCTTGACCCAACTTCGGCAAATCGCCAATCACCCTAAGCTCGTTCGGGAAGACTATAAAGATGAATCCGGAAAACTGGAAGACATCACTTACATGCTTCAGGAAACGATTTCCGAAGATCATAAAGTATTGGTATTTAGCCAGTTTGTCCGACATCTGAGTATTGTCCGGGCTTATTTGGATGAAAACAACATCCCGTATGCCTACCTGGATGGAGCCACCAAAGACCGTCAGGCGCAGGTGGAGAAATTCCAAAATGACGAGAATATCAAGGTATTCCTGATTTCCCTCAAAGCAGGGGGCGTAGGACTTAACCTGACCAAAGCGGAATATGTATTCCTATTGGATCCTTGGTGGAACCCGGCCGTTGAAGCTCAGGCCATTGACCGTGCCCACCGAATCGGGCAGGAAAACAAGGTAATTATCTACAAATTCATCACCCGAGGTTCAGTGGAAGAAAAAATCATGGCCCTTCAGAACCGTAAGCTAGCCCTTGCAGGAGAACTGATCAGCAATGAGGAAAGCTTTATGAAGAGTCTGGACAATGAGGATATTCGGGCATTGTTAGATTAAGGATTGAAAGATTTTAAGATTGGAAAATTGAAAGATTAAATCCTCGGGACTGAGTTTAAAAATTTGGAATGTATTCATCCCTTCAAAAATTATATTTTCCAATTTTCCAATTTTCCAATTTTCCAATTTTATCAAATTGATTCTCAACACCATGAATGCATTTCGGGATTTTTAACCATAATTTCTTGGGCTTCTATGCCTATTCCCCAAGATTATTTTCTAAATTATTTCTACTCAATACCACTACAATTTTCCTGCACATGCCTAGAGCCAAATCCGAAAAAGATCGGAAAATCTTTGTGCTGGACACATCCGTGATCCTGTATGCACACAACTCCATCATGAACTTTGCCGAACACGATGTGGTGATTCCTATTACTGTGTTGGAAGAGCTAGATCAATTCAAAAAGGGAAATGATACCAAGAACTTTGAAGCCAGGGAATTTATCCGATTGCTGGATAAGCTTTCCATGGATCATATGATTCACGAGTGGACTCCACTCAATGGAAAAACACGGGGCAACTTCAAAGTCTTGATGAACCCGGATAACAAGCTCAATGCAAATGTGATTTTCGGAGAGGAAAAAAACGACCACAAAATCCTCAACGCTGCCCTTTACCTCAAAGAGCACGAGAAGAACCGCAAAGTCATCTTGGTTTCGAAAGACATCAATCTCCGGCTAAAAGCCAAGTCTTTGGAAATCCATGCAGAGGACTACGAGACCGGAAAAATCAAGAATATTACGGAACTCGAAAACACCGGAAAATACATTCTGGATGACGTGGATCCTGCAGCGATCAACAAGATCTATGACCAAGGCTATATTGAGGCAAAAGCTGTATTGGGTACCCGAAAACGAAAATCCAATGCCTATTACATCCTGAAAAGCGAGAAAAATTCCGTATTGGCCTATTTCAATTCGGATGAAAATATTCTGGAAAGGGTGGACAAACGCCTGGCTTACAATGTCAAGCCTAGAAATGCAGAGCAGACCTTTGCCTTGCATGCAATTATGAATCCTGCGATCAAGCTGGTCTCCATCCAAGGGGTGGCGGGTACAGGAAAAACCCTCTTAGCCTTGGCCGGTGCATTGGAGCAGCGGAGAGAATATAAGCAGGTATTTCTGGCCCGACCCATTGTCCCCTTGTCGAATAAGGACATTGGATATTTGCCGGGAGACATTAAGTCCAAGCTGAATCCCTACATGGAGCCGCTATGGGACAATTTGAAGTTTATCCAAAATCAATACAAGGAAACCGATAAGGAATACCAAAAAATCACCGAGCTGGTCAACCAAGAGAAGCTGGTCATCCAGCCATTGGCTTACATTCGGGGTAGATCACTGTCCAACATCTTCTTTATTGTGGACGAGGCACAAAACCTGACACCTCATGAGATCAAGACCATTATTTCAAGGGCCGGTGAAAATACCAAGATTATCTTCACCGGGGACGTATTTCAGATCGATACTCCCTATCTCGATTCCCAATCCAACGGGCTTTCCTATCTGATTGACCGGGTCAAAGACCACCCGCTCTACGCGCACATCAAGCTGGAGAAAGGGGAGCGATCAGAACTGGCCAATCTGGCGAATGAGTTGTTGTAGTCTTTGGGAATGTATTAAGACAAAAAAAGGTAGGCTAGATATACTAGCCTACCCTAATCTTAAAAAAGAAAACAAAGTTTAAATTAATTTACTCTTTGCTAACAAGAAATTTTTTAATTCAAAGTTGAATACCGACGGACAGGGAGTTGATCCAATGATAACTGGCTTTTTCATAGGTATAGGAAAGGACTAATGGCATTTTTACCGGTAATATGTACCCTATTCGCAAACCAAAAACTTCCTGACCATGATCTGCAACATCATATCGAAGGACATTTCCTTCTCCATCTAGTAGAGTCGCTTCATTTCGCTCAAATCCAACTCTCCGATATCTCAATTGGGCTACAAATGTATCTTTAGAATTAATTGGGATCGTTTTCGAGAGTCCAATTCCAATCCAATATCCATTTTGAAACCATTCCGAGTAGCAAGTGGTACAATTCAACAATTTCTCATAGCCTAAACCTCCCAAACCATCCAACCCAATTTTTTTAACAATCGGAAATCTATACTCAGCTCCTAGTCCAATTCCTGTATCGGAAAACCCTCTTAATCTACTTTCAACCTGAAGATATCCTAGATTTATTTGAAATCGCTTCTCCTTTACTTCTTGGGAAAAAAGGTGGTTTGGCCAAATAAAGAAGCAAAAGAAATTCGCAATGATCAGATTTCTCATAAAACAATTTATTTAATAGTGTTATTCTTTCGGTAAATGTAGTTGGGTTTTAAACCTCAAAAAATCCCTAATATTGGGTATATTTTCAGGTTTTGTATGCCAAGTGGAAAAGTGCAACCGTGCAAGTAGGCTATTTTCATTTTTATCCTCAGGTCTGTCCAAATACTATTTTTTGTTAAATTTTAAAATAGGGTGTAACCAAATTATGTTCGGTTTTTTGTCCGCACCTGAGGAAATGGTGTACGGAACCGTACAGACCAAAATCCTTAAAACCTCATTCTGAGAGGAATAAGCCGTTTTTTACAAATTGGTCGCCTTTTGGCATATTGAGAAATACGAATCTAAACCAACTCTTTTATTGCCATGAACTCATCAATCTTCACACAAAAAAACGTCTGTGCGGCACTGGGATTGGCCATGGCTTTTACCATCGTCCTCAAGGCGAAATCAGAAGCTAAGCTAGCACAACAAACTGCCCGATTTGAAACTACTAAACCAACTCCACAGATCGGATTCGAATCAGAAAAAGGTCCTGAAATACTTCAGGTGAACATTTACAGTACTTACAAAACTCAAAAGCCCCAAGCGCATACGGCGCTCGAGGCTTGTTAAGAGTGACTCGTAAGGGTTAATTTGGTTGATTGTTTGGTTATCAAAAGAGGCGGGCTTTGCTCGCCTTTTTTTTGTTTTCTTGTGATTAAATCAACCCTCCAAGGGTTCGAAACCCTTGGAGGGTTTAACTGTAATCGCTCAACTTTCAGTGATGGTATTCAATTTCGCCAAGAAGCTATTGTAATACTGTCTTCCGACCTGGACCACCGCTCCGGACTTCAGATTGATATCCTTAGTGTTAAAGCTTTCAATCTGCCCCAGCTGCACAATAAATGATTTCTGAACTCTCAGAAACAAATGAGAGGGCAGGATATCCTCGATTTCTTTCATAGACTTTCGGATGCTGTATTCCCTGTTTTTGGTGAAGATGGAGACCATATTTCCATTGGCTTCTACATAATACAGATCCTCATAGGGGACTCTTTCAAAGGCATTGTCCGCTTTGATAAAGACCGCATCGTTGACCAAGAATGGACTTTCGTTGCTTACCTTAACAACTGCCGCTTCTGGTGCAGGTTTGGTACGTTTGTTATAAAGAACGATCTCTACGATCGCATGAATATCGTTGGTATTGAAGGGTTTAACTATAAATCCTGCAGGAGCAATTCTTTTAGCTCTTTCAATAATCGTCGGATCAGAATAAGAGGTGACAAATACCAAAGGTGCATCCACCATCTGCTTGACAATCTCTCCCAACTCAATTCCATCCTTATCTCCTTTAAGCTTGATATCCATGAATATCAAGTCCGGGCGGTATTTCTTAATTACCTTAATGCATTGGTTGGCTGAGTTGGCGATGTCGATATTGACGTAGCCCAACAGTTCCAGGATTTCCTGAATATTTTCTGCGATGCTAATATCGTCTTCGACGATCAGGATTCTTTCCTCTTTCATAGTTAAAGAATTGATGTGCTTTCTGGGTAAGGAAGACTCAAATTTTCCAGTGAGAATCTAATTTTACCCTAATGTCCAAATTTAGTTTGGAAAATCAAATGCTTTTTTTTGACTATGAAATATTAAAGACTCATCATTTCTTTAAATCTGGCAGCTTGTCTCCTGCTTACTTCAATTCTGTCCCCGCCACGAAGTGTCACAACCAATCCCCCGTTAAACCAAGGTTCGATGGCTTCGACCCAACCCAAATTGATGATGTGCTTTCGGCTGGCGCGGAAAAAAGACTTTTCATCCAATCGCTCATCCAAGGCATTCAGGGACTTATGGATCATGGGCTTGAAATTGTCAAAGTAAACCTTGATATAATTCCCGTCGGATTCGAAGAGTCGGACATTGGACAATCTCACAAACCAGCATCTGTCTCCATCCTTGACGAATACCTGATCATCCAGGGTAAGTTTTTTGTTGTTGTGATAATTAGCAGACTCTTGATTTTTGTTTCCATTGTCAATTTTACCGACCAACCTATTGATTGCTTCCTCCAAGCGCTTGGGTTCAATGGGCTTGAGAAGGTAATCCAAGGCATTGACCTGAAATGCTTTCAAGGCATACTCGTCGTAGGCAGTGGTAAAGATTACATGGGGAACATGATCCAGTTCTTCCAGTAGATCAAACCCGGTTTTTTCGGGCATCTGAATATCCAGGAAAATTACATCCGGCTGCAACTGCTCGATCTTCTCTTTGGCATCATCGACATTGACCGCTTCTCCCACCACCTCGACCGTTTCCAGCTGATTAAGCAAATTGATCAACTCCTTTCGGGCTAATCTTTCATCATCTATTACTATGGCTCTCATTTTATTGGGGTTGGTTATTCTAAAGTAACTCTTTGTTTTGGAATTTTTATTTCGGTGATGACGTATTGGTTTCCGGAATTAAAAATCCTGAAACTCGCCTTGTCACCGTACAGAAGTTTCAGTCTTTGCTTAGTATTGACCAAGCCATGACCTCCTTCGGATTTAGAGGAATTTTTGGAGTTGGTGTTCAAAAACCCACTGTTTTTGACCTGAATATACAATTCATCCTGAAGACCTTCCCTGCATTTGATTTCAATCAAGCCTCCTTTGACCAGATTGGATATGCCGTGCTTGATGGCGTTTTCCACGATCGTTTGTAGCATCATCGGTGGGATTTTATAGTTGAAGGCCTCTTCCTCAATCAAATAGACCACCTCCAGCCTTTCCTCAAAACGAATAGATTCCAGAGCCAGATAGTCCTTGACCGTGGACAACTCATCTGCGAAATCAATGACCTGCTTTTTATCCATCACCAGCGAAAACCTCAACATATTGGAAATTCTGGTAATCGCATTTTTGGCTTTTTCGGGATCTTCATCCACCAATGCACGCACCGAATTTAAGGCATTAAAAATAAAGTGGGGATTGAGCTGACTTTTCAGGTGGTTTAGGCGGATTTCATTGATCTTGGCTTCATATTTCAAGCTGTTGTTGTAATTATCCAAAAAGTGAAATAGGAAGTAAAGCAAAAACCAAAAAGCATAATAAAGAAAGCTGACAAAGAGATTGACCGTGATGACAAGGGCTCTAAAATCTTCGTTGGGGTTTAATGTTCCAAAAGCCAGGTTGATCAGAATCTGGGCCAAAACATTGACCACAGCTAAGGCCAACAGTGCCAGGAGTGTCTGGATCAAAAGCCGAAGAATCCCGAGTTTAAACCATTCATAGGCTTTGACCACATGCCGTAGCCCATGAGTGGAGACCAGGTAAAATGCCGCCAAAGCAATAAAGGCCCAAAGCTGAACTGCCGAAACTCCCTGAGAAAGAGACGCAAAAACGATATTGACCAAGGCGAAACTCCCCCAGCCAAAAATCTGCAATACCCAATACAGCCTAATTCTATACATACCTAATCCAAAAATAAGTCATGTTCCGCTTTGCCTTTGGTGAATGTGATAAAAGGCAGAGAGGATTGATATTACCCTTGATTTGACCGATCAAGTTCCATCCTCAGGAATTTCCCGGTATAGCTGCTTGGATGCTCCGCCACCTGCTCTGGGCTGCCCTGAACCAAAATTGACCCTCCCTTATTTCCACCTTCCGGACCCAAATCCACCACATAATCCGCCACTTTGATCACATCCAGATTATGCTCAATGATCAGGACAGTATTTCCTTTTTCCACTAATTTCTGAAGCACCGTCATCAGCAGGTCAATGTCCTGAAAGTGTAGCCCCGTAGTCGGCTCATCCAGAATGTAGAAGGTCTTTCCGGTATCCTTTTTCGAAAGTTCAGTGGCCAACTTAACCCGCTGAGCTTCTCCACCGGACAGGGTGGTGGCATGCTGTCCGAGCGTGATATAGCCTAATCCCACATCGTTGAGCGTTTTGATTTTTCGAAGGATTTTGGGTTGATTCTCAAAAAACTCCACCGCCTGCTCCACGGTCATATCTAGGACATCGGAGATGGATTTTCCTTTGAACCTGACTTCCAGGGTTTCCCGGTTGTACCGTTTGCCTTTGCATGTCTCACAAGGAATATGCACATCCGGAAGAAAGTCCATTTCGATCAGCTTCATTCCTGCACCTTCGCAATCTTCACATCGCCCGCCTTTGACATTGAAGGAAAATCTTCCGGGCTTATATCCCCGGATTTTAGCCTCTGGCAATTCGGTAAACAGCGTTCTGATATCAGAAAAAACTCCTGTGTACGTCGCCGGATTGGATCTTGGAGTCCTTCCGATCGGACTTTGATCCACTTCGATGACTTTGTCCAAATGCTCCAATCCCTCGATACTTTTGTAGGGCATCGGCTCTTTTTTGGAGTTGTAAAACTGTTGATTCAGAATTGGGAAAAGGGTCTCGTGGATCAGGGTACTTTTCCCACTTCCTGAGACTCCGGTGATCAGGATCAGTGTCCCCAATGGGATTTCCAAATCCACGTTCTTGAGATTATTGCCGGAGGCGCCTTTGAGAACAAGTTTTTTGCCTTTGCCTTCTCTTCTTTTTTCAGGAATCGGAAGTCCCAGTTTTCCGCTCAGGTATCTGGAAGTAATGGAGCCGTTGTTGAAAATCTCCTGAGGCGGACCTGCTGCTACCACATGTCCACCATGCCTACCGGCTCCGGGTCCCATATCCAGCACATAGTCCGATTCCAGCATCATGTCCTTGTCATGCTCTACCACCAACACGGAGTTACCCAAATCTCTGAGGCTTTGGAGCGCCTTGATCAGTTTAACGTTGTCCCGCTGATGAAGCCCGATACTGGGTTCGTCCAGGATATACAACACTCCTACCAGTTGAGTCCCGATCTGGGTGGCCAGACGAATTCGCTGAGCCTCTCCTCCGGAAAGCGTCCTAAGGGGCCTGTTCAGAGACAGGTAGTCCAAGCCAATGTCGAGCAGAAACCCAATCCGTTTTCGGATTTCTTTAAGAACTTCTGCCGCAATCATATTTTGCTTATCGCTCATACGCTCTTCCAAGCCTTCAAACCAATCCCCAAGTCCGCGAATATCCAGCATCGCCAGCTCGCCGATATGCTTTTCATCGATCTTGAAATGAAGTGCTTCTTTTTTCAGACGATAGCCTTCACAATCGGGACAGGTTTTGGTGACTGTAAATTCAGAAACCCAATCTTGGATCTTCTCAGAACTCCCTTCCTGATATTTCTGAAGAAAATTTACAATCCCCTCGAAAGTCGTATGCCATTTCGTACCGGGGTATTTGACAGAATCCACGGCCACTTCCACTTTGTCTCCAAAGAGCAAAACCTCTACCACATGGCCCGGAAGGTCTTTGATCGGAGTACTCATGCTGCATTTATAGTGCTTGAGGATGGCCTCCACTTTCTTGAAGATCCATATATCCCGGTATTCACCCAAGGGAGCAATTCCTCCTCGGGTGATGCTCAGACTCGGATCGGGAATGATACTTTCCCGGGTAATTTCCTCAGTTATTCCAAGACCGTTACAGGTAGGACAGGCACCATAAGGGGAGTTAAAAGAGAAAGAATTTGGGGCGGGCTCATCATAGGACAAACCAGTCTCCGGGTCCATCAAATACTTGGAAAAATGATGAATGTCTCCGTTTTCCTCCCGGATCATTATCACTCCTTTACCGTGTTGTAAACCAGCTTTCAGTGATTGGGTGATACGAAACCGGTCTGATTCGTCTGCCACTATCCGGTCTATTACAATCTCGATGTCGTGGATTTTGTACCGGTCCAGCTGCATCTTTGGGACAATATCCATGACTACATTGTCCACACGAACCTTAGAAAACCCCATTTTTCGGATTTGCTCAAACAGCTCCCGATAATGTCCCTTACGCCCTTTGACCACAGGGGCAAGGATGTAGAGTTTTTTTCCCAGAAACTTTGAAAAAAGCTGCTCAATGATTTGATCCTCCGTCTGGCGGATCATTTTCTTGCCCGTCAGATAGGAGTAAGCTTCACCGGCTCTGGCGTATAGAAGACGCATAAAATCATAAATCTCCGTCACCGTTCCCACAGTGGAGCGGGGATTTTTGGAAGTAGTCTTTTGCTCTATGGCGATCACCGGAGAAAGTCCATTGATCTTGTCCACGTCCGGACGTTCCATTCCCCCTAAAAATGACCTTGCATAGGCAGAAAAGCTTTCCATGTACCTCCTTTGACCTTCGGCGTAGATGGTGTCAAAGGCCAAGGAGCTTTTTCCGCTTCCCGACAGCCCCGTTATTACCACGAGTTTGTTGCGAGGAATGCTCAGGTCAAGGTTCTTCAGATTATGCTCTCGGGCGCCGAAAATTTCTATATATTCTTCCTGTGAAGCAGGGGATTGACTCATTTGAGGAGGGGAATTATTAAACTGCGAAAGTACGAATTTCGATTGAGTAGACCTTAAGGTAACTGATACTAGGCAATCTGAGTTTACTTATTCGGCTTATCATTTTTTATTTTCCTGAAATCTCCCGAAACCACAGAATTCCTATCGACCGATAAATCGTGGAAAAATCAAATGAAAAATTGCAAAAATTAAATTTTTATTAGTTTTCGTTTTCCAAAAACTCATTTTTACGTTATTTTTTTTTGAAAGGATATTAAGTAATTTAGAAAAGGTAGGAATCCAATTTGCTTCTTTCCAGGGTGCCTTTTCCGCTTTTAGTATTTCTCATAGTCCCGCTTTTAACCAATTTTCATTATGAAGTACAAACTTCCAAGAGCACTGATGAGGACCAAAAGGGAGGAGTTTACCGACCTTTCTCTTCAAGTCCTAGGTGGCCAAATCCCTAATGACATACGGGGTTACGCCTATTTTATGGTTCCTGCGGGAGATTGCGAGGACGGAGAATTTTCAAAAGCCAACGAACCTATTTTAGGAGGAGACGGCATGATTCTCAAGCTGGATTTAAATCAGGAAGATGCCGCAAAGCTCAGTTTTAAATTTTCTGTCAGCGAAAGTTTTTTGGCAGACGAGGCTACTTTCAGTCCATTTACCCTTGACAAAGAAGGCCGAAAAGAAAAAAATCCATTTCATAAATACCGATTCAGTGATTTTGGACTGGGAAGATTAAGCTTCAAAATCGGCATGAGAAACCGGCTCAATACGGCAATCACTCCGATAAAATTCTCAGAAGATCCTACCGAAAGAATCGTCGTCTGTGCAGACGATGGCAGGCCTTATCTATGCGATCCCAAAACTCTCAAAACTTATAGCCCCATTGGGACTTTGGATGAGTGGGAGGCTTTGATGGGTTCCGAAAAGAAGTTCTTGGGTTTTTCCTATGGAATCAAGCCTTTCCCTCTCATAATGGCTACGGCTCACCCGGTTTTTGATCCCAAAACCAATGAATTTATTGGTGTAAACTATGGGCGGGTATTTGCAGACACCATTCGGAATTTGGGGGTCATCAATTCTAAAATTGAATCCATCAGGGACTTGTTGGGAGTCCTTTTGGTAGAATTACCCAAAGCAATTCTGCTGATTTTGTTCGGGGTTTTCTTTTTGATTCAGGACCTTTTCAACGGGCTATGGGCAGGAAGAAACACCAAGAGGTTTACCCATGTATTTTCATGGGATGGAAAAGGGAAACTGAAGAAAGCCAATCTGGTGCTTCCAAACGGAAAAAATCTGGTAATCAAGCAAACCCTACATCAGATTGCTTTGACCGAAAATCACATCATTTTATTGGACGCCTCTTTTAAGTTTACACCGGATCAGATCATCAATTCACTTCGTCCATACCGTAAAACCGACAACTTCCTATCTGAATTTTTTGAAAGGGTGTTAAGATGGCTCATGACCTCTCCCATGGAGCCCAATGCAATGTTCTATTTTGTGAAAAGGAAGGATTTTGAGCAAGCCCTGAGATCCCCAGTCCATGGGGATCAGCTGCCCAATGTCCAAGTCAACAGTACCGAGCTACCCTTTGAAACCTTGCATTTTCTGACCGATTACCGGGAGGAAGGAGGCAAAATCACCATGCACCTAGCCCATAACAATGCCGCCTGCCTCGCGGAATGGTTGCGCCCTTACGATTATCAATACACCGGCAAGAAATATACCTTCTGGGAAAAGCTGTTTGGCTTGGGCAAAACCAAAATCCAAACCGACCTACTGGGTATGATTGCGGTGGGACAAATGGATGTCAGTCGCATCGAAAAAGTCGAAATAGACCCGGAGACCTACAGCCCACTTCGTTCCTTCAACCTCATGAGCTTCGGAGATCCTCTGGGAGAAAATGGCACACGAGAGAAATCCCCCAATACTTTTAATTTAAGTTTCTATGCCTATCTGGACCAAACTCCAGTGGATCAGCTTCCGGAAAAGATAGCGTACATCTTCTGGATGTGCAGTGGTCTATTCCCAGAGGCCTTGACGGAATTTATTCACCGGATGTATGCGAAATATGAGCATCGAGTAATATCGCTTCAGCTTTTCGATCATATCACCCAAACCGGCAAGCCCTCCAACCTGATCCGGGTCAATTGCCAGACTATGGAAATCGAAGACAGCTTTATCTTCCCGCCAAATCAGGTGGGCATGTCTCCCCAGTTCATTCCCAAGAGCGGAAAGCCTAAAGATCAGAAAAATGGATACATTGTCTGTACAGTTTATACTTATATCGAGAATGTTACACCCGGTGATATAGATTGCGAGTTCTGGATATTCGATGGGGGGAATTTGACCCAGGGGCCTATCTGTAGGCTGGGGCATCCTGATGCCATCTTTGGCATGACGCTCCACACTGCCTATACTCCCACAGCAGAGCCTGTCCCCACAAAAGGATATCAAGTAGATGTCGTCGAAGAATTGAATAAGAGGATTAGAAGCAAAAAAGATAAAACGCTACATGCTCTATTTGACGAACATGTATTCCCATATTTCAAAAAAGCTTAACACAAATGGAATTATTACCTGGATACTTATTAGATGAGCTCATCTTCGAGGATGAGCAATTTATCCTATGCCGGGTAAACTCTAAAAAACAGGATCAAAAGTTCTTGGCCAAAAAGCTGAAAAACCAACAGCCTAGCACTAAGGAACTTGCCAATTTTCACCATGAAGTCCGCATTCTGAAAGAGTTTGAGATGGAGGGTATTCCCAAGGTGCTTTCTCACCAGGAAAAGGACGGAAATTTCACCATCTTCAGTGAGGATTTTGACGGGACTACGCTGGCCAAATGGCTGCAAGCCAATTCCCCTACTATTCCCCAGTTTCTCTCCATCGCCACTCAGCTTTGTAAAATCTTAAGCAAGCTCCATAGAAAAGGACTGATTCACAAAAGCATCAATCCCTACACGGTTTTGATCTCCAAAGATGGGAAAGAAGTTAAACTGGTGGACTTTACTGCCTCCAGTAATGTCAAAAACGAAATCCCTCAATCCCAGCCTTTGGTAGGATCCAAGCATATCCTTCCTTTCCAATCCCCGGAGCAAAGCGGAAGAACCAACCAAGCAATCGATCATCGCTCTGACTTTTACTCCTTGGGTGTAGTCTTGTATTTGATGGCAGCAAGAAGGCTACCTTTCGAATTTGAAGACCTTCTGGAACTCACGCACGCACAAATCGCCAGGATCCCAGAAAGCCCCTCTCTGTTTAATCCCACTTTTCCTGAAACCTTGGGAGAAATCATTCTCAAACTTTTATCCAAAACAGGAGATGACCGATACCAAGGAGCTGAAGGAATCATGCATGATTTGGAAATCTCCAAAACCCACTTTCTTACCAAAGGCTTTATCCCGGATTTCGAGTTGGGGAAAATGGACTACCATTTTAACCTCAAAATGCCGGATAGGATCTATGGAAGAAAGGCAGAATTGGAGGTCTTGGACAATTGCACCAATAGGCTTTTTGATGGTCTTCAGACCAATTTGTTTATCAGTGGGGAATCTGGTGTGGGGAAGACAAAAATGGTCTCTTACCTGAAGAAAAACCTCATCAGCAAAAAGGGATTATTTGTCGAAGGAAAGTTTGATCAATTCAACCAAAATGTCCCTTATAGCGCAGTCATTGAATGCTTTGAGGACCTTCTGGACCAAATTTTAAAATCCAAACCAGAAGACCTTCATCATCTCATCAACCTTTTCAGGCTGGAGCTCGGCCAAAACTCAGCAGTGCTTACCACCTTAATTCCTAAAGCCAAACTGATTTTTGGAGATAATCAGGCTTTGGCACCCTTGGCCGGAAGAGAATCCGAAAACCGATTCCGCTTGACCATTCGGCAGTTTTTATACCTCTTCTCCAAGCACGTGAAGCCTTTGGGCATATTTCTGGATGACTTTCAATGGGCCGATGCCGGCAGCTTGGCCTTGGCAAAATGGCTTCAGGAAAATTCTTTGGGAGGCCAGACTCTTTTTGTCTGTGCCTACAGGTCCGAGCCTCGATATTGGAATTCTTACTTTGAAAAATGGATTGCAGAAGTAAGCGAAAGCCAGGACAACAAAGTCATGCTCACCATTCCCCCGATGCAAAAAAGGGACTTCGTGGAGCTTCTGTCCGAAACCCTGCTAAGGGAGAAAGAAGAAGTGGAAAATCTTGCGGAAAGGATGTTTCACAAAACCAATGGAAATCCCTTTTTCATCTCTGAAATCCTCCGACAGCTATCTACCGAAAACATCGTCCGTCTCGAACTGAGTGAAGAAAAAGTCCGCTGGGTATGGGACGAAGACCGACTCAATTCTTTAAAAATTACGGATAATGTGGTGGATTTGGTCATTTCCCGTACGGAGTCCCTTTCCCCCAATTGTCTGGACATTCTATGTGCAGCATCCTGTATCAACAAAACCTTCGATTTTCATACACTTCAGACACTTTTCCCGGAAAAGGACCGGGATACCCTTGCCCGAGGAATTGTGGAAGCATTGGAGTCTGAGCTTATTTTTCCAATCAATGAAAACCACAGGTTCATCATTTTGTCGGGTATTTCACTGAATGCCTCTTTCTGCTTTGCTCACGATCGAATCCAGCAGGCTCTTTATTCTATTCAGCCCAAAACTGCCACACAGAAGATCCATTATACCCTTGCACGCTTAGGCGAAGACCAAGCCTTTCAACCTTCGGAGATTTTGGAAGTCGCTTCCCACTATTTGATGGCAGAAGATCTGATTTTCAAGGAAAATGAAAAGCTGTCCGTGGCAGAGACCCTTATCCAGGCCGGAATCATCGCCAAAGAAAACAATGCCCCTGCCGCCCCATTTCTCAACTTGGCCATCAAGCTGTTGCCTGAGAATTGTTGGAAGACCTTGCCGGAGGAAACCTTCCGTGCTTATTTTAATTTGGCCCAAAGTGAATTCATTCATGGAAACCCTCCAAGGGCTCTTTCTCTCTTGGATTTTATTGAGGAAAAATCCAAAAATCTTAAGCATCAGATTTCTGCGATTTGTGAGAAAATCGGGATTTTGGTCTATACCCTGAAATTTGAAGAAGCCGCTCAGGAATGTGTAAAAGGGTTTAAAAACCTAAACTATCAGCTCCCCGATCCGAGTCAAGACTCCATAGGAAAAGGACTGGGAGAGGTGCTTGGCCTTTTGGGCGACCAAAATCCACATGACCTCATCCGACTAGACACCATTCAGGATGAGCAAACCTTCTTGATCAATAAGGTTCTCTATAGTCAACTTCCCTGTGCCTTCCTTTCCGGAAATGGGCAGCTGTGGATGGTGACAGTTTTGGAAATGACTAAAATCCTGCTCACTAAGGGACTCTCCATCCAAGGTGCCCTGGGTCTGTGCAGCTTTGGAATGATCATGGGCGCAGTGATCGGAGATAAAATGAAAGCCTTAAGGATCGGTGAGGCCTCCATCAAGATCTCTGAAAAACTAAACGACCCCTCCTTGGATCCTCAGCTCAAATTTGTCACTTCTTACTTTTTGGCACCTTGGGTAAAAAACAAGGATTATTTTGATCCATTACTCGATGAAGCCATTGGAGACGGACTCAAATTTGGAGATTTGGGATATACTGGGTTTTCTATCCAGGTGAAATACGGTCTGATGATTTACCATGGGAACCCTTTGAGTCAACTGATCTCAACAGCCCGAAATTATCACTCTATTCTCCAGACAATCCGACAGGGAGATGCTTCGCTTTTGCACAGCCTGATTAATGAATTAGCCAAAAAACAGCAGGAAGAAAACCCGGAAAACAACATTATCCTTGAGAAAACCATAGCTGAATGGATCGGGGAAATGATGGGAAATAAGTTGTATAACGTCTTGGGTATCTTTTTGAATTTCCATTGCTCATTGGCTAATCTGCATGGAAACCACACTGAAGTGTTGGGACATTATGCTCTTCTTTCCCAATTGGAGGAAGCCTATTTCTCCAATTTGATGGTTCCGGCTATCAAACTTCAATACTTCATCAGCAAAGCTTTGCTTTACCTCAATGACGGAGGAGAAAACCCGGAAAAGGAGCTCAAGGAACTTCTCGATTGGACTCATTCCCAAAATCAGGCTGACAACGATTTTTTCCAAGGGGCGATTTCCTTGATGAACGCCTACCTGACCTGGATCTCCAAAGGGCCCAAGGTGGCAATTCTTGAATTTGAAGAAGCCTTGTCCATTGCCAAGAAAACCGGGAACTTCAGGAATATGGGATTGATCCAGGAGTCCTTGTTCCAGATTTACCTTTCCTTCAATAACCTGGACAAGGCGAAATCTTACTTTGGCGAGGCCCTGCATGCTTACAATAAATATGGATCCATCCAAAAGGTCCACTGCCTGAGACAAAATTACCCTCAATTTGCCTTTGAAACCCAAAAGGAAGGCTTCAAAACAGGGGATTCTCAAATTTCAGGGGAAACAGATCTGGATTACCTCAGCGTGATCAAGAGTATTCAAGTGCTTAGCGCCGAAACAGATATTGACACACTCCTTACCAGTCTTCTTCAAATTTGTCAGGAAAATGCCGGCGCAGAGCGTGGAAGATACTTCAAAGTCCAAAATGGGAATTCATTCATTCAGGCCCAGATAGGGAATTGGTCTGACATCAGCTCGGGAGAATACCCAGATGGGCTGATCAACTTTGTCTTGCATAGTCAGGAATCGGTAGTCCTCCATGATGCCAGCTCGGACGAGCGATTTGGACAGGATTTTTATTTCCAAAAGCACCCTATCAAAAGTGTCATTTGTGTGCCTATCCGCTTCAAGCAAAAATTGAAAGGCTTGGTGTATTTGGAAAATAATCTGGCTTTTGGGGCTTTTGGGGAAAATATTGCAGAAATCTTAAGACTGCTTTCTACCCAGATGGGAATCAGTATTGAGAATGCAGAACTCTATACTTCTTTGGAAGAAACCAACAAAAACCTGGAGCTGAAAGTCAAGGAAAGAACCAGGGAGCTGAGTCGGCTTTATTCCGAAAATGAAATGCTTCTGCTCAACATGCTGCCTCTAAGCATTGCGCAGAGGTTGAAAGCCGGAGAAACCTTTATTTCAGACCATTTTGACAATGTCAGCGTCTTGTTTGTGGACATTGTCAACTTCACGACCATCAGCGAAAACCTTTCCCCGAAGAAATTGGTCCACGAGCTGCATTCCTATTTCCAGACCTTTGACCAAATCCTCGAAAAGTACGGGCTGGAAAAGATCAAAACCATTGGAGATGCATATCTGGCTGTTGCTGGCCTACCTAATCCAGATCCGGAGCATGCCATCAAATGCATCCAAGCCGCCGCTGAAATGCTCTCCTACATTCGGAAGAGCCGTTCAAATGGAGGACTATTTGAAGCTAGAGTAGGAATCAGCAGTGGCCCACTGGTTGCCGGAGTCGTAGGAGAGAAGAAATTCGCTTATGACATCTGGGGAGATACGGTAAATATCGCCGCCAGAATGGAACAGAATTCATTACCCGGACAGATCAATCTCAGTGGAGCCACTTATGAACTGGTCAAAGATCAAATCCCCTGCAAATACAGAGGCAAACTTCCCGCTAAAAACAAAGGGGAAATCGACATGTATTTCGTGATTTTGAACCTAGAGGGTTAAGTCTTTTAGGCGAAAGGTTGGGAAATCGAAGGGCTAGGCTGGGAAAACCAAACCGGACCATCCGCTGTCATATACACACAGTCTTCGTGTCTCACCCCAAACTCACCGACAATGGAAATATTGGGTTCAATGCTGAAGCACATTCCCGGTTCCAAGATTTGTTTATTGCCCCGGACTGCATTGCCCCATTCATGTCCGTCCATTCCGATACCATGGCCGGTACGGTGAGGGAGTCCCGGTAATTTGTAATCCGGCCCAAAGCCCGCATCCGTAATGACTTTTCTGGCGGCGGCATCCACTGCTTCCAAAGGAGCCCCAATCTGAGCGGCTTTGAATCCTGCTGCTTGGGCTTCTTTTTCGAGATTCCAGATTTCCAGTTGCCGGGCAGTAGGCTCAGTTCCAAAAACAATAGTCCGACTGATATCCGAATTGTATCCCTGCACTCTGCAACCACAGTCCACCAGTACTACATCACCCTTTTTCAAGATTTGAGGTTGGGAGCTTCCATGAGGAAAAGCCGAAGCTGGACCAAAATTGGCCAAGGCAAATGCATGTCGGCCTCCCATTTTTTGATGAGCCTGAGCTACAGCTGAGCTGAAATTAGAAGGGCCTTCCCCCTCCTTTAAAGCGGCAAATCCCAGTTTCATCGCTTCAATAGTTACATTGGTGGCGATCTGCATCAATGCGATTTCCGCAGGAGATTTGATCATCCGGCAGGGGATGGTGACCGGGTCTGCGCTGACCACTTCAAAGCTCGAAGACACCCTTCTTACGCCATCTGCAATGAAAAAACGTACTCTTTCCTCCATCCCGATTTTCCCAGAAGAAACTCCGGAATCCCGGACTGCCTGAACGATTTGGGCATAGGGACTTTCATCTTCTTCCCAAGGGTAGATTTTTTCTCCCAACTTATTCCCCATAGCGATCAGTTCTTCCAAGCGATCTTCTTCAAATTTGGGACAGACGAAGCTGACGGCTCCTTTGGCAGGAATTACAGCTACCATGGGTCTTTCGCTTTGGCCCCAGGTCATTCCGGTGAAATAATCCATAGAGGTCCCTGAGTCCAGGACAACACCTGCAATACCGTTCTTGGCCATCAGATCCTGAGCCTTGGCCACGCGGGCCTTTCGCTCTTCCAGAGAAATCGGCTGGGCTTCGGCAGCGATATTTTTCAAATTATCCATAGCATGAGTTGAGGATTTGGAAGTAGAATCTGCAAAAACAGGAGAACCCGCCAACAAGGAGGTTCCTGCTCCCAGGGCAGATACATGGAGGAAATTTCTTCTTTTCATCGATTGAATTGGTGGTAATTGTATTGAAAATTCAAGATATGGTTTTTATGATCCCAGAGGTAAAATTCTTGCCCCCTGACCTTTGCTCATTGCCTATTGCCCTTTGCCTCTTGGTACTTGATACTTGATACATTGTACTTGGTACTTAGTACTTGATACTTTGTACTTGGTACTTTCCCCTCACTCCGGCAATCGAATTTCATAGACTCTTCCTCTTTTCACATTCAGGTCTTTATCCCGGAGCCAAGGGTTATAGAGCTTTAGGTTTTTATAATTGCTACCCTGATTTCTGGCCCAACTGGCAAGGTCTTTTATATCGGAATCTACACGTATGGATCGAAGTGATGGATTTTTGTAATAATCCTTTTCTCTAAGATGGAACCCAAAAGCTCCGGGGTTTTCAAAAATCACCTTAAAGGCCAGAATCCTAAACAAATATCTGCTAGTCTCCTCATTGAGATAAAGCTGGTAATAATTCTTTTGGAATTGCTCTTCCTGTCTTCTGGAAAAGCCGGATTGGCCCATGTTGTAGCTGGCAGCCACGGCCGTCCAATCTCCAAATTTAGCATGCGCCTTTAGGAGGTATTTAGCAGCTGCAGCCGTGGATTTTTCAAAGTGGTACCGCTCATCCACGTCCTTGCTGATTTCGAGTCCATACTCTTCCCCAGTACTTTCCATAAACTGCCAAAAGCCTCTGGCCCCTGCGGGTGAAGCAACATTCATCAATCCACTTTCCGCGAGCGCCAAGTATTTGAAATCGGAAGGAATTCCTGCTTCGGATAGAATCCGCTCTATTTCCGGGAAAAATTTGGCTGATCTTTTCATCAACAAGATCATGTTGGATTCCCAATAGGCATTCACATAAATCTCCCTTTCCAAACGCTCAAAGACATCTGGTTCCTCCAAAGGCACTTTTTCTCCGGCAAAAGTCAATTCCTTAGGCAAGTCAAAAAGCCTGATGGAATCTCGGGATGAGGATGGATAATGCACAATGGGCTGCTCCTGAAACCGGGATTCCTCCTGGGGAATTTCCGGAGTTTTGGACCAATAGGCCAAAGCAGCCAAAAAAACGGCGACACAACAAAAAATATAGAGCGATATAAGGTGAAATCGGGGCATAAATGAACAACGAAGAAGTCAAGCTTAAGGTAAGCTACTTCTCAAAAAATACCCAATAACTTTTTGCGAGTGGCTTTTTTAATTTCATCCCGTTGACTCAAAAACTCTTCCTCGGAGGCAAAAACTCGATTTAAGTCACAAGTGGAAGTGGAAAGCGTTCCATATTGGCCTTCGTAAGCAAAAATCAGAATTTTTTCACCAGGCCTAAAAAAATCTCCACAAAAGGTCCAACCATTATTCATGACCAAATAACCCTCTTGGATGAAGTTAGAAACCTTCCCCTTGAATACCTCTTTAACCTTCAACTTAGGATGATAACCACCTTTTAGGAAATATTGAGAGTTGTGTAAAGCGTAAATGGTGTCTTCAAAACCTTCGATTTGATTATCTACCAAGCTTTCAACCTCGGCGTAAAAAATGTAAGGATAGTTTTTGGCCCATTCCTTCAAAGTATGCGGTCCAAAAATGCACTCACAGGCTTTCGCAGGTGAATAAATCAAGATTGAAAAAAATAAAAACAAGCAGACTTTCTTCATCGCTTACCCCATCATCCCCAAAATCTCATCAATATACTCCCTGGAATTAGCCAATCTGGGCACTTTAAACTGCCCTCCCAATTTGCCTTTTTTTCCCAGCCAAGCTTCAAAAAGCCCATGAGGAGCTGCATGTAATACCAGGCGTTTCAGGGCCAGATCCTTGTACCTTTTGGCATCGTAGTCGGAATTGATCTGCCGGAGTTTTTCATCCAGAAGGTTTCCAAACTGTTCCAAGGATTCCGGTTCCTTTTTAAATTCCACGACCCATTCATGGGCCCCTTTGGATCCATTCCCTTCAAAAAATACCGGCGCAGCCGTGAAATTGGTAATCGTAGCCCCCGTCTGCTCACAGGCAAACTGGATGGCTGATTCTGCATTTTCTACAATGACTTCCTCTCCAAAAGCATTGATAAAATGCTTGGTTCTACCTGATATTTTGAATCGGTAGGGAGTAGAAGAGGTAAACTTGATGGTGTCTCCGATTTTGTATCGCCAAAGCCCTCCATTAGTGGAAATCAC
Organism: Algoriphagus mannitolivorans DSM 15301; assembly: GCF_000429425.1. Classification (GTDB taxonomy): domain Bacteria; phylum Bacteroidota; class Bacteroidia; order Cytophagales; family Cyclobacteriaceae; genus Algoriphagus; species Algoriphagus mannitolivorans. The sequence goes on from NZ_AUBV01000004.1 coordinate 226,670, forward strand.
CAAGGCATAGTTTTTTCCTATTTCCACATCTTTCAAGGAAATTACCTCTGGATTTTCCTTATCCCACTCTTCCATAGGAATGAATTCATAAAAAATCCCGTAGTCCAGCAGAAGCAGCAATTCCTCGGAATCCGGCTGATCCTGAATCCCAAAGAATCCTTCAGAGGCATTGTAAGTTTCCATATACCTCATTTTATCAGAAGGAATAAGTTCCTTAAACAAGTTTCGATACGGACCAAAAGCCACCGCTCCATGGAAAAACACCTCCAGATTCGGCCAAACTTCAAGGATATTTTTGGCCTTTTTGATTTCTAAAATCCGCTGTAGGAGAACCAAAGTCCAAGTCGGAACACCGGCGATGGAAGTGACATTTTCATCCATAGTCTCCCGGGCCATTTTCTCGATTTTGGTTTCCCAGTCCCCCATCAAGGCCGTCTCCAAACCTGGAGTTCGGGCAAACTGGGCCCAGATGGGCAGATTCTGCATGATAACCGCCGAGACATCCCCTGCCTTGGCAGAACCGCCAGGATTGAGCGGATTTTTTTCCAAAGTCCCGCCGATGGATAGACTCTTACCGGTAAAAAGCTTGGTGTCCGGAAAGGTGCTTACATACAGGGAAACCATATCTTTTCCTCCTTTATAATGGCATTCTTCAAGACTTTCTTCAGATACGGGTATGTACTTACTGCGACTGGAAGTCGTCCCTGAGGATTTGGCAAACCATTCGATGTCTGAGCTCCAAATGATCTGCTGCTGTCCTTTCATCGTTTTTTCGATGTATGGCTTAAAAGTCTCATATTCAAAAAGTGGTACCTGTTTGGCAAAGTCTTCATAAGATTTGATCTTCGAAAAACCATATTCCCTTCCAAAATCGGTTGCTCTGCCTTCCTGAATCAAATACCAAAAAGTAGAATCCTGGACTTCCAGGGGATTGTTTTTGAGATTTTCAATTTGACCCAGACGGCTTTTAAAAATCCAAGTCATAAAGCTATTGAGCACTTCCATCAGTTAAAAACTTTGCGTTTTAACTCAAACTGACTACCCAAATAAACTTTTCTTACCTGCTCGTCAGCGGCCAATTCCTCCGCAGTTCCGGCTTTGAGCAATCTACCTTCAAACATCAGATACGCCCTGTCTGTGATGGAAAGGGTCTCATTCACATTATGATCGGTGATCAGAATACCGATATTTTTGGTCTTGAGCTTAGCTACAATGGTTTGGATTTCCTCCACGGCAATGGGATCCACTCCTGCAAATGGTTCATCCAACAGGACGAATTTGGGATCTACTGCCAAGGCTCGGGCGATTTCAGTCCGTCTTCGCTCACCTCCTGAAAGCACCATTCCGAGGTTTTTGCGGACATGGGTCAAGCTGAATTCCTCCAGCAGCATCTCCACTTTTTCCTTTTGCTGGGCTTTGGGTAAGTTGGTCATTTCCAGTACAGCGAGGATGTTTTCCTCTACGGAAAGCTTCCTGAACACAGAGGCTTCCTGTGCCAGATACCCGATTCCCAGCTTGGCCCGCTTGTACATGGGAAGGCTGGTGATTTCCTCCTTATCCAAAAAAATCTTCCCCTCATTGGGCTGCACCAAGCCCACGATCATGTAAAAGGAAGTGGTTTTCCCGGCACCATTTGGGCCCAAAAGCCCTACAATTTCACCCTGATTAACTTCCACAGAGATGTCGTTGACCACGCGGCGGCCTTTGTAAATTTTGACGAGGTGTTCGGCTCGGAGCAGCATATCAGTCAAATTTGATGTCTTTCACGTAGAGTTGCAAACTACTTTTATCCCGGAAAAAATTCTCCCTAAGTTCTGCCAATATATCAAATCTCATCTTCCCACGAAGCAAATTCACCGTAGTCAAATCAGGATCTTTCATCCGGTCTGCCATGCCGAAGCCCAGACATACCGGGGTAGTCACCTGACCATCTTGGACGATTTTGAACCTCAAATGCTTGTCTTTGAGCACCGTAACCTCCTCCGCATACACATTGTTGATCCGGAATACCGGCTCGGTATTCCCCGGTCCAAAAGGAGCCATTTGCTTGAGAATATTGTAAAATTTATAGTTGATCTGATCCAAAAGTAGAACATCATCGACTTCGATCACCGGTTTACGGTGAACCTCTTCAATCCGACTTCGGACCACCGATTCAAATTTGGCCTGGAATGCCGGGACATTTTCTACTGACATGGTCAGACCCGCGGCATATTTATGTCCTCCAAACTGATCCAGCAATTCGGCACATTCTGCGATGGCCTCGTAAATATCAAAATCCACCACCGAGCGGGCGCTTCCGGTGGCCTTATTATTCGACTCAGTGAGGATAATTGTCGGCCGATAGTATTTTTCAATGCACCTGCTGGCCACGATCCCGATCACTCCCTTGTGCCAATCTTCTTTGAATAATACAGTCGAGTTCCACTCAGCCTCTTCTTCCCGGATAGCCAGCATTTCGAAAGCTTCCTTGGTGATGTTTTCATCAAAATTCCTCCGGGTGGCATTGACTTCGTCCACTGACTTTGCCCGGAGAATCGCCTCCTCCAAGTTGGATGAAATCAATAGCTCCACTGAGGCTTTAGCATGCTCCAGACGACCTGAGGCATTGATCCTTGGCCCAATTTTGAAGACAATGTCTGAGATTTGGATTTCCTTTTCGACTTTGGCTTGGAGGATGAGGGCTTTCAAACCCGGCCGTGGAGTATTATTAATCCGGTCCAACCCATAGTAGGCCAGAATACGGTTTTCACCGGTAATCGGAACAATATCCGCGGCAATACTCACCGCCAGGAGATCCAAATACGGGTATAAGGCAGATTCCTCTATTCCGTGCGTCTTGGCATAAGCCTGGATCAGCTTAAAGCCAACTCCGCAGCCGCTGAGTTCTTTATAGGGATAATTACAATCAGAACGCTTGGCATCCAATACTGCCACTGCAGCAGGCAATTCCTCTCCGGGAGTATGGTGATCACAAATGATAAAATCCACTCCGAGCTCTTTGGCAAGCCTTACCTTGTCGATGGCTTTGATCCCGCAATCCAGAGAAATAATTAGCGAAAAGCCCAAATCAGCAGCATTTCTTACTCCCCGTTCTGAAACTCCGTATCCTTCCTTATACCGATCGGGAATGTAAAAATCCACGTGGGGATAGAAGCTTTTCAAAAAGCTGTACATCAAGGCCACAGCCGTGGTGCCATCTACATCGTAGTCCCCGTAAACCATGATTTTTTCATGGTTTAAGACCGCTTTTTCAATTCGGTCCACAGCTTGGTCCATATCCTTCATCAGAAAAGGATCATGGAGCTGACTGAGGCTGGGGCGGAAATAGTCCTTTGCCTGATCAAAATTCTCCACGCCTCTATTGATCAGCATATTGGCCAAGGTAGGATTGATATTAATCTCCTTACCCAGCCTTTCTATAGCTGCTTGAGAAGTTTTGGGTTTCAGTTTCCAGATGTACTCCATAGGGTAAAATTACAAAAGTAAAAGGAAGAGATTTCTCCCTGATTTTGGAATTGGGTGATAGACTTTAAGCGGTCATTGGCCTCAAAAAGTTTCTAATGCCCGAAATTTCGACGCTTTTTTTCTTGTCGATAATAATACAGAAATAGAAGAGGAGAAATTAGGGCTCGAAGTTTCCATGCATTTTTCTCATGAAAGCTTAATCCTGAATCTGCATTGACCTCTCGGTACATCTTGACCGCTGCAATACAATGTCCCAAAACCGCGATCAAAAGAATGGAATAAATTACCAACTCTCTCATTTTATTTCTTTTGAAGAATCAAAGCTGCCCAATTATCCTTGGTAGAGGATTCTAGCAGCTCTAAACCCAAAGGCTTTGCTACCTCCAGGAGATCCTGAATATCTTCCGAGTAAAATCCACTCAAAAGCAAATAGCCCTGTGGCTCAAGAAGCTCAGCATAGATCTGCATTTCGTCCAGCAGAACATTCTTATTGATATTGGCAAGGACAATGTCAAAAGGTCCTTGTGGATTCACATCTCTGATGGTACCCAAGCCCATTCGGGTACTGAGTCCGTTCAGGTCAAAGTTCTCATTACCATTTTCCACACACCAATCATCGATATCAAAAGCCTCTACTGCACTGGCTCCCAGAAGATGTGCCATAATGGCCAAAATCCCTGTGCCAGAACCAACATCCAAAACTCTTTTCCCGGCATGATCCAATCGCCCTTGATGCTTGAGCATTTGGAAAGTTGTGGCATGGTGGCCAGTACCAAATGACATTTTGGGATTAATCACAATTTCATGGCGAAATCCTGGTTTGGATTCATGAAAAGACGCCCTAACATAGACCAAGTCATCCACTGAAATGGGATCATAGTTTTTTTCCCATTCTTGATTCCAGTTGACTTTAGGCATTTTCCCTTCCGTCAGAGAAATCTCCGCAGCTTCCTGATATCCTTCTATCACCCGCTGGAATTCCTCCCGATCGAAATCCGCTTCCTGAGCGTAAGCATCAATACCCTCTTCCGTTTCCAGAAATGAGTCAAAACCGATTTCTGCCAACTCGGCAATCAGGATTTCCCGAAACTCCTCTTTACATTTGATCTTAAACTCTAAATAGTCCATGGTATGGGTAAGGTAGGATAAAGAAGAGGTCTGTGCGGACACAGACCCAGGTATTCATTTAGATATTTCTATTAAGAACTTAGAATGACTTCGCAATGTCGATGAAGTCTCTGGACTTCAGAGATGCCCCACCGATCAGTCCTCCATCCACATCCGGTTTGGAGAAAAGCTCTTTGGCATTGCCTGGATTTGCACTTCCTCCGTACAGGATGGAAGTATTCTCAGCAATCTCTTTTCCATACTTGGAGGAGATATGACGTCTAAGTGCTAAGTGCATCTCCTGTGCTTGGTCAGCGGAAGCTGTCTTTCCTGTACCAATTGCCCAGATGGGCTCATAGGCTATGACCACTTTGGAAAAATCCTCAGGAGATAGGTCAAACAAGCTCTGAGTAAGTTGGAATTTTACATTAGGCTCATGGGTTCCGGCGGTTCTGATTTCGAGAGATTCCCCACAGCAAAATATCGGTGTCAATCCGTTGGCCAGTGCCTGTTTTACTTTGACCGCCAAAAGCTCGTTGGATTCTTTGAAATACTCTCTTCTCTCAGAGTGGCCCAAAATCACGTACTGCACTCCGAAGGAAGCTAAAATTTTTGCTGACACTTCGCCGGTAAAAGCTCCTGATTCTTTGTCGGAGCAGTTTTGTGCACCCAAGCCTATGCCGGGGGTATCTCCGATCAATTTTTTTACGGGATGGATATGCGGAAATGGAGGGTTGAGAACAAGAGTCACATCTTTGACTGCTTCATCCTTAAACATGTTGACAATTTCGGAAGTCAGCTTTTGGCCTTCGTCGAATGTCATGTTCATTTTCCAGTTTCCAGCAACGATTTTTTTTCTCATGAGAGCTTTTGATTTATGGTTTGAAAAAACTTGAGCAGTGGGTATTTTGGCTTAAAATTACCAAAAATGTCCACTTGGGGAAAAAATAACCCGGATCAAAACCCAAAAAAGTCCTGGACCCTTCAGGAGGCCAAAGGAAAACTGGAAACTTTTTGTGCCTATCAGGAGCGCTGTGCCTGGGAGGTGAGAAGGAAACTTTTTGAAAAAGGGATCCAAGGCGAAACAGTCGAAAAACTGGTAGAGGAGCTCATTAAAGACGGGTTTCTACACGAAGAACGCTTTGCAAGATCCTTTGCAAGGGGAAAATTCCGTCTGAAAAAATGGGGAAAAAACCGGATCGTGCAGGAGTTAAAACTCAGGCATATCAGTCCTGAAAATATTCGAAAAGGGATTTCTGAAATCGACCCTGAGGAATATTACGATACCCTGCTCTCCCAAACCGAAAAGAAATGGGAAAAAACGACCGAAAAAGATCCTTACAAAAAGAAATTCAAAGTGCTCCAGTTCCTAATGAGCAAAGGATTTGAGCAGGATTTGGTTCAGGAAGCAATTGCCAGTATTCAGTCTCAATAACCAGTCACAGGCGGCACCATTTCGCTCATAATTTTCGCAGAAAGCAAGGAAAGCGGTATTCCTCCACCCGGGTGAACTGATCCTCCGCAGAAATAGAGATTCTTGATAGAGGATGAATAATTCGCATGACGGAGAAAAGCTGCAAACTTATTATTGGAGCTATTGCCATACAAAGCCCCCTGTGCGGATGAGGTCTTGGATTCTATGGTTCGGGGTTCTAGAATTTCCTCCACTTCAATCAATTTTTCCAAATCGGTATTCAGAATACGGTTGACTTTGGAAATGATGTTTTTCCTGGCCTCTGCAATCATCCGATCCCAATCCTGACCTTGGTTATTGGGCACATTGATCATGGTAAACCAATTCATGCATGCCTCGGGAGCATCTTCAAGCCTTTCCACCGAAGTGATGTTAATATAGACTGTAGGGTCATGATAGATGGTCCCTTTTTGGAAGATATGCTCAAACTCCGCGCGATAATTGTCTGAAAATAGGATGTTGTGCAGATCGAGCTCCTGGAATACTTTTTTTACTCCCCAATAAAAGATCAAAGCCGAACTGGATTTGGGCTGGTTTAGGAGGGTTTTCGGCTGCTTCTGTTTTTTGAGGATGGTCTTATAAGCATTCACCATATCCATATTATTGACAACCAGGTCCGCTAGGATAGGTTGGTCCCCGACCCGAATTCCAACTGCTTGCGCATTTTCCACCAACACTTCTTCGACTTTAGAATTGAAATGAAAAACCACTCCCAGAGATTCTGCCAGCTTGAAAAGGCTGTGAGAAATTTCATGCATCCCTTTTTTGGGGAAATAGGCCCCTCTGTTGAATTCCAAATGAGGAATAATATTCAAAGTCGCAGGAGTCTGGTAGGGATCCGATCCATTGTAGGTCGCGTATCGGTTAAACATCTGAACGAGTTTGACTTGAGAAAAAAGCCTCTCATTGGCAGCGTTCATGGTGGAGAATATTCCCAACTTCCCCATTTTCAGGTAAGATTTTAGTGCTTGGGGATTGGTCCAAGTGGCCATTTGATGAAGAGACCTTTCCATAAATAGGGGAGCGAGGTGCTCATAGATATAGGAGGAGGACTTGAGAGCCGTTCTGATATGTTGGGCAGGCTCTCCCAATTTGGTCTCGACTTCTTCCGCAAACCGGTCCAAATCCGCAAAGGCTTGTACCCTTTTTCCATCTTCCCAGAAATAATTGCAGATGACCTCTAGACGGGAATAGTCAAAAAACTCTTTGGGATCCTTTCCTGCCAAATGAAAAAGCTCATCCACGAGTTCGGGCATTGTAAACAAAGAAGGACCAGCATCGAAACGATAACCCTGAATCCGAATTTCGGAGAGCTTCCCTCCAAAATAGGCATTGGCTTCAAATACCTCCACCTGATAGCCTTTTAAAGCTAGCCGGATAGAAGCAGCAATCCCGGCTATTCCCGAACCGATTACTAATGCTTTTTTGGTCATGATATCTCAGTCTAATTCAAGACCCGAATATTCCTGAAAATGTTTAGGAATGCCTCCAAAAACAGGCAGATTTTTACCGTTTATCAAATCATTTTAAAGTTTTACTTTAAGGAAAACCATAAAAACATCAGAAAAAGGCCCTATTAAATATCACAGGGTACTTTTTAGTATTTTTTGCAAAAATTTTTTTTTGATGACCTGCATCTATTATTGGATAAAATACATTTATCTTAGTGCAAAATATAACTAAGCTTATGAAGAATTTTACCAAAAACTTAATGGGAATGGCCCTGGCAGGGTTGATTCTCAGTGCATGTAGCCAGATGGCTACCTTCGAGGAAGCAGATCTGATGAATGAGCAGGCTGTTGCGAAAAATGGATTTAATTTGAATCCTTTTGGATTAGGTAACGAGAACGCAAGGACTTACTCAGCAACAGACTGTGGAAACTTCTGCATAGATCCAGCTAATCCTGAGTATTCTGTGCAAACTTCTACCATATCAAATAATAGCGGGCCTCAATCCCGTGTATTTACATATTCTGTTTACAACACGCTCACAGGATTTCAATTGGATTGGAGTTATGCCTCAAGTAACAATGCTGGAAGAAAGCTAAGAATAACAGTATCCGGAGCTGGATTTGCCTCCCCTAAAACCTATACCACCAGCCAACTTAATGGGGGACCTGTCAGTGGGTCCAATACATTTACTTTTGATGCTTCATGGGCTGCGTGCGGGGTTGTTACCATTGCGGCAGAAATTCTCGATGGAGATAATGCAGTAGTCTCTGGACCAATTTCAACCAATTATAGCTTAATAGGTGAATGCGTTGTAGGCTGTGATGAAAGTTTCAGCTATGAAGTTGATGGTAATGAAGTTACTTTTACTTATGTCCCTTCAGCAGATCTAGATAATGCGGAATTAGTCTTCACTTTCCCTCAAAGTGCATTAGATGGCAACCCACTAGAAGGATGGAGTTACGATGGCCAAACAATGAGAAAAACTATGGATTTAGACGCTTGTGCAACTTACACCTGGACTGTCAGCTTAAGCTGCAAACCATTGAATAACGCCCAAAACAAGTGGACAGACTTTAAGGTAAATGATTTCTCCAAAAAAGGATCTCTATCCAATATTAAATGTAATTGAGAGTAAGGCTTTGAATAATTAATATTTTTCCCCCGAGCTTCCCTCGGGGGATTTTTTTGCTTTATACCAATCTCCATTTGGTTTAATCGTAATCCAAAAGGCAAAAAAGCAATTTCCCAATAGCCTCCATAGCAGCTCGAAAAAACATCATAAGCCCATTTTTAGAATTTTTTGAAAAAATTTAACAAAAAAAGCAAACAAACTGCTGATTTAGTGAATTTTACTAAAAATAAACTTGTCCAAAATACATTTTTAAGCCATTGATTTACATTTATTTGGTTTCAAAATAAACAAACGGTTTATGAAAACTTCATTTTACAAATTTTTAGGATTGGCCCTGGCAGGGTTGATTCTTGGCGCATGTAGCCAGACGGCTACTTTTGAAGATGCTGACCTAATGAACGAACAGGCTTCAGCGGAACGGGCGGGATTCAAATTGGATCCTTTTGAAACACCCTCGGGCATAAACTCAAAGGCATACTTGGAGTGTAACCAAAGAGGGCCGGACGATTGTATAACTTGGGATCCAAATTCGTGGTTTTACAAGGCGGAAACTAAAGCCTATACTGCAGGACCTCAGGGATCAGTGACGGTAACTATTCACAATACTCCGACTCATATTGTTTACACCATTACCAGCACAGAACAAAACATCAAAAAAGTCACCTTCAATGGAGTGGATTTATATGCCCAAAACACCAATGCTCCGGAGCCTTTTATTCATAGTGTACCCTTAGGAACTTTCGGAGAAGATTGGGTTGCTTGTGATTTGGAAACCGCTACTATTGAAGTGAGAAGGCAGAACAGCAGTGGAACAGGCGGTGGTGTATATTTGAAATTTGAAACTTCCTATGAACTAATTCCTGTATGCGATGATGGAGTGCAAGAAGATTGCGATTCTTCATTGGTGAAAAGCTTCATCGAGATAGACAATCAAGGATATCACATTTATGAGTTTACAGTAATTTCGGCCAATGATATCCCAAATGGAAATAGTTGGGAAGTCCAACTTACGGTTCCACAAATTATAGCTTATAAAGCACTTGATGGTAAAACCTATACTGGATTCGGCGAAGATTTGGTGAATGTTCTTAGGTGGGATGGAGATATCACTAAATGTACTCCAATCTCGTTCAAAATAGGATTTCTTCCTGATTGTGGAGCACTCGATGAATTAGGCAAGAAGAACACAAATGCGACTATTTTGTCAGTGTTTAATGTAAAAGGAGAAGGAAACCTCCTAAGTGAAGCAGGGAAAATAAAATATACCTGTCCCAAATAGATACTTCCCCCGAGTTCTCCTCGGGGGATTTTTTTATCTACTTGTACGGTGCCCTTTGTCACTTTTTAAAAATTTGGAATTCATTATCTTAAAGAGAATCCAATATATGAAGACCCATGAGCTATTATTTTTCTAAAATATTACCCAGAAAAAAATTTGAAGAAGCCAAGGAATTGGTCACAGAGGAACTGAAAAAAGAAGGCTTCGGTATCCTGACCGAAATTGATGTACAGGCTACCCTTAAAAAGAAAATCGATCAAGACATCAATCGATATACCATTCTGGGCGCCTGCAATCCTCATTTTGCCCATCAAGCTTTGCTCGCAGAAGACAAGATCGGAGTTTTTCTTCCTTGTAATGTTTTGGTCAAGGAGCAAAAAGACGGTCAGATCGAAGTCGTAGCTGTGGATCCCATCGCAAGCATGACCTCCGTGAAAAACGCCTCATTGGGAGCCCTCGCCGAGGAAGTACAAGAAAAATTGAAAACGGTAATTGCCAACTTAGCCTAAACAAAAAAGTCCGGCCAAAAAACAGCCGGACTTTTATCATTTAAACCTTACAAGAATATCAATAGCCAGGGTTCTGCGCAATAGGAGCAGAAGCGTTTGTCTGGATTTCCTCTAAAGGAATCGGCCAAATAAACAGGTGGCTAGAATAAGGGATGGCATGATCCGTAGGGATCGCTCTTGCGCCAGTATAGAAATCAATGCTGGTAATTGATCTGGAAGTCGCCTTGGCTGGAACACCAGTCATCACACCAGCACCGGAGAGTCTGTGGATATCAGCCCATCTTCTACCTTCAGCCAAGAATTCGATTCTTCTTTCATTATAGATAGCAGTCAAGATACCCTCCTTACCACCAAGTCCAGCAGCTGTGAAAGCAGGGACAGAAGCAGGAAGTGCACGGCTACGAACTGAATTCAATTGAGCTACAGCCACATCCAAATTGCCCAGCTGAGCATTAGCTTCAGCAGCATTCAATACCACCTCAGCAAATCTCAAGATCACGGTAGGATCTCTGTAAGTAACTGGATCGATGTATTTGTTGGTATAAACACCTGCAGAACTCTGAGTAGTCAAAGCTCTTCTGGTATCTTCCTGATGCCAGAAAGAGGCTCTCCAGATGATTGGAGAAACTTTTACTAAGCCTCTGGCACCATTGTTTGGGTTACCATACATAGAAGCCAAAGCACCGTTTACGCCAGCATTGGAAGCATCTGTATGGACAAATGAGAAGATATTGTCAGAGCTGGTTGCAGTTCTGAAAGGAGTCGTAGGACTAGGAGTCACCGCATAAGATCCTTGGATTTTTGCATATTCTGCAATTACTCCTGCCCAATCCTTCATATGAAGTTTCACTCTGGACTTCAATGCGATAGCAGCTCCTTTGTTCGCTCTCAAGGCAGTACCTGTTGGCAACAAAGTCTCCGCTTCATTCAAGTCAGAAAGCAACTGGTTGTAATCCTCACCTACAGTACCTCTGCCGACAGCTTCTCCCTGAGGAACTTTAGGCACATCGTTGATGGCAAAAGTTCTGTAAGGAACACCAGGGGCAGAAGGGTTCTCAGAATAAGGACGAGCAAAGTGCAGCAATAATTCATGATGAGCCAAAGCTCTCAAGAACAACATCTCGCCTCTGTATTGGTCACGCTGTGCTTGAGTCAACACCCCATTAGCAAGGGCAACATCCAGGTTTTCCAACACAATGTTGGCACGGTTTACCATTCTATAAATGGAAATCCACATCCCGTTGTTGTTGGCAGTATTTGGGTTGTAAGTACCTGCGTAGGTGATTTCGTAGAACAACTGATCGTTGTACATATCTTCACCTCTCAAGTCGCCTTGCTGCACATTAGCGCCACCAAAAGGGTAACCTCTTTGTACAGAACCTAAATAGAAACCACGCTGAGCAGATTCATATACACCCAATACTGCAGAGTTTACTCTTGCAGCTGTAGCAAATGCTTCCTGATCAGGGATCAAGTTTGCAGGAGTCAGCTCAGTGACATCACAGGAGCTAATCGCACCCATCAAAGCCATACCGGCAGCGATGAGTTTGAAATTTTTTATTGAAAACTTATTCATTTTAATTCTTCGTTTAGGAGTTTAAAATTAGAACCCAACGTTTACACCCACAGTGTAGGTACGGATCACTGGAGCTACGTTCCAGTCCACACCGAAGCTCAACTGACCAGAGAACTGGTTAGATTCTGGATCAAGACCTGAGTAACTGGTGAAAGTGAATGGATTCTGAACTTGAGCAAAGAATCTGGCATTGGAGATTGAACCTTTGAATGCAGACTGAAGTGCTGCAGTAGGCACCGTGTAACCCAAAATAATATTCTGGATTCTTACAAAATCACCTTTCTCAATGAATCTGCTGTTTGCTGCAGAAGTCAACCAAGTGTTGGAATCACGACCAGCATAAAGCTTAGGCACGTCAGTTACCTGACCGCTTTCAGTCCATCTGTTCAAGATAGAAGCGTGGTTGTTAGAGAAACCAAGACCCATCAAACCTCTCAAAGATTCGTTCATGATGTAGTTACCTCCGGAGAATCTGGTGAATACCTCGAAGTCAAAGTTGCCATACTTGAAGTTGTTGCTCCATCCACCTTGCCACTTAGGAAGGGTATTTCCTAAGAAGAATTGGGTTGGAGAAGTAGCCGTAGTGGCGACATTGGAAGGATTTGCAGGATCATAAGCTCTCCAAGATGAAGCACCTTGCAACTGTACGATGTTTTCACCGCTGTAGTACATCGCGTTACCGTTTGCTGGGTTAACACCTGCCCACTTGAAGCCATACAATTGTGCAATTGGTCCACCTACTTCAGTTCTGTTGTAAGTACCTGTCAATGGCTGAACCAAGTTGGTCACTTCGTTCTGGATGAAAGTAACGTTGAAATCAGTGCTGTAAGAGAATGCACCTCTGTTGATTACAGTGGCAAATGTTCTCAATTCCAAACCTTTGTTCAACATGCTACCTACGTTCTGGTTGATGCTGTTACCTGGGATACCCAAAGAAGGAGCAGTAGGAGCAGCAAGGATCAATCCGTCCACGTCGTTAGTGAAGTAGTCAGCAGAGATGGTTACTCTTCCGATAGTCATATCCAAACCAACGTTGAATTTCTTGGAAGTTTCCCACTGAAGGCCACCGTTTGCAACTCGGGCATATCCGATACCTGCACCGGCACCACCCAATACTGGGGAGAAGCCACCAAATGCAGCAAATGAACCGATACCCGTGTTACCTACTTCTGCATAAGAAGCTCTGAATTTCAAATCAGAGATCAATTCAGAGTTGAAGAATGCTTCATCAGAAACTCTCCATCCCACAGATCCACCGAAGAAGGTACCACGCTTGTTGTCGCCAACCAAATCAGAGATACCGTCATTTCTTACCGTGAAGGAAGCCAAGTATTTGCCTCTGAAGCTATAGTTGAATCTTCCAAAGTAAGAGTCAAAGCCTTGCTCAGAGAAACCACCAGCAGAGAATTGGTTATTGTAAGATCCGGAGATCAAGTTTCTCAAACGGTAGAAGTTGTCAGAAACGTCAGTTCCCCAACCAGCAAAGTTGTAGTAGTTAGTGAATTGGTATTCCAAACCTGCTGTCACGTTGATGTTATGATCATCACCGATTACAGTCTGATAGTTCAAAGTATTCTGCCAGTTCCAACGGAAAGCTGGGTTGTAAGCCATATACACATAGCCATTGGAGCTACGTCCGTCACCGTGTCTAGGATCCAAAGACTGAAAGTCATCTGCCAAAGTCAAGTCAATACCGATTTGAGTTCTTGCAGTCAATCCATTGATGATATCTACTTCACCGTAAGCAGCACCCAACAATCTGTGCGCACGGCTTCTGTAGATGTTGTTTTGCAATACAAAGGCGATGTTAGGAATGTTGTTGTCCGGACCGGCCAAGTTTGTTCCAAAACCGGTAGTAGCACCGTTTGCAGTTACGTTGAAGCCATCAAACGCAGTGTTCGCTGGGTCATAAACCGGAACGTTTGGCAAAGAACGGGTAGCATTGTAGATCGCACCGGAAAGTGAGTTTGCACCGTTGTTCAAACCGTTGATCTCTGTCAAGGAATAAGAAAGAGAGTTACCGATTCTTACTCTTTTAGAGATGCTGTGGTCCACATTGGCTCTGAAAGAATATCTCTTCAAGTCGTTGGCTACGATTGGAGACTCCTGATCAGTAAAGCCCAAAGAGAAGAAATACTTGGTAGCCTCAGAACCTCCGGCAATGGAGATGTTGTGTTGCTGAGTAAAACCTCTTCTGAAGACAATATCCTGCCAATCAGTGTTTACACCTGGGTTAGCAAGAGGAGAAGCGTTTACGTTAGTTCTTTTTTCGTTTGCGATAGTCACAAAGTCGTCACCATTCAACAATTCAAAACGGCTCACCTCTTCGTTGAAGCCCATAGAAGTGTTGTAAGATACTTTTGCTTTACCTGAAACACCTCTTTTGGTAGTGATCAAGATCACCCCGTTAGCAGCTCTGGAACCGTAGATCGCAGTAGCAGAACCGTCCTTCAAAACCTCATAAGACTGAATGTCTGCTGGGTTGATGTTCGCCAATGGGTTAGAAGCATTCACAGCAGATCTGTCGTCGTCCACTACCGGTACACCGTCGATGATGATCAGCGGGCTGGCACTGGAAGTCAAAGAGTTCACCCCACGAATACGGATGATTGGTCTAGAACCCAAGATACCGCTTGGCGTAGTAACCTGCACACCAGGAGCTCTACCCGCCAATTGAGATTCGAAGGAAGGCGCAACCAAGTTTTCGATGGATTCGCTGCTGATAGAAGTCACAGAACCTGTGATTTCTCTTCTTTCCTGAGTACCGTAACCAGTTACGACTACTTCATTCAAAACTTTCACATCAGCATTCATGACCACATTGATCACATTGGAAGATCCCACAGGCATCTCCTTGGTCAAGTAGCCAACAAAGCTGAACACCAATACGGCACCATTCTCAGGTACAGAAATGGAATAAGTACCGTCCAAATTGGTAATAGTACCCTGAGTGGTTCCTTTTACCACCACGCTGGCTCCAGGTACACCCTCCGGCTCTTCGGCCGAGGTTACCCTACCAGTGATCGTTTTAGTTTGCGCAAGTACTGACACGATGGTCAGAAAGCTCAAAGCAAAACCTAATAAAACTTTCTTCATAGGTTAGTCAATTAATAATTTAACATTAGAAGGCGAATATGCGGGAAATTGGAGGTGGTAAACAAATGTTAAAAAGGGCCTATACTCGCTCTAAAAGGCAATTTTATTCTGAGAAAATGTTAAAAATAAGTATAACCTATTTTCGATACGTTGCCCATCCAAAATCTCGCAATAAACAAAGGTCTTTAGGTCAAAAAGGATTCATAAAATTTTCCCGTTGGAAAAAGGACAATGGTTTATTCTGCAACTAAAAAAAATTCAATTTTTTTTCCGGGGCATAAAAATTACGATCAAAGAATTTTCTATCGAAACCTCCCGAAAATCGGGCTTTGTTCCAATTAAAATTTTGAAGGTCTTTATTCCACTATTTCTCATCTCCGAATTAAAAGACACCCTAATTCAAATTTTCAAAATTTTATTAATTCGATTTTTTTTTGATGAATCATGGATTTTTTGCCCCAAACGGAGGAAAAATTCACAATTTGTTAATCTGACTTAAAAAATGGAACTCTGAAATGGGCTATCCACCGATGGTCTACCCGCTTGAGTAAGACCAAATCTTTTACTGAAAATTCGCTTTCGAACGATTGGGTTTTGGCATATTCAAGAACTTCCCCAAAGACAGAAGGTTTTAGATCTTTAAATGCCAAAGTCATGTGGGGATGGAAGTTTCGATCACTCAATTCATCATTAAGCAGCAGGGTTTTCTTACAAAATTGCTTCAGATCGGCCTGTAGTTTGACCAAAAGTTCATTTTTTTTCACATTCAAAAAGATCACCCGGTTGCCAAAAGTGGCGATCCCCCCAATTTTCAAGGCAAACTCCTTCTGGCTGGAGGCAAAAGCCTTCAATTGATCTATCAGTACATTTTCCTTTACCTCATTGTAGGAAAATGGCATTTTCAGCGTGATATGTGCCGGGGATTTGAGGGCATATTTCACCCCAAATTTCTCCTTAATTCCTAGCTTGATGGCCTCCGCTTGCCCCATAATGGGCTCTGGAGGCAGGATGGCCAAAAAATATTTTTCCATTTTTTTCATCATCTTAAAAGTAATTCAAAAAGTTTGCTCCTGCCTAAAAACAAAAAACTGTTCGATTTCACCGCTCAATCCTTTAACTTAAGCCTGTAAAACCAATAATACTATGAAGTACTTTTCTAAGGCCATGATCGGTCTCGACCTCACTGAAATGGATGATATCCTGATCAAAAAAACTGCCGCCTTGGTCAAGTTTTTAGGGGTCGAAAAATGCTACTTTGTGCATGTGGCCAGGAACCTGGAAATCCCTCAGGAAATCCTCGATCAATACCCAGACCTAATCGCTCCTTCTGATGAATCCATAGAAGCTATGATTCTTCAGAAACTGAAAGAACACCATTTCCCGGAGGATATAGAAGTGGAGGCTTTCGTAGAGGAAGGAAGTCATCCATTGGACACTTTTCTAAGATGGGCCAAGCTTAAGGATTCCGATTTGATCATTATGGGAAGAAAGGAAACGCTTAAAGGAAGCGGAACCTTAGCTGATGGGGTAGCTAAAAAAGCTCCTTGTTCTATATTACTTCTTCAGGAAAAGAGGGAGGTCAAGCTGCCAAAGAAAATTCTCATGCTGACAGATTTTTCTTCCCACAATCATATGTTTTATGAATTTGGAGAAAGAATTGCGGCAGACCTACATGCAGAACTGATACCCCTTCACGTCTATGATGTGCCTCACGGATATTCAAAGACCGGTAAGTCTTTCGAGGAGTTTTCGGAAATCATGAAAGAAAATGCCAAAAAAGACTTCAAAAAATTTGCCTCCAAACATGAAAACTCCAATCTGGACTGTGTCATGCTGCTCCGTGATGGGGATAATATTGGCAATCAAATTGTCAATTACGCCCAAGAAATAGATGCAGATTTAGTTTTGTTGGGCTCCAGAGGTAGAACTGCTTCTGCGGCCATATTGCTTGGAAGTACTGCTGAGAAACTTGTCAAAGCCAATAAAATCCTACCTATGCTGATCTTCAAAAAGAAAGGTGAGACAATGGGATTCTTTGATGCCTTGTTTAAGATTTAAGAGGCTTGGAAAAATAAAAACAAGCTTGATCCCCTATGCCCTCCTGATTGAATCGGAGGGCTTTTTTTTGCATTTCGCTCAACTCCGGCTTGGAAAAAACACTATCTATATTTCCTGAATCCAACTTTTCCCCACGTTCGTAAAGCTCGGTCCCCCAAAATTGAAATTCATTGGAATCGAATTCCAGTTCATCCAATTTTAACCCAATTTTCTCGCCCAAGTGCTGCAGTCCCTTAACCGATGGAATAGTCAAATGTCTAGGGGCATCCAGCTGTACCCAGAGATTTCCTTTTTCCTTCCATACTTGGGAATCAGCTACGGGAAGTCTAAGAAGAAGCTTTCCTCCGGGGTTTAATTTCTCCCAGCATGTGGTCAAAACCTTTTTAGGGTCCTCCATATGCTCAAAGGCATGATGCATCATGATCAAGTCGAAATTGCCAACTGCTTTCTCAAATTCTGTCGGAAACAAGCTTAAGCCTGATGAAATACGAACCTCTTTGGCTATAAAGGGATCATAACCTTCCAGGTTTTGAAATCCCCCACAATAAAGTTCATAAAGCAACTGTCCATTACCACAGCCCACATCGGCGATTCTGGCATTCCTACTGGGTCGAAGCTTTTTCAGCCAATACCCATAAATCGGCGAAAAAATCCCGAATGTTCCAAAAATACTCATGCGAAGTCTCTTCAACCATCTAAACAGCGGATTGGAGAATTGTAGTTCTTGAAAGGAATAGTAGCTTTTGGGATAATAGTCTCCGAGATTTTCCGGGACTTTTGAGATATGCAAAGAGCCGCAAGAGAGGCATTCCAAATAGGAAAACTTGTCACCTTTGCCAAGCATTCTTTCCTCAGCCAGAAAAGACTGCTGATCTGTACTCCCGCAGTAAGGACATGATTTTCCGGAGAAATCAGTAGGCATTATCCCTGTTTAAGAGCAACTCATAAACGGTCTTTACCATAATCTCCATGTCCAGGAAAAATGACCAGTTGTTGATGTAAAAGTAATCCAGTCTCACTCGGGAGCGGATTTGATGTGGATTTTCGATTTCCCCTCTATATCCTCGCACCTGCGCCAGTCCGGTGATTCCCGGTCTGATTTTATGTCTGGAATTGTAGCGCTCGATCTGAGTTTTGAAAGTTTGGTTCATCGGGACAGTATGAGGCCTTGGTCCGACCACTGACATATCTCCCATCAACACATTCAAAAACTGCGGCATTTCGTCCAGGGAGGTGTTTCGGAGGAAGGCTCCAATTCGAGTCACCCGAGGATCATTTTTGGTAGCCTGCTTGGTGTCTGCGTAATCATTTGGAGTCATGGAGCGAAACTTCAGGCAGTTAAATACCTGGTTATTGACTCCATTTCTTTTTTGAATAAAGAAAATCGGCCCTCTGGATTCCAGTTTGATCAGGATCCCCACCAATGGTATTAACCAGGACAGGATAAAGACTATCACCAAACTGGCGAAAATCATGTCAAAAGCTCTTTTGGCAAAGCTGTTAATTGGATGATCCAGAGGAATGTCATTGACATTGATGACAAAAAAGTCTCCGTATTTGGAGAAAGACAGATTCTTTTCCAGCTGAAGGCTACCTCCAGGAATCATTTTCACCTTGATGTAATGCTCATCCGCAAAGTCAATCACTTTTTTCACCAAAGCCGGCTCCAAATGCTCATGGATATATATTAAGTCCAAATCCAAACCCGGAGCTTCTTCAAAAAAAGTCGCCACACCACCTCTGGTTTGCTGACAGTCAGACTGATCATCAAAGTATCCCAGAAAATTGATCCCAAAGTCCTTTCGAATCCTGAACACATCGGCAAGCTTGGGACTTGTGCCCCCCTTTCCGACAATCACCGCATTTCTGTAGTTCTTTCCCTGTATCCGATAGGTTTTTAGCACCATGTGCACCGACACCCGGAATGATGCCATCAAAATGAGTTGAATCGCGCCAAAACCCAATATTTGAACCCATCGGTAATCCTTTCCTTCCAAAGGAATCCAAAGAATGGCTAAAACTGCTAAAAACCATGAAACTGTAACCAGAAGCTTACGCAAGGTAGTGTCATATTCCTCTGTCCTTCCGATTTTGTAATCCTTTCGGAGCACAGAAATCAAAAACCAAGCGCCTCCTAAGGGAAGATAGGCCAGAAAATCCACGCCTTCCAGAAACCCAAGGCTTTGGAGGGTATTATTGGCGATCCATAATGAAAGCAATGCGGCCAAAAAATCACATATCGTGAATAACCATGGAAAGTAAACATCAAATCTTCTCTTCATAAAAATTTAGGAATTCCGACAATCTGTAGGGCTGAAATCTTAGACAATTTTCATACCCCTTCTAGATTACGGCTTAAAATTAAGAAAGAAATAATCAAGCATGATTACTTTTGGAATTAAATGTAATCCCCATTTCACTTTTGCTTATCAGTATGAGTTCATTGACCAGCCTTTTTGCTTCTTCAGATCAGCCAGACTCTTTGGGAGCCAGATTCAGGAAGAAAAGACTGGAGAAATTTGAGAAGTTGTTCTTCGAAAATTTTAATCCTGAAAGTCCGCTTCGGATTTTAGACGTAGGTGGAACAGATTATTTCTGGAAAGACAGTCAAATCCTCAATTTGCCCGACTGTCGGATTGTTTTGCTGAATCTTCATTTGGAAAAAACCTCGCATCCAAACATAGAAGCACGGATTGGGGATGCTACCCATATGAAGGAATTTGAGGATCAAAGCTTTGATTTGGTATTTTCCAACTCGGTGATCGAGCATTTGTATACCTGGGAAAACCAACAGCGCATGGCAAAAGAAATCCAGCGTGTTGGAAAAAAATATTTTATCCAGACTCCCAATAAATATTTCCCGGTAGAAGCACACTATGCACTCCCTTTTGCTCAGTATATGCCCAAGAAGCTCTTGTTTTATCTACTGACCAAAACCAAACTCAGCCGCTTTCAAAAATGGGATTCTAAGGCCGCTCAGCAATATTTGGATGAAATTCGGCTTTTGGATGAAATAGAAATGCAAAGGCTTTTCCCAAAATCAAAAATCCTTAAAGAAAAAGCCCTGGGCATGACCAAATCCATCACTGCCCATAACTTGGGTTAGTCGGCAAACTGCAACTTGACAAGGTTGGAATAGAAACCGCTTTCTTCCTGTACCAACTCCTGATGGGAACCTTCCTCCACAATTTTCCCCTCACTGAGGACATAAATCCTATCTACCTTTCGGATAGTGGCCAGTCTATGGGCAATGATCAGGGTGGTTCTCCCTTTCATCAACTCGTCCAATGCCTGCTGAACCAAAGATTCAGACTCCGCATCCAAGGAGGAGGTGGCTTCGTCCAAAATCAAAATTGCCGGATCTTTCAAGATGGCTCGGGCAATTGCTACCCGCTGCCTCTGCCCACCGGATAATTTGATGCCGCGTTCCCCGACCAAGGTGTCCAAACCCTCAGGAAATTGGGAGATAAACTGCCAGGCATTGGCCTTTTTGCAGGCCAGAATGATTTCCTCCTCAGTCGCACCAGGCTTGGCATAGGCAATGTTTTCACGGATACTTCCTCCAAAAAGCAGGACCTCCTGAGGAACGATTCCGATTTTGCTTCTGAGGGATTTTAGGTACCAGTCTTTGACATCTCGGTCATCTACCCGTATTGCCCCTTTTTCCACTTCGTAAAATCTCAGCAGCAACTGGATAATTGTCGATTTCCCAGCCCCTGAATGCCCGGCTAAGGCTACTTTTTCCCCTGGGTTGATGGTCATAGAAATAGACTTCAATACCTCGACCTCAGGCCTTGCTGGATATCTGAAGCTTACTTGGTCAAATTCAATTTTTCCCAAAAACTTATCAGAAGACTGGCCAGTCTCAGATTCAGCTGGCTCTTCCAAGATCTCCAATACCCGCTCGGAGCTTCCTATCGCTTTTTGTAATTGTGAATAAATATCCCCCAATCCCGCAATGGATCCCCCGATAAAGGTGGTATAAAGCACAAAAGACACCAATTCACCCACGCTCATGTCACCTGATGCGACCAGACTGGCCCCATACCACATCACTCCGACAATGCCTCCGAAAAGTGCAAATATGATAAATGAGATAAAGGCACCTCGATATTTCGCAGTCTTCAAAGCGACCTCTACCACTCTGCCCAGACCTTTACCATATCGATCGGATTCAAAACCTTCTCCAACAAAAGATTTCACCGTTGCGATGGATTGGAGTGTTTCCTCTACAATGACATTTGCCCCGGCCAATTCATCCTGAGTTTTCTTGGACAGCCTTCGGATAAATCTCCCAAAGACCATCGCTACCAAGACCAATACAGGGAAAGTACCGAGCATAAACAAGGTCAACTTTGGAGTATTGATCAACAAAAAAGCAACCCCTGCTACCAAGGTGATGACCTGGCGGAAAAGCTCAGCCAGAGTAGTAGAAAAGGTGTCTTGAAGCTGACTGACGTCAGACGTAATTCTACTGATCAGCTCACCGGTTCGTCTTTGGTCAAAAAACCTCATTGGCAGTCTCACCAGTCTGGAGTAGAGCGAATGGCGGATATCCCGCATGGAGCGCTCCGACACCAAAGCAAACAGCCAAACCCTGAAAAAAGAGAAAATGCTCTGAACTGCTAAAATCCCGATCAATAAGAGAGCAATGGTATTGACATCATTGACAATCCAATCTCCTCCCTGCGCCGTATCGATTAATTTTCCGGCTACAAAGGGGAAGGTCAGGAGCGTCAGAGATGAAAAAAGTAAAAACACCAATCCCAGAAAAAATGCCCATTTATAAGGCATCAAAAAGCGGAAAATCCCGCCCAGTTTACTCAGGTTTTGCTTGTTCAACTTCCGCTTTTCTTCAGGTTCCAAAGCGGTTCCTCGTTGCTTAGCCATTGGTTTTTATTTGATCAATTGGCAAAAGTAGGGCTTTAGCTGTAGAAATCTCAAAAATACCTTTCAGAAAGGAGGATTACTCCAAAAGCTGAAGAGCAAGCTTTTCCCCCAGTGCGGCCGAATGCTTAAATCCATGACCTGAGCATGCCGAGACAAGCTGAGCTTTGGAGCTCCCGTTCCAGTTTTCCACCACAAATCTGGCATCTTCGGTCACTGTGTAAAAACAGACTTTCGATTTCAGAAATTCAGGCAGAAGTCCCTTGATTTTCCCTTTGACTTTGGTGTCCCAAAAAAGTTTTTGCTCCTCCAAACTGACCGTTCTAGCTAAGGCATCTGGATGTCCGCAATCCAAAAATGATTCTGTAGCCATTTTTACAGTTTTACCATCTAAAGAGGGAAATCCGTAGATAAAATCTTCAGGCTTGGGACCAAATCCCCACATCCACACCGGATATTGTGACCAATCCCCTAGCTCCGGATCAACCTTCACCCAATGCAAAATCTGGCGGCAGATTTTAAACCTTTGTCGATCTTTTGAAGGGAGAAAATCCTTCACCCAGCCGCCTGAAGAAATCAGAATTCTTTCTGACCAGAATTCTCCTTCGGTTGTTTTTAGGCAAAACCCACCTACCGTTTCCTCAATTTTCAATACCGGGCAGTTGGTTTGTAATTTTGCTCCCAGGGAACAGGCTAACTGAATCTGGGTGGAAATGGCCAACTCTGGACGAAGGAAACCTGCTTCTTTTTCCCGGTAAATCTTCCCCTTTTCGGGAATGTTGAAGGCAGGATAGAAGTCCTTTGCCTCCTCAGGAGTCAATATTTCATGGGAAATTTCCTGCTTTTGGGCAAAGCGAACGGTCCTTTCCCAAAAACCCTCAGAACCGTGTTTGGACCAAGGATCTTCTCCTGAATCTATCAAAATCCCCCCACAGGTGCTCATAATCTGTTTACCTGATTTCGCCTCCAACTCTTTCCAGATTTCATGAGATCTTTTGGCCAAGGCCACATAATCTTCTCCTTCGCCCACCGCTAGCCGGGTAATTCTGGTTTCACCATGGCTTGACCCCATTTCATGGGGAGGATTAAAACGGTCAATGCCGAGGACACTTTTTCCGGACTTACTCAATTGATAGAAAGCGGCGCTTCCCACAGCACCCAAACCGATGACTGTAAAATCGAATTTCTTAGGGTTTCCCATTTCCAAAAGTTAAAAAAGCCGGAGAATAATCTCCGGCTTTCCATTAGCTTTTTCCCATTTGTGCATCGATGAGTTCCCGTTTAAGTTTACGCTCTCTTTCCAATGTATTCTTCCGATGCTGATCAAATTCCTCCTGGATGTCTTCCAGATCCTTTTGGGCTTTTTTGACTTTCCCGAAACTTCTGAAGTATTGGATTGAAAAGAATGCCAGAAATCCGGCTAATCCTGCCACCAAGGTCCACATCATGGAGGAGTAAACTGTCTTTTGGATATTCATCCCCAAGAAGCTGAAGCTTTCCTGTTGGTCAATTGCAGCTTCCTTGAGCTCCACTTCCTGGGCAAGGTTCGCCGCAATTTGTCTAATGGAATCAGTTTGGGCGGCTTGCATAGCTTTTAGATCTCCCACTTGCTTTCTCATAGTTCTTAGAGAATCAAGAATGTTGGATTTTAGCTTTTCGAGATTAGTCTTTTTGACCACCTCGTAATCCTCAAAATTGTTGGAGATTCTATAAATGTATTCAAACTGGCTTTCGATCGTCCCGGAGTTGAGGGAATTTTCCGGCGTAGTATCTTGTGCAAAAGAGGCGGCAATTACGCCTGAAACAAAAAACAGGGATAGTATGATTTTTTTCATCTAATGGCTTTTTTCAGGGTACTAGGGGATACATTTTCAATAAACGTGCCTTTTTTGGGTTTCCTGAAAGATTTTTACTTGAATTTCACCACCTAAGAAGCAATAATTCGCCCGAACTTCCAGTATAAATTGGAATTTAATGAAGTTTAAAAATTTTATCTTGGAGCCAATTCTATCGATTAAACCATGAGAATTCACGCATTTCTTTTTTTGGTCACTTTCGTTTTTTTCGGAAATGCTTATTCCCAAAACCGTAATTCCAAAGAGGCCGGAATAGAAGCCTTTGAGCTTGAAAAGTGGCAAGAATCTGTCCAAAATCTGGACAAATGGCTGCAAATCAATCCAAGAGATCCCGAGGCCTATTGGATTCGAGGACAAGCTTGGGAAAGACTGGGAGAATTGGAAAAAGCACACGTGGATCTCAGCACTCTTCTGGAGCTTGATCCTGAGAATGCTGAGGCCCTATTTGAAAGAGGAAGGTTGAGATATCAATTGAAGCTTTTTGAAGGTGCCTTGGATGATTTTGAGGACTTTTTGCTATTACCTCCAGGTGAAACCAATCGGGTACTATTCAAAATTGCCCCGGGAGATTCAGGCGTTTCGGGGATTACGACTGTGCAATCCTTTGCCCCGGATGAGGCATATTATCACATGGGACTTTGTGCCATTGAGCTTAAAAATTATGAGTTGGCCATCAGTTACCTGGATTTGGCTACCGAGGAAAACCCCAGCAACCCGGATTATTATTCCGAAAGGGGAAAGGCTTTGGCGCGTTTGGGAGAAAATATGGCCGCTATAGAATCTTACGAAATTGCCTTGGACTTAGACCCTTCCCACAAACCAGCAAGACAGGGTCTGGCACAAGTCAGAAATGGCGGAGATGAGTTTTTGCTGGCAGAGCTGAATACCCTGATCGACTCTGGAGAAGCCAATTCGCAAACCTTCAAACAGCGGGGATTTTATCGTATGAGTCATGAAGATCTTAATGGTGCCCTTGAAGATTTCAGCAAGGCAATTCAAAAAGACAGCAACGACCCGGAAAATTTTTTCTACCTCGCCTGGGCCTATTCCCGCCAAAAAAACTGGAAAAAGGCAGAAGAGAACTACACCCAAGCGATTGAGCTGGAGCCCACAAATCCAGAATACTTTCTAGCCCGGGGGCAAAGCCGGTTTCAAAATGGGCAAACTGAGGGAGCATTGGCCGATTTCACGCTTGCGACATCCATTGACCCTGATCACGCTTCTGGACATTACCACAAGGGCATTGCATTTCAAAAGCTGGGTAAAAAAGAACTTGCCTGTGAGGAGTTTAAGCGCGGGATGGAGCTGGGAATGGAAGCATCTAAGAAGGCCTTTGAAAAGGCTTGTGGGAAGAATTAAAGTTGCTTGACCGTATCTACCTGAGAAGCCAGCCAAGCCGGTCTCCAAGAGGCCAAAAACGTAATTCCAATCACCGTGATAGATATCCAGATCAGATCTGTCCAAACAATCCTAACCGGGTAGGCGTCCACCACCGCAGAGGAGATGCCCAAGCTCACCAAGCCGAATTGCTCCTGGGCTAAGACAATCAAAAGTCCCAACACCAAACCAATTATTGCTCCGCTGAGCGCTATCAAGGAGCCTTGTTTCAGAAAAATCTTTCGAATCAAGGCATCCGGAGCCCCCATAGCTTTAAGCACGGCGATGTCTTTTCGCTTTTCGATCGCCAGCATACTTAGAGAAAAGAATATATTAAAAGAGGCAATGGCCAGAATAAAAGTCAGTGTCAAAAAGACAAATAGCTTTTCCAACTTGACGGTTCTGATTAATCCTGCATGTTGTTCATCTGCATTTTTCACCAGAAAATCCGGACCCAGGAAAGCCTTTAAGCTCTTTTGGACTTCGGAAATGGAATAGCCTTCCCTGACCTTAATTTCCAGAGATGTTCTTTTTTCACCGTAGTTCAACAGGGTGCTGACAAACCTCAATGGAGCGATCACATATTCATCGTCAAACTGCTGCTCAATGCTGAAAAACGCCTTGGGCTCAATCACCGCAGTCGTGTAAAGCTGTGAGGGATCGATACTTCCAGCTGATCTAGGAGCCTTGGGATAATAGACCTTCAGAAAAGAATTCGCTTCGTTGAGATTGACGGAAAGGAAAAACCCAACTCCCCTTCCCAGGATAGCTCCAGGTCTCAGGTCAGAGCCCAAAGTCGTGTCTCCCCAGAAATACCCTTTGGAAAATCTCCCCTGATCCAAAAAATTCGGAGAGACCCCTTTCAATCTGGCTACTAATTGGTTTCCATTGAACTCCACGAGGGCATTGTCTTCAATCACTTCGGTGAGAACCTCTATACCCTCCAGTTTTTCGATTTCCTGTAGCCATTCTTCCGATGCAACAAAGCTTTTCCCCAAAGTGGGTTCCACTTTGAGCTCAGCATCAAAACTGGCAAAAAGACTGCGGATGAGATCTTCCAAGCCGTTGAACACCGACATCACCACCACCAACGCAATAGTACCTACCGCCACGCCTACCATAGAAATGATGGACAAGACCGTGATAAAATTCCGCTTCTTTTTGCTGCGGAAATAGCGGACAGCGATGAAACTGCTGGTATTCAATAGTTCAGAATTTAGTCATTGTCTTCCTCTTCCTCCTCTTCTGGAGCCGGCGGAATATTCAAGTCAGAAATGACCTTATCCATATGTTGGGCATAGCTGGCAGATTCATCCGGGAAAAATGCCAGTTCAGGAATAATCCGCACACTTTTCCCAATTCTTTTGGCCAGGTGATGTCTGATTTCCCTTTTGTGATCATTGATCAACTCATAGGTCGACTTAGGATCTGCCAGTAAAAAGCTCAAGTTGACTTTAGCTACACTTAAATCAGGGCTGACCCCGACTCTGGTGACCGTCACCATGGCCTTTCCCACCAAGTGTCTGGCCTCTTTTTGAAAAATATCTCCCAGTTCCTTCTGGATCAATTTGGCGTATTTTTGTTGTCTTTTGCTTTCCATAGAAGTATTTATGGTACAAATTTAGCGAAATACTTGGGTAAGCTTTAATTTCGAGCGCAAACCAACCTCAATCCTCCGATCCGCCTTGTTTAGTTTTTTCCAAGTCAACGACCCTTTCAGACTTATCGGTATAGCAATATACATGATTGTGATTACGGTCATCTATCTGGTCTTTTTCCCATTTTCGGTTACAGAACCCACCCTGCTTTGGATGGTTTTGGGAGAAAGGCTAAACGACGGGCTAATACTCTATCGGGATGTCATTGACGATACAGGGCCACTTTCCGCAGGATTTTTCTCCATTATGGACTGGATATTTGGCAGAAATCAAACTGCCTATGAACTAGTCGGGAGGCTAATTATTCTATTTCAGATTTTCCACTGGAATTCTACCTTACTTCGATTTCGGGCATTTGATGAGAATACCTATCTGCCAGCAATTATCATGGCAGCCTTGTTCCATTTTTCCTTTGATATGCTGAGCCTCAGCCCCTCCTTATTAGGTAGTACATTTTTGGTGTTGGCTTTGGGACAGCTTTTTTCCCAAACCGTTTTGCAGAAGGAGACCTCTGAGTCAACACTTTTGATTGGGATATATGGGGGTTTAGCAGCTGGATTTCATTTGTATTTTGTCATCTTCCTACCATATATTCTCTTTACCGGAATTGTAATTTCAGGCTTTTCGCTGCGGCAAATTCTACTAGCCTTAACAGGTTTTATGCTGCCCGTAGTTTTGATGTTGGTCTTTTATTTTTGGAACAATGCCCTACCGGACTTGATGGACATTTTTCCCCTGCTTTTTACCTATCCAAAATACTCCTACCAATCCGTCATTTCTTGGTTGATCCCTGCTGGAATACCGATAATTCTGGCAGCAATAGGCCTTTTTGCCAGTTCTTTTTTCAGAGGAGCCACGATCAATCAGCAAAAACAAAAGCAGCTGATCGTCCTCTGGATGATTTTCTCGGCTTTGGTATTTTTTATCATTAAAAAGCAAGCCTCCTTCCAGCTGGTGGTATTTATTCCCGGTTTTTCCTATTTGCTGACTCATTTCTTCCTCCATTTTAAGTCAACTGTAGTCGGTAAATTGGCCTTTTACCTAATCTTCCTCGGCCTTCCAGTGGCTGGAGTCATGTATTGGCAATCCCAAACCCATAATTTTCACAATTATTTTGTTCCTGAAGCGACCGAATTCAAGGACATTCGGGACAAAGAAATCATGGTTTTTGGAGATGATTCCCATGCTTACTTATATGGGAAGTTGGGAGGCCCATTCCTGAATTTCCATCTTTCGAAGGAATACCTCCGAACAGAAAAAAGTCTGGAAAGTAAAACCCGAGTGTATCGAAAAATAAACCGCCAAAAACCAGAGATCATATTCGACCCGGAGGGTTTTTTCGATGAATTTATGATAGAATTTCCTGCAACCAAGTCTTGGTATCAAGAACAACAAAAGGGAATTTACCTTTTGAAATAATTTTTTAATTATTTGGCTTTCAGCCATATATAAGGTACTTTTAATTAATCTTTTTGGATAGTATCCTTCCTTTCACATTGCTTTTCTGTTTTTTTATGAATTCAATTTTTGACATTCTCGATGGGTTGCCTTACCATGAAAAAAGCCAGATTCTATGTTTCTGTGCCACGCGTAACTCTACCCAGTCCAAAATCTATCTCCTTCTCAAGGAGTATGTGGAAAATCCACATCAAGAGGACACTCACTACTCCTTGAAATTTTACGGAACTGAGCCCTGTCCCGCTTTTTCCCAGCTTAAAAAAAGAGTAAAAAAAGAAGTGCTCGAACTGATCTGCATGCTCAAGAAAACCACACCTTCGGGTGAGGCCATGGAACGGATCCATTGCACAGAGTCACTTTTACAAAGCCAAATTCTACTGGCTCGAGGGCTGATAAGTCCCGGCGCTAAACAATTAGAAAAAAGCCTTAAAACAGCGATTAATGCAGATTTCCCGGATTTGATTTTATCTATTTTTGGTACTGCACGGGAATATGGCTTGGAGGGAATCATCAGAAAAAAGGAGATACCAGAACTAGAAATGATTGTCAAAAACCATCTCCGTATTCTCGCAAGCCAATATTGCCTGAAGCAGCCGGCCGGCAATTCCCAAAAGTCCTTGCTATCCCCACTTCTTAGACAGCTCAATAAGGAAAAAAACACCTGGGAGATTCTTGCCGAAATCCGGTATGCCATTGACAAAAAAGACTTTGAAAAGGCAGACAAACTTCTTTCAGAATCCGAGGAAGTATTGAAAAAGGATCACCTCTCCAATGAAATTTTTGAAGAATTCCTTCTGGCAAAGCAGCAAGTTTTGCTTCAAACCAGCCAGTTTATACGGGTCCTACAGAATCATAAAGCGATTGACCTGTCCAAAATTCATCGGAAAGAAACCTGTCAGGAGCTGACCGAATACCAATGGTATGCTTTGTTTTACCAGGAGAAATGGGAGGAAGCACTGAACCTCCTGAAAAAAAACCTGAGTAAATCAGATCCTGAAAACATTCCAAAATGGAAATATTGGGAGGCGCACATTCGATTTGGGCAGAAATTATTTAAACCAGCCCTCCAACTGATCCACGATGGCCAAAACGAATTAAAAAAATCCCCTGACTATTATCTGGGTTCTAAAATGCTGGAACTGATGATCCTTTTTGACCAAAACGAAATGGACTGGCTAGACTACAAAGTGGAAAACCTAAGAAAACTCTTAGCTCGGTGGAAAGGGAAAATCAATTCCAGGATTGAAAGTGCATTTTTGGTTTTCATGTGTCTGATGAAAACCAATAAAATCGACCTCCAAGACCAGCTTGCAGAGCATACCCATCTTCATAAACTTCAATCCTGCACTGGAGAATATTCCTGGAGCCCTATCGATTTTGAATTGATTCGATATGATCATTGGTTTTCCAGTCATTTTCAGCTGTCAAGACTTGAAAATGCCTAAATGCTGAGAATTTCCAAGAATATTCCCTTTATACCGGGAATGTCATATTAAAGCTTTATTATTTTTATTTAGTGCTGATTTTCAGTTTTTTACAAAATCATACTTTTTAATTTTTCGCTTAAAAAGAGTCGATTTTGTCCTATCAATTGGCTGAAAGGCTTAATACCTTTTGTTTCATTGTTTTTTTTCACATTTAAAATTTTTAATCATGATTCATTCCACTTTGGAATTTTTGGCTGAAGAAATAAACTCCTTTGTCAAGCTCAAAGTCGGGGACCCCTTGACCAAACGGGTCTATCTCTCCGGGGTCACCAATGAATCAGGAATAGCCATTCCGGATCAATCTCTAGGGCTTTCATTAATCAATATTGAAGAAGAGCGAACCAATAAAGAGCAGCAAAGCAAATTCATCAACTCAGTGGGGAAAGTTGAAAAGCGGAATCCTGAAATTCAGCTGAATCTGTATGCCCTGATCACTGCCAATTTTCAAAACAAACCCAACCTCACCCAGACCGAAGACTACTCGGAAGGCCTGAAGCAGCTAAGCTACGCGATCGCATTTTTTCAAAGCAAAAATGTCTTCACTCAGGAAAACAGTCCTGCCATGGCAAGCTTTGATCCGAAGCTTAAAAAGATAATTGTTGAGCTATACAGCTATTCTTTTGAGCAACTCTATAATTTCTGGTCAGTGGTGGGTGCCAAATACCTACCCAGTGTCCTCTACAAGATCAAGACGATCCAAATTCAGGAAAATGCCCTTCAAGAAAGCGGAGAGCCTATTGAGCAAATTTTTCACACTTCACTCCATAAGCTATGAACATCATCTACACCAGACTTTTGGAATTGGGGATCCTCCACGACTACTTCCAGGACGGGAAAGCAAAAGACCTCCACCTCGCCCCGACTCAGGAAACGCTGTCCTTGTTCAAAAGCGGAAGAATGCTTTGGAGAGAAATCCCAGGTGGAATAGTGGTATTGTATAGATCTGAAAAGGATTTGATTACCCCAGAAGTCCAACTTTCCGCCCCACTTGACTTTTACTTTTACCTCTACAGCTCCAATAGTTCTCAATTTTTCAATATTACAGACCTCAGCAAAGGCTCCAGAAAATATCAAAAAGGGGATCTTTTGGCCTTCAAAAACAACCCCAGCAATGCTTCTCAGAATGCCAACAGTCCAGAAAAAATCAGCTTGGACTTTTGGGATGGAGGAAGACCAAAAGTCTTTACCCAAAAAGTGAAGCTTGAACCGATTCCATCCAAAGTCATCCTACAGGTTAAAAATCCGGCAGGCCAAAAGATCTCCTCGGGACCAGATCAAAATGGAAATCCGAAACCATTGGATTTGGAAATTATTCCGGATGATCAAGGAGAAATATCTTTTGAAATCAATCTACCAGGCCAGAACCAAGGGAATTACTCTTTTACGCTAAGGAACGCTGCCAATACGCAGGACCTTTGGAAGAAAGAGTATTTTCTGGCAGAGGATTCTTTGGGAAGTTTGGCCTTGGGCGTGGTTAAACTTTCCTATTTACCAGCTCCCGCTCATCTCTACGGTAGCAGGGAATATTACGCCTTGGACTTCAAGCGAAAATCCACCAAATGGACTTTTTTCATAGTAAGCCAAAATCAAAAAGTAGATCTATCCAGCGCCAACCTTTCCATTTTAGATAAAGGAAATCCCCCTGGATCTCCCTATTCGGTTTATAATTTTCAACGGGTAGGGGCATCTCCCAATGCAGATATCAAAATCAACAACAGCGACACCGTAGTATTCAAGTCTCAGGTACCCATTCCGTTTTTTGAAAGCCCAAAACTCAATTTGGAGCTTCGAAGAACTCCCGGCAACCGAGTGCTTTTTACCCATCTCCCTAATCCCTCCAGAAGTCATATTCCCAAAGTGGCTCCGGGAGAAGAAATCTCTGAAATCTATGTATTCATCTAATCCCAACTAAATATGGCAGAATTCAAAACCCCCGGGGTGTATATTCAGGAAATTTCCACCCTGCCAGCTTCCATAGTTCCGGTGGCTACTGCCATCCCAGCATTTATAGGCTATACCCGAAGCCGAATCCGGAACGGAACCACTTTCGGGGCAAATATCCCAGTTCGCATTTCCTCTTACTTGGAGTATCAGGAGATTTTTGGAGAGTCTTTTTATGAGCTCTATCAGATTACTATTTCCGATGGTCCAAACTTTAGTGTCACCGATCCTACAGAATTTTCACCATACCTGATGACCTACCAAGTCTATCTCTATTTTGCAAATGGAGGCGGACCGTGTTGGATTGTATCGGTTGGATCCTATGTGACTACACCTACAGGAGATGACATCAATGTGGCAGATTTGCTCAATGGTCTCAAGGCCTTGGAAGAAGAAGATGAGCCCACACTTTTGGTCGTGCCGGAGGCAACCCAGCTTTCAGATATCAACAGAAAAAGCCTCCATGAGCAGATGCTTGCTCAATGTGCCAAACTTCAGGATCGCTTTGCCATTTTCGATGCCCTGCACTATGACGGAAATACCGTTGCCCAAGATGGAACTGCCTTTCGGGCCGAAGTTGGAAACTCGGATCTCAAATACGGGGCAGCTTATTACCCCGGGATGGAGACCATTTTGTATCGAAATTTCAATCCCAATGCCCTGACCATCACAGATAATCGCGGAGGTGCTGGAGCGGGTCCATTTCATCAAAAAACTTTGGCAGAAATCGGCAATGGACAATCCTTTGCCACCGGCCGAATTACCATCTCTGATAATGACGAAATCGATGATGATAGCTTTAACATTGCGGGTGTTGTCGCTACTGAAGGAGCAGAATTTACCAAAGGAGCTGGGGTCGCGACCACGGCGGGAGCCTTGGAAACCTTCCTAAATGGTCAAGCGGATCTACCCTTTACTTACCAGAGAAATGCAGGCGTTTTAAACCTTACGGCTAAAGCACCTGGGGAAGCGGGAGCTTCACTTGTTCTTACCTATACACCAAGCGGTGCCGCGGGAGCGAGCATTTCTGGGGGTGGAACTTTCTCCTGGTCAGCTCCAGACAAAACACTGTTTAATTCCATCCTTTCCTTTTTGAAATCCAAGCTCATGACTCTTTATCCATCTGCGTCCATGGCAGGGATTTTTGCCAGAGTGGATAGTCAAAGGGGAGTGTGGAAAGCACCGGCAAATGTGGATGTAAGATCCATCCTCAAACCAGCAATCCCGGTGAGTCATGAGGATCAAGGTCTGCTGAATGTAGATGCTACCTCCGGAAAATCCATCAATGCCATTCGGTTTTTCTCAGGAAAAGGGAATCTGGTTTGGGGTGCACGAACCTTGGCCGGCAATGACAATGAATGGAGATACGTACCTGTGCGCCGACTCTTCATTTTTATTGAAGAATCCATTAAAAAGGCCACCGAATTCGTGGTCTTCGAGCCAAACGATGCCAATACCTGGCTGAGGGTAAAAACCATGTGCGAAAACTTCCTGTCCAACCTTTGGAGAGAAGGTGCGCTGGCAGGCGCCAAGCCCGAACAAGCCTTCTTTGTGAGAGTGGGTTTAGGCCAAACGATGACTGCTCTGGACATTCTGGAAGGCCGAATGAATGTAGAAATCGGACTGGCGGCAGTAAGACCGGCGGAATTTATCATCCTGAAATTCTCCCATAAGCTTCAGGAATCTTAAAACCATTTTTCCACAAAATCCCAAAAATCATGTCCAATTACGCCACCCCGGGAGTCTATATCAAAGAAATTTCCACGCTCCCAGCATCCATTGCAGCAGTGGAAACGGCCATTCCGGCCTTTATAGGCCATACCCATATTGCAGGGCCATCCAATGGTCTCAGAGGAATCCCAACCCGGATCACTTCCATGCTGGAATACGAATCCTTATTTGGCTTTGCCAATCCCGAATCGATCACGGTATCCATCTCGGATACTTACACAGGAGAAAATAACCAGCCTGCCAAGCAGGTGGCCAGAAGTATTTCAGTGAGTCCGATTACCCAAAGTAGCTATGAAATGTACTACGCCCTTCGATTGTTTTTCGACAATGGGGGAGGCCCTTGTTTCATAGTTTCGGTCAATGACTTCACCGCTGCCCCAACGGTGGGAAATAGTACTACCGCAACAAGTTTGCTTGGCGGATTGGCTGCCTTGGAAAAAGTTGATGAACCAACATTGATCGTATTTCCGGACAAACTTTCTCTGGCAAATGCCAAATCTGTATATGACCAGGCCTTAGCCCAATGTGAAAAGCTCCAGGATCGATTTGTGATCATGGATGTAAAAACCAATACCGCCAATCCAATTACCGACGCGGATAATTTCAGGAATACCGGAATCGGATCTGGAAGTTTAAAATACGGAGCTGCTTATTATCCCAACCTAAAAACGGCCCTGACCATTGGATACAATTCCGGTTCTGTGACGATTAATCAAACTCATTCTTATATAGGTACGGGCACCTCAAATCCAGCCATCACCAATCCTGCAAATGGTTCGAATTTGGATGCCTTGTCGGCTTCAGACCCCAGTTTGCACAGATCAATTTTAGCTGCACTCGCCAAACAATACGCGACCGTATCCCCTTCAGGGGCCGTTGCGGGTGTTTTTGCAAGAGTCGATAGCCAAAGGGGAGTGTGGAAAGCTCCAGCCAATGTGGACATTCGGTCCATCATCGGTCCCGCAGTAAAAGTGACTCATGAGCAGCAGGCTAGCCTAAATGTAGATGCCTCTTCGGGGAAATCCATCAACGTGATTCGCTCCTTTACCGGTAAAGGAACCTTGGTCTGGGGCGCAAGGACTTTGGCTGGAAATGACAATGAATGGCGCTATGTCCCCGTCAGAAGGCTTTACATATTCATCGAAGAATCTGTAAAAAAAGCCACCGAATTCGTGGTCTTTGAGCCCAATGATGCCAACACTTGGCTTCGGGTAAAGACCATGATCGAAAACTTCCTTTCCAAATTATGGAGAGACGGGGCCTTGGCCGGAGCCAAGCCAGAGGAAGCCTTCTTTGTCAAAGTGGGACTTGGTCTGACCATGACTGCCCAGGATATTCTCGAAGGCCGGATGAATGTAGAAATCGGACTCGCCGCTGTGCGTCCAGCTGAATTCATTATCCTCAAATTCTCTCACAAACTCCAAGAATCATAACCTTTTTCTGACATCTAAATCCCAAAAATCATGGCAGTAGCATATCCAGTTTCCGTCTTTCATTTCCAGGTTGAATGGGGCGGTACGCGCATAGGATTCACAGAGGTATCCGGCCTCACCATCGAATTGCAAACCATTGACTACCGGGAGGGAAGCTCCTTGGAATATCATGTTTCCAAAATGCCGGGCATTCCTCAATACTCCAACATCACCTTGAAAAGAGGCGTGTTCAGAGCAGACAATGAGTTTTTCCAATGGCTCAATACCGTGAAGAAAAATAACATTGAGCGAAGAGATCTCACCATCAGCCTGCTCAATGAAGAGCACGAGCCCGTCATGGTCTGGAAAGTGAAAGAAGCCTTTCCATGTAAAGTTGAAGGTCCCACGCTGAATTCCACCGGCAATGAAGTGGCCATCGAAACCATCGAGCTCTGTCACGAAGGTTTAGGAATCGAAACCCCTTAAATAAATGGCCCTGTTCTATCCCCCTACCGGATTTCACTTTTTAGTGCGGTTTGAAGGTCTTCTTCTCAAATATCCAGGATTCCCTGATGTGGGATTTCAGGAAGTGGGAGGATTGAGCGTCGAAATCGCAGTGGAAGAGTATGCTGAAGGAGGAGAAAACAGATTCAAACACCGGATGCCCGGATCTGTGGGCTATGGTAATCTTTCCTTAAAACGTGGCATGCTTAGCGGATCTCCCGCGGCAAAATGGTTCAAAGATGAAGTGGAAGGATTTCAGTTTGAAGCCAATGACATCACGGTCGTCCTCCTCAATGAGGATCATGTCCCCTTGCAAGCTTGGAATTTTCTGAATGCTTGGCCAGTCAAGTGGAGCATCGAAGGCCTCAATGCAATGGAAAACACCTTAATGATCGAATCCATTGAGTTTGCCTACCAGTATTTCCGAAGAATTTCTCCAGGAGACCTCTTGCCTTTCTAGCCTATGCCTATTCAAATCAATGAAATCCGAATCTCTGTGGAAGTCAATGCTTCCAATGAAACTCCGACTGGACAATCTAGTCCCAGCCCAAGTACAGACGCGATTATGAAAGGCATGCGTGAAATGGTCAAAATGATCAAAGAAAAAAACGAACGATAAAATCAAATGGCGCTAAAAGACATTTTTTCTCCTCTTGGTGGTCTGGAAAAACTGAAGATCACGGCATTCTCGGATGTGACTTACGAAACTTCCACAGAAACCTATGTGGTCATGTATAATCCTACGGCCTATAGTCAGGAGGTAAAAAATAAGTGGATCCCGGAGGAAGGTCTTGCGGATGGAGCCCAAACTCAGTTCAAATCCAATCAGTCTGACTCTGCTTCCTTTGAATTTTTGTTCGATGCTACCCTGACCTCCCCTCCCGGGAATGATGTCCCCGGAGATGTCAATCTATCTTATTTGGGAGACAGCAAACCGAATCTGGAGAAAATCAGTGGTAATAAAGCCAATGCAGTGGACATTATCAGAGAGGACAAACATGTGGACAGGGCAATCCAGAAATTTCTCGAAATCACCCAAAAAGTCCAGTCCTCCACGCACAGCCCCAATTACCTTCAAATCAACTGGGGAGCCTTTCAGTTTCGTGGGGTCTTGGAAAAAGCCACCATCAATTACAAGCTCTTCAATTCCTCCGGACTTCCCATCCGGGCAACCGTATCTGCAAGTTTTAAGCAAAGCATCTCCCGTCGGGAACAGGCCGCCGAGGCAGGAAGAACCTCCCCAGACCTTACCCATGTGAGAGTAGTCAAAGCCGGAGACACCCTACCTGTCATGTGTAAAAGGGTCTATGGCTCTTCGGAATTATATCTGGAAGTGGCCCGGGTCAATAAGCTTAAGAATTTCAGAAAGCTTGAGATCGGACAAGAATTGTTTTTTCCACCCATTTCTAAATCCTAAGCCATGCCTCTTGTACCTGTAAAAAGCGATACCCTTCTAAGTGCAACCACCTTCGAAATCTTTTCTGAAGGGGAATTGGTGCCGCCGGAAATCGGATATGCCTCCATTACAGTTCAGAAGGCCATCAATAGAATCCCGAGTGCAAGACTAGTCCTTTTCGATGGGGATGTGACGGAGGGAGATTTTTCGGTCAGTGCAGGAGAGCTTTTTGTGCCGGGAAAAAGCATTGAAATCAAAGCCGGATATAACGGGGAAAGCAAATCAATTTTTAAAGGCACCGTCATCCGCCATGGAATTGAGATCCTAGAGGGCAATACCAGCAAACTTGTAATCGAACTCAAAGACCCAAGCGTAAAGCTTACGGTAGGGCGGAAAAACAAATACTTTTTTGATTCCAAAGACTCAGAAATCCTCGAAGAAATCATCAACGGATATTCCGGAATCAGCGCAGAAGTCGAAGATACCCCTACGACCCATGCTTCCATGGTCCAGTACTATGTCACCGATTGGGATTTTTTGCTGACAAGAGCTGAGATCAACGGAAAGTTGGTCTTTGTGGAAGATTCCAAGGTTGTAATCAAGAAACCTGAAGTCAGCGCAGACCCAAAATTAGACTTAGCCTTTGGGGAAAATGTGGTAGAATTCCAGGCTGAAATGGATGCCAGAAGACAATATGCTACCAGCAAAGGCTTCAGTTGGGACAAAGCCAATCAGGAATTGAAGGAAGTCGAAGCCAGTGATCCGGGTCTCGATATTCATGGAAACTTTAGTCCCACAGAGCTGGCTGACATTATCGGCTTAAGCGATTTCCGCCTTCAGCACATCGGCGCCTTGGACAATACTGAATTGCAGGCCTGGACAGACGCTTCTTTACTGAGAAGCAGGCTTTCAAAGATCCAGGGAAGCATTAAAGTCACCGGCACCAATCAGATCAAGCCCGGGGATTTGGTCAAATTGGATGGATTCGGAGAACGATTCAACGGAAAGGCTTTTGTGTCCTCCGTTTACCATGAAGTGACTAACCAGTCTGGTTGGTTTACTCACTTGGGCATCGGTTTGGAGCCGAAGTTCATCTCAGAGGTTTTTGATGACATATTAGACCGTCCTGCCGCCGGAATCATTCCTGCGATTAAAGGCCTGCACGTAGGAAAAGTAACCAGCCTCGAGGATCCGGATGGTGAACATCGGGTGAGAATTTTTATTCCGGTCATCGAGCCGAGTTCTGAAGGAATTTGGGCACGGATGGCTTCTCCGGATGCAGGTGGAGGTGATGCCGCCAGAGGAATGTTTTTTATGCCCGAAGTAGATGACGAAGTCATTGTCGGCTTCATCAATGAAGATCCGAGAGATCCCGTGATTTTGGGAAAGCTATACAGCTCCGCAAAACCTGCTCCTTTCGAACAAACCGAAGACAATTTCCAAAAAGGGCTTGTCACCAAAACCGGACTCAAACTGGTATTTGACGATGAAGTCAAATCCATTTCTCTGGAAACTCCAAATGGTAACAAAATGACCATTTCTGATGAAGAAAAGGGCTTTGTGCTGGAGGATGAAAACGGAAATAAAGTAGTCCTGAATTCTGATGGAGTCCAGTACGAATCCTCCAAAGATTTTATCATCAAGGCCTCTGGAGATGTAAAAATTGAAGGAGTCAATATAGAAATCAAAGCTTCGGCTGAATTGAAAGCCGAAGGAGGCGCAGGGGCGGAGTTTTCCTCCTCTGGAGCTACTAATGTCAAAGGTTCACTAGTGCAAATCAATTAAGCTATGCCCCCAGCAGCAAGAGTCGGAGATACAACAAATCATGGCGGAACGGTCGTTGGGCCAGGAAAGCCCACTGTCATGATCGGAGGAATGCCTGCGGCGGTATTAGGAGATAATCATGTATGCTCCTTACCTCCCAATGCGCATCAGCCTACTGCCAGTCCTTTCATAATGGGAAGTGCAACAGTGCTGATCGGTGGGATGCCAGCCTTAAGAGTTGGGGATTCCTGTGTTTGTGGGGCAGCGGTAATAGTGGGGGAACCCACAGTAATGATAGGATAAGATGACAGAGAAAAACACATTTCTGGGTAGAGGTTGGGGATTCCCGGTGGAGTTTAATCAAAACTCCAGACAGGTTTTGCTTGCCGAAAATGAGGAAGACATTCGCCAAAGCCTGATTATCCTATTAAATACCACCATCGGCGAAAGGGTACTTCGCCCCGAATACGGCTGCAACATGGAGGATTTGCTTTTTGAAGCACTCAATGTGACTACGGCCACTATGATAACTAACCGGATCAAACGAGCCATTCTTTTCCACGAACCAAGAATTAAAACAGACGATATCGACCTCCGCCCGGATTATCAGGAAGGGCGTGTCGAAGTGCTGATTTCTTATACCATTATCTCTACGAACAACCGAAAAAACCTAGTCTATCCATACCTCTTCATCGAAGCTACTGACGCCAACTTATGAGTCAAGACCATTGCCATAGCGTTCAACCCTCAGGAAAAGGCACTAATCGTGTCAACAGACTACTAGATAGTCTGCTGCCTGGCTTTGTGGCTGTGGACGAGCGAAAAATAGAGGATTTAAAGGATTTCGCAGTCAAAATTGCCGCTCAGCTCAAATTCAGAATTAAAACCGAAAACCCCGGCGACCCGGAATGGGATGGGGATTGGGCCGGATTTTTCGAAAAGTCCATTGACTCAGAACAAAGGACGGATCCTCATTTTGCCCTCTTTTTAGCCTTTTTACAAAACTTTCAGCTTGCGCAAAATGAAATCAACAGCTTAGGCAAAAGACATTTAGATTTTTTCTACCGGGATGTACTCCATCTCAAGGAAAAAGCCGCCGAACCGGATCAGGCCTATTTGATCTTGACCCTAGCCAAGCAGGTAGGAGAATATCTTTTACCCAAAAAGTCTGCCTTCAAAGCAGGAAAAGACGATACCGGGGTAGAGGTACTTTTTGAAAATTCGAGCGACCAGGCCCTGAACAAATCTGAAGTAGCCTCCATCAAGTCCCTGTTTCGGGATGAAAACGGTAGATTCTATACCTCTCCCATTGCCAATTCTGAAGATGGCCTCGGGGCTGAGATTCTTAATTCCGAAGGCCGATGGAATCCTTTTGGAATCCCCAAGAAACTTTTCCCGGATTCTGACCGAAAGTTGGCCACATTGGGCTTTGCGGTAAGTTCCCCGGCTTTAGCTTTAGAAGAGGGCCAAAGAAATATCACGCTTGCCCTGACACTACAGCCCCAAGAAGGTCTTTTGGAAAAGCTCAAAAGCCTTTATTTAAACTCATCCTTCAGGTTTTGGCTGAGTGGAGAAAAGGAATGGATTCCCGCAGAGCCCGGATATCCCATTCAGGGAGAGAAAGGGGTTGAAGCTGCATTTTTGGACTTTCTCAACAAGGCCACTACCTGGATTGATATTGCCGGAATAGAACCCCAAGCCGGGCCAGTTTTCGACAACCCAGAATTGGGCTCACACAGACCTTTTAAGGGCTATGATATCGGGGAAACTACCGCAGAGAACATCCTAAAAACTCGAAATTCTTTACCCGGAAATAAATTCACTTCAGTAGAGCAAGTGAAATCAGTCCGAGGAATGGGAGAGGATAAAATCGCCGATCTCTACTTCAGCTTTCAAACCCAAAAACACCAACTCATTGACCTGGGGCCGGCTGGAATTCAGCTGGTTCTAAAATGCCACCTGATTCCGGATCAGGATGCGGTGATGGGCTACTCTGAAGAAGTTTTACTTCAAAAATTCAAAACTTCCCAAGCTGTCTTGAAAGTAGAGTTGGCCGAGACTATTCAAAGTTACGCCTATCCCATCCTTCAAGGTGCCAAATTGACCAAAGTCGATATTTCCGTGGAGGTAATAGGGGTAGAAAATCTCGTGTTGCAAAATGACCTGGCCACCCTTCCCATTGGGAAAAACATTCAGCCTTTCGGCTTTAGACCTGTTCTGGGCTCTAATTTCTATATCGGAAGCAAGGAGGTTTTCAGCAAGGCATTGGAATCCTTAAAAATACATACCGAATGGCATGGACTCCCCACCACTTCAAAAGGGTTTGAGGATTATTATTCGGGCTATTCAGGAACCATCAGCAATGCTTCCTTTTCAGCTAAAGCCTATTTCCTGGATGACCGGGATTGGGGAAGTTCCAAAAAAACAATTGGTCTTTTCTCTGGAGATAGTGCTCCTGAAACTATTCAAACTTATACCTTATCCAAGACAGAACTAGGTAATATTGAAGCAGAGCCAGAACTGGAAGAATTCTCCACCTGGAGTCCCTCTTCCAAAAGGGGTTTTCTAAAACTCAGCCTGAGTGGAAAAAATTTCGGACATCAGGAATTCCCTAAAATATTCGCAACAGCAGTTATAGAGCTTTCAAATGAAAAGTCAGGAGCAAACATCCCCAACGAACCCTATACTCCTGAGCTCAAAAGTGTCAAGCTGGATTATTCTGCCACAGACTCCTTTGCACCTGGAGACAGCAAGTGGAACTCTTTTTTTCAGATCGGCGCATTTGGCGAGGCCGAACAGGTAAAAAGCCCATGCCTGCTTCTCACTGATTATCCGGAGGAAGGATATCTCCTGATTGGCCTGAAAAACCATGAATTGGCCCAGTCTGTTCAGCTCTTAGTCCATGTTTTGGATGGAAGCGGCAATCCTGAAAAGGCAGTGCCTACGGTCAAATGGAGCTTCTTAGCCGGAAATGACTGGGTAGATTTCAACAAGCTGGATCTTGTTTTGGACGAAACTAAGGGCTTGATCCAAACCGGTCTTTTGGGATTTACTTTGCCAAGAGCGGCCAATAATCAACATACCATTTTAGAAGATGGACTCACCTGGATCAGAGCATCTGTGAGTGAAAACAGTGACGCCATTCCTGATTTCACTCAAATATTGGCTCAAGCCATTCGGGTGATTTTTGAAAACAAAGGAAATGATCCCAATCGTCTTGGCACTGCCTTGCCGGAGAAGACGATCGGCAAACTGAAGGTCTCCCAGGCCCAAATCAGCAAAATCGATCAGCCCTTTGCTTCTTTTGGAGGAAAAACCGAGGAAATCTCTGAGGATTTCTACCAGAGAGTATCCGAACGGCTCCGCCATAAGCAGCGGGCTATCACGCGATGGGACTATGAGCATTTGGTATTGGAGCAGTTTCCGCAGGTCTATCAAGTCAACGTCCTCAATCATACCGAATACTCGGGAAATCTGGAAGACTATCGGGCTTTGGCCCCGAGACATGTTACTGTTGTATTGGTCGCCAATGTGCAAAACCAAAATGCTGTCGATCCGCTTCGTCCCAAAGCCAGTGTTTCCCTCATTGCTAACGTGGACGAGTTTTTATCCAAAATCAACTCCGCCGGAGTGAAGCTCCACGTGGTCAACCCTATCTATGAAGAGCTTCAGGTAAAAACCAAGGTGAAGTTTCTCCCCGGAATTGACACTTCCCTTTTTGCCAAGAAACTGGAAGATGATCTCAAAGCATTCCTGTCTCCTTGGGCTTTTGCCGGCATCGAAAACTTTGACTTTTCCGGAGAAATCCACAGCTCGGTGATATTGCATTTTATTGAAAAGAGACCTTATGTAGATTTCCTGACCTGCTTCGAATTATACCACATCGTCAAAAATCCAGTGGACGGAGCGGTGATATCCAAGGAAAAAGTAGAAGAAGCCCAAGGAAGCACGGGGGTTTCACTTTTAGGTTCCGTGGGAAAAATAGACTCCTACGGAGATCATTTGATCGAGATTTTGGAAACAGAGGACTGCAAATGTGCAGACAATGAAATTTTACCCACCGCCAGTATTGCTAGCAGTGAGAGCTCTGATATGGATGAAGCTTTTCCAACCTAACCTATGTCCCAACCTATCACCATATCGAACCAAAAACCCACTTCACCTGCACTGGACTTTGAACTGCTGAGATCAGAAGCCTTGGCTTATATCCAGCGGATTTCAGGAAAGGTGTGGACAGATTACAATACCCATGATCCTGGGGTGACCATTTTGGAGGTCCTTTGCTATGCTATCACAGACCTTAGCTTCCGGGCCAATAAACCTATTCAAGACCTTTTAGCAGATGAAAAAGGCTCACTCTTGGGCCAGTTTTTCAGAGCCTCTGAAATTCTTCCTTCCAAAGCACTGACTTTAGAAGATTACCGAAAGCTCCTAATCGATGTAGAAGTCCTAGGAGAAGAGGGAGAGTTGGCACCATTTGCGGGAATCAAAAATGCCTGGGTTGAACTGAGAGCAAGCAATGAAATCCCCATATTTCCTGACCGAAAAGCCAAAAAATTAGCCTACAAACCCTTTCCTGCTAAGGAAAAAGCTTTGGAATTGGGAATCCTTTACGATGTCTTGTTGGAGTTTGACACTACCGATGACCTCGGAGATCTCAATGAAAATAAGCTGAGCATGGAAATCTCCATCGACGAGCATATCAGTTTGTCGGGGGTGGTGGTCGATATCCAAGTTGAATTTCCAAGATGGGATGAAAAAATAGACTGGTCCAATAAATCGGAAATCCGAAAAGCCATTCAGAGTATCAGCATCCAGTTTCAAAACCTTCCCGAAGGCTTTCAAATGGGCTTTTCACTTTCTCCGAGCAACTATATCCAAATAGAGGGGACCGAACTTACACCTTCCGGATTGGAGGTAATCGAAGACCTCGCCGCCATCAATTCTTTGGTCAATGATTTTGCCTTTCAGGATGAAGACGGGGTTCTCAGCTTTTACCTGAAGAAGATTGAAAAAATCCGGGAAATTCTAAGTAGGGCAAAAGCCACACTCATGGCCAATCGGAACCTCTGCGAGGATTTCGTGGAATTCCATGCCTTGAGAGTGGAGGAAATATTGGTATGTGCAGATATAGAACTCAGTCAGGAAGCTGACGTGGAGCTGACCGAAGCGAGGATTTTTTCAGCCATCGGAGATTTCCTTTCTCCTCAAGTAAACTTTTATTCCTTGGAGGAAATGCTCCATCGCTGTAAGTCTGGCACTCTGGAAATATCCAAAATCCAGCAAAATCCCGCCAAAATATGGATTGAGCTGAAAGAGGATCTCTACCCAAAAACCGGTTCCACGCTAAGTATTGTGGGATCAGGAAATAATGTGGGGACCTATGAGATCTTGGAAGTAAAAACAGCACCAAAAGATCTCAAACTCGCAGAAATCAGCCTTGCCCCCAATTTCCCGAGTCCTTTAATCCGGGAAGATGATCGGGTCTTTTTGGGAGATTGGGAAGGCGAACAGTGTCTGCCAACCGAAAAGAT
Source organism: Algoriphagus mannitolivorans DSM 15301 (assembly GCF_000429425.1). Classification (GTDB taxonomy): domain Bacteria; phylum Bacteroidota; class Bacteroidia; order Cytophagales; family Cyclobacteriaceae; genus Algoriphagus; species Algoriphagus mannitolivorans. The sequence goes on from NZ_AUBV01000004.1 coordinate 270,826, forward strand.
TTTCGAAGGACCCCTCTTGCAGCATGGTTTTATTGATTCTGAAGAGCTAGCTCAAGCAGATCGAAAATCAAGCCTTCATGTTTCGGATTTGATCCACCTCATCATGAATATCGAAGGGGTGGAAGCCGTCAAAAGCATCCAGATCGCCAACCTACCTCAGGACGACCCTGAAGGGAAAATCCCTTCAAAAAGTGTCCGCTGGTGCTTAAAACTGGCAATGGAGCAGAATTACGTTCCTCGACTCAACTCCGAACTGAGCAAGCTGATGTATTACAAAGAGGGGCTTCCTTTCAAGGCTGATCGGGAAATGGTAGAAGACCTTCTGGAAGAAATTCAGCAAGGGAAGCGGTCTCAGAAAATAAGATATCCTCAGCTGGATTTCGATCAGGTAGTAGGAGAATATACTGACTCAGGAAATTACTATTCCATTCAAAACGACTTCCCTTTGGTCTATGGAATTGGGGAAGACGGCATGCTTCCCAAAAGTGAAGGCAGACCTGAAATGCATCAGGTAAAACAACTGAAGGCCTACTTGATGGTTTTTGAGCAGCTTTTAGCCAATTACCTGGCTCAGCTTTCCCATGTCAAAGAGCTTTTTTCATTCAATTCATCCAAAGATGCCTTTGGCAATTCTCTGATATCAAACACCTATTTCTCCCAAAGCTTGGAAGAAGTGGTGCCGGACTGTCAGGATCTCTGGAAAGACTTAGCAGGGTTAAAATCTCTGGTCGCGGAGATCTCCGAATCCAGGGAGTCCTATCTGGAGCGTAGAAATCGCTTTTTGAACCATCTTTTGGGAAGATTTGCCGAACAGTTGACTGACTACAGCCTGCTCACTTTCCGACTCAAGGGATTGGACGGAAAAGCTCAATTGATTGAAGACAAGCAGGAGTTTCTGAAAAACTACCCAGCGCTGAGCTCAGAAAGAGGGCAGGGATATGATTACAGTTTGCCGGAATCTTTTTTCCATTCTGAAAATCTTTCAGGATTGGAAAACCGACTCGCAGGCCTGTATGGAATTAGGGCAAAAAAGGCCGATTGGCTGATTTTTAGACCACATTTTGTGTTTACCGAGGCCTCGGCTACTTGGAGCATTTCTATCAAAAACGGTTCAGACCAGGTCATTTTTGAGATTCATGAGGCTTTCGAATCCAGAGATTCTGCAGCGCTGGCTTTTGAAAAAATCCTCATGATCGGTTCCGAAATCAGTCATTGGGCAATATCGGGAAGTCCGGGAAACATGCTGGTTGAGCTCAATTTTGAAGAGGAAATACTTGGCGAGAGTGTCAAAAAAGACTTTGCTGATGAGGCTTCTGCTCAGGTCATGTTGGAAGAACTTCAAGGAATTTTCCTCTCGGAATTTTTGGACAACCCAAGATCCAACAGAAAAAATCTTAGCCTGGGATTGGAGCATTGGTACACCTTCACCATCCATACCTCCATGGCTCCGGCACCTCCAAAATATCAAGTGAGTTTCGAGTTCTTTGATGCTCCTTTTGGGACTGGGAATCCCATTTTTCAAGGGAAGATCGAGGCAGAAGTACCAGACGCAGTCAATACCACAGAACTTGAAAATCTGGCGAAGGAGGCCATCAAGGATCATATCTGGACCATGATTGCGGCCGGATCCAAAGAATTGGGATATCAATTTCCCAAAGACTCTGAATCTCCCTATAAACTTCAGCTTATCGACCCAATACGAGACGGGGTATTGGCCAAGAGCGTGGACTCCAACTTCAACTCCACCTTGGCTGCTCAATTATTAAACGGAACCTGGGGAAATGCCTGGCTTATTCAGGAGGGGTTTTCTCCATTGTCCTTGAACTTAGATTCTTCAGTAGCTTTTGGCTCAAAAATCCGGATCAAAGCCAATGTCCTCCCTGCCAAAGGAGATCATATTCACTTTGAAAAATCTTTGGAAGTCCTGACTGTGGAGCCGGAAACCCACAAAGTGATATTGGCCGGGAACCACAAAGTCCTGCTTGATTCTTTATCCTCCTTGACTTTCTCAGTGCCGCTTAGTTCCGGAGACGTGATGGTTCACTACCCGATTTTTAGCCTGAGCGTTGTTGCAGGAAATACAGAAGTAATCCTCCAAACAGGGCCCAGAGCAGACCTGGACCAAGGAGAAGTATTAATCTCCAGAACTTTCGAAGTGGTCAAAATCCAGGGAGACGAATTCCTGATCCCGGGAGGAGAAGAACTCAAATTCAAAGAGAAAATCCGGCGATTTATCCTGAGTCAGTTTTTCAGCCATGAAGGCACCCACCTGTTTGAGCACATCTTGCTCCGACCCAAAATCAAAGGCAAATACAAATTCCTGGATGACACCGATACGTTAGTCACAGAAAACTTGGAAGACAGTCTTTTGGACCCACATTTTCAGGAAGAATGTCAATGTACCTTGGATGATCCCTATACCTGTATGGCACATGTGATCCTGCCATTTTGGGAAGGGAGATTCACCAATCGGGATTTCAGGAAATTCCTAGAACATAAAATCAAAATAGAGGCGCCGGCACATGTCTTTTTGACGATTTGCTGGATCAGCCCCGAGCATATGCAGGAACTCGAACGCGCCTGGAAAATCTGGCAGCTTGAGTCTTTGAAACCAGAAATACATCCTAAAAATCTTTCCACAGCACTTTCCCAATTGATCGGGGTTTTGGAAAAAGTCCGAAATGTCTATCCCTCCGGCACACTTCACGACTGCGCCGAAAGCGATAGCCTTGCGGATGCCATTATCCTCAATTTTTCTTCTCTGGGAGAATTTTAAACCCTATAGATTATGAGCCAGATCATCACCACTTATCCGATTTTCGAAGGCAGCCAAGTCTTGACAAGCGAACAACTCAACCAGTTGAGCGCCTACTTGGATCAGCAAAACAGGCTCACCCGATCCAAATTGATTGGAATTGGAATCGTCTGTGGAATGCAGGTTCAACCCCTCACTGATGGACTCAAAATCACCAAGGGACTCGGGATCACTTCAGAAGGATTTCTGATACAGATCGGACAGGATTTCAACGGAACCCATTATCGCCCCTATACCTTACCGGAAGGGATAAGCTACAAGCCATTTGGCTTTCCTGAGCAGGATGTGACACTTTTTGAAATTCTCTCTTCAAAACCAGAGGATGAAACGGATGTCAAAAAGCTAAATGACCCCGCTGCATTTTTGACTGAAAAATATGTCCTCCTGTTTTTGGAAATTTTTGACAAAGACCTCAAATCCTGTCTTGGAAATGCCTGTGATGATAAAGGCCAGGACCGAATCATGACCCTGCGCCGCCTCTTGATTTCAAAGACGGACCTAGATAAAGTTTTGACCCGATCAGCAAATGTCTCAGGAGGTTTTTCAGGAGCTCCCGATCTGAAATCATTTCATTTCAAAAAGCCTTTGTTTTCTCCATCTGGTCTGGAATCCAATCAGATTGGTCCTTTTATCAATTTGTATCAAAAAACCATTCAGGATACTGCCACTCCAGAATTCTGGGAACAGCTTCAAAAAGGTTATACCGTTTTTGAACCCCTTTTGGCCAAGAGTTTTGACTTTAAAAACCCATTTACACAGGCAGCGCTTACGGCCAAAATCACCCAGATCAAACAAAGTCTGACCGATGCTCCAGCAACGATCCGAGGAGCACAGTACCTTTATGATTTCTTCCATGAACTGGCATTGGCCTGGGGTGAATTTGTGGAAACGGGTCTTTCTCTTTGGTATTCCTGCCCTACAGACCCCTCGATCTTCCCATTGCACTTGATGCTTGGCAAAGCAAAACCCTCCACCGAATCCCCCGAGGAATTTTACAAATACAGGCATGGATTCGTCCAGGCTCCGATTTACAATGAACAAAGATTGCTCAAGGAGACTTTGGCGCAGCAATACAGGAGACTGGTTTTGATGATTGAGACTTTTGAATTGGAGATTTTGAAAAACCCCAAGCCCGGTCAATTTCCTATCAAAATTACCCCTAGCAAGGAAAAATCAGGTCCACTGGGCCTTAGAAGTATTCCTTACTATTACGACATCAAATCCAAAGGAAATCTTGGGAATTGGTTTTCCCTGGAGAAAAACTGGGCAAACCCAGCCCCTCAGCAGCTTTGGTCAAGTACTCGGGGAAAAGTACTGGGCTACGACAATCAGCCCGATGCTATGCCTTCCAATCCTGGCTTTTGGGAATCACCTCTTTCCTATAACTGGGAAGCCTTCCCATTTCTCAGGATTGAAGGCCACTTGGATTACGACATTCTGAAGGCCAAAGAGGACATTCAAAAGCTGATCAACAAGTTTAATCTCCCCATCCATCTCGAAAGCCTCCACTTGGATTCCGGCGGACCTTTGCAGGATAAAAACTGTGGCTGGAATGATTTGCAGGAGGAGTACATGCACCATCGATTCCAGCTTTTGGGAATGATAAGGGACCTCAGGGAAATTCTGGATTTTCTTCAAAAAATGAATGAAAAGTATGGAGGAGAAAAGGAGATGTTTTCAGACAAGGATGAAAATCAGGTATTGAAAGCCTTTGAGCTCTTCGAAATCTGGGTGGACGCCATGAGTGAATGCCTGGAGGATCTAGACTGGGACAAATTCCAGGAAGCCTACAAGAAAATCCTGCAGACCCTATTGGACTTTCTCCTGATCCAGATGAAGCTACTGGACAAAATGGATGTGAATGACAAAGAGGCTGATAAAAATCTGGAACTGATCAACGGCCTGATGGCGAGAGTTTCACCTCTTATCTACCGGATTTTGGATCTGTTTTATTTTACCAAAATCCAGCGTCTGTTTTTGAGCTATTTGCACCGCAAATCCAAGCTTCACAATTCCAGGAAATTTTCAGAATTCCTGAATGAAAATCCCGGCCTTACTCACGAAGCAGGAGTCTATAGAGGAGGAACATTCATATTGGTTTATATGCAAAGTTCAGGAAAAGTAATCGGGGACTTCAGTCTTCCCGGAGCTGCCTGTGATTGTCAGTGTATCGAGGCCTGTGACTCTGACGATTGGAGTTTGCTTCCTCCATTTGCCCGTCCGGACTATGCGATCACACTTCAGAATTCTGCTGTCTCCATTGAAGTCATGGTCAATGACAGACTCCCCATCAAAAGAAATTATATCGTCAAACCTCTTTCTGAAAGCTCAGAAAAAGGAGGAAAGGTCAGTCAAGACGGAAACAATCCGATTTTTATCTATGAGCCGCCTAAGGATTTTGCCGGAGATGACGCCTTTTCCTACCTGCTTGTGGATGAGGATAGTGGCCTGAGCGATGTGGGAAGAGTGACAATCTGGGTGAAATCACCTAAGCCACAAACCTGTTACAATCGAGATATTTTGGCTTGCTGGGGAGAAAAAAATGTTTTCGCAGCGGTCGAATTCAGAAAGTTGGATCCCGGCAACGACCTAGAGTTTGCAATCCAAAGTTTACTCACCAGCCTTCAACAAACCGGTGGATTTACAGAGGAGGAAATTATGTCCGTGGACTTTTTGGAAGAGGAGGAATCAAGGAAACAGTTGCTATCCTGTTTGGGCCTATTCCAAGACGGAATGGATTATGATTCGATGGGAAAAGCGATTTTGGACTATCAGGCTGCCAATTGTGGGGCATCTCAGCCTAATCCCGAGCCGACTTGTACTTCTACAAGAGTAATAGGTAGAGTAATGACCCCTGCCGGAGGTCCTGTTTCTGGAGCAAAAGTATCGGTGAAAGGAAGCAATATTTCCGTTTTGACCAATGATAAAGGAGAATTCCTAATCCAGTTCCCTAACCCGGGACAAACCTTAATCTTCGAAGCTACCCGGTTTATTTCTACAGAAATAGAAATCTGCAATCAAGAAAATATTACAGTTACGCTGATTCCCGAAAAGCAAGAAACGAATACCGAATCCGTGGGAGTAGCAGTAGCGGTAAATACTTTGACTGAGGAAGATTTGATCAAAGTAGCGACTATCCGAGGGCTTTTATCTGAAGGATCAAATCCTGATAAAAACACGGTGATCCGATTAATGGAGGACGATAAGCAAGAGGTGACTCTGAAAACTGAGGAACTCGTCTTGCTCAAAAATGATACGCTTAAAGTCATCGCCGACAGCAGGGACCTGAGGTACCGAAGCAACTCGAATAAAACAAGTCTTGTCAACCTGATCACTGGAAAATAATGGCTAATCACCTCATTCATCGGCAGATTCTACAACTGAGGTACCACAATGTAGCTCAGGCAAAAGCGGACATGAATTCCTGGGGTGAGCGCTTCCAGAAAATCATCCAACCCGCCATGGAGGAGGTGCTGGAGGAATTGGATCTGCCAAACCAAATCATCCGGATCAACCTGTTGAAATTGGACTTGGGGAAAATCCCTTCCAACTTGGACGCTGATCTACTTATTCAGAAGGTAAAAGAGGTCTTAAAAACTCAAATTCTTAAACAAATCCCTGAACTGTCTAAGTCTAATGTCAAGCCAAAGCCAAAAAATTCGGGCATAGCTGAAATCCATGGAACTCGGGACGAGCTTCAGGATCTGGAATTACTGCTTTTCCTGTTGGAACATGGACGCAACCCCTGGTGGAAATCCATTTTTGATCAAACCGGAATCCGGGATTTGCTTCAAAAACTTTCTCGGGAGAAAAATCCGGCTTTAAAATCCCTGCTGGAAAGTAAATCCTTATCTGCAAATCAGTTTAGAAGACTACTAAACCATACCCAATACTTGGATTTAATGTCTTTGGGCCAATGGGTATTCCCAGAGAAAGCCAAAAGCTGGGAGGCTTTTATCAACAGCCTTGAAAATTCCTTGCCCCATGACATTAGCTCATCCGCCAGTTGGAAAAAGTCCAAGAGACTGCTTTTGGCAGAATTATTCTTTGCCCATAAAACCCAAAAATCATTTGCTCTAAGCTCCTGGATAGAGGAATTTGTTTCACCTTCACAAAAGGTCAAAATCCCGATAGAAAACTTAGTAGAACCCCTGATATGGAGCTTTAGAATAGATTCTTCCTATGCTATTTCAAGCTCAATACTCGAAAAAACTTGGGAGAAATGGATCCACAGCCCGTTTATTCATACTCATTCTGAAATCGGAACATCCAATTCTCCTAAAGCATTTTCCCCTGGGCTGGAAACTCTCCAGAAGGAGTTTCAAAGGCCGACAAACCAACAGGAAAATTCCCAAGTCATTCCTTTTACCAAAGATTCCCGATCATCCCAACAAGACTTGATGTTGGAAGAGACCTATCCCATTCTGAATGCAGGGTTGGTATTGGTTGCTCCATTTTTGCCCTATTTCTTCAAAGGGCTTGGACTCCTTGAAAACAAAAAGTTTGTAAGCCAAGAGGCTCAAAATAGGGCGGCCCTGCTTTTACAATGCCTTTTGGAAAAGGAGGAAGCCTTTGAGGAGTCCGAACTCTTGCTGAATAAATTGCTTTGCGGGATTTCTCCGGGAGAGATTATTCCGGTAGAAATCACCCTTTCTGAGGTGGAAAAAGAAGAAATCCCCAACCTTTTAAATGCTATGGTGGCTCAATGGACAGCCCTGAAATCCACCTCTGGGGAATCCATGGCCAATGGCTTTTTCCCAAGGGAAGGAATTCTAAAAAAAGTGGACCGTGGCTATCAGCTGACCATTCCAAGAATCTCCATTGATATTCTTCTTAACCGCTTGCCTTGGACCCTGTCGATTATCAAACTGCCCTGGATGCAGGAAACTTTATTTGTAGAATGGTAAGCCGAGCCCACGATAACGCCCAAACCATCCAGCTAGAACTCGACTGGCTGCAGCAGATTCTCAAAGCGAGATCTGCTCTTAACTCCAATCCCGGAACTGGCCCTGCGGACTTACTCCAGATTCCAGCTCCGGATTTGGGTGATTTGGATTCTCCCTATACCCAATTAATCCAAAACCTCCACTTAGGGCCAGAAGATAGATTCCTGCTGATTTTGGCAGCGGTCCCGCATATTCGCCCGCAGCTGCTGGACATGTTTATGAGCAGAAATCAACTGACCCAGCAGATCTACACGGAGTTTGGAGGTCGAAAAGCCAAATCACATAATGGATTCATCCCAACCGGAGAAACCATCCTGTTTATCCTGGCCGGGAATGATTTGAAGAAGCGTTTCCAATACCAAAACCTTCTGGATGGGAATGGTAAGCTATTTCAGGAAGGAATTCTCAAATTGACTGAAGTGGAGTCCGATGAATCCTTTTTGTCCGGGACATTGAGTATTTCCCGGGAAATCTTGGATCAAATCACCACCGGCAAGGTCCAAAAGCCAAGTTTCAGCAATGATTTCCCAGCACAAGGGCTGCATACCTCTCTGGACTGGGAGGATTTGGTCTTGCCAGAAGAGACTCGGCAACAACTCAAAGAGCTGGAAATCTGGTTGAAGCACAAAGATTTTTTGCTCAAGGATTGGGAAATGGGTAGGGTACTGAAGCCGGGGTATAAAGCTCTTTTCTTTGGACCTCCAGGCACAGGGAAGACTTTGACGGCTGCCCTATTGGGGAAAAAGACTGGGCTTGATGTCTATCGGATAGATCTTTCTCGCTTGGTATCCAAGTATATCGGTGAGACAGAAAAGAATCTGGCTAAAATTTTTGATAGGGCTGAAAGAAGAGGGTGGATCCTATTTTTTGACGAAGCCGATGCTCTTTTTGGAAAAAGAACTTCCGTCAACGATGCCCACGACAAGTATGCCAACCAAGAGGTTTCCTACCTGCTGCAAAGAATTGAGGAATACGATGGTCTGGTCATTTTGGCCACCAATCTTAAAAACAACCTGGATGATGCCTTTATGCGAAGGTTTCAGTCCAGTATCTTTTTTCCAATGCCACAAGCGGAAGAAAGACTGCTGCTCTGGGAGAAGGGATTTCCCAAAAAGGCCGAGTTTGAAGAAAAAGTAGACCTCCCAACCTTGGCCTCCAACTACGACCTCAGCGGCGGCAGCATCATCAATGTGATTCAGCACAGCTTGCTAATGGCGCTGGAGCATGAAGATAAAGTCATTCGGATGGAAGATATCCGGGAGGGAATTCGAAGAGAATTCCAAAAAGTTGGTCGTACCATTTAAGCCCTTAAGCCATGAAAAGAAAAGTCCGAAAAAAGCCTGAAAAGGAGGAAGAGCAGGAACCGATCATCTTAGTCGTAGACAAAGAAAAGGCAGCCGATGATAAAGTGAAGAAAGAAAAAATGACTCCTATCGAGAAAGAAAGACAAGGCATGAAACCCAGTGATCTGGGTGAGGCCATGAACCCTATTAAAAACTAAACTATGGGTGCCGCAGCGGAAAAAATAAGTCCTTCAAAATCCCGTGCCTTCGGGACTGGGAATCCGCTGATCCAAACTTCCCTGAAAGTCGGCAAACCGGGGGATAAATACGAGGTCGAAGCCGACCGGGTGGCCGATCAGGTCATGATGATGCCGGCTCAGCCCAGTAGTCCAATTCTTTCAGCTAGTTCTGGAGGGCTTCAAATGATGCCCGAGGAAGAGGAAGAAGTTCAAATGATGCCGATTTCTTCGAGTTTTTCGATGATCTCGCTTGCCGGGGAGGAAGAGGAAGAAACCCTTCAATTGAAGGAAGATAGCATCCAAGCAGATGGAAATGGTGCCCAAGCTTCCCCTAGACTTAGCGCCCAAATTCAATCCAATGCAGGAGGAGGAAGCCAAATGTCTCCTGCGGTTCAAGCTGAAATGAGTAGCAAAATAGGTGCTGATTTCTCAGGAGTAAAAATTCACACCGGACCTCAAGCCAGCAGCATGAGCAATGCTCTTGGAGCTCAGGCCTTCACTTATGGCAATGATATTTATTTCAACGATGGCAAATACCAGCCGGAATCGCCCGACGGAAAGAGGCTTCTAGCACATGAATTGACCCACACTGTCCAGCAGGGCAGCTCTCAGCCTAGAGTTTCCAGAAAAGAAATCACCCAAACCGAGCCTCAAGTTCAGCGGCTTCCTTGGGCTGTACGGGAGGGACTTTCCCGATTTGCCAGCTACATACCCGGATATACTCTTCTGTGCGTAATCATAGGATACGACCCTCTTGCCGGGAGGAATGTAGAGCGAAATGCTACGAATTTGATCGGAGGACTTTTAGGACTGATTCCGATATTCGGAACCCTGCTTTTCAATAAGCTGGTAGAGTTGAACATCATCAACGATGCTTTGGCTTGGGTGGAAGCGGAGATGGCTTCCTTGGATTTGAGCGTAGGCCGCCTGGAAAGAACCTTGGAGCAAGCTTGGGATGAAGCCAGTGTCTTTTCTGGTTGGGATGAAAATATGGCCGTCCTGGATCGGACCTTTGGACAGCTTTTTAGGGATATTTCCACCTTTGCAGGCAGAGTTCGCGACAAAGTATTCGAACTGGTCAAAGCGGCTCTGATGACGGCTCTGAAGGCATTGGCAGATGCTTTCCTTGGCTACCCCCTTTTAGTCAAACTGATCGGAACAGACCCGCTGACGGGAGAAGAGGTAAACTCGACCACAGCAGAAAAAATCGAAGCCTTTTTACTTCTGATCGGAAAAGAGCAGGAGCTGGAAAGGATGCGAGCCGAAGGTACCATCGAAAGGACCGCCGCCTGGATTGATGCAGAATTGGCAGCTCTCAATTTTAGTTTTGAGGAAATAAAAGCCCTTTTTGACCAAGCTTGGAATGCTTTTTCCCTGGAGGATTTGAGAGATCCTGTCGGTGCATTTACTCGAACAATCGGGATTTTTGCTCCTTTTACTGCCCGGGTCTTCACCTTTGCCGCCAATGTAGCTATCAAAGTACTTGAATTTATCAAGGATGCCCTGCTAGCCCAACTCTCGGCTTATGCCAGAGAGCAACAAGGATATCATCTGGTGACGGTGATTCTCGGAAAAGATCCATTTACTCAGGAAGTTGTCGAAAGAAGTACCGAAAACATTATCCGCGGATTTATGGGTTTGTTGCCGGGGGGAGAGGAGCAATTCCAGCAAATGAAGAAGACCGGGGCGATCCAACAGGCGGTTGTCAGAATAGATGCTGCGGTGGCCACCTTGAATTTTTCATGGGCCTATATCACCGGCTTATTCCTTGACCTTTGGAATAGCTTCACCATCGCCGATGTCTTCAATCCCTTCGCTGCATTTGTTAGAATAGTGGAAACCCTTGCCAGTCCAATCCGCAGGCTTTTTGACTTTGTGGTCACTATTGTCCAAATCATTGTGGAGATCCTGTTAGTCGTGATGAATTTCCCTATCGACACGATTAATCAGATCATCGCCAATGCCCGGTCGGCCTTTGAGGATATCAAGCGGGATCCTATCGGTTTCATAAAAAATCTCCTTCGGGCAGTCAAGCAAGGCTTTGTTCAGTTTTTTGAAAATATCCTCACCCATCTTTTGGGAGGATTGAGAGATTGGCTTTTTGGAGAATTGGCCTCAGCAGGAATCAATCCACCTGCTGACCTCAGCTTCCAGTCGATTTTGGGATTTGTATTGGATGTATTGGGACTGACGATGGACAATGTCTGGGAAAGACTGGCCCTGAAAATCGGCCAAGAGCGGGTGGACCAGATCCGAAATGCCATTGATACCCTCACCGGGATATGGACTTTTATCAAAGATGTATGGGAAAGAGGGCCGATTGCTATTTGGGAATATGTGCAAGAGCAGCTGAGCAATCTCTGGAATATGGTCTTGGAGCAAATTCAGAATTGGGTGGTGACCCGTATCGTTCAGCAAGTCACCACAAGACTGCTTTCGATGCTGGACCCTACGGGAATCATGGCTGTGGTAAACAGTTTTATCGCATTCTATCGTGCCGTCCAGTCCTTTATTGAAAAGCTCCGGGAAATGCTGGAAATCGTCAATTCCTTCGTGGCAGGGGTGGCAAACATTGCGCGTGGATCTGTAGGAGAAGCGGCCAATTACCTAGAATCAGCCTTGGCCAGAGCGGTGCCGGTGGCTATAGGATTTTTGGCCAACCAAGTTGGTCTTCGTGGATTGGGAACCCGCATCGCAGAGATGATCGGAGGACTGAGAGACCGGGTAAATGCAGCCATTGACTGGCTAATCGACCGGGCCTTGGCAGTAGGAGGAGCAATTCTGAATGCTGGGAGGAATGCGGTAGCGGCAGTGGTCAATTGGACCAGAAATTTATTAGGGGTTGAGCAAAGATTTGAAGGAGGAGATGGAAATCAACATAGAATTTATTTTCAGAGTAATGCCGGAGAAATGGTTATCATGATAAATCCTGCCCCCGCCAGTCCCCTAATCGCCTGGCTAAACAATCTTAATTTTTCGAATTCAGCGGATAATGCCAAAAAAGCGGAGGCTCTCCAAGTTGCCAATCAAATTGAGACAAAAAAAGCAGAAACTATAAATGAAACAGATCCAAATAGGCAAGCTGCTGCTGAGGAGCAAAAAACCAGAGAAATAAGAAGGTTGGTGGATGAACTAAGTCGAAAACTCGGACCATTATTTAGCTCGGTCCTTGAAGAATGTGCCTCTGAAAGTAATGGAAAATTAGCTTTTGGGTCATTAACCGGTCCATATGGGACCTCCATGGAGGCAACCTATTTATCAAACAAAAATGCTCCTCATGGCTCTCGGCCAAGTGTTGATCATCCACGCTATGATTTGATAAACAGGAGAAAAAGAGGTCGTGGTGCTTACTATATTAAAGGCCACTTATTGAATGAACGATTAGGAGGTACTGGCGCTAATTGGAAAAACTTAACTCCACTGACTAGGCGAGCTAATAGTGAACATGAAAGATTTGCAGAGTCGAGAGTGAAAACAGCAGTAAATGCCGGAAATATGGTGTACTATAAAGTTGAGGCCCAATATGGAAGAACATTACAGACAGATCCTGATCCAATAATTAATTCCATTAAATCTGGAGAAGTTGATATTCCTAATAGATTGGTTTGTAAAGCTGAGTTAATCACTCCAGCAGCTATTTCGAGATCTGGCCGGGAGGAAAGGACAACGTTAATTCCAGATGGGACCGTAATTAACAATGATATTTCCAGCGACCCTTACGAAGTATAATAAAGTGACTTCACCTTTTTTAACACTTTTTCACCCTTCCTTTTTCGAGTCCGGGCGTTACATTTAGGTATGAATAAATCCAATTTTAGAGTGTTGGCAGGTCTTACGGTAGGTCTGCTGGCCATGGGGTGCAGCTCCTCCACCTTATTTACCGCTCCTTCAATCAGTTACACTGGTACTAGCTCCAAAACTGCCCAGCTCTCTGAAAAAGAAGCCATGCAATGGGGACATTTAGATTTACAAAAAGATACTATTCCCGGGATGTCCGTGAATCGTGCTTATTCAGAGCTTTTGAAAAAGAAGAAAGGACAAACTGTTATCGTGGCAGTTATCGATTCTGGAATTGACTTAGACCACGAAGATTTAAAATCAGTCCTTTGGACGAATCCGGGAGAAAAACCGGGAGACGGCATAGACAATGACGGAAATGGATACGTCGATGATATCCACGGATATAATTTTCTAGGGGAATCCTACCACGAACAGCTGGAAGCCGCACGGATCTTGAGACTCAAAATCGGTGACGAAGCTTACCAGCAAGCAGCAAAAGCCAAGCTTGATGAGAAACTGGAGGAAGCAAAATCCGCTTTCCCCCAGATTCAGCAAATCGAACAAATCGTGCGGATGTCTCACCAGTCTATGCAGGAAGCTTTGGGAAAAGAATATTATTCCCTGGCAGATCTGGAGAAGTTTCAGCCAAAGAATGCACAGGAAGAACGAACCGTCGGAATCCTGATGCAAATCATGGGCATGGGAGAAGATATCCCTTCTGCTTTGGATGACTTGAAAGAAGGCCTTCAATATTACGAGGAACAGTTGAAGTATAATCTCAACGTGGATTTTGACGGTAGAAAGTCTGTAGGAGATAATCCTTATGACCTTACTGACATCGGCTATGGAGATGGAAATCCAAATAACCGAGTCAATACCGAAAGTCACGGTTCCCATGTTGCCGGAATCATTGCCGCTACCCGAAACAATAAAAAAGGGGTTAATGGAGTAGCTCAAAATGTCAAAATCATGTCAATTCGAGCAGTACCCAATGGAGATGAATATGACAAAGACATTGCCTTGGCTATCCGATATGCCGCTGACAATGGAGCAAAAGTGATCAATGCCAGCTTTGGTAAAGCCTTTTCACCCAATTCGGAATGGGTCTATGAGGCCCTGAAATATGCCGCCTCTAAGGACATCCTTTTTGTCCATGCAGCTGGAAATGATGGAATTGATTTGGACTCACCGGAAAACTCAAATTTTCCCAATGATCGACCTGACAGCGATAAGCAGGAAATCGTGGATAACTACCTGACCGTAGGGGCATTGTCCTCAGGATTTGGAGAAGAAATGGTTGCGGTGTTTTCCAATTATGGTAAAGAGAATGTAGACATTTTCGCTCCTGGCGACCAGATCTATTCTACCATGCCAGAGGATGCCTATAAATTCCAGGGAGGGACTTCCATGGCCGCACCTGCAGTGGCTGGTGTTGCTGCCATGATTAGGTCTTACTTCCCGACTCTTACAGCGTCTCAGGTGAAGAAAATCATCATGGAATCCGGAATTTCCCCTCAAGTAGAAGTGGTGGTGGGAGGTATGGAAGGACCGAGAAAAGCATTTTCAGAAATTTCTAAATCCGGAAAAATAGCCAACCTGTATAATGCCTTGATTTTGGCAAGTAAGGTTTCAAGCGGAGAAGTGAAACTCTAAAAGTCCTTTAACCCATCAAAAAAGCCCATGAAGAAATTATCCTCATGGGCTTTTTTGATATATCAACTTATTTTATTGGCAGGCTATTTTATTCACCCGATTGGAATGCCTTCCTCCTTCAAAATCAGTCGTCAGAAATATTTCCGCTAGCTTTTCTGCCAATTCATAGGAAATAAACCGGGCTGGAATTGCCAACACATTGGCGTTGTTATGCTGCCTTGCCAAAGCTGCCAGATCCTCATTCCAGCAAAGTGCCGCACGGATACCCTGGTGCTTATTGGCAGTAATTGCTACTCCGTTTCCACTTCCGCAAATCACGATCCCCAACTCGTATTCCCCTTTTTCCACTGCAGTAGATAAAGGGTGAACATAATCAGGATAATCTACTGAGTCAGTGGTAAAAGGTCCAAAATCTTTAACCTCATACCCGAGTGAGCCCAGCTTTTCGATCATTTTCGCCTTGTAATCAAACCCGGCGTGATCTCCTCCAATCGCGATTTTCTTTCCCATGATGGTTAGTCTTCAGATGGATTATTTCTTTGATATTCCGCTTCTTTCAAAGCCCTTTTCTTCTCCAATCGTTTAGCGATATTAATTCCAATCTCATACAATACCAAAATCGGCATTGCAATCAACAGCTGGCTGATCACGTCCGGAGGAGTGATAATTGCCGAAACCACCAAAATCACCACGATGGAATGTCTTCGATACGCTTTGAGCATTTTGGAGGTCACCAGACCGGACATGGAGAGGAAATAGACTACCACCGGAAGCTGGAACATAATTGCCGACGCCAATACCAACATCGTCAAAGTGGTTACATAGGAAGTAATGTCAAACTCATTGGTGATGCTGGGATCTAATTGGTAGTTGGAAAGGAAATTGATGGAAAGCGGAGAAAGGACATAATATCCGAATGCAGCACCCATCAGGAATAGCAAGCTGACGAAAAACACAGCCCCACGTGCAGCATTTTTTTCTTTATCGTACAATCCAGGGCTGATAAACTTCCACACTTCCCAAAACACATAGGGGAAAGCAGCAATAAAGCCGACCACAAAACTTGAAGTCATGTGCATGGAAAACTGCCCGGTCATTTGCCGGCTTTGGATCGTGAACGGCAGATCATCAATGCACAAAGCTGAAATTCCCAAGTAATTACCAATGTCACAAAGTACCCTATAGGTAAGAAAATCTACCTTGGAAGGCCCCAGGATAATTACCCCAAAGACAATGCTTTTTGCAAGAAATGCGATTACCGTAAAGATGAGTACCGCCGCTACGGACCGAAGCAAATGCCAGCGCAATGCTTCCAAATGGTCCAAAAACGACATTCCTTCCTCTTCTTCCTCTTGATATTGATCTAGGGCCACGTATAAATTCTAATAATTAGTATAGGGGAAATTGAACCATCCAGGCATTTACTTCTGCCTTGATTTTAGCCAACTCGTCTTCGTTGGAATGGTTTTGCAAAGCTCGATCGATCAAACCTACAATTTTGACCATATCTTCTTCCTTCAGACCGCGAGTCGTCACCGCTGGAGTACCCAAGCGCATACCGGAGGTCACAAAAGGAGATTTGGTATCGAATGGAACCATGTTTTTATTGATGGTGATATCCACTTTGCCCAAAGTTTCCTCAGCAAGTTTTCCGGTCAGTTCTTTATTTCTCAGGTCTATCAGCATCAGGTGATTGTCTGTTCCACCAGAAATGATCTGGTATCCACGAGATACGAACTCTTGTGCCATTACGGATGCATTTCTTTTTACCTGAAGCACATAATCCATGTATTCATCAGAAAGGGCCTCTTCAAAAGCTACTGCCTTAGCAGCGATAATGTGCTCCAATGGACCGCCTTGAGTACCTGGAAATACTCCCATATCCAAAAGGGAAGACATCTTTCTGATTTCTCCTTTTGGAGTGGTCAGACCCCAAGGATTATCAAAATCTTCACGCATCATGATCAAACCGCCTCTTGGGCCTCTCAAGGTTTTGTGAGTAGTCGTGGTCACAATATGACAATGCTCCAAGGGATCGTTGAGCAAACCTCTGGCAATCAACCCAGATGGGTGGGAAATATCCGCCAGCAAAATCGCATCCACTTCGTCAGCAATTTCTCTCAGTCTCTCATAATCCCAATCCCGGGAATAAGCAGAAGCTCCGCAGATGATCATTTTGGGACGAATGGCTAAGGCTTTTTCCTCAACTTTATCGTAATCGATCATTCCAGTCTCTTCTTCTACTCCATAAAAATTAGCCTGATACAGCTTGCCTGAGAAGTTTACGGGAGAACCATGAGTCAAGTGACCCCCATGGGAAAGATCAAATCCCAAAATTGAATCTCCAGGCTTCAGACAGGCCAGCATTACGGCTGCGTTTGCCTGAGCTCCAGAGTGTGGCTGAACGTTAGCCCAAGTGGCTCCAAACAACTTCTTGGCACGGTCGATGGCAATTTGCTCAATCTCATCCACTACCTCGCAGCCACCATAGTAGCGCTTGCCTGGAAGTCCTTCTGCGTATTTATTGGTCAGGACGCTGCCTGCAGCCTCCATGACTTGCTTGGAAGTGAAATTCTCAGAGGCAATCAGTTCGATTCCTCTTCTTTGTCTGTCTTCTTCTTTGCCAATCAAGTCAAAAACAAGCGAGTCTCTTTTCATAATCAGGGGTTTGAAAGCAATAAAATCAATAGGGCGATTTTGATAGCCCATTCTAAAGGAGTCCAAAAATAGCCTGAAAGTCCCTATTATCCAATGTGGAAAAAGATAGCTTTCAAATGAAAAATGAAAAGCTGAATTAAAGCTGAGTGAGGGGCTGGATAATCTGATATAACCTCCGGCAGGTTTCTCATATTATCTCAAAAAGCAAATTTTGGTAGGAGGAAAAAGCATTATCCCACTAAATTTGGACATGTATGATTTCAAATTCCGGCCTGAAAGTTATTTTTCCGATGGGGTAACCTCGATTTTATTGGTGAGGCTGAATTTCCCTGAAAGTCAATGGGGAGAGCAGATCAGCATTTATGCCCATCAATTGGATGGTAAGATCCATTATGAGGTGGTGGATTTTTACGGAAATGAATATGTGCTTTATCCTGGAAGCAGCTGGGAGCCCCTGAGCTTTGACGAACTTACCTACCTGATCGAAGGGATGCAGGTCAATCAAGATCTTCAGGAAGGCAACATGGCTATGGTATTGGACGGGATTCCGGAGGCAGAGAGCCCATTTTATCCTGAACTGAAAAAATACTTTGAAGAGAAGCGAAAAAACTTCGGGCTGGATTAAAAATCCAGTAAGGGTTGTCTTTGATCGACCACCTGACGGGTTCTAAACCATAATTCATAGGTTTCAAAATCCAAGCAATCAGTCAATTCGATTCCTTGAAACAAAATCTTTTTCAGACAATTTACCGGCAGCCAAGATTTCAGGGACTGTGCTTGTTCACTGCTGAGCTGGGATAATTGCACCCACTTTTTGCCTTCAATAAAAATAGGTATAAGTTTAGCCATTCGCATAAAGTTTATTTGTTCAAAAGTATACTGATTATCAAGCTTCTGCAAAGAAACAAAATTAATTTTATGTTAAAACAAATAAAGAATAAGAATATTCGAATATGTATGGAGCTGTGATTGCGATTGCCTGTCTTTTTTTGGGAATATTCCTGCAAAAGGTCCCCAAGTTTTCGGCCAGCAAGGCAGCCAACTGGGTACAGTGGTATTTGATCAATATTGTTTTGCCGGCTTTGGCTTTGCTCTATATCCCTGAAATCAACCCCAGCTGGAGTCTGTTGATTCCCATTTCGGCAGCCTGGTTTACTTTCCTGCTTTCTTGGTTGATTTTCGGACTTTTAGGTAAAAAATTCAACTGGGGATCCAATGTCACAGGTTGCCTGATCATCGTGTCCGGCCTTGCCAATACCTCATTTTTAGGCTTCCCTGTTGTGGAAGGATTGTATGGAAAAGAAGGGCTTCCCATCGCCTTGTTGATTGATCAGGGTGGCTCTTTTCTACTGGTATCCTCGCTTTCAATTCTCGTAGGCTCTATCTATGGTGATCATAGTGAAAGCCTAACCAAAGTCCCCTTGAAAATCTTAAAATTCCCTCCATTTGGGTTTTTGGTTGGGACTTTGTTGATGAGTCTATTTAAAATTCCAACTCCCGAGATTTTGATTCCAGCCTTACAGTGGATCGGGAAAACTATGCCTCCCATGGCTCTATTGGTCATTGGGCTTCGCTTTTCCCCGGACATCCAATCCATTACCTCCAAGTTCTTTTGGTATGGGATGGGATACCGTTTGATTTTAGCGCCTTTGGTAGTATGGTTGGTTTATGTCCAGTTTTTGGACAGGAATTCTCTGGAATTTAAAGTAACAGTCCTCGAAAGCGGAATGGCCCCAATGATTACCGGCTCAATCATTGCGATCCAATTTGGGCTTCAGCCCCGCTTGGCAACTTTGTTATCAGGATTGGGCATGCCGATTTCAGCTGCCACTTTGGCCATTTGGTATATTCTATTGGGCTAATTTAATTCCAGAACTCGGCCAAAACCTTCAAAAACTCTCCATGAATATGCCCATTGCTGGCCACGATTTTTCTCCCGAAAATATAATCATCTCCTCCTGAAAAGTCCGTAACTACCCCTCCTGCCTCTTGGACGATCAAGGCTCCGGCTGCCACATCGTAGGAATTCAGGTTGTATTCAAAAAATCCTTCTGTACGACCTGAAGCCACATAGACTAAATCCACTGCTGCTGAACCCATTCTTCTCAACCCATGGGTTTTTTGCATCAAAGACTTCATGCTATTGAGATATCGGTCTATCAGTTCAAAATTGTAATAGGGAAATCCGGTAGCCACGAGGGATGCGGATAGATCTGGAGCTTTACTGACTTTGATGCGTGTGTCATTACAGAATGCACCTTCACCCTTCATGGCATAAAAACACTCGTGCCTGTTGATCTCATAGACCACGCCCAAGACAACTTGATCCTTTTCCATCAAAGCGATGCTCACCGCAAAAACAGGAATGCCATGAATGAAATTGGTGGTTCCATCCAATGGATCAATCACCCAGTTGTACACTTCCTTTTGATTGGTGCTGGTGCCTTCCTCTGTAATGAATCCCGCCTCTGGCAAAATCTTACTCAGAGCATTTACAATTTTCAGCTCAGCCTCTTTGTCCACATAGGAGACTAAGTCATTGAAGCCCTTGTGTTCGACTTTTTCCACATCGAAGTGAGTTCTTTCCTTACGGATAAAGGCTCCCACTTCCTTGGCGATCATTTGAGTTTGCCCTAGTAAATCGGCTAGTTCTGTTTTGGAAATCATGAATGGGTAAAAATTATGGGTTGATTAAAGGGAAAGTCCTCAAATGAAAAGCTAAAATGCCTACTTGTATTTCTTCTCCTTCTTCCATTCCTTCTCCTGATCCTTCTCTTTTAGTTTTTCATTTGCTCCTGCAAGAATAAGAACAATTTCTCCTTTTAGCGGATTATTTTGATAATATTCAATTAATTCTTTCAAAGTTCCCCGAACATTTTCTTCATGGAGCTTGGTAAGCTCTCTTGAGACACAGGCTTGGCGCTCTTCCCCAAAGGCTTCCGCAAACTGCTCCAGCGTCTTCATCAGGCGATGAGGGGATTCATAAAAAATCATTGTTCTGGTTTCCAGCATCAAGGAATCAATCCGAGTTTTTCTTCCTTTTTTGTGCGGGAGAAAACCTTCAAAAACAAAACGGTCATTGGGCAAGCCACTGTTGACCAAAGCAGGAACAAAGGCTGTGGGGCCGGGGAGACATTGTACATCCAGTCCGGAAGCCAAGACCTCACGAACCAGCAAAAAGCCCGGATCTGAAATTGCCGGGGTGCCGGCATCACTGACTAAGGCAAAAACCTCCCCATTTTTCATCCTATCTACCAGTTTTTCTACGGCCTTATGTTCGTTGAAAATATGGTAGCTCTGCAAAGGCCTGGAGATCTCCAAATGCTTCAAAAGAATCCCGGTGGTCCGTGTGTCTTCAGCCAGAATAACATCCACAGACTTCAGGGTTTCAATCGCCCTTAGCGTTATGTCCTTAAGATTACCAATGGGAGTAGGAACAAGAAATAGACTGATGGGAGATTCGCTCATTTCAGAATCTGATCTATCGCTTTGGCTAATTTGCGGTCTTTTTCAGTGACAGTATTTCCGGCGTCGTGGGTGGTCAGTTCGATTTCTACCTGATTGTACACATTGCTCCAATTGGGATGATGATTATGGGCTTCTGCCAAAAATGCCACTCGCGTCATGAAGGCAAATGCCTCCTGAAAGTCTCCAAATTTGAAAGTCCTTTTCAAACGGTTATTCTCTTCTTTCCACATATCCAAGTAAAGTTTATAGAGCAATCACTCCCTCAATGGAGGAGGCTTGCTCATAGATGTCCATAATTTGATCTGAGCTGTCCACCATCATCTGAATGGTGGTGCTCACATATTTTCCTCCGCTACTGGGCTTTAGGCTGATTTCGTTTTTTGGAAAAAGCTTGGCAATTTCTTGCTCTTGGCCTTTTGGTACGATGAATTTAAACATATAAAGCATCGGGAACTGCCCTACTGCCTCCAGCTTTTCTTTGAAACCTGCTTTATCAAATTTCTTTTGCATGATCAAACTTACTTCTTTCTCTCAAATTTATAATCAAACAAAAAACCCATGCCTTTCGACATGGGTTCATTTTTTGATTTCTTTTAGTAGAACTTGTATCGGTAGTCTTTCACGTCTGCCAGATCCTGAAGTGCCATCATAATCTGATAGGTCATTCTCTGTGCTGCACTTTGAGAAAGCTGAGACTGATACGCCGTGTAATCTCCGATTTCAGCTGCAGGGGTATAGGCATTCAATTTTGCCACAATCACTCCGATGTCTTCCTGAATAGGTTGGGTGATTTTACCAGCCTGGCCCAATCCGAAGATCGCTCCTACAGCTTTTGGTGCAAATCCGATTCCTGGAAGAACAGAGGTGTTCAATCGAAGATCAGGAAGTGTATTCAAAGAAGCATCTGCATAGACCGCTTTCATTTCTTCCAAGGTAGCCTTGCCTGCAATTTTTTCTTTGATCATCGCAGCTTTCTTCTCATTTAGAACTTGCTGTCTAACTTGATCTTTTACGTCTTCCAACTTCGCTTCGCCCTCTTCTTTTCGGGAAACCAGAGTAGCTACTACGTAAGAATTATCCAATTCAAATACCGGAGAGACCTTACCTACTGAAGCTTCACCAAATGCCCACATCACAACACTTCTAGCGTTGGTCAGGTTGTTGACATTTCTGGCGCTGGCATCAATGTTATTTGCCTGAATAATTCTGTAGGCCTTTTCGGTAGCATTTTCAGTGAATTCGTTTCTGTTGCCACTTTCAGCTGCAAAAGAATCCGCATTTCTGTAAGCTTCATCACGGGTAGCATCAGAAGCCACCAATTCCAATTCCAAAATCGCCAGCTTGGTGTAAGTGGACTTTGGCATTTCTGTCACCTCGATGATGTGGTAACCATATTCAGTTTCCACCACATTGGACAATAGTCCAGCTGATTTTGCCGCGTAGGTAGCGTTTGCAAATGGCTCTACGAAGTCTTCTTTGGCAAACCAACCCAAGTCTCCACCTGTCTGCGCAGTGCCGTCCTGACCATATTGTCTGGCTGCCAATGCGAAATCCAATCCACCTTTGATCTCAGCCAATACTTTCTCAGCTTGCTCTTTGACAGATGCTTTTCCAGCATCATCCATTCCTTCCGTACTGAAGAGAATGTGAGAGGCTCTCATTTTTGGAGTGCCTTGGTATTGGTCAGTGACTTTGTAGGACACGTAGCTGGAATTTGCAGTCACAAATGGACCGTAAGTTTCACCTTCTTGAATATCTCCCACATTGGTAGTCAATCCAGCAGGAAGCTGATCGCCTGGACCGAAAGTTTGGAAAGGAAACTGCAATTCCGAGTTTCTGCTTACAAAGGCAGAATCTTCAGTAGTAGTCTTCAATTCGGCGGTCAATTCATTGATCGCACCGATTACTTGTGCTGAATCCTGTCCGCTAGGCAAAATGGAGAAGGATACATATTCAATGCTGGCAGAATTTCCGATTTTGAATTTTTCCTTGTTCTTGTTGAAATAAGAACTCAAGTCGCTGTCAGCGATGCTTACTTCTCCGTCAGGAATGACATAGTAAGGAATGTAAAGAATAGAAGCGTCGGCAATGGAGTTCGCTCCTTTGTATTCCATTTTTGCCTCTGCAGTAGTAGCATATTCAGAAAGCGCTAGCAAGTTGTCATACTTCACTCTTTTTCTGGACTGAGCGAAAAGTTTCTCCTGCTGAGCCCAGAAAGCCTGCTGTGCAGGATCCGCAGTCTCCAAAGACTGCAGGAAGGAAATCAACTGGTTTTTATCAAACTGGCCTGTCTGTGGATTGACCAATTGAGCTCTAAGTTCCGGTACAATATTTTTCCCCTGAACCATGTCCACCAATTCTGCATTGGAGACAGTCAGTCCAAGCTTTTCATATTCCTCGTCGAATACGCGCTCCACAATCATTGCCTGCCAAGCTTGCTCACGTACAGAAACCATTTCAGGCTCTGCTGGAACTCTGCCTGTTCTTTGCTGGAAAGCAGCTTTAAATTCTTCCACTTTCAAAGAATACTCTTCCAGAGTAATTTCTTCGCCTGCGATCTCCCCAACAATATTTTTATTGCTGTTGAGTAAAGTGGAATTTGGACTCAAAAGATCTCCTCCAAGGAGAAATAGAATCAACCCGCCGGCGATTACACCGATTGCGAGACCTGTCCGCTGTCTTATTTGCTTAATTAACGCCATTATTGTTACTACGCTTTTTTAGAAGTGTCGCAAAATAATAGCATTACCCTCGAAATTCAAAATCAATGAGAAACAAAGTCCCCTACTCAAAAAATGTCGGAGTCGTTGATTTTCAGGCGAACGGAGTCTATCCGGTGTGCCTGCTTCGAAACAATCGTGAAGGTATATCGGCCTACGGTGATGTTTTCTCCTTTATTCGGAAGATTTTCGGTCAAAGACAGAATTAAACCTGCCAATGTCTCAAAGTCCCCAATCGGCAATTCCCATCCGTACTTTTCATTTAAATAATCGATTTCGTGACGGGAGCTCAATAAATATTCGTGTTCGGAGATTTTTTGCTCAATCAGATCATCATTGTCGTATTCGTCGTCGATTTCCCCAAAAATCTCTTCAATAATATCTTCCATGGAGACAATCCCACTGGTACCGCCAAATTCATCCACCACCAAGGCCAGACTTTTTCTTTCCTGAATAAACTGGATCAACAACTCATTTGCCAAGGCTGATTCCGGAGCAATGATGATGGGAGTAAGAATTTCTTCAATCGTCTTGGGCTTCTTAAAGAGCTCCAACTGGTGGCAATAGCCGATCACTTCGTCAATGGATTCCCGATAGACCACAATTTTGGAGTGCCCGCTTTCTTCGAAAACCTTTCGGATATCTTCGATCGAATCTTCCACCTCCACGGCAACAATGTCGGTTCTGGGAATCATACATTCACGAACGCGGACAGTCTTGAATTCCACGGCATTGTCAAAAATCTTGGTATCGATATCGACTTTTCCTCCTTCTTTTTTGGTCTGATGAAAATGCTCCTTAATAAAGGAATTCAGGTCAGTAATGGTGAAAACAGGCTTTTCCTCATTGTATTCCAGCCTTAGGACGTGGGTGATAAAGAACCTGGACATCCAGACAATCATCCAGACCAAAGGATACATCAAAAGGTAGATCCCCCAGAAAGGCAATGCAAAAAAACGAAGCATGCTGTTGGGATTCAGCATAAAAAGACTTTTCGGCAAAAACTCTCCAGTCACCAAAACCAAAATTGTTGATAATACTGTCTGAATAATCAGAATACTTCCTTCGTTGGCAAAAGGAGGGGGCAGCATGTCTCGAATGGGGTCTTCCAAAAGAAAGGCCATAAAAGTGCCATATAGCACCAACATGATCGTATTTCCGATCAGAGTGGTTCCGATAAACTGACCGGGATTTTTGACAAAGCGGCTTAATATCTGGCCGGAGAGGATGCCTTGCTTGCTCTGAAGCTCGATCTGAAGCTTATTGGCAGAGATATAAGCCATTTCTATCCCGGAGAAAAAGGCAGAGAACAACAAAGTGACCAGCACATAAAAAAGATAAGTATTGTCCATGATCAGCTTTTTTTCTTCTTTTTGGGGTTAGGCTTGGGGGAATTTTGGGCAGGTTTACTTTGATTTCGTCTTAGCTGAAACCAAAATAGCAAGCCTACCGCAAACATAAAAATGGCATAGGACGCGCCCACACCTTGAGTCATGGTCTGATGAATTCCAATGATAATTAATGCCAAGGCAAGGGACAGAATCAATACATCTCCTAGCTTCATAGTCCTTCTCCGGGTAATAGGGTACGGCTGTCCCGAACTTCTTTTAATTGGAATATTGAAAAGCTGTCGTCTGCCTCCATCCCGGTACCGTTGAAAAGCGTCTGCTTTTCCTGGATAGTGACAAATTTATCAGTATAGATTTTCTTTTGGGCTTGGTTCCAAAAAATCTCTTCGGTCTGTAGCCGTTGATCTTTGATCAGGTTTTGGATTTGGACGTTTCCTTCGCCTCGGTAGAGATTTTCATCTTTGATAAAAAACCCCCGGTCCGCTCGCATGGTGGTCTCCAAAACTCCCTGCACAGTAAAGAACTTGATTTCTATTCCTTCCGGAAAATGGAGGTCGCCGTTTTTGAATTCCAACTGTTTGGAGGCACGGATCTCCGAACGAAGTACTGCCGAATCACTTTGAACGAGCAGGATATCCGTGGCTTCATTGATGGGGCCATCATAAATTTCAACGGAATCGGGACTGATGCTTTCCCGGCAGGAAATCCCGCCGAAGACCAAGCACAAAATCCAGAAATTCTTCCAAGCACTTCGCAACATTCCACAAAGATAGGATAGAAGCATTCAAAACGAAAAAAGGCAACCCGAAGGCTGCCTTTTTATTATGGTTAAAGCTAAGCTTAGTCTCTTGTCGCCAAGGCTACAGTTTCACCTACCCAGCATCCAGTGCTGATGGAAGATCCTACTTGTAGACCTTCGGTGAACAATTCCTCTTTGGAAGGGAATCTGGATCTAGCCTGACCCATTCCTTTGGAATCACCAGCTTTTTGGTAAGCATTGTAGGCTGCAAT
The DNA here is from genome assembly GCF_000429425.1 of Algoriphagus mannitolivorans DSM 15301. Lineage (GTDB taxonomy): Bacteria > Bacteroidota > Bacteroidia > Cytophagales > Cyclobacteriaceae > Algoriphagus > Algoriphagus mannitolivorans. The sequence continues at coordinate 296,748 of NZ_AUBV01000004.1, forward strand.
GAATACAGAGTAATCTTTTGCACGGCTTTCTCCACCTTTACAATCGTTGAAAGACGACATGTATAAGTCACCGATTAGGGAGTAAGCAGCGGCAGTCAATTCAGCATCCAAAGCAGCGGCTTCTTTTGCCGCAGTTCTAGCAGCAGCTTTTCTACCAGCATTGGTATGGATCTTGGCCAATTCCATTTGGATTTCGCCTTTTTGTTTGTTGTTTTCTGCCAAAGTCAGGGCTTTTTCCAATACAGGCTGAGCTTTTGCAAAGTCACCAGCTGCCATATATCGCATTGCTCTTACCTGAGAAGTAGCGAAAGTAGGGTTATTGGAGTCAATCAATTCCAAAGCCGCCAAGAAGGAATTGGAAGAATAGCACTTGTACTGTACAGAGTACTTGAAGATCTGATTGGCAATGTCCAAGTTAGATGGATCGGCAGCCAATTTAGGCCCCATTGTTTTCTCTATGAAGTTACAATCGATCAGCTCCATTGCAACTAGTAGGGTTTCCAAAGTAGACTTAGGACCAGATACGTCAGTACCTTCTGCGGCAGACTTGTCCAGCAATGCGTTGGACTTGTCATACAGTGCAAGGATTTGCTCTCCAGTATAAGCTTCGTTGTAAGCATAGTTTCGATAAATCAAATCGAAATAGGCTGCAACCAACTGGTGGTTGATATTTCCATTTAATTCGATCGCTTTGTCGAAGTCAGCGATTACTCCTGGAATTCTTTTAGGATCATTCTTGAAGAACAGGTATCCGAAATAGGCTTTGTTCTCAATCCATTTTTCAGGATTGTTGTAGATCTCACCTCTTTTTTCATAGACCTTCATTACGCTATCCTGGTAGATCAACTTCTGGGCTGCATCTTCAGTGGCATCAGCTGCACCCTTGTAGATGTTCACCCCATTGATATAGATAGATTCGTTCAATTCTGGAACATTTACCAATAGCCAGTTCAAAGGCTTAGTCGCCTCAATAAACTGATCGGACTTCATGTAGTCCACATAAGCCGCATTTTTCTCCCGGGCTAGGGATTCTTTGGCTGCATCGGCTGGCCAGTTCCAGTCCTGAGCCTGTGCATATCCTGCCATAAGGATTGCCCCTAGAGCAAGAAGAGTTGATTTAAGTTTCATATCTGTAAGGTTTTAATCGGTTGCAGATGGATAATCAGGTGTTCTTATGATTGGTTAATAGTTTTTTGGTAATAAAGGTTTACTCAAATACTCTTTTGTAGAACCAGCTATTGTCGTTCAGTGAAAATCCAAGTGTGAAATTGACATAAGATTCTCGGATTAGGCCATTATCCAGAGTCCCCCTTCTGCCTACTTTCACTGCCAGATTTAATAGAGACAAGTTGTTCACAGGAATAGATGTTCCAAGGTTGATGCCAAGATCATTGATGTTAGTATTATTTAACATGTATGGAGTCTGAAGATATTCTATACCAAAGCGGTAGGTTGACCTCATGAGAATGTTGTCAAAGTTCAGATAATCAGGGACAATCTGGAAGCCAAAACCCACTTTTTGGGAGGCTTGAAGGTTCAAAGGATCGCCAAAGAAATTTCTATAATCATTAAAATCTTGGAATTGACCTTCCAAACCAACCGCGAATTTATTCATTTTCTCGAAAGTGAGCCCAAATCCTACCCGATTAGGGAGGTAAACACTTCCTTTGACATTATTCGCAATCAAATCCCCATCGGAATCCGGGTCGCTAGCTTGGTTAATCCCGGCTAATTTTGCAAATCCGGTTCCATTAACATCCCCGAATTTCTGATAAATGGCGCCCAAATGAAGATTTGTTTTAGCAGAAGTCTTCAATTGGTAATGAATTCCCGCCTTATATCCTACGTCCGAGACAGTCAGTCGCTCGTAATATTCTGAGGGATTTCCTACCTCTTTACTCTCGGTATCATAAATTACCAACTGATTGGTTCGGATGGTGGATCCAAACAAATAGGAACCTTGCATCCCGATACTGAGGTTTTTGGCAATCAGCCAACCAAAATTCAGATAAGCTTCCGAAATACCTCCGTCACCCTGAAGGAAGTTAATCGCTTCCAAATTGGAGTTGTCCACTTCACTTTTTACTTGAAGGCGGTAGTTTACACTTGTCACCTGGCCTAGGCCCAATCCAGTGGTAAATTTTCCGGATTTGATCGGAAGGGAAATGGCGATGTAAGAAAGACCACCACCATCTACCAAGGAACTTTCGGTGCCGTTGTCCACATTATTTCGGTCATAATTGAAAGCGACCTGAAAGTTAAAAATGGTGTTTCGGGTAGTAAGTGCCGGATTCACAACATTGGCTTGCCAGCCGGTACCGTAGCTGATTCCCAGTCCGCCCATACCCTGATTTTGGGTAAGTCCGGAATAATTGAATTCCCCGATCCCCAGTGCACTATAAGGCGAGGAACTGTTTTGGCCATAGGCCTTACTAAATAATAAAAGGGTGCAAATGACACCCAAAGTTTTCAACCCTTTTTTACTCAACATTGTGGTTTAGAATACAATTCAATCCAAACAGGACCAAATTTTGGACTACAAATATGTGGTCTTTTGCCATTGAAACAAAAGATTGAGCGTCACCTCCGCAGAGAAACACCCGAATTTCAGGAAATTTAATACGATAAGCCTCGATTTGGCCTTTCATTTCGAACTCCAGACCGTACCAGACACCGGATTCCATGCAAGTGAGGGTAGAATCCCCAGTCAGACTTTGCGGCTTTTCTTTCAGGGAAATCCTCGGAAGCTTTGCCGTGAATTCATGCATAGCTCTGGCTCTCATGTCCAAGCCGGGAGATATGGCTCCTCCCCGATAAATCGACAGCTCATCTACCAGCTCATAAGTCACGCAACTCCCAAGATCAATTGCCAATACCGGACCTTTCCCGGCAATTTGCCAAGCCCCAATTGCTGCTGCAATCCGGTCTAAGCCCAGGGACTTGGGAGTCGCATAGCCATTAAGGATGGGAAGAGGGGTGGAGTGATTCAGAAAAAGAAAATCGAAAGGCAAAGCTCTCCGTAAGTCTTCCTCTTCAAATCTCACAGAACTCACCAAACAATGGTCAAAGTCCATGTTTTGCCAAAACTCCAGGGCAGTTTCTAAAGAATCGAAAACATGGTCTCCAACCAAGCCTTTGGGCTCAAAGACAGCCGATTTGATTCTGGAATTCCCGATGTCGATAATCAGATTTCTCATGAAGGGTGCAAAATAGACATATTTGAAAGGAAGACTTTTTGACACTTAAATTATCTTTGAGAATCCTTGCTCACTTAACAATCTTTAACCCATGGCCTCTAACACCTATAATATGATCGGACTTATGTCAGGAACCTCCGGTGATGGATTGGATGTGGCATTCGTGAATTTTAATAAGGAAAACCAGTGGCTATTTGAGATTGAGGAAGCCAAAACCTATACTTTTCCAGATTATTTGGGAAAGAAGCTCATCAATTCCCACCTACTTCCTGCCTTGGATCTGGCACTATTAGATGTGGAATTTGGAAGATGGATGGGAGAAAAAGTTCGGGAGTTTTGCGAGGAGTTTGAGTTAAAACCCCTTGCCGTAGCCTCTCATGGGCATACCGTTTTTCATCAGCCCAAGCTTGGCTTGAGCAAACAAATCGGAAATGGCTGGGCCCTTCATGCAGCCTGCGGCCTGCCCGTGATCAATGATTTCAGAATGCTGGACGTACAATTGGGGGGACAAGGAGCTCCTTTGGTTCCGATTGGCGATCAGCTACTTTTTCCTCAGGTGGACTTTTGCATCAATCTCGGAGGAATTTCCAATATCTCCTTTCAAAAAGGCAATAATCGGGTGGCCTTTGACATGAGTCCATTTAATATGCTGCTCAATCCCGAAGCCAATAAACTCGGGCTTGCTTACGATGAAGGGGGAAAAGAATCCAGAAAAGGGGAATTGAATCTCCCGCTTTTCACCCAGCTCAACGAGCTGCCATTTTATATTCAAAAGGGAGCCAAATCATTGGGAAGAGAAGATATCGAAGAATCCTTCCTTCCCTTGATCCGAAAGAGCAATCTCAAACCCCGGGATGTGCTTCGAACACTGGTCGAGCATTTTGCCTTCCAGATTGGGAAAGTTATTCTGGAAGAAAAACAGCAGGAAAAGCCGCTGATTTTGATCACCGGCGGTGGCGCTTACCATGAATTTTTTGAGGAAAGACTAAGCCATTACCTGCATCAGGAATGGGAAAAATATGCTGCAAGCTCAGAATTAATCGAGTTTAAAGAAGCATTGATCTTCGCTTTTTTGGGAATATTGAGACTCCAGAGAGAAGTCAACAGCCTGTCATCAGTAACGGGAGCCAGCCGGGATAGCAGCGGAGGAACCGTTTACCCTTGATTCTCTTTTCCCTGGCTCCACTTCAGGGCAAAGTTATTTTTCTATTTTTGGGTCCGAATATAAACCCAAAGAATTATGCAGGAATTGCTCAAACGGTTTGAGAACAAAAAACCGGAAATAACTTTTGAATGGAGTGACAGTGAGACCGAGGCGGAAGGCTGGGTGGTCATCAATTCATTGAGAGGGGGAGCAGCAGGCGGGGGAACCCGAATGCGCAAAGGTTTGGACAAGCGGGAGGTAGAATCCTTGGCCAAAACCATGGAAGTTAAATTTACTGTTTCGGGTCCTGCCATCGGCGGTGCTAAATCAGGGATTAACTTTGATCCATCCGATCCCCGCAAAGCCGGCGTATTGGAAAGATGGTACAAGGCGGTGATGCCTCTTCTGAAAAATTACTATGGAACGGGAGGTGATCTCAACGTGGACGAAATCCATGAAGTAATCCCTATCACTGAGTCCTACGGACTTTGGCACCCTCAAGAGGGCATCGTCAATGGTCACTTTCAAGCCAATGAACCTCAGAAAATCCGAAAAATAGGTCAGCTTCGGCAAGGAGTTTCCAAGGTATTGGAAGATCCCAACTTTACCCCTAACGGATCCAAAAAATACACTGTAGCCGATATGATCACCGGATACGGGGTCGCTGAAGCGGTGAAGCATTACTATGCCATCTGGGGAGGCGAGCTCAAAGGAAAGCGAGCGGTAATTCAAGGCTGGGGAAATGTAGGGGCTGCAGCAGCCTGCTTCCTGGCAGTGGAAGGTGTGAAAATTGTCGGAATTATCGACCGGGAAGGTGGGCTGATCCGAGAGGAAGGTTTTAACTTGGACGAAATCCGGGAATTGTTTCTCAAAAGAGAGGGAAACAAATTGGTCGCAGAGAATTTGATTCCTTTTGAGGAGATCAATGCCAAAATCTGGGATATCAAAAGTGAAATCTTTATTCCTGCAGCAGCTTCCAGACTGATCACCCAAGATCAGGTGGCAAGAATGCATCAAGCAGGATTGGAAGTAATCTCCTGCGGTGCCAATGTTCCGTTTGCAGATCCTGAAATCTTCTTCGGGCCGACAGGAGTATGGGCAGATGCTCGGATATCCGTGATTCCTGACTTCATTGCCAACTGTGGTATGGCGAGAGTATTTGCCTATCTGATGAGTGACAATGCCGAAGTCACCGACCAAGCGATATTTTCGGATGTATCTACCACTATTGAAAAAGCCTTGAAAAAGACTTTTTCAGAAAATCCTTCCAAAACAAATATTGCTCAAGCGTCCTTTAAAATAGCTTTGACACAACTCGTGTAAAAGCAGGCCTTCATTTCCCCCTTCCAGATTAACTTTTGGTGAAATCAGGAGGGGGATTGTTTCTTCTCTTGGACAGTTTCCATCAAAAATCGTAGTTTAGCGGTCGCTTCACCGAATAAATTCCTATAGAAAATTTTCTATGTTTATTGTGAAGTAAAACCCTGCTTACTCATTTGACCCAATGAAGAAATCTATTGTAAGTTTTATCATACTTTTCGGAATAATATTTTTTGGACTATCCCAAGTCTCCGAAAGCTATGCTGAAACTCTTGAGCCTGCCCAGGAATTATTAGCCCAGAGTACCCTGGATACCGGACACGATGCGTCTTTAGAATTGGATTCCCATGCTGACGATGCTCACGGGCATTCCGCACCGGCTTGGCTAGTCATTCCTTTCATCACTTTGTTGCTGATGATCGCTACAGGACCTTTGTTCTACGAGCATTTCTGGCACCACAACTATCCCAAAATCGCAGTAGGATTCTCCGTTTTGGTGGTTTTGTATTACCTCTTTGCTCTGAATAATGTCCACGCTCCGGTACATGCTCTGGCTGAGTACGTCCAATTCATTGCGCTTTTGGCCTCTTTGTATGTGGCTTCCGGTGGGATTTTGATCGAAATCGATAAAAAATCCACGCCAGTAGCCAATGTGGCTTTGCTCTTGATCGGAGCTGTGATTTCAAATCTAATCGGTACCACCGGTGCTTCCATGCTCTTGATCCGGCCTTTTATCCGATTAAACAAAGCCAATATTCAACCCTACCATATTGTATTTTTCATCCTGATGGTCAGCAACGTGGGAGGCTCCTTGACGCCAATCGGTGATCCGCCTTTGTTCCTGGGATTTCTGAAAGGTGTGCCATTCTTCTGGACGATTGAGCATAACTGGCCGGCTTGGGCTATGGCGCTGACCTTGTTGGCGATTTTGTTCTATTTCGTGGACAAAAAATTCGGCAAAGCAGGAGAGGACGAGTTCGAGGAAGAGATCACTTATACCAACAAATTCACCATGATCGGTACGAAAAACTTCGGCTGGCTATTCGTGGTGATCTGTGCAGTATTTCTTGACCCCAATGTCATCGAAGGCGTACCGGCGATTGAATACGACGGACAGAAGTTCTCTTTCCTTCGGGAAATTATCATGCTTTCTGTGGCATTCTTTTCTTACAAGTTTGCAGATCAAAGAGCCCTAAAAGGCAATGAGTTCAACTTTGAGCCGATCCGGGAAGTGGCCTTTATCTTTATCGGGATCTTCGGGACGATGATGCCAGCTTTGGAATTGGTCGGAAACTTTGCCAAATCCCCTGAAGGTGCCGAGTTGATTACAGTCAATACCCTTTATTGGGGAACAGGCACCCTTTCGGCAGTTTTGGATAATGCGCCGACTTATCTGAACTTCCTGGCCGCTGCTATGGCTTCAGAGGGAGCCGATATTGGAAACATCGCAGAAGTACGGGAGTTTGCCGCCAATACGATGAATAATTCTGACACTACTTTCCAGTTGTTGGCGATTTCCATTGCCTCGGTATTCTTCGGTGCAATGACTTATATCGGAAATGGTCCAAACTTCATGGTGAAATCCATCGCCGAGCAAAGCGGAATCAAAATGCCTTCTTTCTTCGGTTACATCATCCGGTTTACACTTCCGATTTTGTTGCCTATCCTATTCTTGGTCTGGCTGGTGTTTATCGCTTTCGTATAAGCTTTTCTCCCACTAATCCTTCAGCCTGTTCAAGTAGATTTATCTTGAACAGGCTGTTTTATTTCTGGCATTTCTATTTTTTATACATCCGGAATTGTACCAGCACCAAAAGGAAAGCAGAATAAGACTTATGAGGTCAAAATTTTCAAAGAATTTCAAGTAGCCCCGAAGGAGCCAAACCATTCATGACCCTTTACGAAGTGCAGGGTAGTCATTTAAATTTCTCTTCCTTGAGCCCTGAAGGGGTGAAACCTCAATGTGTCACCCCTTCGGGGCTCATTTTCTACTATTTTGACTTTGCCCCCGGCTGCACCGGGGGTTATGAATTGTTGCGATCCTTTGGATCTTAGGCTACCAAACATTGACCTTTACATCTACTAATTAAATTTGCCAAGTGGTTATCAATGCGCATAATCATATTCGATTTTTATCCTTGATAAACATCCAGCCAAATTCTGGGTCAACCTTGGCTATCAATAAAGCAAGCCTTGTTACGTTATTCTTTCACAAAAACTAGTATCTTAGATAGAATTTATTTTTACATCATTCTTTAAGGAAAATGAAAAAGTTTAGATCCTTTTATTTCCTCTTGCTGATGTTCCTGTTTTCCTGCCAAAAGGAAGAGGAGGATTTTCTTCCTAAAGGAGCTCAATTGATGCTAAATCCGAATTTGTCCAGATACTCTGATTCGGTCAATCCCTGGAAACCGTCCAACCCAGACGGAATTCAGCTTGGGGTGAGCCGGGAGGTATTTATCAGCGGCAACCGCTCCCTGTTCATTGAAAACAAAACCAGGGAAATGGCTTCGGCTTCATCTTGGTCACAAACATACACGGGCCCAATGCCCAGACCGGGAAGTACTTTGGAGTTAGTCGCCTTCATCAAAGGGGAAAAAGTTCAAGATCTTACTCTTGGAGGAAGGGTATATATCGGAGTTAGTACATTTCCTCAAATCAATCAAATCAGTGCAGCAACCACTGCTTTGGATTTGCAAGGGGATTTTAATTGGGTCTTGGTAAAAGCAACCCTGGAAAACTTTCCGAAAGATGCCGAAAGAATCGTGGTTGGCCTACATGTTCCCGATCATACATTGGGAAAAGTCTATTTTGATGAAATCAATCTGACCGTGAAATAATAGGTTTATCAGCAATAGAGCCTCAAGCTATAATCTCTTTCGTTGAAAAGTTGGAAGACCGAAGTTTGCCAAAACTGGACTTTTTACGTGGATTTTATAACGAATAGAGTTTACTCGATAGAAAGGGGTTTCTATTTAAATTTTCACTTCTTGGTGGCGGAAACATTCCACCAAATGGTCATTGACCAGCCCGGTGGCTTGCATATGGGCGTACATCACGGTGCTTCCCAAAAATTTAAATCCTCGCTTTTTTAGATCCTTGGCCAGCGCATCGGATTCCGGAGAAGTGGCAGGATAGGCTTCTCCTGCTCTTAAAGCGTTTTGAATAGGTTTTCCTCCAACGAACCTCCAGATGTAATCGGAAAAAGATCCAAATTCCTCCTGAACCTCCATAAACCGGCGGGCATTGTTGATCGCTGAGCGGATTTTTGCACCGTTTCGGATGATGCTGGAATCCTGAAGAAGCTCCTCCACATAGGAATCTGGAAATTCCGCCACGATTCGGTAGTCAAAGTCTGCAAAGGCTTTTCGATATCCGTCTCTCTTTTTCAAAACAGTAGCCCAGCTCAGGCCGGCTTGTGCACTTTCCAAAACAAGAAATTCAAAATGCACCCGATCATCATAGACCGGTACGCCCCATTCCTGATCGTGATATTCTACATATTGAGGAAAGCCCAGGCACCAAGGGCATCGGATTTTGGGTTCTGAAGTAGGAGTCATCGCTAGGTATTTTCTTAAAATTAGCCAAGAATTGGGAATTGACTTCCGCAGGCCTTACTTTTTGGATTGAAGATATTCAAAACCTATGAGACCTACCTCCTACTTGGAAATCAGTGCCAGTGCCTACCGACAGAATATTGCCTTCATCCGATCCCGAATCGGGCCTTCTCCGGTGATTTCTGCCGTCGTCAAAGGAAATGCCTATGGACACGGTATTCCACAGATGGTCCAAGTAGCAGAGGAAGCAGGGATTCGGCATTTCAGCACATTCAGTTCGGATGAAGCATTTTTGGTCAACCGCCACAGCCAATTTACCAGTGAAATCATGATCATGGGTATGCTCTTTTTGGAGGAGTTACCGCAGCTAATCACCCAAGAAATCAGCTTTTATGTGTTTGATTTTGAACGTCTGGAAGCTGCTATCGAAACCGCAAAATCCCTCCAAAAACAGGCTCAAATCCATATTGAAGTTGAGACTGGATTTCACCGAACCGGATTTGAGTTAGAAGGTCTGGACCGCTTGGTGGAGATTTTAATCCGGGAGAAAAAACATCTTCAGCTTAAAGGCCTTTGCACCCACTTTGCAGGAGCAGAAAGCGCCATCAACCATCCGAGAGTACGACTTCAGTTTGAGCGCTATGAAACTTTTAAAAAAGCCTTTGCCCAGCATGAAATCACTTTTGAACGATATCATACTGCCTGCTCAGCAGCCACCCTTCTTTTCCCTGAATTCCACCTGGATTTGGTTAGAATAGGTATCGCAGGGTATGGCTTTTGGCCTACCCAAGAGACTTTTCACTTGCTCAAGCCTAGTCTTCATGAATCCCAATACAACCCTTTTCGCAGAGTCATCAGCTGGAAAAGCCAGATTATGAGTTTGAAGCCCGTAGAAACGGGTGAATATGTTGGCTATGGGCAGAGCTATCAGACTTTAGAAAAAATGCTATTAGCCATTGTTCCGGTGGGATACTCTCATGGATACCGGAGAATACTCAGCAACCAGGGGGAAGTATTGATTTCAGGCGTTATTTGCCCTGTCGTGGGCACGGTCAATATGAATGCCGTTGCGGTGGATGTCAGCCACCTGGATAAAGTGCAAACCGGACAGGAGGTGGTTTTGATTGGAACTCAGGGAGACAAAGAAATCACAGTGGCCTCCTTTGCTGAGACCACCCGGCAAGTCAATTACGAAATGCTGACTTGTCTGCCTTCCGAAATTTCCAGAAGAATCGTGGATTAATAGAAAATCACCGTCTTGTTTCGAAAGGCCAAAACCTTGCGATCGACATGGTATTTGATGGCCTTCGAAAGCGTCACTTTTTCCACATCCTGCCCTATTTGAACCAACTCTGCCACAGAATTGTGGTGCCTTACCCGAGCTACTTCCTGCTCAATGATCGGGCCCGCATCTAGTTCCTCGGTCACATAATGAGCAGTAGCACCGATGATTTTCACGCCCCGCTCGTAGGCAGCATGATAAGGTCTAGCCCCTACAAAGGCCGGCAAAAAGGAATGATGAATGTTGATGATCCGGTTGGGGAATTTGTTGATAAAATTTCCGGATAGAATCTGCATGTATCTGGCCAAGACCACGAAGTTTACCTCATATTCCTCCAATAGTCTCAATTGTTCGGCCTCTGCGACCTCCTTGGTAGAAGCCGTAACAGGAATGTGATGAAAAGGAATCCCAAATGCCTCCACAATCCCTCTCAAATCCTGATGATTGGAGATGACCAGTGGAATGTCCACCTCTAGCTGACCTCCGTGGTGCCTTCCCAAAATATCAAAAAGGCAATGAGAAAGCTTACTGACAAAAATGGCCATTTTGGGCTTGGGAAAATTGAACTGCAGAGAAAACTCCATCCCGAACTTGTAGGCCACTTCTTCCTGAAATTTGGAAGCGATTTCATCTTTTCCCAGAGCAAAAGAATCCAGCTCCCAAGCAGCCCGCATAAAAAACCTGCCCATTTCCTCATCCACATGCTGGTCCACTTCCAATATATTCCCTTGATGAGCATATAGAAATCTGGAAACCTCGGCTACAATCCCTTTTTGGTCAGGGCATTGCACGATCAAAATAGCTTGTTTCATAGGGAATAGGTTTGGAGGCAAAGTTAAGAATTCCAGATTCTCCAGTTTTCTTCTGCCTGAAGCTCCAGCATGTCCTGCCCATTTTTGGCTTTTCCTCCATGATCCAGACAAGCCTGCATCAATTGTGTGAAGGCGGGATTATACACCAGATCATAAACCCGATGAGAGGAAGTCAGTTGCTCCAAAGGAATATCCGGAATCCCCTCAATTTTTGGATAGGTTCCCAATGGAGTAGAATTGATCAGCAAAGGGTAATCGCGTAAGTAAACAGGATTATTTTTCAAATCCTCATACGTAATCTGGTCTTTGCCGGCATTTCTGGAAACGGACAAAAATGGAACGGACAAATCCATCAAAGCTTGTCGGACGGCTTTGGAAGCTCCGCCGGTTCCCAAAATCAAGGCTGGGGGAATATCTTTTCCAAGCCAAGCCTGAAGAGAATGCTTAAAACCCAGATAGTCCGTATTGTAACCCTTCGTTTTGCCCGCTTTGATTTGGATACAGTTTACTGCTCCCATGGCCTTTGCCGCCGGATCCAACTCATCCAGAAATGGAATCACGCTTTCTTTGTGGGGGATAGTCACCGCCATCCCTTCCAATTCCGGGTGATCCTTCACAATTTCCACAAACTGCTTCGCTTCCGGGATTTCATAAAGGTCAAATTGGCATCCTGAGATCTTCTCTTTTTCAAACTTCTCGGTGAAATATTTTTTGGAAAAGGAATGTCCCAAAGGATAGCCGATCAACCCGAATTTTCTCATGATTTCTGAAGTTTTGTCGCCAGCCTTTCAATTCCTAAGACCAGACCGATCCCAAAAAGAAATGCCAAAAGAGCATTTAGAATCAATGGATCGTTTCCTACTTGCTCGGCATATTCAGTCGGCCAAAGATTTTCAGTGAGAAAAGGTTTTTGCTCTCCACTGGAAGAGGTTCTCCATGCGGTCACAATTTTCCACGGCCAAAGTTCATTCACTGATCCCAGCATAAATCCCGAAAGAAGACCGATCGTAGTCGAATGGAATTTTCGGAGTAAAAAGGCTACCAAACGGCTAAAAGAGAGAATTCCCACCACACATCCGGAGGCAAAAAGGGCTAAAGTGAATATATCTTTTTCTGAAACAGCCTGAAGGATAGTTTCATATTTCCCCAGAATCAAGAGAATAAAACTTCCGCTGATTCCCGGCAAGATCATCGCACAAATCGCGATGGCTCCCGCAACGAAGACAAACCACTTGGCATCCGGAGAAGCAGTAGGGGGAAGATTTGTCACCCAAAAGGCCAAAACAGTTCCCAGCAAAACAGCCAATACGACTCCCAAATGCCACCTTTTGATATCTCTCAAAATCATGAATGCGCTGACCAAAATCAGCCCGCAGAAAAAGGACCACAAAGGAATCGGATGCTCACTCATCAGGTAAGTAATCACCTTGGACAGGGCAAAAACACTGGTCAAAATTCCAAGCAGAAGGCTTAAGAGAAAGCTTCCGTTGACGGCCTTGTAAAATTTCTTTACCTCCAGCTTTTTGAGTAAGGAAAGGTTTTCCAGGTTAAATGAATTGATGCTATCCAGGAGCGTTTGGTAAATGCCCGCAATCAAAGCGATGGAGCCTCCGGAAACTCCGGGAACAATATCAGCAGCTCCCATGGCCATTCCCTTTAGATAAGTCAGACCGTATTTTTTGATGGATCTCATCTGTTTTAAATTGGTTTTAAAAGCTCCGATGAAATCTTAAAGGGAAATATTTCGATCAATGAATCGAAATTTTTTACCTGCACGATTTCATGGTCAAAAAGAAAGGCTGACCGATGGATCGATCAGCCTAGAAAGATGTGATTTTAGAGCTTAATTTCTCCTAAGAAGTGATCAAAAGTATCTCCTCTCAGTCCCAAACGAATGGTCTCCAAGGGGATAACTTCAGAAGGGCTGATATTTCCCAGATTTACATTTGCTCCGAGTAACTTGATAAACCAAACTTGCTGGGATTTCTGTGGTGCTTCCCAAATGATTCTTTCTTCAGGAACTTGAGTCAGAATTTCTTCCACCAGACCTTGGCGTACTTCTCCCGAATCTCTGAAAAGACCCACGTTTCCTCCTTCTCTGGCTTCTCCGATTACCTTCCATGCACCTGCACTGAGTTCGGTCTGCATTTGTTCGATCCACTTGTAAGGAGGGATAATTTTCGCTGCGTCTTTGGATCCCACTTCGGAAAGTACAGTTACCTGTTGGGCAAGTGTGCTGATGAATTCACACTTTTTGTCATGGTTAAGAGAGATGGAACCGTCAGAAACCTCAGCATATTGAAGTTCAAATTTGTCAAGCACTTTTCGGTAGTCTTCAAATTGACCACGTACAATAAAGGCTTCAAAAAGAGTTCCTCCAAAATAAACTGGAATGCCGGCTTCCTTGTAAACGGCAATTTTTTCTTTCAGGTGTTTAGTAACATAAGAAGTCGCCCAACCCAACTTCACAATGTCCACGTAATCCGAACAGCTATCTACAAAATCTTCAGTTTCCCTGAGGCTTAGACCTTTGTCCATCGCCATAGTAAATCCCGTGTTACGAGGCTTTTCAGTCCGCACAGGAAGATTCTTCAGCACATAATTCATGTGTTTTTGATTTGTTTTTTAATTGCCACATGAAACCTCGCATGTTGAATAATCATCACCGCTTGTGACGTATTAATCATGCTTGATTCCATCTGCTAGGTTTTAATGTTTAAGAGGGCAGTTGATTATCCCGATATTGGTCTATGATCTTGTAGATTGCCTTTTGCTGCTTGAGCTCCGGCATGAGTTCATACAAGATCGTATGCCTTTCGAAGTCCAAAGTTAAGGCATTTTCTAAATAAGTGAAGGCTTCTTTGTATTTGCCCATTTTGATCAAATACACTACCATGCGATAGTACAATTCAGGTTCTTCGGGAGATTCTTCGATACCTTCCCGAACGACGTCAATGGCTTCCTCAAAACGGTTTTGCTCGAAATAAATCACGGAAAGATTCACGTAAGTTTCCATGATTCCAGGCTCCAGATTGATGGCCTCTTCGTAAGCCTCCGAGCTAGCCTGCATGTTCCCCAAGTTAAATTCAGCATCCGCCAGTCCAACCCAATAATTGGGATTGTCTTTGTTGAGGTTAAGGGCTTTTCGGAAATAATGGATGGCCTCAAAAAACTTCTCTTTTTTCAGCATGCACATACCCAGGCCAAACCAGGCATCGTCGTACTCTTCATCCAGTTTTGCGGATTTCTTAAAGTACTTGAATGCCTCCTCGATATTACCGAGCTTTTCATGGGCGGCGCCCATGTAGCAGCAGTTTTCTGCATTGGCTCCTTCGCAATTGATTGTATTTTGGTAAGCTTCCACAGCAGCCTGATATTGCTGGGTATTCATCAGGGAATTTCCCATGTTGAAATACGCCGAGGCAAAGGAATCATCAATCAACAAGGCGTATTCATAGGCTTGGATCGCGTCCTCAAATCTACCGAGTCGGTTGTAAACCACTCCTAGGTTATACCAGGCTCCTGCCGAATAGGGGTCTTGATCGATAAATTCCTGGTAGAATTCCAAAATTTCATCAAAAGAGCCTTCTTCCTCTGTAATCATGGCTAGCTGAAAGAGCGCATCTTCATGATTGATCCTGTTTTTGACCGCTTCTTTGTAGTACTCACTGGCCTTGGAATTATCTCCCTTTGCCCGGTATAGGTTTCCCAAAGAATAGAATACCTCTGCCTTGTCCTCTGCCAAGGGAATAAAACTTTCCAAAAGGTCTATTCCATCTTGCGGGTTTCCAGCCAAAATATGGGCATTGGCCAAAGCCAATAGAATCTCCTCGTTATTGGGGGAGAGGTTGTTTAGATTTTCCAGAATACTCAAGCCTTCGTCTAGCTCATCATTAAAAATGAGGCATTGGGCTTTAAGCAAGCGGATTTCCACAGAAAAAGGGAATTTTTCCAAGGCAAATTCTGAGGCTCTGAGGGCTTTGAGGAATTTTTGCTGATCAAAGTAAAACCGGATGATGTCTTCCAGTTCTTCTTCTTCGAAATAGAGGTCCAAGTTGGATTTGAGGGAGTTTTCAAACCGCTCGACGAGCTTTTTGTCTTCTTCCCAGTCGTGATCGTGATCTCCGGTCATTCGAATGAGTTAAGGTTTATTTAAGATACCGATAAAACAGGAATCTCAAAACGGATACAAATTAATTTTTCTTAATCCTCTCGGGATTGATTGCTGAGTTAAATTCAGGGAGATTTTGGGCGTGTTGTGCTAACGCAAAGATTGAAAAATAAGTTTATGAACTAGGATTTTGCCCATTCCAGACTTTCCTCAAGAGTCAAATAAGTGTAATTCAAAGCGGCATTGACCTTTTGATTATTGAATTCTGTCTTCTGCTGGGAAATCATGGCAGTCTGCCTATTCAGGGTACTTTTACCCAGGCCCAGCATTCTCAGTATCCCCATTAAGGGAGCTACTATTTTTACCAAACTTGAAGAAACGGGAATCGAAGGGGCTTTTTTTGAAAATACCTTACCGGCAGTTTCAAAAAAATCACGATAAGGAATGCTTTCCTTATTTAAAATATACCGCTCTCCCCAAGTCTCTTTTTCCACCAAAAGCCTCGTGATTTTAGCCGCATCCCGAACATCGATGTAATTAAGATTTCCCAAAGGATAAAACCTGTTCTCATTCATCACATAGTCCAAGATCTCTGTGCTGCTTCTTTTCCAGGATACTTTTCCAAGAATGATGGAAGGGTTCACCACCAAAACCTCCAAGCCTTCCTGTTGCCCTCTCCACACCTCAAGTTCTGCTCTATATTTGGAAATCGCATAATCGGTATTGAGGGGAGAATCCGTCCAGATAAAGTTCTCATCCAGGCTTTGAATTCCCGGCATCCTTCCAATGGCTGCAACTGAGCTGACATGAACCAGTTTGGTGACCCCGGAAGCTAGCATTGCATTCACCAAGTTTTTCGTGCCTTGAGTGTTCACCTGATCTAAGGCTACTTGATCTCTGGAGGAAAATGAAACCAATCCAGCCGCATGAATCACCAAATCAATTCCTTGGAGAGCTTCCAAAATCGAATCCAAATCGCCAATGCTTCCTTCATGCCAGATGATCTCCAGGCTTGGGTCCAAAAGATCAAGTTTGGAATCCTTTCTTTTTAGTCCATGGATGCTTCCGACTTGGCTAAATTCCTTGGCCAGTTGGCTGCCAAAAAGTCCAGTAATTCCTGTGATGAGAATCTCCATGCTTGATCTCAAAGGGTGGAATTAATCCACTCCATTTGTCTAATTTTTGAATAGATTTTTTGGTTTCTGGGCAAGGATTCCAACATATCCAAATAGCGTGGATTATGGCAATCGGTTCCCAAAAAAGAAACTGCTTCCCGCTCGAGGAGCATCTCCGCAAAATCTTTGACGGGTTTAGAGTAAAACCCTGTCAGGGAAAGCAAGTTCATCTGGAAAATCAACTTTCTCTCCAGCAGGTCTTCCAAAAGCTTTTTATCGGTCAGAAGATATTGATATCGCTCCGGGTGGGCATATACAGGCTTGTAGCCGGCCATTTCCAGATGGAAAATAATCTCCAACAGCATTTGAGGTTTGTTGATAAAACCGGTTTCCACCAAGATGTAGTTGTCTCCGAAAGTCAGGAGCTTTTCTTCATTTTTAACTTTTTCCAGGAAAATCTCATCCATGTAATATTCCGCGGCAGCTTGAATTTCAAGCTTTATTCCAGCTTCACGGGCGGCTTTTTGCAGGTCCTCCAATCCGAGTTGGATAATCTCTGGGGTATTTCTGTAGTACTCCGACATGATGTGCGGAGTGGTAATGACTTTCTTAAGGCCAAAGCTCTCCATTCGCTGAAGCAAGGAGAGTGATTCCTCCATCGTTTTGGAGCCGTCATCTATTCCCGGGATTAAATGGGAGTGCATGTCGGTTCCCAACCAACTTAAATCAAGGTCTTCCACGACCTCAGGCTTCATCTTAAGAAAATCCAACCAGCCCATCAAAGACCTCCTGTTAACTCTTGAAATTCGGAAAGTGTTGGCCAAAGTTTGTCTTTCTCGGAGATGATCGGAGCCGAAACTCCCCAATCAATGCCCAAAGCGGGGTCGTTCCATAGGATTCCTCCTTCGGACTCTTTGTGATAAAAATTGGAGCATTTGTATGCGAATATGGCATCTTCCAACACAGAAAATCCATGCGCAAAGCCCCTGGGAACATAAAAGAGGTTGAACCGCTCGACATCCAAAATGGTGGAATAATGCTTTCCAAATGTCGGAGAGCCTTTTCTCAGATCTACTGCTACATCCAGAACTTTTCCGGAGATCACCCGAACCAGCTTGGCCTGTGCATAGGGCTCCCGCTGGAAATGAAGACCTCTCACGGTCCCCTTTTGGGAAAAAGACTGATTATCCTGAACCCATTTTTCTTCATCCCCCCGGTTTTTGAACCAATCCTCCCGGAATGATTCAAAGAAATAGCCCCGGTTATCCGGGAAAATTCTAGGAAATATTTCCAGTAATCCTTCGATAGGAGTTGTCTTAATTTCTGCCATTTGGCTTGATAATCTTTGATTTTCGAGAGTAAAATAACCACTCCCCAAGGGAGTATCCTAACTATTCTGAGGAATAATGCCCAAATTTGCAATGGGTCCAAACAATTTCAAAAGTCCAACCGAGGAAATTGAACCAAATCCCACCAAATTATCTTTTGAAAAGATAGATTCATTATGAGTAAAATTTCCAGAAAACTTCAAAAACTACACGATACCGCCCCCAAACAGGATACGGCTGTCTTGGTCACTTTGATCCGGCAACAGCAAAGTGAGCAGGAAATTGAGGAGCACTTGGAAGAATTAGCCTTCCTCGCTGAGACCTTGGGTGTCAAGACGGTTTATCGTTTTACCCAAAAGATGGAAAAGCCTGACATCCGGACCTTTGTCGGAAAAGGAAAGCTGGAAGAAGTTCAAGCCTATGTGGAGCATTTTGGGGTAGACATGGTCATTTTTGACGATGACCTCAGCCCTTCCCAAATGAGAAATCTGGAAAACGAGCTGAAAGTCAAAATTTACGACCGCTCCCTGCTCATTCTGGATATTTTTCTTCAAAGAGCTCAAACTGCCCAAGCCAAAACCCAGGTTGAGCTAGCCCGATTCCAATACCTACTTCCAAGACTTACCCGAATGTGGACTCACTTGGAACGTCAGAGAGGGGGAACAGGAACCCGGGGTGGTGCAGGTGAAAAGGAAATTGAAACCGATAAGCGGGATATCCGAAATAAGATTACGCTCTTGAAGGAAAAACTTCGGGAAATCGAAAAGCAAGGAGTAACTCAAAGAAAGGGTAGAAAAGGCATTGTGCGTGTGGCTTTGGTGGGATACACCAACGTAGGCAAATCCACCCTAATGAATCTGATCACCAAAACCGATATCCTTGCTGAGAATAAACTTTTTGCGACCGTTGACTCCACCGTGAGAAAGGTCGTGTTGGAGCATATTCCATTTTTGCTATCCGATACGGTTGGATTTATTCGCAAGCTTCCTACACACCTGATCGAATCCTTCAAATCCACTTTGGATGAAATTAGAGAAGCAGATCTCTTGGTGCACGTGGTGGATATCTCCCACCATGCTTTCGAGGAGCATATTGGGGTAGTGACGCAGACTTTAAGAGAAATAAAAGCCGGAGATAAGCCCGTCCTTTTGGTTTTCAACAAAATCGATCTAGTAGAGCAAATGCCATCGGAGGAAGAAGCGATGCAAATCAGCGAACACGAATTGCAGGAGACACGATACCTCGACTTCAAGGCACTTTCGGAAGCCTATGAAAAGAAAAATGGGATCAAACCTGTATTCATGGCTGCCAACTCGGGCGAAAATGTAGAAGGATTCCGGGAGGCCTTAGTCGCGGAAGTCAAGAAACAGCACCGAAAAATCTATCCTCATTATCTGGAAGATGAAGTGGTGGACTGGAGTTCCAAATTGGATTTTGAAGAATAAGCAAAGCGGGTCAAAGCCCGCTTTTTTTTATGCGCCGGGGAGTGCAATTCCCTTGACTTTTCGGTAGAGATTAAGCGCATACTTATCCGTCATTCCGGCAATAAAATCCACCAATGCTCTCAGTAAGGGATAGGGATTCACTTCTGCTCCCCAGCCTTTCATTGGAAAATCTTCCGGCAAGAGCCTTAGGATACTTTTGTCCTGACCAGAGAAAGCATCTTGATTGTAAAAGTGATGATAAAGGGCTCTGGAAAAAACGGACAGCAATCCTTCCAGCACTTGAAATCCAGCGGCCTCTTTTTCCAAAACCAACTTGGATCTGTATATTTTTTGGATAGACACTTTGGAGATTTCCGCAAGAGCCTTGGCGGATGGGATGATATCTGTCAATGCCTTATCAAATGTCCCTTTGCGCATATTTTCCTCATACTGTCCAAACACCTCCACAGTCTCCCGGATCAACTGCCCGATGGCAAGGGCTCGGAGTGCTCCCAAATTTTGAGTTTTTGTCCTGTCTTTTAGTTTTTCAGGATCAAACCTCTCACCCAATATTGGCTTAAGCAGCTCCAAGGTTTCTTCAAAACTAACCAAGCCCATGGTGCAGCCATCTTCCAAATCAATGATGCTGTAGCAGATGTCATCTGCTGCCTCCACCAAAAAGGCCAAAGGATGTCTTACCCAGGTGTCCCCACTTATTTTCTCAATTCCCAAAGTGTCCGTCATCTGCTCAAAATCAACCAGTTGGTTGATAAAGAAGCCGAATTTCTTCTGACTCTTTCTGGCAATATCCCGCTGTGCGATCAGGCTAGGACGAGGATATTTGGTAAATGCTGCCAATGTGGCATAGGTAAGTTTCAGGCCAAATTGCTTGGAAACCAACATTCTGAATCCTTGGGCATTTCCTTCAAAATTGATCAAATCCGCCCACTGATCTACACGAACATGCCTTTCCCATAACTTCCCGTCTGGGTGAAGTCGGAAAAAATCCGATATAGCCTCTTCCCCGGCATGGCCAAAGGGAGGATTGCCGATGTCGTGGGTTAGTGCCGCTGCGGCAACGATTGAACCAATCGCCGAAGCGCTGATTTCAAATGATTCCAAATGGGGAAATTTGGCCAAAAGAAACTCTCCGGCCCCTTTTCCAAGAGATCTGCCTACACTGGAAACCTCCAGACTATGTGTCAAACGAGTATGGACGAAGGCTTGGTCAGGTAGAGGAAAAACCTGAGTTTTGTCCTGCAGATTCCGAAAGGGAGCAGAAAAAATGATCCGGTCATAATCAATTTCAAATTCGCTTCTTCCTTGTTCTGAGCCACTTGTTCGGGCGCTTTCCCCAAACCTTCCTTTTGCCAGAAGTCTTTCCCATTTCATCATGCCCAAAAATAGAAATCTCCTCAGAATATTTCCCTTGAAAAAATATCTTTCCGAAATTGGCACAGACATTGGCCTTTACAGCATCCACAATCAAAAATTATTGTCCCATGAAAACTATACTAGCCTTATTTAACCTTCTCTTGCTCGCAGGTCTGGTATCCAGCTGTGATGTCAACGATGAACCCAATTCTTCTGAAGCCAGAGTAAATTTCAGACTTGTAGATGCCCCGGCAGACTATGATGAAGTTTGGATTGAGGTCCTGGCCCTTCGGGTAAAAGTCGATTATGACAATAGCGATATGGAAGAGGATGACTCCACCTGGGAGGAAATCATCTATGATGGACCGCGGATGGTTAATCTTTTGGATCTCACTGGTGGAAATAGCCTTTTGATCGGCTCGGAAGATTTTCCAGAAGGTGAAATCGATCAAATTAGATTGATCCTAGGCGACAACAACTACCTGATGAAAGGTGAGCAAAAAATCGAGCTCAAAACTCCAAGCGCTCAACAGAGCGGCTTGAAAATAAAAGTTGAAGAAGAAATCCAAGGCGGCCAAACTTATGATTTGGTGATTGATTTTGATGCTGCCAAATCCATCGTCAACGCCGGGAATTCAGGAAATGTAATCCTCAAGCCTGTGTTGAGAGCTTATCTAGAGATCTCTCAGGGAATCCAGGGACAAGTCTTCCCGCTGGAAGCTCAACCGATTCAGGTTACTGTCACCGGCAATGGGACTGAAGTAAACACCTTCGCTGACGGCACCGGGAAATATTCTGTCATGGGTCTTTCTCCTGGTACCTACACAATAACTTTTACGCCCAAGGAAGGATACAAATCTCAGACCCTGACCAATATCATTGTCGAAGACGACAAGGTTACCAACCCGAATGTGGTCAATTTAGAACCTGCCTCTTAAACCAAGAAATGCCGGAAATTCCGGCATTTTTTATTTCCACTTTCCCGAGGTCCCACTTTGAAAAGTTTTGGCCTAAATTTGCGTCGTGAATAGACTCCTTTACTTTTCTTTCTTTTTGATAGCAATCACTGGTGCCTGTACAGGGCCTGATGAAAGCCCAAAGGCATTGGTCAATATTTTTCTGATTGATGCTCCCGCCCAATGGGACTCCGTTTTAGTGGAAATTCAGGGAGTGGAATTGGACTTTGTTCCAAATGCTCGTGAAGGAAGCTTAGAAAAAATCTACTTCCCCTATGAATTGGAGGACAAACAGATTGATGTTTCGCAATTGGTAGGGGGAACGGTGCTGCAGATAGGAAGGAAAGAGCTGAATCTAGGTACCATTACCGGAGCGACTTTGAGACTGGGTTCGAAAAACACCTTATATCAAGGTGACAAAAGCTACGCGCTTTCTTTACCAAACGGACAAACAGACTATTCAGGGCAAGTTTCCGTGGATCTCCAAGCAGGGATTTCCTATGATCTGATTGTGGATCTTGATTTGGAAAAATCTATCAGTCAAAAAAGCAGCTCTCCGCTTAGCTTTAACTTCCAGCCCACCATCCGGATTACCTCCGACATCGGCAACGGTGATATTCAAGGGACGATTACTCCTGCCACGCTGGACCCGGCCATTTACGCCATAAGAGGGACAGACTCGATTTCCACTCACATCAACTCCTCAGGAACATTTCTTTTTCGATTGCCCTCCGGGACCTATAACCTTTACATAGATCCCAAAAATACGACCTACAATTCCAGATCCATTTCCAATGTGGTCGTAGAGGAGAAAAAGAAAACCACCTTGGATCAAATTACCCTGACCAAAAAATGAATCGGGAAAAGGATCTTTTCATGCAGAGAGCTTTGGAGCTCGCCCAACTGGGAATGGGATCTGTAAGCCCAAACCCAATAGTGGGCTGTGTGATTGTCCATGATAACAAAATCATCGGCGAAGGCTACCACCAAATTTATGGAGGACCACACGCCGAGGTGAATGCAATCAATTCTGTTCAGGATCCTGAATTATTGGCTGAAAGCACAGTATATGTCACCCTCGAACCCTGTGCGCATTGGGGCAAAACCCCTCCCTGTGTCAATCTCCTGGTCGAAAAGAAAGTCAAAAAAGTCATCATTGCCTCTACAGACTCCAATCCCCTCGTCGGAGGAAAAGGAATAGAAATTCTAAAAAATGCCGGAATTGAGGTAGAAGTTGGGTTAATGGATCAGGAATCCAGATGGCTTAACCGAAGGTTTTTCACTCAAATCGAAAAAAGCCGACCTTATGTGATCCTCAAATGGGCGCAAACTCAAGATGGTTTTGTAGCCAAGGCTGACTATTCATCCAAATGGATCAGTACCGCACCAAGCCGACAATTGGTCCAT
Organism: Algoriphagus mannitolivorans DSM 15301; assembly: GCF_000429425.1. Classification (GTDB taxonomy): domain Bacteria; phylum Bacteroidota; class Bacteroidia; order Cytophagales; family Cyclobacteriaceae; genus Algoriphagus; species Algoriphagus mannitolivorans. The sequence goes on from NZ_AUBV01000004.1 coordinate 319,775, forward strand.
AAATGGAGGACCGAGGAAGATGCAATCCTCGTAGGAAAAAACACCGCCGTTTTTGACAACCCAAGCCTCACGGCAAGAGACTGGAAAGGCAGAAATCCTCTGCGAATTGTTTTGGATTCCAGACTTGAACTTTCTGAAAAACTGAATTTATTCGACGGGAATGTCCCAACCCTTTGCTTAAACACCTTGAAATCTGATCAAAAGGATGGCGTGGAATGGGTCAAAATGAATAAGGAATTTGGCCCGAAAGAAATTCTGGATGAGCTACATCATCGAAAAGTTCAAAGCCTGATCGTCGAAGGAGGAACTTATGTGCTGAACCAGTTCATCCAAGCAGGGCTGTGGGATGAGGCCCGTATTTTTTCTTCATTGAATAAATTTGGGAGCGGAATTTCTGCTCCTGTCCTGAACCAAAATCCTTTAGAAACAATTGCTATCGGGGAAGACCGATTAGACTACTATTACCATGGCTGAGACCCTTTTTATTCCAGAAGCTGCCACCAAAGCAGAAAAATACAATGCCTCCCTTCCTCAGATTGAAGCCCTGATCAGTGGAGAGCCAGATCTGTATGCCAACCTGTCCAATATTGCCGCTGCTTTGAAGGAAGTTTTTGGCTTTTTTTGGGTGGGGTTTTACCTGGTAAAAGGTGATCAACTGGTTTTGGGGCCATTTCAGGGGCCCATCGCCTGCACCCGGATTAATTTTGGAAAAGGCGTTTGCGGAACAGCCTGGAAAGAAAAACAAACTCAACTTGTCCCGGATGTAGAAGCCTTTCCAGGCCACATTGCCTGCAGTTCTGCCTCAAAGTCCGAGATCGTAGTGCCTGTATTCAAAGGTGAGGAAGTAGCTATGGTTTTGGACGTGGACAGCGATCAGCTGAATGACTTCGACCAAATCGATCAGGAATACCTGGAAAAGTTGATGGGCATTTTGAGCAAAACCCTTTAATCCTTGCAGGAAAGAGCAAAATTCCGAATAAGCTCCAGCGTTTTCTCTTTCTCCTCGACCATTCCCATGTGCCCGACACCTTCCAGTTCTACATAATTGGAAAAAAGAGCTTTCTGAGCGCGGCTGGCTTCAATTTTCACAGCTCCATCTTCGGTCCCAGCTATCAAAAGCTTTGGCCCCCGAAAAGAATTGAGAACTTCAGTTCTCTCTTTTCTGTCCCGCATCGCTCCTGCGAAAGCGACCAACCCCTCGAGGGAGCACCGCTTCGCTTCTTCGATTGCCTGATTGATTTCCTCAGCGAGCTCCATTCTTCTATTTTCGGGGAAAAGAGGAGGCACGAAGGAAGTGACAAACTTTTCCACTCCGTTTTTCTTCAAAAAAGTAATTGTGCGGTTTCGAGTATCCTTTTTTTCCTGATCATCTGCATAGGCTGTGGAATGAAAAAGGCCAATGCCTGAAAGCTTATTGCCCATCAATTCAGTCATGGCCAAAGTCACATATCCGCCTAAGGAATGACCGATTACAATAGGTTTTTCCAGTTGATTTTCTTCCATCCACTCTTCTAGGATCACCGCCACTTCTTCCAAAGTGATTTGATCTCCATGAATGGGAGAATTCCCGCATCCGGGCAGGTCTGGGCAGATTATCCGAAATTCTCCGGAAAGGGATTCTGCGAATTCAGACCACATATTAGAGGTTTCACAGTATCCATGAATCAGCACCAAAGGCTGACCAGCGCCTTTTTCAAAAAAATGAACGGAAGACATGAAATTAGACTTTTTCGATCTCTACAAAGCTTCTGACCGCCTCTGCGATTCCTTCTGGATCAAATCCGCACTCACGCTGAAGTTCAATCTGCTCTCCATGTTCAATCACAGCATCTGGAATTCCCAGTCGCTTCACCTGAGCTTGATAGCCATGGTCCATCATCCATTCCAGGACAGCAGAACCAAAGCCCCCCATCAGACAGCCGTCTTCTACGGTAATCACTTTTTTGAATTTTCCGAACACTTCGTGAAGAAGGCTTTCATCCAAAGGTTTGACAAATCGCATGTCATAATGCGCAGGGCTCAGTCCTTCTTTTTCTAGCGTATCGCAGGCTTCTACGGCATAATTTCCAATATGACCGATCGTAAGAATAGCCACGTCTTCGCCTTCTTTGATGATTCTTCCCTGACCCACGGGAATTTCCCTGAAAGGAGTTTTCCACTCAGGCATGACTCCATTTCCCCGAGGATATCTGATCGAGAATGGACCCTGATATTGTACCGAAGTGAACATTAGGTTTCTAAGTTCTTCTTCATCCATGGGAGCAGAAACCACAAGGTTTGGAATGCATCTGAAGTATGCCAAGTCATAAGCTCCGTGGTGAGTTGGACCATCCGCTCCTGCGAATCCTGCTCTATCCAGACAGAATACTACCGGAAGATTTTGAAGACAGACATCATGAATCACCTGATCATAGGCCCGCTGCATGAAGGAAGAATAAATATTACAGAATGGAATCAGACCTTGAGTAGCCATCCCCGCAGAAAAAGTAACTGCGTGTTGCTCGGCAATTCCTACATCAAATGCCCGGTCAGGCATGGCTTTCATCATGATATTCATGGAGGAGCCTGAAGGCATCGCCGGGGTTACCCCCATGATTCTGGAGTCCATCTCGGCCAATTCTACCAAAGTGTGTCCAAACACATCCTGATACTTAGGAGCCTGAGGACTTGAAGGTACTTTTTTGAAAATCTCTCCGGTGACTTTGTCAAAAGTTCCGGGAGCATGCCAGGTGGTTTTGTTTCCCGTTTCAGCTGGACCAAAGCCTTTTCCTTTCACGGTAACACAATGGAGGATTTTAGGACCAGGGATATCCTTAAGGTCTTTCAGGATCTCTACCAAATGGTTGACATCATGCCCATCCACTGGACCAAAATACCGAAGGTTGAGAGATTCAAAAAGATTGCTCTGCTTAAGCACTGCGGATTTGATGGCACCTTCTACTTTGGATATAACCTCCTGCGCAGAGCTTCCAAATTTGCTGAGCTTGCCCAAGAGCTTCCACACCTCATCTTTTACTTTATTGTAAGTATGAGAAGTGGTGATATCGGTCAAATAGTCCTTCAAGGCCCCCACATTGGGATCGATGGACATGCAGTTGTCATTCAAAATGATCAACAGGTTAGTATCGCTAACTCCGGCATGGTTCATGGCTTCGAAAGCCATTCCTCCCGTCATGGATCCATCTCCGATGACCGCCACATGCTGGATGTTTGAATTCTTGTATTTGGAGGCAACGGCCATACCCAAAGCCGCAGAAATTGAAGTACTGGAATGGCCAACCCCGAAGGCATCGTAAGGACTTTCCTTCATTTTTGGGAATCCGGAGAGGCCCCCATAAATCCGGTTCGTGTGGAATTTTTCTCTTCTTCCAGTCAGGATTTTATGACCATAAGCCTGGTGTCCTACATCCCACACCAATTGGTCCTTAGGAGTATTCAGCACGTAATGCAAAGCTACTGTCAACTCTACTACTCCTAGGCTGGCTCCAAAATGTCCCCCATAAACGGAGACACTGTCCACAATAAACTGGCGCAATTCATCGCAGATTTTGACCAAATCATCTTTGGAAAACTTCTTTAAATCCTCTGGAGTATTTATTTGGGCTAGGAGTGGACCGGGTTGTATCTGCATTACTTGATATCTTTGAGTTCAAAGTAGGTAACCTAACGGAGACTAGAATGTTTGCGATACAAGCGCAATCCTCATCGGTTCATTTCTCCGGTAAATTCCCTGCTGTCCAATTAATTTAGCTTAATTGAATATCTTTGGCTATTAGGCGCCAAAATTAACCTATTAATTTCAATATCCGGTGAGTTTCGAGATCAAATTGCCTCTATTTGAAGGACCCTTCGACCTCATGCTTTTCTTTATCGAGCGTGATGAACTGGATATCTATGACATTCCGATCTCCAAGATAACCAATGACTTTCTGGATTATATCCATCATTTGGAAAAAATGGAAATTGAGGTTGCCAGCGAATTTATCCTTTTCGCAGCTACCCTGATGAAGATCAAGTCACGAATGCTTTTGCCAAGACCTGAGTTCAACGAAGAAGGGGAAGAGATCGACCCCCGAGAGGAATTGGTCAGAAACCTTCTGGAGTACAAAAAGTATAAATCTGTGATTGGGGATTTGGCTTTACTGGAAGAACAAAGGCTTTCCAAAGAAAAGCGGGGGAATTTGGCCCGCGAACTCAAGGAACTGAGCAAAGTGGATGACGTGGATGCAGAAATGCAGCACGTTGATCTCTATAAGCTTCTGAAAGTATTCCAGAAATGCATGGCCCGAATGGCTTCGCGAACAGATGAAACCAAGCACACTGTAATTCAGTATCCCTATACCATTGAACAGCAAAAAGATTTTGTTTTGGAAAAGATCACCTTCAAAAAACAAGTACCCTTTACCGAGTTTATTCAATATCAACCTGACAAAATCTTTGTGATTTACACTTTCTTGGCCATTTTGGAGCTCTTGCAGCTTTCCCAAGTGACTATCATCATCGGAGAAGGATACAATAACTTTTGGGTCGAAAAGACTGAGCCTGTCGCTACAGCCTAAGCATGAAGTTGGACAATAAGAAAATCTTCAAAACCCTTAATCCCAATAAGGTCTGGGTTCCTGTTCTGATCGGGCTTGGCATCGTGTTTTTGATGTTCTACCTCGATCCTACAGTAAATTCGGACACCTTGAAAGGGATCTTTGATGCTTCGGCCCCTTATATCATTTTGGCTGTTTTGGTGATCTTTTCAAGGGACCTGGGCTATGTTTACCGAATCCGGGAAATCACAGACCGACAGCTCACTTGGACTCGTTCCATCTATGTGATTATACTCTGGGAATTTGCTTCAGCAGTCACCCCATCTGTCGTCGGAGGTACGGCCGTAGCGATGTTTATCCTCAACAAGGAAGGCATCAAAATGGGGAAAGCCATTGCCTTTGTCATGGTGACAGCCATTTTGGACAATCTGTTCTTTGTCATCGGCGCTCCAATTATTCTTTATTTCGCCAAGGGAAACATCTTTCCTGACAGCAGACTTCTGGAAACCCAGCTGGGCAACAGTCTGGAAGCCATCTTTTGGATCAGCTATGCACTCTATGCCTCCTACAGCATCGTCATGGCTGCAGCCCTTTTCTACAGGCCAAGAGTATTCAAATGGGTCTTGATCAAAATCTTTTCCCTGAAATTCCTAAGTAAGTGGAAGCATGATGCCCAGGAATATGGAAACCAGATTATCGAAGCTTCCAGACAGCTTTCAGGAAAAAACTATCGTTACTGGTTGCCAATCATTGGTGCTACAATTTTCATTTGGACTTCTCGCTACTTGATGCTCAATGCCTTGGTGGCAGCATTCGTCCCAATGGACATGATGGATCATGTGATCGTATTTGCCAGACAGGTGATCATGTGGATCGTGATGATGATTTCTCCTACTCCGGGAAGTAGCGGGACGGCTGAATTCTTCTATGGGCAGTTTTTCTCCCAATTCTTGGGACAATACACCTTTGTGACCAGTATTGCCTGGAGGATGCTTTCTTACTATCCTTATTTGATTTTGGGAGCTATATTTCTTCCCAGATGGATTAGACAAGTGTTTTTCAAAAAGAAGCTCAAAGAAGAGGAGGAATAAATGCTGGCTCAACTGACCATATCCCAATTAGTCGATATTACCGGAGGGAAAGCTCAGGGAAAGGAATTTGAATCTCGGATCACACAGATCAGCATTGATTCCCGTCAACTCATTCACCCCAATCAGTCGCTGTTTGTTGCCCTTCGAGGTGCCAAAGCTGATGGTGCCGCCTTCATCTCTCAATTGATAGAGGAAGGAGTAGCTGCTTTTTTGGTGCATGAGGATTTTGAGATTTCCTCTGAACTTGAAAAAAAGGCTCTATTCCTGAAAGTCCCAGATACTCGAAAAGCCCTTCAGCAGCTAGCCGCATTTCAGCGGGTTCAGTTTACCAAACCTGTAGTAAGTATTACCGGAAGCAATGGAAAAACCATTATCAAAGAATGGCTGGGGCAGGTTTTGAGCCAAAGCTTTGCGGTGGCCAAAAGCCCAAAAAGTTACAATTCCCAAGTAGGTGTACCTTTGTCAATTTTCGGGATTCAGGCTTATCATCAGGTGGCTATTTTGGAAGCCGGAATTTCAAGAGTGGGGGAAATGCAGAATCTGGTGGAGATGATTCAGCCCAATTTGGGCATTTTTTCCAACATCGGATCAGCCCATAAAGAAGGCTTTTCCAGCCTGGAGGAAAAGATTTCAGAAAAATTGCAGCTATTCAAAAACTGCCAATACCTGATTTACTGCAAAGACCACCCTGAAATCCGGGAGGCAATAGAAAAGTCCTTTCCTGAAAATAAACTGATCTCCTGGTCTCAACTTCCAGGTGCTGATTTCAGTGTCTCTTACAAGCAACTTGAAGGCAAAACCCGAATCCTGCTGATGAAAAATGACCTCAGCATCTTGACTTTTTCGGTTCCCTTTTCGGATAAAGCATCCTTAGAAAATGTCACCCATGTGATCATTGCCGCTATTTCTCTGGGTCAGGAAATTCAGGCAATTCAGGAGGGTTTGGAGCACCTCAAGCCGGTAGATATGCGTCTGACATTGAAGCCTGGGATCAATGACTCCATTCTCATCGACGACACTTACAACAATGACATTGCAGGGCTAAAAGTCGCTTTGGAGTTTATGAGCCAACAAAGGCCCAAGCGAACCAAAACCCTGATTTTGTCGGATTTACTTCAGCAGGGAAGTCCTGAAAAAGTCTATGCGGAGGTAGCTGATTTGATTCAAACCTACCAACTTGACCTGATTTTGGGCGTGGGAACCGAGGTAGAGCGGCTCAAGGAAGTTTTTGGAGAGAAAGCTCAGATCTTCTCGACCACCGATCATTTGTTGGCAGAGCTGGATCCCGAGAGATTTCAAAATGACCTAGTCTTGATCACCGGAGCACGGTCTTTTGCTTTTGAGCGAGTGGTCAACAAACTACAGCAGAGGATCCATGGCACTACCTTGGAGATCAACCTTAATGCGATTACCCACAATTTCAATTTTTATAAAAAGCAGCTGAACCCGAGCACCAAAGTTATGGTGATGGTCAAAGCCTTTGCCTATGGAGGAGGAGCTGCAGAAATTGCCAACCACCTCCAGACCATGGGCGCGGACTATCTCGCGGTGGCATTCTCTGATGAAGGTGTGGTGCTGAGAAAACAGGGAATTCGGCTTCCAATCATGGTTCTGAACCCTGTGGAGGAGTCCTTTGATCTGCTTCGTGAATTTGGACTTGAGCCGGTGGTATTCAGTCTGGATTTTTTCAAAAAACTGGGCTCTTATGCCCGCCTTCACCAGACATCGCTTTCGATACACCTTGATTTAGATACAGGAATGCACCGGCTGGGCTTTGAGCAGCGGCATATTCCGGAATTGGTGAACCTCCTGAAGCTATATCCCGAGCTAACAGTCGCCAGCTTTTACACCCATTTGGTCGGCGCGGATGAGGAAGTCCACCGGGAATTTTCACTGAGCCAGTTGAATCAGTTTGTGGATATGAAAGCCCAAATTGAGCCGCATTTGGATTATCAACCTTTGGCACATGCGCTGAATTCAGCTGGGATCATCAGTTTTCCAGAATTTCAGCTTGACATGGTCCGTTTGGGAATTGGCCTTTACGGAGTCGAGGTCACCTGCAGATATGATTCTTCCCTTAAGCCTGTCAGCACGCTGAAGACGACCATTTCCCAAATCAAAGACTTGCCTCCTGGGGCGACCGTAGGATATTCCAGAAAGGGGGAATTGCCTGAAGGAGGCCGAATCGGAACATTGGCTATTGGCTATGCAGATGGATATGACCGAAGATTCTCCCGAGGAAATGGATATGTGCTGGTGCATGGGAAAAAAGCACCTGTAATCGGAAATGTCTGCATGGACATGACCATGATAGATTTGCGCGATATCCCTGAAGCGAAGGAAGGAGATGAAGTAGTCATCTATGGGGAAAAAATCTCCCTCAAAGAGCTTGCTGACCGAATAGGAACGATCCCTTATGAGCTTTTGACCAATATCAGCGCCAGAGTAAAACGAGTTTATTACCTTGATTAAGCAGAAAATTCCTAAATTTTGAATCTATGCTTGATAAAAAAAGGTTAGCCCACATCGTATTTGAATCAAATGATCGGGTATCCCGATTGTTTGATATCGTACTTCTGATACTGATTTTCGGCTCGGTAACCGTGGCAATCCTGGATTCGGTGCAGTCCCTAAAAGATGAATATGGCCAAACCTTTTATTACCTAGAATTGGGTTTTACTTTTTTGTTTACTATCGAGTACATTCTTCGGATTTGGCTGACCACCAAGCCCTACAAGTATATTAGTAGCTTTTTTGGTATTGTAGACTTACTGGCCATTTTACCGGTTTATCTGAGTTTTTTCGTCGCCAATACTCAGTTACTATCCGTAATTCGAGCCTTGAGATTATTGAGAATTGTTAGGATTTTGAAATTGGGAAGGTATCTGGCTGAGGCGGATTTTATTGGCGACTCCTTAAAGGCCAGCGCTGCAAAAATTCAGCTTTTTCTATTTTCCGTTTTAACCATAGTCTTAATCATGGGCACGGTAATGTTTGTAATAGAGGGACCAGAGCATGGATTTACCAGCATACCTGTTTCCATGTATTGGGCTATCGTCACCTTGACCACCGTTGGCTTTGGAGATATTACCCCCAGCACTCCTTTGGGTCAGTTTATGGCATCTGTGATCATGCTCTTGGGTTACGCGATCATTGCAGTTCCAACGGGAATTGTGACTGCGGAGATGGCCAAAAGAAAAACTCCAAGACATTACGAATTTTTGAAATCCTGCACCCACTGCAGTTTTGAGGGAATAGAACTAGGGGATAGCTACTGCAGAAAATGCGGCACCAAAGTAGATTAGGGCCAGGGATATTTTTGATGAAATTTTTGGGCTGAATAGATGCTGCTCTTCCCGCTAGCCAAATAAGCCACCAAGCAGGCCAATCCAAGAAAAACCCCAGCCTCATACCCAAAGAGCTCCATACCCATGACAGTACATGCTAAGGGGGTATTCGTGGCTCCCGAAAATACCGCCACAAAACCACATCCTGCCAGCAAAGCCAGCGGCAATGGAATCCATACTGAAAGTGCATTGCCTAAAGTGGCTCCCGTAAAAAACAGAGGTGTCACTTCTCCACCTTTAAATCCTGAACCCAAAGTTAGGCCGGTAAGCCCAATTTTGGCCAGAAAATCATACCAAGGCAGCGGCGTTTCAAAGGCCTCCACAATCCTGGGAACTCCAAGTCCGATATAATCGAAAGCACCTGTGGCATACACGAAAACTGCCAGAATCAGTCCTCCGATTACCGGTCGAAGAGGAGGATAGGAAATGTACTTTTTAAATAAATCCCCAAAGCCATGACCGACTTGAGCAAACAACCAAGCTGCTAAACCAAAGGCAATCCCTGCTGGAAAAATCCAAAGGAGATTTGCCAAAGTATGTGCTGGAATCTCCGGTATAAAATAGGCCGTGTGTCCTACTCCCCAAGCAATCTCGCAAACCCAATCCGCCACAAAAGCTGCCCAAAAAGCCGGAAACAATGACTTCCATCGAAATTGGCGCGTCAGCATCCACTCCAGGGAAAAAATTGCCCCAGCTAGGGGAGTTCCAAACACAGAAGCAAATCCTCCCGCTACCCCGCAGATCAATAGAATCCTGCGGCTTTCCGAGTCTATCGAGATCCATTTATTGAGTTGATCCGCCAAAGATCCTCCCATCTGAACAGCTGTCCCCTCCCTGCCTGCAGAGCCCCCAAATAGATGCGTGAATATTGTTCCGAAAAGTACCAATGGAGTCATCCTCAAGGGAATTGGCTGCTTGCTTTGGTAGAGTTCTTCCAGGAGGAGATTATTTCCCTGTACAGAATTGGCCCCATAATGGTGATATACATAGCCGATACAGAACCCTGCCAAAGGTAAAAGGGCCAAAAGCCAGAGGTGAGCGTCACGGTATTCTGTTGCCCAATCGAGCAAAATCAAAAAAACAGCAGAAGCCGAGCCCGACAAAATGCCCACTAATGCGCCAAAACCTAACCATTGAAGGAGATATCGAACCAAAATGTCTGCGTTGATCTTAAGGAATTAGAACAAAGAAAACCAACCCGGTAGAATTTTGGAATAAAATAAGCATTAATAATCCCAACTGATTGCACGGTCGATTGTAGCAAAAGCGTACATTTCAACTTTCTCCGGACTTTCAGGTTACCAAATAAAAGCAAGACATGAAGCATATTCTTATTAGCGGCGGTTCCGGACTTGTTGGAAAGGAAATTACAGCCCTCTTGGAAAAGAAAGGGTTTGAAGTGGCTTGGCTCAGTCGCAGTACCCAAAACAGAAAAAGTTTCCTATGGGACGTGGAAAAGGACCAAATAGATCCCCGAGCTATGGAATGGGCCGATGCCGTCATTCATCTGGCAGGAGCAGGAGTGGCCGAAAAACGATGGACTCCCGAACGGAAAAAATTAATCTTAGAATCCAGAACTCAAAGCACCAAACTTCTTTTTTCAGCCATTGAAAAGGCAGAAAACAAGCCCAGCACCTTTATTTCAGCCTCTGCCGTGGGATACTATGGCTTCAATACCGGAACTGCACTCATGGATGAAAGCAGCCCTGCAGGAAAGGATTTTTTAGCCGAGGTAGTCCAAGCATGGGAAAATGAAGTCAAAAAAATGGAAAGTATTCACCTGCGTACCGTCATGCTTAGAATCGGGATTGTGCTGGATCAGGATGGGGGGGCCTTGAAGGAAATCCTCAAACTTCCGGTAGCAGCTCCACTTGGAAGCGGTGATCAATGGATGAGTTGGATTCACATCGAAGACTTGGCCAGGATGTTTGTTTTTGCTTTGGAGAAGACTACGCTTCAGGGAGTTTATAACGCCGTTGCTCCTAATCCTGCTACCAATCAACAGCTGACCCGAGAAGCGGCAAATGCTTCGGGCAAGCCTTATTTGGGAATCGGAGCTCCTCCTTTTATGCTAAAATTGGTTTTGGGAGAAATGGCCGCTATGGTTTTGGGAGGCAACCGGGTTTCCTGCCAAAAAATCCAAAAGGCAGGATTTCAGTTTGAGTTCTCTGAGCTTTTAGCGGCTTTGAGAGATATTTTTCACCGGTAAATAATCCCATTTTCAAAAAGGCCATGGTATTAATGTCCGGGCTAGAGGCTTTTAAGCTTGGCCTTATTTATTCTTAAAAGAAAGAAAAATAAAGCCACCCAAAATCCCAATAAGACCTCCGCCCAACAGTACAGGGAAGAAAAAGCCTAGCCTCATTGAGTTTTCAAATCCTGCCTGAATTTGTTTATAAACAAGAACGGAGGAGATCAAAAGGATCAGCAAACTCAGCCAACTTAACATTCTCGTGACAAGTCTATACTGTCTTTCCGCATTTTCAGGGGTGATTTGTAAAGGGATATTCAGCACGTGAGGGATACTTCTGAAAAAAGCCAAAAGCAAGTACGAAAAAATTCCCATAGCGGGCAGGGTCCAAATGCCATTTTTTGATCCCCATCCATCCGGTTCTCCTTGAAAATTGAAATGAACTGGAATAGTCTCCGGCAATTCAGAAAAATAAATAAATGGGTAAATCAACAGAAAACCGATAACGCATAGAATGAGTATTTTCAAAACCCAATCAAAGGGTCTCTTTTCGAGTTTAAGAATAGGTCTTTCCATCCATTGAATCAAATCCGTTTATTCCTCCCCACCAAAAACCACAAAATTGTTCCCAGAATAGGCAGCAAAATCACCACCAAAATCCAGATTAAGCGGTCATTCGAGTTGGAAAAGCGGCTAGTCACCACATCATAAATCGTATAGGCATATATCAGTATTCCAAGTATTTTTAGCATAGTCTTACGTGGTTTTGGAGTTTTTTCCTAAAATCAAATAGGCAATCGGCCCTAGACCATGGGCAAACAGCAGAATGATCACCCAGATGAGCTTCATGTTGGGATCTTTGAAATTCCCGTTGATTACATCCACGAGGCAATAGACCCATAGGATGAAATAGGCAAGCGATAAAAGTAAAAGGATGATCCCGAAACCACCCATATTCATGATAAATGCTAAACTCATGGTCATTGAAAATTATTGATTTTTATTTTTCTCGAAATCGGGTCTAAAAACACGCTTCTCTTTGGCTCTTTTGCTCATGCTTAGGTAGAGAAAAGTACCTACGATCGGGGCAAAAAGAATCAGCATCAACCAAATCAATTTTTGATTGGGGGTCCGAAATTCATTTCTCACGCAATCAAAAAGAGCGTATGCCCAGAATGCGAAATAAACAAGGCCCGATAATTGCCAAAAAATCAATCCTGATCCAGGACTTACCAAATCCATATCGTTTGTTCTATTATTTTTACCACCTGTCTAAAATAGCTTTTTCAGACAAAAAGAAGTAAGAATTTAGTCAAAAGTTTTAAACCCCAACTCATGAAAAAGTTCACCTTTTCGGTGCTTTTAGCCCTAATCGCATCGCTTACATTCGCACAGGATCTGAGTTATTACTTACCCAAAGGCTATACCTACAATCCGGCTATCCCTACTCCCAAGCAAGTTCTTGGATACGAGGTCGGCGAGTGGCACGTCACCCATGATCAATTGGTGATGTATATGAAAGCAGTGGCGGAAGCTTCCGACCGGGTAATCTTCGAAGAAACCGGAAGGTCCTACGAAAAGCGTCCTCAGACACTTTTGACGATTACTTCTCCCAGCAACTTGGGAAAACTTGATCAAATCAAGGCAGACCGGGCCAAACTCCGGGAGCCTGGCGCAAGCGTGAATATTCAAAACATGCCTGTGGTGATGTTTATGGGATATTCAGTGCACGGAAACGAGCCGTCCGGAGCCAATGCATCCTTACTCGCTGCCTATCACTTTGCAGCAGCCAATGAAATCGCCGGAGAGTTGGAAAATATCATTCTTCTTTTGGATCCGGCAATCAACCCAGACGGCTTAAACCGATTTGCTTCTTGGGTTAATTCTCACAAGGCCTATGTCATGAATGGAGATCCTGCCCAGCGGGAATTAAACGAGGCTTGGCCGAGGGGCCGAACCAACCATTATTGGTTTGACCTAAACCGTGACTGGTTGCCTGTTCAGCATCCTGAGTCAAGAAACAGAGTCCGCGTATTTCAAAGCTGGCTTCCAAATATCCACCTGGACTTTCATGAGATGGGTACCAACAGCACCTTCTTTTTCCAGCCGGGCGTGGAAGCACGAGTTCATCCTTTGACTCCAAAGAAAAACTTTGAGTTAACTTCCAAAATCGGCACTTACCACGCCAAGGCACTGGATGAAATCGGATCTCTGTATTTCACCAAAGAAAATTACGATGACTTCTACTATGGAAAAGGCTCCACCTATCCGGATGTTCAGGGATCAATCGGAATTTTGTTTGAGCAGGCCAGCTCGAGAGGGCATTTGCAGGAAAGTGCCAATGGCATGCTGAGTTTTCCTTTTACTATCCGAAACCAGTTTACGGCCAATCTTTCTTCTTTTCAGGCAGCCAAAGAAATGCGGGTTGAGCTGAACCAGTGGATGAAGGATTTCTACAATGAAATCAAAAACGAAACTACTGCTGACATCAATAAAGCTTACATTTTCGGTGCAAAAGAAGATGATGCCCGCAGCTACCATTTGGCAGACTTGATCCTTCAGCACAACATCAAGGTATTTGCCCTGAATGAAAACATCACTGTCAACGGAAAAGAGTTTAAGAAAGAGACCTCCTACATCGTCCCTGCGGATCAGCCTCAATACCGACTGATCAAGGCGATGTTTGAGACCCGCACTTCCTTTGAGGACAGCCTTTTCTATGACATTTCCGCCTGGACTTATCCGATGGCGTTCAACTTGGATTACATGGCTTTGAATAGCCGAATTCTGAATCTTGCAAGCGTTCGTCAGGTTGAGAAAAATTCCCTCCAGTTGGCACCGGGCAAAGTCATCGGAGAAGCTGGAGCCTATCAATATGCCATGGAATGGACAGATTATTATGCTCCAAAAGCGGCCTATCAACTCCTTAAAGCAGGTTTTTTGGTCAGAGTCACCAATGCAGAATTCACGACACCGGAAGGCAAGACTTTCCGTCGCGGCACTATCTTGATTGACAAAGGGGAGTCTGGAATGAATCCTGCTGCATTTTATGCCAAGCTGCAGGAAATTGCCCAATTTGCCCACGTGGACATCCATGCGATCAGCACGGGATATACCTCTGGGATCAATATGGGATCCACCTATATTTCAAAATTGGATACGCCGAATATCGCCTTGATAGTCGATGGTGGTGTGGATAGCTATGAGGCTGGAGAAATCTGGCACCTTTTGGATCAGCGCATGAATATGCCTGTCACACTTCTTCCTTTGGAATCCGTGGCCGGAGCCAATCTTTCCCGCTACAATGTAATTCTGATGGCAGACGGAAATTATGGAAGACTGGGACAATCCGGTGCCAATGCCCTGAAAAACTGGGTAAGTCAAGGAAATACCCTAGTGGCCAAAGGCGGTGCGCTTCGCTGGCTCGCCCAAAACGAAATCGGTAAATTCACTTTCCGAGAAGTCCAGAACGCTGAGAAAGGTCTCCAAAAAAGCTATGCAGATTATGAAAATGCTTCAGGGTCCAAGCAGACCTTTGGCGCAATCTTCAAAGGAAAACTGGATGTCACCCATCCTGTTGGCTATGGATATACGGATTCGGATATCCATACTTTCCGAAATGACAACTTCTTCTTGGAGCCTTCCGAAAATCCTTATGCCAACCCATTGGTATATACAGCCAACCCATTGGCATCTGGGTACCTTCATCCTTCCAATCTTCCGGGAGTAAAAGAAAGCGCAGTTATCCGTGTTTCATCTCAGGGAAGAGGACGAATCATCGGATTTGCAGATAACCCAAATTTTAGAGCCTTCTGGTTTGGCACCAACAAGCTGTTTATGAATTCGATTTTCTTCGGACAGATTATCTCCGGAGGAACTGCCCGATAAAGGATTGAAATCCTGACTTATCCGTCAGGATTTCTTTTTTGTCCACTCAAGGAATTTTCCAACCCAATGCTCTTCCTTTTCAGTTAAATCATCCATGAAAAAATCTATACTCTTCAGCCTAGGCATCCTATTGTCAATAAATATCCTGAATGCTCAGGAAATGGACTTCGAAAGTTATAATCCACCATCCACACTTAAGGTCCCTGAGCATCCCTTGACCCGGGCTAAATTCCCATTTATAGACATCCACAGTCACCAAGGCGGAATCAATCAAGAACGAATTGGTCAGCTCATCCAAGAAATGGATGCCTTGAACATGGGCATCATGATTAATCTCAGTGGTCGGGGCTTTGGAAGAGGGGACAGCAATTCCCAGCAAGAATACATCAAGAGTATGATTCAGGAGTTTAACACCCATGCTCCCGGCAGGTTTATGGTGTTTACCAATTTGAATTTTGCAGGCTTTGGAGATGAGAATTGGAGTAGAGTCGCCGTGAAAGAGCTGGAGGAAGACGTTGCCGCTGGAGCCGTGGGATTGAAAATCTATAAAAGCTTAGGACTGAATGTCAAGGATAATCAAGGAAAACGGGTTCCAATAGATCATCCGGATTTAGATCCAGTTTGGGCAAAAGCGGGAGAGCTCGGGATTCCTGTCTTAATTCATGCGGCTGATCCTGCCCAATTTTGGCAACCCATGGATGCAAACAATGAACGATGGCTGGAATTAAAGACACATCCTAACCGCAAGCGTTCGGATACTGACCCGGCTCCTTTTGAGCAAATCATCGCCGAGCAGCATCAGGTGTTTGCCAAACACCCCAAAACCACGTTTATCAATGCCCACATGGGCTGGATGGCCAATGATCTGGAGGCAGCCGGTGCCCATTTGGACAAATACCCAAATGTGAATTACGAAATAGGGGCAATCATCGCAGAACTCGGTCGTCAGCCTAAACGGGCCAAGGAATTCTTTATCCAATACCAAGACAGAATCCTTTTTGGCAAGGATGCCTACAATCCTGAGGAATTCAATACCTATTTCCGGGTCTTGGAGACAGAGGATGAATATTTCCCCTATTACAAAAAATACCATGCCTTTTGGGCGATGTATGGCATGGGCCTTCCTGACGAGGTATTGAAAAAAGTGTATTACAAAAATGCGCTTAGGATCGTGCCAGGATTGGACAAGACTCTTTTTCCGGAATAAGTAGTTGTTTCACGGGTATTTAATATATTGAGGATCTTAAACAATTCATTATGAATAAGATCCTCTATTTCTTTTTTGGAATATTCTTGATTTTTCAATCCTGTTCAGACCCAAAGGTTTTTGAAATAACTGTTCCCGAAGGTCAAAATCCCTATGACAGCTTATTTATCCAAGAGTTAATCACGGGGGAAACGATTGCCAAACTTCCGCTTAATTCTCCTCAGCGAAAATTCTTCTTTCCCATCCGGCATTCTCTTTTGACAAGCTTTCAGGTAAAGGGAAGAGAAACCTCATTTTTGAGTATTCTGGAGCCGGGAAGCAGAAAGGAGTTGATCTTTGATGGGAAAGAGTTCCAAACCAAAAATGCAATAGCTGATTCGCTTAGCAATTATATCTGGCATTCCACCGATGAAATGTTTTCAAGGTATGCCGGTATCCTTTTTCGTCAAGATGATTTGGGAATCGTCAAAGAAAAATTTGACAGTTTGGTCGCGAAGAGGCAAGCAGATATCCAGAAAGTAACAGATCAATTGACTGATCGAGAGCGTAAGATTTTGAATTACCAAAACCAGGCTCGTGCAAATAATTTTTTGATGTTTTATGGGCGGATTGTCCGAGAATTACCTCACACAAATTCGTATTTTGACTTTGTTGAAAAAATTCCTGCCTTTGGAACAGAAGCCAAATCCCTTCCCGATGTGCTTTTGTATCAATATGAAATTGAGTACCTCAGAAAAAATGACTCGATTCGCTCCATTCCCTCATTTTTAGAATTCATTGAATCCAGAACTGCCAATCAGGACCTAAGGGATTTTTTGAAAGCTTATTACATCCAATCTGTAATTGAATTTCCAACTTATTGGAGACCCCATGAGCATCTTTTTACCACAGATCAAATCCAAGAAGCCCTAGTAAGCGAAAAAAATAATCCCTACGCTTATCTGATCAACAGGGCTTCTGACTCGTTTTTCTCTTCCATGGCTGGGGTTGCGGCTTATGACTTTTCCGCAAAGCGACTGGATGATTCCTCTATTAAACTTTCAGATTTACGGGGAAAGCTGGTACTGATTGATACTTGGGCTACTTGGTGCGGCCCTTGTATCCAGCACCGACCAAGAATTTTGGAAATTGCATCCAAATATGGAAATGATCCAAGATTGGCTGTGGTGATGGTTTCTGTCGATTCTGAATTGGATAGATGGAAAAATTATGTTTCTAAAACCAATCCCAGCAACTTTGGCTATGAAGTCAATATTCCAGATGGAATGAATAACACTTTTGGAGACAAATTTTTAGTAAAAGCTATTCCGAAGTATTTCTTGATAGATTCTGAGGGAATAATTCTCAGTTCAGATTTACCGGAGCCTTCTTTGGGAATGGAACAACTCATTGAAAAAGAATTGGGTAAAATGAAAAAATCACCTTGAGGCCCGTTATCAGAAAGAAATTGATTTAGTTTCTTTAGCCAAGTTGATCATTAATGATCTCTGGTGAAAAATCAGGGACTGGATATTTCGACCCCTCAATCTGGGGCTTTTCCTTAAATGATCAGTTGCTTTACATTCAACTTGTCTTTTGTAAAGAAAAGCTTGTTTTCTTTACACAACAACTTACCTTTGTAAAGAAATTCGCCTTTTATTTACAAAGTATGAGCTGGAAACTGATTCCTTTACCCTATGCCGAGGACTTGGAAACCAAATCCATCCTCAAGCAACTTCCGCCTGCCCATGCGGCTTTGGCTGAATTGAAAGGAATCGTTCAATCCCTACCTAATCAGACCATCCTGCTCAATACTTTGGGAATTCAGGAAGCGAAGGACAGCTCATCGGTTGAAAACATCATCACCACCCATGACGACTTGTACAAAGCTAATCTTGACTTTGAGGTCAGTATTTCCCCTGAAGTCAAAGAGGTACAAAACTATGTGGCGGCAATGAAGCAGGGATTCGAACTGGTGGAAAAACAGGGATTGCTGACCAACCAAACGATCCTTAAAATTCAGGAGACTTTGGAAGGAAATAATGCTGGTTTCCGGAAACTGCCCGGAACTGCCCTGAAAAATGCCCAGACCGGAGATACAGTTTATTCCCCTCCACAGGATCCCAATGAAATCCTCAGCCTTATGGCCAATCTGGAACAGTTTATCAATGATCCGGAAATGAGCGATTATGATCCATTGGTGAAGATGGCAATCATTCATTTTCAGTTTGAGAGCATCCATCCTTTTTATGACGGTAACGGAAGAACTGGCCGTATTTTGAATATCCTCTACTTAGTTCTCTCTGGGTTACAAAAGCTTCCTGTCCTTTATCTCAGTAGTCATATGATCCGAAACAAGCCGGATTACTATCGATTGCTCCAGGGAGTAAGAGAAAACGGAGACTGGGAAAGCTGGATCAGCTACATGATACGTGGTGTGGAAAATACCGCAAAAGAAACCCTTGTGCTTATCGAAGAACTGAAAGCCCTCATGGCAGACATGAAAACTCAACTGAGGGATAACTACAAATTCTACTCACAAGAATTGCTCAATAATCTTTTTGCCCATCCCTACACCAAGATTGAATTTTTGGTCCGGGACTTGGGAGTCTCCCGCATTACCGCTGCAAACTATCTGAACCAATTGGCGGCCGATGGTGTACTTCGAAAGGAAAGGCTGGGAACAGGGAATTATTATGTGAATGAGCGGCTGTTTGCGCTTCTGAGTAGTAGGTAGATCGATTCTCAAAGATCCACATCTAATAAAGTTGGCAAGGAGCTGACAAAATTTATTCTCTACACCATTAGAATACCAGTCCCCAACCATTTCGGCTGTGGTCAAATCATAAGAAGTCTTGCTTTCTGAGGCAGAAGAAGCTTAAATTAAATGATCTTAAAACCCCTTTTAAGATCATTTAATACCCGTAGATGAATTCCCCTAGCCGTCCCAGAAATCCTAAAATCAAGAAAACCATCAAATTTCTGGTTCTATTGGCAATTGTGTTGGCTGTTGCGGTTCTACAGGATTTTCTCAGCTCCAGGTATCATGAATACCCATTTTATGCCTCAGAATCCTTTCTTTTTAATCTGTTTTGGGTGTTTATCCTCCCGGTTGCGGCGGGGTTCAGGTGGATTGTTCTAAGCCTTCCCTTTTTCCAAAGGCTAAAATCTACCTTGCTTCGAAATATACTATTTGTGGCAATGGCTACTATCACACATTTAATTCTCTTTTCGGCCCTAGTTCACCTTATTTCTTGGCTTTTTTATGAGCACACTTTTTCCTTTTGGAGAAATTTGAAATACACCGTCTCCCAGGATTTATATAAATATCTCTTGATTTATGGAGCTTCCACTTTATTGATTTTCCGAAAAAATAAATCACTAAGCCCCACAAACCCAGCTCTTGGTTTTAAGAAAAACTTAAGCTTCAGTAGCGGAAGAACGACTTTAGTGATCCCAACTGAAGACATCCTATACCTTGCTGCAGCTTCTCCCTATGTGGAAATCCATACACCCGGTAAAAAACATCTGCAAAGCGGCACACTCAAAGCCTTACTGCCCACACTTGATCCGAGCAAGTTTGTTCAGATTCACAAGTCCACGATAGTACACCTCAAATATGTGCAATCCATGCACTCCCGTCTCAATGGAGACTATGACATAGTATTATCCAACGGAACGGAATTACGCTTGAGTCGAAACTTTACCGAAAGTTTCCGCAAGAAATTTGAAGAGCACTCCACGTCTTAAGCTAATTAATACTCAGGAGACACTATTGGGCTTGGTGTAAAGCGTATATTTTCAAAGCTTTAGGAAAAAAACAAAATGAACCCGCTACGCTTCTCCTTTCTTGTTGTGTCCATTGCTTTTACAACCATCGCCTGCCAAACACAGCAAACTCCAGATAAAATCGTTGGTGGACCCTGTGAGGGATGTGAAGCCTTGCAAGAATATGGAAGTCAGAAATTAAGCAACACCGATACCCTCCCTAACTTCATTCAGACCGAACCCAAGTTGAAAATCACGGGAAAGGTTCTTCTTAAAGATGGTAAAACTCCTGCTGAAGGGGTTATCCTATACATTTATCATACTGACCGAACAGGGGTTTATCCGGTTCTGGGTGATGAAAAAGGATGGGCCAAGCGGCATGGCTATCTCCGTGGCTGGGTGAAAACCGATGCTGATGGAAAATATACTTTTTACACCTTTCGCCCAGGAGCCTATCCTGACCGAGGTGAGCCGGAGCACATTCATCTGACCCTAAAGGAACCGGGTAAAATTGCCTACTATCTGGATGAATTTGTTTTTGAGGATGACCCCAGACTGACTCAGGCTGAACGAAATCGACTTCCCAATCGGGGAGGATCCGGAATTACAAATCCGGTTTTGGAAAATGGCATCTGGGTGATACGCCGTGACCTAGTATTGGGAAAAAACATTCCGAATTATGAATAGGCTGATCTTACTGAGCTGGATTCTGCTTTTCTCCTGCACGGAAAAGAACAGCATAAATTTCATTAGCGATGCAATTCAATTCCATTCACCTGATACCCGAGGTATTAATCGCTACGATACAATTCCCATAGACCTTCGGCGATCAGAAATTCGCTGGAAAGGCACAAAGTTGATGGGATTAGGGAAACATGAAGGAGAAATAAAAATTCAAAAAGGAGTTCTTGTCCAAAGAAATGGGCAGTGGTCTGGGGGAAATTTCACGGTTTCAATGAACACCCTTACAGTCACGGATATTCCCGCCTCGGACCCGATTCCCCTTCGAAATCTCACCAACCATTTAAAAGGAGAGGATTTTTTCGATGTTGAACGATTCCCTGTTTCTCATTTTTCGATCACCAAATTTGAACCAATAGAAGGAAGCTTTTATCGGGTTACCGGCATATTAGAAATAAAAGGAATTCAGAATACAGTCAGTTTCGCAGCTGAATCCCGAGGAAAAACAATATCGGCCAATTTCAAAATCAATCGGTTTGATTGGAATATCGCCTATGAAGGTTCATGGGCAGACCGAACCCTGGTGGATCGGGACATCGAATTCTGGGTAAAATTAGTGCTGCCATAGTACGTGCCTCGCATAAAAAAGAAGAATTATTCGATTTTTTCCTTTGAAACGGTTTATTTGGTCAGCTATGCTGAAAGTCCGATCACAAAGATTTTTCTCCAATGGTCCCAACCTACTGGGTTTCATTTGCGCGATAGCGGGAATTGTAGCCTTCTCTTCCTTACTTTTTATCGAAAACGAACCGTCTATCCAGAAGACAATTTGGTTTGGGATCGGTGCCGTATTAATCGGGGGAGTTCTGATGAGCCTTTCCAGTGGAAAAATGGTTGACTTGAAGAATTCCAGATTTCGGGAATACTTTTCGGTTTTGGGAATCTATTTCGGTAAATGGGAAAGACTCCCGCCTATCAAGAAAGTAGAGCTAATCCAGCACGAGTATATTTCCAAAAACCTTCCAAACGGGATTACCCCTACTTTCCACACCCAAAACTTAGTCTTCAAAATCGCCTTGATTTCCACCGATAAGGTGGAATTAGTTTTGGAAATTCGAGAGGAAAAGGAAGCCTTGGAGACCATGGATAAAATCAACGATTTGATTCAAGATTCGAATTTGAGATTAATTGATTAAGCTCTGACTTTAGGACTCAGTCTAGGCAATTATTAGACTGAGAAGGCCTTATAAAAGAAGTGAAATCTATTTTCCTCTTTCTACTCTAACAATCTCCGAAGTTTTCAGCGTCAATCCACGGGATACGATTTCTTAGGAATAAAAAAGTCCTGTCTCCAAAGAAACAGGACTTTAAGTCATAAATACAAAGATCTTAGAACTTCATTCTTAAGCCCAGTAGGAAGTTGGTTCCTGCCTGTGGGTAATAGAAGTTCTCCGTGATCAATTCCCTTCCGGAGTTTTCAGGCACAAAATAGCTGAACGTGTATCCATTCGGCTCATACAGCTCATTGAAAATATTGTTGATCAGCAGATTCACTTCAAGACCTTTGAAGAATTTCGGATTTGCGGAATAGCTTAGCCTCAGATCATTGGTAAAGAAAGCGTCCAAAGATCTATCTACATTAGAAGTGTTATCCAGAAACTGCCGTCCGACATACTTACTCAACCAATTGATAGAAAAATTCTGAGTGGGTTTGTATTCCAATATGGCAGAACCTACCACATTGGGTGAAAAAGCAATATCCGTATTGGAATATGAAATCGCCTCCTGTCGGAAATCATCCGTGCTGTAATCATCGATATATTCTGTGAATTCCTGGATCTTATTTTGACTAAATGCCAGATTGGCGCCCAAAGTCCAAGTCTTGGACAATCGATATGCACCATCCAGTTCAATTCCAGCCCGATAGGAGTTTGGAACGTTTTCACGGATATAGGCACCCACATCGTTGATCTGTCCTGTCAGAATCAATTGATCCTTGTAATCCATGTAATAGAAATTGGCATTGAAAGAATACTGGGTAGTATTCATCCGCACTCCAGCCTCAATATTATTCAGTCGCTCAGGCTTGGGAACCTCTGCAATCGGATTATCGGTGAAATCAGAGCGGGTAGGCTCCCGGTTTGCAACTGCAAAGCTTGCATACCAAGTTTTGGCACCTTGCTCATAAGAAAGCCCAAACTTCGGGTTGAAAAAGGTATAGTTTTCTTCTCCGTCCACGATTCTTCTATCGTCATTTACTCCGAAAAAGGTGTAATTGATTCCTCTGACCTGCAAGTCACCAAAGAGATTCAATCCAGGCTTAAACTCATAAGTTGCTTTGGTGTAAATATTCCGATCATCTTTGACGGCATTGTTGTCGTAATATCGATCCCGGATGTTGGTAGCTCCGGCAATTCTGGCCCAGATGATTTCTCCAAAGTGATCCCCATCGTATCGGTTGGCACCACCACCTAAGATCCAGTCTAATTTACCCGAAGGAGAAACATAATTGACCGATCCTACAAAGCCATAGAAATCATTGTCCAACCATCGTCTTCGGATGATATCTGTTCGGGAGATTGTCTCCCCACCGATGATCACATTAGGAAGCCCATATCGGGAGAGCCTATCATTTTCTCTAAATTGCTCGTAGTATCCACGTCCATAGGTATAATGCAGGGCAGCATTTGCCTTCCAATTTGCAGATAGCTGACCAGAGTAAATCAACTGATAATGATCCTGCTGGTAATTATCAGTCTCATTTTCATAGGTGTAATAATTCCAAGTACGGTCGTTTTCCAGCTTGTCCTGTGGAAGTCCCCACCAGCTTTGGTAGGTTTGCTCTTTTCCAGAGAAAGTCACCAACTTGATGACACTCTTTTCCCCGTAATATCCAGCAGAGACAAACCAGCTTTTCAAATCTGAAAAAGCACGGTCCACATACCCATCAGACGTAATGGATGAAAGCCGAGCATCTACAGAAAATCGGTCATTCAAAAGCCCAGTTCCTACTTTCACAGTATTTCTCCAGGTATTGAATGAGCCAAAACCGTTATCCAACTGGGCATAAGGCTGCTCTTGGTGGGATTCGGTTTGGAAATTAAGGCTAGCGCCGAAAGTAGCTGCCCCATTAGTTGAAGTACCGACACCTCGCTGGATTTGGACGTTTTCCACAGAACTGGCAAAGTCTGGCATATTCACCCAAAACACCCCATGTGATTCCGCATCGTTCAATGGAATCCCGTTGATTGTAGCGTTGATCCGGGTTTGGTCTGTTCCTCGGATTCGGATTCCGGTATAACCCACACCGGCACCTGCATCAGAATGAGAAACCACATTAGGAGTAAAATTCAGGAGAATTGGAATGTCCTGTCCCAGATTTCTTTTTGCAATCTCATCCTTGGTGACCGTCTGAAAGGTGGTCGGGGTACTTGCCGAGGCCCGAGTGGCTGAAACAATAAACTCTTCCGCCAAAAACTCTTTGGGAGATAATCCCACGACTAATTCCCCACTAACGGGTAGGTTGATCGAAAGTGATTGAGTTTCATAGCCGAGGTAAGAAACCCGTATTTCAACATTTCCATTGGGTAATTTTCCCAAGGCAAACTCGCCATCCAGATCTGTGACGGCTCCTTTTCGAAGATTTTCAATCCAGACTGAAGCTCCAGAAAGAGGTTCTTTGGATTGAGCATTCAAAACTTTTCCTTTCAGGCTGTTTTGAGCCCAAAGAGTGGTTGTGACTAGGCATAGCACCAAGCCAATAATTAATTTTTTCATGGTTACTTTTTCCCTTTCGGGAGATTGAGTTAAACATTGAAAAACCCAGGGGAGGTATTTCTTTTTTGTTTACCCGCTTCGCAAAGCTGAAAGAATACATTATTCCCAATGGTACCAGATGGGACAGTTTTCTTCTTACTCTGCTTGTTCATTTCCCTTCGCCGGCATTACCCGGATCAGGTCGTATGGGTATGATCTCAGCCCGTTATGTTAAGGCACCCCTTATGATCTGAGAACAAAGGTAAGCGCGAAAAGTTTTTTTGCAATTCTTCCCCTTGAATTGATTTTCTTTAAATTCAAAACCTATTCCTCAAACCCAAAAACCTATGCGCCTCTTTAAACTCTCTTCTTCTACTCTTCTAGAAACTGAAAACGGCCTATTTCTTGGACCAGAATTAGACTGGGATCAGCTTTTAGGAAGGGAAAATCTCCCCAAATTACTTCGATCCGAATCGGCTCATTGGGAAAAAATCACACCTGAAAAAGCCGAAGAATTAAAATCAGAAGGCATATTAGCCCCCATGGGCAATCAGGAGATTTGGGCTGCCGGCGTTACTTATTACCGAAGCAGAACGGCCAGAATGGAAGAATCCCAAGATGCTGGCGGAGCCGATTTTTACGACAAGGTATATGGGGCAGAACGTCCTGAATTATTCTTCAAAGCCACCGCAAGCCGGGTATCTAATCCCGGAGAAAAAGTCAATATCCGAAAAGACTCCACCTGGGATGTCCCTGAGCCCGAGCTTACTTTGCTGATTTCTCCATCTGGAAAAGTACAGGGGTTCACCGTAGGCAATGACATGAGCAGCCGAAGTATTGAAGGTGAAAACCCGCTCTACTTGCCCCAAGCCAAAGTTTACCAAGGCTGTGCCTCCATAGGACCTTGCATTTTGATTCAGGAAGAAATGCTTCCGGACACCCATAAAATCAGTCTCGAAATCCTAAGAAATGGAAAAATCGAAGCTACAGGCGAAACAACCCTTGCGCAGATGAAGCGGAAGCCTCAGGAATTGGCTGATTGGCTGTTTCGGGCAAATACATTTCCCATCGGATGTTTTATGATGACCGGCACGGGAATAGTCCCGGATAACTTCACCCTTGAAAAAGGCGACTTGGTAAAAATCACCATTGAGGGAATTGGGACGCTCGAAAATCCCGTCAGCTTAATTTAAAACCATGGCCTTCGATTCTTATCAGTTTGATCGAATATCCCAAAACCTGAAGCAGCGAAAAGCTCCTTTCACCTTCAAGAAAATGATGGGAGGAGCCGCTTTCTTCTTGGATGAAAAAATGCTCTTGGGGCTGGATCAAGATAAGAACACCGGGGAAAACAGGCTAATGGCTCGTATCGGTGAGGAAGCTTCCCAACAAGCCCTCCTGAAACCCGGCTGTCGTCCGATGGATTTTACCGGCAGGCCGATGAAAGGATATGTGTATGTTTATCCGGAAGGGTTGGATGCCGATGAACAATTAGACTATTGGATAGGCCTATGCCTAGCCTTTAATCCTCAAGCCAAAAAGAGTAAAAAATGAGTACCCTCTTTTTTCAAAAGAACCTGAAATTACCCAGTTATCCACAAGGATATCATCTAATCACCGACCAGATCGAAAGGTCTTTTCCAGAAATTCGAGAAATCAGGGTAGGGTTTCTCCAAGTTTTTATTCAACATACGTCTGCGGGATTATGCATCAACGAGAATGCAGATCCCACGGTAAGGAAGGACTTTCAGACTTTTATCAATGAATTAATTCCTGAGAATTATCCCCGATTTGTTCACAATTACGAAGGGGAGGACGATATGCCCGCCCATCTAAAAAGTGCTTTTTTAGGATGCAGTGTGCAAATACCGATAACGGGCGGGAAATTGGCTTTGGGTATTTGGCAGGGTGTTTATCTCTGTGAATTCCGATATCAGGGTGGGCCAAGAAATCTGGTTCTCACCGCTTTTGGCAGTAAATAGGATCAAAAAAAGGTCTCCTAACCATTGATAAAATTCCGGTTTGGTTCTGAAAGGAGGGGATTACTTTTGTGGCAACGACCTTACATGAAACTTTACCGAATAACTCCGCTCTTATTGTTCTTGCTAATGTCATTTTTGGCAAAGGCACAGAATAAATCCTCGCAGAATGCATTTGCCTTTAAAGTCAAAGAGCCTATACAATTAGACGGTCTTTTAGACGAACCTTTCTGGACAGATGCTGAAGGCTGGAATGGAAGTTTTATGCAGTATTTTCCATCCGACACCTCCCGGGCTGACATGGACACCCGGGTGAAAATCGGTTTTGACGAAAACAACCTTTATATCGCTGCCATTATGGAAAATAATGGCCCAAGAAAATATGTATCCACGTCTCTGCGTCGAGACTACCGAGGCGAGCAAAATGACGGGATCAGTTTTGTGTTTGACACTTTTAATGATAAAACCAATGCGTTTCAGTTTGGCGTAAACCCGTATGGAGTTCAGCGAGAAGCATTACTTGCTAATGGTGGCACCCGATCTGAGGATTTGAATTTGGCTTGGGATAACAAGTGGTATGCAGAGGCAAAAATCCTGGAAAATCAATGGCAAGTGGAGGTGATTATTCCTTTGTCCACTTTGCGGTTTAATGAAGGGGCTCAAAACTGGAATGTGAATTTTTATAGAATTGACAGCCATAAGGGCGAAAGGTCAACTTGGGCACCAATTCCCAGAAACTTTCCCATTATCAGTACTGCCTTCTTGCAAAAACTGATTTTTGAAGAACCCCTGAAGAAAAATTCAGCCAATATTTCTTTAATCCCATACACCGCTGCCGGCACTTCAAAAAATTTCCTGGAAGGCACTCAAGAGCCTTTGTCTCCATCTTTTGGTGGTGATGCAAAAGTGGGAATCGGACCTGCCATGAACTTGGACTTGACATTCAATCCTGATTTTTCTCAGGTAGAAGTCGATCAGCAAGTGACCAATCTGGACAGATTTGAAATTTTCTTCCCAGAACGACGACAGTTCTTCCTTGAAAACGGAGACTTGTTCGAAAGCTTTGGCCATCCTCGGGCCAGACCTTTCTTTTCCAGAAGAATCGGTGTGGATATCGACTCGGCCACTGGGCAAAATGTCCAGAGTAAAATTCTCTACGGTGCCAGGGTCAGCGGTAAAATCAATGAAAACTGGAGAATAGGCGCCATGAATATGCAAACCGCAACGGATGAAAGCGCCGGAGTGGTAGGCAAGAATTTCAGCGTATTTGCCTTGCAAAAAAAGGTCTTTACGCGCTCCAATGTCGGATTGATTTTCGTGGACCGGGAGTCTTTGGCCTTGGATGAATATCGCCAGGTATTTAATCCCACGGCTTACAACAGACTTTTGGGAGCAGACTATAACCTCAACTCGGCCGATGGAAAGTGGACCGGGAAAGCCTTTTATCACCGCACTTTCGAATATGAGAAAAAGGAATCTCCTTATGCTTTGAATGCCTATATCCTTTTTTCTGACATTCATTGGAGATGGAGCTTCAGCTTCCAGGATATCGGGCCGGATTTTAACCCGGTGGTTGGGTTTGTGCCAAGGGTAAATTATAGAAGAATTAATCCGGACGTGGCTTATCTCTTTTATCCGAACTCCAAAACCATCAATCGTCATGGTCCAAAATTGGAGCTCGAG
Source organism: Algoriphagus mannitolivorans DSM 15301 (assembly GCF_000429425.1). Taxonomy (GTDB): domain Bacteria; phylum Bacteroidota; class Bacteroidia; order Cytophagales; family Cyclobacteriaceae; genus Algoriphagus; species Algoriphagus mannitolivorans. Next base: position 347,883 of record NZ_AUBV01000004.1, read on the forward strand.
CGTTTTTGGAATGACGAAATCGGACAAACCGACAGGGATATCAATTTTGGATATTTGGTGAGATTCAATTCTCTTTCAGAGCTGGAAATCACCCAAAAGAACCGATATATCTATTTGTTCAGAAATTTTGACCCTACGAGAACGGGTGGAGAGCAGTTGTTGGCGGGTACAGATTATTCGAATCAGACGGTACAAATCCAATACAAAAGCAACCCCAGAAACACTTTCAACATCGATCTGGATTTTGAGGCCGGAGAATATTACACCGGAAATTTTGCAAGGTTGACCAGCCAGATGGGCGTCCGGATGGGCTATATCGCCAATATTTCCATGAACTTTAATTATGCCAGAATCCGACTTCCAGAGCCACAGAAAGATGCAGATTTGGTTTTGGTAGGGCCAAGAATTGATCTGACTGTCTCGAAGAAAATCTTCTGGACCACCTTCATCCAATACAACAACCAAATTGATAACCTAAATATCAACACCAGATTGCAGTGGAGATATGCACCGGTGTCGGATTTCTTCCTAGTCTATACGGATAATTACTTCCCGGGAGATTTTATGCCCAAGCAAAGAAGCTTGGTGCTGAAGCTGAATTATTGGTTGAATTTGTAATTAATTAGCCTTCAAATACTCCTCCAGCAAGCTCTGGTCTTTTTTACTCATGTCCCTAATTCTTCGGCTTCCGGAACAATATCCTGTGGAAAACCAAGAAAATCCAGGAATAGTGTCTGCAATGACCAAATATTCATTCTTTGGATGAAAATCAACTGTGCATGGTCCCATAAATACATACCCTATTTCAACTTTGGCTTCAACCAAATCTCCAAGGAATACTTCATTGACTTTAAATATTGCAATTCTTCGATATCCTAAATCCTGGAAATTTTCAGTTCTTTTTTCAAGAACTTCTCCTCTAAAAACCAAACCAGACTTCGCCAATTGAGAAATTTCAAGGTCAGCTTTATCATCACAAGAACATTCCGTTTCCTGATTCGGAAAATTTAAAATCACAAAAATTAAAAAAAACAAAATGTTCATATTTTTCGACTAGCTTCTATCCGAACTTTTTTTCCAGTCATTAAGATCCTTCTAAATCCATTCTGAGTATCCGAACTGACCTCTTTACCCAGAACTTTTACTTGAGAAAACTCCTCCGGAAATTCAATGGAAAGCCCCCATTTGGCTTGGGTTTGTTCTACCTCTATGATCCTTTGGCCTGACTTATCCACATAGCTTATGCTGATTTCATTTTCTCCAACCCTTACTTTTTGAATACTCGCCTCCTCCCATTTAGTAGGCATTTGCGGGCGAATGTGGATAACTTTATTTCCCGCATCAGGCTGAATTCCAAAAAACTGCATGACTATCGGCACCGCAAAGCTATACATATTCCAGGCCTGAGTGAACATGCCGTAATCAGGAGAGACCTCGTACATGGAACCTGGCAATGCAAAACCAAAGCTTTTGGTCATTCTTTGCAGGTAATCCAAAGCTCCATCAGGGTTTCCATACTTGTTTTCTCCTATTGCTGCAACTCCAGTTGGCAAGGTCATCACCGCTCCGGTGTAGGAAAACACCTTGCTTCCGGAAAAAGACCCGTCTTCCCGCTCAGCACTGGCATCCCGATCAATTCCTGTCACAAACATTCCAAAAGGATTGGTATATTTTCTGGCGGTGGATAAGGCCTTTTTTGCTTTTTCGGGATCGGCGATTCCTGTTTCCATGGGTGTGTTCACCACCCAATTATGATGGACTACAAAACCTCTTTTTTCTTGCTTGGGAAATGTGGATAACTTGGTTTTAGTGGCCTTCAATTCTTCTACGGCCCACGGCTTATTCAGGGTATCTGCCCTAACCATAGCATCTTCAATTAAATGAATCGCCTCTTCAGCTGTGCCTATAAAATCCGCATAACTCCCAAATTCCTCCACCCAGAAATCGGCATTGATCTTTTGGGCCAATTGATCCGCAGTATGTTGATAACTTTTTGAAAGTTGCGTTTTTCCGAGTATTTCGGCCATTTTAGCCGCATCCCTAAAGGCTTTTTGGGTATAAACGGCTACATCAATCATTTCCGATTTCAACCCATGGATTTCCATCATGCCATAGCCATCAGGAAGTAGATTTCCGTCTTTATCGTTTTCCTCCATCAGCCACTTTAGCCCTTTTTCAATGGAAGGGAAATACTTTTCAAGGAGATCACGATCTCCGGTCCATCGATAGACTTCCCAGACGGTGGAAGCCCATTGGGGAGTTTCATTGATATTGCCTGGATTAAATACAACCCCATTGGTGCTCACCTCATGGACTATTCGACCGTTGCCATTTTCTTTTTCCGAGAGATTGTGGATAAGTTCCAAGGCATCATACACCAAATCTTTCCTTCCCGTTGCTATTAAGCCTTGAACCGTATATTCGGTGTCCACACCAAACCACCAGGGATAATCCTGTAAGCCCGCTCCAAACCCTCTGCCGATTCCAGGCACCTCCCGAACGAGCCAGTCTGTATTGTACTTGATCCATTGGAAGGTTTGTTGTAGGTCCTTATCCGGGATCTGTATCTCAGAAAGCTGAGCGAAAGACTCAAAACGCTGCTTTTTAGCAAACCAATCCTGAGATAGATTTTTCCTTAAATCAACCAAAGTCTGGGAAGCTTTGAGCTCACTTTCGGTAGATCCGGCAATATAGATTGGAATGATTTTTTCAGACCCTGCCGGCAAAATTACCTCCAAGGTAAAGCCTGCTGAAGCTCCATTCCCTTTTGGGGAATACATACACGTAGCTTCTTCAGGAGAAATCGAAACTCCCTCTGCTGTGCCCCAAACCGTAAACCAAGGGTTACCTTGGTCCTTGGCAGTGAAGGTTTGAGTGACTTCATCAAAAGCGATCACATCCGCTTGATCCACCATTCCGCTTCGTTCACCCAACCACACCGGACTTAAATCTACGAAGGCATTGAACTGAAATTGAATGGTTTTTTCGGACTTATCCACATTTTTGATCCGATACAAAACCGTCATTCCTTCTCTTCCATCCGGAACAAATTGTAAGCGATCGACTTCCACTCCCGATCCTTGGGGTTTAAACTGAAGGAGGTTTGAAAAAGGATAATTGGTGAAGGACTCCGCCTGATCCAAACAGTGAACTTTCCCTTCCAGACTCAACGAAGCCGTAAAACCATCCATCAATTTGATCGGATGTAGCCAAATTCCTCCCATTTCCCCTTCGACATGCCAACCCATATCAGGAAATGTCCCGTTTTGATGACCAATCAAATACACGCGATCTCCAGCGGCTACAAATGGTGAGGCTAAATACTCCGCCTTTCCTTTTAGGCCTTCTTGATTACTCAGATCCTCAAAAATGGCAAGCTCAGGACTGACTTGGTGGTAACAGGCAAAAAACAGTAAGGAGAACAGAAGAGGGGATATTCTTTGAATCATGCCAAATGTATTTTTCTTGAAATTAAAGCTTGGGATTTTAAAAGCATGACTCAGAAGAAGAAAAGTATTTGTTCCTCGACAGGAAAACGATTTCCTTTTGAAATGCTCTTTTCAGAAAAACAATTTGCGGAGGTTTTCAAACACTTTTCTTGAACAGCCTGTTGGGCAGACATGAAGTTCAGCAGAATTGCAGTATGGTTTCGTAATGATCTAAGGCTCCATGATCATGAAGCTTTGAGCAAAGCTATTCAGCAAGGGGAGGAGATTATTCCTGTAGTATGCGTAGATCCGAGGATGTTTTTCCAGACGGATTTAGGGTTTCCTAAAACCGGAGCGATCCGTGCGAAATTCCTCATGGAAGCCATTCAGAATCTTCGAGATTCTCTGAGAAAAATCGGTGGGGACCTTATTATCCTAAATGGAAAGCCTGAAGAAGCCCTGAAAGATTTTGCTGTACAGTATCAGATAAAAGCGGTCTTCTTTTCTAAGGAAGTAACCTCTGAAGAAAGAAGTGTGGAAAAGTCTTTGGAAAAGGCGCTTTTTTCTCAGGGAATAGCCTGCGAAAGTTTCTGGCAGAGCACCTTATTTCATTTGGAGGACTTGCCTTTTCCTGTCAAGCAGGTTCCGGAGGTTTTCACCCAATTCAGAAAAGAACTTGAAAAGTCTTCCCCAATCAGGGAGCTTATACCAAGCCCGAATACGATCAATTTCCCAAAAGATGAATTCCTCACTTCATCAGGGGAAATCCCAAATATCAAATCTTATGGACTGGATGAACCCAAGCAGGATGAGAAGTCGTGGTTGGAGATTAAAGGTGGTGAGTCATCTGCGCTAGGGCGACTCCAGTCCTATTTTTGGGAAAGAGATCTCCTGAAGATTTACAAAAAAACCCGAAATGGGCTGATTGGGATGGACTATAGCTCCAAATTCTCCCCTTGGCTGGCTTTGGGGTGTATTTCTCCCAGGAAAATATACTACGAAGTAAAGCGATACGAGAAAGACCGGAAAAAGAATGATAGCACCTACTGGTTGATTTTTGAGCTGATTTGGAGGGATTATTTCAGATTTATTTCCAAAAAACATGGAGATAAAATCTTTCATATAGAAGGCATCCGACATCAAAAGGACTCCTGGAGAAGGGATACAGATCTCTTTCATAGCTGGATAGAAGGGAAAACAGGAGTTCCTTTTGTGGATGCCAATATGCGGGAATTGAAAAGCACGGGCTTTATGTCCAATCGAGGCCGTCAAAATGTGGCCAGTTTCCTGGTCAATGATTTAGGAATTGATTGGACATGGGGAGCGAGCTATTTTGAAAGCCAACTGATCGACTATGATGTCTGCTCCAATTGGGGCAATTGGATGTATGTGGCCGGAGTGGGCAACGATCCAAGGGAAAGCCGGTACTTCAATATTCTCCGTCAAGGTAAAAACTACGATCCCAACGGAGATTTTGTAAGGCTTTGGATTCCAGAATTAAAGAATTTACAAGGCTTTGATATTCATCAACCTTGGGACTTATCCACAGCCCATCTCAAGAACTTAAAGATTCAACTGGGCCACACTTATCCACACCCAATTGTTGATTCTGTTCACCGACTTTCGTATTGATTCTCAGTAAGAAAATTTGAGTGAGGAGAAATCAGGGTCTATCTGCTTTTTCCTCCTTAACTCGATTTGATAAAGATATTCTCCGAGTTCTGCGAAGAAAGGCAGTCCCAATTCCTGATACTCGTATTTGTCATCGTTTAGGATTTCATCTTCATTGGCATATACAACGGCTGAAACCAAAAATTCTACTTTGTTTTCAAAATCCACAAAATAGGTCCCGTCAATCAAGTATCCATAAGACCAACCCGTCTTATTGAAAATCCGAAAATTGGAAGGAATCGAATCTTTACCTGCTCCGAATTTGAAGAACTTAGAATATCCATCATAGTATTCCTCGGAATCATAGCTTGGAAACTTGCTTTCTCGGGGAAGCATGCTCATGTGTTTGAGGACAAAGTTTCGATGATCCTCCGAAATATGGAATTGCTCTGATTCAAAGAAAGCCGAAGGAAATACGATTCTCTTGACTACACCATGCAGGTCTGAAAGGGCAAATTTATTCTTGAATGAAAAATCCATTGGCCCGTCAACCAAACTATCACCGCTATAATAAGCCTTTCCTATTTTAGGAAGGCCGGGCACGACATAGACACTATCCGAATGCCTTCCTGGTAGTTCCAATAAGGATTTTCCAGACTTATCCACAAATCTGACTGGGTTGAAATATCGGTTTTCCTCAGGGGATATGGGAAAGCTAAGTCTCTGAGTGATCACGGTATGATTCAAGCCTTTTTCCCGAAGCTTCCGGTTGATATAATCCATCCCCATCAGCTCGTAAAGCCGATTGGAGGCATCGTTGTCTGAGACCAGCAAAATCTTTTTAATGTAATGCCCAATGCTGGGTAAGCCGTTTTCAGCCGACTTATCCACATAGGCCGGGATTTGAGAGGGCCTCACCGAGTCAATCCGCATCGGTGTATCCAAATCAAGACCCTCGATGCCCTGTTCTTCCAACCATTCCAGGGCCAAAAGAGCTATGGGCAATTTCACGGTAGAGGCTGGATAGAAATAATGCTCATCGTCAAGCCTGAAATAAAAATCCGTAAAAAGAGGATTCCCGTGCTCGTTGCGGTCAATCCGGGTATAGATAATCTGCACCTGATATTTCTCAGGCTCTGAAAGCACTTTCTTCAGCACAGGAAATTGCTCCAATCCATCTTGAAACGGGACTTGGGCTTTCTCTTGGCAGGAACTTATCCACATCAAAAGAACCGAAAAGCCGAGGATAAGTCTATTCTTACTGAATAATTTCATGTAGAGCAGCTGTTAAGTCAAACAAATCTTGGTTGGTGTGGAACCCAGAAAGAACGATCCGGTAAATTTTCGGACTACTGGGTTCAGGATAAGGAAAAGAGGAAGTAATAAAGCCTTTTGCCTCCAATTTTTCAGCCCAAGTAGATTCTTGGTAGATAAAAACCGGAAATTCCGGGTTCCCATGAATTGTGGATAAGTCTCGTATTTGATCATGAAAGGTTGCCGAAAGCTCCTTAATTTTCCTGTGCTGCTCTTGGTATATGGTATGCGCATCCCAAAACGTCTGGAGATTAGCAGGTGAACCTGGGGAGGCACCGATAAACATCGCTTTGGATTTTATTTCCTCGACATCTTTTTTCTTCCCTAGAATAATCCCTGCGGGCATGGCCAAACCTTTCCCCAAACTACCGGAGATCATAAGGTTGACCGAAGGATCAAGGTGAGTTCCATAGGTTCCAAACAAGCCTTCTCCTATAACTCCAAAAGCATGACTATCGTCAATGAGCAAGAATACTTCATGTTTTTTGGCAATTTCACTTACCCAGGAATAATCGTGGATTGCTGAACTCAAAGGATCTACTGCATTTCCAAGAATGAGAATTTTTTGCGGAGTAAGGCTAGAAGAAAGCTCCAAACACTGATTTTTCCATTGCATAAAATTCAATTGGAAATCAGGCTTTATTTTTTCTGGTAGGATCGCAGGATGAGTATCAGGAGCAATCCAACAGGTCTCAACTTGAGGAAATAAATGCTGCCAAGCGGAGATACCAGCTAGGTAACCAGAGCTTACCACGGCAGCAGCCTCAGCTTTGGCCCCCTGTGCAAACCTCTCTTCAAACTCCTCAAAAACATCCAGCCTAACAGTGTTTACCCGACTCAAACCATGATTAAAGCCCCATTTTCGGATATTTTCGAGAAGCAAAGCCTCATATTCCGGCACCTGGTCAATTCCCAGATAAGAAGTGCCTGTAAAATACAGGTAGTCTTTACCTTCATAGGAGATTTTTCTTCCTATCCTTCCTTGGAGCTTATAGGTCTTCAAAACAGCTTATTTGGCAAATATCTGCGAAGGATCTTGAAATGACTTGAACTCCAAAGCGTTTCCGCAAGGATCCAGAAAAAACATCGTCGCTTGTTCTCCAACTTCGCCTTTGAATCGGATATAAGGCTCAATTACAAAATTGATTCCGTGTGCCTTCAGCTTGTCGGCGAGCTGATGCCACTCATCCCAACCCAGAATAGCCCCAAAATGGCGTACAGGAACATTTTTTCCGTCCACCTCGTTGGTTTTTGCGTTTGCAAGTTCTTCAGGTTTGATATGGGCAGAAAGCTGATGCCCGAAAAAGTTGAAGTCTATCCACTTGTCGGTGCTTCGGCCGATTTCGCAGCCCAGGAGATTCCCGTAAAACTCTCGGGTTTCTTCGATATCCCGGATCGGGAATGCCAGATGAAAGGGTTTAAATTCGCTCATAATGGTTAATTTCGGTTCAATTTTGGTGAATAAAGGTGATTTTTCCAGCTAAAGATATGTCAAAAAAGAAAAAAGTTTCATTGGTTTTGAGCAGTGGTGGAGCGAGGGGATTAGCGCATGTAGGAGTGATCGAGGAGTTGGAAAGTAGAGGATACCAAATTCAGGAAATTGCCGGCTGTTCGGCTGGGGCCTTGGTCGGAGGAATGTACGCCAGTGGAAAAATGCAGGAGTTTAAGGACTGGATTTGCAACCTGGACCGGATAGACGTATTCTCCTTGATGGACTTTACCTTTTCAAGCCGGGGATTTATCAAAGGGGAAAAAGTTTACAAGGCCCTGAAAAATGTAGTCCCTGACTGTGATATTGAGGAATTGTCCATTCCTTTTTCCTGCAATGCGGTGGATTACAAAACCGGCAAAGAATACATTTTCAAAAAAGGTAAACTCTATTCAGCCATTCGGGCTTCAGGAAGTATTCCTTCCGTCTTTCAGCCCGCAAGATACCTAGAGCGGGAGTTTATCGATGGAGGAGTAGTCAATCCAGTTCCAATTTCACTCTTGGAAAATCACGGAGACACGCTCTTGATCGTGGTGGACGTCAATGCCCCTGAGGATCACTTTATGCCCCCTCCCAAAAACGACCAAGAAGGCAATAAATACATCCGGGTACCGGGTTGGCTCAAGGATTTCAGAAGCAAAATGAGTCAGTTTTTTCCAGAGGAAAAGGAAGAAAAGACCAAATCCTATTCTTCTATTGATCTGATTACAAGATCCTTTGATTTGCTTCAATTTCGCTTTTGTGAATTGCTGGAAGAAAAATACCCTGTGGACATCAGCATAAAAATCTCCCGAAAACAGGCCAGTACCCTAGAATTTCACCGGTCTGCGGAAATGATTGAAATTGGCAGACAAAAAGCGATTGAAGCCCTCAACCGATTTGAAAATGGAAATTCAGGAACTGAATAGGCTATTAGGAAATGTGGATATCTACCTTTTGGACCAGATACTCAAAGGCAGATTTTCCAAGGAAATGAAAATCTTGGATGCTGGATGTGGGGAAGGGAGAAACGCTGCCTATTTCATTCAAAAGGGATATCAGATTTTTGGTATAGACCCGAATGAAATTGCCATTCAATACTGCAGGTATTTGGCCAAAAGCCTTAATTCAGGATTTGACGTACATCGCTTTCAGGAAGGTAAGCTTGAGGAAATTCCTTTCCATTCAGAGGCATTTGATGCCTTGATCTGCTCTGCCGTGCTTCATTTTGCCGAAAATGTGGATAACTTTTGGCAAATGGTCCAAGAAATCCATCGGGTTCTCAAACCCGGTGGTGTTTTTTGGTTTAGGATGTGCACGGCTTTCGGAGGAATCAATTCTCAGATGGAAACTCTCGGAAATGGAAGATTCCACCTTCCTGATGGTTCGGAGAGATTTGTCTTTCTTCCAGAGTATGCGAATAAATTGGAAGAAATTGGCTTTAGGTTTTTGGAAAGCCCCAAAACTGTCTTGGTTTTGAATCAAAGGGAAATGGGAGTATTCCTGATGGAAAAACACCCAAAAGAAAATTTATCCACAGAAAAAGCATAAGATGGAGTTACAGTATGCCTTAGAATTAATCGGAACCTTTGTCTTCGCAATCTCGGGAGCTTTGGCGGTTCGGGAAAAAGAACACGATCTGTTTGGTGCTGGGTTTACTGGATTCATTACGGCCATTGGGGGAGGAACTCTCCGGGATATTCTACTGGATAGCTATCCCTTGGTGTGGATTGGGGACATCCATTTTCTTTATGCGATTCTTTTGGGGATTCTTGCGGCATTCCTTTTTCCTCATTTACTGAGCCGCCTTCGAAAGACTTTCTTTTTGTTTGATACCCTTGGTATTGGTTTTTTCACCGTATTGGGAGTGGAAAAAGCCCTAAATCTGGGAGTGAGGGTCGAAATAGCGGCAATTATGGGAATGTTCTCCGCAGTGATGGGAGGAGTAATCCGTGATACTCTGACCAATGAGATCCCGATTCTTTTCCGGAAGGAAATCTATGCTTCTGCCTGCTTGGTGGGTGCGGTTGCCTATTTGGTGCTGGATTATTTGGGCCTCGAACGAAATTACAATCTGCTACTTTCGATGAGCATTATTATTTCGATCCGCCTAATCGCTATGAAATACAAGCTCAGTTTGCCAAGACTGGATTGAGCTGATTTTGGCTTGTTATTTTTATGATTGCATGATTTTTAATACTTTAACCTAATTAATAAAGTGATCTTTTTTTGGGTTTTCCGTGATTTTATGATGACATTCGGTTTTAACAATCCCCTTAATCTTAATTTTTCCCTCTTCAATAAATGAGTCATAAAAAAGATCCAGTCAATTGGAAAGCAGTATTTAATCCAATTTCACTGTTCTCAATAATGGTTGGAGTTTTGTGTGCTTCCATTGCTTTGGAAGCGTTTATGCTTCCCAATAAGTTTTTGGATGGAGGGGTCACAGGTATTGCCATTATTGTCAATCTGAAGTATGACGTGGATCTTAATTTGCTTCTGGTATTGATCAATTTTCCGTTTTTGGCCATTGCCTGGAAAAAAATCGGCAAGACCTTCACCGTTCAATCTGCTCTGTCCATTTTCCTGTTAACTCTAGTTCTCCACTTCCTGGAAATCCCGACGGTCACAGAGGACAAGGTGCTGATCGCTGTTTTTGGTGGGGCTTTGATGGGAGTGGGAATAGGCCTTATTATTCGTGGCGGAGGGCTAATTGATGGTTTTGAGGTAATTACGGCCTACTTTCAACGGAACTCTGCCCTGTCTGCCAGTGAGATTACCATTTTCTTAAATTCACTGATCATGCTATTTGCGGCATGGTTTTTCGGGATAGAAGCTGCGATGTATTCTATTTTGACCTATTTCACCGCGATCAAGATGACAGATTACGTGGTAGAAGGTTTTGAGGAATACACGGCATTGACCATAATTTCCAAAGAGGATGAAAAGGTAAAAGAACTTATTGTGAAAGAATTCGGAAAAGCCATCTCTGTCTACAAGGGGGAAAGAGGCTATCTTCCAGAGACTTTCCATATCCATCATCCCTGCGATATAATTATGACCGTGGTGACCCGATTGGAAGTCCATCGGATCAAATTAGCAATTCAACTTATAGACCCAAAAGCCTTCTTCTATGTCCAAACAATCAAGGAAGTCAAAGGGGGAATTATCAAACAAATCGGAAGCAAGCACAACTGATGGATTTTGAAGACATTCGACATACTGTTTATCAGGATATTTTGGGAAAACTCCCCTCTTATCTGACTTATCATAACCTCGATCATACCAAGTATGTCTTGGATCGGGCTATTTTTCTGGCCATTGAATCAGATGTCAGTGCCAAGGACCTTGAGCTATTGAAGCTAGCAGCCTTGTTCCATGACACGGGCTTTATCGATAATCCCAAAGATCATGAAGAAAAAGGCTGTAGAATTGCCGAAGGCTATTTAGCTAATGAGTACTCTCTGGAGGACCGGGAGAAAATTTATGGGATGATCATGGCTACTAAGATCCCCCAAAGCCCAAACAACTATTTGGAAAAAATCCTCGCAGATGCCGACTTGGAATACCTAGGTACAGACCATTTTGAGGAAATCGGCCGCACACTTTACCAAGAACTCAAGCACTTCAACCCTACTTTTTCAGAAAGAGCCTGGGATGAACTACAGCTGGTGTTTTTGGAAAAGCACCATTACCACACAGAATATTGTCGCATCCACCGCGAACCCAAAAAGCAGGAAAACCTATTGACGGTAAAGAAAAGATTGGGCTTGGCTTAGTTTGAAAATTCGGGCTTCAACCTGACAAAATAAACTTCATCATCCTGATTGAGGTAAGTATAGATGGTTCCATTGCTTACAAAAGTTTTGGAAGGCACCTTGAATCCCTCAGGCAAGAGCAATTCACCCAATTGTTCAAAATCTTCCGAAAAGACAGTCAAAACGGATTTTTTCGAAGAACTTTCCTCGGTAGTAAACCTCCAATAAACTTTGTTTTTTGAGTCATAAAGCAAATTTCGATAGCGAACCTCCTTCTGTTTCTCTTTCAGCAATTCTCTAAACTTTTCCTCAGAATCCACACTTTCCGGGAAATTCAAGCTTGAACGCTGAGGGGTAAACTGGCTTTGATAAGTTTTAGTGGAAATAGAATCTGTCTTCAGATTCAGGAAATGGACTTTGTTTTCAGCACCCACCGAGAAAATCAAGGAATCACCTTTGACCAGGAGGTTTGATGGAGAAAAAACAGCATTCATCGGGCGGCCCTCATACAACTGGGTAATCTGATGTTTTTTCCAGGAACTTAGCCACTCTATCGGAATGATTTTAGAAGTTTGGGATTCAAAATCAATGCTGATTACCCCTTCTTTTGGATCGTCCATGTTAGGTCCACCATAGAAGGCAAGCAATTTTTTTCCATCCTGCGAAAAGGCTTGATCCAGCCAGATCCGACGTCCTTCCGGTAGAGATTTAACGATGAATTCGTCTTTATCCATTCTAAAACTGGAGACTCTTCGGAATTGCTTATCAAAAGCAGAAATCTGATATCCATCACTTAAAATCAGATTACCCTCTTTGGTAAGCAGCACTTTGGACATGTAGGCACTTCCAACGCCATCAGGCCCCTCCAATTCCATCGGTATAATTTTCTCCAATTTCAACTCTTCCAAACTGATGATTTCAAGCGAAATGGGCTCGTTTCGGTTAAAATTGTAAAGGTATTTTCCGTCTGCCGATTCCCCGGAAGATGCCAAGTTCCAGCCTACAAACAGCAAGTCTTCTGCTGCATCAATTTTCACGGTATCCATAGAGACCGAAAAATCAAAAGACCCAGAAGAAGTCTCTGTGGTAGATCCAGAATCGCATCCGGCGATCCCTGCAGAAATCAGAACAAAAGCTAGAATTAATTTTTTCATTTCATTAGGATTTAAAATTTAAAATCGATCACCGCAAAACCCAATTCGTCGTCCACATTGACAAAGGACCAAAGCTTGCCTTCAATTGAAAAAATCACTGGGGCAAAAAGAAACAAATACAGCTTTCTCATAGAAAATAATTTTTCTACTAAGAAAACGATTGTCAACTAAAAAACAATACTGGAGATTTATTTAACCTCGTACAGCTTTCAGAATCACGTCAAACACGGAGGTTGGAGCGAGTGTATCTGCAGAATTAAGGCTTTGATCACAGACAAAAATTGGCTTATCCAGATCTGATTCCGGAATTCTACCATGCGCCCCCTTTACCAAGGTCGCATCCAAGGGAATCACATCCATCAGGTAACGGAACCCTAGCTTTTTCTTCAGCACCTTAGAACCGATTTTCAGGATCGGAATCTTAATCGCGGGATCGAGAACCAACTCGACCGGATCGTACCCGGGTTTGCGATGGATATCCACGCAGCGCGCATAGTCAGGCGCTTTGGCATCGTCCAGCCAGAAATAGTAAGTAAACCAGGAATCTTTATCGGCAATTACCACCAAATCCCCTGAACGGGAATGGTTGATATGGTAGTCATTTTTGCCTTGGGCATCCAGCACTTTTTCCACACCGGGAGTCTTTTCGAGTATTGCTTTGACCTCGGCAAGTTTGGAAGGATCATTAACGTGAACATGGGCGACTTGATGATCAGCTACCGCAAAAACAGCCGAGGTGCCGGCGTCTAAGGTTTCCAATCCTAATTCGTCTTTCACTTGAATCCAGCCTTTTTCCCGAAAAATCCGGTTGAGATGAACCGGCTTGCTCACAGAGGTGATCCCGTATTCCGAAAGCAAAAGCACTTGAACCCCGCGATTTTCAAAAAAGGTAATCAGATCTTTGGCCAAGCCGTCCACTTCCCGGAGATCTTTGGAGATTTTGGAAAAATCGATGCCGTACTTCTGCAAGTTGTAATCCAGATGCGGAATGTAGATCAGGTTCAATGTTGGCTGATACCATTCCTCCACCTTTTTGGCCGCCTCGGCAATCCATCTACTGGACTCAATGGTAGTATTTGGTCCCCAAAAGGTGAAGAGGGGAAACTGTCCCAGCTCTGCCTGTAGGCGATCACGCAACTCCATGGGTTGGGTATGACAATCTGGAAGCTTGCGTCCATCAGCAGGATAAAGTGGCCGTGGGGTTACTGCATAATCTGCTGTGGAATACATGTTGTACCACCAAAACAGATTCGCAACCGTAAAGTCCGGATTCTCCTTTTTGAGAACATCCCAAACTTTCTCAGCCTGAACCAATTTGTTGGATTGTCTCCAAAATTTGATTTCACACTCGTCCTGAAAATACCAACCGTTGCCCACGATGCCATTTTCTGATGGCCATTTTCCGGTCAGGTAAACCGATTGAGCAGAGCAAGTAACTGCCGGTAACACCGGTTCCACGATAGCCTTTTGCTTGGACTCAATCCACTTTTTCAAAAATGGGGTATGCTCTCCGATCACTCGTGGAGACAAGGCAACTATATCTAGAACGACAGTTTTTTTCATAATTTTTAAATCATTTGGTCATCCCAAATTCAGTAATTCTCATAATTACGATTTTTGATTTACGATCTCCGACCTGAAAACGAACTTCAGCACTTACCTTCAAAAAGGTTTGGCTTCGACAAAAAGTTTAAAACCCTTCTGCCCCTCGTAAATCGTAAATCTGAATTCGTAAATTCATTGGTCACCGAGCTTGTCGAGGTGCCTACTCTCGCTTTATCTCCTCCATCACCCAACTCAATTCCCTGGCAATCGATTCGCCCAAGGTCAAATGAGTGTCTGCGGGAAGAACTTCCCAAGTATAGGTTTCCACTTCCAAATGCCGGGTCAGATTTGGATGGGATAAAATTTCCTTGAGCACAATTGAAATTTCCTCCTGGGTAGATTGAAATGTCCCATAATTCTCCAAAAACACAGGAACGTGAAAATGAATTCTCCATTCTTTTTCAGCAGTATTAGGAAGATGTTCCAGTGCTTGAGGTAGATCTGAATAGGAGGTATAGCCCCCCGACTCATTCCTTGCAACTACCTGATGAAGATAGGTTGACTCTGCAAACTCTTGTAAACGCTTCCCTAAGCTGAAGCGTCCATTCGGAGTAGCAGGAAGCAATGCCTTCAATGCAGCAGAAATTTGAATTTTCCCGATTTTGATACCCGCCTTGGCCAGTTTGGCGAATGTATCCGCAGGAGTTTCATAAACAATGGCAAAATGACAAACATCATAACAAGCTTGAAGATGAGTTTTGATCAATGCCTCGGATTCATCTGCTGAAATCTTCAACTTTTCAGAAAGGATTTGACGCCCTTTTGGAAGCAGCCATTGGTCAAAAAGCCAAACCAGCTCATCGGAGTTTTCCAAGATCCCATCCGGCTCCGGCTCAATGTCCAAGTGAAGTAACTTGCCGGTTTCCTGATGGATTTTGGCCAATTCCTCCACCACCTCCAATAGATGATGAGTAGCTTTTTCCATGGCCTCTGTTTTCTTTATTTCAGTAGAAAACCAATGCCGATAGGATATCGGAGAGGTAGAAATTCCACCCTCCATACCTTCTGGAAGCAATTGGGCGAGTATCCGAAAGCACCGAATGGTATAATCTCTGCGCTCAGCCGTCGTCCAATCCGGAGCATGGACCTTCTCTTTTACCTTAGTTCGGTGAAACCCCCCATACGGAAAGCAATTGAGCGTAAAAACATAGGCATTGGCTTTTTTGAGCCAATCCTGAAATTCCTTCAGCTTTTCCGGTTTTTCCAAAATAAGAGAGGCCTCGTGAGAAAGTCGCAAACCTATCCCAAAGGGACCTTTGTGCTTGAGCCTGTTTTTGACTTCGGGAATGTAGATTTTGAGATTTTCAAAAGTCGCATTCCAGCTTTCACCTGGATGGATATTGCTGCAATAACTCAGGTGGAAATCGTGGATATTCATAGGCAAAAAATTCAGGTGGAGATCAATTCAGACTTGGTCTCCAAAGTACGAAGTAATTCTACAGATTTATGAATGAGTTGGTGATCCATTTCATGGACTTCAATGCCTTTCCCCAGTTTTTCCAAAAGCATTATCGTCAACTGACCCCCTAAATGCTCCTGAAATTCTTTTAGCCCCTGAACAAGATTCTCTCCTTGAAGCTCAGGTACAAACAAATCAAAACCCAAAGTCCGCATCAAAACCAAGATCCTATTGAGGTCTTCACTTGAAATCCTTCCTTGCAAATACGAATAGGCTGAATCCAAGGCAATCCCAATAGCCACGGCCTCTCCATGTCGAATGCGAAAATCACTGAGCTTTTCCAACTTATGTGCCGCCCAATGACCAAAATCCAAAGGCCGACTTGAGCCAAACTCAAAGGGATCTTTCCCTGCAATGTGGTCCATGTGCATTTTGGCAGAGCGAATGATATGCTCCTGCATCGGTTTCATTTCTCTTTTGGCCAAGGCTTCTGCCTTTTCCTCCAACCATTCGAAGAAGCTTAGGTCTTTAATCAAGGCTACTTTGATCGCCTCCGAAAGCCCCGCTCTCCAGTCCCTGTCTTCCAGAGTAGTCAAAAAATTGAAGTCATTCAGAACAGCGGTAGGGGGTGTGAAAGTCCCTAGATAATTCTTTTTCCCAAAGGCATTGATGCTGTTCTTGACTCCGACAGCTGAATCATTTTGGGACAAAACAGTGGTAGGGATACGGACTAGTCGAATCCCGCGATGGGAAATCGCTGCTGCAAATCCCACCATATCCAAGACAGCGCCTCCTCCGATCACAGCAATGTAAGAATGCCGGTCTATGCCATAAAGGTGAGTGGCCTCCACGATCTTTTGATAGCTGGACTCCTCATTTTTACAGGCTTCTCCTCCTGGTACCACCATCGGCTCTGCAGCCATAGAAAACACCTCGGAATGGACAGAAGCATAATTTTTTATGCCCTGAATCAGATTCGGATGAAAGTCTGAAACTCCACTATCCAGGACAAATAAAACTTTGGGCACTCGCTGACCTCGCAATACATTGGCCAGAATACGGTTTTGGGGATCAAATAGATTCTCTGTAAACGCGACGGGATAGCGAAATGGAACCGAAAAGGATTGTTCGAGAATCGTATTCATAGGATTAGGCAATAGGTTATTCGGGCTTTTTCCCACCCTAAAGACAATTATGCGGGAAAATTGGTTTAAATCTAGCTCAGGTTACGGCAAATTTTTTGGCTAACCAAAGGGAAATTGGAAGAAGGATCAATACCAATATTCCAATGGTCCAATCAGAAAAAGCAGTGGCCAAAGAAGCATTCACCAAAATCAAGGAAATCACCGCCGCCTTTACAGACTTCCCAATGAATTTGGGCTCTTGGGTTCGAATAGCTTTCACCAAAGGAGGGAAGATCATTCCTCCCAATAAAATTAAGAATGGAATAACTTCCCAGTTTCCTGGCCTTTCCAAGTTGGCCAAAACCAATATCGCAAAGAGAATCAGGGCATACATACTTCCTCCGACGTAGAGAGCCTTTCTGTTTTTTCCATGCACTTCTCCTCGACTGATCATCGTGATCGATGCCACATAAATCAAAGGTAAAAACCCAACTGGCCAGGCTTTGCTCAATACCTCAGGAGCCACACTCACTCCTAAAAGCAGATTGCCCATGCGGCATAATCCCATGTTCACTGGCCCCAGAAGAAATTGATGCTTCCCCCAATAATCATACAGCACCGCACAAGCAGCAATGATAAAGGCTAAAAATCCGGCAACTTGATTGACCTGAAAAGCACAGCAAATTCCAAAAACCAGGAGCAGGGAGGACATCCCAAAAGCAACTTTTTTGGATGCCCTACCGCTGGGTATAGGACGTTCGGGACGCTCAATAGCATCCAGTTCGGCATCCGCAATATCGTTAAAGGCCACCCCTCCCGCATACAATCCAATTGTACTCAATGAAAGCCAGAGAAGATTTTGCCAAAAGGACTGAGTTCCCAGCTGAAGGTCAGCCTGCATAAAAGACCAAGCTCCGGCAATGGCAAAACCCGCCCAGATATCTGCAATTGCGGTAATTACATTTGCAGGGCGAGTAAGTTGTAAATAGGCGAAGAGTGATGTTTTCTTCATGGATTAATTCTCCACACGATCCGCTGGGCCTTCGACTCTGGGCACCTGTCCTCCACGAAGTACGGAGTTACCTCCCATTTTTTTGGTTTGATCAATAGGCGGTGCTTTCAACCAGTCGTCTTCATGCATTTGTCCACTCAGGCCAAAAACTGTCAAGGCATTAGAATAGGTCGTCATGCGAACATGCTCTTCGGGAATTCCCATTTTACGCATCAAGTTGGCCGTTTTGGGTACGGCCAAAGGATCAGAAATCCCCCAGTCTGCCGCAGAATTGACGATAATCCGCTCTGGCCCATATTGCTTGACGATCTCTACCATTCTTTCCGAACCCATTTTGGTATGTGGATAAATAGTAAATGCTGCCCAAAATCCCCGATCCAAAACCTCCTTCACGGTCTCCTCATTATTGTGGTCAACTACCACCCATCCCGGATCCATTCCATGCTCCTCTGCCACATCCATAGATCGGGTAGTTCCTCGCTTTTTGTCTCGGTGAGGGGTATGAATCAAAACCGGCAGATTGACATCTTTGGCCAGCTCCAACTGTAATCGGTAGAATTTGTCCTCAGCTTCCGTCTGGTCATCGTACCCAATCTCTCCGATGGCTACCACTCCTTCTTTGCCGGCATAGAGCGGAAGTAATTCCATCACCTGTTCTGCCAAAGGGATATTGTTGGCTTCTTTGGAATTTAGCCCCATGGTGCAATAGTGTACAATTCCAAACTGGCTTGCCCGAAATCTTTCCCAGCCGACCAAGGTGCTGAAATAATCCTTGAAGGAACCAACTTCGGTCCGAGGCTGCCCCAGCCAAAACGCAGGCTCGATGGTGGCCACAATTCCAGCTTTTCGCATGGCTTCGTAGTCATCAGTGGTACGGGATACTAGGTGAATATGGGGATCTATGTACATTTCCATCATTGATTTATTAAGCGTGAGGATTTTAAAATTAAGAATTTTGACCAGGATCAGGCTTTTTGAGATTCAAAGTCCTTCCCGATTTTTTCCCAGGTAATTTCACCGTACTCAATAGCCGAAACCAACTCAGGGAAAGATTGAAGCAGGTTTTTTGCGGGCTGATAGGAGCATTGATATATCGCCATAACTCCGGCTTCGGCCTCCAATTGATTTTCTGAGAAGACGACTTTTTTCAAATCTTCAAGTAGGTTTTCATTCACAAAAGGAACCACCAGTCTCCATAATTCCGGCATCACTGGCCTTCCGGCTGCCCATCTCTCATGGGCAAAATCTGATGCAATTTCGGCTAAGGCTTGGTTTCTCCGATCATCCAATCCTTGAATCCGATATATCGGACGCTGCATAAAGATCGATTTCAAAACCATCTGATT
Source organism: Algoriphagus mannitolivorans DSM 15301 (assembly GCF_000429425.1). Taxonomy (GTDB): domain Bacteria; phylum Bacteroidota; class Bacteroidia; order Cytophagales; family Cyclobacteriaceae; genus Algoriphagus; species Algoriphagus mannitolivorans. The sequence continues at coordinate 367,102 of NZ_AUBV01000004.1, forward strand.
CCAGTTGGCCTCCGGAAATCGCTCTTTCGGATAAGGATTATTCAAAGCGATAGCGTCAAAAATCACGGTCATATTGGTTCGGCAGCCATCGATAGCCCGGCTGAGCAAATCATCCTGAAATGGCATCAAGGGCAATGCGGCATACAAAGCCTGCTGTTCATGGTAATCCCCAGTTTCAAAAAGCTGGTTGATGGCTTTAAACCAAGAGTCTTTTTCCTGAGGAAAATGAAGTAAAATGAAAGTTCGGGCAGTTTGCAGGCAATCCCAATGACTCGGGTCAAAACCGGGACCCAACTCAGCAGCTGCTTTCCTCTCCGAATCAGTGAGTGCTAAAGCCTCTTTTTTGAAAAATCGGGACGCCTGGGAGAACGCCAGAAAAAACTTCGTAGCAGCACCATCTTGGCTTACTTTTTCAGCCTGATTTTTCAGCCATTCCAAGGATTTGGCCTCAGCTCTGGATTCCAGGAGACTCAATAAAAAGACATTTGAATTATTTTGGGTTTGCATAGAGGCATTGGGTTTCAACAAGGAATTAAAGTAAGTCCAAAACTCTGACAATTGCCAAGCAGAAATGCTTTGGTCGGTTGGAAAAAGGGCCTTTCCTGACAAAAATCAGTACTGGACTGTGCTGGTTCTGAATAAAAAAGGGCCGTAAAAAATCCTCTTTCCACCAACGGTATGCAAAATATCTGAAGTGAGCCTATTTTTAATTTCTAAACTAAATCAATATGAAAAAAGTGTACCTGTATGGTCTCGGGTTGATGCTTTTGTTGACTGGACAAGTTCAGGCTCAAAGCCAGGAAGTCATCAATGCCATCATCAAGGAGGCTAATGAAAACTCCAAGCTGGAGGTTTTGGCCCATGAATTAATGGATGGAGTGGGACCTCGACTGGTCGGCTCTCCTCAAATGCAGAAAGCCCACGATTGGGCAGTCCAGAAATACCAGTCTTGGGGAATTCCAGCCCGCAATGAAAAGTGGGGAGAATGGAGAGGTTGGGAAAGAGGCATCACCCACATCGACATGATTGCTCCTTGGACCAAGTCCTTGGCAGGTACTCAATTGGCCTGGAGTCCATCTTCTCCAAAAGGAGGAGTAACCGGAGAAGTCGTGATTTTACCGGAGTTTGCAGATTCCTTGGCGTTTCAGAAGTGGTTGCCGACAGTGAAAGGAAAGTATGTGATGATCTCTGCTCCTCAACTCACCGGCAGACCGGAATACAACTGGGAAAAATGGGGAACCAAAGAATCTCAAGAAAAAATCAAAGCTGATCAGTCTAAAGTGGAGTCTGCTTGGAATACCCGCCTCCAAAAGACCGGCAAAAACAGGAGAGACTTGCCTATTGCATTGGAAAATGCTGGGGCGGCAGGTATCATCACCTCCTATTGGTCCAGAGCCTTTGGAGCTAATAAAATTTTCTCTGCTTCCACCAAGAAGGTTCCAACTGTTGACCTTTCTTTGGAAGATTATGGCATGCTTTTCCGATTGGCTGAAAGTGGCAAAAAGCCTCAAATTCATTTGAATGCCCAATCCAAAGAAACGGGAGTCCAGCCTACGTTCAATACCATTGCCGAAATCAAAGGTTCAGAAAAGCCCGAGGAATACGTGATGCTTTCTGCACATTTTGACTCTTGGGACGGGGGAACCGGAGCCACTGACAACGGAACCGGAACCATCCTGATGATGGAAGTGATGCGGATTTTGAAGCAAGTATATCCAAACCCAAAAAGAACCATCTTGGTGGGCCATTGGGGATCGGAAGAACAAGGTCTGAATGGCTCTAGAGGTTTTGTGGAAGATCATCCCGAAATGATGGATAAAATCCAGGTTCTTTTCAACCAGGATAACGGAACCGGGCGTGTTGCAAACCTTTCCGGCCAGGGCTTTGTGCATAGCTACGAGTACTTAGGTCGTTGGCTGAACAAAGTTCCTAGAGAAATCAGGTCTGAAATCGATTTGGATTTTCCTGGTAACCCCGGCGGAGGGGGATCCGACTATGCCTCCTTCGTAGCAGCAGGAGTGCCTGCGTTTAACTTAAGCTCCTTGAGCTGGGATTATGGCACACAGACTTGGCATACCAATATGGACACCTACGACAAGATTGTATTTGACGACGTAAGAAGCAATGCTGTCCTTGCCGCAATTATGGTCTATATGGCTTGCGAGGAACCAGAAATGGTTTCTAGAGAAAAGAGAGTTCCATTGAACTTCAGAACAGGGGAGCCTACCGAATGGCCGACCCCAAGATCACCCAACCGTAAAGGCGGAATGGATTAACCCATTAAAGGCTCGGGATTTGATCTCGAGCCTTTTTTCATTTTTATGCTAATTCTTATTTAGAAGACTTTCCCCATCCCAGTTTTTGCTTTGCGCCTCCGGAACAGAGACTTCCAAAAAATCAATCAAGGTAGGCAGGATATCCACCATGGAAGCTTTTCCTGAATGGAACCTGGAATTCAAATTGGAAAAATTAGTCAACATCCAAATCTCACGCTCCGAATCACTTTGGCCCCCATGATCCTTAAAATCAGGCGCGCGCCTTCCATGATCCGTGGTAATCCAGATCAACCACTCCTCATTATAATTTTTTTCCCGAAACTGTATCGCTTCCCAAATTCGGCCCACTTGCTGATCGGCCAGCTCGATGGCCGAACTCAGTTGAGGACTTTTTCCAAACCGATGTCCCATGTCGTCGGTATATTCCAAATAAACCCAAGACAAATCCGGTCCCTCCGTTTGAAGGATATGAGCTGCCTCGTAGGAAACCAAGTTGTCAATTTTCTGGATGTATTGCTTATCCGAATCATGTGGATAAGTCAGGGTATCTTTTTCAAAACCATCAAAAACAAAATCCAATTTAAATCCTCCGGTTTCCTTAAGCCCTTCTCCAAGCAGCTTGGTTCGGTTGTCTTCCCAAGTAGAGAAAATACCAAGTTTTGCTGAGGGCTTGGCTTCTCTAAAAAGTCGAAATATGGTCCAATAGCTATAATCAGGAGCCTTGATATCATTATCCCAGACTTGGTGCTTATTAGCCCACGTACCTGTCAAAAGCGAATTGTATCCCACCGCGGAAATGGTCGGGGTTTCGGTTTTGCCTCCCTTTTCACCTCCGGTAAAAGCGCGTGCATATCCTCCTGCTTTTGCAATTCGATCCAAATTCGGAGTATTAGCCAATTCGAGCTCCTCTGCCGGTATCCCGTCCAGAATAATAAAAACGAGCTTTTTTTCCTGAGAAAACCCAAAAACAGGGTAAAGCCAAATCAGAAAGAAAAAGATAAACCTATTGAACATCATCTTTATTTCATGATCTCCAGAATCAAAATTCCTAATTCCTAATTCCTAATTCCTAATTCCTAATTCCTAATTCCTAATTCCTAATTCCTAATTTATTTCCCCAAATACCTTTCCGCCCACACGATGAAAAACGGCCAATTTGGACCTACGGTATGTCCGCCTTCATGCTGCCGAAAGGCCAAATCCCCTGAATTCAAATTTGTGCCCAAAGGTGGAAATTCCCGAACGGGCAATGGTTTTTTCCCAAAAAGTTCATAAACCGGCCCGGCCAATACTGCTGCATCAAACATTCCTTTTCCGTCTATCCACTGTCCCTCCACAGTCGGGGAGCCCACAGAAATAAACATTGGCCTAGGAGCACACAAGGCTATCAGCTCATGTGCGTCGATAGGCAAATCATCTTGAGTCATTGGCCCCGCATATCGGATAAAGTTCGGTGTAAACCAATGATACTCTCCCGAAGAAGCCAAGTTTTCAATCTGCTCTCCGAAGACTCTTTTCAGCAATTTGGCTCCACCAGCGCCTGAGGAACCGATCAATCCCATTGAAAATCGATCATCGTAAGCAAGGGTCACCAAGGCTGCTTTGCCATATCGGGACAATCCCTCAATCACCACTTTTTGAGCATTTATTTTGGAATCGGTTGCCAAAAAATCCAATGCACGGCTAGCTCCCCAAGCCCAGGCCTTCAGCGTGCCCCAATCCTCTAATTTTCTAGGCTTTCCCTTATTGACCAATCCGATAATTCCAGATCGAAGTCCTGCCCCGTTGTCCGCTTGGTAGCTGGTGGGGATAATGACTCCAAAACCCCAGCCTTCTGCCAACACTTGCTCCTGCCAACTTGGACCGGGAGGGGATGTTGGTCTTTGCATGCCGGCAGGCCAGATCCATCCAAATTCCAGAACAAGGGGCACAGACTTATCCACATTTTTTGGCACGCCATATTCAAAATCTATGGATACTGAAATCTCCGGAAAAGCTGAGTTATCCACAAGCCCTTTCATTTTCCGGTATCGAGTCAAGGTCTCACCAATCAGGGAATCTTTTTCCCAGACTATTTCCCAATTCACCTCAGGTAAATTTTGCGGCGTCCGTCCATACATCTCCCGATCAAACAATTCGAACAACTCCTGTTTCCTCTTTTTCCAATCCTCCACATTTTTCACTGGAGCTCCATCTTCAAAGACTAGCGGATCGGGAAGGTTGACCAACTTAACCTTGCTCTCATCTGTATTGGCAGCATTGGGTGCTTGGGGATTCCCGGAGGGTCCCGGGCGGAGGCTTTCAAGGCCCAGGCGATCCATCATCAGGCGATGATCCGCCTGCGTGAGTTGATTGATACTGTCCCGCTGAGCTTGGGAAAGCTGGGAATGGCCTTCCACTGAAATCAGGAAAAGCCCTACCAATAGGATGAAGGTTTTTTTCATAGGTCATAGGGTTTAAGAATCAATAAGCTAAAGAAATATTATTGCTTTTGAGAATAAGATTATCCCAATGGAACGGGTGACCAAATCAAAGGTGAAAACCAACTTGTACTGGAGCGGTGGGATGCTTAACTTCATCAAAACCACCGACTCATGAAAAAATATCTTTTTCTCTTTCTCCTTCTGATTTGCCCCTTTGTCCTGCAGGCCCAAAGTATGGCAGATTATCTCTCCGCACCTTTTCCAAGCTACCTCACTGCGAGCCCTGACGGAAAAACCATCGCTTGGGTGTTCAATGACCAAGGTGAGCGAAATATTTTCATAGCTAATGCTCCTGATTTTTCAACCCAAAAACTAACAGACTTTAAAGGAGATGAAGGTTTGGATCTGGGACCACTTACTTTTTCCCCTGATGGAAAAACACTTCTATTCGTCCGTGGGAATTCCAGAAACTCTTCCGGTCAGGCTGCAAATCCAGCCCAGCTGCAGTTCAACACGGATAAGAAAATTTTTGCCTTGGATCTAAGTTCTGGTAAGCATCGCTGGTTTGCCCCGGGAGCCTCGCCGGTATTCAGCCCGGATGGAAATCAGGTAGCATTTTTAATCGGAGGGGCCGTGTATCTCAAGGCTCTTCAGGACACCACGTCCTCTACCAACCAGCTTTTCACCGCTAGGGGAAGTGCTTCGATGATGGGATTTTCTCCAGATGGGAAGTATTTGAGTTTTGTGTCCCAAAGGGGAGATCACTCCTATGTCGGCCTTTGGGATTTGGCAAAAAAAGAATTGAAATATGCAGAAACCAGTTTGGATTTTGATTCCTATCCAGCTTGGAATCCGGACGGAAAAAAGCTAGCCTACCTGCGAATTCCCAATATTAACAACCTACTTCCTTTTACCGCTATCACCCAGGCTAACCCATGGAGCATCCGAGTGTTTGATGTGGATAAGTGGCAGGGAAAGGAAGTTTGGAAAGCTGATCCCGGTAGAGGGTCCGTGATGGTGGATGACCTTCCGGCTCAAGGAGAAAGGCTTTGGTGGGCAAAAGACGGTTCCCTGATATTTTCATGGGAAAAAAATAATTGGATGCACCTGTATGCCATCCATCCAGAAACGAAAGCGCTCAAACACCTAACTCCCGGCGAAGGCCAGGTGGAATGGATCCATCAATCCCAAGATGGAAACTCCCTGCTGGTCATGCATAACATTGGAAACATTGACAGAAGACAGGTATCTCAACTCGACTTATCCACATTTTCTTTGAATTTGCTCAGTGACCCAAAAACCATCAATTGGGGGGCGGTAAAGATTGAAAATGGGATTGCTTTCTTCTCTTCCGATTGGAACAAACCCGGCTGGCCGATGGTCCAGGTCAATGGTAAAACTCAGGCATTAGCTCAGGATTTTTTTCCCAATAACTTTCCAAAATTCCATGCACAACCCATCCCGATTCGATTGAAGGCAAAAGATGGCTTCGAAAGCTTTGGACAAGTCTTCTTACCCAAGGATTATGAGCCTTCCAAAAAATATCCCGCAGTGATCTTCATTCATGGAGGCAGCAGACGACAAATGCTTCTGGGATACAACTATGGAGCATACTATTCCAACACTTATGCTGCCCAGCAATACTTTGCCTCCCAAGGCTACATTGCACTTACCTTGAATTACCGAAGTGGAATTGGCTATGGGATGGATTTCCGGGAGGCAGAAAATTACGGAGCCGGAGGAGCCAGTGAAGTACAGGATTTGATGGCTGCCGCAGAATACCTGGCCTCCAGACCAGATGTGGATAAGTCCAGAATTGCCCCTTGGGGGGGAAGCTATGGGGGATATATGACCGCACATGCGCTTTCCCAAGCACCGGAGAAATTTCACGTGGGCGTGGATATTCATGGGGTACATAATTGGAACAATGATATTCCGGTATTTGCTCCTTGGTATGAGCCGGAGAAATTTCCAGAAATGGCAGCATTGGCATTCAAATCATCCCCTATTGCCTATGTGGATAAGTGGGAGGACCCCGTCCTATTAATTCATGGAGACGATGACAGGAATGTTCTTTTTTCCGAAAGCGTTGAGCTTGCTGAAGTGCTTCGGAGGCAGGGAGTGCATGTAGAGCAAATCGTATTTCCGGATGAGGTTCACTTCTTCCTTCTACACCGGAATTGGGTCAATGCCCTGAGCGCTACTTTTGAATTTATTCATCGCCATTCTTCTGTAAAATGAAAAAGTTATCCACACTTCTTTTCCTTCTTTTTCTTGTCCTAGGCTCGGTATTAGGACAGAAAAAAATCATGGAGTCCGCCATTCAACAGGCGCAAGTTCAGGGATTTTCAGGAGTCGTTTTGGTCGCTGAAGATGGAAAAATCTTAATGGAACGAGCAATCGGCTTACGGTCTTTTGAGGAAATGATTCCGCTTGAGGCAACGGATATTTTTGAGATGGCTTCGGTTTCTAAGCAGTTTACCGCCATGGTGATTTTGCAGTGTATGGAAAAAGGACTGCTAAACTTGGATGACCCAGTGGATAAGTATCTTAAGATTCCCTATTCTGGGATCAGCATCAGAAATCTATTAACCCATACCAGTGGACTACCGGACTATCAAGCGATCATGGACGCTCACTGGGACAAAAGCAAGGTGGCTACCAATCAGGACATTTTGGAGTATCTCAATCGATATTCTCCACCGAAACTTTTTGAGCCCGGGGAAAAATACACGTACAGCAACACAGGCTATGTGCTTTTGGCCAGTATCGCAGAAAAAGCTAGCGGAAGGGATTTTATTGAGCTTTCGAGAGAATGGATTTTCAGGCCTTTAGGGATGAAAAACACCGATATCCGGACTCTGGAGGAAAAGGCTTCGATATCCAACTTTGCCGCCGGACATTTAATAGATAATGGCGGTAACTATGTCAACGCCAATAAATTTCATGCTTCCGACTACACCGTCTGGCTGGGAGGAAGAAAAGGTCCGGGAAGAGTCAGCAGTACCGCCCGGGATTTATTGCTTTGGGATCAGGCACTTTACACGGAAAATCTGGTGACCAAAAAGACGTTGGAAGAAGCCTTTTCTCCCTTCATTCTGAATGATGGAACCCGTAGTTTTTACGGATTTGGATGGGAGCTGGAGCCCAAAAGCCCTTTTGGAAAAATGGTCATGCACACGGGTGACAACCCAGGGTATAAAACTATCCTCGTTCGGTTTATGGAAGAGAACAAAACCATCATTGTCCTAAACAATAATGCTCATTCAGATCAGATCAAATTAGTGGAAGCCGCTACCCTGGCATTGAGGAAGTGGTAAGCAGATGGTAAGATTACAAGATTGGAAAATTGAAAGATTAATACCCCAGATTCTTAATTGCCTCTACAGAAGATTGGAGTCGGGATTCTTTATTTCCTGACACGATCAAAAACGGGAATCCGCTTCCACGCGCCAGGTTGAGATATTTTTCAAAAAAATATTCTCGCATTTCTAGCTCAGGGTATTCCCTCAGGGGGTCCGGCTCCCATGGCAGATCGGTATCTGTCAACAGAATCAAATCGTATTTCCTTTTTGAAATTTGATCCATTACCCATGGATCGGTTTTCCCATATTTATGCTCAGACCAAATGTGGATAACTCGCAAATCCGTATCGCAGAAAAGGAGTTTCTTTGCTTTTTGAGCTTGCCGGTCCTCTTGGAAAATTTGTCCTTTTCCGATCTCTGCCAAATCCTCATAGCGGTATTCCCTTCCCAGTTTTTCCAAATATTCCCTAGCATATTCGGGAACCCAAGGCTCTCCAAAATAATTTGCCAAATCCTCCGCAAGAGTGCTTTTCCCCGTGGATTCAGGACCCAAGATCAAAATTCGCTTAGGCTCTTGCATAGGCTTTGGCGGATTTGATCCAGGCAAATAATCCCATAAATGCCAGAACGGTGAAGAACATAAACTGGAATGAAGTCAGAATTAGGCCTTTGTAGAAATAAAGAGGAACTGACACCAAGTCCGTAATGATCCAAAAAATCCAGTTTTCTACCTTCTTCTTGGCCATCATCCACATGCCCACAAAAGCTGATGCCGTGGTGAAAGAGTCCCAATAGGGAACATCACTATCCGTGAAATTGCTCAAAACAAAGGAGAGGGAAATGTAAGAAGCCAGAAAAATCAACCCTGCACTCAACCATCCTTTTGGACTCAGCCAAGTCACAGGCAGGACAGGTTGATTGTCTTTGGGATGAGTCCAAACATACCAGCCGTAAATGGACATAGTGAAGTAATAGGCATTGATCCCCATATCTGCATATAGCTTGTATTGCAGGCAGATCCAAACATAAATAAGGGTAGAAATAATCCCGGTCGGGTAAACCCAGATATGTTCCTTCATGGAATAAAAGACCGAGGCTATGCCAAAGAACACGGCCACAGCTTCGAGCCAGGTCATGTTTTTAAGACCTTCTGCCAGTCCATCCAGAAGAAATTGAAAATCCATGCTGCGAAGAAAAGGATAATAATTTGAAGATTGGAAAATTGAAAGATTTCAAAATATTACCCAAGCTCAAATTCTCTGAACAAGTAAAAGGTTGTCCCAACAATTTCCCACAAGATTCCAACTTTCTTACCAGTTCCCCTGTTTGATTGTTAACTTTGCCAGCTATGACTTTGAGCACTTTACCAGCTATCCAAGATCTCGATTCCCTCGATCCCAAAGAGTATATCATTATCAAAAACGCCCGGGTCAATAACCTCAAAAGCCTAAGTGTTGCCATTCCCCGAAACAAATTTGTGGTGGTGACGGGACTTTCAGGTTCAGGAAAATCCTCCTTGGCTTTTGACACCCTTTTTGCCGAGGGGCAGCGAATGTATGTGGAAAGTCTTAGCTCCTATGCCCGCCAATTTTTGGGCAGAATGGAAAAACCGGATGTGGAATACATCAAAGGCGTAGCTCCTGCCATTGCCATTCAACAAAAGGTCAGCACCAAAAATCCTCGTTCCACCGTCGGCACCACCACAGAAATCTACGATTACCTGAAGTTGCTTTTCGCAAGAGTAGGCAAAACCTATTCTCCAATCTCCGGAAAGGAAGTCAAACATCATACGGTTACGGATATCGTGGATTATATCCTCTCTTTTGAAGAAGGCACCAAAGTGATGATTTCCTGCCCCTTGCAGATAGTAAAAGGGAGAAAAATCGAGCAAGAACTTGAGCTTTTGTTGCAAAAAGGATACACCCGGATTCTGATCGATGGAGAGGTCTATTTTGTGGAGGATTTGATTGGTGAAAAGAAAGTTCCTAAGGGCAAATATGAAATTCTGATCGACCGCGCTTCGGTAAGAAAAGACGACGAAGACAACCAGTTTCGAATCGCGGATTCTGTGCAAACAGCCCTATTTGAAGGACACGGAGACTGTAAAATCACCATTCCCGAGCTGGAAACACGTTCGTTTTCGGACCGATTTGAGCTAGACGGAATTAGCTTTGAATTACCATCGGTAAACTTCTTCTCCTTCAACAATCCCTATGGAGCCTGCAAACGATGTGAGGGTTTTGGAAATGTGCTGGGGATAGATCAAGACTTGGTAATTCCAGACAAGGATCTTTCGGTATATGAAGGGGCCATTGCACCATGGAGAGGAGAAAGTGCCAAAGGATGGCTGGAACCCTTGTTGAAAAAAGGCATTGAGTTCGATTTCCCGATACATCGATCCTACAACGAACTGACCGAGAAAGAGCAGGAACTGCTGTGGACTGGTAATAAATACTTCAAAGGTCTCAACGCATTCTTTGAAGATCTGGAAACCAAAACGTATAAAATCCAATATCGGGTGATGCTCTCCAGGTTTCGGGGAAGAACTACCTGCCCGGACTGCCGGGGAACCAGGCTACGAAAAGATGCCTCTTTCGTGAAAATTAGCGAAAAGTCAATCACAGATTTGGTATTGATGCCGATCGAAGAGGCCTTGGATTTTTTCAACAATCTTCAACTCAGACCCCACGAGGCCAAAGTTGCCAATCGCCTGCTCAAAGAAATCACGAGCCGATTGGAATTTATGGATCAGGTGGGTCTAGGTTATTTGACCCTGAATCGGCTTACTTCCTCCCTTTCCGGAGGGGAGTATCAACGAATCAAACTTGCCACTTCCTTAGGCTCTGCCTTGGTGGGCTCCATGTATATTCTCGACGAACCCAGCATTGGTCTTCACCCAAGAGATACCGACAGATTAGTAGGTGTCTTGAAAAGTCTCAAAGAGCTCGGCAATACCGTCATTGTGGTAGAGCATGAGGAAAAAGTCATGAAAGCTTCCGACCAAATCATCGACATCGGTCCGGATGCAGGGATACATGGAGGTGAATTGCTTTTCCAAGGTAAAATTGAAGACTTAATCCTGTCGGGAAAAACTTATACCGCCAAATACCTGAGAGGAGAGGAGAAGATTTTTGAAAAATCCGGAAACAGGAAATGGAAAGACTCTATCACCGTGAAAGGTGCCAGAGAAAACAACCTGAAAAACCTGACCGTCCAATTTCCTCTCAATACCCTAACTGTAGTCACTGGTGTATCAGGCTCAGGAAAGTCCACTTTGATCAAAAAGGTACTTTATCCTGCTTTGGGAAAAATGCTGGGAACAGTAATCGATGAAGGAGGAAAATACGACCGAATTGAAGGAGATTACAAACGAATTACCCAGGTAGAATTTGTAGATCAGGATCCTATCGGGAAATCCTCCCGCTCCAATCCTGTAACCTATGTCAAGGCCTACGATGCTATCCGAAATCTATTTGCTGAACAACCATTGAGTAAACAAAGAGGGTACAAACCTGCATTTTTCTCCTTCAATGTGGATGGGGGGCGCTGCGAGGGATGTCAGGGCGAGGGTACCACCACGGTGGAAATGCAGTTTATGGCTGATATCCACTTGACTTGCGAATCCTGCAAAGGCAAGCGATTTAAAAATGAAATTCTGGAGGTCAAATACAAGGACAAGGATATTTCAGAAGTGTTGGCTATGACCATTGACGAGGCCTTGGAGTTTTTCAAGGGAAAAAACCAGATTATCAACCGCCTGCAACCTCTGCAGGAAGTAGGATTGGGTTACATCGGCATGGGTCAAAGTTCGAATACCCTTTCCGGAGGAGAAGCTCAACGGGTGAAATTGGCCTCCTTCCTGGGAAAAGGTGGGACGAAAAGCGGAGATCATATTCTTTTTATTTTCGACGAGCCGACCACCGGCCTTCACTTTCATGACATCAGCAAATTGCTTCATTCCATCAATGCGCTGATTGACCAAGGACACTCGGTCCTCATTATCGAGCACAATACGGAGGTCATCAAATCTGCCGATTGGGTGATTGATTTAGGTCCCGAAGGAGGAAATAAAGGTGGGTATTTGACCTTTGCCGGAACTCCGGAAGATTTGGCGAAGGAAGAGGGAAATTACACCGCGAAGTATTTACGGGAGAGTTTTGTATAAGTAAAAACCCTCCAAGGGTTGCGAACCCTTGGAGGGTTATCTATATTCGCAAAACAATTTGGAATCTTAGCTCAGTTGGTTTAGAGCGCTGCTTTGACAGAGCAGAGGTCATGGGTTCGAATCCCTTAGATTCCACTTTTTTACTCTTATAGCTTACCAATAGAATCTCCTCTTTTTATAATCCCTTGATCTTTTTGAAGAAGTCATCTCCTTGGGATAGAGCTTCTATTCGATCATTGTCGGTACTTTCATATACGAAAAAAAGCAGATCAAGAATTATATTTTGTTATTCAAAAATTTATAAAATTTTGTTTTGATTTATTCTTTCCAAAAAATACATTTGGTCAGTTTATCACTCCAATATGCATATAGTCCGAATTCAAATGGCCTGTGAAACTCCAGGCATTTTTAGCGCGGAATTGACCGCCTCCCTTCCCAAGGAGGCGGTTTTTTTATCTCTAAAATCAAAGAGCAAATAACTGTATATCACCTAATTATAATGTCTTATGAAAAATACGACTACTCAATTTGACTTGGTAAAGAAGTTCTTGAAAGGATCATTTCTGCTTTTGTTCCTGATAGGTTGTCAGGATTTGGAGTCCCCTGTATTGGAAGAACAGGATAATGCCTTGGAATTCTATTCTGAGTCAATCCCAGGGGAATACATTGTCCGATTAAATCCCTTGACGCTAAACTTCAGAAAAACAAATCATTATCCGTCAGATCAGGCTTCGATGAGAAAATTTGCCGGAGATATTTTGGCAACGCACAAGATTTCTGCGGACAAGATACAACTTACCTATGCCGCAGCTCTAGAGGGGTTTTCGGCCAAACTGAGTCCAGAACAAGTTGATGCGCTTCGAAAAGACTCCAGAGTATATTATATCGAACAAGATGAAATCATTACACTTGGAAAGCCTGAAAATGGGGGAGGAGGAAAAGGAAATGGAAAAGGGGGTAATAAAAACCCCGAGCCTGCGCCTGAACCAACTCCAGATCCTACGCCCGATCCAACTCCAGACCCTACGCCTGATCCCTCACCTACTCCCTATGAGCCTGAAACTTCCGCCCCAACACAGGAAGTACCTTGGGGAATCCAGAGAATCGGTGGATTTTCAACTTACAGAGGAACTAACGTTGCCTTTGTCATAGACACCGGTATCGATTTGGATCATGTGGATTTGAATGTGAATACCGCTTTAGGCTTTAAAGGGGTTCCGGATGAGGTGAGTACCACCCTAGACGATGAGCACAGCCATGGAACTCACGTGGCTGGAACCATTGCCGCTGTTAACAATACTTTTGGGGTAGTTGGCGTAGCAGCAGGTGCTCCTGTCGTACCAATCAAAGTCCTCGGACCAACTGGCAGTGGTCAAAAATCTTGGGTAATTGCAGGAATTGACCATGTGGCAGCCGTTGGTAAACCCGGAGATGTAGCCAATTTAAGTTTGGGTGGCTCTGCAAGCTTGGCTCAGGATGAGGCCGTAAAAAATGCTGCCAACAAGGGAATTTTCTTCGTAATCGCTGCAGGAAACAATGCAGCAGATGCAAACTTGTACTCTCCGGCACGAGTAAATGGAACCAATATTTACACTATTTCCTCTATGGATAGCAATGGCGCACTTTCCTCCTTCTCAAACTTTGGAAATCCACCCATTGATTTTGCAGCACCTGGAAGAAGTGTCAAATCCACCATGCCTGGAGATGCCTATGGAAGCAAAAGCGGCACTTCTATGGCTACTCCTCATGTAGCTGGGATGTTGTTATTAGGAGGTGTCCGAGGAGAAGGTTTTGTCACCGGAGACAAGGATGCTACACCGGATCCCATAGCCTTTAGGGTTTTTTAATTTGACTTTATATCATAAACAAAGGCACAAAGTCGGGAAGATTTTCCTCTCGTTTTACCATGAAAATCGGAAGTTTGATTTACGGTTTTCATGGTATTTTTTTTAAAAAATCTATTCACCACTGATCGACACGGATTTGATTCGCTGATCTTCATAGATTTTATCCGCGTATTTCTGTGTGTTTTTCTGCGAAAATCTGCGGGAAATAAAACCATCAAATCACCACCACCCCTTTGCCCAGCATTTTTCTTTCCAAAATAGCCTGCAAGGCTTGCGGAGCATCTTCCAAAGTATAACTTCTCCCGATATGCTGACGGATTTTTCCTTCCTGAATCCAAGCTACTAACTGCTGGATATTCTGGAAGCTTTTTTTGGCCTCCATCTTAGAAAACTGTCCCCAAAAAACTCCCATGATGGAGCAGCCTTTGAGCAAGGGTAGATTCATCGGGATTTGAGGGATTTCCCCATTGGCAAAGCCCACTATCAAGTATCGGCCCTTCCAAGCCATTCCCCGGAGAGCTGGTTCGGTGAATTTTCCTCCCACTGGATCATAAACCACATTCACGCCTTTCCCTCCCGTCAATTCTTTGATTCGTGTTTTTAAGTCCTCTGATTCGTAATTGATGGTTTCTGAGGCTCCTTTTTCTCGACAAAGCTGGAGCTTTTCTTCAGAGGAAGCCGCGGCAATTATTTTTGCTCCCATCAGGTTTCCAAGTTCCACGGCTGCTAAACCCACACCTCCGGCGGCACCCAAGACAAGCAAGGTTTCACCCGGCTGAAGATTTGCCCGGTCTTTCAGCGCATGATAGGAAGTGCCATAGGTGTAAAGGGTGGTAGCTGCAATTTCGGGAGCCAATCCAGGCGGCAATGGGAATACCCGGTCGGCATCCACGGCCACTTTTTCTGCAAATCCTCCCCAACCACAAAGAGCCAAAACTTCCTGCCCAATCCGAAATTGGGAAACCTGGTCTCCCTTGGCAATGATCTTTCCAGCAACTTCTCCTCCGGGGGAAAAGGGAAGTTCAGGCTTAAACTGATATTTATTTTGGATGATCAACACATCGGGAAAATTAACCCCACAAGCCTCCACGGCAATCAAAACTTGATTGGATGCCGGGATAGGATCAGGTAAATCACCAAAAGTCAATTTTTCAGGCATTCCAAACTCATTGCATATTATCGCCTTCATTTCCGTATATCCTTTAATTATCAATAAAAACCATTTCCAAACTAGGCAAATCATCCCGAATGGAATAATTTTGAGGCCTTTAGAATCTAAACTTACCCAAATATGTCAGCAGCTGCATTTATCGAAAAAAACAAAGACCGATTTTTAAACGAACTCCTGGATCTCCTTCGAATTCCTTCCGTGAGCGCAGACCCAAAATTCAAAAATGATGTTTTTGCAGCTGCCCAGTTTGTGAAAGGATCTTTGGAAAAAGCCGGGGCTGATGTGGCCGAAATCTGTGAAACCCCGGGATATCCCATCGTATATGGAGAAAAGATCATCGACCCTTCTCTACCGACAGTTCTGATCTATGGCCATTACGATGTTCAGCCGGCCGATCCCTATGAGCTTTGGGACTCTCCTCCATTTGAGCCAGTGATCAAAAATACCGCTATTCATCCAGAAGGGGCAATTTTTGCCCGAGGATCAGCCGATGATAAGGGGCAATTTTACATGCATGTGAAAGCATTCGAAGCGATGATGGCTGCGGGAGAACTCACCTGTAATGTCAAATTCATGATCGAAGGTGAAGAAGAAGTCGGATCGGATAATTTGGAAGGCTTTGTCCTGGCAAACAAGGAAAAGTTGAAGTCTGACGTGATTTTAATATCCGATACACACATGATCTCCATGAAAGACCCGTCCATCACCGTTGGACTGAGAGGGCTGACCTACATGGAGGTGGAAGTGACGGGAGCCAACCGCGATCTACACTCCGGGACTTATGGCGGAGCGGTAGCAAATCCCATCAATGTCCTTTGCAAAATGATCGCTTCACTCAAAGATGAAAATGAGCATATCACGATTCCGGGATTTTATGATAAAGTCCAAGAATTAAGTGACGCGCAAAGAAAGCGGCTAAACGAGGCTCCTTTTGACCTGAAGGAATATCAGGACAAATTGGAAATCGAGGCTGTTCACGGTGAAAAGGGATACACCACCATTGAGCGGGTGGGGATCCGACCAACCTTGGATGTCAATGGAATCTGGGGGGGATATACCGGAGAAGGAGCTAAAACAGTCCTTCCTTCAAAGGCTTATGCAAAAATCTCCATGCGCCTGGTGCCTGATCAAAACTGGCAGGAAATTGCTAAGCTGTTTGAAGACCATTTCAAATCCATCGCCCCAGCAGGAGTAAAGGTGAAAGTAAAAGCCCATCACGGAGGTGCTCCGGCGGTAGTGTCTGATTCTTCAGTAGGCTACCAAGCAGCAGAGGCAGCCATGCAAGAGACCTTTGGAAAAAGACCGATCCCCACCCGTGAAGGAGGTTCGATTCCCATTGTTGCTTTGTTTCAAAAGGAGCTAGGGTCGGACCCGATTCTATTTGGTTTTGGTTTAGATACAGATGCTTTGCATTCTCCAAATGAACATTATGGGGTAAAAAACTATTTCATCGGTATCGAGACCATTGCTGCCTTTTTCAGGCATTTTACTGCCTTGAACCAAAAATGATCCTTGTTGCCAAAATCAAACTTTAAAGATTATAAATCAGGCCTCTTTCCTAAATTCCATAGAGTCAGCGTAAATACAGTTTATACATGACATTCCAAGCCCAAAAGTTCGGCAGATTTCTGATCCCGGCTTTTCTATTGATCTCTTTCCTCGCTCAGGCCCAGCTCGTGAAACCCCCGAAATGGACCTATTCCCTGGAGCCCAAAAGCCTTCAGACAGGAGAGACTTCCATTTTGGTAATGGAAGCGGAGATCCCCATGGGTTGGTATGTTTATTCCAATGATTTTGACAAGAATCTTGGTCCTCTCCTGACGGAATTTGTACCAGCTCCCTCAGAGGATTATTCCATAGCCGGCAAACTGAAGGCGATAAACCCCAAGAAAAAGTTTGATGAAGTTTGGAAAGGCGAGGTGACTTATTTCATGGGAAAAGGGCGATTTGAACAGCCTGTCATTCTTAAAAAAACCTCAGGTGTTCTCAAAGCATCTTTGGAATATCAGATGTGTTCAGACCTTACCGGTCAATGCATCAATTATGAAGAAGATATTGAGATTAAGTTTACTGCTAAGGAAGGTCCTGTCCCTGAAGCTCCCGTAGAAGCAGCCTCCAATTCCAGCCTAGGAGATAACACTGAAAAAATCTCCGACTCGGTAACTCAGGAATCCCCTTTCACATTAAGCACTACTTCGGAGGAAGTCGAGAAGCTAGAAGAAAAGGTGGGCAGTTCATCCGAAGATGAACCCCAAACTTTCACTTCTGAGGTGGCTGGTGAATCACTTTGGGGATTTATGGTCTTGGCATTCTTGGCTGGTTTGGCCGCATTGCTGACACCTTGTGTTTTCCCGATGATTCCGATGACGGTAAGCTTCTTTACCGGAAGGGCCAAATCCAAAACTCAGGGAATACGGCAGGCCTTTATTTATGGAATTTCCATCATTGCTATTTATACCGTTGCTGGAACTGCCGTGGCTGCTATCCAAGGGCCGGAATTTGCCAACTGGCTGGCCACTCACTGGGTACCCAACCTATTTTTCTTTGGTGTATTTATCTTCTTTGCTTTGGCTTTTTTGGGAATGTTTGAACTCAATTTGCCTACAAGCTTTGTGAATAAAATGGATGCCAAAGCCGAACAAGGAGGCCTTGCCGGGATTTTCTTCATGGCCTTCACATTGGTTTTGGTCTCCTTTTCCTGTACTGGCCCAATCGTGGGATCCATCCTGATTTCCTCTGCTGGAGGAGAACTGGTCAAGCCGGTATTGGGAATGTTTGCCTTTGGTCTGGCCTTCGCCATCCCGTTTACTCTCTTTGCAATTTTTCCCGAATGGATGAACCGCCTGCCTAAATCCGGAGGTTGGCTGAATTCCGTCAAAGTAGTTCTGGGATTTTTGGAACTGGCCTTGGCTTTCAAATTCCTTTCCATCGCGGATTTGGTGTATCATTGGGGTCTTTTGGACCGGGATATTTTCTTGGTCATCTGGATTGTCATTTTCGGAGCTCTTGGGCTGTATTTACTAGGAAAAATCCGGTTGCCACACGACAGTCCTGTGGAAAGCATAAACGTGCCAAGATTACTTTTGGCCTTGCTGACCTTCATGTTTGTAGTCTATATGATTCCTGGGCTATTTGGAGCTCCGCTCAAGTATCTCAGCGGTTATTTGCCTCCATTGACCACCCAGCAATTTAAAATCGGTGAGGTCAGCGCAACCACTGAATCGGATCGAGCACCTGTCAAATATGGAGATCTACTGGAAATCCCTTACGGCATTCCTGGATATTTCGATTATGAGGAAGCTCTTGCTGCGGCGAAAAAAGAGGGAAAACCGCTGTTAATTGACTTCACCGGACATGGATGTGTCAATTGCCGAAAGATGGAAGAAAATGTCTGGTCAGATCCTCAGGTGTTGGCTCGGTTGAAAAATGACTTTGTGATGGTGGCATTATACATCGACGAGCGACTGGAACTCCCTGAAAGTGAGTGGTACACCTCTTCATATGATGGTAAAGTAAAAAAGACCTTGGGGAAGCAAAACGCCGATTTTCAGATTACCCGGTTTAATAACAATGCCCAGCCCTATTATGTAATTCTGGATCATCAAGAGCAGCTTTTAGCTCCTCCTCGGGGATATGAAACGAATATTCCAGCGTTTGTGGAGTTTTTGGATGGAGCCAAAAATGAATTTAAAGCTAGAAATTGAAAGTTTAAACTCTTCATTTTCAACTTTAAACTCCCTTATCCTTCAATAATCCGGTTTTTCACGGCCTTTTGTACCGCCTCCATTTTATTGTGAACCTGAAGCTTTCCATAGATATTTTCAAGATGCTTCCTTACCGTTTTAGGAGAGATAAATAGGTTTTCCCCGATTTGGTTGTAGTTGAGGCCTTTCGCGGTTTGCTCCAAAATCTCAATTTCCCGAGGAGTAAGGCTAAGGTCTTCTTTCGTTTCTTCAAAATTTGGTGGGTTCCGAAGGAGTTTTAGTGTCTTCAAAGCAATCGCTGGAGTCATCGCGGCTCCCCCCTCCAAAGTGTCCAAAATCCCTTGATGCAAAGTTGGAGGATCCACCTCCTTCAAAAAATATCCATTGGCACCGGCTTGAATAGCCCGAAAGATGTTCTCGTCATTATCAAAAACAGTCAGCATGATTGTTTTGATCTGAGGGTACTTTTGGGAAACTTGCTCCACGGCCTCTATTCCGTTCATTTTGGGCATCTCAATATCCATGAGAATGATCTGAACATTGGAATCCTGCGCAAGTTTTTCGAGTAAATCCAGCCCATTTTCGGCGATCCATTTTACTTCCAAATCTTCAAAAAGGCTCAACTTATCCTTTATAGCTTTGAGCAAGAATGAGTTGTCCTCGGCGATGGCAAGTTTGATCTTCATCTTCTGGCTTAGATTTGAATGTTTAAAATAAAAAAACGGCTTCCTTCATCCTAAGAGAAAAAAACCGTTTTCACCAGATTGAGAAAGAATCAATAAATCTCTTCCAGAATTTGAGCCAATCGTACGCTGGCAGCGATCATTCTTTCCTCAGCAATGGAATAATTGTCGTAGATGTATTGGTAGCTTATCTTTCCATTTTCGGGAAGTTTGTACACCATTGGTCTAAAACTTACCGCTTCCTGCAGCCAATTTTCCATGGTTGCGGCACGGTACTGAGCTTTCGTTCCTTTGTTAAGTCTTCGGTACAACTCATCGGCAATTTCGGTATAGCTCATTCCTTGGCGATCAATCATTCCACTATCCCAAACTGCATGAAGGTTGGTCGGTTGGCCAAAAAATTCCAGCTTTACATCATTGCCTCCTCGGTCATTTCCGGTTCCGACATGCAAGGGCTGATGGATGTCCTCCACCATATGGATCAGCATTTTCAGCTTTTCCGCCTCAGTTTTAGGATCCAGACCCCCTTTTTTTAATTCCTCCTTGATCCTCTGAATAGCTTCATAGGCATCGCCACCTTTTTCCTGAATACTCGGATCATATTCTCCCGCATTGCTGGTCAGGTAATGCCAGGTGGTCGCATAATCATAGGCTTTGTCAGAACGTATTTCGTCCATCCAAGTCCCACTTCTTCCCAAAGACATCGGGAAAAGCACCTTTTCGACTTTCTTACGGGTGGATTTTTTCATTTGCTTCTCAGCCATATACCCGATCAGGTAGTGTCCAAGTTGTCCCCAAGCAAAGGCTTGGGTAGCCTGCATGCTCAAAAGCAGTGTGAGCGTCAGTAGGTAAGTTTTTTTCATAGAGTTATACTAAAAAAGCGAAGATAAGTCTCCGCTTGTAATAGAAGGTTAAGGAAATTTTAAGCTTTGGAAAGTTCAGATACCGCCAACCAAGCCAACAAGCCTGCGCCGATTTCAAGTGCATCCTCTTCAATGTCAAAGGTGGGTGTATGCACACTGGAAACGATCCCTTTGGCTTCATTCCGCGTCCCAAGACGATAGAA
Organism: Algoriphagus mannitolivorans DSM 15301; assembly: GCF_000429425.1. Taxonomy (GTDB): domain Bacteria; phylum Bacteroidota; class Bacteroidia; order Cytophagales; family Cyclobacteriaceae; genus Algoriphagus; species Algoriphagus mannitolivorans. The sequence continues at coordinate 387,742 of NZ_AUBV01000004.1, forward strand.
ACATCCGTCAATTTCCTGAGAATAAAAGGCAAAATCTTCCGCGGCCATCCAAATATCCAGATCCAGGACATTTTCCTCTCCCAAATAATCCTTAGCAGCTTCAATCGATCTAGCCGTCAATTCCGGATCATTCTTTAGGAAAGGGTACCCTTTTCGGATCTCAAAATCGAGTTGTCCTCCCATTCCTTCAACGATGCCATGGGCAATTTGAAGCATTCTTCGGTGAGCCTCAGCTCGCCATTCCTCGTCGAGGGTCCTAAAAGTTCCCTGGATTTTTACCTCATTAGGGATCACATTGGTTGCTCCTAAAGCTTCCACTCTTCCAAAGGAAAGAACAGAGGGGATTTTAGGGTTGGCAACACGACTCACAATCTGCTGCAAAGCCACAATCATATGAGAAGCCATCAATACCGGATCGATGAAAGTCTCCGGCATGGCACCGTGTCCGCCTTTTCCTTTGACAGTCACATAAATCTCATCCGTACTGGCCATGTAGATTCCAGGACGAAAACCAACTTTTCCGGCTGGAATAAAAGGCATCACATGCTGGCCGATGATTCCATTGGGACGCGGGTTTTCTAGGACTTTGTCTTTAATCATCAAAGAAGCTCCTCCCGGAACAAGCTCTTCTCCTGGCTGAAAGATAAGTTTGATGGTCCCTTCAAACTGATCCTTGACCCCGTGAAGGATTTTTGCCGCACCAAGGAGAGATGCAGTATGTGCATCGTGGCCGCAGGCATGCATGACTCCGGGATTTTGGGATTTATAGGAAACCTCATTGGCTTCTACTATGGGAAGGGCATCCATGTCTGCCCGTAGGGCGATGACTTTTTTGTCCGGGTTCTTTCCTTTGATTAAGGCAGACCAGCCAGTTGTGGCTTTTTTCTCTAACTCAGTGATGCCGATTTCACGGAGTTTGGCCTCCACAAACTCTGCCGTCTTGAATTCCTGAAAGGAAAGTTCAGGATTGGCGTGCAGGTGTCGACGAAGGGCAATGACTTCTTCCTTATACTCTTGGGCTAGAGATTTAATTTTGGCTTTCAGCATTGGAGTCTGAAGAGTTAGAATAAACGTATTCTTTTCGCTGAAATCTATCGGGGATTATTCTGGCAGAAGGAAAGACTCCTTTGATTTGCGAAAACACGCTTTGGGCTTCAATTTTATAGGCATATTTCCCGACTTTCACCAAGTATCTCGGCTGTTGGTATTGCATTTCAGCTTCCATTTCCGGGAAATATTGAGCTAAATCGCTCTGGGTTTTGAAGGCTTGGTCTCGGTTGACTCCAGAATAAACAAGAACCGTGTACCCAGTGAAGTAAAGTTCAGATCTATTCTTTTCATATAATCCTCTCTGAAGAACATCCAGCCGTGAATCCACAGCCTGAACTGAGACTTCCGAATCTTCAGAAGGAATGTTATCAACCCGAGTCTGGAAATCCGGATATTCTGGCAAAGAGCCCATCAGGTTTTCTTGGTAGTTAGCATAAGAATTGGCGTCGCTTTCTACTACACTTCCAGTGGATTTACATCCCCAAATGATCAAAATTACCAGAGCTATCCAGATTCTGTTCATATCGTTAATGTTCGATGATCACACATCTTCCTTCGGCAATATCCTGCTCAACGCTTTTGTATTTTACGTCTGTTTTGGTAGTGCCATTGGTGTACTGAACGGATACTTTGTCATTTCTGCCATAGGTTTTGTCCGTTTTTCTAGGGGCCACCGGCGGAGGAGCGGGGCGGCCAGCTACAGCGGCTGCAGCTGCAGCACGATTTGCGCCAGGATTCAAGGTAGAGCCAACTTCCTCTTTGGAGGCCTGAACTCTCGGTTCAGATGCCCGCGGAGCCTGAGCCTGCTGAACTTGAGAGGGATCCTGCTTTGGTAAATCTGCTCTAGTCAAGAAGGAAATCATGTCCTCGTTGAGCTTACCGATGAAGCGCTTGAACATTTCAAAGGCTTCAAACTTGTAAATCAAAAGAGGATCCTTTTGTTCGTACACCGCATTTTGAACTGACTGCTTCAAGTCATCCATATCCCGGAGATGCTCTTTCCAGTTTTGGTCAATAATCGCCAAAGTGACATTTTTCTCAATGGATCGGATTAGCTCGCGGCCTTCTGATTCAATAGCTTTTTCGAGGTTACATACCACCCCAATCTGCTTGATACCATCCGTAATCGGCACCATGATGTCTTTCACCGTCGCACCTCTTTCCTCAAATACTCTTTTGAAAATCGGAAGGGCAGTCTGGCAGATCAGCTCATTTTTCTGATTATAGCTGTTCATGGCCGCAGCATAAAGCTCCTGAGTGAGCTTCATAGCATCCTTTGACTTCAAATCTCCTTCGGAAATAGGATAATCCACACCCAAAGAAGTAAAGATATTCATCCGTAGGTCATCCGCATTTTCAGTGGATTTGCCTATGTCAATCAAGCTTTCACATACATCGTAAAGGATATTGAGTATATCCAATTCCAGACGCTCACCTTTTAGAGCATTTCTTCTTCGCTTATAAACAACCTCTCTTTGGGAATTCATGACGTCGTCATATTCCAAGAGTCGCTTACGGGTTCCGAAGTTGTTTTCTTCTACTTTTTTCTGGGCTCTCTCGATGGATTTAGTGATCATGCTGTGCTGAATCACTTCTCCTTCTTCCAGTCCCATTCTATCCATCAATTTGGCGATTCGGTCTGATCCAAACAGTCGCATCAGAGAATCTTCCAAAGAGACAAAGAATTGAGAGGATCCCACATCACCTTGTCGACCAGAACGACCACGAAGCTGTCTATCCACTCGTCGGGATTCATGTCTTTCTGTACCGATGATGGCCAGACCACCGGCTTTTCTGGATTCAGGGGTTAGTTTGATATCCGTACCTCGACCCGCCATGTTGGTTGCAATTGTCACGGTTCCTGGCTTTCCTGCCTCAGCAACAATTTCTGCTTCACGAGCATGTTGCTTGGCATTCAAAACCTGATGAGGGATCTTCTTCAAGGTCAGCATTCTGCTCAATACCTCGGAAATTTCCACAGAAGTAGTACCAACCAAGACCGGTCTCCCTGCTGCAACCAATTCATTGATTTCATCGGTAACGGCATTGAATTTCTCGCGGACGGTTTTGTACACTTTGTCCTCCCGATCTGCACGGATGATAGGCTTATTGGTAGGAATCACCACCACATCCAACTTGTAGATTTCCCAGAATTCTCCGGCTTCCGTTTCCGCTGTACCGGTCATACCGGCAAGCTTGTGATACATACGGAAGTAATTTTGAAGAGTAATCGTCGCGTAGGTCTGGGTAGCATCCTCTACTTTGACATTTTCCTTAGCTTCAATCGCCTGATGAAGTCCGTCGGAATATCGTCTTCCCTCCATTACACGACCGGTCTGCTCATCAACGATTTTCACTTTGCCATCCACAATGATGTACTCCGTATCCCGCTCAAACATGCAATAAGCTTTGAGCAACTGGTTTACGGTGTGGATTCGCTGAGCCTTTACGCCGTAATCCTTGATGACTTCTTCCTTACGGATTAATTTTTCCTTGTCGTCAATAGAAGTATCTTTTTCCAATTCGGCGATCACTACACCGATATCTGGAAGAATGAAGAATGTCGGATCTTCATTTTTGGAAGTCATGGCTTCGATGCCACGGTCAGTAAGATCAACTACATTGCTTTTTTCATCGATAGTAAAAAATAGCGGTTCGTCTGCCTCAGGCATATTCCGCTTATTGTCTTGGAGGTAATAGTTCTCCGTTTTCTGAAGAATTACTCGAATTCCAGGCTCAGAAAGGTATTTGATCAAAGGCTTGTATTTTGGCATACCTCGGAAGGCACGAAAAAGTGCCAAACCACCTTCTTTCTCATTTCCATCTGCAATCAATTTCTTGGCTGAGCCCAAAAATCCCTGAACAAGTTTTCGCTGCTCATCCACTAGGCCAGCAACGCGCGGCTTCATTTCGTCGAACTCATGCACATCTCCTCTTGGCACAGGGCCTGAAATGATCAAAGGAGTCCTTGCATCATCAATCAACACGGAATCGACCTCATCGACCATGGCAAAATGGTGTTTTCCTTGTACCAAGTCGCCGGCCTCCCGGGCCATGTTGTCCCGTAGGTAGTCAAAGCCAAACTCATTGTTTGTACCATAGACGATGTCACATCCGTAGGCTTTTTTCCTTCCAAAAGAGTTCGGCTGATACTTGTCAATACAATCGACAGTCAGGCCGTGAAATTCAAACAAAGGAGCATTCCATTCAGAGTCACGTTTTGCCAGGTAATCATTGACAGTAACGACATGTACTCCTCTTCCAGAAAGAGCATTCAAAAACGCAGGCAAGGTGGAAACAAGGGTTTTACCCTCGCCGGTAGCCATTTCGGCAATTTTCCCCTTGTGGAGGACCATACCCCCAATAAGCTGAACATCGTAATGAACCATGTCCCAAACCACTTCAGTACCCGCGGCCATCCACTTGTTATGCCACACTGCCGTCTCTCCTAGGATCTCCACATTTGCTTTGGTCGCCGCAAGCTCACGATCTCGAATAGTTGCCTGGACTTCCAGCTTTCCGTTTTCTTTGAATCGCCTTGCTGTTTCCTTGACAATGGCGAAAGCCGTGGTCATCACCTCCTCCAGGACTTTTTCCAATTCGGAATCCCTTTCTTTTTCAAGGGCATCTATTTGATTGAAAAGCTGGTCTTTTTCGTGGATAGCATCAGCAGGAAGAGCTTCTATCTGAGTCTTGATTTCCGTGATTTTCTCATCGATGGACTGAAGGTGCTCGTTGATTTTAGTCCTGATTTCCTGAGTTTTTTCCCTCAGTTGATCATCGGTAAGTGAATTCAATCCCGCAAAAATCTTGTTGATTTCAGTGACTTTCGGGAGGAGTTCTTTGATATCTCTATCGGATTTGGTGCCGAAAACTTTGGCTAATCCTTTTGCAATAAAATCTAGCATAAACTTATGTTGTATCCCTTTTTGGGGGCTTAAAAATAAGCCCTTTTTGTTAGAATTGATAATCGACCAGAGGAATGGTTCTGGACTTAAAGTTGATTTTCTTTAATTGATATTTTCCCGGAAAAAACCTGTTCGGCAGGCCCTATCAACCATATATTCTGATAGCCCCCTTTTCCGTTTTCTTCAAATTTTACGGACAGATTGCCTCCTAGGGTCTTGATTTTAACCTCATTGAGGTTTTTTTGAGAGCCAAAAACCAAAGCCGCGGCAGTCACGCCAGTACCACAGGAAAGCGTTTCATTTTCAACTCCACGCTCGTAGGTTCTGACAAATACTTCTCCTGTCGCCAGTTCTTGTAGGAAATTAACATTGGTCCCGGAGGGAGCATATTGGCTGTCGTATCGAACAGATTTACCCTCATCAAATACCGGGTAACTTTTAATTTCTTCTACAAATCGGATATGATGAGGAGAACCGGTATTGACAAAGAAATCTGAGCGTCTGTCCTCGATACCTTTCACATCACCCATCAAAAGTTCGACCTGGTTATTTCTTAAAATTGCCTCATGAGGTCCGTCAATAGCCAGGAAGCGAGTGGAGTCGGAGACTATTCCCAAAAATGAGGAAAATGCAACGGCACATCTCGCTCCGTTTCCACACATACTTTGACTACCGTCGGAATTGAAATAAACCATCTCAAAATCGTAATCGGGATGATTACGAATCAATATCAGGCCATCAGCGCCTATTCCAAATTTACGGTCGCATAGCTTGCGGACTAAGTCGAGGTTTTTTTCATCAAAGGCCTGAACACGATCATCCATCATGATGAAGTCATTTCCGGTCCCTTGATATTTATAGAAAGTAAAATCCATGAAGGAAAAATTTTTCATTCTCAGACAAAAACTTATCCAAGAAGTAATTCCAATACAAACATAACCAAGTTGTCAGGAAATCGGACGGATTGTCTGATTATCAATTTTTAATCCCCGCTAGATTGGCTAATTTCAAATTTGAATCAAAAACTATTAATCCTATTTACACGATGAAAAGCCTAGAAAATGGATTATCCAGAAGAGAGTTCCTCTCCAATACTTCCAAAGCGAGTTTTGCGGTAGGTCTAGTGGGTACCGGAATTTTGAGCGCTTGCTCAGGCGATGCCAAAGGAGATGGCAAAGCGATTTTGGCAACCAGTTTTACCCAAACTCCATTAGCCTATGATTTTTCGGCACTTGAGCCTAACATCGATTCTTTGACGATGGAAATTCACTATACCAAACATGCTGCAGGCTATGCCAAAAACCTGAGCGAGGCGGTGGGAGAAGAAAGCGTGGATACCAATAAGCCATTGGAAGATGTTTTGGCTGGAATTTCCAAGTATTCAACCAAAATGCGAAATAATGCCGGTGGCCACTATAACCATGAGCTGTTCTGGAAAATCATGAGCCCTCAGGGAGGAGGAATGCCGGAAGGTGCTTTGGCAGAAGCTATCAATTCTTCTTTTGGAAGCTATGATGCCTTTGTGGAACAGTTTGAAACAGCCGCAAAAACCCGATTCGGCTCAGGTTGGGCATGGTTAGTGGTTGGAGAAGATAAAAAACTTGCCGTAGGATCCACACCAAATCAAGACAATCCACTGATGGATATTTCCGATTTCAAAGGAATTCCGCTAATGGGAATAGATGTTTGGGAACATGCTTATTATTTGAATTACCAAAACAGACGACCAGAGTATATTTCAGCCTTTTGGAATGTGCTGGATTGGGGAATTATTTCACAGCGATATTCACAAGCTGTGTAAAAGGTCAACACTAAGGAAGAGCTTCTCTTCCTTATTTTTTTCTTCTTTTTGATCGGGAAGCCTGTATAAAACCCTGTTTTTGAGTCAATTTAGATGTTTTTGAAATCTAAGGCCGGAGAAGTTTAGGGCCATGGCATTGGGTTTGACTTTTTCGGAACAAACCAATTATCAATCACCTTATGAAAAAGTATCCTAATCTATTTGGAAAACTTTCCCTTGCGCTCGCATTGGGAATTGCGCTGAGCTCTTGCTCAAATGATGACGAACAAGCCATCACTGATCCACAGACCCAAGCGAAATTAAGCACCACAGCTTCCAGCGGATCCAATGCAGGAGCAGAAAACGCCAGAGTTGTGGTAGGTGGAATGACTGTTTCCAATTTCTACGTCGGCACTCAAAGCGTAGAAATGAAATATTTTGCAAAAGCTGATTTGTTGGCAGGTATCAACTTGGGAAATCTCCAGTTGAAATCCAATACAAGCGCAGCGCTACAATCTTCCTCTTCTACCAAGAAAACTCACACTTTGGTTTCCTCAGGAAATGCACAGTTTTCAGCAATCGGTGAGGGAAGTACACCTGAAGGAAATTATAAGGAGGTTACCTTTAAGCTTTTCAAAAACACTGAAGGAAACGCCAATAATCCCTTGTTCCAGAAATCTTTGGTAGTTACCGGAGAGGTAAATGGTAAGGTGACCACCTTCTGGACTGAGAGTGAAAAAGTAATACGGGCGATGTCAGAAGCCTCCACTGGAGTCGAGGTGGACAACAATACCGAGATGGTGTTGGTCTTTGAATTGAATAAGCTTTTTGCTGGAGTAGATTTCAATACTGCTCTAGACGCCAATCTGGATGGAAGGATTGAAATCAGCCCAAACAGTCCGGATGGCAACTTAGTGTTGTTTAACAAAATCGAAAGCAATCTAGAATCTGCAGTTTCCTTGAAAAACAGACAATCCATCAAATAAGATTAGAAAAAGGCCGGGAGTTCCGGCCTTTTTCATTTAATTCAAAGCTCAAATTTCAATGTAGCTTTCTATGCAAGATCCAAAGTCTCTTACTTCTGTAGCCTTATTTCATCAGACCTTTAAGCATCCGGTACTCCCAAGTCCCACAATTCCTTCCGAAACCCGATGTAACCTGCGGGTATCCTTGCTTTCTGAAGAATTGAAAGAACTTGAAGAAGCAATTGAAAACAAAGATCTAGTAGAAATCGCGGATGCGCTTTGTGACCTCCAATACGTACTCTCGGGAGCAATTCTTGAATTTGGGTTGGGGGAAAAGTTCAAAGAACTCTTTGACGAAGTGCAACGCTCCAATATGAGCAAGGCCTGCAAGACTGAAGAGGAAGCAAAAGCCACTGTTGCCCATTATGAGGCAAAGGGCACACCTTGCTTTTATGAAAAAGAAGGGGATTTATACCTGGTATTCAGAGAGGGAGATCACAAAACGCTGAAGTCAGTAAATTATTCTCCGGCAGATTTAAAGGGGATTTTGGAAAAATAAACTGTATGAATTTAGAATTTCTGCCTGCTGGATCAGCAGGCATTTTTTTTAGTCCACAAAAAAGCCCCGCATTGCTGCGAGGCTTATGTACCAGGAGCGGGACTTGAACCTGTCTGCAACAGGCAGGCCCGCACGTCCAAATGGACACAAGATTTTATAAACCCAATATTTCCCTTTTTCCATTAGTCGTCTTCAAATACTTCTCAAATTCCCTTACCTCAGCTCTATTTGGGAAGTCTTTCTGGAAAATCAGTACAAATGGTCGATAAGGCTTTGTTGTTCGTTCATATCCAGAATTGTGGCGATGAATTCTTCGTTCTAAATCTGATGTCAGTCCAACATAAACATATTTCCTTACCGTACTGGATATCGCATAGACTGTGAACATGCTGAAAAATAAACAAAAAGCCCCGCATTGCTGCGAGGCTTATGTACCAGGAGCGGGACTTGAACCCGCACGTCCAAATGGACACAAGATTTTAAGTCTTGCGTGTCTACCAATTCCACCATCCCGGCTTGCTCTACTTTACAGTAGAGGGAAGACTTTTTGAGCAAAATGCTCTTAAACAACAAAGCCCTTTTGCAAGGGCTTAATCGAGCGAGAGACGAGATTCGAACTCGCGACCCCGACCTTGGCAAGGTCGTGCTCTACCAACTGAGCTACTCTCGCTTGTTTTACCAGACCGTTGTCTTGGCTAATTGTGGATGCAAAGGTAAGTCCAGAAAATATTTATGCAAGAGTCTTCTTAAGAATTTTTTTTGAAAACATTTGAGTTTGCTGATTTTCAGCGGATTTTAAAATTCATGAGAGACAAGATACTTCACCATTTCTCCGACATTTTTGGCTCCAAGCTTCCGCAAAATATTTTTTCGATGGGTAGCAACCGTATTGAATGAAATATTCAGGATCTCGGCAATCTCTTTGGACTCTTTTCCATCCAAAATAAGATTGACGATCTCTTTCTCTTTGGGAGTAAGGTTCACGATTTTGTCATCTGGAGAGTTTTTGCTTACAAAAATCTTTGTTCCGTTGTCCTTGATATAGGAATAATTCCAATCGTAATTCTTCGTCTTCGGAGGGTTGGGAAGCTGGATAATGATGTGAAGATCCATAATGAAGTTTCCTTCTTTGTCAATGACATAGGGTCTTACCTTGGAAGTCATCCAAATACTCTCACCGGTCGTTCGATGAACCCAACGTGTGGTATAAGAAAATTCAAATGTGTGTCGCTCAGGGATACTTAAAGAATGAAAGGTGTCAAAGACAATTTTTTGGAAGCGAAATAATTCTGGTCTATCATCTGGATGGATCATGGTAAAGGAAGTTTCCATTCCTTTATCTCTAAACATCGATTCTGGATAGCCTGAGATTTTTTCCACATTTCCCGTGAAAAAGGCAAGATTCAGATTTCGATAATCAAAACAGGCAATTACCAGCCCTTCCTGGATACCAATAGTTTTGCTAAGGATAAGCAGCTCATCCTTGAGTTTTTGTTCATCGAAGTCCCCGGAAAATTTTTGTTCTTTCCATTCTTTAAAAAAACGGGTAAACTTTTCCTGCTTTTTTAAATCCTTCAATAATACCTTATCCATAAAAATTGGCCCTGTGTGTTAAGTTCAATTTTGAAGATATTAAGAATTAATATTTTTTCACTCTATCTTCTTCTTTATCTCATGTAATTTCAATAGAGCTTCAATAGGCGAAATGGTATTGATGTCTATCTCATCAATCAAAGCTTTTGCTTCGGTAAATTTAGGGTCCATTTCAAAAAGACTCAACTGAAAGTTATTCTTGGGTACAGATTTAAAGGTTTCTTTTTTGTCTTTCAGGGCTTTGTCTTTTTCCAAATGGCTCATGATTTCTGCAGCTCTCAGCACCACTGGGTTAGGCATGCCGGCCATTTGGGCCACATGAATCCCGAAACTATGCTCACTTCCTCCCTCTTTCAGCTTCCTCATGAAGATTACTTTGTTTCCCACTTCCTTTACGGAAACATTGAAATTTTTTATTCTTGGGAAATCTTCTGTCAATTGATTCAGCTCATGATAATGAGTCGCAAAAAGTGTCTTGGCTTTGAAATTTGGATGATTATGCAAAAATTCCACGATTGACCAAGCAATAGAGATTCCGTCATAAGTGGAAGTACCGCGGCCAATTTCGTCCATCAATACCAAACTTCGGTCGGATAGATTATTCAAAATGCTGGCAGTCTCGGTCATTTCCACCATAAATGTAGATTCCCCTTTGGAGAGGTTATCCGAAGCTCCCACTCGCGTGAAGACTTTGTCAATAATCCCAATCCTTGCAAAAGATGCAGGAACAAAGCTGCCCATTTGAGCCATTAAGACAATCAGGGCTGTCTGTCTCAACAAGGCAGATTTACCGGCCATGTTGGGGCCAGTGATAATCATAATCTGCTGACTGTCATGATCCAGGTAGATATCATTGGGGACATAATTTTCACCCACTGGCAGCTGCTTTTCAATGACTGGATGTCGACCGTCCTTTATTTCCAAAGTCTCAGTATCCGAAATTTTGGGTCTGCAATAGCCATTGGAAAGTGCAACTTTGGAGAAGGAAAGCAAGGCGTCCAAGGTGCCTAACACTCGGGCATTCTGCTGGATTTGTGTGACAAACTGAGCAGCTTCCTGCACCAGTTCCTGAAAATATTTCTGCTCTAGAGCGATCATTCGTTCCTCAGCATTCAGAATTTTTTCCTCGTACTCCTTGAGCTCTGGTGTGATATATCGTTCGGCATTGACCAAGGTCTGCTTTCGGATCCATTCCTGTGGAACCTTGTCTTTGTGGGCGTGGGTTACCTCCAGATAATATCCAAAAACCTTGTTGTAAGAGATTTTAAGAGAGGTAATGCCGGTATTTTGAATTTCCCGCTGCTGGATCTGGACCAGAAAATCCTTTCCCTTGTTGGCCAAACCCCGATATTCGTCCAATTCCGCGTCCACTCCATCCTTGATCACTCCTCCCTGATGGATCAGCATGGGAGCATCCTCCTGAAGTTCATTTTCGATCTTTTCGAGTAAAAACTCACAGGGATAAAGCTGATCTGAAAGTCGCTTGAGGGTAGGATTTTGCTGGTTTTTAAGCAAATCCTTGATAGGAAGCGTAGATTTTAGGGCACGCTTGATTTGGTTAATTTCTCTGGGATTGGCTCGACCTACAACTACTTTGGAAATCAACCTTTCCAAATCTCCGATGTGCTTGAGCTGCCCGATTATTTCCTCAATCAACGTGGATTTTTGGTGAAAAAAGTCCACCACGTTGAGCCTTTCTTCGATGGGCTGCTTTTCTTTCAAAGGCAATACCAGCCACTTTTTCATCATTCTGGAACCCATAGGAGTGACCGTCTGGTCCAAAATCTGAATCAAAGGAACGCCTCCTTCATGTTGTGGAAAAACCAACTCGAGATTTCGGATCGTGAACTTATCCAGCCAGACGTATTTTTCTTCAGCAATTCTCGAAATCGCAGCAATATGCTGTACCTCCCGGTGCTCTGTTTCCTCCAGATAATAGAGAATTGCTCCTGCGGCCACTATGCCGGATTCCAATTCTTCAATACCAAATCCCTTGAGATTATTTGTGCCAAAATGTGACTTCAGTTTTTCGTAGGTAAAGTCAAATTGGTAAACCCAATCCTCGCAGTGAAATGTAATAAATTCGGATTTAAGGAGCTCAGCAGCGGTTTTTTTGGCGGCTTTTGAAAAAATCACTTCAGATGGGGCAAAGCTCTGGAGGAGTTTTTCCACATAAGAAGCATTGCCCTCAGCACACATGAATTCTCCCGTGGAAACATCCAAAAAGGCAATTCCATGCTTCTCTTTCCCAAAATGGATGGAAGCCAAGTAATTGTTTTTCCGGGTATCCAACACTTGATCATTGTAGGAAAGGCCCGGAGTTACCAGTTCAGTTACACCTCTTTTGACAATCCCCTTGACTGATTTGGGATCTTCCAATTGATCACAAATGGCTACTCTGTTTCCTGCCCGTACCAGTTTGGGAAGGTAATTATCCAAAGAATGATGAGGGAAACCAGCCAATTCGATATGAGAGGCAGCACCATTGGCTCTTTTGGTCAGAACAATGTCCAAAACCTTGCTCGCAATGACTGCATCTTCCCCAAAAGTCTCATAGAAGTCGCCTACACGAAACAACAACAGTGCTCCTGGATGCTTGGCCTTGATGGCATTGTATTGTTTCATCAAGGGAGTTTCCTGACCATCTTTGGATCTACTCATGGGGATAAAAAGGGAATTATGGTACTTTTGAATTGGGAATTAGGCCTGAAAATAGCCGATTAGGGCACGAGATCAAAAAAGATGAAGAAATTAAGCATGGAAGAATTGGACCGGCTATCGGTCGAAGAGTTCAAGGAAACAAAAAAGTCCCCTCTTGTCTTGGTTCTGGACAATGTTCGGAGCCTAAATAATGTTGGCTCTGCCTTTAGGACAGGTGACGCTTTCCGAATAGAGAAGATTTTTCTTTGCGGAATCACCGGAACTCCACCTCATCGGGATATTCAAAAAACTGCCTTGGGAGCCACTGAATCCGTAGAATGGGAATACTGCCTGAATACCATGGAGGCAGTCAATAAGCTTAAAACGGAGGGCTATAAAATCTGTGCCTTAGAACAAGTGGATAACTCCATTATGCTGGATAAATTTTCCCCGGAGTCCAATCAAAAATATGCCCTAATTTTCGGAAATGAGGTTTTTGGAGTAGAGGAGGAGGTTTTGAAAGCATGCGACAAGGTCTTGGAAATCCCACAGTTAGGAACCAAGCATTCTTTGAATATTTCTGTCTCTTTGGGAATTGCTGTTTGGGATTTGATGGTCAAAATGAAGCAGTTTTAACTCCTCAAACTTTCTCAAGAAATCAAGTTGATTTAGCTATAAACAAGCTCTCCAAAAACAAAAACCTGTTTGAAACGATTTCAGACAGGTTTTTTTAATTGGGTAAAATTAAATTGTAAAATCTTCAAAAGCCCAAGTCAGAGAGTTTAACATGGGTTTTGATCAGGTTGGAGCTCGCTTTTGCTACAATCTTTCCTTTCTCGTTTCGAATAATGGCTTCCCAATGATTCACATTAGATCCAAATCGAACCAAATTTGCGGAGACTTCCAATTTTTCCCCGACTTGGGCAGAGGACAAGAAATCCACGTTCAAGTTGATGCTGGTCATCAGATATTCTGATCCGGCCACAAAATTTCCCATCCCGATTACATCATCCATCATCAACGAAGCCATGCCTCCATGGAGAATCCTTCCCGGGTTACACATTTCCTTGCGCACAGTATATTGTACTTTGATAAAATTGGATTCCACTTCCAAAAGCACTCCTGCCAGGTGATTCCCTGCCATGGAGGGTGTATTATCCAAGACTTTCCCTATTTGGGATTTAAAATATAGAAGCTGAGGACTGGGTTTTTTTTCCATAAAAGCTATTCAAGTTGATTGAGGAGACGAAGATAGTCTTCCACTAAAGTTTTCAAAATTTCCTTTTCTTTCTCATTCGCCCAAATCGGCGACCTTTCTCCATTTGCAAGGATCTCGAAGGAATAATCCTCCATAATTAAGGGCTTTAATTGCTGGAAAAGGCCATAATGATCAAGGTTATTCCCGTTGGAAAACGGAAAGAGGAGGGATTCCCCATCTTTGGTGGCTACAATTTCAATCGGAAAATCAGCATTTCTCAATTCCCAAAGGATATATGCCTCCTCTTTGACTGGATTGAGGATAATCGCCGGATCCAAACTTGGATTTAATGCTGACTGTAAACGTTGAGAGTGTCGGAAAAGAGTCATTCCTGCATCCCGACGGATTTCCCTGTCGTAATAAATCGCCCTTAAATTCAGAAAAAACAGCCTATCTGAATCAGAAACCAAGAAAGTCCTGTCTTTTTGAGTGTTGTTTGCCCGATAGGAATTGAAAAAGGAAAATATCAGAACTAGCCCAAAAGAGGAGAAAAGGAAGATCTTGAGAATCCTCACCAATTCGGGAGTCAGAACTTTATCTTGAGAGGCCATACTTTCTATACCTCTTTGAAAGGTTTTTGTTAGAAAAATTACCTTACATAAGAGCCCGCATTGATATCGATGGAGGTACCTGTAGCATGATCGGCAAGACCAGAACAAAGCAAAGTCACCATTGGAGCAATATCCTCTGGAAGAGTTAATTCCTTCAAGGCAATATCTTTTAGGGCAAAATCCTCTCCATACTCTGACAGAATTTCTTCAGCCATATCTGTCCGCGTAAATCCCGGAGCTATCAAAAATGCCTTGATTCCTTCCTTTCCATAATGTCTGGCAATGGAGCGGGTTAAACTGACCAATGCACCTTTGGAGGCTGCATAAGCCAAATAATCCGGGGTATCGCCTCGGAAAGCAGCCCTGGAAGAAATCATGATAATTCTTCCATTTTCCTGAGGCCTTGCTTGATCGACAAACTCCTTGCTCAGAATTCCCACTGCGGTGGCATTAATGGTCATGGTTTTTTCCCAGATTTTCAGCCAATCTCCTGTTGGAAGCTGATCTGAGGCTGAAATGGCAATTCCGGCATTGTTTACCAAAGCAGTCAGTGGACCGTATTTTTCCACCAATCTGGGAATAAAGCCCACCACCTCGGCGGTTTGCGAAAGATCACAGGCTTCCAAATGGGCTGGATTTTTCAATTGGCTAAACAAACTTTCAGCCTCAGTTTTATTGGAATTGTAATGAATAATCACTTCTGCACCCGATTCAGACAATTGTCTCGCTATTGCTCTTCCGATTCCTCTCGAGGCACCTGTGACCAGAATTCTTTGGTTTTTGAGTGAAATATTCATGTTTGTGGGTTTTTATTGATCATAATTACGCAGAGCCAGATGCTGAATATGTGCCAGATGGTGCTGAGAATGCCAGGCATACATCAGCGTTACTTCTCCCAGACTTTGGCTGCGCTTGCTTTCTGGGTGGTAGTAGGTCTTTAAGAAGTCACCTTCACTCATGGAATCCATCAATATTCCCAATTTCAGGTGAATCGCTACGATCAATGCCAATGCTGGCTCAACTGGGAGGGAATAGTCCGCCAATTTAGCCCATTCAGCTTCTTCATAAGGTTTGATTGTCGGGTTAGACTCAGTTAAAGCCAATTTAAACCGAACAAAGGCATTCATATGGCTGTCGGCACAATGATGAACTAATTGTCTGACAGTCCATCCCCCAGGACGGTATGGTGTATCCAATTGCTCAGCAGTCATAGGGCTGACTGCGGTAAAAAGGTTTTTGGGAAAAGATTTAATCGTTTCTACAGCTTCTTGAATTGCCTCAGCCTTAATTTCATTAGGTACTTGAAATTTCCCGATGGGATATTTCAAAAATTCGATGTCAATGTTCATGGGATTAATTTATTGACCACCCGCAGCGATGGTAGCCAAATCTACGTTTTTTGCCCCATTGGCCCAAAGCACATTTGCGCAAGCACAAAGTGTCGCGCCTGTGGTGATCACATCATCCACGAGAAGAATTCTCAGGCCTGAAACCGGAAAATTCTCAGCCAAAGCAAAAACTTCTTCCACATTTTCCAATCTCTCAATTCTGGATTTATTAGTCTGAGTATCAGTAAATTTGACTCGTACCAAACGCCTTTTTACATTGATTTTCAATGACTTAGAAAGCCCGAGTGCAAAAACCTCACTTTGGTTATATCCTCTTCTTTTTTCTTTCAAAGGATGCAAAGGAACCGGAACAATTTCATCCCAAGCTCCTTCGAAACCAGCTTGTATTAATTCCAATCCAAATAGCCTTCCCAATTCTTCTCCTATTTCGGGCTTATTTCTGTATTTGAGGAGATGGAGTAAATGCTGGCTTTGCCCTTTTTTTGAAAATCTGAGAAAGGCCATGACCTGGTTGACCTGTGTCAAGCCCTGAAGCTTGGAAGTCAATTCATTATCAAACGGCCTGAGATGAAAACTTGCTCTTGGCAACAAACCTTGGCAGGTAGTACAAAAGCAGGGCTCAAAATCCAGGAGACTAGTCCCACATTGGGGACAATTTCTGGGAAATATGAGATCCAAAAAATCTTTCCAAAAAAGTAAACGCATCGCTAAAAAGTGGTGTTGTAACAGCTTGGGGCACAATATGACGTATATTTGCCCCCTTGACCCTAATTATCCTGAAGGTAATGAATCTAATAGACGAATTCAACGAGTACAGAGCTAAAATGAA
Organism: Algoriphagus mannitolivorans DSM 15301; assembly: GCF_000429425.1. GTDB lineage: Bacteria > Bacteroidota > Bacteroidia > Cytophagales > Cyclobacteriaceae > Algoriphagus > Algoriphagus mannitolivorans. The sequence continues at coordinate 404,224 of NZ_AUBV01000004.1, forward strand.
CGAGAGGATTTTAGCAGAAGACAACAAAGTCATCAAGCGGTTTTTCAACCTGGATACCAATACCTACGCGGAAGGTGCTTTGGATGTAAAAACCAAAGAAATGATCGGATTGGCTTGTTCAATGGTTTTGAGATGCGATGACTGCATCAAATATCATTTGGGCAAATCCTTCGAGGCAGGTGTCGAAAGGAAAGAAGTATTTGAAGTATTTTCCATTTCCATGATTATCGGTGGCTCTATTGTCATCCCTCACCTGAGAAGAGCCGTAGGATATTGGGAGGAATTAGAAAATCAGGCATAAGATGTTTAAGCGAGATTTAGAACTGGAAAAACGCTGGGCAAAACTTCTGGAGGGGCTAAAAGATACCATTGGAAAAAAACCAAACGATCTTAACGGGGTTCTTTTTCTAATCGGAGTCCAAGAACTTGGCAAAGGAACCAAGACCTTTTCCAAAGAACAAAAGCAGGATTTGATGCACATTGCCGTTTGTAAAGTTCTGAGTTATGCCGGATTTTATGAATTGGATTATGTGGATCAGGAAGGATGGCCACACTGGAAGTTGATCAAAGAACTACCTCATTTTGATCTTTTAGACCAAGAAAAGCTATTAAAGCTGCAGGTCTTAGAGTACTTTGAGAAAGAATACCAAATAGAAATTTAAATGAAGCTTATCTCCTATAATGTAAACGGGATCCGCTCAGCCATAAACAAAGGATTTGTGGACTGGCTGAAGAAAGAAAACCCGGATGTTATTGGTTTACAGGAAATTAAAGCCCAGGAAAAGGATGTTAATCCGGCAATATTTGAAGATTTAGGCTATGAATTATACTGGTTTCCGGCCGTCAAGAAAGGATATTCCGGCGTAGCCATATTTTCTAAGGTAAAAGCCCAATCTGTCAAATATGGAATGGGACTTTCCAAGTATGACGATGAGGGAAGGCTGATCCAAGTGGATTTTGATGATTTCTCATTCCTATCGTCGTATTTTCCATCAGGAACCACTGGTGATGTCCGACAGGATTTCAAGTATGAATTTCTGGATGATATCTATGGATACATGCAGGATTTGAGAAGAGAGAGGCCAAAATTGATTTTAAGTGGAGATTACAATATCTGTCACAAGCCAATAGATATTCATAATCCTATCTCTAACAAAAACTCTTCAGGATTTCTTCCTGAAGAAAGAGCTTGGATGGATAAATTCACAGGTTCCGGATTTATAGATACGTTCCGGCATTTCAATCAAGATCCTCACCAATACACTTGGTGGAGTTTTAGAGCAAATTCAAGATCAAAAAACTTGGGCTGGAGAATTGATTATCACATGGCTACCCAAGAAATGCAGAACAAACTGAAAAGTGCTGTAATTTTGCCGGATATCATTCATTCGGATCACTGTCCCATTGGATTAGAAATTGAATAAGAATAAGTAAACAAGATCACTTTCAAAGAACATTTCCATAATGAAGTCTATAAAAATTTCAATTCCATCTCTGATTGAGAACATAAAAATCATTGAGAGTTTCATTGATAATGCAAAGGAGAACTTTGAGATTAATGACGACATCTATGGAAACATCATGATTTCTGTGACAGAATGCATCAGTAATGCAATCATTCATGGAAACAGAAATGATAAAGCCAAGCTAGTTCACTTGGAATTAACTATGGAAGATGATCAATTGAAATTCACCATTGAAGACGAAGGAGAGGGATTTGATTTAGCAGAACTTCCAGACCCCACCTCGCCGGAAAATATCGAAAAGCCAGGAGGAAGAGGAATTTTCCTTATCAGACATTTGAGCGATGAGGTAAAGTTTGAAGATGGGGGAAAAAAGACAGTTCTCTCATTTTATATGGATTAAATCATGGCGATTAATTTCTTTACCGAGGACGTCCCCTTCAAACTTTCTGATAAACTCAAACGAAAGAAATGGCTTAAGGAAATTGCCAATTCTGAAAATTTCAAAATAGGGGAGCTCAATTACATCTTCTGCTCAGATGAATATCTGTACCAGATTAATGTAGACTACCTTTCCCATCATACCTATACTGATATCATCACCTTTGATAATTCAGAAGAAGAGGAATTCATAGAAGGGGATATATTCATCAGTGTGGATCGGGTAAAAGAAAACGCAATCAAACTTAGCCAACCAGAAGAAAAGGAATTAAGCAGGGTAATCTCCCATGGCTTATTTCATCTGATGGGTTACAAAGACAAAACCAAAGAGCAGGCTTCTACAATGCGAATCAAAGAAGAATCTGCAATTAAAAAATATCAGGAAATGTAAACGTTCCACGTGAAACATGTTCGAATAGATTGGCAATTTCTGATTCAACTGTTCCACGTGAAACACTAACAGAAAATATACCATGTTTCCAAAATACGATGTGATAGTAGTGGGAGCTGGGCATGCTGGTTGTGAAGCCGCACATGCTGCAGCAAAGATGGGTTCAAAGGTATTATTGTGTACCATGAACATGAACACTATTGCGCAAATGTCCTGCAACCCTGCCATGGGCGGAGTGGCCAAAGGACAAATAGTTCGTGAAATTGATGCTCTCGGAGGAATGTCTGGAATTATTTCAGACAAATCAATGATCCAGTTTCGAATGCTCAATAGATCTAAAGGGCCAGCAATGTGGTCCCCAAGATCTCAAAATGATCGAATGAGATTCGCAGAAGAATGGAGACTCGCTTTGGAGTATACACCAAATGTGGATTTTTGGCAAGAAATGATATCCGGACTTATCGTCAAAGATGGACGGGTAAAAGGCGTGCGAACAGCCATTGGACTGGAAATTGAAAGTAAATCTGTGGTTCTGACCAATGGAACATTCCTCAATGGAATTATTCATATCGGAGAAAAACAATTTGGAGGAGGTAGAACAGGAGAATCTGCAGCAAAAGGAATCACTGAACAACTGGTGCAATTAGGTTTTGAGGCAGGAAGGATGAAAACCGGAACACCTCCTCGAGTAGATGGGAGAAGTTTGGATTATTCTAGAATGGAAGAACAATTTGGAGATGAAAACCCTGAAAAATTTTCCTATTTAGATTCTACACAACCATTGAAAGAACAACGGTCTTGTTGGATCACTTACACGAACAAAGACGTCCACCAAACCTTGGAAACAGGATTTGACAGATCTCCAATGTTTAATGGAAGAATTCAAGGCCTTGGACCGAGATACTGTCCGAGCATTGAAGATAAAATCAACCGATTTGCAGAAAGAGACCGCCATCAAATATTCGTCGAACCCGAAGGATGGAATACAGTAGAGATCTATGTCAATGGATTTTCAACCTCACTTCCTGAAGACGTTCAGTACAAAGCACTTCGAAAAATCGAAGGATTTGAAAATGCAAAGATGTTCAGACCCGGTTATGCAATAGAGTATGACTTCTTTCCACCAACTCAATTAAAGCAGACTTTAGAAACCAAAATCATAGAAAATCTATATTTCGCAGGCCAAATCAATGGTACTACTGGATATGAAGAAGCAGCTTCTCAAGGCTTAATCGCAGGAATCAACGCAAGTTTGAAAACCCAGGAAAAAGATCCATTTATCTTAAAACGTTCTGATGCCTACATCGGAGTATTAATAGATGATTTGATCAACAAGGGTACAGAAGAGCCATATCGGATGTTTACCTCCAGAGCTGAATTTAGACTATTACTAAGGCAAGACAATGCAGATTTGAGATTGACAGAAATGGGTCATGAAATTGGTCTGGCATCTGAAGAAAGACATCAGAAAATGCTGGAGAAAAAATCCAATACCGCTAAACTGCTAAATGATCTCAAACAAAAAAGATTCAGCCCTGATTCGATCAATTCAGCTCTGGAGGATATAGGAACCGCTACAATTTCAGAAAAAACAAGTGCAGAAAAACTCCTTAAGAGACCACAAATCGGAATGGAACATTTGAAAAATATCCATGAAGAATTGAAGACTTATCTGGAGAAATACCCGAAAGAAGTTCTCGAACAAGCCGAAGTTCAAATAAAATACGATAGCTACATCGAAAAAGAGCAGCAGATGGTAGAGAAGCTTTCTAATATGGAAAACTTCAGAATTCCACATAAATTCGATTATTTAGCCATTACGGCATTATCAGCTGAAGGAAGACAAAAGCTTAACAAAATAAGACCCGAAACATTGGGACAAGCTTCAAGAATTAGCGGAGTTTCTCCATCAGATTTATCCATTTTAACAGTCTATTTAGGAAGGTAAAATGTCAGAAAGACTCACCAAATGCCCACTCTGTAAAAGTGGGCATTTTCTTAACCACCAAGAGCTAATCGATCATGCAGTCACCAAGGAGTCCTTTGTGATTTGTAAGTGTACCCAGTGCCAACTTTTATTTACCAACCCAAGACCGGAAGAAACAGAAATAGCCCGGTATTATGAATTCCCGGAATATTTTTCCCACAATGATCAATCTTCTTCTTTAACTCAATTCATTTATAACCTTGCACGAAAACAAAACATAAAGAAAAAGATCAATCTCATCGAGTCTTATAAAAACAGTGGTCGCTGGTTAGATTATGGCTGCGGTACAGGAGAATTGCTTTCAGCAGCAAAGAATCGATCTTGGAAGGTCACAGGAATAGAACCGAATGAAAAAGCTAGAGGTTTGGCAAATGCTAAATTGGAAAATAAAGTCTTTCAGAGCATCGAGGAAATCAGAGAAACAAAGAAATTTGATGTGATTACCCTTTTCCATGTTATAGAACATATCCATTCCTTGAGAAAAACGATAAAATCACTATTAAAACATTTAAAACCAGATGGTTACATCATTATTGCTGTACCAAATCCGGAATCTTGGGATGCATTAAAATATGGACCTTTCTGGGCAGGATGGGATGTACCTAGACATCTTTATCATTTCAACAAAACCTGCATCAAAGGCCTCGAAGAACTATTTACAATGAAGCTAATAGATGAGAAGCCCATGAAAATGGATAGCTTCTACGTTTCTCTACTTTCAGAAGGCTATCAAAACCAAAAATCTCTTGGAAACTTTCTAAAAGGATTCACTTCCGGGATGCGTTCAAATATTGAGGCAAAAAAAACCAACAACTACTCCAGTAACATTTTCATTTTTCAAAAAAGGTGAACAAGTTAAATTCAATAGTTTTAGCATTTCTGGTGTGCATCATCGCCTCTTGTGCGAAGCAAAGTACTCCTATGGGTGGACCTGTAGATAAGGATCCTCCCAAACTTCAGGAGTCTTTTCCCAAAAATGAAACCCTTAACATCAAACCAGAAAAACTGACTTTGATATTTGATGAATATGTCAAATTGGATAATCCAAGCAAAGGCATAGTTATCACTCCGAGGATCAAAAAGGACGAAGTCATTTTCTCTTCAAACAAAAACACGATCACGGTTGAGCTCAATCAAGAGCTTGAGGAAAACACCACTTATGTTTTCGACTTTCAAAAAGCCGTAGTCGATATTTCAGAAGAAAACCCGGCAGAAAATCTGAAGCTGGTTTTTTCAACAGGAAACTCCATAGACAGCCTTACTCTAGAAGGAAAGGTTAATTACCTTTTTCCAGATAGCAGATTGGAATACAAAAATGTGCTAGTAGGAGTGTATCCCATAGGTGATACCACAGACATCTTCACCGGAGCACCTTATTACCTCAGCCAAGTGGATTCTTCAGGAAACTTTAAAATTTCCAATATTAAAAATGGATCTTACTTCGCTTACGCATGGAACGATGAAAATGGAAGCATAAAGGCAGAATACAAATCCGAAGCTTATGATTTTCTATTGGATACTCTCCATCTTGAACAGAATCTAAGCAATCTAGAATTTAATCTATCAAAAGCTGATTTCACTCCCATTAGAATCCTAAGAACAGGAAACTATGGGAGAAATTTTGATGTAATCCTGAATAAAAATCCAGTAAGTATTGATATAAAAAATGAATCAAAACAAATTGATTATCAATACAATACATCAGATAAAAGAATAAGAATTTATCCAAAAAATAGCATCACCGATAGTACACAGTTTTCAATCCAACTGACAGATTCAGTAGGTTTTAAAATAGACACTTTGATCTGGGCTAAATTTCCTGAAAGCGAACGAAAACCAGATAAACTGACCCTATCTGCAAATTCAGGTAGAAACTTTTACCGTCAAATGGAAATGGAATTGACTTTCAACAAACCCATTTCCAAAATCAACACAGATTCTCTATATGTTCAATATGACAGTGCAGGAATAATCAGGATAGAACAATCCATGTTCCATTTTACAGATTCTGCAAGGAGAGATCTTTTGAAAATATCTCTTTCCATCCCAGATTCCATCAGTAAAGAAATTTTTACATTAAAAGCAGCAGATTCCACATTCCTAGACTGGGAAAACCAATACAATGAAGCAGTCCTCTCGGCAAACTATAAAAAGATCAAAAGAGAGTCCCTGGCAGACGAAATAGCAGGAACCATCATAGGTGCAAGCCCACCATATATCGTGCAGCTAATGGATTCCAAAGGCACTGTTTCACGTGAATTATTTATTCCTACCGGAAATACCTATTCCTTTAAATTATTAGAGCCAGGAAACTACAAAATCCGAGTAATCGAAGATTTAAATGGTAACAAAAGATGGGATCCTGCCAATTTCACGCAACGAAGGAAGGCAGAACCAGTCTTTTATTACACCAATCCAGAAACAAAAAATGAGCTCGTAATTAGGGCAGGATGGACCCTAACTGACCAGATTATTACTAAGAGTAAGGAAAATTAATTCACAAAAACAGAGAATTTTTCTGTGGATAATCCAGTACAGAGCGGTGGATATTGGTGGAAATCTTTGGGACAATACAGGGGTTTTCCCCAAATGGAGTGAGTCTAAAACCGAAATCATTCATGAACATGGATAAGTCAAAGATTTTCCACAAAGAAAAATCCTACTATCCACAGAGAGATTACACACCGATTAATATCAGGTAGAATTCCACATAAACTACCAATTTCCAATAAGTCATTATTTTTCAAAGATTTAAAAGTGGATAAACAGTGCATAACCTGTTAAGATAATCTTAGAAACCCTCGTAAGACTGTGGTTAACAATTTGAAGCTGCTTTGTCCACAAATCCACAGCCTTAATAACCTTAATAGATTTTCTTTAATAAATATTCTAATAGAATAAATAGTGTGTGGATTTGGTGGAAAAACGAGATTTGGCTTCATGTCGGGTTTTTAATTATCTTAATCAGCATAAACCCAATACCTGTTAAAAAAAATGGAGCCAAGCCGATTATTCGATCTCATTTCCTACCAGATTTCTACTTATGAAAAAGAAGTTGCATTTGCTCAAAAACTGGATGGACAATGGAAAACCTACTCATCCAGAGATGTAAAAGGAATTGTAGATAATCTCAGTCTTGGACTCCTGGCCATCAATATCGGAGAAGGCGATAAAGTTGCCATCATATCGGATAATCGCCCGGAATGGAATTTTGTGGACTTGGCACTTCAGCAAATTGGAGCCATTTCTGTACCCATGTATCCCACCATCACGATCGAAGATTATTCCTATATCTTCAATCACGCCGATGTAAAGCTGATTTTTACGGGAAATGAGCTGATTACAGAAAAAGCCCAACAAGCGGCTGAAGGAAGGAAAATTTATTCTTTTGATGTGTTGGCAGGAATTGAGCACTGGTCTTCCCTGGAAGAAAAAGGTAAATCAGGTGATTTGGCCGTTTTAGAATCTTCAAAAGCCAAGGTAAAACCTGAGGATTTGTTTACCATCATTTATACCTCAGGAACTACTGGAAAGCCGAAAGGAGTGATGCTTTCTCATTCCAATGTTTTATCCAATGTGATTTCAGTTTCTGACCGGTTTATCATTCCAAAAGGAGTTTCTACGGTTCTTAGCTTCCTTCCTCTTTGCCATATTTTCGAGAGAACAGCCTCCTTCTGTTTTATCCTAATGGGATTGTCAGTGTATTATGCTGAGAGTATGGATACCATTGGAGATAATCTCAAAGAAGTTAAACCCCATCTGTTCAATACTGTCCCAAGACTATTGGAAAAGGTTTATGATAAGATCGTCGCAAAAGGTTATGAGCTTACTGGGATCAAAAGAAGTTTATTCTTCTGGGCCCTTAATTTGGGATTAAGATATGAGCCGAACACTTCGATGGGAGCTTGGTATGATTTCCAACTAAAATTGGCTAACAAGCTGATTTTTTCGAAGTGGAGAGAGGCTTTGGGCGGAAATATTGCTCAAATCAACGTAGGTGCATCTGCCTTACAACCCAGATTGGCGAGAGTCTTTTGGGCTGCAGGGATCCGCGTATGCGAAGGGTATGGATTGACAGAAACCTCTCCTGTGGTCACCGCATCTATCGGTACTCCCGAGGGAATCAGAATTGGATGGGTAGGAAAGCCAGTTTTGGACGTAGAAGTAAAAATTGCAGAGGACGGGGAAATTTTGGTCAAAGGGCCAAATGTCATGCAAGGGTACTATCGGGAACCCGAACTCACCGCAGAGGTACTTAAAAATGGTTGGTTCCATACGGGAGATATCGGGGAGTTTGACGGGGAATACCTCCGGATCACCGATAGGAAGAAAGAAATGTTCAAAACATCGGGTGGAAAATATGTTGCTCCCCAGGTTTTGGAAAATAAATTCAAAGAATCGCTCCTGATTGAGCAGCTCATGGTAGTAGGCGATGGCAGAAATTATCCTGCCGCATTGGTGGTTCCAAGTTTTGAGGGATTGAGAGATTTCTGCAAGCGAAAGGATATTCCTTATCTGACCGATACGGAAATGGTGAAAAAACCGGAAATCATGGAAAAATATCAGCAGGAGATAGAACACTACAATAAGTTTTTTGGAAAATGGGAGCAGGTGAAGCGGTTCAAATTGCTGGATAAATCCTGGTCCATTGAAACGGGTGAACTTACCCCAACGATGAAGTTGAAGCGTAAGGTCATCCTACAAAAGTTTGATTCTCAGATTGAAGAACTCTACAAAAGTTAAGATTTAACTAATTTTCAAATAAATTTTATCTCAGAATATTTTTGGGAAAATTTAGTTTAAAAATCTATTTTATTCTGTAAATAGCTTTCATAATAATAATTTCAGATTATTATTTTATAAAACCTCTGTTTTTCAGTTTATAATTTGTGATGCATGCATAACTTTTTTTCAAAAATAGTATGCATGCATACAAAATTTACTTAACTTAGGATGAACCATTTTTGGATGCATGAATCCTATGAAAAGAGAAGAAACCGTTGACTATCACATCAAAAGCGCTTGGCATGCCATATCCCGCATGTACAATCAGCAAGCTGTGGAAGAAGGATTCACTACTGCGATCGGATTTGTTCTGATCAATATTAATTCCAAGGAAGGGACCCCTGCTACCAAAATTGCTCCCATGATTGGATTGGAAACTCGCAGTCTGACGAGGATGCTTAAAACCATGGAAGAAAAAGGATTGGTCTATAAAGAGGCCGATCCAAATGATAAGCGTTCGGTAAGAATTTTTCTCACCGAGGAAGGAAAGGCAAAAAAAGAAAGATCCATTAACACCATCATGGACTTTAATCAGCAAATCCGGGAGGTCGTTTCGGAAAACGACTTGAAGACCTTTTTCGGAGTATTTGACAAAATCCAAATGGTCATCGACCAGATTAATGGAAGCAATGTCAACAAACCCATTTATGAACTTTAAACTCCTCCCGAAAGGGAGCTAAAATCAAAACCCAAAAAAATGAACAGAACCATTAAAAAAGTTGCCGTATTAGGTTCAGGTGTCATGGGATCCAGGATCGCATGCCATTTCGCCAATATCGGTGTACAGGTACTTTTATTGGATATTGTTCCTTTTGAGCTAACTAAAGAGGAACAAATCAAGGGATTGACCAAAGAGCATCCGGCAGTTCGGAACCGATTGGTCAATACAGCTTTGCAAAATACTTTGAAGTCAAATCCCTCAGCGATTTATGACAAGGCTTTTGCCTCCAGAATCACGACGGGAAATTTTGACGACGATCTACCCAAGATCAAGGATTACGACTGGGTGATCGAGGTAGTGGTAGAGCGATTGGATATCAAGCAGCAGCTTTTCGAAAAAGTTGAGAAATTCAGAAAGCCCGGTTCCCTGATTACTTCCAACACTTCAGGGATCCCGATGCATTTGATGTGTGAAGGTAGAAGTGAAGATTTCCAGGTAAACTTTGCCGGAACGCACTTTTTCAATCCCCCACGGTATCTCAGACTTTTGGAGATTATTCCCGGACCCAAAACCAATCCCGAAATCATTGATTTCTTGATGGATTATGGGGATAGATTTTTGGGGAAAGAGACAGTACTCTGTAAAGATACGCCGGCATTTATTGCCAACCGGATCGGTGTGTATGCGATCATTTCCGGAATGCATGCCATCGAAAAAATGGGCTTTGGAGTCTCCGAAGTGGATAAATTGACAGGACCTGTAATTGGTAGAGCCAAGTCAGCGACTTTCCGAACCATGGACGTGGTCGGACTCGATACCACCGTCAATGTGGCCAATAACCTGTACAAAGCACTTCCACACGATGAATCCCGTGATAAATTCAAATTGCCAAAAATTGTAGAAGTCCTCTACAACAACAAATGGTTTGGAGATAAGACCGGACAGGGATATTTCAAAATGATCCGTCATAAGGACGGGCGCAAAGAACTCAAAGAACTGGATTTCCAGACTTTTGAATACAAGGACGTTGAAAAGCCAAAATTTAAGGCTCTTGAAGCTTCCAAAGACATCGAAGACCTCAAGAAACGCATCAAATTCCTTGTCAATTTTGAAGATAGAGCAGGAGAATTTTATCGTGCTTCTTTCTATGACTTATTCAAGTACTGTTCAAACCGAATTCCGGAAATTTCCGATGAGCTCTATAGAATTGACCAAGCAGTTTGCGCAGGTTTTGGTTGGGAATTAGGACCCTTCGAAACCTGGGATGTATTAGGCGTCAAGGAGACTGTAGAAAGAATGGAAGCTGCAGGAGAAAAAGCAGCTCCTTGGGTACATGAAATGCTCTCTGCAGGAAATGAGTCTTTTTACAAAGTCATTGGAGGGAAAAAGCATTTCTACGATATCCCTTCCAAATCTTACCAAGAAATCCCTGGAATTGAAGATTTCATCATTTTGGATACGCTGAAGTCCTCGGGCAAAAAAGTCTGGGGAAATCCAGGAGCAAGTATATATGATTTGGGTGACGAGGTTATCGGTTTGGAATTCCATACCAAGATGAACTCTATGGGCGCCGAAGTCATCGAGGGGATCAACACTGCCATTGGAATGGCAGAAAAGTCATACAAAGGACTGGTTATTGGTAATGAAGGAGGCAATTTCTCCGCAGGAGCCAATTTGGCGATGCTGTTTATGTTTGCCGGTGACCAGGATTTTGATGAGATCAACATGATGATTGCCCAATTCCAGAATACCATGATGCGGGCAAGATATTCCTCTATTCCTGTGGTAGTTGCCCCACACAATATGGCTTTGGGGGGAGGATGTGAACTTTCTCTCCACTCTGATCATATCCAGGCTCATGCTGAATTGTATATGGGATTAGTGGAAGTCGGAGTAGGATTGATTCCTGCTGGAGGCGGCACCAAGGAGATGACGCTTCGTTTTTCCAACAGTGTAATGAACGGAGATGTTGAGCTTAATCAGCTTCAGGAATATTTCATGAATATCGCCACCGCGAAGGTTTCTACTTCAGCGGAAGAAGCTAGGGGATTGGGATACTTGAGAAAAACCGATGGAATCACGTTGAACCGAAAAAGGCAACTGGCCGATGCGAAAGCCAAGGTACTTTCCCTATCTGATTTGGGATACTCTCAGCCCGTCCAGCAAACCAATATCAAGGTCTTGGGCAAAACTTCCCTGGCCTTGTTTGAAGCCGGAATCACAGGAATGCTCTATGGCAACTATATCTCTGAACATGATGCCAAAATCGCAAGAAAATTAGCTTGGGTGATGTCAGGCGGTGATTTGTCCTCAGCCACAGAGGTGAGTGAGCAATACTTACTCGATTTGGAACGAGAAGCTTTCCTCAGCTTGACCGGAGAGCAAAAAACCCTCGAGCGTATTCACAGTATTTTGTTCAAAGGAAAACCTCTGAGAAACTAGAGCCAAGAATCGAGAGTCAAGAGTCAAGAAGTAAGAAATTAAATCCTGAAAAAGATTTTAAACAAATCCGAAAATGAGACTTAAACATAATTTCAAGAACCTGAAAGTTTGGCAAAAAGCAGTGGATTTAGCTGTCAATGTGTATGAATTGACTATATCATTTCCTTCTGAAGAAAGGTTTGGGATTACTTCTCAAATGAGAAGGTGCAGTGTATCTATTCCATCAAATATTGCAGAGGGAACAGCTAGAAATTCTTCAAAATCATTTTCGAATTGTTTGGATATCAGTTTAGGAGAAAGTTTCGAATTAGAAACTCAAGGAATTATTGCCAGAAGAGTTGGAATCCTAAGTGAAGAAAGGTTCACCACATTCAGTGAAGAGCTTTCTGAAGTTCAGAAAATGATAATTGGATTAAAAAACACCATAGAGGAAAATCCTTATTAGGCAGATTCAATCTTGATTCTTGTCTCTAGGATCTTGTTTCTCGGGCTCTAAAAGACATTTAAAAACTAAAAAAACAACTAATGGAAGCATATATAATAAACGGATATAGATCAGCAGTTGGCAAGTCCAAAAAGGGAGGTTTTAGATTTTATCGACCGGATGATTTGGCTGCAGATGTGATCAAGCATTTGGTTGCAAATACCCCAGGCCTTGAAGCAAAAATGGTGGATGACCTGATCGTCGGAAATGCGGTGCCAGAGGCAGAACAAGGAATGCAGATGGGAAGAATGATTTCTCTTCTGGCCTTAGGAATTGACAATCCAGGATTTATCATGAATCGATATTGCGGATCTGGTGTAGAGGCCATAGCCTTAGCAGTAGGTAAAGTCAAAGCCGGAATGGCGGATTGTATTATCGCCGGCGGGACAGAATCTATGTCTCTTGTTCCTATGATGGGTTACAAGACTGCCCTGAATTACAAAATAGCGACCCAAACTCCAAACTATTACCTCAGTATGGGTTTGACTGCAGAGGAATTGGCAAAAGACTATAGCATAACCAGGGAGGAAGCAGATGCTTTCTCCGTGAGATCTCATGAAAAAGCTTTGGCAGCGATTTCATCAGGCAAATTCAAAGATGAAATAGTTCCAGTGGAAGTAGAAGAGACCTATTTGGATGATAAAGGGAAAAAGAAAACCCGAAAGTTTGTCGTCGATACAGATGAAGGTCCAAGAGAAGGAACAACTCTGGAAGTCCTAGCAGGATTAAAGCCGGCCTTCAAAATGGGAGGTCAGGTGACTGCAGGTAATTCTTCCCAAACTTCCGATGGAGCAGCATTTGTGGTCGTGATGTCTGAGCGATTGATGAAATCACTAGGTCTGGATCCTATCGCAAGAATGATGTCTTATTCTGTGGCAGGGGTTGACCCTAGAATTATGGGAATTGGGCCTAAAGAAGCTGTTCCAAAAGCTTTGAAGCAGGCCGGCCTTTCCCTCCAGGATATTGACTTGATTGAGCTCAACGAAGCCTTTGCAGCACAGGCACTGGCAGTGATTAAATCCTTGGATATGAATCCTGATAAAGTAAATGTGAATGGAGGTGCTGTGGCACTCGGTCACCCGCTGGGATGTACAGGAGCCAAGTTATCTGTTCAGCTTTTCAATGAGTTGAGAAGACAGAATAAAAAATATGGAATGGTCACAGCCTGCGTCGGCGGTGGTCAGGGAGTTGCCGGGATATACGAGTTGCTGAAGTAAAGACCCTTCGCAATTCGAGCTTCAACATTCAGTGTTCTTTTTAGAAGAATATCGAATGGAGAACTCCGAATCAAGAATAAAGAAGAAACAGAAAATTTAACCATATGACTACTTTATCAAAAACTATCCAAGGAGGAGAATTTCTCATCCGGGAAACAGTGGCTCAGGATGTATTTATCCCAGAAGAATTTACCGAAGAGCAAAAAATGATGGCACAGGCTTGTCAGGATTTCATCGACACGGAGATCACTCCTAAAATCGAGGAAATTGACAGCATGAAAAACCCTGACTTGGTTCCGAGCATTTTCAAAAAGTCCGGAGAATTGGGTCTTTTGGGTGTATCCGTTCCTGAGGAATACGGAGGACTTGGTATGAGCTTCAACACCTCTATGTTAATTGCTGACATTATCGGTGCTGCTGGGTCTTTTTCTACCACTTATGGAGCACATACGGGAATTGGTACCTTGCCGATTCTTTACTATGGCACTGAAGAACAAAAGCAAAAATACCTTCCAAAACTAGCGACTGGAGAATGGGCAGCATGCTATTGTTTGACCGAACCTGATGCAGGTTCTGATGCAAACAGCGGCAAAACCAAAGCTACTCTCTCCGCGGATGGAAAAACCTACCTGATAAATGGTCAGAAAATGTGGATCTCCAATGCGGGCTTTGCAGATCTTTTTATTGTGTTTGCCAAGATTGAAGACGACAAAAATCTGACCGCCTTCATTGTTGAAAAGACCTTTGGTGGAATCACCATGAATGAAGAAGAAAAAAAGATGGGTATTAAGGGTTCTTCTACCCGTCAGGTATTTTTCAACGACTGTCCGGTTCCGGCTGAAAATATGCTTTCTGAAAGAGGAAACGGATTCAAAATCGCAGTAAACGTCCTTAACGTCGGTCGTGTCAAACTAGGAGCAGGTGTATTGGGTGGAGTTCGTACAGTAATTTCCAAATCCATCGCTTACTCAACCGAAAGACGTCAGTTTGGAGTAAGCATCAATACTTTTGGAGCCATTAAATCCAAATTGGCTGAAATGGCAATCCGCACTTTCGTCAGTGAATCTTTGTCTTACCGCGCTGGTCAGGATATTGAAGATCACATGGACGCTTTGGCTGCGGAGGGTCTTTCTGACGCTGAAGCCAAGCTTAAAGCTTTGGAACAATTTTCCATCGAGTGTGCCATTTCTAAAATCCATGGTTCCGAAGTGTTGGATTACGTGGTGGATCAAGGCGTACAGATTTATGGAGGCATGGGTTATTCCGCTGAGGCTCCTATGGAAAGAGCTTATCGGGATGCCAGGATTTCCAGAATTTATGAAGGCACCAATGAAATCAACCGCATGCTGATGGTGGGAATGATTTTGAAGCGTGCGATGAAAGGGGAGATTAATTTGTTTGAACCGGCAATGGCTGTTGCAGCAGAGCTGACCTCCGTTCCTTCTTTCGAGACGATTGATGCTTCAGAGCTTTTCGCAGTAGAAAAAGATATTCTCAAGAAGCTGAAAAAAGTATTTCTGATGGTCGGCGGTAAGGCCGCTATGGCTCTTCAGGATAAAATTGAGGACGAGCAGGAAATCATGATGAATCTTGCAGATGTGATGACTGAGATCTATGCTGCTGAATCCGGAATTCTCCGTGCCGAAAAGCTGGCCCTTCAGAAAGGTGAAGAAAATGCCAAATATCAAATTGCCATGGCGAGAGTTTACCTTTATGAGGCGATCGATAAGATCGAGGCTGCAGCTAAGGAAGCAATCGTTTCCTTTGCAAAAGGTGACGAGCAAAAAGTCATGCTAATGGGATTGAAGAGATTTACCAAGCCTGATTTTATCAACGTCAAGGAACTCAGAAGAGAAATAGCTGACTATATGATAGCAGAAGGAAAATATCCTTTCTAAAAAAAGTAAGATTGCAAAAGCCTCCGGAAAAGCTATTCGGAGGCTTTTTTTGTTTTTGGTATTGAAAAAATGAAGGGGTTTTTAGGAACTACTTCGATTATTTAGCCCAAGTTCTTAAAGGCAAATATTAATTTTTCCATTTTTCCTTCTAATTTTGGCCAGGACCTTAGCCCTACCTGCCGGCTGAGAATTTTTTCTCGACAATCTCCTTCCTATTTCTTAACCCTTCTCAAAACTTCAATTTTGATGAAAAAACGTATCATTACGCTTGGCGAAGTCATGCTTAGACTTTCCACGCCAGGCCATCATCGCTTTGTCAATGCCAATTCATTTGAGGCGGTATATGGGGGAGCTGAAGCAAATGTTGCTATTTCTCTAGCCAATTGGGATTGTTCTGTGGCGCACATTACGGCCCTTCCCAATCACGAAATAGGGGACGCGGTAAAAAGATACCTTAGCTCCTCTGGGGTGGACACTTCTTATCTTCAATTCAGTCCCGGCAGAATGGGATTGTATTTTGTCGAAAACGGAGCAATGCAAAGGTCTTCCAAGATCATTTACGACCGATTTGACTCTGTTTTTGCCAATTTCGACTTTTCGAAGCTGGATTGGGAGCAGATTTTCCAAGGATCGGATTGGTTTCATTGGACGGGGATTACCCCAGCGATCTCTGCATCAGCAGCAAAGGTTTGCAAAGAGGCGGTGCTCGCTGCAGAAAAACTCGGGGTAAAAATTAGCGCTGACATCAATTACAGAAGAAACCTTTGGCAATACGGAAAGCAGCCAATGGACATCATGCCTGAGCTAATTCGTCCTTCACACCTGATAATTGCCGGATTAACGGACTTTGAAAACTGCATGGGCATCCAAACAGACAATTACGAGGAAGCCTGTCAGGCTGCGAAGGAGTTTTGTCCTAATCTGGCCTATGTTTCCACGACTTCAAGAAAATCCATAAGTGCCTCAGAGAATAAATTAAAAGGGAAATTGTGGAATACTGAGACGTTTTTGAAGTCCAAATCTTACCGCATGAGTCATATCGTGGATCGGATTGGAGGAGGAGATGCCTTTATGGCTGGATTGATTTATGGGCTGCTGCATTTTAAAGATCAGGAGGCGATTGATTTTGCAGTTGCAGCTTCAGTTCTCAAACATTCCATCCCGGGTGATGCCAACTTGGTGTCCATAGAAGAGGTGAATCATTTAATCAAAGGGGAAAACGTCGGAAAATTATTACGCTAATCATGAAAAAGTTATTTAATCCAATTTTGGAAATCATGTCTGAGACAGGGATGATTCCGGTATTTAGCCACTCCGATGTTGCAAAATCCCTGTCGGTGATGACAGCTTGCTATGCGGGAGGAATTAGGGTTTTTGAATTCACTGATCGGAATGAAAATTCCCTGGAAGTTTTTAAAGAATTGAAAAAGCAGGCTCCCAAATTTCCAGGTTTATACCTCGGTATTGGGACAATTTTCACCCAAGAGCAAGCTCAAAGTTTTATCGAGGCAGAAGCGGACTTTATTGTTTCCCCAGCTTTGATTCCAGAAGTAGCAGAAATATCTGAAAAAGCCGAAGTGATGTGGGTGCCCGGCTGTGGGACGATCACAGAAGTGTATCAAGCGAAAAAAATGGGAGCAAAACTGGTCAAAGCCTTTCCAGGAAATGTTTTGGGTCCTGAATTTATTGCTGCCGCAAAATCCGTAATTCCTGACTTGCATTACATGCCAACCGGAGGAGTGGAGCCAACTTCGGAGAACCTGGAGCGTTGGTTTAAAGCAGGAGTAACATGTGTTGGAATGGGTTCTCAACTCTTTAAAAAAGAATGGATTGAGAAAGAAGAATATCAAAAACTTCAAGGTGCTGTCAGTGAAACGCTTAGAATCATAAAAAAATTTAATTGATAAAAATAGCGAATACGTCCTGAATGAGCGGTTTTTTCCAAGACCGCTCATTTTTTTTTACCCAACTGGGAAAAAATATTTGGAGCATAAATTTTTTTATTCAAAATTGGTCAACCAATAATTGGTTAACCAATCTAAGATGGAGACCCTAAATAACTTCAAAGAAATAAAAATCGATAGTCCCGTAGACATCATTATCGGTCAGATTCGAGACTTGATAATATCCGGAGAATTAGTTCCGGGAGACAAACTTCCGCCAGAACGGAAATTGTCTGAAAAACTCGGAATCAGCAGAAGCTATGTCCGAGAAGCTATCAAAAAATTAGAATTCTACGGAATCGTCAAAACGCATCCTCAAAGTGGAACTGTGATCGCAGGTCTAGGAATCACTGCTTTGGAAGGATTGATAACTGATGTTTTGAAAATGGAAGGAAGTGATTTTCATTCCCTGATCGAAACCCGACTGATTCTGGAGGCCCAAACAGCAAAATTTGCAGCTATCCGCAGAACGGAAAGTGATATTGAAGAGCTGGAAGAGGCATTGTCCCTCTATGAAGCAAAGGTAAAAGTAGGAGAGCAAGCCATTGATGAGGATCTACTATTCCACATCAAAATAGCCGAATCAAGCAAGAACAATGTCTTGAAATCCCTCATGCTGATCGTGACTCCGGATATTTTGACGCATTTCACCAAGCACAATGTCTGCGGTGGAGGAAAGCCATTCGGAGCCTTGCAAGAGCACAAAGAAATTTTGGAACATATCAAAAATCAAGATCCAGAGATGGCTGAAAAGGCCATGATCAATCATTTATCGGATATCATCAATAAAAAGTGATTTGCCTATGCTAAAAAAAAATGGTGGATAGAATCCACCAAATTTCAACATCAGGATTTAAATACTACTCATTAAAGATTGTCGAGGTCCTATTTGTGTAGCAGCCTAATGTCTCCTCAAAATTAAGGAATTTTTTGGAGCCTTGAAGCGGATTTATCTCCCTGATTTTTCTTTAATAATCTCAACTCTTAACAACATTACCCAAAATGAAACAACCATTACCAAAACAAATTTGGATTGGGTCAGTGAATTATTTTCAAATCATTTCACTGTGTATCTGCCTGTTCTTAGGCAGTGTCGCCCAAGTAGCGGCCTTTCAGGGAGAAGCTGCCTCAGTCATTGAGGGGCAGGTTTTAGACAACCAGGGACTGGCAATTCCTGGAGTAAACATTCTGGTCAAAGGAACTGTCAATGCTACCGTGACAGACATCGATGGCAAGTTCAAAATCATGGCAAAGCCTACCGATACCCTGATTTTTTCCTTCATTGGATACACCACACAAGAAGTTCTGGTGGGAGCTCAAAAATTAATCTCGCTTACTCTGAGTGAGGATTTGACCCAACTGGATGAAGTAATTGTCGTGGGCTACGGTACTCAGAAGAAATCACATTTGACCGGTGCTGTATCAAAATTTGAGAACAGCAATCTGGGTGACCTTCCAACCGTAAGAGCCGACCAGGCCCTTCAGGGAAAAATCGCCGGGGTGCAGATTCAAAATACCACATCTGAAGCAGGTGTTTCTCCATCCATTCGAATCCGTGGTAATAGCTCCATCGGGGCCAATAATGAGCCACTTGTCGTAGTCGATGGCTTCCCAACTCCAGACGGACTTTCCTTCATCAACCCTAATGACATTGAATCCATCGAAGTATTGAAGGATGCTGCTTCTGCTGCCATCTACGGATCCAGAGGAGCAAATGGCGTAATCATCGTGACCACCAAAAATGGTATCGTGGACAAGCCATCATTCACCTTCAAAATGTTCTCTGGGGTAAACAATCCTTACAAACTTCATGATATGCTCACTTCCAAAGAATATGCAGAATTGCTTTGGGAAGAACAAACACGTGGAGGTGCTGCACCAACCATCCATGAACAGGCCGCTTGGTCTGTCCAGAATGAAACAGACTGGCAGCGAGAAGGTCTTCGTACTGGCGTCATTAGTAGCTACCAATTGGGTGTCTCTGGAGGTAAAAAGGATTTGACCTATTTGATCTCTGCCGGATACAATGATGAAAAAGGGATGTTGATCAACAATGACTTCCAGCGCTTCAACTTAAGAGCGAAAATGGATGCCAGATTGAGCAAAATGCTGAAAGTAGGAGTCAACTTCAATCCTTCTTATACCAAGAGAATTCTACCAGCTTCCAATTTCACTGATTATTTCCGAACTCCTTCCTTCATGCCTGTGCGGCATACCGCCGAGACCTCAGCCTTGACAGGTATTCCTATAGGAGAATGGGCACATGGACGTCATTTCAGCAACGTACTGTATCAGTTCACCACTCCTCAAGGAGTAGCTGTTTCTACCACTGCTGCCAGACCTTGGAGTACTTCCAACAACAATCCAAAGTTCATTAGTGATAATGACTCCAGAGTAGACAACCAATATAGAATGTTGGCATCTACTTACTTTCAAGTTGATTTGGCTAAAAACTTCTTCTTGAAATTTTCACAAGGAGCTTACATCACCAATAGAATTCAAGAGGAGTTTAGAAATTCCGGTACCAACCGTGCTGGTGATCCAAACCGTGGTTCTTATGCCAATAGCTTGAGAATTGATTTGCTTTCTGAAAACATCATCAGCTACTCAAAAGCATTTGATAAGCATGAGATCAGTGCAGTAGGTGGTTTTACCGCTCAAAAAGTAACCAATAGCTACGCCAATATCGTGGGTACCAATTTCCCAACGGACTATGTACCTACTTTAAATGGTGCGACTGTTATCGATTTGGCAAGCACCAACACCCTGAAGGACGAAACGGTATTGTTGTCCTATTTGGCGAGAGCCAGCTATGCTTATGGAAACAAGTACCTGTTTTCTGCAAGTGCCAGAACTGACGGAAGCTCATTGTTTGGTCCTGAAAACAAGTGGGGTTGGTTCCCATCTGTATCCGCTGGATGGGTTCTGTCCGAGGAAAATTTCCTAAAGACAAGCCGTGTGATTGATGTGCTTAAATTGAGAGCAAGCTACGGGGTGACTGGAAATAATGACATTCAGAACTATGCTTATGTCAACAGACTCTATTCTGAAAATTACCCTCTGGGATCAGGCACAGGAATCTTGACTCCAGGATTGGCTCAATCTGGTAATACACTGGCCAATAGAGCAATTGCTTGGGAAAGAACATTCTCCAGCAACATCGGTGTAGATGTAGCCTTCTTCGAAAACAGATTCAACCTTTCCTTGGAAATGTACCGCTCTCAGACGGATCAGCTCCTTTTGAGACAGCCGACTCTGGCCATTACGGGCTTTACAGAATATTGGAACAACATCGGAAAAATCCAGAACAAGGGTTTCGAAATGGAATTCCGTTCCAATAACATCAACAAAACCAAATTCCAGTGGACCACTTCTTTGAACCTATCGACAGTTAGAAATAAACTGGTTGAATTTAGCGGCGAAGATCGAGTGCTCTCTTACGGGGAAAGAAGTGAGATTTATTTAGCAGCGGTTGGACAGCCTTACATTCAATACTTTGGCTACAAGACCATCGGCGTATGGAATTCTCAGGAAGAAATCAATGCTAATCCAAGCAGCAGCTTGGACCGTCCGGGAGGATTGAGAGTTCTTGATGCGAATGGAGATGGTAAAATTGATGACAATGACCGTGTGGTTTTAGGCAACCCTTTCCCTGATTTTACTTGGGGGATTACCAACAACTTCACTTTCGGAAACTTTGATTTGAGCGTTCTCCTACAAGGAGTGCAAGGCATCGATGTCTTCAACGGAGATGGGTTTTACAACGAAACCAAGCGAACCAATAGAAAATATGTGGAAAACCGTTGGGTTTCTCCGGAATCTCCAGGAGATGGAAAAACTCCATACAGCACCAACGGGATGGGTTGGCAGTTTACAGACTACATGATTGAAGACGGATCTTATGTCTCCGTACGGGATGTGGTTTTGGGATACAGACTTCCACAACAGATTGCTTCCAAAATGAAGACCAAAGGAGTAAGAGTCTATGGATCAGCCCAAAATGCTTTCTACTTCATGTCTAAAGATTACCGTGGAATCAATCCAGAGGCTAGATCTACCTCTTCCCAGTATGCATCTCCTTTGATATCAGGTTATCAAAGAGGGTCATTCCCAGTGCCTAGAGCATTTGTTTTCGGTGTAGATGTAAGCTTTTAATCCAGATCAACATGAAAAATTTAACTAGAAATATATTAGCCGGTTTATTCTCACTTGGACTATTGACTGGCTGTGAATTGGATCTTCAGCCAATTTCCGAAATTGGAGAAGGGACCTTTTATAGAACTGATGCTGATTTCAATACGGCAATCATCGCCGCCTATTCAGGTATGCAGGCTCCAATTCTCAATGAATGGGCACTTACTGAGTTAAGGTCGGACAATACCAGAATGCACAATTCGCAGACGGCCAGCAATATTTATATCCCTCTGCGGGAGCTGGACCTGATGACCTTTACTTCTGAGCAAGCCAATATCTATAACTATTGGGCGGACACTTACCACAATATTTCCAGGGTAAATACCGTCTTGGACAAGCTCGATGGGATCCAAAGTCAAACTTTGAGAGATCAATTGCAGGGTGAAGCTTCTTTTATCAGAGCTTACCATTACTTCAACTTGGTCAGATTGTACAAGGAAGTGTTTTTGGTGGATCGAAGAATCAATGCCAAAGAGGCAGTGAATTTTACCCCTTCCACTACTGAGCAAATTTACCAGTTTATCATTTCTGATCTGACTGTAGCTTCAGCTAAGCTTCCCAAATCGTATCCTACTGCCAGCTTAGGCAGAGCTACTTCTTGGGCTGCCAAAGCCTTGCTTGCCAAAGTTTACCGTACCCAGAGAAAATATGCAGAAGCCGAAACACTCCTTGCCGAAATCGTCTCAGGAAGTGGTGCAGTTCTGCTTACAGGAAGCACTGGTTTTCAGCAAGTATTTTCCATCAGCAACGAGATGAACAAGGAGATCCTTTTTGCGGTGAGATTCAAAGCTGGAGGACTTGGTCTTGGATCACCATTGGCAAACTATTTTGCTCCGCAAAACTCTGGGGCTTTTGTGATCAACGGAGATGGAAATCATTTCAACAAGCCTACCGATGAACTGGTAAGTCTATTTGATGAAAAAGACCTGCGCAAAACCACCTCTTTCCGCACAGGCTACATTGGATCTGGAGGAAAATTCGTTCCGGATAATTACATCTATAAGTACTATTCCAATCCAGCTATCAGCCAGGATTCCGAAAATGACTTCCCGGTAATCCGATATTCGGATGTGCTCCTGCTCTATGCAGAGGCTCTAATGGAAAATGGAAAGACTTCCATGGCTCTTACTTACCTGAATCAAGTAAGACAAAGAGCGGGGTTAGCGGCTTACACCATGGCGGATGTGGATACCAAGGAGAAATTCATCGAAAAACTGCTTCTGGAAAGAAGGCTCGAGCTTGCATTTGAAAATCAGAGATGGTTTGATTTGGTGCACTTTGGCCTGGTCAAAAAGACTTTGGATCAGCAGTTTAAATCTGAAATTTTCTACAACGAATACACCTTCGGGGTAGCTCCGGTGTCAGAAGATAAAATCCTCATTCCGATTCCACAGCGAGAGGTTGACATCTTTAATCAATAAGAAAAACCAAACCTAATTTGTAGATAGATGGGTGGAAGGCGGTCAGTCCAGTTTATGGGTTTACTGGACTGCTCCGCCTTCTTATCCCCCTCTTTCCAGTAATCTGGATCCCAAGATTTACCCAATGTATAGCCTCAGATTATTTCTTTTTCTTGCAGCTTTTCTGGCATTTCAGAGGGTTGTTGCACAGGTGGAAACTGTAGATTTTCCTCTCTTGGAGGAGGCGCAGTTTTTTGCGCAGCTACCGACCTCAATCCCTAATTCCGGGAAAATAAAGGCTCTTTACGCGCAAGGAAATAGTGCAGAAGCCCACAGAGAGTTGGCTGCTTATTTCAAAGAAAAAGCCAAGTCTAGATTTTATTTCAACTGGGAAAATGTCCCAACCAGACTCCAAGAATACCAGCAGCTTTATCCCAATGCTGCCAAAAACCACCTCAAAGATGCGGATTCTCATACTGAGCTGTATGATGCCGATACTCCTTGGAAGCTTCCTTTTATTAACAAAAAGGGCAAGCAGGTAAGTCCTTACGAAATCCGTCACCTTTTCCGGCAGCATAAATCCGGGGATTTTGCCTTTAGCTATTTTCTGTCGGACAAAAAGGAACTCCTACCTTATTTTACCAATCAGGCAAGAAGCCTCAATCAGGCTTTTCAAAATGATAAAGTGGAACTGATTGCAGATGGAAATGGTGCCTATGAAAGTTTCCGCGGAGGAAACCGAATGGAAAACTGGGTCCTTACTCATCACCTATTCCTGGCATCTCTGGAATATACCGATGCAGATCAGATTACGCTACTCCGGACTTTTTTGCACCATGCAGAGGTGCTTTATCAAACCAATCAAGAATTTCAGTTTGGTAACCACCAAACCAAAGGCATGGTCGCTTTGGCGGTGATTGCCATGATGTACCCAGAATTTGAGGCATCAAAAAAATACTACGATTTCGCCATTGCCAATTTAGGAAAGCATTTGGAGCTGGAGGTAAACTCTGATGGCTTTCAGTTTGAGCGCTCCTTTCACTACCATGTAGGAGATATCGACAATTATTTCCGCGTTTTCAAACTCGCCCAAATCACTGGCAATCCCATTCCTGAAGCTTGGGAAGGGAAGCTTAGAGGCATGTTTGAGGCGATGACGGCTATTGCCTTACCGAATAAACTTGCCCCGGTGATTCAAGATGACACCGACAATCCCATGGCCACGGTCAATCAAATGGACGAAGTGATGGCCTTGGGATATGCTCTCTTTCCGGATCCTGTGTTTGGATATTTTGCCAGCACCAATCCCTCAGAGGAATACTACTGGTTGCTTTCCCAGACCGATTTGGCGAAACTTCGCTCCAAATCCGAAACCAAGCCTACCCAAAAATCCACTGCTTTGGAGTCAACAGGTTACTATGTGTTCCGAGAAGGCTGGAAAGAAAAAGACCAATACATGCTGATCAGCACGGGTGTTTCCAAAGAAAAGCCGGATCACCAGCACGGAGATGTGTTAGGGTTCCAACTTTTTGCCAATGGAGACATGTTGGTTCCAAATTATCAGGTTCGATACCCTGTTCCGGAATTTCCTTTCTTCAAAAACTCTTGGGTTAAAAATGTCGCCCTGGTCGATTCTATCCCACAAGGTCAGAAATGGACAGGAAATCAAGGCGGAAGTGGATTTGGAAAGTTTGGCAAATTACCTCAGGCGAAAGTCTTGCTTTGGGAGCCAAAAGGAAAAATCCAGGCTTTAAAAGGAAGTCATGATGGATACCAGGAAATAGGAGTAAGCTATGAGCGAAGTATCTTCTTTATTTCGGGAGACTTTTGGCTGGTCAGAGATCGCTTTTCCAGTGATAAAAAACATACCTATTACCAAAACTTTCAGGGGAACTATTCTCTCGAAGAGGGCCCGATTGTGGCAAGATCCAGTAATGCGGACGCCTCAGGACTGGACATCCTTCAGTTGGGAGCTCAGGTCACAGGTGCAAATACCACAGGAATGAACGGAAAAAACCGGGTGACTTTCCACTCCGAACCTTCCAATGCCATGGAGTTTGTGACTGTACTCAGACCCTACGATTCCTATCAAGACAGAACTTCCTTAGAGGGTTTTAAAGAGAAAATTCAACTGGGAGATTGGGAGGCATTCCGGGAAAATCTGGATATGAATGGCATCAATTTCACCGCAGATTATATCCTGAGGAAAGGAGATCTTCTTTTTCTCTTGGGAATGAAAGGCATCCAATCCGAAAGTCTTACACTGAAATCTTCCAACCCAGTCGATGTTCAAGTGTCCCTTGCTACCTCAGGAATGGAGCTAAAATCCTTTGAGCCAGGCCCGGTTTTGCTGGAAAGTACAAGCGGATCCATTACCCTTACCTCTACCCCGACCCAAATTAACCATGAAAAATAAAGTCATCCCTTCATTCCTTTTTTCCCTGCTGACCCTCCTTTTTTTGGTCAGTGTGAATGCTTTTGCGCAGAAGAAAACTGTATTGGTCACTAACCTCGAAGAGTACAACCAAACCTTGAAGAGCCTACAGCCCGGGGATACCCTGATGCTGGCCAATGGAACCTGGAAGGATGCAGAGATGGTATTCAAAGGGAAGGGCACTGCTCAAGCGCCGATTGTCTTGATAGCAGAGACTCCGGGGAAAGTTTTTTTGGAAGGAAAGTCTAATCTGAGAATCGGCGGGGAATATTTGGTTGTCAAAGGACTGGTGTTTAGAAATGGCTGGACCCCTTCATCCGAGGTGATTTCCTTCAGCATTGACAGCAAAAATCTCGCATACCATTCCAGAGTCACCGAATGTGTCATTGACAACTTCAATAACCCCGACCGAAATGCCCAGGACTCTTGGGTGATGATGTTTGGAAAAAACAACCGCTTTGACCACAACCATATTGAGGGGAAAAGAAATGTAGGCGTGACCATGGCCGTGAGACTGAATTCGGAAGAAAGTCAAGACAACCGTCACCAAATCGATCACAATTACTTTGGTCCCCGGCCCGTCTTGGGCTCAAATGGTGGAGAAACTCTCCGAGTGGGAACTAGCCCCTATTCCCTGACCAATTCCAATACACTCATTGAAAATAACTTCTTTGACAAGTGTAATGGGGAGACGGAAATCATCTCGATCAAGTCCGGAGGAAATATCATCCGTGGCAATGTATTCTTTGAATCCAAAGGCTCCCTTACCCTACGTCATGGCAATGGAAATGTGGTGGAAAGGAACGTATTCCTGGGAAATGGAAAATCTGAAACCGGGGGAGTCCGAGTGATCAATGCCGACCAAAGGATCGTCAACAATTATTTTCAGGATTTAAGGGGGGAAGAGTTTAGAGCCGGAATTGCCATCATGAATGGGGTGCCAAATTCCTCCATCAACCGATATCATCAGGTCAAAAACGCACAAATCTCCAACAATTCCCTAGTCAATGTGGCCAAGATCGAATTGGCTGTGGGCAGTGATGCCGAAAGAACAGCCGTGCCTGTGGAGAGCTCTTTTACCAACAACCTGATCTATTCTAATGAAGGAAGTGAAATCTTCAAGGTCTATGACAAAATCGATGGAATTTCCTTCAAGGGCAACTTTGCCAATTTCAAACCTTCGGCTGGAGGTGCCGGCATCTCTATCCAAAAAATCAAGCTCGAAAAAGGAGAAAATGGGCTCTTATATCCCGTGGATCCCAGCATTCAAGCCGGAGCTCCAAGAGATTTAAAAGTTTTGAAAATTTCTGAAACGGGTCCGTCTTGGTATCCCAAGGCTACTAAGGAAATTGTCTTTGGGACAGGAAAGTCTATTCCGGTTGATCCTGGATTGAATACGATCTCAGATGCCATGAAATTGGCCCAAACTGGGGATGTATTGGAGCTGAAAGAAGGAAATTTCGAGCAAACCAAGGTATTGGATATTACTTTTCCTTTGAGTATCCGCTCAGGGAAGCAAGCATCGATCAGCTTTGTGGGTACTCATCTTTTTGAAATCTATGACGGGGGATCCTTGAGCTTGGAAGGGATTCAGGTCACTGGTGAGAAATCCGCAGATGCTGCCGGAAATGCCGTCATCAAGATCAACCGCGCCGGAACACTTTATAACTATAAACTGAAGGTTGCCAACAGTCGCTTCAGTGATATGAATGTCAATCATTCTTTCAATTTTCTGGAAGTCTCTCCTGGAAGCTTTGCCGATACGATTCAGATCCTCAATTCTGAATTCAAAAAATTTACCGGATCAATTCTTTCCCTGAGAAAGGAAATCGATGATCTGGGAAAGTACAATGCAGAATATGTGATCCTCACAGGCAATCAGTTTGAGGAAGTTGGTGGAATGGTGGCTGATGTCTATCGTGGAGGCACTGACGAAAGTACTTTCGGGCCTTACTTCATCGCGGAAAGCAATACGGTGAAAAACTCCGGGAAAAACAGCCGAAACAAAGAGTCTGCTTCCTTTAGCTTGATCGGGGTGCAATGGCTGGTTTTCTCAAAAAATACGCTGATCGCTTCCGCTCCTGTCAAAGTCACTGAGCTGGTAGGAAAGCCATATACCTGCTTTGCCCAAAACAAACTCCAGGATACTCCTGCAATCATTCATTCCAAAAACCAAAATCAAAAATGAGAACCCTTAAAATAATTGCCTTGGTTTTTTGGATGGGATTGGGCTCCGCTCTTGCTCAGAAAGTAGCACCTTCTACCCAAAGTAAACTGCTCCTCACAGAAAAAGGAGTGAAGGACTATTCCCGATTGGCCTCGCAAAATCCTGCCTCGGTGCAGGAAATTGCTCAAATCAAGCAGAAAATAGATGCAGAACTTGGACAGCCTATCCAGGTTCCAATCCCGAAAGATGCTGGTGGAGGTTATACCCATGAGCAGCATAAAGCCAACCAGCTATCGATCTTTTATGGGGGTATTCTTTACCAACTGACAGGGGACACCAAGTATGCGGCGCATGCCAAGCAATTGTTATATGCCTATGCCAAGATGTACAAATCCTTGCCGCTTCATCCCGAAAAGAAAGAGCAAACTCCGGGAAAACTTTTCTGGCAAAGTTTGAATGAAGCCGTTTGGCTGGTGTACAGCATTCAGGGATTCGATGCCATCAAGTCCTATCTGAGTGTGGAGGAAAGGCAATACCTCAAATCAGAATTGTTCCAGCCCTATGTGGATTTCCTAAGTGTCGATGGTGCTGAGACTTTCAATAAAATCCATAATCACGGCACTTGGGCAGTTGCCGCTGTAGGGATGGCTGGCTATAGTCTTGAGGATGAAAAATGGGTGAAGATGGCTCTTTACGGTACGGCCGAGGATCAATCCGGGGGCTTTATCAAGCAGCTCGACCAGTTGTTTTCTCCGGATGGATACTATTCGGAAGGACCTTATTACCAGCGCTATGCCCTTCTACCATTTGTAGTGTTTGCGCAGGCAGTGGCGATCAACAATCCTGAGTTGAAAATCTTTGAATATCGGGATTCTATCTTGATCAAAGCGATCTATGCGGCCATTGACCTGACGTATGACGGATTCTTTTTCCCCATCAACGATGCCCTAAAAGAAAAGAATCTTAAGACCTCCGAAATGGTTTTTGGAGTTGACATCGCCTACAGCATCACAAAAGATCCAAGCCTGCTTTCCATTGCGAAATACCAGGGAAATTTTGCCCCGATAGATGCTGGATTTGAGGTAGCTCAAGCATTGGGAGAGGGGAAAGAAAAGCCATTTGCTTTCAAATCAAGAAGATTTAGGGACGGAGAGAAAGGGGACCAAGGTGGGCTGGCGATATTCCGAGCTGAGTCCGGTAAAAACTCCTCTGCCTTAGTCTATAAATACACCGCTCAGGGTATGGGTCACGGGCATTATGATAAGTTTACCTGGTTGTTTTATGACAATGGAGAAGAGATCATCCGTGACTATGGCGCTGCGAGATTTTTGAATATTGAGGCGAAGTATGGAGGCCACTACCTTCCGGAAAACAATACCTGGGCAAAGCAGTCTATCGCCCACAACACTGTGGTGGTAGATCAGCAATCCCACTTCAATGGGAAGTATTCCATAGCTGAATCGGCTTATCCTACGGAGCTGAGCTTCGACACGAGCAACCCGAACTTTCAAATCGCCAGTGCCCAGATCAAGGAAATCTATCCGGGTGTGGCTTTCAAACGAACGATGATCTATGTACAGGATTCGGCATTCGAATATCCGCTGGTTCTTGATTTGTTTGAAATCCAAAGTCAGGGCGAGCACCAATATGATTTGCCACTCCATTTCAATGGGCAGATTATTTATTTAAACACGCCCCTTTCGGCCAATCAAAGCCAATTGCTTCCCTTGGGAAAAACTCACGGATATGAGCACCTCTGGAATCTTGCCCAAGGCAAGGCCCATGAAAAACTCAGCCAATTTACCTGGCTTCTAAAAGACCGCTTTTACACGTGGAGCACCAAGACCAGTACTTCAGATGAACTGATCATGGTGGAGCTCGGAGCAAACGATCCCAACTTCAATCTGAGAAATGAGCGGGCTTTGATTCTCAGAAGTCAAGGCAAGGGCAATCACTATTTTCTTTCAGCCTTGGAGACCCATGGATCATTTGACTCTAAGAATGAGCTGACAGTGAATGCTTCCAACCAAATCAAAAGGTTGGAGCTCATCGAGAAAGACGGTAAAAAATATATAGAAATCACCACCAAGGACGCTGGAAGCAAATCCTATCCGGTGGATTAAGCTAATTATTAATCTTAAAAAACGAGCAGATGAAATTTCAAAGTGAGGTATTTCAAAACGGAGAAGAAATTCAATGGGAAGTCGTGGGAGAAGGTGTCAAAAGACAGATTCTAGGCCACGATGACCACATTTTAATTGTAAAGGTATCCTTCGAAAAGGGCAGCATCGGACCTATTCATGACCATTTTCACAGCCAGGCCACGTATGTGGAGTCAGGTGCTTTTGAAGTAGTCGTCAATGGAGAAAAGAAAGTCCTGAAGGCTGGGGATGGGTTTTATATCCCTCCTCATGCTCCCCATGGCGCAGTGTGCCTTGAGGCTGGCGTTTTAATCGATGTGTTTAGTCCTATCCGTGAGGACTTCTTCCCTGCTGACAAGAAGTAATCATGAAGAAAGTAAAAGGACTTCGGTGGCTGGTTGTCAGCTTGGTGGGCTTGGCTACTGTCATCAACTATATTGACAGAAATGCCCTTGCGGTCATGTGGCCGGGGATTGCTGAGGACTTAGGCATGGGCAAAGAAGATTATGCCTTGATCCTCTCCTTCTTTATGATCGCCTATGCGATCGGGCAGACAGCCTTTGGAAAAATCTTTGACCAGGTAGGCACACGGGTAGGTTTTCTCCTGTCGATTGTGATCTGGTCAGCTTCTATTGCCTTGCATGCAGTGGCAAAATCGGTGCTTTCCTTTGGGATATTCCGATTCACTTTGGGCTTTGGAGAGGCCGGCAACTGGCCGGGAGCTACCAAAAGCAATGCGGAGTGGTTTCCGGTAAAAGAACGGGCTTTGGCGCAGGGAATATTCAATTCAGGAGCTTCTCTGGGTGCTGTAATTTCGGCCCCGATTATTGCCTGGCTCTATGTGAGTATTGGATGGCAAGCTACGTTTGTGATCATCGCTGCTTTGGGTTTGATCTGGATCATTCCATGGCTCATTGTTTACAAATCTTCTCCGGACACCCACCCTTGGATTACTGAGGAGGAGCGGGCTTATATCCTCAAGGGGCAAAAGCCTGAGCAAGAAGCTTCGGTTCAAAGTACGGATGATTATGCCCCTAGTTTGTCCCAATTGCTCAAGCACAAGCAGAGCTGGGCGGTGATCTTGATGCGCTTTTTCATCGATCCCGTATGGTGGCTATTCGTATCCTGGTTACCGATTTACCTGGCGGACCAGTTTGGCTTTGATGTCAAACAGATTGGTCTGTTTGCCTGGGTTCCTTATGTAGGAGCTGCGATGGGTAGCCTTTTCGGGGGTTGGTTGGTCGGACTTTGGCTTCGCAAAGGCTGGTCAGTCAACAAAGCCCGAAAGTCAGTCATTTATTTGGGTTGCCTGATCATGCTTCCTCCTTTGGTAATGACGGCTTATGCGGCCACTCCCCTTATTGCAGTTTTGTTGATTGCCGTGATCCTTTTTGGGTTTCAAGTTGCCATCGGTAATATCCAAACCCTTCCCAGTGATTATTTCTCCGGCAAGTCTGTGGGATCTCTAGCCGGAGTCAGCGGATCTGCTGCTGTACTCGGAGTCTTGATTACCACGTGGATTGTTCCGGTAATTACGGTCACCTCCTATGTTCCCTTCTTTGTTTTGGGAGCAGCATTAGTACCTATGGCCTTGCTTTCCCTCGGATTGCTTGGTGGAAAAATCACCCCAATTAAAAAATCAGTTTCTCAATAATATTAAATCTAGACAGTTATGAACCTATCAGGAAAAGTAGCAATTGTGACCGGTGGCGGAAGAGACATCGGCAAAGAAGTTTCGAAAAAATTAGCCGCTCTGGGAGCGAAGGTTGTCATAAATTATTTTGATAATGCAGATCAGGCAGAAGCCACTTTGGCTGAAGTAAAAGCTGAAGGCGGAGAGGCTATTTTGGTACAAGGAGATATGACCAGTGAGGCGGATATCGCCAATTTGGTAGCTAAAACCAAAGAAGCGTATGGCGAGGAAGTTCACGTTTTGGTGAACGTTGCCGGAGGATTGGTTGCTAGGAAGACTTTGGAAGAAATGGATCTAGATTTCT
This sequence comes from Algoriphagus mannitolivorans DSM 15301, assembly GCF_000429425.1. GTDB lineage: Bacteria > Bacteroidota > Bacteroidia > Cytophagales > Cyclobacteriaceae > Algoriphagus > Algoriphagus mannitolivorans. The sequence goes on from NZ_AUBV01000004.1 coordinate 436,269, forward strand.
TCAACTTCTTGATTAAACTAAACCTGACCTCCAACTTTTTGGTAACCAAAGCAGTGGTTCCTTTGATGAAAAGCGGTGCATCCATCGTCAATTTTGCCTCCCAGGCAGGAAGAGACGGAGGAGGCCCTGGAGCTTCAGCCTATTCTACCGCGAAAGGTGGAGTAATTACTTTCACCCGATCTATGGCAAAGGAATTAGGACCAAAAAATATCCGCGTGAATTCCCTTTGTCCTGGCATGATTGCCACCACCTTCCACGATACCTTCACCAAAGATGAGGTACGAGAAAAAGTAGCCATGTCCACTCCACTTAGAAGAGAAGGCAAAGCTTCTGAGGTAGCTGACTTGGTGGCCTATTTGGCTTCTGATCAGTCTTCCTTCCTTACCGGGACTAATATCGATATCAACGGAGGACTTTTATTCTCCTAATTCTAACTCCCCGTCAGGGTTTTAGCCGAAGCCGGACTCCTTTTAGCTAAGGGTCCGGCTTTTTTATAGATTCATTTTCACGGATTCCTTTCCGTAAAATTTCAGCTCATTTATTTGTAATCCTCTTAATCACAAGAAGTATTTGCATAATTTCGGTTGAAACTCAATTTAACCTCCGGTATTCCGTAGTATTTCTTATGATTTCTAGGCTTCTAACTATTCTGCTTTTTGGTGGGGTTTTTCTTGCGTGTTCTAGCAAGGAAAGCGAAAAATTTGGAGAGGATATTTCCACTGCTCAAGATCAAATCCTCAAGGGAAAAGCGATTTTTGAGCAGGAGTGCAGTACCTGCCATAATTTTAATGCAAACGCGATTGGCCCAAATTTGAGTGGGCTGACCCGGCAAGTGGAAAGTTCCTGGATCCGGGATTTTATTAAAAACCCCCAAGCAAAATTAGAAGCGCAGGATGCCAGAGCCTTGGAATTATTGGCAAAGTATAAATCCGTCATGCCTTCTTTTGCCCATTTGGGCGATGAAAAAATAGGATCGCTCTTGAGCTATCTCCATACTTTTGAAATGGTCATACCTGACACAGATGCGGATGCGGTGGTAAACCTGATCGAGCCTGCCATTCAAGATTCAGGAATCCGGCTTGAGCTTGAATTTGTAGCCCAATTGCCAGCATCAGATACAGTTCCTCCGATGGCCAAAATGACCAAAATGGAGCCAGAAGCTGTCTCCAAGCGTTTGTTCATCAATGATCAGAGAATCGGATTGTATGAAATGATCGAGGGCAAGCCGGTACTATACATGAATCTCCTTCAGCTCAGACCTGACTTGGTCAGTAAGCCGGGATGGGCTACAGGCTTGGGGAGTTTTGCTTTTCATCCGGAGTTTGTCAACAATGGATTGTTTTATACCGCACACACCGAACCCGGAGGGACCAAACCCTCAGATGTCGGCTATACAGACAGTCTTCAGGTTTTTATGCAATGGGTTCTCACTGAGTGGAAAGCAACCAACCCGGCTGCAAAAACTTTCGAAGGAATCGGCAGAGAATTGCTTCGAGTAGATAACCCTTCCCAAGCGCATGGAATGCAGGAGCTTACTTTTAATCCAAATGCCAAAAAGGGTGACGAAGATTACGGACTACTTTACATCGGGTATGGAGACGGAGCCTCGGCGGAAAGGGGATTTCCAAACATTGCCCACAATCAAGCCCGACAGCTTTATACCGGTATTTTGAGAATTGATCCTGCTGGGAAAAACTCAATGAATGGCCAATATGGTATTCCCCCTTCCAATCCATTTGCTAAACAAGAAGGCAAAGCCGGGGAGGTTTATGCCTACGGATTCCGCAACCCCAACAGGATATTCTGGGATCAGGAGGGAAGGATGTATGCTACCGATATTGGGCAGCATACGATCGAGGAGCTGAATTTGGTGCAGCCGGGCAAATTCTATGGCTGGCCGATTCGGGAAGGGACATTTGTAATCAATCCCTATGGAAGCTTCAGAAAAGTTTTTCCTTTGCCTGAGGACGATCACAAACTAGGGATTACCTATCCTTTGATTCAAATGGAGCATGATGAACTTGCGGCGATTTTTGCCGGATATATTATGCCTTACGGACCTCTCAAAGGGAAATTCCTCTTTGGCGATATTCTTTCCGGGCGTTTGTTTTTTGCCGATTTGAATCAAAAACCATCTCCTGAAGTCAAGAGTCTGAAGGTGATTTTTGAAGGAAAGGAGATGACCATGGAAGAGCTCGTTGGCGGAAGAGTGGATTTGAAATTTGGGATTGATGCCGAAAAGAGAGTGTATATCATGAGCAAAAATCAGGGGAAAATTTACCGGATTAAGTAAGGAAAGATCCAAAACCTAAGGCCTTGAATTAAAATGCAATAACCCCTAAGAGCTTATTCGGGGGGGGATTGTGTAATTTTATTTGTCCATTAATAAAATTTTAGATTGGAGATATCCAAAGCTTTGTAATTTGGACTAATTGAATTTTTATGCCAGCGCCTGTTTTTAACTACGAGTTATTCTTTGACCTTTCTCCTGACTTATTCTGTATTGCAGGATATGATGGGTATTTCAAGCGGATCAATCCCGCTGTCGTAAATACCTTGGGCTATACCGAAGAGGAGTTATATAGCAAGCCTATCAATGAATTTGTCCATCCGGATGACCAAAAGACTACCGAAGAAGTGCGGGTGCAGCTGCATCGGTCCAATCCGCTTTATTATTTCGAAAATAGGTATCTAACCAAATCCGGTGAAATCGTCTGGCTCTACTGGACTTCCATGCCTTTGGAGGAGGAAAAGGTGGTTTTTGCGATTGCCAAAAATGTCACCCACAAAAAGCGACAGGAAGCGGACCGAAATGCGCTCATTGCCCAAATGACCCAGATCAATGAAGATCTAAAACGGTTTTCTTACATGACTTCCCATGACCTAAGAACTCCTGTAAACAACCTTATTTCGGCATTTCGGCTGTTGGATACCAGCAAAATAGTAGATCCAGAGACTGTAGAAATTCTCGAAATCTTAAAGCTTTCCAGCCAGAATCTAAAATCCACACTCAACTCCTACGTGGATACACTGATAGGTGACAGTGCCCTTCAAAACAAAAAAGAAAAGATCAACTTGGTAGATACTCTGGAATCTGTGATGAATTCAATCCCTAACTTGATCCGGGATTCCAAAGCCGAGGTGCGATATAACTTCTCTCAATTCGAAGAAGTGGATTTTAACCGGGTTATGCTGGAAAGTATTCTCTTGAATCTATTGACCAATTCCATCAAATACGCGAAGAAAGACTTACCTCCTTCCATCGAGATTTGGACCGACCAATCGGCTCAAGTAAAGAGGCTTCATGTGAAGGACAACGGGATTGGGATGGATTTAGAGAAAGTCGGTGACAGAGTTTTTGGCCTTCAGGAGAAGTTTAATTCCAATCAGGACAGTAAAGGCGTTGGGCTATATCTAGTGCATCATCATGTCACCAAAATGGGAGGGAAAGTGGAGGTTTTCAGCTCTCCCGGAGAAGGCGCCCATTTTGTGATCACTTTTTAAAAAAAGACCGGAATTCATCCTCCCGGTCCATTTTGATTCATTTATAGATCATCTGATAATATTCCTTCGCCATTCGGTCGCTTTCAAATTCGTATCGGACATCGGTCATTCCCGCTTGGGTGATATCTCTCCACTTCCGCTTGTTGCTGTAATAAAGTGGCAAGATTTCGTTTTGAAGAATTTCATACATATGATTCAAGTCCCACTCATCCTGATCTTGAATGCTCAGTTTATGATAATCTGCTTGGGGAATAATGAAGGAGTTTTCTCCATGCCGGGCAAATTCGCATATCCAACCATCGTAAGTACTGAAATTGACGGAGCCATTCATGGCGGAAGTCATTCCCGAAGTACCGGAAGCCTCTCTGGGTACTCTTGGATTGTTGAGCCAGAGGTCAGATGCTTGTTTGAGTCGCTTGCTGAGTGAAAGCTCATAGCCCACACAGACTGCCACATTTTTATATCGCTTGCTTAAATGAACGAGCGAGTTGAAAATCGAAATGGCCCCATAATCCATAGGATATGGTTTTCCTGCCCAGATGATCTGAACAGGATGTTGGGTGTTGTTGACCAATGCTTCGAATTTTTCTAGATCCCGGGTGATGAGTTCGGCTCTTTTGTAGGAAGCAAATCGCCTTGCCCACACAATGGTTAAAACATCCGGATCCATCAGCTTGCCGGTTTGGTCTGCGACTACTTCGAAAGCTCTTTTTTTCAAGTATCTTTTCCGGTCGTCAAAAGCCTCATTGTCCCCTTCCTCCATAAACCGGTAAAGTTGCTTGTCAGCCCAATATTTCCAGTTTTGAGCATTTGTAATGGCTTTGATTTCCGGGACATCGGGATAATCTCCCCACATTTTTCGGCTTACTTCTCCATGCAGCTGACTGACACCATTCGCTTCCCTTGCAAACCTCAAAGCAGCCAAGCTGTGGTTAAAGGTGCCGCCTTCCATTCCGGTGAGCTTTTGGACTTCTTGGATGGAGTGTCCATAGAAAAAGCTCATCTTGTCCAGAAGGAAATAATCATGTTTCTCATTACCGGCTTCTTCTGGGGTATGTGTGGTAAACACCAGCCTTTTTTTGACTTCTTCTTTGCTGCCGAATTTCTTCAATAAATAGAAAACGCTACTGAGCCCATGAGCCTCATTGAGATGATAGACATCAGGATTGAAATTCAGCTCTTCCAAAAGCTTGGCTCCACCAAGACCCAGGATCATCATTTGGGCGATTTTGGCAGCAGTATCCGAGTCATAAAGCTTATGGGTAATGGTCTGACTCAAGTAATCATTTTCCGGAAGATCGGTACTTAACAAAAAGAGAGGTGCCGACTTAAAAGTGTCAGGGGGAAGATACCAGGCCTTTACCCAGACAGGCTGATTGTGAACCGGTACTGTGAATTTGATCCCGGTGTCCACCAAGAAGCTGTAGGTCTTTTCATACCATTCAGCTTTCATGGTTTGGTCATGATTCCGGCTTTGGTCATAATAGCCATACTTCCAGAGAATCCCGATTCCAATCAGGTTTTGCTTGAGCTCATAAGCACTGCGCAAATGTGATCCAGAAAGGAATCCCAGTCCACCGCTGTAGATTTTCAAAGGTTGATGGACGGCAAATTCCATGGAAAAATAGGCCACAGACTTGGAATATTCCGGGGCTGGTTGATAAGGGACAGTATAATTTTTGAATTCGTTCATAGGTTGATTTTGTAGTTCAAAAGTTAAGAGAATCTGGGAATTTGAAGAGAAAATGCATGTGATAATTGAGAAAAATAATCTTTTCTCACCTCCCAAAAAGCAAATTAAATAGCCAATTCCAAAATCAAGGATAAGTGCAAGGCAAATATTTGAAGGACGAGTGGAGGTTCAACCTTTGAGTTTTAATCGATTGCCCAGTCTGCAGGAATTAATTCCACAAGTAATGCAGGGTAACTTTTGGAGATGGCTTTGCCGGGATTATCGTTGTCATAGACTTTTTTCTGTTGTTCTGGAAATCAGGAATCGACTTCATTTAATTAATAACAGGCTAATCGGGGGAAGAAATCCTTTAAAATCTTAAAGAATCACTCCGGTGTTCAGATAAGTCCTTCGGCTATTCAATCCATCAGAAAATGAGTATTAGACTGCCATCAATGAAGGTTTAATCCATAAAGACTCATTGTTTCGAAATAAGGATAGACAGAACAGCATTATTACCAGGAAGAAAATTCGGTTGCCGACTTCATTATCATTTTAAGATAATGGTAAACTCAGTTCCTACTCCCACTTCACTTTTGACATTTAACTGACCCCCATGTGCTTTGATGATGTCGTAGCTCAAGGAGAGGCCTAGACCTGTACCTTCTCCGGCTGGCTTGGTAGTAAAAAATGGCTGGAAGATTTTTTCCTTGATTTCAGCTGGAATTCCTAGGCCATTGTCTTGTATAGAGACTTCCACATCTCCATTTAAGTACTTGGTGGAAATAAGGATTCGGGGAGAGTATTCATTTAATTCAACTTTTTTACGCTCATTGACAGCATAAAAAGCATTGTTTATCAAATTGATTAAAACCCGGCCAATTTCTTGGGTCACCACATTTAATTTAGGGAGGTTGGGGTCTAATTCAAGTTTAAACTCAGCCTGAAAGGATTTGTCTTTGGCTCGTATGCCATGAAATGACAGTCTTAAACACTCATCCGCCAATTGATTTAGGTCCGTGATTTCTTTACTTCCTTCACTTTTTCTGCTGTGCTGGAGCATTCCTCTGACGATAGATCCAGCACGGCTTCCATGGTGGGCTATTTTGGATAGATTCTCCTTAAGATCGCTGGCAAGTGCCTTTACCTCCTCAAAATCACCTTTTTCGATTTCTTCATTCAATTCTTCGATAAGCTCCACGCTGAGCTCGGAGAAGTTGTTGACAAAATTGAGAGGGTTCTGAATTTCATGGGCGATACCGGCAGTGAGTTCCCCGAGCGATGCCATTTTTTCGGATTGAATGAGTTGAGCTTGGGTAGACTGAAGTTCCATTAGAGATTTTTCCAATGCTACTGTACGCTCCTTCACTCGGTCTTCGAGGTGGCGATTTTCAGCTTTGAGCTTTTTGGAGCGCCATTTGACAATAGCGGTAATCAGCCCTCCAATAAGGAAGGCATAAATCAAGCAAGCCCACCATGTGGCATACCATGGAGCCAAGACCATAAAGGAATAAACAGCCTCTTCGCTGACTCTTCCGGTGTAGCTCATCGCCCGGACATGGAAAGTATAGGTTCCTGGAGAAAGGTTGGTGTATTCCTTAAAGCGATTATCATTCCAGTCCACCCATTCCGGATCAAAGCCTTCTAAGTAAGTCTGGTATTTGGTTTTCTTCTCGTCTTCAAAATAAGGGGCTGCAAACTCAAAGCGGAAAGAATTTTCGGTTCTTTCTACAGGAGCCAAATCCTTTTTTCTTCCATAAAAAGGCAAGGGAATTGTATCCGTTTTGGTTTCTATACGACGGATTAAGGTGAAAAACGGTTTTTGATTGGGATGGTCTTTCTTGGCGTCATAGCGAATCAGACCTTTGGGAGAGCCAAACCATCGGATGCTGTCTTCATCCATAAAGTCATATAGACTTAGATATGGGGCGATGGAATTGGGTGCATTATCTTTTATATATTTCCCTTGTCCATTCCTTTTGAGGACTATTTTTTTCCCAGAGGTAGATTCAAACCAGATTATTCCAGATTTATCTTGGTTGAAATCCCAAATTTCTGATTCTACTTCCTCAAAGGCATCCGTGGGTAAAAAGTCCTTTTCCTGTTCCGAAAACTTTCGCATGCCCTCTGATGTCTTGATATACAATTCTCCATCAATCTTGGAGTAAGTAGTTGAATTTGATATATCAAATTCTTTCGAGCTAATGGACTCAGGTCCTAAGGATTCTATTAGGCCTTCCTTTAGGTCAAGAGCATATAATTTTCCCATTAGGCCTTGAATAATGATCGTCCCCTCTTTTCCTTCAAAAAAGTACTCATTTGCAGGACCAATGCCAGGAACTCGCCCTTTCAATTCCCAAGGAAAGTCTTTGGAAAGTCCACGTTCATAAAGTAACAGTCCTGTATTGGTGCTGACTAATAAGATGTTGGGGTTTCTTTTTGGAATGAAGGATGCTATGGGGCGGCTTCCATCTATCGGAAATTCTAATGGGATGGTTTTACCCGCACGGTATACTTTCAACTCTCCTCCTGCGGGCACGATTAAGTCTTTCCCGTCACGAATCAAACTGAAAGTCTGGTTGGAAGGAATTCCTTCAATTGATCTGAAGGTTTTGGTTTCCTCATCAAATCCAAGCAGTCCATTGGAAGTGCCTAAAAAGAACTCCCCACCTTGTTTTTGAATTGCGTAGACTGCTGAGGTAATTCCGAATTCTTTTCCAAAGGTTTGGATAGGAGAATCTATGGAAATTCTTGCCATTCCATCCTCGGTAGTTGCCCATAGTCCTTGGCCTTGGTCCAGGTATACACTGGTCACGACATTAGAAGGTAAACCCTGTTCGGTACCAAATCGGTTGAGGATTTCTCCTGAAGGACTCATTAGGACTATTCCTGCACCGGTAAAAGCAAGGAGGTAATTCCCGTGAAAAGGAATTGCATGATATAGACTCCCAGCGCCTTCTTCCTTAAGGATCCGATCTACGCTGGTTGGGAATTTGGTTAGGGTAGTCCCATCGAAAAGATAAAACCCGGTGGAAAAACCTCCCAATAGAAAAATATTACCACTTTCACTCTTAAATGGAAGCATAATCCTGAAGCGGTCTTTTCCAAGAAATTCTGTTCCGGGCACAAGTTGAAGCTCATCTGCTACCAACTGGTAAAGTCCCCGTTCATATTGATGGACATAAAAGTTGCCATTTTGAACGAAACTATAAATAAAAGAATTCTCTGCAGTCCAAGTCCTTAGTGATTTCAACGTGAAGTCTTCCGAAAGCTCAATTCTGATTAATTGATTCAAGTTTTGAAGAAATAGAAACCCATTTAGGAAATTTATAGCGCGAAATTCAGTACTTGATTGTAATTGGTCTCCTAATAAGTGAAGCAAAGAAATGGGTTTGGTTTCACCGTTTGGGTTGGTCATTAAGTATCCGAAGTCAAACCCTCCATAAAAAATTCTACCTTCTTCATCCTGGGCAAAGCTGCGTACGCCTGAAGAAATTTTTCTATCAAAAATAGATCTCCAAGATACCCCATCGTATTCATGTAGGCCTTGGCCAGTTCCAAAATACATCAGCCCCTCCTTACTTTGAATGGTTGCCCATACTTGAGGAAATCCGCCATACTCCTCAGCAGAATAGCTAGTGACTGGCAGCCTGCCCACCTGTTCTAATCCAGACTGGGAAAAACTGACATTGGGCTTTGTTAAAAAATAAACTAGTATGACAAATAAAACGGCTGAGGAAATCTTATTTCTAAAAAGTGTCATAGAAGAAGAATAGATAGAAATGTGTATAGGCACTAGTTTGGTGGAAATGAAGTAAATCAAAATCTTAATTGGAGTACTAACCGTTTTCAAAGGATTTATTCATTCAAATCCTTTTATATCAAGACTTTGTTCCTCTTAAATTATTCTGAAAAATTCACTTGACCAATAGCAGTAGCTAAGGATTCATTAAAATAAATTCATCCGGTATACCTTTTTATTTTTCCTAAATTCCCAATTGTTCCGCTAGACCAAATGATAGAATGATCATGAAAAAATTTACGCTTTTTCTTTTTGCCCTACTATCCCCATTGATCGGGTTTAACCAAAGCACTCCCGGCTACTTCATGCATCCGGATGTGCATGAAAACACCCTCGTTTTCGTAGCCGAAGGAGATATCTGGAGGGCTCCTCTTTCCGGAGGAATGGCCACCCGCCTGACGACCCATCCCGGAGATGAGTCTTATCCCAAAATCTCTCCTGACGGAAAATGGATCGCCTATGCGGCTTCCTACGAAGGGCCCACTGAAGTTTACCTGATTCCTATTTCGGGTGGCATTCCAAGGAGATTGACTTATGAGCCTTCAGCTTCAATTCCTACCAGTTGGAAATCCAACACCGAAGTGGCTTATGTGACGAGTCAATACTCCACCTTGCCCAGACTTAATACCCTTGTGTACAATATTGAAAATGGAAATAAGGCACTCCTTCCTTTGGAAATGGCTGCTGAAGGAAGCTTTGACCCCAGTGGACAGACGTTCTTCTTTGTTCGGCCGACTTTTCATAACAATGTGACTAAGAGATATCAAGGTGGCACTGCACGACAGCTGTGGAAATATACCTCTGGTCAGGCGGAAGCCATCAAATTGACCTCGGACTATCGGGGTGAGGACCATCATCCCATTCATCATCAAGGGCGAGTTTATTTCATTTCTTCCCGGGATGGAATCCAAAATATCTGGTCCATGAACGAATCAGGAACAGATATTAAGCAGCATACTCGTCAGAATAGCTTTGATGTCAGAGAATTCAGTCTATCTCAAAACACGCTTGTTTATAGAGCAGGAGCTGATTTGTACGTGCATCAGCTGGATTCAGGCATGGAAAAGCTCATTCCCATACGACTGGTTTCGGATTTTGATCAGTTGAGAGAAAACTGGATCGATAATCCCGCCTCCTTTATTACCAATTCGGACATCAGCAATGATGGTGAAAAAGTGGTCTTGACGGCAAGGGGAAGGGTATTTGTCTTTCCTGCTAAAGACGGGAGAATGCTTCGCTTAAGTCAAAAGGACAGGGTTCGCTATCGAGACGCTGTTTTTTCCTCAGATTCTAAGCAGGTTTTTTCTTTTTCGGATGAAAGTGGGGAGTTTGAAATCCATCAATATTCGGGCTTGGGGCTTGACCAAGGGAAAAAGCTGACAAGCAACGGAGAGACATTGAGGTTTGGACTCAAGCCTTCTCCCGATGGCAAATGGCTAGCTTGGTATGATCTGAAAAATGATCTATGGGTGATGAATATTGCCACTGGAAAAGCTGTAAAAGCCTCCGTCAACCAAGAAGATATCAATGGGGCGATGGCCTGGTCCCCAGACAGTAAGTGGTTAGCTTTTGGTCAGGCAGCATCCAATACGTTTATGCAACTTTTTGTCTTCAATCCGGAGACTTCTAAGCGGATTGTCTTGACCTCGGACCGAACCAATAGCATGTCTCCCCAATGGAGCGCCGATGGAAAATGGATTTATTTTCTCTCGGACCGGAATTTTGATTCTCGGGTAGGCGCACCTTGGGGACAGCGTCAGCCGGAGCCTTTTTGGGAGAAGCAAATGAAAATCTATCATATTCCGCTTCAGTCAGGGCTGGTTTCTCCTTTCACTCCCAAAAACGAGCTGAAAGTGGAGGAGGAAAAGAAATCCAACGGGCCTGTTGCTGTAACCATAGAGGAAAAGGGGCTGATCGAAAGAGTCCAAGAGGTGCCGATACCTGCCGGGGACTATAAAAATCTGATTGTTACCGATAAGGCACTTTACTACCACCGGGTAGGACCTGGGCCAGGAGTCTATTATGGTGGAGGGGCTTCCTCAGAGGATAATCCGGCTTTGATGATGACCACAATCGGGGAAAAGCCGGAGACCAAGGTTTTTGCTGATAAAATCAACAGCTATGTCACTTCTGCCAACAATAAGTTTGTGCTGCTTCGCAGTGGTTCTTCGCATTTTGTGGCCGAATTGGGCACTTCCCCGATTTCCGACTTATCCAAAAACCGCTTGGATCTTAATGGATGGAAATTCAGCGTGAGCCCCAGAGAAGACTGGAGACAGATATTTACCGATGCTTGGAGAATGGAGCGTGATTATTTCTACGATCCCGGAATGCATGGGGTAGATTGGAAAAAGATGTACGAGAAATATCTGCCTTTGGTAGATCGGGTCACTACCCGGGAAGAGCTTTCTGATGTCATCGGAGAAATGGTCGGGGAACTGAGTGTGCTGCACACCTCCGTTCGTGGAGGAGATATTCGCGAGGGAGAGGATAAAATCCAATTCGGAATGCTGGGAGGCAGGTTTTCAAAAAACCAATCCTTGAAAGGATATCAGGTGGATTATATCTATCAAAGTGACCCGGATTATCCGGATGAAAGATCGCCTTTGGCACACCCAAGTATAGCTTTGGTGAAAGGTGATGTAATCACTCACATTGATGGGGTTTCGGTCATGGAGGTTCCGGATATGCAGTCTTTGCTTCGGGATAAGGCAGGTAAGCAGGTGAGAATTGCCGTGGTTAAATCCGACGGAACCCAAAAGGGAGATTTTATTCTGAAGCCCATGAGTTCCAGCCAGGAAAGCAATTTGAGATACAACGACTGGGAATATACCCGAAGACTGATGGCGGAGGAAAAATCAAACGGAGATATCGGGTATGTGCATTTACGTGCGATGACTGCAGGAGATATTTCGCAATGGTATAGGGATTTTTACCCTCAGTTCAAGAAAAAGGGATTGGTTATCGATGTCCGAAATAACAGAGGGGGAAATATTGACAGCTTTATTCTGGAAAAACTGATGCGAGAGGCCTTTTTCTATTGGAAATCCCGAGCCGGGGAGCCTTACTGGAATATGCAGTATGCCTTCCGCGGCCATTTGGTGCTGCTCGTGGATGAGTTTACTGCTTCCGATGGAGAAGCCTTTGCAGAAGGATTCCGTAGGCTGGAATTGGGGAAATCGATCGGTGCCAGGACTTGGGGAGGTGAGGTTTGGCTTTCCGGGGTAAATACGCTTTCAGATAATGGAATTGCCCGAGCTCCGATGATGGGGGTGTATGGAGTGGTTGGTGAGGACAACAACCAAGGAAATGTCGAGTGGTTAATTGAGGGAGTGGGCTTTATTCCTGATATCGAGGTCATCAATCTGCCGAAGGCGACTTTCGAAGGAAAAGATGCCCAATTGGATGCGGCGATAGAGCATTTGAAGGAATTGATTCAAAAGGATCCTCGACCTGTGCCGAATCCCCCAGCTTATCCGGATTACAGCTTTAAGAACGGGAAGAATTAAGTCTTTTGATTAGTAAACAAAAAGAGGTCGATTTCATCAGTCGACCTCTCTTTTTTCCAAATAAGCTTGGTACAACAAGTCTCCTATTTTTTGTAAACCAAAGGTTCTACTTCATGAGGTACCGGCGCCAAACTTTTCAGATACAGATAAAGGGCTTCGATATCCTCATCACTCATTCTCGAGAATGGGCCCCAATGCATAGGGGAGATTTTAATGGTCCTTCCTTGCCTAAACCGTGATTTCCATTCTTCTGGGGTTTTGAAATTGGCAAAGGCACCTCCTGGATCGGGGGTTATGTTGGGAGTCTTGATCCAAAGTTCAGGGTCCTCCCCCACAGCCATGTTGAGTGCAGGATCTGGCTCAAATTCCATTCCTCCTGCAAACTCCGGCCCTATGGCATCATAAGTTGTCAAATCCCTTTCGGTATGACATCCGACGCAATTGGCTACATAGCGAGCGATGTATTCTCCCCTCTCTATACTTGGAGCCATGGCCGGAGCTTGGGAGGGAGGACTTGGATTTTGGATAGGTTTGAAAATAGGCATAAAGGACTTCATGATTTTACCCATTAAAGTCCATTGGGAAGGAGGGACTTCATTTTCTATGGGAGGCATGGATCTTAAGTAAGAGACCACAGCGATCAAATCTTCATCTGCCATATTCGAAAAAGGCATCAGCAAGGGAATGGAAGCCATGCCGCTAGGTCTCACACTATGCCGCATCATCCGGAAAATCTGGCCATCGGAGAATCTTCCAATCCCTGTTTTGGGATCCGGAGTCAAATTAGGAGCATACAGGGTTCCCAAAGGCCCAAAAGGAAATGCTACACCGCCTTTCAGAGGAATATCTTGTCCAGCATCCGCCGCAATCATTTCATCCACGCTTCCTACGTGGCAGTTGGAACAATGAGCCGGACCATGGACAAGGTATTTACCTCTTGCGATTACGGCTGAGTCGGTACTGGTTTGAAGTTGTGGAAGGGGAATATCATAGGTTTTATCCCAAGAGGCTTCTACAAATGCAAACAGACCCAGAATCAAGACCACCATCACCGATAGCAGGCTTAAAAAGATTTTCTTGGCCATTGCCTAATTTGTTGAGAAATCAGGGTTATTGGTTCATCGTAGAATCTGCTGAGGCTTTGGCCATTTCTGCCTTCATCATGTCTTGCACAATAGGACTATTGTCCCAATACCCGAATTCCTTGACGATTTTCCCATCCATGAATTGAAAAGTCTCATGAAATGGTAAGAGGTACTCCTTTCCTGTTGCTGCCAAGGTTGCTTTCCATTCTCCCCAGACATTTACCCAAATCTCTCCTTTATCGGTAATCACTCGCTCGATGGCATCTTCCTGAATAGTAATTTGGGCATTGTTGAAGAGGTCTTTATCCTTGTTCATATCTGCAATGGCCTGATCAAGGGTAGTAGGCTTTGTTTCAGGGGCATTTATGAAAATCTCCGCATTGGCATCGTAAAATTTCCGCTGAGCTTCATAATCTCCTGCATTATAGGCCGCAAACATTGCCTTTACGGATTCGATTTCCGGCGCCTGTTGGGTGTACCGTGATTCTTTTTGGCAGGACATGAGTATCCAGACGATAAGGGTTAATCCAATTACATTTTTCATAGCTAGGGTTGTGTTAAGTGAAATAAAGAATTACATAAAATCAGTGGTTTTGGTGGGAGTAATAGGTTTAAGAGCAGAGGATAATATTTTGACTTTTGAGAACTCGAAATTTCTCTAATCGGTGTTGGCCAGTTGGTGATGGAGAGTAAGAAAGAGAAAGTTCTGTCATTGGCGAGAATTAACAATTGAATAGAACTAGGGAAAAGTAATGTGCTGAAAAAAAGCAATCAGCCTTGGAGCAAAAGAATCTCTAGGTAATCTGAGCCTGTTTGCTCAATGAAGCTATTTCAAAAATTCTGTATTACCGCTGAAAATCAGCATTTTATTTTGCAAAAAATGCAAAAATCCGGGGAAGCGCTTCCTAGCCGGAGTACAATTAATGGACTCCGGGTAGAGAAATAAGGAACTCAGCACCTTGCCCTTCTTTGCTGTTTACGCTTAGTTTTCCTCCGTGGGCTTTGATGATATCATGAGTTATACTAAGCCCCAAACCTGTTCCATCGGTACCCTTTTTGGTGGTGAAAAAAGGCTGAAGGATTTTGTCCAAAATCTCTTTTGGAATCCCTGAGCCGTTATCCTTGAAGGATAGCTTGATGTTTCCTTTTTCGGAGAAGGTTCGGATCTTCAATTCGGGCGAGTACCCGGGATGGGTTTGTACATTGAATTTATCTCTCATCGCATCAAAGGCATTGTTGCAGATGTTGAGAATGACACGGGAAAAGTCTTCCATGATCAAATGGGCTTTACCCAGGCCCTCTTCCAAGTCAAAGTTTAGCGATACATTGATCGGATTTTTGCTGGCTCGCATGCCATGAAAGGCTAGATTCGTAAATTCCTGTGCAAGTCTGTTGACATCCAGGTCATCTGCTTTCCCCGAACTTCCCCGGCTATGCTGAAGCATGGACTTGACGATACTGTCTGCCCGGGATCCGTGAGCATAGACTTTGGTAAGATTACTCTGAATATCTTCAAGAAGTGCCTTGACTTCATCCCGATGAGGGCTAGGTTCGATCTTTTCCAGCTCAACAAAGGCTTCCTCAATCAGCTCTTTGCTGAGTTCGGAGAAGTTATTCACAAAATTCAGCGGATTCTTGATCTCATGGGCAATGCCGGCTGTCAGCTGTCCTAGGCTCGCTAGCTTTTCCTGCTGTACTAGTTGCTCTTGAGCAGCTTTCAGGTCTTTCAAAGCCGATTCTGCCTTGGATTTTGCCAGTTTAATTGCTTCCAAATCCTTTTCTGCCTGAACAGCATTAGCTTCTGCGATTTTTAAATCTGTAAATCGGGTATAGGTCAGATCAAATACGCCTGCAAATTTTTCCAACAGGTAGAGGGCTTCTTCCTGAAGTGGCTCGGGACTGGTCACTACCAGCATACCTTTGGAAAAGAAGCCTACGGTCTGCACACGTCTGCTGTGGAAGTATTTTCGATTAAAGGGAATCTTGATTTCATGCTCCATGTAGTATAACCACTGATCCAATTCTTTTCCCTGAAGATCAATTACCAAGGACTTTCTCCCTTTCTTCCAAGCTTGGTAGGCTTTAGAAAGGGTGGTTTCTTCGCTGATTCTTCCAGAAAATCTTGTGTCTAACCGATTTCCACCCTGAGCGGTGATCCAAAAGTCAATCGTTTGATTTTTCTCATTGATGATTCCGATGTTGATTCGCTCATGAGTTACTCCTAGATTTTGCAGCTGTTCGAAAAGCACGGAGGCTGTTTCGGAAAGCTCTTCAGATCGCTGCATTCCCATAGTTCTGGATCTAACCCGCTCCAAGGCAGCCTCTATTTGAGCCTCCCGTGCTTGGGCTTCTGCCTGCTTTAGATCGCTGAATCGGGTGTAAGCCAAAGAGAAAACGCTAGTCGCTCTTTTTAAAAGTTTCCAGCTTTCCTCAGAAATTTCTCCTGGAGAGGCCGCACCCATAAATCCGTGACTGAATTTGTAGAGATGGTAGGTTCGCTCGGGAATTTGGTCTCCATAAAACTCCTGAATGCTGAAGTGATGTGACTTTTCTGCACAATAGGATATCCATTCCGTTCGGTGCTGGCCTTGCATCTTTATGGAGGTTTTGGAAGAATCTGAATTGTAAAATGAGCGCATTTCTCTTCCTACCCATGTATCCTCCAAGCGGATAGTCATGTAGTCGGAAATCAATTTTTTATCATCCTGAATCGCATACCAGCATTCGGTAGTTCCTTCGTCTGCATGGTGGATGTAGATGGAGCTGGTTTCCAACTCTTCGACCCCCAGGAGTCCCATTTCTTTTCTGAGGAGAGTTGCCACATCCACCAACTCATCTGGTTTTTGCATAGACATCGCTCTTGCTCTGACCCGCTCCATAGACGCTTCTATCTGAGCATTTCTTGCTTGCTCTTCAGCTCTTATTAAGTCTAGGAATCGGGTATATGTCTGATCAAAAACCTTGGTAAACCTTTTGAAAAGATCATGGGAATCGGGCACCTTTTCATAGGTGATGAACAGAATAAACCCCTGATTGAATTTACACAAGTGATTGATCTGATAGGTGGGGAGCGAAAGCCCAAGCCTTTCAATTTCGTCAAAAGTGGGCTTCAGGTCAGGGAAGGATTTCATGTAGGTATAGTGCTCCTCCAAGGCTTTACCTCCAAGCTCCTGAACTAACATCGTATCGTCACTCCGAATGAATTCACCCATCTCATCGAATGAAGCTTCACCATAAAGGCGAAGTTGAAATGGGGTTTGAAGAGTTCCTTCACTACTCATGCAACAGGAAGCTGTTTTTTTATCCTCCGCCAGAATATTATATCCGCAGCTCCATGCAGGGATACCTAAAGCTTGTATTTCCAAAAAAAGCAAATTGGCTACTTCGGGTAGTTCCGAACTGCTTTGCATGCCCATGGTCCGAGACCTGACTTTTTCTAATGCTGTCTCAATTCGGGCTTCTCGCGCCTGAGCTTCTGCTTTCTGCAAATCCAGAAACCTTATATAGGCTTGTTCGAAAACTTTACCGAAACGGATGACGATTTGATTATCACTATCAGAAAAGGGCTCTTCAGTATACCGGAGGATTTGTAATCCTGAGTTTTTCATGAAAGTTAAAGTCGTCGTAAAAGCAGAACTTTCCTTCATGAATTTCTCTATTTCCGGATTGAAGGAATTGGTGTCCAACAATTGTTGGTAATACTCTTTCATGATTTTACCTGAATAGGTTTTCATAAAGAGTTCTGGTCGCTCCTTAATCACTTGATTGTATTCGCGTTGGACTTGGGTACCACTACTGTGGGTGATTCGAAGGGGCTTTTCTGAAATAGCTCCTCCTACCCAGACATCGTAATCCGAGTCATTATCAATTACCCCGCTCATGGCCATAGCATCTATTGGAACTCCCAAGGCCAGCAACTGCTCCCGGATTTCGTTGGCCACGAGTTGCATCTCTTTGGTGTTTTGCATACCCAATGAGCGGCTTCTTACTTTTTCCAAGGCCGCTTCAATTTGTGCTTCCTTTGCCTGTGCCTCTGCTTTTTGCAAATCCAAAAACCGCTGGTAGGTTCGGCCGAATTCTCTGGCAAAGCGACTGACTATACTCTTTTCTTCCTCGGTGGCTTTACGGGAATGATTGAAACCCAAGTAACCAAATTGAAAATGACCCTGTGTGGTAAATAGTCCTTTTGGAAAGTCTTTTGGATTTATTTTGTGCCCTTCCGGCAGCGCACCCATTACTTCGGATAGCAATTCCCATAAATAGGGAAGATCCTCTGGCGCATAATCAATGGTATTTACCGAATTGGGCTCACAGCTTTTCCACTGTGCAAAGGCCTGTTTCCAAGGCTCAATGGCATGAATATCGATTAGCTGTTCTGCCACCACGCCATTGTCAGCGGTAGTCGTCAGCCTGATGCTGAAGGTTTCATTCGCTTCATCAAACAAAGTCAGATGAGTGAGAACTGGATTGATTCCGAGCAGGTCGAATTGCTCAAAGAGAACACAAAGCACGTCGGTCAACTCATCGGTATGATGCATGGCCATAGCCCGGGCGCGAATTCGCTCAAGGGATGCTTCGATCTGTGCTTCTCGGGCCTGCGCCTCGGCCTTTTTAATATCAAGGAATCGCTGGTAAACGCGTTCAAATTCCCGGGCAAACCGAATGACGATTGCGATTTCCTCATCTGTTGGAGGACGGGAATTATTAAATCCTATATAACCAAACTTATTGTGCCCTTCGCAGTCGAAAATTCCTTCAGGATAATCTTCAAATGTTATTCTTTCTTTCGGAGGGAGGGATTGAAGAGATTCATTGATAATTTGAAATAAATCCGGTAATACTTCCGGTGGATATACCAGGCATTGGTGACTATGTGGTTTTTGCTTTTTCCAATTAGTTACGGTTTCCTTCCAAGTAGGCATGGCATCCAAATCAATGATTTGTTCACCGATATTGGATGCCCCATTTTTACCGGTAATCCTAAAGCTGAATGCGTTACTTTCAAGATCCATCAAGGTGAGATGGGCGCATTTGGCGTCTATGCCCAGCTCTTCAATTTGCTTAAACATGACACTCAGAACTTCATTCAGTTCTTCCGAGGTATGCATAGCCATTGATCTTGCACGAATTCGTTCCAGTGCTACTTCAATTTGAGCCTCTCGGGCTTGCTTTTCGGCACGTTCCAAATCCAGAAATCGTCTGAAGGCTTGTTCGAATACCCTGGCAAATCGTTGAATCAATTCTATAAGCTCCTGACTTGGAGCGGTGTGATCGGTAGTGCCCAGATAGCCGTACTCAAACAGGGTAGAAGTAATGAACCTTTCTTTCAACTGTTTCCCCTTTTTAAAAGGAATCCCGAGCACCTTGCTACTGTAGGATATCCAGTCTTTGAGTTTCTTACCTTTCAAATCAAAAATCACGACAGGTTCCTTTTTCTTAAAGGCTTTGAAAATGTCTTTGATGATTCCGGATTTCTTGGCGGACATCAAGAATTTTCTACTGACTTTATGCCCTTCCTGATCTGTCAGCCAAACCTCCAAAAACTCACCGCCTTCCTGAGGCATCACGAGATTAAATCGATCCGGAGTCTTGGTCAATTTGCTTATTTCCTCAAATAAGATCTGACATACATCCGCCAGTTCATTGGAGTTGTGCATGGCCATAGAGCGGGCACGTACCCGCTCGAGGGACAATTGAATTTGTGATTCTCGGGCTTGTGCTTCTGCTTTCTGGATGTCCAAGAAGCGCTGGTACACACTTGTAAACTCTTTACAAAAGCGCGATAGAATTTCTTTTTCCTCTTCAGAAGCCTGCCGCTGGTGGTCGTAGCCCAAGTAACCAAAAGGTGTGTAACCTGCCATGGAATAGCCTCCTTCTGGAAAATACTCGAGCTTCATTCTCTCATCCTCCGGCATCGCATCAAAGGCTTCTGAGAATATTTCAAAAACCTGTGGAAGGACTTCCTTGGAATAAAAAATGACTTCTACTGAGTCGGATTTGTCATTGATAAACTTATCATAAATCCCCTTTAACTCTTCCATACTATCTACATGAACAACCTGCTTTTTAGGTTGTCTATGTCTTGATCTGCCTGAAGCCCTATAGGTGAGTGTTCTATTTTCCCGATCAAAAAGACTTAGGTAGACATTCATTGGATGGATGCCTAGTTGATCGAATTGTCTGAACAAAACACTAAGTACCTCATGCAGTTCATCCGTGCTTTTCATCGCCATGGAACGGGCACGCACTCGCTCCAAAGCCAATTGAATTTCGGATTCCCTTGCCTGAGCTTCTGCTTTTTGGAGGTCTAAAAATCGGGTATATGCTTGTTCAAAAACTCTTGCAAATCGATTGATGATATCAATTTCATGTTGAGCTAAGGACTTCCCTTCAAAATCATTGATGTTGAACACAGCGTTTTTGACTGCGATCATGGAAATGCAATAGGCCTCACTATTGAATATCATCTTAAGAATATCCTCTGGCAAATGCTTGAATTCCTCAGTATGCTCAATCAGATGATGATAGAAAGCATCTTTTTCTTCTTTGGAATAATTCCCGACAAAAAAATCCAATTGCTTTTCCAGTGCATGGTATAAATCTTTCGGAACAGGATTCTCAAAGTAAGGAAGACGATAATTGGTGATGACCAAACCTGCTTCATTCTGTCCACAAACAAAGGCATTGAGGTCTTTTGAATCTTCAATACCGGTAGCGATTCCAACAGCTGTAAATGGGATTTCCAATTCTTTCAATTTTTCGAAGAGCACAGCTACTACCTCATTCAATTCATCACTTTTGTGCATGGCAAGTGATCTTGAACGGACTTTCTCCAATGCTGCTTCAATTGTGGCTTCACGCGCTTGGAATTCTGCTTTTTCAAGATCGAGAAAGCGAGTATAGGTCTGTTCGAATACCTTGGCGAATCGTTGAAATAAAGGCTGTGCCCCTGATAGGGGTTCTAGTGTAATAAATAACAGATTGCCAGAAGCAAAATTTGCCACATGGTGGATTTGCCTTTCTGGCAAAGGAAATCCTGCATCCATTGATTTTTGAAATGCTTTTTTAAGCATTGGGAAGGAATGCAAATACTTGAAATAGGCCTGCATCTCTTTTCCTGAAAAGTCTTTTATTAAAAAGTCTTCCCTCTTTTTCCAAGATTCAAATTGGCGCTTGTGCCAATCGTTTTCCTCGATGGGCATTCTGAATGGAGGGTTCAAGGATCCATCCGCATTGCACATCCAAGAAATAAGATGTTTTTGTTTTTCGTCCCAAATAGTGAATCCTGAGCTGTAGGTACTAATTCCAAGCCCCTGCAATTCTTGAAATAATAAGGATGCAGTAGCTGCTAGCTCGTTACTGGATTGCATAGCCATAGTCCGTGCCCGAATCCTCTCTAATGCTGCTTCAATCTCCAATTCCCTGTTTTTCTCCAGTAAATCGGCGGTTTTTTCTTTGACGAGCTTTTCTAGCTCTTCAGTCTTTTTTTTCCAAATGTCTATTCCCCAAGTATCTTTTTCACTTTCTACTTCCTCAGGTTTAGATCCATGCCAGTGGATTACTTTCCATTTCTCATCAGAATAATTCAATACCGAAGAAAACCGCATGTACATTTCGACTGTTTCCTCATCGCTTTTGATGGTTGCGTAAATATTTTCAGCAAAGACTGCTGTATTTTCATCCTCAGAAATAATATGATCAAAAGGGTCTATTCGCCAGGTGATATCTAGACTTTCACCTTGTTTTTTTTGTGTGTTTAAGAGCTTTTTTAACTCTTCGGAGCCTCGAATTTTTTCGTCTATAGCTGTTCCGAATCCCAAGATGTTTTTGTCAACCAACTGATCCAAACGAGATAGATTCTCATTCGACAGACCGATTTTCATGAATTCCTTATAGGTCTTGTGGAGCAGATCCTTTTTTGATTTATCCATGAGAAATAGAGTTAGTGGGTATTGTAATTGTAAATTCTGCGCCACCGGATGGGGAATTTCTAGCGGTCAATTTTCCACCATGGGCATTTACAATATCGTAGCTAAGCGAAAGCCCCAAGCCAGTCCCTTCTCCAGTAGGCTTGGTGGTAAAGAAAGGCTGGAAAATTTTATCCTGAATTTGCTCTGGAATGCCCTTTCCATTATCGGTAACGGTGATTTCAATTTGGTCTTCTACTAAGGAGGTGCTTACCGTGACTGTAGGTTTATATTCCCCGTCTTGAGTTTTTCCAAAATCATGGACGGCATAGAATGCGTTGTTGATCAGATTGATCAGGACTCTGCCGATATCCTGACGGACTACTGAGACTTCGGGTAGATCCTCTGCGAAATGGGTCTTGAAATCAGCTGAAAAAGACTTGTCCTTTGCCCGTAGTCCATGAAAGCTCAGTTTGAGACATTCATCGGCTAAAGCATTCAAGTTTACCGGTTCTTTTTTGCCTTCAGATTTACGGCTATGTTCCAGCATACCTTTGACAATGGCACCTGCTCTTTTGCCATGAAGGTTAATCTTCTCAGAGTTTTCTCTTAGATCTTTTAAAATTGCTTTGGTCTCTTCTAAATCTCCTTTTTCCAGTTCTTCATTTGCTTCTTCGACCAGTTCCTTATTCAATTCCGAGAAGTTATTTACAAAGTTCAGGGGGTTCTGAATCTCATGGGCGATGCCTGCGGTCAACTCTCCAAGCGAGGCCATCTTTTCGGATTGGATGAGTTGAGCTTGGGTGGATTTGAGATTTTCAAGGGATTTAGATAGTTCTTCGGTTCTCTTTTTCACCAATATTTCCAATTGTTCCTTTTGGGTAGCCAGAATGGTTTTCTTCTCCTCTGATACTTTCAAGACCTTCTCGGCCTCTATTTTCTGTGCTACAAGTGTTTCCTTGAATCGTACAGAAATGTAAGCCAGGAGAAAAAGAGGGGGGCTTAAAATGGTTAGTGATAAAAGTAATTTGTCATACTCATTGTAAAGGTCAAGGTCGTACTTGTGTAGCATGATATACACCAAGGTCGCCAAAGTAGGCACCACTGTTCCGGCAATCAGTGCCATTTTGGCCCCTTTGATTAAATGCAGGTGTGATCTCATGATTCTGGCGAAATGCAGAAGCATGGCTAGAAAAACCAAACCAAAAGGAAGCGAAATGGAGAAAACATGTGCTAAGATATTTACCAGAAGGAGTATGGATAAGATGATCCACGAAAGCCGAGAAATTTTTGCCGTCAAGACCCACTCTAGAATAAATAGAGCAAACAAAACCATAATCGCCTGACAAGTGACAAAAAGAACAAAACGTATCTTTTCTAGGGTATAGGAGATTTCAAAAAACGTGTTTCCAAAAGTCAATAGGGTGCCTATCAGCACTACTGTGGTGAAACCACCGATAATAAGGAAGATTTTTTGGTCAGGATTGAGGTAGGCTAAAAACCAATACAGGAAAAAAAGCAGGAACGATACGGATATACAGAGGGTGGTATAAATATGAGTTAGCTTGTGTTGCTTGGTAACCCAATCTACATAGCCTGGACCTGTTAAATTGATAAAATCTTTCAGATTCGTAGGACTGAGACGTATTTCTCGCTGGGTAAAAAGACTTTCATAATCCACAAAGTGAATAGCCAGAAGGTACTCCTTACCGATTTTCAAGTCTAAAGGAATGGGGTATTTAAGTATAGGATTGTAGGCTTCATAAGGCTTTCCGGTATCACCAAAGGAATGAATCAATTCTCCATCCAGATACACATCGGTGGCTGCCCAAAGATTCCGACTGATTCCCAGGGGGATATTTTGAAAAGATTGATCCAGCTTGAATTTGATCAAAAACCAGCCTTCTATGCGGCCATTGGTGCCCCCAAGATCCGGCGACAATGCCATGGGATTCATTTTTATCCAAGGTTGATCTTTGATTTCAGGATAGGACCAAGGGTCTTCTGGTCCAGCTCTAAATTCCCATTCTTCGAGCGGCGATAAAAACAGGCGTTGGTGTGACTGAAACTGATCTGCGCGTAGTAAGAACACATCAGCTCGGGCTGCTGAGATTTGGGTCAATCCAAAATAGAAAAGAATGGATATGAGAAGCGCTCTTTTCATTTTTTGGGGAGAGTTATTGTGAAGGCAGCGCCCTGTCCGGGAGAGCTTGAGAGAGCAATACTTCCTCCATGCGCTTTGATGATGTCATAGCTAAGCGAAAGTCCCAAGCCAGTCCCTTCTCCAGTAGGCTTGGTGGTAAAGAAAGGCTGGAAAATTTTATCCTGAATTTGCTCTGGAATGCCCTTTCCATTATCGGAAACGGTGATTTCTATTTGGTCTTTTACTTGGGAGGTGCTTACCGTGACCGTTGGCTTATATCCCTTGTCTTGAGTTTTTCCGAAATCATGGACGGCATAGAATGCGTTGTTGATCAGATTGAGCAGGACTCTGCCGATATCCTGACGGACTACTGAGACTTCGGGTAGATCCTCTGCGAAATGGGTCTTGAAATCAGCTGAAAAAGACTTGTCCTTGGCACGCAGTCCATGAAAGCTCAGTTTGAGACATTCATCGGCTATGCCGTTCAAGTTTACCTGTTCTTTTTTGCCTTCAGATTTTCGGCTATGTTCCAGCATTCCCTTGACGATAGAGCCAGCCCTTTTTCCATGGTGATTGATTTTGCTGAGGTTGTCTTTCAGGTCTTGGAGGATGAATTTGATTTCTTCCAGGTCGCCTTTCTCGATTTCTTCCTGAGCCTCGTCAATCAGCTCTCCGCTGACTTCGGAGAAGTTATTGACAAAATTCAGGGGGTTTTGAATCTCATGGGCGATGCCTGCGGTCAACTCTCCAAGCGAGGCCATTTTTTCGGATTGGATGAGCTGAGCCTGTGCAGACTTGAGTTCGGATAGGGCTTTTTCAGCTTTTTGCTTGGCAAGTTTGATTTCTATCAAGTCTTTTTCAGCCTTTTTCAAGTCCTCAAAACGCTTATATGCCAAGTCAAAAACACCTGCAAATCTGGCTAAAGTGCTTACTGCTTCCTCAGGAGGATTAGGTACATAGCCGGGCAAACTATAGCCAATTTCTCCTTGGGATGTCTTGGCCATAATAAAAGTAAGCCCTCCAATATGCCTGATGTCATCCATGGTTGGGGCATTGGGGTCTACCTTTTCAAAATCGCCTAGGGAGACCATTTTTTGAACATAGTCCATGGCGGTGTCTACATCCATCGGAAAAATCAGGGTAGGTTCATTGCCGCGCTCCCAATTGGCCACCAACGGGATATCTCGATGAATATGCCGAGGTAAGGTCATGACCATGCCTACTTGTGCGCCATCTCCAGAGGTCATGGCTTTCTCATATTTGCTAGTAAGCCAACGCATGTACCAGAAATATTGAGCTTGGTGGCCAAGCGAAACAAATTCACTTCGGATACTGACCATGATATCTAAAAGGTCAGTGGATTCCTGCATGGAAGTTACTTTGGATCGTATCCTTTCCAGCGATAGTTCGATTTGCGCTTCTTTTGCTTGCGCTTCCGCATATTGAAGGTCTTCAAAACGTTTGTAGGCTATCCCAAATACTTTGGCAAATCGAATCAATGTATGAAGAGATTCCTCAGGCGGATTAGGGATTTTTCCCGGCAAACTGAATCCAATTTCTCCATGGGTGGTTCGGGCAATTACAAATGTTAAACCTCCAAGAGCCAAAATATCTTCTTCACTCGGGGATTTAGGATCAGCCAGTTCATAGTGCCCGTACTTATTCATATTTTCTATGTAATCCCAGGCCTGAGAACCATCCAAATCGAGTACAAAAACCGGAGAATCTGATTTCTCCCAAGAAGCCAAGGAAGGGATTTTGTCATGTACAAATTTTGGGACAGAGATTATCATTCCTATCCGGTCACCTTCTTCAGAAGTCATGGACATATCATAGGCTTCTGTTGACCATTTCATATGCCAAAAGTAGTGTGCTTGATGTCCTAATGATACAAACTCCTTGCGCATAGCAACCACCACATCAAAGAGTTCATTGGATTCCTGCATGGAGGTTACTAGAGACCGTATCCTTTCCAGCGACAACTCAATTTTCGCTTCTTTTGCTTGAGATTCGGCCATTTGAAGATCCTCAAATCGCTTATATGCTAGGTCAAAAGCCGCTGCCATTTTGGTAAGGATGGATTTTACCTCCTCCTGAGGGGATTCCAGTAAATCAATGACCATTCTACCTTTTGCTAAAGGAGCAGATGGATGATACACTTTCTTTATACCAGCTGAGGCAATGAATTTTTCTGCTTCCTCGGCCTCCTTGAATTTGCCATGATCACGAAGCCAATTGGTGGAAATCTGAAGCGATTCGCGGTCTTGTGTCACTACCTGGTATGTATTTCCCTTAGCCCAAATTTCGCGCTGGTAAAAATCAGGATGGGTTTTTCCCAAATCGAAGATGATATCTGAAGCGATATGCATCTGGTCTCCCTCTTTTTCCATGGAGGTCAGATCCCAGCTACGGACTTTCCCGTCGGACTCCTTCAGCAAAATGGTAGCCGCTGCTACCCCAGAAATATCAAGTCCCATCAGCTCTTCCTTCAGTTTAAAGACCACATCAAGAATTTGCTCTGATTTATTCATAGCCAAGGCCCTCGCACGAACGCGCTCCACGGCCAAGTTTATTTGCGCCTCCCTTGCTTGTGCTTCTGCTTTTTGGAGGTCAAGGAATCGGGTATATGTCTGATCAAAAACCTGAGCAAATCGCCTAAAAATTTCTTCTTCGCTACAAGGCACTTCCGTGATAATTACTAGATATCCGGTTTTGAAATAAGCGGCATGTAAGCGCTGCCACTTGGGTCGTGGGATTCCTGCGGCTTCCATGTCTTCAAAAATTTTCTTGGCTATGGGTAATTCCATCAGCCAATCATAGTGCTTTTGGAGGTCTTGGTTTTCTAGGGTGACGGTTCGATAAGATTCTTGTTTTTGCCATCCTTCGT
This sequence comes from Algoriphagus mannitolivorans DSM 15301, assembly GCF_000429425.1. Taxonomy (GTDB): domain Bacteria; phylum Bacteroidota; class Bacteroidia; order Cytophagales; family Cyclobacteriaceae; genus Algoriphagus; species Algoriphagus mannitolivorans. The sequence continues at coordinate 462,778 of NZ_AUBV01000004.1, forward strand.
ATAGATTTTCATGTGCAAAATCTCCAACATTGGGCAAGGAAAATGGCTGAATTAATCCATTGTCCAGACTTAGCCACCATTCGTCCTCTTGCCGATCTTTTTCACAAAGCACAAATCCGCAAGTCCATAGGTCATCCACCAGTCCATTCAGTTCACCAAAGAGCAATTGAGCAACATCGCCAAGCTCTGCCGCCTTTTGCATTCCCATGGTCCTGGATCTTACACGCTCTAAGGCTGCTTCAATCTGTGCTTCTCTGGCCTGCGCTTCTGCTTTTTGAAGGTCTAGGAAGCGGGTATACGCTTGCTCAAAAGCTCTGGCAAACCGTGTGAATACCTTTTCGTCTTCATAGGTTTCAGTCGTGATGACTAGCATGTATCCATATTTAAAATAGGCTGCATGCCATTTTTGCCATTTTGGAAATTCAATACCCTGATCTAATATCCCCTGGAAAATGGGCTGCACATCAGGAACTGTGAGCATATATTTATAATGAGCTTTTAGCTCCTTACCACCATTTTCAATAGATAAAAACTCAAGGTTTTTATTCCAGCCCTCATACATTTGCTTATGGGCCGGGTCTACATTGTTAGGAATTTTTAAATGTGGCATGATGCCATTTTCATTGGCAAACCAGAATTCATCAAGCTCCGAATTTTTTTCACAGAATGCGAAGCCCGTACCCCAAAGTTCTCCACCTAAACTCTTGAGTTGTTGAAAGAGGACCATCGCCACATCTCCTATTTCATTACTATTATGCATCGCCATGGAGCGACTTCTTACTCTTTCCAGCGCTGATTCAATTTGGGCTTCTCTCGCCTGAGCTTCGGCCTTTTGTAAATCAAGAAAGCGGGTGTAGGCTTGGTTGAACGCTCCTGCCATTTTCAACACAATGGTTTTTGTGTCTTCACTTGGGGGGGCGGTCAGATCGACTCCAAGCATTCCACTGGAAATTCTCGCGCAAGCGGTCCATTGATGGGTTAATACTCCAGTTTCTATAGCTTCTGTAAAAATTTTGGCAACGGCAGGGTCGATTTCTTCTAACTCAGGTAATGCCTTTTTTAGTTTTTCAAGGGGGTAATCGGCAATGAAGTAGTCTAGGTCAGTGTTTTCCAGTATTTTAAAGGGAAATCCCAGCATTTCATGCTTGTTGGAATCAAACTGAAACGTATAGCTGTTCTGATTTCCAATATTTCCAGGGCTTGAAAAATCCCAAGCTTTGACCCATCCATTCTCTTCGACCAGATAAAAAGTAACTCCGGAAAGTCCTTTTACCTGAAGCCATTGAAGCTGGCTTAATAGTTCTTTGTTTACTTTGTTGAGATCGTCAGGGTGATGCATGGCCATGGATTGGGCCCGAACCCGTTCCACTGCAACCTCAATTTCTGATTTCCTGGTTTGAGCCTCAGCTCTTTGAAGGTCTAAAAACCGAGTATACGTCTGCTCAAAAACTTTGGCAAAGCGTTTGAAAACCTCATGCGATTCAGGCACAGGTTTATAGGTTATGAAGATGATATATCCGTATTTGAAAAAAGCCACATGATCAATTTGCGATGCAGGAAAAGGGATACCATCGGCCTTCATTTTCAACAATTGCTCCCCGACTCCCGGAAGGCTACATAGGTATTCATAATGGGCAGGACATTCATCTTCCCCAATCTCATTGACCAATAAAGTTTCCCCTTTCTGACCTGCCTTGTAATAACGGAGGAATATACCTTCTCTCGGGGTTCTGTATTTTGGAAAAACGCCCAGGCCATTACTGCCCCATTCCAGTGAACCTTTTTTATCGTCATCATAAATATTGAAAGCACAAAACCAGGTTTCCATGCCCAAAGCCTGCACCTGTTTTACCAATTCAAGTGAGAGGTCTGACAGTTCCTCGCTTTTATGCATGGCTATGCTGCGGCTTCTCACTCTTTCCAGGGCCGCTTCAATTCGGGCCTCTCGGGCCTGGGCTACAGCTTTTTCGAGGTCCTTGAATCGGGAATAGGCAAATGAAAAAACCTGATGAAACCGCTTGAAAATAGAGAGGCCTTCAAAATTAAGTGCTTGATATAAGGTGATTCCCAAGGCGCCCTGTCCGATCGAATAAAAGAAATAGTGGATTTCATCCACTTGATCCATCAAGGGATCCTCCAAATGCTTTTCTTCTTTTCTGTGTTGCCTGAATTCATCAAGGACCTTTCCCTTCAAGCTACCTTCGAAATACCCGTCCTTAGCTTTGCTGATCTTATCGACCAGCTCCTTTTCGACCGGGTTTTTCAGGTATTCGGTTCGTTCGATGATTTCCTGGTTATAGGCCGGGAAATACTGGTAGCAGAGGTATATTTCTTTTTCCTCCTGAATAATTACTGTTTGGACATTTCGGATTCCATCAATTCCAAACTGGGTCAACTCATCCGAAATTACCCGGCATACCTCCAGCATGTCGTCGGGCTTTTTCATGGACATGGCCACCGTACGGACCCGCTCAAGCGCAGACTCAACCAGCAATTCTCTGTTTTTATTTTCCAGTTCTGCAGTCCGCTCTTCGACAGCTTTTTTTAGGCGCTCGTTTTCAGCCTTGACAGCTTCCAGCCCAAATGCTTCTCCTTCTGTTGCTTTATGGTCGGGAAAAGAACCATGTTGGTGGAGGATTTTCCAGCCTTGAGTTGTTTTTTCCAAAAGAGAAGAAAGCCTAAAATGAGCATAAAACACCCATTCTTTTTCCGATTTCACATACAGGTCGCCTAACTCATGCACCATAAAATATGGGTCGTAAGGGATGATCTGGACCGTTTTATTTTTAATGTCCGCCATTCCCACCATCTGATCTTTGACTCGATGGGTATAGTCTACAATGTCCTGTTTACTATTCCAGATTTCCTCTTGGGTGGTCCCGATATTTTTGTAAAATTCCGGAAGGTAGTTTGCCCATTTTTCAAGATTTCCTTCAAAATAGCTTTTCCAATAATCCTCCATTAGCGTAAGGATTTCTTGTTTGAGCGATGAGGAGATTTTCATAGTCTGCAAATGAAAAACGGAATTAGATCCTGATGGAATGACCTTTTTTATACTAGATTCCTGGGAATCCTGCTGGTCTTCAAGCTAAGTCAAAGACTGGCATTTTATAGAAGTAGGTAGTTATTCGAAAAGTTGGCCCTTTCAAAATACGAATTCCTGTTGGAAATCAAGGGTTTATTTTCTTTGAGCTTTCCTGATCTCGAAAACAAAATGATTAAAAAGAGAACTGTCCAGTTTTGGTGAAAAGCTTCTGAAGGATTTTTCTAAAAAATTGAGTCATTGTAGCTGGGCTTTAAGTTGGGATTTCAAAGCAGCGATTTCTTCCAAGGCTATACCCATTCTGGTGATGGATCCTTCTCGGTTGTCCTGAAACATTTTGAAGAGAATTATATGACTCGGATTTTTAAAAAAATCCTCCAGATTTCTGGGCTCCAATCTGTCTTCATAATCAAAATCATAGAATTCACTTTTGACCACTGGAATCCAATCTGAATTGAAGGAATTCTCCACATCCAAAATAGCTTGACTCAAGCGGAATAGGACTTCATCATAGTAGTTGATTAAATCGATTTGGAGATCCTTATCAGAAATCGCATCAATTCCCTTGGATTTTAAAACTTCAAAGCCACTGGATTGAGATTTGAACCTCTCAAACCGAATGACCTTAGCCATCCATACATACAGGTTTTCCTCAAAAATTCCTTTTTCCACTTGATTTAAAATGGAATCAGTGGTCGCATTCGCAATGAGAGCTTTTTGTAGCTCCGCAGCAATCACGCTAGAGTCACGACTTAGATTTTGGTCAATGAGTGAAAGAATCTCTTGCTCAAAATTTCTTGATTTCCTGCTTTCATTCCAGTTATTCACTTGTAGAGCGATCAAAATACCGATAACCACTAAAAATATTTCTCCGAGCGCATAAACCAGGTAGCGAGTCACTCGATTTTCATGCAGGAGTTTTTGGCGGATTTTTCTGAAAAAGGAGATCATATTTAATCTTTTGACTTAGTTTTTGAAATGATTAAATCAATGGCCTCTACTACCTGACTATTTTCATTTCTATTATCTGCATGTTCCTGGTCTGCTAATCCAATCAATATGGCCTGAAGCATTCGTTTTTTTCTGGCGATAAGATTTAGATATTTATCCAGTTGTTTTTGATCAAAGTTGAGCACTGCGTCAAATCGTTCCTCTTCCGTGTACAACTTAAAATGATCCAAAGAAAAAGGGATGACATGATTGACTGTAAATGCCCTCATTTCTTTTTCTTCTTCCAAATAATCGACCATCAGATCAGGCCAAGCGACCAAAGCAGCCCAAAGTTCTTCCTCTCGGATAAGTTCAATCGCGCCTGTATTCACCAGGGACACAATACTACTTTGCGAAGGGTCAAAGGTGTAAGACGTCCTGGACCAGAGAGAGTGATATCGAAGGGAATCAAGAGAGACAGTCTTAAAGGGTTGATTGCTAAGCATCCATTCACAACTCCTTAAAGATTTGAAATGAAATGCCTTAATTTTTTCAAACTGTGCCTTATTCTCATCAAATTCGATATGAATTTGTCGTAGAAAGGTCTCCTCTTTCTTGATATTTTTCCGATCCTCATTCCAATTGTTGACTTGGAGTGCAAGAAGAATTCCTATCATGACTAAACCGATCTCACCTAATGCGTAAATCAAGTATCGAGTGAACTTATTTTCACTTATAAGCTTTTGGCGGAATTTTCGGAAAAACGAGATCATTCAGGATTACTTTTCAAATGGGACATTAACAGGCCTCAACAAACCTCCCCGCATGACATGGGTGATGGATCTGAAATTACTGGCATCAAGTGAGGGGTCTTTCTCCAAGATGATCAGATCAGCCATTTTCCCCACTTCCAGCGTGCCAAAGTCATCTGATCTTCGCATAGCTTTCGCCCCATTTTGGGTGGCCATCGGAATCAAGTCATTTGCTGAAATTCCAGCCTTTTGCATCGCTTCCAATTCATCATAGATGGAGAGCCCATGGAGAGTGCCTGGATTTCCTGCATCCGTTGATAGGGCAATAGTAATTCCTGAATCGTAGAGAATTTTCAGATTAGTGAGCATCATATCCGAAATCTTTCGGTCGGTCTTCTCGACGGATAGTAGATTTTTCTGATAATTTTTAGGGTCGGGATAAAACTTAAAAAAAGATTGAGAGGAATTTAGCAATGCTTTGGTGTAGGGGTCTACGACTTGGTTGGGGTCGTTCATCGGGAAAGTCCCTTGAAGTGAGCGGAATGCTACCCCATACCCAGAGATTACCACCAATGTAGGGCATACAATCACCCCGGATTCCTTTACCATTTGGATAAACTCTTCATCCAACACCTGGTCATCTACACTATGCACCAAAACTTTTGCGCCTAAACGAATTGCTTCCTTGGCCTCATCCAAATTAGTTGCATGGACGATCAATTGGTTTCCTTGGGTATTGACTTCTTCAGCTACCGCCCTTAGGCTTTGCAAAAAAATTGAATCCTTCAGGTTTAGGCTCCAGATTTTTATTCCTGTAGAGCCTGAATCGGTACTCTTTTGCACGTATTCTCTTCCAAACTCAGGGGAAGTCAAAGCCAGCATTTGTCGCGCTGGAGGGACATTGAAAATATCCAGCCGCTCTTGGTCAAAAGGAGTAAGTAAAGGCCCTGCCGCAGCCACATGAGGAGCGTTTAGATCTGCTTCTGCCGATGTTGCAAGGTCAATGGTCCATTCATAGCCACCCACATCATAGACTGCCGTTACTCCTGAGCGCAGATAACTTTCCAGATAGGGATAGGGATTTCTTTTCAATCTTGCCTGAAGGCTATCAAATCGAAGCGTATCCCGAAGATCTAATGCATCAGGACGTCCGTCAAAAAAGCCGGTTTGGGAAAAATGAACGTGTGCATCGACTAAGCCAGGCGTGATAAATTTCCCTGAGACATCAATTAAATTGGCATTTTCAGGTATTTCAACTTCCGAACCTCCAACGGCCGATATTTTACCATCTTGAAGAATGATGACACTGTTGGAAATGGAATTCCCAGTGCCGTCAAAAAGTGTAGCTCCTTGTGTAAGCTTCCCCAAAAACTGGACAGTTTAAAAGACGACAAAGTCACTAACTTTAAACTGTATGAAGAAGTCAAGATTTACCGAAAGCCAGATCATCAAGGCAGTCAAGGATCATGAATCGGGCAGGGATGTAAATGAACTCTGCCGGGAATTGGGTATCCATCGAGGCACATTTTATCTCTGGAAAAAGAAGTATGGAGGCATTGAAGTTCAGGAGCTCAAGCGGCTCAAGGAGCTGGAGGAAGAAAACCGGAAGCTCAAGCAGATGTACGCGGAGCTGGCCCTAGATAACAAGATTCTCAAGGATGTTCTGGGAAA
>NZ_AUBV01000005.1 GCF_000429425.1 Algoriphagus mannitolivorans DSM 15301
TGGCATAGCTGAGCAGTACTAATTGCCCGAAAGCTTGCCTACCGTTTGTTACAGTTTCTACGAGATATGTTAAAAGACCGGAGACGGAAGTCAGAAGACTGAAGCTCCAAGTCAGAACACAAGATATTAGATGCAGGCTGATCACCGATCACTGCATACTTACAAATTAGGCGGCCTAGCGCAGGGGTCCCACCTCTTCCCATCCCGAACAGAGAAGTTAAGCCCTGCAGCGCCGATGGTACTGGGGTTACACCCGGGAGAGTAGGTCGCCGCCACATTATTCAAGCCTCAGCTTTACAGCTGGGGCTTTTGTGTTTTATAACAAATAGCAAATAGCAATAGGCAAAAGGGAAGTACCAAAAGGCTAGAGACAAAAAGCAAGGTTCAAGAAGTGCTTTTAGGTTTCCTACTGGGATTTTGTTTTTTAATCGTGTATTTAGCCTTTTTCAATTCTTGATTTTTTCATTTTTCCTAGTTTGCTTTTATCAATCCATAATTCCGTTTCATTTTAGGGAATATTGTTGCAGTTTTGCACCAAATCATCACGGATGTCTGTTTTATTTAAAAACCTCAGTTTTGTAGGTGGGGGTAAAATTAACTCTCCTGCCAATTTCATCTTGGAAGGAAAATCTCTCCAACCAGCGCCTTCCGAAATTGACCTTGATAAGTTTGAAATTATTGACTGCAAAGGCTTTTTGGCATCGAAAGGCTGGATTGATCTAAGATGTGGATTAGGGGAGCCGGGACAAGAATACCGTGAAAGCATTGATTCTTTAGCTTCTTCCTTAACTGAATCTGGTTTTGTAAAAGCGGTAATAATGCCGAATACTGAACCAGTTCTTCAATCAAAAAATGAGGTTGATTTTGTCCTAAATAAATCTAAAAAATTCCCTGTGGAATTTGAGGTCATGGGAGCTGTGACCAAGAATACATTAGGTGATGACCTGACGGAAATCTTGGATATGCATTTTCAATCCGGTGTCAGAATCTTTGGTGATGGTATTAAAACCCTTTCTAATTCTGATCGGTACATGAAGATTCTTCAATACCTTCAGAAATTTGACGGGGTGCTTTTTGACCATGCTTACGATCCACTTTTAGCTATTTTTGGCCAAATGCATGAAGGTGAAATTTCAACCAAATTAGGAATGAAAGGTATTCCTAGCCTGTCTGAATATGTGGCCATTCAAAGAAATCTTGAAATTATTCGCTATACAGGAGGGAAGGCTCATTTTCAGACGATTTCCACTGCTCAAGGCGTTGATTTAATTAGAAAGGCTAAAGCTGAAGGGCTTAACGTAACAGCAGATATTTCGATTTATCAATTGATATTTAAAGATTCCGATTTAGTTGACTTTGACCCCAATTATAAAGTTAAGCCTCCGTTTAGAGGAGGATCTGATAGGTCGGCTCTAATCGCAGGATTGAAAGATGGTACTATTGATGCCATTGTTTCAAACCACCAACCACAAGATTATGACTCTAAATTCGCAGAGTTCGATTTAGCCTCTTTCGGGATGGCGGGTTTGCAGACTTTTTTGCCAGCTATGGCCATACTGTCAAAAGAATTGGGATGGGAATTGTTGATAGAAAAAATTACTGATGGCCCTACAATGATTGTAGGCAGAACTCCTGAATCTTTCACCATTTGGAACCCTGAAGAAGGTTGGAGATTTGATGAAAAATCTAACAAGTCCCTTTCTTCTAACAACCCTTGGTTTGGACAAGAGCTAAATGGAAAGGTGAAATTCGTTGTGTATGAAGGAAATTTGATCCGAATAGATGAATAAATATCTGAAAACTGCCTACCAATTTGGAATTTTGGGAGGGCTACTCAGTGTAATTTCCTTTTACATTCTTTCCTTTCTAAATCCTGATCCTAGTAACTTAAATCTTGTATTTGGCTATTTAGTCATTCCTTTTGCTGTTTTTTTAGCTATCAAGTTCTTTAAAGAATACAATAACAACGGGTATTTATCCTTTGCTGAGGGAATGACAGTAGGCTTTGTGACTTATACACTAATAGGTATAATTTCCTGTCTAGGGATTTGGGTAATCCTGCTTTCCATGCCGGATTTTTTCGAAGTTATAAAAGCCTCCAAGCTTATGGTCTTAGAGGAAAATAAGGATGTTATTATTGATCAAGTAGGGCAAAACTCCTATCAGGTTACTCTTCAGAGTATCTCGGACCTTTCTCCTTGGAATGTGGCTCTGAATGATGGGATTTGGAAAATCATCCCGGGAATGTTTTTCAGCATTATTATTTCTATTATTTTAAGGAAAAATCAAACGTAAATTTTATGGAAGAGCAAGTACAATCACCTTTTCAGGCTGCTGTTAAGCCAGGGCTTACCATAGGTCTAGTTGCTTTAGCAATCACCTATGTAGCCTATTTCATTGACTCCACACTTTTGGCTTCCGGTTGGTTTGGGCTGGTCGCAATAGTCATCTTCTTTGTTTTGATTATCTATTTTGGAAGACAATATAGAACTGAACTCGGTGGGTTTATGACTTTCGGAACTGCATTTAATTTCAGTTTCATCACCATGATTATCTCAGGCTTGGTTTCCTTGGTAGGGCAGATTTTGCTTTATCAGGTGATTGATCCGGATTTACCGCAAGTTTTGGCCGACCTGACTTTTGAGAATAGCTTGAGTATGATGGAAAAATTCGGAGCCAATCCGGATTCCTTAAGTCCAGCTCAGCTTGAAGAAATTCGTGAAAGCTCTTCTTCCAACTTTACTTTGGCCGGTCAATTGAAAGGCTTTGGCTTTGGATTGATTGCATATGCCATAATTGCATTAATTTTGGGAGCTGTTCTAAAAAAACGCGATAAATCCCTCGATTATTAATTCATGATTCAAATCTCTGTCGTAATCCCAGTTTTTAACGAAGAAGAATCTTTGCCGGAATTAACTCATTGGATCAGCCGTGTGATGGATACACACGGCTTTTCTTATGAAATAATTTTAATCAACGATGGTAGTACTGACCGTTCTTGGGAGGTTTTGCAGGAATTGTCTCTTCGAAATAATCGGATCAAAGGACTTAATTTTACGAGAAACTACGGTAAATCGGCTGCTTTGGACGCTGGGTTTAAACGAGCACAAGGGGAAGTAGTCATAACCATGGACGCGGATCTTCAGGATAGCCCTGATGAGATCCCAGATCTCTATAAAATGGTCAAAGATGGTTTGGATGTGGTCTCTGGCTGGAAAAAAGAGCGCCATGACCCTATTTCCAAAACCATTCCTTCAAAGTTTTTCAATGGGGTGACTCGCTGGATATCCGGAATTCAGCTCCATGATTTTAACTGTGGTCTAAAAGCATATCGAAATAAGGTAGTAAAAAATATTACCGTCTACGGAGAAATGCATCGCTATATCCCGCTATTGGCAAAGTGGAGTGGATTTCCCAAAATTGGCGAAAAAGTAGTCCAACATCAGGCCAGGAAGTATGGTTACTCCAAATTCGGCTTAGAACGCTTTTTAAATGGTTTTTTAGACCTGATCACCGTGTCCTTCGTCCATAAGTACAAAAAGAAGCCTATGCACTTCTTTGGTCTTTTAGGGACGTTTTCCTTTATGACAGGATTCCTGATTACCCTTTGGCTGATTTTTGATAAAATCTATTCCCTGAGGAATGGAATGAAAGTCCGTGAAATAGTAGATCAACCTTTGTTTTTTCTCGCGCTAGTGGCGCTGATCATCGGTGTTCAGTTGTTTGTGACGGGCTTTATTGCAGAACTGATGACATCCAGTCAATCCAAAGAGGCTGAATACAAAATCGACGAAGAGATCAATTTCGATTTCTGATGTTTTTTTCCATTATCATCCCGGTTTACAATCGCCCTCAGGAATTAGAGGAATTGTTGGAATCCATTGCCTTGCAAAGCTTCAGGGATTTTGAAGTGATAGTGGTGGAAGACGGTTCTTCTGTTACGGCTGAAGAAGTGGTGTCACGCTTCGCTCCTAAAATTGAGCTTCAGTATTTTTATCAAGAAAATACTGGTCAGGGATTCGCAAGAAACTTTGGAATGCGTCAAGCCAAAGGTGAATTTTTTGTGATCTTGGATTCAGACGTTTTACTTCCAAAGGAATATCTCAAGATAGTTTATGAAGGGATTTTTAGCAGAAAACTGGATGCCTTTGGAGGGCCTGATGCAGCAGACTCTGACTTTTCAGACCTCCAAAAGGCTATGGATTTTGCCATGACTTCCTTTTGGACAACAGGAGGGATTCGCGGTAAGCTAAAAGATCCTTCAAAATATCAGGCCAGAGGATACAACATGGGCGTTTCTAAAGATGTGTTTTTGGCTACTCAAGGCTTTGTGGACCCCAATCAAGGAGAAGACATCGAATGGAGTATACGAATCAAAAAATCTGGGTTTAACCTTGAACTGATCCAAGAAGCTTTTGTCTATCACAAGCGTAAAAATACTCTAGTAAGCTTCGCTAAACAGGCCTTTTCCTTTGGGAGAAATCGGGTAAATGTCTCTAGATTTCATCCTGAGGCCATCAAATTGGTTCATTGGATGCCTTCGTGTTTTTTAGTCTTTATCCTCTCCTTGCCAGTGTTTGCTTTGGGCTATCCTTTTCTTTTCAAGGTTCAATTAGCTTTTTTGGCGTCTTGGATTTTAGCAGTGATATTTAGTGCTTTCTCTCGATACAAGTCTATGCAAGTTGTGTTTTTAAGCCTTTTGGCCTCCATCACTCAGCTTTTATCTTATGGACTTGGCCTGATTTACGAATGGCTTAGAAAAATATTTAGAGGTTAAATTCCCTTTTTGCACACGAAAATAATTTCATCGGGTGCCAAGGCATATCGTTTTACTTTTTCTTCAGGAAGATCTTTGACAAATCTATTTTCCTCAATTTGAAGTCCAGATTTTCTCAGCCTTTCGGCATAATCCTTTCCGAATTTGCGCACATGATCTCTTTGTCCGAAAATTCTTTCTCTTTCGGCAGGATCAGTGATACTTTTGTCTTCAAGCGTTTTTTCCAAATTATACACTGGGGACTGAAGGATGCCCCAGCCTCCCGGTTTTAGGACTCGATTGAACTCCGAGCAGGCCAGAATATCGTCCTCAACATGTTCCAGCACGTGGTTGCAAAAGACCACATCGAAGGTGTTTTCTGGAAATGGAATAGAGTGGATATCCATTTTCACTTTTGCTAAAGGAGATTCAATATCAGCTGTGATATAATCCAGATTAGACAAGTCTTCAAATCGACCAATAAAACAATGTTCCGGAGCCACATGAAGGACCTTCAGGTCTTGAGTGAAGAAGTTTGTCTTTTCCTTCAAAAATAGCCACATCAGTCTATGCCTCTCCAAAGCCAAACAATTTGGACAAAGTGCATTTTCTCTGGCAATCCTGCCATATGGAAGAAATTTCTTGTATTGCTTAGAACAGACTGGACACTCTACTTCATTTCCTTGATTAATTAGCGCGAATCCCTTCATGACCAAAGGGCTGACTTGTTGCAATACAGGTCTTGGAATATAGCGGATTATTAAGCTGATGAGTTTCTTCATGGCGATTTCAGCCTGCAAGATAAGGAATCAAATCCTGATCACTGAAATCCAATACGAATCGAATCTTTGAAAAATCGTGACTCTTGAAATTTATGATCAAAAAAAAGGCGGTTAAATACCGCCTTCATTTTCTTTAATATAAGCTTCCAGTTTTTCAATTTTCTTTTCCAGTTTTTCAATCGCCTTTACTTTTCCGTTGATCTTATTGGTGATTTTTTCAACGTCATTCGGGGAGAGTTTGCCTGCATTGTTATCTTTTTCAAATTTGGTTCTCATTTTTTCTAGTTTCCCCTGCTCTTTTAGGAGCTTTTCCAATGATTTTCCCAAATCAATTTTTGCTTTCTGAAGCTTTTGGGTGTTTTTCATTGCTGCCTTTTGCTCCTTTGTAAGTTCTGAAGTCTGAGCTGAGGAGGTTAAGGGCATGCCCACAAACCCAAGGAATATTAAGCTTGCGATAAAGAAGATTCTTTTCAAATTGTTCATTGGTAATAAGTTTTTGTTTTAGAAATATAGTCAAATAGACTATTTAAAATTGGTGATTTTTCACTGCTTGTCAGATGAATAAAATCATGTTAATCTTTTTGTTTAGGAGACCTGCCTGCTTTTTTTAAGGCTTCGTTTATGATCCATTCCAATTGACCATTAGTGCTTCTAAACTCGTCAGCGGCCCATTTTTCCAAAGCTTTTAAGGTCTCTTCTTCCAGTCTCAATGCAAAGGCTTTTTTCTTACTCATAAAAGTCCTCCTCTCGCCAATTATCGATGAAAGTCTTCAGTTCTTTGGCTTTTTGAGTTCCGAGCATAATCTTCTTCTTTTCACCTGTATCAATCAAAAGTCCCTGATCACCTAGGACACTGTAAGCTTTGGTGGTGCTGTTGCCTTTCAGTCCCCAGCCTCCATAGTCTGAAATGGGGCTATAGGTAATAACCTCTATGCTTTTCACGTCATTTTTCTGGATGGATTTCCATTTGGAAAAAAAAGGGACATAGCGGTATTTGATGGTACTGGAGTCAATTCTAGTTTCTAGCTTAATCCACATCAGAAACATGAAAATTGAGCCCATGATCAAAAAAATCATGGGGATTACCCAGATGGCTTCTTGAGAATCAGGTTTCGACGTCCAAATAACCGTCCCCACGACGATCAACATGGGGAGCTCAATGATTAATATTAAATACATGAGCCAGGTTCCACGGTAAGTTTGGACTTCCTTGAAAATCATATTTGCCATTGTTCTAATTTTTATTGGTGAAGAGTTCCCACATTCAGGACTGGACTTGCACTTTTATCAGAGCATAACACCACCATCAAATTGGAAACCATTGTTGCCTTTTTTTCTTCGTCAAATTCGATGATATCTTTCATTTTCAGATCTTCCAGGGCCATTTCTACCATCCCGACAGCACCTTCTACGATCTTCTGTCTGGCAGCTACGATCGCTGTAGCTTGCTGGCGCTGAAGCATGGCAGAAGCAATTTCGGAGGCATAGGCTAGGTGGGAAATTCTTGCTTCGATGACTTTGATTCCGGCATGATTAAGTCTATCGATGATTTCAGCTTCTAGGGAATGGTTTACTTCTTCGACGCCGGATCTTAGGGTAACTTCTGCTTCCTCATCTTCGAAGTTGTCATAAGGGTAGAGTCCTGCCATTTTTCGTACGGCAGCATCAGTTTGTAAGTGCACAAAATTCTCATAATCTTCTACCTCGAACGTAGCTTTGAAGGTATTTTCTACTTGCCAAACCACAATAGTGCCGACCATTACTGGGTTGCCTATTTTATCATTGACTTTTAAAGGTTTGTTTTCAAAGTTGCGGACTCGAAGTGAAATTTTCTTTTTGGTCATGAATGGATTGACCCAAAAGAATCCATTGGCCTTGACTGTGCCTTTGTAATCACCAAACAGGAGAAGTACCATTGCCTTGTTAGGTTCGACAATGAAATAACCCGGAATTAGAAGGATGAATATGAATATAGATGCAATTCCTGGGATCACCAGTCCATTAGCCAAGGTGTAAACGGCAGCTACAATGACCGCTAAATGCATAACTAATATGGCATAGCCTGAGGTGGGTTTGGTTATTTTTTCCATTTCAATATGATGTTATAATGATATCACATTAATATACGTCATCATGGATTAACTTGTTGCCGTTTGGACAAAAAAAATCCTCCGAGGCTTTCGGAGGATTGTCTTAATCAGGTGATTTTATTTCTTTTTAAAGAGAGAGTCTACAAATTCCTTTCGGTTAAAGATCTGTAGATCAGTCATTTTTTCTCCCACTCCGATGTATTTAACCGGGATTTTGAATTGATCGGAGATTCCAATGACTACTCCTCCCTTGGCTGTTCCATCCAGTTTGGTAATGGCTAGGGAAGTTACTTCAGTGGCTTTGGTGAATTCCTTTGCTTGGATAAAAGCATTTTGTCCAGTAGAACCATCCAGGACAAGCATGATTTCGTGGGGTGCATCCGGGATAAACTTTTGCATCACCCGTTTGATTTTGCTCAGTTCATTCATGAGATTGACCTTCGTGTGGAGTCTTCCTGCGGTATCCACGATGACTACATCTGCCTGAGTATCCACGCCTTGTTTGACTGCGTCAAATGCCACAGAGGCAGGGTCTGTATTCATTCCGTGAGAAACCACCGGTACACCTACTCGATTTCCCCATAGGATCAATTGATCCACGGCAGCAGCCCGGAAGGTGTCAGCAGCTCCCAGAATCACCGATTTGCCGGCTGATTTGAAGAGATTGGCAAGTTTCCCAATGGTGGTGGTTTTCCCAACCCCATTGACTCCCACTACCATGATGACGTAAGGCTTTTTTCCCGCTGGAATTTCAAAGTCCAGAAAGTCCTGGGTGTTGTTTTCTTCAAGCAGAGCTGCTACTTCTTCTCGCAGAATCGCATCCAATTCTCCGGTATTGAGGTATTTATCTTTAGCAACTCTCTCTTCAATTCTTCGAATGATTTTAATGGTAGTGTCTACTCCCACATCAGAGGTGATGAGAATTTCTTCCAGTTCATCCAGGATTTCCTCATCTACCTTGGATTTCCCGACTACTGCTTTACTGAGTTTAGAAAATAAATTCTCATTGGTCTTTTGTAGCCCCTGATCAAGACTTTCTTTTTTTTCCTTCGAAAAGAAACCAAAGATTCCCATGTTTGAATTGAATTTTAAAAGTGGAATATAACGAAAAAGTCCCTACTGATTCATTTCAGAGGGACTTGAATAAATTACGATGCGCTTGGCAAATTATTTTTTCAAAGTGTCCTGTACCATTGTGGAAGGAACCATTTCTTCTTTGAAGGTGTAGGCACCAGTCTTGTCAGACTTCACGGCACGGATTACTTTGGCGTAAGACACGCCACCTTCTTTTTTCAGGGTTGCTACTACTTTCTTAGCCATTTTTTTGTCGTTTATATGGGATCAAACCCAAGCTAAATTACTTAATTTCTTTATGAACAGTCACTTTCTTCAGGATTGGGTTGAATTTCTTCAATTCCAATCTTTCTGTAGTGTTCTTTCTGTTTTTGGTAGTGATATATCTTGAAGTACCTGGCATGCCTGAGTTCTTATGCTCTGTGCATTCCAAAATCACTTGTACTCTATTTCCTTTCTTAGCCATCTCGGTGTTGATTTAAGGGACTGTGACTTTGATTATTTGATTACAATCATGCCGTTATCCTGAGCTTCTTTCAAAACTGCAGAGATACCTTTCTTGTTGATTGTCTTCAGTGCTTTGGTGCTCACTTTAAGAGTGATCCATGCGTCCTCCTCAGGTACGTAGAAGCTCTTCTTATGAAGATTTGGGTAGAATCTACGCTTGGTCTTGTTGTTTGCATGGGACACGTTGTTACCTACTCGAGGTCTTTTTCCGGTAATGTCACAAACTTTTGCCATGATTATGTATCGTAATTGGTATGCGTTTCTGTAATGAGTCTGCAAATATCGGAACTTTTTGGGAATTAACAACAAAGGGGTTTAAAAATATTCCCAATAGAAATTACACTTTTGGATAGGGGCAGTGTTTGCACCCAGAGCCACAGCAATAGCCTCTTTTTAAATGATATTTCGCGGTAAAAACCATCAATCCGGCTTCGTTGAGGTAGTAGTCTTCTGAAGTTAATTTGGGGAAAGGGTTCTTCTCTGGTTTCATGGATGCCCAACAGGGTTTCATTATATTTGGTGCAAATTTACTAAAACCCAAACAATCGAAACTATGGTGAATATAAACTCCAGCAATCAGGCAATTGAGTTAGAAAACAAGTATGGGGCGCACAATTATCATCCTTTGCCGGTAGTCCTTGCCAAAGGGGAGGGAGTTTATCTTTTCGACGTAGAAGGAAAAAAATATTACGATTTTCTATCTGCTTATTCTGCAGTCAACCAAGGGCACTGTCATCCGAGGATTTTGGGAGCTATGGTCGAGCAAGCAGGAACTCTTACGCTTACCTCCAGGGCTTTTTATAATAATATGTTGGGTCCATACGAGAAGTATATCACGGAGTATTTTGGCTTCGATATGGTTCTTCCCATGAATACCGGTGCAGAGGGTGTAGAAACTGCACTCAAAATCGCAAGAAAGTGGGGGTATGAGAAAAAAGGAGTTCCCCAGAACAAGGCTAAAATAATCGTGGCTGAAAATAATTTCCACGGCCGTACGACTACGATTATCTCTTTTTCGAATGATGAAAATGCCCGAAAAAACTTCGGCCCATTTACAGAAGGGTTTATTCGCATACCTTATAATAATATAGAAGCTCTTCAAGAAGCATTAAAAACGGAGGGAGTGGTGGCATTTTTGGTTGAACCCATTCAAGGAGAGGCCGGTGTATATACCCCAGATGAGAATTATATTCGTTTGGCTAAGGAGGCTTGCGCAGCACAAGGGGTACTTCTAATAGCAGATGAGATCCAGACTGGTATTGCCAGAACAGGATCACTTCTGGCTGTCTGTGGTAATTGTTCCTGTGAAGGGCACTGCGAGCGACAAGAGACCTACACCAAGCCTGATATGCTGATCTTAGGAAAGGCTCTTTCAGGAGGATTTTACCCTGTTTCGGCAGTTCTTGCGGATAAAGCTGTTATGGAAGTAATTAAACCCGGTCAACACGGCTCAACTTTCGGAGGTAATCCTCTTGGGGCCAAGGTAGCCATTGCGGCTCTGGAAGTGGTTAGGGATGAAAAATTGGCTCAGAACGCTCGGAAGCTCGGAAGGATTTTTAGAGAGCGAATGCAGCAAATGGTGGATAAGTATCCTATCGCTAAGCTCGTGAGGGGAAAAGGATTGCTGAACGCAGTGGTGATCAATGATTCACCGGATAGTTCTACAGCCTGGGATATCTGCGTTAGCCTGGCAGAGCATGGTTTGCTGGCTAAACCAACCCACGGAAATATCATCCGATTTGCACCGCCTTTAGTCATGACCGAAGACCAGATTCACGAATGTTGTGATATTATTGAAAAAGTAATCTCCAATTTCAATAAATAACTTTCCTAAGGCACCTTCTAATTCACTTTGGGGTTTTACCCAAAGTGAATTCTTTATTTCATTACTCAGCTTATGTCCAAAGCAGTCATTTTCGATATGGATGGCGTGATATGCCATACCAACCCATTTCATTCGAAAGCCTTCAAGATCTTTTTTGAAAAAAGAAACCTGTTTCCCACAGAGGAGGATTTTGCAGCTCATATGTATGGCAAGAACAATGGCTATATCCTCAGTCATTTTTTGGGAAGAAAGATTGAGGGCGAAGAGCTTTTGATGCTAGAAGACGAAAAAGAAAGCTTGTTTCGGGAGATCTATAAACCTAATGTAGAGCCAATTTCAGGCTTCATGGACTTTTTTAAAGGGATAAGATCGATTGGACTAAAGACCGGTGTTGCGACTTCAGCTCCATTCGCTAATCTGGAATTGATTGCCGGGCATTTGGACTTATTTCCGCATTTGGAATCTGCCCTCGCCAGTGAGCATGTCCAAAAACATAAGCCGGATCCGGAGGTTTACCTCAAGACAGCCAAGAATCTTTCCTTTGACCCTTCTGATTGCCTGGTTTTCGAAGATTCTTTTTCTGGAGTAATGGCAGCCAAAAATGCAGGGATGAAAGTGGTTGGCGTCCTTTCTACGCATGACAAAAAAGACCTCCCCCCCTGTGAAGCCTATATTTCAAGTTATTTTGAAATTTCACCAGCCGATGTTGTGCAGCTGCTATCCTAGAGTTTTTGGGTACTGAAGATCCCTTTCATGTGAGTGCGATAAAGGATTTAGGGGTGATTATGTGTTTCTATATTTTTAGAATTTGAGGAGAAGATAGCTCAAGACTTGTTTTTGAAATTAAATGTTTAAGCCTCTCATTTTCAGGTTTTATTCTTGGTGAACTGTAGCTTTTTTTTGGCGAGGTAATAATTCCTTAACATTCTATTCATCGTAAGGAAATCTCCCAAGTCGACTTTTGCACCGCTGTATAAAAACTATCTTCCTGTATGCGGATCAAATTCTCCGCAGCCTTGGCATTATTTGTCATGGTCTCAATTGGCACTTTTGCAAGGAGTGCTGAAAATGACTCGCTGCCTGAAAAAAATCCAGAACCCGTGAAAGCGGCTTCGTGGTATGACAAAATTCAAATCAGAGGCTATGCTCAGTTTCGGTATAATGGCCTATTTGTAACCAACCCGGACCTGAAATGCGATCAGTGTGATAAATCCTGGGGTGGAGAGCCGGGCTTCTTCTTTCGAAGAATCCGATTTGTGTTTTTTGGACAAATCCATCCAAGGGTTTATTTCTACATCCAGCCTGACTTCGCTTCGGGAGGGGGGAATTTTGGGCAAATCCGAGATGCATACATTGACCTCGGCCTGGATGAGAAAAATGAATTTAGAATCAGGTTTGGTCAATCTAAAATGCCTTTTGGGTTTGAAAACCTTCAATCCAGTCAAAACCGACTCCCTCTTGACAGGGATGATGCCTTGAACTCAGGTCTTCCAAATGAGCGGGATTTAGGGGTTTTGTTTTATTATGCCCCTGAAAAAATCCGAAAGAGGTTTAGCTATTTGACTTCTTCTGGTCTAAAAGGTTCCGGAGATTATGGGGTATTTGGTTTGGGGATTTATAATGGCCAAGGGCCGAACAATCTGGATCAAAATGAGACTTTTCATGTAGTCTCTAGATTGACTTACCCTTTTCAACTTGCCTCAGGTCAAATCATAGAAGGTTCCTTGCAGGCTTATGCAGGCAAATATGTGATTCCAAGAAATCCAAAGACTGATTTTGATCAGACTGAATTTAGGGATTTTAGGTATGGTCCTTCCTTGATTATTTATCCTCAGCCGTTTGGTCTTCAGATGGAATACAATTGGGGTAGAGGGCCAGAGTACGACCCGGAAATCAAAGATGTCAAAGAAGCTGCACTCGGTGGCGGTTATGTTTTGGCCAGCTATATGATCAAATCAGGAACGAGAACTTTTATCCCGTTTTCCAGATATCAATATTATAAAGGAGGAAAGAAGTTTGAACTGGATGCCACTAAGCATCGAGTAAAGGAATTGGAAATCGGAGTGGAATGGCAGTTCAATAAGAATTTTGAATTGGTGACTATGTACACAGTATCCAATAGGACATTTGAAAATTCGCTAAACCCGGATAACACTCAAAAGGGAAGTCTCTTGCGGCTACAGGCTCAGGTCAATTTCTAAATTGGAAATCCAATGATAGTAGAGGTGGCAGTTAAAAAGCCACCTCTTTTTGTTTTTGTCAGGGAAAGTGGCTTCGCTTAATTAGTTTTGTCCAAATAATTTCAATACTCATGCAGAGAAGACCCAGAAGAAATCGGAAGTCAGAGTCGATTCGAGGACTCGTAGAAGAAACTCAGGTTTCAGTCAAAGACCTTATTTTTCCTTTGTTCCTAGTAGATGGACATCATAAGCAGATTGAAGTGAGTTCTATGCCGGGGATTCATCGGTATTCCATTGATTTGATGCTCAAAGAGATTGAGTCCTGTATGAATTTAGGGATAATGGCATTTGATGTTTTTCCAGCTTACCCGGAATCATTAAAAGATGCTGTGGCTTCTGAGAGTTATAATCCCGAGACTTTTTACCTGAAAGCACTTCGAGAGATCAAAAAGCAGTTTCCGGAAATATGCCTCATGTCAGACGTGGCGATGGATCCTTATAGTAGTGATGGTCATGACGGTTTGGTGAAAAATGGCAAGATTTTAAATGATGAAACACTGGAGATTCTCGGAAGAATGTCTTTGGCTCAGGCAGATGCTGGAGTGGATATTCTAGGTCCATCAGATATGATGGATGGAAGGGTGGGATACATCCGGGATATGTTGGATGAAAATGGGTTTACAGACACTTCCATTATGTCCTACACTGCGAAATATGCAAGTGCATTTTATGGACCTTTTAGAGATGCTTTGGACTCTGCTCCTAAGTTTGGTGATAAAAAGACCTATCAAATGAATCCTGCCAATTCTCAGGAGGCCCTTATTGAAGCAGATTTGGATATGGAGGAAGGTGCTGACTTCCTTATGGTAAAGCCTGCTTTGAGTTATTTGGATGTGATCAAATTATTGAGCGATAATTATCCTCTTCCAATTGCAGCTTACAATGTTTCAGGAGAATATAGTATGGTAAAAGCCGCTGCAGAAAAGGGTTGGTTGGATTATGAGCGAAGTATGCAGGAAATTTTACTTTCCATAAAGCGATCTGGAGCAAAAATCATCCTGACCTACTTTGCTAAAGATTTTGCGAAGCTATTGAAGTAGTCTATAGGTTTATTTTGTGCTTGAAATCCCGAGAAATCGGGATTTTTTTTGATCTAGGGGTTTTTAATACCCTATGTTTAAGATCATTTTAGGTTTTTTTGAAATCAGTGGGTAAAAAAATAATCAAGAATTTAAAAATTTATGTTTTTGATAATTCAATGAAATGAATTAAAATTCTGTTAAAAGTCAAAAATCAGAATAATCTTTTAAAATATGTTCTAAATACTAGAATAAAGATTTTTTGAGGCTCTTCGTAATCGTTTCCAGAAAATATTCTATAAAAATTCAAAATATTATTTTTTGATAAACATGGGTCTTGAAATAGGCTGTTTTGTTATAAAAATTGAAAAAATTGAAATTTTTGGTTCAAAAATGATCAGTAAAAACTTGAAATATTGTAATAGTTTCAAAAACTGGTTTGTTTTTTTGCTTTTATAATAATTACATTGGTTATGAGATTTTGGTCTCAAGCTTACATTAAATTCTGAAAAACGTTCAAAATCTAACCTAAAACCTATGATGTATTTCGCACCCCTGTTGGCTGATGAAATGGCCGCGATGGATCTGTCGGTGGAGCTTTCCAAAAACCTTCTGACGACAAACAATGTATGGATGATGCTTTCTACGGCCTTGGTGTTTATCATGCACCTTGGATTTGCTGGAGTAGAAGCAGGATTTGGCCAAGCCAAAAACACAGTAAATATCTTATTTAAGAATACCATTACACCGATCATCGGGATTATATCCTATGCTGCCATCGGTTTCTACCTCATGTATCCTGGTTTTGAAGTTCCCGGATGGTTGGCTTTTGATGCTGCTGGCTGGAATTTGTTTTGGTTTGCACCCTCCACAGCCGATGTGTCTGCAGCTTATGCTGATGCCGGTTATACCTATTGGACTGATTTCCTGTTTCAGGCCATGTTTGCCGCTACCGCTGCTACCATTGTCTCGGGCGCGATCGCAGAGCGAGTAAAATTAGGAGCATACCTCATCTTCACCCTTTTCTTTGTGGGAATTGTATACCCGATCATCGGAAGTTGGAAATGGGGCGGTGGTGCCTTGGATGACATGGGATTCTATGATTTTGCGGGTAGTACCTTAGTCCATTCAGTTGGTGGATGGGGAGCTCTTGCGGGTGTGATCTTGGTCGGTCCCCGTATCGGAAAATATGTAAATGGGAAGACCGTAGAAAAGCCGGGAGCCAGTGTTCCATTGGCCGTGATTGGCGTATTCTTGTTGTGGTTGGGATGGTTCGGATTCAATGGCGGATCAGTCCTTTCTGCTGACCCGGGATTGGTATCCTTTGTATTGGTAACTACCTCACTGGCAGCCTGCGCTGGAGGATTGGGGGGCTTTTTGGCAGCATATTTTGCTTTCAAAAGACTGGATTTGGGTATGGTGTTAAATGGTATTCTTGCTGGTCTGGTTTCTATTACCGCAGGTGCGGATGTGATTAATCCTGGTGGCGCAGTATTAGTAGGATTTATCGGAGGTATTCTTGTGGTGCTTTCTGCAGTCCTTCTGGATAGAGCCAAACTTGACGATGTAGTTGGTGCTGTTTCAGTCCATCTAACCTGTGGAGTTTGGGGTACACTTGCTGTAGGTCTTTTTTCTACCAATCCTGAGCATTCCTTTTTGACTCAGCTAATCGGTGTTGCCATCTGCGGTGTGACTGCATTTTCCGCTGCATTCGCCATCTTCTATGTATTGAAAAAGACTGTTGGAATACGAGTGTCTGAAGAGCACGAAAGAACCGGTCTTGATTCCCATGAACACGGGATCCGCGGATACACTATTGTATTCGACGAATAGTATAATCTCAAAAAAAAGAGCCCTGTCCGAAGAAAAAAACGCGACTCTCTTTCAACTGGACAAGGGCTCCGTCAGGTCAATTTATCGTTAACCATCACTCAAAATTAAAATGAAAAACTTATTTCTACTAATATTCTTAGTGGCTCTGTCCACCTCACAAATTGCATTTGCTCAAGAAGAAACCTCTGAAGAAGAAGGTACCTTGACTCTTTCTGGATCCATTGATGCGTATTTCAGAACCAACTTTAATGCTCCTAATAAAGGAGAAGGATTTCAGGCCCCTGCCTCATCATTCGGTAACCTTCCCGGCTTTTCATTGGGCATGGCTAATATTATTGCCACTTATGAAGGTAAAAAAGTAGGAGCTGTAGCTGACTTGGTTTTCGGGCCAAGAGGAGAGGATGCTGTTTTTGGCTCTCCATTGTATGCCGGAGGAATGGCAGGTAGTTCCCAAATCTTAAACCAGCTCTATGTCTACTGGAATGTCTCTGATAAAGTGACGCTGACTATGGGTAACTTCAATACCTTCCTGGGATACGAAGTTATATCTCCAACGGCCAACTTCAACTATTCCACATCTTACATGTTCTCCTACGGTCCGTTTTCCCATACCGGCTTGAAGGCCAACTTCCAGTTGTCTGATAAGTTCTCCTTCTTGGCTGCCATAATGAATCCTACAGATATGACGGAATTCAACATGAATGGAACCTACACCATCGGAGGGCAATTGGGGTATTCCACAGATATTGGAAGTACATACCTAAATGTAGTCTATGGTGATCAGGATGGTAAGCTGACCAATGATGGAGGACTTTTCCCAGGTCAAACTTCACTCGGAAAAACCTTCCAAATCGATTTGACGACTGGTTTTGATCTCTCTGATGTTTTGTATTTGGGGGTGAATACCACCTATAATACCACCTCTTCCGGAGAAGTATTTACAGGGTCTGATATTCAAACTTCAAATGGAGATGGAGCTGGCTTCTATGGCTTTGCTGGCTATCTCCAGGCTAAGCCTAGTGATAAATTTGGGGTTGGTCTTCGTGGAGAATACTTCAGCGTATTTAACGGTGGACTTGACGGAGTGGTAAGCACTGATTCCAACGGAGATGGCAATGTGTTTGCTTTGACTCTCTCAGGAAATGCGAAAGTAGGCAAGAACCTTACGCTGATTCCTGAATTGAGATTGGATAATATGAGTGATAACTACTTTATGACTAAAGATCTGGCGCCATCTAAAAGCTTGGCATCCTTTCTTTTGGCCGCAGTATTCGCTTTCTAAAAAAAATATTTAAGGATATAAACAGGGTCTATTGTTAAAAAAAAGCCGGGGTGATTTTCACCTCGGTTTTTTCTTTTTAGGGGTAAATTCTTGATAATAGATTTCTATTTGATCGTGTTTTTAAGGAATTTTTTGTTTGAATTGAATATTTGAGTTAAAAAATAATCTACTGTTTGGGCTTTGTGTTAATTCGTTTTAAGAATTATATTCTTAAAATCTGGAATAAATCGTGAGATTCCATTGAGTTTTGAAACCAATGGGCTGAAAATTCTGTATATCTTGCAGGACCCAAATATACAGATATGAAAAAGCTGACCCTGTTTTCTGCATTGATGTTATTTTCCACCATGGCTTTCTCTCAGGATTTCCTGATAGGGCCCAAAGCTAAAAATTTGGCTGCAGGAAAGACTTTAGGACCTAGAATTACATTGGTAACGGAATCTTCTCCAGCTACTCTTCAAGGCCCAGCTGCCAAGAATACAGAAGTATGGATGAATAAGTCCACCAAGAAATTCAAAGTAAAATTTAGAGATACGATTGATAACCCAAAGGGACTGGAAGCTAAAAACAGTAATCCCTGGGATAAAAAAACAGGTACTGTGGAATCCAAGGCTGTCTATGAAGAGCCAAAGTCAATGAGGCCCAAAAAAGGCTGGATTCATTAAAAATTCAAAAACCGATCCTAGGATCGGTTTTTTTGTTTTATAGATCATGCTCTCTTTCGAGCATCAATATGGAACCTTGGGAGACGATGTAATACTTTTCTCCTTCATACATCACTTCATGAGCACCGGAAAGCAGAAAGATCGCTAAATCTCCTTCTTTGGCCTGAAGAGGAACATACTTTACCTTTTCTTCATTTTCCATCCAAGGCTCATGGTCTTCTACTGGCATTGGTATAGGATAACCTGGTCCTGCTTTGATGATATAGCCTTGCTGAACCTTTTCCTTTTCCTGAACACCAGGAGGAAGGTACAAGCCGGATCCAGTTTTCTCATTGGGTTTTTTCAATCTGATCAGTACCCGATCACCTACCACAATGAGTTTTTTCAATTTATTATCTGCGGTCAATTGCATCTGAGCCTCTTTGATTAGTGGAATGTCCTTAATTCAAAATTCTGATTGCTACTAAAATGAACGGCACCTGTTTTTCAACAGATGCCGTTTGAAGTTGGTCTAGTGAGAATTACTTCTTGTCCTCGTTAACTTCCTCATAGTCTACATCTGAAACTCCATCGCCGGAATTTTCAGCACCTGCACCTGCATCAGGACCTGGCTGAGCTCCACCCTGAGTGGCATTGTACATTTCTGTGGAAGCAGCTTCCCAAGCTTTGTTGAGATTTGCCATTGCTTCGTCAATTCCTTCCAGATTTTGAGATCCGTGTGCAGACTTCAAAGCCTCCAATGCGGAGTTGATATTTGCTTTATTTCCGTCAGAAAGCTTGTCGCCATATTCTTTCAGCTGCTTTTCAGTCTGGAAAATCAAGCTGTCGGCCTGGTTGAGCTTCTCGATCTTTTCCTTTTCGGCTTTGTCGGAAGCAGCATTAGCCTCAGCTTCTCGCTTCATTCTTTCGATATCATCTTGGGACAAGCCAGAAGATGCTTCGATTTTGATTTTCTGCTCTTTACCGGTTCCTTTATCTTTTGCGGATACATTCAAGATACCATTCGCATCGATGTCGAAAGTTACTTCGATTTGAGGAACACCTCTTGGTGCTGGCGGAATGTCAGAAAGCTGGAAACGACCAATTGATCTGTTGTCTTTTGCTAAAGGTCTTTCACCCTGAAGAACATGAATGTCTACTGCCGGCTGATTGTCAGCTGCAGTGGAGAATACCTCAGACTTTTTGGTAGGAATAGTGGTGTTTGCTTCAATCAATTTCGTGAATACCCCACCCATGGTTTCGATACCCAAAGAAAGCGGAGTAACGTCCAAAAGAAGAACATCTTTCACCTCACCGGTCAATACACCACCTTGGATTGCAGCTCCGATGGCTACTACTTCGTCAGGGTTTACACCTTTAGAAGGCTTCTTGCCGAAGAATTTTTCAACTTCTTCCTGAATTTTTGGAATTCTGGTAGATCCACCGACCAAGATCACTTCGTCGATGTCAGAGGCAGAAAGACCTGCATCCTGAAGGGCTTTTTTACATGGCTCCATGGATCTTCTCACCAAGCTTTCGGACAACTGCTCGAACTTTGCTCTGCTGAGGTTTCGCACCAAGTGCTTAGGTCCAGTCTGAGTTGCGGTGATATATGGCAAGTTGATCTCGGTGCTTGCAGAAGAAGACAATTCAATTTTCGCCTTTTCTGCAGCTTCTTTCAATCTCTGAAGAGCCATTGGGTCTTTTCTCAAGTCGATTTGCTCTTCAGCCTGGAATTCAGCTGCCAACCAGTCAATGATTACCTGATCAAAGTCGTCACCACCCAGGTGAACGTCGCCATTGGTGGATTTTACTTCGAATACACCGTCTCCAAGTTCCAAGATTGAAATATCGAAGGTACCACCACCAAGGTCATACACCGCGATTTTCATGTCTTGATTTTTCTTGTCCATCCCGTAAGCCAAAGCTGCTGCGGTCGGCTCGTTGATGATTCGTTTTACTTCCAAACCGGCGATCTGTCCAGCTTCTTTGGTTGCCTGACGTTCTGCGTCATTGAAGTATGCCGGTACTGTGATTACAGCTTCAGTTACAGTTTGACCCAAGAAGTCTTCTGCAGTGCTCTTCATTTTCTGAAGAATCATTGCTGAGATCTCCTGAGGAGTATAAGATCTGTCCCCGATTTTGATGGCAACAGTATCATTTGATCCTTGTTCTACTTTATAAGAAGCGTGTTTTTTCTCTGCTGATACTTCAGAGAATCTTTTACCCATGAATCTCTTCACGGAAGAAATGGTGTTTGCAGGGTTAGTGATGGCCTGACGCTTGGCAGGATCACCGACTTTGCGTTCTCCGTTGCCATTGTCCAAGAAAGCAACAATTGACGGAGTGGTTCTTCTTCCTTCACTGTTTTGGATGACTACAGGCTCGTTACCTTCCATTACTGCTACGCAGGAGTTGGTAGTACCTAAGTCAATGCCTATAATTTTTCCCATGATTATATATGTTTTTGTGTTTTCAGTTTGAATACAATCCCCTTTCTTCAATGGATGTGCCATTACCTTTTTTTTGGATTTTGGTGCCAGTTTGTCAGGAATAGGTAGGGGATGGAGGAGATTAAAAAAAACAATTGTCACGTTTAGCCTTGTCAGATTGGCTAAGATTGGCAGGTTTTTGACAGATCCGACCTAAGCTTTGCAACCAAATCAGCAGAGGATGCATCTTAGGGTTTATGAGAATTAATTTTTCAGCGAAAAACCGGGAAAGAGGTAAATGGCTGATGATACTCTTGCTGGGTTATTCATTTTTGATTTTGTCCCAGTGTACAGAGATCTTATCAGATTTGGCAAAGCTTTTTCACTCGTTTGGACACAAAACATTTTTGTTTTTTGGATAGGAGGAAGTCATTTATCCTATTTTTAATGCATGAAGTACACATTGACAATTCAAGACCTATTTATATACCCGATTAAGTCTCTCGGGGGGATCCGGCTCAATGAAGCTCAGGCAGAGGAGCGTGGTTTTCGATATGATCGACGGTGGATGCTGGTAGATCATCAAGGTGCCTTTGTCTCTCAAAGGACTTTTCCTCAACTGGCATTGCTGGGAGTGGAGTTGTTTGCCAAGCACCTTCTGGTATTTCATAAATACAATCCAAGTCAAAAGCTGGAGATTTCCCTAGACTTGGCCGAAGGGCCTGAAATTCCTGTTGTAATCTGGGACGATGAAGTCTTGGGGAAATTGGTCAGCAAAGAAGTGGATCGCTGGTTTTCTGATTTTTTGGGATTTGGGGTGCATTTGGTCGTGATGCCGGAGACTACACATCGAAAAGTGGATCCTCGGTATGCGGTCAAGGGAGAGAATGTGAGCTTCGCTGATGGAATGCCATATCTTCTAATCAGCCAAGAATCCTTGGATGAGCTCAATTCCAGATTGGAAATCCCGGTACCGATGAATCGGTTTCGCCCCAATATTGTCATTTCAGGAGGGGAACCTTTCATCGAAGATCAATTAAAGGCTGTTCAAATTGGGGGGCTGGACTTTCGAATCGTCAAGCCTTGCGCCCGTTGCGTTCTGACTACTGTAGATCAGGAAACAGGAGAAAAAGGAAAAGAGCCCCTGAGGACTCTTTCTTTGTATCGAACCCAGAACAATAAAGTGATGTTTGGGCAAAATGTAATTGCGCTCCAGTCAGGGGTAATCCGGGTTGGAGATGAAGTCAATTACTGAAATTCCTTGACCGTCTGAATAAATACTTTGACCATCTCTGGATCGATGTCCGGGTAAACACCATGGCCTAGATTGGCAATGTGTCTGCTGCCACGGAATTGTTCCATCATTTCGAGCGTCGCGGCACGGACTTGATCAGGATTGCCATACAAAGCAGCTGGATCCAAATTTCCCTGAAGGGTTTTGTTTGGTCCGATTAGTTTTCGGGATTCCGCAATTCCCATATTCCAGTCCAATCCGATTGTTTCACAGTTAAGCTTGCCCATTTCTTCGCGGGCAAAAAAAGCTCCCTTCGCAAATACAGTTACGGGAACTTCCGTGATGGCATCACAGATCTGAGTGATATACTTAAGTGAAAACTCCTCGTATTGCTTGGGACCTAAAATTCCTGCCCAGCTGTCAAATATCTGCACCAAATCTGCTCCGGCTCTGATTTGTGCTTTGAGGTAATTGATCGTGGAATCTGTGATCAGCTGGAGGAGTTTATGAGAGAATACCGGATCGCGATAGAGTTTTTCTCTGGACTTCGAAAACGTCTTGCTTCCGCTTCCTTCTACCATGTAGGCAAAAATGGTCCACGGTGCTCCCGCAAATCCAATCAATGGAACACGTCCAGCCAGGTTTTTCTTGGTGATATGAATCGCATCAATGACATACTTGAGGTCATTTTCACCATCAGCGATTCTAAGTTTTTTCAAATTAGATTCACTTCTGACAGTTTCCGGAAACCAAGGTCCACGTTTCTCCACCATTTCGTAAGGAAGCCCCATCGCCTCCGGGATCACCAAAATGTCAGAAAAGATGATCGCAGCATCCACACCCAGTAAGTCCACGGGCTGAATGGTGACTTCAGCAGCCAACTCCGGAGTCTGTGCCAGCTCAATAAATCCACTGACAGATTCACGCACTGCCCGGTATTCTGGAAGGATTCTACCTGCTTGGCGCATCAGCCATACTGGCGTTCGTT
This sequence comes from Algoriphagus mannitolivorans DSM 15301, assembly GCF_000429425.1. Taxonomy (GTDB): domain Bacteria; phylum Bacteroidota; class Bacteroidia; order Cytophagales; family Cyclobacteriaceae; genus Algoriphagus; species Algoriphagus mannitolivorans. The sequence continues at coordinate 22,707 of NZ_AUBV01000005.1, forward strand.
CAGTTTTTTCTCCTTTGGCTGCTCTCAGGAGCAGATCATTTTTGATTTGCATGGCGCAAAGATAAGAGCCGAATTTTATTTGGAGATGCTTCTTCTCAACTTAAAAACAAACAGGATCTACTTTAAGGTAGATCCTGTGGTAAGATTTTAAGAATTTGAAGGAATTAATTCTTTGGATTTAGCTTGTAAAAGTCTCCATCTTCTAGTCCCAATAACCTAGTGACTCCTTCGTAATCCGTCCAGTCGATTCTGGCACCTGCAAAATCCGCAGGGACTACCACGATTCTGAAGACTTGATCTTGGGTCCATTCCGGTCCAAGGGTTGAGAAATTCAAAGGTCCGTCCAAGAAAATTCGGAAATCAGAGCGAGTGAAATCATAATTGTACATCAAAACACCTTCATTGAAGAAAACCGTCTGTGGTAATGCTCTCCACACGGATTGGTTGTTGGAAGTTTCCCATTCGATAAAGGCTAGGACGACATCACTTTCCAAAATCGCAGGTTGAAAATCGAAAATTCCTTCATAGCCATTTTGAGAAGTGAAATCCACTTCTACTTCAAATGCCTCACCTACAATTGTTACACCTGGAGCGCCTTCCGGACCAGGAGGTCCCATCGGACCTTCGCATGCCTGAAAAGCCAACAGGCCGATCAAGGCAAAAATTGTCAAATATCTGTTCATAGTTGGTATAGTTTGTAGGGAGTTTCACGGCAGGGATCGTGCCAAGGTTGGTTAATAAATCAAAAAGATCCCCCTACTTTACCGGCGCGATCACTTGCACCTCGGATTCAGAAATAATCTTGTCTATAAAGACACCCGTCAATTCAAGCTGCTTGGCTTTGGCAAATTCTCTAATATCATCTTTGACCTTCTCAGGATTAGGCATTACCCATCGACTGCCTTCGATTTTGGAGAGAATGTATTTCTCCTCCGTAAAAGAAAGTGCCTCCATTGTTGCTGGGGGAAAAGGCATATCAATTCCAACAAATACCTTCATTGTATCCAGTTTGCCGGCTGGCTCTACGTAATAAATGGTGTGAATCTTGGATCCCGGGTTTAGAGACTGAAGAGTTTCGATCTCTTTGAATGTTTCTCCAAGTTTCGGGTCTTGGGGCGTTCCGATGTAAGTTTTTCCTGCAAGGACATCAGGAGCCTTTTCTACCAAAGAAATTTGGATAGATGGGCTGCCTCCGATATTCACGAAGAAGTAATATCCGGCAACCAGAATTGCGGCTCCCAAAACTACGAGTACTCCGAGCTTTTTCATGATTTAGAACAAATACCGAACTCCAATACCTCCCTGGCCCCTCATGTTCACTCGATCGACCAATTCGATGAATAGGCCTACCTCAGCAAAAACGCTGATGGGCAAATCGTCAAAATAATATTCAGCTCCACCAAAGGCTTCAGGACCCAAATCAAAATTGGAACGCTCCTCAAATCTCCGCTGAGCGGGTCCGGATGCTCCAAAGGTGTCGTAAATGTAGTTTAGTCTGGAGCTCCTCAAATGCAAGCCTGCACCTGCATAGCCTAATAGGTAACCCTGCTCGATCTCGAACATGTCTGTGATGTCTTCATGCAAAGCCAAGCGAAAGTTCAAGGATACTCCCCGATTAGCCGTATGAGAGACATAAAATGCGTTGGAGCTTGGAGGATTGTTTTCGAATGATTTACGATAGTATTCGGCACTGTTGACTCCCCCGGATCCGAGCATTACTTCAAAAGACAAATAATCCTCAATAAAATCCTTGTAAGTCAAAGAAAAGGGCTCGCCAAGTCTTACCCCGGCTCCTCTTTCCTGAGCAAATCCAATGATGGGTAAAAAGAAAATCAAAACAGCAATTTTGAGCTTCATAGTATAGATTGGTTTAGTTTGGATTAAATCGCCATGGTTTTCAACTGCATCTGATGCAGCTGGGTATAATATCCTCCAAGTTCCAAAAGACTAGCATGAGTGCCTGTTTCCACGATTTCACCCTTGTGCAGCACGATGATTTTATCTGCTTTTTGGATGGTGGAAAGTCGGTGAGCAATCACAATCGAAGTCCTACCTTTCATCATTTTTTCAATTGACTCTTGAATCAATTCTTCAGTTTCCGTGTCCACAGAGGAAGTCGCCTCATCCAAAATCAAGATTTCAGGATTATAGACCATCGCCCTTACGAAGGAAATCAATTGGCGCTGCCCTACAGATAAGGTAGATCCGCGCTCCATGACATTATAGTCCAAGCCTCCTGGTAGTCTCTCGATGAATTTTTTTGCTCCTACCAATTCTGCGGCTTCCATGACCTGTTCTCTGGAGATTTCAGGATTGCCTAAAGTGATGTTGTGGTAAATGCTGTTGGAAAAGAGGAATACATCCTGAAGTACCACCCCGATGTGCTTTCGCAATATCCCAAGTTCAAAATCTCGGATGTCGGTGCCATCGATATAGATATGGCCTTTGTTGATTTCATAAAATCTTGAAATCAAATTGATGATGGAGGATTTGCCGGCGCCAGTAGCTCCCACCAAAGCCACGGTTTCTCCATGTTTTACTTCGAAGCTGATGTCTTTCAAGACATATTCTTCATCCACATAAGCAAACCAAACATTCTCTAGCCGGATATTTCCCTGAAGCTTTTCGGGTTTGAAATCTCCTTCATTGGCAATGTGTTCCGTGGAGGCTAAAAGTTTGAAAATTCTGGAAGAACTTACCACGCCCATTTGAAGCGTGTTAAATCGGTCAGCAATCATCCGGATTGGACGGAAGAATAACTGAAGATACATGATGAAAGAGATCAATACCCCGATTTGGATTTCCATTCCCAAGACTCCCACTGCGCCATACCATACGACCAAACCTATTCCTATCGCTTGGATAATTTCAGCTACCGGGAAATAGATCGAATAGTACAATACTGAGCGGATATGGGCTCTCCGGTGTTCCCGGTTGATTTCTTTGAATTTTTCAAATTCGCGGGCTTCCCGATTGAAAATCTGAACAATGTTCATTCCTGTGATATGTTCCTGCAAAAATGAATTCAGATTGGAAACCGCATTTCTAACATCATTGAAAGTCACTTTGATTTTTTCCTTGAATACGTAGGTGGAAATAATCAACAGAGGCAAGGTACATAAGCTGACCAAGGTGAGCTTCCAGTCTATGTAAAACATGACACCCAGGATGGTCACGATTTGCAAAAGGTCGCCGATAATCGCAGCAAGCCCTTCACTGAAGACATCAGCCAAGGTTTCGATATCCGATACATTTCTCGTGACTAGCCTACCGATTGGTGTATTGTCAAAGAACTTCAGCCTCAATTTCAACAAATGCTTGTAGAGCCGAACTCGGATATCTTTGATGATGACTTGCCCAATCCAGCCAGAATAATAGGTATGTGCCCATTGGACAATGGACTGCAGGATCATCAGCCCGACGAGGATATAGATGATTTTGATCAGGCCAGGCACATCTCCCAATGCGACATAATCATCAATGGCAACCTGAATAAAGTAGGGTCGAGTAGGGGCCAAAAAAGCCAGCGCAATCGTCAAAAAGACCAAGAAATAAAACTGCGCTCGATAGGGCTTTACAAAACTATAAAGCTGCTTCAAGACTTTCATGTCGACGATTTCGCCGGAGGATTCTTTTTCTTTTGCTAAGCTCAAGGCTGGTTAGTCTAGGTAAAGGTTGGCAGGGTAATTCACTTGGCATAAAAACAGCCCTTTTGCGGGAGCTGCTTTTCCCGCTTTTGTTCTGTCTTTGGATAGGATCAATTCTTCGAAAGATGCTAGAGTCCTGGCGCCAAGTCCAATCTCCATCAAAGTTCCTACAATTGCTCTTACCATTCCACGCAAAAAACGATTAGCGGTTATATGAAATAACAATTCACCGTCTTTTTGTTCCCAACGGGCAGAATGGATTTTGCATCGAAAGTGATTGACTTCCGTCTGAATTTTGCTAAAGCACTCAAAGTCCTCATGTTGAAGAAGGATTTGGGCGGCTTCATTCATTTTGTCCACATCGGGTTGCTGAAAGATCAACCAAGCCAATTCATCCAAGAAAGGGCTTTTTTGGAATATTATCCGATAGAAATAAGACCGATCGATGGCGTCAAAGCGGGCATGAGCTTCTGGCTGAACTTCCCTAATGGAATGTATGGCAATTTCCTTGGGAAGAATGGCATTGATTCCTTTCATGAATTTCTCAAGAGACAATGCTCCTGCAAAATCAAAGTGACAAACTTGCATGCTGGCATGAACTCCCGTGTCGGTTCTTCCGCTTCCCATGATTGAAATCGGGGTTCTGAGGTAAGTGGAAAGGGCTTTTTCCAAACATTCCTGGACAGTAAATGCATTTTGCTGAATTTGCCATCCATGAAAGGGTGAGCCTTTATAGCTTAATTCCAGAAAATACCGCTTCATCTCAATCATGGCTGCAAAGATACAATTCCCAATCAAATCCTAAGGCGGTACTCAGAAGCTTGGTATTGTTTGGATTTGGGTTTTTCTTTGCAAAAAATAATCTAACAATGATTCAGCGAATTCAAACCATCTTCCTGTTTTTGGTAGTCGTGTGTATGGGGATTACTCTTGGTACCGAGCTATGGGAACAAAACATGAACGGTCAAACTTGGAAGCTTAATGCACTTTTTCTGGAAAATCTGGATGCCAGCGGTGAAGTAATCAGCTCCGACTCCAAATGGTATCTTGCCGCATTGGCCGCTTTTGCAGGCCTTTTGGCCTTGATCTCTATTTTCCAGTACAAAAACAGAGGAAGGCAAATGATGATCAATATGGTCAACAGTCTCTTTATGGTTGCCTTAGTTGCCTTGACTTTTTTGACTACCAATGGACTGAATTCAGAGTTGGGGTCAGAAGTAGCGGGTAGCTATAAAATCGGATTTTGGGCTGTTTTGGCCGGGATGGTTTTCAATATGCTTGCGAATCGCTTTATCCGAAAAGATGAAATGCTCGTCCGTTCCGTGGACAGAATCAGATAAGTCAAAACCCGGCCACATAAGCCGGGTTTTTTGTTGCTGTGATAAAAGTACTTCAATTCTTTCCGAGACTTTCCTAATTTGAAACCAAAGTAAAGCATCATGAAATTCGAAACTTTAGCCATTCACAAAGGCAATCTGATTACAGATAAAAACAAGCCTGTCGTCCAGCCCATCACACTCAGCACCACTTTTGAGCATGGAAACGAGGGAGGAGTCCTATACACCCGGGCAAACAACCCCAATAGAATGGCCTTGGAAGAGCTGGTGTCATGCTTGGAAAAGGGAGTGGACGCGGCAGCTTTTTCATCAGGAAATGCTGCGGGTACAGCAGTTTATCAGGCCTTGAAGCCAGGCTCTCACATTATCGCCCCTGATGACATGTACCATGGACTGCACAATTCCATGACCATTCTGTTTGCAGGAATTCATGAAGTTTCATTTGTGGACATGAGTGATTTGGAGGCTGTCAAAAAAGCCATCAGATCTAATACCCAATTGTTCTGGGTAGAAACTCCCTCAAATCCATTGTTGAAAATCACCGATATCCGGGCAATTTCAGAATTGGCCAAAGCTCAGGGAGCAGTATTGGTTTGTGACAATACGTTTGCCACACCTGTGTTTCAAAATCCGCTGCTTTTGGGGGCAGATATCGTGATGCATAGTAGTACGAAATATTTTGGAGGCCATTCCGATATCCTGGGTGGTGCCTTGGTGACCAAAGACTCCAACGAGTTTTGGGAAAAAATCAGGACTGTACAAAAAGTGGGAGGGGCAGTTCCTTCTCCTGCAGATTGCTACTGGCTGACCAGAAGTATTCGGACCTTAGCCTATCGAATGAAAGGCCATGCGGAGCATGCGAGGATTCTTGCAGAGTTTTTGATAAATCATCCCAAGGTGGAGCGAGTTTTTTATCCCGGATTGAAAAATCACAAAGGACATGATATCGCAGCAGCTCAAATGAGCGGCTTCGGGGGAATCGTGTCTTTCACCGTGAAAGGCGGCGCTGAAGAGGCTAACCAAGTGGTTTCGAAACTTGAGCTCTTTGCCAATGCTACAAGCTTGGGAGGAGTAGAAAGCTTGATCGAGAGACGCGCAGCTGTTGAAGGTCCCGATACCAAAACCCCTCAAAATCTTCTTAGAGTTTCAGTAGGACTGGAACACACCGACGACCTTCTAGAAGACTTGAATCAAGCTTTGGGTTGATCAATTAAAAAGTTGCAGGTTAATGTCTAAAGTAAAAAAAAAGAGGCTCTGGAATCCCAGAACCTCTTTTTTGTTAATTCTTGTAGATCTCTACTGGCCAAGAATCATTTCCGTAATTAATATCGGTAATGACTTTGTCTGGATCGATTTCAACTGATTTTACTTTTTTAGATGTTTTGAGCAAGTGTGTCCAAGAATCAGTTCTTTGCCAGATTTCTACTGGAAGTTTGACTCTTTCCTTGCTATCGTCTTCATAGGTTACTTCCAGAAGTACTGGCATCGGGAAATCTCCTTTGTTAACCAAGTTGATCAGGTAATTGCCACCATAAGGCTGCACACCGGTGATTCCCAAATCAATATTTCCGTTTCCATAGAACCAGCCTTTCCAAAACCAGCTTAGGTTTTCTCCGGCCACATTTTCCATATGGTTGAAAAAGTCAGCAGGTTGTGGGTGCTTGAATGCCCAGGTTTTGATGTAAGATCTGAAGGCATTGTCAAATCGCTCATGACCTAGGATATATTCTCTTAGCATCACCAGTCCGATAGCTGGTTTCATATAGGCTACCATTCCCAGGTTGCGGGTATCGGTCACATCCGGGTAATTGTCAATACCTTCTCTGGACTCGTTGGTGAAGTAATTGTTGAATCTCCGGGTTTGGATTAAGTTGCTTGGATACTCTTCATTATTGAAGGCTTTTGAGCTATAGTGGTTGATAAAGGTGTTGAATCCTTCATCCATCCAGGCATATCTGCGTTCGTTGGTTCCGACGATCATTGGGAACCAGTTATGGCCAAATTCATGATCTGTCACGCCCCAGAGGGAAGCGCCTTTGGAATTGTAATGGCAGAAATTCAAGCCCGGATATTCCATGCCATTGATTTCGGCAGCGACATTGGTGGCCGACTCGTAAGGGAACTCAAACCACTGCTTCGAGTAGTACTCGATGGAAGCCTTGCTGTATTCTGTGGAGCGAGACCAAGCTTCCTCTCCGTTGCTTTCGATCGGATAGACGGATTGGGCCAAAATTGATTTTCCACTAGGCAGATTGATTTTGGCTGCGTCCCAGATAAATGCATCAGAGGTGGCAAATGCGATGTCTCTGGCATTTTGAATTCTGAAATGCCAAGTAATCATGCCCTCTTGTTTAGGTCGGGTCAATCGGGTGTTTTTGATTTCTTCCGGAGAAACCAAATAAACCGTTTCCTCGCTTTGAGCGGCTTTTGCATAGCGGCTTTGAAGCTCCTTGGAAAGGACTTCATTCGGATTCATCAGTTTGCCGGATCCAACCACGATGTGATTGTAAGGTACAGTGACTTTGTAATCAAAATTTCCGTACTCCAAGTAAAACTCGCCCGCACCTAGGTAGGGTTCGACATTCCAGCCTTCTACATCATCGAATACGGCGACTTTTGGATACCACTGCGCAAAAGCATAGATCCAACCATCTTTAACTTTCAATCGGCCCATTCGGTCCATTCCTTTTTGAGGAACTTTGAAAGAAAAGTCCATGGATACGGTAGCTTTTCCGCCTTTGGCAGGGATGGGTTCAGCAAACCAAACCTGCATCCGTGTGTCATCGATCAGGTGACGAGAAGAAACGTTTCCTTTGGTACCTACTTTTGCTGCAACGTTGGATATAGCATATCCTCCGTCGGTGTCACCGTTGTATCGGTTTCCTTGGATCGGGGTGGTGAGTGTTCCTCTGGAATCAGGAGTGAACCGGTTTTGCTCGAGTTGTAGCCAGATAAAATCAAGGCTCTCGGGACTGTTGTTGGTGTAGGTGATGGTTACTTTGCCGGATAGGGTGAAGTTGGATTCATCGAGACTCACTTCAATCTGGTAGTCTGCGGCATTTTGCCAATAGGCTTCACCGGGCTTCCCTGAGGCGGTTCGGTACATGTTTCCTTTTCGGTCCATGAATTCCGAGAAGTCCTTTTGGTTGTTATCCTTGGCTTGTTGAGCCAAGCTTGGGTTTACATTCAGTGATAGAAAAAGGGACAAAAGTCCTCCCAAAAGCATTTGTTTTCTCATAGAACTATTGATTTCCCACTAAATTAAGGAGAAAAAAATGGAGCGGCTAGGTGGATTATTCTGAAAGGTGAAAGGATTAACAGAATTTTAGAAACCACAAGAATTTGGATTGGGGATTGGATGCCCCTTACTTTTGGGGAGGATTATTTAAAGCCCTCATGAAAAAAGCACTTCTGGTGAGCGTTTTAGCGGTTTTAGCTTTTAAAGCCAATGCTCAAAACGACACCACAGCCCAAAATCTGGATGAGATTATCATCCAGGAAAACCGAATCCAGATTCCATTTTCCAAACAAAGCCGAAATATCACAGTGGTAGATCGACCCCAATTGGAAACCACTCCTGCCCGAAGTTTGCCGGAAATTCTGTCCTTTGTCCCCGGAATAGATGTAAGACAGCGCGGAGTCACCGGGGTCCAAGCGGATATTGGTATCCGTGGAGGTACCTTTGAGCAGACTTTAATGCTGATGAACGGGATCAAGCTTTCTGATCCTCAGACGGGTCATCATATGATGAATATTCCCATTCCTTTGGTCAATATTGACCGGGTGGAAGTCCTGAAAGGCCCGGCATCCCGGATTTTTGGTCAGAATGCCTTTGCCGGGGCCGTCAATGTAATTACTCAGCTTAGCGATGTTCGGAGCCTGCGAGTTCAAGGGTATGCAGGCGATTTCGGTATGAAGGGGGTGAACTTTGCCGGTTCTCTGCCTGCTGGAAAGTATCGACAGAATTTGGCCATATCCTATGATGATTCCAACGGACACCAATACAACTCGGACTACCAAGTCAGCAATGTTTTCTACGAAGGTGGTATTGCCCTAAACGAAAAGAATTCCATTCGGGGAATGTTGGCCTACACAGATCGGACTTTTGGAGCCAACGGATTTTACACCTCTGCTTTCCCGGATCAATGGGAAAGTATTCAGACCAGTTTGGCTTCTTTATCCCATACGTATCAAAGTGATCGATTTTATTTCAATACTCGTGGGTATTGGAGACAAAATCAGGATGAATACCGCCTGAGAAGAAATGAACCTTCTTTCTACCAAAATAACCATACTACGGATGTTTTTGCCTTGGAAGGAAATGGGAGCTTTACCAGCCAGTTGGGAACCACAGGATTTGGGATTGAGGCCAGAAAAGAGCAGATCGAATCCAATAATCTGGGAGCGCATGACCGAACTTTGTATGGCTTGTTTTTGGAGCAGCTGGTCAATCTGGGAAGTAAAGTAGACCTACGAGCAGGCTTGTATTCCAACTATTATTCGGAATATGGCTGGAAGCATTTTCCAGGAGCTGAACTTGGATTCCAGGCTACCCAACATTTGAGATTTTATTCTGGTATTGGATCCAGCTTTAGAATTCCCACTTATACCGATTTGTATTACAAAGGACCCACCAATATTGGAAATCCAAATCTCTTGCCTGAAGAAGCCCGGTCTTTTGAGTTGGGTGGAAAATGGGCTAAATCCAACTGGAGAGCGGAGTTGGTGTATTTCAACCGCTTCAGCGAAAGTCTGATCGAATGGGTAAGAACTTCGGCTTCGGAACCTTGGCAGCCTCGAAATTTGAACGAGGTGACCTTCAAGGGTGTGGAGGCCTCTTTGGGCTATCGAATCAGTCCTACCGGTCGGTCTGTTCAGGTGAAAGAAGTGTTGTTGTCCTACAATTACATCGATGCTGATTTTGCTCCCCAACCGGGATTGGAGTCCAGATACGCCCTTACTGCTCTGAAAAATCAGGTTATAGGCGGAGTATTGGTTGGAATTGGTCAAAAATTGGAGTGGAATACCAAAATGCGGTATGTGGAGCGGATTTCTCAGGAGCCCTATTTTCTACTGGACATGAGAGTAGATTATAATCGAGTTGGTAAACTTGGCTTTTTTGCCGAAGCCTCAAATATCACCAACGAAGATTATGTGGAAGCAGGCACTGTCCAAATGCCCGGAAGATGGTTTAGAGCAGGATTTATGTTGAATTTGGAGTGAGAATTTTACTCAAATAGAATTTAGTGATGGAAGGGCGACTCCAAAGGAGTTGCCGTTTTTTTGCACTATTACCAACTTGGGTAAAATAAAAAAGCCCCAGAACATTCCGAGGCTTGATGTGGAAGTTGAGGGATTCGAACCCCCGACCCTCTGCTTGTAAGGCAGATGCTCTGAACCAGCTGAGCTAAACTTCCTGAAAGGACTGTTGGTTTTGTTTATGTGGAAGTTGAGGGATTCGAACCCCCGACCCTCTGCTTGTAAGGCAGATGCTCTGAACCAGCTGAGCTAAACTTCCATTTCGTTTGCGTGCCAAACGGATTGCAAAGGTAGATTCTAAAATTTTAAAGGCAAATAAAAAATTCAATTCCTTTGCAATGGCTTGAAAATGAGGGGTATTTTTTTTGTTTGCTTTGCAATATGCGATGGTTAGCCTTTGTTCTTCTAATTCTCGACTATTTATTGCCTATACTTCCAAAGGTTTTTTTCCGCAGATTAGCGCAGATTTATCTTTTAATTGTATTTAGGTCTCCGGTCTTCTGACTCCCAACTTCCAACTTTTCAATACCCATACTTCCCTTTCCACTTTCCAGATAAATACTTTCTCAGCTCATTTTCCCGTGCATTTTCTCCGGGATCGTAGAGTTTGGTGTTTTTGATTTCTTCGGGTAAATATTCCTGCTCCACAAAGTTGCCGGGGAAATCATGGGAATATTTGTAGGTCTTTCCGTAGTTCAGATCCTTCATCAACTTTGTCGGGGCATTTCTAAGATGAAGGGGAACGGATAAATTTCCAGTTTGTGCGACTAGCGCTTGGGCCTGATTGATGGCTAAGTAGGAAGCATTGCTTTTGGGGGAGCTGGCCAGATAAGTCACGCACTGGGAAAGTATTATTCTCGCTTCGGGATAACCAATGATTTTTACCGCTTCGAAGCAATTGGTGGCTAATAAGAGGGCATTGGGATTGGCATTTCCGATGTCTTCGGAAGCCAAAATCACCAATCTGCGGGCGATAAATTTCACATCTTCTCCACCTTCGATCATTCTTGCCAGCCAATACACAGCTGCATTGGGATCTGAACCCCGGATGGATTTGATAAAGGCAGAAATGATATCGTAATGCTGTTCGCCGGATTTGTCATAAAGCGCTACTTTTTGCTGGGCGATCTGCATGACCTTTTCGTCAGTAATCACGCAGGGATTCTCGTTGATTCCATCGATGACGATCTCCAAGAGGTTCAGCAGCTTTCTTCCGTCTCCGCCTGAAATTCTCAATAAGGCATCAATTTCCTGGAGCTCTACCTTGATTTTTTTCAGATCGACATCCTTTTCAAGAGCCTGTTTCATCATGGCTTCCAATTCGGCTTTACCCAAAGGATTCAAGGTAAAAACCTGACATCTGGAAAGAAGTGCTGAGTTGACTTCAAAGCTCGGATTTTCGGTGGTAGCTCCGATCAGCCGGATGGTGCCTTTTTCTACTGCACCCAAAAGTGCGTCTTGCTGGGATTTGTTGAAGCGGTGGATTTCGTCGATGAATAAGACAACTCCTTGTTGAAATCTTGCTTTTTCAATGACCTCACGGATGTCTTTTACCCCGGAACTGATCGCACTTAGCGTGTAGAATGGCGCCTTGATCTCATTGGCGATGATATTCGCGATGGTGGTCTTTCCTACTCCTGGAGGTCCCCAAAGAATCAGCGAAGGCACATTGCCGGACTTGATGGCCTTGAAAAGAAATGAATTGGGAGAGGATAAATGCTCCTGCCCGATCAGATCTTCCAATCGGGTGGGACGCATTCTTTCCGCAAGTGGGGTAGGGTTCATTTGAGTAGTAGCAAGATTTTAGACAAAAGAATCAAGACTTTGACTTCAGGAATCAAATCAATTTATCATAAAAAATCTTAGGCACTTTTCTTACCATGCAAGTTCTCCGATTTTCTTCCCAAACTCTTCCAAATGCTCGTCCCGGAAATCATGATGGGTGACAAAGCGTACCAGATCCGGACCAAACTTGACGGACTTGATATTTTTTTCGGAGAGTTTCCCCATGAACTCCTCCGGAGAAACTCCCTCCAAGCGGGCAATGACGATATTGGTCGCCACAGGCAAAATTTCTGAAACTACAGGAAGCTTGGCCAACATATTCGCTATTTCTTTAGCACGGGCATGGTCTTCTTTCAGGCGATCTACTTGATGGTCCAAGGCATAAATTCCTGCTGCGGCCAAAAAACCAGCCTGTCGCATGCCTCCGCCAAAAACCTTTCGGACTTTCCGGGCTCTTTTGATATCTGCTTTGGTTCCCAATAGCAAAGAGCCTACCGGGCAACCTAGTCCTTTGCTCAGACAGATGGAAATCGTGTCAAAATGCGCTCCCCATTCGGCCGGACTTTCTCCGGTTTCTACCAATGCATTGAACAGCCGGGCTCCGTCCAAATGAAGCTTAATTCCTTTTTCCTTACACAGCTGTGCGATCGGTTTGATCTCATTTAGGGTGTAAATACTCCCGCCTCCCTTGTTCATCGTATTTTCCAGAGAAACCAAAGTAGTCTCAGGCGCATGCACATCGTCCGGATTGATGGAAGCAGCGATTTGATCTGCATTGATTTTTCCCAAATTCCCATCCAACAACTTGACGGAAGCTAGGGAATTGGCCATGATTCCTCCTCCTTCATAGAGATAGATATGGGAATTCTGGTGACAAATCACCTCCCGCTGAGGTCCAGTATGGAGGCGAATGGCGATTTGGTTGGTCATCGTACCGGAAGGGCAAAAGAGAGCTGCTTCCATTCCAAATAACGCTGCGGCCTTTTCTTCCAAGGCATTCACTGTCGGATCTTCTCCAAATACATCGTCTCCCACTGGGGCGGTAAACATGGCCTCTTTCATTCCCGGAGTAGGCCGGGTCACGGTATCGCTTCTTAAATCAATAATCATTTGGTAAAATACTTTGCTTTTGAACTTGTTTTTGGGCTTAAGGACTGGATGGCAGCGGCAGCTTCGATGGGTCTGTCCGTGGCCAGGATATCGGCTCCATTTTGTACAAAACTCGCATAAAGCTGATCTCCTCTGGCCGCTGCACTTCTGTCCAAGTTGCCCAAAACACCCAATATTGTGAAAACTCCTCGATCGTGTAAGGCTTTGTTAAATTCAAAACTCCGCTCTGCCACGCCGGTAAAGGCAATCACCCTAGACCAAGGAATGCCGGTCTCTTCCAGTCTTTTGATCTCTTCCTCATTTCGTATCGTCACCGAGAGCATCAGGTCCGGCGCCAACATGTGAAGTTTTTTTGCCGCAGGAAACGTATAAGAAATCAAGGCCGCATAGGCCTCACTTTCGGTTTCCCGCACTTCTTCAATAACTTTTTCAAAAGGAACCGAACGCTTGATGTCAACCGTCAAGAGCGCTTTTCCCTTGGACCAAAGAAGTGCCTCCTTCAGCGTTGGAACTTTGAATTCGGTTAGGTTCCCTTCATTATCTTCCAAAAAAAGGCCTTGGATATAGGCAAAATCTACCTCCTCGACTTTTCCGGTTCCGTTGGTCGTGCGGTTCAAGTCGTCATCGTGCATCAACACCAAAACCGAATCCTTGGTCATCGCGACATCGAGCTCGATGACTGCTGGAGTGAATTTTAAAATATTATCAAAAGTCTCAATCGCATTTTCAGGAAAACCGGGATAAGGTCCTCCCCGGTGTGCAGAAACCATGGGGATTCTGTCCGAGGTCCATTCGTAAAAAGTATAGGTCTCATCCAGAGAAAATAACTGGATATGATTGGCCTCGACCTGAGATTCTACAATGTTTTCTTGGACTTGAACATTTTTTGGAGTACAAAAGCCAAGCAGTAAAAGGCAGGCAAGAAGCCCTAAATTTGGTTTAATCATGATCTTTTTTGACATCCTTTTTAAAGAAAATATCCAGGCTACTTTTCCGCTTTTCAAAGATTTCCTCCATATCCGAAAGTTCTAAGTTTAGCGCTTTCGTCGAAATTTGAATTTCTACCAAAGAAATCCCCAAAGCGATTAGGAGAGAAGCCATACTGGCTACAAATACCCAGTTGGCAGCGGAAGTTTGCCCTTGGAAAAGCAAATACATACAAATCACGCAGAGTAAAAAGCTAAAGACTCCGAAAAGCTGCATGTTTTTGATCAATGTCAGCCGGCGACGGAGGTTATGGATTTGTTCTACGATTAACTCTGAATCGGGCTCCTTCAGGTAGTTTTTGTGTAAGCCACGAATCAAAGTCGCAATGGCTAGAAAGCGATTTGTAAAAGCTAACATCAATAAAGTGATCGCAGAAAAAAGCAGGGCAGGGGTGGAGAGTTGGAGTTCCATAGGGTTAGAAAGTGCTTTCTGAAAGGGGAAGTTCGGCAAAAGCCATGAAAAAAGCCTGCTCTTGGGAAGCAGGCTTGATTTTTATTTCAATTTAAAATTATCCTATAAAACGAAAGGTCATCTTCATCATTTGAATTTTTCTTTATATAAATGCCTGATGGTAATACCAAATATTCACAAGTTATATCAGGAATCATTTTAGTTAATTCTTCGATATAAGCTGTTTTTAATTTTGAATTAAGGACCTCAAGGAAAATTCCACCATCATATAATTTGTTTTTGGAACTTGGTCCTTTTACCAATCTAAAGAAATTATCGCTATTTGGAATAGAATAAATAGGCCCAAAAGATATGTCGTTATTCCAAATTTTTGAGACTTCTATAAATTTTGAAAAATCAGAAATAGGCTCCTTAGGGAATTCATCTTTTTTTGATTTGAAATAGGGTGAGCCTGAGATTATTTTATAATTAAAAGGTTTTGATTTTTCTAGTATCCAAACTTCACTTGTGTGATAAAAAGAAATTATTAATCCCTGACTGGTTTCGGTAACATATGGTATAGTTCCTTTTTCTAAAGTACTTGATCCATATTTGAAACCTAGTTTGTTTTTTTCCAAAATCGATTCATCAGGGAATGGTAAAAAAGATAAACTGTCCGGGGTATGAAATTTGGCAAGCTGGTAATTTTTTTTTGTATCCGAATCAGAAAATAGTATATAAAAGTTGTTTTCTGAGCACTTAATGCAGTTTCCAAATTCAGAGGCTGGAGGTTGGAAAAAGTATCTTTGGATTTTACCGGGGAATTTTTGAATAATACTCTCTTTTTCAGTGAGTTTATTGTTGCTCTTGAATAATGTGTTTGCACCCTGAAATACGAGGTATTGTTCAACGGGATAAAAAATCACAAACTCAGGAAGACTATTTGGGCCCTCAATTTCAAGTTGATCCCCTTTTAAATAGTTTTCACTTGTAAAGTCTAAAGTATCTATGGATGATTCAAATTTGTTGAAGAAAATTACTTTATTTTTATCGGTATAAAAAGGTGCACTAATTTGATTAGTGTATAAAGATTTATCGGTTTTAAAATTAAGTTCTGATATAGTCAATTTCACGGAATCTAAATTTTCTTTTTGACTACATGAAATAAGGAATGCACAAAGTATTATCCCCAGTATTATGGATTTTGACATAAATACATTAAGCTTTTGATTCACTATAATTAACCAGCCTTGGCATATGCTAAAGCTGGTTAATCTAACTTAATTTATGCTTGCAGCGCAGCTTGAATTTGGACCATCCTCCTCATTTCTAAGAGTGAAAGAACCAGCATCACAATCTGTCACAGAAATGTTTCCGGCACAGCAGTTTTGGGAGACTTGAATCATAAATTCTAAAAGATTTCCACAGGTGTACCACGTAGAACCACCACAAGCATTGCTTTCTGTTGAAGCAAGGAAGAATGAGCCAAATAGAATGGCTGATGAAAGGGTTAATTTTTTCATAAAAATATTTAAGTTTAGTACCTTGTAAAGTAGTTTAAAAAGTGATTCTTTTTTTATTTTTTTTGAGTGGTTATTAATGAATTTTGAACGGATGTTATTTAGTTTATTTGATATTTATTTAACTGTAAGGTTTTGTTGTTCTAAAATTTATCCCCAGTCTTCATGAGAAAAATTTCATTCTCAACCTAAGCTACAACTTCACCCAATACCACCAATTTGTCCAATGTTGGAGATTTCGAGCCGCCTTTCGGTTCAATGGTGATCGCAAAGGCACCTGCTTCCGCCACGGCTTGCATTTGCTGCAAGGTGAATTTTTCTCCCGGATTGACTAATCCGATGCCTACTGGGCCATCTTTTCCAATAGCCCAAAGTTGATAATCAAATTCGGCAGAAAGTGAATTGAGCCTGTTCACTGCTACAAAAACTTCCTGGGCATTTGAGTCCCAGAAAACATCCACTTTCGCATCTTTTTGCATTGGGAAGCTCTCTCCCTTCATTTCCACCCGCTTAAATTCACCCGCCACAAGACGATCCAATCGGGAATCGGTTTCTTCATATTGAAGTTTTACCTGATTCAAATTGTCCGCCATGACTTGCTGATCCTGAAGCAAAGCAACAAATTTTTCCTCGGTGTCATAAAACTTTCCGGCGAAGTAGATCGCTGCCGCGCTCGTCAGAATGGCTACCAGGGAAGCCGCAATGGCAAATGATTTCCAAGGGCTGATTTTCACCACCTTGGTTTCTGAAGGTGCTGCACCTGATGAAGGAGTCGGCGATTCCTTGCTGGTTGGCTGTTCAGGCTTGAATTCATCTTCCAGAGAAGCAAATATTTTTTTCTTTATCTCTTGGGATGGATTTTTGCCGGTGGCTTGGTCAAAAGCAAACATAGCTTCTTCCAAAGCTTCTAGCTCCTGTTGGATTTCAGGATACGTTTTGGCTAGCGTCAGGACTTCCTCACGCTCACGCTCGCCTAGCTCTCCCAAAAGGAATAGCTCGAGTTTGCCTGATTCTATGTAGTCTTGAATATTCACTAGATGCTGTCTATGTTCTTTTTTAATACCTGCAGTGCCGCCCTGACACGTGATTTGACTGTTCCTAGAGGAATATCGAATTCCTCTGAAATCTCTGAATGGGTATATCCTTTGAAATAAATATACTCAATGATAAATTTTTGATCTTCGTTTAATTGACTCATCAGTTCTCTTACCCCAATCCCATCTACATGTTCTTGAGTACCGGATTGGCTCTCAAGTCCATATACGAAGTCATCAATGGTATTGGTCTTACCGGATTGTGAAATTTCCTTTGATCGTAATTTATCAATGGCAGAATTCCGGCAAATATTGGCCATCCAGGTGTATAAGCGGCCCTTAGACTCATCATAGGAGTTGATTTTTCGGGTGATTTTGATAAAGGCATCATGAAAAACCTCCTCTGCGATATCCTGATCTGAAATGATTCGGCAGATCACTGCGAAAAGTGCCCGGGAATACTTCTCGTAGAGATACTCTACGGTTTTCCGGTCTTGGCCACGTAGGCCTGCGATGATTTCTTCTTCCTGCAAATTTGGATGGGTTGAAATTCTATTTTGTTAAAAGTAAAACACCGGACCAAATGTTTTAGCCCGGTGTCTCATTTATTTTTGATAAATCTTGTCTTACAGGTGAATCACCTCGTCGTAAGCGGCAGCTGCTGCTTCCATAATCGCTTCAGCCATGGTTGGGTGAGGGTGTACTGTTTTGATCAATTCGTGACCGGTAGTTTCCAGTTTACGGATAGCTACAATCTCAGCGATCATTTCAGTAACATTTGCACCGATCATGTGTGCGCCAAGCAACTCTCCGTACTTCTTGTCAAATACCAATTTCACAAATCCGTCCTTCGCTCCGGCTGCGGAAGCTTTTCCTGAAGCTGAGAATGGGAACTTACCAATTCTTACATCGATACCAGCCGCTTTAGCTTTAGCTTCAGTCATGCCTACCGAGGCAATTTCTGGAGAGCAATAGGTACATCCCGGGATATTGCCGTAATCCAATGGCTCTGGATGATGTCCTGCGATTTTTTCCACACAAATGATACCCTCTGCAGAAGCCACGTGAGCCAAAGCTGGTCCAGGGACTACATCACCGATGGCATAATAGCCTGGCATGTTGGTTTGATAGTATTCGTTGACTTGAATTTTCCCTTTGTCCACCAAAATTCCAACATCTTCTAAACCGATGTTTTCCAGGTTGGAGACCACACCTGCTGCAGAAAGTACGATATCACATTCCAAGGTTTCTTCGCCTTTGGCAGTTTTTACAGTCACTTTGCAGCCTTTTCCTTTGGTGTCTACAGCAGTCACTTCAGAAGAAGTCATGATGGTCATGCCTGCTTTCTTGTAGATTTTTTCCAAAGCTTTGGAAACTTCTTCGTCTTCCACAGGGACGATTCTGTCCATAAATTCCACGATAGTCACCTCTGTTCCGATGGAATTGTAGAAGTAGGCAAACTCCACTCCGATGGCGCCAGAACCCACCACAACCATTTTCTTAGGCTGAGTTTCCAAGGTCATGGCCTTTCGGTAGCCGATGATTTTTTTGTCATCGATCTTCATGGAAGGAAGTTCTCGGGAACGAGCTCCCGTGGCGATGATGATATTGTCTGCGGAATAGACCGTCTTTTTCTCTTCTTTGTCAGTGACTTCGACTTTTTTGCCGGGCTGAACTTTCCCCCATCCGGCGATGATGTCGATTTTGTTTTTCTTCATCAAAAACTGAACGCCCTTGCTCATGCCGTCTGCGACGCTTCTGCTTCGCTTGACCATTCCTGAAAAATCCGCCTCGGCACCTTTGACAGAGATTCCATAATCTCCGGCATGGTTGATATATTCAAAAACCTGTGCACTCTTCAATAAGGCTTTGGTAGGAATACATCCCCAGTTAAGGCAAATACCGCCTAGTTCGGCAGCTTCTACGATGGCAGTTTTCAGTCCGAGTTGAGAAGCGCGGATTGCCGCTACATATCCTCCCGGTCCGCTTCCCAGCACGATCAGGTCATATTTTGTCGAAGACATATCTAAAATGAATTTGATTACAAGATGAAACTCTGCAAAAATAGGCCTTTTGGGTTCAGAAAAAAATCCAAATCGAGGTCTTCAATTGCAAAAAAACAGGGGTTAAGCCATTGATTTTTGAGGGATCAAGGGAAAATTTTAAGGAAATGAAAAATAAGGATGAATTCTTTTTTGAAGCTTGTTTTTGGGGAAATAATGCCTTGGAATAGAGGAGGATCGCTGAACCCGGCTTTTTCAAATCGAAAGTCCGGGAGTTTTTTCTAATTTTGGCCAAACAAAATTTCACACTTCATGGGATTACTTTCAGGAAAAACCGCATTGATCACCGGTGCCTCAAAAGGTATTGGAAGAGCTATCGCAATTAAATATGCGCAGGAAGGCGCGAACGTAGCTTTTACTTACTTATCCAGCGTAGAAAAAGGTCAGGCCTTGGAAGCTGAATTGGCAGCTTTCGGAATTAAAGCAAAGGGTTACCGATCTGACGCTTCTGACTTTAAAGCCGCCGAGGATTTGGTAAATGCGGTGGTTGCTGACTTTGGCGCCTTGGATATTTTGATCAACAATGCTGGGATCACCCGCGATAATCTGTTGATGAGAATGACCGAGGAATCCTGGGACGAAATCATGAATGTAAACCTGAAATCCTGCTTCAACACAGTTAAGGCTGCAACACGCACCATGATGAAAGCTAAGTCTGGCTCCATCATCAATATGACTTCAGTAGTTGGAGCCAAAGGAAATGCCGGACAGGCAAATTATGCCGCTTCGAAAGCAGGAATCATTGGTTTTACCAAATCTGTGGCTTTGGAGCTAGGATCCAGAAATATCCGTTGCAATGCGATTGCGCCAGGATTTATCGAAACTGAAATGACGGAAGTGTTGGACGAAAAGACCGTTCAGGGTTGGAGAGAAGCCATTCCGATGAAGCGTGGAGGCAAGCCGGAAGAAATCGCAGATGCCTGCGTATTCTTGGGTTCTGATATGAGTACCTATATCTCTGGTCAGGTGCTGCATGTGAACGGGGCGATGTATACTTGATTTACGATTTTAGATTTACGAATTACGAGCGGCTGAGGATACTCAGCCGTTTTTTTGGTTCATGAAAATTTATTTTGTTGAAAATCAAATATTTAGAAAAATAACTAAAAAAAAGATTCGCTATGTTTTCTTTCATGTAAAAAAAAACATAATATATTAAAATAGTTTTTAGCTATAAAACTTTTAATTCAATCTAAAACTTATTTAATTATGAAAAAGAAAATTTTTTTAATCCTCCTCATTTTAGTTTCAGGGGGAACCAATTTATTTGCAGCTTATCATTATCGAATGGAGAGAGAACCTTGCAATTCAGGGAGAGGTTTTTTTTATGTTTGTCGCCCATTTCCAAATATTGGGTGTAGTGTTGAAGCACAAACAGTATGCGATGGATATGGTGGTGGCATTGAGTAATTTAAGAAGGGCATTGCCCTTCTTTTTATTTTGGTTTTGTATTGGATGTGCCAAGAAAAAAATTGAAGATAGTACGACTGCTATTTCTGTTCCGATTGATTTGAATAAGTCCGAGAATGGTAATCTATCGGATGCATATCAATCAATAGCTTACCTTTTACTTGAAAATCCAGATACCCTACCTTTGATTAGACCTATGAAGGTTATTATGAGGGAAGAATTAATTGGGATTGAGGACAGAGGAGGTGAGAAGTATGTGTTTTATGATCAACATGGGAAACAAAGATTTAGTTTGTCTGCATCGGGTGATGGTCCTGGAGAATTTATTAGAACGGAAGATTTTCAGATTTTGGGAGAATCCATTTTGATAAAAGACCCATATTTGAATAAGATTTTGACATTTGATTTAAATGGAGTATTTAAGAAGGAGGAGAAATTACCATCAAACCAAGGCAACTTTTATAGAACTAATTCATCCACTCTTTTTTATTCTAAAAATGGGTTTGATTTGGGAGCATATTATTTCTTTAGATTTAAAGACAATACCTTCACGGGGATTTTAGAAGCTGATAAACGGTTGGAAGGAAAAGTATATTCTGGAAAGGATGGGTTTGTTCTAAACCCATTTACCAAGGAAATAATTTTTACAATCCCATTTGAAACAACTTCTGTAATTTTTTCAAAGGATGGTGAAAATATCCAAAAAATAAATTTTGATTTTGGTGGAGATCAAGCATCTATGGAAGATTTTCATCGATTAAATCCTCAACAATTTGACGAGAGGGTAAAAAATGAGGGTTTGGTTAGTGAGATTTCTTCCTTTTACCCATTGGAAGATGGCTATTTTTTAAGGGTGTTTAGAGGTGAAAAGGAGTTTCATGAGATTTTTTTAGATAAAGAATTTGTACCTACAGCTCAATTCAATAAGTATAAAAATGACCTAGATTATATGCCAATACGAAATTTACCCTGGTTTTTTTCGGAAAATAAAATTGGTTATATGATTCCATCTTTTCTATTTCTTGAGGACTATGAGAAAAAATTCCTTAATAATTCTGAGGTTGAAAAGAAAGGAAATATTCATCAATTCGTCGAAGAAAATAAATCTGAGTTAAAAAAAGATTCTTATGTATTGGTATTTTTAGAAGTAAAAAATTCTGTTTTCAGAAAATAATGTTTATGTCCTTTCCATAAAAAAGCCTCCTTCAGCCGTTTTTTTTATCAATTGGTCAATGTTGAAATTGTTTAGGTAGGAGCTTTTTTCTCTTTTTTAAATAGGAAAATCGTGATTGTTCTTTAGGGTTAGAAAAGGATTTTTCGAATTAGTTGATTGTCAAATAGATCCAATCAATTGATGGCTTTCGTATATCCTGCCAAAACAATCTTAACCTAAAATAATAAATCATGAGACCATCTATTCAAAGAATTTTGGGAATGACAGTAATGGCGTTTTTTGCCTTTGGCTGTCAAAACTTTCAGGAAGAAAGCCCAGTAATGAACCAGTTTCCAGAGGAAAATAGTGCTTTTGCCTCTTCAGAATTTGATCCCAATGCCAGAAAAGGGAATTTCCCTGAATTCGGAGCTTTTTTAACCGGTTCAGAAGAAGTGCCAGCCGTGAATTCCCCGGGAGCTGGAGCCGCCAGAATATCCCAAATTGATGCGAATACGCTGAAATTTGAGATAAGAGTAGCCAATACATCAGGAATAGCAGCTGCACATTTACATTTAGCTTCAGCAGGAATGAATGGTCCAGTGGTTGTATCTCTATTTTCTGCCCCAAGTCCCACGGGTTTGGTGAATGGGGTTGTTGCTGAGGGAATGATTGTCGCTGCTGACCTAGTAGGGCCATTCTCCGGAAAAACTATCAGAGATCTAATCAAGGAGTTTGAGGCCGGAAAAATATATGTCAACCTTCATACCTCTACCAATCCGGGAGGTGAATTGAGAGGTCAGGTCAGCGGTATTATGGCCAACGAAAACAAAAACTATAATTCCAAGCTCTCAGGAGCTAACGAGGTGCCTGCTGTCAGTACCAGCGCTACTGGTATTGCCAAGTTTAACTTTAATCAGGATACTTCAATGGCCACTTTCCAAGTGAATGTGGACGGTCTATCTGATGTAAGATTCGCACACATCCATTTTGCGAAAGCAGGCGTCAATGGACCAGTGGTTTATACTTTGAGAATGGATAAAGTCGAAGGACCAGTTTCTGGAGTTTATGCAAAAGGTGAAATTATGCCAAGCATGTTCTCAGGGAAAATGACAGGAGGCGACCTGATTATTCTTCGGGAGGCCTTCAGAACAGGCAATGCTTATGTGAATGTGCATACAGACCAATTTCCAGGAGGAGAGTTAAGAGGTCAAATCAATTAATTCCACCATTGAAACAAAAAGAGGCTGTTCCTAACGGAAACAGCCTCTTTCTTTTTTTCTAAGGGACGGGTCAATCTTTTCCCAGAAACGGATATCTATAGTCTTTCGGAGACACAAAGGTTTCTTTGATGGTGCGTGGAGATACCCAACGCAGCAAGTTGATCATGGAACCGGCTTTGTCATTGGTACCGGAAGCTCTTGCTCCTCCAAATGGCTGCTGTCCTACGACCGCTCCGGTAGGCTTGTCGTTGATGTAGAAGTTGCCAGCAGCATTTCTCAGCTTTTGTGAGGCTAATTCGATGGCATAGCGGTCCTGAGAGAATACGGCGCCCGTCAAGGCATATGGAGAAGTCTGGTCCACGAGCTCGAGTACGGTTTCGAAGTGCTCAGCATTGTAAACATAAACAGTCAATACCGGCCCAAAGATTTCTTCACACATGGTGGTATACATCGGATCTTGTACCAGCAGGACGGTTGGTTCGATGAAATATCCTTTGGACTTATCGAAATTTCCACCGGCGATTACTTCTACTCCCGGAGCGGATTTTGCCTGGGTGATGTAGCTGGAAATTTTGTCAAATGCCTTTTCGTCAATCACCGCATTGATGAAATTGGTGAAGTCCTCTGTTCCTCCCATTTTCATAGAGGCTAGGTCTTCGAGCATGTGTTTTTTCACATCTTCCCAAAGATTTGAAGGAATGTATGCTCGGGAGGCTGCAGAGCATTTTTGTCCTTGATATTCAAAGGCACCTCTCACCAATCCTACGGCTACCGCTTTTGCGTCGGCAGACTTATGAGCTAGAACAAAATCCTTTCCTCCTGTTTCACCCACAATCCTTGGATAAGACTTGTAGAGTTTGATGTTTTCTCCGATAGTTTTCCAGATGTGCTGGAATACGCCAGTAGAACCAGTAAAGTGAATTCCTGCAAAGTCAGGATGCTTGAAAATGACATCTCCTGCTGTAGGTCCATCCACATAAATCAAATTGATGACCCCATCCGGTACTCCTGCTTCCTTAAATACTTCCATCAAAACATTTGCAGAGTAGATCTGGGTGTAGGCAGGTTTCCAAACAATGGTGTTTCCCATCATGGCTGCAGAGGTCGGCAGGTTTCCAGCAATTGCTGTGAAGTTGAAAGGAGTCAAGGCAAACACGAATCCTTCCAAGGGTCTTTGCTCTACGCGGTTCCAAACACCATTTCCGGATACCGGAGGCTGTTGGGCGTAGATCTCGGTCATGTACTTGACATTGAAGCGAAGGAAATCGATAAACTCACAAGCGGAGTCAATTTCTGCCTGCATGGCGTTTTTGGATTGGCCAAGCATGGTGGCTGCATTGATTTTCGCCCGATAAGGACCTGCAATCAGGTCGGCCGCTTTAAGGAATATCGCGGCTCTTTGTTCCCAAGCGAGGTTTTCCCAAGCTTCTTTGGCTCCCAAAGCTGCATTGATTGCCTGCTCGACATGACCTGCATCTCCTTCATGAAAGTAGCCTAGGATATGTTGGTGATCATGTGGAGGAGACATGGGGCGTTTTTTATCCGTTCTGACCTCCTCACTTCCGATGTACATCGGGACATCGATCTGCTTGGATCGAAGCTCAGCAAGCATAGCCTGAAGTTCTTTTCGCTCTGGGCTCCCCGGAGCGTATGATTTTACCGGCTCATTTACGGGAGTCGGTACGTTGAAAAATCCCTTTAGCATTTTATTTGGAGTTTATGTTGATTTCTGAGTTGTCAAAGATAAGCCATCTCTTTGGAAAGGGGGTGATTTAGCTCACAAAAGCTCCTCAAGCTCCTTGAGATGGCGGATTTCGTATGTGGCTTTGATTTCGGTTTCTTTTCCCTCTGGGTTGAAAAACACCTGATCTATTTGAGCCCTTTGAGCACCTAAAATGTCTGAATTTGGGTTGTCTCCAATCATCAGGCAGTGGTCTGCTAGAGTTCCGAGTTGGTCCAATGCGTAGTGGAAAATTCTCGGGTCTGGCTTTTTGTGGCCGGTAGTCTCTGAAGTTACGACTAGATCAAAGAAAATATCCAAGCCTGAAGACTTCATCTTTTTGGCCTGAGATTCATTGAATCCATTGGTAATCACATGAACTCGATATTTATTCCGGAGATAGGTCAGGATTTCTTTAGAATAAGGGAAGACATGGGATTTGGAAGATGTGCGGTGCATGAAGTCTTCCTCAAACTCTCCGGGAATGGCAGCTACATTTCCTCCTGCATGATCGAAGATTCTGGGGAATCTTTCCTTCCTCAGGTTATGCTTGTCAATTTTTCCGACATTATACCAATCCCAAAGTTGAAAGTTGACGTGGTGAAAAGCCGCAAAGAATTTATCAAAAGTTTCGATTCCTAAGTTTTGAAGGGCATAATGGTGGTAGAGCTCCGATAGGGATTCGGTGACATTTCGATCGTAATCCCATAAAGTATGGTCCAGATCGAAGAAGATGTGTTGGTAAGTTTTCACAATTTAATCAGCGTCGGTATTGGTTATTTTGAATTTTGTTGATCGCCAGTTCGCGGTTGGATTTCAGAATTTCAAATGTCTCCTGATCCTTGAGTAGACTGGGATCTTTTTGAATAAACTTGAAAATCTGTTGAATGATTTCAAGATATTCTTCAAGGATGTAATAAAAGACCCATTGGTCAACCCGACGGCTCCCCAGAAGTCCGGCGTTTTTTAAGTAAATCAAATGCCGGCTGGTTTTAGTTTGAGTAAAATCCAAAATATGTTCCAAATCAGAGATGCTCAATTCCTTGTTTAACATCAGCAAATGAAAAATCCTTACACGGGGTTCTTCGGAAAGCGCTTTAAAAATTCGCAAACCATAGTTTAAACTGATATTTTTGAGTCTCATTTGTAAGTTTTAACTTGTGATAAGGGGGTGAAAATAAAATTTCGCCCGAAATTAGACTAAACAAGCGCCGCATTCGGAGCGTACTCTATAGAAAACACTACGTGAAAATTACAGCTTTACTTCCTTTTGTATTGGTTTTGGGGATCTTTTTCATCTCCGAAAATACTTTTGCCCAAGACCGGCAGGATAAAAAGGTTATCCAGCTTTCGGGGATTATTTTGAATTCAGACAGCACAGATGCTGTCCCCGGAGTCAATATCTACGTGCCCAAAAAAGGAAGAGGGACGGTGTCAGGTCGCTTTGGATACTTTTCCATGCCTGTGCTCGAAGGGGATAGCGTGGTTTTTACCTTCATTGGATTGAAAAAGCAGACCTTTAAAGTTCCAGAAACTGTCGAGAATGACAGAATCAGCCTAATCTTGACTATGGAAGTGGATGAGATTGCCTTGGCGGAGATCGAAGTCATGCCTTATCCGACAGAAGAGGAATTCAAGAAAGCGGTGGTGGCGATGAATGTGGTAGATCCTATGTCCATTAGCCGGACCAATATGAGCCCAGAGATGCTCCTGCGATGGGCTGAGACCATGCCGTCTTCAGCAAATGAGAATTTCCGATATTTCCAGCAAGGGCAATTGCTGCAAAATCAGGACTTATATGGGCCGAGACCTTTGAGGATTTTGGACCCTTTTGCCTGGTCACAGTTTATCAAGTCTATCAAGCGGGGTGACCTGAAAAGCAAATAATTAGCCTTCCCTCGTGGTAATTCAAATAAATCCTCGGGAAAGATTTGGTGAGTTTTGTTTAAAAGGATATCTTTGTGCCTCATTTCAAAAAGGCGAAAGAAAACTAGCTAATCATATGAAAAAAGATATTCATCCAAACTACAGAGACGTAGTATTCTACGATACCTCTAGCGAGTTCAAGTTTTTGACCAAATCTACTATCGAGACTTCTGAGACAATCGAGTGGACTGACGGCAAAACATATCCAGTGTACAAGATCGAAGTGAGCTCTGAGTCTCACCCATTCTATACCGGTAAGAAAATGCTTCTTGACACCGCAGGTAGAGTGGAGAAATTCAACAAAAGATACGCGAAGAAGTAATTCTTCTCCTCACTTTTCTAAAAAGTCTCCCGGAGCATGGATTCCGGGAGACTTTTTTATTTTTGCCCTATGATGCAAGTCCTTTTGTTTGACGATCCAGCAATCCGTGGATCACTTCTTCCTTTTACCTTTACCCGTCCTGTAGCAGATATTCGGGTGGGCATCCTGAAGATTTCTGAAAAGTGGAAAAAGCTTTCCGGAGCTGAAATTTCCTATTTGACACAGGATTACCTTCAGAAAAAATTCCCAGCGACTTCTTTGAAGGCGTTGGCAATTAATGGAGCCTGGATGCCTCAAAAAGGAGATTGGGAGATTCTACAAAACTTAAAAGAAACCGAAGCCTTGTTTTCCGGTAAGACTCTGTTGGCCGGCTATATCGGCGAGACCGAAAAAAACCTTTCAACGCTGGCGGAAAAGGATGTTGTCCAACTGCCCCATGAGCCGGCATTGCTTCAGAAAACATGGAATATTTTTCAGTTCAATGCCTCCGAAATCCGAAAGGATTTCGAACTGATTACTCATGGGAGAGTGTCCCAGAAAATCCAAGATCAGCACACCATAGTCTATGGTGCTGAAAATATTTTTATTGAAGAAGGAGCTAAAATCAAGGCAGCCGTCCTCAATGCGGAAGCCGGACCCATCTATATTGGAAAAAACACAGAAATCCAGGAAGGATCCCTGATTCGCGGACCTTTTGCCCTTTGTGAGGGCTCCACGATCAATATGGGGGCGAAGCTCAGGGGTGACACTACAGTGGGTCCGTATTCCAAAGTAGGCGGAGAGGTGTCCAATTCAGTCATTTTTGGCTATTCTAATAAAGGCCATGAAGGATTTTTGGGCAATTCGGTGATTGGAGAATGGTGCAATCTTGGGGCAGATACAAATACCTCCAACTTGAAAAATAACTATGCTCCCGTCAAAGTTTGGGATTATACCAAAGGAGGATTCTCAAATACCGGTTTACAATTTTGTGGGCTGATGATGGGAGACCACAGCAAATGCGGAATCAATACCATGTTTAATACCGGAACAGTGGTCGGAGTGGGAGCCAATATTTTTGGAGACGGCTTTCCCCGGAATTTTATCCCATCCTTTTCCTGGGGTGGCGCAGCCGGATTTACCACTTTCTCAATCCCTAAATTCGAGGAGACTGCCAAGGCAGTATTTGGAAGAAGGGGTAAAGAATGGACCGAGGAAGAAAAAGAAATATTGGCCAGGGTTTTTGAATTGACCAAATCCTATAGAATTTGGGATAAAACCTCCTGATCGTCATCTATGCAGTTTTCAGAAATTCCAGGTTTATCCGAGACCAAAGAAAAGCTACTCCACGCCGTTGAGAATAATCATCTGGCGCATGCGCTGCTATTCCATGGCCCCGAAGGTTCGGCAAATTTGACCTTGGCCCTGGCCTTGGCTACTTATCTCTTTTGTGAAAACAAGGATGGGAAGGACTCTTGCGGGACTTGCTCTTCCTGTCAGCGGATGAAAAAGCTGATCCTTCCAGATCTAAACTTTGCCTTTCCGGTAGTGGCTTCCAGCAAGGAGGACGAGAAAGAGGACGATGAGAAGGACGCCAAAACAGATATTCTCGGGAATTGGAGAAAATTTGTCACCGAGCAGCCTTATGGCAATGTCCATGATTTTATCTATTTCAATGGCTTTGAAAAAAAGCAATTGAACATTTCCAAAAATGCTGCCCGTAAGATCATTCAAACCCTCTCCTTGATGTCATTTGAGGGAGGATACAAGATTATGCTCCTCTGGGCTCCTGAGTACCTTCACCCTTCTGCGGCTAACTCTTTGCTGAAAATCATCGAAGAACCGCCAGCCAAAACCATTTTCATGTTGGTCACTTCCCAAGCCGATCAGCTACTCACTACCATCCTTTCGAGAACACAAAAGATTCTCGTAAGGGCCTTTTCGGATGAGGAAATACAAGATCACCTGGTGAGCTCAGGCCTTTGTGAAGCTAAAGCCGCGGAGCAAATCGCCATGCTTGCCGATGGAAACCTTCGGGAAGCCTATCGGTTGTTGGATCAGGTGGAGGACCAGACTGTCAGACAAGTTAGAGATTGGTTCAGAATGTGTGCCTCCAGAAATTTAAAAGATATTTTTGCCCTATCGGATGAGTTTCATAAGTATGACAAAGAGGCACAAAAATCTCTGATGCTAGCCGGCTTGAATGTAGCTCGTGAAATTTTGTTGAAAAACCTCGACCTGGATAATTTGCTTCGTACTACGGAGGAGGATAGAGATTTTATCAATAAAATCAGCAAAAATGTCCTGACCGAGGATCATGCTCAGCAATTATACCAAGCTTTTAACCAAGCTCATTATCACTTGGAGCGAAATGGAAATGCGAAAATGATTTTTACGGATCTTTCCATGGAAATCTTCCTGATGATGGCCAAAACCTTAAAATAATGGGAGCTAAAATCATTGGAAGAAAAGAAAAAATCACCCTCCCGGAATTAGGTTTGAATCTGGTTTGGGCCAAAATCGATACTGGAGCCTACACGAGCAGCCTTCACGCCGAAGAGATTCGGCTCGAGGAAAAAGACGGGAAAACGGTCCTGAAATTTCAGGCCTTGTTGCCCGGACACCAGAAATTCTCCGGAAAAACCTTGGAGTTTGAAAAATTCAGAGAAAAAAAGGTCAAAAACTCCTTTGGGCAGACCGAGGTGAGATTTTTGATTGAAACAAAAATCCAACTTGCCGGAGAGACTTTCCGTGCAGAATTTACGCTTACGGATCGATCCAGCATGAAAAACTCCATCCTGCTGGGACGAAAAATTCTTCGGGGAAAATTCCTCGTCGATGTATCCAAAATCAACATGGGAAAACCCTACCGACACCACAAATGAAAATTGCTATCCTTTCGAGGAACCCTAAATTATACTCTACCCGAAGACTTTTTGAGGAAATTCAAAAGGCAGGTCATGAGGCCATGATCGTAGATCATAGCCTTTGTGATTTGATCATTGAGCAGGAAGGTCCTTCTATCATTTATAAAGGACAAAAGCTCGAAGGCATTGATGCCATCATTCCCAGGATTGGGGCTTCTATTACCTTTTATGGCACTGCGGTAGTCCGTCAATTTGAATTGATGGGTGCGTTTTCAGTAGTCAATTCCCAGGCAGTAGTTCGAAGCAGAGACAAGCTTAGAAGTTTGCAGATTCTTTCCAGAAACGGTTTGGGAATGCCCAAAACTGCTTTTACCAATTTTTCCAAAGGGGGAGAAAAGCAACTGCTGGAGCAAGTCGGCGGTGCGCCGGTGATCATCAAACTCCTGGAAGGAACTCAAGGACTTGGGGTGGTCTTGGCAGAAACAAAAAAAGCAGCCCAATCCGTAATCGAAGCCTTTCATGGCTTGAAAGCGAGAATCATTGTTCAGGAATTTATCCGTGAGGCCAAAGGAGCAGATATCCGTGCCTTTGTGGTCAATGGAAAAGTAGTGGGTGCAATGAAGCGCCAAGGAGCAGAAGGGGAGTTTCGCTCCAATCTTCACCGGGGAGGAGTAGCGACTGTCATCAAGCTTTCTCGAGCCGAAAGGTTGGCGGCACTGAACGCAGCAAAAGCCTTAGGCTTGGATGTTGCTGGGGTGGATATGCTTCAGTCTGCAAGAGGACCTTTGATTTTGGAGGTAAACAGTTCCCCGGGTTTGGAAGGAATTGAAGCTGCCACGGGCGTGAATGTGGCCGGAGAAATCATCAAATTTGTGGAAGATGGTGTCAAAAAAAGATCTTCCAAAAGAGAAAAACACTAAATGAATCGAGCGATTAAAATCGGAACCCGTGGAAGTAAGCTGGCCCTCTGGCAAGCCTATCACGTGGAAGAATTATTGAAAAAGGCGGGGCTGGAATCCCAGATAGTGATCATTGACACCAAAGGAGACCAAATTCTGGATGTGTCTATCGCGAAGATTGGTTCCAAAGGAGTTTTTACTCAAGAGCTGGAAGATCAGCTTTTGGATGGAAGAATTGACATTGCGGTGCATTCGGCAAAAGACATGCAGTCCAACCTAGGGGAGGAGTTTGAGATCATCGCTTTTACTGAAAGAGAAAAAGAAAATGACATCATTCTTTCCCGAAAAAAAGATATTTCCCTTCGGGATTCTTCCAAGCCATTTGTCTTAGGTACTTCCTCAACGAGGAGAATTGCTACTCTGAAGCATTTTTACCCCCATATTCAAACTGTTGATGTCCGGGGAAATCTCCAGACTAGAATCCGGAAAATGGAAGAAGGTCTTTGTGATGCTTTGCTTTTAGCTTATGCAGGAGTACACCGGATGGGATATGAGGAGATGATTGTGGAGTATTTGGATTTGGAAGAGTTCACACCAGCTGTGGGACAGGGTTCAGTGGCCGTTGAATC
This sequence comes from Algoriphagus mannitolivorans DSM 15301, assembly GCF_000429425.1. Lineage (GTDB taxonomy): Bacteria > Bacteroidota > Bacteroidia > Cytophagales > Cyclobacteriaceae > Algoriphagus > Algoriphagus mannitolivorans. Next base: position 53,964 of record NZ_AUBV01000005.1, read on the forward strand.
CGCCAAGAAACTTGACCCAAGTTTGCGCTCTCAAATCATTGATGCTTGTAACCATCCGGAGACCGAAGCTAGACTTCGAGCCGAACGAGCTTACCTGAGGGTCTTAGAGGGAGGATGTAGTATCCCGGTTTTTGCGCTAGCAAAATTATCTCAAGGTCAGTTGAGCCTGAATGGGGGAATAATCAGCCTAGATGGGAAAAACCGCATTTCTTTCGAAGTAAAAGGATCCTCTTCTGCCCCCGAAAAACTAGGCGAAACCTTGGCTGGAAAAGTTCTAGACGCTGGGGGAAAAGAAATCCTAGCAGAAATAAAAAAAGCACAATCCTGATATGAAAACATTAGTAAGAGGAGTCTTTTTGGCCATGGTTCTTTGGAGTTCTTGGGCGTGTGGAAAAGACAAAGATTATCTGATCACCATTACAACTAGGCATGGAGAGATCAAAGCCATTCTTTTTGACGATACTCCGGAGCATAAAAACAATTTCATTGAGCTGGCGAAGGCAGGAAGATTCGATTCGACGACCTTTCATCGGGTAATCCAAGGTTTTATGGTGCAAGGTGGTGATGTCTTTGGAAAGGAAGGGCTTCCAGCTCAAGAGTGGCCTACTCTTCCTGCTGAAATCCGCTCCAACCATATTCACCGAAAAGGAATGATTGCCGCTGCAAGACAGGGAGACAATATCAACCCACAAAAGCGTAGCAATGGATCTCAATTTTACATTGTGCAGGGAAGAACCTATGAGGAATTGGAGCTGACTACTGATTTTACGGCTTTGCAAAAGGCTGTTTTTCAATTTATGCAACTTGGTACTCAGCAGGCCTTAAAGCAGGAATATACCCGCTTGTTTCAAGAAGAAAAGTTTGATAGTCTGACGAATTTGTTGCTTTCCAAAAGAGATGAAATCCAGGAGACATTGAAGATAAAACTCACGAAAGACTATACCCCCGAGCAAATCAAAGCTTATGCGGAAGTAGGAGGAACTCCTCACTTGGATTTTGAATACACTGTCTTTGGAGAAGTACTGTCCGGTTTGGACGTGGTGGATAAAATTGCCGCTGAACCCACGACCCGGGAAGTGCCCAATCAACCCGTATACATGAAAGTGAGTGTCGAAAAAGTATCACGAAAGAAAATTGAAAAAGAATTTGGCTATGTCTATCCAGCAATCCAGTAAACCAAAAATATTAATCACCGGAGCCAATGGGCTTTTAGGCCAAAAGCTAGTCGAGCAATTGGTGGAAAGAGGGTCCTTTGAGGTGATTGCTTCAGGAAAAGGGGATTGCCGATTGACGGGAGAAGGGTATTCCTATATGTCTTTGGACATCACTAATCCTAAGCAAGTGGAGGAAGTTCTTCAGGAATTGGCACCAGAAACCATCATTCATGGTGCCGCCATGACCCATGTTGATGAATGTGAGCTTAATCAAGAAGCCTGTGTTTTGGCGAATGTAAAAGCCACAGAATACTTAGTGAAAGCGGCTGAAAAGATAGGTTCCCATTTCATTTTCGTTTCCACGGATTTCATTTTTTCCGGAGAAGATGGCCATAACCCCTATGATGAAGAAGCTGAGCCCGATCCTGTTAATTTTTATGGGGAATCCAAATTGGCAGGTGAGCAAATTGTCAAAAATTCCAAGTTGGATTGGTCAATCGCAAGGACTGTTTTGGTATATGGCATTGCCAATGATTTGAGCCGTACCAATATTATTCTTTGGGTCAAATCTTCGTTGGAGCAGGGCAAAGAAATCCAAGTGGTGGATGATCAGGTGAGAACTCCGACCTTGGCTGAAGACTTGGCTTTGGGCTGTATTTTGATTGCAGAGCAAAGGGCCTTGGGAGTATTTAATATTTCTGGGTCGGATCTTTTGACTCCTTATGAGATGGCAATGGAGACGGCGGATTATTTTCAGCTTAACAAAGACTTAATCAAGAAAACTGATTCTACCAAGTTTAAGCAACCTGCGAGAAGACCGATGAAAACAGGCTTTATCATCGATAAAGCTCGAAAACAGCTAGGATTCGAGCCGAAAACTTTTCGAGCGGGGATAGGTATTTTGGCAAAACAAATTATCTTAGCCCGGTCTTAAAAAGCAGTTTAAACCCCTTAATTTAACTTTAGCATTATCTATGGCAGTTAGTTCGAATAACGAAGACAGAGGTCAATTTGGATCAAGTCTGGGCTTTATCATGGCCGCGGCAGGCTCCGCAGTAGGATTGGGAAATATCTGGAGATTCCCTTACCTCACAGGAGAAAATGGTGGTGGCGCTTTTGTATTTGTTTACATCATCTGCGTTCTGTTTATCGGCTTGCCTTTGCTTTTCAACGAAATTGCCCTAGGTAGAAAATCCGGAAAAAACCCAATTGGCGCAATCCGTGACACGGGAGGAAACAAATTCTGGCAATTGGCCGGAGTCCTTTGCGTATTGGTATGTTTCTTTGTGTTCAGCTACTATTCTGTGATTGCTGGTTGGACTGTTGGCTACATTTTCACGGAAATCATCAATATTCCTATTGATTTTGAGGAGTTTGTGGAGACACCGCTTTATGTGATTCCATTGACTTTCTTCTTTATCCTGATGACTATTCTGATTGTATTGGGAGGAGTATCCGGAGGTATTGAAAAGGCTGCTAAGTTTTTGATGCCCGTCCTTTTCATCATCATTCTCTTTATTGCGGGAAGATCAGTAACCTTGGAAGGTGCTGAAGCAGGTATCCAGTATTATCTGAATCCAGACTTTTCTAAAATCAATGCGACAGTAGTTTTGCAAGCCTTGGGTCAAGCCTTTTTCTCCATGTCTGTAGGATGGGGTTTGATGATCACCTTTGGTTCTTATTTGCCTAAAAACTCCAACATCATTCAGTCTTCCGGATGGATTGCCGGGATGGATACCGCAGTTGCCTTGTTGGGTGGCTTGATGGTTTTCCCAGCGCTATTTGCACTATTGCCAGGTAAAGATCCTGCTGCAGGACCTGCTTTGGTATTTGATGTATTGCCAAAAGTGTTTGATGCGATGCCAGGAGGAAATATCATCGGGGGCTTGTTCTTTATTCTCTTGATGGTGGCGGCATTGACTTCTACCATTTCCATGTTGGAAGTACCAGTAGCTTATTTGATTGATGACAGAAAATGGAACCGAAAGAAAGCTACTTGGACTGTAGGTATTGGAGCGATGTTGCTTTCAATTCCATCGGCACTTTCATCAATTGAAGGAAATTTCTTTGCTGAAATCCGGTTTACTTTCCTGAGCAATGAGTTGGTAGGATTCTTCGGAGCCATGGACTTTATTTTTGGAACATTTGCAGTAATCTTGATCTGTTTGATGCTTTCCCTTTATACCGGTTGGGCTCAGAAGATTTCCGAATATGCGGATGAATTGGCCTTGGGTGCTCCAGGTTTCAAAGGAATATATCGCACTGGTTGGGCCTTCTTTATCAAATGGGTTTGCCCAATTGTAATTATTCTGTTGATCCTAAATATGATAGGGCTATTTGGGGCGCCACAAGCCGCTTAAATAATAAAATTTGGAAAAGGGAGCATTTTGCTCCCTTTTTTTATTTCTATTAAAGAATAAACCGTATCTTAATTAAGTAACTAAGGTTTGGAATACATGAAAGTTCTTCTGGTAGATGATGATCTTATTCACCTGACGATTTTGAGAAGGATATTTGAAAAATCCAATGATGAAGTGGTTACGGCCCGAAACGGGAAAGAAGCCTTAAGATGTCTTGAGTTTGACCCTGGTTTTCAGGTGATCTTGACGGATATCATGATGCCGGAAATGGACGGTGTGGAACTATTGGAGCACATCAGGGAATGTGATTCCACCAAGGATATTCCGACCATCGGCTTTACTTCCGGAGATGTGGAATTTTTTAGAAAACAAACCTCCGAGCATTTTGATCAATTAGTGGCCAAGCCGATGGATTTTTATGATTTATATGCTTTGGCCAGATCCAGTGCCCGTGCAGCCATAAATTAATCGGACTGTTTGGCAAGGGAATTGTGAAAAGAGCGTTTACACATTGATGAAACGCTAAACCACAATTACCATGAAAAAACTCTTTTTAGGCTTGATGCTAGTGCTAGGCACCACTCAGGCATTCTCCCAAAACGGAATCGGAATCAAAGCAGGTCTTAGTAGCACCGAAATTGATTTTAAAAGTAAAGAATTCGTCCCCGCAGATGCGCAGACAGGATACCATGTCGGTTTGTTTGGAAGATTTGGAGGAGCGGGATTTTTTGTTCAGCCAGAATTATTGTTTACCCAAACCAGCGGGAAATTTGCCTTTGTTCCTGGTGGTGTCAGTGGAGGCAATCCTCCAGAAGATTACAAAGCTGAGTTTAACCGCTTAGATATCCCGTTGATGATGGGGATTAGAATGTTTAAGGTAATCCGTCTGATGGCTGGTCCCATTGCCAGTGTAAACATCAATTCCAAACTTGAGAACTCAGCAAATACCGTAAGAGAGGCAAACTTTAAGGAGGCGACTTTTGGATACCAAGCTGGATTAGGAGTGGATATCGGTAATCTTTCAGTCGAAGGAAAATATGAAGGAGGACTGTCCAAAGTCACTGAAAATATTGGTCAATACAGCACTGACAACAGAATCAATCAATGGGTTCTTTCAGTGGGTTTTAGACTGTTCTAAGTCTAAGCGTAACAAAAGAAAAAAGCCTCAGAATCTTAATTCTGAGGCTTTTTTGTGAGATTAATTTTCCATGACTTTCGGACCCGGCACGGCCCATTCGTGAATTTGTTTCAAGTCGATGACATAGACACTTCTTCCGTGAGTACCTACTACGAGATGATTTTCTCTTGGCTGTATCACCATGTCATATATGGCTAAATTCGGAATTTGTCCTTGGAATAGATTCCAGTTTTTGCCTTCGTCAAGACTTACATAAAGGCCATGATCTGTACCTAGATAAAGCAGATTAGGGAATTTTTGATCTTCAATGATGATGTTGGTCGATTCTTCCGGAAGATTGGATTTGATCGAAGTCCAGGTTTTTCCATAATCCTCACTCATGTACACATAGGTGTTGAATTCATCAAACCTATAGCCATTGAGCGTGATGTACACACGTCCTTCTTTATATCGGGAAGGAGAAATGCTGCTCACCCATCGATCTTGAGGAAGGCCAGCATTAAGGCTGATCCAATTGCCCCCGTTATTACGCGTGATCCAGACATTTCCGTCATCTGTACCTGCATAAATGGTCCCAAATTCCAATGGAGATTCCTCTACCACAGTCAAGGTGGCGAAAGGGACATTGCCGCTTTTCTTGTTTTTGGTCAAATCTGGAGAAATGGTCATCCAGGTGTTTCCTTGATCCAGAGATTGATACACGTACTGAGAACCCATGTACACAATATCTTGATTGTGATAACTCAATTCAGCTGGAGTTCTCCAGTTCCAACGATTTGGAGCATTGCCTATGTCATGTCCTGGAGTGATTCTTCTGCGTTCTCCGGTCTTTTTATTGATTCTGAAATAGCTTCCGAACTGAGAGCCGGTGTACACGACGTCATTGTCCCGAGTATCTACCGCCACGACCATTCCGTCTCCTCCCATAAGGGGTTCCCATCGATCTTCAGGTTTATTGGTGGACTTACCATACCAAACTCCATTGTCCTGCATGCCCCCATAGATGTTATACGGAGTGGCATTGTCAACCATAATAGAGTAGAATTGAGATATCGGCATTTGGGTATTTAAGTGGTCCCAAATCGCACCCCCACCATAGCTACGGTACAGGCCTCCGTCATTGCCCAACAAGATATGCTTGCTGTCTTTTGGGTTGATCCACATCGCTTGGTGATCCGAGTGAGGGTCTCCGATGGAGTCGGTTCTGGAGAAATTTTTACCTCCGTCTCTGGAGACCAATAGTGGCACACCCAGGACAAATAGTTCATCCGGATTGCTAGTGCTTACCCGAATTTCTCCAAAGTAATAACCGTACGTATTGTAGAGATTTCGAATGTCTGATTCCGAAACCAACTTCCAGCTTTTGCCTGCATCTTCTGAGCGATAGACTTCCGCACCTTTGATCGGCTGACCAAACATGGCCGCATTGGCATCTACGGCTCCACCGTTGTAGTTGGCAATTTGGGTCGTGGTAATTTTGCCGATTTTGAGCTGACGTTTGATTTCCGCAGCATCGTATTTGGTTGAGAATTGATTTCTTCTTAAAAAGCCGTCGAGTTTTTTATCGTCCAACCCGAGAGCTTCTTCCAAGCTCATAGTCTTGAAGCTTTCAAATGTCAGAGGGTTTTCTTCCTGCTGCTGATTGCCTCTTCTTCGAGGTTCTGGAGTCGGTTTATCAGATTTTCCCTGGTTGTCTAAAAGAGCATAGACTACATTTGGATTGCTCTGGGCAAAATCAAATCCGATTCTTCCGACAAATTCATCCTGAGGGAAGCCTTCTATGGCTTTCTTCCAGGTGTTTCCGCCGTCTTCGGATCTCCAGATTGCGGAGCCTTTTCCATTTCCTACGAAATCATGTGCCTGACGGAATCTTTCCCAGCTGGAAGCCAATAAAATATCCGGATTGGTCGGATGAACTTTGATGTCAATGATCCCGGTATTGTCGTCAATGAAAAGGACTTTTTTCCAGGATTTCCCTCCGTCAGTAGTTTTATAGAGTCCGCGTTCTTTGTTTTTTGAATACAAAGAGCCCATAGAACCCACCCATACAATGTCCGGGTTGGTCGGATGAACCTGGATTTGTCCGATATGGTGGGAGTGGAGCAAGCCCATCATTTCCCAAGTTTGACCTCCGTCCGTGGACTTATAGACGCCGGCACCGGCATAGGTGGAGCGGCTGGAGTTGTTCTCTCCAGTTCCCACCCAAAGAATGTCGTTATTGGATTTGGAAAGGGCCATAGCCCCAATTCCCAAGGCGCCCTGATGGTCAAAGATGGGAGTGAAAGACTGTCCGTTGTCTACAGTTTTCCATACACCACCTGAGGCGGCGGCGACGTAATAGATATTTGGGTTGTTTGCGACTTCGATGTCCACGATTCTGCCGGACATATTGGTAGGGCCTACATTTCTGGCTTTGAAGTCCCGAAGGGGAGTGGAGGTGAAAAGCGCCTTGTGTTTTTCTACAGATTCCTGCAGGGCTTTTTCTGGGGTGGGTTTGATGTCTTGCGCAAAGGATCCATAGGAAATCAGGCCGGCAGCGACAAGAATAAAATAAGAGGAGTTTTTCATGTGGAATTTTTTGATCAGAAGGGAATATAAGCAATCGCGGGGAAAGTCATGTGGCTTTGCTTTTGATCGGAAAAGGGAAGATTCGGATGGTTTATTTTTGGGTAATTTTCAATTCAAATATCAAAAGTCCTTCCGGTTCCGAATCCAAATAATCCGAATTTGGAATTGCCCAAATCCTTCCTTTGGAATCGGATCGGACTATTTTGTATTTAGTACCAAGCTGTTTTTCGGGAGTAAATTCACCGTTTTTCGTTTGGAGAATCCAGAATTCTGGGTTTCTGCGATTGACTTCTTTTCGGAACTCATATCGGTCTTCAATTCCGACAGGAAATCGATCCCTTGTCAGCCCTTTCTTAAATACAATCATATCCAATCCCCCAGCTTGATAAACTCCTTGAATACTTCCTGCCAAAGGACTTCTTTCATCCGGTGTGTTTTTGGAGCCAAATGGGTAACCTTTTTCCAAAATAAAACCTTCAATGGGTAAAGCTTTTCGGCTTGGTTTAAGATCAAAACTAAAAAGATTGACCTCGTAGATACTAGGCTCCAAATGATAAGCATAGGTTAGTCGATTGCCCCTTACTTTAAAATGCGTCACATAATAGTCAAAGCTTGCATTCGCTTTTGCCAAATAACTGGATGGCAAAAGTGGAAGAATAGGCTGAAGTTCCCCTTTGTTGAATTCCAACCATTCCAGGGAGTTGAACTCTTCATAATGCTTTGGAGAATTGGTCGGAAAGTCGTTTTTGGCTAATCCTGTAAATACCAAAATCCCCTCATTCCCCTGAATTTTTGCTGGGGCTATGTTATCTCCACCGCTGATGACTGTCTGGCCAAGAAACTTTTTGGGGTATTTGCGCTTGAAATTCAGACGGAGGTCAAATTCATAAATTCCCTGCATCCCCTGCACAAATATAGATTCTTCGGAAAATATGGCTCCTGAGCATACCCCGCCATATCCGTCTGGAGCATCTTTGGGCTTTTGGTGCTGAGCCAAGATTTTTCCTTTTCGATCAAAAAGAAGCAGCTTTTCTCCCATGATTCCTTCCATCAGAAGAAACAGATCCTGACTTGGATGGACTGAAAGCAAAGTCAATATTCCATTGCTTGGGATAAACACAGAGTCGACAAGGCTTAATTCGAAGTCCTGTTCAGGTTCAGGATCCACTTGTTCAAAAGAATCATGCTGAGATTCACTTTTCCTACTTTCTGAGGGGACAGAATCCTGGGTTTTCAGAATAAGCCCTGTTTCTTTGGTCTCTTCGGAATTGGTTTTGGGGCTTGCGCAAGAGAAAAACAGGACCGAAGAAAAGCCCAAAACAAAAAAGTAAAGAATAGTTGAAAAGTAATTCATAAAAGTATTTTTCATGAATTAATCAATTAGAAAATTAAAAAGCAATTGCTTTTAGTGCTTTTGAGAATTATCTGGAAAGTTGTTGTTCCAAAATCTCCTGTTGTCCGATCAGGTTTTGTAGGGTTTTGACATAGGAACGGCCCTTTTTCAACCCAAAATCCGTGTAGGCCATCCCTGCCCATTCTTTGGCAAGCTCCAAGGAACCCAAAACTTCGTAACCAACGGCAATATTGTAAGCGAGCATTCCTGCGCTTTTTTCATCCGCTTCGGGAATGGCAGCTCTCCATATTTCTATAGCTTCTTCCCATCGATCCACTTCCGCAAGCCTGGCTCCTTTGGCCACCAAGGGCTCGGTTTTGGATTTTGGGAAAAATTCCCGGTTAATTTCGGCAAACATCGGGGCAATTTTGTACGCATATCCAGCTCCGGCCATTTCGCCGACAATTCTGGCAGCATCTGCTTTGGTGATCAGCAGGGCAAGGGCTTGAGCTTTGGTTTCTCCTTCTGCTGACCAAAGATTTCTTTTTTCAAATCTTTGCTGATCAACAATGCTTTTTCCCTTGGGATCATATAGCCGAAATCCCGCACTGACAGTAGAAACTCCTTCTACATAAAATCCAGGAACCTCAATCTGTCGGGTGGTATTCCCTTCTCGGATGGTTTTCTTGATAGTTCTTTGCTGGTCGGAGATGACAAAATCAGAGCTGAAGTTTTCCAGCGAAAGTACCGCGTCTGCCGAGTAGCTTTCAGCAAGTTGGTTCACTGTATTCCAGTCCAAAGGATTGGGGAAAACTTGGCCAAAAAATCCCCCGGTCAAACGCTCATTGGCTCTGACAATCTGATATCTTGGAGAGGAATTCAGAGTCATCTGGAGGGAGGCCAAAGTAGCTTGAATGGAGTTTCTGACTTCAAAGGGAAGTTCTCCGGTGATCAAACCCTCCAAAATGGCAAATCCACCGCTTTGGGGCTTGGTTCTGTCCACCAGCACTATTTTTTGGATATGATTGGGTACGCTTACAGGTGCAGGTACCAATCTGTTCATGGTTACATTTTTGGAACAGGAAGTAAAACATGCCAAGAAAAGAAAAGCCAATAGTATTGATCTGTTGGGAAGGCTTTTGTTCATCATAGAGGGTACTTTTGATTTTAAACTGGAAGTAAAAAAAAATCCACTGTTTATACAGTGGATTTTTATTGAAAAGGCTTTACGAGTATTATCCGATCAGGTTTCCTTCTTCGTCCCATTCCGCTACTTTTCCCCGATCCTCAGGTTTTAAGTAGATGCTGAGGTATTTTTCTGGATTAGAAAGACCGTGTTTTTCAAGGACATTCTGTGGTACGCCGTCCCAGGCATTGGGTTTGTTTCCCATATAGCCCATATATTTCCAGCCGGCTTCCGTGGAGAAATATCCTGAGCAAGTAAGGTTTCTAAGCATGTTAAACCAACGCACCGCACCTGAGTATTCCGGCGTGGCTTTTTCGGGCCAAGCAACCAAATCGACAATTTTGATGACTTCCTCTTGAGAAAGCTCATTGAATTTTTTTCCAAAAAGCTCATCTGCTTCAAAATCCAACCACATCAAACCACCTCTCATCGGTGTCTGCATTCCGGGTTGGTCTTTCATTATGAATTCGATAAAATCGGTCACTTTCAGCTCAGTGGCAGAAGGAGACTCAGAATCTGCAGGCATTATAATGTCCACCAAGGTGTCCAGTTTTTTCCTTTCATCCTCTGTCAAAAAAGTCTCAGAAAGCAACTTGGCGTCACGGGCTTTTTCCTCTTCGGTTCTGCCTCCAGGGGTTCCTCCATTGATCAGCTGACCTTGAACGGCCACTTGCTCGGGTTCGCAGCCAGTCAACAATAAACCAGCACCCACAGAGCCGGTAAAGAGCAATTTTAGATTTTCTCTTCTGTTCATGGCTTAGATGTTTTTTTGTTTCAATTGATCCACAATGTATTCAGAAGTTCTCCAGGACAAGGCCAAAATGGTCCATGTTGGGTTTTTGTCTGCCTGAGACACAAAAGGTCCTGCATCAACCACAAACACGTTTTTACAATCATGAGCCTGGCAGTTGGAATTGACCACGGAAGTTTTTGCATTGTTGCCCATTCGGGTTGTTCCTACTTCGTGAATGATTCTTCCTGGTGCAGCAAGCCCGTACATGGATTCTGGACCTGGTTTGTTGCCCAGCAAAATAGCTCCGGCATTGGTCAGAATTTCTTCGAAAGTGTCCTGCATGTGCTTGGCCTGCTTAATCTCCTGATCAGTCCATTTGTAATGGAATCTTAAGACCGGGATACCATATTTATCGACCACATTCGGGTCAATCTCGCAATAATTGGTGTATTGCGGGATACTTTCACCTCGTCCGGACATGCCCAAAGTGGATCCATAAATCCTGCGGATGTCTTTTTTCAGTCCTTCTCCATAGCCTCCGTTAGGGCTTGGGTTTCCAAATTCATCCTTGAGATATTTTCTCATGGAATCCATGCTTCCTCCTGCTCCGTAGGCTGGCTGACCCATTCCACCCCAGTACTCGATATGGTATCCTCGGGCAAAATCCAATTTTTTGTTATCACCCCACCATGGTGTGTACATATGCATTCCGCCCACACCATCTTCGTTGTACCGCTCACGGTCTATCAGATCAGGAAGAATTCCCATTCTGTCAGCTCCGGTAGAATCATGGAGGTATCGACCCAAAGCATCAGAATCGCCTCCGATTCCGTTTGGATGGGATTTGGATTTAGAATTCATCAAAATACGCGCAGACTCACAGGCGGAGGCACCTAGTACCACCACTCTGGATTTTAGCTTGTATTCTTTCATGTCTATTTTGGACACGAATGAAACTCCAGTTGCCACTCCTTGGTCGTTAGTGGTTACTTTTCTTACCATAGAATAGGTGTAAAGATCCACTTTGCCTTTTTTCATGGCTGGATGAACCAAGCAAGTTCCTGCAGAGAAATCGGCATAAGCCTGACAGGCTCGGTTACATTGGGCGCAGAAAAAGCAGACTCCCCGCTCATTGTTGATTGGTCTGGTCAACATGGAAAGTCGACCTGGGATCATTGGAATTCCTGCTTTGTCAGCTCCCTTTTTGAGGAAAAGTTCGTGAAGTCTAGGTTTCGGAGGGGGAAGGAAAAAGCCATCCGGCTCATTGTAGATACCTTCTTTGGAGCCAAAAACTCCGATTAGCTTATCTACTTTATCATAATAGGGCTTCAGATCTTCATAGCCAATAGGCCAATCGTCTCCCATGCCATCTATGCTTGCTCTTTTGAAATCATTTGGGCCAAATCTCAAAGAAATCCTTCCCCAGTGGTTGGTTCTTCCACCTACCATTCTGGATCTAAACCAATCAAATTGGGTTCCGTCTTTTCGGGTATAAGGTTCTCCATCAATATCCCAGCCACCGATGGCCTGGTCAAAGTCCCCAAAAGGACGAATTCTTGTGCCGGCTCCTCGGCGAGGAGATTCCCATGGTGGTCTCAGCTGAGTTCGGTCTTCATCTTTGGCAGGATCAAAATCTCCCCCTGCTTCAACTACAGCAACACTTAGGCCAGCTTCAGAGAGGATTTTGGAGGCCATTCCACCGCCTGCTCCGGAACCCACGATGATCACATCATAGGAGTCTGGAGTTTCTTTGATTTGAAAGCTCATTTTCCAAAATTTTTAATTAAGTCGAAAATATAGAGTAAAAAATTCGAGTATGGAAAGGAATTATTGCCGGAATTGGAATTTCAGGCGAAGAATCTAGAAAAAATAATATTTGGTAAACCAGGAGAGTTAAAAAAAACAAAATGCCATAATAAGAATTATAATAATATTTTGGATTCGATATAAGGCCAGACAGTTTCAAACACAATTTTGTGCCCTTCCTCAGTAGGATGAATTCCATCGGGCAGGTTGAGTTCTGGGTTTCCGGCTACTCCTTCCAAGAGGAAAGGTATCAAGGTTACTTTCTTTTCCTTCGCCACAGTGGGGTAGATTTCCTTAAACTCCTCAGTGTAATCGGTTCCCATATTGGGTGGAATTTGCATTCCTGCGAGGATGATCTTTGTGTTGGGGTATTTGGTTTGAACTTTATCGATAATGGCAAGAAGGTTGTTTTTGGTTTCACTGAGTTGAATTCCGCGAAGACCGTCATTTCCTCCTAATTCCAGGACAAACAAGTAAGGCTCTTCCTCTAAAAACCAATCCAGACGACTCAGCCCACCAGCGGTGGTTTCACCGCTAAGGCCTCCATTGATTACCCGGTACTCCATTCCAAGACTGTCCAGCCTTTGTTGTGTCAAGCCTGCAAAAGCATCCTCAGGATCAATGCCGTAGCCCGCTGTCAGACTGTTTCCGAAAAACAGGATGGACTTTTGATCATTCTTGGGGGATTGAACTTCAGTGTTTTCGGACGTTTCCTGCTTCTTTTCAGAAGTGGTGCTGCAGGCAGCAGCCAGGATAAAAAGCGATAGGGTAAATAAACTTTTGGCGAAAGAGCTGAATTTCATATTTATTTTTTTTCTACTAATGCATTTACAGGCAAAAGGTTCCGGTAAATTGTGAAATTGTATAAAATCAGGACCTTTTGCCCTTGATTTTTAAGTTGGTCGACCGAATTGCCTCCTTTGTCGAGTGTCTTTGGCGAAGCATGCTAAATTTTATTTCTTTACTATCCTTTGGAAGTCAAACCCATCCTCCGGTTAACATTTGATTCGCTGAAGGCGTTTGACTTTAGAATTCCTAACCCACAAGCTTTCCATGAGCATCTTATCCATTCGCAAGTTAAGTAAAACCTATCAGAGCGGTAGCCGCAAGCTGACCGTTTTGGAAAATGTAAATATTGATATCAAAGAAGGGGAAATGATTGCCATTGTAGGTCCTTCCGGAAGCGGTAAAACCACTCTTTTGGGCCTTTGCGCAGGTCTCGACTCCGGCACTGAAGGTTCGGTAGTTCTGAATGGCCATCCTCTGGAAAAGCTCAATGAAGACCAGCGTGCATCAGTTCGGAACAAAGATGTCGGATTTATCTTCCAAAACTTCCAACTCCTTCCGACTCTTACAGCTCTGGAAAATGTCATGGTGCCTTTGGAACTAAAAAAACGGAAAGATGCCAAAGAGAAAGCTCTGGAACTATTGGAAAAGGTGGGACTGAAGGATCGTGCGACACATTATCCCACTCAGCTTTCCGGTGGAGAGCAGCAGCGGGTGTCTATTGCGAGGGCTTTTGCCAATGAACCCAAGATACTTTTTGCCGATGAGCCAACAGGTAACCTGGATACTGAGACGGGGGAAATGATCGAAAAATTGATTTTTGACCTAAACAAAGAAAAAGGAACCACTTTGGTCTTGGTGACCCATGATCTGGAGTTGGCTGCCAAAACCCAACGAATCATTCATATTAAAGGAGGAAAAATCCAGGAGGATGCCCATGCCTGATTTTAATTGGATTCTTAAAATGGCCATCCGGGATTTCCGGAAAAACCTCTCCCGCCTACTTTTATTCGTTTCCTCCATTGTAGTCGGGATTGCAGCTTTGGTGGCCATAAGTAGCTTTGGGGAAAATCTGGTCAAAGACATCGATAACCAAGCCAAAGAGCTCTTAGGAGCCGATTTGGTATTGGAAAACAACAAGCCTTTGGGCGAGCAGCAAGTGGATTCTATGGCGATCCAGATTGCCTCCGAGGTTAATTTTGCTTCCATGGTGGCCTTTCCCCAGACGGGTGCCAGTAGGCTGACTCAGGTAAGAGCGCTGGAGGGCGATTTTCCTTTCTATGGAAAATTGGAAACCATCCCGGCCTCAGGAGATGCTGATTTCAGAAGCGGCGGCCAAAAAGCCTTGGTAGAAAAGACCCTGATGGCGCAGTTTAATGCCGAAGTTGGTGACTCTATCAAAGTCGGAGCTTTGAGCTTTGTGATTGTAGGTGAGCTTCAGAAGGTGCCCGGCCAGACCGGAATCACCGCAACGGTGGCACCTGCCGTGTATATTCCCTTGGAATATCTGGAAGGAACTGGCCTAGTTCAGTATGGGAGCCGAGTAGAATACAATCGATACCTCCAGTTTACTCCTGAAACCGATGTAGAAGCACTGATCAAGCCTTTCGAGGATCAATGGGAAATTGACCGGGTGGATGCGGATACGGTAGAAGACCGAAAAAGATCTACGGGCCGTTCATTTGGAAACTTGTCCAACTTCCTGAGTTTGGTAGCCTTTATCGCCTTGCTTTTGGGATGTGTGGGTGTGGCCTCTGCAGTAAATGTTTTTGTCAAGGAAAAATTGGCCTCGGTGGCTGTCTTACGTTGTCTGGGTGTTGCCTCCAGAGATGTGCTTTTGATATACCTGTCCGAGATCATGGTCATGGGTTTGGTAGGAGCGGTTTTAGGGTCTTTCTTAGGGACCCTCCTGCAGTTTGTCCTTCCTGTGGTATTCTCCGATTTTCTTCCGGTGGAAGTCACCGTGGGAATTTCATGGAAGTCAGTGGCCTTTGGAATTATTACTGGTCTTTTTGTCTCCGTTCTTTTTGCCCTATTGCCACTTCTTAAAGTAAGGAATGTTTCTCCGATGGCGACTTTGCGTCCTGAGACAGCCGATTCCACCTTGATCAAGGATCCAGTTCGCTGGTTGGTGATGTTAGGCATTTTGCTTTTTATTTTCGGATTTAGCTGGTATCTCCTCAAGCAAGTGACTTGGGCCGTAGGGTTTACAGGATTTGTCTTGGTGGCCTTTGGGGCCCTTTGGGGTGTTGGCAACTTGATCATGTGGGCAGTGAGGAAGTTTCTGCCGATTTCCCTGAGTTATCCTTGGCGCCAGGCTTTGGCCAATTTGTACCGCCCGAACAACCAGACAATTTCGCTGATTGCTACTATAGGTCTGGGCACGGCGATGATCAGCACTTTGTTTTTTCTCCAAAATCAACTCCTCGAAGAAGCGAGGTTTGCCGATAAGGAGGATCAGCCCAATATGTTGATGTTTGATATTCAAACCGCTCAGCTGGACGCTGTGAGAGGAAGAGTTACCAACCGAAAAATGCGGATTATTCAGGAAGTGCCTATCGTCACCATGAATCTGAACGAGATCAATGGCATCGACAAGCGAGAAAATGAGGAATTGCCTGATGAGGAAAATTACAGCCGCTGGCTTTACAACCGGGAGTTTAGAGTGACTTACCGGGATACCTTGATTTCCTCAGAGACTTTGACTTCCGGGGATTTGATACCGCTGGGAGCCAGAGGAGACAGTATTTTTGTTTCTCTGGAAAAAGGTTTTGGAGAAGGAAATGGCTTGAAGATCGGAGATGAATTGGAATTTAACGTCCAAGGTCGCCCGATCAAAACCTACATTGGTAGCTTCCGGGATGTGAAGTTTAATCAAGTTTCTACCAATTTTCTGGTACTATTTCCAAATGGAGTGTTGGAACAAGCCCCCAAATTCCATGTGATCATCACCAAAACCAAAAATGACAGAGAGGCGGCCGATGTGCAGTCGGAGATTGTGCGGGAGTTTCCAAACATTTCCATCATCAATCTTGGTACTATCGTAGAGACTTTGGAAGATATTCTGGGGAAAATCAGCTTTGTGATTCAGTTTATGGCATTTTTCTCTATAGCCACAGGCCTTTTGGTTTTGATCAGTTCTCTGATCATCAGCAAATACCAGCGGATGCGGGAGAGTATTTTGTTACGCACTTTGGGTGCCAGCTCTAGCATTGTCCGTCTAATCAATACTTTGGAATATTTCTTCCTTGGTTCCCTTGCTTCCCTGTCCGGGATTCTGTTGTCCTTTATGGCGACATTTCTATTGGGTGAGTTTGTCTTCAATATGGATTTTAGCTTGGCCTGGAAAGAAGGTTTGGTAATCTATTTAGCCTTGACAGGACTAACAATCGTGTTGGGTTGGCTCAATGGCCGCAGAATTATCAATCAACCTCCGATGGAGATTCTCCGCGGGAATGGGTAAAACGAAATAAGCCTCCGGAAGGGGGCTTATTTCATGATCTTTCGCTATGTTTCTGATATGAAGGCATATGTCAAGTATCTTTTGGAAGATATTCAGGCAGCATTTAGGCCTGATGATTTTTTCAAGTCGGAAGAGAAAGATAGTTCCCGGGATCCCATGGAAGCTCATTTTGCAGAAATTGAGCGTTGGCTGAATCAGGATTCAGAGCCGACTTTTGGGAGTTTCTGCGGGCTAAAAAGAGAGGATTTTCCCCCAATAGAATTCTACACTTACAGGGAGTTGAGGGCTGTAGTGACTCTTTTTGAGAAAATGATGTTTTCGTGGAATCTTACTTTGGATGTTCCTAAGAAGCTACCTATTACCAGAAAATATGAGTTGATGATGGGTGTGCTAGATACCCCAACCCTGATTGTGGAAGATGGATTTGTGGGATTTGATTATTGTACCGGAAATCCTGAAGGCTGTGAACTGAGGGAATACTGCTCATGTATCAAGTTTTGGGAAGAAAAGTGATCTACTATTCTTCCCGGTTTATTCCTTTGTCAAGCTCAAAAACTCGATCAAACCAATCACTTCCGTTTCATTTTTGATCGGGAAACGCTCCTTTTCTGAGTAAATAACCCATTTTTTGGTGGCGCCGATATCCTCACAGGCATTATGAAAGCCTGCAGAAAGCGAAGGTGCTATGGATCTTTTTACTTCAATTGCCCACACCTCCTGGTTGTTTCTTTCCAAGATCAAATCAATTTCGGCTTGGTTGCTCGAGCGATAGTAGCTTGGAGTCCAGGTGGAGGACATCGTGTTCAGGATATTTTCTATCACAAAACCTTCCCAGCTGGCTCCTAGGATCGGATGACCATGCAGCTGGTCGAAATTTTGAATACTTAGCAGGCCATGAAGTAAGCCCGTGTCTCGAATGAAAATTTTTGGTGTCTTGACCAGCCTTTTTTTGATGTTTCCTGACCAAGGCTGCACTTGTCTTACCATAAAGAAATCCTGAAGCGTGTCCAAGTACGTTTTGACAGTGGTATGACTCACGTCCAGACTTTTGCCAATATTGCTCAGATTGGCCTGCTGACCATGAAAGTGGGCTAACATTGTCCAAAATCGCTTCATCCGGGTGGCAGGAACCTGAGGTCCAAATAGCGGGATATCTTTTTCTACATAAGTGGTGATAAAGTCCTGTCTCCAGTTCCAGCTTTCCTGATCGCTTTCAGCCAGATAGCTATCCGGAAATCCTCCTCTAAACCAAAGTTTCTCCACACTGAACCCTAGAGGATCATTTTGTTGGAGTTCAGTGGCGGTGAAGGGAGTCAGTTCCAGGTATCGGATTCTCCCAGCCAAAGTCTCAGATGACTGCTGAAGCAATTCTTTGGAGGCAGAGCCCAGAAGTAGGAAATGTCCAGCCTTTTCTCCTGCCCGTTTTCGGATATCGACAAGGCCTCGGATAATTCGAAAAAGGTCCGGCTTACGCTGCACCTCATCGATGACCAAAAGTTGATTTTCAAATTGCCGAAGGTAGCTTTCCGGGTCATTCAACTTGGCTAAGTCGGAATCCAACTCCAAGTCGAGGTAATGAATAGGTTTATCCAAAAGAGGCTTGGCAAACTCCAAAGCCAACGTAGTTTTGCCCACCTGCCTAGGTCCCAAAATGACCACCACAGGCATGGATTTCAGGCCTTGGATAAGCTTGTTTTCAAGAGCTCGGTGGATCATGGGATTCTGGATTGACTTTCAAATTTCAAGAAAATTAATCAAAAAGTATGTAAATTGAAAGTTTAACTTTCAATTTACATGGTTTTTTTATCCAGAAAGTATGAAATCTGAAAGTTTGATGCTCAGCTCAACAAAACTTTTCCTAAGATTTAAACTTTGGAAAAGCTTCTGCCAGCAAGAGGCTGAAAACAAAAAAAGCCCGCATTCCTGCGAGCTTTACGGAGTACCCAGGGCCGGAGTCGAACCGGCACGAGTGTAACCTCATTGGTGTTTGAGACCAACGCGTCTACCAATTCCGCCACCTGGGCATTTCAATTATCTCCGTTCCTTCCTGAACGGGCTGCAAATATGAAAACATTTTCTTTTCCCTCCAATACCCTTACTTCACTTCTTGCAATTTTTTTGTGCTAAAAGCCATAGGTTTTTCTGCAAAAAGGCTCTTGGTAAAACCCCAGACCGATTTAAATAACTCAGAATCACGATACTTATTCAGTGCTTCCTCGCTTTCCCAAAAACTATAGGTCATAAAAATATTTTTTTCAGAATGGTCCTGCCAAAGCTCCAAATGCCGACAGCCGGGGAAATTTCTGATGGAATTTTTATGTTCCTCGAAGTTTTCCAGAAAAGCATCCACCTTTTCGGGCTGAAAAGTCATGCGGACAATACGGATCAACATCAGGATTCAAAGTTTATATAGATCACACTGTCACGCTTCAAGCCCAGCAAGTTTCCTGCATGGCCATGGTGAATGCCAATTTCCAATAAATTCAGGCTATTGAAGAATGCATAAGCATCTCCTGCTTCCACTTGATCATAGCCGGTTTGAAGTTTGGAGACCGTTTCCCGACCGAATTGCAAGGTGAATTTTCCGGGATTCAGCTTGTCAAAAATATCTTTGTGGATATTGGTGATGAAATTCCCATAGCGATCGATTCGGATCACATGCCCGATGATATGTTCTTTGGTCGCTTTGGCCTGACGGGACATTAGCTTTTTGAAATTAGTCAATGGGCCACCAAAATCATGGATAGCGGCACCTGAGGCTACCTTTGCGGCAATTGGGGCCAAAATATCCTTGGTAGGAAAAGTAGTGTCACGCAGATGGATGTCAGCAAACTGAACCATTATCCCGGGATCATGATCTGCCAGCAGGCTCAAAATTCCATTATTGGGTCCGACAAAAATATGGTCCTCCAATTTGACACCGATATAGCCTTGAGTCATGGCTCCGGTGGTGTTGATCCCGACTAGATGCACGGTGCCTTTGGGAAATTCACGGAAGGAATACCTCAGCACAAAAGCTGCATGCTCCAAATCATAGGGCTCAATTTTATGGGAAATATCAATGATGTTCAGCTGTGGATTAATCGAAAGCATTTTCGCCTTCACCGCTGAAACGTAATAATCTTGATCCCCAAAATCCGAGAGGAAAGTAACCAATGCCATACCAGCAAGTAGATTAAAATTGTGTAATTTTGTTTGAGTGGGGCGAACAAAAATAGAAATTTTATCCTTTTGCCTTCAAGGTTTCATTAAATCAAAAAATAAGTTTGGTCGAAAAAATCATCACCTTAGAAAATGTCCCCTTGGCTGAGTTTTTAGGAACAGCCAATGAAAATATACGGCAGATTGCGCAGGCTTTTCCTCAGAGCAAAATTGTCTCCCGGGGAAACGAAATCCGGATTCAGGGCGGTGCACCCGAGATTCTCCGAATCAACGATCTCATTAATCTCCTTCTGGAGCACTTTGACCGATTTGGCCATTTGACGCCTGAAAATGTCAAAGACTACCTGGACATTGAGGGAATTCCTTTCGAAGAAGCCAGCAGGGATCAGGTCATCGTTTTTGGCAACAAGGGTCTGGTGATCAAGCCCAAGTCTCCCAACCAGCGCAAATTGGTGGAGGCAGCCATGAAGAATGATTTGGTTTTTGCCCTAGGTCCCGCAGGTACAGGAAAGACTTACATCGCAGTTGCCTTGGCAGTACGAGCACTGAAAAACCGTGAAGTAAAGCGGATCATCATCACCAGACCAGCTGTGGAGGCCGGAGAAAACCTGGGGTTTTTGCCTGGAGATCTTCAGGAAAAACTCGATCCATACCTAAGGCCAATCTATGATGCCTTGGCTGATATGGTTCCGCCAGAAAAGCTCAAGTATTATCAAGAAACCCGAGTTATCGAAATTGCACCTTTGGCGTATATGCGTGGCAGAACCCTGCATGATGCCTATGTGCTGCTCGACGAAGCCCAAAATACGACAAGTGAGCAGATCAAGATGTTTTTGACCCGAATGGGCCCTAATTCCAAAGTGATCATCACAGGAGACCAAACTCAGGTCGATTTGCCGGTGAGACAAAAGTCCGGCTTGTCAGAAGCTCTGAGAATCCTTAAGGACGTGAAAGGGATTGGGATCGTCAGCTTGAGTGGTAGAGATGTAATCCGGCACAAATTGGTCAAGGCCATCATCGAAGCCTACGAAAAAACCGAGCAGGAAAAAGATCAAAATAGAAATGACGCCAACAGCAGAAAAAATAACGGATAAGGAGTCCCTTCAAAAGGCCTTCAAAATCCGTGAGACTGTGTTTGTCGTAGAACAAGGAGTAGATTCCAGAGATGAGTATGATGGGTTTGAGGAAAGCTCTTTCCATTTTCTGGCCAAATTGAATGGAAAAGCTGTTGGAACAGCCCGTTGGAGATTCACCGATAAAGGAATCAAATTGGAGCGTTTTGCAGTCTTGAAAGAAGCCCGTGGAAAGGGTGTCGGGCAGGCTTTGGTAAAAGCGGTTCTTGAGGATATTTCTTCGGTTCCTGAGTCAAAAGGGAAAACGAAATACCTTCATGCACAACTGGATGCTGTGCCCCTCTATTCAAAATTCGGCTTCGAAAAAGTCGGAGAAATGTTCGAAGAATGTAATATCAAGCATTTCAAAATGGAATTGGCTTAATCCTTGACCTATCAGTATTAAATGAATTACCTATGAAAAAAATAATCTTAACCCTATCCTCGATTTGTGCCATTTCTTTAATGTCTTTTGGCCAGCAGGTGATTTCTTCTTCCTCCGGGAATACAAGCAATCCCTATATCAGTTCTTTTGACAATGAGGTTAAAATCAACTTTCTAAACCTCATCATGCAGGGCTCTTTCGAAGTGGGATATGAAAAATTTCTAAGCGAAAGCCATTCCATAGAGATCCAGGGGCTTTTTAATGATCGATTTGGATACAATAGTGAGAGTAGTGGGAAAAAGTACAAAACCAATTCAGTCCAGGCCGCAATGCATTTCTACTTTGGAAATAATCTGAATGGCAGGTATCATGTTTTCCCATTATTGAAATTCAGGGTAGGAGATTTTGAGGAAGTCGTCAACGGAGCGATCAAGACCACAGATATGACGGCCTTTATTCTTGGTGCCGGATTCGGGTACAAGTGGGAGGTTTCTGAGCATTTTGCTTTTGGACCCTATGTTAGCATTGCAAGAGGATTTAGCGAGCAGGTAAATCAGAGATTCTCTGAAATTGAACTTAATGGAGGATTCAGCCTGGGTTACAGGTTTTAAATCTATTCCTTCCTAATTCTAGAGCCTTTCGAGGCTCTTTTTTTTGCCCAAATCTTTTTACCTTAAGGTTTAATTTTTTTCAGTCATGAGGTTCTCTGATTTTCCATTTTTAAGGTATTTGCCGTTTTTCATCCTGGGGATATTATCAAATTCCTATTTCCATATATCCTGGTCTATTGGGCTACTTATTTTGGGGGTTCTTTGGGGAGCATATTGGCTTTTGCTTTTCCTAAAAAGTAAGGGCTCTACTTTTCTTCAATCTTCGCTGGCTTATCTGATTTTGGTGATTTTGGGATTTTGGATTTCCTCATTCCAGGAAGAAGTCAAAAGGACTCCACACCGCTTACAAGAATCCAAAGGGTACTTCGCAAAGGCATTACGGTATGATATTCCAAAGCCTAATTCCCGGGAAAATCTTCTGGAAGTCATCGCCTATCGAGACAGCTTGGGCTGGAATAGGGCATCAAACAAGGTAATTCTGTACCATCAGGCTGAGCTCAAGCCCGGCCAACTTTTGTTTGTGGGCCAAAGTCCAGAGCAAATTGATCCTCCCACTTTTCCGGGTGAATTTGACTACCGGGCTTTTCTGGCCAGAAAGGGAGTTCATTACCGGCAGTTTGTCCGGAAAGGACCGACTATTCTGGGAATAGAAGCATACAATTCCATGGAGTTTTGGATTTTGAATCTCAGGAAATCGCTGAGTCAGGTTTTGGAAAAGTTTATGGAAATTCCTGAGTCCAGGCAAATAGCATCAGCGCTTTTATTGGGAGAAAAAGAAGCTTTGGACCGGGAGGTGAGAAGGGCTTATTCCGAAACCGGGACGATGCATATTTTGGCGGTTTCCGGACTTCATGTAGGTATAATTTATGCCATTTTGCTGTTTCCGCTCAAGCGGGTAAAGACCAAGTCCAGAATCAGAAAAGGCAATCTCTTGGGGGTGATTTTGTTGATCTGGATTTATGCCTTGCTGACAGGATTTTCCCCTTCTGTAATCCGAGCTTCGTTTATGTTCACTTTGTTTTCTTTGGGGCAAATGCGGGAAAGAAAGCCTTCAATTTGGAATATCTTGGCTTTTTCGGCTTTGGTCATGATTGCCATTAATCCAGAGGTGATGTATGAAGTTGGTTTTCAGCTTTCCTATACGGCAGTAGCGGGAATTGTAGGATTGCAACCGCTAATCGTCCGATGGTGGGAGCCGCAAAGTCGAGTATTGGAATATTTCTGGCAGCTGGCAGCAGTAAGTTTGGCAGCCCAACTGGCTACTTTCCCTTTGACGTTATATTATTTTCATATTTTCCCCACTTACTTCCTTTTGGTCAATTTGGTAATCATTCCGATGGCCTTTGTCGCCATGATTTTGGGATTGGGTTTGTTGAGCCTAAGTTGGATTCCGGGTGTAGGAACTGGCTTGGGGTATGTTTTGGACCATTGGATTTTATCCCAGAATTCAGTGAACTCCTTTTTTCAAAACCTGCCGGGAGGGGTACAGGAAAGACTCACCATTTCCCTATTTGCTATGGTTTCTGTATGGGGGATGTTGTTGATCTGGGGAAATTGGGAATGGGGAAATCGGAGAAGGTTGATGTATTTTGCGGCGATTCTTTTGGGACTCTGGAGGCTGGAAGCGTTGGTTTGGGAAATTTCAAAGCCAAAGGATGAAATCCTGATTTTTTCAAAAGGGGGCAAGACATTGATTCAATCTCAGGTTGGGTCTCATTACTTGGTTTGGAATCAGGATTTTCCACCGGAACAAATCAGCTTTTCCCTTGACCCTCTTCGGATCCAGCAGGGAATTCCCAAAATGCCTGAAATCCTCCGGGGTATTTCAACTGAAACAGGGGTTTGTTTTCCCGGTTTGGGCTTTTCTTATTCTTTACAGCAAAAAGAAATTCTACTAGACTCCGAAAGCAATTTTCAGATTCGAAAATTTGGAAACTGATCCCAGCTTTTTGCTGACTTAATTTATTCAGATTTGTGAGAGGAGGTTTGGCGATCCTACCTTGATGATCTAATTTACTCTATCGAAAACCCGTTTCTGATGCAAGAATCTATCATACAAACCCAAATAATTGACCGAGTGGGCTTTATTACTTTAAACAGGCCCGAAAAAAGAAATGCGCTAAACCCTAATATGGTCAGGGAGTTGGGAAGGGCTTTTTCCGAATTGGAGACCAAGGAGGAGGCTAAAGTAATTGTGCTTCGTGCTGAAGGAAAAGCCTTCTGCGCCGGGGCTGATTTGGATTATATCCAGCAGCTTCAAAATTTTTCCTATGAGGAAAATCTTCAGGACAGTCAAAACTTGAGAGCTCTTTTTCAGCAGATTTACGAATATCCAAAGGTAGTGATAGCCCAAGTTGAAGGACATGCCCTTGCAGGAGGTTGTGGTTTAATGACTGTTTGTGATTTTACATTTGCAGTTCCGGAGGCACTTTTTGGCTATACCGAAGTGAAAATCGGCTTTATTCCCGCTTTGGTTTCAGTCTTTCTTCAGGAAAAAATCGGGACAGGAAAAGCTGGAGAACTATTGCTTTCCGGGGAGGTTTTTTCAGCCGAGAAGGCTTTTCAATACAAATTGCTTACTGAGGTGAAAGAGAAAGATCACATTCAAAGCGCGGTTATGGAATTCTCCCAATTGCTGGTGCATAACAATTCTGCGTTTTCAATGCAGGAAACCAAAAAGCTTCTTCGGTCCATTGGAAAGGCCGAACGGGATCGTTCACTGGATTTGGCAGCTCAACTCAACGCGAAGGCAAGGGCTCATGAAGATTGCCAGCGGGGAATTGCCGCATTTTTATCCAAGACCAAACCAGCCTGGTAAATGGAAAACAGGCTCAGGGAAATTCTGAAGCAGGTTTTTGGGTTTGATGATTTTCGTCCTATCCAAAAAAAGGTCATCGATTCAGTCATGGCAGGGAACAATACGCTTGCTCTTTTGCCTACCGGCGGAGGGAAAAGTTTGTGTTATCAGATTCCCGGATTGGCCAAAGAGGGGATCTGTTTGGTGATTTCACCTTTGATCGCCTTGATGAAAGACCAGGTAGATCAGCTTAGATCCCGAGGAGTGAAGGCCGCTGCGATTTTTTCCGGAATGAGCCACCGGGAAATAGATACTACGCTGGACAATTGTATTTATGGGGATTTTAAGTTTTTGTATGTGTCTCCAGAGCGGTTAAAAACTGAACTTTTTATTGAGCGTTTTCGGCAGATGAAAGTCAACCTAATCGCCGTGGATGAAGCTCATTGTATTTCCCAATGGGGCTATGATTTTCGTCCGGCCTATTTAGAAATTGCACAGATCAGGGCATTTCATTCAAAAGTAAATGTGCTGGCTTTGACTGCCACGGCTACCCCTAAAGTAACTGAGGATATCTCGGAAAAACTTGAAATGAAGTCCCCTCAGGTATTCCAGCAGAGTTTTGCAAGGGAGAATCTGAGTTTTAGCGTGAGAAAGGTGGAGAACAAACTCGAAAAGGGAGTGGAAGTACTTCGAAGGATTCCCGGAACAGCCATATGGTATGTCCGAAATCGTCAAGCCACTCACCATATTTCAAAATCCTTAGTGCAAATGGGGATCTCTGCAGCGCCTTATCACGCGGGACTTTCGGCAGAGGAAAGATCCAGTAGGCAAGATGCTTGGAAATCCAATCAAGTGCGTGTGATGGTCAGCACCAATGCATTTGGAATGGGAATAGACAAACCGGATGTCCGGGTGGTAATCCATAGTGACTTGCCAGAAAACTTGGAGAATTATTACCAAGAAGCCGGTCGGGCTGGAAGAGACGGGCAAAAGGCTTTTGCTGTCCTGATCTGCAATGAACAGGATTTTGAGCAGGTGTTGAATAGGGCGGAGCTGGTGTATCCACCCACTGACTTTCTCAAAAAGGTGTATCAGTGCCTGGCTAATTATTATCAGTTGGCGGTAGGGACGAATATGCTCAGCAGCTTTGATTTTGATATTTCAAACTTTGGAGACACCTACAGTCTTCCGGTTTTGGAGACTTTTTATGCTATGAAAGTTCTGGAGGAGGAGGGATTTTTGGAGCTGAATGAAAGTTTTTTTGCTCCATCCAGATTCCATTTTCGAGTGGACCCGAGTCATTTGTATGAAATTCAAATCAAATACGCTAAGCTGGATCCAGTCATCAAAATCCTGTTGCGAACCTATGGCGGGAATCTTTTTTCGGAATATCTCAAAATTCAGGAAGGAAAGCTTGCCAAAAGTTTGGGGATTCCTGAGCGGGAATTCATTCAGGCCCTAAACCAGCTTGTCAAGTTGGAGGTGGCAGACTACGATGCCCGAAAGGATACTCCGCAACTGACTTTTCTGACACAGCGATACGATGCAGGAAAGCTACCGCTCAATTTCAAGCGAATTGCGGAAAGAAAGGCACTCACCGAGTCCAAGGCAAAATCGATGGTAGAATATGCCACTCAGAGCAGGATTTGCAGGACGCAGTTTATCCAGGAATACTTCGGGGAGAGTACGGACCGGGAGTGTGGAGTCTGCGATATTTGTCTTGAAAATAAAAAATCCAAGCAGCCTGTGGCTACTGAGGACAAGCTGAAGAAATTAATCTTGGAAACTTTAGCCCAAGGGGATGAGTTAACAGAAAAGGAATTGTTTGACCGAATCCGAAAGCCTGCTTCTTCTAAAAACCTGGCACTTCTGAGACAACTGGTCGACCAAGGGCAAGTGCAGTTAGACAATTCCGGACACCTTAAACTTATCTCCAATGGGTAATTTTCTCGATGATTTGTTCAAAAAAGTCTTCAAAAGTGAGACTAAGCCTGAAGTAAATTTCAAGGAGAATTACACCTACAAAGAAGAGGATTGGCAAGAAGCTGAAATGTGGGCGGAATCCCCAGAAGGACAGGAATTGTTAGCTGTTGTTTACCGAAATTACCATTTGAAGCGAACCCAAATTCTTGAGCTTCCGGAAGTTCATGTTTTTAGTTCTCCTTATGCAAATGGTTTTGCACTCAGCTATGATCCACCTTTGGATGCCAAATCTTTTTTGAATCTTTTCTTGGCATTCAGCCGGCGAATTTTAGCTTTGGGTTATCGTCAGGTGAGTTTGGATCGAAAATTCGAAGAAATCAACGATCAGGTTAGGCTTACAGAGAAGTTTTATTTCAAGCCACCTTTGCAGGCTTTGGAGGAAGGAAGTTTAATTTCCCAGCTATTTGGGAATATTTCTTTGGAGAAAATTTCAGTTAACAATCAACCCAGCTATATTAAACTTCTGGCGACGGTATATTCCGATCGTCTGTATCAAAACGCCGGATCCTTTGATGACCTCATGGATAGGTTGTTTGAAACAAATTAGCATGAACAGATCTACACTAAAAAACCAACTACAAGTTTACCGAACTCCTTACGAAGAGGAGGCTGATTTCATCCCGGATTTCATCGAATTGACGGAAGATGAGTTGGCTTACAAAAGAGAAAGGCTGGAAGGTCATTTCACGGCTTCCGCTTGGATAGTAAATAGGAAGCGAACCCACACGCTTTTGACCCTTCACCGCAAGCTGGGCAGATGGCTTCAATTAGGCGGACATGCCGATGGGAATGAAAACCTCCTTGAGGTAGCCCTGACAGAAGCCCGGGAGGAAAGTGGTCTTCAAACCCTCAAATTGGTAGATTCGACCATATTCGATATTGATAAGCACATCATTCCGGAGCGCCCCCATGTGCCGGAGCATTTTCATTATGATGTTCGCTACCTGCTGGAGGCAGATATTCAAGAACCCCTTCAAATCAGCAATGAGAGCATTTCTTTGGCTTGGATTGCTTTTGATTCTGTGGAGGACATGATTGGCTATAATCCTTCCATTCTCCGCATGCTGGAGAAAACCAGTAAATCCGAAATTTTGCTTTAATGCAAGCACTAGACCCCGAAAAACTGAAAGAAGATTTTCAGTTTTCCACACCTATACAGCTTCGATTCTCCGATATCGATGGATACCTCCATGTGAATAATGGAGTTTATTTCAACTATTTTGAGCACGCCCGGGCGGTTTATCTTTATAAGGTCTGCAAATGGGACATCATGAAAGTGGGCACTGTTGTGGGCAGGATCGAAATTGATTACCTCCGTCCCATTCACTTGACGGATCAAGTCGAGGCTTTGGTGAGATGCTCTAAAATCGGCAATACCTCCTTTCATTTGGAACAAATTCTCCTTGGGAAAAGCGAAACAGGCGAAAGTCTGATTTTTGCAAAATGCACCTGCATCATGGTCTCAGTAGACATGCGGTCGATGAAGCCGGTCCCAGTACCAGAGGAGTATCGGGAAAAGTTAGCCGCCTCCTAATTCACAATTCCCTATCTTTGCCGAAAAAATTACCCTAGTGAGAAATCTTTGGATTCTTGGCTTGCTATTCGTAAGCCTCATGTCATGTGCTCCCAGCGAGGAGGAATTGCTTCAAGCAGGAATTGAACAAATGGATGCACAGGCCTGGCCTCAGGCTGTCAAAATTTTTGACCAATTGCTGGAAAAATACCCCTCCAATCCCACCGCCTTGAACGCTAAAGGTGTGGCGCTTTTTCAACAGGGTAAAATCAATGAGGCGATTACAGTTTTCGACATGGCCATTCAGGCCGATTCTACCAGCTATAAACCTTGGTTTAATCGGGGAAATGCCAAAATGGAAGAGGAAAACTACAAAGCTGCTTTGGCAGATTTCAACATTGCTTCGGCCTTAGATCCTTCCCAAACTGACATTTATTTTAACCGGGGTACCGCTCTTTTGAATATGGAAGAGTATGAAGACGCGCTTCTAGACTTTCAGACTGTTCTTCAATCCAATCCAAATCAGGCCGAAGCCCAGTTTCGCAAAGCCAAGGCTGAATTGGGAATGAATGACCCCTTACACGGCATGGAGTCCCTGACCAACACCGTCAATCTGGATCCCAATAATGCAGAGGCTTATTACTTGCTGGGGATTACCCGAATGAGTGCCTTGGGACAAAAAAATGAGGGTTGTGCTGATCTAAAAATGGCGCTTTCTCTTGGTTATTCTCAAGCCGAAACCTGGATCAAAGACTTCTGCGAAAACTAAAATGGCGCAAATCGGCAAAGATATTCAACAGGCAAAAGCCTTTTTGGAACATGGGCAGCTCGTGGGAATACCCACAGAAACGGTCTATGGACTTGCCGGAAATGCTCTCGATCCGGAAGCGGTGGCTTTGATTTTTGAGACCAAAAACAGACCGAGTTTCGATCCGCTGATTCTTCACACCTCCTCTCTGAAACGGGTTGGGCAATTTGCGAAAGAAATCCCCGCACCTTTGGCCAAGCTGGCCAATCAGTTTTGGCCTGGGCCCTTGACATTATTGTTACCAAGAAAAGCCATAGTCCCGGATTTAGTAACCTCAGGTTTGGAAAGAGTAGCAGTTCGCGTTCCTAATCATCCGCTGACCTTGGCGCTTTTGGAGAGCTTGGAATTTCCCCTTGCCGCCCCGAGTGCAAATCCTTTTGGCTATATCAGTCCTACTCAAGCCTCCCATGTGAATGCCCAGTTGGGAAGTCAGATTCCGTATATTTTGGATGGAGGTTCCTGTGAAGTGGGGTTGGAAAGTACGATAGTGGGGATGGAAAACGAGGAAATAGTCATTTATCGCCTAGGGGGATTGGATATTCAGGAAGTGGAAAAATTGCTTGGGCCGGTCAAAGTCAAAGACTACAGTTCCAGCAATCCAGCGGCTCCCGGACAATTGGAAAGCCATTATGCTCCCCGGAAGCCTTTTGTCTTGGGAAATCTCAAGGACTTGATTGCCGACAAAATCGAAAAGGGAGAGGACTTCGGGGTTTTGAGCTTTTCTGAACATTTTCCGGAGGTAAAAAATCAAATTGCACTAAGTCCTGAGAAAAATCTCCACGAGGCCGCAAAGAATTTGTTTGCAGCAATGCGAACCCTAGATGAAAGCGATGCTGAACTTATTCTCGCCGAATTGATGCCTGAAGAAGGCCTAGGGAGGGCGATAAACGACCGGCTAAAACGCGCGGCCGCAAAGTAAATCGGGGTAAAGAAGATGCAATCGGAAGTTTCATCGCAGGAGATTTAAGACAAGCCTTTCGCACTTTAAACAATAAGTAAGGGATTTTAAACTTTGAACTTTTCCGTTCCCTTTTGGCTGAAATTGCCTTAACTTGAGGCTCGCTTTTAAAAACCAATCATAAATCTATTAGACTAAAACCATGAGTTTGAATGTAAAAAACGTGGATAGCCTGAATTTTTCAGGTAAAAAGGCCCTGATTCGGGTAGATTTTAATGTTCCTCTAGGAGAAAACTTAGAGGTAACGGACGACACCAGAATCCAAGCGGCTGTCCCTACGATCAAGAAAATCCTAAAGGATGGAGGTTCTGCTATTTTGATGTCCCACTTGGGCCGGCCAAAAGGTGGTCCCGAGGATAAATATTCCTTGAAACATATCATCTCGGCAGTGGAAGCTGCTTTGGGTCAGAAAATCAAATTCGCCGTAGACTGTATCGGTTCAGAAGCGGCTGAATTGGCAGCTGGACTCGGTGCGGGTGAGGTGTTATTGCTTGAAAATCTCCGTTTTTACAAAGAAGAGGAAAAAGGTGACAAAGAATTTGCAGCCAAATTGGCCAAGCTTGGGGATGTTTATGTAAATGATGCCTTTGGAACAGCCCACAGAGCGCATGCTTCTACGGCTGTGATTGCTGAGAATTTTTCTCAAAAAGTGGCAGGATACCTGATGGAATCCGAATTGACCAATGCGGATAAAGTCTTGGGAAATCCGGAAAGACCTTATACTGCGATCATGGGTGGAGCTAAGATTGCCGATAAAATTCTGATTATTGAGCGATTGCTGGAAAAGGTTGACAACCTGATTATCGGTGGAGGAATGTCCTACACTTTTGCAAAAGCTCAAGGAGGCTCTATTGGAACCTCTTTGTTGGAAGAAGACAAACTTGATTTCGTTTTGGAATTGATGGCAATAGCCAAAGCCAAGGGCGTAAATCTGGTGCTGCCGGTAGATACGGTGATCGCCGATAAATTTTCCAATGAAGCTGAGCAGGGTATGGCCAACAGTGGAGAGATTCCAGACAACTGGATGGGATTGGACATCGGGCCTAAAACACGAGAACTATTCGGCAAAGTGATTTTGGAATCCAAAACTATCCTATGGAATGGTCCAATGGGCGTTTTTGAAATGGAGTCCTTTGACAAAGGAACCAAAGCAATTGCTGAATATGTGGCAGAAGCTACTCGAAAGGGTGCATTCTCACTGATCGGTGGAGGTGACTCTGCAGCTGCCGTCAACAAGTTTGGCTATACAGACCAGGTTTCCTATGTCTCTACTGGAGGTGGCGCCCTTCTGGAGCATATGGAGGGAAAAGTACTTCCTGGAGTAGCTGCTTTGGCAGAATAAAACTCAATAGGATTGTAAAAATGAAGGCCGGCTTAATAGCTGGCCTTTTCTTTTTGAGCGTTTTACTTTTCCAAAGTTCAAAACTTTAGAAAAGTTTAATTTTTATTTCAAAAGCTCAACTCAATCATCACCGGAAAATGATCTGAAGGGTACTTTTTACCATAGTTGTCAGTCAGAATTCCATGTCGGACGACATTAAGATTTCCTTTCACAAAAATATGATCGATAATTCCCTCGGGCATTTTTTCCCAATCAAATCCTGTGAAAGTTCCAGCAGGTCCATAGGCAGGTATTTTGGAAACTAAGCGGGCATCTTTCCAGAGTGAATCAGAAACAATCGTCAGGTAAGCAGGATTGTCTGGAGTGACATTAAAATCTCCCATCCAGACGACTGGAAGGTTTTCGGAATTGATTTCTTTGATTTTTATCGCGACTAGTTTGCTACTTTCTTCTCGGGCTTGCTGCCCGATGTGGTCGTAGTGGATGTTGAAGACATAAAATCGTTTCCCTGAAAGATCTTTAAATCTTCCCCAAGAGCAAATTCGATTAAGAGCTGCGTCCCAGCCTTTGCTGGGCTTTTCTGGGGTGGGAGAGAGCCAAAAGGTCCCGGATTCCTCCAGTTGATATAATTTGGGATCAAACAGGATAGCAGTGTACTCCCCTTTTTTGGCTCCATCATCTCGGCCGACACCTAGGTATTCGTACCCCAGTCCTTTACTCATTTCTTCTATTTGATGAGTGAGTCCTTCTTGAGTGCCAAAGAGGCCGATTTGGTGAAATTGGATAAGCCGGATCACATGAGGAGCTCGGTCTTTCCAAAGATTCCCCAAGTCATTGGGATTGTCCCAGCGGATATTGAAAGTGGCAAACCGATGGCTTTGGGAATAACCACTCCCGAATAGAGTGAAAATTAATGGGAGGGCGAAGAAGATTTTTTTCAGGGTCTGAAATCGCATAAAATCTGAACTAATTGGTGAAAAAAGGCTTATTGTTTCTAAAAATGCATGCTATTTTGATCAAATGAAATGTCAAGACCAAAAACTTCCATTGAGGAAACATGATTTGATGGACATTTCACTGGATCAAGTACGTATAGAACTAAACAGATGAAAACCTTTTACCCCAAAGACCTACCAACCCCAAATCTTCAGGCTATCCTACAGAGTGTGATTGTTCCCCGACCAATTGCATTTGCAAGTACGGTGGATAAGGCTGGAAATGTAAATCTTAGCCCGTTCAGCTTTTTCAACCTATTCAGTGCCAATCCTCCTGTGTTGGTATTTTCCCCATCCCGCAGAGTAAGAGATAAATCCACTAAGCATACCTTAGAAAATGTTCTGGAAGTGCCCGAAGTGGTGGTTCATATTGTGGGCTATGACTTGGTAGAGCAAATGTCTTTGGCCAGTACGGAATATCCCAAAGAAGTTAACGAGTTCGAAAAGGCAGGTTTGACTGCCGTGAAATCAGACTTGGTTGCTCCTCCGAGGGTGAAGGAAGCTCCTGTGGCGCTGGAGTGTAAGGTCCTGGAAATTAAATCACTCGGAGAAGAAGGCGGAGCGGGAAATCTGGTGATTTGTGAAATTATCCGGGTGCATATAGATGAAAAAATTCTAGACGAAAACGGGATGGCGGATCCTCATAAACTTGAACCTGTGGCAAGATTGGGAGGAAGCTGGTATTCCAAGGTCATTCCGGAGTCTCTTTTTCAAATTCCTAAGCCTTTGACCACTCTGGGGATCGGTGTGGATCAGATTCCTTCGGAAATAAGAAATAGCCCCGTGCTTACCGGAAACAATTTAGGGAGACTGGGAAATGTGGAGATTTTACCCTCAGAGGAAGAAATCAGTGCATTTTCCCAAACCGGGGAAATCGTGGACATGAGAATCAGGTTCCAAAATGATCAGGACTCCTGGATCGATCACCTCCATCGCTGGGCCAAGGAAGAACTGGAAAAAGGGAATATTGACTTGGCTTGGAAAATTCTTTTGCAAAAGCCTTAATCAAAAGCCTCTGCCGGTAAAAAAGCTAGTGTAATAGCTTGAGCGGAGTCGAAATCGGCCCTGTTCCTTCGGGAATGGTCCATGACTCCGCTCAAGCAGACACTAGGATAAATCGGATATCGCTTTGATTTATTTGATTTTGATTTCCTGAGGCATTCTTACCTGTACTCCTTGGTAATTTTTGAGTTTTTGGATGTCTTGGATCACTTTGTAGTTTTCTCCGAGCTTGGCTTCCAGGACTTTCGTCTGAACCTTGTCAGAGAAATTGCTCATGAATTCCTCAAACCAAGGTTTTTTCTCAGGATAATAGACTACACGGTAATCGTCCCCGGCGCCAATTTTTGCAGCAGCGATTTCGATGGTAGTTTCTAATCCACCCAAGACATCTACCAAGCCTCTTTCCTTGGCCTGATTTCCTGTCCAAACTCGCCCGGAGGCAATTTTTCGAACTGAGTCAGGGTGCATGCCTCTGCCTTCAGCCACTCTGGAAATGAAGGTTTCATAGCCATCTTCCACACTGGACTGAATGATATTTCGCTCCACCTCAGTCAAAGGTCTGGTAGGATTCATAAAGTCGGAAAGTTGACCGGTAGAAACGACATCCGTGGTGATGCCCAGCTTGTCGTTGAGCAATTCTTCTACATTGAACCACAGACCGAAAATCCCAATGGATCCGGTAATGGTATTGGGCTGGGCCACAATGGTGTCCGCTGGAGCAGAAATATAATAGCCACCAGAAGCGGCTACCTCTCCCATGGACACGAAGAGAGGCTTGGCCTTTTTGGCTTCAGCCATTTCTCTCCAAATCACTTCCGAAGCTAAGATAGAACCTCCCGGAGAATTAACCCTGAGAACAATGGCTTTGATATTTTCGTCTTTTCTGGCCTTTCTGATTTCCTTGGCAAACTTTTCTGAGCTGATGACTCCGTTGACATTTCCATCCACGATTTCACCTTCTGCTAAGATCACAGCGATTCGGTTTTTGGAAGTGATATTTTTGCTTTTGGTCAAGGAGCCCAAATCAGCCGCATTGATTGTTGGGATTTCCTCATCCTCGCCAAGGCCTAGTTTCTCTCTTAGAATGGCATGCACTTCATCCTCGTACTTAAGAGCTGTAGCCAGCCCATAAGTGACCGCATCTTTAGGCTTTCTGACCAGCATCTCCTGATTGATTTTCATGAGGCTGTCTTTGCTCATGCCTTTGCTTTCAGCAATTCTTGTAATGGCTTCTGTATTGATGTCTTCCAGAAAATACTGCGTTTGAAGACGATTTTCCGGACTCATTTTGTCCAAAATAAATGGTTCCACAGCACTTTTGAACTCACCCACTCGGAAGACTTCCGGTTTGATTCCGACTTTCTCGAATAATCCTTTGAAGAAAATAGATTCTGAAGAAAACCCGTTGAAATCAATTCCACCAAGAGGATTTAGATATAATTCATCCGCAACAGAGGCCAGAAAATATCCTCCCTCACCGTAAGCTTCGTCATAGGCAATAATGAATTTTCCAGATTCTTTGAAGTCCAGTAGTGCCTCCCGAAGTTCCAGGAGATTGGCCTGCCCTGCCATGATCAGACCTGCATTGAGGTAGATTCCTTTGACTTTATCATTGGTTTTGGCTTCCGCAATGGCTTTTTTCAGATTGACCA
This sequence comes from Algoriphagus mannitolivorans DSM 15301, assembly GCF_000429425.1. Taxonomy (GTDB): domain Bacteria; phylum Bacteroidota; class Bacteroidia; order Cytophagales; family Cyclobacteriaceae; genus Algoriphagus; species Algoriphagus mannitolivorans. The sequence goes on from NZ_AUBV01000005.1 coordinate 88,811, forward strand.
ACCCGGCAGTTAATTGTTCACCGAAAGGATTTCCAAGACTGCTGAAATCAAAGTCATCGTCTGTGGTTCTTTCCACCAACATCCTTCCGTTCAATTTGAGGTGAAGAATGGAATTTTCTTTCAGTGAGACTTCCTTTTCAGATGAGGAGGCAATCATACCGATAATCCCCAAAAAAAGCAGAAAACTTAGAATGCTGAAGATGAAAAGGCCTACAATGACCGCCAGCACATTACCGAGAAATTTCATAGTTGAATATTTTGCCTTGAAAATAACCTAATTTGGGCTAGGATTAAAATAAATAGCACATCGAGCATGCAGAATGAAGTGGTCTTATGCCTTGGAGGGAATCAAGGAGATCGGGAAAAGTTGCTTTTTCGGGCTATTGAAGCATTGAATGATCATTTTCAGCTGATCCGAGTTTCCAAAATTTACGAAAGTGAGGCCTGGGGAGGAGTGGCACAAGGAAATTTTTTGAATCAGGTTGCGTTGATTTCTACCCAGTTTTCGGCTCAGGATGTCTTGGAGATTATTCAGCAAATTGAACATGATCTCGGGAGGAAAAGAGAGGATCATTGGGGGAACAGAACCATGGATATTGATATTTTGTATTTCGGAAATGAGATTATTTCCACTCAAAATCTGAAGATCCCACATCCTTTTATTGCGGAGCGAAGATTTGTATTAGCACCTTTGGCAGATATTCTTCCCGATTTCAAAAATCCCATCACGGGCAAAACAAGCTTGGAAATGCTTCAGGAATGCCAGGACGATAGTTTGGTCGTTTTGTACAAAAAATAAATCCCGCCTTTTGAGCGGGATTTGAAGTTTAGACACCGGATACCTCAGCTTCCGGATGGATTTTTTTCACCAATCCCTGTAATACTTTGCCAGGACCGCATTCTACAAAATGCGTGGCACCGTCTTTCACCATGTTTTGAACAGATTGAGTCCATTTCACAGGAGCCGTCAGTTGGGCTATTAGATTTGCCTTGATTTCATTGACATCCGAAATGGCAGTAGTGCTCACATTTTGGTAAACAGGACAGCTTGGGGTGCTGAATTGAGTCGCTTCGATAGCCTTTTGGAGTTTCTCGCGTGCGGGTTCCATTAAAGGAGAGTGGAATGCTCCGCCTACCGGAAGTGGTAAGGCTCTTTTGGCACCAGCAGCCTTCATTTTTTCGCAGGCGATTTCGATGCCTTTGTTGTAGCCTGAAATTACCAATTGCCCAGGGCAGTTGTAGTTTGCAGGAACGACAATTTCGTCGGTGATTTCGGTACAGATTTCTTCTACTTTTTCATCTGGAAGACCCAAGATGGCCGCCATGGTGGAAGGATTTATTTCGCAGGCCTCCTGCATTGCCATTGCCCGCTGATAAACCAGCTTCAGTCCATCCTCAAAGGCCAGGGCTCCATTGGCCACCAAAGCAGAAAATTCTCCCAAAGAATGACCTGCGACCATGTCGGGAGCAAAGTCAGGGGTAGTTTTAGCTAGGACGACGGAATGCAAAAAGATCGCAGGTTGGGTGACTTTGGTCTGCTTTAGCTCTTCTTCGGTTCCTTCAAACATGATATCAGTGATCCGGAATCCCAAAATTTCATTCGCCTTCTCGAAAAGCGCTTTTGCTTCGGCATTTTCTTCGTAAAGGGATTTTCCCATACCTGGGAACTGGGCGCCTTGGCCCGGGAAAACAAATGCTTTCATTGATCGATGATTTTTGACAGTTCAAATATAGGTCTTTTGGATAAACTCGAGTTCAAACTCTGTCTGCCCAAGCAAAGTGCTCCTCCAGGATTGATTGATGGTTTTCCCTTAGCCATTGCAGAAAGGCTGCGGATGCGGGGGAGAGTTTTTTGGACTTTAGCCAGATTAAGTTCCACTCGGCCTCCAATGGAAACCCGGGCGCAGGAAGGGTCTCGATAAGGTTGTCTTCCAATTCTTTTGGCATGGAAAAAACGGAAAGAACCGATACTCCTAAACCGGCCATGACAGCATGTTTTGCCCCTTCATTCGTAGAGAATTCCATTTTTCGCTTAATCTGGATTTGGTGTTCCGAAAAATAATTTTCCATCATAGTCCGGGTTCCAGAGCCTTTCTCACGAAGAATAAAGGGGATGTTTTCCCAGTTTCCTTGGTTAATCTCTTTCAGATAAGCAGCCTTCTTTTTTGGGGCACAGGCCATGACCCAGGTGTTTTTGACCAAGGAAAATTTCTCGATAGAAATATTCTCCGGTAAAATGGATACCAGCGCGAGGTCCAGGCTGTTGTCAAGCAATTCCCGAATTACTTGGCCTCTGTTGGAGACTTCAAGGCTGATTTCAATTTGTGGGTGCTTATTCATGAAGTCGGCCATGATGTAGGGAATGATGTATTTTCCAGTAGAGACCGAAGAAATCCTGATTTTTCCTCCTAGAAGTCCATCGATTTCCATGTTCTTTTGCTGAATTCGGTCCATTTCTTCGAAGATTCTTCGAGAAGATTCTGCGATTTCCTGCCCAAAATCAGTCAGAAAGATTTTTTTTCGGACTATTTCAAAGAGTGGGGCAGAGAACTGGTCCTGAAGGTTTTTCAACTGGATGGACACCCCTGGTTGGGTTAGATGTAGGGCTTCGGCGGCTCTGGTGAGACTTTTATTTTCCACGACCGAAAGGAAAATCCGGAGCTGCTGCAAAGTAAGGTTCATAAGTATTTGTTATGACTGAAAAAATAATATAAATTTTTATTATGTAAAAAGCCATATCATCTTTGCAGCATGGATTTTCAAATACTGATCAACAATCTGACTAACCCTAGTCTACTGTTCTTTGTCCTAGGTATTCTTGCAGTTCGCTTCAAAAGTGACTTGGAGATTCCGGCCACCAGTGCCAAGTTTATCGCGCTTTACCTCATGTTGTCCATTGGATTTAAAGGTGGACAAGAACTTTCCCATAGCGAATTCAATGCGGGAATCCTTTGGGCCTTGTTGTTTGGATTAGTGCTTTCGGGAAGTATTCCTTTCTATACCTTCTTTATCCTCAAAAAACGCTTGGGCGTAGCCAATGCAGCGGCGATTTCAGCGGCGTATGGGTCAATTTCTGCAGTCACTTTCGTGGCGGCAGTTTCATTTTTGGAAATCCAGGGAAGTACCTTTGGAGGGCATATGGTGGCAGTAATGGCACTCATGGAAGCTCCTGCAATTATTTCAGGGGTGATTTTATTGAGGAAATATTCTGAGCGGCAATCTGAGGAAGGAGGATTAAAACAAATTATAATCCATGCGGTGACCAATAGCTCGGTGTTTTTGATCCTTGGAAGTTTGGTCATCGGATTGATAGCTGATGAGCAACAAGCCGAAGGGATTAAGCCCTTTGTAACGGATATTTTCAAAGGATTCTTGGCAGTGTTTCTCCTGGACATGGGGATCAACAGTGGGAGAAAATTGAAATCCTTTTTCAAAACAGGTTACTTCTCTGCCATTTTCGCCATTGTAGTTCCTTTGATTAATGGCTGTGCAGTGGCAGTGCTCAGTGGATGGATTAGTACAGAACCGGGAGACCGATTGATTTTTGCAATTCTTGCTGCTTCGGCTTCCTACATCGCAGTACCTGCTGCGATGAAGTTGGCCAATCCCGAAGCAGATGAGGGGCTATATGTTCCAATGGCTCTTGCGATCACTTTCCCATTCAACATCACCTTCGGGATGCCGCTTTATTGGATGATAATTCAGGTAATCTAAAGCTGAATTTTATCCAGGGTTAAGAATTTTGCTTTTTCCTCCGGAGTTGGAATTCGGCAGGTGTTCTTTTTCCCAAACCATCGGTACCTGTTTTTTCCGATCCAGTCATAAACCGGATCCCGCAAAAAGGCCGGAATAAAAATAAAGCCATAAAATAAAGGCCACAGCCCTGAAAGATTTTTCGCAATTTTCAGGGCTGCGGTGCTTCTGAAGAAGATTTTTTCATTTTCCACCACGACCAAAGAATCCAGGTAATCAGGTTTGGCCTGATATCTTGCAAGAATAGCTTTTCCAGGTTCTTCCTGAAGCGCACCAACCAAAAACCGGTTGCTTTTGTCCCGCTTCAGAATAAAGTCAATGGACGAATTGCAAAGGTTGCAGACCCCATCAAATAGAATGATGGATTTCTGGTTCATCGAAGAATCTGGATAGTTCCTTTGAGTTCTCGTTCCTTCTGGCTAGGATCCAAAACATCGAAGTACACTCTTCCTGAATAGAAATAGGTTCCTGCAGGAAGTTCATTTCCGTTTTGATCTCTTCCATCCCAGCGGATGAAAACATCATTTTCATTGCTTTGAAGGCTGTTGTAGCGGAATACTTCTGCCCCCCAACGGTTGACAATGAATATCTCCACTCCATTCACAAATCTTGGACACGCCGAGAATGGATTGTCAAAGGCCATGAAGCTGTCATTGATTCCATCTCCGTTTGGAGTGAATGCATTTGGAAGATTGTAAACTGGGCAGTTGTCCACGCATACTACATTGCTTGGTTCACTTTCATTTCCTGATCGGTCAACGGCAGTGATGTAATAGCATCCTCGGTAATTTGGAAGATTGGAAATTCGGGTAGCGGTCTGGATATTGGGGTATTGTCCTACTAGATTAAAGGTGCCATCTTCACCCTCAGGCGTGAAATACAAGCGATATCCGCTGAGTTCGTCATCACAGTCTCCTGAGAAATTAGGCTCCCAGCTCAAATCATGCACATAATTGTTTTGACCACAAGGCTGCTCTGCCACAAAGGCGGAACATTCAGGACCTTCGAAGGTCAACACAGGAGGGCAAGGCAAGCGATTGTCATCAGGTTTGGCGCAAGTGATTTGGGATTTGTTTTCCAATGGGTAAACCAATCCATCCACATTGTAGGCACCCTTCGTGATGACATAATAACAGTACTCCAGGTCCTTTTTGAGAGCAACTCCATTGAAACTACCGTCATCCAAGTATTTGAAGCCATTCGTGGTCACATCGACTTCAGCGATTTTCTCAAATATAGTTTCATTGGAAGCCTGAGGATCAGTTCTGTTTCTCCAGACTTCATGCTTGTACTGAGATATTTCATTATTCCAAGGAACGTTGAAAGACCATTTCAACTCGATAGCCTCATTGATGATCGTTGGCTCCAGTCTCACAGAAGAAGCTGTGGAGGAGGTGTCCACCCTGGTATTTTGATCCAGCAGGACTACTTTATAATTGTAGACCAAATTTTCAGTGTTCAGTCCGGTATCCGTGAATAAGGTATCAGCCATAATCCCCAGAGAAGTTCGATTCTGAGTCCCGGTAAACCCTTCGCTCCTCAACAATTCATAGGAATATGGTCCTGGAAACTGAGTCTTGTCGATGTCATAGGGAGGAGTCCACTTAATGAATATTTGCCCAGTTTGGGTGTCTGTGGCCTCTATGCTGACATTGGTAATGATCGGTACATTGACATCTATAGTGATACAGATTTCTTCTGAGACGATACTTTCCCCGGATCTAGGAGCCGGATAAGCGGCGACCAGTCGGTAGCAATAGGTATTGCCTGGGGCAAGTCCTTCTCCGCTATTGAGATCTGTAAAAGAGAAGGTTTGCATATCGGTAATCCCGACTAAGGTATATCCTGGGCGAATCCCTGTTTCGCAGGAGTCAGGCACATAAGGGTCCGAGTTGATTCTTCTCCAGATTTGCATTTCAGAAGCCGAGTTGGCACAGACATAAGGATCCCAATTAAGTTCTACTGTTCTGCCGGGTTGCTGGACTAATTCGTCCCAAACCGGAGGAGGACCGACTATTTTAATTCTCCAAGTTTGGATATCTACCAATGAAGGCCCTGACCTAGGTCTATCAGAAATCCGGACCCGCACCTCGTATTCTCTTGCCCTAACATGGTTGCAGACAGTTTGCCATCTGAAATTCACAATTCCCGGCTGTGGCTGGAAGGTGTTTTTGGGAGAATAATCTGCTGGAGATGTGTTGATGGAAATTGGTTCTCCAAAAATTTCAATTTTGATGGGGTCACCATCAGGATCGGACCCTTGGATGATTTCTTGGATATTAGTGCCTGCTTCCACGCATAGGTCAGGAGGTAAGATCAGCACCGGACGCCTGTTATTCGAATTTTCGATAATAATCTGCATGTCCCGGACCACATAGCCAATCTGCTGATAAACTCCGTTTATTTTCCTCCATTCGATGATCCTGAAAGCAATGTTAAATTGCCCAGCAGTCCCGGGAGCATCCCAAATCATATCTCCAAAAACCGGATCAATGTCCAGGAAGGCTGGAGTTGACCCATCTTCCTTATTTCTGCTGAATTCCGGGCTGGCAGGACTTCTATAGTTATTAACCTCCCGTTGAAAGGCTTGCTTGGGTCGGTCCATGATGTAAGAAAGGCTGTCTCCATCTGGATCATATGCACCCGGATTATGGATATAGCGGACATTTACTGCGCCGTTATCTACTGGCGGAATGGTCAATACCGGAGAATTATTCACTCCTATAAAAGGGTCAATGGTAATTTCGGTTTCTACATAAAAGGGAGTTTCTACCGAATTGTCCATATTCAGGGTCAGGTCATTCCGGTTTTGTTCCAAAAATCGAATCTTATACTTTCCTGGGCCTTGAAAGGTGTGGGTGATCACGAAGGTGTTTTTCTCAATTTGATTTCCCAAGTCTTCTACCAAAGAAAAAGCACTTTCAGTATTGAGTCCTTCCACAATTCTTCCATCCCCAAAATTGATGGTACCTGGGCCAAAAACTACGCTGGACCTGGTATCAGTATAGCCGACTACTGTAATTCGGTAGGTAAGGGTCTGAACAGAGATCCGCTCTGCGATAATTTCACCCGCTCTGATATGGGTAGCGTAAGATTCAGTGATAAACCCTAGTATGGAGAATAAAAATGCGAGTAGCGGAAGTTTAAGCTTCATGTGGTTCTGCTTTGGTCTTTGTTTTTGAAAAACGCCTCTGCCCAGTTAAAAGTTACTTGAGTAGGGACAGTATTTCTACTTCTTTACTAATTAACTAGAAGAAAAGAGATTTTCCAGAGTTTTTCAAACAATAAAAATAAACAGCCTGTTGGGAAGTCAGAGAATAATTTTGGAAAACCTAGGGTCCAATCTTATTTAGAACCAATTAAAATAGATGTGTGGTATGGGATTCGATTGTTTGCTGTTGCTCCCGCGTGTAAATTTGGCGGCAACAATCAAGCAAAAGAATTTCGTTTTAAACTAATCCTAAAACCTGTATGAGTTGGGTTACAAAAACCTTAAGCAGCACACTGGGTCGAAAACTAATCATGGCCTTGACGGGTCTATTTCTGATCCTATTCCTTACCGGACACGTTTCCGGCAACCTGCTTCTTTTCAAAGGAGATGGTGGCGAGGCATTTAATATCTATGCCAAGTTTATGACTACCAATCCCGCGGTAAAGTTGCTTTCTTACCTCACCTACATTTCAGTAATAGCCCACGTGATCTACTCGATCATTTTGACACAGATGAACAAGTCTGCTCGTCCAGTGGGATATTCAGAATCCAAGGCTTCCACCAATAGCACTTGGTCTTCCAGAAACATGGGTGTTTTAGGCACAATAATCTTGATTTTCCTCGTAGTCCACCTTCAGGGATTTTGGGCACAGATGCATTGGGGAGAAATTCCGACGGTGACTTATGAAGGAGAGGAATACAAAGACTTGTACCTGATTGTTTCAGAAGCATTCAAGCAAGAATGGCTCGTGGCGCTTTACGTGATTTCCATGGGTTTCTTGGGTTATCACCTGTCTCATGGCTTCTCTTCAGCCTTCCAGACTTTGGGCTTGAACCATAAGAAGTACACTCCGGCAATCAAAACCATAGGGAAGCTTTACTGCATTGTGGTTCCAGTATTGTTCGCTTCGATGCCGCTTTACATTTATTTCACTAGCTAATCTATCGTCACACTATGATACTAGATTCCAAAATACCCGCCGGTCCTTTGGCAGAAAAATGGACTAAACATAAATTTTCAAGTAAGCTGGTCAACCCAGCCAATAAAAGAAAGTATGATGTCATCGTTGTCGGTACTGGCTTAGCTGGTGCTTCAGCAGCTGCTTCTTTGGCAGAATTGGGCTACAATGTCAAGGCATTCTGTTTCCAGGATAGCCCTAGAAGAGCTCACTCCATCGCTGCACAGGGTGGTATCAATGCTGCCAAAAACTATCAAAACGACGGCGACTCAGTTTACAGACTTTTTTATGATACGATCAAAGGTGGTGACTACCGTGCCCGAGAGGCAAACGTTTACCGTCTGGCTGAAGTATCTGTCAATATCATTGACCAATGCGTGGCCCAAGGTGTTCCTTTCGCCCGTGAATATGGGGGATTGCTTGCGAACCGTTCCTTTGGTGGTGCGCAGGTATCCAGAACCTTCTATGCCCGAGGCCAAACCGGACAGCAGCTACTTTTAGGTGCTTATTCAGCTTTGAGCCGTCAGGTAGCTACGGGGAAAGTGAAGCTTTACCCAAGAACAGAAATGATGGATGTGGTTGTCATCGACGGCCAAGCCAAGGGAATCGTAACTCGTAACCTGATTACCGGAGCAGTAGAGACTCATGCTGCACACGCAGTGTTGTTGTGTACCGGTGGTTATGGTAACGTGTTCTTCCTTTCTACCAATGCAATGGGTTCCAATGTGACAGCGGCTTGGAGAGCTCACAAGCGCGGTGCTCACTTTGCGAACCCTTGCTTTACTCAGATTCACCCTACCTGTATTCCAGTCTCCGGAGATCATCAGTCCAAGCTGACCTTGATGTCTGAATCTCTTCGCAATGACGGTAGAGTTTGGGTTCCAAAAACCCAAGAGACAGCAGAGAAGCTTCGCAAAGGCCAGATCAAGGCAAATGATATCAAAGATGAAGACAGAGATTACTTCCTAGAAAGAAAGTATCCTTCTTTCGGAAACTTGGTGCCTCGTGACGTGGCTTCCAGAAATGCGAAATATGTCTGTGATGAAGGTCGCGGGGTTAACGAAACCGGTGAGGCTGTATTTCTTGACTTCCGTGATGCGATCAAGCGTGATGGAAGAGATGTGATCGAGCAGAAGTATGGCAACTTGTTTGACATGTACATGCAGATCACTGGAGAGAATCCTTACGAAGTACCAATGATGATCTATCCGGCAGTTCACTATACCATGGGTGGACTTTGGGTTGATTATAACTTGATGACTTCCGTTCCAGGGCTTTATGCTTTGGGAGAAGCTAACTTCTCTGATCACGGCGCTAACCGATTGGGAGCTTCTGCCTTGATGCAGGGTCTGGCCGATGGATATTTCGTGATTCCATATACACTTGGAGATTATCTAGCATCTATTCCACCTAAAAAAGTGGAAGAAGATCATCCTGAGTTCGCCAAAGTAAAGGCTGAAGTCGAAGGAAGAATCCAGAAGCTTTTGAGCATCAATGGAACCAAGACTGTTGACTATTTCCACAAGAAACTTGGTAAAATCATGTGGAATGAGTGCGGAATGGCAAGAACCGCTGAAGGTCTGAAAAAGGCTAAAAGCGAAATTCAAGCCTTGCGTAAGGAGTTCTGGTCTGATGTGAAAGTATTGGGGGCCAATGAAGAATTGAACCAGTCTTTGGAAAAAGCACACCGAGTGGCTGATTTCTTGGAATTGGGCGAATTGATGGTCGACGATGCCTTGAACAGAAATGAATCCTGTGGAGGTCACTTCAGAGAAGAATATCAAACTCCGGAAGGTGAAGCACTTCGCGATGACGAAAACTACGCCTATGTAGCCGCTTGGAAGTATATGGGAGAAGGTGTACAAGAGGAGCTTGACAAAGAACCTCTGGTATTTGAAAATGTGAAATTGACCCAGCGTTCCTACAAATAATCAATCTTGAATTCATAGACTATAGCGATATGAAACTGACTTTAAAAATTTGGAGACAAAAGAATGCTTCTGACAAAGGAGGCTTTGTAGCTTATCCGATTGACGGAATCTCCAAGGACATGTCCTTCCTCGAGATGCTGGATGTGTTGAATGAACATTTGACTGAAAAAGGAGAAGATCCTGTGCATTTTGATCACGATTGCCGTGAAGGTATCTGTGGAATGTGCTCTCTATACATCAACGGTAAGCCTCATGGTCCTCAGCAGACAACTACCTGTCAGTTGCACATGAGATCCTTCAATGATGGAGATACCATTACAATCGAACCTTGGAGGGCGAAAGCTTTCCCAGTGGTGAAAGATTTGGTGGTGGACAGAAGTGCGTTTGACCGAATCATCCAGGCTGGTGGATATGTATCTGTCAGAACCGGCGGTGTTCCTGATGCCAACGAAATTCCAATCCCTAAGACCATTGCGGATTTGGCAATGGATGCAGCTCAGTGTATCGGTTGCGGCGCTTGCGTGGCAGCTTGTAAAAATGCCTCAGCGATGCTATTTACCTCAGCTAAAATCTCTCAATTGGCCTTGTTACCTCAAGGACAGGTAGAAAGAAAAACCAGAGCTGAGAAAATGGTCGCTCAAATGGATGCTGAAGGTTTTGGATCTTGTACCAACACCGGAGCTTGTGAAGCTGAGTGTCCAAAAGGTATTTCCATTACCAACATCGCCCGGATGAACAGAGAATATTTCTCTGCCGTAGTGAGCAGCGACAATCTCTAAAATCAGAATTGAATACTTTGAAAAGCCGGAGAGATCCGGCTTTTTTGTTTTGTATTATTTTAAGTAAAAAATGCATTATAAATCAATTTTTTCGATAAAAACCCAATAAAATTTCAATTTTAAGTCATCTTACTTACCTTTGAAAAATTATATTCTAAAAAAGTTTGATACAAATCCAATTACATAATGCATTTGATAGATCTTCTGATCTTCCTGGTTTACATGTTGGCCATGCTGGGTGTGGGCTATTTTTTCATGAGAAAAAACACAGGTCAGGAGGATTATTATGTGGGTGGCAGGAGTATAGGTAGTCTTCATATTGGTTTATCGGTAGTAGCCACTGATGTCGGTGGTGGTTTTTCCATTGGTTTGGGAGGTCTGGGTTTTGCCATGGGGATCTCCGGATCTTGGATGCTTTTTACCGGCTTAGTGGGGGCCTGGATTGCTGCTGTAATCCTGATCCCGAGAGTGAAGTCAGATTCAGCCTTCGCTAAATTTTTTACTTTCCCACAAATCCTTGGTTACCTCTATAATTCAGCAACCGCCAAGGTGGCGGCCTTGATCTGCTTCCTCGGGTATCTGGGCTTCACTTCCTCCCAGCTTTTAGCGGGAGCAAAGTTAGCTTCAGGAACCTTCGAGGCACTGGATTTACAGACCGCTCTCTTGGTGATGGGGGCTATTGCGGTCATTTATACCGTCATGGGAGGCCTGAAAGCGGTGATTTATACCGATACCATCCAGTGGATCATTTTGATGTTGGGATTGATGTTCATTGGTATTCCAATCTCCTATCATTTTGTTGGAGGGTGGGAAGGTATCCATTCTACTTTACCCAAGGAGTTTTTCTCCTTTACCAATCTCGCTTGGCAGGATATAGTGAATTGGGGGATTACCATCATCCCGATTTGGTTCGTGGGAATGACGCTTTACCAGCGAATTTTTGCTGCCAGAGATGTCAAGACCGCCAAAAGGGCATGGTTCATCGCTGGGCTTTTTGAATGGCCGATCATGGCCATGATGGGAGTGACTTTGGGGCTTTTGTCCCGAGTGGCCGTTGAGCAGGGAGCCTTGGAAGGTTTCACTGCCAACATGGATCCGGAAATGGGTTTGCCGGTATTGCTCAGTCAGATTCTCCCTGCAGGAATCCTCGGCTTGATGATGTCGGCATATTTCTCAGCAGTACTTTCCACGGCCGATTCCTGCCTTATGGCGGCATCCGGAAACTTGACGACTGACCTTTTGGATAAATTTCTGAAAGGAAAATCTCATAAAACAGAACTTCGCTTTTCACAGATTTTTACGCTGTGCATAGGTGTTTTGGCCATTGTGATTGCCTGGCAAATGACGGAAGTACTGAGTTTGATGCTATATTCCTATGCCTTCATGGTTTCCGGATTATTGGTCCCGGTTTTTGCAGGGCTGTTTTTTGGGAAAAGTAATTCCAAAGCAGCGATTACTTCCATGATTGTCGGGGGAACCTTGACCGCAACTTTGACCTTTTTAGAAGTACAAATGCCATTTGGGCTGGATCCCAACCTTTATGGACTTACGGCATCTTTTTTGGCCTTTGGGATCACTTATCAAATTGATAAATTACTTAACTCTAGAACTTAAGATATGATCAAATTAGAATCTCTTTCTGCTATAGACAATGCTACTTTCTTGCAGAAAAATGAAATCGCAGACTTCCTCGTTCATCACCTTGGGAAATACGGTGATCCTAAAGAAGACATCATGAAGTGTCTTGACTATGCCTTGGATCAGAGTTTACATGCCGGAGGCTTCGTGGTTCTGGCTCGGGAAAATGGAAAAATCGTAGGCGCTTTGGTCATGAATAAGACTGGAATGTCAGGATATATCCCGGAGAATATTCTGGTGTATATCGCCGTGGATGCTTCGCAAAGAGGAAAGGGTATTGGAGGCAAAATCATGGATTTGGCGATTAAAATGGCCAATGGGGCAATTGCACTGCATGTAGAACCGGATAATCCTGCCAAGAAACTTTACGAAAGACTCGGATTTACCAATAAATATCTCGAGATGAGATTGACCAAGTAAAATGGCGTACCTGACTTTAAATAAAACCAAGCTTAGGGAGAATTTTGAGCATCTTCGAAAAACTTTTAACGATGCCGGAATTGCCTGGGGAGTGGTGTCCAAATTGCTTTGTGGCAATCGACTTTTTCTCCAAGAACTGATCAATCTGGGCGTCAAAGAAATTCATGACAGCCGGATTAGTAATCTCGCCATGGTCAAAAAGCTCAATTCTGAGGTTCAAACCGTGTACATAAAACCCGTTTCTAAAAGAAATGTGGGAAAAATGGTGGAGTTTGCCGATGTGAGTCTGAACAGTGAGTTGAAAACCATCCACTGGATCAGCGAAGAGGCTGTCAGACAAAATAAAAAGCATAAAATCATCATCATGGTGGAAACCGGTGATCTCCGGGAAGGGGTGATGGGAGAGCAATTGGTGGATTTTTATTCGGAGGTATTCCGATTGCCGAACATAGAAATCATCGGCTTGGGCACCAATCTCAACTGCCTAAACGGTGTCATGCCGTCCACAGACAAATTGATCCAGCTTTCTCTCTACAAGCAGATTATTGAGCTGAAGTTTGATAAAAAAATCCCTTGGGTGTCCGCAGGAACCTCAGTGACGATACCCTTGATGCTTACCCATCAGCTTCCGAAAGGAATCAACCATTTTCGGGTAGGCGAGACCCTCTATTTTGGAGTGGATTTATTTGAGGAAAAGGTCATCGAAGGCATGCATGGGGATGTGTTTGAATTGCATACCGAAATCATCGAAATGCAGGAAAAGCCACTCCTACCAGTAGGGAATCTGGCCGCAAATCCACAGGGTAATATCAAAGAAATTGATGAATCTCTCTACGGACAGACCTCATTTCGTGGAATTCTTGACATAGGTTTGCTGGATGTGGACCCCAAATATCTGATTAGTACTGACCCGGATCTTGAGATTATCGGGGCCAGTTCTGATATGCTGATTGTCAACCTTGGAGAGAACAAAAAAGGCTATAAAGTAGGCGAAACGCTTACTTTTCACCTAAAATACATGGGAGCATTAGGCTTGCTCAATTCCAATTACATCGATAAAACAGTGGTCGAAGATTAAGGATCTGTTCATTTGGCATTTCGTTGGATTGTGGAAAAAGCAACCAACAATTGTTTACCTATGAAAAAAGTTCTTGTATTTATCCTTGTTTCCGCCTTTGGAATCACCTTCGCCTCGGCTCAGTCCAGTGTAGGATTTAGAGGAGGCGTGAATATGTTCAACTTCGGGGGAAACGATGTCTCCGAAAATTCTTACACTAACCGAGCTGGATTTCACGCAGGGATCTATGCGGATTTGATGAGCAACAGTGCAGTTTCCATAGAGCCGGGGATCTTTTATTCAGTGAAGGGAACTCAAAATGACGATGCGATCAATAGCCGGTCTATCTTGAGTTACATCGATGTGCCGGTATTATTGCGATTGAGAGTAGGAGAGGGATTTAACTTCTTTGCTGGACCTCAGTTCTCGTTTCTGACTGATTCCAGATTTGAAGGAGATTTCGGGAATTCCACAGTTTCCTTGGATACCGAGTCCATCAAGGAAAATGATTCTGCATTGGTGTTTGGTCTGGGCTACAACTTGCCGAAAGGATTCAATATCCAGGGCTCCTATGATTATGGCTTGACGCCGATCTTTAAAGACAGCGATGCGGATGTTTATAACCGCGGATTTAAGATTTCTTTGGGCTATTCTTTTTAAAAGGAAAAAACTCTATAAAAAAAGGTACGGTGACGTGCCTTTTTTTATTTCTTTTCCAATTGACTGATCCATTCTCGGATCAAATCGACGCCTTCTTGGTGAATGGTGGTTCTGCCTAGTTCTGGCATGGCAATCCCAACTTCTGTAGAATTCATCCGATAGATGAGGATTGATTCGTCGGGTTTTCCGGGGACGACGTCGTATTTAAAACTTCCGGCTCCCTTTCCAGCGGCCACAGGAGGTTTATTCACACCCAATTTCATTTTGTCCGTTTGATCAAATGTGAGGAAAAGCCCAGAGGTGCTGGCTGGACCTTCTGCTCTATGGCAATGAGCACAGTTAATGTCCAAATAGGCCATGGCTCGCTCCGCTAAGGCTTGATTTTTATCTTCATAATTGATCAGGCTTGGATACGATTCCGGTCCCTCGAAGCCTTCCAGTTTTTCGGCTGCTGTCCAATAAACCAATTGATTTTCTTTAGCTTTTCCATAATCAAAGGTATTGTTGAGATGCTTAACCTGCACTCCGATGGGAGCCAAGCTTTCATTTTGATTATGGCAGCTTTTGCATTGGTTTTTATTTGGGACGATGTAATTGATGATTTGGTCTTTGCCGGAGTAATCCTTGTATTTAACTTCCATTTCACCTCCGACAATCTTCAAAATGGCATCTGTCTGCTCCTCGTTCCAAATGTAGGGATAAGCCTGCCAGCCTTTTTCCTCATGAATCATTAGTCGAGTTTCGATGATTCTCCTTCCTTTATCTGGATTTCTGAAATCGGAAGGATAATAGAAATTCTTGATCAGAACTGTCCCGATTGGAAATGCGATTTCATCGTCGGTCAATGAGGCTTTTTCTCCCTCAGGGAAATAGATGAATCTGCTTTTCCAGGCATAATCTGTGAAGAGAGAGGAAGCTGGAGCATATGGTAGTACCTCATCTGTCGGAGTCAGTTCCTTTATTTCTCCTTCAAAAAAGCCATAGGTGGAAAGCCGTCTGTAAGGAAATAGGCCTGTAGCATCCTCTGGTGCCAAAGCTCGGGAAGTCGGAGGTGGAGGCGTCTTTTCTTCTGACTTTTGACAGGAAACCATCGCCAAGGCCAGCAAGAGAGCAAGTGTTGTTTTTTGGAAGCTTTGTTGAAAAGACATTGGTTTATTGGATTAAAGCAAGGCTGCCGACGTTGGTGTCGACCTGAACAGTACAATTTTGGAATTTTTCATGGTCCTTAAAAGAGGTCAAGTTGTCCTGTCCATCCATCAGATAAAATCGGGTAAATCTCAGTCCTTCCATCTGTTCAGAGATACAGATTCTCATAGGATTAGAGTCAATGGTTGAGCTTATCTTTTCATCCCAAATGCCATCGTAAACAATGTCCTGAGCCTTCCCAAAGCCATGCGCATTGTATATGGCAACCAGTTTTCCCAACTCTTTGGAGAAGTCAGGGAAGGAAAGCTTTTTCCTTTCGTAGGTATTGTCATGGAGATAGATTCCTGTGGTATAAGGAGACCAGTTGGGAGCATTAGCTGGGAACCCGGTCACTTGATAGCTGGCAATCGCTACACCGGTTGTCTTGTTTCTGAGAATTCGGTTGTTGTAGATTTCCACATCCTTGGCTGCCAAAAGGACAATTCCTGAGCCAGGAGGAATCATAGTGACGGTATTTCCATTCGGATCTTGGCTGAGAGGGATGGCGAAATTGGTGTGATTGTTATCCCGAACTTCATTGTTGTAGATTTTGGTGTTTTTTCCGTCAGACTTGGGTAGTCCGGGGAGATTGAATACCAAAATCCCTCCGGAATTATCTCGGGCGACATTTCCAAATACCTCAGCGTTGTCACAGTTTTCAATTTCGATTCCTGCCACATTTCCGAAGGCAAGGGAGTTTTTGACTACAATGTTTTCAGACTGTCCGACATATATTCCTGCATCCTTAGAGTGGGAGGCGATGCATTCGTCAATTACCACATTTTTGCATTGAACAGGATAGATGGCGTAGGTGCCATTTTTGGATTTGTCTCCATTGGTCCAGGTTACGTTGATTCTTCGAAAGGTGATTCCGTCTGAATGCTGGGCCTTTAAACCGTCTCCTGGAGCATCTTCAATACTCAAGTCCTCAACCCGGATGTCATTGCCGACGATTTTCACCCCTTCTCCTCCGGATTTTAGGCCTCTGAAGGAAAGGACTGTTTTATCCATTCCGGCGCCTTTAATCATAATATGCTTTTTGTTATCCAAAATCAGCTGGGTCTGAAGGGCATAAAAACCTTCTGGGATGGTGATGGTGGTGGAGTCCTCCGCAAGAATAAAATCTTCGACAATTTTGTCGATTTCATCTTGGGATGCTCTTCTGAGTTTTGAGGAGTCAAAGGTCTGCTCGGTTGTAGAGCTGCCACAGGAGAAGTTTGCCAAAATAATAATAGCAAGAAGGCTTTTCAGCAGAGTTTTCATAGGCTTTCGTTTGGGGTTGAAAGCCAAAATTAGTTATTGCCTAAAAATTACTCCTTGAGAAAAGTCAAATTATCAGAAATTGATTTCGTAGAAATTGTAAAAAACGAATGGATTTTTTTTTTATGGTAAAAGCCTCAGATTTTTCCTCGAATTCGGGAAAGTGTCTCAATGCTCATGTCCAAATAGGAGGCGATTTGTCCCACTGAGGCTTTGTGGATTATTTTGGGTCTGGATTCCATCAGGCTGAGATACCGGTCTTTTGCTGATTTAAACTTTGTAAAAATCAACTGTTCTTCCAATGCAATATAATACTGCTCGAGGATGATTCGATAGCCCCTTTCCAGGATTGGATGGGTCTCAAACAGCTCCTTCAATTCCGTATGGCTGATCTTACCGACGAGAGAATATTCCATCGCTTCTATGTTTTCATACCCAGGTTGCCGGGAAATAAAAGAATACATAGAGGTCGTAAATTCTCCCTCCAAAGCAAAAGAAACGGTGATGTCTTTATTGTCTTTTAAATAAAAGCTTCGCAAGGACCCTTCCACCACTAGGTAAAGGTGATCACAAACTGCCCCTGCTTTTTCTACCAAATCTCCCCGTCCCAGCTCCAGAACTTGAAGTTTGTTTGAAAAGGCAAGTTTTGCATCTTCCTCAATTTCAGGGAAGCGACTAAAGAGATTTAAGATTCTTTCCATTGGTCAAAAAAAATACAAGAGAATTAATGGGCCAAGCGTTACTATTGCGAAAAAATAAAAGGAATTGAGCTATGAAAAAAGTTTTGTGGGTTTTCTTTATGGTCTTTATCACCAATATAGCACACGCCCAGTTTGGAATTAGGGCAGGGTATAGTTCTGCAAACTTTTCCGACACCAACTTCAGTCCAAAATCGGGGTTTCATGCCGGGGTTTACTTTACCGCTGGCTCGGATTTGATTCAAGTGGAACCTGGAATTCAGTTTGCAGGGAAAGGATATACCGGAGAAGATGACAATGGAACGGCCATCGACGAGCAATTGAATTACTTGGACCTTCCTGTTTTGGTCAGACTGAGTTTGATGCCGATTCTTAATGTTTTTGCTGGTCCTCAGGCTTCTTTTTTGCTCTCCAGAAATTATCAGCTTGGGCAGGTTTCTTCCAATAGTTTGGAGGTGATATCAGCATATGATTTGGGAGGTGTGGTTGGCGCCCAGCTTCAACTTCCGGCCGGAATTAATTTCCAGGCCAGTTATGATATCGGCCTGAAGTCTCTGAATTATTTCGATACGGATGTCAAAAACAGAGTTTTCAAAATATCGCTTGGATACACGCTAAAGTAAATGAATAGAAATCCCGGACTTCAGTTCGGGATTTATTTTTTGATTCGGTCGGGGTTTTCTTCCAGAAAGGATTTCCAACCTTCATTTCTGCCTCGGGTCTGAACTCTTCCTTCATGAAAATGATGGCACAATGCCACTGCCAGCGCATCCGTGGCATCCAAAAGTTTGGGTAATTCCGCTATTCCCAAGAGGTTTTGGAGCATGGCGGCCACCTGTTCCTTAGAGGCATTTCCATTTCCGGTGACGGATTGTTTTACTTTCTTGGGGGAGTATTCAGTGATAGGGATTTCTTTGGAAAGTGCTGCTGCCATGGCCACCCCCTGAGCCCTTCCCAGCTTCAGCATGGATTGGACATTGACACCATAAAAAGGGGCTTCCAAAGCCACAGAATCGGGAGCAAACTCCTCGATAATCCCAGAAATCCGCTCAAAAATCTTTTTGAGCTTCAGCTCATGGGTTTCATATTTTTTCAGGTGAATTACTCCGTATTGGAGGATTTTGTACTTTTTTCCTTCAGTCAAAATCAATCCATATCCCATCACCGTAGTTCCCGGGTCTATTCCTAATATGATTTTTTCTTTCGGGGCTTTTTGTTCTTCTTTACTCACCTCCGCAAGTTAGCCGAAAAGATGATCTGTTTTTACCTCATTTGGTGTTTTGGATATTTCTTGACTTTGGCCTGGCTTTCTAAGTATTGGCCTTCCAAAACCTCAGCTATCAAGCCCGAGGGTTCAAATTCCCAGCTGATTTCTTTAATTATTCCTTTCCGAAATGAATCTGATTTGGTCTCCCAATTGATTCAGGAACTCCAGAAAATAAGCGATTCGGTCCATGAAATAATAGTAGTGGATGATCAAAGCGAGGATGATTCATGGGTGAAGTTTTCTTTGGCCGCAGAAAAACTTCCGAATCTTCGCGTTCTAAGAAGCCCAGGCTTAGGGAAAAAAGCGGCCTTGGAATTTGGAATTCTGCAGGCAAAAGGAAGCCTGATCGTGACTTCTGATGCGGATTGTATGTTTTCAGAAACTTGGGTTTCGGAGTTAACCTCTTACTTTGAAAATTCTCAAATCCAGTTGGTGGCAGGACCGGTTATTTCTGAAGGTCTTGATGATAATTTTTTTACCCGTTTTCAGCAATTCGAATGGGTGAGTATTCTCCTTTTGACCCAGTTTACTTTTCAAAAAGGTAATCCGCTTATGTGTAGCGGAGCCAATTTGGCCTTTCGGAAATCAGCTTTCGAGCATGTGAACGGATATTCGGGAAATGAGCACTTACTTTCCGGAGACGATGAATTTTTGCTGAAGAAAATCCATCGGGAATTTGGTACCTCCTCCTGCCACTATATACCGACTGGGAAAGCTCTGGTGAAAACTCTTCCCCAAGCCAGTTGGAAAGCCCTCATCAATCAGCGGGTGAGATGGGCTGGAAAATGGAAATTACATCGATCTTTGGCTCACTCTTTAGCAACACTCTTTGCTTTTTTTATCCAATTGGGATGGGTGGCTAGTGTCTTTTTATGGTTTGGAGGCAAGTTGTCGATTTTGGAATTCCTGGGAATTTGGATCTTGAAATTCATGGCTGAATCTTGGGCATTTCTGAGAGTGCTGAGGTCGTTCGGGCTGTCTTTTTCACTTTTAGCCCTTTTTTGGACAAGCTTGATTCATCCATTTTATGTCATTTGGGTTGGGATCAGCACCATTCAGGGAAAATTTACCTGGAAAGGCCGGTCCAACTGAAGTTTGATTAATTTTAGGGTTCAAACTTTGAAAAATGAGCGACGAAGAATTTGACCTGCTGGATGAATTGTACTTTGTGCAGCCTTTTGAATATCTCCAATCCTCTTTGGGCTGGGAGGATGAATTGATCTTAAAAACTCTTGATTCGCTTTACCAAAAAGGGATGATCAAATGTCTTACTCAGCCAGATGATGAAAGGTTTGATGTTGTAAATATTGTTCAAGAGGGAAAAAACCTATTCTTTCTTGCTACCAAAAAAGGCCTAATGGCTCATAATACCCTTTGACTTTGACTAACACCTCTTATAAATATCAGCGTAAGGAACTGGAGCTAAAAGCGCTCTTGGAAATCACTCAGGCGATCAATGAAAATCAGTCAGAGGCGGTTTTGCTGAATATTTTCAAATTCACCTGCCTGGTACACCTAGAGATCAAGTCCCTGATTCTTTATGTGGCCAAAGAGGATGTTTTTGAAAAGAAAATAGCCCATGGAATAAAGGGAAGCATTCCAGCCGAACTCAAATCCAGCCAAGTAATAGATCACAAAGAAACCGGAGAATTGCAGTTGGAGTTGGAGGAAGGATATTCATTTGCTGAATTGGAAACCTACCTTCCGGTGTACCACAAAGACAAAATGCTGGCGATCTTGTTTCTGAAGAGAAAGTCTGAAGAGCATGAGCTGGACTTGGATTTCACCCAGGCGATTGCGAATATTTTGGTGGTAGCGCTTGAAAATAAGCGCTTTGCCCGGAAGCAGTTGCAACAGGAAGTGCTCAATCGGGAAGTAGCGATTGCATCTCAGGTTCAGCAGATGTTATTTCCTGCGGAATTGCCCAATTCAGAAGAGCTCAAAGGGAAAGTGACCTATTTTCCCCATAGCTTGGTAGGGGGAGATTACTACGATCTGATCCGAAAAGGGAAGGAGAAAGTGTATTTCTGTATAGCAGATGTTTCGGGCAAAGGAATCTCCGCGGCTTTGCTGATGTCCAACTTCCAAGCTACCCTCCGCACGATGCTTCGGAGCGATGCGGATTTGGAGGTGATTGTCCATCAGTTGAATTACACCTTGTTTGACAATACGAAGGGAGAACGCTTCATCACCTTCTTTCTTGGGGAATATGATTATGCCAAAAAGCGGCTTCGTTTTGTAAATGCTGGGCATAATCCGCCTATTTTATGCTGTGAGAAATCCCAAAAAACCGAACTGTTGCAAGCAGGAACAACCATTTTGGGGGCTTTTGAAGAACTTCCATTTTTGGAAATCGGAGAAAGGAATTCCTTGGAAAAATTCATCATTCATCTCTACACCGATGGACTGACTGAGGCCATGAATCCTGAGGATGAAGAATATGGAGATGAAAGGTTTTTTGGCTTTGTGGAAGAAAACCTCTGTGTGGATCCGGAAGAATTCCATCAGAAGTTTTTCAGAAAGCTGGAGAAATTTTCCCAAAATGTGCCACTTCGGGATGATCTCACGCTGTTATCGGTTCGATTTGCGTAAGCTATGATTTTCCATTCCGTTCCCAAGGCAGTTCAAGTACTTTTTCCCAACAGGAAGTGGAGTGGGGATCCTTCCGGAAACAAGGTTTATTTGACCTTTGACGATGGGCCTGTTCCCGGAGTCACAACCTATGTATTGGAGCAGCTAAAGATCCGGAATCAAAAAGCCACTTTTTTCATGGTAGGGGATAATGTTCGGAAACATCCAGAACTAGCGAGAGCGGTGTTGGCAGATGGACATTTGATAGGAAATCATACCTATCATCATCTGAAAGGATTCAAAACCAGTAAAGAAGAGTACTACCGGGATTTTCAAAAATCAGAAGATATCTTTCGTGAGGTGTTGGGAATTGAGTCTAGGTTGTTTCGGCCGCCCTATGGAAGTCTGACCATGGCACAGTCTAGTCCCATTAGGCGCAGCCATCAAATAATTATGTGGGATGTGTTGAGTGGAGACTACCATCCCAAGGCTGACCCGGAAAAGATTCTTTTTGAAACTAAAAAAAGGACCAAGGCGGGGAGTATTATAGTCTTTCATGACCAGCAGAAAACTGCGGATATGCTTCCAAAAATTCTTCCCCAATTCCTCGATTTTTTACTGGAAAAGGAATTTAAAACTTCCTTGCTATGATCTTTTGGATTGCCATCGGAATCTGCATCTGGATGGTTTTGCAGCTTATTTTACAGGTGATTCTGTTGGCAACTAACTGGAAAAACCATCGCGAAATTCCGCCGGAAAATTTACCTCAGGTTTCTGTGTGGATTGCCCTGCGGAATGAAGAGCGAGAACTCCCTCGATTGCTCAAGAGCTTGGACGATCTGGATTACCCTTCTGACAAAATAGAGTTTTTGCTAGCAGATGACGGAAGTGAGGATCAGACCTGGTCAATGCTTGATTCTTGGGCGAAAAAGGAGGATAACAAAACTCTGGTAAAGTTAACCGAGAAAGATTTTGGAAGATATCACCCAAATGGGAAGGCCAATGCTCTTGCAATTTTGGGGAAAATGGCTACCGGTGATTTTTACTTTTTCACTGATGGGGATTGCAAAGTTACCAAAAACTGGATCAGAGCCGGAGTTTCCAGTATTCATGAAAATACCGGCATGTTGATCGGAGTCACTCGGGTAAGGAGAGGGACTCTTTGGGATCAAATGCAGGAATTAGACTGGTGGAATACGCTTGGGCTGGTGAAGGTGGTTACAGATTTGGGGCTTCCTACCACGGGATTGGGCAATAATATGGTCATGACCAAAGAAGCCTATGAAAGTGGTGGAGGATTTGAAAGCCTTGGAAAAAGCTTGACCGAAGATCTGGAAATATCCAAGGCAGTACGGAAGGCTGGTTATAGTATTCGGCAGCAGGTTTCTGAAGACTTGTTGGTGGAGACCAAGGCTGAGTATTCGATCCCTTCTTTGCTGGATCAGCGCAAGCGCTGGGTGACGGGAGCCATGACTTTATCCTTGGGCTGGAAAATTCTTTTGGCCATTCAGGTTTTTTTCTTTCCGGCAATCATTTGGCTGATTTTTGAAAATTTGGAATTGGGAATTCGATTGTGGGTTTTGAAAATCGCAATGCAGTCTATTTTTATTGGTTTTTTTGCAAAAAGGGCAAAATGCAAACCTCCCTTTCTTTCCCTTTTTCTTTATGATTTTTACCTCCTTGTCTCCTACTGCCTAACAATTCTTTATTACTTTTGGCCTTCCTCTGTTCAATGGAAAGCAAGAAAATACCCATGAACTTAATCGATACCCACGCACACATCTATTCCACCAAGTTTGATTCAGACCGAGATCAGGTAATTGAAGAAATCCTTCAAGCAGGAATAGAGCGGATTTACATGCCGAATGTAGATGTAGAAACTATCGACCGAATGCTGGAGTGTGAGTCCCGGTACGGCAACCTCTGTATTCCGATGATGGGACTTCATCCCTGTGATGTGAAGGAGGATTTTGAGGAGCAGCTTGCTGTCATGGAAGACTGGCTCAACAAAAGGGCTTTCGCAGCAGTAGGGGAGATTGGAACAGATTTATACTGGGACAAAACTACCTTCGAGATTCAAAAACAAGCCTTGAATATCCAATTGGGATGGGCCATGGAAAGGGATCTGCCGGTGGTTTTGCATTGTAGAGAATCCATCGACCAGACCATTGAGCTTATTCAAAAAGCACATAATGGCGAGCTTAAAGGGATTTTTCACTGCTTCACTGGCACCTTGGATCAAGCTAAACAAATTATTGAAATGGGCTTTTTGTTGGGGATTGGTGGGGTGGTCACTTATAAAAATGGAGGCTTGGATCAGGTTATTCCCCATGTGGGCTTGGATCATTTGGTTTTGGAGACCGATGCACCCTATTTGGCTCCAGTTCCCTTTCGCGGGAAGAGAAATACCCCTGCCTATTTACCCTATATTGCAGAAAAAGTAGGGGATTTGGTTGGATGTTCTAAAGAAGAAGTCGCCCAAAAAACCAAACAAAATGCCTTGAGCCTATTTAAAGAGATCAAGCTATGAACTATAAAATCGTAAGGCTAAAGACCAGTGGCAAAATAGGAAAGACCGCCTCGGTCTTGATCGTTTATACCGGAGGTACTTTGGGAATGGCCTATGACGAGTCAGGATCTTTGGTTCCTTTCAACTTTGGCTTGATTCTGGAAAAAATCCCGATTCTTTCCAATTTGAACATTGCCATTACGGTGATCTCCTTTCCCGAACCTATTGACTCATCCAACGTGACCACACGTCACTGGAGGGATATGGCTTATATCATCTATGAAAACTACGATAGCTACGATGGCTTTGTAGTATTGCATGGCACGGATACCATGGCCTACTCAGCTTCGATGTTGAGTTACATGCTCCATGGCTTGAATAAGCCGGTGATTTTTACTGGAGCTCAGCTGCCGATTTCAGCGATGCGTTCAGACGCCAGGGAAAACTTGGTGACTTCTCTGGAAATAGCGACTGCAAAAGTTAATGGACATCCTATCGTGCCGGAGGTTTGTATTTTCTTCAACCACATGTTACTACGTGGAAATAGGGCTAAAAAAGTCCAGAGTATCCACTTTGATGCGTTTGAATCCGAAAACTATCCCCCTTTGGCTGAGGCAGGAATTGTAATTGATTACAACACCAACGCGATTCGGCCTTATGAGTCTCAAAAGAAACTGGTCAACTTGAATCAGTTGGACAATAATGTGATGGTCCTTAAACTGTTCCCTGGAATTACGGATAAGATTTTGGATTCCTGTTTTTCAATTCCGGGACTAAAGGGCGTAGTTTTGGAAACCTACGGTTCAGGAAATAGCCCTTCTGAGGAGTGGTTTATGAAATCTTTGGAGAAAGCCATTAAAAAAGGACTGATTATCCTGAATGTGTCCCAATGCAATGGTGGCCGGGTAATTCAGGGAAGGTATGAAACGAGTAAGGAATTGCTTGCGGTGGGAGTAGTGAGTGGGGCAGACATGACTACAGAAGCGGCGGTGACCAAGCTGATGTTTTTATTGGGGCAGGATTATTCCCGATCAGAAGTCTGCGCCAAGCTCACCCAATCCCTATCTGGAGAAATTACAGCCTGATTTTTCAGGTTTTTTTCAAGACAGCTTGGATTCGGGAGGAATAATTTTTTTCTTTGCACTCCGATTCAGAAATGGGTCGTCAATCAACACAGAGAGGTGTCCGAGTGGTTGAAGGAGCACGCCTGGAAAGTGTGTATACCCCTAAAGGGTATCGAGGGTTCGAATCCCTTCCTCTCTGCATAAAAAGCCAACTTTAGTAATAAGGTTGGCTTTTTCATTATGGTCTGAATTTTATAATAGCATGAAGGGATGAGAACCCTCGAGTTTGAAATCGACCGCAGGGAGATTCGCGAGGGGCTGTGCGGTATGGCAGTGGGTACGAGCAATCCCTTCCTCTCTGCATAAAAAGCCAACTTTAGCAATAAGGTTGGCTTTTTCATTATGGTTTGAATTTTAAAATAGCATGAAGGGGTGAGAACCCTCGGGTTTGAAATCGACCGCAGGGAGATTCCCGAGGGGCTGCGTGGCATGCAAGTCGGTACGAGCCATTGGCTCAGGATAAAACCTGAATTGCCAACAAGGCCGGACCTTTAGTTTTTAAATCGAAAAGCACCATCAGGAATAAAGGAGCTCCCTTTTTACCGATTAGTTTGATAGGTGAGTGCCTTCTCATAAGGAGGCTGAGATATTTTTATATGTATATCCGCTTTCTAACCAGTAAGCCATACACTATGAATAAAATCCCGGTTGAAGTTCAGTTTTAGCCAGCTTCGGACTTCGGTCTTCCGATCGGCCAACCAAAGGAATTTTGGATTGTGGTGCAAATGCGGATAATCATAAATTTTTAAAATTTAAAGCTGTTCTTCTATGCTTCCTTCAAGAAGAAAAAACTGAAATATCAAATAAGACTATATATATTATATCGTGTGAAAGGGATCGGAGTAGTTGGGATTGGAGGAATTCAGAAGATTTATCGATCTGGTAAAAAAAATATTTTCAGGCCATGGTTTAGCTTCAAAATTTTCTTTTTTGCACCCAAGGATGGAAGTAAGCTGATTAAAGCCTGAAATTAAATTCTAAATACTGTTGATTTTCAAGTAGTTTAAGAAGTAAAGCGCCAAGAAAGGCCTAAAAAGCGGGGTATTAGGTTAAAATCAGCGGATTTTAAATTCGGCCGAACTTCAATCCATTCATGTAAAAATTGCCTTAATTTGGGTTTAAACAGGGGATTCTTTCAAAAAAGTTAAAAGGACCCATTGTTTTTTGAAATTAAAAAATGATAACTTTAAAACTCGATTTTAGTCTAGAAACCATTTAACCTTTATCAAAAGTCTATTTAAAAAACACATTATGAGAAAGTTAATCGCTTTGTTCATGCTTGCAGGTATCCTATTCGTTCCTGTTTTCGCTAACGCACAAGATGCTTCTGCAGACACCGCTGCCACTGAAGCAACCCAAGCAGTAGAAACACCTGCTGCATCTCCTACAGTAGTTGACGATGAGATCGTTGCTGAGGAGCAAAGCTTTCACCAGGTAATCAAGGAGAAGTTTATCGAAGGTGATCCAGTGTACATGACTCCAGTATTGATCTGTTTGATCTTGGGTCTTGCTATCGCTTTGGAAAGAATCATCACTTTGAACCTTTCCACTACCAACACCAAGAAACTTATCAACAAAGTAGAAGAGGCATTGGCTTCTGGAGGTATTGAAGCTGCTAAGGAAGTTACCAAAAGCACTAAAGGCCCAGTTGCTTCTATCTTCACTCAAGGTTTGATGAGATATTCTGAAGGTATCGAGATGGTTGAAAAATCCATCATCGCTTACGGTTCCGTTGAAATGGGTAGATTGGAAAAAGGTCTAGTTTGGATCTCTCTTTTCATCTCTCTTGCTCCAATGTTGGGTTTCATGGGTACTGTAATCGGTATGATCTTCGCATTCGATACGATCGAAGCTGCTGGTGACATCTCTCCATCCATCGTAGCAGGTGGTATTAAAATCGCCCTTTTGACTACTGTTGCTGGTTTGATCGTTGCGATCATCCTTCAGTTGTTCTACAACTACTTGGTAGCGAAAATTGACTCTTTGGTTAACGACATGGAAGACGCTTCTATCTCTTTGGTAGACGTGTTGGTTAAGCACAAATTGACTGGTAAGTAATTCTTGCTTCCCATTTTAATTTGTTCCAATCAATTTCCAAATTCCTAAAGATTCAATACTATGGATACTTATGATATCATGCTCTATGTGAGCTACGCATTGGTAGGATTAGGAGCAGTAGTTTCTATTCTTCTACCTTTGATTAAATCTCTTGACGATCCAAAGGCCCTGCTTAAGACAGGTCTTGGTATCGTGGCAATTTTGGTTTTGTTCTTCATTAGCTACTCAATCTCTACTAACGAAGTACTTCCAAAATTCGAAGGAGAGCCATTTAACCTTACTCCGGGAATGTCCCAGATGGTAGGTGGCTTCCTGATTACCACTTATATCTTGACTATCATTACGGTAGCAGGAATCGTAATCACAGAACTTAATAAAGCAATTAAGTAATTATGGCTAGGAAAAAAGGACGAATGAGTCAGGAAGTTAACTCAGGATCCATGGCGGATATCGCCTTCCTGCTGTTGATTTTCTTTCTCGTGACCACAACGATCGCTTCTGACAAGGGTATCTTGAATATCCTTCCTCCGAAGTTGGATCCAAACGTCCCGCCACCAGATATTAAGAAAAACGAACGTAACATCTTTAATATCCTGATCAACGCCAATGATGACCTTCTTGTAGAAGGTGATTATAGAAGAAATTCTAAAGGCCTTGATATAGAGATCAAAGAGTTCGTCTTGAACTTTGGTGCGCCAGACGAAAATGCAACTGCTTTGTTCAATTCATTGCCAGCATCCCTTCAAGCACAAGCTTTAAGAAGACCTGAATCTTCAGATCATCCAGGTGAGGCAGTAGTGTCTATCAAGACAAACAGGGGTACTAGCTATGAAGTGTTTCTAGAGGTATTCGATTTGGCTAAAAAAGCCTATTTCGATATCTACGGAGAAAGAGTTGGTCTTACAGCGGATGAATATCGTGCCCTTACCGGTGACGATGAAGCTTCTAAGGCTCTTCAAGACAAAGGAAAAGAGGGAATCCCAATGGCGATTTCTATTGCTGAACCAGATAAGATAGGAGGGAACTGATATGTCAAAGTTTAAGAAAAAAACCAGTACTCAGACCAATATTCCTACCTCAGCTTTGCCTGATATCATCTTCATGTTGTTGTTCTTCTTCATGGTGACAACGGTATTGAGAGAGCAGACAATCTTGGTTGAGCAGAAAATTCCTCAGGCAACTCAGCTTCAAAAGCTTCAAAAGAAAACCCTGATCTCCTACATGTACATTGGTAAGCCAAAGAATCCAGGACTATATGGTTCTGAGCCTAGAGTGCAAGCTAATGACGTATTGATCAGCACTCCAGATATCGTTCAGTGGGTTAACCAAGAGCGAGATCTTCTTCCAGAAGCCGACAGAGGTTTGATTACCATCTCTTTGAAAGTAGATAAAGACGTGAAAATGGGTCCTATCTCTGACGTTCAGACTGAACTTAGAAATGCGGATGCCCGACGTGTGCTTTACGCTTCCACTGGAAAGATCTATGAAGATTAATTTGATCTAATGCTTATATTGAAAGCCATCCTGAAGACAGGATGGCTTTTTTGTTGATCATCCGATGAGAATTCATTTAAGTAATAAAGCAAAAGTCCAGAATGCCTGGGCAATGTATGATTGGGCCAATTCTGTCTATAGTTTGGTCATTACATCTACCATTTTCCCTGTTTATTATAATAGCGTTACCAAAGGCTTGGATGGGTCTGATGTCGTTAAATTTTTTGGTTTTGAGATTGTCAATACAGTTCTGTATTCCTATTCGATCTCTTTCTCATTCTTGGTAATTGCTTTGATTTCTCCTTTACTCTCTGGGATAGCAGACGCCTCCGGAAAGAAACTGACCTTCATGAAGCTCTTTGCTTATTTGGGATCAGCCTCTTGTTTTGGCTTATTCTTTTTTGACGGGTCAAATCTTGAATATGGAATTCTATGCAGCATAATGGCGAGTATTGGGTATGCCGGAAGTATAGTCTTTTATAATGCGTATTTGCCGGAA
The DNA here is from genome assembly GCF_000429425.1 of Algoriphagus mannitolivorans DSM 15301. GTDB lineage: Bacteria > Bacteroidota > Bacteroidia > Cytophagales > Cyclobacteriaceae > Algoriphagus > Algoriphagus mannitolivorans. The sequence continues at coordinate 117,884 of NZ_AUBV01000005.1, forward strand.
ATAGCCAGTGAAAAAGAATATGATTTCCTAAGCGCTAGAGGATTTGCCCTCGGATATATTGGAAGTGTGATTCTATTAGTATTTAACCTTCTGACCATCCAATATCCAGCTTGGTTTGGACTGGAGGAGGGAAGTATGCCTGCTAGGCTTTCATTTCTGATTACCGGTTTATGGTGGGCAGGCTTTTCCCAGATTCCTTTTTATCATTTGCCGAAAAATCCTTTCCAGAAGAAAATTCAAAGTCAGTTTCTATGGAAGGGCTATTTGGAAATCAAAACAGTCTATCAGCAGATTCAATTATTCCCCGTAATAAAGAGATTTCTAGCAGCCTTTTTCTTTTACTCCATGGGGGTCCAGACGGTCATGTATCTTGCCGCCTCCTTTGGAGACAAAGAGCTGGGGCTGCCAGGAGATCAATTGATTCTCACGGTTCTTATTATTCAGTTTGTTGCCATTCTCGGCAGTTATCTGTTTGCATTCATTTCCAAAAAGTTTGGCAACAGAATCAGTTTGATCATCATGGTATTGATTTGGATTGGGATCTGCATCGCGGCATATTTTGTTTACTCTGTTTTGGAATTTTATGCCTTAGCCTTTACGGTGGGGATGGTGATGGGAGGAATTCAATCTCTTTCCAGATCGACCTATTCCAAGCTTATTCCTGAGGAAAGCACCCAACACGCCTCGTTTTTCAGTTTCTTTGATGTGACCGAAAAAGTAGCCATTGTCTTGGGGACTTTCTCGTACGGCGCCATCGAGCAATTGACAGGGAGTATGCGGAATTCTGCGGTCTCCTTAGGTTTGTTTTTCCTAATCGGTCTCGGGTTTTTGATTATTCTAAGAATCTCCAAAAAGACGGTCTCTATTGAACAAGAATAATAGCCATGATAAAAATCCTCCAAGGAAATGAAGTCAGGAATTTGGATAGTACACATATTCTAAATACCGGTATTTCCAGCTTGAGCTTGATGGAAAATGCCGCTCAAGGTTTTGTGAATTGGTGGGAGTCTAAGTCATTTTCTAAATCTCTTCGTGTAGCAGTCTTTTGCGGAGCTGGAAACAATGGAGGAGATGGATTGGCCATTGCTCGTCTTTTGAATCAATTAGGATTCAATCCGGAGGTGTTTTTTTGTTTTGATTTGGGTGCCAAATTAAGTCCGGATGCCCAAGCGAATTTAGAATCCTTGCCTTCTTCCGTAGCTCAAAAACATTGGAAAGGTTTCGATGGAGCCAAGTTTGATTGCTTGATAGATGCTTTTTTGGGAGTGGGGCTAAAAGGTGATTTGAGACCGGATGCAATAGAAATCATTCAGGTTATCAATTCATTTTCAAAGAGCATTTATTCTATTGATGTTCCCAGCGGACTTCCTTCTGAAGGAATGGCGTCCAAAAATTGTGTCAAAGCTGAGGTGACAATCACTTTTGCTTTTCCTAAGCTTTCACTTCTTCTCCCTGAAAATGCCTCGATTTCGGGAGAATTAATTGTAGTGGATATCGGGATCGGGGATGAAGAATATGAAGCCTTTGATTCCCAGTTTTACTACTTGCAGGAAAAAGACATCCCTGAATATCATCGAAAGTTTTCCAGATTTTCTCACAAGGGAGATTTTGGAAAAATACTCCTGGTGGCAGGAAGTAAGGGAACGATGGGTGCAGCGATATTAAGTTCGAAAAGTGCATTGCGGACTGGTTCCGGGCTTGTTACTTGTTATGTTCCCATCGAAGAAAGATCCATTATCCAATCCGCGGTGCCGGAGGCTATGGTCTATACAGATCAGGAGCTTAGAATGGAAAAATTTGATGCCATTGGAGTGGGGCCGGGAATGGGAGTTGACCAGCATGGCTTGCTGAAAAAGATTTTGGAAGGCTATAAAGCTCCCTTGGTTTTGGATGCGGACGCCTTAACGATTCTATCGAGGGATAAAGACTTGATTCCTTTAATTCCCAAAGGAAGTATTCTGACACCTCATTTAGGGGAATTTGAAAGGCTTTTTGGAAAAATTTCGGATCCGCTGCTTCGTCTTAAGGCAGCTCGTGAATTCTGCATTAATTTCCAGTTGAACTTGTTGATCAAGGGGGCCAATTCGGTGATTTGTCTGGCTGATGGTAGGCAAATATTTAATTCCTCCGGGACGAACTATATGGCAACTGGTGGTTCGGGTGATGTGTTGACTGGGATGCTTACTTCATTTCTTGGCCAGGGATATTCTCCTGAGCAGGCCTTGGTTTGTGGAGTTTTCCAACATGGGTTGGCGGGAGAAATTGCGGGAAGCAAGAAGTTTCGCTCCACCATTGCCTCGGATATTCTTGAGGCTATTCCAATGACATTCCAAAAACTTTCAATTCTGTGAAGAATTTTGGACTGAGGTAAACTTAAATTTTTTAATGCGGGTTAAGAGTCCATAGATTTTATATGAAACCAGAAAAAGCACTTCTTTGGACTTTAGCCGCCATTAATTTTATCCATATCGTTGATTTCATGATTCTGATGCCGCTGGGGCCTCAGTTGATGAGATTGTTTGAAATTAGTCCCAGTGAATTCAGTCTATTAGTCTCCTCCTATACCTTCAGCGCAGGGATTTCCAGTTTTTTTGGAGCCTTTTTTCTGGATCGGTTTGACCGGAAAAAAATATTGCTTTGGGTTTACGTAGGCTTTACCATAGGAACTTTAGGTTGTGCTTTATCTCCCAATTATCCTATTCTCCTGGCGGCAAGAGTGATCTCGGGAGTGTTTGGAGGATTGACTTCAGCCTTGATTCTTGCCATTATCGGAGATGTGATTCCCTATGAAAAAAGAGGAAGTGCGATGGGCTTGGTGATGTCAGCTTTTTCCTTTGCCTCAGTTATGGGAGTGCCTTTGGGACTTTTTCTGGCGAGTTTATCGGACTGGCATACCCCGTTTTATATTTTGGGGGGCTTGTCTATCCTAGCTCTGGGGATGATTGTGAAGTTTATCCCCAATATTGCCGGGCATCTAAATCAGGAGATTCAGCGCCCAAGTCCCATTCAGGTAATTTCCAGAGTGACTGGCAACAGCAATCAGATGAGGGCAATCACGCTGTCCATCATGATGATGTTTGGTCAGTTTATGATCATTCCTTTTCTGAGTCCCTTCAATGTGGCTAATGTAGGTTTTTCCGAAATGCAGCTGACCTATATCTACATTGCCGGTGGAGGATTTACGATTTTCACTTCCCCTTGGGTAGGAAAGCTTTCCGATAAATATGGGAAGCTTAAAGTCTTTACCATTTTTATGGTTTTGAATCTGGTGCCTATAGGAATTATTACCCACCTGGGAGTTACGCCAATTCCTTTCGTGCTGATGATCACCACGATGTTTTTTGTGACCTCTAATGGGCGCTATGTGCCTGCTGCGGCGATTATCACCGGTACGGCAAAGCCGGAGAACAGAGGTAGTTTTCTGAGCTTCAATTCAGCTGTTCAGCAAATAGCTGCTGGCTTCGCTTCGTTAATTGCCGGATTGATAATCGGCGAGAACGAGCTCGGCCAATTGACCAATTTTAATATTGTAGGATACTTGGCCATATTTTTCAGCATCCTCTGTATTCCTTTGGCTAGAAGGGTGAAGGTGATTAGCTAAAAAAAATCCCCGTCAGAAGTGACGGGGACATTGAATATTAGAATTCTGCGTTTCCTGGAGTTCTCGGGAAGGCGATTACATCACGGATATTTCCCATTCCGGTAACGAATTGGACCATCCGCTCAAAGCCAAGTCCAAATCCGGCATGTGGGGTAGCTCCGAATCTACGGGTATCCAAATACCACCAAAGTTCATCCTCCGGGATATGCATTTCCTGCATCCTTTGGGTCAGCTTGTCCATTCTTTCCTCTCGCTGGGATCCACCGACAATTTCCCCGATTCCCGGGAAGAGGATATCCATCGCTGCTACAGTTTTTCCATCCTCATTTTGGCGCATGTAGAAGGCTTTGATGTCTTTTGGATAGTCTGTCAGGATTACCGGTTTCTTGAAATGCTTCTCTACTAGATATCTTTCGTGCTCGGACTGTAGATCAGCTCCCCAAGATTCGATCAGATATTGGAATTTCTTCTTTTTATTAGGGTTGCTGTTTCGCAGAATGTCAATGGCCTCAGTATAAGTCAGACGAACGAAGTCATTTTCTACTACGAATCTCAACTTTTCGATCAGCCCCAACTCAGATCGCTGGTCTGCCGGCTTGGTGTTTTCTTCTTCCTGAGCTCGTTGTGCTAAGAATTTAAGGTCTTCCTCGCAGTTTTCAAGCGCATAATTGATTATGTATTTCAGGAAGTCTTCTGCCAAGTTTTGGTTGTCTTCCGCATCGTAGAAGGCCATTTCAGGCTCGATCATCCAGAATTCCGCCAAGTGTCTGGTGGTATTGGAGTTTTCAGCCCGGAAAGTCGGCCCAAAGGTGTAAATCTCTGCCAAAGCCATCGCAGCCAATTCCCCTTCCAACTGTCCGGAAACAGTCAGGTTAGTCTCTCTCTCAAAGAAGTCCTGCTTGAAATCAATTTTCCCTTCCTCATTTTTAGGAGGGTTCATCAGGTCAAAGGTGGTGACTTTGAAGGTTTCTCCAGCACCTTCCGCATCAGAAGCGGTGATGATCGGGGTGTGGATATAGAAAAAGCCTTTATCGTTGAAGTATTTATGTACGGCAAAAGCTAAGGCATGCCTTACTCTGAAAACGGCTCCAAAGGTATTGGTCCGCATTCTCAGATGGGCGATTTCCCGCAAAAACTCCAAGGAGTGTTTTTTGGGTTGGAGAGGATATTTTTCCGGATCTGCTTCGCCTAAAACCTCGATGCCGACTGCATGCAATTCAGCGGTTTGGCCTGCACCTTGGGATTCTACCAAGGGCCCCCAGACTTTGATGCAGGCTCCTGTGCTGCATTTTTTCAGGATATCCTCGCTGATGACATTTGGGTCAGCAACTACCTGAAAATTGGTGATAATGGATCCGTCATTGAGGGCAATGAAGGAAACATTTTTATTGCTGCGCTTTGTACGAACCCAACCCATAAGGGTGATTTCCTGTCCGATCAATTTTTGATCTAGGATGGTCTTGATTTTGACCCGTTTGTTAAATGCCATGCTTGTTTTTTTATCGGAAAAATCTTTTTCCTGTAGAAATAAAATGGAATGCAAAAAAACGATTAAATCACCTTTTTATCAAAAAATTGGTCCTTTTTCCTAACTTTGATCAGCTGGCTTTTTCAGAAGAAAAAGCTTTTTTTAAACCCAAAAAGCAGGTTTATATTAGTACATGCAGAAGCTTAATCTTTCTCAATCTCTTTCACAAAAGCTGTCTCCACAGCAAATTCAATTCATTAAATTGCTGCAGGTGCCTACTGCTGAGCTGGATGCACGAATTGAAGAGGAGCTTGAAATCAACCCTGCCTTAGAGGAAGGAAGGGAAGAGGAGTCCGAAAAATCCCAAGATGAGGAATATGAAGATACCTACGAGGATGATTTGGGTCGGGAAGACGGCGACATCAATCTGGACGATTATCTGGATGATGAGTATAGCGGATATAAAATGCAAGGTGACGGAAACTATAATCCTGATGAAGAAGATAGAGAGATTCCGATTTCCTCCCAATCCTCGCTTCATGAGCAGCTGATTTCTCAGCTGAGTTTTTTGAAGCTCGATGATCGGCAAAAAATTATCGGGCAGCAGCTGATCGGAAGTATAGAAAACGACGGATATATCCGCCGGGATTTAGAAGCCATCATCAATGATCTGGCCTTTTCCCAGAATATCGAGACTGATATTGACGAAATGGAGGAAATCCTCCGTAAAATCCAAACCTTTGATCCGGCAGGAATTGCCGCAAGAAACCTTCAGGAATGTCTCCTAATTCAGCTGGAGCGCAAAGAGCACCCAGACGATCCTGTCGTGAAGCATGCCTTGGCCATTATTTATGAGTGCTTTGAGGAATTTACGAAGAAGCATTATTCTAAAATTCAAAAAAGACTGGATCTCTCTGAGGACGAAATCAAAGATGCTGTCAATCTGATTACAAGGCTCAATCCAAAGCCAGGAGGGATTTCTGATGGATTGGTTCGTACTCAGTACATTATTCCTGACTTTATTCTGACCAATAACAGCGGGAAGCTCGAAGTAACCCTTAATTCACGAAATGCTCCGGAATTGAGAATTTCAAGATCTTACGCGGAGATGTTTGATGCGTATGATAAAAGTGACAAGAAAGATAAAAAGCTGAAGGAGACAGTCACCTTTGTCAAGCAGAAACTAGACTCGGCTAAGTGGTTTATAGATGCCATCAAGCAGCGTCAAAATACGCTTTTGAGAACCATGGAAGCCATTTTGATGTATCAAAAAGAATTCTTTTTGGACGGAGATGAGACCAATCTGAGGCCGATGATCCTGAAAGATATCGCCGAAAAAATTGACATGGATATCTCTACAGTTTCCCGTGTAGCCAATAGCAAGGCTATTCAGACGGAATTTGGGGTTTATCCTTTGAAATACTTTTTCTCCGAAGGAATTTCTACCGATAGTGGAGAGGATGTGAGTAACCGAGAGGTGAAGTCTGTACTTCAGGCAATGGTCGACGAGGAGGATAAGAAAAGACCTCTTTCTGACGACAAGCTTGTCAAAATGCTGAATAAAAGGGGGTACAATATTGCGAGAAGAACGGTGGCGAAATACCGTGAGCAATTGCAAATCCCTGTGGCCAGATTAAGAAAGGAACTGTAGTGCTGAGAGCTTTTGCCCTAGTTTTCACGATTGTGTTTCAGCCGCTGTTGATGCCGGCTTTGGTATTTGGACTGTTGCTTTTTGCAGTTCCGGAATCCACTAGCCTTCCGGAGGAGTTCAAAACACAGATTTTCTACCTTATCGTTTTGTCCACGCTACTGATTCCTATGATTACCATCATCGGGCTCAGATTGAGTGGGATGGTGAAAAGTCTTCATCTTCCCCAAAAGCAGGACAGGTTAGTTCCTTTTATCATTACCAACATTTATTTCATCTTGACCACTTACTTTCTCTATCAAAAAAGTGAGTTGGATCCGATTCTTTGGAAAGGAATGGCGGTGATTAGCTTTTCAGTATTGGCATTGACCATCGTTACTCTTTTTTGGAAAATGTCAGCCCACATGACTGGCTTGGGAGGATTGTTAGGCGTGATTTTGATCATGAGTAAGCTGTTTCCCACTTTTAATGAGCTTTACCCCCTTTTACTTACCATTGTCCTCAGTGGGGCTGTAGCCTCTTCCCGATTGTACCTAGACGCTCATAAACCCTTGGAAGTGTATGCCGGATTCCTCTCAGGATTTTTGATCTGTTGGTTTGGGTTCTCCTGGATTTGGGCCTAAAAAAAATCCGGCTTTTGGCCGGATTCAAATCTTAAAAGACGGTGAGTGCAATTCCAAAATTAACTTGGCTGGCCTGAGTGGCGAACGGGCCTCGTCCTTTTTCCCACATGTCGTTGAGATAGAAGTTTGACCAAACATAGAATCCTGGACTTCCGGCTTTAAAGGTCAAAGCATATCTGAATTTTTCAAGGCCGTACTCCTGAGAGTGTTTCATCTTTTGGCTGCCCTTGCTGGCAGATTCGTATTTGATTTTGGTATGGGCCTCGTAGAGCATTCCAAATTTTCCACCGATACTTACTCTGAAGCTCTTGTTATAATTGTCTTTATTGAAGTGGTATCTGACTTCAAGAGGGATTTCAAAATAATTCGCCGTAAAATTATTTTTCTTCAAATCTATCGCTGTACCGTACACATCAGTCACTTTGAGGAGTTCGGCAGAATTAGCTCCGAGATCTGGATCTAGGAAAAGATTCTTGGAATCAGCAAACAGAATTTTGTCCGACCCAATCCCAAATCCTGGATTCAAAGTAAAACCAGAGTGATCACCAGCCAGAAGAATAGGGAATTGATAAGAGATATTGAAAGTTCTGGAGCCGAAGAAGTTCATGCCCAGGTCAGCAGGTCTATTGGTAAGTTGGTTAAAACCAAACTCAAAGTTTAAGTCGCTTGGGATGCTTGGGCGTCCACCAATCGGGGTCTTTGGGGCTGATTTGGTTTCCTGTGCGAGGGTTTGGTTCAAAGTGACTATGGAGAGAACCAATACGAGTAGTTTTTTCATCAAAAGAGTCTAATTACTTAGCGTGTGGGCAAAAATAAAAAAAGCAACAGGATAAACCCCTTAAATGCTCTTAATTATTCTTAAGGTATGAAAAGGGATTACGTTCATTTTTCAAAAAACTTCTGAAATGCTGTTTGGAGAAAAAATATTATTCGGTACTTTTGCAGACCCAATTGGCCTCGTAGCTCAACTGAATAGAGCACCTGATTACGGCTCAGGAGGTTTCAGGTTTGAATCCTGACGAGGTCACAAAGCTCGGTAGTCCACTACCGAGCTTTTTTATTTTCCCGCAATGGCTTTTGGAAAAGATTTCTGATGCTTTAAAAAAAGAAGAGTTGTGGGGGATTTGAATTTTTCAAGAAATGCCCCAAACTCATTGATTGTGCATTTTTGTTTTATAAAAGCGAGTTTTTGATCATATTCGAAAAATTAATATTCCTTATGCGAAAGCTGTTTTTTTTGTTTTTGATTCTCTCAGCAAGTTGTGACGAACTGATCGATATTGAGGAAATTGAGGGCCCTTGCACCATTATTTTGAAAGATGGGACGAATATCCTGACCAATGGAAATATCGAAATTCTGAAGAGTACTGGGGTGATGACCTATAGAGATGAAAAAGATAAACTTTGGTCATTAACACCGGAGGAGTACGAAAGCTATGATTGTAGTCCCAATTAACAGCTCTTATTCAGAAGTCACCTTGATATACTCATAAAAAAAGCAGCCCGAAGGCTGCTTTTCATGTTTTTAGTGTGCTGCGGCTGTTGCAGCGGGTTTGGAACCTTTTTGCCAGATAAAGAAGATGATGAACAAAACGATCAAAATTCCTGGGAAGGTGACCATTTTCATTAAAGTCTCCTGACCGGCGGCTAGTTCTAGCGCATCTCCTGAAAGGCCTGCGGCACTTTGAGAAGCTCTTGCGCTGTCAATCCATCCGCCGATGATAGGCTGGAAAATAGCGGTAGAAAACATTCCAATTCCACCGATAATTGACATTCCCAGCGCTCCGGAAAGAGGGACTCTTTGAGCTACTGATCCCACCATTACCGGCCAGAAATAGCAAACTCCGATTGCGAAGATCAATGCGGCCACATAAGCCATTGGGCCTGTTACTGTGCTGAATAGGAAGATTCCGATGGCGGCAAAGATTGAACCTCCCAGAAGAACTCCTGTTTGTCCCAAAGCTTTTACCACAGGTCCAGCGAAGAAGCGTCCAATTGCCATCACACCAGTCGTCAAGGCCAAAATCAACATTGGGCTAGCACCACTGGAAGACATGATCAGACCTACCCATTGCTGAGGTCCGAATTCGGAGATGGCAGTAAGTGCCATGCAGAAAAACAAGAAGATAAATACAGGGCTAAACATAGCCTTGATGTTGGAGCCCACTGAAGTCACTCCTTCTACGCTTGGTTTAGGGAAGGCTTTTCCAAAGAAAAGAACTGCGTATGCAATTGTAGGAATCATCATCACCCATACTTGAGCTTGCCAGGTCATTCCACCATCAGTCATGAATTTTGAAACCAAACTTCCGATCACGATGCCGCCAGGGAACCACATGTGGAAACGGTTTAACATCTTGTTCAAGGTAGTTCCACTGTACATATCTGCAATCATAGGATTACAAGCGGCTTCGGTACATCCGTTACCAAATCCAATAAACAAAGTGGAAATCAAGAGCGTGGTGTACCCACCTGCAAATATGGTCATCAGAATGCCTAGGGTATGGGTGATAAAGGCAATCCTCATGATGTTTGCAGGGCCTACTTTGTGGTAGAACAAGCCTCCAAGAATCATGGAAATTGGGAATCCAAAGAACCACATGGAGTTAATAAAGCCTAGCTGTTCTGCTGAAAGCCCGAATGAATCTCCCAGTTGGGGAAGAATCCCCGCACGGATAGAAAAGGAGAAGGCGGTGGTGATTAGCGCCAGGCAGCTTGCATTGAAGAGGGCGCCGCGGTTGATGGTTTGAGTCATAGATGAGTGCTTTTGGTTTTTGGGTTGTTTGAGATGATTTTTGAGTGGGCTCAAAATAGAAAAAAAAGTCCATTTAGCTTTCCCGTGTATAGAAAATAGTACTTCTTCTACATGATCTATTGGATGACCAAAAGTGAGGAAGTTATTTTTTCACGGTACTGGTAATCGGAATTTTGGATATAAAGCACTACTGCGTAGGTTCCTAATGGGATAAATTTCCCCCGAAATCTCCCTTCCCACTGTAGAAAAGGGATTTCGATTGGGATTTCTTCAGATTTTTCGTGGTGGATAAGTTCCCCCTGTCTGTTATAGATAAAAAGTTCGACATCGGTTATCCCCTTACTTAAAGTGACCTCAAAATTCCTGCTTGGATCTCCCAAAACCATCGCATTTGGCATGATATATCTAAATGAGCATGCATCATAGGTACTGAAAGCTTTGTAAAACTCGCAGCCGTCTTTGGTAATGACCCTCAATTGGTACTCTCCTATTTCCTTGGGATTGAATACAGGATCTTCTGACACCAGTACATCATCCAAGTACCAGAAATACTGATCAAAATCTCCAGGGTCTAAACTTGGACCGGATTTTCCTTTTGAACAAACTCCGTATTCATCCTCTAAAACAGGTAAGGTTAATAACTGGCTTTTTTCGACTTTGATAAAGTTTCTCCCGATCTCACAGCCGATTCTATTGTAAACTACAATCTCATAATTCCCTTCTTTCTCGACTGTGATTTCAAGCTGATTGTTGAATTCAGGCAGTGCTTTTCTTTCCCCTGAATCATTGAAAAAAATCCATTCAGAGGTTTTTACTTCTTCTAGGTTGGTAGAAGCCGTGATTAGTGAGGTTCCTGGTTCAGGACAAATCTTATTGGCCTCCATGTTTACATTCACTTGGAGGACTGGAGCTTTTACTGTGAAAAATATGGGTGTCTTTGGGCAAAATCCGCTTTGTAAAGGTTGTACGATCAAGGAGTAATCTCCTATCGCAGTTGAAAAGAAGAACTCATTTCTGCCTACAATTTCTCCATCAGAATTTATCCAACGGATCGAAGTTTGCTCAGGAAGGAGACCTTCTATTACAGCTTGGTAAACCTGATTGCCAAAGCAATCCTCCTCAAATAGGGAAAGATCAAAAGAAAAGTCGCTGGCTAGTTTTGCAGTAAAGGTTTGAGATTTTGGACATAATCCGGAAGAGGGATTGCTTGGGCTGGCGATGAGCTCGTAAACACCTTCTTGAGTAAGTGTAAAATAATCCCCTGAATTACTGCTTTGTTCACTTCCATCCGGAAGTTTCAACCTAAAACTCAGGTCTTGGGAAGTTTCTGGCTTTAGATTGAAAGTTTGGCAAATGGTAATTTCTTTTGGGACACTAAAACTAGCCTCTTGGATTTTGGGAATAGAAAACTCTTTGATTGGGTAGGTGCATCCGTCTATTTTTAATTCAAAAATGTAATTCCCAGCCATTAAAGGAACTGTCAATTGGTTTTCATTGGTAATCTGTCCGGTGATTACTTCCCCAATTCCCAGTGAAAGAATCCTAAACTCGGCATTCACCTTGCCTTGTTTGAAATCTAACTTTACCAAACCTGGCTCTACCCCGGATTGAGAGCACTTCTCTGGTTCGAATGTATAGTCAGGCAAGACAATATCCGGGGTGCCAGCATTTACAACAGGGGGATCCTTGGTTTCTAGATTGAACAAGGTGATAAATTCACAACCATTGGAATAGGCAGCAATGGAATAGATTTGTGGTGTTAGTGTGGTAAGGGTTTGGGTTTGTCCGGAGGAAATATTGGAGAACAATTGTCCAGTTTCAAAAACCCGTATGGAATCCAATTTGGAGAGAGCTTTGATGGAAAAAGAACCATTGTCTTCAATGCAGTTATCGGGTTTTTGAAGGAGAGAGATTTCAATTTTTGGGCTTTCTCTCACTTTAAAGGATATTTTCCTTTCCGACCTACAATCCGGGTAAGCAGGGTCAATCGCACTAAACTTCACCGTATAGTCCCCGATTTTAGAGAGATTTTCCGGCTTTAATTCCAAGGAAAATGAACTTTCGAATTTTTGGTATTGAGTTTCGCCAGGGGAAAGGAGAAACCATTCACCAGCCAAGGGAGTATCTATTCCCACCACCACTGAACTTCCCTGACAAACAGAGTTAGAAAATAGGGTCATTTTATAATCGAGGGAAGGCCCCACGTAGGTGGAGCCAAGGATGGTGCAAAACTGCTGCCCGCTGGCACCTCGTTTGAATAACTCGATTTTGTAAAACCCTTCTTTAGTGACTTCCAGTTCGTTCGACCTCCCTACGATATTGTTCCCAATATCTCTCCAAATAAATTCAAATTGATTGAATTCCGGAGTGGCTGGATCAATGGCTTGAATGAGTGTGGGCTCTTCTCCACAAAGCAAATAATCTGGAAGCAATGCCAGTTCAGGCCCTTTTTGGACAGTAATATTCTTTTTTTCCGTATAGATGATTGAGGCATTTCTCCTTACACTCAAGGAAAGACTGTAGGTGCCAATTTCATTGAAAGAAACCTTGATGGTCTCAAATTGACTTCCTCCTGTCCGGTTAAAAACTTCCTCCCCTTGTGGCCCTGTTACTTTCCAATTATACACATCCGAACTTGGGTCACCTCCTGCGCTATAGGTTCCGACTACGCCTCCAAACACAATACACAGATTCTCCGGTCCGGTCAAACTGGGATTGGCCATAGCTAAAATGGCAGGATTTGGATTAATTACTTCCCCCTTTTTCTCTCCTTGAAGAAGAAATAGTGGAAAAAGAAAAAAAATCCAAGCCAGCAACATTTCGTGTTTTCCGGATGGAAATTGACTTTTGAGCAATTGAAAGGCGGAAATTTGGGTGAAGAGGCTAGAAATAGGCCTCCTGATTCAATTCATGTTTTCCAGTTTCAAAAAATGTTCCAATAAGGGATTCCAGAATGTTTTTAGTCGTTTAATCAATCACCAGAATTGCTCCAAATCTTTCCTCCTGGATGTTTTTTTCTAGATTTCGGTAGGAGATTTTAACGGCATACGTGCCGGTAATTACTTTTTCTCCTCTATAGAATCCATCCCAATTACAAGTTGCTTCTCCTTCTTTTAAGTCAAAGTTTTTGCACCGGAAGACTTCATTCCCCCATTTGTTGAGAATCCAAACTTCCAGCTCGTCAATTAGGTAATTGGAATAAATCAGAAAGCCTTTGTCCGGATTGCCAGGCTGAATAGCATTGGGGAAAGAAACCCTCAGCTCACATTCTTCCAAGGTCTCAAAACTGGTCTCGTAAGCGCACCCTTCATTGCTATAGACGACCAGATAATAAATTCCAATCTGGTCAGGTTTGTAGATTGGGCTATTCGATACCAAGCGGTCTCCAAAATACCATTCATAGGAGGCGAAAGTTCCTGGGTTTAAGCTTGGGCCGATTCCCAGATTTGGGCAGATCTGATAGCTTTCTTCCAGAATTGGCCGAGTTTGATCTGTGCTTCGGATCACTAATGCTTCATCTCTTCCCAGTAGGCAATCAAACTCATTAAAAACCCTGACTTCATAGGTGCCTTCCTCGATTGCCAAGATTTCGACCTTATTTCTATTGCTGATCATTTCAGACTGATTATTGCTCAGGTCTGTAAACCACCATTCAATTCGCTCGACTATGTTCATGTTCGAGACAAGGCTCAAGGCGGTATTTGGCTGGTCGGGACAAAAGGTTTCGGCTTCAATGTCCACCTGAAGAGTTAATATTGGTGCCTCAATTTCAAACATTTTGGGAACTTGGTCACAGGGAAGACTATTGGCAGGATGTACATCCAGGAAATAAATTCCAGGGGTGCCGGAGCTAAAATCTATGGCAGTACCCAGCGTATCTCCAGCAGAGTTTGTCCAGAATATTTCTACATCTTCGGATAAAAGAGAGCCGATGTTTGCAGAATAATAAGATATCCCTTGACAATCTTGGGAAATGAATTCTGGATTGAATTCAATTTTTTCTGTTCGTGTTGCCTGAATGATTTTTTGTTCCGGGCATAAGACTGGGTTCGGGGATGAATCAAAGCCATAAACGACATATTCGCCATTGCTGGAAAGTTTAAAACTTTCACCTGAATTGATTGACTGAATACTTCCATCTGGATTTGTAATCTCAAATTTAAGTGGTTGACTGGATTGAGGGAAAATCAGGGTTTCCTCACAGAAGGTCACTTGGTCGGGGACTTCAAAAGAAACTCTGTCCAGATTCAAATCAATTTGTATGCTCTTTCTTCCAAGTTCACAATTTTTGTTGATCTCTGGGATAATGCTAAAAACTGCCAATTCATATACTCCTGGCTCGTCCACTTCAATCTCCAGTTGATTCTTAAATTCCGGAAGTTCTATAATCCCACCACTGGAATCAAATCTTCTCCAATTCCATGCTGTAGCTTCTTCTGGAAATTCCAAATCGGCTGTGATTATGGCCTTTGGGCCCAATTCACAAAGTTGAGTCGCGGAAAGGACAACTTCCATGGTCAAAATGGGATCCCTGACCAAAAATGGTTTTGGAGGAATGGGGCAAGCTGAACTATTGGCAGGTTGAACATCCAGTTTAAATTCACCCGTAGAAATCGGATTTAAGAATTGCCCATTACCCACTATTTCTTCTTTTTCATTGTACCAAGTGAAAATAACCGAGTTTGGATCCCTTCCCTGGATATCGGCTTGGAAGGTTCGGTTTCCTTGGCAGTCCTCTTCAATTAGAACTACTTCAAAGTCCACAGGATCCACCAGATTGACGGTGAAAAATTTTGAGACTGGACAGAATAAATCATCAGTGGGATCGCGTCCGATTATTTTGTGTTCCCCGGCTTCGGTTAGGGTGAAAGGTTCGTTGCTTGGGTTTAATTGGGATATGCCAGATGGGGAGATGACTTCATATTCCAGATTTCGATTGAGAGAGGTGGGGGTCAATTCTCCTGATTGACAGATAAAAATTTCCTCAGGGACAAAATAATCGACCAGAAGTTTACCTGGGATTTCGATTTTTTCCTCCTTAGCAAAGGAACAACTATCCTGATTAGAAAGCTCAAACACGTAGTTCCCCCCAGGCAGTGTAATCAGAAGTTCTTTTTTGTTGGAAAATGACTCTAGCGCAACTAAATCGCCCTTGTCAGTCAAAATGTTGTAATACCCATCCGATGGTCCGTTCTTTATATTAACAAGAAAACTGCCGTCAAGCCTACCATCTGTTGTACAGGTTTCACCAATTATTTCTTCAATATCATAATCCAATTCAGGAGGCAAATTTCCCAAAGGCACTACAGATGCATACGAATTGTCACAGTTTCCTAAAATTGAGATTAGGTTATAAGCTCCAGACTCTATTCCAGGGATAGTGTAAGTGTCGCCTGCTTTAAGCGGCGGGGTGGAGATATTGGTATTTTCAATGATCAAATAATCGATATCTGTCAATGCTCGTATGACAATTCCCCCATCTGCGATCTCACAACCACTCGATGGAATTGGATCCAAAAGTTCAAAATCAGGCTGAGGATTGTAGGAAATGGTTTTAGTTTTTCGAATCAGGCAATTGACCGCATCAGGATTTATCACTTCAAAAATCACCTCATAATCCCCAAAGCCTTCAATCATGTCGATAGGGTTTAGAATGATTGAACTGGCATTTGAGTTTAACAGATATTCAGTAGCACCGCCCGATTTTTTCAAAAACCATTTGCCTCGGGCAGAAGGATTGGTCGTAAAAGTCAACCCCTGATTTGAGCAGAAAGAATCAGCCAAGGACTCGATTTCAGTATTGTTTGAATCATTTACCTGAGTGGTAAAAACCGAAGAGCATTCCTTGTCTCCACTGCTATTTGGAATGAAAACGGACACCGAGTAAACTCCTGGCTGGGTAACGGTTAGCGTGTTTGAAGTCGATAAAACTGTGCCGGCAGAACTGGTCCACTCGAATTCATAATCTCCGAAAAAAGGGGCTGTAGGGGATATGGCTTGAAGGTTTAAAGGATCCGTTCCGCACAGAGAATAAGATGGGTTAAGCGTAGGCGTAGGCCTATCTTGGATTCTAACGTTAAGGGTTTGGGCAGGAAATACAATCACGCCACGCTTTACCTGCAATTCTACACGGTGTACACCCGGGTTTGAGAAAGTAAAATTTATAGATTGTAAGAGTTCTCCGCCGGTTAGTGTTTGGGAGATTTGATCTCCGGAGGGGCCGAATATTTTCCAGGTATAAACATCCGTTTCGGGAATCCCTCCTCCGGAAAATGTTCCCAATACACTCTTGCCGCCAAAGGCAAAGCATAGATTTTCCGAACCGGTTAGTTTAGGTAAATTAAAACTCCTGGGTTCGTTCAATTGCATCTTATTCCCCGCCAAATAAAACGCACTAGACCCCATTGCCAAGAATAGCAATCCTATTAATCCTAGTATAGCAGTTCGTTTTTTCACAAGATGTTAGCTCGGGAGACTCGGAAAGGGTCTGGGAATAAGGCTTCTAAGCTACCAAATTTTGCCTTCCCTAAAAAATTAAAAAGGGCTGAATTCAAGTACTCAGCCCTTTTCTATTTATCTAACGAACACCCATTCCTCTGAATTGCTCTGAGGCTCTGAAAATTCATATCCCTCATCGTGAAAGGCTTTCAGTGCCTCAGGATCGGTAATTTTGTTTTTTATAGCAAAGTTGGTCATCATGCCTCGAGCCTGCTTTGCAAAAAATCCCACAATCTGATATTTCCCGTTTTTGAACTCCTTGAAATGGATAGTAATGACTTTTGACTTGAGTGCCTTCAAGTCCACCGCCTTGAAATACTCTTGGGAGGCCAAGTTGATGATAGGCTCGCCTTCAGCAGCTAGGTTGATGGCTTTTGCGATTTTGGTTCCCCAATACTCGTAAAGATTTTTTCCCTTTTTGGTTTCAAGTCTTGTCCCCATCTCCAACCGATAAGGTTGGATTAAATCCAAGGGTTTCAGAAGTCCATACAGTCCTGAAAGAATTCTCAAATGGTTCTGGGCAAACTCAAAATCCTGGAATGAGTAATTGTCCACATCGATTTTGGTATATACATCCCCTTTGAAAGCCAAAAGAGCTTGCTTCGAGTTTTCAAAGGAAAATTCTTTTTGAAAATTCTTATAGCGTTGTTCGTTGAGCTGGGCAAGGTTTTCACTAATGTCCATCAGTTCGGCGATTTCACGGGCTGACTTTTTTTTCATCGCCTGTACCAAGGTCTTGACATCGCTGCCGAAATCCGGTTGGGTAAATTTCTGAATATGAGGGTCTGAATAATCTAAGGTTTTCGCGGGGGAAATTAGGATAAGCATACTATTGGATAATCGTAATGGCTTTGGTCTCTTTTAAGGTAATATTTTGGTCTTTGGAAGTAAACCTCACGACTACAGCATATGTTCCGTTTGGAACAAATTTTCCATTATAGGTTCCGTCCCAAGGGCAGAATGGCTGTCTAGGCTCAACGTTTTGGTGTTCACAATAGAAAATCAATTCTCCCCAGCGGTTGATAATGAAGACCTCAATGTCGTCGATATATTCATTTGCATAGAGAATGAAATTCCTGTTTGGGTCGCCCAGCACTACACCATTTGGATAAATTATCCTGAGTTGGCAATCTTCTACCACGGTGAAGGTGGCCGAATATTCACAACCTAGATTATCTGAAACGATCAATTCATATTCTCCCGGGAGGGTAGGGGTAAAGATGCCTTCAGTAGATACTTCCTCTCCGTTGAGAATCCAGGAGTAATTCGGATAATTTCCGGGATTAATGCTTCTGGTCACTCCCTCGATGGCGCAAATGGTGAAGGGCTCCAGGGGAACCACCGGAGGTATTATGGTGGATTTGAGTACGCTTCCACTGGCTCTTCCCAACTCGCAGCCAAATGCGCTTCGGAGAAGAACCTCATAAGTGCCTTCCGAACTGACTTCGACGATTGGTAGTCCGTCAAATGCCGGAATTCGGGTTTTGGTACCTCCATTCACCGCAAACCATTCTATATCCGCCACATTGGTTAAATCAGCATTGACCACCAATGTTGTGCTCGTTTGATCCACGCAGAATGGCGTCACTTCCAAATTTACCAAGACTGATTCTGCCAATATTTCAGCAGTGAAAGGAATGGCCGAACCAGGACAAAGACCTCCGGATGCGGGCTGAACTTCCAAGGTGTAGTTGCCGTCACGGCTTGGAACAAAAGTTTGCCTTCTGCCGACTATCACACCCAATTCATCTTTCCATAGAAAAATCACATCCGCAGGCGAGGCGTTGTTCAAAACGGCTTCATACCTCACTCCTGTTTGACAGTCTACAATAGGACCTGAAAGGGAGAAATTTACCGGTTGGGTAAGAGTCACCTGCATGGAGATTTCTTTGGGGCAATCGACTCCTGATGGATCAACACCTCGCATGGTATAGGTTCCACTTTGGGTTAATGTGAAGTTGCCACTTGCATCAGGATTGATAGCTGTGCCGGTGGAATTGGTGAGCGTGTAGGTTAAAGGTTTGGGTCCGGTAGGCGCAAAAGTAAAGCTCTCACAAGCGGTGACATTGGTGGGTACCGAGAACACCACCTCCAGTTTTTGGGCAATGGAGTAAACCTGAGGATCTGGAATTGAGCATCCAAACTGGTCTTGGACTTCCACCACATAATCTCCATAAGGAACTTCGACGCTAAAAGGCAATTGGTTAGGAAGTGGGCCGGTAAATACTTGTCCGTCACCTTGTCTGACAATCCGGTACTCCCCAATTTGAACCACTCCAGAAGTAAATTCAATGGTAATCAGTCCGGGACTAACTCCAGTGGCTGCACAGACCTCATCCGTGGTAGCTACAGTAAAGGTCATCAAGGATGGAGGGTTCTGATTTTCTACAGTCACTGAAAGAGTATAAAAACAACCAAAGGAATTTTCGGCCTCCACTGTATAGACGCCTGGCAAGACATTGGTCACGGGAATTACATCACCGGCAGACACATTGGAAAATACAAGGTTTAGCTCTGGCACTCTTACCTCCGCTGCGTTGGCCTGCATCTCGATATCGAAAGATCCGTCGGCTGTATTACAGTCTGTAGCTGGATTGGTCTGAGTCAATACAAATGTAGGTAGCTCATGCACGAGCAGGTCTAATTTTTTCTCCACCACACAGCCGGCCAAAATGGGGTCTTCAGTCACAAAAATAATTTCGTAAAGTCCAGGGCCAGGAAGTGTATTGACAAACAATTCTAATTCAAAGAATTCACCTAAAGAAACGCGATTTCCATCTTGATCACGCTCGAAAAACCATTCTCCGGTAATCGGTGTGTCCGGGGCAAAAGTCACAGTGACCTCTTCATAACAGACTTCGTTGGCGCTTTGATTGATTTCAAATTCAAATGCAGGCCCAACAAAAACCTCAGCAGTGGAAGGGCAGGTTTCAAAAAGTGAAGCCTCGTCCTCAGAAAGCCCTCCAGGAATTCTGTAGCTTACTTGAACTGTATAAATACTTTCCTCATCTACCTTAATTGAGTTGGAGTTTTCGTCTCCAAAAATCTGTCCCGCGGCATTGGTCCAAAGGAAATCATATAGTCCCTCAGCAGGATCATACCCATCAATGGCAGTCAGGGTTACCGGAGTGCCTGCGCAAAGCGTAACGTCTGATTCTAGGGTCAATGCTGGAGGAGCTACGACCTCTATCTCTCCCTCAAATTCTGCATAGGCAATATCAGCACATCGATCCACACGAAGTTTCACGGTATAAATTCCCGGCTCATTGAATATTTGCTCCAAGGTCTGGAATTCATCCCCAGGACCTCCGAATTCATTGAGGATGACTGTTCCGTCGTCCTTGATGATAGTCCAGAAATAGCTGTCGATATCCGGTTCTCCTCCACCTTCCAAGATAGCTTCTGCTCCTAAAACGGGGTCCAGGCAAAGCCTTGGCGGGAGTACCAATTCCGGTTCAGTGATGGAGCTGCCCGAGTTTTGGACAAAATTCGGTAATCCTAGATTTGCGGTACCTGGCATAGGTTCCACAGCATCTTGAGTAAAGGTGCTGGTGCCGGAACATCCGCTGCCTACCTGAATCTGTCCGATCCGATTATCTCCAACGACGGCAACGTAGATTTGTCCGTCTGAGGCGATTTGCAATGCTCCCAAATTCAAGTTTGCAGTACCGCTTACTTGCTTTTTGGTAGAAATGATACAAGCTTCCCGCTGCGCTCTGGTGCTTGCATTGGTAAAACAGGATGGGCAAGCCGCTGCATTAGGGTCATTTTGATCTACAGGTTTGATGATAAATTCCTCAACCCCTGGCCCACCATTCCTGTAGGAAACCAGAATTCTGTCAGATTCAGTGTTGAACTCTAGGCCGTACACATTGCCGTTGCAGCCAAGATTAAGCCGGGCATACTCGGTCATTTTTCCGGTTCTCTGGTCAAAATCGAAGATCTCTGCCTTGTTACAGCCTCCTTCTGAAATGGTAACGGCTACCTTGGTGCCATCTGGGCTGAACTTCATAGCACCTACTCCTGAGTTGAAACCGTGATTACTTCCTACTGAACTGAGGACAGGCTGCCCAATTCCATTGGCAGTGACTGGATAGGATCTGAAGGTATTATTACCCAATTCATGGAAAAGAACCCAAGTGGTGTCTCCTGAAGTTAAAGCTGCCGATTGCTCGGTAGAAGGACTGAAAAGGAAATTATTTTTAGTGACCACATTCCCCACTCCGGTTTGGTTTTCGGACTTGATGTCAACTAGTGAATAGCTCACCGTATTTGTGCCACTGGCAGAGGCTTGGGTAGTAAATAAGTAATATAGAGTGGGTTGGGAGGGTACTCCTACAGCCACTACAGATTGGCTTGCGGTATTATCTCCACCGATATCCTGCCCGTTTTGCATCAGGTCACCATTCAGATCCCAGACAGAAGAGCCATCCGTAAAGAACAACACTTGGCCTGCCTGATCCGAAATGGTAGTCGTCCCCGCAGGAATATTTTGTGGGTGTCGCTGGGCAATCGGTCTCGGTACTGGGGCATTTTCATCGTCAGGGTCTGGGTTAAAGTCCAGACCTGCACCATCACCAAAGTACCAGATATTATTAGTTTGGTCGGGGACGTCCCACATTTTTATGCGGATTTCCGCGTAGGCATAACATTGAGAACCTTGCTCACGAACAAGTACCCAATATAATCCAGGCTTACAGACTTCATTGGGCTCTTTGTTGATCCAACCTCGATCCCGTTTGTTTGACCAGAAGTATTCGTAATTGCTACCACTTCCACCAGGAGCTTCTCCACCCTGCTCACCTTCTGCTGATTGGGCCTGAAGAAAAGCCTCAATGTCAATACAGGACTCACAAATAGTGGTGTCAGAAGGAGTGAAATTTGCCTCTAGATTATTTTCGGTAAGAGGTATGGTTTTGGTGACGTTTTTAGTAGTACCGTCAGCAAATTCTACGGTCAGTTTTACAGAAATACTTGAACCCGTGGTGGCATCCTGAGGCACCAAAAAATGTTCTTGTTTGAAATCGGCAGGCAATGGGTTGCCATCAGAATCGGTCAAAGGAGGGTTAAATTCCCAATTAAACGATACTGGCTGGTAATTTTCGGGAGTAATCTCACTGGTCAACTGCACCGGGTTATTCGCGCAGGGTTCTAAAGGATCCCAAGTGAAATCTACCGTTGGCTCGATATCGGCATTTGGGGCAAAAGTGGGGAATACCTTTCCGCAAAAGTCTATTCCGCCAAAGGGATCTTCTTCAACCGTCAATGCAGTCAAATCAGGTTCATTGGGATTGGTGACTCTACCAATCAACTGTGGACCCCCTGCTACTTCTTCATAGATGTAATAAAGTTGGCCATCTGGGCCACTTTTTATATCAAAAATCTGGCTTGGAGTATTGGCTAAAGGAATCTGCTCGGGAGTACCTCCCAAATTGTTTGTTGGAATTCTGAAAAGTTGATTTCCCCTGGAATAATAAATGAAATTTCCGTCTGGGGAGAAATCTGCACCTCCAAAATCTCCTGTACCACTGGAATTGCTGATTGGGGATGGACTTCCAAAATTGCCGTTGCTGGAGTTGAAAGGCACCACCAAAATATCATCTCCTGAGTTTTGGGGGATAATTAGCAATTGACTGCTGGCTTCATCAAAAACAATTGCTTTTGGAGTAAATGGAATACCCTGAGTATCTCTTTGATTAAATGATCCTTGAGTAGCACCTAGCTCTCGGGATATCAGATTACCACCTGCAAAACTGATCAGAAAAGAAAGGGAAGCGGAGGTTTTGACAACCAAAAGGGCGCCTTGTCCGGGTCCGATTACCTGATCTTTGGTAATGACCTCTCCTAGTGGACGTTCGTTTCCAGTCGCCTGCCCAGGGGCATTCATATCCACCACAGCATACTGAAGTTGACCGCCGGGGGATAAATAAAAAATATAAAACAGCTTATTGCCATTCGGATTGTATTCCAAAAACCCGACACTGACCTGCTGATGACCTTGAAAATTTCCGTTTAGTCCAGAGCCTACGCCCTGGATTTGTTTTTGGCTATTATCGTAGACTAATTCTCCGTTGGTTTGGAATAAAGGCTGCCCAGTAATAGGGTCTATGGCAATCGCGGAGTTGTTTTGGCCCAGAATTATGCTGGATGGCAAAGTCTGGACATTGGCACTCGAACCTTTTCCAAAAGATAGGTAATTGCTGGGGCCAGTGGCACAACTTCCAAAAATCCACTCGTTCTCATTGAAACCCTGCGCATTCAGTATTCCACTACTCCCCAGGAAGAATAGTAGCAATGATTTTGTAAAAATTAAAATGATCCTTATGGAAATAGGAATGCTTTTCATAATTTTCGAACTGCTTCTAAAACAACCATTCGTTTAGAATCGTTTTAAAAGCTGACTGAATATTCAAATAAACGAACATTTCCTTGTTACGGTCTCTGCTTTGCTTGGTTTTTTTTGTGAGTGTCTGGGTTGGTATTTCTCCTGAAGTACTGGCGCAGGATCCACAGTACAGCCAATATTATGCAGCCCCACTTTATTTGAATCCCGCCATGGCTGGTGGAGAGTTGACAGGTCGGGTTGGGTTTAATTACCGAAACCAATGGCCTTCTATAGACGCTCAGTTCACAACTTTCTCTGCTTATTATGATACCTATCTCCCGGATTACAATAGCGGGATAGGCTTTCATATCATGCAGGATACTGAGGGAGCTGCCAAATTAAGATCGACTTCTATTTCAGCTATGTATTCCTACGAGTTGAAATTGGGTCAAAACTCCTATTTCCGCCCTGGGTTTCAAGCTTCCTACATCCGCAGACAAATTGGATTTTACGAAAATCTTGTTTTTGCCAATCAGATCAATCCTTCTAATCCTTGGGGAGACCTTTTGCCGGGCAATGATATCCCTGGTCTAGGCGATCCTGTAGGTCTATTGTCTCTGTCAGTGGGCGGATTGTTTTTTACTGAAAATCTCTGGGCTGGTGTAGCGGCACATCATGTCAATGAACCTAATCAGTCCTTTATCGAGGGAATTAGCCCTTTGCCGATGAAATTGTCTTTTCACGCAGGATACCGAATCGATTTGGGAGAGGGATCCATGCGAAGTGACTTTACCCACATGAGGAGACAGAGATCACTTACACCTACAATCAATTACAAGTCTCAAGGTCCTTTTGAGCAACTAGACTTAGGGGCTTACCTTTACTTAGAGCCTATTGTTTTTGGACTTTGGTATCGTGGCCTACCTTATAAGCCAGTTGAAAACCAAAGCAATCGGGACGCAATTGTCATGATGGTGGGGGTAAATCTGCTTTCCGGCTTGAACATTGGGTATAGCTTTGATTACACCGTTTCCCAATTGGGAATTCAGTCTGGTGGGGCACATGAGATTAGCCTTTCTTGGACCCTGCCTAATAGCTATCAGGGCAAACCTTTGAGAAGGGATACGATTCTCCCTTGTCCAAAATTCTAATCATCCTTTATGAGCGTTGAGAGTCTGAAATACCTTTTGGTAGGGGTGTTAGTGTTTGGGTTTTTGATCCGAAAAACTCTGAATTACCTCAATGTAAAAAATCCCTCATCCAAAATTCCTAAGACGCTTTCTGAATACCTGAGTGATGAAAAAGTTCAGGAGTCTAGGGCCTATCAAGTTGAAAATTTTCGCTTTGGATTAGTTGCAGGTACATTTTCATTTGTTCTGACCTTACTTTTTATTTCCATGGGTTGGTTTGGGGCGATCGATAATTGGCTCGAAGGATTTGATCTTGCTCCCCTAGCCCAGTCTCTGGTGTTTTTTGCCTTGATCTTCGTGGGTTCGGATGTCCTGAGTCTTCCCTTTGATTATTATTCCACTTTCGTGATCGAGGAGAAATTCGGCTTTAACAAGTCAACTGTCTCAGTTTTTTTTGGAGATAAAATCAAGGGATACTTGCTCTCTATCATCGTTGGTGGAGGTCTATTGCTGGTTTTTCTTTGGCTGATTCACCAGATGGGAAAGGACTTCTGGTGGATTTTCTGGATCGTTGCAAGCTGTTTTATGGTTTTGATCAACTTGTTTTACACGGCTTGGATTCTTCCGATATTCAACAAGCTTACTCCGCTGGAAAATGGTGAGCTAAAAGAAAAAATCTTACACTATGCCAAGTCTGTAGATTTTTCACTTGACAATATCTTTGTCATGGATGGCAGTAAACGATCGTCGAAAGCAAATGCTTTTTTCTCTGGATTGGGCAAGAGGAAAAAAGTGGTCTTGTATGACACCCTACTTGAGCAGCATCCCCCAGATGAATTGGTGGCAGTACTGGCCCATGAAATTGGCCATTATAAAAAGAGGCATATTCCTATCAGCATGTTGCTTTCTGTGTTGCAAGTAGGATTGTTGCTGTATTTATTGGCCCAAGTGATTTTCTCGGAAAATATGAGCTTGGCTTTAGGAGGTAATTCCTGGTCTGCTGAACTTAATATTATCGGATTCACCATGTTGTTTACTCCTATTTCGATGATTTTAGGGGTTGGGATGAATTGGTTTAGCCGAAAAAATGAGTTTGAAGCGGATGCTTTTGCTAAGGAAACCTTTGCGGGCAAACCGCTCGCTGAGGCTTTGAAAACGCTTTCGGTGAAGACTCTCAGCAATCTCAACCCCCATCCCTGGTATGTTTTTGTGAATTATTCGCATCCTCCCTTGATGGAAAGATTGGAGAAATTAGAGAATTGAAAGATTGTAAGATTAAAAAATCAGTAGTCTTATTCAGCCCATTTTTGATCCTAAAAAACAAGGTTTAAGTTTCAGAGGTACTAAAAATCAAAAAACCGCTGGGTACCCCAGCGGTTTTTGATTTTTTATGTCTAGCGTCTTAAATCTATTTTCTTAAGTCTAAACTCTATAAAACTCTTCCCATCCTTTACGAGGAGGCATTCCTGCTAAAAGCTGGTTGGCAAGCGGGTTGTTGGTGATTTGGCGGCTTTCTCGATCAAATTCCAGTTTGGTGCCTATCTGCTGCGCCATGACTCCTAGACAGAACACTTGGCTCAACGGGCCTGCAATCTCAAATGGACTTCGGGTTTTTTCTTCTCCCTTACAAGCCTTTAGGAAGTTGGCAAAGTGATTGGAAGGGCTTTCTGGGACTTGAGGAAGTTTGGATTCCCATTCCTTGGCTTTATCGGAAGGGATAATGGAAAGAGTACTTCCATGCGAACCACCTTTGAAAGTCAAATCCTTGCCATAAATTATTTTTCCCGGATTCAATTTGGCAGGCTGAATCTGACCGTTGCTTGGTGGCGGGATATTCGGATCTAGCTCAGATACTCCATAGCCATCCGGCACTGCAGGGATATTATCCATCCCATCGTACCAAGTGATGGTCAAAGGAGGCATTGTTCCTCTTGCCGGGAATTTAAACTCTAAGGTGGTGGACATCGGGAAGAAGAACATGTTATGTCCACTCAGTTTGGTCGGGTTGATTTCGTAAGGCAATCCCAAGTCCAAAAATTCATGGGCTGTATCGATGATATGCGCTCCCCAGTCTCCCAAAGCTCCCATTCCGAAATCATACCAGCACCTCCACTGCCCATTATGGTAATCCTTGTTGAAGCCATGAGGGCGAGCCTGACTGGTCCAGACATCCCAGTCCAAAGTAGATGGAATAGGTTCAGCGGCTGGATAGCTCTGAATCTTTGGATCCCAATCATGCCAACGTCTGCGGCTGTTCATGTGGGCGGTGATGGCCGTCACATCTTTGATGATTCCTGCCTCTTTCCAAGCTTTGAATTGGAAATAATTCCCCTCGGAATGCCCCTGATTTCCCATTTGGGTTGCAAGCTTTGGATATTTTTTAGCCGCTGCAATCATCAGGTCCACTTCTTGGAAAGTTCGTGCCATGGGCTTTTCCACATAGACATGCTTTCCTTCTTTCAAGGCCATCATGGTCACCGGAAAGTGTGAAAAATCCGGAGTGGCAATACTTACAGCTTCAAACTCACCTCCGATTTCATCAAACATCTTTCTGAAATCCTGATATTTTTTCGCTTGAGGAAACTTATTCATGACCTCTAAAGTCTGCTTGGCTCCCATATCCACATCACAAAGTGCGACGATATTACATAGCCCTGTAGCATATAGAGATTTGATTATTTCCGCTCCGCGATTCCCGATACCAATGCAGGCTAGGTTGACTTTGTCAGAGGGAGCTACGTAGCCCATGGGTTTTCCCAGAACTTCTGGGGATATCAGTGTAAAACCAGAAAGACCAAGAGCTGCAGTTGCTCCGGTTTTCAGGAAATTTCTTCGGTTAGACTTCATGTTAGGGTCTTTTGGATGTTCGTAAAGATTTTGCTTTTCGCAATTTGTCATCTCCAATCTACCCAGTAATCTTCAGTTTTTTGGATTAAAATTTTGAAAATCACGGAAACGATGCCGAAAGGCTTTTTGGAGATAAAGGACACGTGGGCAAGCAAAAATCCTTATCTTTTTCCCACCTAAATAACCTACTGTGCATGAAAGATCTCGCTGATTTTCACCGTCCGATTACCGAGCTGTTTCCCCAGCCAAAAACCGCCTCAGACTGGGATCAATACAGACTCAATCAGGAACAAATCGACTTTTTTCAGGAAAATGGCTATTTAGCCGGAATCAAATTGCTGAACGAAAAGCAAATTGAGGCGCTTAAGTCTGCACTGGATGAGGTCATGGATCCCGCACATCCTTTGCATCATCTTTTTCATGAATTTCACAGCAATGAATCCGGGGATCCGAACAAGGTTTTGTTTCATTCCCTCGGACATTGGAGAATTGCAGAGGCATTTCACGACGTAATTTGGAACCCGGCTTTTCGAATGGTGGCCTCTCAGCTGCTGGGAGATAAGGCGGTTCGATTTTGGCATGATCAGCTTTTTTGCAAGCCGGCCTATCATGGGGGAAATGTGGCCTGGCATCAAGACTACAGCTATTGGACCCGAACGGTGGAAATGCAACATTTGACCTGCTGGTGTGGGCTGGATGATGCCAACGAGGAAAACGGATGCCTACAATATGTGCCTGGTTCCCATCGCTGGGGCCTTTTGGAAAAGCCTGCCCTTGCCGGAGAAATGGATGGGCTCATGACCATGATGACCGAAGAGCAGAAAGCGAATTTCAAGCCGGTGGCTATCCCGCTAAAGGCTGGACATGCGGCATTTCACCATCCTTTGTTGGTACATGGGAGCTTTGCCAATTTTTCCCCTCGATCCCGAAAAGCTTTTGTGCTCAATGTCTTTGCCGATGGAACGGTATCAGATTCCAATGAGCCTCTTTTGGAAGGTGTGCCGGTGATTCCAAAAGGGGAAAAAATGGGAGGCAAGTTTTTCCCTCTGATATTTGATCCAGCCCAACTGGGCTCTTAACATTTTCTCCTTGTCCCTGAGTTGTAAAAAACTATTTTCAGCAAATAATCCAACCCTAATCCGATTGAAGAAATGAAATCACACCTATTGTCTTTTTTTCTTTTGCTCTGGACAATTCCTGCATTTTCCCAAGAAGGAATCACTTTTCTTCAATTTGAAGGCAAAGACGGCCCCGGAATTGGAAAGCATATTGTTCTCGTGTCAGGAGATGATGAATACCGCTCCGAAGAATCCATGCCCATGCTGGCCAAAATCCTATCCATGCGATATGGTTTCAAGACTACTGTTCTTTTCCCCATAGAACCTGCCACTGGAAACATTGTGCCTAATTATCAGAACAACATTCCCGGCTTGGAACATTTGGCTACTGCGGACTTGATGATCATGCTGATCCGTTTCCGAGAGCTTCCCGACGAGCAATCACAGCATATTGAAAATTTCCTCAAAGCGGGAAAGCCAATCATCGGTCTCCGGACTTCTACTCATGCTTTTGCCTACCAGAAAAATCCTGACTCTCCTTTTGCAAAATGGCATTGGATGAGTAAAGTGGAGAATTGGGAAAGGGGCTTCGGACAGCGAATTTTTGGAGAAACTTGGGTCAATCACCATGGTGTTCACGGCAAAGAAGGAACCCGGGCAATTCCGGATGGTTTGGATCAAATCTTGGATCACCCGGTCCTAAGAGGAGTGAAGGATGTCTGGGGCCCTTCGGATGTGTATGGAATCAAACATCTTCCCGCCGAGGCCAATGTGTTGCTCTATGGGCTAAGCACAGCCGCATTGAGTTCAGAATCTCCAATCGTGTATGAGAAATCATTAATGCCCGTAGCCTGGACCAAACCATATCAGATTGAGGGAGGAAAAGCGGGGATAGCATTTGCTTCTACGATGGGAGCTTCATTGGACTTTCAAAATGAAGACCTTCGACGGCTAGTGATCAATGCATCGTTTTGGCTTTTGGGAATGCCGGATGCCATCTCTCCGGACATGTCGATGGATATTGTAGGTGAGTACAAGCCTACCATGTTTGGGTTTGATACTTTTCGGAAGGGGATGAGGGTTTCTGATTTTAAATAAATGGTCCACTGTCCACCGTCAACAGTCGACAGAAATCTGGCAGTTGACCGTGGTCAGTGGACCGTTGACTAACAATAAACTATGAACAAAATAGGATTTAATGTGCTGGCTTGGTCAGCTGTAGTTTCAGAAGGCCTGTTCCCGATCTTGGATCGACTTAAAGAAATTGGCTACGACGGAGCGGAGTTTTTTGTCGGGCCTTGGGAGGAAAAAGCTTTTAGAGCTGTTGGAAAGCATTGCAAGGATATCGGATTGGAAGTTACTACGGTGACGGTGATGGGAGCCGATGAAAATCCTATTTCTCCGGATGTTAAAGTCCGAGAAAAGGCAAAAGAAAAACTTCGATGGGTGATTGACAGAGCTGCGGATCTTAACTCCCAAGTGCTTTGCGGGCCATTCCATTCTGCTTTTGCGACGTTCGCCTCCAGGGCACCGAAGGAGGAAGAGTACCAATGGTCTGCTGAGGTTTTGCATAGTGTGGCGGATTACGCTCAAGAGAGAGGGATTCTTTTGACTCCGGAAGCCTTGAATAGATTTGAATGCTATCTGGCCAATACCATGGAGCAGTTGGATTACCTGCTGGCCAAGGTCAATCATCCCAATGTCCAAGCCATGTTTGATACCCACCACGCCAATATGGAGGAGAAAAAATTGGGTGCTGCGATCGAAAAAATTGCTCCTAGGTTGGGGCATTTCCATATTTCTGAAAATGACCGAGGTACTCCGGGTTCGGGTCATGTGCCTTGGGATGAAACATTCTCAACCCTCAAGAAAGTAGGGTATTCCGGCTGGTTGACTATTGAAGGATTTACAAGAAATGACCCGGACTTCGCCAATTCCATCGGGGTATGGAGGAATTTCTCCGAACCTTGGGATATGGCAGAGAATGGATATAAGCTGATCGAAAGTATGGGTGAAAAATACGGGATGTAAGTTCCGTTTAAACAAAAAAGAACACCCCCGTTAATCTGATGATTAACGGGGGTGTTCTTTTTGTAAGAATTATTCTTTTGCCCCTGGACCTTTTACCACTCTTCCTGGAAGAGCTCCTGTATGTTCCCCGTCTTTGAGTACTTGGGTTCCGTTGACAAAGACATGAACCATTCCTGTGGCGTATTGCATGGGATTTTCGAAGGTGGCGTTGTCCTGAATTTTGTTAGGGTCAAAAATCGCCAAGTCCCCAAAATATCCTTCTTTCAAAGCTCCCCGCTTTTTGATTTTCAGATTGGTGGCAGGTAAGGTGGTGAGTTTGTAAATCGCTTCCTCCAAAGAAATGACTTGCTCATCCCGAACGTATTTTCCTAACAGCCTTGAAAAGTTTCCGAAAGCCCGGGGGTGTGTGCTTGACTTTAAAAACACTCCCTCATTTGCCAAGGAGCCTCCATCCGAACCAAAACTCATATAGGGTAAGGCAATCTGCTTTTTCACATTTTCCTCAGACATCAAGAAATAAACTGTCCCAACCCGGCTCCCATCCTGCACAACCAAATCCATGGCTGTTTCTTCAGGAGAAGTCTTCCTCATAGCCGCCACTTCTGCCAAGGTTTTTCCCGTCAAATATTTTAAACTGTCATTTTTGAACCCTACCAATATGATCTTGTCAAATCCTTCCACAGCCTGCATCAGGCTTTCCCATTCTGTAGTAGGAGTTCTCATTTCCTGTAAAACCTTTTTCCGAATTGCAGGGTCCTGAAGTCGTTCGGCCCATTTATCATAGCCGCCTTCTTGTACCCAAGGAGGCATGGAAGCATCCAGGCCTGTTGCACCAGCTACGTAGTTGTACATGTCTGTCGTGATCTCTAAGCCTGCGGCTCTTGCAGAGTCTATTTTGGCAACCACTTGATCATATTTCCCCCAATTGTCTCTTCCGCTCATTTTGAGGTGATAGACTTCAGCTCGGATCTTGGCTTCAGAAGCGATTCGGATCAGTTCGTCCAAACTTTCCAACAGGCGTACCCCTTCACTTCTCATGTGAGAGATGTACATTCCATCGTATTCAGCAGCTACTTTGCACAGCTCAATCAATTCCTCGGTACTTGCATAAAAAGCAGGAGCATAAATTAGGGAGGAGCCAACGCCCAATGCTCCTTCTTCCATTGCTTGGCGAACGAGGGCTTTCATCCTTTCCAATTCCTCTGGAGTAGGAGCCCTATTTGCATAGCCCAGTTCATGGATGCGAACCGTCGTGGCGCCAATAAAGGAAGCGACATTGGTTGATACCCCTTTTTGGGTTAGAAATTCCAAATACTCATTTAAAGTGGTCCAGGAAATCGGGTATTTAATATCGCCTTGGGATTTAAGCTCATCGGCTTTCATAACTTCCGTAAGAGGCCCCATGGAGTTGCCTTCCCCGAATACCTCCAGAGTCACCCCCTGGCGGATATCACTTTGTGATTTTCCATCTTCGATCAGGGATTCCACTGCCCAGCTGAGCATATTGATGAAGCCCGGAGCCACCACCAATCCAGTGGCATCGATTTCCAGGTCTCCGACTGCATTTTCCAAATTTCCAATCGCAGCAATAGTATCTGCATTGATTCCGACATCACCGATGAAAGCGGGATTCCCGGAACCATCCATGATCTGTCCATTTTTAATCAGGACATCGAATCTCTGTGGGGAAGAACAGGAGAAGATTAACAGTAAAGAAGAAAGCAAGTAGGCAAATGATTTCATAGAAATGGGGTTGTTTAAAAGACCGGGTAACTATTTTACAAATAGAGTTTGAGACTGGGATTCATTTAGAAAAACTGTTCAAGTTTCATCCTAAAACAGTCAGGGATTCGAACCCTTAAATCTTCAATTTGGGCATGATTAAATTTTACTTTTTCTCCTCTACCATCTTCCCAAAAATCGGCGCCACGCTTCCTCTCCAGCCTCCTGAATAATTGGCTGCCATGTACAGATCAAGTTCTGGAATATAAATCACTTGAGTGCCCCAGAAGCCGGAATGGCAATAGGCATCCATTCCATTGACCTTGATTCTATACATTCCCATTTGATAATCCATCCTGGCTTTTTCGGTATAGCTGACAGGTTCTAGCATTTGCTCCAAAGTTTCTGGCTGTTCAAAGATTTTTCCCTGAAAAAGAGCCTGAAAGAAATCCACCAATTCCTGAGTATTCGAGACAATCCCTCCTCCTCCAAAATAATCCATGGTAGGGCTGAAATTGTAGGTGTCCCGTCCCTGGAAATACTGATGGATTCTTAATTTATCGGTTTGAGGATCTATCCGCTCAAAGTCTGTTCGTTCCAATCCAAGTTTTTCCAATCCAAGCAATTCTTTGATTCCTCCATCCAGACTTTTCCCGGTATACTTCTCTATCAATTCTCCCAAAATCACATATCCCGTGTCCGAATAACTAAACTGCTTTCCCGGAGGGCCAATGGGTTCGCCTTTTTCTGCACACAAGCGTAGCTGTTCCGTTCGGGTCCATTCATATTCTGGGGTTTGAAGCACGATCTCAAAGAATTCAGGAGCATTGGTATGGTCAAATATCCCGGCAGAATGCCTCAGAATTTGTCTGATTGTAATTTGGTCTAAGTCATAATCCTGAGAAAGAATTTCAGCGTGCGTAGGGGAAAGATGCTTGGAAATCGGATCGTCTAGCTTTAAAACCCCCATTTCCATCAATCTGAGAATACTTGCCGCTACATAGGTTTTGGTGACGCTTGCAATTCGGAATGTCTGATTGGACTTCAAAGAGTCGCCGATTGCCAAGTTATTCAAACCCGATGCTCCAGACCATGAAAAGGATTCATCTCCCGATTGAATGGTAAATAAAATTCCCGGATTCGACTCACTTATTTCAGAGTTGAGGATGCCTTGGAAGTTTTGGGCCTCAGCTTTTTCAAAGAAAAAAATGAAAAAGACAAGACAGAGAAAAGTGGATATGGTTTTCATTGGGACAGGATCAGCTTTGGTGAATCGTTTTTTAAGGAATCAAAATACGGTCATTTTATTTCCTCTTCAGGTATCGCCATGGTATGATTTCCCAGGAGGCGGTAGCCGGAACTTGTTTTCACATAAGTCCTCATGAAATGGTAAAGGGTTGGGCTGGGGCCTCTATCCACCAAAGTATAGCCGGTAACTATGGCAGTATTTTCTAAGATCACCACTTTATGATCTCGGGAAGTTCTTCCTCTGGTAGTACTGGCCTGCCCTGATTGAATGCGTTTAGCACTGGCAACTACCTCAGGCTTGCCATTGATTAAACCCGCATGATTATGCACCCAAACGAAGTCATCTGATAATAGATTTTCCAGAAATTCCACATCGGAATCCAATAGAGCTTTTTCCCATCCTAAGTCAAGCTTTATCAAAAGCTCCTTTTCAGAAGTCTGAGCAAAACTTAAAGTGTTTATAAAAAAGACCAGTAAAATTGTACTTGTTAAGATTTTCATAGGAGGAAGGTTTTGGCCTAATAGAAAAGTAACTTTTTTCTCTGATTTTCAGAAAATAAAAGTCTGATCATGCAGGATAAAGCAGGTTGGGAAAAGTGAAGAATTAGATTAAAATTGACTTATGAAAAAGCTCTTCATCCTAACACTTTTCTTTTTGGTTCTCGGAAAAGGATATGGCCAAAATTCCCGCCCCAATATCATTTTTATCCTGACAGACGATCAGCGTTGGGATGCTCTGGGTTTTGCGGGCAATCCAATAATTCAAACGCCGGAAATGGATAGGTTGGCAAGTGAAGGCACTTATTTTGAAAATGCCTTTGTGACAACCCCGATTTGTGCGGCTAGCCGGGCAAGTATTCTGACGGGTTTGTACGAGCGGACACATGGCTATACTTTCGGACAAGGTGATATCAAGCAGCCTTACATGGATCAGTCTTACCCAGTCAAACTTCGGGAAAGTGGCTATTACACCGGTTTCTTTGGAAAGTTTGGAGTGAATTATTCTGGTTTTCAAGGCCTCTTTGATGAAGGGGATGACTATGATCGAAATGGAAATTTTAAAGACCGGCGAGGATATTTCTTTAAAACTCTGGGAAAAGATACCGTGCATCTTACACGCTATACATCTCAGCAAGCCATTGATTTTATTGAAAATGCTCCAGAAAATAAGCCCTTCATGCTTTCCTTAAGCTTCAGTGCACCTCATGCCCATGATCCGGCTGAGTTGCAATATTTCTGGTCCCCGGAATATGATCAGCTTTATGAGGATGTCACCATTCCCGAACCATTAATGAACGAGGATCGATATTTTCTTGAACAGCCGGAATACGTAAGGACAGGAGAAAACCGCACCCGGTGGCATTGGAGATATGATAATCCGGAGAAATATCAACACAGCGTTAAAGGCTATTACCGGATGATTACTGAGATTGATACCGAAATTGGGAAAATCCGAAAAACCCTGGAAGCCAAAGGACTGGCAGAAAACACCGTCATCATTCTCATGGGTGACAATGGTTATTTCCTTGGAGAGCGGCAGTTAGCCGGTAAATGGTTGATGTATGATAATTCTTTGCGAGTTCCCTTGATCGTTTTTGATCCAAGGGAAAAAGGGGGAAAGCGTAATCAATCTTTTGCATTAAATATTGATATTCCAGCGACACTTTTGGATTTGGCGGGAGTCTCTGCGCCTAGCTCCTGGCAAGGCCTGAGTTTGAATTCTAAAGATCTGGAGAAAAGAAAAGAGTTTCTCACCGAGCATCTTTGGCAAACTCCCATAATTGCCCCGAGCGAAGCTATCCGAACTGAGCGTTGGAAGTATTTCCGGTACGTCAATGATCCCGGTAGAGAGGAGTTATACGATTTGAAATCAGATCCCTTGGAAAAGAACAACCTGGCAGGTAATCCAGAGTATAGAAAAAAATTGGATGAGCTTAGGGCTAAACTAAAGGACTTGGCTTTCCAATATCAAAAAGGGAAAGTTGAGAGCAAATAAAGGCAACCCTAATTATTAGCTACATATACAAAGCCTTCAATGGGTTCAGGATTTCCTTTCAAAAAAATTGGTACCAATACCCGTGAATAGTGTTCCGTATCCTCAAATTCATCCAGCTCATTCCATAATTCTGAAAGTTGAGGAGATGAAAATACCATTCCATGTACCAGATTGGTAGGATTATCCAGTTTCAATCCCGGATAGCCCCCAGCTGTTTTCCATTCGGCATTGATCAAAGAACCAAAAATACTTGCTTCTTGCCAAGTGCCTTCAATTCTTTTCAGGAATCGTTCATTGGGCTCGCCAGGAGCAAGTGAACCATACACAAATAAGCGTTCTACAGAGGAAGAATTTTCCTGAGTCATTTTTCTATTCTTTCACAAGAAATTTGAGATTCATCCCTTCAAACCAGCGGGACACGAAATTAAACAGAAAAGCTTCAACCCAGCCCAACAAAAAGCCTAGTACAGAAAAAATCAAGGGCATGCCCAATAAGGCACCAAAAGCCAAGATCGTCCCAATGCTTAGGCCTGGAGTCTCCGTAGATTGGATCCACCCCAAAGACACCAAAGTATCCAAGATTAATCCTCCAAAAGAATAAAGAATTCCCAATAGAAGGCCTATAAAGAGGCCCATCACGCCTTGAAATTTGGCGAAAGTCAGGATGCCAAGAGATTTAATTCGGTAGGTTTTCATGCTAAAAATTGTAAGTTTCTTTAGCTGTAGTGTACTCATTCCCAAGGAAAAGGATTTGTTTTGAGAAAAAAAATCATTTGAATTTTAATATGATTCAATCTGAGTAAGACGATTTGGAGTCAATACTCTATGCTAAAGTGTTAGGGCTAGGAATTTCATTTTTTTAAATTCTTTTGTTCCGACTTTTTGATTTACCATGTCGGGCAATTAAAACCTCACTGCTGAAATGAAGAAACTGGAAATTCTATATTTTGAAGATGTATTCCAGGATAGCAATTATCTCCGTGACCTAGGAACAACATTTGCCTTCCTGCTGGATCGGAGGGCATTTGAAATCTCCATAACTGCAAAACACACAGCAATCACCTGGAAGGGGTTTGAGAATTTTTTTACAGTTTTCACATTCATAAAAAAATTGGCAGGAGTCTGTGTGCATGGTTTCAGTTTTTTGAAAACCACAGGAAGGACAGGTTAGCGTTGATTGTAATTGAACTTGCATTTTATTTGGCTTGAGAGATGGTGTATCCTGTTTTTTCCAGATTGGATTGAATTTCTGGAAGGCTGGTTTTATGGGGATCAAATTCTATGACCGTATTTCCTTTTTGGTAAGAAGTGGTGGATTTGATAATGCCCTGATTTTTGCTCAATTCATGTTCCACCAGAGCCTCACATCCTGAACAAGTCATTCCCTGAATAGAAAATTCAACCTGATTTACTTGGAAAGGATTTTCCGAAAGGGATTCATTTTTGGGATTGGCCACCAGGTTGGATGCATAAAAAGGGAAAGTCAACATCAAACCGGCAAAAACAGTTATGAGTCCTAAAAATAATCCTGAGTTTAGAAAACTGGATTTCTTTTCAGGTTCACAGTCACAGTCTAATTCAGGTTTCGGCTTTAGTTTTTGAAACCAAGCAAAGCCTAGTAGACCAAAGGTCAATAGGATTAAATAAGGCCGAAGTGGTTCTGTCCAGGAAAAAGTAGAGATAAAACTTCCAGATCCTGCAAAAATCGCCAGGATAGGGGTAATGCAACAAAGCGAGCTCACTAGAGCTGTGACTATGCTGAGAAAGATGTTTTTCATGGTCGATATAGGTTAAGGAAAAGATAACTTTTCTTCCATTCCACTTTAGGCAAAGGTACTTGGATGGGGTTAATCTTGAAATTAAGATGACTTTTTCCAGACTTTAATAGGGATAATAGCCACAGGGAAGTGCAATTTATCGGTATTTATCATTCAGTCCGATCCCTTCCAAGATCATCGGGATGATCTTCTCCAGTCTTGATACCTTAGTTGCTTCACGCTTGGCCTCCTGAATATATTCTGCAAATTCCTTCTGCTTAAAAGGGGTGAATTCTTCGAATGCTTTTTTGAGCTGAGGATCTGATTTCAGCTTCGCTTCTAAGATATCCGGTAGGCTTAGCTTCTCAGATTTATCAGGTTTCCAAACAAGGCCTTTTTTTTCATTTTCAATGGCCTCCTTTACAAAAGCCAAAAATTTCTCATCATCCAAATCTTCCAATCCAAGCATTCTCCATTGCCTCATGGCTTTAGTCTTTCCTTCCTGAGCATTGATCAAAATCTCCTCGGTATCGGTCAAAAATACTCCATTGTAAAACCAAACGGCAAAATGATTCTTCATGCCAGCAAATCCCAACACGTTTTTCCCTTCAAAAGTGAATACCGGCATACCCCATTTAATCTCCTCTGTGAGTGGAGTAGTGGAGACCAGCTGTCGAAGATGATTTTCCAATTCGTTCCATTGGGTGTTTTTGGGCATGGGTTTGGGATTTTATGTGGTTTTTAAAGCTACCTACTCAAAAATGAAATACAAAATGAGAATGAGTACAATAAATCCCAATCTTTCAACCCTGTCCATCTTTTGGTATTAGGAGGTCTTTACCTTCTGAAATTAGAAAATACAACTATTTTGCTTTCCTGGGATAGAAAATTTAGGATCTAAAAATCAGCTAGTTAAATACAATTTTGAAAATATTTTTTATAAACCCTACAAAAAAGATAGGGTAAATAGGAAAATAAATACCTTTGCTGAAATTTCAATCAAGATGAAGAAGTTTACGCTTAGTTTTTTCCTCCTTATTTTCTTTTTGGGCTTTGGTGCAAATGCCCAAAAAAATGTAGAAAAGCAAAGGCTCCTTTGGACCCGTTACTTGCTTAAAGTCAAGGTTTCTGATCAATTACAGATCCGACAGGAAGTCGAGGAGCGAACCTATTGGTTTCCCTGGAGACAGCATCAGTTGGTGATGCGGACTCTCGTGGAGCGAAAACTCGGAAAAGGTTGGGAGGTGGGTGGAGGGTTTACCTATTTCCAGCATTCCCTTCCCAATACTCCCGATGCTGAGGTGATCCAGAAAAAGCTCGAATTGCGCCCCCAATTACAAGTGATTTACCAACAAACCTTGGCTCCCAAATTCAATCTCCAGCATCGATATTGGTATGAATGGAGGTTTTACCAAAAAGAACCTCAGGGATTTGAACATCTGTCCAATCGAATCCGGTACCGAATGGAGCTCAGCTATACTCCTCATCCCAAAATAACCCTTAAGGCCTTTGATGAAATCCACCTTCATCTGGCCAGTAAAGTTACCTCCAATGTTTTTGATCAAAACCGGTTAGGAGGAAGCGTCATCTTCATGCCTCAACCCAATTTTGGTTTGGAATTAGGCTACCTGAATTGGTTCCAACAAAAGCCAGCCGGAAAGGACTTTTTCAGCCGGGATATCACCCGAATCACCCTTCATCATACCCTAAACTTTGCTAAAAAGTAATTTCCTATGTCTGAATTACTCAACCACCTGACCATCCCTTTCCTTTTGGCTATGTTTCTGGCGATCACCATGGGTGGTAGCGGAACAGCCCCTTCTTTTTCTGCCGCTTACGGTGCATCAGTGATCAAAAGAACTCTAATCCCAGGACTTTTTGGAGTCATGGTACTGTTGGGTGCATTGATCGCCGGAAAGAAAGTGTCCCTGACCCTTGGTGTAGGATTATTAGAGCAATCTTTTTTTACTCCCATAACCACCTCCATCATTTTGCTGTCTGTGGCCTTGTCCCTGTTAGTAGCCAACCTCCTCGGGGTGCCACAAAGTACCAGTCAATCCACTGTTCTGTCTATTTCAGGGGCTGCTTTGGCCTTAGATGGTCTGAATACGGATAAGTTATTCTATGAAATCATTCCGACATGGTTTATCCTTCCGGTGATTGCCTTTGGATTGATGTGGACATTGGTACAGGGAGTTTTTCCTCTTATCAAATCCAAGCTTTTGACGGAAGATTACAGTCACCTACAAGAACATAAAGGTTTGAAATTTGTCCTGATCGCGTCTTCACTCTATGTGGCTTTTTCCATTGGTTCCAATAACGTGGCTAATGCAGCGGCACCAATCGCCTCTTTGACCTCCAACGAGCTAGGACCCGAGGGGGCACAAAATTTCCTGCCTATTATCATCTTGTCCGTATTAATTGTGGCACCGTGTTTTGCAATCGGCAGTTCACTTTTGGGGCATCAGGTGACCGAGACAACAGGCAAAGAAATCGTAGAAGTGACACCGTTTTATGCCACAATCATTGCTTTGATTGTAGCGAGTTTGTTGCTCTTGGCTTCTCTGGTCAAAGGAATTCCTACTTCCTTGGTCCAATTGAACGGGGCTGCATTTATTGCCTTGAGTATTCGGAAAAACGGATTTAAATCCACCTTTCAAAACAAGACAGTCAGACGATTCTTCGCTGTCTGGGCAGTAGCTCCCCTCGCCGCCTTTTTGATGACATATGGGTTGATTTGCTTAGCTGAATGGATGGGATATGTGTGAAAAATTCATTCCTACTTCGAATAAGGTGGAGTTGGTGAATGAGCCACAACCACTAGATAGCCTCCTTTTCCAATTCCCGAATCATCCCTTTCAACATGGTCGGAACAATAAGATGGTGAAAAGGTCTGACGGGTAAGAAATACAGCTTCCCCATCCAATTATTGAAAACCACCGCGGTGGAAATGGCAAGTTCTTTTTTCATGGGATCATTTCCGTCAGTATGAATCAGCAGCGAAACCCTGAAATTAAGATGCTTGTCATCTTCGCCGAGTATCACCTCATGCTCGGTTTTTTCAAAAACCTTGAAAAGCCCTATCCGATCTCCTGGTTCACAGTTGAATTTTTCCAGTTGGCTTTGTTTGTCCTGAACTCCCTTTGGAATTTTAAGGCCTATGAGCTTTACCACTTTATTTCGGAAGGAAAATAACTTTTCCACCCAATCCGGCCCGCTTCTGAAAAAAGCCTTTCCAATTTCAGTTGCGCTGATAGTATCCTTGCTGGTCCGAACAAATCCTTCATAGCTGTCTATGTAGTCATATTTGATGCCCTTTTGAAGGAGAATGGAGTTTTCGGGAAGCTTAGTTTTTTTGATTTTCATTTTTTATAATCCAAAATGTGTTCTTTCAATTCCTCCCACTCAGCATCCAAAATGCTATAGCACACGGTGTTTCTTCTGAACCCATCTGGTAAAAGGGTATGACTTCGCAGGGTTCCTTCATATTTTCCGCCTATTTTCTCAACCGCAATTCTGGATGGACCATTCCTTTCATCAATTCGAAACTCAACCCTTGAGGCTCCCAAAAAATCAAAAACATATTCCAGCAAAAGGTATTTGCAATGCCGGTTGAGCCCTGTCCGCTGAAATTCTTTTCCATACCAGGTCCCTCCTATTTCCAGCCGATCATCCTGGTTGGAAATATTCAGGAAACTCGTGCTGCCGGCATACTCCTGAGCTTTTTTGTCAAAAACCACAAAAGTATAGCGGATTTTATCTCTTCTGTTTTCTATTGCTCTTTCGATATAGGTTTGGAGTAAATCTTCGGTGAAAATTGGAAAAGGAGAGTATTGGAGCAAGTCGGTGTCCTTGGTAGCCACAGGCAGGAGATTTTCCAAGTCGTCCTCTCGAATGGGCCTGAGGAGGGCGACTTCATTTTCAAAAACCAGATCTTGTTCGAAGGAAAAATTCATAGTAAGCAGGGAATAAATGGATGATTTTCTGAAGACTTATCTTATTCAAAGCCGGATATCACCAGTGGGTTAAAGCCCCCATAAACCATCCTTTCTGCATCGAAAATCAATCTGGAAGGATCCAACAGGGGAGCGATTAGATTCTTCATTCTTGGGTCAGAAGACACTCGCTTTATCGCTAAGTCCCGGATCTGCCGTGATTCAAAAACCGTCCAACCAAAGACAACTACCTCATCTTTTTCGGCTTTGACCATCTCCGCAAAAGATCTGGTTCCCTCCAGCTTGGCATTTTCCCCTGCATATTCGTAATAGGCCAAGGCACCGTGTTCTTTCCAGATTTTTGCTACTTTCTCGGCTACCTGCTTGTATTCTCCTAAATGCTTTTTAGGGATCGGAAATACAAAACCGTCGATAAACTCACTCATAGTGTTTTAGGATTTTTTTACCAGTCATAATATACTCATGGATTCTGTTGAAAATGACAAGGGAAAGGTTGAAAAAGAGGAGGAAAGCCTAGTATACCTCAAGTTTGAGTTTGGAGTACGATCTGAAAATTGGCTGGATTTCGGAAAAAAATATAGTTGGTGAACTGGCTGTTTTGCACAAGGGATGGAGATTTTCCAATCCCAAGGTAACGGAATTAGAGGGGGACTGAATGCAATCAATCACTTCGATTGGATAGATTCTATTCAGGCAATGGTGAGATGGATTTTTTACTTCCTGCTCATTGGATTGTTTTTCTTGCTCCTTTTACTATTTTAATTTTCTCAAA
This sequence comes from Algoriphagus mannitolivorans DSM 15301, assembly GCF_000429425.1. Classification (GTDB taxonomy): domain Bacteria; phylum Bacteroidota; class Bacteroidia; order Cytophagales; family Cyclobacteriaceae; genus Algoriphagus; species Algoriphagus mannitolivorans. The sequence goes on from NZ_AUBV01000005.1 coordinate 159,319, forward strand.
CCCAAAAACCTATGAAATTCCTATTGCCTATTTTCCTTTTGGCTGTTTTAATTGCCTGCCGGCCAAAGACAGATACTCCTACCGAGTCTTCTTCCCAATCTATTAAGCCAAGAACCATCGTCACTACAGACGGGGAAATTGATGATGTGGATTCCTTTATCCGCATGCTTCTGTATGCGAATGAGTTCCGCATCGAGGGCTTAATCTACTCCTCTTCCATGTGGCATTACTCCGGAGATGGAAAGGGGACAGAGTTTGTCTCAGAGATGGAAATGACCCAAAAGATGTATGGAGCAAAGACGGATCTGCGTTGGCCGGGCACGGAGTGGATGAACCCGCTTTTGGATGCCTATGAATCTGTATATCCTAAATTGAGCCAGCATGCAGAGGGTTTTCCCACGGCTGATTACCTGAGAAGTCTAGTACGGGTGGGGAATATCGAGTTTGAAGGAGAGATGGAAAAGGATACTCCAGGTTCGGATTTTATTAAAGAAAAACTTCTGGACGAGGATATGGAGCCGATTTACCTGCAAGTCTGGGGAGGAACAAATACCATTGCCCGGGCGCTCAAGTCCATCGAGGATCAGTACAAAGGCACTCCGGAATGGGAAGCGGTGTACCAAAAAGTCTCGGACAAGGCGATTCTGTATGCCATCCTTGATCAAGACGCTACCTACCGGAAATACATCTCTCCCAATTGGCCGGATTTAAGGATTTTCTACAATTCGAATCAGTTTTGGTGTTTTGCCTACTCTTGGAAAAATGCCGTTCCAGAATCTCAACATTACCTTTTCGAAGGAAAATTTATGGGAGAGGAAATCATTGACAACCATGGACCCTTGCTCAAGCAATACTACAGCTATGGAGATGGACAAAAGCAGGAAGGTGATGATGAACATATCCATGGGGATCCCACTAAGTTGGAAAATGCCCAGTGGGGAACTTTTGGAATCTATGACTTTATATCAGAAGGGGATTCCCCGGCTTTTTTACATTTAATCGATGTCGGCCTGAATAATCTCAATCACCCGGAATGGGGAGGCTGGGGAGGACGTCTTGTTCAGAGTGCTGAGCAGCCCAACCGCTGGGAAGATGGTAAGGAGGTTTTGGATTTCAGTCCCTATAAAAATGGCTTGGATGCAACCTATCCTCAAGTCCGATGGTTAGAGGCTATTCAGCAGGATTTTGCTGCCCGGGCGGATTGGTGTGTGAAGGACTATGCCGAGGCAAATCATGCTCCGGTGGTGAAGGCAAAGGGCCAGGCGACACGTTCTGCCAAAGCGGGAGAAAGTATCGCCCTGGAGGTGGAGGCTTCTGATCCTGACGGAAATGAGTTGGAAACCAAGTTTTGGATCTACCGAGAGGTCGGAAGCTACCAAGGCGAGGCCGGCTTATCCGCCGCCGGAAACCAAGTGACTGTGCAGCTTCCTGCCAATGCCACCGGTCAGCTCCACGTAATTGCCGAAGTCAAAGACAAAACTGAACATCCCATGACAAGGTATGTGCGGTTTGTGGTGGAAGTAAAGTAGAGTTTAAAGTTTAAAATGTAGAGTTTAAAGTTGGGGTTCAGGGGACAATTGACGGAAGAAACCAGTAATCATTCTAGACCTTTAGTCATTAGAACACATTCAAAATTGGGGTGGAGATCTGGTTTTGACTTTGCGACTCCCACCTCTCAAGTGCACTTGTTGTTAACCTAAAGCTTATCACCTTTTATCCCAACTTTAAACTTTAAACTTTACCCTTTAACCTCAGTCCTCCAGTCCCCGAATCATCTCCTCAGAGTCCTTGATGACTTTTTGGTACTTTTTGATTCCCCATCTTCCGAAGAAATAGATAAAAAGTAGTCCGGCGGGCACATAAGCTAGCCAGAAATAGGGCTGCTGGATGATATCCGCTTTTCCGGCGATTTCAGCCAAAGGCGGCAGGGCGCTGATCAGAAAGAGTCCCGAGAAGATGAGTCCAAACTGCTGTACTTTCAGAAATTGGATTTTCCGTTTGGCAAACTTTTCCAAAATCTTTGCAGGTGTATTTTTGACGATATTCAATTGGTTTAAATTTCGGATGGCCAAAAGACTGGCGATTGGAAGTCCAATCAGAAACAGGATGTCAAAGGCCGCAAAGATCTGGTTGATCGTGACGGTCAACTTGGAGAAGTTGAGGATAAAGTAGGCTGCATAGCCTAGGCAGACGACGCTCCCCAGTAATTCCGGGATTCGGATGGAGTTGAGGCGCTTTCTATAATTGTTTTGTGTGAGTTCCATAAGTACTTTTTTTTGAATTTTTTCCTGTTGTTCGACTTTGAGGCTGAGTTCTTCCCAAAGCGATTTCATTTCTTCGAGTTCCATGGTTTTTTGCTTTAGTTAGTGTGGATGCCTTTTCTTAATTTTTCTTTGATCCGCGCCAAGCGCGTACCCACGTTGCTGATACTGATTCCGAGGATTTCCGAGATTTCATCATGGGACTTTGCTTCGAGGTAAAGCAGGACAATGCCTTTATCCAATAGGTTCAGCTTTTTGATTTCAGCATAAAGCTGTGCAAGCTTTTCCTCCTTATCCGAGTCCGTGTCCTCGGCCCATTGCACCTGAATTCCGTCCAAAGGCACTGCAGTTACCTTTCTTTTGGACTTGTTGAGCTGCGTGATAGCCGTATTCATTCCAATCCGGTAGAGCCAGGTACTGGGTTTGGAATTGTTTTGAAAGAGATCAAAAGACTTCCAGACCTGAAAGATGATTTCCTGACTTAGGTCCTCCTTTTCCTCTTGGGAAGAGGTGTAAAAGGAGGCGATTTTGAAAATCAGTCCTTGGTGAGATTGAATTAATTCTACGAATTGTTCTTCTTTCCTCATCTACCGGTGTTTACAGGATTAGTCTCCCAGAATTTAAAAAAATCACAGTAGAGGAAAGATTTTTTTGAAAAAAGGACGGGGAGTAAAAAGTTTAAAGGGTAAAGTTTAAAGTTCGCAAAGGCCTGTTTTTAAAATCAGTTCCAGTATTCAGCCTTCAGGGAGCGGACTTCAGATCAGATAGAAATCCGAAATCTGCAATCCCAAATCCGAAATCAGGTAAATTCTGACAACCCTCAACCCACAAACGACAACCTACACCCCTTTCTCCTTCAAAGCTTCTCCATCAAACTGGATTCCATCCCAACCTTGAATCATAAAGTTTCGGATATTTTGATGGTCTGTTCCTTCAGGGTTTTCTAAGACATCTATTCGGAAAAAGTCTCCAAAAATGGCCAATGTCTCGTCCTTGGAAAGTTTATTCAGCCTCGCAAAGGAAAAAATCTTGCAGCTACCGTTATTTTGCCCTGCCTCATTTACTGCATTTCCATTTGTGAATCGGGTAGGTGTGAAATCGAATTTCTCATCGATGTAGGAAATGACTTCTGAAAATTGAATGCCCTGTGGGTCTGATTTGAGTTTTGCTAAAATATCCATCACAGGCAAAGATAAGCCCGACCGAATTCAAATTTCAAATCTCAAATTTCAAATCTCTAATCCATCATCCCTTTGCCTTCAAAAATTTTGGGAATACATTTTTCAATTCGGGAGCTACGGGTAGCGGATTGCTTTGCACCTGTAAAATGGATCAGGTACCCTCTCTGTCTTCCCGGAGTGAGTCGGTAAAAAGCCTCTTCCAACCCTGGGTTTTCTTCAAATTTTTCCTCCAGTTCTTCGGGGATTTCCATTCCGCCTCGGGGAGGAACTGTAACTTTTGCACCGGACTTTTCGAGGTCGATCGCTTCCTGGATATAGCTTTTGATGGTGGAGGTAAGCTTTTCCACGTCCACTTCCTTCGTAAACCTGAGAAATCGGGCAACATGAGAATTTGGTCCCGGTTTTTCTAAAATCCCTGATGGATCCTTCATCAAAGAACCTTTCATGAAGCTTACATTGCAAGAATCCTTAAATGCATAAAGCATAATCACGTTTTTGTCCTCCAGAGTGTAAGTAGGGACGCCCCATTTCCGGTCTTCCACCAATTCAGTTTCCAAAAGAAACTGCCGAAGCTTTTCCAAAATTGGCGTCCAAAGGTGGACTTTGCAGGCAGGGGTTCCTCCTTTCTCGCAGCGCATACAGCCTTCTTTTAAAAAGAGATCGACTTGGGGATTGGGAGATCGATTCATCAGAATTTGGGTTTATTTTTTGCCTAAAAGCATAATGTCTTTGACTTCTAGGACCTGTTTTTCATATCCCCGCGTGGAGGTATAAATCATCGCTTTTCCGACTTCCTGCATGGTTAATGTTTGCTTTGGAAGAATAACTCGCATCACAGCCAACAAGGCTTTTACGATAGGGTTGAAATTCTTTTGTCCCGGAAAAGGCTTCATCATTCCAGGCCGGAAATTGTATTGCCCTTTAAAATGTAATTTCATCAAATCATTTTCGGTTTTTCCCTTTACTCTTGCCCACATAGATCGTCCTTTTTCGGAACTGTCAGTCAAGGCCCCAGAAACGTAATTAAAGACCATTTCTGGATTTAGATTGGCTAAAACTTTTGCAAAGTGGAGGGTCAGCGAATAAGTGAGTTGGGTGTATTCCTCCTCGTTTTTGCCAATGGAGCTTACCCCTGCACAGAAAAAGCATGCGTCATATCCTTGAAGTTGGTCCTGAAATTCATGGATTTTCATAAAATCAGGAATCAACAACTCTTTTAATTTGGGGTGTTGAAGTCCGTAAGGTTTGCGGCTGATGCTGAGAATTTCTGATACTTCATCATTTTGAAGGCATTCTAGTAATACACCTTCGCCCACCATTCCGGTGGTGCCGGTTAGGATGACTTTAATAGGCATTGGTATTTGAGGTTTGGGAAGAGACAAGGTAATCAAAAGATTTCTGGTCTAACGGTCCCTTTTCCTCAAGGTTGGAATAAATTCAGTGGAGATGTGCTATGGAATTTTTCTGAAAACAAGGCTTCAGCCAACTCCAACGTATGGCCCAGTCCCCTAAAACCGCATTTCTCCCATTCAAAATGGTCTTGCCTCCTTGGAGTTTATTATCGTAATGATTAGCATCTGGGGAATCTCATTCACGCTTTCTTTTTATTGGATGGTCCCTGGCCTTTAATTATCCATTTTTCTTAGGAGATACTAGAGTTCCATTATCTGGCTTTCCATTTGTCCAAGAGTTTAATTATCTGTCTGATTCTCTTAATCTTTCATGGATTTTTCTATTTTTATTTATTGCTGCAAAAGATGAGTTTTCGATTGAGTCGTATTTATCCGCTCAAATAGGTGCCATAAAAGGCCCCCATATTTTCGATTCAGTTTAGTCTATTTCCAACCTTAACCATAAATCCATGGAAGATTTTAGCCTTTCCATTAACGGAAAATCAATTCAGGTCAATGTCCCAAGTGACATGCCTTTGCTCTGGGTCTTGCGAGATGTTTTAGCCATGAAAGGAACCAAATACGGCTGCGGGCAAGGGCTTTGTGGCTCCTGTACCGTGCTTTTGGATGGAAACCCCATTCGTACTTGTGCTTTTCCGGTAGGAGAAGTAAAAGGGGCAAAAATTGTCACGATTGAAGGCATCTCTGAAGCCGGAGATCATCCGGTTCAAAAAGCTTGGGTGGAGCATGTTGTTCCACAATGCGGCTATTGTCAATCCGGTCAAATCATGAGTGCTGTGGCACTATTGGATCGAAATCCCAATCCATCAGATCAAGACATTGAATCCGCGATGTCCGGGAATATCTGCCGTTGCGGAACCTATAACAGAATTAAAGAAGCTATTCAAACTGCTTCCAAAAACCTTTAAAACCTGAAACCCATGAAATCAAACTTTCCATTTTCAAAAAATCAAGATCCTAAAGACGAGAGCAAGGTGTTTGTTCCTTCCCGTCGGGATTTCTTGAAACTCGGGTCTTTAGTCACCGGTGGGTTTTTGCTGGGTGTGAATTTTCAATGTGCGGGACCAAAAGGGGAGACCATCACCTTTGCTCCTAATGTGTATATCATCCTGGATTCAGACAATCAGGTCACTTTGGTAGCTCATCGCTCTGAGATGGGAACAGGGATTAGAACTTCTCTACCCATGATTATGGCGGATGAATTGGGTGCTGATTGGAGCAAAATCAAAATCATTCAAGCTGAAGCGGACCAGAAATTCGGAGATCAAAATACTGATGGGTCCTACTCGGTTCGGATGTTTTATGAACCCATGCGAATGGCAGGAGCGACCGTTCGGCATATGTTGACTCAAGCAGCAGCCAAAAAATGGAGCATTGAGGCTTCAGAATGTCATACCGAAAATGGACAGGTAGTTTCCTCCAGCGGAAAAACCATAGATTTTGGCGATTTGGTAGCTGATCTCCAGACTATGGAAATGCCCAAGCCTGAGGAGGTTAAATTGAAGGAAAAATCTTCCTACAAATTGATCGGAACGGATGTGGCAATTTACGATGCCAAGGATATCGCCACAGGAAAGGCCGTGTTCGGTGCGGATGTAGATTTGCCGGGGATGAAAGTAGCCGTGGTTCAACGCAGTCCGGTGGTAGGAGGAAAGGCTCTTTCCTACGATGACAGCACAGCTTTGCAAATTCCTGGAGTCCTCCAGACCGTAAAGATTGAAGGACAGGGAGTCCCAGCAGGCTTGGATAAACCCTTGGAAGGTGTGGCAGTAGTAGCCGATAATACCTGGGCAGCCATGCAGGGCCAAAAGGCATTGAAGATAAAATGGGATCTTGGCCCTAATCAATCCTATCAATCCTTACAGCAAATTCAAGAAATGTTGCAATCGGTAAAATCCAATGGCAAGGTTCGCCGGGAGCGGGGGAATTTCTCCAGTGCTTCTGGAAGTGCTTCCAAGGTTTTAGATAGAACGTATGTGGTGCCTTTTTATGCGCATGCCACCATGGAACCTCCCGTGGCGATTGCTGACTGGAAGGAAGGTTTTTGTGAGGTTTGGGCTCCAACTCAGCACCCCCAGTGGGCCAGAACGGCAGTGGCTACGGCTTTGGGAATGCCGGAAGAACAGGTGAAAGTTAATGTTACTTTACTAGGTGGAGGATTTGGACGAAAATCCAAACCAGACTATGTCGTGGAAGCGGCTTTGGTTTCCAAGGCTGTTCAGGCTCCTGTTCGAGTTCAATGGACCCGTGAGGATGATATCCACCATGACTTTTACCATGCCCAGAGTGTTCAAAGAATTCGAGTGGCATTAGATGGGCAACAAAATGTGAGTGGGTGGAATCACCATACCGTTTTCCCTTCTATCGGAGCTACCAGCAACCCGGACGAACTCCATCCCTCTGACGGGGAGTTGGGCTTGGGCTGTATTGACTTTCCATTTGAGGTTCCTAACATCCGGATTGAAACCCACGAGTCCAAAGCACATACCCGAATCGGTTGGCTTAGGTCTGTGAGTAATATTCACCATTCCTTTGCGATTAACTGTATGCTGGATGAAGTGGCCGAAGCCAAAGGAATGGACCCGGTGGATATGCTAATCGGCATGTTGGGTGAGGATAGAGACTTGGACTTCCAATCAGAGATTAAAGGTGATTTTGGAAACTATGGAGAGCCCTTGGATAAATTTCCGTGGAACACGGGGAGGCTCAAAAGTGTCATTCAAAGAGTAGCTCAGGAATCGAATTGGAAGGCTGGAATTGCCAGTGGAAAAGCGATGGGCTTTGCGGTGCAAAAGAGCTTTTTGACGTATGTAGCCTGTGTGGTAGAAGTGGCCAAGGATGGCAATGGAGCTTTACAAGTACCAGTCGTGCATTATGCAGTGGATTGCGGAGTTCCGGTCAATACAGACCGGATTCGATCTCAGTTTGAAGGTGGGGCACAGTTTGCCTTAAGTTTGGCTTTGACCGGAATAAATTTTGAAAATGGGCAAGTAAAGGAAAACAATTTCGATGGCTACTCGGTCATTCGGATGCCTCAGTCTCCCAAAAACATCCATGTGCATATACTCGATAGCCAAGAGAAACCTACTGGAGTCGGTGAGCCTCCTGTGCCTCCGTTTATACCGGCGCTATGCAATGCGGTGTATAAGTTGACTGGAAATAGAATTTACGAGCTTCCGCTTAAAGTCTAAACAGAAAGGCTGTTCTCACTGAAAGAACAGCCTTTTTTGATTTCCATTTTTCACCACAGAGAACACGGAGATAATTATCCTTTAAGAATCTGTGAAAATCTGTGCCTTTCTTTGGGAAACACATTTTACTCCATAAAGCACAGAGTTGATCTTTGAAAAATTGATTCACTTTCTGCGAAAATCTCCGTCTTTTTCTGCGATAATCAGCGGGAACTATTTTTTTCCACATAGGAACATAGAACACCTCGAGATTTCAAGCTTTTCGACTAACCATCAGCGGGAATCAGCGGATTTTTCTGCGAAAATCAGCGGGAAATAAAACTTACTCTTTCCCAAACAAGATTCTAACCTCAAATAATCCGTAAGCATCTGTAATTTTATCCGTGTAGATCTTTGGGAATTTTTTTACCACAACTGACCATCAGCGGGAACTAGTACAGGATTAGCTCTTTTTCAACTTCAAGTTTACCGGGTCCCAGTGGATGATTTTCTGGTCAAAATAACTTTGGTTACACGCCAAAGCCGGAGCCGCTGCACGGAATCCAAACTCAGCATCTTCCACTACTTTTCCATTGGTCCGGATCGCATCAAAGAAATTGGTAAAGTGATCCAAATGGTCGCTATAGCCATCCGGAGCACGGAAAACAATGTCCTCTTTGGTAGGTCTGCTGCGTTGTTGAGGAGTCCATTTGGACTCGTATTCTGCCCGCATTTCATCCTGCATCTTTTTCGAAAAAGTGAACAATGAATCATATCCTCCAAATCCAGGAGCTTCCGGTAAAATGCTATGGGTAACAGACAGTCCATTACCTCTCAGGGTCATCACCCCTTCAGAACCTACCAGCTGTATGATTTCCTGTCCCCCTGTCCCGCTGATGAAGTTTACCTGCAAGGTCATCAGATAGGCCGGATGCTCTGGGCTTTCAGGATATTGCATGACTCCTGACATCACATCAGGAAGGTTTCTTCCATCGTTCCAATAGCTAAATTGACCGGTGCTGAAAATGGACTCAGGACCTTTAGAGCCAGTGATGACATGAGTTCCGCTTAGCAAATGGATAAATAAATCCCCGGCAACTCCAGTTCCTACTTCCTTAAAAGCTCTCCACCAAAAGAATTTTTTGGCATCAAAATCCATCTTTTCGGTGATTTCGATGTATTTCTCCCAGCTGGTGGTTTCGGGATTGGCGTCTTTCGGGATGGTGTATTGCCAGGCTCCGATGGAGCTTTGCCGGTCATACACGGCATTGACCATGTTGAGCTCTCCGATTTCACCAGAAGCCAGTAGTTCCTTGGCTTTTTGGTATCCAATGCTGCTTACTCTCTGGCTGCCTACCTGCACGATTTTACCTGATTTTTTGGCGGCTTCCATGACCGGATACCCTTCAGATATTTGATAAATCATCGGCTTTTCACAGTAAACATGTTTGCCTTTTGCCAGAGCATCCAGGGTCATCTGCGCATGCCAGACATCCACCGAACAGATCAGGACCGCATCAATATCCGGGCGATCCAACAAATCCTTATAATTCTTGGTTACAAATAAATCCTTTCCAAATTGCTCCTGAGCATTCTCTAATCTCCCAGAATACAAGTCACAAATCCCGGCCAGTTCCACTCCGGGAACCTTCAAGGCAGTGGTCAAGTCAAAATGTCCCTGCACACCATACCCGATGACTCCGATTCGAATGGTGTCGTTGGAGCTGATTTTTCGCTCGTAATGGAGAATTCTTTCTTCTGCTTTTTCCTGAGCTCCCAAGGAAACAAAGGGAGCTGAAGCAGTCACCAGACTCGTAGCTCCAAGTTGTTGGAGGAATTTTCTTCGGGAAGAATGACTGTTGTTTTTCATCGGTTAATGGGTTTTAGAGATTGGAATTTAAAAAAAGGAATGGGGAATCCTGCCGTTTTTTTGATTATCGGCCGAAAGGGCCAGATTTGTAAAAGGGATATGTGAAAAAAGCCTCAATTTCTTACGGAATTGAGGCTTTTTAGACACTTTATCAGGCAGTGGGGGCTGTGAACTTCTTGATGTCAAGGATCCAAGTCAGGCAGGTAATCTGTTCACGGTTCTTTACTTGGGAGAAGTTTCAGGGCATTCTACCGATTATTTAGTGGCTGTCATCGAATCCGCAACCACGATCGTATAGTTTGCAATTTCGGCTTTCTCTTGGGTGCTCATCTTACTCCATTCAGACTCGGTGACTGTAGTGATCGATTTGATGGTGAGACCGGGTTTGATTTTGTGGATCCACCAAATGATTCCCTGATTGTAATTGGAGTGGTAAGAGCCCTGAAAATGAAGTAATAAATCGCCTTTTTTAAAGTTTTGAAGGGAAAAGTGGGCCATTGTCGCATCTTTGGAGGCTTGGGCCGTCTGGATATTCAGCATGTTCGGTGGCACGTGTCCACCCATTTTGTCAGCCATTTCAGCATAGGCTTTGACCGTCGGGTCAAAGTACTTCTCCAAATCGGGACTGATTAGCTTTTTTGCCTCAGGGCTTAGTTTTTTCAAAGCATCCATTCCAAGGCTGTTGATCATGGAGGCATATCTTCTCGGGATATTAGTTGCAATGAATCTCAGGTTCTTTGCTTTCGCAAATTCCAAAAGTGGCTTGTAATCCGTCTTGTAATTGCTCCAAAGCTGGGTGATTTCTGGGAGCATTTTGTCCTCAGCATAGAAGCCCGCCAGGTATTCATTCAGGACCAGTTGGTTGCCTGCCTCAAACATTTCAGCGCCGAAAAACAGCTTGTCTCCTTTGACCTCATAGAGGCTTTTGCTCACTTCTAATTGAAGCCAATGGGAAATTGGATTGTTATGATATTCCCCGAAAAACACCATGTCGCTTTCGGCAAGATCTTTGATCATTTGATCGTACTCGGCGAGTTGCCCGTCGTTGCCAAATAATTGGTAGGCGGTTTTAGTTTGGGCTTGGGAAAACCATGTGCTGCAAAAAAAGCACAGGCAAAGAAGCAGTACATTTCTCATAAGTTTGGGTTGGTATTTTGGGTGATTTTATGTTCTCAACTATATCCCGAATATGGATATTTTCCTCAATTGGGTAATCTAAATAAATGAATTACTTATTTCTGCCAGAAAACCACTAGCCCATCTTTTCCGGCTACAGCAATATCTGGTTTGCTGTCCTTATTGAGATCTGCTACTGAAAAATAAATTCCAGATCCTTTTCCTTCGCCCAAAGGCCCATAGCTGATTACGTTTTTTACGAAATTCTTCCCGTCCCACTTGAAGTAATAAAGCCCTATTTCATCCTTTCCTCCGGGATCTTTCCCATTATGGGCACGGTGCCTCTTGCCCGTGATCAATTCATTTTTTCCATCTCCGTCCAAGTCCACCCATTCCATGGTGTGGTATTGAGAATGGTAGGGATCAATACTATGTCTTAGGAAATCGATCCGGCCGTCTCTTTCGATTTGTTCCATCCAGTACAAGCCATAGTCGTGGCCATTGCCGAGGATCAGGTCATTTTTTCCATCGCCCGTCAGATCTGTCAAAATAATCGGGATGCTCAAATCCTTGAATCCATCCATGGGGTGGAAAGTCCATTCTCCGTGCCTTAAATCTGCAGGCGCCTCGTACCAGCCCATGGAGCTGATCAGGTCACCCCATCCATCCCCATTGATATCCCCAAAACCAAGACCATGGCCTTGAGTTTCAAAGACCTCATATTTTTCAAATTGATTGGGGCCGACCCATTTGTAAAAAGCCAAGGGTTTTCTGGGAGTATTAGGCACAATTTCCAAAGTCCCATCCCCATCAATATCCCATGCCCGGATGGTTTCAATATTCCCGGTTTCGGCGATGAGATGTTCTTTCCATTCTCCCGAATTGCCAGGGTTTTCCTTCCATATAAGTTTCCCCTCAAACCAGCCCCCGGTAATGAAGTCCATCTTTCCGTCACCGTTGACATCCATGGGAATGGTGGCAAAGTCCTCGTAATATTCGCTGTATCGCTTCACCTGACCGATTAGATTTCGGTCAATAAATTCTGGCCCTTTGTACCAAAAACTACCCGAAACCAAATCCAAATGACCATCTCCATCCACATCCAAAGTGCCGACGGATTCATAGCTTTCAAAAGCGATCACTTGTTTCTCAAAACGAAGATTCTTCGTCTGGGAAAAGGTGCAGGCACAGATCGAAAGAAAAGGAATCAGAAATAAGCGAGTTTTCATGAAGTGCGATTTACGATTTTTGATTTACGACCTAGTAGATAACGTGTGGACTCCTTCGAAGATCGTTCCCAATTTTCCAATCTTTCAATTTTTAAATTTTCCAATCCCCTCACTTCTCCATCGGATGCATTTTCAGCAATTCAGATGGGTTCCAGAATCCCTCTTTGTTTTTGGTTTCTTCCCGGATTTGTTTGACCAGTTCAGGAGAAATCGGGGAAGCTTTATTGCCAAAAGAGTTCCTTACATAAGTCAAAACTGCAGCGACCTCCGTATCATTAAGCATCCCTTGAAATGGCGTCATGGGCACTTGGCCTGGATATTCCTGACCGTTAACTGTAATTGGACCCAACAGACCATTCAATACTAGCTTCACCAATCGTTCTGGACTCCCTGTGACCCAAGGGGTGTTGCGAAGCGGAGGAAATCCAGAAGCAACCAGTCCCCCCCCGTTTTCTTGATGGCAAGTTCCACAGAAACCTTCTTTGGCGTAGATTTCTTTTCCAAGAACAAAGAGCTCCCGATCCGAACCCGTTAAGGAGGACTTGATGTCCTCTTCTTTTTTCTGAGCCACTGAAAGCCCATTGAGGTGAGCTACGGCAGTTTCCAAGGTTCTTGGAATCCAGGTATTATCATTTTTCTGCTTTTCTGCTTCCGCCAAAATCGGAAGGCCAATTTCTCTCGGCAACCAAGACGCGGCTGCAATGGCTTCCATACGAACTCTTCCATTGGAATCTTTTACCGCTTCCATCAAAAGGGAGGCTTGTTCCTTGACCTGATGACCTGTATATCTCAGTACTCGGACTGCGGCTGCTCTGGCCCGATAATCTGAGGACTTCAAGACTTCTCTCAAAAGGTCCTGATTGACCCGATTGATACCCCAAGTCACCCAAAGTGCTTCCAGACGATTGTGTTCATAATTGGGGTCGTTTTTATCAAGATTGGCTACCCAATTGCTGACGGCCTCAGAAACTTCCTGAGGATTTCTTCCCCGGAGTTCCCGCCGAGTTCGGTATCTGGTCCGGTATTCTGGAAGCTTAAGGTTTTCCAATAATTCAGAGATGCTTGCTCCATCGATTTTGGCAGGAGTCACCAATGGCCTGGAAGGATAAGTGAGACGGTAGATTCTGCCATGCACATGGTCCCGAAGAGGGTCTCTGGCATTGTGCTGCATGTGCCCGATCAGGATGTTGTGCCAATCCACTATGTAAAGGGAGCCATCAGGAGCAATTTCCATGTCTACAGGGCGGAAATTTCGGTCAGTGGAGACCATCAAGTCCTGTCTCCATTTTGTAGTGAACCCTACCGTATCTTCCAAAACCTGATGCTGTTTGGTCCCTAAAAATCCAATGGTATTGTTAATTATCAAATCGCCCTGAATGTCTTCCGGAAAATGCCTGCTGGAAATAAATTCCAAGCCTGAGGTCGGTCGTACCATGTGGGCTTGCTCGATCAAATTGGGCCCCTTGAAATTTGCATTTCCATATCGGGGTAAGGTCGATCCCGGAAGCATCCAGTTGACATTGGGGCCGGAGGTTTCGGCATAAAAGTTTTGCCCCCAGTCATTAAAGGCTATTCCCCAAGGGTTGGGAATGGAGACTTGATTGACCCGCTCCAGCTTGTGTCGCTTGGGTTCATAGCGGTAGAAGCCCCCATTGGTAGCTCGGACAGGGCCATAGGAAGTTTCTACATTGGTATGCAAAAAGACTCCCTCGGCCATATAGATCGCCCCGCTCTCATCAGTAGTAAAAGCTGAAATCGCATGATGAGTGTCATGATCATCAAATCCGCTGAGCAAAATGGTTCTTTTGTCGGCTTTGTCATCCCCATTGGTGTCTTCCAACAAAATCAGATTGGGACTTTGAGAGACATAGACCCCTTCTGCAGCAATTTCAAATCCCACAGGAATATGCAGGTCCTCGGCAAAAGTGGTTTGTTTGTCTGCTTTGCCATCTCCGTCTGTATCCTCCAGAATAATCAGTTTGTCTTTGGGCCTAGGGTCTCCGGGTTTGTAATGAGGATAGCTGGGCATAGTAGCCACCCAAAGTCTTCCTTTGTTGTCAAAAGTAAGCTGAACGGGATTGGCCAGATCTGGAAACTCCTGCTCGGAGGCAAAAAGCTCCAGCTTATAGCCTTGAGGTACTTTGATAGTGCTCAGGGCCTCTTCTCCATACTTGTATTCCAGACTCCCGTTCGCCTGAGGATTAAAATTGGTCTCCACTTCAGGAAGGGGGCGGGTTTTGGCATCGGCGGCAGCAAGGTCTTTCTTCCTGCCCAAATTGGCTTCCCAGATGGCGGTATCCCGTATCGCAGTCATTTGCCGGATTTTTTCAAGTTCGAAGGGGTAATTGTCCGGTCCAAAAGGATCATAGCGTCGGCCAAAGACATGGACTCCGTTCGGGATTTTGTAGTCATTGTGCCAAAGCCAGTTTTTCTCCCTTACTGCTTGGTGGATGAGTTCAAGATTAGCCTCAGCTTTCCGGCTTTCCTTGCCAAAAAGTTTGTCTGAAAGTAACAGGGCTAGTTTTCGGTAGCCTTCTTCATTGAGCTGGGATCCATCGATAGTCAAAGGTTCCTCTGAGGATTCGTACCACTTTTTACTCGCGCTAAAGGCATCCACAAAGACCAAGTCATGCTTTTTGGCTATTTCCTGCATGGCCTCGGTGTAGAGTTTTAGGTTTTCATTTTCCTTTTTTCCATCGGGTACATCTTTAGAAGCAGAAAGATCTTCGAAGGCAATCGGGGAAACCAAGGCAAGTTGGGGCGCACTTTTCCCATTATACTGCTGGGATTTGGAGTGAAGAATCCAAGCCTCGAGTTCGTCTTTATAGTTTTGCAGTTTTTCTATGCCTTGAAAGGATTCATTAAAGCCAAAAAAGCCGATCACGATATCTGCCTGTAATCGGGTAAGCCATTGGTCAGGTTTTTCCAAAAACCCTTCGCTGTTGGATTTGGTGGCATATTCTTCCTGAAAATCCTCCGCACCTGGAAAAGCCCAAGGATCATTGGTTCCAGATCGGGGACGAAACCCAGGAGTATCCCCCGGATCGCAAAGATTTCGGATGAAAAGAGTGCTGTCAGGATAGCGCAGATGCATTTCAGTCTCAAACCAGCCAAATTCCATCATTCTTGATCCAAGGTTATTACCCACTAGGGTAATTCTTGAATTTTTCCGGAGTTCCAAAGTTTTTTCAGGAGTGCAACGGATGAAAAAGAAAGTCAGCAGGATAATCCCAGCAAGTGGTAAAAACTTAAAGGAGGTCTTCATTCGATAGTAGATTGGATACTAAGTATAGGGAGATTGGTATGATTTACCAATAGAAATTCTGGCAACGGAGAAATTAGACTGTCGGATTATTCATTTGCCTAGAGTTTGCCAAATAATAATAAAACAGTGTCCTGAGCTGTCCCGATTTTAACATCTTTTTTATCAACAGGAGCAAAAGAAAAGTTAAGCGGAGGGAATCCAATTTGATCGGGGTGTCCTGTGGTGTCCTGTGTTTTAGATGCTGATTTTCTGGGTTTTATGCAGGATTCAACAGGATAGGATTTGGGATATATCTATGAATCTTGGAATTGTATTTCTTATCAAACATTAAACCCGTGTATATGAATAACCACTATCTATCTAAGATAAAAGCCCGCTTTTTAGGGTTTTTATTTCTAATGCTGAGCGTCAGCATGGTGAGTTACGGGCAGTCACAAACCGTCAGAGGAGTTGTGAGATCTGCACCGGACAACGAGCCCGTCCCAGGGGCATTGGTACTTGTAAAAGGCACTCAAAAAGGATCAGTCACAGACATTGATGGTTCTTTTACCATAGATGCTAATCCAGGCCAGATTTTGGTCATCAGCTTTGTAGGATATACTTCTAAGGAGGTGCCTGTAGTTGCCGGACAAACCAACATCAATGTAAATCTTGACCTTTCTATGTCTGACCTTTCAGAGGTTGTGGTTGTTGGGTATGGTAGCCAAATTAAGAAAGAGGTGACGGGTGCTATCCAAACGGTGAACGAAGCTGAATTAAAAGACCTTCCAGTTTCTTCAGTAGCTCAAAAGCTTCAAGGACGATTGGCTGGAGTTCAGATCAACCAAACGACTGGTAAGCCTGGTCAAGGTATGAACGTGAGAATACGCGGCCAGCTATCTGTTACCGGTGGAAGTGATCCATTGTATGTAGTGGATGGGTTTCCGATTACCGGAGATATCAATCAAATCAACCCAGACGAAATTTCGGATATATCTGTATTAAAGGACGCTGCCTCTACCTCACTTTACGGGTCAAGAGCTGCCAATGGAGTGGTTTTGATTACCACTAAAAAAGGTAAGGCAGGACAAACCAATGTGAATTTGAATGTATGGACAGGGTTCCAAACTGTGCCTGATAAAGGGAGATTGGAAATGATGAATGCGGAGGAATTCGCACAGTTTAAAAAAGAATATTATGAGGATGCAGGTCAGGCTGTACCTGAGGTTTTTCAAAACCCTTCCCAATATCGGGACAAAAACAACGATTGGTATGATGCCATGCTCCAAACAGCTCCAATTACCTCGTATAATTTGACCGTGACCTCAAATAAAGAAAGGGTAAATACGGCAATCATTGCGGGTGTATTTGATCAGAAAGGAGTGGTTGTAAATACCGACTACCAAAGATATTCCCTGCGAATGAATACAGATTATCAGGTTTCTGATAAGGTAAATATTGGGGTGAATGTTGCGCCAAATTACGTTTATGACAATACTCCTAGAACTGATGGTACAAGAGGAACAGGTATTTTATTTAATGCCCTTCATACTTGGCCCGTCATGCCGATTTTTGATGAGCAAGGTGAATTGACGTTTTTTAATCGATTCCCATCCAATACCGGCAATATTTTCGCTTATCCCAACTGGGTAAGATCTGCACAGGAGATCATCAATGAGACCAAACAAACAAATGTTTTAGCGAATACCTATGCAGAATGGAGACCTATTCCTGGATTATCCATTAAATCTACATTCAATGCAGAAATCGGAAATTCCAGGTTTTTCTCCTTCAACCCATCCACTGCTACTTCTGCTATCAATGTAGCAATACCTACAGTGGCCGTATCGGTGAGAGATGACATTGAAACATTTTCTTGGCTAAACGAAAACATTGTCACTTACAGAAAATCTATCCAAGATCATTCGTTTGAATTACTAGGTGGTTTGTCAAATCAGCAGTTTAGAAGTGACAGAACAAGAATACAGGCGGATACTTACGCAGATGATAGACTCCCTACAATCCAAGGCGCAATAAACGTCAACAGGGGTGGAACTCTTTCGGATGTCGCTGAGTGGTCACTCACTTCAATTTTTTCAAGATTAACTTATAATTATAAGGGTAAATACTTGCTTACTGCATCAGTAAGAGGTGATGGTTCATCAAGATTTGGATCTCAAAATAGATGGGGTGTTTTCCCTTCCACTTCGGTGGGTTGGGTTTTGTCTGATGAAGGTTTTCTACAAAACAACAAGACTGTTTCTTTTGCAAAGATTCGGGCAAGCTTTGGGGTAACGGGAAACAATAACATCGGTAACTACACGCAGTATGCCTTGGTAAATAATACTATCAATGCCGCTTTTGGTAATAATGTGGTTTCTGGTGCAGCCGTAACTTCTTTGGATAATCCCAACTTAGGATGGGAGACTACATCCCAATTTGATTTGGGATTTGACCTAGGGTTTTTGGATGACAGAATTCAGTTCACTTATGATTTTTACACCAAAAACACAACTAATCTCTTGTTTGCTGTCCAAATTCCCCAAGAATCTGGCTTCACAAACTTCAATGATAACATTGGGGAGATTAAATTCTGGGGGCATGAATTTGCAATCAATGCAACACCTGTGACCGGCTCCTTTACTTGGTCAATTAATGCGAACCTATCGATTAACCGAAATGAGGTAATTTCTCTTGCAGATGGAATTGACCGTGTGTATGGTTCATGGCATATCACTCAGGTAGGAAAGCCATTTGGTCAATTTTATGGATTACAGAAGCTCGGTAATTATGCGAATGCCGAAGACTTGGCAAATTCTCCAAAAATCCCCGGTAGATCTACTGTAGGTAGTATCAAACTTAAGGATGTCAATGGCGATGGAGTGATCACCTTCGGTGGAGATAATGATGATAGAACCATTATAGGGAATCCATTCCCGGATTTTATCTATGGACTCGTCAACAATTTCAGGTATAAAAAATTTGATGCCAGCATCACTGCCTCAGGATCTCAGGGAAATGAAGTTTATATGAGACACTTATTTTCCACTGCGAATTTAGATGGGGTATTTAATATGGTTAGGAGAGCTAAAGACAGATTTCGCTCGCCTGAAAATCCGGGTGAGGGAATATTCGGTACCACTGTCGGTGGAGGAAATGTCACAGGGGTAGAAAGGGATTGGCCTAACAGTAATTTTGTTTGGGATGCGTCCTATTTTACCATAAGAAACATTACAGTTGGATATACCTTCACTAATCTTTCTAAAACTGTAAAATCTGCGAGACTATACTTTTCCGGCCAAAACATGTGGGTGTTTACACCTTATTGGGGAGGGTCCAATCCTGAAGTGAGCAATCAGAATAATGGTCAGGGAGATGGTGGAAACTTAAGTCCAGGAGTTGATTTGGCTCCTTATCCAGTGCCAAGATCGATCACCTTTGGTGCCAATATCACCTTCTAATTGGCTGAAATCTGATCAATTCTAATCAACCTAAACATGACTAAAATGAAAAAATATATTCCAGTCCTTCTCGCGGCCAGTTTGTTTTTTACCAGCTGTGAAGATTTTCTGACAGTAGTACCCGAGACCCAGTTGAGTTCGGCTACTTTCTTTAAGAATCAAAAAGACTTTGAGCAAGCCGTAAATGCAGCCTATGTTCCCTTGAGAACCATCTTCAACGATCGATCTTGGCTATTGGCCGAAATGCATTCGGACAATACTTATTATGCCCGAAATGTGCTCTTCGGTGCGGTGGATAACCAAGAAGACTTGGCAGATTTCTCTGTTCCTGTTTCTAACGGAACCACCGCCAATGTCCACGTCCTCAACCAGTGGAGACAAGATTATTTGATAATTGCCCGTACGAATCAAATCCTTGCCTTGATTGATGATGTGAATTTTGATGCAGCAGCAAAAGCCAATGTTAAAGGACAGGCACTCTTTTTAAGAGCTTTCGCCTACTTTGAATTGGCGAGATATTTTGGAAAAGTTCCTCTGCATTTGACTCCGGTTGCCTCTAGGGAAGAAGCTGCTTTGCCTTTAGCTGAGGAAGCTGAAGTTTATGCCCAAATTATTTCTGATTTAACTGCGGCTATTCCGCTTTTACCTGATAAATCAAAGCAAGAACCGGGTAGAGCTACCGAGGGATCCGCTAGGACCTTGTTAGGAAATGTATATATCAACCTGAAGAGATGGGCGGATGCTGAACAGGTGTTGACACCGGTGGTGACCTCAGGTAGATATTCACTGATGTCAACCTACGATATGGCATTTTCCAAAAACACTTCTAATAAAAACAATGCAGAGTCAGTATTTGAGGTGCAGTACTTGGAAGGTGCAGCTGGGCTACAGGGAAATTTTATGTACCAGTTTATGCCTAGACCAATTTCCGCTGCAGAATTGCAGCCCATTATGGGAACCAGCAATCCTCAAAATATAGACGGAGAGGGTAACAATATTCCTACGCCGGATATCATTGCGGCCTATGAGCCTGGCGATAAGCGAAAAGATATTTCCATTGGATACGTAACCCTATCAGGTAGTTTCAGAACCAACAAGGTTTATCCTTACATAAAAAAATACCAGAGCAATCATTCCCAACATAATAACCACGGAATGAACTGGCCTGTATATCGTTATGCTGAGGTTTTATTATTCCTTGCAGAAGCATCTAATGAACAAGGTAAAACAGGTGCAGCAGTTGGCTTTCTGAATCAAATTAGAACACGTGCCGGATTGCCTGCTACCACTGCTACCAGTCAAACAGCTTTGAGAGAAGCCATTTTCAAAGAAAGAAGAGTAGAATTGGCCTTCGAAAACAAAAGATGGTTTGATATCCAAAGAACTGACAGAATCCAAGAGATCATCATTCCTTATGGACAACGAATTGTAGCTAATCCATTGGATTATTACTATCCACCCCTAGCTGGAGCAGTTCCGAGAAGCAATGTCTTTACCAATCTCAGTAAATTCTATGCCTATCCAGCCGCTGAATCTGATTTGAGTCCTTATTTCTAAGTTGGTTTTCTTCAATGGAATAGCCCGGTGTCCAGTAGGTTTTTCGAAATGTTACTGATGACACTGGGTTATTTTTTTGGCAGATATAGCAGGACAGTGGACAAATTGATAAATAGTAAATAGCCTTTGTGAATGGCTACTTTGACCAGAAAATAAATAGCAATTTGGAAATCAAAGACTTCTCCATTTGAAAGCAATAAATCCGATACCTATGTTTCTTAAAAAAATCTCTCAACCCTTTATCTTCCTTTTGGGCTTGCTCGTGTTGGCAGCCTCTTGTGGCCAAAAGGAAGAGTCCGGTAGAAAACTCACCGGAAACCCCAAAATTGATAAGCTAAAACTTCCCGATGGATTTGAGGCTGAGCTGCTCTACAGCCCGGGTGTAAATGACCAGGGATCTTGGGTAGCCATGACCTTTGATGACAAAGGAAGAATGATTACCTCTGATCAATATGGTTTCTTGTATCGACTGGAGCTTCCTCCTATCGGTTCTGACTCTACCGTCAAGCCAAAAGTTGAAAAGCTGATCGTCGGCAATGTGGCCGAGCCTCAGGTAGGAATGGGCTATGCCCAAGGCCTTCTGTATGCTTTCAATTCCCTGTATGTGATGGTGAATCACAATCCGAATGAGACTTTTAGCCAGCCTACCGGCTTGTATAGAATTCAGGATTTGGATGGAGATGACCAGTTTGAAACGGTTACTCAAATCCGGGAACTGAAAGGACAGCAAGGGGAGCATGGCCCTCACTCCATGAAAGTGACACCGGATGGAAAAGGTATTTACCTCATTGCCGGAAATCATGTGGACGTACCGGAAATGAATTCCTACCGACTTCCTCCAGTATGGCAGGAAGACAACCTTTTTCCCTTGATCAAAGACCCTCGCGGACATGCCAACAGCCGAATGGCACCTGGGGGATGGATCGCCAGAATTAATCCAGAAGGAACTGACTGGGAATTGATTGGGGCCGGATTTAGAAACGCTTTTGATTTCGATTACAATGAGGTAGGGGATATTTTCGCTTACGATGCCGATATGGAATGGGACTTTGGAATGCCTTGGTACCGTCCTACCCGAATCAACCACGTGACCAGTGGTTCTGAATTCGGATGGAGAACCGGAAACTCTAAGTGGTCTCCAAACTATCCGGACAATCTACCTGCTATTTTGAATATTGGCCAAGGTTCACCAACTAATGCTATGTTTGGCTATGGGGCAAATTTCCCAAGCAAGTACAAAAAGGCATTGTATGCATTTGACTGGAGTTTCGGGATTATTTATGCCATTCACCTGACTCCAAACGGAGCTACCTATGACGCCACAGCAGAAGAGTTTATTTCTGGTTCACCTCTTCCTTTGACAGATGGGATCATCGGACCTGATGGCGCATTTTACTTTGCCACAGGTGGAAGAAGACTGGAGTCCGATCTTTACCGTGTGACCTACAAAGGAGATTTGGACACTTATACTCCGATGACTGAAGCGGATCTTCCTCAGGAAGCAAAGACCAGGAGAGAATTGGAGCAATATCACAAGGCTGGCGCTCCAGCTGAAGGAATTGAAAAAGCTTGGGCTCAATTGGGCCATGCCGATCGCTATGTACAGTATGCCGCCAGAATCGTCCTAGAGCATCAACCGATCGCTTCTTGGAAAGAACGGGCACTCGCAGAAACTGATCCCGCCAAAAAAATCCACGCCAACTTGGCCTTAGCACATCATGCTTCTGATGCCGATGCAGCAGCCATGCTCAATAGTTTGATGCAGATTGATTACAAATCTTTGAATGCAAAAGACAAGCAGGATTTGTTGAGAACGATCGAAGTAATCTTGTACCGTTACGATAAAGGTGCAGCACCAGTAAAACAACAATTAGTCGCTTATCTGGATCCAAACTTCCCAGCCAACGACAATATGCTGGATCGTTCCTTGAGCATTTTGTTGACGCATTTGGATGCACCATCTGCAGTGGAGAAGACTTTGGCACTTTTGAAAAATGCCAAGGATGATCCAAACTACCAGAAGACCTTCACCGCTTCTTCTGACCTGATTTTCAGAAATCCTCAATACGGAATGGACATAGCCAATATGCTGGCCAATGTGCCACCGGCTCAGGCTACCTTCTATGCCACCGTGCTTGGAGGAGCAGATAAGGGCTGGACTCCTGCCATGAGAGAGGAATATTTTAAATGGATCAACAATGCCTTGACTGCATACAAAGGTGGACGAAGCTATGTCGGATTCTTGGATCGTGCACGAAAAATGGCCCTTGCAAGTGTGGATAAAGCAGATTTTGAAAAATACGATGAAATGTCCGGAGGAAAGCTTTTGACCTCCAGTGGAAATGACATTGTCAACTCAGGTGTGCAGCCTGAAGGTCCGGGAAGAAGATGGACCGTGGAGGAAGCTGCTCCTTTGGTAGAAAATCTTCAAGGACGAGATTTGGTCAAAGGAAAAGCGATGTACGCAGCAGTTCTTTGCCAGTCTTGTCATACTATGCAGGGTGAAGGTGGAATCATCGGTCCTGATTTGACCCAGTTGGGTACTCGATTCTCTCCCAAAGATATTCTGGTAGCCACGATCAACCCAAGTGAAACTATCTCCGATCAGTACCATGCAACAGTTCTGGAACTGAAAGCCGGCGGATCTATAGTGGGTAAACTCAACGATGAGGACGCTCAGAATTACTACATTTCCCAGAATCCATTTGCTCCAAATGATATCAAGTCCGTTCCAAAAAATACGGTAGTTCTTAAGAAAAATGCTGAAGTGTCTATCATGATGCCAGGCTTGATCAACCGTCTTAACGAAGAGGAATTGAAGGATTTGATGGCTTATTTGATCAGTGGCGGGAATCCTGAGCATGCCGTTTACAAATCCCAAACCGTAGCACAGCAATGATCTGGTCCTTCTCTTCAAAATCCCTGCTAACTGTAGCCTCTTTGGCTACAGTAGCTTTAGTGAATTGGAACTGCCAAAATCCAAATTCTAGTGAAGAAGTAGCAGTATCCGAGGAAATTCAAGCTGACTTTATTTCCATTTTTGACGGGAAAAGTCTGGAAGGATGGGAATATGACCCAGCTTATTGGAAAGTGAGCGAAGGGGTTATCCATGGTGAAACCAATTCCGAGAATCCCTTAAAAGCCAATACCTTCATCATTTGGAAAGGCGGGGAGCTGGGAGATTTCGAGCTGAAAATGGATTACTGGATCTCTGAAACAGGAAACTCCGGCGTGCAATACCGAAGCGATCGCTTTACCGAAGTTCCTTATGCGCTGAGAGGTTATCAGGCGGATATTGATGGTGGAAACCGCTACACTGGTCAAAATTACGAAGAGCGAAAAAGAACTACTTTGGCTTACCGGGGACAGAAGACGAGAATTACCACTCAACCGGATGATGTCACCAATCTCAGAGATTATGTGGAAAGGAATGCCTGGAAAGGTCTGAATCTCGTAGAGGATTTGGGTGACCGGGCAGAGTTGGGTGCGCTCATCAAATCCGGAGACTGGAATAACATTCATATCGTGGCCAAAGGAAATGTCCTGAAGCACTACGTCAACGGAACCCTGATGAGTGAGGTGCATGACGAGGATCAAAAAAACCGGATGCTGAAGGGCTTGATGGGCATGCAGATGCATGTCGGACCTCCCATGACGGTGAAGTTTAAAAATATTCAGCTAAAGAAATTGTAATAAAGAACGGCTGACCAGTTTTTGGTCAGCCGTTCCTTTGAACTCGATTGGCAAATTTTGTTATTTTGACCAAACCCCTTCAAACTTTGCCTGATTGACTTGGCTATACCCTGCAATTACTCTTGTCAAAAAACCATTCCCTAAGAAGTTATTGTATTCACTTTGAAACTGGGATCCAGAAAGGTTAAACTTTTCAAACCAAGTGGAATAATTAGGGGCGTTTTTATACCAAATTCCACTCAATAGCGGTAGTGGGCCATTTTGATAGGCATCCAGATAAACCAATTTGAATTTTTCCTTACCTGTAAATTGTCCAAAAGCTTCTTTGAACTCAAGCAGTGTCATCGCAGGTTTGGCATAAAATCCACCTGGGTTGGTTTTTTCCCAAAGGGCTGTTACCAAAGTGGAGTTGTTTGATTTCACACAGGACACATTGGTCGGAACCCACCCTTGCTGACAATGATTTTTGAAATTGTCCTCATGCCATTTTAAGGATTTACCATGATAAGCCAGAAAATCCATGGATTTCCCATGGACCCATACCGCAGCATAGAGGGTTTTCCCTCCACTCAAATAGGAATTTACGTGAGTAAGAGCATACCCTTGGCCAGTCCATTTTTCAAATTCTTTTTGATAGACCGCCCCTGTCATGTGATGCCTTGATACCCAACTCAGTTCACCACTAGGTCGGAAAATGACATTGAAGTAAGTTTTTCCATTCACCTCAAATCCATCAATCCAAATAGGATAGTATCCACATGGCCAAATCTTATCAAATTCTTTCTGATAATTTTCAGATGGGATCCCATGTCTGCACACCTCTCCCCAATTGGTTGGCATCTTGCAAAGAGGATGCGTGGAGGAAGGGTGAATTAGGCACCATTTGTCCTTTTGTCCTGGGATTCCCTGATTTTTTAACTTCGACCAATAGATATTGGATCCCGGGCTTGGGTATTCGGCCGCTCCGATTACAAACCCTGTGTTGAACAGAAGAGGTCTGAAATCACCTGATTCCGGGTTGTTATTGTTTTTGAAGGTTTTTAAATGGACATGAAGATGGGGTGCACTGGAACTGCCGGAATTCCCTCCTTTGCCAAGAATCTGGCCTTTTTTTACGATTGCCCCAGCCTTCATAAGCTCCGGCGTTAAGCTTCCTTTCTGCATATGGGCATATAAGGCGACTAAATCACCATGCCTGATATAGAAGTGATTTCCGCTTCCCCCATAGGGAAAGGATCCCCATAATTCGTTCTTTTGCTTTTCTCCAAGTTGATCATAAAACTCTTCGGTTTTATTCGGAGGAAAAGGAGCCCAGTTATTGGGGATGTTATTTTCAAATCTCAAAACTACTCCATCAGCCATGGCCCGGATTGGCTTTCCCCAAATTAAGTTATGGCTATTTTCATTTCCTTTTTTCCCCTTCTCGATTCCATTCCAGGAGGACTGATATCCCACCACTCCAAAATCATAGGCAAACACTTGATCACCTCCTCCATGCATAGAATATCCAGAGACATATTCTCCTTCATTCAAATCAGAACTATCCATTGGGAATCCAAAAGAAACAGGATAGGGAGCTAGCTTTTTGGTATAGCTTACCGGAACCTCAAATCCTTTAAATTTAAATGAGATTTTTAGTGAGGTCGGAAAAGGATATTCAAGAAATATAACATCACCATTTTCATGATATTCCCTGCTATTCTGCCAAAATGCCAATTCATTGGGGCCTATTTGTAGCTGATCGCTGGGAAGAAAAGCTGTTTTTTTCAGGAGTTCATTTCCTGAATGATACTCGAACAAAACAGAGTCCAAATCCAAGGTGCTGGATTCCAGATTGAGGATGTAGGCTCTCACGGATACTTGAGCTAAGGACGGATGTTGGCTGGTAAATCCAGGAGTAGGATGAAATAGAATCTTATCCCCTTCCATAGGTTCAAAGCTTAGGGATACTTTTGGCATGGAAAGCATTTTTATAGGTGCTTTCTCAAATTTGAGATCTGAAATAGTTATTGTTCTGGTTTTTGCCTCTTGCACAGGGTCATGCCAGATCGACACTACGGTCCCGGGCTTAAATTTGGGAGATATAGAGAGCTTCGGAATTTCCGAAACCTGTTTGCGTGAAATCAAATCGGAAGATTCTTTTTCAGGAGTTGATTTCAAATCCGCCTTGGCTCCAGCCAAACGGATTGATGGAGATGTTTTCTTGGACATTTTGTTAAAAGTTTGTGAATTGAAAAATTGAAATGCCCTATTTGACCAAATGCAAGCAAATTCTTGGGATTTGGAAAATGAGGAGAATGAATTTCGGTAAAAATCTGATTATAAGAGTATTAAAGCTTATTATTATTTATAATAATCAGAATAATAGTCGGTATAGATCTTTTAATTCGGATTCTTTTTTTGAGGTTTAAAGTTAGGGGAGTAGTTTTTTTTAGATTATATGACAAATGGCGAAATATTCTATTTACTAGTATTTATCTTGATTTATCAGAAGCTTCTATCCTGATAGGGCAGGATAGTCCCTGAAGGCCTTTTTTATAGGTTACCTATTCATTCAAGATCCCAAAATGAACCTAGGAAATTCCCGAAGCTGGAAATACAAACTATCCAATACCCATCAAATCGGTGGAATAGAAACCTCTATTCTGGATAATGGGGCCGGAAAAGGAGTACGGATTGCCTGGGTCAATACCGGAACAGGGCTAAGGTATAAATTGGTCCTGGATCGGGGGATTGACATTTTGGATGCCTTTTTCAATGAAAATAGCCTAGCCTGGATTTCCCATGCTGGCATAACAGCCCCACAGCCTTTTTCCAATCAGGGAATCGATTGGCTCCGAACTTTTGGGGGAGGCTTGTTGACGACCTGTGGTCTTTCCAATGCCGGGCCACCTAATGTGGACGAAGGAGGTTCCAGAGGCCTACATGGCAATTATTCCAATACCCCTGCAGAATTGGTGTCCATCAAGCAGCCGGATATTTTCTCGGGTGACCTGAGCTTTGAAATTGTAGCTAAAGTGCGCGAGACCGCTACTTTCGGTCCTAGCTTGGAAATGCTGCGAAAAATCTCCGGTGTCTTGGGTGTTCCTGAAATAAGAATTCAAGATAAAGTCACCAATCTGGGAAATTCTCCCGCTCCTCATATGCTGCTCTATCATATTAATTGTGGCTGGCCGCTCATCGATGAAGGAACAAGAATTGTTTGGATGGGGGAAAAGAAACCGAAAGCTACCGACGCCAATAACACCGAGTTTAATAGAAAACATGAGTTTACCCGATGCGCTGCTCCTATGGATGAGCACTCGGGGTTTGGGGAAGATGTGGCTTTTATTGATCCAAAAGCAGATTCTACCGGAAAAGTCGTCTGTGGGTATGCCAATGATGAATTGGGATTGGCCTTAAGAATCTCCTTTTCCAAAAATCAGATGCCTTGGTTGATCAATTGGCAGCATTGGGGTAAAAATGAGTATGTGACTGCACTTGAGCCAGCGACTCATCCTCCCATCGGTCAGGCTCAGGCTAGGGAAAACGGAACTCTGATTCTTTTAAAACCGGGAGAAAGCCGAACTTATGACTTGAGGATGGAAGTATTGACGGGACAAAATGTAAGAGAGTTTAAAGTTTGAAGTTTAAAGTTTAAAATAAAGAATTCAGAGAGCTTGGTGAATTTTCCAATCTTTCAATTTTCCAATAGTAAATAACTCAATAACCTAATAACCAATATCATGAGTTTAGCCAAAAAGGCCCTAGAGCAGGGCGAAGGAATTTTAAGATTGACCCCAACCTGGGTGCCGAGATCCTTTTGTGTGCCTGGAAGAAGGATCAAACTTCATCCGGATGATTATTACGCTTTGGGAGGTGCCAGAGGAGGAATAGATGAGCGTTGGTTTGCCTCTACCACTGCTGCGCAAAATGGCCCATTGACCTCCAAAAATGAAGGTCTAAGCCATGTCGCCTTTGAAGAAGGGGGAAAAACAGAACTTTTCCTTTTGAAGGATGCCATTGATGAGTTGGGCGCCCAGATTATCGGTTCCAGACTTTGGGATAAATACAAATCCTGGCCGATGTACTCCAAGTTTTTTGACAATATGGGGCCTTTGCCTCACCATATTCATCCCAGTGATGAATTTGGCAAATTGACTGGGCAAAACGGAAAGCCGGAAGCGTATTATTTTCCTCCACAAGTCAATAATCATGGGGGTGATTTTCCCTATACCTTCTTCGGAATTGCTCCGGGGACGAGTAAGGATACTATCCTGGATTGTCTAAAAAACTTCACCAAAGGAGACAACAAAATCACCAATTACTCCCAGGCATTTCGATTACAGCCAGGAACAGGCTGGGATGTACCTCCGGGAATGCTTCATGCTCCGGGATCGCTTTGCACCTATGAGCCTCAGAAGGCCTCCGATATCTTCGCGATGTACCAATCCTTGGTGAACGAGGCAATTATCCCTGAGGAATTGCTTTGGAATGCCACACCGAAAAACCGGTGGGGAGATTATGAGCTCCTGGTGGAAATGATCGACTGGGATCTGAATGTGAATCCAAATCTGATGGACAATCATTACATGGAGCCTCGTCCTGTTCATGGAGTGGAAGAAATGCATGCTGCAGGATATCATGAAACCTGGATTTGCTACCGTTCCAGAGACTATAGCGCCAAAGAGCTAACTGTGTATCCAGGTCAGACAGTAATGATTAAAGACAATGCCGCCTACGGATTTATTATGATGCAAGGCTATGGGAAAATGGGTGCTTGGGATATCGAGACTCCAGCCATGATCCGATTTGGCCAACTGACTCATGATGAATATTTCGTGTCTGAGGATGCCGCAAAAGCAGGCGTGAAAATCACGAATCTTTCCAAAACAGATCCAATCGTGATGCTAAAGCACTTCGGTCCGGATAATCCTGATTTGGTAATTAAATAATTATCAACAGACCACGGACCACAGTCCACAGAACTTAAATACGGTTGACTGTCGACTGTGGACCGTTGACCTATCGAATAAACAAAATAACCTAATAACCAATACCATGAACAATTTCCCTAAACTCCATAATGCCACCTGGCCTGGATTAGTGGGCAAAGGCCCAGATTCCGAGCCGGTAATTCCCTTTGACACTTTGCTCCAAATGACCGCAGCAGCGGAAGTGAATGGGGTGAAATTCGATGGAATCGACGTGGGTCTGCTAGAGCCTCATTTTGATTTGAATAATCCTGACGAACCAAAAAAACTTGCCGATAAAGTTGCCAAATACAACCTGAATGTAGGTTCTCTGGTGGCTCCGATTTGGGCAGGATCTGCGATGGGAAGTATGGACCAGCGCAAAACCTTTGTGGATATGGTCCGCAAATCCTGTGAATTTGGCCAAAAGTTGAAAGATCTGGGAGTGAGACATTACGGAGTGGTCAGGATTGATTCAGCGGCAGGGGTCTCTGATTGGGCAAAAGACCCCATTGGGAATACCAAGCTGATAGCAGAGACCTTTCAGGAAGCCTGTGATGTTGCTGCTGGATTTGGAGAAAAGCTTGCGGCAGAAGGCGAAATCTGCTGGGGAGCTATGCATAGCTGGAAGCATATGGTGGAATTGCTGGAAATGGTCAATCGCCCCAACATAGGATTCCAGGCGGATATGTCCCATACTTTCCTTTACACGATGGGATACAATGCTCCTGACCATAGAATTCTTCCTTTGGATGCCGAATTGAAAGACAGAGAGGCAGTAAAAGCAGCTTTGAAAATTGTCACAGATGCCCTTCGTCCTTGGACGATTGATTTCCATGTTGCCCAAAATGACGGATCAGTCTTTGGATCAGGCTCTCACGATAAAACTGGCCGTCACTGCCAAGCAACAGACCCTAACGGGGTGTTGGATATTGCCCATGATGCCGGTTACTGGCTGAGAGATGAAAAAGGAGAGTTGACCAAGGCATTTCAGCATATCTGCTGGGATGGTTGCATGTTCCCCAATGCCGTGATGGAAAACCAGCAAACCTGGAATGATATCCTCGCAGCAATGATCAAAGTGAGGGAAGCACACGGGTGGAACGGTTGATTTGAAGTTTGATATTCGAGATTTGAAATTCTCGTTTGTCAATTTCAATTCATCTCAAATTTCAAATGACATAAATTTCAAATTCTAAAGACATGAGTAATAAAAAACTAATTCGAGTAGGTCTGATCGGCACTGGGCTGATGGGCCGAATCCATACCAATGGCTACAAGCGTTTGGCTGATTTTTTTCCAGAATACGAATATAATCCCGTGCTCCAAGCTTGCTGCTCTAGACGGGAGGCAAATGCCAAGGCATTTGCAGATCGCTGGGGATATGCTTCCTATGAAACAGACTGGAGAAAAATCATTGAGCGGGACGATATCGACGCTGTGGATATCTGTACCCCAAACGATACTCACGCAGAAATAGCGATAGCAGCAGCTAAAGCTGGTAAAATGATTCTATGTGAAAAACCATTGGCAAGAACGGTCGCTGAGGCTGAAGGAATGGTCAAAGCCGTGGAAGAGGCAGGAGTGCAAAACACCGTTTGGTATAATTACCGAAGAATTCCTGCGGTCACATTGGCCAAAAACATTGTAGCTTCTGGAAAGCTGGGTAAGATTTTCCATTACCGAGCCAACTTCCTTCAGGACTGGACTATCAATCCGGATTTGCCTCAGGGCGGGGATGCGCTGTGGAGACTGGATGTAGAGGCTGCGGGTTCTGGTGTGACAGGAGATTTGTTGGCACATTGTATTGATACCGCCATGTGGATCAATGGTGGAATCAAAGATGTATCTGCCGTGACCGAGACCTTCATCAAAGAGCGGGTTCATCAAGGCACCGGTCAGGTGCAAAAAGTAGGCATTGACGATGCCTGTATATTTCATTGTCATTTTGACAATGGCTCCTTGGGGCTCTTTGAGGCCACTCGCTATGCAAGAGGTCACAAAGCTCTATACACCTTGGAAATCAATGGAGAGCATGCTTCTATCCGTTGGGATTTGCATGACATGAACCGACTGGAATATTTTGACCATAGCGACGAAGGAAAAGTAAGGGGCTGGAGATCCATTCACATCACTGATGGAGATCATCCCTACATGAATCGCTGGTGGATTCCGGGAACTTCCATCGGATATGAGCATTCATTTATCCACCAAGTTGCGGATTTCTTCTACAGCCTTCAATCGGGCGAACCTTGCCACCCCACCTTCCGGGATGCTTTCGAAACGCAGAAAGTTTGTGAAGCAGTCATCAACTCAGCCAATGAAAGGGCTTGGAAAGACACAGGGGTGGATTGGGTAGAGAAAGTATAAAAGGCTGAAGTCTAAATTTTGAAATATGAAAAGGCTCAAATCGAATGGTTTGGGCCATTTTTCTGAATAGCTATTGGCTTTAATTTTAAGCGAGGGACTTAGCTTACTAGTTGGGGTTAATTGAACCATTCCCAGAATTTGAATCGTTGAGGAATTAAATTGTAACTTTATGCTATGAAACAACTATTTGAAATAGAGACGGATAGACCAGAGGTGCTGGATGAGTTTAGAAAGCTTGCCCGCAAGTATAAGTTGAGCTTTAGAGAATGGAAATTGGCAAAAAGTGAAAATCCATCTCCTAGTGGTGATCCATTTTTTGACAACCCTGAAGTTGTTAAGGAGATTCTTAGAAGAAAAAAAGAAATGGAATCTGGAGATATTGAATCAGTAAAATTATCTGAAGAGGCAATTAAAAAGCTTTTTGATGTGATATGAAGTTCAATATTGTTTATCGTCCAGATGCGATTAAAGATATCGAGAAGATCGTTGAATCTGGAAATAAACCCTTATTGAGGAAGTTGAAAAAACTTCTCAAAGAACTTGAAGAACATCCAGAGACAGGTACAGGTAAGCCAGAGCGTTTGAAAAATAACCTTTCAGGATTATGGTCAAGAAGGATAAATCAAGAACATCGCCTTGTTTATTTTATTGACGGCGATAGAGTTGTAGTCACAGTGGTGTCAGCTTTTGGTCATTATTAGGCATTTTATTTATGATATTGGACACTCCCTTAGAATTGAGCGAATTTATTTTTAGTTAGCGTTAAGGATTCAATTTTCCACTCTTGAAACACTCAAATCGAAAGGTTTGAGTTTTCTTTTTTCAAGAATCTAGGGCTGAGGTGGGAAATTTGAATTCCAACTTCCTTTCGGTTAACTTGGAAAGAACCAAACTAACTTTTGAATATGAGAAAAAGTGTTTTCCTGTGCCTAGTCTTAGTGGTTGTCTTATTCTCCTGCCAATCCAAAACCCAAAGCGAGGATGTTCAGGCTGATACAACGGAAGTCACTGAAGAAGGCGTGCGGATGATCCCAATCCAAACTCCTAAAGGAAAATTCAAGGTGTTTACCAAGCGGGTAGGTGACAATCCGACTATGAAAGTCTTGCTCCTGCATGGCGGTCCTGGGATGTCCCATTTACAGTATGCAAATTTTAAAGATTATTTTCCTCAGGAAGGCATTGAATTTATCTGGTATGATCAGTTGGGATCGGCCCATTCAGACCAGCCGGAGGATTCGTCGCTATGGACTATCGAGCGCTTTGTAGATGAAGTGGAGCAAGTCAGAAAGGCATTGGGACTCAATAAGGATAATTTTTTCCTCCTTGGCCAGTCTTGGGGTGGAATGCTTTCCATGGAATATGCTTTCAGGCATCAGGAAAATCTAAAAGGCTTGATCATTTGCAATATGATGTCCAGCTTGGACGAATATGAGCAATACGCCAAGCAAGTTTTGGGTCCTCAAATGCCAAAAGAGGTATTTGCTGAGATTATGGAAATCGAGCGAAAAGGAGATTTCGAAAATCCCAGATACATGGAGCTTCTGATGGAGCATCATTATCCCTTGCATGTCCTTCGCAAACCCTTGGATCAGTGGCCCGCCGAAATCAATCAGACCATGGAGCAGGTTAATCCCAACGTCTATGTGTTTATGCAAGGGCATAGTGAATTCGGCATCACGGCAGGAGCAAGTTTGGAAGGTTGGGATGTCCGTGATCAGTTGAAATCCATCACCGTTCCGACCTTAGTGGTGGGAGCCACGCACGACACCATGGATCCCAAACACATGGAATGGATGTCCAAAGAGGTGAAAAATGGGCGCTTTTTACTTTGCCCCAATGGTAGCCATTTGAGCCAATATGACGATCCGGAGCATTTCTTTCCTGGGGTGATCCAATTTATCAAGGATGTAGATTCTGGCTCATTTTGATCTAAAAGCAAGTCAATAATCCAAAGGAGTCCAATTCGGAAGGGTTGGGCTCTTTTTTCGATTTCAGAATGAGCATGGAAAATTTAAATAATATGTATATCCGCTTTCTTACCAGTAGGCCTTACAATGTGAATAAAATCCCGATTGAAGTTCAGTTTTAGTCAGCTTCGGTCTTCGGACTTCCGACCGCCAAACCAAAGGAATTTTGGATTGTGGTGCAATTGCGGATTATCATATTAAATAATTTGTAATTGGTACACGGCTACAAAGTGAGCCGCAGTACCACCTAAAACAAATAAATGCCATAAGGTATGAAAGTACGGCCGGTTGCTTTGCACATAAAAAATAACTCCCAAGGTATAGCTCAATCCTCCAAGACCTATCCAAACCAATATTTCAAGAGATAGCCGGTCAACCAAATCTTTGAGAAAGAAAACAGCCAACCAGCCCATAGTTAGATAAATCACTACGGAAAGAGTCTTGAATTTTCCAGTAAAGAAAAGTTTGAAAAAAGTGCCGATCAGGACAGAAGCCCAAATGATGGACAGAAATAAAATTGCTTTGTCAGTCTTCAGTATGGCCAAAACCATGGGCGTATAGGAACCTGCGATCAGAAAATAAATCGAGACATGGTCCATGATCTGAAGTTTGGCCTTTTTCTTAGGGTTCTTTGCCGCATGATAGGCAGTTGAAAACCCATAAACCATCAAGATTCCGAGACTGAAGGTGGAGGCGCCTAAGAGATACTTAAAGTCTTCCGGTTGCCATGCTTTTGAAATCAAAAATGGAATGCCAATGATTCCCAGTAGCAATCCAAAACCATGCGTCCAGGCATTGAGATTTTCCTCCTTGTCCGTTTGGGCTCTTTTTACAGATTTTTGCATGGGCTTGGTAGATACTTAAAATCTTTTAATCCTTTCCAGTTTTACTACTTTAAATTAAAAAAGTCCTGCCAAGAATGGTCAGGACTTTAAAGCTTTATAAAATTTAGTGATGCTTAAAACTGAGTTTTAAACTGCTCCATTTTCTGATCTACTTGAGTGTCCACCGGGAAGGTAACTTTTACCCCTTCAAAAGCCATCGTGATATGAGCCACTTTGTTGTCATTGGCAGAGATATGGTACTGAAGTCTTTCGGTATTTCCACCTCTCTCGGTAGTAGCTTTGAAGGATACAGCATCATCTTTAGCTACTGCTTCTTCATCGATTTTGCCATCTTTCATGTAAGCAAAAACAGAAGCTGCTTTGCTGTTTAGGTGCACAGTCCAGTCTCCGGATTCAGTTGGAGTCATGAAGATGGAGTATCTTCCAGCTCTGAGATTTTTGCCTCCCACACTTACTCCTGTGCTGAATTCGATGATCGTTTGGGCATTTGCTCCAGCTCTCCAGGTCACCCCGTATTTTTCGATTTCTCCGAAAATTTTTCTCCCTTTCACAGCAGGTGAAGAATAATCAATGCTGATTTTGGTAAAACCAACCACTTGACTTACAGTAGCCGCCGGGCTAAGGGCAGGCTGCTGAAGCTGCGCCATGGCCGCAAAAGAGGAAGTGATAAAAAGCGCAAAGGCAAGTAGAATTAATTTGTGTTGTCTCATTTGAGTTTGGGTTATGTTTTTTTGGTAACCTTTAAAATTAAGGGATGTTTTGAAATAGTCGGTGGTCTTTCCCTTAAGGAAATTTATATGTATAGATATACGGGACTCTGCCAGTAGCTGTATTCTATGGTTAAATGATCCAGTAATAGCCAATTCTTTGATTTATTCGGTCTTCCAACCCAAAATCATGGGGAATATTCAACTACTGGCAGAAAAGCGTATAATCAGATTTATTTATACGGCTTTTCAAACTTTTGAATGAGTGCTCTTTCTACAGAATAGATCATTCCTCCACAAGCGGCAAAGACCCAAATCAATCCCAGTAAAAGATCCAATTTTCCCGAAAGAGGGATAAAAAGGCCTAGCAGTCCCAAAAGCAAACCAATTTTCCCCGCCAGAATCATTTGATTGGCCCCTTTGGTCTGGGCAAAGTCCCAAGCTTCTTGGCTTTGCATGGATCTACGCGTCCTGAATCCATAAAGCCCATTGATTTCCTCAGGAGGGTATTTTTTCATCATTCCTTCTACCAACAGAAAAATCAAACCCGTGGTCATAGGAATCCAAAATAAGCTACTTGCAAAATGAAGGGACATTGCGATTTAGGGAAATGATTTCTGGTTTATTTTCTCAATACCATGACTACTCTTCGGTTTTTAGCTTTTCCCTCTTCGGTCAAATTATTGGCTAGTGGGCTTAGATCTCCGACGCCTTCGGGTTGAATTTGAGCTTGAGGAATTTGGAAATTTTGGACTAGGTATTGAGCTACAGCTTCAGCCCTTTGCCGGGATAGCTAGAGGTTGTGTTCAGGGCTGCCGGTGTTATCGGTATGTCCTACTAGGTAAACTTTAGTAGTGGGGGAGGACTTGAGGTAATTTGCCATTTCCTGCAAAGTCTCCTGGGATTCAGGTTTGATTATGGCTTGGTCCGTATCAAATTGGATTCCATAGAAAGCGACTTGGCCTTCTTCAGTCATCTGTTTTTGGATGTCTTTGGCAGTCAGCGTCACGTACTGGTTCATAGG
Organism: Algoriphagus mannitolivorans DSM 15301; assembly: GCF_000429425.1. Classification (GTDB taxonomy): domain Bacteria; phylum Bacteroidota; class Bacteroidia; order Cytophagales; family Cyclobacteriaceae; genus Algoriphagus; species Algoriphagus mannitolivorans. The sequence continues at coordinate 195,378 of NZ_AUBV01000005.1, forward strand.
TTCCTCCCGGATCACAGTGACCTGATAATATCCACTTCCATCGGTATTGACTTCCATCCAGTGCTTCTCCCCGGATTTCTCAAAATAGAAATAGGCAGCACTACCGGAGTAGAGTAATTTGCCCCCGATTTTCTCGACTGCATTTTGGTAATTTCGATAAATAAGGGCTTGAGAAGGTCTGGAATCCCACTCACCCATCCAGCGATAATTTGTCACGGACTTTTCACCTTCCTTGGATTCGGAAATTCTGTTTCCACTGGGATCTTGGGAATAAATTGAGAAAGTGTCAAACTCCCTGAATTCACAAGTGGTCAATTCATGATTCGGAAGAGAAGAAAACAGCTCTCGTTCTTGACATTTAGTGGAGTTTTGAGCGAAGGAGATTTCTGTCAGTGAAATCAAAAACAAGCAAGAAATGATTTGAAATTTCATTTAAAAAGGAATTATGGAAAGTGGAAGAGTGGATAAATTCAAAAGCTGACCTAAAAAAAACTTATTACAGATCTGCCTATAAAACTAACCAAGAAATTGAATCTTTCCCTCAGTCTTGACTGAGAATAGTTCGAATAAATGCTACACTTTGCGGGATTTGCTGTACAGATCTGGAGCTTTCGTCTTCGATGACCAGGAAGGTGGTTCCCTGCTTTTTCGCCTCGCGAATGAGACCTGCTATATCAATGTCCCCAGTACCCAAGACTACATTTGTTTCTACGTCTCCGTGACCGTCAGTGGACCCGGGAGTACCTTTTTTGCGGTCTTTAAGGTGGAGCTGAGGGAATTTACCCGGATAAGCCTGCATGATTGCCAAAGGATCCCCTCCTCCCATTTTCACCCAATACACATCCATATTGAACTGGTAATGCTTTGCATTTTCTAGTAGGTAATCCATAGGCACTCCCTCTCCGGCATCCATAAATTCATAGCCGTGAGGATGGTATGTCAAAGTGACTCCCTCTTTAGCAAACATCTCTCCTGCTTTGTTAAACAAATCCACGGCCTCTTTGGTCATTTCCATACTTATTGGGCCATCAGGATGGGGAATCCAATAGCAAGTGGCAAACTTTGCCCCATATTTCTTGGCCTCTGAAAGAATGGCTTGAGGGTCGGTTTTGAGCTTGTTGTAATCCGCCCCGACTCCAACTACCCGTAGATTATTGTCTGCAAGTAATTTTTTGTACTCGGTATCCGACATTCCGTATCCTCCTCCGCCTTCCACGGCATAAATCCCCCATTCCGCAATCATTTTATGATATTTTGCCGGATCAGAAGGGATTTGATTTCTTAGAGAATACAACTGAAGAGCTATTTCTTGGGCTTTGAGCCCCATCGAACTGATCATTAGTAAGAAAAGGAATAAGAACTTGAATTTCATAGGTTTTGGATTTAAGTCACTCTAATCTAGGAAAAACCATTTTATCCTGCAGGATTCCTTTCCCATTTCAATCAATTTTTCCCTAAATTCAAAGAATTACCTACACTTATGAATTCCCGAAGAAGATTTATCCAAAATACCTCCCTCGCAGGACTTGCTATGACTATTCAACCCAATTTCTCACTTTTTGCAGCCCAAGATCAAATACTTGGTCACGGCGATTTCAAATACAAAATCGACCCATCTTGGGGAAATCTGGACCCGGACAAGTATCCTGTGGTCAACTGCCATGAAATGGTTATGGATCGAAAAGGCCGGATGATTCTCTTGACTGACGAAGTCAAAAACAATGTCCTGATTTATGACCAAGGCGGCAAGCTTTTGGACTCCTGGACCTTGGGCCTGGATCGTGCTCACGGGCTCTCTTTGGTGGATGAAGGGGATGCAGAATACCTATGGATCGTGGATAATGGAGGCCGTGTGGTCAAAACTACCCTTGGTGGCCAGGTAGTATCAGAAGTGGTTTCACCGATTCAGGAGGGTGTTTATGAAGAGAAAATGCGCTGGGTACCTACTGAAACGGCCATTGGACCCAATGGGGATCTTTACATCGCTGATGGGTATGGCTCACAGTACTTTTTGCAGTATGATAAAAACGGGAAGTTCATTCGGAAATTCGGTGGACCGGGACAGGGTGATGCACAGTTCAGTACGGCTCATGGAATTGCCGTTGATGCCAGAGGAGGAAAGGAACCCACCTTGCTGTGTACTTCCCGAGGTCACAACTCTTTCAAGCGATTTACTCTGGATGGGCAATATATCGAGACGATTTTCCTTCCCGGTGCATTTGTATGCCGCCCTGTTATCCATGGCGAAAATCTCTATGCAGGAGTTTGCTGGTCGAGATTAAAGTATTTGGAGCAGACTGATAATTCTGGCTTTGTGACTATTCTTGACCAAAACAATCTGGTAGTCTCCAATCCCGGGGGGACTGCTCCGGAATATCGAGATGGACAATTGCAGCTGATGGTACAAAAGGAGCCTGTTTTCAAGCATTGCCACGATGTATGCATCGATCAGGATGAGAATATCTACGTCTGCCAATGGAATGCCGGGAAGACTTATCCCATCAAATTGACAAGGGTTTAGGATGATGGGAGGAGGGTGAAAGAAGGGGGACGGAAGACCGAAGAGGGGAGACCGAAGACCGAGGGGGGAAGACCGAAGACAGAAGAGGGAAGACCGAAGCGATGGGGTTAAGTGTAATCCCCATTCACGCCACCAATAACTCAATAACCAATAACCAATAACTAATAACCAAAATCGCCTCACTATGAAATCAGTAACTGTAGGATGGTTTGAAATACCTGTTCAAGATATGGACAGGGCCATCAAATTTTATGAAGAAGTATTTGAATGCTCACTAGACAAACAGATTATGGGTGATTTCCAGATGGCCTGGTTTCCTTGGAATGAAGAAGGAAAAGGTGCCGGAGGAAGTTTGGTCTATCATAAAGAGTTTTACAAGCCCAGTGGAGAATATGGAGCCTTGGTTTATTTTTCTTCCGAAGATTGTTCGGTAGAACTGGCCAGAGTAGAAAAAGCAGGAGGCAAAGTTCAGATACCCAAAAGGATGATCGCCCCTGATATCGGATATATGGGCGTGTTGATTGATACTGAAGGAAATCGAGTAGCGGTACATTCGAGAGCTTAAACCATTTGCTATTTTTTTTGGGACTCCCTAATAGTCTTGGAAATAACTTTAGTAGTTTTGAAATTCCGGACTTGAATTTTTATCCATGTTGAAAAGGCTTTTTAAAATGCAGGAAAATCCTGCCAATCTTGAGCAGTTGCAGCACAGGATTGCAGTCATATTCGTCTTATTGACATTTTCAGCAATTATCCTTTTTGGATTTACGGATTATATTCTGGGATTAAATCCGATTTTGGGAAAAATCCGGGTCGTCTACGCCTTACTTTTTATGGGCTGCTTTGTCCTGATGGTTCGATACAACAGGTTCTTCCTGTCTATCAACCTGATGCTCGGGTTAATTTTGATATTTTCTCTGGTCAATTACTATTTCAATGACGGTTTCCAGGGCCCTACAATTTTCAACTTATTTGTTTTCATAGTTGCGGTCGCCATTTTTTTTAAAAACCCATTTAATCTGATCTGGTGGCTCGCCTGCATTGGAAGTTACTTGCTCCTTTTTTATTTGGAAATTGAGGGATTGGTTTTGGTTTCAAAGAACTATAAAAACCTCCAAGACCTTTTTTGGGACAATGCAATTTCCATAGCCTTGTGTGCGGTTTTTATTTTTATAGGGATTTATTTACTCATCATCAACTACCGGAGGCAACAAGAAAATCTCCTAGAACTCCAAAAAGTAAATGAAAGGCAATTGGCAGAATTGACCTCTCTCAATCAGAAGAAAAATGAACTTATCGCGTTGCTTTCGCATGATTTGAGAGGGCCGATCGGCACCTTAAGTGCTACTTTGGGGCTTGTGGACCAAGGAGTTTTGGAAGAGGAAGATTTAGCTCAGATTTTGGCGAAACTCAAGTCTCAGAGTTTTCAACTGAATCAAGTTTTGGAAAATACCTTGGCTTGGGTCACTTCTGAAATGGATACCAAAGCTCCCGAGAAGAAAGAGACTGACCTTCTTCAGCTTGGGGAATTGATGCGGGACACCATGCAAATAGAAGCGATTAACAAAAGCCAAAATTTGGAATTTGAGCTGATAGGTGAAAACCAGCACATGTTGCTCGAGATCAAGGAAGTGAAAATCATACTCAAGAATCTTTTGGATAATGCAGTCAAGTTTACCAAAGCCGGGGAGACTATAGGGCTTAGACTGATTGTGAAGCCAGATTTGATTCGATGGGAAGTGAGAAACCCCGGAGAAACCATCACTGAAAATCAACAACTGTTTTTGTTTGAGTTTAAGGGTAAGAGCTCCTTGGGAACCCAAAAAGAAAAAGGAGCAGGGCTTGGTCTGTCGCTTTGTAAGAAGATTGCGGATAGTCTTGGAATGCGATTGGGATATCAGATTGAAAGGGAAAATGAAAACCTTTTTTATCTCGAAATTGCCCGAAACTCAAATCAAAACCACCCTTAAACTCTTGGCTCCATGGGCTCCAATTACTAAAGACTGCTCGATATCAGCAGTTTTGGAAGGTCCAGCCACAAACAATCCAAAGCCGGAGAATTCATTACCGATTTTTTGATAGGCCTGGTGAAGGGTAGGATACAGGTTTTTCTTTTCTAAAATCAAAACCAAATGCTCTGTAATAAAGGGTAATACACGATGCTTCAGCTGGCTGTCATCTAGCCAGATTGCTCCGTTTTCTGCTACTCCAAACTGGCCTTCCAGAATGGCAAGGTTTAAATCGTCCAATTCATGTGGGTCTGAGGGAGTTTCAAAATTGGAATATTGCTCAAAACCAGCAGCCAAAGCAATCACTTTTTCAAACCTCTGCTCTTTTATCCAAGCTTCCAGTTCTAGGGTTGTTAGGATTTCCCCTTTATTGCCTAATATGGATTGGGAAAAAGCTTCCTCCAAATTTCCCGATACTCCATAATCCGGAAGGGAGGGGAGAGGTTTTTCTTCTCTCGAAATTCCACGGATTGCATTTAAGATTTTTTTCCGACTACTCATGATCGATTCTTTTGGTACCATGCTTTAAAAGACTCCGAAGGTGTCTCTGGAAGGTTTCGGCCTTTTCCCCAACTGTTGATTGGATGATAGATTAGGGATTTGGGAAGGTTTTTAAGAGCAGATCTCATCACATTGCCGGAGATCTTGTAGGCCAAAGGACTTTTGAAAAGTGCGCTGGCCAATTTCATGGACAGGCTTTTGCCTAATTCTCCATGGGTTTTGGTGATTTCCTGCCTCCATTCATAGAGCTGCTCATGGATATTGATCTTAACCGGACACACATCCGTGCAGCTGCCGCAAAGAGTTGAAGCAAATGGCAAAGTGCTGTGTTTCTTCATGTCCAACCCAGGTGAAAGAATAGAACCAATCGGGCCAGGCACAGTGCTTCCGTAACTGTATCCTCCGCTTCTTCGGTAGATAGGGCAAGTGTTCATACAGGCACCACAGCGTATGCATTTCAGTGAATTTCTGAATTTTTCTCTGGCCAGTTGAGCTGTTCGGCCATTGTCCAAGAGGACGATGTGGATTTCCTTTCCGGGTGAAGGACTTCGGAAGTGGGAATTGTAATTGGTAACTGGCTGACCGGTGGCAGATCGGGCTAACAGTCTCAAAAACACCCCCAAATCCGCTCGTCTGGGTATGAGCTTTTCGATTCCCATGCAGGCGATGTGTACGTCTGCCAGATGTACGCCCATGTCTGCATTTCCTTCATTAGTACAAACCACAAATTCACCCGTCTCTGCTACCCCAAAATTTACCCCAGTGATGGCTACTTTGGCCCCCAAAAATTTCTCCCGAAGGTGAAGCCGGGCAGCATTTGTCAGATAGGCTGGGTCCTCGTTTCCTTTTTCAGTAGCGAGCTTTTCATGAAAAAGCTCTGAGATTTCTCCCTTTTTGAGGTGGATGGCGGGCAGAACGATGTGACTTGGAGGCTGATTGAGGAATTGGACAATCCGCTCACCCAGATCCGTATCTACGACCTCAATTCCGTTTTTTTCCAGATACGGATTAAGATGGCACTCCTCTGTCAAGATGGATTTGCTTTTGACAATGGCAGTGCATTTTTGCTTTTGAAGAATCCCGAGAACGATTTGATTATGCTCTTCGGCATCTTTCGCCCAGTGGATGTGGATTCCATTTTTCAAGGCATTTTTTTCAAACTCCACCAGATAGTTCTCCAAATTCGATAGAACATTGTCCTTGATTTCAGAGGCAAGGTTGCGAAGGTCTTCCCACTCAGGAATGCTCTTGCTGATCCGGTCGCGTTTATCCCGCACAAACCACAGCGTTTCATCATGCCACTTGGCTTTGGCTTGGTCTTTTAAAAACTCGCTTGCAGCTTGTGGGTGGCTCATTTCATCGCTTGGTTAAGAATTTCTGCCAAATGCATGAATTGGATTTTTCTTCCTTCACGGCTGGCTATTCCCTGCAAATGCATGATGCAGGACATGTCTCCTCCAGTAAGAATTTCTACTTCATGGGCTAGATGATCTTCCAATCGGTCTTTTCCCATTCTCAGAGAGAGGGCCTCCTCGGTGACGGCAAAGGTTCCTCCAAATCCACAGCATTCATCTTTCCGGGAAAGTTCAACCCATTCCAGACCTTCTAGGTTTTCCAGAAGCATTTTGGCTTTGTTAAAAGGGGAAATATTCATTTCTGAACTGGAGGCAAGCCTCAGGCCTCTTTGTCCATGACAGGACGCGTGATATCCAACCCGATGGGGGAATTTTCCTGTTGGCTTGTCGATTTTCAGGACATCGGTCAGAAACTCCGTCAATTCAAAAATTTTGTGATGGAGTTGATGCTGGGCTTCCTCTTTTCCCTGGATTTTTGGGAAATGCTCTTTGACATGAAGAACGCAGCTCCCAGAGGGGGCGACCACGTAATCGTATTCGCCAAAAATGTCGATAAATCGCTCTGAAGTCCCTATTGTATCTCGCTCATATCCCGCATTGGCCATAGGCTGTCCACAGCAGGTTTGATCCATGGGATAGGATACCCTGCAGCCCAAGTTCTCCAAAAGCTCGAGTGTTGCAACCCCGACTTTGGGATAAAACTGATCCACATAGCAAGGAATGAAAAGGCCGATATGAGGGGAATGAATATTCATTTGGGGAATATAAGATCAAGGATTCATATTCACGAGCATGGCAGCACCCAGGGCAGACCCATTCGGAAAATCACTCGGAATGATCTCCTTGCCGGGAAGTTTGATACGAAGCATTTCCAGGAAGATGTCGTTGGCATTAAATCCGCCGTCCACATAAATCCTGTCCACTTCGGCACCCTTCAGTACCAGCTTTAGGGAAGCTACTTGGATATCTGTCAGCTCATGAATAAAGGTATAATAGGCTTCTGTAAATTCGGGGAACGAACCCCAATCTGATTTTTCTGCTTTTTTAAGACCGTAATCCTGTGGCTTCAGATACTGAAACCCGATTCGCTTGTCAGGATATTGGGCTACTTTTTTAAAAAGAGTCTTTTCAAATCGTAACCTTTTATAGGTGCCTAAGGGAAGGCTCCAGTAGTTATACATTTGTTCGACCTGGTATTTATGCTCCTCTCCGATAAAGAGCCGTGAAATCTTGATGGGATCTCCGGAAATGCTCAAAAACTGCAGACAATCCTGATTCAATTCTGCCTCAGTAAGCGGGGTTTTGTTGAAAGGATTGATGCTGATCGCCCAGGTGCCGGTGGAAAGTAGGACAAAAGGGTTTTTCTCCTGCTTTAAATAGGGCAACAAAGCCCCGGATGAGTCATGAACCCCAATTCCACAAGGAATACTGCCCAATTCAGGCTTGGTTTGAAGCAAAGAGCCTCCAGGCAAAATAGGAGACAGTAATGGTTCGATACCTTCCCTTCTGACCCAATCGTGGTAATCCATTTTGCCAAAATCCCACAAGCCGGTATGGCAGCCTATGCTGGTGTAGTCAGAAATCATCTGGCCTGTGAATATCAGGCTGAGAAACTGAGGGAGATGCAAGCAATGCTTTACTTTTTCAAATTTCTCCGGCTTGGCATGTTTCAGGAAATAGATCTGAAGTCCGGAATTCAGCATGGCCAAGGGAGGGGAGGAGGTTTGCTGGCAAAAAGCCATTTTACCCCCGTTCTCTGAGTAAAATTTTTCGAGCAATTCCTCCGGAAAGGGCTTTAGGTAATCGTACAGGGGAGTGACCGGTTCTCCTGATTCGTCCGTATGCACGAAGGAGGCTCCATGACCGGAAAAATTCAGTTTTTGGATTTCAAATTCAGGAAATTCCAAGGCTTTCTTGAAGGTTTCCAGCATCCATTCCCGCATGGGGAGAACGGGTTCGCTGGGAAAACCATCCTCATCAGGGATGGCTTCCAAGCGGGTATAGGTATGGTAAACTTCCTTGAGGTCTTGATCAAAAAGGAAGAATTTCTTGTTCGTCTTCCCGATATCAAAGACAGCGGTAACGGGAGTTCTGGACATTTAGAGGTACGAGTTACGAGTTGTGATTTAGGAGGTTTGAGAGGGTTATTGAAGCCAATCTTTCAATCTTCCAATACTTCAATTTTCCAATCTCAAAGTGACTTCCTCATTGTCATTCGGAAAGGATTTTTAATCGGAATACGGTCTTCTGTTCCCATGATTTGCTCTGCGATGGTTTTTCCCATACTGTGAAAATCTGTTGAAATGGTCGTGATTCCTTCTGCCAAAATCTCCTTCAGTGGGGTGTCGTTGTAGGAAATAATTCCAACATCTCTTCCGAGTTTGAGCAGTTGCTCTCTGGATTTCTTGACGATATTGACCAAGTCAGATTCCGCCAAGACGATGTGGCAATCTCCTGGATCCAATGGTTCGTCATCATCCACCCCATCCACGATGAGATTTTTGAAGTCATGGAAAAAGCAAAAACGCTTAAACCCATCCATGATTTCAAAAGGATACAGATCACCTTTTGGGAATACCAGGATCAAGCGTTGATATTTCCTTAAATGGGAAATTCCGGATTCCAGCACTTCAAAGATGTCTTTGGCAAAATCCTGATACACCCCCGGGAATTCATTTTCGTGATCCTTGACCGATCTGTCCAAGATCAGCAGCTTTTCCTTTGGAATCCGCTTGATCAATTCATAGGCGCTTTCGGGATGCCCGTTTTGGTCAAAGAAATGAGGGGCTAATACATAATAATTGTACTTACCAAGGTTTTGCTCCAATAGATCCTCAAACAGGTTTTTGTTGTAATGATGGATGTATAAGTCCACCGAGGCATTGGAGCCCAAAGTTTCAATAATGGAGTAATAAATGATCTTTTTGTAGGAGCTCAGCTTGTTGAAAAGCAAAAGGACCTTGGGTTTATTCCCCATGTTTGTAGAAGAGATGTAAAATCCCTTACCTCGGACAGAGGTGATGATGCCTCTGTCTCTGAGCTCATTGTACGCCTTCTCCACAGTGTCGCGGGAAAGCAGAAAATCAAAACTTGTTTCATTGATGGAAGGAATTCGATCACCAATCTTCAATTTTCCTTTTTCGATATCCTCCATGATCAAGTTGACGACTTGAAGGTACTTCGGCGTGCGTGAATCCACGGCGATTTTTTCAGACTTATCAAAAATCATAGGTATTTTGGGTTAACAGGGTAAGGTACTAGGGTAATAGCAGTGCAATCGGATTTTACCGAGGGAAGGCAGCCGCAAGGCCTCCGTCCACGTTGAGCATATTTCCAGTGGTTTTGCTGAGCATTCCACTGACGAAAGCAAAGGCAGCGTCCGCAATATCACTTACTTTGACACTTTCTTTGAGTAGGGTTCTGTTGGCATAGTATTGGGGAAGATCTTTCACATCAATGCCGTAAGCTTTGGCGCGATTCTCAGCCCAGCCACCTTCCCAGATGTTGGAATTTTCGATGACTGCGTCTGGATTGACCACGTTCACTCGGATTTTGTCCTCGGCAAGTTCCGCTGCCATTAATCTGGACATGTGGAGCTGGGCCGCTTTTGCGGTCCCGTAGGCAACGTTTTTTGGTCCTGCTACCAAAGCATTTTTGCTGACTACATTGATAATGTCGCCTCCTAAGCCTTGCTGCTTCATCAATTCCACTCCCGTCTTGGATACATGGTATTGGCCCATTACCAAGATGTCATTCAGTCGATCCCAGTCCTGTTGAGTGTGATCTTCAAAGGTCTTGGAAATGGAGATTCCGGCATTGTTGACCACAATGTCAATTCCTCCAAACTTTAGGCAGGTGGCTTTGATGGCATCTGCTAAACTGGAGGTGTCCGTCACGTCGAGTTTCACTCCGAGGACCACATCCTTGCCGAATTTCTTTTCAAATTCCGCTACAGCTCCATTCAGTCTTTCCTGATCAATGTCAGTCAAAACCACACAGGCACCTTCCTGAGCATACTTTTCCGCAATTCCTTTTCCGATCCCACCAGCACTTCCAGTAATTAGAGCGATTTTTCTGGAAAGCGGTTTTTCTTTTGGCATTCGCTGAAGTTTTGCTTCTTCCAGCAACCAGTATTCGATGTCAAAGGCTTCCTGCAAAGGCAAGGATACATATTCCGATACAGCCTCTGCCCCACGCATGACATTGATTGCATTGATGTAGAATTCAGAAGCTACCCGGCTAGTTTGCTTGTCTTTGGAATAGCTGAAAAGTCCGACACCAGGCCAAAGAATAATGACCGGATTAGGGTCTCTCATGCCCGGGCTATTGGGATGCTTGTGTTTTTTATAATAATCAGCATACATCTCCCGGTAAGCTTGAAACGCGACGCCGATTTTTTCTTTCAGCGCCATGCTGTCAGATAGGTCCACATCTGGAGCCAAGTCCAATACCAAAGGAGATATTTTGGTTCTGAGAAAATGATCTGGACAGGAGGTTCCCATAGGTGCCAACTTCTCCAGGTCGTGGCTATTGATAAATTGGAGAACTGTATCACTGTCGTTGAAGGTGCCCACCATTCGTTTTTCGGAGGATGCAAGACCTCTCAAAATAGGAGCTAATTTTGCTGCCTGTGATTTTCTTTGGCCAGGAGAAAGAGGACTTATTTTTTCTCCTCCAAAAACTGGGCGTTTTTTACCATAATTGCTCTCAAGGTAGGCGGACGCCATTTCGATCACCTCGAGGCTGTTCATGTAGCACTCGTATGCGGTGTCAGCCCAAGTGAAAAGTCCGTGGCCTCCTAACATAATTCCCCTTATTCCGGGATTTTGATCTAAGGCCTCTTTTAGCTGTAGTCCAAGGTCGAAGCCAGGTCTCTGCCAAGGAACCCATGCAATCGCACCTTTCCAGAGTTCCTGGGTGATTTTTTCACCGTCTTTGGAAGCGGCAATAGCGATTGCTGCATCCGGATGGAGGTGGTCAATATGTTTGAAGGGTAAAAATCCATGTAAGGGCGTATCGATGGATGGCGCTTTGGAGGCAAGATCATAAATGCAATGATTGAACAATTCCACCATTTCGTCTTCGAACTCAATACCTCGGTAAATTCCTTCCAAAGATCTGAGTTTGTCCACATACAGCCCTGCCAAGCCTGCCCTGGTCATAGTACCGATATCTCCTCCAGACCCTTTGATCCACATCACCTCAACCGGCTCTTTGGTCAATGGATCCAATTCGGTGGTTTTGCAGGAAGTATTTCCGCCTCCATAGTTGGTGATTCTCAGGTCGGCACCCAAGCAGTTGGATCTATAGATTAATAGGTCTACTTCATTCCCTTCTAGCTGGGACGCCTTCTTTTCATCCCATAGATAGCTTACATGTTTAAAACTCATAATCGGTGTATTCATTAGTCGACAGGTCTACTGGTTATAACATGAATTTCAGGGAAATCAAGTCTTGAAGTATCCTGTAGTGTCTTGAGTCAGTTTATTTTTATTTTTTATTATGCCTTAAAATCAGATTTGGCATTTTGGTGGAAATATTCTTAAAATCTACCTCGAAACTAGGGTTTAGCAAAATAATAAAGCGATAAATGGGTAAAATACTGTTCGGACAGGGCAGGATAGGAGCTTTTCGTTTTTTGTTTTTATTCCCTGAAAAATAATTCCATGAAAATTCGACTCTTCAATAAAATTGTAGCCGACAGCAACGAATTTGAGCGGACGCCTATTCCTGATTCTCAACTCAAAGGGTCAAAAAGCTTTTTGGGAATGTACGCAGGAGAGCATACTGCGGGGACAGAGTTTGTCATCGGGCCATTGTTTGTCGCTCATGGAGTTAGTGCCGGAGACTTAGTATTGGGGCTTTTGATCGGAAATCTTTTGGCAGTGTTGAGTTGGGCTTTGATTACCGCACCCATTGCTACCACCAAAAGGCTCACCTTATATTATCAATTGGAAAAAATCGCCGGGAAAAATTTGGTCAGATGGTACAATCTGGTCAATGCACTCATGTTCTGTTTTCTGGCCGGCTCGATGATCGCAGTTTCTGCCACTGCCGTGGGGATACCTTTTGATCTGGAAATGCCAACCTTGTCGGATTGGTTGCCAAGGACTCCAGGGTGGATTTTGACAGTTCTGCTCATGGGAGCAGTAATTACCTTGGTGGCAATTCAAGGTTATAATCAAGTGTCCAAGTTTGCCAATGTCATGTCCCCTTGGATGATTTTGATTTTTATATCCGCTGCAATTGTGGGTTTGGCCCAACTGGATGTAAAATCCGGAGAAAGCCTAATTCAAGTGGCTCAAGAAGTAATCTGGAATGGCGTGCCGATGGCGGGTATGAGTAAGTTTACTTTATGGCATATTGTCTTTTTTGCCTGGTTCTGCAATATGGCCATGCACATTGGGATGTCGGATTTGACCATTTTAAGATATGCTAAGTCCTGGACCTCGGGATTTTCTGTATTTGCTGGGGTGTATTTGGGGCATTTTGTAGCATGGATTGCTTCGGGCATTCTCTATGCCGTATTCCTTCAGGCCAATACCGGTTCTCAGGAATTTGCCCCCGGACAGATTGCCTATCAAACCTTGGGAATTGCAGGGGCAGTATGTGTAATCATTGCTGGCTGGACCACCGCCAATCCGACGATCTATCGGGCGGGTTTGGCCTTGCAGGGGATTTTTCCCAAAGTTCCCACTTGGAAAATTACCGCTGTGGTAGGAGGAATTACCAGCTTGGCGGCCTGTTTTCCTGCCTTGGTGATGAAGTTGCTTGACTTTGTGGCGCTCTATGGATTACTCTTGATGCCGATGGGCGCAGTGATCTTTGCTGATTTTTACTTTTCGGAGAAAATGGGATTTCGTTCTGAAGGAGCTTTGAATACCAAATCAGATTTCAGTTGGCCTGCTTTGCTGAGTTGGGTTTTGACCTTGGTGTTTTGCTTGGGTCTAAACTTCTTTTACGGCATCGAAATCTTCTTCTTGGGCCTTCCGGGCTGGTTTGTAGCAGTGGCCATTTTCGTTATTGCTTCTAAAGTGAAATATCCCATAACTAAAACCCTTGCCGCATGAAAAGTGTCTTGAAATTCATCTCTTTGTTGGGGTTGATCTTTACTATTTATCCTCCTATTCTTTATTTCATGGGAGATGCTACCTTGGACAGGATGAAAATTTCCATGGGAATCGGGATGGTGCTTTGGTTAGTCAGCGCTCCTTTTTGGATTAATAGAAAGACCGAAGACGGAAGACCGGAGCGAGAAGGAGAGAAATATCAGTGAGCAAATGGCAATAGGCAATAGGCAATGAGCAATGAGCAAACGGCAATAGGCAATTAGCAAATGGCAATAACCAATAACTCAATAACCAATATCTCAATAACCAACAACCCATGCCAACAGACTTTCACAACCGGACTATCAGCCTTCTTGCCGAACAATTGGCTGAAAAGGGAATGGACATATCCCAATTAATTTCCCGGATTTCCGAATTCCAAATTGCTGTTCCCAGTTGGGCGCTTGGAGCTGGAGGAACTCGATTTGGACGATTTTCTATTGGTGGGGAGCCTAGAAATTTGGAGGAAAAACTGGAGGATATCGGCCTATTGGCCAAAATCACCAAGCGGACCAACGCTGTTTCACTACATATCCCTTGGGATATACCTCAGGATGCGGAAGCGGTCAAACAAAAGGCAGCAAGTCTTGGAATTGGTTTTGATGCGATGAACAGCAATACCTTTCAGGATTACGGGCAGCCGCTTTCTTATAAAATGGGTTCGCTAAGTAATGCTGATGCTGTGGTTCGTGCCCAAGCAATAGGACATAACCTACAAGTAATCGAAATTGGAAAAAGTCTCGGAAGCAAAGGCCTGACGGTGTGGCTGGCAGATGGAAGTAACTTTCCCGGACAGGCAAACTTTAGAAATAGCTTGCAATGGACTACAGATTCGCTCAAAGAGATCTATGCTGGAATGCCTGCTGACTGGAAATTGCTATTGGAGTACAAACCCTATGAACCCAATTTTTACCATACAGTCATTCCTGATTGGGGGACATCGGCTATGATTTGTAGGCAACTGGGAGATCGGGCAAAAGTATTGGTCGACTTGGGGCATCATCTGCCGAATACAAACATCGAGCAGATTGTGGCTACCCTGATGCATCAAAATCTATTGGCAGGATTTCATTTCAATGACAGCAAATACGGAGACGACGATCTGAGTACGGGAAGCATCAAGCCCTACCAGCTTTTTCTGATCTTTTGCGAACTGATCGGTGGAGCTGCTGAAGGAGTGCAAGCGTGGGATTCAATTTCCTGGATGATCGATGCGAGTCACAATGTTAAAGATCCCATTGAAGACTTGATTCAGGCACTAGAAGCCATTTCTCAGGCTTTTGCTAAAGCCCTTTTGGTCGATCGTGAAAAATTGACTCAATGCCAAAATGAAGGAGATGTGGTGGGTGCTCAGGAAGTACTTCAAGAAGCGTTTTTGACTGATGTCAGAGCCTTGGTCCGAGAGGCCAGAATCCAAAGTGGAGGAGAAGCCGATCCTTTGGTATTTTATCGAAGAGAAAAAATCAGGGAGAAGTTGATAAACAAAAGAGGAATGAATGCTCAGGCGAGTGGGCTTTAAGCCTAAATTGGAAACTTCAAAAGCTTATTGACGTAATATTTCTCAGTAATAAGCTTACAATTGATTTTTTTCCAAACCCAAGATAATCTAATGCGAATTTGCCTATCGATTTTTTTCCTACTCATTTCGGGAGCTCTTTATTCCCAAACCATCACAGGTACAGTGAAGGAAAAAGGCTCGGGATTGCCGCTCCCTTTTGCCAATGTGTTTGTCAGCAATACTACCTTGGGCAAAGCTACAGATCGGGAGGGCCGATTTCAGATTTCCGGTGACTTGCCCCAGGAAATAGAAGTGGTGGCCTCCTTTGTCGGATACATCACTGAGGTGAAGAAGATATCCACTCGTGGGAAATCCGAAATCCAGGTTGACTTTGAGTTGGCTATCAATGAATCCAATCTGACCGAAGTACAGCTCAAAGCCAAAAGAGACAAAAATTGGGAAAGGGAATTCCGTCGGTTTGAGGAAGTGTTTTTGGCCCTGCCGGATGATCCTTTCAAACCCAAAATCGAGATTACAAATCCTTGGGTAGTGGACTTTGAAAAAGTAAAAGTTCAAGGCGCTCCAAATTATGTCAAGGCAAGCGCCCAAGAACCGCTGAAAATCATCAATCAGGCTTTAGGATATGAAATTGATTATTATTTGCAGGACTTTAGGGTCAGTCGGGCAGGGTCGAGATTTTACGGACAGGTATTTTATGAAAGCATAGGCAATGACTCTTTAGCCCAAACCTGGGAGGAGGTTCGGGATGAAAACTATTATCAATCCATCCGATTTTTGAATCAGGCCATTTTGCTCAACAGTCCCGATACCGCACACTTTCGGGTGTATCATGCGCTACCGGAGCGATTGGATCGCATTCGAACCAACGATCTGACTCGGGAAATCGGGGAGACAATCATCCCAATTCCCACGGATTCTATTCTTAGGCGACCTAATGGGGACGGGACATTTCGAATTTTTCTGCCCGGAAGGATGGAGATTCATCACGTGGATAAGCCCTGGAGAAATGACTATTACACCAATGTGTATCATGCCATCAGTTGGATGATCGCCCCTAAGGGATACTACGATGTGGACCGAAAGGGAATCTTGATCAATCCTACTCAATTGGTGCTATCGGGGTATATGGGAAGACAACGGATGGCCAGAATTCTTCCCTTGGATTTTGAGCCTAAATCTTCCTATATGGTCACGGCCATGGAGGCAGAAATTGAGCAAAACCCGATTGAAAAATGGGATAGACTTCGGGAAAAGGCTTGGTTTACCACCAACAAACCGTATTTCTATCCGGGTGAAACGGCCTGGATAGGAGGGCAGATGCTCTTCCAGGAACCTGCCTGGTCTGACACCCTTAGCCGGGTACTTTATGTGGATTTGTTGGATCAGGATTCGGTATATCAGTCTTTTACCTTCCCTTTAGTGGAAGGTAGGATTTCCGGGGGCTTGGAAATTCCGGGTTCTTTGCCTGGGGGCGTATATGCACTTCGGGCCTACACGAATTGGAGCCGGAATTTCCCTGAATCCGATCAGTTTCTGCTGGCGCTGCCGGTTTTGGATCCCAGTCTCAAGCCCAAATCAGAAAGATTTGCGGAAGAAGAAATTTTCGGTGGAGTCACGGTCCAACCCTCCTTTTCCATTGCTGATTCTCTTTCTTATCGGGTGATGGATTTGGACCTGAGTTTTTTGGATGAGTTCCAAAATCCCATCGATGCAAGGTTTGTTCTTTCCTTGACCGACGGGGAAGAAGTGTCCTTTATAGATCAAAACAATGACTTGGAAAAAGCCCTTGACTGGTTGGATCAGGAGCTTCGGGATGATTTTATGTCGGACTTCAACTTCCCTATAGAGTATGGAATCTCAGTTAAGGGAAATTTTATCCCCGATAACCGACGAAGGCCTCTGGTACAACCCATTACCATTGTTCGTGGAGATCTGGAGGATTACGGACAAGTTCAGTCCGATAGTATGGGCTGGTTTTGGGCCACAGGACTTTATTTCAAGGACACGGCACAAATTGCCATTGCGGCCGTCAATGAGCGCTTGAGGCCCTTTGGTTCGATTGAACTGAGTCCTTTCCCTCAACTTGGACTCCCGGCCACACTTCCAAAACTGAATTTTGAAACCGAAGCGCGGAGTCAGGAAATTCAGCTATTGGACACTTCGGGAGATTATATTTTACTGGAAGAGTTTGTCAAGGAGGAAGTTAAGGAGCGAGAGACCATGGCAGACCGGAATTATGGATATGGCATTCCCAATAGGGAATTAGGAGAAGAAGAATTAGCCAAATTGGATACTTGGGAAATGGTTTTTGGGAAACTGGCTCTATTTAACAATTATAACTATGGAGAGAAAACAGGGCCTCCAATGGTGATCCTCAATGGTCAGAAGTATCCATTTATAGATCCTGCTGAAATTTTGTCAAACCTGATTCCAGCTGAAGTGGAGTCGATAAAAGTGTACAATGACAATATCAGCAAATCGATATTTGGGATGTTGGGCTATGGGGGTGTTTACATGATTGAGACCAAAAAAGGGTTTAGATCAAGGCCTGATTCCGATCGGAAATTCAATTCCGAAGGATTTACAATTTTTGAAATTCCAGGCTTTACCGATTTCCCTGAATTCCCCAATCAACCTCCTGCTGAGCAATTCCTGAAAAGAAAACCTACCCTGTATTGGGAGCCGTTTGCCGAAACAAAAGCAGGGTCCTTTAAAACCCAAGTCAAGGTTCCTTATGGTGTGAAGGGAGTTCGGGTCAAAGTAGAGGGCAGGACCACAGATGGGGAAGTAATATCCAAGATTTTGGAGTTGAAGTTTTGATCTAAAGAGTTCTCTTTCAAAATCTTAGATTGATAAAGTTTGTCCACTATTCAATTAATCTCGATACAAGTCATAGAAATTACCCGGCGTAATCACCTTAAAGCTTGAATTCGGATACGTCTCGGAAAATTCTGCCGGAAACTTTCCAGTAGCTCCGTCTGCATACTTGAATTCAAAGCAGGTCAAGTGCCCGTCTTTTTCTTCGATATAGTCGATTTCTTTTTGGTCGTAGGTTCTCCAGAAGTAGATATTAACAAATCTTCTGTGGTTTTGGTGGAATTTGATCCGTTCGGTGATGCAGAAGTTTTCCCAAAGTCCGCCGACGTCAGTTCGGAGGTTCATTTCGTTGAAGTTGCGGATCACCGCATTGCGTATTCCTACATCGTAGAAGTAAATTTTTTGGCTTTTGGCCAATTCCTTCCGAAGGTTTCTGCTGAATGAGTTCAGTCGGAAAATCACAAAGGATTTTTCCAGCAGCTCCAAGTATCGCTTCACCGTATGCACATTCGTTCCGGTGATTTGCGCCAGCTCGTTCAGGGAAGACTCGCTTCCGGTCTGCAGGGCAATTGCTGCCAAAAGCTTGAAAAGCAAGTCCGGCTTTTTGATTTGCTCAAACTGGAACAGGTCTTTGTACAGGTAGTTGGATGAGATTTCGGCGAGTTCCTCAATTTTTTCATCTCCAATACTGTTGTACACCTGAGGATAGAGTCCAAACCTCAGGAAGTTGGGCAGATTGGCTTTGATCTGAATGGGATTGAGCGATTGTCCGATTTCTTCCAGGGAAAAAGGCAGAAGCAAAAATTGACGCGATCTGCCGGTTAGTGGCTCGGAGACCATTCCTGAAAGTTCAAAGCTGGAAGATCCTGTGGCTATAAATTGAACATGAGGGAAGGTGTCCACCAGTACTTTCAATACCAAACCGATGTTTGCTATATGCTGTGCCTCATCAAAAATAATAAGCTCGCGATTTCCGATAAACTCGGCAAAAAGCCCTGAGTTAGTCGTGGAAAGGGCGTCTTTGTATTCTTGAAGTTCACAATTTATATAGGCCGATTTTTCAGAAAACTTCTCAAGCAGGTGTTTCACCAAAGTGGTTTTCCCGGTCCTTCT
Source organism: Algoriphagus mannitolivorans DSM 15301 (assembly GCF_000429425.1). Lineage (GTDB taxonomy): Bacteria > Bacteroidota > Bacteroidia > Cytophagales > Cyclobacteriaceae > Algoriphagus > Algoriphagus mannitolivorans. The sequence goes on from NZ_AUBV01000005.1 coordinate 214,322, forward strand.
TGCACCATAAAGGATCAGGACTTTTCCTTTGAAAAGCTGATCCTCGAGTTGGGTGATAATGGTTCGGGATACTTGCACGAGTTCGTTTAATCTAAATTCATGAATCTAACTTCACAAAGTTAGCTTAATTTATATATCCAACTTCACAAATTTAGCTAAATTTATGAAGTCAACTTCACAAATTTCATTGAATTTGTGAAGTTTGAGCTTTTTAAACCTTGCGAAAGAGTGAATTCGGACTTTTGAGCAGATTGGGTTAACTTCCTCTTTCCCAAAATCAACCCACTATGAAAAACTCCTTTTGGTTAATCCTTTTTGCACTTGCGGCATGTTCCGCGCCACAATCTCAGGTATTCCTTGTGCAGGAAGTCATGACTATTGGCTCGGTCGAACGGCTCGATTCTGCAATCAATACCTTGATCTCAGCCGATGCTAAGATTGAAGTCTTGGCTTCGGGTTTCGAATGGGCGGAGGGACCGCTTTGGCTGGAAGGGCAGCAAGCCTTGATTTTTACCGACGTACCCACCAATAAAATCTGGAAATGGACCGAGAAGGATAGCTTATCTCTTTTTTTGACACCTTCGGGTTATCTAGGGGATCGAACAGACAAGCGAGAGCCTGGAGCCAATGGTTTGACTTTGGATGCTGACGGAAATTTGATTTTGTGCCAACACGGAGAGCGACAAGTTGGGAAGATGCTTGCGAATCTTGATGAACCCAAACCTGAATTTGAAGCCTTAGCTACTGGATATGAAGGCAAGCGATTCAACAGCCCGAATGACTTGGCGTTTAACTCAAAAGGCCAGCTTTTTTTTACCGATCCTCCCTATGGCATGGACCCTTGGGATGAGAAAGAATTGGATTTTCAGGGAGTTTATAGATTGGATTCGGATGGAAAAGTGAATCTATTGGTGGATTCCCTTTCCAGACCTAATGGTATAGGCTTGAGCCCAGATCAAAAGACCTTATATATTGCGCAGTCCGATCCTGAGAAGGCGAGATACTATGCTTTCGATTTGGATGAAAATGGAAATGTGGTCTCAGGAAAAGTCCTTTTCGACGCCACTTCCCTCCAAAGTGAAATCCGAAAAGGGCTTCCAGATGGATTAAAAGTACACTCTAGCGGGATTCTATTTGCTACCGGCCCAGGAGGAGTATTGGTGTTGAGTCCGGAGGGAAAGCATTTGGGTACGATTATGACAGAAAACGGCACCGCAAATTGTGGGTTTGACTCGAATGAGAAATTCCTCTATCTAACTGCAGATGCCTTCTTGATGAGGGTAAGATTGAATTGAATAGGCGGGATTGTGGATAACTCTAAAAATTCTGTGAATATCCTGTTTGTTTAATAAATATTCTGTGGGGAAAAATTGTGGGAAAATAAGCTTTGGATAATTTGCGATTGGATAAAATAGAGTGCAATTTTAGAAAACCAAGTAAGAGATAAAAGGCCGGGAATACGATCCCGGATTCTAGTTTGAAAGTTTGAGATCAGGCGCAAAGGGGAATAATTCTTCGGAAGAGTTTCTGAGACGGATCACCGCAGAAGTGCCAACAACGATTAGATTGAGTTTGATTGTCTTCGGACAATTCAAATAACTTGGCGTGAAAGGCCAGTCGTGCAAACGGAAGGTTGAAAGAGGTAACTCCAAAAACGCAAAACAAGCGAGTCAGTCAGCTGAGTTTCTTCGGAGACAAAACGCAAATCGGGCACAAAGGAATCGAGGCTTAGACGCATCGATTTGAAACGGGTCACCGCAGAAGTGCTACAACAGATCGGCCCTGAAAATGCTCCTAGAGCAGATTCGGGATACCTGACAGGAAGGAGCTTTTGGTGACAAAAGTTTGAGACGGGCAACCGCAGAACTGTGACACTGGTGTCTAAAAAGGGACAATCCTTTCGAGGAGGCTTCGAACATCAGAATTTTGACCTGGGCAACTGGGAAAAGTCTTTGAACAGTAGCTTGGAGTGATTTGAGGACTATGGTTTTCAAGTCATTAGACGGGAAGATTTCGCAAGAAACTCTTCCCGTTTTTGTTTTTTAGGCGAATAGCCTAAATTCCATTATGAAGCATTTTATAATTCTCTTTTTGAGTTTGATTTTATTTTCCTGTCAAGGAAAAAATCAAAGCGAAGCTCTTACAAAATCTCCTCCCAATGTGATTTTTATTCTAGCCGATGACCTGGGCTATGGAGATTTAGGTTTTTTAGGCCAGCAATACATTGAAACCCCCAATATTGACCGCTTGGCTGCCGAAGGGATGGTTTTTACCAACCATTATTCTGGAGCAACAGTTTGTGCTCCTTCCAGATCAGCCTTTATGACGGGATTGCATACCGGGCATACCCCAATTCGGGGAAATTCAGAAGTGCAGCCAGAGGGCCAGTATCCTATGCCGGATACCTTGATGACCATTTCCAAGATTTTTCAAAAGGCCGGATATGTAACCGGAGCTTTTGGCAAATGGGGATTGGGGATGAACGAAACTACCGGTGACCCCCTAAATCAAGGCTTTGGAGAATTTTACGGCTACCTCTGCCAGCGCTATGCGCACCGCTATTACCCTGAATATTTATGGCAAAATGGACAAAAGGTAAACCTTCCAGGAAACGACTGGACCCAGAAAGTCACTTATGCGCCTGATTTGATTCAGGAAATGACGCTGAATTTTATCAACAAGAATAAAGAAAAACCTTTTTTTCTCTTTATGCCGATCGTGATGCCCCACGCAGAGTTGGCGGCACCGGAGGATGAAATTTTCCAAAAGTACAGGGCTAAGTTTGGGGACGAAAAACCTCACGTGGCTCCTCCAGGAGGTGATTATGGGCTTGAAATGAAAATTCCAGGATACCAATCTACGGATTATCCTAGAGCAACATTTGCTGCGATGGTGGAGCGGATCGACCGATATGTAGGAGAGGTAGTTACGAAATTGGAGGAATTGGGATTAAGTGAAAAAACACTCATTGTATTTACTTCCGACAATGGTGCACATTTCGAAGGGGGTGCGGATTATGATTTTTTTGACAGCAATGGGCCTTTTCGTGGCTTAAAGCGAGATCTATACGAAGGAGGGATTCATGTGCCCTTGATAGTCAAATGGTCGGGAAAGGTGAAAGCAGGAAGCCAGTCGGATCATGTGTCTGCCTATTGGGATTGGTTGCCCACCTTTGCGGAGCTATTGGGGCAAAAATCTCCTGAAGGGATTGACGGAATTTCTTTTTTACCCGCTCTTTTGGCAAAAGGAACTCAAGCCCAGCATGAGACACTTTATTGGGAATTTCATGAATTGGGAGGAAGGCAAGCTTTGAGAAAGGGAGATTGGAAATTGGTGAAGTATCAGGTGAAAGATTCTACCAAAACCACTATCGAGCTTTTTGACCTTAAATCAGATCCCGGAGAACGGCAAGACTTAGCTACTCAAAACTCGGAAAAAGTAAGAGAATTAGAGGAAATCCTGAAGCAATCCAGAATTTCAAATCCTATCTTTAAAATGTATGCTGATGAAGAATACTAGGAAGGGGATTTCTTGTTTTATTCTTTAATAATCGACTCTATCTGAATTTCAAAATCAGGCAGGATTTGTTCAACTACAGCCCAAACAGCCCAAAGATCTACTCCTATATAATCGTGGATTAGCTTGTCTCTCATTCCAGCAATTTTCTTCCATTCATTTTGGGGATAGTTTTCCCGAAATTCAGATGATAGCTTTTTGGTAGCTTCTCCAATTACTTCGAGGTTCCGAATGACTGCGTCCTGTATTAGAGGGGAATTTAAAAAATCAGATTCTGAGAAGCCTTGGGAATATGAATTGATTCTTTGAATACTGGATAAAATATGTTCCAGATAAATTCGAGGATCTTTTTTCATTATAAGATCCGAATTAAGTCCTTTTCAATCAGGGGTTTGAGAGGAGGGTGAAGTGATTTTTGTGTAATAAGATCGACTTTTATCTCCAATAACTCTGAAAGTTCTTGCTCAAGACCAATAAGTTCAAGAAGGTTTATTTTTTCTTTAAAATCGATAAGGATGTCCAAGTCAGAATCCTTGTTTTGATCCCCACGGGCATAAGAGCCAAAAACTCCAATAAGTTTGGGTTGGAATTTTTGTGTAACATTTTTGATGATTGTCTTCTGTTTCTCCGTGATTGCCATTTTCATCATTTAAGTAAATGAAGTAATAAAAGTTAGAGATTTATTTCTAGAAAATAAAAACGGGAGCCATTCGGCTCCCGTTCCCTTACCCAATCATTTACTTATTACCCTATAAGTAGAATGAAAATAGGTGTCAAATTGGCCTTCACTATCCTTCTCTGACCTGCCCGCCGTAATTCTTCCAGTTCCAGAGAACGATCGCCCATTCCTGAGTTTCATCTTCAAACTCATGGATGACTTCAAAGCCTACACGTTTGTGAGCAGATAAAGACCGGAAATTACTCTTGGCTATCTCGGTGATGGCGAAATCATAGGTGGAAGAAAATGTCTCTCGATAGGCCTCATACATCCGGTCAAAAAGGCCCTGGCCACGATGGGATTTCCCGACGCAGATCTGTCCAATGACCATGTAGTCGCAGGAAGAGACCTTTTTGTCCTGATAGTTCAACCGATCAAACTGCTGAAACATCGGAACCAAAACCGGTACCAAGTCCTTGGAAGCTTTGGTCATTGCCAAAATATATCCAACCACAAGCTCATCTTCTTTTGCAATGATATGGGGAGCTATGGAATTCATGAGTTGCAGTTGCTCCATGGAATGTCTGACTGTTACAAAACCCTGTTCGGTTTTTTCTGAGTCAGAAATAGAGTGGAGGTGGTTTTCCCATTGCAGGTCTAAAATCCCCTGCAATTCAGAATTGCTTTCAGCAGATTTGATTTCAATCATTTTCAAAAAAAACTAGAGATTGGATGCCCAAAATACCTCAAAAATTCCTGTTAAAAATCTGATGCTACCAAATATCCCAAGCAGGATGGATTGATTTTGAAATTGCTTAGTTTTATTCCAGTCATCTCAATTTCATCTCTATGAATTTCAATAAATATTTCTTCGGAACCTGGTTTTTCTTATTTGCTCTCTTCGCTTATTGGCAGTTTAATGACCCTGATCCTGAAGTTTGGGTGAGTATTTACGGTGCAGCCATGATCTTCTGTCTATTGGGTGTGCGAGGGATTTTCCCCAAAATTCCTCTGACATTGGTGGTTGTTCTGGCTGTATTAGGAGCTATTTATTTCTTTCCTGGTGGCATTGGAGATTGGATCTCTGCAGAATGGGCCCAAAAAGATTTGACCATGAAAACTCCGGAAATGGAAGAAAACCGGGAGACTTTCGGCTTGGCAATCATCGCTCTCGTCCTTAGCCCAGCTTTATATAAAGCTTGGAAAAAGTAAACGGGTATTTCAATCACCTATTTCAACCTCCGAAGGAGGTATTATTTCAACAATATTTCAATTGTATATCATTAAGCAAACCCATTAACCTGATGAAAAAACTCTTGCTATCTGCGCTGGCACTCTTGCTTGCCTTCGGGGCTTTCGCGCAGCTCCCCAAAACTTCCAAATCCAAGTATTTCGAAATACGGAAATACTATGCTCATCCCGGCAAACTACCGGATTTACTCAAGCGATTTGAGAATCATACCATGAAGCTTTTCGAAAAAGCGGGAATGGAAAACATCATCTATTTTCTTCCCGAAGAAAATACGGACAATTCCATGACCTATATCTTGGGATATCCGGACGAGGCTTCCCGGGAGAAGAGTTGGGAATCTTTTCTAAATGATCCTGAATGGAAAAAAGTTTATGAAGAATCCCATGTCAACGGGCCACTGGTTGCAAAAATTGACCAAACTTTTATGGTCCTTGCCCCCGAACTGAATGATACCCCGATCCCAACTGGAAGTGGAATCTTCCAAATGCGGACGTATCATTGTTTTCCTGACAAGATAGAAAATATCCAAGCCAGATTCAGAGATCACACCAGAGCCTTATTTGAAAAGCAGGGGCTGAAAAATTATCCCTATTGGTTGACAGTGGAAAAGGATGGTAGCCAGCCCAAATTGGTTTATCTACTGGGACATGATTCCAAAGATGCTTTTAATGCCGCTTTTGATCGCTTTAGAACTGATCCGGAATGGATCAAAGCCAGAGATGCATCTGAGGAGTCCGGAAAGATCGTAGAGAAAGTCGATGCGGTTTTCTTCAAGACTTTGCCTTTTTCTCCCATGAAGTGAGGAAGGATTAGAAATTTGAAATTTGAGATTTGAAATTAAAAATTAAAAAAGCCGTTCTGGGAATCCAGAACGGCTTTTTGCTTTGTGGGCCTAAAGGGTGATTACTTTGCGTTGAAGGTAATTCCTGTGATAATGGCAGTCCCTAAATCCGCTCCTTTCGGATCGCTTAGGAAATACAGTTTATGTTTTTTTCCATCCTGCCCACCTGTAATTTGAAGGGTTCCCATATGGAAAGGAATCGGCATTCCTGGCACTTGCATTCCCGGACCTGGATTCACGGATCCTTGACCGACTACGGGTCCGGTTGGGCTGTCTTGACGGATTTCGAATGTCAATGGCTTCGTCACCTCAGACTGAATAGCGATGTTTAAAGTGACTGAGCCAATTCCTGTCAAATCCATGGCCGGCAATGCAAAAGATGCTGCCTGACCTGGAATAGTCAGTAAGGTTTGACCATTGAAAACCATCTTATTAAATCCTACAAATTCGCCGGCCAATGAAAGACTCGGAGAATTGGAAGTCAAAACCAAGGAATTGGCTCCAGTCAAAGGCTTGATATTTTCTCCTCCTTTATCGGTATAGGTGGCGGAAATGACCAAGGCTCCGGTAGGCGAGGGCTGCTTGCCCAAGGTCGGGTCCACAGTGCCTTTTGGAGCAAGGCTAGGCTTGCTTTCATTTTTCAGAGAAAGGATATAGGTCACCAATGCATTTGCATCGGCAGATTTCAAATCCGGGTTGGCTGGCATGGCAGTCTCTCCCCATACGCCTCCGCCACCGTTTTTGATTTTGTTGAGCAGGTAATTTCTATCCCGCTCACGGTATTTTTTAGCGACCTCTGTATAAGCTGGGCCAATAGAGGCCTCGCTTTCTTTATGACAGGTTTTACAGGTCAGAGATTGTACCAGTGACTTTCCGGTCATGGCTTCACTCATCACTTTGTGCCCCATGTCTGCCTCGGCCAAGTCAATACCCGACACATAATCCGCAGACACGTACAAGGAACTCATGTCCAAACTTGCATTAGGCTCGTCGGGATCAGAAGCAGTCACAGTGTAGGAGACTTTCTTTCCAGGGAAATAAAAAGACTGATTGCCATCAATGGCGATCTGAATCACAGGAGCTGTATTTCCGGAGTACACGTTTACCGGTACGCTGCTTCCTTCCAAACCAGCAGGATCTTTAGCAATTACTTTTACTTCAAAATCCCCTACAGAATTGAAAGTATGTGTCAGGGTAGGTTCGGAAGTGGTTTTGGTTTCTCCATTTCCAAGGTCCCAAGTATAAGTGATAGGATCTTTTTCCGGATCACTTGCGCTCGCAGTGAAAGTGACTGTCAGTGGGTTTTTACCCGAAGTTTTATCCACACTTAGGCTAGTCACAGTGGGAGCCCTATTGCCTCCATTGTAATCAATTCTGAATAGACCTGCGTCAGGGTTTTTGGTAAACCATCCATTTCCATACTCGAGGATGTAGATTTTTCCATCAGGCCCCATTTCCATATCCATCAGGGCGTTGAATTTCGTGCCTGGCATGAAAGGCTCCATTTTATCAAAATCCCCATTTTCAGTCATCGTTACGACTTTGATCCATCCTCTGATCCATTCGTAGATAAATAGTTTTCCATCAAAGTAATCTGGATATCGGGTCTCTGCCGGATACATGTCGGAATAGTAAACGGGACCTGCCATGGCATTTCTTCCTCCTGTTCCGACAGAAGGGAAATCAGGGGAAGCTGCATAAGGATACCAAATGAATGCCGGCTGAACTGGTGGAAGCTTTTGCAAGCCAGTATTATGAGGAGAATTGTTTACCGGGCCGGCAGGATCAAAGGCTGGTCCAGGTTGGCCGGTTTCATAATTAAATTCTCGGTAAGGATAGTTGTTTCCGATAATATAAGGCCAACCATAATGTCCGGCCTTTTTCGCCTGATTAACTTCATCATATCCTCTAGGACCTTTCACGTCCAAAGAATCATTGTTGGCATCAGGACCGACTTCTCCCCAATAAAGGAATCCGGTTTTTTGATCCACGGAGATTCTGTAAGGATTTCTGAGTCCTTGGACAAAAATTTCAGGGCGCGTTCCTTCAGTGCCTTGAGGGTAGAGGTTGCCTTCAGGAATGGAATAGCTTCCGTCTTCATTGACTTTAATTTTGATGATTTTTCCTCTCAAGTCATTGGAGTTACCAGAGCTTCTTCGGGCATCGTATTGCTTATTCCCCTCGCGACCGTCCAGCGGGGCATACCCGTTGAGGGTGTAAGGAGTGTTGGGCTGATTGAATGGAGTAGAATTATCACCCGTAGAAAGGAAAAGGTTTCCCTGAGCGTCAAAGGCGATTGAGCCTCCGGTATGGCAGCAAATATTTCTTTGTGAGTAAAGCTCCAGGATCACTTGCTCAGAGCTCATGTCCCAGACTCCGTTTGCAAATTTAAATCTAGAGAGTCGGTTGATTTCCTGATCTCCTGTCGGAGAATAGAAAGCGTAGACCCAGTTGTTTTTGGCATAATCAGGGTCTTTTTGCAAGCCCATCACCCCTTCTTCAGCATTGACTCCCTGAACTTCAGCTTTCCAGTAAACATCAAGTTTTGCCACTTCTTTCAGTTCACCTGTCGCATTGTTATAATGTAGGATCTCACCCCTTCTTTGAGCCACCAAAATGTCCAGATTTGGTAGTACGGTCATTTCTGTAGGTTCAGTAAACTCACCAATAGAAAGTGTAGTCTTGGTAAATCTGTTTTCCTCTGGGGTTCTTTTGGATTTGGCTTTAGCGTAGTCCAATTCCTCATTTTCTCCGATAGCATACTGGATACCAGCCAGCAAATGCTTTAGAAAATTATCTTCTGAAAATGATTCATGCGTATGACCCCCTCCGGTGTACCAAGCACGGCCGCCGTCAAAATCATGATACCAAGCAATCGGATGTTCTCCCATGTCCAAACCTCCTTCATAGGAAGCTTCATCCAGCATTAAGAGCTTTTTGGTGTTGGGATTGACGTTTTTGTAGCTGTACCACTCGTCTGTTCTTTCCCAAGTATTGGGAAGAAAATCTACAGAAGGGTGTTTCTCCCCTGTTTTGGAGATTTTTCCCGGCTGTACGTTGGGGTGTGGGTCGTTTATTCCGGGGTGATCGGCAAAATACCCCCCTACAAGACGGCCATACCAGCCCCACTCGTATTCGGTATCTGCCGCCGCATGGATTCCGACAAAGCCACCTCCGGATTGGATGTAGCGTTCGAAGTCAGCTTCCTGATAATGATCCAGTACGTTTGCTGTAGTGCTCAGAAATATCACCGCGGCATATTGGGCGAGATTCTCCTCATTGATGTTTGCGGCATTTTTGGTGGTGTCCACTTCAAAGCCGTTTTCTGCTCCCAACTTTTGGATAGCAGCAATCCCGGAAGGGATGGATTCATGATAAAATCCTGCAGTTTTGCTGAAGATCAAGACTTTTGGCTTTCCTTCTCTCTTTTTGGAGCAAGAAGCCAGTCCTATCCCCAAAACAAGCAGCAGGACCAATAGGCTACGTAGGTTTTTTGGGTAATTCATGGAAATTATAATTTTTTAGAAAAATAGGGAAAAAGTGCTAAAGCAACGGTTTAAAGTGCTGGAAATGGAAATATTATAGCTCAACCCCCGGATTTTATCGATGAAAATTTTTCAAAGAAGCGCTGCTCCTCGACTTAATTTTACGGGAATGAAATCAGGACTTTTTTGGAAAGTCTTTTCATAACCTTCACTGAGGATAGTTTTAAAAGATTCCAATTCGGAGGTTTTGACTAGATTGATGGTGCATCCTCCGAATCCTCCTCCCATCATCCGGCTGCCTAAGACAAAATCCAAACACTGGGCCTTTTCAGCCAAAAAATCCAATTCTGCACAGCTGACTTCGTAGTCTTTGCTGAGGCTTTGATGGGAATCGTTCAGCAATTTTCCGAAAGTTGCCAAATCTCCAATGCTCAAGGCATGGGCAGCTTCAAGCACTCGCTTGCATTCGGTAATGACGTGCTTGGCTTTTGGGAAAAGATAGTTTGGAATTAAAGATTCAACCTTTACTAAGTCGGATTCAGGGATATCTCTGAGCGTTTTTATTCCCGGAAAATGAGCTTGAAGGATTCTCACACTTTCCTCGCAGGCTTCTCTCCGTTTATTGTATGCCGAATCAGCCAGAGAATGCTTGACCTTGGAATTAGCCAAAATCAGGGAAAATTCCTGGAGATCCACAGAGACTTCTTGATGAGTGTTGGTTCGGCAGTCCAGCAAAAGTGCCTTGCCTTCGGCTCCAAACGAAGAGGTATAAGGGTCCATAATCCCGCAGTTTACTCCGGCGAATAGATGCTCCGCTTTTTGTGCATAAAGTGCGATGTTTTTTTTGGGGATACCCAATTCAAAAAGCCCGGATATCGCAGTGCCGATAGCCACCGAAAGTGCAGCTGAAGAGGATAATCCTGAACCTACCGGGATATTTCCTCCTATCAAAAGATCAAATCCTTCCAATTTGTACCCGGACTGCTGGAGTAGGGCACACATGCCCATGACGTAAGTAGCCCAATGTCCTTTTTTCGGGGATATGTAATCCAGTTCAAAACTGTATTCCTGATCAAAATCCATGGAATAAAGCCTGCAGAGCTTTTGGCTGTTTTTCTGGATTCCAATGTAAATCCCAAAATCCACCGCTGCCGGAAAAACAAATCCTTCTTGGTAATCGGTATGCTCTCCGATCAAATTAATTCTTCCGGGAGCAAAAGCGATAAGGGGAGTGGCCGAAAAAAGGGATTGAAAGGTTTGGGCTAATTGAGGGTTCATGAAGTTAGGATTAGGTTATTGGAAAATAGTTATTGAGGTAAGGTGAACCAGAACCTCAGAAAAATCTAATATGATTTTCCGCAATTGCACCACAATCCAAAATTACTTTGGTTTGGCGGTCGGAAGTCCGAAGACTGAAGCCGACTAAAACTGAACTTCAATCGGGATTTTATTCATATTGTAAGTCCTACTGTTAAGAAAGCGGATATACATAAAATCTAATAACCAATAACTTATTAACTCTTTGCCTCAAAATGTTGGGATGATTTCCTCGGTACCAAGGTGGTCTCCAACACGATAGAGATTGGATCTTCGGAGGCAATTCCGTCCAACTGATCCAATAAGTGGCTGACTGCGAGTTTTCCCATTTCGTAACCCGGTTGTGCTACTGTGGTAAGGGGTGGTTCTACCACAGCGGAAGTGGGATTGTTGGTGAATCCAGCTAAGGCAATGTCCTCCGGGATTTTGATTTCTTGGGACTTCCATTCCGTCATGACATCCACGGCTACCGGATCAATCATGCAAAAAACAGCATCAGGCCTTGGTCTCATGGTCAAGATTTCCTGTGCCACTTTGATGTTGCCCGGCTCTGTCAAATCGGTGATTTTGATCAAAGAATTGTCTTGGTTGACTCCAAATTCAGCCAAAGCCCGTAGATAGCCTTCTTTTCTCTTTTTGGAAATATATAGGTCTTCGGGACCTGAGACATAGACGATTCTTCGAGATCCATTTTCCAGAAGATGTTTGACGACTTGATAAGCTCCGCCTGCATCATTGAAAGTCACCTTGGAGACGGGAATGTCTTCTTGAACACGGTCAAAAAGCACAAAGTTGATTTCCCGCTCGTACAGGTCATACAAATGGTCAAACTGGTTGGTTTCTCGGCTCAAGGAGATCAACAGCCCGTCAACTTGACTGGAAACCAAAGTCCGGATGTTGGCTTTTTCCTGTTCCAATGATTCATTGGATTGGCAAATCATGACATTGTAGCCTCGTTTGTTGGCCATATCCTGAATTCCACTGATGCAGGAAGCAAAGAAATGAGAAGTGATTTCGGGGACGATTACTCCCAGAGTTTTGGATCGGCTGATTCGGAGACTTTGTGCCAATAGGTTTGGCTGGTAATTCATTTCCTTGGCAGCCTCTACAATTTTTCGCTTGGTTTCGGGATGAAGTTCCGGAGAATCTTTGAGCGCTCTGGAAATGGTGGAAACCGACACGCCGAGCTTTTTGGCGATTTCCTTCATCGTAACCTGATGCCCCTTTTTCATGAATGTGCTTTAGTTTTTCTTTCCAATGCAATCGTCTGCAATTACGAATAAAGCAAAGATTTTTAGAATAACACCTATTCTTGATAAACTGTAAAAAGAACAGTCTCTCCCACGGCTTTCAAAGTGCGGGGATCTATGAGGTCCATATTGTCCTGGTGGGTGTGGTGGTAATGGCCAAATCCGAAGTCCGGAGAAAACTCGATGATATCGATCATTGGGATTTTTGCCCATTCATTCACAAAGGCATGGTCATCTAGGATTTCAGGTGCGTCCTGCTGGATAAAAAACCCAGAGTGTCCCAATTGGGCTGCATTTCCCCAGACTTTGGAAACTATTCCTGAGGCATATTGTCTAGAATAGCCTTCCCGATAGAATCTGGCATTTTTCCCGCCGACCAAATCCACCAAGATTCCATAATAGGCAGAATAATTCGGGACATGCTTGTTTTTGGACCAATATTGAGAGCCGTGACACCACCAGATTTGGGAATTATTTCTTCCGGAGGCATTTTCAGGTTCTCCGTCATCTTCTCCGTCAAAGAAAATAAAGTCAATGCCTACCTCTGGCTTAAGGCCTTGCGCAGAAATTGTTCTGGCGATTTCCAGCAAAACACCCACGCCGGAAGCCCCGTCATTTGCACCGTCGATAGGCTCATTGATTCGATCAGTGTCCTTGTCAGCGATTCTTCTGGAGTCCCAGTGTGCCGCCAATAGAATACGCTTGGTAGCATTCGGATTATAAGAGGCAATGATGTTGGTAAGATTCCAGTTTAGCCCATCGTAAGTTTTGGCTTGGAAGTCTTGGGTCTGAACAGACATGCCAAAGGATTCCATTCTGCTGATGATCCAGGATTTTGTGGCGGAATGCCCGGGCGTTCCGGGTATTCTTGGGCCAAAATCCACTTGCTTTTGGACGAAAGCGTAGGCCGAATCAGCATTGAAAATTGGGTAGGGCTTGACGACTACTTCTGGAACTTGGGTGTCGGAAGTTTTTTCTCCGGTACAAGCCCAAGTGAAAATCAAGAGGGCAAAAAGCCAAATGGTATTATTCTTCATACGCCCAATCGATTTTTTCCTTCATGTCTTTAACCACAAAGCCCATGGCTTTCAATCCAGCGCGTATTTCATCCACTTTCGCGTAGTCTCTGGCAGTTTTCGCTTCTGAATAGAGCTTCAGTAACAGCTCAATCATGGCATCCTGCACATCACTTTTTTCCTCAATCAATCCAAGAATGTCCACGACAAAGGTGATAAAGGTGTCCTTCAGTTTGTGGAATACTTCTTCTCCCAAAGCTGCAGAAGAAAGTTGTCCTGTGAATATCGAATTGATTTTTTTCAACATGTTAAACAGGTGTCCAATCGCTTGGGCGGTATTGAAATCATCGTCCATGGCTCGGTAAGCAGCAGCAATACTGCTTTCGATCTGCTTGATCTGGTTTTCATCCAAAGCAAGCTCAGTGGACGGGGAATATTCCAGGGTCCGGGCAATTCGCAATCCATTGATAATCTTTTTGTAGCCTTTTTGAGCAGCTTTTAGCGCTTCATTGGAAAAGTCCAAAGTAGATCGATAATGAGCCGTCAACATGAAGTATCGAATAGTCATCGGGCTGTAAGCTTGCTCTAGAAGCTTATGGTTACCGGTGAACAATTCCTGAAGGGTGATAAAATTCCCCAAGGACTTGCCCATCTTCTGCCCATTGATGGTAATCATGTTGTTGTGCATCCAGTACTTGGCTGGATCCTTATGATTGCAGGCGTTTCCTTGGGCAATTTCGCACTCGTGGTGAGGAAACATCAGGTCCATCCCGCCTCCATGGATATCAAACTGGGTTCCGAGATACTTCGAACTCATCGCAGTACACTCCAAATGCCAACCCGGAAAACCTACTCCCCAAGGCGAATCCCATTTCATCAAATGCTCAGGAGCTGCCTTTTTCCAAAGTGCAAAATCCACAGAATTTCGTTTTTCACCTTGTCCATCCAAATCTCTGGTTCCGCTGACCAATTCGTCAAGGACTCGTCCAGAAAGCTTTCCGTATTTGTAGGAATTATTGTATTTGAGCACATCAAAGTAAACCGAGCCATTGACTTCATAGGCTAAGCCTTCTTTCAGGATAGCCTCTACCAGGGCAATCTGTTCGGGAATATGTCCAGTTGCTCTAGGCTCGATGCTTGGCTTCCAGGTATTCAGCAAAGCCATGTCCCGATGATAGGTGTCCGTATATTGCTGCGCTACTTCCATAGGCTCAAGCTGTTCGAGCTTGGCTTTTTTGGCAATTTTATCTTCCCCTTCATCCGCATCTCCGGTCAAGTGACCCACGTCAGTGATGTTGCGGACATAGCGCACCCGATAGCCCAGGTGTGTCAGATACCTGTTGACTGTGTCAAAAGTGACCGCAGGCCGTCCGTGACCCAAATGTGCGTCACCATAGACAGTCGGTCCACAGACATACATCCCTACAAAGGGTGGGTTGATGGGTGAAAACTCTTCTTTTTCCCGGGAAAGGGTGTTGTATAGCTTGAGTTGGTGCTGTTTCATAGAAAGATGCAAGAAGCAAGAATCAAGAACCAAGAACTGCAAAATCAGCTTAAGGGTTCGGCTTGCAAAATAGGGGATTTGGCTTGGGAAATGAAAGGAATTGAATTCTTGGGGCAGTTAACTTTTCAAAAGTTCAAAACTTTGGAAAAGTTTAAGGACAAACATCCTAAGAATCTTCAAGACTGATTTACCTTTTTTAAATCAAGCCTACTTTTTGTAAAAAATCGATAAAAGTTTCTTTTGGTAGATTCTCCATTCATTTTTATCAAAAATATGGATCAGGTAAACCTTCTTTTCTTCACCTACAAAAAAGTAAATTGCTCTAGCTCCGGCTGATTTCCCTTTATTTTTACTTGAGATAGAAATTCTGATTTGAAAAGATTGGAACCTAAAGGGGGACCGATTTTATAGTCCTTTTCAAGCTCTAGAATGAGTTCTAGGAGACCATTTTAAGAGAAGGGTATTTTTTAAAAAGCCGTTTGAAAAACTATTTAAAATCTGGTGTAAGAATGACTTCATAATTCATTCAAAAAGTCTTTTCCAAGCTCTTTTTTTTGTTTTCCCTGCTTGATTTATTTTACCTGATCTAGGCTAGATTCCAATTCAGAAATAAAATCCAAAAAATCTGCTTGTTCCACCAATTCAAATTCATTTCCCTCCTTCTTCAAAAAATCAGTGAAAGACTGAATTTGCTTTTTACTTTTTGGGTATGCTTTGATTCTCAGGGTTTCCATTTTCTCAAGGTTTACAGAACAAGAAATCGCTTCAGACTTTGTTTCATAATTGTGCTAGTTACGCAAACATCAATTTACCTTTTGGTTTTGGGATAGTTCTTCCCAATTCTTTAGCCGTTTCGATCCATTCGGAGATGACTGTTTCCGCATTTTTTAGCGCCTCAGCATAGGATTTTCCATCAGCCGCACAACCAGCTAATTCTGGGACCTCAGCAATGAATGCCTGGTCTGCTTCACTCCAATAAATGATGATTTCGAATTTATAGTCAACTGTCATTTTCTTCTAATTTTAATTGATACTTCAATATAAGGTTTCTTACTTGTTTCACCTGATAGGGTTTGGCTTTGGCCTGGTTTTCTTGAATGTTTAGAATTTCCTCCACGTCTTCTTTGGTGAAAATATGATGGCTTCCTTTGATCCTTTCCGAAAAACCAAAAAGGATCAATAATCTCCTGAACTGTTCAAAATCTACATTGGCATCCGAACTTCCGGAAAGAATTTTTATCAAAAGTTTTTGGTACTTCCCCATATTCCTGCTTTGAGTCACTTAAAAAGAACCTGAATTTTTAACTTAATCCGGATTTAATCAACTGGTTTTGAAAAAAAGAAAGACCTCCGATCCCATAGAACCAGAGGTCTTGATACTAAAATCCAGCTACTTGATACTACTAATCAATGCTTGAAATGTCTCACTCCTGTCATGACCATGCTCATACCGTGGGCGTCACAGAAGTCAATGCTGTCCTGATCTTTGATAGATCCTCCGGGCTGAACAACTGCAGTGATTCCAGCTTCGTGCGCGATCTCCACGCAATCCGGGAATGGGAAGAAGGCGTCTGATGCCATTACAGCTCCTTTCAAATCAAAGCCGAATTCCTTGGCTTTGATAATGGCCTGCTTCAGCGCATCTACTCTGGATGTCTGTCCTACTCCGGAAGCAAAAAGCTGATTGTCATTGCTTAATACGATCGTGTTGGATTTGGTATGCTTGCAGACTTTAGCAGCAAACACCAATGCGTCCATTTCTTTTTCGCTAGGAGCCACTTTGGTAGCTACTTTAAAGTCTGATTTGCTCTCTGTAGCCAAATCTTTGTCTTGTTCGATCACTCCGTTCAAAAGAGTTTTGATCATTTTGGTACCCAGTAAAGCCATCTTCTGGCGAAGGAGAATTCTGTTTTTCTTTCCTTTCAATACTTCCAAAGCATCTTCCGTAAATTCTGGTGCAATCAATACCTCGAAGAATAGAGAATTCATTTCCTCAGCGGCAGCTTTGTCCACGGACTGGTTGGTGACCAAGACACCTCCAAAGGCAGAAAGGGTATCCGCCGCGAATGCCTTTTGATAAGCTTCTTTTACTGTACTTGCAGTTGCACAACCGCAAGCATTGGTATGTTTAAGGATGGCAAAGGCAGTTTGGCCTTCGAATTCTGCAATCAGATTGACTGCAGCGTCCACATCTACTAGGTTGTTATAAGAAAGCTCTTTTCCGTTCAGCTGATCAAAAAGATCGTCCAGATTTCCATAGAAATGGGCAGCCTGGTGCGGGTTTTCTCCATAACGAAGTGCTTTGGCTTTGCTTTCGGAGACTTTTAAAGCTGGGATGTTTTCGCTTTGGTTGAAATAATTAAAAATGTGCGTATCGTAGTTGGATGACACCTGGAAAGCCTGAGCGGCAAAGTACCTTCTGTCCTCTAAGGTTGTTCCTCCGCTTTGTGCTTTCAGTTTTTCCTCCAATTCTCCATACTGGTTTTTGGAAGCAATGATGATGACGTCTTTGAAGTTTTTGGCAGCTGCTCGGATCAATGAAATTCCTCCGATGTCGATTTTTTCAATGATGTCTGCTTCGGAGGCCCCAGAAGCGACAGTTTCTTCAAAGGGATACAGGTCTACAATTACCAGATCAATTGCGGGAATGTCATATTCCACTGCCTGAGCCACATCTCCCTCATTTTCTCTTCTGTAAAGAATACCTCCGAACACTTTTGGGTGGAGAGTCTTTACCCTACCTCCAAAAATAGAAGGGTAGGAGGTCAGTTCTTCCACAGGAATCACTTCAGCACCTTGTTCCTCGATAAACTTCTGAGTGCCACCGGTAGAGTAGATTTTCACTCCGTGCTGCTTCAAAAGCGCGATGATTGGTTCTAAGTTGTCCTTATAAAAGACTGAAATAAGAGCTGATTGGATTTTTTTGACGGCCATTTTTTAGATGGATAGGTGAGAAATCAAGAAGGGGCAAAGGTAGGAAAAAAGAGCGGAAGGGGAAGGGGCAAATGATAGAATAGCTGAAGATTGACTAGGTCTATTTGATCTTTTTTTGAAAAAATCAGACCGACCAAACCTATCCTCTCTTCCTGATAAAATGACTTTGTGCAATTCTGTTTACAAAAAGGGTGGTTTTTTTACAATCAAAAACCAGGGGTTTTGATAATGGTCCAAACAGAGGAATTCCGCCTCCCAAAAGGACTGGGATTACAGTAATCACCATTTCGTCAATCAGGTCTTCTTTCAAAAAACTCTGAATGGTTTTTCCTCCGTCAATGTATAATCTGCCGAATCCTTTTTGATGAATTTGAGCCAAAACCTCACTCAAACTTCCACTGACCAATTCTACTTTTCCCTGGAATTTTTCAGGTATTCCTATCAGGCTGTTGCTCAGGACGAAAACGGGCTTTTCATAGGGCCAATCGATGTCAAAGGAACATACTTTTTCGAAAGTACCTCTTCCCATCAGCAAGGCGTCGATTTCGGCCATGAAACTGTAGTAGCCAGTATCCACTTGGTTGATCTCCGGAAATGTTTCCAGCCAATCGATTCCTCCTTTGGAATCAGCGATATATCCATCCAGGCTTGTGGCGATAAATACTTTGTTACTTTTCATGGGGGAAATATACTAAACAAGCTTGTCTCCATTTACCTTGAGAATTGTGCTGGTAGAGAAGTGTTTTTCTCAGGACTTTGATTTTGTTTTTTGTTTCTAAGTCTATTTGAAGTAGGAGTTTTTCCTCAATTTTTGTCTTTAACTCGCTAAGTACACCTCATTTTGAACAAGTCCGCATGGATTAGGTCTAGTGTTTTTGAATTTCACCAATATGGTACTACAACCAGGAAGTACTGGCTCATCGCAGGTGGACAAGTGAAAATGCAAATGGGGGAAATTATTGGTATATCCGGAATTGCCACTTAAGCCAAGAGTGTCTCCTTGGAGAACCAATTGTCCAGGTTTTACAACAATACTATGCTGTTTTAGGTGGGAATATCCCATCGTTGTTCCGTCCTCATGAAGGATTTTTACAAGATTCTCATTTCCAAATGAAAGATTGACACCATCAGGATTGTCATTCCTCACCTCACTTACAATTCCGGATCTGGATGCAATGACGGTTGATCCGATAGGCATATCGAAATCATATCCGTATTGGTAGGCTCCTTGGTGTCCGCCGCAGGTGTTGTTGTTACCCTGATTGACCCGAAAACTTAAGCCTTTTGGATAGGGAAGAATGTAGGCTGACTCAGTCCATTCGTAATCCTCACAAAAGAGATTTTTCCCAGATTCACAAGGGGGATCTAGAGGTTTGCATTGAAATGATAGGGTCGTCATCACGACTAGCCATACCAATCGCCGAAAAGCAAGATTCTGGGTTGTTTTGGACTGACTTCTGGCATTCATAATCTAAAGGCATTTATTGCAAATTCTCCCAAGAGAAAAGCCCAATTCATAAATGGCTTAAAGCAAACTATCGATGACTTCCGGAAAATACCGATGCTCCAGCTCATGGATCTTTCGAGCTATATCCTCCGGAGAATCTTGGGCTTCAAGGGTTGTGGCGGCCTGAAAAATGATTTTGCCCTCGTCATAGTGCTCATTGACCAAGTGGATGGTAATGCCGGTTTCTTTTTCTCCGGCGGCTTTCACGGCCTCATGCACATGCATTCCATACATGCCCTTCCCTCCATATTTGGGTAAAAGCGCCGGATGGATATTCACCATACGATCAGGAAATGCCTGAATCAAGTCCTCAGGGATTTTGAGTAAAAACCCCGCCAATATCACCCAGTCTATTCCTTCTTCTTGGAGTTTTTTCAGGAGATGGCCTGCTTCCATTTCTTTACGGGTAAAAGAAAAAGCAGGCACTCCGAATTTTTTTGCCCGCTCCAAAACATACGCATCAGACTTGTTGGAGGCAATCAATGCTACTTCCCCTTTGGTAGATTTCTGAAAATATTCCATGATTTTTTCGGCGTTGGAGCCTGATCCGGAGGCAAGTATGGCAAGTCGTTTCAAAGTATGGGATGAGTTATTTATTCAAAATTAACCGCTCGATTGGGAATCTTTACAAATCGAACAAAAAATGCGACCCCTGGAGAGCCGCATTTTTTAACTAAAAAAACCAACTTAAAGTCCTAAATGGTCACCATGTCTTCTTCTACATCGACCAGAGCTACGGCACCATGGATGGCTGTTTCGTCCAATTCTGAAATTAAAATTTTCAAATCTTCCAAGACATTGGGATAGGCAAAAGTCTGAAGGGTTTTGTAGAGGGAGTTTTTGAAAAGAGGAAAAGATTTCCGGATTGAGCCTCCCAAGATGATAGCTTCTGGAGCAAGGGAGTAAAGGATCATTTTCAGCAACTCACCTAGGTGATGACCAAATTCCTCAAAAGCCTTTTGGGCTTCTGGATCTCCTGCCATTGCTTTTTTAGCCAAAGCTTTTGGCTTGTTGTTGTAAAAATTCTGGAAAAACTTCCCGCTGCAGTAGTACTCAAAATTATGATCTAAGTAAGGAGCGCTACACCACTCTCCCGCAGCAGAAAATACCCCGGAATACAAGTGTCCATTGATGACAATTCCTCCTCCGGTGCCTGTCCCCAAAGTGATCCCCACCAGGTTTTTGAAGGGTCTGCCTACACCGTATTTATGCACTCCAATGGCAAAGCAATTCGCGTCATTATTGATAAATACCGGCTTTTGAAATATTTCGGTAAGGTATTTTTTCAACTCTACGTGCTGGAAAGAAGGAATATTTGCAAGTCCCAAAACCACCCCTTCCCGCGTGTCAACCAGGCCGGGGATTCCTATCCCTATCCCTACAAAGTCATAGTGCTCGTAAGTCTTGATAAAATCAGATATCGTTTTGAGGATGAATTCCTTGGACTCCTGTGCTGGAGTAGGGATGGACCTTATGTCTTCCAAATGCCCATTGACCAAGACCCCGCCTTTAATTCCGGTGCCTCCAATATCTAATCCTAATATGGCCTTTTGCATAGGCTCGGGTTATCGTTAAATGTTTGAATAGGTTAAATGAAGAAAGCAGCCGGAAAATTCCGACAGCTTTCTTGAGTTCCTTTGTTCGGGTCAAAATTAGAGCATCCCTTCAATAGATTTTTCCAACTCTCTGGCTGTGGCCAAAAATTCATCCACATTCATGTCCCGGAAGAAAATTAATCCGTGGCTGGCTCTCACTTTAGCCCGCTCATGTAAATAGAAATAATTTTTGCCCAATAATAACTGGATGTCATTTAGCTGACCAACCCAAGTTCTCTTGGCTACTGTACTGAATTTTCCATTGTGCGCATAGCTCGGGAAGGAAGCATTCACCTGGCTCAAGTAGCAATTGGAGAAGGAATCTTCCATGACAGACATGTCTCCCAATGAAACAGGGACGATGACATTAGCTTCATGTGGCTCAAATTTAAACCAGACATTTCTGTATCCGATGATGCGAAGCTCACTGGTATCGTGTTCTTCCCCCCATTTTTTCACCGCCTCAGCAGTTGCTTGTAAAACTTTATAGTGGGTGTCTGGTCCGGATCCTTCAGGGTCTAGGGTCAAACTGATTTTTGTAGGTTTGATTTTTCTAAACATTTCCACGATGGGCTCTACATCCCGGGTTTTATCAGGTTGCTCGGTGAAAATATCACCGGTATAGAATCCAAGTCTCAGGTGATGCACATTTTTCACCTGTACACCGAAGTGGGCCCAAACCAACTCTTCCTCAAACTCACGGATCATTCCTTTCAGTTTTTGGATTTTGGAAGGGTTTTTTTCTCCGTCATATGAATTTCTCAGGATACTGATGACATCATTGATGGTTTCACGCAACTGAGTTTTGTTTTTGACTTCATATATGATCACCAAAGCTCTTACCACTCGGTGGGCAAGACCTCTGCGTCGTGCATCGGCATTTTCTGAAGCTACATTGGTCAGGTAGTGGTAGACGTCTTTGTCTGTTTTGAGGCTGTATCCTATCTCAAAAAAGTCATCGTAATTCACCATCTGGATTTTGTTTTCGTCCAACAGCTTTTTGGTGTAAAGCAAGGTGTCGATCACAAAGGTGTTGGTTACTGCTGTAAACCCGGAGGTCAAGACTGAGAAATGAGCTTCATTGCTCGGTTCGTTCAATTGATTGGTGATGTGTGGAAGAATCCCCAGTGAGATATCATCATGATGCGGACCGGTATGAAGCACCACTTGGTTTCTTTCTTGCTCCAGACCGCGCGCAAGCTTGGCTTCGACATTCTTCATGACCTGATTGACAGTGTCTTCGGAAAGGTCCGGAATGAGTTTGGTGTATTTGTCCGCTTTGAGATCGCTTAACTTAAGTCGGTGTCCATATTTGTTGAGCTTTTTGCAAAGCTCAATGACAGCTCTTTCGGTTTTTTCAAAGGTCCATTCGCCTTTTTCATAATAGGCATCCATGGAGTCAGTCAGCTTCACTGCCGCACCTTTGGTAAGGTAGAATCGGCCGTTTTTCAACTTTTGAAGTACAGTGGCAGGATAGACATTATTCATCTCTGTCTCCAAAGAGTCCCGCACAATACCAGCTTTGGCCTCACCGGCTGCGATGATGATTCCTACTGCGTCTTTGTTATATACAATCGTGTCTAAGCCGATGGTGATGACCAATCTATTGGCAGAGACTTCAATTCCGCCCAAATCTCCAGCCGCAACGGCCTGAGTTTCGAAGTTGGTCTCTGTCAATCGGGTAACCGAGTAGAGGTGTGATCCTCTGGTGTTGAAGGCAATATGTCCATCCGGACCGATTCCCCCCAAGAAAAATCCAATTCCGCCTTTGTCCCTGATCTTTTGTTCATACTCTCCACACCATTGGTCGATCATGTAGATCGAAGTTTGCTGAAGCTTTTCCAACTCATTAATGGGATCCCTAAATCTGAGAGATAGATCCACCTTCAGATCCGGAAAAATCTCCTTGAAATGCTTGCCTTCCGCCAATGGAATCTCATCAGAATTGATCAGGATGGCATTTTCTTTAGATAGCCCAAAGCCCTGGATGTAAAACTTGTTTACATAATCGTAAAAGCTATTGTGCTGCTTGGAAGAAATCGGATAGAATTCGTCAATCTGCACAAACGTAAGGTCCTTCAAAACAGGCTTCTTGGTGGATCCAAGGCCATATTTCTCCCGTATTTCTTTACCTTTTTTACTGTCCCAGTTTTCCAGTAGATATTGAGTCCACTTGATGAAAAACTCCGGGGTTTTTCCTGTGGGTAATGAGATTACACCCTGTGGATTGGCAGCTGCCCATTCCAAAAATCTGCAGGCAGTCAGCAAGCCCATCTTTGGAAAATTGTCAACAGTGAGATAAGGGATCAGGGTCGAGATTTTTTCAACTCCAGACTCGGCTAAAAAAGCCTTTTCAACATCGGAGAGAGGATACTTACTGAGCATACTGAATTGGCAGATTAGATTGTGTAAGATTTATTGTTTTATGGGGTTACCAACTTTTTTTCGATATCTATCGAAGGTTGGCGAAAGGAACGTTCGATTATATCTGTTTTTCAGTACTAACTTCTGATTTTAGGTCAGATAATACTAAGTTATTACTTCTAACAAATTTAGAAAACTTTATTTAATAAAAAACAACTTCTTTAAAAAATTTATAAAAGTTAATTCTGAACTCAGAAATTATAGACTTCTGGTAAATGATATCTTGATTCTAGCCTGGAATTCTTCAATAACTTTAAAAATCTCAATCAGGGTAACTTGTTGGACCTTTGTCAGGGAATTAATCAGGAGGAAATTCCTAGGTTTAGTTTGATTGTTCAGAATGGAAATGGCCTGATTTTCCAATCTTAGACTCATCAAATACTCAAAGGCATGAGTTAGTTCCTGCACTTCTTTGGGTGAAAAAATCCCCTTGTTTCCAATGCTTTGTATCCTTTTGATGGTGCCAGTATCAAAAATATGATGCTTTAATGCATAGACTCTGGCTAAATCCACGATAGGCCTCATGGTCTTCTTGAGGTTCAACTGTTTCTCTCCCTCGATTTCCTCTGTTCGGATTCTCTTGAAAAAAGTAAGGGGAGGCTCATATTGAAGGGCATTGTATCCAAGATTTACAAAAAAACGCTCCGAAGCTTTTTCAATTAGACTGCCCATGTGGCGTTGAAGCTCCTCCAGTAGATTGAATTCCCCGAAGATTGCCCGACAGTCAAAAAAAGTAGAATAATTCATGGCGGTTTCCTGTGAAGCATCCGAGACCCAAGAGTCGTAGTTCCGCTTCCAATGGGAGAGCGAATGCGTCCATTTCGGGTTCATGGCCATCAGCTCTCCCTCGCAAAATAGTATCCCGATCTGGTCTAACATGGTGGATACTTTGGTCGCAAAATCCAAAAAATAAGCCCTGACTTCCTCCCTGTGCTCATTGGCTTTGTCTTCATAAATGATGGCGTTGTCCTGATCGGTTTTGAGCGTTAGCTCTCCTCTTCCTTCGCTGCCAAATACGATAAAGACAAACTTTGCTGGCGGTGTGCCCAATTCTTTGATTACCCGTTCAATCACACGCTGGGTAATGGTATCGGCGACCGTGGTAATGATTTGATTTACAAATGAGGCTTTCATTCCTCTGCTGATCAGCAGGTGGATTAGGTTTGGCATGTATTCCCATTTCTCTTTGAGCTCAGAAAAATGCCGGGCTTCTTTCACAGATTGAATAAACATGAAAGGGCCTTGGCTTTGTTCGGTGAGGATTTTAGTTCTGCTGATCCAGCCCAGATATTTTCCATCTTCTTTCACCAAGACATAGCGGGCTTTGGTTTGAAACATCAGAATGAGGGCTTCCACCAGACTTGATTCTGGGGAAATCACCACGAGGTCTTTCTCCAAGATCTCTGACACGACTGTATTCGGGCTGAGACCTGTTGCCAGAACTTTATCCCTCAAGGTTAGGTCGGTGATAAATCCTTCGATTTGAGAAATGTTCCTTCCGATAAACAGACAGCTCACTTGTTCCCGGGCCATTTGTGCTGCACAAGTTTGGATGGGGGTTTCTGGATCGGTCAGTCGTATAGTTCGGACAGTAAGGTCTTTGATTCTTTTGGAATAAAACTGATCCGAGATAAAAGTTTGAGCCTGCTGCATGATAGGAAGTTACAAAACCCATTTGGTTAATCCTGTAAAAAACAAAACCGCCTCAAATGATAAATTTGAGGCGGTTGGCTATGAATTAGAGAATAGACCCCATTCAGTTCTTAAGCATTAATGCCAAGAGCTTGAGCCATAGTAGCTCCGATTTCAGCAGGAGATTCTACGACATGGATTCCGTTTTCTTTCATGATTCTCATTTTGGCTGCAGCAGTATCATCTGCTCCTCCGATGATTGCACCGGCATGTCCCATTCTACGGCCTGGAGGTGCTGTCTGTCCAGCGATAAATCCAACTACTGGCTTTTTGTTGCCGTTATCACGGATCCATTTTGCTGCTTCTGCTTCGTAGTTGCCGCCGATTTCACCGATCATCACGATGGCGTCAGTTTCCGGATCATTCATCAGCATTTCTACAGCCTGTTTGGTGGAAGTTCCGATGATAGGATCACCACCGATACCGATTGCTGTGGATACACCCAAACCAGCTTTTGCTACCTGGTCAGCAGCTTCGTAGGTCAAAGTACCTGACTTGGAGACGATACCGATTCTACCTGATTTGAAGACAAAACCTGGCATAATTCCAACTTTTGCTTCACCTGGAGTGATGACACCTGGGCAGTTTGGTCCGATCAAAACACAACCTCTTTCCTTAATGTAAGGCTTGGCTTTCATCATATCAGCCACTGGAATACCTTCCGTGATGGCAATGATCACTTTGATTCCGGCATCTGCAGCTTCCATGATTGCATCCGCAGCGAAAGCTGGCGGTACGAAAATAATGGAAGTGTCGGCACCAGTCTTCTGAACGGCCTCCTCTACAGAATTAAACACCGGTCTCTCCAAATGAGTAGAGCCACCTTTGCCTGGAGTCACGCCTCCCACGACATTAGTGCCATATTCGATCATTTGCTGTGCGTGAAACGAACCTTCCGATCCGGTAAATCCCTGGACGATTACCTTAGAATTCTTATTGACTAGTACACTCATTAGATACGCTTGTTAAAGTTTGGCACAAAAATAAAAGAAACCACCCGCTGACAAAAGAAAAGACCAACATTCTCAAAGGAATTTGGGTTGCAGAA
Source organism: Algoriphagus mannitolivorans DSM 15301 (assembly GCF_000429425.1). Lineage (GTDB taxonomy): Bacteria > Bacteroidota > Bacteroidia > Cytophagales > Cyclobacteriaceae > Algoriphagus > Algoriphagus mannitolivorans. The sequence goes on from NZ_AUBV01000005.1 coordinate 240,361, forward strand.
TCTTTTTCTAATTTTAACCTCATGATCAGGAGAATATCCTTGTTTTTGCTTTTGTCATTTTGCTTTTTCTTCAAAAGCAATAGCACCTTTTCCCAATCCTTCAAATTCAACACCTCCCCAAAAGGCGTCAGGCTTCCAGTACAGAATGTTTTGGAAATCGAACAGGACACCTTGGGGCAAATGTGGTTTTCCACTTCTAGAGGAGTAGTTTACTCTGATGGGATCCAAACTTACTCTCTTCCTGATAGTATCGTGAGAAAATTTATTTACAGGATTTCCCTTCACAAAGATGAGGATGGGGTGATTTGGCTTTTTAATGCCAATGGAATTCCTGTTTTGTACCATGGAGGAGCCGGTAACTGGAAGGAAGTTCCAATTCCAAATGGCTTTAAGGAAAAGTTTGCGCCGGGGATTCGGTTTTTGTCCGTGGGGAAATCCCAGGATAAGGTTTTTTTCATGGACACTGAGAATCACCTTTTGTCCTGGAGAAATGGCGAAAAGGAGATTCGCGAAATCAAAAGAGATCCTGAGCTGACCGGATTCTTGCAAGCAGTCATCAATTTAAATGGGAAACTCCTGCTCATTTTTCAAAAAGGCGCTTTCCTATTTGATAATAGTTTTTTGAAAAATTTTGAGTTCAATGGGATTCCGCTTCCTTCCCCGCCAGTCTTGGTAAAAAAGTCTCCGGGTGGGACCTATTATTTTTTGGGAAAAAATTACCTGGCAAAAGGGCCTAATCTTGAAACTCCCGAGGTCATGATCGACGAAGGGTTTTCTAATTTGGATGCTTCATTATCCCATCATTATTCGATGGATTTCGCTGGAGAAAATGTCTTTTATCATTTCAATTCCCAATTGAAAAAGTATCATCCAGCCAATGCAAGGTCAGAGCTTTTGAATTTGGAGAACCTCTTTAAATCAAATACGCTACAGACTCTCTTCGTGGATCGGGAGGGGATCCTTTGGGTTGGGGCAAGTCGGGGCCTAGCCAATAACAACAGTCAGATATTTCAGAATTATGGAATAGAATCCTCCCGATTCCTGGGAGAAGAAATCTCAGCTATTGCAGATTTAGGAAATGAAAATTACCTGTTAGGGTTCAACAACGGCCTTCAGCTATTTTCCAAAAATGAGCTGAGGACTATTCTGAAAGATGAAAATCCTGTAGGAAACCCCAATCAGAGGATTATTAATTTTTCAAAAACCGGAAAAGGGGAAATTCTTTTTTCTTCCAACTGGGGAGGCGTGGGAGTTTTTGATTTAAAAACTCAGAAGGCGAGATTGTTGAGCCCAAAGCCTGATTTCAACGTCTCTTCGGTTCAGGTCGATGATGACAGCGTTTTCATAACCACGCCAGAACTAGTTTTTCATACCTCGATTTCCTCATTGAAACGAGGAAACTATGGGGAAAATCTGACTCCCGAAATCAATGAGAGCCTTGGCCCGGTCAAAAGTTTTTTCCGCAAAGCGGGAAGACTGAAGAATGGGAAGATTATGGTGATGCGGGCAAGCCGGCTGGAAAACCAATATCCTATCGTAGAGACTTCAAAATATATCCTGGGTGAGGGCTATGATTATCTGGAATTGCCGGACGGAAGTATTCTTTTGGGTACTGAATATGGATTGAAGATTTTTCGGGAAGGGTATGTTGGTCATTACCTCTACCTGCAAAAAACCATCACCAATCCTGTGTATACGTTGTTTTATGAAGACGCAACTGGGTGTGTTTGGGTAGGAACGGATAATGGGATTTATGTTTTGGGGAAAGGGAAATTTCACCATTTCAATGAATCCAATGGCCTAGTGGGAGATGAAGTCAACCGTGGGGCGATGATTCAGGCGGCTTCCGGCAAAATTCTGATCGGAACCCAAAAAGGTTTGTCGATATATTCAAATCAATCCAGTTTTTATGCCAAGGGGAAGCCTCAGATTTTCATCAAAAAAATGGAAGTAGGATTGGAGGAGATTGCCGGTAAGGAAGACCAGACTTTCCCCTATTCCAAAAACTCGGTACGAGTGGAATTTTCAGCCCCTGCCTTTGATGGCTCTAAGGAGCTTTGGATTCATTACCGCCTTTCACAATCAGATTCCACGGAATGGCAGGTGATCAAGCAGCCCCGGACTAATGAATTGTTTTTTCCCAATCTGGAGGCAGGGGAATATACCTTTGAAATCAAAGCATCTTATGATGGGGAGACGTTCTCGGATACTTTGCAGTCGCCCAGCTTCGAAATCCTTCGCCCCTTCTATTTGAGACCTTATTTTTTGATTTTGGCGGTTCTTTTCCTAGTAGGAATAGGGGTATTGATCAACATCGTGTATCGGCAAGTGAAAAACGTGGGTCTTTTGCGAAGTGAGGTAGATCGGAAAAGCAAGGATAAAATTCTGGCTGAGCAGCAGTTTAAAAATGTTTGGATAGGCACCCAAGATGGCATGATGCTTCTAGTCGATCGGCAGTTAATCCTGACCGTAAACCCTGCTTTTGCTCACTTGATGGGGAAGGAAGTGGCTACTTTAGAAAACCGGGCAATTTGGGATCTCTTCCAGTCGGGATTTTCTGAGGAGAAGTTTTTGAAGCTTTTGCCCTCCCCAGAAGAAGATGAACTCGGAAAAAGCCATTCCACTGAAATTCAGATTCCATGGAAATCCGGGACTTTGGAGATGGAGGTCTATTCCGTTCTTTTGGAAAAAGACTTTGCCGGGAAAGAACTGGTTCTTTGCGTTTTCAAGGATATTACTTTTCAGAAATTGGCAGAAAAAAACCTGAAAGAAGCCAAAAACAAGGCAGAAGAGGCCAATAGGTTCAAAACTAGCCTGCTCTCCAATATCAGTCATGAAATTCGCACTCCTCTCAATGGCATTATTGGAGGGGCAGAGCATATTATGATGGTGAGACAGAATGACAAGGAGCTACAATCCTTGATGGATATTATCCTTCAAAGCGGGGAAAGGTTGCTTACCACGATCAACTCTTTGTTGGATTTGGCAAAAATCGAGGCCAATAAAATGCCAGTAATCCCGATTTCCACCAAGGTCAACAACTTCATCCGGGAGGTGACTCTTGCCCATCTCAAAATGGCAGAACGAAAGGGACTCAGCATGGAAGTTCAGTTCCTAAGTCCTGAATTTGAAGCTAGAATCGACCGGAGATTCTTGGAAATTATCCTGAATAATATTCTCGGCAATTCCATAAAATACACTGACTCTGGGAGAATTGGGCTTAAAGTTGAAAAGGCTGGGGAATCCCTGATTTTAAAATTTGAGGACACCGGAATAGGTATGTCTCATGAGTTTCAGCGCAAGATGTTTGATGCTTTCGAACAGGAAAGCACGGGCAATGATAGGCTCTACGACGGCTCAGGACTAGGGTTGAATATTACTAAAAACCTGGTAAATCTATTGGGAGGAACAATCCGGATTTGGAGTGATAAAAATTCGGGCACCCGCGTATGGGTGGAAATTCCATTGTCAAAGACTTAATTTTCGTATTTTAACTCCCAATTGTCGACCACCACTTCTTTTAATTCATGTTTACACTCAAAATCCTCATTGTTGAGGACGACTCAGTCTCCGCACTTTTGCTTCAGCGAGCACTGGAGAAAAATGCCCATCAGATCATTGGAATAGCCGATTCAGGAGAAAAAGCCCTGGAAATTCTCGATGAAAACCGCGCTGACATCGTGATGATGGATATCAATCTAGCCGGCGAACTCGACGGGATAAAGACCACCGAAATCATCAATGAAAAATTCGATATTCCGGTAGTGTACCTCAGTGCCAGCTCCGATGCTGAAACACTGAATAAGGTGGTTGGTACTAATCCAAGCGCTTATGTCATCAAGCCGTTCAATATCCGTGAACTCAACATGGTGATCGAGTTGGCGATTTTTAAAGACAGAAAGGAAAAAGAACTCCAAAAACTCAACAACGAACTCGAGGAAAAAGTCAAGCAGAGAACGGCGGAACTTTACGAAGCCAATAAGGAACTTACCAAAGCCTTGGAAAAGGAAAGAGAGATCAACGAACTCAAATCACGAATTGTCCTCAATGTCTCCCATGGATTCAAAACTCCCCTGACTTCCATCCTGAGCTCTGCGCAGCTATTGCAGATTTATGCCGAAAAGGACCATCCTTTTAAAACCAAGATCACTAAGCACGCCTTTAAAATCGAAAATTCGGTCCGTGCCCTGAACAACCTTCTGACCAGCGTACTCTTCTTCGGTAAGGCTGATGAGAATAAGTTGGAATTCAAACCCAAAAAGATTTTTACCGGGGCATTTGTCAAGGACGTCATCGATACTGTCAATGCTGGAATTGATAATGAAGTCACCATCAGGACTGAAATTGGCGATATGCCTAAGACCATTACCTCAGATCCGGAACTGGTTTATCAGGTTTTGGAAAACCTGCTTTCCAATGCCGTAAAGTATTCCAAAGAAGGAAAGCATGTGGACTTCCACATGAAAATAGAAAATGGTCAGCTGGAAGCCATCGTCAAAGACAAAGGGATAGGAATACCGAAATCCGAACAAGGACAGCTTTTCGATCGTTTCTTCAGGGCAAAAAATGTCGGAATTGTAGAAGGATCCGGGCTTGGACTTTCGATCGTCAAAAAATGCCTTGAAGTCTTAAAGGGTAGCATTGAATTTGAAAGTGAACAAGACAAAGGGACTACTTTCCGAGTGACAATCCCTGTAAAATAACCATGCTATTACTATCCAAGGACCTGAAGTTTGCTCATCCGGGTCAAAAGATTTTGCAATTCCCCAATATCCAACTTAATGCCAATGATTCCTTATTGGTTTTGGGTAAGTCCGGAAGCGGAAAATCCACCCTTCTAAATCTGATTGCCGGGTTGCTATCTCCTCTTTCAGGCGATATTCAAATCGACGGTGTATCAATTTCCAAGCTTTCCGGCCACGCTTTGGATCTCTTTAGGGGGAAAAATATTGGCATTGTCTTCCAAAAGCCGCATTTGATCTCTGCCCTGAATGTTCGCCAAAATCTGGAATTGGCCCATTTCTTTTCCAAGGAAAAAGGACAGGACCTCGACGGTCTCCTTGAAGAACTCGGGATAAAGCAAAAGGCAAAAGCCTCGGTGCTCACTCTGAGTGAAGGTGAAGCCCAGCGGGTTTCTATTGCCAGGGCTTTGGCAAATTCTCCCAAGCTTATCCTGGCCGATGAGCCTACCTCTAGCTTGGATGATGCCCATGCAGAAAAGGTGATTCAACTCCTGCAAGCACAAGCACGAAAAATAGGAGCAGCCTTGATCATTGTCACTCATGACCAAAGGGTGAAAAATCAAATTTCCAATTTCATCGAAGTTGCATCCTCATGAATCTGTTTAAAATAAGTTGGAAATATTTAACCTTTCAGCCTTTATCTACAGGCTTGAATGTGTTTTTGCTAGCTCTGGGCTTAGCCATCATTACCGTCTTGCTATTGGTTCAGGATCAGTTTGAGAAAAAGATGAGTCAGGACGCGGCAGGAGTGGACTTGGTCGTCGGGGCCAAAGGCAGTCCTTTGCAGTTAATTCTTTCTTCAGTTTACCATATTGATTTTCCAACCGGAAATATCAAAATGGATGAAGCTCAGCGGCTTTCCAGAAATCGTCTGGTCAAAAATGTGGTTCCACTTGCCATGGGAGATAATTTTCAGGGGTATAGGATCCTTGGCACCAATCACGATTACTTAGAGCTCTATCAGGCAGAATTTACTGAGGGCAAGGCTTGGGAGTTTCCTTTTGAGGTAGTCCTTGGATCGGAAGTGGCTCGAGCTATGGGACTCAAAATAGGCGATGAGTTTGCTGGAAGTCATGGAATCAGCCAAGGAAGCCATGATCATGATGCCCATAATTTTGTTGTTAGTGGCATCCTGAAACCCAAAGGGAATGTCTTGGATCGTCTGGTATTGACCAGCATAGAATCTGTCTGGTATACTCATGACGAGGAAAGTGCTGACTCAAATGATCCAGAAGAAGCTGAGGAAAGGTCTGAGGAAGAGGGGAGTGCCAATTTGGATGAACCATCCCCAGTATTGGCAGAGTCGGATTCCCATGAGCGTTTTCATCATTCAGTCGCAAAAAAAGGCTTTCCGGTATCAGACCAAGCCCGGGAAGTGACGGCTTTGCTTGTCCAGTTTAGAAACCCCATGGCAGCCATTCAGCTTCCGAGAATGATCAATTCAGGCACCAATATGCAGGCAGCATCTCCGTCTTTTGAGATTTCCCGCCTCTTCGAGATGTTGGGAGTTGGGATCAGTCTGCTTCAGGGGATTGCGGTAATTTTGATCATTGTGGCCGGCTTAGGAATCTTCATTGCCCTGTATAATTCCTTGAAAGAAAGAAAATACGACCTGGCGATCCTTCGAACCTTAGGGGCTTCCAGATTTCAACTGGTTATGTTGGTGTTTTTGGAAGGGATTTTATTGACCTCTCTAGGGGCAGTTTTGGGAATTCTGTTGGGCCATAGCTTTTTGGCTTTGTTGGTGAGTCAGGGGGATCAGATGATAGTGGCCTCGATTCAGCCTTGGATTTTTCTCCAACAAGAACTCTGGATCCTCGTTTACGCTTTGGTAGTAGGAGTTTTTGCCTCTCTTATCCCCGCTTGGTCCGCTTACCAGACCAGTATTGCAAAGCAGTTGACAAAAGCTTAAATCGCAGTCTAATTAGAATGAAAATGAAAAAAGTTGCCGTATTCGGAAGTTTGTTTTTGATAGCCATGATGAGTTTTGGGTCCTTCCAAGCTCAGGCTCAAGGGGTTTGGAAGAGTCTTTCCGAAGTGACTTATAAAATTGGAGAAGATCAGTTTGGAGAGCTATATGTTCCGGTTTTCTCAGACAATATCAAAAAGTTGGAAGGGAAAGTTGTGGAAGCGGATGGATATATCATTCCATTTGAAGGTATGTTTAAGCCTAATCACATCATTCTTTCCAGTCTTCCCTTGGCGGAATGCTTCTTTTGTGGTTCGGGTGGCCCTGAAACGGTTATGGAAGTAATGCTTGCCAAGCCGATCCAATACACATCCAAGCGGGTAAAAGTACGAGGTAAGCTTACCCTGAATGCCAAAGACCCGGAGAAACTGATGTATATTCTTAAAGATGCGGAATTGATCATGTAATAAAAAAGCTTCCTTCGGGAAGCTTTTTTTGCTTTTCGGATCCTTATCCGATCAATTCTCTTTCATAGTTCCGGAACTTTTCCAGAATTCCCTGGGTCACCGGACCAACTTTTCCGTCTCCGATTTTTCTGTCATCAATTTGGGTGACAGGCAGAAGCACTTTGGTGGTGCTGCTGATAAAAGCTTCATCGGCTTCCCAAACATCCTCTAAAGAAACCGGTCTGATGATGACCTCTCCTGCGATTTTTAAAATGTTCTTTCGGGTGATTCCCATTAAAATATGCTGATCAGGCGTATGGATCACGCCTTTTTTGACAATGAAAAAATTACTTCTGGAACTTTCACTGACCAAGCCGTCCCAGTGATAGAGAACATCCTCCGCTCCCAGTCTTTTCCAGTGATAGCTGTGCCAGACCGGTAAAGCATAATTGGTGGTTTTGATTTCCGCAATCGGCCTGACGTATTCTAATGTCAAAAGCTTAATGCCAAGCTTGTATTTTTCTTCAGCAGGAAAATCAAGATTTTCGCAGAAGATAAACAGTTTTCCATCTGCTGGGGAGAAGTGATTTTCAGAAAGCCCTCCGCTGAGAACCATTCGGACTCCGCCTTGCTTGAGGTCATTTTTCTCAATAAGCTCTGCGATTATTTTTCTCAAATCCTCTCTGCTGTAGTTGAAAGGAATATGGGTTTTCTCTGCCGAAGCCATAAACCGATCTAGATAGTCTTCCAAAAAAATAGGCTTGTAATTGTTGGTTCTGAAAAAGTCGAAAATTCCATATCCACGGATCAATCCGAGATCCATCGGGTGAATGGTGGCTTTTTCAGAAGGGATGATACTACCGTCGGCAAAGCAAAATGGTTTCATAAACAGGCTTGTTTTCCAAATGCTAAATTAGCCAATGAAAAGAGAAAACACAGGAAGACTTTTTGGATATTTAGTGTAATTTAAATAAGATTAAATTGTAACTTTGACGTATGTAAACTCAGCTTTTATGAAAAACTTCCTGATTTGTATTGCTTTAGGATTTTCTCTTATTTTTCAATCCTGTGGAAATAGTCAAATAGACGCCAATAAAAAACTCCGAGAAGAGGTTATTGCCGTTCATGATGAAGTGATGCCAAAGATGGGGCAGCTCAAGTCTCTTGAGAAATCCTCTCTTCAAATGGCGGAGGATTTGGCCAATTCTTCAGAACCAGATTCTGCCAGAATAGTAGCCCTAAAAGAGCTTGCAACTCAGCTGGATCAGGCATACGAAAGCATGTTTGTTTGGATGAGGCAGTATGATGTAGAAGATGGGGAAAAAACCCCTGAAGAGGTGAAGGCTTACCTAGAAGAGCAGATGAAAAAAGTAAGCTTGGTGAATCAAGACATCAAATCTGCCTTGGAAAAAGCAGATTCCTTGTTGAAAAAATAATTAAAGATTATCCGGCGGGGTTTTGAGGAATTTTTCAACCTCCGGAGCTGAAATTACTCCTTCTTCCATTTCCCAGATATTGTACAGATAGGTCACTATTTGGGCAATATCCAATGGTTTCAGACTGGGATTCCCGGGCATTTTTTGATTGTAAATAGTGCCGTTGACCTTGATCGGCCCTTCTTGCCCATTTCGGATGATCCATGCTGTTCGGTGGATACTTTCCTTGAAATAATCCGCGTTTTTCAGCGGAGGAATCAATTGTCCTAGCCCGGAACCGTCACTTTGATGACAGTTGGCGCAGTAATTTTCATACAGCCTTTTCCCATTGACGGCATACTTCATGACCTCCGGGTCTGAAATTTGGGCCAGCGTATTTTCCTCGCTGCTGGGTTTTGGACTGCAGGAAGAAATACCGATTAGGAAAATTAAGCAGAAAAAGAGTCTCATTTTGTCAACAACTTAGGGATATCATTGAGTAGTCGGTCCACCTGATCTGATTTGGTGCCATCATAGACTCCCCGGATATGACCTTTCTGATCTACCAATAAAAAAGCTCCACTGTGCAAAAATCCTCCCGGCTCAGCCTGATCCGCCATGGCTGTGGTTAAATAGCTCGTTTGACCGATCTCAAAGATTTTCTCCTGATCACCTGTCAGGAAATTCCAGGTTTTCGCATCCTCAATTCCCAATTTTTCAGCGTAATCTTTCAAGACTTCCTGGGTATCATGAGTAGGATCAATGCTATGGCTGAGAATCATAAACTCTGGGTTGCCCTGGAATTTTTCATAAACTCTGAGCATTTCCTTTTTCATAATAGGACAGATAGTCGGGCAGGTGGTGAAAAAGAAATCAGCGACATATACTTTTCCGGCAAGGTCCTCATTACTGATGGTGTCCCCCAGCTGATTGATAAAGGCAAAATCAGCAATTTTGTGATATACCGTGTCTTGGTTATCATCCACATATCGCTCTCCCAGGATAGGAAGTTCAAGCGGACTTGCGCCATTTTCAGTTTTGGAATTGCAGGCAAAAGTCAATGCAATTCCGGATATCAGAAGAAATTGAGAGATTTTCATTGTCCCTTTTTGGTTCTATAATTTTTGTAAACTTTAATCCCAAGCATCAGAAGAATTCCGAGTCCCAAAAGGCCGGCAATGCCCCAAACCATGCTTAGGGTATTCTTCAAAACGATCAGAAACACTATAGCAAAAAGTAATATTGTGCTCACTTCGTTCCATATCCGAAGTTTGGTGGAGTTCCATCGGGCTTTTCCGGCCTGTAATTCTTTGAAAATAACATGAGAGAATCCATGGTAAACATAGAGCAGCAAAACAAAACCAAGCTTGGCCTGCATAAATCCCTGCTCCATAAATCCCCATCGGTAGCTAATGACCCAGGCTCCAAAGATTAGCGTCAAAACCGCCGAGGGCCAGGTGATGATATACCAAAGACGTGATGCCATCAAGTCCAGCTGAGGTTTGAGGATTTTTCGTTCGGATTCGGGTTTTTCAAGGGCCTCGGTCTGATAAATAAACAGACGCACGATATAGAAAAGCCCTGCAAACCAGGTCACCACAAAAATGATATGAAGTGCTTTGACGTACTCGAAACCCATTGTCAGAATTTTGGGCTAAATTAAGGCCTAAACCCCGTAAACCCTTAAAAGTTTTTGAAAAGGAATAAAGTCATTTTCTATCTGCTCGGAGTAGTAGTACTGTTTCTGTTGATCCAAATCATCCGGTCCAGCTTTTCAAACCCCGGCTTAGAGCGGTTTGCAAATGATTTTGAGGAGATTGGATTTTACCGAAATGAAAATAATACCGGGCCTGTCCTAAGAATATATGCCATTAGATCTCTGAAAGACAATACTCCGGAGTACATGCGTGAGTATGCTGATATGCAGCCTCATACCAAATACGGGAGAACTTTGGTCTTTTTCTTTGGGCAAGAAGTCTCAGAAAAAGTTCTGCTTAATCCCAAGGAACCCTATTTTTCGGAGGAACTAGCCCCCTTTCTTCTGGGGAAATTTGAAAAAACTCCTATGGGGGAAGGCAGGTTTGAATTAGTACAGCAATGAGAAAAAGGCATTCCCCAGAAACCTACCAAAAAGGGATCTTATCAGGAGATCGGGTCCTGCTAAGCCAGGCAATCACTTTGGTGGAAAGTTCTCTTGAATCGGATCAAGGCCTTGCTTCAGAATTAGTCCAATCCATCTTGCCTCATTCCGGAAATTCTATCCGAATTGGAATAACAGGAGTGCCTGGGGTAGGGAAAAGTACGTTTATCGAAGCCTTTGGCAAAATGCTTTTGGATCAAGGAAAAAAAGTCGCCGTTCTGGCTGTTGACCCGAGTAGTCAACTGACCCGAGGCAGTATTTTAGGAGATAAGACCCGAATGGAGGGGCTTTCCACAGACAAAAGAGCTTTTGTGAGACCCAGTCCGTCAGGAAAAACTTTAGGTGGCGTCAGTGGCGCTACCCGTGAGTCCATGCTTTTATGCGAGGCGGCCGGTTTTGATGTGATATTGGTCGAAACGGTGGGCGTGGGGCAAAGCGAAACTGCTGTGAAAAACATGGTTGATTTTTTCCTTTTACTGATGCTCTCTGGAGCTGGAGACGAGCTTCAGGGAATAAAAAAAGGAATTATGGAAATGGCTGATGCGCTTGTAATCCACAAAGCAGATGGAGATAATTTTGAGCAAAGCCGGAAGGCAAAAGCTAATTACCAAAATGCCCTGCATTTATTCGCAGAATCTGGGAAAAGCTGGCAAACTCAAGTTCTGCTGGCCTCTTCAATAAGCGGTTTTGGCTTGGAAAAAGTTTGGGATTTGATTTTGGAATACGAGGCTAAAATGAAATCCAATGGGTTTTGGATGTCCAATAGATCTGTTCAGCGTTTGAATTGGCTGGAAGACCAAATCCAGTTTTTGTTGGGCCAGACTTTTCAGAAAAATCCAAAAGTCAAGAAAATGTTGGAGCTCGAACGCCCGAGAGTACAGTCTGGAGAATTGAATCCGGGGACTTTGGCCAAAAAATTGATTCACTTGATGTTCTCAAATTCCTGAAGATGAAATACTTGATTTTACCCTTAATGATTTGGATGATTTCCTGCTCTCCCAAAAAAACAGCCAATACGGATGAAGTGGAAACTTTGACTTTTTCTCTCGATTCCTTGGTTCAGGAGAAATGTTCAGGTGAGGAGTGCGCAAAAATGAGATTGGTTTGGCCGATTGCATCCGGTCCGGAGCTCTCCAATCAAATCAATGAAATCATAGGGAAAGAGGTTACCAACATGCTGATGTTTGGAGAATCTTCCTCTTCAAACCGGGATACCCTGATTGCTCAGTATTTTCAATCCTATTTGGAATTCAAAAGTGAGTTTCCAGAGGCTTATGGAGCATGGGAGGTCAATATTGAAGCTGATGTGTCGTATCAATCTGACAGTACGCTTAGTGTTTCCTTGGACTGGATGCAGTATATGGGTGGAGCTCATCCAGGTTATGGGCAGAACTTTTTGAACCTAGATGTGATCACAGGGAAGCGTCTCTCCCGGGATCAAATAGTGAGGGATCAAGCGAAATTATTAGCTTTTGCGGAGAAGAAATTCCGGGAATTTCACGAAGTGGAAACTGGAGTTACTTTGGAGGAAGATGGAAGATTTTTTCTTCCAGATACCGGGTTTTTTCTGGCCAATTCCATGGGATTTGAAAAAGGTAAATTCAAGATTATTTACGTCCCTTATGAAATTGGGCCCTTTGTGATGGGCTTTACCGAATTGGAGTTTACCCGGGAAGAATTGGGTGAGCTGGTTCGCTGGTAAGAGGGAGTGAAAAATTTGAAATTTGAATCAATCTCAAATTTCAAATCTTCAATCTCAAATCAATAAGATCTGATCTTGAATTTCTTTTTAAGCTCATTCACGGAATTCCGGAAGCTGGTGTCCGTTTCCATCATATCATTGACGGTTTGTACCGCATGAATGACAGTACTGTGATCCCGCCCCCCGAAATGATAACCTATTGACTTGAGGGAGTGGTTGGTGAATTCCTTAGAAAAATACATGGCAACCTGACGGGCAATCACGATTTCTTTCTTTCTGGTTTTTGCCTTCAAATCATCCACATGGATACTGAAGTATTCAGAAACGGACTTTTGAATAAAGTCAATGCCGACCTCAGTTTCGATGTCTTTGATGAAGTTTTTGATCACCGTTTTGGAGAGCTCAAGACTGATCTCGACTCTGTTGAGGGAAGCATGTGCAATAAGAGAAATCAGAATTCCTTCCAGTTCCCTGACATTGGTATCTACAGTATAAGCCAAATACTCAACCACATCATCAGGAATATAAATCCCCTCGGATTGCATTTTCCTTCGGATGATTGCAACTCTGGTTTCGAAATCAGGCATTTGCAAGTCTGCCGTCAAACCCCACTTAAATCGGGAAAGTAGTCGCTCCTCCAAGCCTTTCAGATCCCTGGGAGGGCAATCTGAAGTCATGATGATTTGCTTCTTATTCTGATGAAGGTGGTTGAAGATGTGGAAAAACATCTCCTGAGTCCGGTCTTTTCCTGCAAGGAACTGAATATCATCAATGATCAGCACATCCACCTGCATGTAGAAATTGGTGAAGCTCTTCACGTTTCCATCTTTAATGGAATCCATGAATTGGTTCACGAATTTTTCAGATGATACATAAAGGACAAACTTCTCTTCGGGACTGTTTTTGATTTCATTCCCAATGGCCTGAACGAGGTGGGTTTTTCCCAAACCAACACCGCCATAGACCATGAGAGGGTTGAAGGAAGTAATCCCGGGCTTGGTGGCGACCGCAAAACCTGCAGATCTAGCCAACCTGTTACAATCTCCTTCTATGTAGGTGCTAAATGTGTAATTGGGATTCAGATTGCTTTGCGTCAGCATATCTGCATTCAGGGATTGCATTTCAAAGGGAGTCTTTACCTCCTGAGAAGGCGCAGGCTTTTTGTTGGCATTATTCCCCTGTGGATAGGATACCGCAATTGGCTGATTGGATGAATTTCCCTTGTCTACAACGACAGCGTATTCCAATCGTCCGCTTTGTCCCAAAGTGCTTTTAATAGCCAGTTTTAGGACTTGGACGTAGTTGTCCTCAAGCCACTCATAGAAGAATTGACTGGGAACTTGAATGGTAAGGCTGGAGCCTTCAAGTTTGACAGGCTGAATAGGCCTAAACCAAGTAGAAAAGCTCTGCTCGTTCACGTGTTGTTCGATCACACGTAAACATTCATTCCATACCGCATTAGCTTCTGAACTCATCTACTGGTTTGCTTCAAAAAAGGTTGATCCGTTTATAGGGAAGGGGGTCAAATTTGTGGAAAATTAACTTAAATAAAAAATCTAAAATCCCTTGAAAAATTCAAAATTCCGTGAATCAAAATCTTTTCCCAAAGAATATTCTGTCACCAATTTCATGCTAGGAAGATTCGAATGGATGAAATAAATCTCTTTTTTTTCGTAATAAGCTGATCAATTAGTTATTAGGGCGCTTTTTACAGGTGGTCCTACAGGAGTAGAAAATTCGGATGGAATTCCAGAGCGCTTATTATTCTTGAAAATAGGTATAATTCAGGGATTGGTTATTTTTGAATCAAGCAAAAACCCAAATATGATACATTCACTTTTTTCTGAGTTTGTTCCAGTTTCCAAAGAAGAGTGGATCAAGCAGGCTACCAAGGACTTAAAAGGAAAAGACTTTGGTCTCGCGCTGAAATCCAAACTTTGGGAGAAGATAGACTTAGATCCATTTTATACCCTGGAAGATTTAAAGGAAAGTATTTCTTCCCAAGTACGATTCCATTCTCCTCTCGAAATTCCCGGAATGCCACCAAGAAATTGGAGCAACGTCGTGAGTGTCCTGGCGGGGGATTCCAATAAGGATATTCTCCATTCACTGGAAAACGGAGCAGAAGGGCTGGTTTTACACCTCAATGGATATGAGGATCTTGAGGAATTGCTCAAGGCAGTTCAGCCGGAATATATAAGCATGCATATCAAGCCGGTAGGTAATCCCCTTCAGATCTTAGGGCAATTTTTAACCTGGGTAGAAAAGTCGGGAATCCAGCCGGAGCAATTAAAAGGCGGGTTTCTTTGGAGCCCTTCGGATATGGTTTTTGAACAAAACGAAAAGTACTCTCTCGCTTTGGAGGTATTCTCTGAAGTGATGGAGCTCACAGAGACCTATTCTAATTTCAAAAGTTTCTCGATCCAGTCTTCCAGATATTCTGAATCTGGCTCCAATCCTCTGGATGCCTTGGTGTTTTCTTATGGAGAGCTGATGGAATTGATTGATAAATCCGGGAGTGATACTGAAGCTATTTTTAAGAAAATGCTCCTGGAGGTTTCTGTGGGAGATTCCCACTTCGGTGAAATTGCCCGATTGAAAGCATTCAGACTAGCGGCGGTTCAACTGGCAGCTGGGTATGGATTGAATTTAAAGCCGGAAAATATTGAGCTTCTATGCCAGACCTCCCATTGGTCCAAGTCAATTCTTGACGTGAATACCAATTTGATCCGTCAAACTTACGAAGCCATGGCAGGAGTACTTGGAGGGGCTAATTTCCTATGGATAAAACCCTTTCAGGAAGAAAGCGCCGGCGAATTGGATAGGAGGATTGCCCGGAATGTTTCTACCATTTTGCGGGAAGAAGCAAACTTGGATAAAGTAATGGATCCTGCAGCAGGTTCCTATTTTATGGAGAATCTGACGCCGACGATTCTGGAATATCTGAAGGAGAATTTGCAAAACCTGGAGAAGAAAGGGGGATGGCTTGAGGCATTGGAAACAGGCAAAATCCATCAGGCTGTTCGTGCCCACCGACAAAAAATCCAATCCGAACTCTTGGACCAGAAAAGAATCAAAGTGGGAGCAAACAAATATCCTGCTTCCGACAAGCTCAAAAATGAGTATGATTTTGAGGTTTTTGAGGAGAAATCTTTTGAAATGAAGCCAACGAGAGCCACTTATTTATTTGAACTTCAAAATCAACCTTCCCTATGAGACCTGACTTCAGCAAATGGAATTCCTTGGGAACTGATTTTCCTAAAGCAGAACATTCCTGGGAATCCCCAGAAAAAATAAGCGTTCCGGAGTTTTTCCAAGCGAAACAACTTCTGGAATTACCGCAGTTACATTTTGGAGCCGGAGTTCCTCCGTTTCTGAGAGGACCCTACAGCACCATGTATGTGCAAAGACCTTGGACCATTCGCCAATATGCAGGGTTTTCCACCGCCGAAGAGTCCAATGCCTTTTACCGAAGAAATTTGGCGGCGGGCCAAAAAGGGCTTTCAGTAGCTTTTGATCTTGCTACCCACAGAGGTTATGATTCTGATCACCCCCGGGTACAGGGAGATGTCGGAAAGGCAGGGGTGGCCATTGATTCGGTGGAGGATATGAAAATCCTCTTCGATCAGATTCCATTGGATGAAATGTCTGTTTCCATGACCATGAATGGGGCCGTGATTCCGATACTGGCATTTTATATCGTAGCAGCTGAGGAGCAGGGAGTCGTTCCTGAAAAACTTTCCGGTACAATCCAGAATGATATTTTGAAAGAGTTTATGGTGAGGAATACTTACATCTATCCTCCCCAACCGAGCATGCGGATCATCGGAGATATCTTCGAATTTACCTCGAAGTATATGCCTAAATTCAATTCTATTTCCATTTCTGGTTATCATATGCAGGAGGCAGGAGCCACTGCGGATTTGGAGTTGGCCTACACTTTGGCGGATGGTTTGGAATACCTCAGAACTGGGATCAAGGCAGGATTGGACATTGATGATTTTGCTCCTCGGCTATCTTTCTTCTGGGCTATAGGCATGAACTATTTCATGGAAATAGCCAAAATGAGAGCAGGAAGACTGCTTTGGGCTAAAATTGTCAATCAATTCAATCCCAAGGATCCTAAATCCCTAGCTCTCCGAACGCACTGCCAGACTTCAGGCTGGTCACTGACTGAGCAAGATCCCTACAATAATGTGACTCGTACAGCCGTGGAAGCCCTCGGAGCAGCGATGGGCCATACGCAGTCCCTGCACACCAATTCTCTGGATGAGGCCATCGCTTTACCGACAGATTTTTCTGCCCGGATTGCCAGAAATACCCAGTTGGTTTTGCAGGAAGAAACCGGAATTACCAAGGTCGTAGATCCCTGGGGAGGTTCCTACTATGTGGAATACCTTACCGATCAGTTGGTGCAAAGAGCTTGGTCCTTGATTGAGGAAGTTGAAGAAATGGGAGGAATGGCGAAGGCGATTGAAGCTGGTTTGCCGAAGCTGAGGATCGAAGAAGCAGCTGCCCGAAAGCAAGCCAGAATTGATAGTGGCAGAGATATAATAGTGGGA
The DNA here is from genome assembly GCF_000429425.1 of Algoriphagus mannitolivorans DSM 15301. Classification (GTDB taxonomy): domain Bacteria; phylum Bacteroidota; class Bacteroidia; order Cytophagales; family Cyclobacteriaceae; genus Algoriphagus; species Algoriphagus mannitolivorans. The sequence continues at coordinate 257,277 of NZ_AUBV01000005.1, forward strand.
GTAAACCGGTACCAGATCAATGAGGCAACTCAGATCGAATTGCTGGAAGTGGATAATCAATCCGTCCGAGAATCCCAAATCAAGCGCATCCAATCCGTAAAAGCATCCCGCAAGCAGGATCAAGTGGATTTGGCATTGCAAAAAATCACAGAAGCAGCGAAATCCGGAGTGGGGAATTTACTGGAGCTGGCGGTGGATGCTGCACGAAAAAGAGCTACTTTAGGTGAAATCTCCCTGGCAATGGAAGAAGCATTTGGACGACATAAAGCCCAGACTCAGGCCATTTCAGGAGTATATGCTTCAGAAGTGAAAAATCAGGAATCTTTCAAAAAAGCGCAGGAATTATCTGACCGTTTTGCAGAAGCGGAGGGGAGAAGACCAAGGATTTTGGTAGCTAAAATGGGACAGGATGGGCATGATCGCGGTGCAAAAGTCATTGCCACCGGTTTCGCGGATTTGGGCTTCGATGTGGATATCGGACCTCTCTTCCAAACCCCAGAGGAAGTGGCCCAGCAGGCCGTTGAAAATGATGTTCATTTGGTGGGAGCTTCTTCTTTGGCTGCAGGGCATAAAACTTTGATTCCGCAGTTGATCCAGGAATTAAAAAATCTGGGACGTCCGGATATCCTCGTCGTGGCTGGGGGAGTAATTCCTACCAAAGACTATGAATTCCTGTTTGAATCCGGAGTAGCCGCCGTTTTTGGCCCTGGTACTGTGCTATCTGAGGCGGCCATAGAGATTTTGGAAAAATTAATGGAAACGAGTTGAGCTAGTTCCTCTTACACACTTTGGGCATGGATGCATTCTATTTGATTTACGATCAGGATCTGGAAAAAGAAGAGCTTGATTCATTCTTTGAAAAGCTAGATCCTGCGCCCAAAGAAAAAGTACGAATTGTTGATTTCTCTTGGGACAAGTATTCCGAGAGGGATCTTTTGCTTTTTTGGGTCTCCGATAAGCAAGGAAGGGAGTTGCTGATACAAGCTCCGGAAAAATCGGCTAAAATCGTATTCCTCCCTCATCCAGAATTAAAAAGCCTTGCCAAATCCTTTGGGGTAAAGGGCTCCAAAAAGGAGGTATTTGAGCAACTCGAAGAAAACGAAAGAATACAACCCTTGGACCTGTTGATGGTCAATGAAGTGCCATGCTTCAACTCCCTCGTCATCGGAGACAGATTGGGGATCCTATACGACCGGGTGGAGGAGGGATTTTTCAAAACCTTCAAAACGAGGTTTTTCAGATTTCTGGAACTATTCAGGAAGGTCAAACTTCAATCCTATACCGTAAAATATAAAGTCGGAGAGGAAGAAAAATCTCTGGAGATTGCCGCAATGGGATTATTGGCGGTTGCCCACAATGAAAGCAACATCGTTTTTAAAAGACTGATCCAAAATTCCGGTTTGAATGATGGACTGATCCACTTGATCATTTTTGCTCCCAAAAGTCTTTTTTCCTTGATCAGCTTTGGGCTTCAAAATCTGTTTTTCCCGGTAAAGGGTGGCAGAATCCCTGATTTTGTTGCTTATCTCTCTACCTCTGAGGTGGAGATTATAGGTGAAGAGGAGATGCAATTGGGATTGGATGGACAAGAGTCCAAGGAGAAATCTGTAAGCCTGAGCCTCTCCGAAAAAAAGCTTCCTGTATTTACCGGGTTTGAGGATACCAAAGAATCTGAAAAGCAGCAGAAGGAAGTAAATCTTGGAAGACTGCCTACCGGAAGGCTTAAGGAGGAATTGACCAAAAGGTACCTTCCATGGGCTAGGCATGCAACCACTGAGGAATTCAAAGAGCTGTTTTCGATGATTCGGGAAAATTCCCAAACGACCACGAATTACATGGTTTTGATGGCTTTGTCCACCTTGATCGCCACGTTTGGGTTGTTCGGGGATTCTGGACCCGTGGTGATTGGGGCAATGATTTTGGCACCTTTGATGGGTCCGATCATTTCCTTAGCCATGGGTGCGCTCCGGCAAGATGAGGTTTTGATCAAAGGAAGCTTGATTACCATATTCTGGGGAGTTTGTCTGGGTTTGTTTTTTGCTGTATTAATTACTTGGATCACTCCATTGAAGACTCCAACAAGTGAGATTTTGGCCAGAATACGGCCAAATTTACTGGATTTGGGAATTGCGGTGGCCTCTGGAATTGCAGGAGCATTTGCTTATTCCCGGGAGGAAATCGCCAAAACTCTGGCTGGGGTAGCGATTTCCGTAGCTTTGGTACCCCCGCTGGCCGTGACGGGGATTGGCTTAGGCTGGGGAGACTGGAATATTTTCTGGGGAGCGGCATTGCTTTTGGGCACCAACTTGGCAGGGATAGTGATGGCTGCGGCCATGACCTTTTTGGTGCTGGGTTTCAGTCCCTTCCAAATTGCCAAAAAAGGACTATTGATTTCACTGGCGATCTTTCTTCTGGTTGCAGCTCCTTTGATCTGGAGTTTTTCTAAGATGGTCCAGGAGAATAAAATTATCCAAAGTCTAAGTGGAAAAGATATTCCGCATGGGCTTTTGAGGGACGTTCGGGTTTTGAATCTCAGCCCATTACGGCTTTCCCTCACGATTCTTTCTGACCGCGAACTTCATGAGCAGGATTTTTTACAGATTCAAAAAGAGATTCAGGAGAAGCTAAATGAACCTGTACAGTTGGAGTTGAGGCTGGGAGTAGAGGTGGTAACTCTTACTAACGATTCAGACTCTCCATAAACTTCATTTGTGCCCAAAAGGGCAAGGCTCTTGTCCTGACTTCAAGGCCAAAATCCATGACCAAGGGATCTTCTGGTGCAAAAACAGGCCAAACTGGAAGGCCTTCCCTATTAGGGTTTCCGGTTTTTACAAAGTTGACCCAATAAGAGGACATGAGTTTTTCCAGTTCATAATCCTCCGGTTCAAAAGGTCGATTCCAGTTTCTCAGGGTATGCAAAGCATAGCTGAATTCTGCTGAATGAAAAGCTCCATAGTTGGGTTCTCCGGGAGGGATTCTGGAGAAAAAGTACATGTAAGCGTCCTTTTGGCCTTTTTCACTTTGCATTTTTGCCCAAGTATAGTTTTGGAGACCAAAAAACAAAGTGCTGATCATGGCTTGAGTCTCTGCCAATTGTTCCGGACTTTCGGCCGGGAAAAGTTCCAGGTATTCTCCAGCCCTGCCACCAAATTGTTTTTTCGCGTTTGCCTTAAACTCCGCCATAGACATTTGACTTGGATTAGCAACCCGGTCGTCGGCATTCCATCCTGTCAATAAAGGGACATCCGAAAAAGTGCCTTTTTCAAAACTTTCCCTCGCATTCTGTATCACTTTTCCATCCACGACCAAGCTATATCTTCCCGGGAACTTGAGCAGGCTGTCTGCTGGGATTTTCCGCAAGGCTTCTAAGGACGGAATTCCCAAGGTGTCTAGCAGCAATTTGCCCCGCTCCTCTGCCCCGGCTAAGCCCGATGCCAATCCAAAACCTCGATTGAACATACCCCCGCTTTGAGCGATGGCTTTGTGAAATAATCCTTTGGCTTTTGGGGAGACGACCAAGGCATTCACACTGAAAGCCCCGGCTGACTGGCCTGCTATGGTGACATTGTCCGGGTCTCCACCGAATTGACTGATGTTTTTCTTGACCCATTCCAAGGCTGCGATTTGGTCCAGAATACCGTAGTTTCCAGAAGTTTGTTCTGGGTTCTCTGCACTAAGCTCTGGGTGGGCAAAAAAGCCAAGCATACCCACACGGTAATTCAAGTTTACCACAACTATTCCTTCCCTTGCCAGATCGGTTCCGTCATAAAGCGGTACTGTATTTCCACCCGAGCTAAATCCTCCTCCATAGATCCAGACCATTACCGGACGCTTTTCATCTGACTTTTCTGCTGCTGTCCAAATGTTCAGGTAGAGGCAATCCTCTGAAATGGGTTCTTTTGGGATCAAAAATTCCTCTGACCAAGCAAAAAACGGAACAGGTGGATTTTGCATGGGTGCGGGAGGATTGTCAACACAAGTCTTAATTCCTTTCCAATGAAGAACTGGTTGAGGAGCTTTCCATCTTAAGTCGCCCAAAGGTGGTGCTGCAAAGGGTACCCCTTTAAAGATTTTAACCTGCCCGGATGAATCGGTCGTTCCGGATATCAATCCTCCTTCCACCTTTACTTGGTTTATGGATATCTGAGTATTTTCTACTTTGGATTGACAGGAGAAAATTAAAAGTCCAGAAAGGGCAAGGCAAAGGAAGAAAGGTTTATCCATGGGTTTTAGGATTTGAAGCTGTACAGGTAAGGGGCTTTATGACTTTTACCGGTGAAAAGTTTTTCGTGTCTTTCCAGAATATCCAAACTGAGCATTTTTCGCTGGAAACTTGTCCGGCGTAATTTTTCGCCCAAAATGGCTTCATACACCGATTGAAGTTCATTCATGGTGAATTTTTCAGGCAGAAGATTACCACCGATTAGTTTTCGATCTAGGTTTTCACGAAGGGTTTGAAGTGCTTTTTGGACAATTTTTGCATGGTCAAAGATGAGTGCAGGCAGCTTTTCTACCTCATACCATGAAATGGAATCAGATAGAGCATCAGGTGTCAAAGTGACTTTTTCGTGGTCTATCAAAGCATAATAGGCTACTGAAAAAAAACGATCCAGCATCCAATAATTTCGGGGAACTTCATGACCATTGGCCTTTAGGATAGCTTCCATGATCTCCGGATTGTGTCTTTCTCTGGTTCCAAAGGTTTGGAACTGCTCCAGATAAATATCTTTTAGGCCCGTTCTCTCATAAAGCCCTCTCTTGACAGCATCTTCCAAATCCTCGTTTTTTCTGACAAATCCGCCAGGCAGAGCAAACCAACCCGTGGCATGATATTCCATCAAGAGGATTTTCAATTTTCCTTTCGAAAAACCAAAAACTACAGAATCATAGGCTATGTGGGGAATGAATTGGGAAACGTCAGGTAATGGCATATTCAGGTTAATTCGTATCTAAGTAAATAGGATTTTTCGGGAGAAGCAATTAATATTGTCTCAATTCGTAACAATAGAACTCAAATCCCTCCTCTATGGAAAAATTATTGAAAGTCGTAATCCTGTTTTTCTTTGGGACTACACTGGCATTTTCCCAATCAGACAATTCCATGCCTGTTCAAACGAAAATAAAAAACGGTGTAATTGAAGGAAATTACAACGTTACCAATGGAATTTCTACCTACTTCGGGATTCCTTTTGCCAAACCTCCGGTTGGGGAACTTAGATGGAAGGCCCCTGTTGCGGCAGATTCCTGGACGGGAGTGAAAGAAACCAAGAAGTTTGGTCCGAGGCCTGTTCAGGGACTCGTGTTTGGAGATATGAATTCCTGGTCAGATGGGGTTTCGGAAGATTGCCTTACTTTAAATGTATGGTCTCCAGCCAAAAGAAATCAGAAAGACCTTACTGTATTGGTGTATTTCTACGGAGGAGGATTTGTGGCAGGAGATGCTTCCGAGCCTCGGTACAATGGAGAATCCATGGCCAAAAAAGGCGTCGTGGTGGTAACTGTAAATTACCGATTGGGCATATTCGGATTTCTGGCTCATCCGGAACTAAGTGCCGAGTCTTCCTATAAAGCCTCTGGAAATTACGGGCTTTTGGATCAAGCTTTGGCTCTGAAGTGGGTGAAGGATAATATTGCTTCTTTCGGAGGGAATCCCAATCAAGTGACTATTGCCGGGGAGTCTGCAGGCTCTATCTCCGTTTCTTACCAAATGGCCTCTCCGCTTTCCAGAAATCTTATCCATGGAGCGATTGGGGAAAGTGGAGCTGGGATCAACCCGACCTTGGCGCCGACATCTTTACTCGAAGCGGAAAAAGTAGGTCAGGAGTTTTTGGCAAAAGCAGGGGTAAGCTCCATCGCGGAAGCCAGAAAAATGTCTTCTAAGGATATTTTTGAAATCTATCAGGAGTCGGGTCGCTTTGGTTTCCCTGTGGTGATTGACAATTATTTCCTACCGAAAACGCTTCCGGAAATATTCGAAGCAGGAGAGCAAGCTCAAGTTCCTTTGTTGGTAGGCTGGAATTCCGCGGAAATTCCCGGAATGGCATTTATGCAGGGCCAGCCTTATACCAAGGAGGCATTTATTGCCAAAGTAAAGCAGGTTTATCCAGAGCAATGGGAGGAAGTGCTGTCCTTGCATCCTCATGACACTCCCGAGCAGGTAGAGTGGGCAGCTACCAATCTGGCGGCTGACAGGTTTATTTCCTATTCCACCTGGAAGTGGTTTGATCTGCATAGAAATCATAGTCAACAGCCAGTTTACCGATATCTGTATTCCAAAATCCGACCTGATTTAGTTGATAAAAGCAGGGTTTCCGGCTTAGCTGGAGGAACTCAAGATGCGGAAACTGCACCACCAGCACCCAAACCTATCGGAGCTCCTCACGCTGCAGAGATCGAGTATGCTATGGGAAATCTCCACTTGGTCAAAGATTATGCTTGGACCAAGGATGATTTCAAAACTTCTGAAACCATGCTGAACTTCTTTACCAACTTTGTGAAAACAGGAAATCCCAACGGTGAAAATGTGCCTTCTTGGTCAGCGCCGAGGCCAGGAGATGCCACGCCACCGGTAATGGTCATCAATACCGAATCCAAAGAAATGAAAGTCATGGATGATGCCAGATACTTATTTCACGACAGGTATTATGGAAATATCAAAAAATGAGAATGCTGGATTTTAACTTAAAACACGAAAAAGGCCGGGGAACCGGCCTTTTTACTTAAAAAAGCAAAAATGCTTTTCCACCTTCACACATCACTGAGCGGGGAGGACTGACGATCGCACAGTCTGAAATGGCGCCGGTTTTTTGGTTATAGGCCTTTTGTTGCTCAGTATATTGATTGACCAATTCCAAAAAATCTTTTTCTACCGATTGGTGGTAGGCGATATACCGGGCAGGGCCACCACAGGGCTTGGAACCCATGGCGGTAAACTTCCATTCAGAGGAATTGGTGCAGGACACTGACTCCGAGAGGCGATTTATCTGATCCTCTAGAGACATTAAATCTGTCGCGAGTTCATTTTCCACATCACAACTGAAGCTGAGCAAGAAAAAAGCGATTCCGATCCACAAGATGTTTTTCATAAGCTCTTATTTTTCTTTAAGAACGTGCAAGCTTAAAAATCTGCTACTTTTTTTCAAAAATAATCTTTCCATCAACCATGGTTAGGAGGGCTTCTGTCTCTTGAATTTTCATAGGATCTATGGTAAATAGGTCTTCTGAATAGACCACCAGATCTGCGAGCTGACCTGGGATTAGCTTGCCTTTTAGATTTTCTTCAAAAGAAGAAAAAGCTCCCATGGAGGTATATGCCTTCAAAGCCTGGGCAAGAGTGATTTTTTCCTGTGGAATCCAACCACCTTCCGGATACCCTTTGGGATTCCTTCGGTTGACAGCGATGTGAAGCCCTCGAATTGGATTCAGGCTGATGCATGCCGGCCAATCACTGCTAAAAACCAAGTCAGCCTTTTGGTCCAATAGGGATTTCCAAGCAAAAGAGTAGGGGAGACGATCAATTCCCACTGCATTGGACCAAACTGTCGTGGTCCCAGGTTCGGCATGGATAGGCTCCATGCTGGGCAGCACTCCCAACTGGGAAAATCTAGGAATATCGTCTGGATGAATGGTTTCAATATGCTCAATCCGATGTCTTTTTCCAGTAGTTTGATTGGCCTTTTGCGCAAGTTCATAGGCATTCAAGGCCTCTCGAACTCCCCGGTCTCCGATGGCATGGGTGTAGAGTCGGAATCCCTTTTGATCCAGATTTTTCACCAAATTCTGATATCGCTCCAGAGCAAAATTCAGTTGCCCCAAGGCCAATGGATCAGATTCTGGTAGATCAGAATAGGGTTCCAGCATGGCTCCTGTATGACCTTCAATAACCCCGTCAATCATAAATTTGATTGCGTCCGCACGAATCCAGGGATTGGAAGTGCCGACACTGTCCTTTAGAAAAGCAAATCTTTCCAGTTGGGCATCTGAGGTAGATTCGCTGACCGAAAAAGCAGCGGCGTACCGAAGCGTAAGTTCTCCCCTGTCAAGCAAGGTCTGAAAAAGGCGGAGGTCTTCTTCCGTTCCGCTCGCATTTTGGATGCTGGTGATTCCAAGAGACGCAGCATAGTCCAAACCCTTTTTCAAGGCCTCCAACTTATCTTCAAAAGTGGGGTCAGGGACAATTTTTCCGATCAAGTCCATAGCCCGTTCCTTCAGGGCGCCGGTGGGATTACCGTTTTTGTCTTTGACTAATTCCCCAAAACCAGAAAATTGAGTCTGGGAATTGACACCTGCAAGTTCAAGTGCCTTCGGATTGGCGTAGGCAGTGTGTCCGTCGTAGGCACGGATGAAAACCGGCTTATCGATATCCAGTACTTTCATAGACTCATGATCCGGAAGGCTAGATTCGAAAAAGGTATATTGCCAGCCTCTCCCGGTAATCCATTCCTTGTCTGGATTGCTTTGGATATAGGCTTGGGTCTTCTGGAGCATTTCTTCCAGACTTTCCGTTGAGGCTAGCTCAACTAAGCTAAGGCCCATAGACCCGCTCAAAAAATGGATATGGGCATCGTTAAATCCGGCGGTCACGAGTTTCCCATCCAATTCGATCACTTGGGTTTCTGGGCCCAGAAACTCCAAGATTTCCTCATTGGTCCCAATGGCCATGATTTTAGATTCTTTCAAGGCAATAGCTTCCACAAATCTGGAATCGGATTCTCCGGTCCAAATTTTTCCATTGATCAAAATGAGTGTGGCTGGATCCTTAGGGCTAGAGCAGGCAAATGAAATTGCAAGGACCAATAAAAGGAAAAAGGTTTTTTTCATGGCGAGGTTCAATTGGTAGGGCTCATGTTTCTGATAGCTGAGATTTTCCAGTCCCGCTTATGAAATACGACCAGAAAACTACTCCAAAGATTTCTGCTCACACCTTCCGGATTGGTAATGACATACCTGCAATCCACGAGTACAATTTCATCACTTAGAAATCTCATTTTGTCGATCTTAAGGGTCCTAGTTCCGGGGTTGGTTTGGGAACTGGCCTGCATGCCAGCAATAGCTTCCTGGATGCCGTTTCTCCATTGTCCGGAAGAAACCAGCTGATCTACATCTTCCATCAATAGCTTTTTGAGTGAGGCCGTGTCTTGGGCTTCTCTCGCTTTGGAGTAGTCGTTGATCAGCTTGTGAATTCTTACCGCCTGCTCTTTTTGGTCGGGATTGATTTGGGAAAAGCTTAGACTGGGTATAATCAAGAGGATCCAGAGGAGTTTTTTCATCGGAGAGATGGTTTGATATATTCTGAAATTAAGGATAAAAAAGAAAACCACCTGATTTTGGTGGTTGGATTACTCGGTTTTGATGTTTCAGAATTTTCTGGGAAACTTTCTTGAGGTATGGTGAATAAATAAAATATGAATCAATTCCGCATTCAAGATTCTATAGATGATCCGGTAATTTCTAACTATTATTTCTCTGACTTTGTAGTCATTGAGTTCTGGCACTATTCTGCCAATTTCTACATCCAACTTTAATAACTCGGTTGCGGATTGGATTTTATTTACTTGCAATTTTGCATATCGTTTGGAGTCTTTGGCGATGAATTCAAAAATTTCCAAAAGGTCATTTCTCGCCGATTTCAACCAAACTACTTGGACCATTCTTCAATTTCTCTTTTTAAGTCCTCTTCAGTGATGGTTTGATCCTGATTGGATTCTTCAATTCTCTTTTCAAGTTTTTCAACAAAAATTAATTGTTCAATCAAATCTTCCATAGAAAATTGATCAGGCATTTTTTTGATTTGTTCCAGAAGTTTGGTCTTAGAAATCATCTCTTTGGCTTTACTCTAAAGTTAGTCCTAATTCATAAAAAAACCACCCGTTTCCGGATGGTTCCTTTTCAAATTTCAAATCTCAAATTTCAAATCTCAAATTTCCAATCAAACCACATCTTCTCCCCGAAGTCTGACCACTGCTCCTTCGAGGATATCTCCAATTCGGATTTGACAGGCAAGTCGGGAAGTCGGGAAGTATTCCGGAAGATTCTCTAGCTGATCAAGTTCCACGTCGGTAGCCTCTCCCAAACCGTCTTTTCCTTCCACAATCTCCACGTGACAGGTGGCACAAAGCGCCATTCCTCCGCAGGTTGCCAGGACTGGGTATTCAGAAGCTTTTAAAATTTCCATCAGGCTGAAGCCCATATCGTCGGGAGCTTCTATTTCTTGGCGATTGCCGTCTTGATCCTCTACGGTGAATTTGATCATGGTAATTGAATGATTAGAATGAGTTGACTCCGTTTACGGTAGTGTATTTAAAGCTGAGTTTTTGGTCAGGGTAAACGTATTTGAATGCCGAATGCATCATGATGGCTGCTTCATGGAATCCACAAAGGATCAGTTTTAATTTACCCGGATAGGTATTGATGTCACCGATTGCATAGATTCTCTCTACTCCTGTGGAGTAGTCGCGGGTATCTACTTCGATGGCATTTTTGTCAATAGTCAATCCCCAGTCCGCGATTGGTCCCAATTTAGGGCTAAGTCCAAACAAAGGAATCAGGTAGTCTGCATCGATGGAAAAATCTTGCTTGTGCTTGTCTTCCAAGACCACTTTTTCCAGTTTTCCATTTCCATTAACCTGCTTAAGGTTGGCGGAAAGGATCAAGTCAATTTTTCCAACATTAGCCAAATCGAACACTTTGGAAGCAGAATCAGGAGCGCCTCGGAAAGTTTCATTTCTGTGTACCAAGGTCACTTTTTTAGCGACTTTGGAAAGGAATATAGTCCAGTCCAAAGCAGAGTCTCCACCGCCGGCGATGACCACATTCTTGTCCCGGAAAGTTTCCGGGTTTTTCACCATGTAATGAATTCCTTTGCCTTCGTAAGTCTCTAAATTTTCCAAAACAGGTTTTCTAGGCTCAAAACAACCCAAACCTCCGGCTATCACGATGACTTTAGCATGCACATGGGTTTTGTCGCTAGTGGTCACCACATAGCTTCCATCAGCCTGCTTATCCAGATGATCCACTCGCTCACCCAAGGTAAAGGTGGGTTGAAAAGGCTTGATCTGTTCCATCAGATTGTCCACCAATTCCTGAGCTTTGACCTCCGGATAACCAGGGATGTCATAAATCGGCTTTTGAGGGTAGATTTCAGACAGCTGACCTCCCACCTGAGGCAAAGCATCAATCAAATGGCATCGCATTTTCAAAAGCCCTGCTTCAAAAACGGCAAAAAGGCCCACTGGACCGGCTCCGATGATGCAAAGGTCAGTATGGATCGTGTTGGTATTCATTGCTTTTTTTGGGGTTACCCGTATAGGTTTGAACTTTATTTCATTTGTTTGTCGATCAGTCATCGATGGTTTGACCATCTAAATTTTGATAGATCGTATTTAAAATCCGCTTAAATTCTTCGAAATCGGTTTCGTTTAGATTCTCCCAAGCCTTTTCCCGGATCTCCAAAACCTTTGGCTTTAACTCTGCCACTTTGGCCAATCCTGACTGGGTAAGATGAACCTGAAAACTCCGCCTGTCTTGGGGATGAGGAATCCGCTCCACATACCCTTTTTTGCAAAGCAAATCAATGATTCGGGTCAGGGTAGGATGGTCTTTGAAGACCAGATTGGCAAGTTCCGTCTGGCTCATCAATCCATTTTCCGAGAGGTTTTTCAAGACCAACCATTGGTCCACCGTCACCTCAAACTCCCCTTGCTTGAATTGCTGCTGGGCATACTGCTTCACTTTTCTCGCTGTGCGATCCAAGAGAAAGGAATACCGGGCAAAGAGTTCTTGTGTCATACCAATTGTTAGTATGACAAATATATGAAGAAAATGTTTAGCTCAAATAAAAACCTATTCAATCTATAGGGATTGTTTATTTTTGAGTTTCTGTGAACTTTATGAAATTCTGTCCCCATAAATTTCCGTAAGGGCTTTATTCTTTATTTTTAGAGGCTTAATGATTTTTTTAAAACTTAACACCCCCAAAAAATGAATTGGAATACCGTGATCGATAAGGCCCTGGAGGTCTTACGAAACTCTGACCGTGGCTATGTGCTCATGGATATGTACAACAATATCCTGACTCCAGAGGAAGCTGCTTTTCGAAAAATCAGCGTGACACCCTACAATGCTTTATCCTTCATTCAAACTCAATTTTCTGCCATGGGCTTGGATATTTCAGATAAGAATGTTCGAATCAAACTCATCGCTTTGCTGGAAGAGTTTGATAGACTTCAGAGAGAAAATAGAGGTAAAGTTTAAAGTGAGGAGTTTAAAGTTTAAAGTGAGAAGTTTAAAATTGGGAAGTGAGGGTTTGAGACAGGAAATTGAGATCCGGCATCGGATTCCGGTCTGCATCGGTTAAATTTCAAAATGAAAAATTTAACCTTCCTCTTCGCACTTTTCTTCGGCCTCACTCACTTTGGCTTTGCTCAGGATACCTCTCCCCTGAAAATCGGGGTGGCCGGATTGGATCATGGACATGTGGGATGGGTTTTGGAGGCAAACAAGCGGACAGATTTGGAGATTGTCGGAATTGCGGAGCCGAACCGGGAGCTTGCAGAGCGGTATGCCAAGCAGCATGGGATTCCCATGGATTTGGTCTTCGATTCCATTGAAGAAATGGTAGAAAAAACCAAGCCTGAAGCCGTAACTGGATTTGGAAATACTTTTCAGCATTTGGAAATAGTGGAGGTTTGTGCTCCGCGAGGAATTCATGTCATGGTGGAAAAGCCCTTGGCAGTAAGTCTGGAGCATGCTAAGAAAATGACTGAATTGGCCCAAAAGTATCAGATTCATCTCTTGACCAATTACGAAACTTCCTGGTACGCCAGTAATGAAAAAGCCAATGAGCTGGTGGAGGCTGGAAAAATCGGGGAAGTACGAAAGATTGTCGTAAGAGACGGACATCGAGGTCCGAAGAAAATCGGTGTGGGGCCGGAGTTTTTGGACTGGCTGACCGATCCGGAACTCAATGGAGCGGGAGCTTTGATGGACTTTGGATGCTATGGAGCCAATTTGAGTACCTGGCTTTTGGATGGACAAAAGCCCAAATCTGTCACAGCCATTACCCAGCAGCTAAATCCAGCTGACAATCCGAAAGTCGAAGATGAAGCTACCATTATTTTGACTTATCCTACCTCCCAGACGATCATTGAAGCCTCTTGGAACTGGCCGATTGGGATCAAGGATATGGCTGTTTATGGGCTTACAGGAGCCATATTTGCTGACGACGGAAATAATATCCGGGTGAGAATGGCAGAGGGATATAGTGGGTTTCAGGAAGAAAAAATCAACCTATCTCCACGCGCCAAGCCATTTGATGATCCCTTTTCAGTTTTGATTGCCGTGGTTCGGGGAAATTTGAGTTTATCTCCTTTTGATCCCTATTCCTTGGAAAATAATCTGATCGTGATGGAAATTCTTCAGGCTGCCAAAGAAAGCGCCGCCCGGGGAGAAACTATTTATCTCAACAAATAAGTAAGCCCATGAAACCCAAGAACCTATTCTTTTTCCTGTTTTGTTTGCTAAGTTTCCCTGCAATATCCCAACAGCAAACCTACTGTAACCCGATCAACTTGGATTATGGCTATACTCCGATCCCGAATTTCTCAGAATGGGGAAGGCATCGAGCCACAGCAGACCCCGTGATTGTGAATTTCAAGGGTGATTTTATCCTTTTTTCAACTAACCAATGGGGCTATTGGACTAGTCCAGACCTTTCCAACTGGACCTTCCATTCCCGACTTTTTCTACAGCCTTGGAACAAAGTTTACGACGAACTCTGCGCTCCTGCGGTAGGGGTTTTGGGAGACACGGTAATTGTAATGGGCTCTACGTATGAGAAGGACTTTACGGTCTGGATGAGCACGGATCCTAAAGCTAATGAATGGAAACCTATGGTGGAGAAATTTGAGATTGGAGGATGGGATCCGGACTTCTTTACCGATGATGACGGAAGATTGTATATGTATAATGGGAGTTCAAACCGATACCCACTCTATGGAATCGAATTGGATCGAAAAACCTTAAATCCCATTGGCACCAGGAAAGAAATGTATCTGCTTGAACCGGATAAGTATGGTTGGCAGCGGTTTGGGGAACATATGGACAATACTTTTCTGGATCCCTTTATGGAAGGAGCTCACATGACCAAACACAATGGAAAGTATTACCTACAATACGGAGCTCCGGGAACAGAATTCAGCGGATACTCGGATGGAGTGGTGGTCGGCTCAGGACCTTTAGGCCCTTTCACTCCGCAGTCAGATCCTTTGAGCATGAAGCTAGGGGGCTTTGCCAGAGGGGCAGGTCATGGGGCTACCTTTCAGGACAATCAAGGGAAATACTGGCATGTCAGTACGATCATGGTCTCGGTGAAAAACAATTTCGAGCGAAGACTGGGGATTTGGCCGGCAGGCTTTGATCAGGACGATGTGATGTGGAGTTCCACTGCATTTGGAGATTACCCACACTATCTTCCCGATTCCCCAAAAGCCGGGGAATTTACGGGTTGGATGCTGTTGAATTACAACAAGCCCATTGCCGTATCTTCTACTTTGGGAGGGTATTCCGCAAATTATGCCAATGATGAGGATATCAAAACCTATTGGAGTGCATCCTCCGGCAATAAGGGGGAATGGATACAGACCGACCTTGGGCGACTCAGCACTGTTCATGCCGTTCAGATCAATTATGCAGATCAGGATGTGGATCAGGACCGCTTGGGAAAAAGGACTGACCAATTTCACCAGTATAAACTCTACCATTCATTGGATGGAAAGAAGTGGGAGATTTTGGTGGATAAAAGCCAAAACAAAACCGACATCCCCCATGAGTATGTGGAGCTTACCAAACCTGTCCAAACCAGATACCTGAAACTGGAAAATATTCATATGCCTACAGGAAAATTTGCGATCAGCGGATTCCGCGTATTTGGCAAAGGAGGAGGAGAAAAGCCGGAGGCGGTGAAGCAGTTTATGGTTTTCCGAACTGAAAAAGACAAGCGAAGTGCTTACCTAAAGTGGTCGCCCATGGATGATGCTTATGCCTACCACATTTACTATGGCACCGCTCCCGATAAGCTTTATACTTCCATCATGGTAATGGGAAATAATGAATATTGGCTCAAGACTTTAGACCGTACCAAAACATACTATTTCAGCATCGAAGCGATCAATGAGAACGGGGTAAGTGAGCGATATGAAGTTTTGAAAGTGGATTAAGCTGAAAATCAGTGTTTGTGGCAAAAAGTAAAATCCCAAGAAGTCAAATTGACCTTTTCTTCTTGGGATTTTTTTAAAGGCAATTAGGAAGAGGTTTCGAGCTTGGAATTAGTAGAAAGACCCTCCAATTCTTCCCAAACCTGATTGAGCTGGGATTTCATTTTTTCCATGATATCTGCTGTATCGGGAGTATATTCCTGAATCAGGTTTTTATAATAGTGGATTCCGGATTGGAGATTGCCTTTGAATTTTTCCAGATAGCTGTTTTGCTTGGAGCTGATCTCCGGTCCCCATTTTTCCATCTCAGATTTTAAATGGGAGAGATAGAGCTGCAATTCCTTGACAAACACATGAGGCCTCTCAGGATCCAGATTGATTTTAATTCGGCCATAGATATGATCTACCATTTCCTTGAGACTGAATGTCCCTTTGAAATAAGCCAGATTAGGACCCGGGCAAATAGTCACCGCATTGAGATTCCGCTTGGGAGCATGCCCACTTGCCAAAATCGCAGGTGCGCTTAGGCCTTCGCATAGGCAGTCCTTTTCCAAAATCTGGTCAAGTTCCGCCTGTGTGATACCCCCTGCCTCTTTTTGCCTGACTTTGAGGTTTTGGTATTGCCTTGATGCGGTGCAAATGGGCTTTTCTGAAAACTCCGTACTGAAGGACAAAAACTTCTTGTAGCAAGGGCTTCCTGGACGGTTTTTTTCGATTCTTGCCTTTCGTTGATCCTCACCGCTGGAGGTTCTTAAGTTGTTAAAAGGTACTCCCAAAGGGGAAGCATGGCTTAGGAAGAAATCGGATTTTTTGGCTTGAATCAAGCGCTGTAAGGTGTCTTCATCGACTGAAGTCGCCTCCGGAACAAGAAGAAAAGGACTTCCCCAACCCGTTCCGTCAAGTTCATAATAAGTTCTTAAAAAGCTGTCTTCGGCTGCCGTGCCGATTCCACCTTGGTAGGTGATTTTTAGCTTGGGAGTTTGCAAAAACTGCGGGAGATTTTTTTCGAAAAGAGCCTGATTGCAAGCCTGCATTAAGGTTTCAGTCAACTCGGATTTTTTGGATTTGAACTCGTCCAAAATTGGGCCGATCAGAAAGCCTTCGGTGGCAAAGGCATGACCTCCGCAGTTAAGTCCGGATTCGATTCTGAATTCCGAGACCCACAATCCCTTTTTCGCCAAAAACCTCCCCTGAATCATTGCCGAACGATAATCGCTGACTTTCAGGATAATTTTCTTTTTCAGCTTTCCGCTTTCGTCCGGAAAAAAATCGGGAAACTGCTCAGCGTAGGAGTATAATGCAGGGTTCATGCCTGCAGAAAATACCACTGAACTCTCCAGGTTACTCAAGGCAAAGCCCCGCAAAGCAGAAAGAGCGTCGGAGTCGGTTCTTGGGAGTTCGTTCCCCTCCGCATCATAATTCAACTTATCCACCTTGGTCATGATATTGACGTCGATATTTCCTGGGACTAATTGAGCCAGGATTTTTTCAAGAATCTGGGATTTGTTCTCTACCTCTGATTTTTTCCATTCCAGAACTAAGGCCTGCAAGGGATGCTGCTCAGGAAGAAGCTGAAGGTAGCTTTGAAAGCTTGGGTCATCCAGGGAAGCAAATGATCTGATTTTTTCCAGTTGCTCCTCGACAAGTTGTTTGGATAGATTGAGGTATGCGGTAATTCTTTTCGCCCGGGAGTCGGGCTCCTTTTCAGAAATGGGAAGGAATTCCTTGCCGGATTTCTGGGAATAGATTCTCCTCATTTCCTCCAAAAGGTGGTCATCCATGATGGAAATCACGCTGGATATGCCTAAGTGGGCGGTTTTGATCGGAGTATCCACAGTGTAGCCTAAGCCCATCACCGGAATGTGAAATGAATGGGGAGAAGTGTAATCAGACATGAAAAGAGGATTTTACTTTTTGGGATGGAATAGAAAATTGTGCTTGACCCAAGGCCATGGCAAAAAGACAACCTATCCACTCCAAAAAGAATGACATTAATCAGGCGCTGATCTGATTTCTGATTGGATTTTCTGAATTGAAGTATAATCGGACTTCTACTGTGAAAAAATAGCCGGGATTTAAGGTTTTGAATAGGACCTTTTTAACTCGGTGAGTATTCCCTCCAATCCATTCAGTCTGATTTCATAGACGGTATGCAGCCACATACCCAGCTTTCCCTCCGGGAATCCTTTTCCATGCAGCCAAACCAGATAATGCTCTGGAATATCTGCAATCAGCCAACCCTTGTATTTTCCAAAAGGCATTCTTTTGGTCACCAGATCAATGAGGATCTCTTGATTCATGGAATAAATCTAGGCGATTTCTCAATGAAGGGAAGCCATTCTGAAAGAAATCCGAAATATTTTTGGATTCAAATGATGAAATAGTTTGGTATTTACGTTTTTAGGATTTTATTTGAATTATAGACTTAATTCAAAGTAATTCCTTGAAAACAGACTTTAGTGTTTCCTTCAATTTCAGGAAACTAATACCCCTGCAGCTCATTTTTCTGGGCCTTATTTCCTTTTCATCTTTTGCCCAAAGACCTGAAAAAAAAGATTATATCGTCATTCAGGACTCAGTTTTGACTCAGGGGAAAGTGTTTGGAATTCCCAGTGAAAACAACACCTTGATCTTTTTTGCGCAATCCAAAAAAGAGGACCCTCAACCTTACCGAGTGAATGAAATCACAGAATTCCGGGTTTCGGAAAGGATGTTTTTCAAAAAGGAAATCTCTTTGCCGGGAATGCCGGCGGTGGTTTTTTTGGAAAAACTCCCGCATAGCAATGAAAAGGCAGTGTTTTGGAAATGGAATGGACGCCCAAATATCTTTTTTCTGGAATCATCCGGAAAGATGCAGCGCTTGGGAGATGACTATGCTCAGGTGATCAAAGAAGGGTTTTCCAATCCCTTGTTGGACCCCCTATTAGATCTGACCTCCTTATCGGAGATTTCCCTGGTCTATTTTTCAAGGACTTCCAATACAATCCAGAAACCGAGGACTTTTTCCAAGTTGGTAGGGATCACTCCCTATTTGGGATATAGTCAGCAGACAGTAGAGTTTGAAATTCTTGATACCAATTTGATGGGGCAGGTTTCAGGATCTTCTCCGGCAGTAGGATTGAACTTTGAGGTTTTTCCGACTTTCCAAAGGAATTTGTCCTTGAATCTTGGAGGCTTTTGGTCTCAGTTTGATTCCCAGTCTTTCTTTAACTATCAATCCGGTGGAAACCCAGTGGAATCCGATATCTTTTTGGATTTCCAAACCATTCAATTCCCCTTGACAGGGAGGTATTATTTCGATTTGAAGCCCAATAAGCTCAGACTTTATGGGGAGTTGGGATTTTCTTTTGCACTGATGAACTACGAGAAGCTGGGAGTCTATCAAGCTCAAAGGTCTGGACAAAACTGGGTGACCGCAGTCAAGAGTTTTGAAATGGAGCAGAATTTTACCGGCTCTACTTGGGGCTTGGGTGCAGAAAAAAACCTTACCAAAGGGCGGGCAATTGTATTTGGATTGAGAGGATTCAAGGTCTCTGGTAAGAGAGGAGAGGGATTACAGGGATTGACTTTTTCTACTGGGTTTAAATTTTAAAAAGAATGAGAACGTTTAGTGCTTTGATTTTCTTGAGCATAGCGATGCTTTTTTCCTGTGAGCAAGAGGAATTTATTACGCAAAGGGAATATCCATTTGTCAATAGCATCGGTGTGAGTGATGTGGATCCTTCAGGAGCAACTATCAATTTTGAAATCCTAAAAAATGGCGCCTCTTCTGTTGAGGAGTATGGGGTAGAATTCATTGAGGCTGACTTTTTGAAATCCTATACGCAAAAGGCAAACTTTCAGACCATCTCTCAATCGGGCCAACCTCAGGAAGGGACCATTTCGCTAAGAATTTCCAGAGACCTCATTATTCCATCCAGTTATTTAGCCAAGCCTTTTGTCAGGGTGGGAAATACAAAGATCTATGGAGAAGGTTTGGTGTTTGACAGCCAAGGAGTCAATCCTCCTTTGATCAAGGAAGTTTTTCCGAAAGAAATTTACCTTTTTGATCGGATTACAGTCCTTGGAGATTTTTTCAATTCCAGAAAGGAGTTTAACCAAGTGGAAATCGTGGGGCTGGAAAATGACTACAGGATAACCATTGACAGTGTTAGCAACCAAAAAATCCAGTTTTCGGTGGAGTTGAGAAACAATGATTTTGGCTATAGAGATCAAAAATACGACCTCAAAATCACCAGTGGAGGAAAGTCCACTGTTGTGCCTCAGGTATTCTCGCTTACCATTCCTAAGATCACCCAAGTAAATCCTTTGAGACTTTATGTGGGAGATGCAATTCAGGTTCAATTAAGTCGTAGCATTAACTTGGCTGAGCACAGCTTCAATTTGAATTACGGGCAGAATAATTTCACCCCCTTGTTTCCGGTTCAGGAATTAAGCCCCGGCACTTATCAAGGAATTCTAAATTCAAGTTTACCTAGCGGGCTTTACCCGCTTTCTTTGAACAGTACCCGTTATTCGGATAGGTTTCCGGAAATGGTGGAAGTTTTACCTACCTGGCAATTATTTCAGCAGGGAATTCAGTTCCCTGATTTGAATGAAAAGAGGGTACTTGCCAATGGGGATCAATTGCTGATTTTTGATGGATTTTCAGGAGCCTCAGGAACTTTCTCTTCCTTTGATTTAGGAACAAATTCTCCAAGGCCACTGGCTCCAAAACCCGGAGGTACAATTATTAGATCTGGATCTTTGGGAGTGGTAGCGGAGGGTCGATATTTTTACTTTGGCCTAGGTTCCCAATTTGAGGCAGGTGTTTCCACGTATTGGAAAGACTTTTATCGATATGATCTTACTCTTGGGGAGTGGGAAAGATTGGCAGACTTTCCCTTTGAGTTTACTGGAGTGGTGAAGTCTTTTTCCTATCAGGGAAAGATCTATGCAATCATGGGAAGTTACCTGAATTTTAGGGTATATGATCCTCAAACAAATGAATGGTCCTTGTCGCCGATTCCAGTTCCGTCCCAATTAAGAAATGCATATGCTCAGGTTCTGGTTGGGGATTATTGGTATTATATTTCTTCCAATACTCCAGTCACAGTGAGTAGATACAAATTGGGAGGTGTGGAGGAAGTCTATTCAGTGATTGGAGGTCAGTTTTCCTTTGGGCAATCAGACATCGCTTACTGGGATGGAAATTTAATTTTATTCAATAATGGGACTCCAACCCTCAGAATGGAGGTTTCCAGTAAAAAAACTTCAGTGCTTCAGTGGAATTATGAGAGTCTGTTTTCAAGCTTTTTCCCATGGCCTACCTCTCAAGGTCTTTTAATGGCCTTTCCAAAGAACAAAAATACCTACGTCCAGGAGGGGAAAATTTACAAGTTGATTCAGGATTTTTAAATCTAGAGTAATTTCAAGGACAAGCTTGTCTTCCATAATCAATCAGGAAATTTCTCTCGAGGTGTTTAGCCCGAAATTAGTTGGGCTTTCCCTCGCAGAGATCTTTCAGGATTTTCAGGGCTTTGGGCCAGGAGACCTCAAAAGAGTCTCTGTAGGCTTCTGATCCTTCCATGTCGATTTTTAGAAGGGTTTTTCCACCCAAATCATAAAAAGAGTAGTTTTCCGTCCATCCAGCAAAAGCTTCCACTTCTGGGCCTGTAGTCACTTCCTCCCCCTTGGACACCATGCCTAAATGCTCAATGGAGATGTATTGATTCGGAATGTTTTCGGCAATTCTGCTGACCATTCCTCCGTCATTTCCTTCTTCGTCCGGACCTAGAAATAGGATTTTGGAATCCTTTTCCCACGTACCCTTGAAATAAGATCCCGGGTGAAATACCGAAGTCCATTTTCGATAGGTTTTGTCAGAAATCATAGTTTGGAAGACTTTACTAACAGGAGCATCGATGACGATCTCAAAGTGAAAAAAATCTTTTTGAAAGGACTCCACGTGCTTTTTGAAATTGTCCAGAATGGATTGCCAACCGCCTTTCTGCAAGTCTTCCGAGTTGATCTTTTCCGGGTCAAAATTGACGGTGATTCCCGTTTTACCATCCATCTCCTCCAGAGTCACATCCACTTGACGTCCGTCCTCCATCACATAGGAAAGCCCTTCATTGGGCTTGATTTTCTGGAAAATACCCTCAAAATCGAAACCCATAGAACCATCCTTTGCTTCCATCCGGTAGGTAAACTTCCCGCCGGGTTTCAATTCGTTTTTTGCTTTTGGGCAGTGCCATTCCGGGGAAGCAAAGTTCCATTGGATGACGTGTCTGGGGCTGGTATAAGCTGTCCAAACTTGGTTGATGGGAGCAGCGATTTCGGCGTAAGTGGTGATTTTGGAGCTCATAGGACTGGGATTTGAGAAAAGGAAATTTACCGAAAAATTCAAGATCAGACTTGAAAATTCCCAGTTTATCCAAAAATGAAGAAGCCAGCTGATGTTCTGCTATTTTGCCCAAAGGCCCTTTTTAAGCTTTTGGGCATGCTGCTGTTCTTTGAGAAATAGCGCTTCATATTTGACATTGGGAGGGAAAGTAGCCACCAACGCAAATCCCTCTCTGACCAAAAGGGCATTGAAAAAAGTCCCGTCCTCCAAATAGACATAGGCTAAGGTTCTTCTGTACCGGTCATAGCGCTGGACATCATACTCTAGGCGCACTTTTTTGCCACTCAGAATCCTCTTGGCAAAGTCCGAACTTTCCTTTCCAAAATATTCGACATCCGTCCTACCTGTGCGCCTTGCTTCAGGAGAGTCCACCCCAATCAGTCGGATTTTTTCTTCGGTTCCATTGGGATGTTTTACCCAAAAGGTGTCACCATCTACCACTTTAGAAACCGGGACGAATCTAGAGTCCTGCGCAGTGGAAATGGCAACTGCAAATAGAAAGAGGAAGAAAAAGCTGAGTATTGATTTCATCGATGATAATCTAATTGAGCTGGAAGACGGAAGCTGGCTGATTCTGAACATCAAGCGGGATTTTATTCACTGAGTATGGCCTAATGGAAGGAACGCGGATATTCAAACTAACTAAAACTTGATGATGCCAAAATAATCTGAATCAGAATAGGATGAATTTTAATTTTCCAATTCCCTTTAAACTGACAGAAAATGTCTGGAAAAGGAAATCTTTTTAATCCGACTCAAATAGAAATTCAAGATCTTAACGGAAGCTTTTTCGGAATTATTAGAGGATATGTCCATGGATCACTATTTCAATCAGGTGTTAGATGCTTTTTCCAAGATGGATAGGGATAAACTTGAGGAGCTTTTGGAGCCAAGTCTAAGCTATCAGGACGTGTCTTTTCCGGCTTTTTTGGATGGGTTAGAAAGGATTTTTTCCAAGTTTAGACAAGCAGGAGATGATTTTTTGGAGGTTCAATCCGGACATTGCTGTTCCTTGGGGTGTAATCCGGATAAGATCCGAACCGCCTATCGATTTGTAGGAAATACTACCCGAGACTATCTCGATCTCCGGTTTATTCTGGAGTTGACCGAGGACCTGAAAGATCATCGGGTTTTGGATATTTTTCAATGCCATGAATTAAAATGCCAGGAGCCATCCGACTGGTATGGAAGGCAGAGACTGCTCAGATTTTATTTCGATGAAGAGTCTCCAGAAAAGGTCGGTGTGGAGGAAAAGCTCCAAACCCAAATCGCCTTGGAGGCGATGAAAACCTTGGAAGAGCTTCCTTTTTTTGAA
Organism: Algoriphagus mannitolivorans DSM 15301; assembly: GCF_000429425.1. Taxonomy (GTDB): domain Bacteria; phylum Bacteroidota; class Bacteroidia; order Cytophagales; family Cyclobacteriaceae; genus Algoriphagus; species Algoriphagus mannitolivorans. The sequence continues at coordinate 280,189 of NZ_AUBV01000005.1, forward strand.
TTGGATGATGCCAAAGCTTGGATTATGACTTATGCGGGGACCTATAATACCTTGCAAAAAGCTGCCCATGATCGAGGGCATTTGTTTACGGAGTATCGCTGGCAAAGCTTCAAAGACTACTACCAATACTTAAGGGTCTATTTAGAGGTGTATGGGGTTTTGAAAAGCTCGGGAGATTTGCAGGAGGTGTTTTTTTGGGAGCTTTTGCCGGATTCTCAACTCTTTCAAAAGATTCGGAAGGTGGAGAGATTGCTGGTGGATCATTATGGATATTTTATTCTGAGAGATGAAGTGGAGGAGAAAGTCCAGATTCCCGGAGGAGAGAAGATCAATTTGGGAGGTGCAAAGTTTGATCAATTGGAGGCATTTTGGAGGAAGTTTTTTGAGATCCAGAAACCGCTCTTGGATCGGTTTTTTGTCTTTACCGAAAGAGAGGAAGAGACGTATTTGATGGAAACCTTTGATTTAATAGATAATTATAGTCTGAGTTTGCTGAGCTTTCATCTGGACTATCGGGAGAGATTCCGTCAAGAGGGTAAGGGCATTCCGGAATGGAGGAGAAAGACGGAATAGCTTGGTGTGAATCCCGGAAAGAATTAGGCTTCATTTTGGGAAAATGCTTCTACATATCCGGGAAATGATTGGTCTTCGGGGACAAAATCCAGACTCGGGCGAAATAATTTTATGGCCTCACAATTGGTTAAAATTAGGAAAATATTTCGCTAATGAATTAGGTGTAAATTTTCTAAAATCCAATGATTATTCTTTCCTCTCACTGATTTCCGATCAATTTTTTCTCTTTCAGTAAAAAAAATCGATAAAAATCGCACTATCTGTAATTTGTGATTTACTGCAACAATGTCACAAAATCCGCTTTAGCCCGTATGTAAAATTTATGTTTCGGGATCTTTTTGGCAAAAAAATTGATTTTTGATGATTATGAAGAGTTTAGGGGTAGTACTGATGCTGCAATTTTGCAGTCTGTGGACTTTCGCTCAGCAGAAAGAAAAGTATCAGGGAAATTATCGATGGAATCAGTTTCAGGGGATAGCAGAGTTTGGGTATATTCCAGTGGGATCCGACTCCATGGTGCTGGATGGGGATTTTGAATTTTTGTCCCAAAGTGAGCCAGATTCCAGAATTTTTGAAAAAAACAGGGTAAAAGGCACTTATTCCAAAAACATCAAGACAGGCCGCTGGTCCTATCGCCATGAAAATTACCAGGTATTGGTGGAAGATGTGCTGGATTTCAAACTGGACGCCAAGCTGAAAGGCACTCAAATCAACCTAGAAGCAGGCTACAAAAACGGGGTTCCGGACGGGAAATGGATGTTTGAGGAGATTTTTTTCAATGGACAAAGTAAGGAAACCCGAACCTATACCGATGAATTGCTATTCAAAGAAGGAGTGCTTTCCGAGAAGCTTGAAATCCGGTTTAGAGACCAAGAAAGGTCCCAATTCATTCGTGGTAAATTTCTGCCCGGAGGGGTTATGGACGGGGAATGGGTGCTGGTTTATGCCCAGGATGAGCGATTGATCAGTGAAGTCAGGAATTACAAAAACGGCTTTCTTTTAGGGCTTGTCAAAAGAGACTTGATCTCTGACCGTGTATTGGAAGAAGTGATTTTCTTTGAGACACTCGAAAAGCTTAAGCAGATTGAATCAGGGAGCAATTCCGGATTTCGCGTGGCTGATCAAGTTTTTGGTCTGGAGTATTCCGATGGATTTTTGGGCAATTCCTCCAAAGCCAAAGCCCAAGAAGCAGCCAATGCCTTCATGAGCCAGTTTATACAAAATCTTCTTCGGTACGAAAATGCTTACCTGACGGAAAAAGGGCAGTTGGTTCGAGTTCCGATCCACACCCGAAGAATGGTGTATGAGTTTACCCGACCTCAGCAGCGTTTGATAGAGATTCTGCCTAATTTCTATCAAGAACTGAAAAGCAATGCCGGAAAGTACCTCAGAGATGAGTCCTTTGAGCTCAATCAAAACTCCTCGGCTGCCATGGCCCGAGCTTTTGCGGTTTACCGAACGCTCTACCAAAAACTGGAAAGTCTGGAGGAACTTATTCAGCTGCTGAGAACAAAGAATATTCAGTTTCACGACATCTCCCAGATTCTCCCAAATCATCCCGAGCTATTCCAGTCTGAGGTTCCATTCACGTTTTCTTTTGCCCAGACTGCGCAGCAGGATCGCTTGGAATTTCAACTGAAGGATTTTGAAACTGGCTTTTTCGTAGGCTTGGAAAGCTATCTCCGGCAGATCGGTCAGGCCCTTCAAAAGGAGCAGAAAATTGTGGATGAATCTCTATTTGTGATTCGTCAGGATTTCGAGCTTCAGGATATCGAAAAGCAGATTGCCCAAAGAACGGCATCTGTTGAAGCCCTTTATCTGGAGAATTCGGAGAATGAATACCTGCTAGCCGTCAGAAAGCAGGTGTTGGAAGGATTTGTGGGACAGTTGAAAAGTAAGTTTTCTGGAGAAAATCGCTTCGAGGTAAAAAAAGACATCGGACAGCGAATCCTTAGTCAATACACTGAGCTGGAGTCTGCTTTCACGGAGCTTTTGGAGATGGATACCTATCCCAAGCAAGTAGATGAGGCATACATGGAAGAGGTATTTAATCCTTTTACCTACAGCAGATATGATCAGCGGATCAAACCCAAGCTTTACGATAGCTATGAAGAACTTGTAGCCTATTACAAATCCCAATTGAAGGCTGCTGAGACCGGAAATGAGGTAAGACGATGGATTCGGAAAATTCGGGTGGCCTCCCTCAGGCTCCTGGAACTCAAGGATCAAGACACCAAAAAACTGGAGAGAAGTCTCAACAAGCGAAATCAGATCAGCAAAATCGAATCACTTCTAGGGCTATGAATCTCATGAAACAGCAAATTTCACGGGCATTCCTACTCGGATGGATGCTGATCGGTATTTCTTCCACGATTAGCTTGGCTCAGGAGCCTGCCGTGACCCAAGCCACGGGACTTCCGGCTACCACTGAAGTGTGGAACGGACTTTATCTCAAACTCCGACTTTCGGATAAATGGTGGTGGTATCAGGAAAACCATTATCGGCGAAGAAGCAGTCTGGACAACCGGAAGGATTTTGTGGGCAGAATGGGGCAGGTTTACAATAGATTCGGGATGACTTACCTTTTTACCGATAATTTTGAGGTGACTTTTGGCCCAACTTTGGTCTATAATTATACTCCCGAACCGGGAAATCCAGACTATGAAAAAGTGGTGCTGGAGTCCAGGCTTTGGCACCAATGGCTTTTTACCCAAGGGGTGGGCAGGGTAAAGGTCTTGCATCAATTCCGCTTCGAACACCGGTTTAAGCGAACCAATGACATCGGCGCGGACTACCAGTACACTGACCGATTTCGGTATAAGTTTACGGCTTATGTCCCGCTCAATACCCCTAAAATGCAGAACAAGACCTTGTTTATAGCTCCCTCCAATGAGATCTTCATGGAGACGGGAAAAAGCAAGCTGAACATCTTCGAAGAAAACCGCCTTTATACCGCGATAGGATATACTTACAACAACTTCATGTTTTTCGGGGGGCATATGTGGACCTATGGTCCTACCAGCACCTTGGGAGTTTACCGCAACCGGCATATTCTCAGGTTCAATGTGATGTACACCGTGGATTTTCGGGGAAAGCGTAAACCCTTGACCCGTGATTTTCAATTTTGATACCTAGTAATGAAAAGATTTCTATGGTTGGGGATAGTCTTTACCCTCAATATTTCGCTTGCAAAAGCTCAATACAAGAATCAGTGGACGATTTCACAGGGATATGAGATCCGGACGAATCCTTCCTTTTTTGGGATGAATGTGGGGGCAGAATATTTCCCAGCCCATTATTTTTCCATTCGGCCGAGCTATGTGGTTTACCTTCCTTCCTTGGGGAAAGCCTCCGGTGCAAACCTGGACTTTCGATATTTTCTGACTGAAAAAAAGACCCAATGGTATGCCACAGCCGGGTATGGATATTACCAGAGAAAATTCGAAGGCAATACTCAGCCTATACTCCGGCAAAGCTATTTCCACCTCGGAACAGGGCTAAATCTTAAGCTGATGGACCAGATCGGCCTCAACCCCGAAATCCAATCCCAGCTAGGCTCGAATACCTCCTGGGTCTTTAAAGTGGGCTTGGTGTATTTTGTGAATTAAGCAGTTTGGGGGTAGTTGTTTGCCTTGATCTATCCGATTAAAAGGGTACAAGGGAGGCTTAGGCGATGTATAATAAGTTTTTTCTATGCTGTAGTTCCTGACCTGAACCCTTGAATATAGTGTTTTAGCATGCTAGCCTGTGTAGGAGTGACATCTGCTGGTTTTACAGACTTCAAGAATTTCTCTAATCCAATTTCCTCAATCAATGCTCCAAAGGAGGAGTTAAGAAATGAGGAGGAGGGTGCTGGTACTCCTAAAAATGAAACTTGGACTTGTTCGCCTTTAGACAATTGCCTTTTCAACTCTGAATAAAAGGTATATCCAGAGGAGTTGGTGTAAGTGTCTGAAACTATGTCTATTAATCGGATTAACATAATGTTGCAAATTTAAGGGCTAATTCTCCCAATCCAAAAAATCTTGACTTTCAAGACGTTCTAAATTATTGATATCAATGGAAATTTCAATAACCGTTCCAATAAAATCTTCTATCGGATTTTGAATGAAATGAGTTTCACCAGCCCGCGAGATCATTTTAATTTGATCCGAATATAGTCGCCATTCTCCTCTATTTGCCTCCATAAAAGAATTAATAGTATCCAATCCCCTCCCCGCGTTGTAAGGCATGGATTTGGTGGTGCTATTTAACCTTAAAGCCCATTTTACAGCTTCTACTTGATCCAATGATTTATGGCCTTTTTCATTAAGAAATTTATTTACAGTCCTTGGTATCCCATTTCCCAAGTCAGATACTGCAAATTTGATTTTATTCAAGTTGGGGTAAAATTGGCTAAAGACATATGAGTCTATAGGAGATTTAGAATGATCATACACGTTATTTACCAATTCTGATATTGTAATGTTGAGCATCCCTAAATCTTTTCCTGGACATAAGACTTGAAAATAATCCTGAGTTCTTTGAATGTAATACACCATGGTTTCGCGATTCACTCTTCTTAGAGGCATTGCCGTAAAACTTGGTATTTCAATAATTTCTCTCGGCTCCTGGTAATTTTTGGAACAAAATTCAAAGAGCCCGACTGCTTCCAAATAATCCTTGACAGCCGAATTATTTACTGTGAGTGTTACGGTTGTTCCATGATTTAAACTGTAAATAATATACTCTGCCAAGACCACCACATCCAAAGGGTAAAGAAAAGTCAGATACAAATATATGTTTGCATAATCATCCTTTTTCCCATGCAAAATATAATAGAAAAGTTTTGCGTAGTCTTCCTGATCTTTGATTAGGATATCCATAAAAAAGCAACTTTACCTGAATGAAAAACTAAATTTAAGCTAAAGCTACTTTAGAATAAAACCAGAAAAAACATCAATTCTCTTCCAAATCCCGAAAGAAAAATTTGGAGCCACTCAGGTCAATGATTATCTCCGCCTTCCTGAGTGTCCTCACTCACGAAAGGGATCTTCCGCCGATTTGAATTTTTTGAATCAGAAATAAGTTTTGAGATTCAAAAGAAAGGGAAAGTATGGAAATCGGAATAGATAGTTTTGCAGCATTTGTAACCGACGAAGAGGGAAATCCGGTCGGTACAGCTGGACAGGCAATGGAAGAATTGCTCCAGCGGATCAAATTGGCAGATGAAAAGGGATTGGACATTTTTTCCATCGGCGAACACCATCGGAAGGAATTTTTGGATTCCGCGAATACGGTGATTTTGGCAGCGGCAGCAGGAATGACGCAACGAATTAAGCTGAGTAGTGCAGTTACCGTGCTGAGTGCAGCAGATCCAGTTAGGATTTTCCAACAATTTGCAACCTTGGATTTGGTATCCGGAGGAAGGGCAGAAATGGTGGTAGGTAGGGGTTCATTTACCGAAGCCTTTCCGCTTTTCGGTTTAAACCTACAGGATTACGATAAACTCTTTGCGGAAAAGCTTGGCTTACTCCTACAGATTCGGGAACAGGAAGAGGTGACTTGGTCCGGGAAGTTTAGACCTGCGCTGGTTAATCAGGCCATTTATCCAAGACCTATTCAGGAGAAGCTTCCCATTTGGTTGGGAGTAGGAGGTACTCCAGGGTCTTTTGCCAGAGCTGGAGCTTTAGGGCTTCCTTTGATGGTTGCCGTAATTGGTGGAGAGACGCATCGATTTCGACCTTTGGTGGACCTCTATCGGGAATCAGGGGACAAAGCTGGTTTTCCTCAGAATCAATTAAAAGTAGGGCTTCATTCTCTGGGTTATGTGGGAGATTCCCATCACAAAGCGGTGGAAGAGTATTACCCCGGATATGCCCAAACTTTCACCCGAATAGGAAGAGAGCGGGGATGGCCACCGGTAACCAAACAGCATTTTGATGCCCAAAATTCCAATTGGGGAGCCTATCTAGTCGGGGATGCTGAGGAAGTGGCAGAAAAAATCCTCCGACACAGCGAATCCTTGGGCGGAATAGATCGGTTTACCTTTCAGATGGATAATGCCGGCTTGAGTCACCAGCAACTCAGTGAATCCATCGCAAGAATCGGGGAGGAAGTGATTCCTTTGGTTAGGGGGTAAAAACATTAGAGGCCAAGTACGACGCTTGGCTTCTATTTTGCAAAGAGAGGGATTCAAAAAGCCTTCCTTTAGTTGAGTGAAAATAATTTTCAGTCTATAATTTTTTTGTTTTCCTTTCGAATGGGATCTATCAGATTTTGGTGTCTTTTTAATTCTAATACTTATTCTTCCCCACTAAAATCAAAAGCATTTTCACTTGATTCAGGAATAAAAGACTAGCAAAAAAATATCATTGTTGTTAATAATACTCCTTGATGTAGGCATAAGCCCGATCAAAAAGGACTTGATCTTTATGTAATTGATATTTCAAAAGTGCTTTTCTTAAGGATTTTTGGACCTCTCGCTCTCCTCCAGTAGTTTTTTGCCAACCGGGAAAACTTACCACTCTCACAATTTGATCGATGTCATTGACGATCCGTTCGACCACCGCAGGTGTCTCATCTGTTTTCAGCTCTAGGAATAATTCGGTTAAGGCTGCCTTTGGAGTTTTTTCTAGTATTTCCTCTGCCAATTCCTTTTCTGCTTGAACGGTCTCCTTGGCAATTTTGCAAAGTTCTTTGACGAATTCAATGGAGGTAATTAATCCTTTCTCAGCTCTGTCTCGTAGCTCTTCGAGTAACTCACTGAGTTTTTTAAATTTTGGATTTCCCTCATGTTTCTTAAAACGCTTTACCAGAATTTTTTCCAATTTCTTGGCATTCTTGGGATCGGGATTGTTAAAAATGTCCTCGATCACGTCGGCATCCAGGATAAATTCTTCCAAATGGTGAATCTCACCTACGTGGATATTTTCATGAATTAGTTTAATAGTTTGGGCGCCAAGTGTAATCCAAAGCAACTTACCGATCGTGTCCGAAGCAGGTCTGACAGACTCAAAAACCTGAGAGAGCCATTTATAATCCTGTTGGTAGAGGTTGAGAATAGTATCCGGTGACAGGGATTCCCAAAGCTTGGATAAAAACTTAAAATCCTTGGCAAAAGCATCCTTTTTCTCATCAGTTTTGATGGCATTTTGGGCCATTTCCAATCCTTCAAATCCCGTCACTGTACGATCTACTCCGGAGAAATGGGCCAGAGTTTCTGCCATGGCTTGAGGTAGTTTTTCCCGAAGCTCAGAAAGATTAGTGATGATCTGGAGTACTGATTTTTCGTCAAATTCCAATGCCTTCGCTGTATCATCAAAGACGCCGAAGTAATCCACAATTCTACCAAAATGCTTTTGAGGGAAAAGTCGGTTTGTTCGACATATTGCCTGTAAAAGGGGATGGTCTTTTAGCGACTTGTCCAAATACATGGTTTGAAGTATCGGGGCATCAAATCCGGTCAGGAGTTTGGCGGTAACAATCAAAAACTTCAAATCTGAAATTGGATCATTGTACTCATCGACAATCCGCTCTTGCTGTGATTTGTCCACCGCCCATTTCTGCTTAAAGTCATACTCATCATTGGCTGAAGTGGATATCACTACTCTACTCGCTTCCTCCGGAAAGTACTTATCCAATTCTTCTTTGTACTGGATACAGGCGTAGCGATCTGGAGTTACAATCATGGCTTTAAACCCATGGGGATCAACTTTTTCATTGAAATGGACAGCAATATCTCTTACAATTTTCTCGACTCGCTCCGGTGATTTCAGAAACGCAGCCATCTTCGCCGATTTCTTATTCAAAGCATCAGCTTCCTCATCAGTCAGTGCAGCCTCCTCTTTAAAGTTTTCGAAAAGCTTATCAATGGTTTCCTTATCTACATGCACATCAACGAGTCTTGGCTCAAAATGTAAGGGTAGTGTTGCCCCGTCACGAATTGAATCCTGAAATGTGTATCGAGACAAATAGCCACCTTCATCCTCCTCAGACCCAAAAGCCCAAAAGGTATTTTTATCTGCCTTGTTTACTGGAGTGCCTGTTAATCCAAATAGAAAAGCATTTGGTAAGGCTGCTCTCATTTGCCTTCCTAAATCCCCTTCCTGTGTACGATGGGCTTCATCTACCAAAACGATGATGTTGTCTCTGACATTCATGTTTGGCTTTGCATCTCTGAATTTATGAATCATCGAAATGATGATCTTTCGGGTGTCTTGCTCTAACAATTTTTGAAGATCCCGAATACTGTCCGTGGGTTCTACATTTGGAATATCCGCCGCATTGAAAGTACCGGAGATTTGGGTATCCAAATCGGTGCGGTCCACCAATACAATGACTGTTGGACTTTTCAGTTCGGGTAGTCTTCGCAGCTTCTGAGCTACAAAAACCATCAAAAGTGATTTTCCGGAACCTTGAAAATGCCAAATCAATCCTTTCTTGATCCGACCTTCTTTTACCCGCTCCACAATTTTGTTTGCACCCTCATACTGCTGAAATCGAGGGATTACTTTCATCCGCTGTTTCTTCTTATTGGTGCTGAACAACGAGAAATTCTGAAGGATATCCAGCAACCGTTTGGGGTAGAGCAAATCACCCATCTCTTTCCCGATTTCACCTAGCCCAAGTCTTTTTGCCAGGGCTTCATCTTCATCCTCCAACCTCCAAGGTGCCCAAAAATCCAAGGGGCACCGAATTCCTCCATAGAACAGTTCTTTGCCTTCCGTGGCAAAGGAAAGGATATTGGGCACAAAAAGCTGGGGAATAGAGTTCTCATATACCTGATGAATTTCGGCAGCCCCATCCAACCAACTTACTCCCGGACGGGTCGGTGTTTTTGCTTCACCCACTACCACCGGAATCCCATTGATAAATAGGACTATATCGGGGATTTTGGTCTCCCGATGATGAACCCGAAACTGATTCGTAAGGCTATACCGGTTATTTGTCAGATCCTCAAAGTCAATCAATCGGATGGGTACATGTCGGTTGTTATACCCAAAAGGCATCGTCTTATCCCCAGTCATCCACTTGAAAAACTCCTCATTGGCCTTGACCAACCCCACTTGCTGAACCGAAATCAAAATGGCCCGAAGCTTATAGATCACCTCATCTGCAAAATTTGGATGGATCTGAATCGCAGGATTCAGGCGAATCAAAGCATCTTTTAGCTCAGATTCTATCAGAACTTCATTAACCGAACGGTTTAGATCTGACGCAGATATAAACTGCCACTCCGAACCGTACTTGGATTTGGATTCCGCAAAGTCTCCCGAATTAAGGTTGACTCCGGTAAGCTCGCGGATGATAAAGTGCTCGACGCTGTTGAGTTCGTTAAATCCCATGGGCAACAGTGCTTAGTTTGTCGATAATAAGCTTAAAACGTTCTTCTTGATGTTCATAAAAAAGATTACCGATAATGGCTTCCTGAAAAGTTCTATTTTCTAAAATCTGAGCTGCACATTCCCCAAGATATTGCCTTACAACCTTATCTGAATACAGGATCTGTTCACTAATATCGGTAACATGATTAAAAAGATAGACAATATCTTCAAAATCATGACTCGCAAAAACGTCTTTTACACCTCGATCAAAAAAAGCATCAAACTTGGTTGCCAAAAAATACGGCAAGGGCAAGATTCGAATAGCTATTTCCTCCAATTCTTTGGAAATAGCCTGATCCAAACCCTGTTCAAACCATCGATTTCCCGGAGCCCAGCCAATAGGAACCGTAGCCATCACATCTACCAAAATATCCTCGTATCGAAAGCGACATACCACAGAATCCATAGCCGACTGCACAAAGCCTTTCTCCTCCAGCAATTGCCGGATATTTTCCAATTCACTTAGACTGGCAATCTTCATAGTCAGATCCAGGTCTTTGGTCGGCCTGACGTCATCTGCTGCGGGATCATCTACATACAGGCTCACCACGGCCCCGCCTACATACACTACCTGTTCATTGAGCTCACCCAGCGCCAAGGCAATTTTTTTGGTAACCAGACGGTTGATTCGTGTGTTCTTCAGCATATTCTTTTCCTCAGTTCCTCGGCTGCCAGATTGCGCTCTCTAGCCCGGCCAATTCGCAAGGCATCAATCAGGGCCAAGACCTCATACAACTCCGGATCTCTGAGGGCTGCATCCACGGCCTTGGGGTAAAGCGGAGCAATCCCATGACCTCTGACCTTCCCCAATGCCGAAGGCCATACATAAGGCTCCTCACTAGCGATCAAGTCAGAAAGCGGGGCTGCACTATGCGCGGTAGGCACGCCTGCTACCACGGGACCGGGCTGCTGAGGAAATGCATAGCGAATCCCAAACTTCAGAAAGTCGAAGAACCCCAGCCGCATTACCTGATGACCAGCTCCAAAAAGCAAACCTGCATAGGTGGACCTTGCGATCGATTTACTGATCTCGGACTGGCTTAGGAACAAGTCTTGGGCAAGGGCGACTTGAGTCATCGGGGCTTTTACCAAACACAGCTTGGCCAAAACCACCACATCCAAGGGACTCATCACTGATTGAACGAATTTCATGTTCTTATTATTCCATATTCGAATATGTAATAATCGGGGATAACTGACTCAAAAACAAATATATAATGGATTTTATTCCAAATCGGAATATGGAATATTACTTACTTTCCTAAAGCTCCTTTTGATCAGGATCAGTTTTAGAATCGGTTGTCTCAAAAATCAAATTAATGAACTTGACGATCATTTCGATATGCATTTTGTATAGGGTTCCACCAAATGCATGTTTTTCCGGATGGGCTTTTTCATTCCTGTATTCCAGAACCTTATCGAAAGTATATCTAAAGATTTCAAGATTGAGTCTTTTCATTAATTCATTATGCAATGTCCCCAAGTTCTTTGGCTGGTCTTTCTTACCAGCTTTTCCTCTCTTGAGCAACTCAATCCCTAATTCCTTACATCGAAGCTTAACAGCCATTTCATGTATTCCCAATACTTTCCGAAATGCTTCATCATACATAGGAGTATAAAAAAAGGAGTGAGCCATGAGGTATTCAGCAGTCTTGAAACTTTCTTTCACATCTCGTGGTACGCTTTGGCCAAAGTTCCCTTTTACTAAATAAGCATTAATAAACTCTTCTTTGGAGCGAATCCCCTCGAAGAAAAGTATTGGATCTGGCTCAAAATAGGATTGCGCACTCATCGAAGTTCTACAAGAAGTTCACCCGCTATTCTAATGGCCTCCTCCGGGAATTCATTATTGAAATGAATCTCATTCTGGTATAGCGGCCATTTTCCAGTATGGGTTCGGATTTGGAATACCAACTCAGCTTCTATTGCCTCGAAGAATAGCCTACTTTCCTTGGCAGGGGTATCAGCTAGAATGGGAAACACAAAAACATGCACATCCACCTTTTCCAGCTTCTTCCATTTATATCCATGGTATCCGTTTTTACCTGAAGCCCGAAATCCTTGTTTCAATCTAGTGATCAAGGATTGAGAGGCATAGCCCACATACAGCAAATCATTTTTCGACTGAATAACATAGATTTTGGGTTGTTTAGACCGAATTAGATCCTCTGATTCCGATGAGTCAAAACAGTCCAAACCATAGGAAATCCTACCAGCATCTTCTCTGGTATACAATGAAAATCGACAATGTGACAAATGATCACTCATAAAGTTTCCCTGGGAATCACAATTCCAAAGGCTTTGGAAAATTCAGCCTTTAGCTCTGAAACAACTTTCAATGTCGAATTCTTATCAAAAAAATCTTTCAATGGATAAGAAATCGCAGCCCAGTTACCTTCTACGACCAATTCCCTTAGTGGCATGGTATCTATCCGGTCTTTGAGGATAAAATGTAGGGGGGCCTCATTGTCATTCTTACTGAAGGTGAAAAAGAGCTTACTTTCTGAACTGGCTACAGGTACAAACTGATCCACGTCTATTTTGCTAATTTTGGCGGATTTGTCCACATCAAAATACCCGGAATCTGCCATATGGATGATTTGCAAATAGTACTTATCAACACCAATTTTCTGTTCTAAGGACTTAAACTGCGAAAAATACATAGGCAACCAATCCCAACTCCAACTCTTCAAACTTAGGGTTTTTGCATTGGTTGCAGGATTACTAAAATGGCCGTACCACTTTCCTTCTGAAGTGCTAAACTGTTTAAAAATAAAGTCTACTGTATCTAATAGTCTTCTTTGATAAACTGCTAAAAGCCGGTAAGCCAGGCGTACATCCTGAAGGGATCGTTCAAATTCTGCTTGTGTTATTTTGTCCATGTCTTTAAAATTTGGAGACTTTGAGGTATGAAGTTGATTTTTGATGGGGGGAAAAATCGGTCAAAACCATCGGAGGTAGAAAAACCATACATAGAAAAGCAAAGAATCAAATCGTCTAAGATTCTAAGGATGGAATGGTTCGTATTCAAAAGGTTAGCCCCATATTCAAGATTGATTTTCACCTCCTTGATTGCTTGGAGTAGCTGACTCCAATCACTTTTATAAATCAGATAAGATCTGCCTGATACCTCCAAAGTGGAAGGGGTTAACTCATGAATCCCTCCCAATGCGATATATATCAAATCTTTTCCCTCTTCCCCATATTCATTTTGATAGGCTTGAATTTGATTTCTCCATTGACCAGAATATTGCTGATATCGATCGTATCGTTTAGCTTCAATTATCACATCAGTTTTGGGCGTGCGAATAAAAATATCCGGTTCAACCTTGATGGAATTAGATGTTTCGGAAGGGTCCCAATTGGGCCAAAACTCCATGTTTTCCATTTGATAAAGGTCCAATCCGGGAATTTTGCGATATAATGCATGATTTATGACATGATGAAGAAGTTCCTTGGGGAGGTACCTTAGCCGTTCGAAAACAGCCGCAGTCAACGAGTCTTCATTTCCCCGGAATAGGGCTCTTGGAATTTTATTGTGATGGATAGCGTGGAGCATGAAAAACTTTCGATTTAAAATTCTGTATAAAGAGTCAATTCCTCATCTGCTTTAGAGAATAATAGAGTAACAAGGGATAAAAAGTCCTCCTTCTTCCGAAATCCAAAAGAGTTTTCATTTACCATAAAAGGTTTCTTTTCATTCGAGTAAACAAGAGCAACAATTGGTTTATCTATATTATAAATTATGTAATAATCAGCTTTACATTCTTTCCAATTTTTATTCAACTCCCTGCCCCATTTAGCAGCCCACTTAAGTCTTGCGTCTATCCATTCCTCAGATTCAATTATTTGTTCAGGTTGAAAATTTGAAAATGGCCTTGTCGCCTTCTTAGGATCGCTAATGAATGTTGAACCTGAAAACAAGATTGATTCCCTAACCTGAGTTATAACAAATTTTACTTCTCCTAAAATTTCAGTAATTTGATTAATCATGAGTTCCTTTCCATTGGATGAAAATGGAATAAATGCTAAATCCGGCTGCCAAGTAACTCCAGTTCTATCCATCCTGATCCCTGAAAAAAATCCTCCAACTCCTTGGGAAATGATATCTTCTTGGAAACAAAATGACTGAGTCACTGCAATTATTGAAGCCAAAATTTGGTCATCATTCCAATCGTTTTTTGTGAATTGAGAAAATGCAGATTGTGTTTGATCCTTAAATCTTTGATGAATTGTACCCGAATGCACAACCTCATTTGGTGAATGTTCAATAAATGAAGGATACCCATTACAGTGACAAGAAATCAGAACGGGCTCTTCATTCTCTATAAATCCGATGATTACTCCTGCCTTTTTTCCGAAAAATGAATATTTGATTTCCTGCCTTAAATCAAATTCGGCTTGGAATGCTATAGCTTTTTTGAGCGATTCAATTCCATCATATGCATCCCGGACCTTGCCAGAGATAGCGACGATAATCTTGTCCTTTAAATCATAGAGTTTAAGCCACTTTTCTGAAACTGTTTTGCCTTCCTCATAAATTTGATCCTCTCCAAATGACGTCTGATTTCTAAAGGTTTTTTTATTTCCATCATCATTGGGATGCTCAAGGGTAATCACACTGTCCCCGACCAAAAAAACAGAGGAGTAATTTTTCCAACCTAAAATGTATGTCATATTGTGACTATTAGTGTGTCTCCTGGTCTTCAATTTTCCCCCAGAATCAAAACCCTAGAATTGTCTTTTGCTTAATTCAATATCTTACTTCCTCCCTCACATACTTTCTAAAATTAAAACCAGTACCCCCGGATTTTACATCTACCAAATACCTGGAGTTCTGATCTGCCGAAATCTCTAAATCCACCGCATTTTTATCTTCTCGTATTCTAAATGTGCTCGCCAAGTCCCTTACAAAGCCTTTGGGCAAACTGATCCAATGAAAATGATCCGTGTCAGCTAGCAACAAATGAACATCGTCGGCAAATTTGGACACATGGATATTCGCCCACCAAACCTTTTTTTTAGCCTTATTGATACTTGCATAGCTCGTATTGAGGGAATTCAAATTCCCATTATACTGAGTATTTATACGATCAATAAGCTGCTTCTTGTTCATTGGCCTGTCTAGGATTAACCTCCATTAATTATCAATTTTCAATGAGATAACTGGCAGTCCTTGCGTCATACTTAGCCAGAGGTTATCCATATACTTTTTCTCCTCATATGCCCATTCTGCTTCATTTGCGAAAAGCTCTTTGGTAAGAGGTGGTGTCATAGTTAGACTTTCCAAAAAGTCTTTCACAAAAAGCGCTCTCTCTGCCTCTTCTGAAATGAGTTTTACTTTGAGTTCTTCTGAGTCTAAAAATAGATCGTTAATAAGATTGACTAATCTCATCAGATTGCGATTTACCATTCCTCCAATACCGCCTAAATAGCTATTGGAGTCCTTATGCGTGGTGAAATTTCGAATGTTTCTTAAATGATGAATCGTTTCCTTTAGCTGTGTCAGCGGCTCCCCTTTGCAGACTTCATTGATAAGGTGATTGAAACTCTTTTCTCTTGGTTTTGAGTCAGGTGTTTTTAATGCGATACCAGATTCCTTTGCCTTCAATTTGATCGACATTTCCAAAAGTCGAAGCCCTTTATTCAGTGCTTCATCCATTAGTGGCCAGTGATAATAGGAATAGACTTGCTGGAATTCGATAGTTTTGAAGTCGTCTACAATATCTTTTGGAACATGTTTGTGAAAAATACCCTTTACCACATTCTTATGAATATGTTCTTCCAAAGAGTTGGTATTGAAAATCACCCAACGCTCATCAATTGCCAAGTATTCAATGTTTTGGTCAGTTTCCATTAAAAAATCTGATTGATAAGGGATTTTTGGAGGAAGTTAGATCTAATAAGCAAGTCTGAAACTTTACTCATACTATCTTCAATTGTCTGCAGTTTAAGAACTATCTCATTTTGTTTTTCTTTTGGTAATACTGGCACTATAATACTTTTAATAGTTTCGGTATTAATATTATAATTTCCAGCAGTAGAAGTTGCGTGTCTTCTGAAATATCTTCTAGCAGTTCGTGTTTGTAAGAAACGAACTAGAAACTCTGGATTAATTAGATTTTTATCGACTGATATTTTAATTAAATAAGATGCAAATGCATGACCCTCATTAATATTGTACAGTGCTGTTTTACCAGTATATTCTGGATTCCCGTTTGTTCTAACTATAACAATATCTCCATTTGTTAATTTGCATGACTCCAATTCTTTACCTTCTAATTCAGCGTAATTCAGATTATTCAAAGACAATCTTTCATCGACAACGTTTGGGATTCCCAGTACCGGGACACCTTTCATTTCGGTATTTCCCTTTCTTGAAGTTCCATATTTGATATCAGTCAATACCTGTCCAAGTTTAATAAATTGAATATCTATATTGACATCTTCCTTTAATCTTGAATTGTATAATAGGGCATTTGTATTTCCCTTTTTTAGAAATTCGTTTTCCCTTGTGCTTGCATAAAAAGCATCTAATGACTTTTGCGATTTCAGATTTGTATCAATCACCTCATCCATCGCCCAAAGCAATTCCGCCAAGCGGGCTTGTTCGGATTTGGGAGGAAGGAGGAATTCGTAATTGGCTAGGTCTCGCCATTTCACACGTTGAGACATTGTTCCGGCTGCATTTTCATTCGCATAATCCCATAAGGCATTTGAATTAATGACAAAGGCCATAAAGCCAGGAACTACTTTCTCGAGATTCTCTCTTAGTACAAAAGCATCCCCAGAACAACAGCCGTCAAAATCAACCAAGGAAGATCTTCTTAAATAGGCATTTCTCCTTGCAAAAAGAATATCACCTGCTTTGAAAGCCTTGGTAGATGAAGTCAAGTTTTCTGTGGACCCCCAATTTTTAATCCTGATATCTCCAGAAATAAAATGTTCTAATCCCACAAATCGGTCATATTCAGATTGACTCGGATTATCAACTCGTTTTGAAATATCATCCAAAACATCTCCCAATTTTGTTGGGGTCCAATTGGACATATTGATGTTTAATGCTCTTTCATTCATAACCTCTTTAACCATTTGCTAAGGTTTTAAAAAGTTCATCCATGGAGTGTTTCAATTTTAATGAGCTCTGTTCCCATCCATCAAGCAGATAATCAAATGATTCTACTTCTTTGAGGGCTTGCTTTACAAATAACTGCACACTTAATCTAGTATTGACATCTTCAAGAATATCTTCAATTGCAACTACTGCTGAAAAGGCCTCTTCATTTTCAAAATTCATATAGGAATTATGAATTCGCTCAATATGAGGCGGGTCTAAGTAGCTCATTGTTTTTTCATTTCGGATCTCATTGACTGCTTGGATGAATAATACTTTTCCTTTCCTCTCAGGCTTTTTTTGATTATTCGTAATCATCAGACAGGAGGTCATAGAAGAGTTGTAGAATAGGTTAGGTCCAAGACTTATCACACATTCTAATAAGTCTTGCTCAACCATTTTTCTTCTCATATCGCTTTCAGAATCTCTAAACAAAACTCCATGAGGCCAAAGTGTTATTGATCGACCGTTATGGTCATCTAAGCTCTTTTGGATATGTTGCTGAAAGGCATAATCCGCACAGCCCTGAGGAGGGGTACCCCAGATATTTCGGCCAAAGGGATCGTTTTCGAAGCTTTTTCGGTCCCAAGCCTTAATCGAGTAAGGCGGATTCGCTAGTATGACATTGAACTTCTTGAGTTCGTCCTGTTCCAAAAATGCCGGTTGGGCCAAGGTATCTCCCCGCACGATGCTAAACTCCTCGATCCCGTGCATGAACATGTTCATCCTAGCTATAGCTGAAGTGATCAGATTGATCTCCTGCCCGTAAAGCCTGAGCGTTCTGTATTCTTTTCCTTCTTCCTTGAGATGGAGGGCACAGTTGAGCAAGAGTCCACCCGAACCGCAAGTCGGGTCATAGACTGATTCTCCTGGTTGCGGGTCCATGATCATAGTCATCAGTTTGACTACGGTACGGTTGGTATAAAACTCCGCAGCCGTATGCCCACTGTCATCGGCAAATTCCTTGATCAGGTATTCGTAGGCATTTCCCAATTTGTCATCTGCTACATTCTTCAGATTGAGTTTGACTTGAGAAAAATGTTCAATCAGGTTGTTCAGTGTCGCATCGGATAGTCTATCCTTATTCGTCCAGCTTGCATCCCCAAAGATCCCATAGAGCGTATCTGGATTGGCCTTTTCGATTTCCCGCATAGCCTCTTGAAGTGCCATTCCTACATTTGTGGTGGTTTCCCTTACCCTATTCCAATGGGCCTGTTCGGGTACCTGAAAATGGTGGTGTTCTGCAAAAGAAGCATACTCCATATCCCCATCACTTTCCTCCAAAGCTCTTTCAAACTCTTCGTCATAAACATCACAGATCCGCTTAAAGAAAAGCAGAGGGAAAATGTACTGCTTGTAATCTCCGGCATCGATGGTCCCCCGGAGGATTTTTGCCGCACCCCAAAGGTATTTTTCGAGTTCTTGTTGGGTCATATAGCAGTTAAGTTATCTACCTCAGCAATGATTTCATTCGCAGAGATTTCTTTACCCTCAACTAATTTTAAGACTGCACAGTGTACATATTCTGCTCTTTTTGAAAGAAAATTTGAGTAATCGGCTTTTATTTTTTCTTTCCTTTCCTCAGCATTCAAACCTGCATAACCACCTTTTTTCAATTCAGCTATAGGAATTAAATGAGATATCAATCTAGAATTGACTTCACTTTCGGTTGTCCATGAATATCTTTCTTTTAGGTAGCTGTAAGGCTCTTTATTACTTATGGATAGATTTGTTTTATCAGTTATGAGGGAGCAATTAAGAGCAACATAACTTTCCATTTCGGTTTCTTTTAGAAGATCATCTGGAAATACATGATGGTAATGCCGTTTACCTTCAACAAGCTGAGCTCTGGTCAATGGAGTACCGTCAGCAAAATCTAAAGCTCCAAGTTTACTAAATACGGCCATTATTGCTCTCGCTCGAATATTTTCTCTTTTGGGCCAACCCACTTGCAATAATTCTTCCCGAGTTTCAATCTGATACTTTTGCCTATTAAGAACTGGGACATCTAATTCCGAATAGAGTTCTCCATTTTCTTTTTTTGCCCCGGTAATAATGTTTTTCAGAAAAGTAAAATCGCTGTAAGCATGGGTTGCAGCAGAATTCTCATATCTATCAGTAAAGAAACTAGACCAAAGATATTTCTTAAGAAGTAGTTCAAATTTGCCCCTTGCATCAAGAGTTTCTGGAATGTAAGAATAGAGAGTTGCAATTACAGCAAGAACTGCATTGGTGGGAAGACGACCCTGATCATAAACCCCTTGTCTCTCTAAGAAGTCCGCCATCTTGCCTAAGCCCTTTTCCATTGTGTCCCAGTTTTCAATCATCTTGTCCTTTTTCATATCCCACATTCCACGTTGATTTGGGAGTTTGTCCTGCAAAAGGGCTGAAGTGGAAAGGATTAAATAAGAAAGCTCAAAATAATGCTTGACACTGGGGAATTTTGCATTCAAATGCTTCTCATACTCATCTAAAGAAACACCTTTTACTCCTTCTATTTCTGCCCGAATGATATCATATTGCGAAAGAGGCTTGCTGTTGGTATTCATGTTTATGAAAACCTGTAAGGCAGTGTCTTTTGGGGTAGAAAGGGGTAAAGAAAGATATGGTAGGTTGTAATGCTTTATGATTTCCCTTTTGTCTCGAATAAAGACAATGATTTCATCTTTCTTTGCATTCCAATCTGTTAATTTCTTGAATGCATTCGGATCATCCGGGGAAGGAAATTCATGAGAAATTGCGGACTTTACCCATATCTCAATTTTATCACTTATATCTTTCGGTGAGAATAGATCAAGTGGAATATACCCTCGGTTTAATGACTCTTTGGGATCATCTGCCCATAGTGGTCTTTTGCTGCCTTCTTTAAACCACCGTGGTTGGCAAATCACTTCAAAATAATGGGTAAACTCTTTTCCTTCAGGGTTTGATAGAGTCTGATCAAATTGTGAATTATATACAAAATAGGTTTCCCATTGATAGTTATTATGTAAAGCCCTCCAAAATGCCGTTAGCCTTTGCTGGCCATCCAAAAGGTGTTCATTTACTTTATTTTCTAAATCGGGAGCTGTTTCAAGAGGTCTAGATACAAAGGGCTCATCGGATTTTTCTACATCTAAAAGAAGTGTAATTCCTAAAGGAAGGTTATGAATAATTGTATTCATTAGGCTTTTTACCCTACCCTTATCCCAAGCCTCAGGCCTTTGGAACCTGGGGAGTCTAATTTCACTTCTTTCAATCTTATCGAACCATTCCTTCATGCTTCGATTATTTGCCTTACTAGAGGGAGTACTCATAAAAATTTAGATAAAATAGTTTTAAATCTTTCTTCTGCTTTTTGACTTTCCTCCCAAGCTTTTTTCAAGTCCGCTAGTGCTTCCTCTACAGAAGGGAGATTGTCTTCAATGACCTTTTCTACATAGAGAGGAATATTGAGGTTATAGTCATTTTCTTCGATATCGTCTAAAGAGGCAACTTTCACATAGTTCTGAACATCCTGAAATTGGGTATACCAGTCAAAGAGCTGTTTGACATGTTCGGGTTCGAGGAAGTTTTGAGCCCTTCCCACTCGTACCTGCTCTGATCCATCTATAAAAAGGACTTTTCCTTTTCTGTCTTGGGATTTGTTTTGTTTGAATACCAGTACACAAGCGGCAAGTTGAGTTCCATAAAAAATATTGGAACCAAGGCCGATTACTGCCTCCAAAAGATCTTGTTTCAACAACTCTTCTCGGATTTTACCCTCAGCCCCTTTCCTAAACAAAGCTCCATGGGGAAGAACAACGGTCATCCTTCCGGTGCTATTCATGGATTTGATCATGTGTTGAACCCAGGCCATATCGGCATTTCCCTTGGGAGGAACGCCAGCAATGTTTCGACCATAGGGGTCATTGATCCAGTTTTCATAGCCCCAATCACTTAAAGAGAAGGGTGGATTGGCAATAACACAATCAAAGGTTTTTAAACCGTCAGCTGAGAAAAAAGCAGGATTTCGAAGAGTATCTCCCCGGACAATCTCAAAGTCCTCAATGCCATGGAGAAACATATTCATCCGAGCAATCGAACTAGAAGTCAGATTTTTTTCCTGACCAAACAGGCTTAGAGTACGGTAATCTTCTCCCACTTCCTTAAGATGGTCTACACATTCCAAAAGCATTCCCCCAGTTCCACAAGCAGGATCATAAATGCTTTCTCCCTCATGCGGATCGAGAATCAAACCCAAAAGATGAACCACCGATCTTGGGGTATAAAATTCCCCAGCTTTCTTATTGGTCAAATCGGCGAAGTGTTTGATTAGGTATTCATAAGCCTGTCCCAAAATATCTGGTTCAACCAGAGAGTTGGAAAGGGTATACTGGGAGAAGTGCTCAATCAGATCAATCAGGAGTCGATTAGAGAGTTTGTTTTTATTACTCCATTGCGCATCTCCAAAGATTCCATAAAGGAGGCCTTGATTAGCTTGTTCGATTCCACGAAAGGCTATTTCTATTGCTTGGCCAACATTGGTTGTAGTTTCTCTGACATCCTTCCAATGACATCCTTCTGGTATTTCAAATCGGTGAAGTTCTGGTAAGGATGCATATTCCATATCTCCTCCCGATTCCTCCAATGCCTCTTGATATTCCTCATCGTAAACATCAGACAAACGCTTAAAGAAAAGCAAAGGAAAGATATAGACCTTAAAATCCGAAGCATCCACGGGACCTTTCAGTATCCAGGCTGCCTTGGACAGGTATTGTTCGAGTTGGGAGAGCGTAAGTTTTTTAATACTCATTTAAATTTATTTAATCACTTTGAAACCAAGTCTTTTCACAAGAACTGGATGGTTTTTTTTAAGGAATTCATCTATATCTCTAGGATCTTTGTACGCTATAATTTTTTTGAGATAGGCCATATCAATTAAAGATGATTCAAAGAAATCTATTGATTTGGTATATCCAGAAATCAATTTGGCTCCTGTCAATTTTTTGAATTCAGTGAGTTTTGATTCTGATCCAAGTAGGGTTCTACAGCTGCCAAAATGGATTATGCGATCCTGAAATGAATCGCCAGCTAATTCGGAAAGTTGGTCAAGGGTTAAAATCTCTGAATGGTCGAGTTCAATCTTTTTGGTTTCTCCATGAAAAGCTAAGTATACCACCGAATATTTTTCATATTCCTTTTTCCGGATTGCCATAAGGTATTTCCTCAAGGAATCACTAGAGTTTACTTTCCTATAGATGTATTGAATCCCGAATGCTTCATCGAGGTATTTTAAGTAGGATTCCACTGAGTACTTGGGTTTTAAGGACTTTTCCCATTCCCCTTCGAGACAAAAAATTTTTAAGGCCATGATAAAATAATTTCAGGGTTGAAAATAAAGATTTAAGTCAAAACTGAAAACTATATTTATTTAGAATTTTTTAGTCTTTTTTTCATTTCTCGATACCCCTCCTTCCCATAAATCCTTTCAAAATAGCTGTCATCTTCTAAAGAAATATGATCATCATTTTCCGGTGCTTGGAAAGCATTGATAAAGGCTCTTAAAAGGTTCTTGTCTTCTTCTGGATCAGGAGAGTTTGATGGTTTCTTTTTCATGTCAATTCTGGGTTTTCGTTGTTTTCTCCCATTTCCTTTATCCTTCTATCACGGTCTTCCTTTACCCATCTCCAATACCAACCCCCAGTGACCTCAATCCGATAACCTCTATCATACCAGTCGTCATAATTGTACTGCCAAATATGGTCCATGGTACACCAAAGGATAAAACCCGGATCCTTGGCAGCATCCCCAAATGATCCTTTCTCGATGATAGCTTTAACCTCCTCAAATTGGGAAGGAGTAGGGCCTTTCTCGTAAAGTTGAAAGAGCCACTCCCAAAATTCATCCTCGGTTAAATCATGAGTATACTGATCCATCCAGAGAAGTATTGAACCCAAGTTGGTGTTGAAAAGGGGCTTGCCATTAAAGAATTTAAGTTTGGAAATTTCCATTCGATCTAATTTTTATTTTATCATTCCAATCCATTTCCTGCCTATTTCCGATTTCTGAAACAATTCAAAAGCTTTATTCAAAGGATAAATCCGAACTCCGCTCAGCATTTTGGGTTGATCCGTTTGACAGAATAAAATCAGGTCTGTTTGATGGTCTTGGTCATATTTTTTCAATCGATCAATTTTCCAAGCCGGTTCCCAAGAGTAGGATACCTGTGCCAAAATAGTTTTTCCTTCCTTGGACAACCCAAAAATGTCAACGTCTTTCATTGTTCTTCCAATAGGGGCCAAAAGCGCTTCAAGTTTGGGAAGAAGGGGATCCAATCCCATTCTTAGAAATTCTTGGCAAAGCACTTCTTGGAGGTCTGGGGTAAGGTCTGAAAGGGTTACTGATTCATTGATGTTTTGAACAAGGTTTTTAACGCGGGTTTCAACTTTTGACCAAACACAGATCGTCCCTTGGCGAGGTTGGACTGAGGTAAGGGAAAGTGCTTCAGCTGGGCTCAAGACTTGAAAATCATTTATTTTAAGTGCTTTCAGAGCAGCCTTTCTTCCCTCAAGACCATTTTTGTTGCCCCATTTGCCAAAAAGAATTTCGATGGGAGTATTCGGTTCTATTTTGCCAATTTTATATTGATTCTGGGATTCGTATACGCAAAAAACAAATCCTCCATCTCGGGATAAGTTCTGAAGTGCATTCATCCCCTTTAAAGCACTCCCAGAATAGTCTTTAGGATTCAGACTTTGGCAATCTTCCTCGTCGTCCCAACCTGATTTTGAAGTCGGGTAATGGATGGCCAAGTAATTATTTTCCCACAAAAACTGGTGGGTATTTAAATCAATATCGAGTGCTGAAGAATGTCTACAAAAGAAGGTTTTCATAAATTTATAGAAGTTTAGAATTAGTTATGTTTTTGGCTTTTTCTTTGACAATCTCCTTCAACCGTTCTGGATACTCCACTTTCACTTCATCTCCATGGGATAGAATCACTGAGATCAGCTCATAGTTGATTTTGACTCGAAGACTGATTTGGAGGATAGTCCCACCATTGATCAGAATTTGTTGGGTTGGATGTAGGGGCATGGACTGAATGTATCGGCCTTTGAACTCAGTGAAGGTCAGGATGACGGTTTCCACAGGTTCAGTAGGATCATTGATAATCCCGATGGTTTCCATAAATCTGGACTCCAAATCGGGAGCAGATGGGAGACTGACTTTTCCAAGAAGGCTCTCTAAGCTCTTAATCCGATCCAATCCAAAAAAGCGTAATTCATCTTTTTCATTCCAGGCCATGACATACCATCGATTCAGGTATTCTTTCAGGGCAATTGGTCTTAAAACCCGAGTTTCCAATTCCCATAGCCAATACTTTTCATAGATGATTTGGATTGCCTCCTGATTTTCTATGGCTTCCAAGATCGGTTTGAGGTATTCCGTTCCTCTGGCAGTCCTTGGTTCAAAAAAGACTTTTCCGGTTAATTTATGCGCTCTGCCAAATGCTTGGATAGTTTCAAAGGATTCCAACAATTCCAGATGGTTTTCAGAGCTTTCTTCATGATTCAATTGGTACTGAGCTGATTTGAAATCAAAAGAAATGATCAAGCCAAAAAGCTGCTCGATTTCTTTCAAATCCCGATTTAGTGTTCGCTTGGAGATGCTCAGGTTTAAATCCCCTGATTTTTTATCCAGATGACTTTCTAATTGGTTCCAATCAAAAGGTCCTTTTTTGGCCAGTTTGATGATTTCCAGTTGGCGATATAGAGAAGTTAATTTGCTCATAGCTGATTTGACAATTCAAATAAATACACACCCTGTGTCAAAATATGGCTTAGGGTAAGTAAATAAAAATATTTTTTTGCTATGCCTTCTTTTGGCTGAGGCTAAAAGGACTTTGGTGGCATGATTGAACAGGATCAATTTGTAATAGCCAGGAAGGCCCTTAAAAAACTCCATCCCAAATGGAGTCTGTTTATTGATGAAATGATGGATCTGCTTTTACCATTTTGGAAAGGAAGCCAATCCAAGGAGCGAGTGCATTTTATTCACCTGATAGGTTATGGAAAAAGGCAAAAAGCTCGGGAAATTCTGACTGACTTGATGGAGCTTTTGGACTGGCAGAGCGAGGCTGTTTTCCTTTGGAATAATTGGGATATCAATTCTCCTTCTGCCTTTAGTCAAGCTATCGGTTTACAAGGGTTATACCGCCAATTTCCCAAGGTGGTATTGACTGATTTTTTGACTGAGTTTTTTGCTCAAGCCTATTTTGAAGAAGACCAATGTGATGAATTCCTTCGTGTGAAAGATTTTCTCAGAACCCGGAAGCAGCTTGACTTTAAATCTGGATTAACCCCGCTGGATGCTAGGGGAGGATTAATCATCAGTTTTTTAGAATCATTCGGGGAAAGCGATTTTGTCCGAACTCGAGTGATGTTCCAGTTTCTAATGGAAAATCCGATTCCTTATCTGGAAGTACTTAGAAAAAGCTTTATTCCAGAAGATCTGAGTTTGATGATTAGGAAAGGATATGTTTTTAGAGAGGACTTGGTCTTTTTTTCCAAAGATGAGCCCAGGCATATCCAAATGGCTTTTGACTTGGTGAAAATCAAGACGGCGCTTGAAGAAAGAGGAACTGAAGTTTTAAAGACTGCCGTTCAGCTTAGCTTCAATGCAATGGACTATTTTATCTCTTATATTTTTTACCAAAAGCTAAGCGCCTTCCAGCTTAGACAAGCCGCCATGGATTTTTTTCTTCCAGTTTTAATGCGATATCCAACCCATTCTAAAAACATAAATCTCAACCCATCCCATATTTTGCTTGATTTTAAAGGCGGGTGGATATTTCATTCCATTACTGACTAAATTAAATGTTCTATGAAACGAAGATTATTCCTCAGAACCCTTCCCATTCTTGCATTATCGCCTTTAACCCTTTCTGAGAAGGGGTTTGCAGGCAGTTCTAATCCTCGTCATTTAATTGCCTTGGGGACAGCGGCAAGTAGGGTGGCAACTAAACACTGGGATAGCCTCAATTTTGATTCTTTGACTCTTATTGATAGCGAACCAATTAAGTCAATGAGGGAGGATTCAAAGTTTTTTGAATTTTCTTCCTCAGAATTGATCTATTCTGTTGTTGGAGATATCTGTATTCTTGAAAATGGGTATTTGCCTATTCTTCCCATTCCAAAAGAGATTAAAGATCATCTGAGATCATTGGATGGAGAATTGGTTTTTTATGCTGGATTAGGGAAGGAAATTGGTTCAGTTCTTTTTCAATCTCTCGGGGCACACTATAATAATCACAATCAATCCTTGGAATGGTTGGCTACTTTGCCTTTCAATTTTGAAGGCGCAAAAAAGGTTGAAAGAGCAAGAAGCGTATTGGCCGTTTTAGCAGAAAATGGGATAGAACCCAGCTATCTTTCATTGGAAGAATTACGACCCCAAATGGGTAATATACTTATCAGATTGGCTTTTGAAAAGGGGGATGAGTGGATTTTAGAGGCATTAAATAATCAAATATAAAGTGGGGTTTAGTTGGAAATAAAATTCCAAAAACTCAAATTGGATAAATAATTTTTTATGAGCGAAATTTCTTCAGCAAGGCATCTTTTGAGTCAAGTTAACCTTGTAGTTCAAAACCACGAAAAGTTTCAAAAAGAAACAGGGAATGCATTCAGTTTTACTCACGCATTGGACATTGAAAGTGATGAAGTCCGCCTTCATACGAGGTTGATTGGGTATCTGATCAATCCTAAAGCCGGACATCTTCAAGGAGACAAGTTTCTAAAATTGTTCTTTGATGTAATTGGCATCAAAGAAGACACAGATGGCTTTATAGTTGAAATAGAGAAACATGTTGGTAAAAGAGATTGGGAAATTGTGGAAGGGGGTAGAATTGATTTACTTATCTCAAATTCATCCAGAAATATTGCCTATGCTTTTGAAATAAAGATTTATGCACTAGAGCAGGAGAAACAATTGGAGCGGTATTCTAAATACTTGACTAACAATTTTAATTCTGGTGAATCAAAAGTTTATTTTTTGACACTTGAGGGGAATGATAGTCAGTACCATAAGGGGTTTGAAAAGTATGAGAAAATATCATTCAGGGAACATATTCATAAATGGATAGAAAGCTGTCGATTAGCCTCCATAGATCAACCGATCATTCGAGAAACCTTAACCCAATACATCGCCAATATCAAAAGACTTACCAACCAAAATCCAGATAATCAGATGAGTCAAGAGATAATAGAATTGATCATGAGTAGTCCAGAATCCTTTAAGGCTTATAATGCCATGAAGGTTTTAGATCATCAACTTTATCAAAAATTTGGTGATTCATTAATACAAGCAATAAATCAGTACACTGATTTAGGTGAGAAATTCAGCATAAATTTTAATAATAGAAATATTCCAAATTATGAAGCTGCGATTTCTTTTTTTTTAGGTGAAAGCAAAGATTTTAGAGTTATGCTTTATTGGTTGGGTAGGCAAACAATCGCCATCGGCATGCATATTGGCTCAAACCCAGATAGCCAATTAAGATCAGAAGTGAAAAACAAACTTTCAGATCTTCATTTAGGTAAGTATTTGGATTATGCAACCTGGGTTTGGCTATCTGAAATTGATGAATTAAACGAAAAACCATTGCTTAGTTATGAATCATGGCAAAAATTCCGCAGTGAAGAATTTGCCCTGAAAATTGCGGGTTGGGTAAAGACTATTGCCAAAGCCTATGAAGAAATTTCTCTTTTGAAATAATATAATGAATAAAAAAAAGGAAGCCAATCACGGCTTCCTTTTAAATTTTCCAGACATCAGAAAGTAAACCCTACATTCTAGGTTTGCTTTTTAACCTGATTTTTTTATAGAACTAGCCCAAATAAAAAAGCGCCAAAATCCTAAAATTTTGACGCTTTGCAGAGGAGGAGGGATTCGAACCCCCGGTACCTCTCGGTACAACGGTTTTCAAGACCGCCGCGATCGACCACTCTGCCACTCCTCTAATTATTCCCGCTCGGATCTTTTTCCGATCGAGTGTGCAAAAGTATATTCTTTCGGCCTTTCAGGCAAGCAGGATTTTCTTTTTTCTTTTAAGTGCCTGATTTTTCTGGGCTTATTTTTCGGTGGTGCTCATCGAAAGCACCTTTCTCCGGTTTTCCCGCTCCTTGGCTTTTTCCTCTGCCAAGTCCAAACTGACATTGACTTCAAAACATACCAAAACAATAATCGAGGTGATATACAGCCAAAGCATCAAGGCAATCAGGGTTCCGATGGATCCATACAGCTTGTTGTAGCTCGCGAAATTCTCCAGATAAAAGATGAATCCATAAAAGCCCAGAGTGATCAGCAAGCCGGATAGGTGCGCTCCTGTAGAAAAGAAATGCCATTTGTCATGAACGGCCGGTGCAAACCTGAAGATAAAGGCTGAGGTAATGAAGAACACCGCCAGAAGAATCAAAAACTTCAGGGTATTGAACAGGAAAATCATGAAGCTGGTGTTGAACAAGTGCATCTCATCCAGTCGGGAGATCAACAAGCTTCCGATGATCATGACCGAACTGGCGGCAATGATGGTGATTACCAAGGCAAACACGATGCTCACCGCAATTAGCCGAGAATAGAAAAATCCCCGGTTTTCCTTGGTTTTATATACCGAATTGAAGGAATCCATCATGGATACCACACCTTGGGTGGAGGCAAAGAGGGCAAAGAAAAAACCGAAGGAAAGCAAGCTTTGCCTAGGTTTGGAGACGATGTCCATGATGGTGGTATCGATATTTTCATACAAATCCTCGGGAATAATCGTCTGGACAAAGCCGAGGATATTTTCCGTGGTGATGAAAGGAAAAAAATCCTGGAGGTAAGGGACTAGGTTAAGCAGAAAGAGCAGCAAAGGAAAAAGGGCCATGGTGTAGCTGAAGGCCATGGAACCGGCCCGCTCGTTGATGTCATCCTTTTTGAGTTGCTGAATGAAGATTCGGGTGACATCGTACAGGTTTTTGTCCGGATGCCCAAAGTGGATCTTTTTCAAATGCCGGGCTTTGAGCTGAAGTCTTACTCTGTATTTGAAAATTTTTTCTTTAACCACCTTGTGTTTAAAAATAGGGTTTTAATAAAACTAACAAATTTCCCGGTGGTCGGGTGGGTTGATGGGTATCTTTTTTGAGAAAAGCCAAGGTAGTCCAGCCTTCGGTGATCAATTCTTCGGCTTCATTAAATACTTGGTATTCAAAGCGGATCCTCACTCCAGGAAGCTCCGGGATTTTGGTTTTGATGGTAAGAAGCTCGTCGTATTTACCAGGCTTGAGGTAGCGAAAGTGACTTTCCAGCACGGGCATCATGACTCCATTTTCTTCCATCTCCCGATAGGAAAAACCTGCCGATCGCATGGCTTCTACTCTGGCCACCTCAAAATACATCGCATAATTGCCGTAGTACACATATCCCATCTGGTCAGTTTCGGCATAGCGAACGCGTAGTTGAGTTTCAGCTTCAAACATGTTAAAAGATTTTAGCGGCATTCAAGGCGTTTTGATACCTTCTCGCATTGGCCAAATGCTCATTGTAGGTGACTGCAAAAGAATGGTAGCCTGAGAAGTCTTCCTTGGCACAGAAATACATGTAATCATGTTTTTCCGCATTCAGGACAGCATTCAGGGAATTGATGTCTGGCAAATTAATGGGCCCAGGAGGAAGTCCCGCGTACTTGTAGGTATTGTAGGGGCTGTCGATTTCCTTGTGAACATTGAGGATTCTCTTAAGGGTAAAATCTCCGGTAGCATAGACCAAGGTGGGATCCGCTTGGAGCGGCATTCCTATTTTCAGTCGGTTGAGGTACACCCCGGCGATTTTGGGACGCTCATCGGCCTTTTGGCTCTCAGCTTGTACGATTGAGGCCAGAGTACTCACTTCATTTTGGCTCAAGCCCAAAGCCTGTGCTTTTTGCTTGCGTTCCTCAGTCCAGAATTTCTGGTATTCCTTGTACATGCGGTCAAAAAGACTTTCCGCACTGGTGTTCCACCAAAGTTCGTAGGTATTGGGGATAAACATACCCAAGAGGGTTTCCTCCTCGAGTTCGAATTTTCGGATATACACCGAGTCTTGAAGCAGGTCTAGAAACTGGATTTCGCTAACCTCGAGATTCGCCGTGATCTTTTCCGCCAAATCTTCCTTGGTTCGGACATTGTTGAAGGTGACTTTGACGGGAGTTTGCGCCCCGGAGCGAAGCAATCTGACCAATTCCAGATTGTTCATTTTTGGCTCGATTTTATAGAGACCTGGCTTGACAGCCTCTTGATATCCCAGAGTTTTGGCGACAAATCCGAAACTGAGTGCATCGTTGATGACCCGGTCATCATAGAGTTTGTTGGCCACGGTTTTGTAAACCGAGTTGGTGGGAATTTTCAGGTAATAAGCTTGCTCTGATTCGGGCAAAGTATTGGGGCTAAAAAAGACCTGATAGAAATAAAAGGTCATGGAAATGGCCAAAACTGAGAAGGAAACCAACAGAATCAGCAGAAATTTTTTGCGTTTCTCGAGTTGCATAGGGGACAAAAATAGGAAAGGTTGAGGAATATCTTTAGGTCTATATTTATCAAACCCCTATTTTGAAAAACCAATATGCTTAGCTTTATAGGTGAATTTTAATTTTTAACTTAAGTTACTATGCAACGAAACTTTAGATCTTTAGGATTGATTCTTTTGGGTGTCATAGCAATTCAGGGTTCATGCTCCTCTCCAGAAAATCCGCAAGAAGTTTTTTCCAAGACGAAGGACAAGCTTTTTCAGGCTGAAAGTATCAGTTATAGCCAAGTCATTTTTTGGGAAAATCCCAGTTTGGGAGAGGTTGACACCTTTAGGTATGAGTCCGTTTTCCAACCAAATCCTGAAGCTTTTTTCGGGTACGACTTTCATGGGAAAAGAGATAAATCTGAATTCTGGTATCTGAATCAGCTTGCCTTATCGGTCAGTCACTCAGATTCAAGCGTGGTGGTTATGGATCAAGACCAAGATTTAATCCAGTATAATACTTACCGATCTCTGGGGCCTCTTGGTCTTCTTATGGTGGGGCCTTGGGAATATGTGAAAGATTCCTCAATAGATGGACGAATTCTGAAAAACTACCTGTGGACGGAAATGGATACCCTGATTGATGGGAAGTATGTTTTGCTTCAAAATCACTTATTTCTTAACCCGGCGAACTATTTACCTGAATTCTATTCAAGAAGATTGTACCACAACGGGAAGCGAAATCAAACAATCGATTCCCATTTCAGCAACTATGAGTTTTCATCCCAAAAGCAGCTATTTAAGGCAAAAATCCCGGAAGGTTATGTGTCCAAAACGATGGGGGAAGAGGGAAAAGGAGGTGCACCTTTAATCCAGGTGGGAGCGCAGGCCCCGGATTTCAAACTGAAAGATCTGGAAGGGAATTGGGTTCAATTAAGCGGCCTAAAGGGTAAAAAGGTCCTTTTGGATTTCTCAATGATAAATTGTGGCTGGTGCAGAATTGCATTGGAGAAATTTAGCCAACCGGATTTTCAGTTTTCTGAAAATATCATTCCCCTTTATATCAATCCCGTGGATTCTGAGGAAAAAATGGATAAATACCTTTCACGAAATCCCATTCCTTTTCAGGTACTCTGGAATGCTAAGGAAATAGGAGAAAAGTATGGGGTAAACGGATACCCTACCTTTGTACTGATCGACGAAAAAGGAAAAGTGGAGGAAGTGACAGAGGGCTTTAATGAGGAAAATTTAACTGCCTGGAAAAAATAATTTCAAAGATTTTCCCTTCCTTATTCCAAGATAAATTTCCATTCTTGGCCAATATCATTGATCGTTTTTTACCATGAATATGCTTCAAGTCACCTGCGCCATTATCGTCCATAAAGGGAAAGTGCTGGCGGCGCAAAGAAGCTCTAAAATGGATCTACCGGGGAAATGGGAGTTTCCTGGAGGGAAGTTGGAACCCGATGAAAATCCCAAGTCTTGTTTGGTGCGGGAAATCCAGGAAGAGCTGAATATGGAAATTGATATTTTTGAAGAGTTGCCGCCGGCGACCCATGCTTATCCCACCAAAACTATCAGACTTATTCCCTTTTGTGCATGCTGGAAAGGGGGAGAAATCCGGCTTTTGGAGCATGAGCAAATCCGATGGCTGGAGAAAAATGAGCTACTTTCTTTAGATTGGGCACCGGCAGATTTACCCATTGTGCACGATTTAATTGAAAATTGGGTTAAGCTTGTAGTATCAACCGAATTCTAAGTCCCATGGCCGAGTTTATAAGGCTTTATGAAGAAAATCCGGATCCCAGAAGGGTCCGACAAATTGTAGAAATTTTGAGAAATGGGGGTATAATCATTTATCCTACCGATACAGTCTATGGTTTGGGTTGCGATATCACCAACCAAAAAGCTGTAGAGAAGATTTGTAAAATCAAGGGGATCAACCCTAAAAAGCACAATTTCTCTTTTGTTTGCTCTGATTTGAGCAATATTGCCCAGTACACGCGGGTGATCACCAAGCCGGTTTTCAAGATGATGAAAAAAGGGCTTCCGGGACCTTTTACCTTTATTTTGGAGGCGAGCTCCCAGGTTCCTAAAATCCTTCACAGCAACAAAAAGACCGTGGGGATCCGGGTTCCCAATCATGGCGTGACCCAAGCGATTGTAGCCGAACTTGGCTATCCTATCCTTTCTACTTCCATTCACGATGAGGATGAAGTCATCGAATATAGCACGGATCCTGAGTTGATCTTTGAAAAATATCAAAACCTTGTAGATGTCGTGATTGATGGAGGATATGGATCCAATGTACCTTCCACAATTTTAGACTGCACCGGCGATGAGGTGATCGTAGTCAGGGAAGGTCTTGGGAAAGTGGAAGAGATACTTTGATTGAAGCAATAGGTATAAGCAAGATTCAAGACACAAGACACAAGACACAAGACACAAGAGGCAAGAGGCAACGGGCAAAAGGCAAGGCTTGGATAAGGAGACTCACGTCTCTCAAGTGCTCAGCTTGACTTTCAATGGACAAAAGGCAAAAGGCAAGGCTTCGATTTTGAGATTCAAATCTCTCAAGTGCTCAGCCTGACAAGCAAGAGGCAATTGGCAAGAAGCAAAAGGTGCGGCTTCGACTTCGAGGCTCACGTCTTTATATGTGCTCAGCTTGGCTTCCAAAAAGGCAAAAGGCAATAGGCAAGGCTTAGAGCTTTACATCTCTCAAGTGCTTAGCCTGACAACAGACAACAGATAACAGACAACTCACAACCGACAACCTACAACCCACAACTCACATCAGACAACAGACAACTCACAACCGACAACAGACAACTCACAACCGACAACCGACCTCCGA
This sequence comes from Algoriphagus mannitolivorans DSM 15301, assembly GCF_000429425.1. GTDB lineage: Bacteria > Bacteroidota > Bacteroidia > Cytophagales > Cyclobacteriaceae > Algoriphagus > Algoriphagus mannitolivorans. Next base: position 313,583 of record NZ_AUBV01000005.1, read on the forward strand.
CAACTAATAACCAATAACCAAAAAACTACCCCTTCCTTGAAAAGAGTAGCGATTGATTTACATTACCTCCCGACTTTGGAGTTTTTTGCAGCCATCCATGATGCGGATGAGGTATTGATTTTTCCGAATGATTTGTACCAAAGGCAGTCTTTCCTCAACCGGACTAAAATCCTGTTGGCCAATAAGGTAGAGACCCTCAGCATTCCCATTCAGGGGAGGAGACCAAAAATCCCCCTAAGTCAGGTGAAAATCGATTATTCCCAGAAGTGGCAAAGCATTCATTTGAGAGGAATTCAAAGTGCTTATGGCAAAGCTCCATTCTTTGAATATTTCTTTCCTTACGTTGAGGGTGCTATTCTCAAAGGAAATGAGAGTTTGTGGGATTTAAATAAGGAGCTGCTGACAATCTGTCTCAAACTCCTGCGCTGGCCTGTCAAAATTGGTGTGCTGGAAAATCTTCCCCAAGAGGAGGAAATAATTGACATAAGAGGGCATATCGTACCGGGAAGGCCTTTTTTGGAACGGGATTATTTTTTTCCAAGCCCATATCCGCAGGTTTTTGGCTTGGACTTTGAGCCTAACCTCAGCATTCTGGATTTGTTATTTTGCCTGGGACCTGAGGCTGGAAAGTATCTCAAAGACTCTGCAAAAAAAGAATGAACAATCCCCAAAAAGATTGTGTTTTTAAAACAAATTCGGTAACATACGTACAGATTAATTACAAATTGAGAAAGGAATTAAATGGAAGCAAAATTTTCGAATAGAGTCAAAGAGGTGATCTCTCTCAGCCGCGAAGAAGCACTTCGTCTGGGACACGATTACATTGGCACAGAGCACCTCTTGCTTGGGATGATTCGTGAAGGGGAAGGTGTAGCTGTTTCCATTCTTAAAAAATTGGGCGTTCCTCTTGACGAGTTGCGCAATGCTATTGAAAGAGCAGTAAAAGGTACTGCCAATCACAATGTGAAAAACATGGCGAATATTCCTCTGACCCGACAGTCAGAGAAAGTTTTGAAAATAACTTACCTGGAAGCAAAAATCTTCAAAAGCCAGCTGATCGGCACTGAGCATCTATTGCTTTCTATTTTGAGAGACGAGGATAATATCGCCACACAGATCCTAAATAAATTTGAAATTGGTTACGATACCGTAAAAGATATGTTGGAAATGCAGTCTGATTCAGGAGCTTCACCGAGATCCAGAGCTGAAGCGGAGGATGGAGATGATGACGGTTCCAAACTGTTCGGATCTTCCAATCCAGGAAGTGGTTCTTCCAAGCCTGGAGCCGAAAAATCCAGAACTCCGGTTCTAGACAATTTCGGTCGCGACCTGACCAAAATGGCAGAAGAGGACAAACTTGATCCTATCATTGGCCGAGAGAAAGAAATCGAGCGCGTAGCTCAGATTTTGTCCAGAAGAAAGAAAAACAATCCGATTCTTATCGGTGAGCCAGGGGTGGGTAAAACCGCCATTGCCGAAGGCTTAGCCTTGAGAATTATCCAGAAAAAAGTATCCCGTGTCCTGTTCAACAAGCGCGTGGTGACTTTGGATTTGGCTTCTTTGGTAGCCGGTACAAAATACAGAGGTCAGTTTGAAGAGAGAATGAAAGCCGTAATGAACGAGCTGGAAAAATCTCCCAATGTGATCTTGTTCATTGATGAACTTCACACCATCGTGGGTGCTGGTGGAGCTTCCGGATCTTTGGATGCGTCCAACATGTTTAAGCCTGCCTTGGCCAGAGGTGAAATTCAATGTATCGGAGCGACTACTTTGGACGAATACCGTCAATATATCGAAAAAGACGGTGCTTTGGCCCGTAGATTCCAAATGGTCATGGTGGATGCCACCACGCCGGAAGAGACTATCCAAATCCTGAACAATATCAAGGATAAATACGAGGATCACCACAATGTCAACTATACTGACGCAGCTATTACCGCTTGCGTGAAGTTGTCTGACAGGTATATCTCTGACCGCTTCCTGCCGGATAAGGCGATTGATATTTTGGACGAAGCAGGTGCTAGAGTCCATATCAACAATATTCATGTTCCTGAGGACATCCTGAAGCTCGAAGCTGAAGTGGAAAATATCAAGGCGGAGAAAAACCGTGTGGTAAAATCCCAGAAATATGAGGAAGCTGCACAGCTTAGAGATAAGGAAAAGAAATTGCTTGAGCAGTTGGACTTGGCCAAAGCCCGATGGGAAGAGGAAAGCAAGTCTAAGCGCTTCACAGTGGACGAGGATAATGTGGCAGAAGTAATTGCCATGATGACAGGAATACCAGCGAAGAGAATTGCCCAGAATGAAGGCAATAAGCTCCTCAATATGGGCGAAGAGCTCAAAGGGAAAGTCATCGGACAGGAAGAGGCCATCAAGAAATTGACCAAAGCCATCCAAAGAACTAGAGTAGGATTGAAAGATCCGAAGAAACCGATCGGTTCCTTTATCTTCTTAGGTCCTACAGGTGTAGGTAAAACTGAACTGGCCAAGACTCTTGCCACTTACCTCTTTGACAAGGAAGATTCCCTAATTCGGATCGACATGTCAGAGTACATGGAGAAATTCTCCGTTTCCCGATTGGTGGGAGCGCCTCCAGGCTATGTAGGCTATGAAGAAGGCGGTCAGTTGACCGAAAAGGTCAGAAGAAAGCCTTATTCAGTAGTTCTATTGGATGAAATCGAGAAAGCTCACCCGGATGTGTTTAACATCTTGCTTCAAGTATTGGACGACGGGATTTTGACCGACGGACTGGGAAGAAGAGTGGATTTCAGAAATACGATCATCATCATGACTTCCAATATCGGAGTTCGTGACTTGAAGGATTTCGGAGCAGGTATCGGTTTTGCCAATAAGGCTAAGCAGGAAAATATGGATGACATTATGAAGTCAACCATTCAGTCTGCCTTGAAAAAAGCCTTCAGTCCAGAGTTCCTAAACCGTTTGGATGATGTGGTAGTCTTCAATTCTCTTGATAAAGAAGATATCTTTAAAATCATCGATATCAGTCTTGGAAAGCTGTTCCACAGAATCACCGAATTGGGATATAAGATCGAGTTGACCGAAAAGGCGAAAGAATTCTTGGCCGACAAAGGTTACGATCAGCAATATGGAGCAAGACCGCTCAACAGAGCAATTCAGAAGTATTTGGAAGACGCTATCGCTGAGGAAATCCTTAAAGGAGATCTTTCTGAAGGCGATGTGATCATGGCAGATTATTCTGGAGAAGGTTCCGAGCTGACCATTACCGTGAACAAAAAGGAAAAAGCTGAAGAATAAGCATAGCAGATAGCCATAAAAGAAAGAAGTCCCGAATAATCGGGACTTTTTTTGTGCCTAAAATGCAGCTTTATAATTCACTTGAATATCCAATAACGTCCATTGGCCCTCTTTGACTGTCACAGGCATCACATTCCCTTCTCCGTCGAAGATACCGGCAAAAAGCCCTCCTTCTTCTTGGGTGAAAACCGAATACCGCCCTGGGCTGAGAGAAACGGAATATTTTCCTTGGGCATCTGATTCTACTTCTGCAATCGGGTTTATTCTTGGAGGCTCAAACAGCCCCTCATTCAACTTCAAATCTGAAAATTTGAGCAAGGGATAGATAAGAACTTTCCGCTGGACCGCTTTTGGTTTTTCACGGGTCTCTCCTGAATCAGAGATCATCGGCATTTGATTTCCTTCCAGCCAAGTGATGGTGCCTTTGATTCCTTCCCCCTCAGGTTGAAGAGGTTTACATTGACTAAAAGCTAGGATGGTTGCCAAAAAGAACATGAAGCGTTTCAATTTCATGGGGAATAGAAGAAATTAGGGATTGATTATCACTGACAGGAAATCTGAACTCATTGTCCATAGTCCATCGCCTACGGTCAGGACTTAAACTTGGACACTTTGCGAAATTTCAAATCCCTTTAAACAACTCAAAAGACTCTAAATACTGAGGAATGGAGGTGTTCCATCCCAATTCATCTTGCAGTTTGTTGGACAAGGCTTCAGCACTTTCTTTTTCTCCATGGATCAAAAAGGTCATCTTCGGCTTGTCGCAAAACCCTTCGGCCCAATCCATCAATTCATCCTGATCTGCATGTGCAGACAGTCCTTCAATCTGATATATTTTTGCCTTCACAGGAACCTGAATTCCGTAGATTTTTACTTCTGGTTCACCTTCCAATAATCGTCTTCCTCGAGTTCCTTCCGCTTGATACCCCACCATGATCACCCCGTTTTTTTCATGGGGCAGGTGATGAAATAGATGGTGAAGAATACGTCCACCGGTAGCCATTCCGCTGGCGGAGATGATGATGGCTTTTCCTTTATATTCGTTCAAGGACATGGACTGCGCCTGCTTTTGATAATAATGGAGCTGCGGATGCCGGAAAGGGTGGTTGTTTTCGTCTTCCAGCATGGCAGTAAGCCGATGGTCCGTGTGGAAATCCAAGTACAGCCGGGTAGCATCGATGGCCATGGGGCTATCCACAAATACCGGTACTTTGGGGATTTTCTTCTTTTCCATCAAAGAATAAATATGATACATCAACAGCTGAGTTCTGCCCACTGCGAAAGCTGGAATGATGGCGATTCCATCACGGTCAAAAACATCTTTGATGGCATTTGCCAGTTCGTCCTCAGGCTTAGTGGTCGGAGCTTTTCTATCTCCATAGGTAGATTCCATCCAAAGGATATCAGCTTTTGGGATGCGGGTTGGAGGGAAAAGAATAGGGTCATGGTATCGACCCAAGTCCCCTGAGAAAACCAGCCTCTTGGTCTGTGAATCTCCCTGAATGACCACCTTTACAATCGCTGCACCCAAAATATGCCCAGCATGATAATAGGTCACTGTGGCCCGGTCTGAAATTTTGAAGGGAAGGTCAAAGGCTTTGGGGACAAACAAGGGAAACACTGCCTCTGCATCTTCCATGGTATAAAGTGGCTGGGGATTCGCATGTTTGGAATACCCCTTCTTTCTGGCATATTCAGCCTCTTCCTCTTGAAGTTTCCCGGAATCAAGCAATAGAATCTTCGCTAACTCCGCTGTTGCTTCTGTACAATAAATTGGGCCGTTGAAGCCTTGTTTGACCAGCTTGGGTAAATATCCGATATGGTCAAGATGCCCATGGGTGAGGACGATGGCATCTATTTCTCCTACTGGGGAAGGGAAATCATCCCAGTTTCTCTCCCTAAGATCTCTTGGCCCCTGAAAGAGACCACAGTCCACCATAAATTCAAATTCTCCAAGGTCAATGAGATATTTCGAGCCGGTAACCGCCCCTGCGGCACCCAAAAATTTTACACTTACATCCATGTTGTTTAGGTCTTATGCTATGCTAGAAGGTACAAAAAAAGAGGCACTTAGTAGGTGCCTCTTTCTGCTTTTGTGGTTGCTTTCCCTTTAATTTTTCATAAAAAAGGATTGTTTGAACTTCTCCCGGCTGATACTGTCCAGGGTGGCCTTTGCCACGGAATCAATTTTGGCCTTTTCTTCTTCCCAACTATCCCAGTCAGTTTCCTGACCTCGTCTTTCCGGGCATGTTAGGCAGATCAATCCAGCTTGGTTGAATACCCACACGGCTTCAGGTCGAACATCCGAGGATCTATATCCATTGGAGTAGATGGTACTTCTGAGGATTTCCAGAAGGGATCTTTCCATGATAAAAGGACGGTCATAAGGGATTTTCAAATTCAATCTTAGCCGCTGATCCCGGAAGACATCCAAAGTGCTGAGGTCAAATCCTTCCTCGAAAGTGATTACAGAATCAGCGACAGAGTAGGAGTAATTTAGCATTTTGGCATTTTCAAGAGCCTCAGCTTTGGTCCTTCCTCGGGCTGAAAATTCCTGTGTCAATACGATGGTCGTATCAGAGGTGCCTTCGATCTTCAAACCTGCTTTGTTGAAGATATCTTCGTCGTCCACATCGTTGACTTTTAGGATCAAGATTCCCGGGCTTGGACTCAAGGTGGTGACCGTTTCAAGTTTGTTTTCCTCCTTGAATTGGGCTACAATTTTTGGAATTTGGAAAGCGGCAATTCCAATACACAGCAACCAAAGCCCCAAAGCTACCAAACCAAATCTCCCACCGATCAGATTTTTCTGTGCCAATACGCTCAAGCCCAAAAGGAGAATGACGATGCCTGGGATCAGAATCAATCCACCAGTCGCTATGACTAGCCAGATCGGAACCAAATCGGTAAACAACTCTACTGGAAAGTTATCAGTCCAAACCCTGTAATCGGCATCCGTTACTCCAAAATAGACGAACATGGCTACCAGGGGAGCGATGGTCAGGGCGAGCCCCAGCATGAAGATAATTAGGCCAAATACAATGCGGATCACATGTGCAAACACTCGTCCTAAGGGTCCCAAAGCAGAACCAATAGCATCGATCACTTTGCCCAATATACGGAATGGAGTCATCAGGACTTTTTTCGCGGTTGACTCAGGCTTCGGTGGAACAGGATTGATACTTTCTTTGATCGTGGAATCAATACTGTCCAAGGTGATTTCACCACCTTTCATTTTGATCCTTTCCGTGATCGAACTTGCCACCGGGGTGATGATCCAAAGGATCAAATAAATCAGAATTCCTGATCCTCCTGCAAATGCCAGCAGGACAAATGCTAGTCTTACATACAATACATCGATGCCAAAATAGGCCGACAAGCCACTAGCAACCCCACCTAAGACCTTGTCGTCAGGGTTACGGAACAGTTTCTTGATATTTTTATCCTCCATCACCTCGTAAGAAACCGGAAGGATTATCCAAAGGACGATGTAGGCAACAATGGCGAAGAATCCGAAACTCAGGTTGAACCGGAAATTGTCAAATGGGAAAATATCCAGGAAGCCAAGTCGGAAATTCAATTGCCCGCTGAATAACAGTAGAATGGCAATCAGACGGGTCCATAGGGGATCCATAGCGAAGTAATGTGCAATGCCCGCACAGACGCCCCCAAGGATCTTCTTGTTTTCCATTCGCTTGAGCTTCTTGTAGCCGGTGTTTTCGCTGCCCGGAGGAGTAACATATTTGTAGAAGTCGTCCTGAGAAGTGTAATCTTCCGGATCTTTTTCCTCCATTTGCTCTTCGATGACAAAATCTGCGATAGTCCCCATTTTTTCAATGAGCTTATCCACATTCTCTGCGGTGATGACCTGTTTGTTGTTTTTCAGGTTGGAAAGAAAAATCTCCGCGATTCTGTTTTCAATGTCAGAGATGATTTCCTTGCTGTCCTTGTACCCGGAGAAGTGCTTGTTGATCGCGTCGAGGTACTTTCGCAATGAATCGTATCCATCTTCCTCGATGTGGAAGAGAATGCCGCTGATGTTGATGCTTATAGTCTTTTTCATGAGATTCGAGTTGTGGTGATTAGTTCTGGATCAATTCTTATTGGTGATTTGAAGGGTGGAATTGACCAGGGATTTCCAAGTTTCGGAGAGCGTGCCGAGAAATCTTTTTCCTTCTTCGGTGATAGAATAGTACTTCCTAGGAGGCCCAGCTTCGGATTCTACCCAGCGATAATTGACCAGTTCGGCTGTTTTCAGCCTATTGAGTAGGGGGTAAAGAGTGCCCTCTACGACAATCATTTCTGCTTGGGTAAGTTCTTCGATCAGATCGGAGGTATAGACCTCACCCCGGGAAATGATATGCAGGACGCAGTACTCCAGGAGTCCTTTGCGCATCTGTATCTGTGTGTTGGCTACGTTCATGATTAGGCGTTTGCTAGTTCTGGAAAAAGAATATTTTTCCTTTTCTCTGAGCATTAAAGGGAAAAATGATACCAATCTTTTCCAAGCTACCTTGTATAACCTAATTCCTTGCCATCCCTAGGGAATTTTCATCAATGGAAGCTTCTAAAATCTTTGTTTGGAAGGAATAGAACCCGATTTGAGGTTTGACAGAGAAATTTGATTTTTTTTCAAATGCTGGTTGAGGCAAACAAAAAGATCCAGAATATTGTCCTTCTTTGCTACATCAAAGTGTCCGATGGTGTACATATTTAGCAGTTTGGTTTAAATTCAAAGAAGGAATTCGGTGGGCTTGATGAAATTGAATTATTTTGGTGATGTGAAAAAATTTATACTGAGACTTTTATCGGCAGCTTTTTACATTTTTCTACTCCTTGGTTCTGGGAATGAGGCAGTAGGTCAAACGCTTACCCCAAAGTATTCCAATGAGTTTTTGAGTATTGGCGTAGGTGCACGGGCCCTGGGAATGGGAGGTGCACAGGTGGCTGCAGTCCGGGATGTGACGGCTTCCTACTGGAATCCTGCGGCCTTGACGGGAATTCGCCACAAGTATGAATTTTCCTTGATGCATGCTGAATATTTCGCAGGCATTGCTCAATATGACTATCTGGGTTTTTCTACCCCACTTGGGGATCAAAACCAACTCGCCGCTTCTCTTATTCGATTCGGAGTGGATGATATTCCCGATACACGTTTCCTTTACGATGCCAATGGGGCCTTGAATTACGATAATATCCAGTTTTTCAATGCCGCCGATTATGCGCTACTGCTCAGCTTTGCCCGGGATTTTTCGGATAAATTAAAAGTAGGAGCCAATGCCAAAGTCATCCATAGGAATGTAGGTAAATTCGCTCAGGCTTGGGGATTTGGGTTAGATCTAGGAGCGATGTACATCCAAAAGAAATGGACATTTGGCCTGATGCTGAGAGATATTACGACTACCTACAATGCCTGGTCGCATGATGCGGAGCAAGTGAGAGACATCTACTCCCAAACCAATAATGAAATCCCGTTAAATTCAGTTGAAATCACTCTTCCAAAAGCCATTGCGGGACTTGCCTACACTTGGAATGTCAGTTCCTCCTTTAGTTTGTTGACGGCCCTGGATCTGGAAACTACCTTTGATGGACCCAGAAATACGTTGATCTCCGGTTCTATGGCTAGCATCGATCCAAGATTCGGCTTGGAGTTGGGGTATAAGCAATTGGCCTATCTTCGAGGTGGAGTGAGCAATTTTCAGTACATCAAAGATTTTCAAGGCAATGAGTCGATCAGCTATTTGCCAAGTTTGGGATTGGGAGTTTCCCTAAATGAAAAATTCCAATTGGACTATGCGCTCTCTGATTTAGGTGATGTCTCTGAGAGTCCCTATTCTCACATTTTCAGCATCAAAGTAAGATTGGAAAGATTAAAAGAAGAGGATAAAAAATTTAAGGCTTGGGAATGAAAAGACAACTGACCTCGATATTGTCCCTCCTGCTTTTCTTAATGGCTTTGGTGTCCAAGGCTCAGGATCCGATTTGGTATGATTATTCACTTACCTACTACAAGATTCCTACGGCCCAAGACGGGATTTATCGAATCAGTCCAGAGGTTTTGACCGCCTCAGGACTCAATTCAAATACGATTGACCCAAGATTTATCCGTGTTTTTCATCGGGGAAAAGAAGTGGCCATTCATATCCCCGGACAGGACGACGGCAAGTTGGACGCTGGTGATTTGATTTATTTTTTGGGAAAAAGAAATGATGCTGAGCTGGATAAGAAGCTTTACACCAAATTTGAAAAAATCCCCAATCCCCACTACAATACCTACACCGATACGACTGCCTTCTTTCTTACGGTTACTCCTGGGACTCCCGGAAAAAGGATGAAAGTTCGCGCTGTTCCGGCGACAAACCTGAGTGCGGCCACAAGTTTTGATACGGAAAGACTTCAGGTTTTTGCAGAAAACTATTCTTTCGGAAGAGCCTATGCTTTTGGATTCCGACTTTCGTCCTACGATTTGGGACAAGGCTGGACAAGTGGTGTCATTACCAAGGGAGCGACACGTGAAATCCTCTTTTCCGGTTTAGGAGCCTTGCCTGCCTCTTGGACTGGTACTTTGGAAATCGGCCTGATGGGTAGGTCTGAAAATGCCCACGCGACCAATATTTCCGCAGGGCCTACTTCCGCTTCCCAAAGAGTTCTCAACACTTCCACTTACTCAGGATTTGAATATCCTCAGCTTAGTTTGACTCTGAATAGGTCAGATTTCAATGCTGATGGATCCCTGAGAGTTCGGGTCACTGCCAATGGACCGGAGGCCACGGATAATATTTCAATTGCCTACGCGAAAATCACTTATCGCAGAAATGTCCCCTCAGGCGATGTTAATTCAGAATTGATGATTTTCCCTGTCGGAAATCAACAAGTAAGCCTCACACAATCCCAGAAAGACTACCTGGCGATTGATGGGGAAGATTTTTTCAATGCCGAATGGGTTCCGGTCACCCGAGTGAGCACTACCTCCAGATTTCTAGCCAGTGTTCCAGAGAAAATCAGTAAAATCCGGGTTCAAACTTCCGAAACGGTACAGGTTGTAGGGACTCTGAGTAAAGTCAAGTTCAGAAATTACCTTGCCCAGCCAGCCAACTTCATTTTAGTCGGGCATGGGGAAATGGAAAAACCCAGCCGACAATATCCCAATCCCTTGGCGGCTTATGCCTCTCATCGTGCTTCTCCGGCCGGAGGTGGATTTGATACCCTGACGGTGAAGATGGAGAATCTTTACGACCAGTTTGCCTATGGAGAAAAATCCTCGGTCGCCTTGTATGAGTTTTTGAGAGCGTATTATCCGGTTCACAAGCCGACCCACCTGCTTTTGGGAGCTCGGTCTTTGGCGATTTTTTCACAGGGAAGGATAAACAACCAAACGGTATTTTACCGAACCGGGCCTGCCGGCTTCTCTTTTCAGGATTTGGTTCCTGTCGGTGGTTTTCCATACGGAGACAATACCTACGTAGTGGGATTGGATTCTGAAAATCCTTTGTATCCGGCTATGGCTGTTGGAAGGATTCCCGCCAAAAACTCCCAGCAACTTGCAGATTACCTGGAGAAGGCCATCGAGAAGGACCTTTTAGGAGTAGCAGAGCCTTGGCAAAAAGAAATTATTCACCTGAGTGGAGGAGTTTCGGAGTTTGAGCTGGAGCGGTATTTTGCATTTTTGAACAGCTTTAAAACCATAGCCGAAGGTCCTTTCCTGGGCGGACAGGTGAAAACCTACCGCAAGAGATCCAATTCCGTGGTAGAAGTCATAGATATCTCCGGAGATCTCAACAAAGGAAAAAGTCTCTTGACCTTTTTCGGACATGGCGCACCAACCGTAATTGATATTGAAATAGGATTTGCCTCAGACCCCACTCTTGGCTATGCTAATAAAGGGAAATATCCCGTGATGCTCTTCAATGGCTGTGATTATGGAGCCGCCTTCAGCACAGTCTATACACAAGGGGAAGACTGGGTCATTACGCCGAACAAAGGTGCCTCCCACGTTTTTGCCAATACTTCTCTAGGGGTGGATGTGTATTTGAGAAGATATTCCGATTTGTTTTATAAAAAGGCTTTTGCGGATAGCAGCCTGATTTATAAGACAGTTGGAGAAGTTAAGAGACTTGCAGAAATAAGCCTTTTGGAAGAATTTGGAACTGACCCCCTCAATTATTCCCACATGGAACAAATGGTTATGTTGGGGGATCCAGCTGCCCGGATGTTCCCTGCCAACAAACCAGATTATTCTTTGAAGGTGGAGGAAGTAAGTCTCAGTACGTTTGATGACAGCCCTCTTTCTGCTATTTCAGACAGTTTAAAGCTGTCTTTTACCTTAAGAAATATTGGAATCACCAATTCGGATTCCATAGAGTATAAGGTTTCTCGCAAACTTCCGGACGGGACAATTATAGACTTTGACCCCATCAAAATCCCTTCTGTATCCCGCTTGGATACGTTGGAATTTTCGGTGCCGAATTTAGACCTTGAAGCTGCCGGGGAAAATACCTTCACCATTTCCGTGAACACGGACCGAAAAGTGGATGAAATGACTTTCCTAAATAATGTGGTCAGTTATAATGTTTTTATTCCTTTAAGCGGAACGATAAATCTCTACCCACTGAATTTTGGAATTGTGAAGGAGAAAGAAATCAAGCTTCTCGCTCAAGTACCGGGTAGGGTTACAGAAAACAGAACGGTGGTCCTCCAAATGGATACCACGGCAAGATTTAATTCCTCCTTCAGAAAAGAAATCCGAATCACCTCCTCAGGGCTTTTGGAATGGCCTGTTAACCTGTCGGCAGGAAACGACTCGACAACTTATTTTTGGAGAACCCGATATCAAGATCCCAAAGCCGGGGAATCCTCTGCATGGACCACCAGCAGCTTTTCCTTTATCCCCAATGGACCTGCAGGCTGGACTCAGCGAGTGGAGGATCAATTGAGACAAAATCAACTGGAAAACCTAGCCTTACCGGAATCCACCCGCACCTGGGAATATATCAAGCAGGTGTCTGATATCAAGGTTTTTACAGTGGGGACAGGCGTGGATACACTGAGTTTCAGAAACACCCAGTTTTACCTGAATCAGATTCCGCAGATCATAGATAACGCCAACAATGCCAATAGCCGGCTTTGTCCAAATGGATCCCTTGGACTAGTTTCTTTAGACCAAAAATCACTTTTGCCATACTTAGCTATTCCTGTTCCGGGATTTGATATTTTGGACTCCAGAGCCTGCGGCCGGGTTCCACAATTGATTCAAAGCATTCAAAATTCCTGGATTACCACTCCTGGAAATACCATCCTTCAGGATTATGTGCGTCAGGTGAAGGAGGGAGATTATGTCATTATTTTCTCTGTCGGGAATGTCAACTTTGATAGTTGGCCAGATCGGGCCTATGAAAGCCTGAAGCAGTTTGGAGCAAGTGAAGCCACTCTTCGGGCCTTGGCATCCGGTGATCCTTACATTCTTTACGGGAGAAAAGGAATGCGCCCAGGTGAAGCCATCGAAATTGTGGGGAATCCAAATTTCCAAGTGCCTCCAAGGCAGCAGACTTTGAGCTTTGATTCGCAGTTGGAGGGGTATATTTCCAAGGGAGTCATCTTGACGCCAAGAATCGGTCCCGCAAGTTCTTGGGAGAGGTTTTTTCAGAATGTGAATTTTCGAACCTGGATCAATGAGGAAGATAAAACCTACTTTGATGTTTTGGGGGTGAGAGAAAATGGGGAGGAAGAATTGCTGGTAGAGAAAGTATTCGAGCCGGAGATGGATTTGAGTTTTATCAATTCCTCGACTTATCCTTTCCTTCGCTTGAGGTACCGAATGGAAGATGAAGCTTCCACGGCACCAGCGCAACTGGATAGGTGGCAGGTTAATTTCGAAGGAGTTCCGGAGGGAGTTTTGGTTCAAAAATCACCCGTCGAACCCATATCCCTTCGGGAAGGGCAAAATGCCAAAGTGGAATTTATTTTCAAGAATGTTTCTATTTACAACTTTCAGGATTCGATTCAGGTCAATTGGACTTTGACCAACTTGAATTCAAAAAAGGTGGAGAATTTAACCCGTAAATTCCCCGCCCTGAAGGCTGGGGAGTCTTTTGAGTTTGCGGTGGAATTCAACAGCATCGGAAAAGCAGGGGCCAATGAGCTGGAGGTTTTTGCAAATCCAAGAATTCAGCAAGAGCAAACCTATCGGAATAACCTGATCAAGCTTGGGACGACTTTCGTAGTGGAAGCAGATAATACCACTTCCCTTTTGGATGTCAATTTTGACGGGATCTACATCATGGATGGGGATTTGGTGTCTCCAAATGTGATGATCACGGCTTTGTTGAAAAATGATCAAACGCTTCTCTATAAGAAGGATACCTTGGGCATGGAGATCTTCTTGAAAAAAGCCTGTGAAGGATGCCAGTTTCAGAAGATTAATTTCTCCAATCCTAACCTGAGCTGGTCACCCGCGTCAGAGAAGGAAGACTTCCGGGTTTCCTTCATTCCTGGGCCTTTGGAAGATGGGATTTATACCTTGAGGATTACTAATGAAGGTTCTGAGCAGCCTTATGAGATATCTTTCGAAGTAGTCAATGAATCCCAAATCAGTAATTTCTACCCTTATCCCAATCCTTTCAGTACTTCTGTAAGGTTTGTGTTTACCTTGACTGGGTCGGAGATTCCAGATGAAATCAAAATTCAGATAATGACCGTGACAGGACGCGTCGTCCGGGAAATTCTTCAGGATGAATTGGGTCCAATCCGAATCGGAAACAATATCACGGAATATGCCTGGGATGGGCGGGATGAATTTGGGGACCAATTGGCCAATGGCGTTTACATCTATCGGGTTTTGATCCGTAAAAACGGACAATTCATGGAGCACAGACCTACAGCCGGAGACAGAGGATTTACCAAAGGCTATGGCAAAATGTATCTCTTGCGCTAGTTTTTTCCCTTTTTCCAGCTCCAATAGATTCCTCCGAAACTAAAAATCAAGAGAAATACCAGAATAGCAAGCTGGGTAGGATGGTTGATGGCTTCCTTGGCCCCTAAAAAGGAATTGGCGATCATGCCCGTGGCAAAGGCGATCAGCGTTCTTGGCAGCATGCCAGGCACTCCATAAAGCAGAACTTTTCGCAGCGGAATATCCAGTGAAGCAAAAATAAAATTGGAAATGGCAAAGGGGATTACCGGGCTGATCCGGACAAAAAAGATCAGGCTTCCGGGACGTTCCATCCGAGTTTCAATTTCATTTTCTAAGTTGGGATTTCGACGAAATAGCACAGGGAGGAAATCAGTGTTCAGTCTTTTTCCCATCCAATAGCCTAGGATATTGGCGAAGATATATCCCAGGATCAGACTGAGAAAGCCCTGCCAGCCCCAAAAGAAGCCTACTGCCAGAGAAGTTAAGGTGGTAGGCAAAAGCGCAAATCCAAGAATTACCGAGATCATCAGCGTAAGTGTCACCTGATCCCAAACCGAATCCAGATGAATAGCTTCTAGCCTGAAATATTGCGAAGCTAAAAGAAGGGAGCCCAGAAAAGGGATTGATGCTACCCATATCCAGCCCACAACTGCCAGTGGATGAGTACCGAAGTACTCACCTAATATTTTGAAAATACTCGGCTTTTTTGTCATCTTTGGCTTGCAAAAATAGGGTATTCACCTCAATATCTTTCCCAAGTTTAAGCGTTGAAAGAATTGACCCTTAATCTATTTCAGATTTGAGATTCGTACATTCTAATTCCAAAATAAACTATCATTCATGAAATTTGGTACCAAAGCCATTCATGCGGGTGTCAGCCCTGATCCTTCTACAGGAGCCATCATGACCCCGATTTTCCAGACTTCCACTTATGTGCAAAAGTCTCCCGGAGATCACCTCGGATACGAGTATAGCCGTACTCACAATCCTACCAGAACCGCCCTTCAAAACAGCTTGGCTGCCTTGGAAAATGGAAAACACGGCATTTGTTTCTCCTCTGGTTTGGGAGCGATTGACGCAGTGGTCAAGCTGTTCAATCCCGGAGATGAAATCATTTCCACCAATGACCTGTATGGTGGAACCTACCGCCTTTTTACTAAAGTGTTTGAGCGGTATGGAATCAAGTTTCACTTCGTTTCCATGGCCGAACCAGCCAATATCGCTGCTTTGGTCAATGAAAAAACCAAAATGGTTTGGGTGGAAACTCCCACCAATCCGATGATGAACATCATCGACATCCAAGCTGTAGCTGAGGTGTGCAAAAAGCACAGCCTGCTACTTGCCGTGGACAATACTTTTGCTTCTCCTTATCTGCAAAATCCATTGGATCTAGGAGCGGATATCGTGATGCACTCCGTGACCAAGTATCTCGGTGGTCACTCAGATGTGGTGATGGGAGCTTTGGTGGTCAATGACGATGAATTAGCATCCCGATTGGTGTTTTTACAAAATGCTTGCGGAGCTACTCCGGGTCCTCAGGATTGCTTCTTGGTTCTGAGAGGAATCAAAACACTTCATCTAAGAATGGAGAGACATTGCCAGAATGGAAAGACTATTGCCGCGTACTTGAGAACTCACCCGAAAGTTGAGAAAGTTTACTGGCCTGGTTTTGAGGATCATCCTAATCATGAGATTGCCAAAAAGCAGATGAGAGATTTCGGAGGAATGATCTCGTTTACGTTGGTTGGGAATAAATTGGAAGATGCCAAAAAGGTGATGGAAAATTTCCACTTGTTTGCTTTGGCGGAGTCCTTGGGCGGAGTGGAGTCTCTTTGCGGACATCCGGCGAGTATGACTCACGCATCCATTCCTAAAGAAGAAAGAGAAAAAGTAGGATTGGTGGATTCTCTAATCAGACTGAGTGTAGGAGTGGAAGATGTGGAAGATCTGAAAAAGGATCTCGCCAATGCACTTTCCAAAATCTGATTAAACCGTAATCTTTTGAAGTAAATCTATAGCCTGTCTCTCGATCTGAGTGGACAGGCTTTTCTTTTCTGCCTTGAGGTCTTTTGCCCAATCCAGGTACTTTTTGGATGGGTTTTCTTTTTGGGCTAAAAATGCCGCCAATGCCTGCAAAGTAAGGTGATTACTGTACCAAGGCTTTAGATTTTCTTTGAGTTGCTGAATTTCCTGATGGATAAGGCTTACGAATATTGGGTTGAAACCCAAATGCACCAGCAGGTTTTCCAACATGATGATTTTTCGAAGGCTTTCAAAAAGCTCAGGGAATGCTTGCGTGGAAAAGGGGATTTTTAGGTCTTTTTGCAAATATTCCAGTTCCTCTTCCACGAGTTGATTGATGGCCGTACGGATCATCAAAGGCTTAATCCCCTTGCTGGATTGATGAGTTTTTTCGAGAAAATCATCCCATGTTTTCAGGGTACTTCCGATGACCAATTCAAAAGCTTCTTTTTGGCCCTTCCGTTTTTGTGAAGAAAGGTAGTCGGAAAAGCTTTCGAGTTGGATTCCCTGAGAATCGACTCGGGAAAGGATGGTTTTTTCTACCAGTTTGAGATGCTGGATGAGACGCAGGGAGCGCTTGAGGGATTTGAAAGGAGAGAAGAGACTTTTGCCGAAATTTTCCTTTTCAAAATGAATCTTGGCAAGCATGTCCACAAATAGCTCCATGAACTCCATTTTTGCCAAAAGCTCCACGGCTTTCTTGGATTTTATCTGTTTGCCAAGCGCTAAAAAGAGTGCTTTGGCCTCATGGTGCTGTTGCTCAAAAATGAGGTAAACCGGAGAAATCTTTGCTTGCATGATCAGGAAATTCTCACCAGCGTAGCGCCATAGCCCCACTGGTCTTTCTGAGTGTCCTGAAAGTACTTAATATTTCCTAATTGACTCAAGCGCTTGTGAATTTCTTTTCTCAGAACCCCATTTCCCAAGCCATGAATAAAAGTGATTTCGTCCATCCCGCTTGCGATGGCTTGGTTGAGCTTACTTTCAAAAGCCTCGAGCTGAATTCTCATTTTCTCCGAATTGCTCAATTTATCCGGTTGGGAGTGAAGCTGCTCGATGTGCAGATCGACTGATTTGGGAGGTCTTTGAGTTGTGATAGGGGCAGGGCTGCTCTGGATTTGTTGGAGTTCCTGATTTAGACTCCGAATGTCCAATTCCTGAGTCGTATGCTCCAAAGCAAAGAGATAAACACTTTTTCCCATGATTGGAGCCTTGCTGAGATGCTTGAAAAACTGGGTGGCTTTCATTTTCATTTTCTTCTCAAATGGTGCCACTTCCTTTTCAAGTTTGTTTTGAATCGGAATAAAGCGAAGCATAAAGGATGGCCACTCACCCATGTCTTTGAGCAGGCGATCATCAAATTTTTTAGCTTCGCCCGGATTCAGGGTTGAAGCAAAAAGGGTTCGGGAATTGGACCCGAAAACTTCAGACACATGGACCAAATAAGGCATTTTGCTGTCATTGATCAGATAAAGACTGAGGTTTTGGTCATTGATCGGAAGAAATGCCAAATAGATTCCTTGGTCCTTCGGTGCTGAAATCGGAGCGGCGGATTCCTCATCTTTGGAAGAACTGGGCTGCTCTCCGAAGTAGTTTTTTTCTGCTTCTGCAATTAATACAACTTCTGATTTTAGAGCCGGGATGATAAAGCCATCTTCGATTTCTACTTCGATTCTGCCTCCTGAAGATACTCTTCGGACAATTCCTTCTTCTCTTCCATGCAGTAATCTGACTTTATCTCCGATATTCATTGGTCTAGTGCTTTTTTGTAGGTATCCAGTGCTCTTTGTCTGGCAAATTTATGATCTACGATGGGTTTTGGGTAATCCTTTGTGCCGAATTCCGGTACCCATTTTTTGATATACTTCAAATCCTTGTCAAACTTCTCGGTTTGAGACTCGGGGTTAAAGACTCTAAAATAGGGCTGAGCATCTGTCCCTGTGCCTGCGGCCCACTGCCAGCCACCATTGTTGGCAGACAAATCAAAGTCCAAAAGCTTTGAGGCAAAGTAGGCCTCTCCCCAGCGCCAATCAATCAGCAGATGCTTAGTTAGGAAGGAAGCTACGATCATCCGAACGCGATTGTGCATATATCCCGTGGCATTCAGTTCCCGCATTCCTGCGTCCACGATGGGATACCCTGTTTTTCCTTCACACCAAGCCTTGAATTCATTCTCATTGTTTCTCCAAGGAATAGCATCATAAGCTGGCTTAAATGCCTTGTCCACAACCGTTGGGTTGTAGGCTAGGATCATTTGATAAAATTCCCTCCAAATCAGCTCATTGAGATAGGTTTCATTCAGTCCGTATGCCTTTAAGGCTAGCTTGCGAATGGAAATAGTGCCAAATCTCAGGTGAATTCCCAGTCTGGAAGTTCCTTTTTCTTTAGCAGGAAAGTTTCGGGTTTTGTCATAATGCTGAATAATATCCTGGTCGGCCACCTTGGAGGGAATCTTGATTTCTGTCGAGCGGAAGCCCAGTTTTTCCAAGGTAAAGTCAGGCAATGGAGCAGTAGAATAGAGGTTTTTCCAATTTGATTCCCCCAATTCCTGAATTTTGGACTGCTTGAATTTCTCCAGCCATACCTTGCTGAAAGGTGTGAAGACTTTGTAAAATTCTCCGGAACCGTTCAGGATTTCTCCGGGCTCGAAAATGAGCTGGTCTTTGAAAGTGAAGAATTCTATGTTTTTGGATTTGAGGAATTTCTCTATTTTCTGATCTCTTTCCTTGGCATATGGTTCATAATCCCGGTTGGTGTAAACGGCCTGAATGTCATATTCCTCTACAAGTTTGGGATAGATTTCCTCAGGCTTTCCGTGCTGTATGAGTAATGAACTCCCACGGTCTTCCAGCTTTTGCTTCAGAGATTGGATCTGATCTAGAATAAACTCAACTCTTGCATCGGCTTTATCCTCTAGTTTGTCGAGAATATTGGTGTCAAAAATGAAGAGGGGGAGGATGTTTTTTTCTTGTTGCAAGGCATAAAAAAGCCCAGTATTATCTTCCAGTCTGAGGTCTCTTCTAAACCAAAATAGCGTGATTTTATCCATTTTCTGTTTTTAATAGGAATCCGGTAATCACCCCGATTGTTTACAAATCGTCTTCTTTTGGGATCATTTTTTCTTGGATGATCGGGGTAATGGGTTCTTTGTCAAAAGGTAATTTTTCCAAATCTATGGGTTTCCAGTCACCGTCCTGCTGATAATCTTGTCGGAGAAAATCATCCGAATCGATTTGGGTCATTCTTGCCGCCTTTCTGCCGGTGATTTTTTTGAAGAGTTCTGCGAAAGAATTGAAGGAGACATTCTGTGTGATAGAAGCCCCATAGGTAAGAAGATTCTGGGAAAGCGATAGTGAAGTGAAGGTGTTGTAATTGTTTCTGTTGAAAATCCGGAGTCGGTAAACCCCGTCCTCGGTCAAGAGATATTCTGCCTGCCAGTCACCGATAATAGAGGCGGCACTGGCATTTCCCTGATTATCCGTAAACCCTCCATCTCGGGACACCCTTAAGCGACCGTCAAGGAAAGTGTAGGCCACACTGAGTTGGAAGTTTTCAAGCGCATTTTCATCCAGAGTAGCTAAATCAATGTTGATTTCCAGGTTTTTATCCACTTGCCCAAGAAAATTGTTGAGTTGGGAAGAAAGTAAATTACTAAGACTGGAGGTGATATTGGATCCACCGGTGAATTGACCTACAGGGGAGAAGGATTTGGTCATAATCACGGAAAATACCTGTCGGTTCATTTCCTGATCATCGGCAGCAACCCTGCTTTGGAAGGCTGATATTGTCGTCTGCACATCCCCGCTGGATGGGAATTCCCCAAAGTCAAAGCTGAAGGAAATATTGGGAGAGAGTAGCTCTCCTTCCAAATTCATGAATACTTTGAGCGGGTATCTTCGTCTCATCTGGCTGTTTTCCTGGCCGGTGGAATTAGTCAAAAGAGGCTGAAGTGATACATCTTCTTCATAAAAGGCCTTGATGCTCATGATTCCCTCATAAGGGTTGCCAAACCAGGTGATTCGGCTACCGGGATCTATGGTAAAGTCTTTCTTTACCACATTATACAAGGAGAAATTGTACTTGCCTTTGGTGATCTCATAATTTCCGGAAAGGGCGAAATTACCTTGGGTATCCACACTCATGGTCAATAGTCCACGCCCACTTCCTTGGATACTTTCTCCGGTTTTTGGATCAATGATGATTTCTATCGAGGCGTCAGGTGTGACATCCATTTCAAAATTCATCCTGATGTTTTCCAAATCCAGCCGGTTTATATCTTCCGAGAGAGCGTTAATTCTTACCGTATCCTGAATATTGATGATTTGAATAAAGTCCTCCTGATATTGTTCATTGCTACTGGTGAGTGGAATAAACAATTTGGTATTTGCATTGGAGGTCACTTTTGCATTGATGTCCAAGTTGCTGGTCGTACCTCGAATCGAAAGACTACCAGTGACAATGGCGGTTCCATAGAAGGATTCGTTATCCCGGGAAGTGGTATTCAAAACCTGGAAATCCGTAAGCCTGGAGGAGATGTCCAGGTAGATATTTTTGAAAGCCTGATGGTTTAAGCCTCCGGTGAAGGTTGCTCTTTTTCCCAATACATCCCGAATGACCAAATCTCTGAAGCTGATTTGGTTAGGCTGGAAGAGAATACTTCCGTCAGCTCTATAGTTAGTTCCTAAATAGTTGACATGAAACTGCGCATCATTCAACCGACC
Source organism: Algoriphagus mannitolivorans DSM 15301 (assembly GCF_000429425.1). Taxonomy (GTDB): domain Bacteria; phylum Bacteroidota; class Bacteroidia; order Cytophagales; family Cyclobacteriaceae; genus Algoriphagus; species Algoriphagus mannitolivorans. The sequence goes on from NZ_AUBV01000005.1 coordinate 334,511, forward strand.
TGTTCCAATGACCTCAGGAGCGTCAGTAGTTCCCCTAATTTGTAAATTTCCGGAGACTGTTCCTCCAAGCTTGGTTATGTATTTGGAAAGGAAAGGCTCAAAAATCACCAAGTTGGAAGCATCCATTCTGGCTTCCATATCCAAGGTTTTGTATTCCAAACCAATGATCCCATTGATATCTATTTTCTTGACCCCATTGAATTCATTGATTAAGGATAAAATCAAATTGGAATCATCTACTTCGACCTTGGCGGCAACTAGGCCAACAGGGAATTGATTGATTTCAGTGTCTTCCACGGTCACATTTCCACTGATCCTGGCCTTTTCCATCAGGTTGGATAGCTGGATATTCCCTTTTCCTATGCCTCCAAATTGGTAGGGAGTGATCGTGTTTAGAATATCAATATTGACTGCTTGGAAGTTGATTTGAAGGATATCTTCAGGATTTGGGCTGATTTTACCCTCTGCTTCCAGGTATTGATTTTCATTGATAACCCGTAGATTGTCAATGGTAATTTCCCCATTGGAAAGGGTAACCAAGTTTTGAGGGTCAAATTGCCATAGTCTATCCAGAACCTGAAGTTCAGAGGGTTTAAACTTTAAGGTTGTCGCAACAGCAGAAAATCCTGCTTCTGCATTGATCCGTGCTTTACTTTGTGTGGAGTCTTGGTCTAGGCTTAGTCTGAGATCCAAAAGATCCTGATTCCAAATGGCCTCAAAGCCCAAATTGGTGAAATTCACCTGGTTCTTGACACTTTGCTCTTTGGAGTAGATATAAAAGGAGGCCAAAATATCCTCGCTATTGATGATTTTGGAGGTATTGAAGTCAATGTTGATCGCACGGGCAAAATTGTCCTGATAGGTCAGTTGATCTATGCTGGTGAAAAAGTTAAATACCGTGTTTTCTGGAGTTTGGTAGAAAGCACCTTCCAAAACAGTGTTTTTGGAAATGGTGAAATCTGGTGCGAAAAGCTGGACAATCGGATTGATATCCACCATCTTCACATTCAGGTCAAGGCTGTAGCTTTCAGAGAAATTCCTTTCCAAATCTGCAACTGGCGGGGCTTCGTTCAGCAGAATGGCCAAGTATTGGGAGCCTAAAACCTGCAAATCGCTAAACATTTGTTCCAGATTAAATTGCCCTGAAGCCGCTGCGACTATGTAATCCGAGTTTAAAGAAAGCGTTCGGGTACCTCCGGCGAATAAGGACTGGAAATAGGCTCCACCCAATTCCAAAAATCGGTCTTCATAGCCAAGGTTTACATCGTTGAACCGGATGATTCCTTGGATATCATCAATCTTTCTGCCCTTGGTGTTGATGTCCAGCCTTCCTGAAATAAATGCCGGCTTTTCAGTCAGGTTTATTCGGTCCAAAAAGGCAGTATCTAGATTTGCTACCAACTGAACGGAATCGATGGATTCCTTGAGGTTCATGTAACCTTGAATCTGGGCTTTCAGATTTGGGTCATTGATGGTCAGATTTCCTCTGAAAAGATCCAGTCCGTAAGTTGCGTCTGTGCGAATTTGAGAGTAGGTATATCCATTGATTCCAAGCTGGCTGATCTTGGCGTCCAGATCCAATAGCATGTCCTCTAGCGTGCTCCCCGTGAGATTCACTCTTCCTTCCAAGCTGATTTTTTGAAGCAATTCTGAATCATCAGCCAAGACTCCCAAGTCCAAGTTCTGGACTTTTACATTAGAGACTAGGGATGGCTTCCCTTTGACTTGGTCAAAATTTACTCTTCCCTCTAAATTTCCGATACCAGTTTTAAAACTACCATTGGTGGTAAAACGAGTCGGTAATCCGGCAAAGTCCGCATCCAATCGGATCAACTTGAATTTATTGAGGGTGGCTTGAAGCTCTTTGGGTAGGTAAGGGGCTAAATCCCTGGCGGAGATGACAGAGTTTTTGAGAGAGATATTCATGTAAGTCTTCTCAAAATCAGGGAGACCATCCAAGTAGAAAGATCCAAAAAGGGCGGTTTTCTTGCCGATCCGAATTAGGAATTCCTCCGATTTGAGGTCGGAAACAGTTCCAATAATTTCTCCGCTGAGATAGACTTCATCCTCGATCTGAGGAATGGCCGAGACCAGAATGTTCAGATCACTGACATTGATCTTGGTTTCCTCCATTCTTGCCGTAATTTTTACCTGATCCAAGAATTGACCAAATCCTTTGGGGCCAATAAGATCAAATCTGAGGTATTCTTTGATATGACTACGATCTGTCCTGAGGCTTAGCCTATCCAATTCCAGAAATTTTGGATCGTATGTCAAAAGGGTTTTCAGTTCCCTTATCTGAAGACCAGAGTTTAACTCAACTCCTGAGAGCATTTTCAGGTCAATTCCTATTTGCGAACCTTCAATTCGGAAATTTGTGGCATTTCCACTCAGTTCGGCAAATCTAAGACGGTTATAATCCATCCCAGCGCTGATAGGCTCAGTATTGAAGTTGATGAGTGAAAATTCTGACTGCCGGAGTTCAACTGCAGAAATGTAGAATTTGGTTTTTGTGGTGCTGCTGCTTTTTGCGCCCAAAAGTTCATTGATCTCTACCACCCAGCGGTTGATATTCATACTGCTGTCCCCTGAATGAGTCAGGAGCTGAACCTTGGCTTTTTCAAGTCTGATGAAGTCGATTGTGGGGTCGCCGGGAGGGATTAGAGAGAGCAGTGCAAAGTCAACGTGCGCACGATCAGCCCCGATCATCAAGCTGTCCTTCTCATCCCGGATGCTGAGCTGATTCAGTTCCAAGGCATCCCACCAATTCAGCTTAATTTCTCCGATTTCGGTGGTGAAAGAGGAGTTTTTATTCAAATACCCGGTTACTTTGTCGATGACCCAGTTTTGAACGGTAGTAATTTGTAGCGCTAAGGCAAGAGTGATAAACAGCAAAAGCGTAGAAAAAATCAACCATGCCAGCACTCGTAGAGCTTTGTATAAAAAATCCGTAACTTTCGGGCTCTTTTCCAATGGGTACTAAAGATATAACTATTCTAGCGATTGAATCCTCGTGTGACGAGACTTCTGCCTCTATAATCTTAAATGGCAAAGTACTTAATAATATTGTGGCCACACAATCAGTCCACGAAAAATATGGGGGTGTAGTTCCCGAATTGGCCTCCAGAGCCCATCAGGAAAACTTAATCCCCGTAGTCCACGAAGCCATAAAAACATCGGGAATTTCCAAAATAGATCTTTCCGCAGTGGCCTTTACCAGAGGTCCGGGTTTGATGGGATCCTTGCTCGTTGGTGTGAGTTTTGCCAAAGCTTTTGCCAAGGCTTTGGATATTCCTCTGATCGATGTGAATCATATGCAGGCCCATGTTTTGGCACATTTTATTGAAGATCCCAAGCCAAAATTTCCCTTCATCTGCCTGACAGTCAGTGGAGGGCATACGCAGTTGGTCTTGGTTAAGGATTACCTTGACATGGAAGTAATCGGCCAAACCCAGGATGATGCCGTTGGGGAGGCTTTTGACAAGACTGCAAAACTTTTGGGACTGCCCTATCCGGGCGGGCCTTTGGTAGATAAATATGCCAAAGAGGGAAATCCAAAAGCTTTCAGCTTTCCAATCACCCGAATGCCCGGATTGAATTATTCTTTCTCAGGAATCAAGACTGCAGTACTTTATTTTCTCCGGGATAGAATTCAGGAAAACCCGAAATTCATTGAAGAAAATTTGAATGATCTCTGTGCCAGCATTCAGCATACCTTGATCGAGATGTTGGTGATCAAATTAAAAGAAGCAGTGAAGCAATACGGGGTTACCGAAATTGCCATCGCCGGAGGGGTAAGTGCAAACTCAGGATTGAGGAGTTCCTTAACAGAATTGGCAAAAAAGAGGGCTTGGAACCTTTATATTCCCAAATTCGAATACTGTACAGACAATGCTGCCATGATAGCCATGGCTGCCCATTACAAATACTTGCGAGGGGAATTTGTAGGAATGGATGTAACTCCCCTGGCAAAAATGAAATTGTAATATGACGACTAAATCCAGCCGATTCGAAAAATCCATTAACATCAAAAACAAGAAAGCAAGCTTTGAATTTGAGTTTTTGGATACCTATGTGGCCGGATTGATGCTCAAAGGCACAGAAATCAAATCGATACGTGAGGGCAAAGTGTCTCTGACTGAAGCCTATTGCGTATTTCATCGGGGAGAGCTTTATATCCACCAGATGCACATTGCCCCCTACAGCATGGCGGCTAGCTACAATCACGAAGCTGTGAGGGAGAGAAAGCTGCTGCTCAACAAAAAAGAATTGGAAAAGCTGGAAACTAAGTCGTCCGAAAAGGGGCTTGCAATCATTCCGGTTCGTATATTTATCAATGACCGTGGCAAAGCCAAAATGGAAATTGCCCTGGCTCGAGGAAAGAAAATCCACGATAAAAGACAGGACCTGAAAGAAAAAGATGCAAAAAGAGAGCTCCAAAGAATGGCCTTTGAATGATGCTTTTGGGATATGTCGACAGACTATCCTGCCAGTTTACCGACAACCAACTTTTGATTCTGCCTTAGTTACCCAATTCCTTTTTGGGGAATGTTACCAGATTCTGGGCCTGACCTCCGACCGGGAATGGTTTAAGGTTTACCATGAGGATACTGGTATGGGGGGTTGGGTTTGGGCCAAATTGATCAAAGAAATTACCAAAGAAGAATACCAAGATTTTTTAAATCAGGACTTTCAGGTGGTCACGAGTCCAATCGCAGCTATCGAATATCTTGGGACGAATCTTTATCTCCTTCCCGGAAGTCGGCTGCATTTTTCTGAAATGGAGCTGTTCAATTGGCAGGATCATATCGGTTTTACCGGAAATTACCGTCCCCACGCAGTCAAAGCTTCTCGGGAAGAGCTCTTGGAAATTGCGCTCCGCTATCTCAATGCACCTTTTCAGGCAGGGGGGAGAAGTATTTTTGGTCTGGACGAGGAGCTTGGATTTGCGCTCATTTATGGGATTTCCGGGTATTCATGGGTTTCTGGCAAAATCCCCGGCAAAAGTGTAGAACCAGACAAGGTTGTTCCGGGAGATCTTTTTATTTTCAGGGACTTGGAAATTCAGGAATCCCATTTTGGGATATTTCTAGGAGGCGAAGAAATCCTCTGGATGGACAACAAAATGAAAATCTCAGACCTGGATGAATGGGAGGAATTTTTGAGAAACAATAAAAGTGAAAAGGTGGTTTTTGATGCAAGATCAATCGTGAGTTAGAAGGATGGAAAAGCGGGTATTGGTATTAAACTTAGATCACTCTCCAGTGGCTGTGGTAAGCCCTCAAAAGGCTATCGTGTTGGTGTTGCTGGAAAAGGCCAACGTGCTTTCTACCTACGATTTACTTCAGATTAGAACAGTAAGCCGAAGTTTTGAATACCCTGCTGTCATCCGATTGACGCATTATAAAAGTATCCCTTATCGCGGAGTTTTGCTGAATAGGAACAACCTTTTTCGCCGTGACAAAGGAGAATGCCAATACTGTGGAAGTAAAAGGCATTTGACCATAGACCATGTCATTCCCAGATCCAAAGGAGGAAAAACTTCCTGGACCAATCTGATCACTGCCTGCAATCGATGCAATGTGAATAAGGGAGACAAAACCCCGGAGCAAGCCGGAATGGTGCTAAGGTCTGAGCCCTTTAAACCTTCTTTATCCTATTTTCTGGCTGACTATGCCGTAAGAAGTGCCGAAGAATGGCTTCCTTTTCTGGCAGTTAGGGCGGTTAATTCTGAGGTTTAAACTTTTGCCAAGGTCAATTGGAACTCCAGTGGGCTGCATGCTGTAAATTCATCGGCTTCCAAGTCCTCAAAAATATCCTCATCGGCCTCTATTTCAGTCTTTTCAATCTTTCCGTCCGGGTGAACGATGAGTTCGATTCCCGTCCAGTCACCTGGATTGATCATGACCAAAACCTGATAATCTTCAAAAACTCTTTTGAAATACTGTGAAATTGCTTTAGCCATCTTTTTTAACCAAAGGTAGGGATTAGGGGTTTATAGTTGCTGTGTTATAAAAATAGATTATATCCGAAGGAGGTTTTTGTGTGGATTGTATTCGGCCAAAAATAAACATGGCTTGAGTCAAAAAGTCGCTTTCTTGATAGGTCTTTGTAGGGGTGATTGCATGATTTTCTACCAAAAAAAGAGGGCCATAAGGTCCAGTGATTTCATACCCGTTGGCAAAATTTTTCCTCTTCAACTTCACCTCCGTGCCATCTACGAAGACCACTCTGGAGTTTCCAAAAAATGACCCTCCTCTTCCCCGTGCAATTTGCAACTTGGAGTTCTGATCTACCATACGGATATTCTTTATGGATTGTCGGTTGTGTTGATAGAAGAGTCTGAAGCTGCGGTTGTCAAAAGCCAAATCGGCATATCGAAACCCTGAATCGACCTTCAAGAAAGTGGTTTCTCCTCTAGGTGCTTGGTATTTCACTTCAATCATCGGTACTTCCCAGGAAGCTGTAGATTGTGAATTGGCTTGGAAGGAGAGAATCAACAATCCGATAAGGAGAAAAAGAGAACGGGTTTTCATGGGATGAGCTGTTAGTTGTTAGGCTTAACGAATTCATCTAGTTGAGGTTTAATTGTTTTGAAAGCCGATCCAATCCGCTCATTTATAAAAATGGCAGTGGAAAATTATTTTTTTTGAAAAATCCGAAATGATGCTTTGTCTTTTCCAATCCATTTCTAAATTTGCTCAACTATTATGAAAACAATCGCAAACAAATATTGGTGGTGGCATTCTACATCTTTCCCTGGGAAAGCACAGATAGCCCTTGCCTAAAAATTGCGTAATAAATACTTTAGCAGGCTTACTGGATTTCCCGGTAAGCCTTTTTTTTATTCAAAATCCACCCGCTAATGAACCATTTGAAATTCCCGATTCTGACTTCTTACCGCAAGAGACTGGCTGACACCATCACTCCAGTAAGTATTTATTTGCAGATCAGAGACCGTTTTGCCAATCCGATTCTTCTGGAAAGCTCCGACTATCATGGGCAAGAAAACAGCTATTCCTATATCTGTTTCAACCCTTTGGCGACCTTTTCTTTTAATGCAGGAAAGGTGACAGAGAAACTTCCGGATGGACAGGAACTGGGCTATGAAGTGTCCCCGAATCAGTCTTTGATGGATAGCTTGAGGGCTTTTGGGAATAAATTTGACCCAACCCCGGATAAGTTTAAGTTCAGCAGCAATGGGCTTTTTGGCTATATCCAATACGATACGGTGGGTTGGTTTGAAGATATCAAGCTCTCCAAAACCGCCCCAAATGATATCCCGATGATGCATTACTCCATGTATCAAAACATCATTGTGGTGGATCATTATAAAAATGAACTTCATCTTTTCGAACATCGGGTGGCAGGAGCCAATAACCCGGAATATATCGATGAGATCGAACTGCTCCTGAACAATAAAAATATTCCAGCCTACTCGTTCAAAAAAGTGGGAGAGGAAGTGTCCAATTACAGCGATGAGGAGTTTTTGAAAATCCTGAACAAAGGCCGAGAGCATTGTTTCCGGGGCGACGTTTTTCAGATCGTACTTTCCAGACGCTTCACCACCGAATTTAAAGGAGATGAATTCAATGTTTACCGGGCCTTGCGTTCTGTGAATCCCTCTCCCTATCTCTTCTACTTTGACTATGGTTCTTTCAAAGTTTTTGGAAGCTCCCCGGAAGCTCAGATTGTAGTAAAAAACAAAAAGGCTACGATTTATCCCATTGCAGGGACATTCCGGAGAACAGGCAATGACGCCGAAGATGCTGAGCTAGCCCGAAAGCTATACGATGATCCTAAAGAAAACTCAGAACATGTAATGCTGGTGGATTTGGCTCGAAATGATCTTTCCCGATCCTCAGATGTGGTCAATGTGGAGGTGTTTAAAGAAATTCAGTACTACTCCCACGTGATTCATCTAGTTTCCAAAGTCAATGGACAATTGCCGGATGGAGCCAATCCTCTTCAGCTGGTAGCGGATACTTTTCCCGCCGGGACCCTTTCAGGAGCCCCAAAATACCGAGCCATGGAATTGATTGATGAATTGGAAAATATCAGCAGGACCTTCTATGGTGGAGCAATTGGATATTTGGGATTCAACGGAGATTTCAACCATGCCATATTGATCAGGTCCTTTGTGTCTGAAAATAATCAGTTGAGATTCCAAGCCGGCGCTGGAGTCGTGGCAAAATCCTCCATCCCTTCCGAGCTACAAGAAGTGGCGAATAAATTGGAGGCGCTACGTGTCGCCTTGCGTGCGGCCGAGAATATTTAATTGAAATATTGAAAGATTAAAAAATTGAAAAATTATGGCTAAGTACGAACGATTTGAAGATTTGCCTGTATGGCAACATGCAATTGAGATCGGCGTGAGAATTTATGAACTGGTTGATTCTGAAAAAGTCCTGAGGGATTACAGGTCAAAAGATCAGCTTATCGGCGCAGGCATTTCAATTTCCAATAACATCGCAGAAGGCTTTGAGTACAATAGAAATAAGCAGTTCATCCGATACTTAGAAATAGCTAAAGTTTCGGCGGGCGAGTTGAGAAGTCAGCTTTTTCTGATGATGAAGGCTGGAAAAATTGAAAAGGAAGTCTATGAATTTAACTACAATGATTTAGTCATTTTTTCCAGTGAGGTGAAAGGACTAATCAAATATCTAAGAGAGTTCGAAAAGAATCGAAAAAGACAAGGAGGAACGTGATCTTTCAATATTTCAATATTTCAATTTTACAATCTTTCAATTCCAAACATGAAAATCCTAGTTATAGATAACTACGACTCCTTCACCTACAACCTTGTCTACATTATCCGACAATTAGGATATGCTGAGGTGATGGAGGTATATAGAAATGATAAAATCAGTCTGAAAGAGGTGGGTCAATATGACAAAATCCTTCTTTCTCCCGGTCCGGGAGTCCCAGAGGATGCGGGAATTATGCCGGAATTATTGAAGACCTATGCTGCCACTAAGTCCATTTTGGGAGTTTGTCTCGGACATCAAGCCATCGGAGAGGCCTTTGGAGGAAGTCTGATCAATCTGTCGGAAGTGCTTCATGGAGTGGCATCACAAGTAAAAGTGGAAAAGGACTTGCTTTTCGAAGGAATCCCCGATAAATTTAGTATTGGAAGATATCATTCTTGGGTCATTGACGAATCCACCCTTTCTCCTGATCTAGAAGTGATTGCCCGCACCCCCGATAAACAAATAATGGCTGTAAGACACAAGACCTACGCCGTGAGAGGAGTTCAGTTTCACCCGGAAAGTATCCTCACTGAAAATGGAGTTAAAATTCTCCAAAACTGGTTAGAGTCTTAATCCGCCATCCAAAAATCACCTATTGACCATGAAAGAAATTTTAAATCAATTAATAGAACATAAAACCTTGTCTCAGGATCAAGCCAGAGATGTCTTGAAAGACCTTGCTTCAGGGGCTTATAATACCAGCCAAGTTGCGGCCTTTATGACTGTTTACCTGATGAGGTCCATTACTGTGGATGAGCTCCGGGGATTTCGGGAAGCAATGTTAGAGCTTTGTATCCCAGTCGAGATTGCCGAGTACGATGCGATGGATCTTTGTGGTACCGGCGGGGATGGTAAAGACACTTTTAATATTTCTACGCTTTCTTCCTTTGTGGTAGCTGGTTCCGGTCAAAATGTGGCCAAGCATGGTAACACCGGGGTTTCATCCATCTGTGGGTCTTCCAATCTGCTGGCCTATTTCGGTTACGAGTTTACCAATGACATCAGTGAGATCAGACGATCGCTCGATGAAGCGGGAATTTGCTTCTTGCATGCTCCATTGTTTCATCCGGCCATGAAGAATGTAGCTCCGATCCGAAAAGAATTGGGGGTAAAAACTTTCTTCAACATGCTTGGACCTATGGTCAATCCGAGTTTTCCGGCCAAACAACTCGTAGGGGTATTCAGTTTGGAACTGGCTAGGTTGTATGCCTATCTCTATCAGGAAAGCGAGGCAAAGTTTTCCATTCTCCATGCCTTAGATGGGTATGACGAAATCTCCCTGACGGGTTCCTTTAAGATGATTTCCAATGGTGGAGAGAAGCTTTATTCTCCTCAAAACTTAGGATTGGAAAAGCTTACGCCAGAAAGCATCAAAGGGGGTGAAACCGTGGAAGAATCAGCCAAAATCTTCGAAAATATCCTAAAAGGAAAAGGAACCTCTTCTCAAAACCAAGTAGTCATCGCCAATTCGGCAGCCGCGCTGGTCACTGCAAATCCTGAATTGAGTTTCCAAGATGCGGTAGCCAAAGCAGAGGACGTTCTGCTCAGCGGAAAAGCCCTTCAAGTATTTAATGGATTGCTCAATCCAAAAACCAAAGTATCCTTAGCTTAAGATTTCAATATGAATATTTTAGATCAAATCATTGCCGGTAAATACCGGGAGGTGGAAGAAAAGAAAAGCTTGATTCCAGTCAAATTATTGGAGAAGAGTATTTTCTTCCCAGGCGCTGTGGTGTCCATGAAAAAGTATGTCACTCAGCCGGATAAGTCAGGGATTATTACTGAATTCAAAAGAAAATCCCCTTCCAAAGGAATTATCAACGGTTCGGCTTCGGTAGAAACCGTGAGCATTGGGTATATGCAGGCAGGGGCCTCGGCCTTGTCTATTCTCACTGATAAGGATTATTTCGGAGGGACCAATGAAGACCTGAAAACGGCCCGAAAATTCAATTTCTGTCCAATTCTTCGAAAGGATTTTGTGGTGGATGAATACCAAATTTTGGAGGCAAAGTCCATCGGAGCGGATTGTATCTTGCTGATTGCGGCGGCTTTGGAGCCGGAAAAATTGAAGTCATTGGCTTATTTCGCCAAAAGTTTGGGCTTGGAAGTCTTGATGGAGGTTCATGACGCTGAAGAGCTGGACAGAAGTCTCTGTGATGGTTTGGATTTGGTAGGGGTAAACAACCGTAATCTGAAAACTTTCGAGGTGTCATTAGATACTTCTTTAGCACTTGTAGACCGTATTCCAAACAGTTTTGTGAAGATTTCCGAAAGTGGAATTTCTGATCCCAAGACCTTGGTTCAGTTGAAAGATGCTGGGTTTGATGGCTTCCTGATTGGGGAAAACTTCATGAAATCCAGCCGTCCTGAGCAGGCTGCTTTAAATTTTATCAAAGAATATAAGAAGCTGTTGGCCTCCAAAGAGGAGTTGAGTAGAGCCTGATGGAAATTAAAGTCTGTGGGATGCGGGAGCCGGAAAATATTCAGGCGCTGATGGATCAAATCCAGCCGGATTGGATGGGTTTGATCTTTTATCCCAAGTCTCCCCGATATGTTTCGGATCAAGAGGAGTCCAAACTTAAAGAACTTCCAATCCGAAAAGTCGGGGTTTTTGTCAATGAAACGGCAGAAGGAATCCTCAAAAAAGTTCAGGAATTTGGTCTCTCAGCGATACAGCTTCATGGAATTGAGTCTCCGGATTTTGTGCGAGATTTGAAGCATAAAACCAACGCGGAACTTTGGAAGGTGATTTCGGTAGGGGGGCAAATCGATTGGAAAACTTTGGAAGGGTACCTTCCTTATGTGGATAAATTTCTCTTTGATACAGCCACTCAAGCCCATGGAGGATCTGGAAAAAAGTTTGATTGGGAAATTCTCAAAACTTATCCCTTCGACAAAGGATTTCTCTTAAGTGGAGGTTTGGATGAAGAAAGTGCGGCCGAGGTATTGGCTTTGCGTAGACAAATCCCACAACTTGAAGGGGTGGATTTGAATTCGAAATTCGAAGATGCACCTGGACTTAAGAATATTGAGAAACTCAAAAATTATAAAAATCGCCTGATTCACTCAGGAACTGATAACCATTAACTAACAACTCATGATTAGGGTAGACGAAAAAGGCTTTTACGGCAAATTTGGCGGAGCCTATATTCCGGAAATGCTTCATCCAAATGTGGAGGAATTGAGGGAGAATTATGAAGCCATTTTGGCGTCTCAGGATTTTCAGGATGAATTTCGGGGCTTGTTGAAGGATTATGTAGGAAGGCCGACTCCTCTTTATTTTGCCAACCGACTTTCAGAAAAATACAACGCAAAGATCTACCTCAAGCGGGAAGACCTTTGCCATACTGGAGCCCATAAGGTCAATAATACAATCGGTCAAATTCTTTTGGCCAAAAGACTGGGCAAAAAGCGGATCATCGCTGAAACAGGAGCCGGTCAGCATGGCGTTGCAACTGCCACAGTTTGTGCCTTGATGGGAATGGATTGTACCGTGTATATGGGGGAGATTGATATCGCCCGACAGCGTCCCAATGTGGAGCGGATGAAAATCCTCGGTGCAAAGGTGGTTCCGGCGACTTCTGGATCCAAGACCCTCAAAGACGCCACCAATGAAGCTATGCGTGCCTGGATCAATAATCCGGTGGATACCCACTACATCATCGGCTCAGTAGTGGGGCCTCACCCTTATCCGGAAATGGTGGCCCGTTTTCAGTCCGTTATTTCGGAAGAAATCAAGTGGCAATTGAAGGAAAAAGAGGGTCGGGAAAATCCTGATATCGTGATCGCCTGCGTTGGGGGAGGATCTAATGCCGCAGGAGCATTTTACCATTATTATAATACCCCTGAAGTGAGATTGGTAGCAGCGGAAGCCGCTGGTTTGGGGGTGAGTTCCGGAAAATCTGCGGCCACCACGGCTTTGGGTACTCCGGGGATTTTGCACGGATCCAAGACGATTTTGATGCAGACTGAAGATGGGCAGGTGGTGGAGCCACATTCCATTTCAGCCGGTTTGGATTATCCGGGAATCGGGCCAGTTCACGCACATTTATTTGACATCGGTAGAGGAGAGTTTGTGGCTGTAGAAGATAAAGATGCGATGGGTGCAGGAATCGAATTGAGTCGATTGGAAGGGATAATTCCCGCCATCGAATCTGCACATGCTATTTATGCCTTGAATCAAATTGAATACGGAAAAGATGACATCATCGTGATCAATCTTTCGGGAAGAGGAGATAAGGATTTGGAAACCTATATCAACTGGGGAGGATATTAATTTCGGATTTCAAATTTCGGATATAAGATTTTAGAATTTTGATTAATGATTTACGAGGTAAAACTGAACTTCAACCTGGATTTCTAAGGCAAATGCTCAAAGAAAAGGCGATTGAGGATCAACTGGGCATCGTAATTCGTAAATCGTAAATCGTACTTAATAAATGAATCGCATACATTACCTATTCAACAATAAAAAAGAGCGAGTTCTTTCCATCTATTTCACGGCTGGTTTTCCCCAACTCGAGGATACTATTCCCGTGATGGAAGCAATCCAAGCAGGAGGCGCTGACATTATCGAAATCGGGATTCCCTATTCTGATCCGGTGGCTGATGGACCTACCATTCAGGAAAGCAATAAGGTGGCTTTGGATAACGGAATGTCCATGAAGATCCTTTTCCAACAGTTGGTGGGATTCAGAGCAAAAATTCACCTTCCGGTAGTCTTGATGGGCTATCTCAATCCGATCATGCAATATGGAATGGAAGAGTTTTGCCAAAAATGCAAGGAAGTTGGAATAGACGGACTGATCGTCCCGGATCTTCCTATGCAGCAGTATTTGGATGAATTCAAGGAAGTGTTTGACCGATACGGCATCGTGAATACATTTCTGATTTCCCCTCAAACCTCTGAAAAGCGAATCCGGGAAATTGATCAAAATACCGATGGCTTCATTTATATGGTTTCTTCCCATTCCATTACCGGAGCTAAGGCAGACATCAGCGAGGAGCAGGTAGCCTATTTTGAGCGGGTGAAAGCCATGAATCTGAAGAATCCAAGACTGATCGGGTTTGGGATCTCGGATGCCAAAACCTTCTCTGAGGCCTCCAAGTTTAGTGACGGAGCGATCATTGGATCTGCATTTATCAAAGTGATCAAAGATTCCTCTAACCTGAATCAAGATATTCAGGAATATTTAAAGGGGATAAAAGCATAGTAAACCAAAAACAATTTCAGAATTTTGATTTAAGATTTACGACCCAATTAAAAACTTCAATCCTCAAACCTAGAGTCAAACTTTTGGAGATAAGGATTGAAGTACAAAATGACTTCGTAAATCGTACTTCGTAAATCGTACCTCAAAATGATTATTCAGCTTCAGCCCGATATTTCCGATTCCCAAAAAGATAAACTGATCTCCAAAGTCAACGAGATCGGTTACAAGACCACCGAGGTCAAGACCCAATTGGGGGATTACCTGATCGGGATCGGTAAAAATGAATTCGATATCCGTAAAATCGGCCAAATGGATGGCATCAGGGACATCCATATCGTTTCGGATGAATACAAGTTGGTTTCCAAAAAATGGAAGGTAAAACCTACCTCAGTTGATTTGGGAGATGGTGTCTTCATTCAGGACGGAGAAATGGCCATCATCACTGGGCCCTGCTCCATTGAATCGGAAGAGCAGATCCAAAAAGTCGTCGACCACTGCGTGGAAAACGGGATCACCATGATGCGAGGTGGGGTATTTAAACCAAGAACCTCTCCATATGCCTTCCGGGGAATGGGAATCGAAGGACTTCAGTTGTGGCATTCGATTGCTTCCAAAGCCGGGATCAAGATCGTCACCGAGGTGATGCAAACTTCCCAAATTGAGGATATGTACCCCTACGTGGATGTGTATCAGGTAGGGGCGAGAAATTCCCAAAACTTCAACCTTTTGGATGAATTGGGGAAAGTGGACAAAGCTGTGATGATCAAGCGGGGGATTTCCGGAACTATCGAAGAATTGCTTCAGTCTGCGGAGTATGTGTTTTCTGGAGGAAATGAAAAGTTGATTCTTTGCGAGCGTGGGATTCGAACCTACGAACGAGCTTCCAGAAATACCCTGGATCTGAATGCAATTCCGATCTTAAAAGCCAAATCCCATTTGCCGGTGATTGTTGATCCTTCCCATGGGATCGGGATTCGGGCTTATGTACCTCAAATGGCCTTGGCTGGAGTGATGGCTGGAGCAGATGGGATTATCTATGAATCCCACGAAGTGCCGGAAAAAGCGTATTCAGATGGACAGCAGACTTTGGATTTTGCCCAGAGCGCAAGATTAGCTGCCTGGATCCGAGAGATCTTTGCCAAAAGAAAATCTTTTGAGCTGATTTGAAAATAAGTTTGCGCTAAGAAGAAACCTGTTTAAATTTAGCCTTGGAAATACCATTGAATAGTGTTTCCAAAAATTAGATTTCTAGTGAACCCAACTCCAAGAACCTATGTGCATCATTCTTATCACTTCCTCCAATGAGGGATAGGGATGACTTTGGTTTTTGCTGAAGATATAAAAAGGCCTATTCCGTAACTGGTATAGGCCTTTTTTGGTTTAAAGTTAAGACACCCCCCAAGGGCTCACAGTCCCTTGGAGAGTTCAAAGTTGAAATAACCCTCCAAGGGATTTAAAACCCTTTGAGGGTAAGGAAGAAGAAATACCAAATTCTGCAAGGGATTCCAAACCCATGGAGAGTACATATAAACCCAATTATAAAATGAGTAACCAAGCCAAAGACTGGGTCTTTTCCGACCCGAGATTAAAAGAAATGAGGCAGGATTACGCTGCTTACACTGAGGAAGATTTCAAGGTGTGGAAGATCCTTTTCGAAAGGCAAATGCCAAACCTTCCTAAGGCGGCATCTAAAGCCTATTTGGAAGGGGTGAAAACGGTAAACTTTACCGCTGATCGCATTGCTAATTTTGAGGAACTGAACGAGATTCTCATGAAAGCTACCGGTTGGGCGGTGCAGGTGGTACCGGGATTGATTGATGACGATCTGTTTTTCGGATTGCTGAACAACAGAAGGTTTCCTTCTTCCACTTGGCTGCGTAAGATGGAACAGCTCGACTACCTCGAAGAGCCGGACATGTTTCACGATGCTTTTGCTCATATGCCGCTATTGACCAATCAACCCTATGTTGATTTTCTGGAAAAGTTGAGCGGAATTGCCTTGAAGCATATCGATAACCCTTGGGCTATCCAGCTTTTGAGCCGGATTTACTGGTTTACCATTGAATTTGGCTTAATCCGAGAAGATGGAGAATTAAGAGTTTACGGGGCAGGAATTTTGAGTTCGGCTGGGGAGACGAAGTTTTCGCTTTCGGATGAACCCAAACATTTTCCTTACGATGTCCGCCATATCATGAGTACCGAGTACTGGAAAGATCGCTTCCAGGATAAATATTGGGTGATCGACAGTTATGAGCAACTCTATGAATCCCTTCCTGAAATTGAGAAGGTATTGGAGGAGATGCTCGCTGAAAAAGAAGCAAGAAGCTAGATTTAAGACACAAGAAATGGTCGGAAGTCGGATGCCCGATGGCGGATGTAATTCATCGGACATCGGGCATCCGACACCGGACTTCAACAAATGAAAACAGCAGTAATCAAATACAACGCCGGCAATGTGCAATCGGTCTTATATGCTTTGGAGCGATTAGGGGCCGATGCGGTTTTGACGGATGATCCGGAGGAAATCCATTCAGCAGACAAGGTCATCTTTCCTGGTCAAGGAGAAGCGAGTTCGGCGATGGCTTATCTCAAAGCCCGTCAGCTGGACCAAGTCATCAAAGATATCAAGCAACCTTTTTTGGGTGTTTGCTTAGGCCTGCAGCTGCTTTGTGAACATTCCGAGGAAAACAATACCGAGTGCTTGGGAATCTTTCCTGTGAAAGTGAAACGCTTTATTCCTGAAAATTCTCAGGAATTCAAAGTGCCGCATGTGGGCTGGAATGAAATTGAAAACCTAGCCGACAACGTATTGCTGAAAGACCTACCCGATTCGAAGTTCTTGTATTACGTGCACAGCTACTATGCCGAGTTGAGCGAAGCCACGATTGCCACGACGCATTACATTCATGACTTTACCGCAATTCTGCACCGGGATAACTATTGGGCCATTCAAGCCCACCCGGAGAAAAGCAGTACGGTAGGGGAGAAGTTGCTGAGTAATTTTCTGAGTATTTGAAAAACCCTTCGACTACGCTCAGGGTGACGATGTTCAGTTGTCAGGTCGAGCGGAGTCGAGACCCTAATAAAATCCCTCAAACCTTAAATCCCGCAAGTCTTGTGTCTTAGGTCTTGCATTTAAAGTCTTACTATGTACATCATTCCCGCCATAGATCTCATCGGAGGCAAGTGCGTTCGCCTCAGTCAGGGCGACTACAGCAGTAAAAAAGAATACCACGACGACCCGCTAGAAATGGCCAAGCGCTTTGAGGATGCAGGGATCCAGCGACTCCATCTCGTTGACTTGGATGGAGCCAAAGCTAAAAAAATCATCAATGGGGAGGTCTTGGAAAGAATCAGCCAAGGCACTTCCTTGAAAGTTGATTTTGGCGGAGGAATCCAAGCCGATGAGGAGATTGAAAAAGCATTTGCGCTTGGAGCAAAGCAGGTCACTGGAGGAAGTATTGCGGTGAAAAATCCGGATTTGTTTAAATCTTGGATTAACACTTACGGGGCCGAAAAGATCATTCTTGGTGCCGATGCCAAAAACCGAAAAATCGCTGTCGGAGGTTGGGAAGAGACGACTTCCGTGGATTTGATTCCTTTTATCCAGTCCTATGTCGAACTTGGAATTCAATACGTGATCTGTACCGATGTGGCCAAGGACGGCTTACTTCAAGGTCCTTCCGTGGACCTGTATAAGGAGATATTGCAGGAAATTCCGGGTCTAAAACTGATTGCTAGTGGTGGTGTTTCTTCTGTTCAAGATTTGGAAGAATTGGAGAAAATGGGAGTATATGGAACGATTGTCGGAAAAGCGTATTATGAGGGGAGGGTGACGCTGGAGGAATTGGCAAGTTTTGGATAAGTATCAAGATATTAGACACAAGTATCAAGACAGAAGAATGAGGGAAGAATTCTACTTTACAACCTTACCAATTTACAACCTTATCACCTCTAACTTTAATCTTCCAATCTTTCAATTTTAAAATTTTCCAATCTGGTAAATGCTAACTAAACGAATCATCCCTTGCCTCGATATCAAAGACGGTCGCACGGTCAAAGGAGTCAACTTTGTCCAACTCCGGGATGCGGGAGATCCTGTGGAGCTCGCAAAAATCTACTCAGACGAAGGGGCGGACGAACTCGTCTTTTTGGACATCACAGCAACTGTCGATAAGCGTAAGACTTTGGCCGAATTGGTGACCAAGGTGGCCAAGGCGATTAATATTCCTTTTACAGTAGGAGGTGGAATTTCCACGGTGGAGGATGTCAAAGTTCTTTTGGCAGCCGGAGCAGACAAGATTTCCATTAATTCTGCAGCGGTGAAAAATCCGGGTGTGATTGATGAAATGGCAAGGGAATTTGGATCCCAGTGCATTGTGGTTGCGATCGATACCCGAGATGTGGATGGGATAGATTTTGTTCATACCCATGGAGGTCGTAAGCCTACCCTACTCAAAACTCAGGAATGGGCGCGGGAAGTTGCTGATCGGGGAGCGGGAGAGATTTTATTGACGTCTATGGATCATGACGGAACCAAGGCCGGATTTGCCAATGAGCTGACGGCAGAAATTTCTTCAGCCTTATCCATTCCGGTAATTGCATCTGGTGGAGCAGGAAACATGCCTCATTTCAAAGATGTCTTTACCTTTGGAAAAGCGGATGCAGCCTTGGCGGCGAGTATTTTCCATTTCAAGGAAATCGGGATTCCGGAGTTGAAAGGATATTTGATAGGAGAAGGAATAAGTATTAGGAAATAAGATATGCTTCGCAAGATATTAGGTAAGATGTCCTTTGCTTGAAAAAAGATGGTAGAAGTAGAATGGGTGTTCTTTTCTAAAAATCTTGGCTTAAACCTTATCTTTTAAACTATCTGCGCAGCTATCTTCTTGTATTACAAAGGATTGAAAATTAGAATAACGATGAATATCGATTTCACGAAAATGAACGGGCTCATCCCTGCTATTGTCCAGGATGCTTTGAGTGGCAAAGTGCTTATGCAAGGCTATATGAATGAGGAGGCTTTGGCCAAAACTCAGGATACTGGGATGGTTACTTTTTTCAGTAGAAGTAAAGAACGACTTTGGACCAAGGGAGAGACATCCGGAAATTTTTTGGAGGCTGTTTCTATTGCAGGAGATTGTGATGGAGATTCGATTTTGATCAAAGCCAATCCCAAGGGTCCAGTTTGTCATACGGGGGCAGATACTTGCTGGAATGAAGTGAATTCCTCCAAAACAGTATTTATCGATCAGCTTCGGGCAATCATTAAGGATAGAAAAAACAACCCCTCAGACCAATCCTATACGGCCTCTCTTTTCGCCAAAGGGATCAATAAGATTGCCCAAAAAGTGGGAGAGGAAGCTGTGGAAATTGTGATTGAAGCCAAGGATGATAATAAAGAGCTTTTTCTCGGGGAAGCTGCAGATTTATTATTCCACTATTTGGTTTTGCTGGAAGCCAAAGGCTATGAGTTGGATGAGGTGATGGAGGTGTTGATCCAAAGACATCAAAAATAAAAAAAAGCCCGGTGACGGGCTTTTTCTTTTAATATGCTGGGAATTCTTTCTGAAGCCCTTCGAAGGCATCGATCATCTCCCATTTTGGTTTATAGTAAGTGTCCATCATTCTTGCACCCACATTTCCGGTAGTGATGTACTGGATTGCAGCTCCCAGGCGAAGATCTCGCTTATCTCCCCAGTTGAATTGAGGTGAATCACCCACCTTGAAATTTGCAGGGAATCCATCGAAATATTCAGCTTTTCCTTCGGAGTTTGCAATGGCAAAGGTGATCGGCACAACCTCTACCTTATTGTTTTGAAGGATCCTGTTGTAGGATGAAAGAGGGAAAGAGCCGACAGGTTTACCAAATGTGTTATCTCCGATCAATACCACTTCCATGTAAGGACTTAAGCTGTTGATGATAAGTTCGGAAGCTGAAGCAGAACCTCTGGAGGTAATGAAGATGATTTTGGACAAAGCGATGGTCCCGTTTTTGGTGTAGTTTTTAGTCGTGTTAAGGCTAAATTTCAATGAATTGAGCTTGTTGGTGTACATGACTTTTCCATTGTGGGCGCTTGGAATGATATAATTCAGAATCTGTTCTGCCACCGCCACGGAGCCTCCGCCATTATACCTTAAATCTATGATCAGGTCTGTAATCCCCTGGTTTTGGAAAAATTCCATGGAGCTTTGTACCTCATTACTTCTGGTAGGAGAAAGTCCAGCAGTGGCTTTAAAACTTTGGTAAGCCCAATAGCCGATTTTTTTGCCTGATTCTTCAAAGACTTTTCTTGTCAATACAGAATTGCTTTGGTATTCAGCTTTTACGTTTGTTCGCGTAGTTGTAGATCCATCAGGAAGTCTGAAGGTAAAGGTGTTTGAAATACCAGGAGTAGAGGCTCCTAATTTGAAATCATACCCTCCGCTGCTAGTCTTGTAGCTGGAGATCGGCTGACCATTGATCTGGATGATTTCCCAACCTCTTTGCCATCCGTCTTTTCCTGCCGGAGCTTCGTCAAAGACGTAAGTGAGGTAAAGTTTCTCATCAGCAGTAAAGCCAAAACCAAAGCCATGACCGGCATTGATTCCCACAAAAGCATTATTGAAACTCTCCTGAGTAGTCAGGTAAGAAAAACGGTCGAGTGGCTTGTAAATAATGGCGTTTAAGAGGGATTCATTGTCTGCATACTCCTCATATTTTACTGATTGAGGCATTTCCAAATTCCAGAAGTACCATTCTCTCATCGTTTCGAAAATGGCTTTTTTTACTTCTTGGCTAGGATCCACGGGCGCTGGAGCCTCCTCATTACATGCCCAAAACCCCACAACCAACAATGCTAATAACCAATTGAGCTTTTTCATAGATTAATTTTATTATAAGAACGAACTTTCTACCTCGTATGGTTTAAATGGCGATATCGTAAACCTTTACTGTTTTCCACATGTGGGAGTATTTTTCGATAAACTCCAGATGAAGAGGATCTGTTTGATAGGATGCCTGAGCTTCTAAAGAATCGAAAAATAAGGTGCAAGATACATGGAAGCTATGATCCACCACATCTCTTTTTTCGGTTGCTGCTGGTACTCCTTGAATAAAGTTGGCTACATCCTTGCACCGACCCAGCATTGGAGTGGCGTCAGTCATAAATTCCTTTACATCGGAATCATTGTGTAGATAAAAATAAACTTGATGAATCATTTTTTGTGCTGGCATAGCAGATAAGGTTATGGGTAATGAAATAGCGGCGCTGGCACTCGCCAGACCGACAGTTTTGATAAAGGTTCTTCTAGATGTCATCGGGTTGAAATTGTCCGTTTTTGGGAAAACCGCTTCTGTTTGTAGAAGGGGTTTAAAGATAAAAATTTAAATTGCTTTTCTAATTAGGAGAAGGTTAGCCTAATAAAGTTTGACAGAAACCCAAATATTGATTTGATGAATTATCGAACGCTAGGAAAAACAGAGTGGCAAGTTTCCGAAATAGGATTGGGGACTTGGCAAGTTGGTGGAGGATGGGGAAAAGCTTTTGATCCAAAAAAAGCTGAAGAGATTCTTCATACTGCTTTTGACCAAGGGATCAATTTTGTAGATACTGCAGATGTCTATGATGGTGGCCAAAGTGAAGCAGCTGTTGGGAGAGCGGTTCGGGAACGAAGCGAGAAAATCTATGTTGCAACCAAGTGTGGGCGAAGAATTCAGCCTCATTTTGCCGAAGGATATACCGTAGAGCGATTAAGACGGTATGTGGAAGATAGCCTTCGGAATACAGGGTTGGATCGACTGGATTTGGTTCAGCTCCATTGTCCTCCAAGTCCAGTGTATGAGCGAGAGGATATTTTTGGGCTTTTTGAAGACTTGAAAAAGGAGGGTAAAATCGCGGCTATGGGCGTAAGTGTAGAGAAAATCACGGAGGCCCTAACTTCTATGAAATACGAGATTGTCTCGACCATTCAGGTGATTTTTAATTTATTCAGACAAAAGCCTGCCGAACACCTTTTCAATCATTCCGAAGTGAATCATGTAGGATTGATTGCCAGAGTGCCTTTGGCTAGCGGATTACTGACAGGTAAGATTACTGCAGAGACTTCTTTTCCCAAGGATGATCATCGTCATTTCAACCGGGATGGAAAGGCCTTTGACAAAGGTGAAACCTTCTCCGGAGTTCCCTTGGAGAAGGCATTGCCTGCGGTGGAGCAATTGAAGGATGGATTTTCGGGTGGAAATGATTTAGCCGCTCAGGCGCTGAGGTGGATTTTGATGTTTAAGCAAATTGGAACCGTGATTCCGGGAGCTTCTTCTTCCGCTCAGGTAGAAAAAAATGTACGTGCTGCTGAGCTTCCTCCTTTAAGCCAATTTCAAATGCAGGAGGCTGCCAGAGTTTATGAAAAATATATCAAAGAAGAGGTCCATTTTCAATGGTAAAAATAAAGGCTCTGATTTTTCAGAGCCTTTGGTTTTAAAGTACAATTCGGTTCTGAACTGTTTTGAAATAATTGTGCTCATTGGTGATCAATACATAATTGGTGATCACTTTGTCGTTTCGTTCCATAAGGATGATAATGTTCTCATCAGCTCGGATAACTTTCAATTCTTTTTCTTTGGAGGAGATGAACGGAGTTTTGACATAGACTCCATCTTTTCTCTCGGTGATTTCCTCGAATTCAAAGACTTCAGGCTTCCTATTATTATCGTATTTGGTGACAATTTCACGAGAAGGGCTCCAGGAATTACGGTTTAACCTATGGGTTTGGAAATGATGGAGCGTTTTCCCCGAAAGGTAATTTTTGATGGCTTCTGGGTTATAGGGTTGGCTGCTGTAGCCCATTCCTGAAAAAGTGGTCTGTGTGGAGGAACCGGCTTGATTTTGACCTCCAAACGTATTTCCTCTCTGGTACACATCTCCGATATAGACGATATTGGCCCCAAGCATGGATGCTTCTGCTTTCAGTTTGTCTAAGGCTCTGTTCTTGACATTATTGATGCTGGACAGGCTGGTCACCCCAGTGGCTTTACTGAAAAGCTCTCCCTGTGGATTTAGGCCGGCAACATCTTCTGCGATGTAAGTGATATAGACATTTTCCCAATCATCAAGGCCTTTTACCGGCTTAAATGGGCTCTCATAGACTTCCTCTCTTCCACTGGCAAACTCAATCTTGGAAACCTGGTGTTTACTGATGGAATATATAGTTTTCTCATTGGGGAAGGTGTATTTGATCGTGTTGAATCCAACTTCTACTACTTGCACCTCCATAGGGCCATCCAGGGAATGGAGAAGATCAGAAGTTTTTTGAGCGAAAGAGACAGAGGTAAGTCCAACCACTGCTAAAAGGGTAAAAAAGATTTTTTTCATAAAATAAAATTGGTTTTAGTTTTTGAACGGAAATGTGAAAAATGGGTTTTTTAAATTTTCTCTTTTTCATAAAAAAATCCTCTCAAGTCTGGCTCAGGAGGATTTGGAAATATTGGGAACTAAGTAGGAAGATTAATCTTCTTTTTTAGCCATTCTGGATCTTTCATTTTCGTCCAGATAGATTTTTCTCATTCGGATGGACTTTGGAGTGATTTCCAAGTACTCGTCCTTTTGGATGTATTCCATGGATTCTTCCAGAGAGAATCTTTTTGGAGGAGCGATTCTTACGTTGTCATCAGAGCCGGAAGCACGCATGTTGGTCAATTTCTTACCTTTCTGCACGTTTACCACCAAGTCATTGTCTCTGGAGTGTTCTCCGATTACTTGACCAGTGTAAAGTTCATCACCTGGCTCGATGAAGAAAATTCCGCGATCCTGAAGCTTGTCAATTGCATAGGCCGTACACTGACCGCCTTCCATGGAAATCAAAGATCCGTTGATTCTTCCTGGGATTGGGCCTTTGAATGGTTCGTAGGCAGTAAATCTATGGTTCATGATCGCTTCACCCTGAGTAGCAGTAAGCACGTTGTTTCTCAAGCCGATCAAACCTCTGGAAGGAATCTTAAATTCCAAGTGCTGCAAATCGCCTTTTGGCTCCATAACCAAAAGCTCACCTTTTCTCTGGGTAGCCAATTCGATTACTTTTCCGGCAGTCTCCTGAGGAACGTCTACCACTAGGGTTTCAATCGGCTCGCACTTTACTCCGTCGATTTCCTTGAAAATTACCTGAGGCTGTCCTACCTGAAGCTCATATCCTTCTCTTCTCATCGTCTCGATCAAAACCGACAAGTGAAGAATACCTCTACCGTAAACCAAAAATCTATCTTCAGAATCTGTTGGCTCTACACGAAGCGCAAGGTTTTTCTCAGTTTCTTTCATCAATCGGTCTCTCAAGTGACGGGAAGTCACAAATTTTCCTTCTTTGCCGAAGAAAGGAGAGTTGTTGATAGTAAAGAGCATATTCATCGTAGGCTCATCAATGGAGATACGAGGAAGTGGCTCAGGATTTTCTACATCAGCGATAGTATCACCGATTTCGAAATCTTCTATACCCGTGACTGCACAAATATCTCCGGCAACTACGGTTTGCACTTTATTTTTTCCAAGACCTTCAAAGGTATGAAGTTCTTTTACTCTCATTTTTTTGATGGATCCATCAGCTTTGCAGAGGGCGATTTGCTGATTTTCTGAGATGGATCCTCTTGCGATTCTACCAATGGCAATTCGACCTACGAAGTTGGAATAGTCCAAAGAGGTGATTTGCATTTGAAGAGTTCCTTCAGAAATTTTCGGAGCTGGAATATGCTCCAAAATAGCGTCCAAAAGTGGAAGGATGGAGTCGGTAGGATTTTTCCAGTCAGGACCCATCCAGTTTTGCTTGGCGGAACCATAAAGGGTGTGGAATTCCAACTGCTCTTCGGTAGCGTCCAAGTTGAACATCAGTTCAAATACAGCCTCGTGAACTTCGTCAGGGCGACAGTTTTCTTTATCAACTTTATTGACAACTACAATTGGAGTCAGTCCAAGTGCAAGTGCTTTTCCCAAAACAAATCGGGTCTGAGGCATAGGACCCTCGAAAGCATCCACCAAAAGAATTACCCCATCAGCCATCTTCAATACACGTTCTACTTCACCCCCGAAGTCTGCGTGACCTGGAGTATCGATGATGTTGATTTTTGTGTCCTTGTAGCGAACGGAAACATTTTTGGAAAGGATGGTAATCCCTCTTTCACGTTCCAAATCGTTGTTGTCCAGAATCAGATCGTCGAATTGCTGGTTTTCTCTGAAGATTTTTGAGGCGTGGATGATCTTATCCACTAAGGTTGTTTTACCGTGGTCAACGTGAGCGATGATCGCGATATTCCGAATATTCTGCATGGTTTGCCTTATTGAAGGCGCAAAAGTACGAATTTAATTTGGGAGTAAGGTTATCGCCCCGTGAAGTTTCTGATTTTGTAAATAGCCTTTCGTCAACTGGTTGGATAAATCATGGCTTGTAAGAGAAAAGAAAAAGGTGCTTTTTTATTTCATCATATCCAGCCAAAAATGTCAAGACTTGCTTTTCAGATCCCCCTGATTCTTTTAATAATTTGGATTGGACTAGTTTTTACCTCAGGAATTGAAGTCTCAGGTTATGCTTTCGTGCTATTTTGGTTTGCATTGGCAATTGGCCTGCGCTCAAAATCCGAGTTGAAGGCTTTTAGTTTTCCGGTTTCAATTTTAGGCGTCGTGGCTTTGGCTATGTTTTTCCCCCAATATTTTCAGGAAATCAGAGGATTTAAGCTTACCCAATTGATCAACCCTCTCATTCAATTGATCATGTTCGGAATGGGGGCAACTTTGAGTTGGAAGGATTTTTCTGCTGTAGCTCAAAACCCAAAATCTGTAGGAATCGGTATTGTTGCTCAGTTTTCTATTATGCCCCTTATGGGTTTTCTCCTTGCAAACTTCAGTGGCCTAGAACCTGAAGTCGCTGCTGGGATTATTTTGGTAGGTTGTTCCCCCAGTGGAACAGCTTCAAATGTCATGGCCTACCTCGCAAGGGCAAATGTGGCACTTTCTGTGACCTTGACTACAATTTCTACCTTATTGGCTCCATTGATGACCCCTTTGTTGATGAAGCTTCTGGCGGGAGAATTTATTGAAATCGACTTGCTGAAAATGATGTGGGACATTTTCAAAATCATCATTCTTCCGGTTGGTGCAGGTTTAATTGTTCACCAGATAGTGGGGAAAAATGGAAAATGGATTGACCGGATTTTGCCTATTCTGTCTATGATTGGGATTGCCTTGATCATTTTGGTCATTACTGCAGCTGGTCGGGACGGGCTGCTTCAAATTGGCCCATTGTTGGTGATTTTGGTCTTACTGCATAACAGTCTTGGCTATGGTGTCGGCTATGGGACTTCGCGGCTTTTGGGATTGACTGAGCAGGATGCCAGAACTTTGGCCATAGAAGTAGGCATGCAAAATGCAGGACTAGCTTCAGGTCTATCTCAATCCTTGGGAAAACTAGTTACTGTAGGCCTAGCCCCTGCCGTTTTTGGTCCGATGCAGAATGTGACTGGGTCGATTTTGGCCACTTTTTGGAGCAAGAAAAAGCCCAGAATAAAATCTACTAAAGTCACCTAAGAATAGATTTAAAAATCCCTTCCCAAACCTTATACCCTTCGGCGTTCAAATGGAGCATGTCTTGAATATATAATTCAGGTCTCGGATTTCCTGCTGCATCCGTAAGGGCTTGCCAGGTGTCCACAAACTCAACCTCCTCCTTGGTTTGACAATATTCTTTGAGCATTTGATTAAAAATCATATAGTTGTCTTTTTTGGTCCAGCGCGAGGGACTTGGCTTTGCGCCGATCAAGTAAACTTTCACATTGGGATTGACCAGATGGATTCTGGTGACAATGTTATCCAAACTCTGAAGAATTTCAGAAACCGGTACATCCGCCCACAGGTCATTATCACCTTCATAAATAAATACCCTGGAAGGTTCGAACTTAATCACTAAGGGGAAAAGATGTCTCTCCAAATCTGAAGCCTTTGAACCCCCAAAACCAGTATTGATCAAATTTTCTGTTGGAAAAGTCTCTTGAAGGTTATTCCACATCCGGATGGTCGAGCTGCCGGTAAAAACTGTGGCCCCTTGTGTCCAACCCAAACTATCATATCGGGCAGAAAGCTGACGAACTTCATTTTCGAAAGGAATCCCTTGAGCGAATGTCTGAATGCAGAAAGCTCCGAAAAGGAGAATGGAAAGGAAAAGACGATTTTTCATAGGCCTAAACATAGTTTTATTTTTCCCTGAACCAAAACCGTTCAGATGTTGGTCGAATCCGTACATCCCGAACATTTTGAAATTTTGTCCCAAGGAGGATAGGTGTTTTTCAAAAATGCAATTTTCGCCCCTGAAAGGGCCCTTTTCGTCACATATTTAGGAATTAAGCAAGCTTGTTAATTCTCTTGGAGAGATTTTAGCGTTAGCTATATATCTACCAATCAATTAATCCCCTTGCCATGAATCGTATTGTCCAATTCTTTTGGTTTTGTAGTGGAGCCAATTTTGCCATCCTGAAAAGAACACCGACAGAATCCAATAAATATATAGGGATTGGGGCCACAGTGTTTTTCACAGGAGTCCTAGCGGCGATTGCAGCAGGATATGCCCTGTACACAGTTTTTCAGGATTTGGTTCCGGCAGTTTTGTTCGGTCTCTTATGGGGACTGATGATTTTTAATCTGGACAGGTTTATCGTATCCAGCATGCGAAAAAAAGAAAGTGCATGGG
Organism: Algoriphagus mannitolivorans DSM 15301; assembly: GCF_000429425.1. GTDB lineage: Bacteria > Bacteroidota > Bacteroidia > Cytophagales > Cyclobacteriaceae > Algoriphagus > Algoriphagus mannitolivorans. The sequence goes on from NZ_AUBV01000005.1 coordinate 362,172, forward strand.
CAGAATGGAAGCTGGCGATTCCGAGATTGGTATTGGCGGTTTTGTTGGCTTTGGTCATTTCAAAGCCACTTGAGCTAAAAATGTTTGAGAGGGAAATCAATCGAAAGTTGGACGAGAAAAAGACAGAATTTATCGCTCAGTCCAAAGCCAATCTTGCAAAGGGATTCCCGGAGATTCAGGAATTGGAAGCCAAAATTGATTCCTTAAAAGCGGAGGTCTCTCAGGCAGAGGGATTTCGGGATCAGCTCCAAAAGGAGTATGATGCGGAGCGATTTGGAGAAAAGACCTCTGGGACGAGTGGAATTGTGGGTTTGGGAACCAATGCCAAAAAGAAGGAGCAACAGTTGGATGCCGCCCAGCTCACTTTGGAGGATTTGAGAAAAAGAAATCAAATCAGAATCGATACGATCGAGGCCCAAATCCGGGAGTTTATGGCCCTGCGTCAGGCTGAGTTTGAAAAGCAGCAACCCGGCATTGAAGGATTTGACGGTTTGGCGGCCCGAATGGAAGGTTTGGCAACTTTGACCGAAGAGAGTCAGGCGATGGCTACTGCCAATATTTTTATCATGCTATTGTTTATAGCAATTGAGACAGCGCCGATTTTCGTCAAGTTGATCTCCAACCGAGGTCCCTATGATGAGTTATTGGAGTTGCATGAGGAAAAAATCAAGTTGTTTAAAGGAGAAAAATGGACTTTTGCCAAAGGCGAATCCGAGGCAAGAGTAGATTATTTTCAGGGAACGCATTTTTATGCCAACGAATTGAACAAAGAGAAAACCAATCGGAAGAACCGGGCCGAAACTGATCGGGAACTGGCTGAGTGGGACTAAAATAGACTTGAATATCAGGGAGTTATTTTGAAGTACGTGTAGAATTAATTTTCTTTACGACATACTAAAGAATCTATTAGTTATGGATGCCAAGATCACTTTGTCTTTCAACAAAGAAATTATCGACAGAGCCAAGGATTTTGCTGAGAAAAATAATATCAGTCTTTCCCGATTGACTGAGTTTTTGTATGATCAAATGACTTCTAAAAATTTCAAATCTTTGGAAGAGCTTCCTGTTGCGGATTGGGTCACTATGGTGGCCGAGGGCGAGATAGAATATAAGCGAGCATCTTCCAGTCGAACGGAAATGAAGGATGACTTTTTTGAGCGCAAAAAATGAGGGTGTTTCTGGATGCAAATGTGCTGGTGTCCGTCTTGAATAAAGTGTATCCACTTTTTCCCTATTCGGCTAGGATTTTAAGCTTGGCTGATCAGGTTAAATTTCAGCTTTTCACTAGTCCAATTTGTTTGGCGATCGCATTTTATTTTGCCGAGAAAAAGAGTGGAACAATTCAAGCCAAGCAAAAATTACAAATACTCTCCTCTAGGCTCCAAGTTTCGACTGTGAATACTGATACTGTGTCAAACGCAATTTCCAATCCAAGAATACTGGATTTTGAGGATGGTTTGGAGTACTATTCGGCTCTAAAACATGAATGTGAGGCGATCATCACTGAAGACCCGAAAGGCTTCTATTTTTCAAAAATCCCAATCTATGACTGTCGGAAGTTTCTGGATGAGGTTGTGTTTTGATCCTCAACTAACCCACCAAGGGTTCAAAACCCTTGGTGGGTTAGTTCAACACTCATGGAGAGTTTTTGTAGTAACCTGATCCAGCTGATCCATTGTCTTGCTTACAGATTTCCACTCTGCTAATCCAACAGCTTTTATCAGAAAGGCCAAGATTTTACCCGGATTAATCAGCTTTTTAGCCAAAGCAGAAATGTTTTTATCCCGATCCTGAATCTGAAAGTCTTTGTTGGCATCGGCATGGTACTCCCCCGCATATTTCCAAGCTCCATCCCGCGCGATCTGAATTGAAAAGTTTAATAGCAACTCATCCCGTCCCTTTGCTAAAGGAATGAGCCATCCGAAAATAGGAGAGACCTTGCTGATATTGGATTTGACTCCATCCACCAATTCAGACAGAATTGAGTTGATCTGGTTAAAATCTGCCTTTATGCCCTCCAAGCTTTGTCCGGACATGGTTTCAGATGCCGCGATACCCAAGTCCAGATTGATGTGGGCGTTGATTCCCAAAAACAAATGCTGGAGTACCAAATGTTTGGAGCTTTCACTGGCTTCAAAGGCTAATTTCCAGCTTTCAGTTGGGGTTTTCCCCGCCTTCCATAATTCATAGGCATCTATAAATCGTTTGGCAAAAAGCACATCCAACTTCTCCATTCGAGGATTGTCCTCAAATTCTCCATTTAGAATCCCTTGCTTAATTCTTCGGGTCACTTGTCGATAGAGAATTCCAAAGTATCCAATTCTACATTGGGTTGATTTACATTCTTTTACTATCTGATCCATTTTGCCCAGGACCTCATCAATTGTCTCCATTTATTATTTGAAAAAGCTTTCTAATACATCTCCTACATAATAGGCCACCACCGCTGCCAAAAGACCAAGTGCTACCGTCTCCAAAATACTCCTCAGGGCAGAGGTTTGGTTGACAATTCCTTTTAGCCACCCGACGATCAAAAATGCTAAGCCGGTCAGGACGCTGGTCCAGAAGAAGGAATTGATTTCCATCGGAAAGAAAAAATTCCACAGATACACCATTAAGGGAATAAAGCCTACCATAATAAAAGAGATCAGGGTTGCTAAGCCAATTTTTAATGGGCTTTTATTTTCCTTCATCATGCCTAATTCATCTTTCATCATCTCAGCCACCCAAAGGTCCTTGTCCGAGCAAATATGATCCACAATTTGATCCAAAAGCTCTCCCTGAAACCCCTTTTCCCGGTAGATTTCGGCGATTTCCTCCCGTTCGATTTCTGGGAGATTTTCGATTTCCCAGTATTCAATCTTCTCGTGCTTGTCAAAGTTATCCCGTTCACTTTTCGCAGACAGGTAGGCGCCGACTGACATGGAAAAACCGTCCGCCAGAAGGTTGGCAAAGCCCAGGATGATCAAAATTCCGGGGTCCAAATTTGCCCCATAACCTCCGGCCACAACTGCAAAGGTGGTGACCGCCCCATCAATTCCTCCATAAACGAATTCACGAAGGTATTCTTGCAACTTTCCGAATTTGGTGGTTGGCTGGTGTAACGTATTTTCCATGGATTAACGGAGATTGGTCAAAAAGAAGCGTTTCACATTCTCTCCCATTACAGCTCGGATCTCTTCTTCAGAAAAGCCGATATTCATCAATCCTTCTACAATGAGAGGCAGACCTGTGATGTCGAAAGGAACGGCAACGGAACCATCATAATCTGAACCTAAGGCAACATACTCTACTCCGACCAAATCCCTGACATGCTTGATCGAAGCAATGATGTTGGGGAGTTCGGGTTCTCCAACGGCCATATCAAAAAAAGCTATTCCAATAATTCCACCCTTAGCCGCAATTTTTTGGATTTGAGCATCACTGAGATTTCTCTGAGAATCTAAAACAGCTCTGACACCAGTGTGAGACACAATGACCGGTTCCGAGCTAAGATTTAGGACATCCTCTACGATTGCCGGAGAGGAGTGGGCTAAGTCTATAAAAATTCCCAATTCATTCATTTTTCGAACGGCAGATTTCCCGAATTCAGTCAACCCTTCGCCATTTTCTCCGTGGGCAGATCCTCCAAATTCATTGTCAAAAAAGTGGGTGGGTCCGATCATCCTCACACCGGCAGCATATACTTTTTCCAAGTTTTCTAAAGAAGCTTCCAGAGCATGTCCTCCCTCAATTCCCAGCATGGCGCCAATTACCTCTTTATCGGTTTTTCTTGCTTCTAGAAGCTTCTCCAAATCAGATTTTGACTTGACAAAAATCGCCTTCCCTCCTTCGTTCTCAACAAACTGGGCAAGGGCTTCACTTTGGGTCAGGGTACGGTTAATCAGACTAAACCAATTCCAAGGCCCATCTCCTTTGGCAATAGTAAGCGGAGTGATATTGTCAAAAGTATCCTCGCTATTACTTTTCATATTCTGTCCAGCAGGGGATTTGGAGACAATGGTGAACATTTCAAGAGCAACCTTGGCTTCCCGCATTCTTGGGAAATCCACATGTCCCCGATCACCTCTTTTGTTGAGATTTCTCCCCCAAAGAAGCGCGTCACAATGAAGGTCGCTGATGAAATCCAAACGGTCGTAGAGTGCCTGGGCTTCAGGAGAGACGTGGTACGGAGCAGGACTTTTTACTGGATTTCTTTGAGTTTCGATATACTGCGGAACTGTGTTTATGCCTATAAGATAGACGACGAACAAAATTCCCAGAAAGAGAAAAAACTTTTTCATGGGCCGGGGTTTTGCCACTTAAGATAGTTAAAAATCATAGGAAAGATTTTCTAAAATTGATGACCATTTTTAAGGATTGACACTTGATATACTATCTTGAATGCTAAAGGATAGTTCATTTTTTTGACTAGGTAATGGATTTGCTGCTTGGGAATTCTATCGAGCCATAGAAGGAGTGAAGTTTAAATCCGTGGATTCCGTTGTGAATTCATTGGGCAAGATTGGGTTGATGAAAAATATTTTGAAAATATTTTTCGGAAATTTTGAATTTCTGGATGCTTTTTATAGGTTTAAGAAACTTTTGCAAACAAAAAATTGCTTAATCCAGCACTTTGCCAAAGTTTATATGGTTTTAATCCATTAACAATAAACCCTGACTGGGAGCCTAATTTTAAAAAGGCTCCCTTTTTTTTGGCCTTTTGTTTTCACTCTTTTGTCAAAAGTTCAAAAACTGGTTTAAAAATTCTTTGATTTAGGTCAAAATTTTGTAAAAAATCAGGAAATCGGTTTCCGTAATCTGAATTATCTGAAAATTAGAAGATTCTGATTTTTGGTCTGAAAAGTGAAAAATCTTCCCATTTATTTCGAATTACCATTTTTTTGAAAGATGGCTAAAAGTAATTCATCACTAATGAAATGATGTTTTTTGCGATAAGTCTCTTATAAAAAGACTTTTGGAATAATTGGTAAAGTGATTTTTCAGTCAGTCCCCACTACGTTGGAATGGATTGTTTGGGATAGTTGTACCATGAGTCTATACCAATCCAAGGGAATCTATTAAAAGTTGCTGCCTTTCTGAAAAGGAAAATCGGCTTATGATGCGTTCCCTGGCTTGCTTCGAAAGCTCCTCAAGAGGAGAACTCTTAAGTTCCTCGACCAATTGCTCCAGCTCAAGTATGTTTTTTTGATGAAGAATTTTTCCCACATCCCCGATAATCTCCGGAATTGCTCCAACAGCCGAACCGATTGGGATGCAACCACAAGACATGGCCTCGCCCAGAGCATTTGGAAATCCCTCAGAAGTAGAAAGCTGCAGATAGAATTGGTGTGAATTGTACAAGTCCCGAAGCTGCTGGGGAGACATTTTTCCCAAAACAGAAATATTGGTGTTTGAGCTAGAAAAAAAGGAGTCTCCAACCAAAGTGAAATCCCAGTTTGGATGTGCTGCGGCCAATTTTTCAATTAAGTCATATCCTTTGACAATAGCTCTGGAGGAATTGGATGTGCCAGTTGCAACAGAGATAAAGCTGAAAGGCTTTCGTTCTGTGCCCAAATCCCTCCAAAAATCGGTGTCAAAACCATTTGGAATGACTCTTATTGGGGTTTTCAAATCGGGAATCAGATTAAATAAGCCTTGCTTGGGATTGATTTGAGGATCATAAGTATAGTCCTGCTTTACCAAAGCTTCTGCCACAGGCAAAATCAAAGTGCAGTTTTTGAAAGAATAAATCGTGGCTTTTCTCAACCATTTCTTTCGGAAATTCCCATATCCGATTTCAGGCATATTGATGCAGTCCATTCCGCCCGCCTGGATGGTGCACTTTTTTCCAAAAACTTTCCCAAACCAAACAGGAAGCACACTATGATATCCTCCAAAAAAACAGAGGTATTGACTGGTGCGAGGTAGAAACCAGAGCAATTGAAAAAATTGAAGAATAAAGTAAAATGGAAGTTTGATCGGGCTTTGGGTAAACTCCAAAGGCTTGATTTTAGCCGCGGGACTGATCATTTCTAGGTCACGGTCGATAAATGCGGTGAGGACGGGGAAGGTGTAGAGGATCACATTCAACCGATCAAAATCCCTGTTTCCTTGATTTCTTTTGCAAAAGGGTTTTGAGAATTGAAGTCCTCTGAATTAAGAGGATGTGGTTCGATTCTCAGATCTATTTTTCTTCTAAGTTTTCTGAGGGCCTGCTGAGTTTGAAAAAAATCATCCATTCGGTCAAAGACCAAGGCCACATCTACATCGCTAGATTCTTTCTCAAGACCTTTAGCATAAGAGCCAAAAAGGTAGGCTTCTCTTAATCCCAAGTTTTCAGGGATTAAGGTTAGAAAACTCTTTACGTTCTTTAGAATTTCTGAATTAACCATAGCCTTAGCGTTTCGATTCGTTCTTTCCAAAGGAACGAAAATTCTTTGGTGCAAAGTTTATAAAATTCTCTTTTATAACTGTCATATCGGGCATTTAGATTAAATGTAGAGATTTGATCTAACCAATCTTTTTGGGTTTCATCGAGTGAAAAATTGCATTTGTCAGCTAGTCTCAAAAGGTCATGGGTAAAAAGAGCATTTTTTTGATTGTCTTTGACATAGAGGGCTTTCAAAAGTTTTTCTAGAACCAAATGTCCGATGAATAATCCCCAACTAAAATCCTTTGATTTAAATAGGTTCTGCATGGTCTTATAGTCCTGATCAGAAGACTCTTTCCAAAACTGAATGATCTTTTCTATATCTTCAAATTTTTCATTCATAATTCAATTTAAAAAATAAGGGCCAAAAGAATTTCTCTTGGCCCATTGATTTTTAAGTGTTTATGCCATTTTAAACCACCAAGTTCACAATCTTGCCTGGGACGATAATCACCTTTTTAGGTGCCTTTCCTTCCAGCCATTTTTGGACTGTCTCATCCGCCATAGCGGCCTTTTCGATTTCCGGGATGGCTAAAGACAGTGGAAGATTGAGTTTAGCCCGCATCTTTCCATTGATCATCACCGGGTATTCAAAATTGCTTTCTACTAAATATTCTTCTTTGAATTCCGGGAATTTCGCTTGGGTGATGGATTCGGAATTACCCAACAAAGCCCAAAGTTCCTCCGCAATATGAGGTGCGTAAGGAGAGATCAATACCGCCAAGGGCTCCAGAACTTCCCTCTTATTGCATTTCAAAGCTGTCAGCTCGTTGACGCAAATCATAAAACTGGAGACTGAAGTATTAAAGGAATGATTGGCCATGTCCTCTTCCATCTTTTTGATGGCTTTGTGCAGCGCCTTCAATTCTTCCTTGCTGGCTTTTTCGTCAGAAACTGCGAATTCTCCTTTGGCATTATGATACAGGTTCCAAAGCTTTCTCAGGAACTTATAAACCCCATCGATTCCATTGGTATTCCAAGGTTTGAATTGCTCCAAAGGCCCTAAGAACATCTCGTATAAGCGAAGTGTATCGGCTCCGTAGCGTTCGATGATGTCGTCAGGATTGACTACATTATACTTGGATTTGGACATCTTTTCGACTTCCGCTCCGCAGATGTATTTGCCGTCTTCGAGGATAAATTCCGCGTTTGCCAAGTCCGGTCTCCAAGCTTTAAACTTTTCCAGATTTAACTGGTCGTTGTGAACAATATTCACATCTACGTGCATCGAAGAGGTGTCATGCTGATCTTTTAATCCATAGGAGACAAAGGTGTTGGTTCCTTTAATCCTGTATACAAAATTTGACCGACCTTGGATCATGCCTTGATTGATCATTTTCTGGAATGGCTCGTCAATGCTTACGGCACCGATGTCATTCAAAAACTTGGTCCAGAAACGGGAATACAACAAATGGCCAGTGGCATGCTCCGAGCCTCCAATGTACAAGTCCACGGCTCCCCAATAGTCAGTTTTAGCTTTGTCTGCGAAAACTGAATTGTTTTTCGGGTCCATGTACCGGAAGAAGTACCAACTTGAACCAGCCCAACCTGGCATGGTAGAGAGCTCCAAAGGATATTCTCCATCTTCGGTTTTGTAGGTCCAGTCTTTGGCTCTTCCCAGTGGCGGCTCACCGTCTTCGGTGGGTAAATACTTGTCCACTTCCGGAAGTACTAGAGGCAGGTCTTTTTCCTCCATCAAGTAAGGCAATCCGCCTTTGAAATAAACCGGCAGTGGCTCCCCCCAATAGCGCTGACGGGTAAAAATCGCATCCCGCATTCTGTATTGGATTTTGCCTTTGCCGATTCCTTTTTCTTCTAAGAATTCAATCGCCTTTGCCATCGCCTCTTTCATGTAAAGGCCTGAGATAAATCCTGAGTTGATTATCAAACCGCCTTTGCCGGGAAAGGACCCGTTTTCCATGGAGCCTTCGATGACTTGTCGGATTTCCAATCCAAAGTGCTTGGCAAAATTATAATCCCGCTCGTCGTGAGCAGGTACTGCCATTACAGCACCTGTTCCGTATCCTGCCAGGACGTAGTCTGCTACCCAAATCTGGATTTCTTCTCCGTTGAATGGATTGATGGCAAAAGAGCCTGTGAATGCGCCGGAAATGGTTTTCACATCGCTCATCCGCTCGCGCTCGGATCGGTTTTTGGCTACCTGAATGTAGGCCTCAGCAGTTTCTCGCTGATCGTCAGTGACCAATTCTGCAGCCAAATCTGATTCAGGAGCCAAGGCCAAATAGGTCACTCCATAGATAGTATCTACTCGGGTGGTAAATACTTTGATTTTTTTGTCTGAGCCCTTTACATCAAAAAGTACTTCCGCTCCGATCGATTTCCCGATCCAGTTGCGCTGCATTTCTTTGATGGGTTCAGACCAATCCAATTTATCCAAGCCTTGAAGCAAACGGTCTGCATAAGCGGTAATCCGCATGGACCATTGCATCATTTTCTTTCGCTCTACCGGATGACCCCCTCTTTCGGAGAATCCATCCTTCACCTCATCGTTGGAAAGTACCGTTCCTAGAGCCGCACACCAGTTGACAGTAGTTTCCGCCAAATAAGTCAGACGGTACTTCAGGAGCATTTCCTGTTTTGCTTTTTCGGAAAAAGCATTCCAATCTATAGCACTGAATATTGGGGTGTCTTCGTCACAAACAGCTTTCAGACCCTTGTTTCCTTCTTTTTCAAATCGGGAAACCAAGGAATCAATTGACAAGGCCTTATCGGCGTCTTGATCATAATAGCTGTTGAACAGCTGCATAAAAATCCACTGTGTCCACTTGTAGTAGTCCGGATCTGAGGTTCTCACTTCCCGGTCCCAATCGAATGCAAAACCGATGTTTTTCAGCTGTTCGGTATAGCGGGTAATATTTTCCTCGGTGGTGATGGCGGGATGCTGTCCGGTTTGGATGGCGTACTGCTCAGCAGGTAGTCCAAAGGAATCATAGCCCATGGGATGCAGGACGTTGAATCCTTTCAGCATTTTGAATCTGGATACGATATCTGAAGCGATGTATCCCAGGGGATGTCCTACGTGAAGTCCCGCGCCGGAGGGGTATGGGAACATGTCCAGGGAATAAAATTTTGGTTTGGAAGGATCTACTTCAGCTTTGAAGGTGCCCTTATTTTTCCAGTATCCTTGCCATTTCTGCTCGATTTCCCTGAAATTGTATTCCGCCATGATTGAAATTTTCTTGGTTTTTTGACTAAATGCCTGCAAAAATAGAAAATTCAAGCGGCTTTGGTAAGCAAATCTCCAATTCCTCCTAAAACCCCCAATTTGCCATTGATCAAGTTTGTTTCGGGGTTGGCGGTGTTTTTTGTATTTTCCCAGACTAACCAACCACCTTATGAGAAAAAAAATACTACTCAGTCTAGCCCTCAGCGGGCTGCTGTTTGGAGGGGCTTTCGCTCAAAAGAAGTATAGCCAAAAACAGATTGATGCACTCAAGTCCGAAGTCGCGCAGATTGTCCAAAACAAACATAAGCAAAGCCAGGTCATGGTGGACAAGATTTTCAGTTTTGCGGAACTTGGATTTCAGGAAGTGGAATCTTCGAAATACCTCACGGGTATTTTGGAGCAGAATGGGTTTTCCATCGAACGTGGGATCTCGGGTATTCCAACAGCTTGGGTTGCAAAATGGAGCAATGGAGATGGGCCCGTGATCGCCTTGGGATCTGATGTGGATAATATTCCAAAAGCTTCTCAATATCCAGGGGTAGCCTACCACAAGCCTATAGTAGAAGGTGCTCCCGGTCATGGAGAAGGACACAATGCCGGTATTCCATTGAATATCACTGCAGCCTTGGCTGTTAAGCAGATAATGGAGCGTGAAAATATTGGAGGGACATTGGTTCTTTGGCCTGGAATTGCCGAGGAACTGGTAGCTGCCAAGGCTTGGTTTGCGAGAGACGGTGTTTTTGATGGAATCGATCTCTGCATTTTCACCCACGTAGGAAATAACCTTGGCGTTAGCTGGGGTCAGGCATCCGGAACTGGGCTGATCTCGGTGGAATATACTTTTGCAGGGGAAGCTGCCCATGCCGCTGGGGCTCCTTGGAGAGGAAAGAGTGCCGCAGATGCTACCGAACTGATGAATATCGGATGGAACTACAAGCGCGAGCACTTGGATCCTTTGAAAAGATCCCACTCTGTAATCACAGATGGTGGTGATCAGCCCAATGTGGTTCCTTCTCAAGCTTCCATTTGGTATTATTTCCGGGACGTGAAATACGATGGAATCATGGAGATGTATGCTCAGGCAAATGATATTGCCAAAGGAGCTGCATTAATGACTGGTACGACCATGACTTCCAAAATTTTGGGCACTGCCTGGCCAAGACACTTTAATAAAGTGATTGCTGAAACCATGTACAGCAATATCAAAAAGGTAGGTCTGCCGGAATGGGATGAAAATGACCAAACCTTAGCCAAAGCTTTGCAAAAAGAACTGGGATCTAAAGAGGTCGGTCTTCCGACGAAACTTGATACTTTGGATGGGCCTGCCTTGGAGCTTCGTTCCGGAGGCTCTGATGATATCGGAGACGTTTCTTGGGTATTGCCGACCGTGACCTTGAGGTTCCCATCCAATATTCCGGGACTTCCTGGCCACCACTGGGCAAATGCGATTGCCATGGCTACTCCAATCGCCCATAAAGGAGTGACAGCTGGAGCAAAAGCGGAGGCGATGACAATTTTGGATTTCCTATTAAAGCCAGAATTGGTAGGTCAAGCTTGGGACTATTTTAAAAATGTCCAAACCAAGGAAGAGACTTATAAGCCGATGATCACTAAGGAGGACGTACCTCCGATTTATCTGAATGAGGAAATCATGAAAAAATTCCGTCCAGAGTTGGAGAAATTCTACTTCGACGAGACGAAATACGACACGTATTTGGAACAGTTGGGAGTGAAGTATCCCACAGTGAAGGGTAATTGAAAAATTAAAGATTGGAAGATTGAAAAATTTTCCAAAAACAAAGGTTTCTATGACCCTTGTGAGATAGCAATCTTCCAATTTTTCAATATTTAAATCTTTCAATTATATGGAATTCATAATTCGAGAAGCCTTTCCCGAAGAACTCCTCTGGGTGCATGAACGCATCCCGGAGTTCCCCGGAAAGGCTTCTTTGGAATTTTACACGGATCGATTGAAACATCGACTTTTTTTAGCCTTGGTTGCTGAAAGGGATGGAGAGCTACTTGGATTCAAAGTAGGTTACCAAAGTGATAATGCGGATACATTTTATTCCTGGATGGGAGGGGTGAGACCAGAGTTCAGAAATCATGGCATTGCCGAGGCCTTGGCAGATTATCAAGAGAACTGGGCAAAAGAGAAAGGTTTTAAATCAGTCTTCTTCAAAACCCGAAACCGCTTTCCGGCCATGATTACTTTTGGGTTGAAAAGAGGTTTTAAAATCATCGAAGTTATTCCAAAGGGTGGGGTGGAGGATTATCGTGTGGTGATGAATAAGCGCTTGTAAGATTGGGACCTAATTTTTCAATCGTGTAATTTTTCAATTTTACCATCCTATCTTTGCCCCTCATTCAGCGGTGGAATCACCCGCTTTACCAAAAATTCTACATGTCTACCCAAGAACAAGTGGCCGCTGGGCTACAGCTTCCTGTCATGGAAGCTTTTTATACTATCCAAGGAGAAGGCCGATTTACTGGACAAACCGCTTATTTCATTAGGCTGGGAGGCTGTGATGTGGGTTGCGTTTGGTGTGATGTCAAAGAAAGCTGGGAAGCCGGGAAGTGGCCGGTTTTATCCATTGAGAAAATTGTAGACGAAGCTTTGAAATACCCCGGAAGACTCGTGGTGATCACAGGAGGGGAGCCTCTGATGTATGAATTGGGGCCTTTGACCAAGCTTTTGAAAGAAAAAGGGTTTACGACCAATGTCGAAACGTCCGGAGCACATCCTTTTTCGGGGGATTTCGATTGGGTTTGTTTTTCCCCAAAAAAATTCAAAAAGCCCGATCCTTCCATTTATGCCGTAGCAGATGAATTGAAGGTGGTGGTTTTTCATCCTTCTGATTTTGCTTTCGCAGAAGAGCATGCCAACTTGGTTAAGCCTACTTGCGAATTGAGGCTACAACCGGAATGGAGCAAGGCTTCCCGATTTACTCCAGAAATCGTCGAATACGTAAAAAAACACCCGAATTGGAAAATATCTCTGCAAACACATAAATTTATGGACATTCCCTAAGTCCATGCGCCCTGTTCTGCTTCTTATCTGCTTTATCCTAATTGGCTTTGTAGCGAATGCACAGACCTATTCCATTATTGATAGTAGGGCCATCAAAATGTACCAAGAAGGAGAGGAGCTGACCCAATCCAGGCAATATGGGCAAGCTTTGGAGAAATATAAGGCTGCCATTGCCCGAGAGGGATCATTTCTGGAGGCCTATGTAAAAGCCTCCCAGTTGCTAATCACGATGGGCAATCTGGAAGAAGCTGAAAAAATCGGATTGGCGGGAAAGGCCAGACTTTCAGGGAAAAATGCATCCTCTAAGAATGTAGCCGAGTACGGATGGCTATTTTCCAATCTTTACCTCAAAAAAGGGAAGTTTCACGAAGCATATAGGGAATTTAGAGAAGCGGATGCCCTCTTTGAGCCGGACTTCAAGCGATCCATGTATTATCTCCAAATGAAATCCCAGATGGATTTCTTGGGATCTAAATTGGGTGACGTCATGGTAATTGAAAAAGAAGTATTGCCCTCTCCTCTCAATGAATTCCAGCTCCAGTATTTTCCTGTCTTAACTGCAGATGGAGAGCAAATTTTGTTCACTAAGCGAGACGGGACGGGCAATTACGATAAGGAAGACATTTACACCGCCTATAAAAAAGCAGATGATGGATGGACTCCGCCGCAAAGTATCGCTCAAACGATCAACTCACCTTATAATGAAGGAACCTGCTCCGTCACAGCTGACGGAAACATTCTAATCTATACTTCCTGCGATGCACCGGATTCAAATGGTAGCTGCGACCTTTATGTAGCTTATAAAGTCAATGGAACCTGGCAGCGTCCAACGAATATGGGGCCAAAGGTGAATTCCCGCTCTTGGGACTCTCAGCCCTCTTTGTCTGCGGATGGTCGCTTGTTGTTTTTCTCATCCAATAGAAGGGGTGGTTATGGAGGAAATGATATTTGGTATTCTTTAAGACAGAAGGACGGAAGCTGGTCAGAGGCCAAAAACCTGGGGAGTGTGGTCAATACTGCCAAAGACGAGATTTCACCTTTCATGTTTTTTAATAATGAGATCCTGTTTTTCGCTTCGGATGGACATCAGGGATTTGGAGGAATGGACATTTTCCTATCTAGGGTGGTTGATGGGGAATTCCAAAAGCCGGAAAATATGGGATTGCCCATAAACGATCATCTGGATCAGGTCGCACTTTTTATTACCGCTCAAAAGGATTACGCCTACTACACTGAGCTGACAAAGGAAGGAGCAGAGGGTCAAAATGACCGTTCCTTGCTTTATCGGTTTAAGTTTCCTGAAGAAATCTATCTAGGCGAAAACCTGACTGTCACGGAAGGAAAAGTCTTTAATGCAAAGACCGGAAAACCAGTTGATGCGACTTTATCCTTGGTTTCCCTTACCAATGACAGCACGATATACCAGTTTCAGTCCGATGGCAAGACTGGAGATTTTATGATGCTGTATCCTGAGAAAGCGGTGTCAGGCTTATATGTGGAGAAAAAAGGTTTCTTGCCCAAAATTTACAATGTAGAGCGTGACAAGATTCAAAATGTCAAGGATCTCAAAGTGGAATTGACTCCTGTGGCTTCAGGAGAGGAGTTTGTTTTTGAGAACGTATTCTTTGAGTTTGACAAATATGACCTTCAGCCGGCATCCCTTTCTTCTTTGAAAAGGCTCCATAAATTTTTGCAGGAGAACCCGAATGTGAACATTATGATCTCCGGTCATACGGATAATATCGGAAGCTCGGCGTATAACAAAAACCTGAGCCTTCAGCGGGCAAAGAGTGTCCAGAATTACTTGGTCAAAGCTGGCCTTCATCCAGGAAGAGTTTTGGTGGAGGGAAAAGGAGATTCAGAACCTATGGTGCCCAATTCCAATCCGGCAAATCAGGCCCTAAACCGCAGGATAACTATAAGAGTTTTATAAGATCTTATATAAAATTCTGTTTTATAATATAAGCGGTATTTAATTATTTTTCTTTTAAATAAAAGACAATATTAAAGTCTGTTATTTATAAAAAAACTGATTTTTAATACTCTTTAAAAGAATTGTTTTGAAATTGGGGATGCAATTTTAACGGATGATTTCCCCCCATGAACGGTGACCATTCAAATAAAATTTGCTCAAAAATGATTTTTTTTCAAAAGAATAAAATTTTGATATTCCGCATATATCGGACTCAAAAAAGCCAATTGACAAAAATCAAATAAGTTATCAGAATTTAATTTTGTGAAAAGGGTATTCCAGTCAATAAATCAATGTTTTTAAGAATAAACATTTTTTAACCTTTTGTGGTAGTGACCATTGGAAAAATCCTATTCTATGAATAAGATTGAAGATTATTTAAACCAAATTTAACATATGAGGAAAGTTTTACTTCTAGGACTCATGCTGTGTTTGGGGAGCGTTATCGCTTTCGCCCAAAGCCGCGTGATAACTGGCACCGTCACCTCTACCGAAGATGGTATGGGTGTTCCGGGCGCGACAGTTCTGGTAAAGGGAACGACCATAGGTACTGCCACAGATATTGATGGCAAGTATTCTATCACAGTCCCTTCCGGCAGCAATGTGCTGGTATTTAGCTTTGTGGGTCTATTGTCCCAGGAAGTTAACATCGGAAATAGAACCACAGTCAATGTGGCTCTTGAGTCTGATGTAAAAGCTTTGAGTGAGGTAATCGTAACAGGTTATGGTACTCAGCCAAAAAGAGAAGTAACTGGTGCAGTTTCTTCCGTAAAAGGTGAAGCTATCGAAAACCTACCGCTTCAGTCATTTGACCGTGCTTTGCAAGGTCGTGCAGCTGGGGTACAGGTAAGATCATCCAATGGTCTTCCAGGTGGTGCGGTTAACATCCGTATCCGTGGTGTAGGTTCTATCAACGCTGGCAACGAGCCTTTATTTATTGTGGACGGTGTTCAGTTGAACAATCAGTCCAATGCTTCCTTCACCCAGTCTAACCCATTGGCTTTCTTGAACCCTAATGACATTGAGTCAATGGAGATCTTGAAAGATGCGGCTTCTGCTGCAATCTATGGTTCTCAGGCTGCAAACGGTGTAGTAATCATTACTACCAAAAAAGGTAAGCAAGGAAAAGCAAAATTCGAGTTTAATGCCTTTGCAGGGGAAACCCAGCCAATGAAGTACCTCGATGTACTAGGTGGTGCTGAGTGGTTTGAAATGAGAAAAAATGCATTCATCAACTCTGGAAATACTGCTCCAGAAGCTAATGCATTGAGTAACATGGGTCGCCTTCCTTCTAACTGGCAGCAGCTATCTAGAGAAGAATTGAACCAAATCGGTTTGGGCCTTCCTACTTACGACTGGCAAAGAGAAGTAATGGGAACCGGCAGATTGCAGAACTATGAAATGTCTGTGTCTGGTGGTGATGACAAGACCACATTCTTCCTTTCTGGATCCTACAATTATCAAGAATCTTCTTTCAAGCCAGTGGATTTTGAAAGAGGTACTGTAAGAGTTGCTTTGGCTCACAAGGCAAATAGCAAGTTGAACATTGAAACCAATATCAACTTGTCTACTTTCCAGCAGAATATTCCTTTTGCGGTTTCTGGCTCTTTCTTAGGTAGCCCTGCATTCTCTGCATCTGCTATTCTTGCTCATAATCCAATCTATAACGAGGACGGTACTTTCAATACTGCTATTGGTGGTGTTTTGGGCCAAAACGTCGTTTTGGTAAATGAATACAACTCTGGTTTGCAGAGAACAAACACCGTAGTGGGTAACATGATCGGTACCTACAAAATCTTGGATAATTTGTCCTTCAGATCTTTGTTTGGTATTGACTACAGATTGCTTCAAGGTGATTCTTACAGAGACCCAAGAACTCCAGACGGAGCGGGTGTAAGAGGTAGAAGCTCTGTTCAGCAGGACTGGAGAACCCGATTTATTTCTACTCAGACTTTGAACTGGAATAAGTCCTATAATGGAGTTCACAACGTTTCTGCAATCCTAGGTTTCGAATTCTTGTCTGAGACAAGAGAAGGTATTTCCGGTGCAGGTATTGGATTCCCAACTTTCCAGTTTAGAACTATTCAGTCTGCAGCAACTCCTGAATCCATCACTGGTTTCTGGACTGGTTACAGAAGAATGGGTGTATTTGCTTCCGCAAACTACGATTACAAGAAAAAGTATTTGGCTACTGTTACTGCACGTTATGATGGATCTTCCAGATTCGGTGAGAACAACAGATTCGGTCTATTCCCTTCTATCCGATTAGGATGGAGCTTGGTGGAAGAGGACTTCTTGAAAGAATCTAATTCAGTTTCAGAAATGAAATTGAGAGCGTCTTATGGTTTGACTGGTAATGACCAGATCGGAAACTTTGCAGCAAGAGGTTTGTATCAAGGAGCAGGTAATTATGCAGGCAACGCCGGTATTAGACCATCTTCTTTGGCGAACCTTGATCTAGGTTGGGAAACCAACACTACCTTGAACTTCGGATTGGACTATGGATTCTTCGGCAACCGAGTGACAGGTTCCATCGATGCATTTGACAGAAGAACGAAAGACCTTTTGTTGGATCAGCCAATTCTTTGGACAAACGGGTTTGGTGATATCGCCAACAACGTAGGTGAGCTTCAAAATAAAGGTATTGAATTTGAAGTGACCACTGTTAATATTGACAAGGGTGGATTCACTTGGAAAACTTCCTTCAACTTCACCAAAATCAAAAACCAAGTGTTGAGCTTGTATGATGATTTGCAGTTCCTTCCTGCTAACCCAGGTATCGCAGTAGGTCAGCCAGTTGGTAACCCTGCAGGTGCCGGTGATACAGCTCCAGGTTCTTACTTTACTCAGAGATATGCTGGTGTAAACCCTGCGACTGGTCGTCCAATGTGGTTCGACATCAATGGAAATATCACTTACCTTCCATTGGCTGCTGACCGAATTTATTTCGGCTCTAACTTGGCTACCACTTATGGTGGTTTGACCAATAACTTCAGCTATAAAGGATTTGAATTGACTGCATTCTTCAACTACGAATACGGAGCAATGGTATCTGACGGTCAGTATAACTTCTTGAGAGAAAACGGTACTCGTCTTACTTTGAATGCATTGAGAGAAGTGAATGACAGATCTTGGACTACTCCAGGTCAAATCACTGACATTCCAAGAAACTTGACTACCAATGCTGGTAACGAGACTAGAGGGGCTAGTAGAAACTCAGGTAGCGCCAACTTGTTGAAGGCTGATTTTATCCGTCTTTCTCAGTTGACTCTTGCGTATAGCTTCAAGCCTAGCTTGATTTCCAATATTGGACTTAGCAGAGCTAGAGTTTATGTACAAGGCATGAACTTGTGGACATACGCTGATTATCCTGGTTATGACCCTGAATTTACAGGTGCAGGTACTGGTCAAATTCCTTTGACTAAGAGCTATACCTTCGGTCTTCAAATCGGCTTCTAATTCCCTTAAGCGATGAAAAAAATGAACATATTTAAAAAAGCAACTCTTTCTGTAGCCCTTATCGGATCTGTCCTCTTAGGTGGTTGTGAAAGTGGATTGCAAGTGGACCCAAGACAGTCTATTGATGCAAGTGGAGCTTTAAATACTCCAGATGCGGTAGATGCTGCACTTAACTCTGTGTACGCACGTCTAAGATCAGTTAGAAATTACGGAAGAGATCTTTTGGCTTTGTCAGATGCTTTGGCAGATGTAGGCCAAACTACCAGTAACTCCGGTCGTCTGATCAGTGAGAATAACAATCAGCCTAACGCTCATTTCCAAGCTGGATTTTGGCAAAACAGTTACTATGCAATCAATGAGGCGAACTTGATCATCGATGGTCTTCCTGGAGTTCAGGGAGCTTCGGCAGCTCAGTTGGCCCGTTGGGAAGGTGAAGCGAAATTCTTGAGAGCGCTTTACTATTTCGACTTGGTTAAGGTTTACTCCTACATCCCAACAGCTATCTTCCAAGGTGGTGTAATTGATCAGGGTGGTATTCCTTTGGTAACTGAAGGTGTGATCACCTCAGGAGCGGCTTTCAACCGTCAGCCAGCTAGAGCTTCAATCAATGAGGTTTACGACCAAATCTATAAAGATCTGGAAGACGCCAAAAGATTGTTGACTTCAAGAGGTGTTCAGTATGCTTCTTCCGGAGCTGCTTCAGCGCTTCTTTCTAGAGTTGCTCTTTACAAAGGTGATTGGACTAAAGCTGTTTCTGAATCTACTTTGGCATTGAGCAGCAGCGTGGGAACTGTTCTTTCTGGTAATGCTTATGTTACTGGTTGGAGAGCAGCAATCAACCCAGAGTCAATGTTTGAGGTGAGATTCGCACTTGCAGAAGAATCTATTGGTGTAAACGAATCACTTCAATCTTCTTACACTGCTTTGTTGAACCTTACCAACAAAAACTCTCAAGGTGGTTGGGGTGACTTCATTCCAAATGCTACAGTAAGAGGATTCTTTGGTTTGACTCAACTTCAGACTGGAACACCTGCTTCGGATAACAACAACTGGGATGTGAACCGTAACTCTGACATCCGTGCTCAACTTTATACTACTGGTAACACAGTTAGAGGTGCTGGTCGCCAAATCGAGTGTACCAAGTTCTTGTCTAAGAGCGGTTTCGCTTATGCAGACAACGTGCCTGTAATCAGAAAGTCTGAAATGCACCTGAATAGAGCTGAGGCTAACTACAGACTAGGTAACACAGACCTTGCTTTGAGCGAATTGAATGCTTTCAAAGCTCTTAGAGGTCTTAGCGCTGTAACTTTGTCTGGACAGGCTCTATTGGATGAAATCCTATTGGAAAGATTTAAAGAATTCGCCTTTGAAGGTCATCGATTCTTTGACTTGAAGAGAAATGGCAGAGCAATCGTCAAAACAACTCCAGTAGTCAATGTTCAGTTTGATGACTTCCGTATTTTGCCTCCGCTTCCTCAGAGAGAAGTTGACGGTAATCCAAATCTTAACCAAAACAGAGGCTATTAATAATTGGAATTATGAAAAAGATATTTGCACTTCTTTCACTCGTTTTGGCTTTGGGATTCACTTCCTGTATCGAGCAGGACTATCCTCTTTGGAATGGATCTCTTGTTGAGTTTCAAGATGCCGTTGTAAGAACTCCAGTCACTGGAGAAAAATACCCAAGAATCACAGTGGCTAACACTGTTGGAACAGTTAGCCTTCAGGTTAACTTAGTAGCTCCTCAGCGTTCTACGGATGAGACCATCAACTATTCAGTAGTTGCCACTGGTACTACTGCTGTCGCTGGTACTGATTTTACTACTGCCGGAACACTGGTTATCCCAGCTAACTCCAGCACAGGTACATTGACTGTAAATGTGGTCAATACCGGTAGACTTGGTGGTTCTGTGGACTTGCTTCTTCAGTTGGACGGTAATGCTACCATCTCTCCTAGCGAGAACTACAAACAAGTACAACTTCGGATTACTAGACCTAATCCTTAATTTGTCTTAAATAAATACAGAGGCTGTTTCTTTCGGGAGGCAGCCTCTTATTTTTAGAACATATTTCAATAACCAACTATACATAAGACTATGAAAAGATTTTCTTTTCTCATTCTCATGATCTTGACTGGATTTTGTTCAGGACAAGTCTTTGCCCAGCTTGCCGTTTTAAGAGATAGCGGTACAGGTATTCCGATCACTACTAATCCTTACCGCGAGGTTAAGGGTAGTGCATACTTCCAGGAATTTAAACAGGGTGTCTTGGAACTTAAGGATGGTAGAAGGGTCGAGGGACTACAGATTGCACTCAATGGGTATGAGCATACTTTAGAATACAAATTAGAAGGTAATCTTTTTGCGTATTCTCCTGAAAAATTAAAAGGCTTCTCTTTTCTCAATGACATGGGCGAGGAGACAAAATATACTTCTGAGTTTACCTTACCGACCCTTTCTAAAAAAAGATTTCTCCAAGTCGTAGAAGAAGGCAAATACACCCTTCTTCTTCATTCCTACAAAATAATGGTGGATGATGTAGCTGCTACTTATGGAGCTCAGGCCGCAAAGGCTTTTCAGAACCAAGAAGACTTCTTTATTGCCAAAGACGGGGTGCTTTACTTGGTGAAAAACAAAAGCAAGGATTTGGAGGAGGTTTTTGGAGAGGATTACAACAAAGCAATGTCCATCCAAAAAAGTCAAAAACTTAATTTTAAGAGTCTGTCAGATCTTGCGGTTTTGGTTCGCGCATTGAACCAATAAGCTCATTCTCCTAGCATGCTGAGTCTCCGGATTTTATTCTGGGGACTTTTTTTATAATTTTGCGTCCTATTTAGGACTTGAGATGATTCATATTTCCCGAAAGGAGCACTTTAACGCAGCCCATAAGCTTTGGAACCCAGCCTGGTCTGATGAAAAAAACTTTGAAGTTTTTGGACCTTGCGCTAATGTCAATTGGCATGGTCACAATTTTGAATTGATTGTGACAGTGAAAGGCTTGCCTGATCCTGAGACTGGTTTTGTGGTTGATTTGAAGAGCTTAAGTACTCTGATCAGAAAGTTGGTGATTGATAAAGTTGATCACAAAAACCTAAATATGGATGTGGATTTCATGCATGGAAAACTTGCTAGTTGCGAGATTTTGGTGATGGAATTTTGGAAAATTCTTGAACCTGCCGTGAAGGAAATCACCAAATATGGAGGGCTTTATAAGCTTACACTATACGAGACGCCGAGGAATTTTGTGGAGTATTACGGGGACTAATTTTGTAAATTGTGGATAGTAAGTGGTAAATGGTATTGTCCTCATTTTATGTCTTTTGTAAAAAATTATTTTGAACTTGACGTTTACCTACTCTCTCGAGAGTTGTCAAAAGAAATTTATTTGATCACAAGGAGATTCCCTCCTGAAGAAAAATTTTCTTTGACTGACCAAATTAGAAGGGCTTCCAGATCCATTGGTGCTCAAATTGCTGAATCTTGGGCCAAAAGGCGATATGTTAATCACTTTATTTCCAAACTTACTGATAGTGATGCGGAACAATATGAAACACGGCATTGGATAGAAGTGGCATATGATTGTGATTTGGTATCAATTGAAGAGCTGAATTCTATTCTCATAAAATGCGAAAACATTAATCGGAAGCTCAATGCCATGATCAACAAAGCCAATCTGTTTTGTATAAATAATCAATGATGAAAATACTGTTTACTATTCACTATTGACCTCTTACTGGCATTGTCATCTATCTACATCATATCCGGTGAACGTTCAGGGGATCTTCATGCATCTAATCTGGTTCTGTCCTTAAGAATGCTGAATCCTGAGCTTAGGTTTCGTGGAATGGGAGGTAATTACTCCCAGGAGGTCGGAGTCGACCTTGCAGTAGATTATTCAGAGGTCGCATTAATGGGATTTTTGGAGGTGGTTTTAGGCTTTAGGAAAGTTCTGAAATACCTCAAATTGGTCAAGGAGGATATCCAGGCCTACCAGCCCGACGCATTGATTTTGGTGGATTATGGTGGCTTCAATATGAAAATTGCCGCTTTTGCCAAGGAAAAGGGAATTCCTGTTCACTATTACATACCACCAAAAGTCTGGGCTTGGAATCAAAAGCGTGCCTTGAATCTTAAAAAGATCACAGACCAAATCTATTCTATCCTTCCTTTTGAACCTGAATTTTTCAGTAAGTATGATATGAAGGTGAATTATGTGGGGAATCCACTTTTGGATGAAATCCGGAAGTTTAAGCCACATGATTTCTTTTTTCAGAAAAATGAGTTGAATTATCAACCGATTATCGCGTTGCTTCCCGGAAGTCGAAAGCAGGAAATCTTAAGTATGCTTAACCGTATGGTGAGCTTAGTGAAGGAGTTTCCCAATGCCCAGTTTGTGGTAGCGGGAGTGGATAGCCTTCCTGAGGCTATTTATGCGCCTGCAAAAGCAGCTGGTATCAAATTGGTTTTCAATCAAACTTATGATCTGCTTTCCCATGCTACAGCCGCTGTGGTGACTTCGGGGACTGCTACATTAGAGACAGCCTTATTTCGAGTCCCGCAAATCGTGGTCTATCGTACTTCAGCCATTTCATACCGAATTGCAAAAGGTTTGATTCGGGTACCATTTATTTCTCTTCCGAATTTGATTGCTGAAAAAGAAGTGGTGAAAGAATTGATTCAGGATGACTTTTCGGTTGAAAATTTAAAAATGGAGCTACAAAAGATTTTTACCAATGTAGTATATAAAGGGGAAATGCTCCAAGGCTATGATTTGATAAGGAAAAAGATAGGTGAGGAGTCTGCCTCCGAAAAAACAGCAAAATTGATTCTTGAATCTCTTAAAAAATAAAACCCCGACTTATGTCGGGGTTTTGTTGAATTTAGGCTACTTGAAGCCTTTTGAATTTAGACTTGTCAAATTTGGATTGGGCATATTCTTTGTCGATCACCAGTTCCTTGATGGAATCATCGGAAGGCAATTCATACATCGCATCAGTGATGATTGCTTCGCAAATTGAGCGAAGACCTCTTGCGCCCAGATTGTACTCCACTGCTTTTTCTACGATGAAATCCAGTGCGTCCTCTTCGAACTTCAGTGCAACTCCTTCCATCGCCATCAATTTGGTGTATTGCTTTACCAATGCATTTTTTGGTTCGGTAAGGATTCGCTTCAGGGCATCCTTGTGCAAGGGATCTAAATGAGTCAATACTGGAAGACGCCCGATCAATTCCGGGATCAATCCAAAAGCCTTTAAATCCTGTGCAGTGACATATTGAAGGAGATTTTCACGGTCTGCAGCCATAGATCCTTTGACTTTACTGAATCCCATGGGTTGCGTATTCAATCTTTTCCCGATGTGTCTAGCGATTCCATCAAAAGCGCCGCCACAGATAAACAGGATGTTTTCTGTATTTACAGCAATCATTTTTTGATCTGGATGCTTCCTTCCGCCTTGCGGTGGAACATTCACTACAGTGCCTTCCAAAAGCTTTAGCATAGCCTGCTGTACTCCCTCGCCGCTGACATCTCTTGTGATAGAAGGATTGTCTGATTTTCGGGCGATTTTATCAATCTCATCGATATAAACAATTCCTCTTTCGGCAGCTTCTACATTATAATCTGCTGCTTGAAGGAGCCGAGTAAGGATACTTTCTACATCTTCTCCTACATAACCTGCTTCAGTCAAAACTGTGGCATCTGCAATACAGAAAGGAACCTCCAAGATTTTGGCAAGAGTTTTTGCTAAATAGGTTTTTCCTGTACCGGTGTCTCCAACCATGATAATGTTCGATTTCTCAATCTTGATTTCATCATGATCTTCCTTTTGCTGAAGACGCTTGTAGTGGTTGTATACAGCCACAGTAAGCACTTTTTTGGCATCCTCCTGTCCAATCACATATTGATCCAGGTAAGAAGTCAGTTCTTTTGGTTTTTTGAGGTTGAATTTGGGTTTGGCGGTGGACT
The DNA here is from genome assembly GCF_000429425.1 of Algoriphagus mannitolivorans DSM 15301. Lineage (GTDB taxonomy): Bacteria > Bacteroidota > Bacteroidia > Cytophagales > Cyclobacteriaceae > Algoriphagus > Algoriphagus mannitolivorans. The sequence continues at coordinate 386,197 of NZ_AUBV01000005.1, forward strand.
TTTTGGTCTTTTCCTCCTCACCCAAAATCAAATGAGCTTGATCGATACAGAAATTACAGATATGGGCAGAAATGCCCGATACCATCAGGTCTACATCTTTCTTGTTTCTACCGCAAAAGGAGCAGGTAACTTGAGCCATTATTTAGATTTTTTTACTAATACTTCGTCAATCAGGCCGTATTCTTTAGCCTCAGGCGCTTTAAGCCAGTAATCACGATCAGAATCTCTTTCGATCTCATCGTAGGTTTTTCCGGTGTGATTAGCAAGAATTTGATACAGTTCCTGACGCATGGAAAGGATCAACTTCAAAGAGATCTCCATGTCTTTGGACTGACCTTGCATTCCTCCGGAAGGCTGGTGAATCATCACTCTGGAGTGCTGAAGTGCAGATCTTTTGTCTTTGGCTCCACCGGCCAACAAAACCGCTCCCATGGAAGCAGCAATTCCTGTACAGATAGTAGCTACATCCGGCCCAATGTACTGCATGGTGTCATAGATTCCTAGACCGGCAGTCACAGAACCTCCCGGGCTATTGATGTACAGCAACACATCTTTTTTAGAATCTACTGATTCCAAAAACAGAAGCTGGGCAATGATGATATTGGCAATGTGATCATCCACTGGAGTTCCCAAAAAGATGATTCTGTCCATGATCAATCTTGAAAAAACATCGATCTCACGGAAATTGGATGGGCGCTCTTCAATTACCGCCCGGGTCATGTTTTCGATATGAGTGGTGTACTGGTCAAAAGCAGTTCCACTAACGCCTTGATTGTGAATAGCGTACTTTCTGAATTCTTCTTTGTTGATCATTTTTGAGCTTGTTGTGGTAAACAAAAATAAAAAAGTCCTTTAAAAAAGGACTTTTCAATATATAAACTCTAAATCGATTTACTTCTCCAAAAGTTCCTTGAATTCGTCAATGGAGATGGTCTTTTCTTTGAGTTCGATTTTTTCCTGAACCAGGGCAAGAACTTTCTCATTCTGTACAGAGGTCAGCATATTCATATAGTTCTGACCATCATTTCCTTTGAGATAGTTGTCTACAAATACGTCCATACTTGCTTCCAACTGAGCTCCCAATCCTGAAGAAGCAAATTGCTCACGGATCATTTCCTTGGTTTTTTCAATCACATCAGCATGCTCTGCTTGGATGTTATTGTCTTTTGCGATCTGATTGGAAATCAAAGACCAAGTCAACTGCTTCGCATAGATTGGATATTCCTTCTCTACATCCTCAACAGTCACTTTTCCTTCGTTGGCCTTGAGTAACCATTCTTTAAGGAAGGTATCAGGCAAAGAAATATTGGCCTTTTCTACCAATTCTTTCTTCAATTCCTCCTCTGTGAATACTTTGGATTCACGATCATAGCTTCCCTGAAGCGTCTCGCGAACCTTCTCAGTGAATTCTTCTAGACTTTTTACTTGGTCTGGACCAAAGATTTTGTCAAAAAACTCCTGATTTAATTCAGCTTCAGCAGTGCGGTTGATATTCTTTACTGTAAAGGTCAATCCACCTTTTACTTCAGCAATTTCATCTGCAGTAAGACCAAAAGCTTCAGTCCACTCGTCTTTTTTCACTTCCTTGGACTCGAATTCCACTACAGCATCCTTGGAGATACCTGTGAATTTACCAGCTAGTTTTTTGGAAATTTTTGAAGTAGGAAGGGAAAGAGTCTTGGAGAATTCTCCGTCTACAACCTTTAGATCTCCGTAGATGTGATCTCCGGCTTCAGATACTTCTGGGTTGGTGCTTTCACCGTATTGTGACTTCAGGTTGTCGATAGTTTCGTTAACCAATTTGTCGTCAACCTTAATGGTGTACTTAGTGCCTTTCGTTTTCTTATCCAAAGGAACTTCCACGGACTCAACGAAACCTATTTGATATTCAAAATCGAAGTCTTTCTGAGTTTTCCAATCAATGGAATTGTCCTCTTTTTCTACTGGAAGAGGCTCACCTAGGATTCTGAAGGTTTGCTCTTTCAGGTAATTATTCAGGGATTCACCCAGAATATTGTTGATTTCATCCACCAACACTGATACTCCATACATGTTCTTTACCATGGAAATAGGAGCCTTACCTGGACGGAATCCTTTAATGGCAGCTTTTCTGGCGTAATCCTTTAGTTTGGCATCAACCTTTGGTTGATAATCTGCTTCGTTTAGCTTAATTTTAATTGAAGCTTGATTTGCTGAATGCTTGTCTAATGTAATTTCCAAGGTGTATAGAATTAAACAGATGTTGAATTAAAAACCCCCAATCTCTTTCCTGTCTGATCAAAACAGTGGAGTGATTGAGGGCTTGTGCTGTGCGGATGGAGGGACTCGAACCCCCATGCCTCGCGGCGCTAGATCCTAAGTCTAGTGCGTCTACCAATTTCGCCACATCCGCAATGGATTCAATCAGACCCGAGATGATTTTGATCTCGTTTTCCAATTGTGGATGCAAAGGTAACGGGATATTCCAATTTTTTGCAAGGCTTCAAAAAAAATATTTCAAAAAAAATTGAATCAATCAATCAGGATACCAACCTTTGAATAAAATCACTCCAGTATGATCCAAGTGGATGTAGAAGAAGAAAGAAAACAAATCCTTAAACGCTACCGAAAAATACTTCGTCAGGCAAAACCCATCTTAAAAGAAGGAGATACCAAGCTGATCAAAAAAGCTTTCAATATTTCTCTTGAAGCGCATAAAGACATGCGAAGGAAATCAGGAGAGCCTTATATCTATCATCCTTTGGAAGTTGCCTTGGTCTGTGTAGAAGAAATTGGTCTTGGAACCACCTCCATTATTGCCGCTCTCTTGCATGATGTGGTAGAGGACACGGATATGGAGTTGGAGGATATTGAAAGGGAGTTTGGACATAAAGTCATGACCATTATTGATGGGTTGACCAAGATATCCGGAGTGTTTGAATACGGAAGCTCCCAGCAGGCAGAGAATTTCCGGAAAATGCTGCTTACCCTTTCAGACGACGTCCGTGTAATTTTGATCAAAATTGCCGACCGCCTCAACAACATGCGGACCCTGTCCAGCATGCCAAGGCATAAACAGCTGAAAATAGCATCCGAAACCATGTATCTCTATGCCCCTTTGGCGCATAGATTAGGATTGTATGCCATCAAGTCTGAATTGGAAGACCTTTATTTGAAGTTTACCGATACGGATACTTATAAGGAGATTGTCAAAAAGATCAATGAATCCAAAACCTACCGGAATAAGTTCATCAAGAATTTTATCCAGCCGATTGAGGAGGAATTGGAAAAGCTAGGATTCAATTTTACCATCAAAGGAAGACCTAAGTCAGTCTATTCTATATATAACAAAATGAAAAAGCAGGGGATACCTTTCGAGGAGGTGTATGACCTGTTTGCTATCAGAATTATTTTGGATAGTGAGTTGGAAAATGAAAAGGCGGATTGTTGGCAAGTGTACTCCGTAGTGACGGATTTTTATCGTCCTAATCCAGACAGACTTCGGGACTGGATCAGTACGCCAAGGTCCAACGGATACGAATCTCTCCATACGACAGTAATGAGTCAGACCGGTCAATGGGTAGAAGTCCAGATTCGTACCACAAGAATGGATGAAATTGCAGAAAAAGGCTATGCCGCTCATTGGAAATATAAGGAGAAAGAAGTTCCAGGGAAGTCAGGATCCGGGCTGGATGACTGGATCAACCAGGTGAGGAGTATGCTGGAATCCAATGATGGAAATGCGATAGAGTTCATGGATGATTTTCGAGGAAATCTTTTCCATGATGAAGTTTTTGTGTTTACTCCAAAAGGCGATCTGAAAGTATTGCCTCATGGGGCCAGCGCTTTGGATTTTGCTTTTGAAATCCACACCGAGATCGGTGCAAAATGTATTGGAGCTAAGGTGAATCAGCGTTTGGTGCCCATTACTCACAAGCTGAAAAATGGTGATCAGGTCGAAATTCTTACTTCAAATAAGCAAAAGCCCACAGAGGATTGGTTAAACCATGTAGTTACTTCTAGGGCGAAGGCGAAGATCAAAGACGCTCTCCGAGAGGAGAAAAAGTCGGCGATTTTGGATGGACGAGAAATTGTCCAGCGAAAATTGAAAGCCATGAAAATGGAGTTTTCCTCCGAGGTTATCGAGCAGCTCCGGGCCTTTTTTGAGTTGAAGACTGCCAATGAATTCTACTATCGAGTAGGAAAAAGCATAATTGACCCCACCTCAATCAAGTCTTTTAAAGATTTTAAGGAGAAGCAGAAGTTAAAGGCCAAGTCCAGTGATAAAGTCAAGGATGAATCCACCTTTACCAAGGAGATAAAAAGTATCAAAGGTCCTGATCATGATCAATTGTTGATTGGTGAGGATATGGATGTAGTGGATTATATTCTGGCCAAATGCTGTAATCCGATTCCGGGAGATGATGTATTTGGATTTGTGACAGTGAATGAAGGAATCAAAATTCATCGAACCTCCTGTCCGAATGCCTTGGAGTTGCTCTCCAACCATGGAAATCGAGTAATTAAGGCGAGATGGACGAGTCAAAAACAAATTGCTTTTCTGGCAGGTCTTAGAATTGTCGGAACCGATCGGGTAGGTTTGATCAACGATGTCACTAAAGTTATTTCCAATGAATTGAAAGTGAATATGAGATCTATCACAGTAGATTCAGATGCAGGGATTTTCGAAGGGACAATAAAGCTGTACGTTCACAGTACCGAGCACTTGGATCATTTGATCCAAAACCTCCAAGAGGTAGATGGGATCATCAAGGTTACCCGCTTTGACTAAAACCTTGAATCTTTTATGTCCAACAAAAGTTATATTTGAAAAAAAACTGAGACATGACTTTGAATACATCCCATTTCGAGGAAGTCAAAAAGATATTCACTGCTTATTTAGAAACCCAAAAGCTTCGAAAAACTCCCGAGAGATATGCAATCCTGGAGGAGATTTACAGTCGATCTGGTCATTTTGATGTGGAAGGACTCTACATCAGCATGAAAAACAAAAACTACCGAGTCAGCCGGGCCACAGTTTATAATACCTTGGACTTATTGGTGGAGTGTGATTTGGTGACCAAACATCAGTTTGGAAAAAATCTGGCCCAGTTTGAGAAATCTTATGGATACAAGCAGCATGATCACCTGATTTGTGTGGATTGCAATCAAGTTTTGGAATTTTGCGATCCGCGAATCCAAAATATTCAGAATACCGTAGGAGAAATTCTAAACTTTCAGGTATTGCATCATTCACTTATTTTGTACGGGAATTGTCACAGAGAAAATTGTCCAAATAAAAAATCCGATTCATGAAACTGACCTACACGCACCAAAAGGACGAGAAGGCAAATTATCTTTTTATCCAAGGCGACTTGATCGGGGATGAAATTGGTCCCAAGCTGGTGGAATTAATTTCGGATGCCATCCAAGAAGGAGCGAAGACCTTTGTGATTGACCTTAGCGAGGTAAGGTATATTAGCTCAAGTGGAATTGGACTTCTGATCACCATGTTGACCAAAATGCGAAATGTGGGAGGGGAAGTTTACCTCACCTCACCTTCAGAGCATGTCAAAAAACTACTTATCATCACCAAGCTGAATAATATTTTCACGGTGTATGATTCCGTGGACGATTTTAAGTTAAAAAACTAGAAATATCCGAATCTTGGAAAGAGCTGCTTCAGGGCAGCTTTTTTTGTTTTAGAGAATAAATAGGCTTTTTCCCTTGGTTTTCTATCCCCTAATCGCAAATTTCGCCCTTTAAAAACTCAAGTTTTAGCTAAGATCGCGCATCAAATGAAGATGGATGTATTGCTGGGTCTCCAGTGGGGAGATGAAGGAAAAGGTAAAATAGTTGACGTGTTAGCGCCTCAATACGAGGTGGTTGCCCGGTTTCAGGGAGGTCCAAATGCTGGGCACACCTTGGAATTTGATGGCATTAAACACGTGCTTCATCAGATACCATCTGGAATTTTTAGATCCCAGATTCTGAATATTATTGGAAACGGAGTGGTCTTGGATCCCATTATTTTGAAAAAAGAAATTGATGGGCTTGGTAAATTTTCGATTGATTACCGAAAAAACCTGGTGATTTCTAAAAAGGCGACCATCATTGTGCCTACCCATAAATTGTTGGATGCTGCCTATGAGCAGTCCAAAGGTGATAAGAAGATTGGATCTACACTTAAAGGAATAGGACCGACTTATCAGGATAAGATCGGTAGATCGGCTTTACGAATTGGGGATATTTTAAGTCCGGACTTCAAGGATAAGTACGATACCCTACTCGAAAAACATAAGACTACCCTTTCCTTCTACAATTACCCAACCGACAAGTTGGAGGAAATGGAAGTCCAATTTTTTGAAGCTGTTGAGTTTATTAAAACCTTAAATCTGATTGATAGCGAATATGTGGTAAATGGTGCCTTGGCTTCCAACAAGAGAATTCTGGCAGAAGGTGCTCAAGGATCTTTGCTGGATGTTGACTTTGGAAGCTATCCATTCGTCACTAGTTCCAATACCATGGCTGCTGGAGCCTGCACTGGATTAGGTGTTGCGCCATCCAGAATCGGGGAAGTTTTTGGGATTTTCAAAGCTTATTGTACACGAGTTGGTAGTGGCCCTTTCCCAACAGAGCTTTTCGATGAGACTGGAGAGGCGATGCGAAAAGAAGGTAATGAGTTTGGCAGTACTACAGGTCGCCCAAGAAGATGTGGTTGGTTGGATTTGCCGGCATTGAAATATTCTATTATGATCAATGGGGTGACTCAGCTTTACATGATGAAGGCTGATGTTTTGAATATTTTCGAAGAGATCAAAATCTGTACACATTATGAGTTGCCTTCCGGGGAGAAAATTGATCGCTTGAGTTTCGAAATCACTGATATGGAAGTGAAGCCGGTTTACAAAACCATGAAGGGCTGGAATTGCTCCTTGGCTGATGTAAGATCCTATGAAAACTTTCCTGATGAGCTTAAAGCTTATGTTGCCTATCTTGAGAAAGAGCTAAATGTTCCAATCAATCTGATTTCGGTCGGACCAGATCGTATTCAGACTATTTTGCGATAAAATTTATCTACATATTCAAAAGCTCCTGAGTAAAACTCAGGAGCTTTTGTTTTATGGGGAAGTTGGAGTTATTTTTCTGAAAATTAATCTTGGTGAAAAGAGCTTTTTGGATTTGGATTTGGATCGTAGGGATGATGAATATCTCCTCTGGCTTTGGGCAGATCGGGTTTCCTTATTGTGAAACTTTTACCACGCCCAATACCTTAAATGAAACTGTTTTTGGAGGAGATGCTCTTTTAACTAACGGAGTACTTAGGCTAACCTCCAATCAGAACAACCAGCGAGGATTCATTTATATCAATGTCCCCTTTCCCTCGACCTATGGACTTAAGGCAGAATTTGAGTATTTCAGCTATGGAGGATTGGGTCAATTTTTAGCCGACGGATTGACTGTTTTTTTATTTGATGCAGATACTCCCGTTTTCAGTGCAGGAGGATTTGGAGGATCACTAGGATATGCCCAAAGAAATGGCGAACCGGGATTGTCGGGGGCCTATTTAGGGATTGGGTTTGATGAATTTGGAAACTTTGGGACCAATTCAGAAGGAAGAATTGGGGGGTTTAATGATCTAGATGCCAACCGAAGGGCACCGGATGCTATTGTTTTAAGAGGGCCAGGAAACGGGAGCACTGATTATCCATTCGTTGTTGGGCGGAAAGTGAATGATGTGGGCACAGACAAAGATGGTTTAAATCCGGGGGCTCAATTTCCTATTAGCTCCGGCGGGGCGGGCACATCTAGGGTGACAGATCCAAATAAGGTTGGATATCGGAAAGTGTTTTTGGAACTCCAGCCTAATCCGGGTGGGGTAGGTTACTTTATAACCCTTCGAATGATGGTGACTACCATTGCCAATCAACCACGAATGGTTACCATATTTGATCGTCCCTATGATTTTCCAGCTCCAAAGAATCTAAAAATTGGATTTTCTGCTTCGACAGGAGGTTTTTCCAATTTCCATGAAATAAGAAATCTGATAGTTGAGGTTTCGAATGAGGAGGCTTTGAAAAACCCTGAAGGAATTGAGATCGATGACTATACTTCCTGTGCAGGTCAGGAAAATCAATTCAACATTAAAGATGATGAAGTAAAACTGCCCAATATTAACAGCACGATCCGTTGTCTTCAGTTTTTTAAGTCTCAAGCGGATATTAAAAAAAATGAAGGAGACATTTGTCAACAGGCCCGCTGCTTGGAGTCTAATCGTTTTTTGGTTTTGCCTGAAGGAGTTTTCCGTGCAAGTGATAATGCGGGGGGATTTACCTTTACCCCCAATGAGGGCTTTGTAGGGAAAAAGGTTAAAGTATATTACACCATAACTGACAACTACGGTAAAACTTCAGAAGGAAATTCGATCACCTTGGATATTTTCGAATCACCAAAGCCTATCAATATTTTTATAAATGGTGAAAATGAGCCAAGAGAAAAAATTGAAGTGTGCTTAGGTGAAAATGTTCAACTCAAAGGAATTGGCCAAGAACAATACTCAAGATTTGAATGGTTTAGAAATGGTGAATTGATTCCTGGTGCAAATCAAAGTGTGTTTTCTGCTTCAGAAGAAGGTCTTTACGAAGTTTGGGGATATAACTTGAAAGGATGTCCGGCAAAATCAAAGACTATTGAAGTGGAATATCCCGATGTGCCGGAGATTATTTTTGAAGCACCCCTAGTGAGCTGTGATCCTAAGACCCCTGTTAATGTCACGGAATACATTCTAGGATTTGACATAGCGAAATTTGATTACCTGTTAAAAGGTAACAATGAGCAATTTTTGAATAATGAATTGAAAAGTGTCAGTAAGTCCGGGTTTTATACTCTTCAGGTGAAGCGAAAAAATCTTGACTGTTATTCCGAACCTGTGGAGGTGGAAATATTCATTCAAGAAACTCCCCTCGAGGTAGATTTTGACTTTTTGGTGTTGGGGACAGATATCCGAGATGATGCTAGCGGAGGGATTTTTCCAGATGATCCCATCGAGTTTTCTGACCTTTCAGCCCCAAGAGGAATAAAATGGGACTGGGACTTTGGAGACGGAACTGGTTCGGATGACAAAAATCCAGTTCATGTATTTGGAAAAAAAGGCCAGTTTGAAGTAAAACTGACTGTTCTGGATGAGTATGGCTGTCCTTCATCAAAAACAAAAATGGTCTCTATCACAAAGAGCTATAGAGTCATGATGCCAACAGGATTTACTCCCCTTCATTCAGAAAATAAAACCTTTTTACCCAAATGGAAAGGATTAGTCCAAATCGAGCTTTTGATATTCAACCTTTGGGGGGAATTGATTTTTAAAACAGATGATTTGGAAACGAAAGGATGGGATGGAACCCTCGAGGGGGTTTTACAAAATCCCGGGGTATATGTATTCCGCTTTAATGGAGTGGCAACTGACGGGGAATTGGTGAAAGAGAGCGGGAAGTTTAGCTTGATAAGATGAGGAAGGCCTTAATATTGATTGTTTTTTTTATGTCCCAAGGAATTTTCGGCCTTGCACAGGATATGCAATACAGTCAATACTATGCAAATCCCCTTTACCTCAATCCTTCTTTGGCAGGTAGTACTGGGATGAGTAGGGTGGGATTGAATTTTAGAAATCAATGGCCCGCTTTGGATCAGACCTTTGTGGGTTATACAGCATATTTTGATTTCTATGAGGAAAGGATGAATTCAGGTTTTGCTATAATTCTTCAAGGTGCAAATGAATCTTTTACTCAGACCAGTATCAACGAGATTGGATTGATATATAGTTATCGGTTGAAAATTTCTGAAAACGATTTTATTCAGGCTGGGGCCCAAGGGAGCTTTGTGAGGAGAGATGCGATGTTTGATAAAGTGATTTTGGGGACACAATTGGATATTGATCGTGGAAAAATAATCGGATCTCCGGGTGATGGTTTTGAGGGAGAAAGTCAAATAAGCGCTCCTGATGTACATGTTGGGATGATGTATTATGGAAAAAAAGCTTGGCTTGGTGTTTCTGGTTTTCATTTACTTCGTCCCGAGACCAGCTATTTGACCGGCTTAAATGAAAAATTACCAATTAGGTATGGCCTTCATGGAGGCTATAGGTTCAATTTGGCTCCAGGAGATATTAATGATTATTTCAACAACACGGACCAAGAGAGGTCATTTGCTTTTGGCTTCAACTACAAAAGACAGGGGCAATATTCCCAGCTTGATATAGGCGGAGAGTTTTTCTTTGAACCACTGGTGCTGGGATTTTGGTATCGAGGACTGCCTACAAAATATGAACTGCCCAATAATGAGTCTTTAGTGGCTTTGGTAGGCATAAGCCTGGAGTCTGGATTGGAACTTGGGTATAGTTTTGATTTTCCGATTTCAAAGCTCGGTTATAGTGGATCTGGAGGTTCTCATGAAATATCCATCAGGTATGTTTTTTCCAATCAAGACCCAAGAAAAAGGTACTTTTCTCCATTACCCACCTTCCGGTATTAGTTTTAAATATTGAAAGTCAGAATTTTATTTCGATTTATGTCGTTTTAAGGGTGTGGAGAGAGAAAATTATTGGTTTTCTTTCTTCTAAAGTTTTTGAAAATTTTCCATTTCATTTTCAATCACTTAAAGGATATGATGAGATTTTTTGAAAATAGCTCTTGCGTTGAAGAATAATCTCCCGATATTTGCACTCCCAATCGACGCAAACGGGGTCGAGGGAAAGCGAGAGGCGAGGCGAAAGGAGAGTGAAGAAGCTTAGAAAGAAGAGCATTGACAGGAGATTAAAAGCGGAGGAAAAAGAAAAAAAATATTTCAAATTTCTTCTTGCGGAGTAAAAAAGATCTCTTACCTTTGCAACCCTGTTCGGAAGGAACGGGGAATCCAAAACAGAAAAACGAGGATGGAATCAGGCCGGAGACGGCGGTTTTCAGACGAATCCGGGGAAGTCCGGAGTAAGTTCTTTGAAATGTTGTAAGGCAAAATAAAAACCTGAGGAAGGCGCGGGTATAACACTTAGGTGTTTTATCCTGTGTACTAACAAATAGACAATATACAATGGAGAGTTTGATCCTGGCTCAGGATGAACGCTAGCGGCAGGCCTAATACATGCAAGTCGAGCGGCAGTTGGGGGAGTAATACTTCAATGAGAGCGGCGCACGGGTGCGTAACGCGTATGCAACCTACCCTTTACAGGGGGATAGCCCGGAGAAATCTGGATTAATACCCCATGGCACTATTGATTGGCATCAAGAGATAGTTAAAGATTTATCGGTAAAGGATG
>NZ_AUBV01000006.1 GCF_000429425.1 Algoriphagus mannitolivorans DSM 15301
TATGCAAAATGCTTTTATCGAGCGATTCAACAAAACCTACCGAACCGAAGTATTGGATTACTATTCCTTTGTATCACTCCAAGAAGTCAGAGAGATTACCCGGGAATGGATAGAGGACTACAATCATCACAGACCTCACGGAAGCCTGAATAATTGCTCTCCAATAGATTTTGCAAAGCAATGGGCGTTAACAGTGGATAACTTCTCTGAAGTTACCCACAATTAACACCCTTAGTAGTAATAATAGTCAACATCAAAAACCAATTTTGTCTATTTTAGAATTGTCCAAAAAGTGGGAAGCCTTCAACTGGATGGATGTAAAAGGCATATTTTGAAAGGAAAAACAGGTAATTTCCTTCCTCTCGAAATAGGTTGTCATTTCCATTTGCATGGGTCCAAACATGGTAAAATGTACCCGATTCAAATTGATCCTTTGGAGTAGGCATAGCTAAAAAGTCATCTTGAATTTACTGATAAAAAAGAAAATATCTTGTTAAAAATTTCAACTCTCTATGGGAATGGATCAACCCTCCAAGGGTTTAAAAACCCTTGGAGGGTTTGTCAAAAAGTCCGCTTTGGTCTACAAGAAAGAAGCCTGTCTAGATTCTCCAAGCCTCCAAGGTACCTATATTCCTTTATCCTGATTTTGCAGCGAAGTACCAACCCTCCTAGGGGCTCAAAGCCCTTGGAGGGTATTTGCGACAACTACCTGCACCTCCTCAAATCCCTGATACCCACAAATTACCGCCTCAAAATTCTCCAGATCTCCGTGATGCTTAAGGGTTAGAGGAATGAATTTCTCGGAGGAAATTTAATAATACTCCCTTTCCGGAAGGAAAAAAGGTTACTAAATCAAAAGCGGTTTGAGTAATCACTCAAACCGCTTTGTTAGGATTCTGTAGTTTGCAAGACTTTTTACAGTTCCCAAAGGATCAAGCTCTATTTTCCTTAGCTCTTGGCCAATATTGGAGCTTTTTTGCTTCTTCCCCAGGCAACCCATAACGCAATTCCCATCAAAATAACATTCATCCCTATTGCCGAGAATTCACCTCGAACAAGATGAAAGCCTCCTGCAAAAACCATTACCAAAGCCAGGCAAAGGGCTGCCCAAACAGTTAAAAAAGGTTTGAACCGGAGAATAGAGGGAATTATTAATCCCAAGCCTCCTAATATTTCACTAACCCCAATTAATCTTATAAATGCTAAAGGTACGGTTGATGCAAATGGAAGAGATTCAGTCAATGTCTCTAGTGGTTGGGTGGCTTTCATAATTCCTGCCATTCCAAACATGATAGCCAATAAAACCTGTCCAATCCACAAAGCTATATTCATTGCCTTGTTGCTTTTTTGATGTGTCATTTTTCCTTTTTTTTGATTGAAGCACAAAACTCCTAAGCTCAGAGAGCCTATGCCTTGATGTACATCAAGAAATGACACTGGATTATTTATTTTTGGATAGCTCGTTTCTAACTCGGCTCAAAGCCTCAGGAGTGATTCCTAAATAGGAAGCCACCATTTTCAGTGGGACTCTTGGAATAATATTAGGGTAGGTTTCGACAAAGTGCTCATACCTTTCTTTGGCGCTCGAACTCATTAACATTACAATCCTGTTTTGCATAGAGTTTAAACGTCTAAATAATGCATTAAAGTCTGGGGTTTCTTTAACCATTTCCTCTTTGGAGGCGACGTTTAATATAGAGTCTTCAATTGCATCTATAAATAATTGGCAAGGGGTTTCGGGTTTACAATTGTCTGTGACCAGCCAGTTTTCAGGGCCAAACATATAAATATGTTCTTTCCCCTTTTCATCAATCGTATAGCTCCGCAGCAAACCACTTTCCACCAAATAAACCTTGGAGTTTGTATCTCCTTTTCGCTGCAAAATGGTTCCTTTTTTTACCGTTATTTTTTTCAATTGTGAAATCCTATGAGTTGTCCAACTTGAAAGAAGCTTATTAGTCCGGGAATATTTAAGGTTTCCAACCTTCCCAATCTGATGGATTGATTGTTGTTATTCCTATGATTCCCAATTTTCGAAATTTAAAAATATGGATATCCGCCTTCTTACCAGTATAAAAAAAATTCGGCTTATTGTCTACTAAAAGGATCAGAATCCGGAAGCTTCGGTCTTCGGTCATCGGTCTTCCAACCAGCCAAGCAAAGAAAATAAAGCAACTGGCATGATTACGGATAATCAGATTTAAAAAAACCATTTCTCAAGCTTAGTTGATTTTAAAGGAAAAGCTTTACCACTAACTCCTGAGTCTCCTCAAACCCCTGATATGCGCAAATCACGGCCTCAAAGTTCTCCATATCTCCGAGATGTTTTAGTGCAAGTGGATTGCCGAAGTGGACAAGTATGCTAGGTTTGCTTTTCGCCAAAGTCTTGATTTCATCCAGTACAGCTTGATCCATTCCAAACTGATTTAAAGGCTTGTGGCTTGGGACAAATACCCCCAAAATCTGCTTTTCGGAGGTTTCCGCCGGAGGCAAATTCAGCAGACTTTGAAAAAGACTTTTTTCCTTGCTGAAAAACTCCTGATACCCCAGTTTACCTTTTTGAGTCAAATCCTTTAATACTTCGAGATCCAGCTTTCCGGAATGGACTTGTACATAGTTTTCCGCCAAGGTTCGCTGGAAATCAGAGTGGCTTGTCCAGTCGAAAGCAGGAACTTCCACCTTTTTGGACTCCATCACGCCCAGTCGGGCCTTGAGTTCCATGATCTTTTGGAAGGCAGTTTCGATTTGTTCTTCGCTGGCTTTTTCGGAGATTTTTTGGATGCCCTCCTTCACATGATCGGAAAAACAAAGGATGTCATTTCCGGCGTGGAAGGCCTGCCATTCGAGTTCGCCGGGTTCGGGGAAAAGATTGGCGACAGCCTTCATGTTCAGCGCATCGGAAATTACCAGGCCTTCGAAGCCCATTTCTTCCTTTAGCAGGCCTGTAATCAGTTCCCGGCAGATACTGGCAGGGATATCTTTTCCACCAGTCAATGCCGGAACTGCCAAATGTCCGACCATAATCATTTCAACTCCTCGGTCAATTCCATATTGGAAAGGAAAAAGCTCTTCAGCTTGAAGCTCTTCTTTGCCTTTATGCAAAATCGGCAAGCCCAGATGCGAGTCCACCGCAGTATCTCCATGACCCGGAAAGTGCTTCAGGCAAGCTCCGATCCCCGCTTTTTTCATTCCTGTGTAAGCCGCGAAGGAGAGTTTGGCGACTTTCTCTACATCGTCTCCAAATGAGCGATAGCCGATCACGGGATTATTTGGATTGGTATTGACATCTGCGCAAGGAGCAAGATTGAGATGAATTCCCGAACGCTTCATGTCCATTCCCATGCGATAGCCCACCTCTTCCACGAAGATTTCGGCATCTTTTTTCAGCGCACCCAACGTAATCGCGAAAGGGTATTGAGGGGTTTCTTCCACCCGCATGGCCAAGCCGTATTCCCCGTCGATGCTGATCAGCAAGGGGACTTTGGAGGCAGCCTGGTAGCGGTTGATGAGGGCAATGAGTTTTTCAAAAGTACCTTCTGTACTCAAGGTTTCTGCGCGCTTTTCGAAATTGGCTGCAGCAGAGTGTCTGCTATGAAAAAAAGTAAGCCCACCGATTTCCTGTTCCACGATCATGCGTTCGATGGCCTGGTAGTTTTCCTCCGTGTCGTGGATAAATGCAGCAGGAGAGAAGATCTGGGCTATTTTTTGGGATTTGTTCATTTGCTGATTGAAATATTTCAAAATTGTAAGATTGGAAGATTAGGGTTTCGTGTCAGACCGAGCGGAGTCGAGGTCGTGTTTGTAAATGTTGTAAAGGTCTGGAGTTAAAGTGGTGAAAAGTCTTCATCTAATTTAATCCCTTCGTAAATCGTACTTTGAAATGGCTTGGCCTCCCTGACTAGCCGTCAGGCAGGCGCTCAGCCTGACAAAGACTCCGCCCTGGTTGACAACGACTCCGCTCAGCCTGACAGGATTTCGTCTTTTTCGGCTGAGTTGCCTACTTCGATATTCATTATTCAGCGTTCGATATTCGATATTTTTAAACTTTTAAGACTGGATATTGAATGTCGAAGATTCTGCTTTCTGACTTTAGCTTTCTAACTTCTTCCCAAACTCCCTCGGATACTTCACCCAATACGCCATGGCGAATCCGGGAATCGTTGCCAGCACTACCCAAACGAAGAATCCGGGATAACCCAACCATTCCTGCATATATCCGCTGAGCATACCGGGGAGCATCATTCCCATGGCCATAAAGCCCGTGGCTAGGGCATAATGGGCGGTTTTGAAGATTCCTTCAGCGAGGTAAATCAGGAAAACCATATAGGCAGCAAAGCCAAAGCCGTAGCCAAGTTGCTCAATCACCACTACCGAGGAGGCAAATACGATACTTTCCGGCTGAGACCAAGAAAGGAGGATGTAGCCGATATTCGGAGCATTAATCGCCACAGCCATGGGCATCATCCATTTACCCAAACCATCCCGGGAAATAACGATCCCACCCAATATCCCTCCGATCAACAGGGCTATTACTCCCATCGTTCCGTAGATAAATCCCACTTCGGTGGTGCTTAACCCCAAGCCACCGGCTGCACGGTCATCCAGGAAAAAAGGAGAAGCCATCTTGACCAATTGGGATTCACCCAAGCGGTAAAGCAGGACAAAACCCAGAGAAAGCCCGATATTTTTCTTGGTGAAAAAGGTGGAAAACACTTTTCCGAAACTGGGTTGGTCAGCTTTCGCTATGCGCTTCTCAAGTACATTGGGAGTGGAGAGGTAATTGATTCCGGTAAGGATCAGCATCAAAGAGGCAACGCCAATGGTAGTCCAGGACCAAGCTTGAGCAGGGTCTCCGAATTTCTCTTCCAAAAGCCCCGCTACGATCACGATCAAGCCCTGTCCGGTCAGAAACCCGATCCGGTAGAAGGTGCTTCTCAGGCCGACAAAAAAGCTCTGTTCCCCCGGATTGAGGGCAATGAGATAAAGCCCGTCTGAGGCAATATCATTGGTCGCCGAAGCAAAAGCTCCTACCCAGAAGAAGGCCAGCGTAATCACAAAAAACTGACTCGTTCCCGTTGTTAGCCCCACCCCCAAAAAAACCAGGGAAAGGATCAGTTGCATACTGAGAAACCACTTTTTCTTTGTGCCAAAAAGCTCCAATACCGGGCTCCAGATGGGTTTGATCACCCAAGGAAGATAGAGGAAGGAGGTATAAAGTCCGATGTCGGCATTGGAGATGCCGAGGTTTTTATACATCACCACCGATACCGAAATGATGATCGCATAAGGAATAGATTCGGTGAGGTAGAGACTTGCAATCCAAATCCAGGGGTTTTTGGAGGGTTTTTGGGTCATGGCTTACGAAGTAGATTTTGGTAGATGCTGGTCTCGGATCCTTCGATGATTTTTGCTCCGACGGCTTTTTCATAAAATTCCGCAGGTCCGACCCCGCCAATGATGGCATAGGCGTAGCCCATTTCCCGGAGGGATTCCAAGGCTTTGATCAAAAGTATTTTCCCGATCCCTTTTCCCCGCTCAGACTCTAAGGTTCCAGTGGGGCCAAAGAAATTGCGAGCCGTGCTTTCATAGACGGCAAAGCCTAAAATGTCATTTCCCCGCTGGGCAATCCAACAGGAGACAGGTTGCCGGGAAAAGGAAACCTCTACCTCGGATTTCCAGTAGGCTCCAAAGTTTTCCATGACCCATTCGCTGACTAGGTGTTTTTCGGGAGCAATTGCTTTTCGAAAAATGATCTGCTCCTTTTCGGAGAGTTTCTTCTCGATTTCTGAGCTATTGGGAAGCTCTGTCAGCCGAACGAGCATGTCTTTCATGGGCGGGAGGATTTGGGCATTTGAAATACCTGAGTCTGAACGATTCGACCATAATGATCTATCCAGCGAATGGCTAGGTATTCGGTATTCAAACTCGGTACTTCTAAATATCGGACTCTTGATCCACCTACCCAAGCCGTATGAATAATTGCATCATGAAGGCTATTAAGGTAATTTCCACCTTGGACCATGGCGTAGCGAATTGCTGGATCTAGTGGCTTTTCGAGGTTGATTTGAGTTTTTTCGGAATTGGTCTTTACGTCCATCACCACCGGAATTTCGATGACCGATTGATTTTTAGGATTAAAGGAAGGTGGCAAAGTAGGCTTATTATAAAGCTCATTTTTCAGCATGGAGGCGATATCCCGGTTTTTGAGATACATGGATTTGGCTGAAAAATAAGCGTTTCCATGGATCTGGGGTAGGGTTCGGGTGTAGTTCACCTGGGTGTTGAGTTCGCCGGGGTTTTTCCAAGCTTCATCCGAGTCTTCCCGGATTTTGTATGGACCATTGCCGATGTAAACATTGGTATTGTAGGTGTTGTTGGACCACCAGTCGGCCAGTTTTCGATAAGAAGCAAGCCTATGCTCCATGCTCCAATAGAGCTGAGGCAACATGTAATCCACCCAGCCATTTTTCATCCAAAGGAGGACGTCAGCGAAAAGGTCGTCGTAGTTGGTCTGCCCTGCTTGAGTAGGGGATCCTTTGGGGTCTTTGCTTTGATTTCTCCACACTCCAAAAGGGGAAATTCCAAACTGTACCCAGGGTTTTTGGGCTTTGATCGTTTGGTGAAGTGCTGCGATCAGTTCGTTTACATTTTGCCTTCTCCAATCTTCCACCGATTGACCTGGCTTTTTGTATTTGGCATAAGAAGCCTTGTCCGGAAATTCGAGTTTGGGTTCCCGATAAGGATAGAAATAATCGTCAAAATGAATGGCATCGATGTCGTAATTGGTGACAACTTCTTTGATGATGGCAAGGAGGTGATTTTTTACCTCCGGAAGTCCAGGGTCATAGTACCATTTGGTGCCGTATTTCAGCATCCAATCCCGGTGCTTGTGGAAGTCATGCTCGGGACTCAGTTCATTGGTTTCGAGGGTCATGGTGGCCCGGTATGGATTCAGCCAGGCATGGAACTCCAAGCCTCGGTTATGCGCTTCTCGTATCATCCAGGTCAATGGATTTTCCTGGGTTTTGGGAGCTTGGCCTTGTTTTCCTGTCAGGTATTTGGACCATGGGGCATAATTGCTTTGGTAAAAAGCATCTCCCGCCGTTCGGATCTGAACGATCACCGCATTGAAATTAAGGTCTTTGTAGTAGTCCAGGAGGGCGATGAAGTCTCGTTTTTGTTTTTCCCAAGGATCAGTTCCCGAAACCGGCCAGTCAATATTGGCTACCGTAGCGATCCAGACCCCACGGAATTCGCGGGGAATATCCGGGAGTTGATAGGATAAGGGTTGTAGTGCTACTGGAGGCTTTACCGGGGTTTTGGTGGGAAGTGTTTCAGAGGTTTTGGGGCTGGTACTTAGGGGCCCGGAAGGCCGGGGAGGGACAGTTGTCGAAGGTTTTTGCGATTTACAAGCCCCGAGAAAAAATAGACAGGCAAAGGTCCAGATGACCCATTTTGAAGTGGACTGCATAAAGAAATTAAAGCTTAGGAACGGGTTTGAGATTAAGGTCGGATAGGTTTTTTCTCAATTGATTCATGAATTTGTCTCCGGGGTCCGTCTTCACGGTCCGGTAGTTGGGATCGGCTTCTTTCCAAAGCTCTGTTCCCTGAAAATTTTGGTACTCGTGGTGGCCGATTACATACTCGATAGGATATTTTCTTTTCAGGTAGCGAATCAGGGCTTCATTAGCTTGGAGTTGCTTCTTGGTCAGAGGCATATCATCGCTTCCTACATTTTCCACTCCTATGGCCAAATAATTCAAGCCAATGGTGTGCCGAGCGAAAGTCGTGTCTGGCAAAAGCCTGAAAATTGTCCCGTCCCGATCAATCAAAAACTGGCTGGAGACATTCAGATTGCTGGCACCTGTGAGATCTGCTCTTCCGCCAAGCGTCGGTGGATCGAAAACGTCAAAAGTCACCTCAATATTATTGATTGCTGTCCAATGGACTACCACCATCTGGGGTTTGATGGAGGCGGTATTTTGCTCCAATCCATGTCGGTCTTTGAGGTATTGAATAGAAAGTTTTTCTCGCTCGGCATTCCAGGTGATCGGTTTATCGATAATCCGGAAGGTGGCTTGGGGGCTACAGGAAAATAGCACTGAGGCAAATGCAGCGAGTAAGATTTTGGGAAATAGACACTTCATAGTTCTGGGGTAGGAAAGTCTGAATTCTTTGCACTAAACTAGCCAGAAAAAAGGAGGGAAGTGGTGGAGTAAGGCCAAAAATTAAATTCCGGGCCTATAGGTTCTCTTGGCAGATTTGAGGACTGTTTCCTTATCCAGGCTCATGGGCTTGAGTTTTCGGTTGAGAAAATACTCCATCTGATCCGAATAATGAGGACTTCCGGGACGATTACTGGCGCCATAGACGTTGATGGTTTCAATCTCCGGCAATCCCTCTCCAAATTTCACTAGCATGATATAAGATTCTCCCTGAGCTCCTTTGCGCATTCCTTTTTCCCAAGGAGTTGATCTCATGGCGGCGATCACATCATCTATTCCCCATAGTGCTAGGGCTTTATCCCCTCGTACTAATTTTTGATATTCTCCCAAGGGTACCAACGATTTCCCAAAATGGGTTTCAAAATGAGTTTTGGCAGCCTCAATCCCTTGTACAGCTTCAGCCTCGGTCAAAACGGTTTCAAAGCTTCTCCCTGTTTTCGCAAATTCATCCCACCAGTAGTAATATACAAAAGCAAATAGCGCAGCTCCTTCACTTTCCACTCCAGCTGATTTGTCCCAAGTGGCTAAGGTTTTGATTTGCGTAGCCAGTTCTGGATATTTCAAGGTGTCCAATTGGAACAAAGCCTCCATGTCGGTTCGGAAAGTAAGTTTTTTCGGTAGGGTCTGATCAAATTTTATCTTTTTAAACTCCTCATAGCTTAACCTTCCGGTATCCGCCATCAATTCCCGGAACCTCATGGAGCGGTTGTTGTCTCGAAGGATATAGCCCATTTCGACTGGATAGTCTTCCGGATTCAGATTATCTGCAAAAGAACTCGCTTTGAAAGGGGAATGGTTGGTATTGAAAAGATAGCCTGAGGGTGGATTTACCTGCTGAGGCAATTCTGAAAAGGAGTGAAACTCTGACCAAAGCGATTGTAGGGTATTTCCCGGGACGGTTCCTGAGTAGTCAAATCCGGGTGTACGCTTCGGTAGAAGTCCATTGCTTACATAGAAAATCGTGTCATATTTGTCTGCATAGACCGTGTTGAAATTGGTGAGCTGCATGGTGTTCATGGCGGCCTCCCATTCTGCGAAATTCTTGGCTTTGTTCATTCTCCACCATTGTTCGGGAGCTCCCACGCGTTGCAAAGCCCCAAAACGGATAGAAAAGGCACCTTGCTCGGTGACCAAAGTGGGACCATAAATACTTTTCCAGACTTTTTTGGGAACAGGTAAAGTGATCCAATCCCAAAGTCTCACCTTAAGCCAGACATACTTGGATTCGAGTTCCAGCCACTCTCCATCCACCCGGTATTCGTCTTCATCCTCCGGATTGATTTCGAGTTGGTATAGGTCCAGGAAATCAGGAAAATTAACCGTGTGGGCCCAACCCAGATGTTCATTAACCCCATGGAAGATCATCGACCCTCCGGGAAACAAACCTCCTAAAATATTCCAGCCTTCTTCTGACTGTAGATGCGCCTCATACCAAGCCACTGGTCCCTCCAAAGGTTGATGGGAGTTGATAGCGAGGAAAGTTTCCCCGGAATCTGTTCGGGAGGAATGGAGGGCAATGGCATTAGAGCCTTTCGGGTTGGAATCTACCGGGATCAAATCGACCTGTCCATTCACAATTTGCTGAACCGCTCGATCCGCTCCGGACATTTGGGCTAAAGAAAGGATGTAGGCAGAAAGAATTTCTTTGGGATTGATGGGGAAAGCAGGGCTATAAAAAACCTCCTCCGGATGAGCTAAGGCATAATCATTCAAGCCTGCAGCATAGCCTTCGAGGACTTTTTTGAATTCCGGAGAAAAGGTGGATTCATAGTTTTTTCGGGCAATTTCCTTGGTTTCCAACAGGTGGACAAAAAAATCAACTCCTGCACCTTGTTCTCCAAAAACTCTTCCTGCGAGTGCTTTTCCGGCTAAAACTGTCTTTTGGATGGTTTCAAAGTCATCCTCGGCATGTGCCCAAGCCAGCCCATAAGCCACATCAGCATCTCTTTTCCCAAAAATATGAGGTACTCCAAATTCATCTCTGACGATTTCAATTTGGCTAGTGTCCCAACCAGATGGTTTTAAGACTCTTTGGCAAGAAAAAAGAATCAGAAGGATGAGGGCAAAAGGAAGAGATTTTTTCATTCGAGAAAACTATATTTTCAAAATATAAGGGGAGCTTCAGGATTAACCAAGCTTTGCGGCTTTCCTCTATTTTTTTAAAAAAAAAGAAAGCCGACTGTTGCCGGCTTTCGGGGTGATCAACCACTTTTCTCCTTTTTGGAATTGAGCAATCGACTTATCTGAATTCGTAATCGACTCCGCTTACTTGGGTCAACAAGGTGGCTGGAGCGTCTAGAGCCACCGCCGATTTTGGAGGGATCGGAGTGACTGGTGAATTTTTCGCCAAGTAGTTTTTTACTGCCTGGTGAAGCGTAAAGGCGGTATTTTCAGTCTCCTTTACTCCTTTGAACCTACAAAGCATATCATCTGGGTCTCCATCCCGCTCGCAGGCACATATTTTATAAACCTGAGTTGGATCAATTTGTTTTCCGTGAACCAAAGCGGATTGAACTCTTTTTCCTTCTTCGCCGAAGGCATTGAACTTCACTTCCATTCCTCGGAACTTGATCACCCAGCCTCCAAACCGCTTAGAGGCATCCTCGGCAAAGACATTGTTGAGTTCCCTTTCCAGCCAATCCCGGATTTGAGCTCCGGTGACCTTGCCGGTTCGGATGGTACTGTCCACGGGCAGCATATCAAAAATATACCCGTTGGTAATGGGGATATTTCCGCTTTGGTCTGGAGTGGATCGAGGTGGACAAAAGCGGAATCCATTGGATAGCACGATATCTACATCGGGAATTTGCCAGGAAATGGCATCCAAAATCATCGTGTCGATGGTGTTTTCGATCACAAAATACCGATAGAGAGGAATGGTGGAATAGCCTGCTACTTGCTGAATATCCTGAAGGTATGGTCCTTCATTCTCAGCGATGATTTTCTTCATTTCCATAGACTCAGGATATTTTTCCGCAGATACTTCCATGAGATCGTAATGGTCTGAGATCACCTTTCCGTTTTCGATTTTCAGATCTAGTTTTCCCACAAATGAACCAAAAGCTCCGGGCTCCACCACTTTGGCGTATTTGGCCTGAATGGGTTTTCTGACCCGCT
Organism: Algoriphagus mannitolivorans DSM 15301; assembly: GCF_000429425.1. Taxonomy (GTDB): domain Bacteria; phylum Bacteroidota; class Bacteroidia; order Cytophagales; family Cyclobacteriaceae; genus Algoriphagus; species Algoriphagus mannitolivorans. Next base: position 11,343 of record NZ_AUBV01000006.1, read on the forward strand.
CATGGGTATCGCCTCCGAGTATGTAATCCACTCCTTCGCAGGCAGGAATATTGGCCAGGTGGATTTGTTGAGAAAGTCCTAAATGGGCCACAATAGCCACAAAAGCACATTTTTCTTGATTTCGTAGAACGTCCACGTAATGGGCTAGATTTTCTTCTGGTTTGGTATAGACTATTCCCTTGCTGTAGTTTGGGGATTGTCGGATGGGGACCAAATGATCCGTGTAGCCCAAAAAGCCGAATTTCACTCCATTCACTGTCCAGATATGGTAGGGAGGAAAGATCAATTCTCCTTTTTTTCCATCACCCAAATCATGGTACATATTGGCGCAGACCTTGGGAGCAGTCAAGGATCCCAAGAGATGCTGCATGGATTTTTTGTAATAAATCACTTCCCAGTTGCCGGGTAGGTAAAGGTCGTAATCCAATGCATTCAGGATGGGAACCATGGCTTCTCCAGTTGTTTTCACGGAAAGCTCTGAGCCTTGAAACATGTCTCCCGCATCAATGAGAAAGCTGTTTTCGAGTTTGGCTCTTTCCTGGTCCAGAAAGGTTTTGAGGTGGGAATAACCGCCTGTTTTTCGGAAAACAGATTTTCCATTTTCCCAAAACAACTCGTCATGTGCATGGATTTGACAGTGCACATCGGTGGTTTGGAGGATGGAAACGGTAAAGGATTTCGGATTGGATTTTGGCTTTTGTGAGGCTTGGGAAGCATGGCTTACGCCTGCAAGGCCGGTACCGGCTCCCAAGGCTCCCAATTGAGCCAGGAATTTTCTCCTTGAGGATTTCATGATCAAAACTTTGGGCTTATTGTAAGGGAATAAATTTTTTGACTAGGAAAGCGTTTTTCCAAGCTGAGGGAAAAATAGCTCTAATTCCAAATTAAATTTTGTGATCCCTGTCACAAAGGGGGAAAATAGAGGCTGTCTCCTAAATAGGAAATGTCACCTAAAACCTAGACGCAGTGACAGTCTTGCCCAAAAGTATTTATTGAGACAGCCTCTGAAAAAGTCATGGGTGATTACTTCGAAGCAGTAAACTTGACCACTTCATTCGTGATGGGAGGAATAGTTTTCAAATAGGCATAGATAGCTTTTAGATCATCCTCCTTCATCCCCGCATACATGGTCCATGGCATGATGGTGTTGAATTCTCCAGGAGCTACTTTGGGAACCACATATCCGGAATCCACATATTGTTTGAATCTGCTCAGAAACATTTCCTCGGTCCAGTTACCGATTCCGGTATCTGGGCATTGAGTAATGTTGGAAGATGTACTTACAGTGCCATCAGGAAAAGGGAAATCTCTTCCTCCTGCGTAAGCTAATTCTTCAATGATCATTCCTTCGGGGGTGACTTGGGTATGACATTCGATACATCCGGAAGCATTGACCAGATAGGCTCCATAGGCTACTTGGTCTCCGGGAGATGGTTTTTTGACCATTTCTGCATTTTTGGGAATGGTCCTAAGGATCAAATTGACTGGAAAGTCGGGTTGGGAATCAGGAACGTTACTTTCAATGGAGGGCAAGGAACGTACATAAGCGATGATGTCATAAATATCCTCCGGATCCATTTTTCCATAGTATAGATAAGGCATCAGGGGAAACATGGGGCGCTCATCATTGGTCACGCCTGTTGTGATCAGCCTGTACAATTCCCCATCTGTGTAATCTGAAATTCCAAAGGGAGTAATGTTTTTGGCATAGAAAACACCAGGCAATCCCATTTCATGGTCAAATCTGTCTCCTCCTGCACCAAGAGTGCCAGGGGCGGGTGGACCTGAAAAAAGTGAGAAATCACGGGTGGAGTGACAGTCCATACAAACTGCCACATGGTTGGCTAAATACGCTCCTCTTTCAATCCGATCAGGGGTGTATTCGATACTTAGTTCCGGGGCTGGGCTCACATCAGGATAGGATATGTAAAGCACGGCAAAGGCTACAGCAAAAAGAATGACTACCGCTCCTAAAAAATAGGCAGCGATTTTTATGATTCGGTTCATAGTGCTTTTTGATTGGTTATCAAAAAGTTAGGTAAAAAGCTAAGTATTTGAAAATCATCGGGAAGTAAATTTTGGATATTTGGTAAAAAGTGAATTTAAATCTTGATATGGTCCAATAGTTCGAAACAGAAATCTGTTTTAGGGTGCAGATATGTAATTTTTATGACCTTTTAGGGAAAAGTATTCCTATTTTCACCTTTAGAAAACCATCAATTATCATGAAAAAAATATTCCTATTTGTATTCCTACTGACAGGCATTGCAGCCTTTGGCCAGGAGGAGGATGTCTTGAAAAAACTGGATTCCAAGTCGGAGTTTTACGGCAAAATAGCCCATCAAATCTGGTCCAAACCTGAACTTGGATATTTGGAAACTGAAAGCTCGGCCTTGCTTCAAAAAACACTTTCAGATGCAGGATTTAAAGTGACTGCAGGAGTGGCAAACATTCCAACCGCTTTTGTGGCGGAATACGGTTCGGGTAAACCTGTAATCGGGATTATGGCGGAATTTGATGCGCTTCCGGGAGTTTCGCAGGAAGCTGTACCATTTCGCAAGGCAGTCGTCGATGGGGGAGCAGGCCATGCCTGTGGACACCACCTTTTTGGGACCGCTTCTGTGGCAGCAGGTATTTCTGTGAAAGAATGGATGGCTGCTAATAAAATCTCCGGAACAGTCCGAGTCTATGGTACTCCTGCTGAAGAAGGCGGAGGGGGCAAAGTGTACATGGCCCGTGCCGGCTTGATTGACGATGTGGACGCGATGCTGCATTGGCATGCAGGCTCTCAAAATGCCGCAGGAGCTACTTCTTCCTTGGCCAATATTTCTACCAAATTCAGGTTTTATGGAGAGGCTTCTCATGCCGCGGCAGCGCCGGAACGTGGAAAATCAGCTTTGGATGCTGTGGAAGCCATGAACTTTATGGTCAACCTGATGCGTGAGCACGTGCCGATGGAAACCCGAATGCATTATGTGATTACCCGTGGTGGTGAGGCTCCAAATGTGGTTCCTGCATTCGCAGAATCCTACCATTATGTAAGACATCCCAATGCTCAAGTGGTGAAGGACATCTTTGCCCGAATGGTTAAGGCTGCCGAAGGGGCTGCATTGGGCACCCAAACGCGCATGGAGTACGAGGTGATCAATGGAGTTTATAACCTTTTGCCTAATGAGACATTGGCCAGAATCATGCACAAGAATCTGGAAAAAGTCGGCGGGGTAAACTACAATGCTGAGGAGAAGAAATTTGCCGAGGAAATCATCAAAACCTTCCCGAAAGGAGTGATTGCTTCTCCGGAAGATGCCACTAAAATTGCTCCGTTTGTAGTGAGCGAAACAGGTGGTGGAGGAAGTACCGACGTGGGAGATGTCTCTTGGTTGGTTCCGACAGCGGGCTTAAATACCGCAACTTGGGTACCTGGAACTTCAGCCCACACTTGGCAGGCAGTAGCTGCCGGAGGTACAAGCATTGGTCAAAAAGGGATGATGGTAGCCGCAAAAACATTGACCTTGACCGCCATGGATATTTTCAAAAATCCATCTGTGACCAAAACCGCCCTTGAAGAATTGAACAAAAGGCGAGGTGCGGACTTCAAATATGAGGCTCTGGTAGGAGACCGAGAAGCTCCATTGGATTACAGAAAATAATATTTGGTTTGCCAAAGTATCAAAAGGCCAGAAATTCCGCTGATGGAATTCTGGCCTTTTTTTCTTTCCTCTTTTTCAAAAAAATCTAACTTGTCATTCCTTTATTTTCCCAAAATACCCAAACATGGATAGAAGAAAATCCCTCAAGATATTAGGCGCTACCGGTGTCGGTATAGCAGGATTGGCCTTGCTGGATTGGAAGTGGCAGATCGTGGATCGGCTTACCCACCAAGGATTTTTCTCTTTCGAAGAGGAAAAAACCATCACAGCCATTGCTGATACCTTTATCCCTGAGGGTTTACCTCCCATTTTGCCATCTGCCGATGCCAAACCTATCGGTGCTTTAAGCACCGGGACTGACCAGTTTTTGATTCAGCTTTTTGAAAAATGCTACGAAAAGGAGGATCAGGAATTGATTAAGTCTCAACTGAAAGCCTTGCATCAAGCTGGATTTTTGGACCTGAGCCAGGAAGAAAGAGAGCAAATGCTTTTGGGGTTGAAAGACTCGGAAGTGGAAGAGGAGAAGAATTTCTATAACCTCATGCGCTCCAATACCATCATGGGCTTCACCACGGTCAAAGAAGTGATGGTCGAATACCGGGATTATAAAGTCGCCCCGGGATTTTATCATGGATGTGTAGATGTGCCTGCTTCAAAAGCCTAAACCCAAAACGACATGCTTCAAGATTCTAAAGAAAAACGTACCTACGATGCCATTGTGATTGGTTCAGGAGCTTCAGGAGGCTGGGCCGCCAAGGAGCTTTGTGAGAAGGGATTGAAAACCCTCGTCCTCGAACGAGGCCGTATGGTTCGTCATATTGAAGACTATCCCACTGCCTCCAAAGCTCCCTGGGAATTTGAATTCCGGGGAGTAGTCCCCATCGAGAAAAGATCCGGAGTTGGTGCGGCCAACTGGAGACGGGAGGAAACTATGCATTGGGCATTAGCTGAAGATGAGCAACCCTATATCGAGGAAAAGCCCTTTCGCTGGTTCAGAGGCTACCATGTAGGAGGCAAATCCCTGCTTTGGGCCCGGGGCACCCAGCGTTGGTCTGATTTTGATTTTGAGGGACCTGCCCGGGATGGCTTTGCGATCGATTGGCCGATTCGATACAAGGACATGGAGCCTTGGTACACCTATGTGGAGACTTTTGTGGGTTTTGCCGGAAGTCGGGATGGCTTGGATGTATTGCCGGATCAGGTGGTGCAACCGGGATTTGAGCTCAGTTGTGTGGAGCAGTATTACAAAGAGAAGCTCAAGGAATTCTATGGAAATGATAGGCACTTGGTGCAGGGGAGATGTGCGCACCTTACTGACCCTCAGCAAATCCACAAGGATCAGGGCCGGAATAAGTGCCAAAACCAAAACATGTGTAACCGAGGCTGTGTGTATGGTGGGTATTTTTCTGCCAATGCATCTACCTTGCCTTGGGCAGAGAAAACCGGGAATCTGACCATACGGCCTGATTCTGTGGTAGAGTCTGTGCTTTACGATGAGCAGAAGGGAAAAGCTATCGGAGTTCGGGTCATTGACCGACACACCAAGGAGGCGATTGAGTTTTATGCTAAAGTGATTTTTCTCAATGCTTCTACGCTGAACTCCAATGCAATTCTGCTCAATTCCAAGTCTTCCAGATTTCCGAATGGATTGGGAAATGACAATGGCTTGATGGGCAAATATATTACCTGCCACAATTATCGGGGAAGTGGAAATGCCACGTTTGAAGGATTTCAGGATAAGTTTAACGACGGTAAGAATCCTGGGCATGCGTATGTTCCGAGGTTTCGAAATGTGTACCGCCAAGAAACAGATTTCTTGAGAGGATATGCGATCGGTATGTCGGCCAGCCGGCAATTGGACGGCAATGGGGAATTGATCGGGGATGCCTTGCGGGACAACTTGCTCAATCCCAAGTACGGGCTTTGGAGTATGGCAGCTTGGATGCAGGGGGAAATGGTCCCTGAGGAGTCCAATCATATCCGATTGAGTACCGAGGAAACCGACAAATACGGAATTCCTAAAATCATCATGTCAGTGGAGTGGAAGGAAAATGACGACAAGATGACCCGGGATTTTGTGGAGCAACAAAGCGAAATGTACGAACGCATGGGCTTCAAAAATATCAATGTCGTAGATCGAGGAAATCCTCCCGGATCAGATATCCACGAAATGGGTGGAGTTCGAATGGGAAATAATCCCAAGACCTCTCTGCTCAATAAGTATAATCAACTGCATGCCTGCAAAAATGTCTTTGTAACCGACGGGGCCTGCATGACCAGTGCCAGTACTCAAAACCCAACTTTGACCTTTATGACTTTGACAGCCCGGGCGGCCAATTATGCCGTGGAGGAGTTGAATAAATTGAATTTGTAATTGGTCAACGGTCCACGGACGACAGTCAACAGCCAGTCAATTCTATCCATATAGAGCATGATCTGAATTGGCCTCATCGAATGAAGTTCTCATAATTCGGCAGTGGACCGTGGACTGTCGACAGTTGACAAACCTTAAAACCTATGAAAAAGACCCTTTTCTTAATTCTCCTTGCCTTTGTTTGGATGTTTATTCCTACGAAATCCCAGGCCCAAAAGAAAGGAGACCCTTTGTTCCAAGCTCCATTGGGAATCGCCTCCTATACTTTTCGAAACCACTGGAAAAACGGAGTGCCAGAGACTTTGGATATCATTCAGCAAATGGGTTTTGTCGAGTTTGAAGGAGGAGCACCTCAGGGAGTATCCCCCGAGGAATTCAAGCAAATGCTGGCGGATCGGGGAATTTCCATTCCGTCCACCGGAACCGGATTTGAGCAATTGGAGTCAGATTCTCAGGCGGTCGCAGACCGAGCCAAAGCATTGGGGGCCAAGTATGTCATGTGTGCCTGGATTCCGCATAAGCGTGGACAGTTTTCCAAGGAAGATGCAGATCGAGCCATTAAGGCATTCAATGCCGGGGGAAAAGTGCTGAAAGAGAATGGCATCACCTTCAAATATCATGTTCATGGGTACGAGTTTCAGCCTTATGAAGACGGGACGCTTTTCGATTACTTGGTAAAAAATACTGACTCCAGATATGTGTCTTTGCAAATGGATGTGATGTGGACCCACTTCGGCGGGGGAGATCCCGCTGCTTTATTGAAAAAATATGGAAAACGATGGGTGTCTCTTCACTTAAAGGATTTCAGAAAAGGAGCCCCTAAAGACATGACCGGGTTAACCGGTCCAGAAAACGATGTGGCTTTGGGTCAGGGAGAATTGGACTTTCCGGCGATCCTTAGGGAGGCCAACAAGATTGGCATCAAACACATGTTTATCGAGGACGAAAGCGAGCATGAGTTGGAGGCATTGCCGAAAAGTATCGCCTATTTGAGGAGTTTGAAATATTAAGGTTTTTGAAGATTATTTTCGCTCAAAGAGATTTGTAATCAGGATCCCAACTTTTCCAAAGTATGGAACTTTGGAAAAGTTTCAATCCGAAAACCTTCCGCTATTCGGGATTTGCAATATCGAATTTCCAATCGTTGGATTTGTAATCCGAAAAAGATTCAACTCACCAACTTAAACCCATATCCCCGCACATTCAGGATCCGGATTTCCGGATAGTGAAAGTAAATTTGGATCCCTCTCCAAGCTTTGATTCCAAAGAAATCTGACCTCCCAGAAATTCTACCGCTTTTTTCACGATGGCGAGGCCGATACCCGTACTATCAGAATCTCCTTTAGGATTTATTTTTTGAAACATGATGAATACCTTTTCCCAATATTCTGGATCAATTCCAATCCCATTATCTTCGACGGTAAACACCCAAAAATCAGATGACTCATTGCAGCTAATATTGATGACTGGAGGGACATCTGGTTTGGAATACTTGATAGAGTTGGATAGAAGATTGAGAAATATCTGAAAAACGGTGGTTTTGTAGGAATAAATTTCGGGGAGATCCTGAAAAAGGATAGTGGCATGACTTTCCCGGATAGGTTTTTTGAGATAAAGCTGGATCTGTTTTAGGAGTTTGTCTGTAGAAAAAGACTCCTTTTTTTCGTCAGTATTCCCAATTTTGGAATGCTCCAAAAGATCAAGGATAATCTTTTGCATCTGCATAGCGCCATTTTTTGCAAAATGGATGTATTGATGGGCTTTTTTATCCAATACATTTCCATACTTGAGATCCAAAAGCTCCATAAAACTGGAAATCATCCTGAGAGGTTCTTGCAGGTCATGGGAGGCGACATAAGCAAATCGCTGGAGTTCCTCATTGGAAATGGCTAGTTCGTGGATTTTATGTTCGAGCTGATCATTGAGTTTTCGGAGTGACCACTCCAACTCTTTTTGATTGGTGATGTCCTGGATAGACCCTACAGTCCGGATGATTAAGCCCTCTTCATTTCTTATGAGAAAAGATCTACAAGATACATAGGCTATTTCCCCGTTCTTTTTTATAATTCTCAGTTCAATAAGCCAATTGGTAAGATTGGATTTTTTGGACATAAACCCAGAAATGTCCTCCAAAACCCGGTCTTTGTCCTCTGGATGTATGATTTCAAAAAGTTTGGTCAGTGATAGATCGGCAGGTTCGTATCCAAATAGCTGCTGAAATCCCTCTCCAAAATAGGTAGTTTTCTGAGTGAAGTCATAATCCCAAATCGCGTCATTTGTAGCTTTGGTAGCCAATTGGTACCGTTCAAAATTCTCAGCAGATAAGCGCTTGCTCTCCATCAGCTCACTGATATCTTGTCCGATTCCCAAAATTGCTGGATTCCCGTGGTATTGGATGAGTGATGCTGAAAAATGGACAGGAAAGCTTTTGCCGGTTTTAGAGTAAATTTCTAGGACGATTTCCACATTTTTCTTCTCTCCCACCTTCTTAATTGCTTTTTGGATAGCTTTCTTGAATTTGGGATGGAAAAAATGTTCAGGAGACATGTCTTGGATTTCTTCGGGACTAAAACCTGAAATATGCTCCAAATGTGAATTCCAAAGTAGGAGATTCCCGTCTAAAGAGAACAAAAACAGGGCCCCGGGAAGATTTTGAATCAAAGAATTGTTTAGGATAATCTGATCGTTTAGCTCCCTGGAAATTTCCTTTTCCCGAGTTATATCTACCATCAACCCCTGAAGTTTGTGGGCTTTTCCGGCCACCGATATCACCTTGACACGGTCATTGAGCCAGATCGTTTTTCCACTTCGGGTTTTAAATCGATAATCAAAAGCGTGATCTTGTTGTTTTTGTGTCTTCAAGTGGCAAAAGTTGATAGCAAAATCTCTATCCTCCGGATGGATGTGATTTTTCCAGAATTGAGGGTCTCCAAGCCATTCTTTTGCAGTGTATCCAGTGATTTTTTCAACCTGAGGGCTGACAAAGCTGAACTCAAATGTAGTTGCATCTGCTTCCCAAAAAATCCCATCTAGATTTTCTATCAAAGACTTATTTTTTACCTGCTCATCTCCAAGCTTAGCCTGTGTCTCCAATAAATGAGTGATGTCTTGAAATGCTCCCGAAAGAACATTTTTCCCTGTTTCAGGATGCAAAGTCCAAATTGCTTTGGAAAGAACCTTGATGAAAGTTCCATCCTTTTTGATCAACCGCTTTTTGAGATAATATTCCTTTGAATTGACCAGTACATCATTCATGTGATCCAGGGCATTTTGACGGTCATCAGGATGGATTACTTCCAAACCTTTTTCAAATGTGACCTCAAATTCTCCTGGGGAATAACCTAACATTTTAAAAACACCTGGAGACCAGAATAGTGTTTTCTCTTCCAGATTAAGTTCCCAAGTTCCAGACTGGGTAAGCTCTTCTAAAAGATTCCTTTGAAAAGTGTTTTTCTCTTGATTTTTCATAAATGAATAGTCAAAATATTTCTACAAAAATTGGGATAAGTAATTTAAAATTTTGTCCTGAAAAAATCATCAAAGCCTATTCTGATAACCTGTTTCGAAAAGTAAAAAGAGGGGAAATTGTTTATTTCTGGAGTTAAAACTTTAAAATTCCCAGAAAACAATTTGTCAAGGGAAACTGAATAATTCAGTCTATCAAGGGTAAGAAGGTTACCGAGAAGTTTGAAAAATTATAATGAGAAGTGGAAGGCTAGGCTTACTTTTCTATTTCTGATTTAATAAGATCAAGACTTTTCCAAAGTTCCAAACCTTGGAAAGGTTGTATTCCCTCAACACACCAACTTAAACTCCGCTATTCGAGATTTGCAATCTCGATTTCCCTATCGATGGTTTTGTAATCTAGAAAAGTTTCAACACACCAATTTAAACCCATATCCATGGTCGTTCAGCATCTGGATGGTGTTTCATTGCGAAGTTTAGTGAGGAAGAAATCAATGCTTTTTGCGTAGAAAAAGTCATTCTAACTTTCGGTAAAGAAATAAAAAATCGCATTTTTAGTTTTATATCAATGAGAATTATAAGTAAAACTAATACGGTCCCGGTCTTATGGAGAAAGTATCGAAAAGGTTGGCATTTAAAATCTTAAAAGAAGTGTTTCTGCGAAATGGCTATGTCAGGATAAAAGACGAATCAAAGCTAAAAGAACTTGGATCTCAAAAATATAAACAGGGCTACGAAGTAAGGCTTATTGCCAAGGACGAAGCAGAGTTGGAACGCATACGAACTGCCATTTCCGTCTTGGACTTACATGTAGCCAAATCATATCTCAATGGAAAACAGTTTGTTCAGCCAATCTATGGCAAAGAGGTTACGAGGAAATTTGAAAAGCTTAAGCCAAAAAAAGAATCGGTTTTATGAGTTGAAATTTAAGTTCTTAGTGATTCGAAAGTGCTAGCTTTTTTTATAAACTTTTCCAAAGTTCCAAACTTTGGAAAAGTTTGATCTACTCAACACACCAACTTAAACCCGTATCCCCGTACATTCAGAATCTGGATTTTTGGGTCTTCCTGCAGCTTTTTGCGGAGTTTGGTGATAAAGACATCCATGCTGCGGGCGTTGAAAAAGTCGTCCGATCCCCAAATGACTTTCTAAAAAATACCCATAAATCCTCAAAGGTTAATAAAAGAAAATTAAGGGAATGGTCCCTTTTCTAAATCTAAAACTCTCGGGTTTTCCCTAAATGATTTCAAGCAATTTCTTTGATAAAAAACAAACTGAAATTCCTTTATAAATATTTCAATAAAAATTTGTTCGTTTTCAGTTAAGTTGTTTAATTCAACCCATTCTTTAATAATGATTAATTTTAAGATTATGTACACACAATCCCCCCCCCCCCCTCCATTTTGAATGGAATTTTGTAAGAAAAGGGAAAAGATTTTTCCCTGAGATCGTGTCCGGTTTGCTGTTTTTTTCGTGCAGCGAGATGGAATCGTTGCCTGATAGCCAGCTTGAACTGGAGGCTAAAGCTGAGAAACTGGGTTTAGATCCCAAAGATCCCGGTTTTAGATTTGCTTCTGCTTTGTCGAGCGGATTGAAAGATGAGGCCGTGAGAAAGTTTGTCTCGGAAAACATCCAAGACCAGTTTGACGGAGATTTGAACTTTCTGTATTACACGACCAAGGGTAAATCACTTGGCGGACCCAATTCAAAGTCCATCACCTTTGAGGAGGCTTTGTTTGGAAGTCAATCCAACTTTAGGACGACAGAGCCTTCCTTGGAATTTGATCCGCTGATGCAAGTCGCATTAAGAGGTCCTGAGGAGCAGCTCATTGATTTTTCTGAAATTGATGAAGGAATTTCGGTATTGTACATTGCACCGGGTCAGGATTTGAAATCAAATCCAATCGTTCCCATGATTACCGAAGGTGGAGAAGTGTCCGAGTGGGACATCAGAACTGTACCGGCCACACCAGTTTTGGTAATCAGCCAAAATGAGCGACTGGTCAAAGTTCCCAAAAACCCTGCAGCCCGGATCCAAAGTGGAGATGCCTGTCTGCAGAGTGCTACTCCTTATTTCAGCGATGATATAAATGACTATTACTTTTATACGGATTACTACTGTGGTGGAGGAGGTTTAATTGATAATCCTCCGGGAGGAGGTAGTTCTACTGGATGTGACCGAGATTTAAATTCTAATTGGGAAAGGATAGATCGGGTCAGATTTACTACCATGGAGGAATTGAATGAAGCTTCGAACTGGGCAGATGGTGCCCCGGAAGTTTTCTTTATCGTCTTTACCGGCTCGAGTCAACCAAATTTAGCTCAGGTGAAAAAATTTATTCCGAAAGTAGATCGGAGTAAATGGAAAGACTGTAGCGTTTTTAATTGCAAGACCGAGTGGGTTTTTCCTAATAACTTAGAGGTTTTTAATTGGGTAAAATTGGATTATTCTCAGACTATCACCATACAATGGTACGAGTATGATCCCGGCGATTCAGTGACCGAAGAGAGGGAATTTACTTACAAGGACCCAATAACAGGGATCGAGTACACTAGAACTGAAACCGTGGTTACTTCCGATAACGATGAGTATTTAGGCATGACTCCTGTAGAATATTGTAATGATGCTACAGGTACAGATGCTAAAATGTATACAACAGGTAAAATAGATTTTGTGCTAAGGATAGACTAATCACATGAAGATTAGAATATTGATCTTATTGTTTCTTGGATTAAACCTTGAAACCTTGGGGCAAAACTTAAAATTTGGGATTGCCACTGGGAGAGAATACTCGTTTAGTAATTCGGTAGTTCAAATTGATTCAGTTTCTGTTTTTGAGCAAACCGAGAAGGGAGATTATTTTTTGATACCATTCGTTAAAATTGAATGGCCGCTATCAGAGCGATTTCATACCAGCTTTGGGGTTCAATATTATAGATCTTACCTGTCTCTATTGGCAAGTTATTCATCTGAATCATTTCCTAAACATATCCCATATATAACAAAAGGAAGGGTTACAACCACCTACAATTTCGAATTTCCTGTGGGTATAAGCTATGTCCTAATCAAAAAGAATCAATTCAAATTATTCTTGGAATTAGCAGCAGTTCCCGTCCGTTCAATTCAGGATTTTGAGCCCTTCAAACTCGAAGTGCCACAGGGAATAGACTGGACTCAAGAAATACTGGATGTAATTAATGCTGTAGAAACCATCCCCAATCCCTTCTACATGAACTATCAGTATGGGATATCGATGGAGTATAAGCGTTTTGGATTGACTCTCTTCCGATCAGAGAACATGAGTCGATCAATCAGTACGGATTATGAGCTTTATGGTCAGAGTTATAATTTTCAAAGGAGAATTCAATCGATAAGGTTAGGACTATATTATTCCCTTGGACTGAAAAAAGAGAAAGATTGATCTCCAATATTTTAAATAGGAAGACCTGAAGCCTCCTTAGTTTCAGGTCTTTTTTGTTTGGGGTCAACTTTTTCCGCTATTCGAGATTTGCAATCTCGAATTTCCTATCCATGGATTTGTAATCCGAAAAAGCTTCAACACACCAACTTAAACCCATACCCCCGTACATTCAGAATCTGGATTTCCGGGTCGTCCTGGAGCTTTTTCCTGAGCTTGGTTATAAAGACATCCATGCTGCGGGCATTGAAAAAGTCGTCCGAACCCCAGATTTGATTTAGAATCAATGTTCGATCGGTGATGTCGTTGGCATTTTCCAAAAGCATCTGGAGCAGTTGGCTTTCCCGGGCTGTTAGGGGAGTCTCAGTGTCATCGATTTTGAGCAGTTGACGAGTGGGATGAAATTCATACTTACCCACTGCAATCCAGTCGCTTTGATTCTGCCGGGTTCGGAGTCGATCCAAATGGGCTTTGATCCGCACGATCAGTTCCTCCATGCTGAAGGGTTTGCGTACGTAGTCATTGGCACCCAAGCCAAAGCCTTTGACGACATCCTCGGTCTGGCTCTTGGAAGTCAGGAAAATAATGGGTGTGTAAGGGTCGGTTTTTCGGATTTCAGTAGCCAACGCAAATCCATCCTTTTTGGGCATCATCACGTCCAAAACCAGAATATCAGGTTTATCCTGATGGTAGCTTTCCCAGGCTTTTTCTCCATTTTCACAAAGCCTGACTTTGAAGTCCCGACTCTCCAAACTTTCCTGAATGATCATGCCCAAGGCCATTTCATCCTCGGCTAGCAATACTTTGACTTTGCTCATGGCCAGTAGGTGATAAAGGTGGTGGAGTTTTTCCCGGTTTCCAGTTCGATCTTGCCTTCGTGCTTTTCTAGGATCTTTTTGACATAATAGAGCCCTATTCCAAAACCTTTGACATCGTGCACATCCCCTTTTGGAATTCTGAAGAATTGTTCAAAAACGCGTTCTTTTTGCTCCGAAGGGATATTCCCCCCATTGTCATAAATTCGGATTTTGTTCATTCCATTTTGATCCAGGCAGATTCGGATTTCATTTCCTCCGTACTTCACTGCATTATCCAGAAGGTTTGAAAGTGCATTTTCGAAGTGAAAGGGGTCGGCGTGAATGGCTTTAAGTTGAGCCGGAAGAATCAAATCGATTTTCTTTTCAGGACTCAAGGTCTGGAATTTCTGGACGAGTTGTCGAAGAAGCGGTTCAAGGTTAATCGATTCTTTTTTTAAGGTCAACTGGTCAGTATCCAAGGTGGCTGTTTCCAAAAGCTTCTCCACCATTAGGTTGAGTTTATGCATCTGGGACTTCGAAATGCCCAAATATCTCGAAGTCTTCTGAGGATCATTTCCCGGATTAAACTGCTCAATTCCTTCAATTGCCGAAAGGGTCGTGGCAATGGGGGTTTTGAATTCATGGGTAATATTGGAAATCAAATCCTGTTTGATTTCTGCAATTTCCTTTTGGTTTTTGATGGTTTGGTAGAGGTAGAAAAAGGCAAATCCGATGATTCCCAGAAATAGGAATGAAACCAGAACCTCAATAGCTCCCCGCCTGAGGATCGTGGAGGCGGTATTTTCAAAGTACATGACCAGGCTCTGTCCAGCGGGCAGAAAGGTGGATCGGGAGGCCGTCTGAAAAGGCATTTTCGGATTAGCTGCCATCCTGATGCTGTCCTGATCTTTTTTTCCGGTGAGGTGAATCAGCCTATAGTCGATGCTGATATCTCGCCTAGTCAATTCCTCAAAGAGAAACTGGTTTATCTTTTCAAAATCTAAACTGTCGCGGGTAATGGAGATGATGATTTTACTCGTCAAAAACTTAAGCTGATTGATGCTGTCGGCCTGATTTCGGCCAAAGAAGATGTTGAGATCGTTTTTTCGGTCCACCGCAATTCTCCTCGAAGAATCTACAATGACTAGATTGGAATTGGTGTCGCTTTTGATTTCTGACCAGAATAGGGAGTCAAACCCACCTTTTTCTCCTTTTTCCAGTGCTTGAAAAATTTTATGGCTTCCTGAAACTCTTTCCAAAAAGTCGGATGCACTATCCACGGAATTAATTCTTACTCGGGTGATTTGAGCTCGAGAAGATACGCTGTCCGGGATTTTAAAAGGCTCTGAAGCCTTGAAATCGGTGAAGGTCACCACATCCGTTCTGGCGAGTTCGGCATAATAGTTTTCCAATGCATTGTCCAGACTTTCCTGAATATCATTGGTAACTTGACTTTGAATGATTTCAAACTGGTTGAGCATTCTCCAAGATTGGACTCCGATCGCCACTACGAGAGTTGCTCCGATTAAAATCCCTATCCTTTTGAACTCCAGTTTTTTCATGAGAGAGTATTTTCTATAAGCTCGTACTTGAAGGGTATAGTCTAGCTGACCGAAATATCTACCTTCGAGTTCACGATGCTAAATTACAGGCAATTACATAGGGATAAAACTCAGCTTAACACTCGTTAACACTGCTTAACTCAGAGTTTTTGATCCTTGATGTTGATTTGTAAGGTAAATCCAAAAATGCTATGAAAACGAAAAATGTACTCTTGGCTGTGTTGCTCTTTTGGGGAGCAACTTTCAGCGAATCCCTAGCCCAAGGAATCACTGGAAGGGCTTATTATAAATCATCTTCATCTTTCAGGTTTGAATTGGATTCTTCCAGAATGGCTCCTGAGCAGATGGCAGAGATCAAAGCCCAGCTCAAAAAGCAGATGGAAAGAGAATATGTCCTTTCATTCAATCCTATCGAATCCAATTGGAAGCAAGTAGAAAGTCTGGGTGGAGGACCAGCCACCGCATCTTCCGGAGGCATGCAGATTGTGATCAATGACGGAAGTGCTGACCGGGTTTTGTATAAAAACATCGCCGAGCAATCTTACGAGCAGGAGCAGGAGATCATGGGAAAAGAATTCCTGATCAAAGACAGTCTAGAGCCTGCTGAATGGGAACTCACCGGAGAAACCAAGAAAATCGGCAACTATACTGCCCAAAAAGCTACCTATTCCAGAATCGTGGATTCCCAACGATTTTCAACTGGGATGACCGAAATGGAAAATGTCAAAGATACCATCCAAGTGACGGCTTGGTTTACCCCTGAAATTCCTGTTCCCCATGGTCCTGAAAACTTCTTTGGTTTGCCGGGATTGATTTTGGAATTGCAAAGCAGCGGACGAACGCTTATCTGCGAAAAGATCGAATTGAATCCTAAAAATGACCCCGTTGCAATCGTCAGACCCAAGCGGGGAAAGTCAGTCAGTCGGGAGGAATTCCGTGCCATGCAGGAGGAAAGCATGAAGCAAATGATGAACCGCTACCAAGGCAAACCTGGAGAAGGAAATCAGTTTACGATACGGATAGGGAACTGAATTTAGAGGCAAGAAGCTAGAGACAAGACTTTAGACACAAGTAGCTGTATTCGTTGCTTTCTCGAGGGAAAATTTCAGCTTTCTCACTTCAAATTTCATACTTAACCAGCTATGCTTTTTTCAAAAAGACTGATCCTTCTTGCCTTTTTCTTTGGCTTTGCTTTTTCGGCCTTCGGCCAAAGTAAACCCCTCATCGGGCAGGTTCTGGATTCTCTGAATCGGCCCATTCCCTATGCCAATATTGTAGCAATCAACCAAAGCACCCAGAAGATCGGGGGCTTTGGAATTTCCAATGAGGAGGGAAGGTTCAAAATCACCCTAAACCCCGGCGCTGAATATCTACTCAGAGTTTCTTTTGTGGGTTTTAGGCAATTTGAAATGCTCATCAAAGAATGGGATTCCGAAACTCCCATGCTGGTGGTACTAGAGCAATCCGATACCGAATTGGGATTGGTGGAGGTCGTTTCGGAGCTGCCCGTTACCATGAAAGGCGACACCCTGACCTACAAAACCGATGCATTTACCACCGGAACAGAGCGGAAGCTACAAGATGTCCTGGAAAAGCTGCCGGGCTTCCAAGTGGATGAAAATGGAGAAGTGAAAGTTCAGGGGAAAAAGGTGGACAAAGTCTTGGTGGACGGAAAGACTTTTTTCGACGGTGATACCAAATTGGCGACTAGAAATCTCCCAGCCAATGCGGTTGACCGGGTGCAGGTGCTGAAAAATTTCAATGAAATTGCCCCTGTCCGGGGACTGGACAATGACGAGACCTTAGCCTTGAATATCCAGCTGAAGGAGGGGAAGAAAAACATGGTTTTTGGGGATTTGACTGCCGGAGCTGGGCCTCAGCAGCGATACCTTGCTCATGCAAATGCCTTCTATTACGCACCCAAGTTAAATATCAACCTAATCGGTGGCTCTAACAACGTGGGAGAACAGACCTTTACATTGCAGGATTATTTTCGCTTTAGTGGAGGAATGGCCGGTCTGGGAGGGAGGTCAGGTTCAAGAGTTCAGTATAATCCGGATGATTTGGGGATTCCCATGGCCAGTCGAACCAATGCCTTTGATCTACAAACGACCCTAGGGGCATTGAACCTGAATTTTACTCCCAGCAAAAAATGGAGACATACCGGATTCCTGATCGCTTCCAGTTCGGACAATCAATTGGGTAGCAATTCTTTGAGGACTTATCTGAATTCCGGGGAAAATACCCAAGAGACTTTGAATTCTACCAGCCAAGTGGAGAATAAATCCGGCTTGGCCAAATATGCACTTACCTATACACCCAAGGAGGAAACGTATCTGAAATACAGCTTTTTTGGGAAGCTTTCTGAGATTCAAAACAGTAACCTTCTCAATTCAAGATTCGGGGATTTGGATCAAAATATTGAAGCTTTTAATTCCCGAAGCCCATACAGCTTGCAGCAAAGGCTGGATTACTATCATGCTCCCAGCGCGAGGCACGTTTTTTCCTCAGAGGTTAACTGGGAGAAGAAATTCACGGATCCTTTGTATGAATTGGCCACTAACCGAAAGCCGCTACTAGGGTTATATCCGGTCATGGATGCGGATGCCTACAGGTTTTTGCAAAATCAGGAAATCCATTCCCAAACCTTGGAAGGCGCCCTGAATTACTACTATATCCTCAATCCGACCAACCACTTAAACTGGACTTTGGGCTATCAAAATCTCTCCCAAAACCTTTTGGGAAGGCTGAGTCAGGAAGGTTCCTCAGAAGAGTTTGAGGATTTTGACAATGACAATGAATTTGGATTTCAAGATGCCTACATGGGTATGACTTGGAAGACCAAATGGGGAAAATGGATCTTCAGTCCTTCGGCTTACCTACACCGATATACCTGGAAAGACCAACAGTTGGGTGATGAAAATACCTGGCAAAAAAACTTGGCTTTACCAGGCCTTTATGCCAAATGGAATATCAAATCGAACAAATCCCTAACGTACCGATTCCAAACTGAGGCAAATTTCATGGACATCCAAAAGCTGGCTCAGGGACTTGTATTGCAGGACTACAATGCGGTTTTTCAAGGTAATCGAATGTTGGACAATGGAGTTTTTGCCAACCACTCTCTGAATTACAATCATTTTGACATGTTCTCAGGTTTGACGCTTTTCGGGAATATGAATTACCAAAGAAAGCGGAATGAAATCACGACAACCACAGACTTCTCCGGAATTAATAGGCTCTTGACATTGATGAATGTAGAACCAGTGAATGAATCCCTAAACGGTGATTTGCGTCTGGATAAAGCTTTCAACAAAATGAAGTTTGAACTGGGCGGGAGATGGAATGCATTTAAAACCAACCTGTTTCTGGATGAATTGCCTACCCAAAACCGTCAGTTTTCCCAGACCTACGACACCAAGTTGACCACGACCTTTTTCAAGGTTTTGGAAGTGGATTTCGTATATTCTTTTTCTGCCAACCGCTACAATTCCGGCAATGCCCAAAATACCTTCACCACGCATAGCCCCAAGCTGGATATCGACTTGGATATTTTCAAAGGGCTAAAGCTGAAAGCTGATTATACCTACAACACCTATCTCAATCAGGCCACTGCCACCCAGAGTGATTTTGATTTTCTGAATGCATTCCTGATTTATCAGGGAAAGAAAAGTCCTTGGGAATTTAAATTGTCTGTTTGGAATATTCTGGATACCCGAGCCATCCGAAGAGACAGCTTCTCCGAAAACCTGATCAGTACTTTCTCCTATTTGGTCCAGCCAAGGTATGGATTGCTGACAGTGAAGTATGATTTGTAAATGGAATTGACTCCTTGAAGAATCTGTGAGAATCTGTGGTGAAATCAGTGAAAATCTGCGGGAAACAATATCTTGGAATTACACCTTTTGGAGTAAATCATACGCCACTTTCCCATGCCCATCCGGGGTGGTATAGAATGGCCTTTTTTCGATCTCATAATTCAGGTCGGGCGGGATGCCCAAGGCATGGTAGATCGTCTGATGAATGCTGTCGATTTTGATCGGATTTTCGATCGTTTTGCAGGGTCTTTCATCAGCCGTTTTGCCAAATAAATGGCCCCGCTTAATTCCTCCCCCAAACATCAGCATGGAGCAGCCATCCGTGAAATGCCGGTGCATGCCGTAATTTTTCAAGTCCTCCACGATATCCGGAACTTCCACCTGATCTTTGACTTTGAGGTCTGGCCGGCCTTCTGTCAGCATATCCCGACTGAATTCACTGGCGACAATCACCAAAGTTCGATCTAGCTTTCCGCTTTGATCCAGGTCCTTGATCAATTGGGCAATGGGAGCATCGATCAGGTTCTTCATGTCTTTGAGCCGAGTGTGCCCGTTGTCATGCGTATCCCAACCCATGAAGGGTTCATATTCTGTGGTGACCGTAATGTATCGAGCACCTTGGTCCACCAACCTTCTCGCTAGGAGACAGCCCAAGCCAAATTTCCCGGTATTGTAGCGATCATAGTTTTCTTTGGGTTCTTGGCTTAGGTCAAAAGCTTTCGCCTCGGGGGAATTGAGCAGGATATAGGCCTGTTCCATGGATTGGCGAAGGGATTCCTTTTGGTAATCAGAGCCGAATTCCCCCATGGGTCCTGCACTGATGAGGTCCTTGTAGAGTTGATTTCTGGATTCAAATCTTTTGGTGTCCATTCCTACCGGGGGGCGCACAGCTTCCAGCCCTGATGTGGGATCCGGAATCAAGAAGGGGCCATATTCCGAACCCAAAAATCCTGCAGAATGAAAGGCTTTCAATTCTTCCCCTTCTCCTACAGTAAATCGCTGACCGATATTGATGAAGGGTGGAATTACCGGGTTGAGGGCTCCTTTTTCCTTGGCAATCCAACTTCCCAAATGGGGTACGATCACCGATTGTGGAGGCTCATAGCAGGTATGAAAATGATACTGATGGCGTGTATGCAGGATATGTCCCAAATCCGCCGCTTGATACGATCGGATCAAAGTGCCTTTATCCATCACAGAGGCGATGTTTTCCAGTCCTTCCGAAAAGAAAATTCCATCCAGCTTGGTAGGAATGGAGGGGAAAGTGCTGAGAATTTCCTTGGCTTCCATTCCTTTCCGGAAAGGGGTGTATGGTTTGGGGTCAAAAGTTTCCGTGTGTGCCATTCCTCCGGCCATAAAAAGCAAAATCACCGAGTCAGCAGTGGTTGGGATTTTGCTTTCGCAGGAGGAAAGCAAACCTACCAAAGGAGCTCCCATGCCCATGGTTGTGAGAGCTGCAGCACTGGTTTTCTTCAGGAAGTCGCGTCGGGTGTGGAGGGTTTTCATGGCTTTTTAGGTTAGTTCCGGTGTGTGGTGACACACACCTGGGCGAGTGAGGTATTTCATAGCTAATGATTATAGTTTCGGTGTGTGGTGACACACACCGGGGCGGATTTTGTCAGGGATAGTTTCAGTGTGTGAGGACACACCAGAGCGAGTTGAGGCATTTTTTTCAGTAAATCAATTGGAATTCAGGTAACAAGAAAATAGCCCAAAGTAAATCCTGCACAGCTTCAGGACTTGGTTTGGGACCAAGGGCTTTTGTGGCAATTTCCAGTTCTTTGGTACTGGGTTTTCGAAGTAAGGCTTTGGCATACAGGTTTTCCGTAAGGATCGCTGGGTCTGGAAAGGTAGAGGCCCATTTTTCTCCACCTTTGACTAAAGATCGATTGAGCTTTTCTCCATTGCTGAGTTCCAGTGCCTGTAGCAGGCTGGCTTGAGAGTCCCGGCTGGTAGAGACAATTTCCCGATTCGGCCTTCCCAGGGCTTTCAGAAAACCGTTATTGGCCACCAGAGAAGCTCTGGCAAATCCCAAAGATTGCTGAGCTTCTGGAATCAGTTGGTAGGGGCGAAATTTGACTTCTACTGAGTCAAAAAGAGGGGAAGAGAGATTCCCCACTGCATCCGCAAATTGTTCGGCCGTGATTCTCCTTTGGACGACTCCCTGGAATCGATAATTTTCTGCCAAAAGCATATCCGGACTTTTTACCGCAATAGAAGCACTTTGATAGATTCTGGAGTTGGCTATCTGGGCAATCAAGCGCTTCAGATCATAGCCGTTTTCCACAAAATCCACCGCCAGCCAATCCAATAAATCCTGGCTCCAGGGTTCATTGTCCATTTCGTCCACGGGCTCCACAATTCCTCTGCCCATCATCTGTTTCCAGATTCTGTTGACAATAGTACGATAAAGCCTTCCATTAGCCGGTTGGACGAGCCGATCTGCCAATTGCCGAAGTTTCTCGGCTTTGGTAGCCAAACTGTCGATTTCGCCTAATTCCTCCCACAAGATTTTGGTCTTAGCCATGACTCCAGTGGGCTGCTCGCAACGACTTACTTCCAGGGTTGAGTCGGCGAAAATATTGGCAAAAGCATAAGACTGCTCCAGTTTCCAATCGCTGATAAAGCTGTCATGGCAAGAGGCACATTTGAGGTTTAAGCCCAAAATCACCTGTCCCACATTCTGCGCAGCTTGCATTTCGGTCCTTTGGGAGGCATTGACGGTCCCTCTCCAACGGATTCCTTCGATAAAACCTTTGGATTTTTCGGTGGGATTGAGGAGCTCCCTGACAAATTGGTCATAGGGTTTATTCTCCCGAATGGAGGTGTATAGCCAATCGGTAATCGCAAATCTTCCTCGCGTGATATAGCCAGTGCCGGTGTAGTCATTTCTCAGTGCATCATTCCAAAAGGTCAGCCAATGCTGCGCGAAATCATCTTTTCTGTCTAATAGTTTTTCGATCCAAAATGCTCGCTTTTGGGGATTGGGATCTGCTTCAAATGCAGCCAATTCTTCAGGAGCGGGTAGTATGCCTATCAGGTCGAGATAGACTCTTCTTAGAAAGGTTCGATCATCAATAGTCTTGCCCCAGGATAGTTGGTTTTCCGAAAAATAGAGATCCACCCATCGGTCAATGGGGTTTTCGAGTCCCGGTTTTGGTCTGGGCAAGGAAGGTTTTCGGGGAGCCAAGGCTGCCACCCGATATACAGACTGTTGAGCAACTCCGTCCGGCCAAGGGGCACCTTTTTCGATCCAAAGGCTGAGCAATTGGATTTCTTCTTTGCTCAGTAATTTGCCTTTTTCGGGCATCACGTCCTTGTGGTTTTTGGAGAGGGAAATGCGATGGATCAATTCACTTTGAGCGGGATCTCCCGGAATGATGATGGGGCCGTTTTCTCCTCCAGCAAAAACAAATTCCTTTTCATCCAAGCGCAGCTTTCCTTCGATTTTGGCTCCGGAGTGGCATTTGTAGCAGTTATGGGCAAAAATAGACCGGACATTGGAGGCCAATAAGATCTCTTTGTCCAGAGAAAGCTCTTGGGTAAAATTGGCCAAATCCACGGAAAGGGAAGGAATATCCTGCTGGGCAGATTGAAATGGCAAAACCTCGGTGAGATAATCCTCACCGTGAGTCAGGGAAGCCCCAAAATGCCCGGCGGCACCGATTCCGATTCCAGTGAGAAAGAGAAAAAATCGGAAGGTTTTGATTCGGGTTGGAGTTGCCTTGACATCGATTTGGCGCAGGAGAATCAACAAACCAACCGCAAGAAAAGCACTGACTATTCCCAGAATCCGGTGGAGGTCCAAGGAGGCTCCGGAGATGCCTTCATTTTCGACGAGTAGCCATCCCATTCCAGCAGAAAGGACAGCCGAAACTGCTCCCAAAAGGACTAAAAAACGAATTCCTGATCGGAAGGAATGCCGAAAATTACCAATGGTAAACAATTCCATCACAGCAGCAACCAGCACAAGTGCAATCGGAAAGTGAACCAGCATAGGATGAAGTCGCCCGAAAAGCTGACTTAGCCAAAAACCACCGTCCATGAGTAAAAAATCCACTCTGAGAGTGGGGTAAAATAGGTCGAAAGTGGATGGATAAGTCAGCAAAGAAGAAATCATGGAATAAGATTAAGCTCGAAAAATATAAGGCTTTCGTGTCTAAAAACAGTCCTTTACTTGGTGAAAAAACTGGTTGCCAAACTTTTATTCTGAAGTCAAGTAGCAAAAGCCGGATTAATGCCGTCATCGTACTAACCAAATAAGAATCCAGATGCGTAAGTCTTTGATTTTTCCCGTTTTTCTTTTTCTGCTCTCAGGATGCCTGGAAAAAAATGAATTTGCTACAGCCCTTGGAACTGATCCGCTTACCCAAAACGGGGAGATTTTTATCTCAGAAGATGGAGAGGAATATTGGATGGGGTGTGAGAATTCCTATTGTTATGGTTTTTCAGGTGGGATTCCGGGAAGTATCAAAACTTTACAAAATCTTAGGATCCCAGATAATCTGCCGGCTTCTCATGATCTATCTAATTTTCTCCCAGAAGTAGGAAATCAAGGAAGATTGGGGTCCTGTACCGCTTGGGCCACGGCCTATTATGGGAGAAGTTTGCTACACAACTTCAGTCAAGGTTCCTCACGCGCTCAGGCAGTTACTTTGAGTCCTTCTTTCATTTACAATCAAATCACCAAGGGGCAATGCAAGGGGACTTCTATTTTTCAATCCCTTCAGCTTTTAGTAGAGGAGGGGACAAGCGAATGGGAGGTTTTTCCCTATCAATCCACAGGATGTAATCTTCAACCAAGCCCTGAGCAGCGAGAAAATGCAAGGAATTTCAAAATGAAAGATTTTCTGATTTTATCAGGTGAAAATATGGTCGCAGAGGTTAAAACGCTTTTGACTCAAGGCAATCCTGTGGTGGTGGCCATGGGATTGGATCGGGAATTTGGGAAAAAGGATGCGTTGGGACTAAGTGCCTATCGACCTCATCAAGTCAAAAAGAAGGAAATTTATGGATCTCATGCCATGTTGGTAGTGGGCTATTCAGATCAATATCGGGCTTTTAAGCTAGTGAATTCTTGGGGAAGTGGATGGGGAGATCAAGGTTTCATTTGGGTGGACTATGCAGCTTTTGAAAATGTATTTGATCTTCAAAATCCTTTTCGGGTCCTATGTCAAGCCTTGGTGGTGATGAATTGATTACCAATGAAAATGGCCTCAGAATCTGTGTTTCTGAGGCCATTTTTATTTTTTAATTTATTCAGTCTGTTATCGAGTTTTTAAACTCAATTTCATTGATGCCCATCAAGACTTCCTCACCTTTGACATCCGGGTTTTTGAAGATGAAATAGAGGTCCTGAACCCCAGTGCTTGGCTTGATGACTACTTTGGCTCTATTGGAATTTATTCTCCTCCATTCGATCATGCTTACTCCCTGAGGGGGTCTAAATCCTCCCCCGTCTTTTCTGCCGATTTTTTCAGATTCACCCAAAAGTTCCCCGTTAGGAGAGCCCAGACGGATTTCCACAGATCCTCCTAAAGCCCCGTTTCTTTGAGTAATTGCTGCCAAAACATCAATTTGAACTATCCCGGTCAGATCTATTCCTTTGAGTGCAAAGTGAGAATTATTTCCGCTCATCAGGAAGTTGATACTTGGAGTGGTCAGTAGCTGGACACCTTTTCGGTCTACCGAAGTTTGAGGGTCAACAAACGGGGATTTCAAAGCGATAAAGCTTACTCCATTCAAGGAACCGATATTTCCCGCTCCTTTGTCAGCATAGGCGGCACGGAGCAAGAAGCTTCCCTGTCCGTTTTCCCCTTCTGGAATGACCGCATTCACTTTTCCACTGAGCGGAAGAGAGGCAATATTGGCCTTTTCATCATCCATCGCCAGGATATAATTCACCATTCTTCGGGCATCGGCATCACTCAAGGAAGGGTGGGCACTCATGCCATGCTCACCCCATACACCAGCTCCTCCATTTTTGATTTTGCCGATGAGGTAGGTGACATTTTCTTCGGAGTTTGGATATTTCTCTGCCACTGCCTGATAGCTCGGGCCGATGGATTTTTCCTGGAACTGGTGGCAAGATTTACAATCACTTTGTTCGATCAAACTTTTGCCCAGGTTGAGAATGGCTTCATTTTCTACCCCACTTTGCTTGGAGGCAATTTCAATAGGATCAAAGCCTGCTGGGACATAGTCAAAGGTAACCGCGACTTCATCCGCTTTGATGGTACCCGCTTCTGTGGACCCATCTTCTTTATCGCTGACAGAAATTGAATAAGCCAATTCTTTTTGACCAAACCAGAAGGATTTGTTCAGACCTCCAAATTCAATGGAAACCTTTGGAGGCTCATTTCCTGCAATGATTTCCAAGGTACTGGAATTGGTTTCTCCTTTCGTATCAGTGACAGTCAAGACAACTTGATAGGTTCCGGGTTCATTGAAAGTGAAGCTCGGGTTGGCTTCCGTCAGCGTTTGGTTAAATCCAGAACCATTGGTGATCGTCCAAGAATAGCTAAGCTTTCCTTGGTCATAATCATCAAAATCATTGGTGCCTTCAGAACTGAAGTTCACAGCCAAAGGAACAGATCCCGAAGTTTTGTCCACGCTTGCTTGGACATTTGGCTTACGGTTTCCTTTGTTGAATTCGATTTTGATCAGACGGGAATTCGCATTTCCTCTAAACCAAGCCGACCCATATTCCAGAATATACAAGGATCCATCCGGACCGAAATCCATATCGATGGCGGAGCTGAAGGTTTCATTGGGCAGGAATCTCTCCATGCCGGTCATATCTCCATTTTTGTCCATGGAAACTGCGAAAATCCAGCCTCGCATAAAATCTACTATCAACCATTTGCCCTCGTAATAGGCAGGAAATATATAAGGAGCATCTTTGGCAAAATCCGCCTTACGGAATACCGGTCCTCCCGTAGCACTTCTTCCGGAGCTACCCAATTGGGGAAATTCATCCGAAACACCATAGGGGTAATAAATCATGGCCGGTACTACAGGTTTTGGCAATTCTCTCAGTCCGGTGTTGTTTCTGGAATCGTTGACTGGATTATTGACATCATAGGGTTCCCCGTAGGTGCCAGTCTCGTAATCATGCCGATTGTAGGGGAAATTGTTTCCGATAAAATACGGCCAGCCGAAGAATCCCGGCCCCTTGGCTTGGTTGAATTCGTCATATCCCCGAGGCCCCCAAATAGAATCCACGGAAGCATCAGGCCCCACTTCACCCCAATAGAGATAGCCTGTTTTACTATCCAATGTCGGTCTCCAAGGGTTTCTATGACCCATGGTATAGATTTCTGGACGGGTTTTTTCTGTCCCTTCCGGGAAAAGGTTTCCTTTTGGAATGGTGTAGCTGCCGTCATCCTCTGGATGGATTCTCAGGATTTTTCCTCTTAGGTCATTGGTATTCCCAGGAGCACGCTGATCATCGTTGTTTTCAAATCCCGGACGGTCATCCAAATTGGAAGTGCCTTCTCGGGGGTTGACGGTATTGTTTCCAACGGTCAGGTAAAGATTTCCCTCCGCATCGAATACCATCCCGCCACCGGTATGGCAACATTCTTCCCGCTGGGTGGGTACTTCCAGGACGATTTTTTTGGTGGATTCCACCAACTCATTTCCTCGGAGTTCCCAACGGGCAAGGACGTGTTTGGAGTCATTTGGATCTGCATAATACATGTAGATCCAGTTGTTTTTTGCATAGTCAGGGTGCGCTATCACACCCATCAAGCCTTCCTCGGCTTCCCGGGTGACCCCTTCTTTGTTGGTGTATTTGGTATTGACGGGGATAGTGGCGACTAGGGTGACCTCCCGGGTTTTTTCATCCAGGATTTTTACGCCTCCCTTGCGTTCTACAAAGAGGATTTTGCCACCTGGCAAAAAAGTCATTTCCATAGGTTCGTCCATTCCTTCCGTCAATACGACTTTGGTAAATCGGTTGTCTTCGGGTTTGAGAGTTGGGTCATCTTCAGGCTCTGATTTACAGGCAAAAATTGCCATTGTCAGACAAAGAACTGAAAGGAGCTTCCAGGGTAAGGATTTCCACATAGATTTTTAGGGATTATTCTTAATGAAGAAGAACAGGTTTTCTATTGTCTCAATTCTGGACAAAAGAATTTCAATTTCCTAATACAATTTATGTTTCGGTAAAAAATCAGGATAAATGCACCTCTGAACTGATTGATTATTTGGGACTAAATATCAAAATAGAAATATTTTAAGGTCTTGGAATAGGAAAGCCAAATAACCAGTGGTAAAAAACTTGCGCAACTCTTCCTGTCTTTTCTTAATTTTTGACCAAAGCCAATCCTTATGAGAAAATTACTTTTGTTGTTAGGCCTGATTCCGGCCTTGAGTTTTGGGCAGAATCATGCCGAAAATATTCGCAAAATCTACGATGCCGAACTTACCTCAGGCCACACATATGAAAATCTACGCTATCTCTGCAAGGAGGTCGGCAATCGGCTGGCAGGCTCACCCGGAGCTGCGGCTGCTGTGGAATACACCCGTCAGCTGATGGAAAGCTATGGTTTTGATACCGTGTATTTACAGCCGGTGATGGTGCCCCATTGGGACCGAGGAGGTAAAGATGTGGTAAGAATCGTGAATTCTGAGAAATACGGAAGTCTTGAGCTCAATGCTTTGGCTTTGGGAAATACTGAGGGTACCGGTCCTCAGGGTTTGGTAGGGAACCTGATTGAAGTCAGCGGGATCGAGGAGCTGAGACAGTTGGGAGAAAAGGTCAAAGGCAAAATCGTTTTTTTCAACGGACCAATGGATCCGAGGAAAATTAACACCTTTGAAGCGTATGGAGGAGCTAATGCCCAAAGAAGTTCTGGGGCTGCTGAGGCCTCCAAATTTGGAGCCATTGGCACTTTGGTTCGTTCCCTCAGCAATACCATCAATCCATATCCACACACCGGAAATCAGCGCTACAATCCTGATTTTCCCAAAATACCGGCCATTGCCATCAGTACTCAAGATGCAGAAGTGTTGAGCCAAGCTTTAAAGTCTCAACCGGGATTGAAAATATACCTTGAGTCCCATGGATCAATGAAAAATGAGGCTCTTTCTTACAATGTCATCGGAGAAATCCGGGGTACTGAAAAGCCGGAGGAAATCATTGCAGTCGGAGGCCATCTGGATTCCTGGGACGTAGGAGAGGGAGCTCATGACGATGGAGCAGGTTGTATGCAGGCCATTGAGGTGTTGAGGCTATACAAAGAATTGGGTTGGAGACCTAAACGCACTATACGCGCAGTGATGTGGATGAATGAGGAGAATGGACTTCGTGGAGGTCAGGAATATGCGAAAGTCGCCAAGGAAAAAGGTGAAAAGCACATTGCGGCCATTGAATCAGATTCTGGTGGATTTTTACCTACTGGATTTTCCTTTAGTGGTACTTCCGAGCAAAAAGATAAATTACTCTCCTGGGCGGAGCTGTTGCGTCCTTATCAGCTTTGGAATTTGAACATGCCGGGAGGAGGAGCAGATATCGGTCCTTTGAGAGACCAAGGACCTATCCTGATCGGGTTAAAGCCGGATTCCCAGCGGTATTTCTTTTATCATCATACCGAAGCAGACGTGTTCGAAGCAGTGGATCAGCGGGAATTGGAGCTCGGAGCAGCTGCTATGGCGGCTTTGGTGTACCTAATTGAGCAAGAGGGGATTTAATCCCCTCTTTTTTGATTTAATATCCCTTCACTCCGGCTTCCGCAATAATTCCATCTTGGGCAGAAGTCACCCCCGAGATGCCGATTGCTCCGACAATGATACCGTCTTTGAATATCGGAAGACCTCCTTCTACTCCCACAGCATTGGGAAGCGTTGCTATTCTCGCACCTCCTTCTGCTTTCATTCCGTCCTCAAATACTTTGGTGGAACGTTTGAAAAATACGGCTGATTTGGCTTTGGCTTGAGCCACTTCTATCGAGCCGATTTGAACACCGTCCATTCTTCGAAGGGAAATCAGGTTCCCTCCGTCGTCCAAAATGCAAATCACTACATTCCAGCCTTCGGATTTTGCTTTCGCCTCTGCAGCATCAGAAATTCTTAAGGCATCATTCAGACTGAGGTAAGGCTTGGTCTGAGCGGTGGCCAAAATGGGAAGAGCAAGAAAAAGAAATAAAATTAGTTTTTTCATAAATGCGTAGGTTTGTCGAGAGGAAGTTAACTCAAAATCGGAATCAATCCACGGCTTTTTCCACATCATTCACCTGCTGGATTTTCAAGATCACATTTCCTGTTTTTTTGCCGGATGCTACATATTCAAAAGCTTCCCGGATTTGGGTAAGCTCAAAGCTTTGCTCATCAATCAAAGGCTTGAATTTTCCTTCGATGACCAGATTTTGAATTGTTGTCATACTGCTTAAGATTTCGCTTGGAATGGGGAATATGACTTTCTTGGGACCCAAAAGTGGAGCAAAAAGCGCAAGCCAAATATTCTCCCAATTTGGTCCTAGCTCAGAGGAAATGTAAGTTCCATGAGGCTTCAAGATAGGTTTTACCTTTGGAAACCGACTTTTTCCTACCGCATCAAATACAAAATCATAGGCTTTGTTTTCCTTGGTAAAATCCTCCCGATCCAAGGCAATAACCCGATCCGGACCGAGATTTTTTACTTTTTCGACGTCTTTTTCAAAGCATACTGTTGTGACTTCGATATTCATGGCTTTCAGGATTTGGATCGCTGCTGATCCTATGGCCCCGGTACCTCCATTGACCAAAACCTCCATTCCGGGCCGTAGATCCACCTTGTTGATAAAATTCACGGCATAGTGAGCAGCTTCTGCGCAGGCCACCATTTCCTGGAAATCTACCCCATCCGGAATTCTCAGAATGCCTCCTTTGTCCGGAAAACATACATATTCCGCATGCGTTCCAGCCCCGTTGTCATTGAATCCCCAAACCCGATCTCCGGGCTTGAAGGCTTGAACCTCCGATCCAACCTCTTCCACCACTCCGGCAAAATCTGTCCCTGTTATCGGGATTCGTGGTTTGTCCAGGCCCGAAAAGAGCCGAATAGCATAAGGCTTACCCGTCAAAACTCCCACATCTGTCCGGTTGACCGTAGTGGCTATAACTTTTATTAAAACTTCTCCCGGCTTGGGAATGGGTTTGAGATACTCCAGAATTTGAGTTTCCGAAGGACTGCAATACTTGTGACGGACAGAAGCTTTCATGGCGAGGGATTGGAAAAAATGGAAAATAAATTTTACTGAATTTGAGCAAGTTTGGTTTGGATAGCTTGAAACATTTCAGCGGATTCTTGCCGGATACTTTCCACAAAGCCTGTAAATATTTTCCGTTCATCCGGTGAAACTTTAGCAATTAAATCTTCAGCTTCTACTCGGATAAGGAACACATCCCGGTCGTGCCAGGCTCCCAATAAGCTGGACAACTCCTCAATTTTTGGGATGTGTATCGGGAAGTTGTTTTTGCCGAGAATTTCCAGGGAATACTGATAGATTTTCAGTTTTTTGCGAAGCAGATGGGCATTGACAGGATCAATTCCGGAAGCGATCATCAGGAGAATTTCTTCCCATAGATCCTCGATAAAATGGGTGAATTCCAGTGGTTTTTGGTTCTTGATTTCCTTTTGTATTCGCCTAAATCTCTTTTTGATTTTTTTGGTTCTGGCCAGATTTCGGCTCTTAAAAAACTCATTTCTTCTCTTTTGAATTTCCTTGTCCAGTTTGGATTTAAGGTCTGGGACTTTATCTAGGAGTTTGTGCTCGGATAATAAGTCTTTTTCCAATTGCATTTCCCGGATCGGTCCGGCCTTTTTGAAGAGCTTGCGAATGGCTTTTTGGACAGATTTGAAATCGAATTTAGGATTAGCCCTATGAAGAATCTGGAGGAGTGCATTGAGTCTTTTGACTTCAACCCGAAACCGATGGAAGGCTTTTTTACTGAATTTTCTCTTGGAGTACCTCAACAAAAAAGTGAGAGCCTTCTTTCTGGACTTGAAATATTTCGAAAGGTGCTTCATGCGGTTTGATTAGGTGAAAAGATAAAGACAAATTAATTTTTTTAATCCCCAAAGTCCAGAAAGGGAGACATGGATATTCCTGAAGATCCGAATTCCGGGAATTTGATTCGGAAGAAAAATGACTTATATTCTAAGGAGACGGTTTCTATGTGCCTGATTATAACCAGTTTTTTGAGTGACTTTCGTCATTTTATTAGAATAGAATATAGACTAGACTTGAGTAGAATATAACCCCTAAAACCATGACAGATCCCAGAATTTCCAAAGCTTCCATTCTTAGAGCCTGTTTGATCAAGCAAGAATTGACCATAGATGACTTTGAAAAAGAAGCAGCACAAATCAAGTCTGATATCACTTCACGGGACGAATCTGCAAGTCAAGCTCATAAAGGGTCCTCCGAGAGAAATGAGCTGCTAGTTCGAATGGAGAGGGAGATTGTTTTCTTGAAAAATGAATTAATGGGACTGCAATCCATTGATCCCAGCAAAACAAATGTGATCGTTGAGCCGGGAGCGGTAGTTGTGACAGATCAGCGTATATTTTTTATTTCTACCTCAATCGAGCAGGTGGAAGTAAATGGACAAGCTGTCTTCGGAATATCCTTAAAAGCGCCCCTCTATGCCTGCATGAAGGGCAAAAAGAAAGGAGAGAGCTTTTCCTTTGGAGGAGTGAATTACAAAATCCTAGACGTGTATTAAACACTCATTCTATTGGTAAACCGCTCATGGACCAAGCTTGGATTCCGCCTCTCAAATGATAGACTTTGGTGTATCCTTGCTGAATCAAAAGATTGCCAGCCTCCTGACTTCTTGCACCCACTGCGCAATAAATAAAGATTTCTGAATCCTTAGGAAGCTCGGTTGCCTTACTTAAAAAGTCTGGCTCATAGAAATTCAAGGCCAATGAGCCTGGGATTTTTCCTTGGGTGATTTCCTGCGGCGTTCGTACATCGAGAATAATTCCGCTTTGGCTTTTTTCGCTGAATTCCTTAGGGTCCAAACTTTCTACGCTGGCTGATGAATTAGCGGTCTCGGTGGATTGGGATTCTTCCTTTGGGCTGGAACAGGAAGAAATCAGCAAAATAAAGAGGGCTATTAAACTCAGGAAATTTCTCATGACGCGGGATTTTCCTCAAAGCTAAGAATCCTTTCAGGAATTTTTCTGT
This sequence comes from Algoriphagus mannitolivorans DSM 15301, assembly GCF_000429425.1. Classification (GTDB taxonomy): domain Bacteria; phylum Bacteroidota; class Bacteroidia; order Cytophagales; family Cyclobacteriaceae; genus Algoriphagus; species Algoriphagus mannitolivorans. The sequence goes on from NZ_AUBV01000006.1 coordinate 43,606, forward strand.
GAGTTGGCGCACAAAAAGAAGCTATTCACGGATCTGTCCCTCACCCCGGATGATCCATTTGTAGCTGGTCAATTCCCGCAAAGCCATTGGCCCTCGGGCATGTAGCTTTTGGGTACTGATGCCAATCTCTGCGCCGAGACCAAACTGATTTCCATCCGTAAATGCGGTCGAAGCATTGGCATAAACTGCCGCTGCATCTACTTCGCTCAAGAAGCGCTGGATATGTTTGGGATTTTCTGAGACTATGGCTTCGGAATGCTTTGAAGAATAGTTGGCAATATGGTCCATAGCCTCCTCGAGATTTGCGACAGTTTTGATCGCTATTTTCAAGCTCAAAAACTCAGTCCCGAAATGGCTTTCCTCGGCTCTTTGGATCAGGGCATGAGAAGGAAGGACTTCCAGGGCTTTTTGATCCGCAAAAATCTGAACTCCGCTTTGAAGTAGGGGTTCGAGCAGATCCTGCAAACTAGGAAGCAACTTCTCGTGAAGGATCAGACAATCCAGGGAATTGCAGACACTTGGACGACGGGTTTTCGAGTTGTGAATAATTTGTCGGGCCTTCTTTAGATCGGCAGTTTCGTCCACATAGGTATGGACGATTCCAGCTCCAGTTTCGATGACAGGGACTTTTGCATTTTGTCGGACAAAGTCAATTAAGCCTTGCGAGCCCCTAGGAATAATTACATCTACATAGCCGACCGCTTCCAAAAGAGCCTTAGTTGCCGCGCGGTCTGCAGGCAAGAGCTGAAAAGCCTCGATTGGAAGCCCATGCTTTTTGACAATTTGGTGGATCAGGCTAAGGATAGCCCGATTGGAAAAATCAGCATCTGAGCCACCTTTCAGCACAAGACCATTTCCTGATTTTAGTGCCAAGGAAAAAACATCAAAAGTCACATTTGGTCTCGCTTCATAGATAATCCCAATCACTCCCAATGGAACCGTGATTTTGGTCAGTTGAAGCCCGTTTTCAAGGGTTTTTTCTTCCAAAGCTATCCCCAGTGGGCTTGGGAGATTTTTGACCTGCGTAATTTCCTTAGCAATCCCTTGGATTCTGGCTTCGTTGAGCAAAAGCCTGTCGTACATTGGGTTCTCAGGATCCATTTTTTGCAGATCTTTTTGGTTTTCAGCCAAAAGAAATGGAATCTCCTCGACCGCTAGCACAGCCAAGTCAGAGAGGATGGTCTGAACTTGATCCTCAGATATCGCAGCGAGCTTTCGGCTGGATTTCTGGACAGACTGAAAGGTGGTTTTCAACTCATTCATGGTCAAAAAGATAGAGGTAGTCGTAATGAATTAATGCTTTTTGGTTTTTCTGTCCGATTCTTTCCAAGGCGAGTTTCGAAGTGTATTCCGCCCTTCCAATGCCGATTTTATTTCCCTTTTCATCCCGGATAAGCAAAATATCACCTTTAGTAAATTCCCCTTCGATTTGAGTAATCCCGATGGGCAGCAAGCTTCGAATTACGGATGAGGTCAAGGATGCCTTGGCTCCATCGTTAATCGTGATTTCACCTTTGTAATAATGCGCTCCGTGAGCCAACCACTTTTTCGGAGCTTGTTTCACTTTCTTTGGCTCAAACCAAGTGCAGCGGAGTTTTTTGGCCGCAAATTCGGAAAGAACACCGTCCTTTTTGCCATTGGCAATCAGCACCTGAATCCCCAAGTCTGCCGATTTTTTGGCCATAGCATATTTGGTTAGCATGCCCCCACGTCCAAAAGAGGATTTGGTGGCAGAAATATAATTGCTCACTTCTGGCATGGAAGAGGCTATTTTTTCAATCAGCTCCGAGTCTGGGTTTTCCGGATTCCCGGTGAAAATTCCATCCACATTGGTTAGCAGCATTAAGGTGTCAGCATTGATCATGGCCGCGGTAAGGCTGGCCAATTCATCATTGTCCGTAAACATGAGTTCGGTGATGGTGACCGTGTCATTTTCGTTGACAATCGGGAGGATGCCTTGTTGAAGTAAGGCCTCCAAGCAGTTTTTCATATTCAGGAAATGCTTCCGGTCTCTGAAATCTTCTTTGGTTACGAGAATTTGGGCTATTGGCTGATTCAGTTTTCCAAAGAAATCCTGATACTGATTGATCAGGCGGATCTGTCCCGTGGAGGCCCAGATCTGTTTTTTAAAAACTGGATTGAGCTTTTCGGGCAAGGCAATCGTCTGTCTTCCAAAAGCAACGGCACCCGAACTGACCAGTACTACTTTCTTTCCTGCGGAGATCAATTCCTGAATTTGGGAAACCAAATGGCTCATGCGATCCAGATCCGGCAGGCCGTTGGCTTGAGTGAGAACGTTGGAGCCTATTTTGATCACGATGACCTTGCTTTCCTTCATTTGTTAGAAAATTTGCATAAAAGTAAGGGTTTGGATAGGGAATTGCTAAGAAGGAGGGATTTTGTTGAAAAGTTGGAAGATGGTAATCCTTCGTTATTCATTATTCCGCGTTTGACATTCGATATTGATATATATATGATTATCCGCAATTGCACCACAATCCAAAATTCCTTTGGTTTGGCGGTCGGAAGTCCGAAGAGCGAAGTCCGAAGCTGACTAAAACTGAACTTCAAGCGGGATTTTATTCCTAATGGATGGCCTACTGGTAAGAAAGCAGATATACCTATTTTTTTAATAATGAATATCGAACCCTGAATATCGAACTCCGAATTAGAGATGAGACTCAACTCTACTCAGCCGCTCGTAAATCGTAAGTCGTAAATCGTAAGGTGGTAATCCTTCGACATTCATTATTCAGTGTTCGACATTCGATATTTTTTTAATGATGAATATCGAACCCTGAATATCGAACTCCGAATGAGAGATGAGCCTCAACTCTACTCAGCCGCTCGTAAATCGTAAGTCGTAAATCGTAAGGTGGTAATCCTTCGACATTCATTATTCAGTGTTCGACATTCGATATTTTTTTAATGATGAATATCGAACCCTGAATATCGAACTCCGAATAAGAGATGAGCCTCAACTCTATCCAGCCGCTCGTAAATCATAAATCTCAAATCTTACTTCACAAAAACGCCATGCTCAGTGTGCCCGCCAGCATCAGCAATTTGGCCCAGGATGAAAGACGTGTGAAATCGCTTTTGCGATCTGAGGTATATACCTTCCACATGTAAGCAATGAAGGCCATCCCTAAGATTGAAAAAAATATAAATAGATGGGGGTTGTTGATTTGGAATGTTACCGTCAGAATAGCTCCTACAAAACAAATTGCGATCACGAAAATGACCTGTTTGGTTTTACGGAATCCAATCACAATCGGCAAAGTGCGACAGCCATGTTTTCGATCCCCGGGACGGTCTTCGATATCTTTGATGATTTCTCGGATTAGGTTGAGAAAAAAGGCAAAAATAGCGTAAGTCAATACCAAGAGTTCGTTTTTTTGATAGTAAAAGGCGACCAAATAAATCGAAAGTCCTGTCAAAAATGCGACGGTAAGGTTGCCAATGAATGGCTCTCTTTTGAGTCGGTTGCTGTAAAGCCATAGCAAGAAAGCAGCGATAAAATTTATCAGCGCCACTCTCGGGGATACCAACCAACCTAAGCCAATGGCAAAAAAATTAAAAAAGGTATGGAGGAAAATCACCACACGTCTTTTGATTCCTTTGCCTACTACCACTTCATGCGGGCGGTTGACATAGTCGATTTTGACATCGTAGTAGTCATTGATCATGTAGCCCGCAGCCGTGATAATTACCGTAGAAAGTACCAAGAGGTAAAGTCGGTAATCCTGGAGTACGGGCAGTCCCTGGGAGTTGGTTTCTATCAGGAAGTAGGCCGCCATCATTTGGGCAAATGCCACCATCAGCAGATTGATCGGTCTGCTGATCCGGAAAAGGCTCCGAAAGGAAAGCGTGCGTTCCATAGGTTTTGCTTAAGCGCTTAAAAATAGTCTAAAAGTGTATGGAATTGTCAATTGGAAGTTGAACAATCCAGGAAAATCGTTTCCGTAACTTTTGATTTTGGTTAATCCTCATTTGTTTAACTTGATTTCCATAATACAATAACCCTTTAACCATGAAAAGTAAAAAGCTTCAATCCAGACGGGATTTTATTGCCCTTACGGGTGGTGCCTTGGCAGGCTCTATGTTTCTGCATCCTGTAGCAGAAGCTCTGACCTTGTTTAATCGCCCGGGCGAAAAGATGAAACTCGCCTTAGTCGGTACTGGGGTCCGTGGTCTGGCCATGTGGGGAAGAGATGTGGTCAGAGAGTACAAAGGCCAAATCGAATTTGTAGGCCTGGCAGACAAAAATCAGGGAAGACTGGAATATGGAAAAACCTATATGGGAGTCAATTGCCCTACATTTTTGGATACCGATAAAATGCTTGCCCAAACCAAGCCGGATGTCTTGATCGTCACTACCATGGACAGTACCCATCATGAGTTTATCGTCAAAGGGCTGATGGCAGGCATGAATGTGATTTCGGAAAAGCCGATGACAACCGATGAGAAAAAAATGCAAGCCATCTTGGATGCGGAGCGAAAATCAGGCAAAAAATTAATCGTCACCTTCAACTATCGCTATTCCCCTCACCGCCAAAAAATGTATGAACTACTTCGGGCAGGGGAAATCGGAGAAATTACCTCCGTGGATTTTCACTGGTATCTCAATACTTCCCATGGGGCAGATTATTTCAGAAGATGGCATGGTGAAAGAGAATTTAGCGGTACCCTTTTGGTCCACAAATCCACCCACCACTTTGATTTGCTCAACTGGTGGATTGATTCAGATCCAGAGGAAGTGTATGCTTATGGGGAGTTGGAATTCTATGGCAAAAATGGCCCCTTCCGATCCAAGACCTGCAGAGGCTGCACTCATGCCTCCAAATGTGATTTTTATTGGGATATCACCAAAAGTGAACATCTGACCAAGCTATATGTAGAGGCGGAAAAGTATGATGGCTACCATCGGGATGGTTGTGTGTTCCGTGAGGAGATCGATATCTACGACAAGATGGCGGTGCAGATCAAGTATAAAAACAAAGTTCAGGTAAGCTATTCCCTGACGACTTATTCTCCCTATGAGGGTTACAGAATCGCTTTCAACGGCACCAAAGGACGGCTGGAGGCCTGGATCAAGGAAAGTCAACCTTGGCAGGAAAAAGAGGAAGACGAGATTCACTTGACCAAAATGTTTGGCCATCGGGAGGTGATTACGATTCCTCATGGTGGTGGAGGCCATGGTGGAGGAGATACCCGACTGAAGGATAAGCTTTTCAAAGACACCAACGCAGCTGATCCTTGGAGACAATCCGCAGGAAGCCGAGATGGTGCGATGTCTTGCTTAGTGGGAATTGCGGCCCGACATTCAATCGAACAGGGCAAACCGATCAAGGTTCAGGATTTGACGGATATTCCTTTGGTAGCTTCGGGAAGAGGAGCTTGATTTCTGGTGGTTTGTGGAGACCTGCCTTGGCGGCAGACAGGCACAAACCACGGCAAAGAACTTAGAAAATCTGAATTCTGAAGTTAGAAATCTGAAAAATGGAATCCCGCAAGGCAGAGGCTTTGCGGGATTTTTTTGGCCTTCAAAAAGGTGAATGAGAGTGGGGGGTACGGGGTGGTTTGTGGGGACACAAACCACGGCCCGGTTGGTGCTCGATTCAGTTGGTTTGTGGGGACCTGCCTTGGCGGCAGACAGGCACAAACCACGGCAAAGAACTATGAAAAGCCGAATTCTGAAGGCAGAAATTTGAAAAATTGAATCCCGCAAGGCTGAGGCTTTGCGGGATTTTTTTCACCCTACAAAATAGGGGTAGTAAAGAATCACTCCGATTACCAAAGCCGTAAAAACCGCAAAGGAAACAGCCCCCGCGGCAACATCTTTGATGATTCCGATTTGATCATGGAAATCGGGATGAACGAAATTGCAGATTTTTTCCACTGCGGTATTTAAACCTTCAATGGCAAGAACAAAACCGATCAGGAAAACATGAATCAGCCATTCCACCTTTGTAATCTGAAAATAAGCTCCCAGAAATAGTGTCAAAATTCCGATGCTCAATTGGCTTATGATGGCATGCTCAGTTTTGAGAAGGTAGAACATTCCCTGGAGTGCATATTTGATACTTTTGATTCTTCCTAATACGAAGGAGGACATAGGCGATTGGGTTGAAGGCTAAAATTAACTCCGAGGATTAGAATTTCAATATTTGTAAGAAGAAGGCCTTGGCTGGGAGGATTCCCTACTCATTCTCAAGGGAAAAAGATCGCTGTCTCTCCCGATTTACCCTGAGCTGAAGGACATCCGGTCTGGAATAATGTCCAACTGGATCGAAGTTTTGTCTTTCCTCTAGCACCCGGTTAAAATCCAGAGAATGGACAATCAGACCCTCTTGCTCAGCCACAGGTTCTATAATCCATTTTCCATCTGGACCAGCTATGCAGCTTCCTCCATTGGCGAGCACATCCGGGCAATTTTCAAGAATAATATCGAGATGAGGCGTGCCTTTAGGAAAGTCACTTTTTCGCATGAGACTGGAGACTGAAATCACGAAAGATCTGCTTTCTTGGGCAATCATTCGGGTGATGTTTTCAGTGTTTCTCACTGCTCCCGGCCAGACCGCTACGTGGAGATTTTCTCCCAAGCCGTATAAAGCTGTTCGCGCCAAAGGCATCCAGTTTTCCCAACAGTTGAGTCCCCCGACAGTGAATTCTTTCAAAGGATGAACGCGTAAACCATGTCCGTCTCCAGGCGCCCAACTCAGGCGTTCGTCGTAGGTAGGTCGGAGTTTGCGGTGAATTGAACCGATTGCTCCTTGGGTATTGATATAAACCAAAGAACAATACAGGCTATGACCGCCACGGTCTTGGGGTCTTTCGATGATGCCCAGATAGATCGCAATTCGGTGTTTTTTTGCCAAAGCCTGAATTTCGTCCAGATCTCCTTTTTCTACCTGTACTGAATTCCTGGCGTAATGTGCATGGATTTCTTTCTGAATCCTGTCATCCCAGGCCGAAGAATGCGTGATCGAAAGCCACCAAGGATAGCCAGGAACTAACCCTTCCCCAAAGACGATCAGCTCGCACTCCTCTGCGGCCGCTTCTTGGATTTTTTCTTTAACTCTGGAAAGGGTGGCGGCTTTGTTTAGCCATACCGGTGCGATCTGTGCAAGGGCAACTTTTAATTTTGAATCTGACATGAAATTTATCCGGGATTATTCTTCGCCTGGCTTCAGGAGATAATTGACCATCCACCCAATCCCAAATTTATCCTCAAAACTTCCAAAATAGGCTCCCCAGAAAGTTTTTTGATATTCCATTTCTACTTTTCCTCCCTCAGAAAGCCCTTTGAAGATCCGCTCTCCTTCGGCTTTGGAGTCAGGAAGAATTGAAATGTAATTCTGGTTGCCTTTGACCCAGACATGCCCCATGGATGGACTGGTGTCACTAGCCATGATAGTCACTGCCTCGTTTACATTTAGGCTAATGTGCATGACCCGGGATTTTTCCTCCTCGGGAATTTCCATGTCGGGGATTTCTGAGAAATAGCTGATGGGACCTTCAAACTCTCCTCCTAAAACGGATTTGTACAGAAGCATGGCTTCCTCTGCGGTTCCGTCAAAATTTAAATAGGGATTGATTTTCATAGTGCTAGGGGTTTATTGGATTAAAATTTACACCTTTTGGCTAGGAAGTCCCAATGCCCATTCAGGAATATCGGACGATGGTATAGTTTCGGTCCAGCTTAAAAGAAAGGATTCCTGCGATCAGCCCCATGCCAGCCATGATGAAAGCAGGGATGAGATTGTAGTAAGATACACTTACAGAGACAAGGCAAAGCCCTAAGCCACATAGCCAGACCAAGTGCCCCAAAATTGTTTTGGAGGATTTTCTTTGGTTTTTCCGGATTAATGAAGTCTCGTTCAGAATAGGGATAAAGTAATTTTTGTATTGCCAAAGAATAAAAAAGTTCATGGCCAGCAAGACTCCAAGAACATAAGGTGTCCCTCTCCAATGCTGGGAAATGGTTACCATCAATATGTTCAGAATCATAGGCACGAGCATGATAGATCCCAGTAGCTTATACCTTGTGGTGATCAGCATAAACCCGATGCAGATCTGGCAAACAGCAATAAACTGGGCATAAAGGCCTAAGTCGAATTCAGCCAATCTTTCAACCAGCCAAGGTGGTCCAATCCATTGAATGAAATTATGGCCTGCGTATAATTTGACCATTCCTGCCCCCCAAAAGGTAAATCCTAAAAAGGCGGAGGTTCCTTGGACAAAGAAATGTTTCATGGCTTTTTTGGGTTTGGAGAAATAATTTAAAGAATTGCGCTCTGAATTAGATGCTCGAAGTGTCCAAAAGTTACAATCTAGAGGATAGGCGAGGCTTTTTAAGGATGGTAATGATGGGGTTTTTCAATACTTTTATTATTGTAGGTAAAAATATTGAAGAATATGTCAGCAAGTGAATTGGGTGTAGGCAGCAAAATTAGCCATCCAAAATTCGGCTCTGGAGTGATTGTCTCCGTGGACGCCACTTATTACAAAATCTATTTCTCTGGCACGGAAGAGGTGAAAACCCTCGCGAGGGACTATGAAGGATTTACCGTCGAGGAAAGTAAACTTCCTGATTTTCCTATGCTCACGATGAAGGATGTCGAGAAAGCCATAAGAGAGGCTTTGATCGCCACTTCCGAGAGGGCGCCTTTGGTTCCGCTGGGTGGGAAATGGATGGGAGGTAAGCTAGTGTTAGAGCCTTCAGATTCCAGTTTACAGAGTAAGGAAGTGCCTTTGGAGACCTTTTTCCATAAAATTGTGATGGTTCGGGAAAAGCTTCGGGTTTTGGAGCAGAACATCAACAATCATCCAAAGCTGGACGATGAAGACCGGGTTGGCCTGCAGCAATATATTACCCGCTGTTATGGGTCTCTGACCACCTTCAATGTGCTTTTTGCTTACAAAGAAGACCAATTCAAAGGGAGTGGTTCCTGATTGAATTTTATTTGAAAATCCCTGAAATTCAGCCATGAAAAAAATCATCCTTTGTTTCCTCATCTTTGGGCTGTTCTCGGCCAATTCTTTAAACCCAAGCTTAGGTATGAAGGAGGTTTTTAGGGATGATTTTAGAATTGGTACTGCAGTAAACCTCGCTCAAGTCACCGGGCGTGAAAAGGGGGGCGACTCTTTGTTGAGCCTGCATTTTAATTCCCTTACGCCCGAAAATGGGTTAAAATGGGCGCTAGTCCAGCCTCAGGAAGGCAGATTTGATTTTGCCTTTGGAGATGCTTTTGTCCAGAAAGGGCAGGAAATCCAGGCCTTTTTGGTAGGGCATACCTTGGTTTGGCACCAGCAGACTCCAAAATGGGTTTTTGAAGACCTCGAGGGGAAGCCTGCATCTGCAGAATTGCTCAGAAGCCGGATGGAGCAGCATATTCAGGAAGTCGTGGGAAGGTTTCAGGGAAAAATCCATGCCTGGGATGTGGTGAATGAGGCTTTTGAAGATAATGGTACCTGGAGGCAGACTCCTTGGAGAAGAATTTTGGGCCCAGATTATATTGAAATGGCTTTCAGAAAAGCCCATGAAGTGGATCCGAAGGCTAAGTTGCTATACAATGACTACAATGTCTGGAAGCCGGAGAAATTGGAAGCCATTTTGGCTATGATAAGGACCTTACAAAGTAAGGGAGTGAAAATCCATGGTGTCGGAATGCAGGGGCATTATAGACTCGATACTCCCAGTATTGATCAGATTGAGAATGCCATTCTTAAAATCCATGAGTTGGGTTTGGAAGTCCATTTCACCGAACTGGATATCGATGTCTTACCTCGGCCTACAGATCAGGAAGGGGCAGATCTTTCCCTAAATTTCGCCCAATCCCCGGAATGGAATCCCTTTCCTCAAGGACTTCCAAAGGACATGGAGGAAAAACTTGTCAGGCGATATGTTGAACTTTTCCAGCTTTTCAGAAACCATGCCGACAAGATCGAGAGAGTAACCTTTTGGGGCCTTTCTGACCAGACGAGCTGGTTGAATAACTGGCCAGTGCGTGGAAGGACGAATTACCCCTTGCTCTTTGACAGGAGTAAAAATCTGAAGCCGGGGTTTATGGACAAATTCTGATCAGATTATTCTTCTTCCCGAAACTCCAAGATATCTCCTGGTTGACATTCCAAAGCCTTGCAGATGGCCTCCAAAGTAGAAAACCGGATTGCTTTTGCTTTCCCGGTTTTCAGAATGGATAAATTGGAGAGTGTGAGTTCAACTTTTTCAGAGAGCTCGTTGAGTGACATTTTTCTTTTGGCCATCATCACATCCAAATTCACAATTATCGGCATGGCTTAGACGGTAAGTTCGTTTTCGGATTGAATTTCTACCCCCTTTTTGAAGATTTTGGAAAGGACAAAAATTATCCCCGCCAAAAAAATAAACTCAGTCACCTCAAAATTAATGGGTATGGCAATTTCGAATCTCCTTTCCAAAAATTGGGTGATATATAAATTGGTGACAAAGGCAGTTATTCCTGTTTGAAGTGCTGAATTGCCGAGTTTTGAAATCAACTGTACCACCTTCTCCTGAAAAGGATTGGTCAAAATCTGTGCGTCAAAAATCCGGATCACCAAATAGGCTAGGTAAGCTTTCAAGCCGTAGATGATCACGATCAAACTGCTTAAGCTTAAGTAATTTTTCAAGCTTAACAAATGTAACTCGCTGAGGTCTATCGTGCGGTACAGGACTTGCCCATCTTGCACGGGAACAATCAGAGAAATGACAAAGGAGACAAGGATAGACCCTGTTTCTACGCTCAGTCCAATAAAGGCAATCCAAGCGAATACCTTCATGACACTAAATAGGGGTTCGGTTTTCTGTTCCATAGGTTTCAATTATGAGGCTATATTACAATAAAAATTTATTGATAAACAATAAATAATTAATTATTCTCAAAAAATAAATCTTATCCCTAGGCTAAGACTATCTTCTTGAACCAGACTGCTATCAGCTAAACAGACAGGTTTAATTCATTTAATTTTTTGTTATAGCTATTATTAGAAATAAAATTTTGTCTTTTGATTTAAAATCAACACAATCAGAATTTTATTTCACAAAGTCATTTTCGTGTCTGTGATCAATCATAAGTTAAGCTGACTTTTGTCAGGTAAAAATCCTGCTCTGGTCCTGAATTTAGCATCATCAAAAACGCACAAACTGATGATGAAACGATACGCAACACTTTTAATCCCGGTAATTTTCTTCCTCTTTTTGGGGACTATCGAAGGATTCTCGCAAGCCAAATATCAACTGGCTCCCAACTCTCAGTTGAAGGTGGAAGGCGGTTCAACCTTGCATGACTGGCATATGGAAACCAAAACTGCCAAAGGTGAAGGCTTATTTGTAGTCGAAGCAGGTCAATTTAAGTCTGCAAAAAGTTTAACAGTTCAATTTCAAGCTGAGACACTTAAAAGTGGAACCAAGGGATTGGATAACAATGCCTACAAGGCTCTGAATACCCAGCAATACAAGGAAATAAGATTTGTTCTCAAGGAATTGACGGGCTCAGGCACATCTTTTATGGCAAAAGGTGACCTCACGATTGCAGGAGTAACCAAACCTGTAGGCTTTCCTGTGAAGCTTACTTCCGCAGGGGACAAGTTTACCTTCGAAGGAAGCCTGGATACCAAACTGACAGCATTTTCCATCACCCCTCCCACAGCTCTGATGGGGACTGTGAAGACCGATGATGAGGTAAAGCTCTCTTTTAAAACAACATTTCAACCTACCCTTTAATCTATATTTATTATGAAAAAGTACTTAATCGCCGCAGTTTTGGCTGCTGGATGCACCGCTGCGGCCTTTTCCCAAGGCTTGCAAAGAGATGTACAGTATTGGAGACCCTATGATCAGAGAGGGGTAAATGTCTTTGAAACATCCAAATTGGATACAGTGCCTTTCGAAGGAGTTAAGGTCAGAGTTGGGGGCAGCTTTACCCAACAATTCCAAAACTTGCGTCATGAAAACACCGCTTCAGCCGTGCTGAATACCAATGGTGTCAATCTTAATCAGTTGATAGACATTGGGTTTGGTTCGAATCTGGCGACTGCCAACCTCAACATCGATGTGGAATTGATGGATGGTGTAAGATTGAACTTGATTACTTACCTGTCCTCAAGACACCACCCAGAATCTTGGGTAAAAGGCGGTTACTTACAGCTTGATAAGCTTCCGTTTCTCGGAAACCCTGATTGGTTTGCTAAATACCTGACTTTGAGAATAGGGCATATGGAAGTCAACTACGGGGACTCCCACTTCCGAAGAACAGACAACGGGAATGCTATCTATAATCCTTTTGTAGGAAACTATATCATGGATGCATTTGCCACAGAAGTAGGTGGAGATCTGACTTTCCAAAATAATGGCTTCCTTCTTATGGGAGGGATGACCGGAGGTGAAATCCAAGGTGGAGTTACCAACCCGGACAAAAGAAAGGTCAGCTTGATCGGTAAAGTCGGTTATGACAAGCAATTGAATGAGGATTTTCGATTGAGAGTAACAGGCTCTATTTACACCACTTCCGGATCTAGCAGAAACACCCTTTTCGGTGGCGACCGGGCAGGTTCCAGATATTACCTAGTGATGGAAAATACCCTTGCTTCTACTTCAGGCAATTTCACCTCAGGCCGTATCAATCCAGGACAGACCGATAATATCACCGCCTTGGTGTTCAATCCTTTCATCAAATACAAAGGCTTGGAGCTGTTTGGTAACATTGAACAAACCAAAGGAAAGGCAGCAAACGAAAATGCTGACCGTACCTGGAATCAAGTAGGATTTGATGCAGTATATCGATTTGGAAGTATGGAGAGATTCTACTTTGCAGGTAGATATAACAAGGTAGATGGAACTTTGGCAGGAAGTGGATTGGATATTTCCATCGATCGGGTGCAGATAGGCGGAGGCTGGTTTATTTCCAAAAATATCTTAGCCAAGCTTGAGTATGTTTCTCAGAATTATAAAGGATTTGCAGCCACAGATATCCGAAATGGCGGTAAGTTCAATGGATTGATGCTTGAAGGTGTCATTGGATTCTAATCACCCATTGCTGTGAAAACCCTGATCCTATTCCTCAGCTTGATTTACTCTTCTGCTTTTTGGCAGGAGAGTAAGCAGCTGATTATCATCGAGCAAAAAGTGCAAGTGAAAGGATACACCTCCCTGGGGAAGTTCAACTGCGGATTTCAAAAGGTAGGACAGGCAGACACACTCAACATTAATTCCTCCCAATCTCAGAAAATCATCCAGTTTCAGATCCCTGTCAAAAATTTCTCCTGCGGAAATTTTCTCTTAAACAGTGATTTTCGATCCACCCTGAAGGCTGATCAATATCCCTATGCTTATGTTTCGGTCAAAAATCTAAGAGAAAAATCGGGAAGGGTGTTTTGCCATTTGACCGTCGATCTAGTAGGGAAAAAGCTTGACTTTCCTGATTTGATGCTTGAAAAAGTATCCAATGGATTGAGCGGAAAATTGATCCTGAACTTTCAAATGCTGGATTTATCTCCACCGAGCAAAATGGGCGGACTGGTAAAAGTCGAGGATCAATTAGATTTGGAGCTTCTACTAGGAACCTGAATAGGAATCAAAACCCTGATTATTTCAGGGTTTTTTGTTTAAAAAGGATTGAGAAAAGTCAATCACTACTTATAGTCCCAGAAGTAGATTAAGAGAAGTTTTTCTTTTCGATAAAAGTTACCGGCACAAACTTCTCATTAGGAGCTCCGATGTAATAGACTTTCCAGTTTGGATCATGCTGAGCAAGTAATTCGGACAGACAGTCAGCCCGATGGCCCTGAGGATTCTGACAATCGTCCCAGTAAAAAAGCTCGACTTTATAGTGGAGATTTTTCTTTTGGTTATTGACGGTGACTTCGATATGGATGTCGTGTCGGCCTTCTTCCTGAGGTATGGGTATAGCGATATAGCTCATAGCAGTTTATTTTTTGATAAATGACTTCAGGAAGTATGCCAGGAAAAAAACCTTAATATCAGCTTTATGAGCTGATTTTGAAGGTTTTAGATGAAGGGTTTTCGGGCAAAAATGTTCGCCTTGGGACAAAAGCTCAAAAAAATAGCGCAGGGACACTGCGCTATCCAATCAAAATTTTGGGAGGAATCAGAGTTCAGAATCATCCTCCTCAGCAATGATATCCATGGTAGCTTCTGCCCATTCCATAATTTTTTGGCGCTGAGCGGCATCAAGTTTAGCATCAGAATGCAACACAGTATAGATCGGCATTGGCATATGTTCTTCTTCCACTTCGGAGTAGATATCGTCCAAAATGGCCAATTTGCCCATCATGTCATAGTCATTCCAATTAGAAAAATTGACCTCTTCTCTAGCTTCCCGGATATCTTTGGCCACCAACCAAGAGGAAGGGGCCACATAGGCATACCAAGGATACCGGGTAGTATTGCTATGGCAATCGTAGCAGGATTTTTTGATCAAGGAGGCGACTTCGTCAGAAACGATTCCCGATCCGATGAGATCTCCGGGATTATCAGTCTTTACTTCTGGCAAATCATTGGGAACTAACTGAATAACCAAGAAGAGGATTCCTACTCCCCCAAGTAAATATTGCCAAGTCTTCATACTTATTTTTTCTTTTTTCCTGTGCTCCATTCCTTCAGTGTATTCACTTCAGCTTCTGTCAGTTTTTTATCAGGATTAGACGCCAAAAATCTTTCAGGAGGCATAGAGCCTTCGTCGAGGACTTCTGTGATTTTGCCCATGGTCGCCAGGGCTTTTGATTTTTTGGCATCTTCCAAAGCATCCCAATCCAATTTAGCCTTTCCTTTTTCATTTTTGGATTCTGCATTGTGGCAGCCGTAGCATTTTTGCTGGACGATGGCCTTGACTTCACTGGGTAGGGCAGGAGTCTCGGGATGCAAGGTGATAAGAGTGTCAGCTTCTGGTTTGGGGTTTGCTTGTAGGAATAGCATTCCTACTAGTGCTGCAATGGGAAGGAAAGATAATTTTTTCATAGGTGCATAAAAGGCTTTGTAAAATAAATTACTGTGAAAGTTTTAATTCAGCCAATTTTATTGGTTGAAATACTACTAGAAATATACTGATTCGCAAATGATTGGTTACATACCCAGATCCTAGTCCTATGGTTAGAATAGATGAATGGGGTCATATCAAGGGATGAATTCGTACATTTTCTCGACTAAATGACCGAAAAAAACTGGGTCATACCGGTTCATAAATCCTATTCGGGGAAGAATTGCCTTTAAAAAGAAGGAAAACACTTAGGGATTTAGCGTGTTTTTTAGAAAACAATTGACATGAAACGGATTTTAATGCTTCTGATTTGGGGATTTTCTTTAGCACTTCCAAGTTTGGGTCAAAAGAAAGACTCATCCTATTCCTATAAGTCTCCCAGTTACGATGGCATTGGAAAGGTGTACATGGGAAGGGAAATTTCCTTTGTGATGGGTTTTGAAGGCATGTCCTGGCTGGAGCGACGCAGCCGCGAACAGGAGGAAAGCGTGTCCTTGGCCATAAAAAATCTTCCGGTTACTCCTTCTAGCATTGTTGCAGACATCGGAGCAGGCTCGGGATATTATACGTTCAAAATTGCTCCCAAAGTACCTCAGGGAAAGGTTTACGCGGTGGACATTCAGGAAGCGGCAGTTAATTATTTGAAATCCAAATCGAAGGAATTGGGGTTTTCGAATGTGATCCCTGTGATGGGCTCTGAAAAGTCCCCCAATCTCCCGGAAAATTCCATAGATCTCGCCATCATGGTGGATGTGTATCATGAGCTCGAATTCCCAGTGGAAATGCTGGAGGCTATCCGCAAATCACTCAAGTCGGGAGGGAAGCTATTGCTGATCGAATACCGAGGCGAGGATCCAGAAGTGGCCATCAAACCGCTACACAAAATGACTGTCAAGCAGGCTGAAAAAGAACTGTCTGCAAGCGGATTCAAACTAGTCGATAATGGGAAGTTTATGAAAATCCAGCATTTTCTGGTTTTTGAGAAAAATGTAGATTGAAAATTGACAGCCTCTTTAGCATCAAAAAGCCCTGCCGAAGATTTAATTCGGCAGGGCTTTCTATTATTTTTTGATCAAAAACTGGTTGACGTCCAGCCAATGGATAAAGGCATCAAACCATCGGTTACTTGTCCGATTGGGATTCCCAAGTCCAAAGCCATGGCCGCCATTTTGGTAGAGGTGAAACTCTACCGGTCTGCCTGCTTTGTACCAAGACTCAATGATTCCGGATTGTCCGTTGTACAAAAAGTCATCCGTGGCAATCACATTAAACATCGGTGGGGCATCTGCAGGAACTTCCACCGGGCCCATGCCACCATAGATTGGACCAATAAAGGCCAGTTTCATGGTTTTGGAATTCAAGGTGGAATGCATGGTCAATCCTGCCCCGGCAGAAAAGCCAATCATGCCGATTCGATTGATGTCTACTCCCCATTCCTGAGCCCGATTGACGATCATGGCATAGGCAGCTTCTGCATCTTCCAATTGATTGGAAAGGTCACGCTGAGGAGGACGTGGAGCTGGAGTACCGGATTCGGTTGCTGCAGTAGGTGCCGGCGCAGTACGGGGACGGTTCATCCAAGTGGAAAAGTCCTCGAGTGCAGGCGGAGTTGGATTTAATCGGTACTTCAGGACAAATGCAGCGATGCCTTGCTTGGCTAAAGCTTCAGCCACTTCCCAGCCTTCATTTCCCATAGATAGCCAGCTAAAGCCACCTCCTGGAGCTACGATCACCGCGGCTCCATTGGCTTTCCCGGGTTCAGGTAGGAAAGGAGTCAAGGTCGCCGTAGAGATATTCCGTGCCATGGGATCACCCCACTGCCGAAACCAGGTTTCTGGTGCCGGTTGATTGTCAACCCCGCCTGTATTCAGAAGGATGGCATTGGGTTCAGCAGGGTTTTCGAGGGGGTAAATGGTGCCGTCTTGGGCGAATGCGGGAATGGAAAATGCCAGACAAAAGGCGATCAAGCCTGATGGGATCAGTTTGTTCATAGGGTTAGGTTTTTGGGGTTTGAAAGGAGTAAGATATTGGTTTTCTGTGGGAAAAGTCAGAGGGCTCACCAAATAGATTTTTTGCCGGGATATCTTTTAAAGAGCTGGAATAATACATCGTCCGTCCTGATGGGACTTTGGTCAATTGGGTGGTGATCCATGAAAACCAGAGGTCGAAACCTCTGGCAAGGTGATGGGCCGTCCCTACGGGACTGAAAAGAATAAATGCCGCAGGTATGAGCGATTTCCTAGCCAGCTATGGTTAGGGAGCGGCGGTTGGTCAGCGAAGTCGAACCAAGTCGAACTATTAATGGCTGGTATAATAGAATAAGCATCAGTTTTCCAAAAATGCCTTTAGGAATGGCTGATATTATCCTGAAAACAAAGCCAGAAATTAGTAAAATCAAGATTTGAATTTCTAGCGAATCAATAATTCGTTTGGATAGTCGAGCGTAGTTTCAAACTACGCATAGGCAAGCGTCAAACTACGCTCAGGGAGGGAATTGCAAATTCCTTAAAATAGAAGAGCAGAGCTGACATCTCCGTTTAGAGTCCAACAGTAATTTTGTAATCAGGTTAGAAACTAGTAGTCTAAATTAAGAGGAACCTTTGCTTATTCAACCTCTGATTCTAACCTCAGAAAGTGAACCCCACACCTTTGAAGTTTTTGCAAAATTTGCAATATCTAATGTAACTGATGTTTAATAAGTAAGAATCAATACATCCATTAGAAAATTGGAATCAGTTGAAGTGTTTATCAATAATATTAAAAAGTTATTTAGTCAGTTAAATTTCTCAACACGTATTTTCTAATGATACCTTTTTGTTGTCATTTAAAAAACAACAGGGATTGCTGAAAACCTGAGAAAGAGTAGGTAAAACTAAATGAATTATTTTTATGAAACCTGAACTAAAAACAACTCAGATTAGAGAAATTAGAAAGTCAATTCTATCTTATTATGATCGTGAGGACAAAAAAGAAAAAAGAAATTCAAATAATGTCCAATTTAAAAAGTCATCCACACTTATAGTGTCACCAGAAACCATTCAAACATTGGGTGAAAATGTAGAAGGTTCTGAAAGAGTAGGAAGAATGTTTGATACTCGTACACTTTATCCGCCACATGAATATTTCCATGAATCTTCAGTAAAAGCAAGTAAATTAGATCGTTCAGAAAGTGAATTTTTTCAATCTACAAATAGCTCAAAATCAGAAGATAATTGGCTAAATTTTTCCTTAGTATTGGGTCAATTATTCAATATTGTATATAAAGGAAATTCTTCAATTCCTAGTCTTTCGTATTTTACTACTGGTGGTTCATCTAGTTTTGGTGATATTATTCAATTTAGTACTCCATTTGACAGGAATATTTTTGTGAAATCAAAGATAAATGCATTATTACCAGATATAAAGAATCAATGGTTTTATCTAGATAGAGGAAATCTTGATATAGCAGAGATTGGTATTGAGGCTTATCTTCAAACGCATTTGGCCTGTAGGCCCAGCAATGGAAAGAGTATTCAGACTCAAAAATTCCATAAGTTTTTGGACGTATTTGATTCTGACGAAAATCATCGTGAATTTTATGAACAAAGTGTATTTACAGTTGAGAATTTCATAAAGATTCCAGCTGGTGTTTCGGAATTTACTTTTTCAGTTGGAATTAGGGGCAATATTTATTCAACGAAAGATTTTTCAAATTTTTCCTCTCTTGAAAGCGATAAATATGGATTTGCTCTCCTTGATTTAAGACACACATTATACGGAAAGCAAACCCCTATCTTAAGAGATCCTTTAGGAGCTTGGGAGAAACAACCTTCTGGCGGAGTACTATTATTTATAGAATTAGAATTTTATGAAGCCGAAACACTTTAGGTAAGTTTCCCCGCTAGAGGTGGTCAAATCTTGGTTTGGACTGGGTGGAATTTGTAATTCCACCCTCATATCCTTACCAATTTTTAATTGGTTTTTGTATTGATCTTATTCCATTTTCCTCTGCCAATTTTCTTATATCTATTACTTCAACCCCTCCAAATAACTCACCAAATCCACCAACTCCTGTTCGCTTAGCGGGAAGGCCGGCATCAGGGATTCGGAAAGTTGGGTGATGGATTCAATGTTAGCGAGTTTGTAGATTGTCTGCTCGCCGCTGCCGACCAGCTTCACGATCAGGTCGTTTTCAGTCTTGGAGTTCACAATGCAGCGGATTTCTTTTCCATCCTTGAATTTCACCAGTTGGGTTTCATACCCAAATCCCATTCCTTCAGAAGGATTGATGATGGCATTTATCATGGCGTCACGGCTGAGTTTGGCACCGATCTGGGTGAGCCCAGGTCCGAAGTCTATTCCCTCATTTCCAATTTTATGGCAAGCCAGACAATAGGTGTTGGCAATGGTTTTTCCTTTCTCCAGATCTCCTTTTGCCGAGAGCATTTTCACCAAATCGTAGCCTTGGGCAATGCTGTCCCCATACTTTTCCAGCGCGAGTTGTCGGATATTCCCATTCCAGGAGCTCATCAGGATTTTTTGGGCTGTAGGAAGGAGATCGGCTGGAATCTGGTCCTCCTTGGCAAACTCCCATAAGACAGGTTCAGATTGGTATCCTTTAGCTTCCTCCATGGCCGCAGTTCGGATGGCGTTGGAAGCTTGATCATTTTTCCAGAATTTGCTCAGCAGCCTGGCCATTTCAGGACTATCTACCGCTCCAAACTTCCGGATAGCCAAAATAGCTTTGGCCTCTTCTGGATTTCTCATGGCTTGCTCAGCTTCGGCAAGGCCATAGAGTTGCACAAAAAGCCCTGCAGACTGATTGGCAATAGATCGGTTTTCATCCTGATAAATCATTCCCAAAAGCCGCTCTTTTTGGTCTTTGAGTTGGTATTTTCTGACGATTTCCAGGAAATCACGATCATCTTCAATGCTTCCTGCTTTAGCCTTGGCCAAACTGAAAAGCTGGGAGTCCGGCTTTTTGGAGTCAAAAGCTACCTGTCTCAGGATGATGACCTGATCTTCGTTTTGGCCTTTGGCCAGCAGATTTTTCAGAGTTTGGTTTTTCAATTCTGATGATTGGAAATCCAAGGCTCTATAGTAGCGATGATCTGCGGGACTTTTTTCTGCTAAGATCAGTTCTTCCAAAAGTGCTGGTGTAGTCACCGACCTTGATCTCCAGATCAGATCTTTGGCTTCCTGGGAATTAGTCCATCCCTGACCTATTTTTGCCAAATAGGCCGATAAATAGCTGTTCCAGTGGTATTCGGCCGCAATCCCCAAGGCCTCGAGATACCAGCGGTCTCCGCTTCGATAGCCTTCCGCCAGTTTTAACCAAATTGCGAGGTTTTCTTCGTACCGGATGGCAATGGCCACTTCTCGCCGAACCTGATCGGAAGGATCGGCAGCGAGAACCGGCAAAAATGAAGGATCTTTGATCGGGTGGATTCTAGAAGCTCGGACTGCTGCTACCCGGATATTTTCATCGGCATCTGCAGCAGCTTGCCGGATATATTCCTCCCCGGTGGGAAGATGGCAGAGCACCCAAAATGCCCGGGCTTTCATACGGGAATCATCCGAGGCATAAAGTTTTTCCAAAGCAGCTTTTGCGTCTTCTCCTTTTTCCTTCAAGGCCATAAATGCCTTGAAATGGATCGCCCGATTGGGATTTTGCAGGAGTTCGATTAAGGATTCTACAGAAGAGTAATCTGGAGTCTCAATCTTGTATTTAGACTTTTTCGGAGCGAGACGGTAGATTCTCCCTTTTTCCAAATCACCCACGGCATGGCCACCCACTCCGGGATCGTACCAATCAGAGATGAAGATCGAACCGTCAGGCGCCACCGTCACATCGGAGGGTCGGAACCAGTTGTCTCGCTTGTTGCCATCCAGAATAGGCTTGACCTCTCCCGTAAAGCCTGCCCCGGCCGCTTGGACAGGATACATCCGGATCACATTGGGTCCGGCGTCGGCGTGGATGACTTGATTTTGATATTCAGAGGGGAGGAGCTTGCCTTCGTAGACCAAGATGCCAGTGGGCGAACCCGCATAGTTTTGGATCAAATTGGGAACGACTCCGGGATCATTCAGGTGCCAATGCTGGCGCCAAACCGAATCTTCCATATTCACACGACGGGTTCTCCAGTCGGCCTTGGTTATTTCATCTTTGAACCCATAGTTTCCATAGTCCATCACGTAGTTGATCCGTGTGGAACGGTTTCCATCGTCATCGTTGTCACTTTGCCACATGCGTCCATAGCTGTCTAAGGCGAGTTCGTAGTTGTTTCGGAAATTCCAGGCCAGTACCTCCGGATTGCTTCCATCAGGATCACATCGAAAAACCATCCCTTCCTGATAGGGTGCAGTTTCTGAAATAACTGGCCGGCCTAAAGGATCCAAAATCGGACTTCCATCAGCATAGTGAAGTCCTTTTCCCTCGTTTCCATAGTTGAAATATAGCTTGCCATCGGGTCCGAAGGTGAAGGCATGGATTCCATGATCGTGCTGCACGCCGCCCACACCCGTGAAAAGCACTTCTTTTTTGTCTGGCACATCGTCTCCGTTTTCATCGGTAAACACAAAGACATTGGGGCTGACGGAAACAAAGACCTTATTTCCAAAAATCGCAATTCCCAAAGCCGCATTGATATCCGTGCCTTGGTAGAAGACGGTGGATTTGTCGGCTTTTCCATCCCCATCGGTATCTTCCAAAATTAAAATACGATCACCTTCGGTCTTTACCGGGTTTTTGGGATTGAGTTGATTTCGATAGTTATAAGCTTCCGTAATCCAAACCCGACCCCGGTCGTCAATGTCCATGTTGGTCGGATTCATTAGCATGGGTTCGGAGGCAAAAAGGGTAAGTTCTAGACGCTCATCCATGACTTCTATTCCGTCTAGAGCATATTCCACTGAGCGCTTTTGCTCATCGGTGAGGGCATCGTATTCTTCTTGGGAGAGCTGAGGTCGGGAAGTTTCGCAGGAGAATGCCCATAGGGAAAGACCCAAAAATGAAAGCAATCGGAGTTTCATAAGGTTATTATAGGTTGAGTAGCTTCTTGAAAAATAGTCGATTGTGCTGAAAATGAAAAGGATAATCCCGACTCTGGATTTTACCTACTTCAATTTATCCAAAAGTTCAGTTGCCTTGTTGGAAAACTCTCCTTTCGCACTGCTTGCTATTTTCAGTTGTGCTTTTGCTTCATCTATCTTGTTCATCTGAAGATACCCCAGCGCCTTATACCATGCTATGGAGGCAGAATAGGGTGATTCCTTCGAGATCAAGCTGAAAATCGGAATAGCTTTTTCTGGTCTTCCTGATGCTAGGTGGCTTAGCCCTAGATGGAAAAGAACTTGATCTGACTCGGATTGGGCTAGTAATTGTTCAAAAATAGAAGTGGCTTGATCAAAGCGCTGGGCTTGATACGCCTCCAATCCTTGTTTGAGTTTTGGGTTTTGTGATTGACTGATGAGTCTATCTACCGGGTAAGGTTCGTAATATGCCGAAAACAACTTGGGCCCTTGAGGCAGTGCAAAAGTGTAAAACAAAAACACACCAGCGGCTACAATTATTAATGCGATTACTATTGAAATTAGGATGGATTTGACCCTTGAGCCGGAGCTCTCCGGGGTTTTCCAGGTTTTGCGAAATAGCTCCAATTCTGCTTGATAACGTGGGTTTTCTTCTAGAAGCTTTTCCAGTAAGCTCTTGTCCGAAGGGCTTAATTTCCCCTGAAGGTAGTTTCTAAAAAGCTCATCTTGGTCCATATCTAGAATGCTTCAGGCCGATTTTAAAAATTGGATTAATTCCTCCAAGCTTGCAAAGATTTTGGAATTAACCTCTAATTGAAAAGGATTTTCTTTGACTTGGATTTTTGTTTCAAGCTTAAAAATCCCCGCTTTTTCCAATGCTTTCCTTACCCAATAAGCTAAATGTGCAGGACCTTGAATGGATAATTCGGAGACCTTATCCTGAACTTCCAATCGCCCACTTTGAGGGCTATATTGGTACTTTTTGGAAGGCAAAAGCTGGTTGATTTTTCCGGATATAATCAAATCCTCCGGGCAACCGGAAATCAGGGGATTGCTGCAAGTCATCAGCCAAAACCGGTCTGCGGTCTCCACCGCAATCTCCAAATCATGAGTCACGACTAAAATAGCTTTTTGCTCCTGAATGGCAATTTCCCGCAGCAATTGCATGATCTCAAGACGATTGACCAAATCCAGATGCGCGGTAGGCTCATCCAAAATTATCAGTTCTCCATTCTGGGCAATGGCCCTGGCGATCATGGCTTTTTGTCTTTGCCCATCGCTGATTTCACTCAGTCGTTCTTTGCGGAGGTAGCCGATTTTGGTCCGAGAAATGGCGTTTTCTACCGCCTCCCGATCTTTTTCACTCAATCTCCCAGACCAACCCGTGTGAGGTGTTCTTCCCAAGGCGACCAATTGTTCCACGGTCATATTTCCAGGGAATACAGGCTCGGTCAAAACCACCGCAAGCCGAAGGGCTAGCTGCTCCAAAGAAATGTCAGAAATAGGGCTGCCTTGGAGGATCAATTCCCCTTTCCAAGGATGAATCTGGCCCAAGATAGCTTTGATCAGGGTTGATTTTCCAACTCCATTGGGACCCAAAAGACAGGTGAGTTCCCCCGAATAAAGCTCAAAATTCAGGTTCGTAAGAATTTCCTTTTTAGATCCTTGATGAAGATACCCGAGATGGAGTGACTTTCCCTGAAGCGCTAGGTTTGATTTTGAATTTGTCATCACATTAAAAATCTCGGCTTAGATTACGTTTCAAAATCAGGGATATTACCACTGGAGCTCCGACCAGCGAGGTCACTGCATTGATGGGAAGAGTACTGGAATAGCCCGGCAACTGACCTACTGCATCGCAAAGCAAAAGCAAGATGGCTCCTAGGATTGCGGAAGCCGGAAATAGGACCGCGTGGTCGGATGTTTTCCAGACCATTCGGGCCAAATGTGGCACTGCAATGCCGATAAAGGCGATTGGTCCACAGAATGCTGTAATTCCGCCGGCGAGAATTCCCGTGCTGAGAATCATGATCCAGCGCATTTTCTCCGTATTGACACCCATACTTCGGGCATAATTTTCCCCTAAAAGAAGTGCATTGTAAGACTTAACGGAGAGGAATACCGGAATCAATCCCACCAAATCCAAAGAGCCCAAAATCACAACTTGATTCCAGCCTAAGGCTCCCAGACTACCCATTGACCAAACAGTGAAAAGCTTCAAAGCTTCTGCTCCGGAAAAAAATGATAACACCGATATCACAGCCGATACAGCTGAACCGAACATCAGCCCGACAATTAAAAGCGTCATGCTGTCTTTTACTTTCCAAGCCACTAGGCTGACCAGGGATAAGACCAATCCTGCTCCCAATATACCCGCTATGGCTAAAGCCCAAGAGTTGACTCCGCTAAGCGCAAAGCCAAATGCTGAGCCTGCCAAAATCAATAGGGCTACTCCAAGTCCAGCCCCCGAACTAATCCCCAAAACAAAGGGGCCTGCCAGTGGATTCCTGAAAAAGGTCTGCATTTGAATTCCGCTAAGACTCAATCCTATGCCTGCACAAATGGCCACCAAAGCCTTAGGAAGTCGGTAATTCAGGATGATTTGTTCCCAGGATGACTTCTGCCAATCTCCCGAAAATAGCCCGCTGAGAATATCACCAAAAGGTATCCATACCGAACCCATACCCAGGTTGAACAAGAAGCTCAAGCCAAGGAAAAGGAAAGCGATTGGAAAAAGATATTGGCGGAAATTCATGGAAGAATTGCGGTCTTTCGAAAGGGTTAATTCAACTTCTGATAGAAATATAACTCATACTCCGGCAATAGTTCTGGGTGGAGGATTTTGATCAGGTCTTTTAGGATCAGATCTGGTCTCATATAGCCCAATTCAAAATATTCCAAACCACCTGTTTCTCCTTTTTTCCCAGTGTAGGTAAAAACTTTTCCGTTTTTCCAAGGTGAAAAAGAACGGTAACGAGCCTCTGAATCTCCCATGGATTTCAAATCTGGGAAGTCTGCCGAACCGATCCAATAATCCGCATCCATAGCTCTGTCCAGTACAAATTCATAATTTAACTGAAGGCTTCCAGTCCCACTTTCCGAAGAGAAAATATAGTCTCCACCTGCATTTTCGAGGATTCGTGCTCCCCAGCTTTCGGCACCGGGAGCATACCAGATATCCTGATACATGACTCCGCTAAGGACTTTTGGACGGTCTAAAGTCTTTGCTTCAGCAATCAGTTTTTCAGCCTCCAGATAGTCAGCCTCAATTTTTTCAAATTCGGCCAAAGCCTCCTCATATTTTCCTAGAAGTATCCCGGTAAACTTGATCCATTCTGCGCGACCCAGAGGATGCTGTTCTACATATTCCCCGTTGATCAAAGCTGGGATTCCCGCCTGTGCCAAAAGGTCTAAATACCTCAAATCCTCCCCCAAAGTCGAAATCATAATCCAGCTGGGTTGAAGCTCAATGACCAGTTCTGGATTAGCAGACGGTCCTCTTCCCAGATCCCTCACCTTCCCTTGGGAAATCCAATCCCGTGCTGCCTTGGAAGAGATCAAATCCGGATTGGGGAATGCTCCAAGGCGAGAAGTTTCTCCCAAAATATCCAAGTGTGGAATCTGGGTAGTAGAGGTCAGAGCAACGGTGGAAACAGGGAGTTGAACTACTGCATCAAAGCCTTCCTTGGGGTGTTGGGCACCTTCATTCAGGATAAGATAATGATAGGTTTTTTCGGCTCCGGTATATCCTTGGCTGACGTGAATTTCGAAGAAGTTTTCTCCTTTAAAAATCTCAAATCCTTTGGCATAACTGAGGGGGATCTGAGTTTTTTCGAAGGTGACTGGATCCTTCTTTTGGCATGAAAAAATCAAAAGAAGGAAACTTAATCCAACAACATAAATGATTGGAAAAAAGGAGGTTGATCGTTTGGGGAATTGGATTTTCATCAGAAGATGGCCACAAAATTTTCTACCAAGGTAAAGGAGAGGAAGTCTGCTTTCCAAAATATTTTATGGCTGACCACTTTTTTCACAATGCAAAAAGCCCTTACATTTGCTTCGATGAAGGTTCTCTAGGGTCTCGAAAATTTCGGGATCCAAACTAGAGATTAAAAGGGAATCCGGTGGAACACCGGAGCTGTCCCCGCAACTGTAAGTCTGTCCTTTTTGGAAGTTTCAAGAAGGAAAAATCTTTTGCACTACCGCGCCATTTTTCCAAGACCGACATTGGTCGGAAAGGAGAGAGAAGGCCCGCAAAAGTCAGATGAGCCAGGAGACCTGCCTTGGTCAGCTGATTCTGTGCTTTCGGAGGAAAAGCGAAGAAGACTTGTCGATACGCCCCTTGGGGTTGGTTTTCATTTCTTCCCATTTCTTTCAAGCCCGAATCGAATTGAACTTTAATTCGATCAGGCATGATGCTCGTATTGTGGATGTTTGCTGGATTGGGCTGGATGCCCCTCCAGGACACGGTTTCTTTGTCGGAGATTGAGGTCTCTGCACCTTCTTGGGAGCATTTTGCTTCCGGACAGAAAGTCATTTCCTTTGAAAAGAGGGAGTTGAATGACTATTCTGCCCGGTCCTTGGCTGATCTGTTGCAAGAAAAGTCTCCTGTGTTTGTCCGCCAGTACGGTTCTGGAATGCTCGCTTCTCCGTCCTTTCGGGGTACTTCTGCTGGGCATACGGCTATTTTTTGGAACGGGATCCCTCTTAATAGTCCTTCTTTGGGACAAAGCGATCTGAGTCTGATGCCTATTCAGGCCATAGATCAGGTCCAGTTGCAATTTGGAAGTTCGGGGGCTTTAATGGGAAATGAAGCCATAGGAGGGAGTGTCCACCTGAAGACAAATCCTAGTTTTGAAAAAGGACTGAAGGCCAATTTTTCTCAGACTGCTGGAAGTTATGGGCTTTTCCATTCGGGCACCAGCGTACATTTTTCTTCCCAAAAACTCAGTATCCAATCCAGATTTTACAGACAGTTTTCAGCAAACAAGTTTCGATATCGGGATCTTTCCCTGCCAGGGACTCCTGAGAAATTTCAGGAAAATGCACAGGTGGAGCAAATGGGATGGGTCCAGAACTTGAGTTGGGTCATTGGGGAAAAAGATTTGATCAAAGCTTCCTTTTGGTGGAATCAGGCAGATCGTCAAATCCAGCCGGTCATGGGGTCCAGAACCCGAGACCAGCAGGAAGATCAGAGTTTCCGGGCGGTTTGGGATTACACACATTTTTGGAATAATTCCTCAGCCAACCTCAAACTGGGCTGGGTTCAAGATGAGCTCAATTTCAATGGGATAGATAACCAGACTTCGCAATTTTTCCTTATCCCTGAATGGAATTTTGATTTCTGGGATAATTGGGAATTTAAAGTAGGGGGAAGGGCGACTTTTGCAAAAGGGGAGTTGAGTACCTATTCCGCGAAAGATAACCGTCTGGAAACCTACCAAAGTGCTCTTTGGAGACCGAAGGAGGTACTTTCTCTGAGTTTGAACTTACGGCAATTAGCCTTTGAGGATCTATGGAAGCCCTTTTTGCCAAGTCTTGGAGTAGATTGGATTTTTTGGAAAAAAGAAAAGGAACAATGGATGTTGAAAAGCTCCATGGCAAAAGGATTTAAAGTTCCGACGCTGAATGATCGATTTTGGGAGCCAGGTGGCAATCCGGACTTATTGCCGGAGGAAAGTCTTTCTGGGGAACTTGGCCTACATTGGACAAAAAGGGGATTTTTTAACCTGGAGCAAAGTCTCACCTATTTCCGGATGAAGGTGGATAACTGGATTATTTGGATGCCCATGGGGGCAGTTTGGTCTCCTCAGAATATTCGGAAAGTCACTAATCAAGGATTGGAATACGAAGGGAAATTGGATTGGTCCAGTGGTCCCTTGGATTGGCAGGTTCAGTTGGGTTATTCACTTACCCAAGCTTTGGATCTGACTACTGATTCCAATCGTCCCCAACAGCTGCCTTATACTCCACGTCATCAAACGAATACTGCTTTGAAGGCTGAATTAGGGTCTATTGCCTGGGATTTTTCCGGTACCTGGGTAGGACAGCGGTCCATAGGAACTGGAGATTCCCGCAAAATGGATCCTTTTCATATCTGGAATACGGGAATTTCCTGCTCAGCCTTGAAATGGGGCAAAGTTCAATTTCCAATCAGATTCCAAATCCTCAATCTTTTCAACGCGGATTATCAGGTACTATACCTCCGAGCCATGCCGGGTAGAACTTATCAATTTAATTTATCCATACATCTATGAAGTACATTTTCAAAAATCAACTTTGGGCTCTAGTCCTAGTTTTATTTGCTTTTTCCTGTCAAGACGGAAGTGAAAAACCTCTGGGGAAATATGAAACCGGAGTTCTGATCCTGAATGAAGGTAATTTTGGCACCAATGACGGAGAGGTCTATCATTACAATCCATCCCTCAGAGCCTTGACGGGAGAGGTTTTTGAGTTTGAAAATAGTAGGCCATTTGCCGGTTTATTGGAAGATTTGGTACTGGAGGAAGGTCGACTTTATTTGGTGGCAAACACCGGTAAAATCGAAATTGTAAATCCGGATAATTTCAAATCCATTGGTGCGGTCACTGGCAATTTGGATCAGCCCCGGTCATTGGCAACGGCCTCCGGGAAATTGTTTGTCTCAGATTACGGACCATATGACGCCAATTATCAGACTCCGGATTCTTATGTGGCGGTGATTTCCGGATTAGATGGAGGTGCTGTAAAGACTAAAATCGAGGTTTCCGACAAGCCTGAGGATCTTTTTGTTTCGGGAAAAAATGTATTTGTCGCATGTGCTTCCGGAAAAGTGGAAGTGATAGATGCGGATTCTGAGACTTTAATCAAGACTATTTCTATCCCGGGCAAACCGACCCAGTTCTTGGAATATGGGGGGAAACTTTGGGTTTACTCTTATCAAAGCACTCAGGTTTCATTTCATGCAATTGACCTCGGGAGTCTTCAAGCAGGAGAGGTAAAGTCCAGAGCCCTGCCTAAAGCTACTAGCCGAATTGCTTTGGGAGACGGAGGACAAGTTTACGTGGTGACCAGTTCTGGCTGGCCAAATTATGAAGATGCTGTCGCTATGATTTCATTGGAAAATGAACAGATCAATGCTGCCTGGAAGAAGGGGACAGGATTTTATGGAATTGGCTATGACAGAGAAAGGCAGGAGGTCTATTTGGCCAATGCAAAAGGATTTCAGGGAAATGGGGAAGTGGTGATTTATCAAAAAGATGGAACACAACTGTTATCCATGGAAGTGGGCAGAGGTCCTTCAGGGTTCTTGTTTAGGTAAAAGTCAAAAAAGAGGCTGTCTTTTATGCTGTAGTTTTGTCAGCCTGAGCGTAGTCGAAGGCGGTTTCCGAAATTCTGGAATACATTTCGACTCCCTGCCTAACCATCAGGTAGGAGCTCAATCTGACAATCCCTTCTTTAAAGACAGCCTCATATTATTTCTCCATTTCCTCCAACTTCTTAGTCATCGTATCCTCAAACTTTTCAAGGAGGTCGATGTATTTCTTTTGGATGTTGTCCAAAAACTGCTTTTGGGTGTCTAATTCATAGACTGGATTGTACTGGATTCGGTCGATGACCATGTCCAGCCAAGATTTGCCGTCATC
Source organism: Algoriphagus mannitolivorans DSM 15301 (assembly GCF_000429425.1). Classification (GTDB taxonomy): domain Bacteria; phylum Bacteroidota; class Bacteroidia; order Cytophagales; family Cyclobacteriaceae; genus Algoriphagus; species Algoriphagus mannitolivorans. The sequence goes on from NZ_AUBV01000006.1 coordinate 73,262, forward strand.
GATCAGATCTGCGTGGAAAGCTTCCACCGTCGCATCACGAGAGCCGGAGAATGGACCTTTGCCCATTTTGTCAAAATACTTGGCGATTACTTTCAGGGCTAATTCATGGGTGATTTCAAAATTGATAATCAGCTGTCTGTTGGTGTTTTCACCGGGTGAGTTTTTGGCCCGATTGGCAAAAATCTTCAAGTCTTCCAAAGCGATGGAAAACTCCTCAAGACATTTTTCGCAGGATTGTGGCAGGGTCTTCATAGGCGATCAATTTTATGGAATTTAACTAAAAAGAATCGGGGAGACCAGAGTCTCCCCAATATTTTATCGGATATTATAGCTCTGCATGAAGGGCTGTCCATTAGGGCTGACACCTTCCAATTTCAGTCTTCCGCTGAATTCCTCGAGGTATTTACCCAAGGCTTTGGGATCTTTGGCAGGCATTTCATTCACATGGGTAATCACGTACCCGTCACGGAATCCTAGGTCTCTCAGATATCCTCTGGAGAGGGAGCTGATTTTGATGCCATAGGGGATTCTCAGTCTGTCCTTTTCTATGGTGTTGACGGCTTCCAGCCTTGCTCCCAAAAGTGCGGAAGAATAATATTCACGTTTTATGATTCCGGTTTGACCTTCTAGGTTTTGCAAAGTCAGGGTCATGGATTTGACATTTCCTCCTCGCATGATATCCACCTTGACCTGATCGCCTGGATAATAATAGGAGAGAGCTTCCTCAAAGCTTCCCTTGCCGGTAATCTTCCAATCTCCGATCTGAAGGATCACATCATTCTTTTGCAAGCCTGCTTTTTCGGCTGCACCTTCTCTCAAGGTATGCGTGACAATGACTCCGTCCAGAGTTTTGAGTTTCATTTCCTCAGCCAACTCAGGCGTGATTTCCACTACATCCACACCAGGGATGGCTTTCTGAACTTCCCCGAATTTGATCAGGTCATTGGCGACTTTCATGGCTACATCTACCGGCACGGCAAATCCATAACCGGTATAGGATCCTGTTCTGGAAAGTATGGCAGTGTTTATTCCCACCAATTCTCCATTTACATTGACCAAAGCACCTCCGGAATTTCCGGGATTGATAGGTGCGTCAGTTTGGATAAAGCTTTCCAATGGAAAATCTCCCCCAAGAATATTGATCTGTCTTTCTTTGGCGGAAACAATCCCAGCTGTGACCGTGGAGGTCAGATTAAATGGATTTCCAACTGCAAGCACCCATTCTCCGATTTTCAGGTTTCGGCTGGAGCCACGTTTGATTTCAGGAAGGTTGCTTGCTTCAATTTTTAGAACAGCGATATCCGTGTTTTTATCCGTCCCAACCAATTTGGCTTTGTAGGTTCGTTTTTGATGAACCACCTCGATGGTTTCTGCTCGGTCGATCACGTGATTGTTGGTGACGATATAGCCGTCCTTGGAAATGATCACTCCCGATCCGGTGGACACTTGCTGGGAAGGCCCAGTGCCGAAGAAATAGTCAAACATGCTATACCTTCGGTAGTCCGTTCCGCTGAAATTCTTGATGAAAACCACAGACTCGGTGCTGTTTTGGGAGGCTTCTATAAAAGAAGTGGTCGGATCAATTTTCTCAAGTGATGAGTTGGGCTGGAAGTCATTGGCCAACTGGGTGGTAAGTCGGGATTCCGGGAATCCGGAATTTTGAAAATCCTTTGCCTCAGGGGCTTGTATGGAAAGCCAAAATGCGGCTCCGGCGATACCCGAAAGGAAGGAAATGGCGATAGATTTCACAGTTGAGTTCATAGTAATTATTTACTGAATGAAATGAAATAGGTTTTCAGTCGATTTTCCCCTTCACATTTTTTAAGAGCTGAATAGAGAGTCTGGAGTTCAAAAATTGTCCCAAATGCCAAAATGTGACGGGATGTACAAGGAAAAGTCAGTCCATTTGGTAATTTTGTCAGCCTTAGACAGAACCTTCCGTCGTCCGGAAGGTTTTTACATTGGTAAGAATCGATCTGAATGATAGAACCCAAGCGTATAGCCATCCTGGGAAGTACAGGAAGTATTGGAACCCAAACTTTAGAGGTCATCCGAAAGCACCCGGAAGATTTTGTCGTAGAGGTCCTTACTGCACAAAACAACTGTGATCTCCTTATAGAACAGGCTTTGGAATTCCAGCCTAATGCCGTGGTCATTGGCAATGAATCCAAATATCAACAGGTCAAAGAAGCTTTGATTCCGCATGATATCAAGGTTTTTGCAGGGCAAAAGTCCATTGCTCAAGTCGTGGAAATGGATTCCATCGACGTGGTTCTGACGGCCTTGGTAGGATATTCGGGATTGATTCCGACGGTGCATGCCATCAAAGCCGGAAAGCAGATAGCTTTAGCCAACAAGGAGACTTTGGTGGTGGCCGGCGAGATTATCACCGCTTTGGCCAGGGAAAACGGTGTGAATATCTATCCGGTGGACTCAGAGCATTCTGCCATTTTCCAATGTTTGGTTGGGGAATTTCATAATCCGATTGAGAAAATAATCCTGACTGCCTCAGGTGGTCCATTCCGTGGAAAAGATCGGTCTTTTTTGGAGACTGTCACCCGGGAGCAGGCGCTCAAACATCCCAACTGGGATATGGGTGCCAAGATTACCATTGATTCGGCCTCATTGATGAACAAAGGCCTGGAAGTCATCGAGGCAAAATGGCTTTTCGGCTTGAAAACCGAGCAGATCGAAGTAGTCGTGCATCCTCAAAGTATCATCCATTCCCTGGTGCAATTTGAAGACGGTTCGATCAAAGCACAACTTGGACTCCCGGATATGCGTATCCCAATTCAGTTTGCCTTGAGCTATCCACATCGTTTGAAGAGTGACTTCGAGCGATTTGACTTCACCAGATACCCACAATTGACCTTCGAGCAACCGGATCTTGAGACTTTCCGGAATCTCCAACTTGCCTTTGATGCTTTGGCAAAAGGGGGCAATGCTCCTTGTGTACTCAATGCTGCCAACGAAATTGCTGTGGCTGCATTTTTGAACCGGGAAGTAGGGTTTCTGGAAATGTCGGATTTGATAGCCGAAACAATGATCCAAACGGAATTTATTGCCCGTCCAAGTTTGGAAGATTATGTGCAGACAGATCTGCGGGCAAGAGAAGTAACTGAAAATTTAATAAAGTCTAGAGTATAAATGGAAACTTTGATCATGGTGGGCCAGCTGTTGCTGGGCTTGTCTATTTTGGTAGGCCTTCACGAGCTGGGACACTTGCTTACCGCCAAAATGTTTGGCATGAGAGTAGAAAAATTCTCCATTGGCTTTCCTCCAAAGATTGCAGGATTCCAATGGGGTGAAACGGAATATTCCATCGGGGCTATTCCATTAGGAGGATTTGTAAAAATCTCCGGGATGGTAGATGAATCCATGGATACCGAGCAGATGGCTGCAGAGCCTCAGCCTTGGGAATTCCGATCCAAGCCGGCATGGCAGCGCTTGATCGTAATGCTGGGCGGGATTATCGTGAATGTGATCACCGGGATTGTCATTTTTGTGTTTTTGGTGTATAACAATGGAGAAACTTATTTTTCCCGTGATCAAATCATCGAAAATGGAATTGTAGCCTATGAATACGGTGAATCCATCGGACTTCAGACGGGGGACAAGATATTAGACATAAACGGTGAACCATATAACAGCATCACGGACCTGACTAGCGGAGCTGCCTTATTGAGCGAGGATGGATACTACACGGTGGACCGTGATGGAGAAACTCTTCAAATCGCAATCCCTAGAGGCTTTATCAATACGTTTAATTCAGAGGAAGCATTTTCCAAATTCGTGGGAATCCGGTTTCCATTTGAAGTAGGGGTAGTGGATAAAGGAAGCGGAGCCGAAGCAGCAGGAATTGAGGTTGGAGACAAAATCCTGGCCGTCAATGGACAGGAGGTTTACTACTTTGATGAAATGCAATCGACCTTGAAAGGCTTGGTGAATAAGGAAGCTGAAATCATCCGTCAGCAGGGCTCAGCAATAGACACTTTGATGATTCCGGTGACCGAAGATGCCCGAATCGGAATTGCGGTGAATCCCCTGATCGAGCCGGTCAAGCGTAATTATGCCTTTGGCGAAGCGATTTCCAAAGGGACTTCCAAAGCCTTCGGTGTAGTGATTGTCAATGCCAAAGCTTTGGGCAAAATGTTTACAGGGGATGTATCTCCTAAAAATGTGAGCGGTCCAATCGGAATGGCTAAAATTTATGGTGCCTCTTGGGATTGGGTAAAATTCTGGAGCATCACAGGTTTGATTTCCATGATTTTGGCCTTTATGAATTTATTGCCGATTCCTGCCTTGGACGGTGGACACGTGATGTTCTTGCTTTATGAAATGGTATCAGGACGAGCTCCATCCGATAAGTTTTTGGAAAATGCCCAGAAAGTTGGAATGGTGATTCTTTTGGCATTGATGGTATTTGCCATTGGAAATGATATTCTGAAGTTTTTCACCGGAAGTTAATTTCCCAAAGAAGATTAAAAAGTAAGGCCGGATAATTCCGGCCTTTTTTGTTATTCAGACTTTTCCTCCAGAACACTGGGGACTTTCCATTTTACACTTCCCACCCCTCGGCTTTCAGCTATTTGGAATGCTTTGGAGCTTCTCCTTTTCTCATAAATCATCGCAAAAGTCATGATCAAACTAGTTCCGATGATGACAAAAAGTAGAATCCCCGGTTCGAAACTGGCAATCTGAGCTTCTACAGGAATGGCATAAAACAGCAATACCGTAATCAAACCTCTAGGGGCGATAAAGACTTGTGGCAAAATATCTTTCCCCTCGAAAATCAGGAGCAAAACAAAGCGGATCGCATAGATGGAAAGAATCAGCAAAGTGCTGATCATCGCCACCTCAAAACTGAAAAGTGAGGTAATCGCAATGGTCAATCCGAATATTACAAAGAAGAAGGTGCGGACCACAAAGGCAGTTTCTGCCGTGATGATGTGGAGTTCATGATAGATGTGATGTGCCTTCTCGAAGTTGACCCAGCGGGCCAATTTCCCCTGGAAAAACAAGCGCATGTTCGCTATTACCAACCCGAAAATCAAAATGATGATCAAAGAAGAGAGGTGCATCTTCTTGCCGACGGCATAGAGTAAAAGCAAAACTGCAATCAACAAAAAGAGTTTTACCTGACTTTTGATGTTTTGGAAAATCAGGATAATGGAGTAGCTGGCCACAATGGAGATGGCGACAGTAAGGAGGAAATTTCCACCAAAACCCACCAGACCGGTGTCTTCGGCGGGGCTGAACTTTCCACTCAGGAAATAAAAAAGCATAATTCCCAAGATGTCTGAAAAGGTGCTTTCGTAGATATGAAACTCCCGTTTTTTACTTTTCAATCCGATCACACTCGGAATAATAATGGCGCTGGAGAGAATAGAAAGTGGGGTGGCATAGAGCCAGGCCGATTCCCAAGTCATTTCCGGGATGTAATAGTATAGAATATAGGCTGCGGCCCAGGTTGAGGCCAACAATCCAATCAAAGCAATCCCCAGGGATTTGAGAATAGGAATGAGTTTGTCCCGCTTGAGCTCTAACTCCAAAGCAGCTTCCAGCACAATCATAATTAAGCCCACAATTCCCAAGACTTCCAAAATCGGGAAGAAATCCATGGTCTCAGAAGTGTAGCTTTTGAGGATGTATTGGAGTCCAATCCCCAGCCCGATCAAAAGCAGAACGGCAGGGATGTTGGTCTTTTTGGAAATTCCATTGAAAAGGAAGGATAAGATGATGATCACCGATACTTCGATGATCAGATTATAGGATGATATGATTTCCATTACTTGTCAAAATTTTCTGAATTGTGGGTTGCCATTTCATTTTCGTGGAGGAAGTTGATCAAATCCTCATTAGAGGCTCCTTTGGCCAAGGTATAGTGCAAGAGATAAACGTGTTCTGTGCTTCCTTTTTTGAGTCGGATTTCCTTCCCCAAAGCCAAAACAGGATGGTTGAAAACGAGATTTTTGATCTCATTATAGGGAAGTTGGGATTTGAGGAAAATAGCCCGTTGCTGAGTGGCTTGGGTGGAGAGTAGCGTAAATCCGGCTTTGTTGAAGGATTTGTACCAAACCCAGCGCTCTCCCTGATCCGTAGCGATTGCCATGCCCAGGCTGGCAATTTTTTGGATTTTTCCCCGGATTTTCCCGGCTTGGACCACCGTGCCTTCCGATACCATAGCGCTGGATCGGATTACCAATCCGCTGACATAATTTTCCAGTTGCCTGAATCCTAATCCCACGACAATAAGTACAAGGAATCCATGGGGCAATGGGTCCAGACTGACGAATCCACCGATGACTATCAGCCAGGCAATCGGCTTATACAGCAGGCGGATTCTATGGAGCCAATAGAGATTTCGGTCGCTTATCCGCTTTTTTTTCAAGTAATCAGAAATCAGCAGGAAGCAAAAAAAGAATACTAGGTAAACTCCCGAAACTGTCAGAATTAAGAAGATCAAATCATTCCATGAGGTCATAACAATCGGGGCTAGTTGGCGAGTAATTCATGATAAACCAAAACAGCGTACAGGTCTTGCCTTACGGAGTTTTTTACCATCAATTGACCTTGAGTATTTCTTTCCAAAATATTGATGTTCAGAAGTTTTCGGACAGCTGGCTTGTACTTTGTCTCGTAGTTTTGAGTGAATAGCCTCTTCAGCTCGAGATCTGTGCAGTATCCAAACAGCAGGCAATGCTTCAAAATCAGAAGCTCGGGAGTTTGAAGAAAATCGTTGAGATGGGTTTCTTTTTCAGTAAAGCGGATTGTCCCTTCGGGTTGGATATCGGTACAAAAGATCCAGGCCTGAAGTACTGCTCCGATATTGAAATCGTGCTTTTTGGCCAGCCAATTGATTTTTTTCCGGATTTGAATTTCCGTCATCCAGACACCTTCTTTTTCAAAGATCTTTTTATGCGAAGCTCCATGCCGAAGCATCACCGCTTTGTAGATTTCATCAAATTTGGCGGTTTTGACTTCCAAAAGGTTGGTAAACCCTTCCGAGAAATTCATTAACGTATCCAAGTGAAGGCAAAGTGATTTGGTAATTCCCAGAATCACAAATGCTTTGGAGTAGTTGGTGTTGATAAACTCAATCAGGGCCGCTGCATTGTCGGCCAATGAGGTTTCCTCGTTTCGCCAAAGATGCAGGTCATCCAACACGACAATCTGTCGGGAGTTATGCAATGATCTGCTGATGAAATTCAGGGCCTGACCCAGATTTTCGGTAGTTTTGAATTTCCGTCCTTCCACCGTGATGTTCTCATTAGGCTGAAGGATCAGGACTTCTTTGGCCGGAAATAAATGAGCGGCAAATTCCAAAAGGGTTGATTTTCCGCTGAGTGGAGGCCCAATGACTGCAAGGGAACGATTGTTTCCTTTTTTCCAAAGGTTGACCACAGATCTGATTTCTTCTTCTTGGGCAGGTCTCCTGACCATAAACAGGTCTCCCAGGAAGTTTTTGTTTTGGAAAAGAGCGTGGTAATGATCCGGTATTTCTTTTTCATTCCGGGTTTCCAAAATGCCCAATGCGATTTCCAGCTTTTGATGCGGAGTGGTTTGGGTGACCACCTTCATTTTGTTGCCCAGCCGGGACCAAAGGCTACCAATGGTTTGGGTCCAGATATTCTTCTTTTTGGAGCTGCTTCTTAGGCGGGCAAAATTGGTCTGAAGAGGTACCTTGAGGTATTCGGCCTGCCTGTAAACCTCGGAGACTTTAAATTCTTTCTCCAGCAATTCCTCGATCAGATGAACCGGATGTTCATTTTGGTTGGCGGTAAGTTTTTCTTTTTCAATGATCTCCTTCCAGGATTGGATTTCGCCCTGCACATTGGGAGGAGAGCTGGCTCCTTTGGCAAAACTCAAGCTGTTTTTGATCCTATTGGCGACGTTGAGCAGCTGGGATGATACCGCTTCTTGATGATCCCAGAGGTCGATCATTTCTGGAAGAATTCGGTAATCCATCCATTTTTGGGTGTTTTTTCGGAAATCGACTTTCTTAATTATGAGATATCCTTCCTGTGTTTGCACCGGAATGGAAAGTTCTTTAAGCAGATTGATTTGATCTTCCAGCTGTCGGATATTGGAATCTGAATTGATTTCCTGGGCTTTGCCGGAGCTCAAAAGAGCAGAGAAACTGGCAATGACCTGATCGACTTCTTTTTGGTTTTGATCCAACAGCATCAAGTCTTCCAGACACTGGTTTGTTTTTTCTTGATAAAAGCGGTTGGTCATCACCACTTCATCCTTCATTTTGAGGACGAGTTTTCGGATTTTGGTGTAATCCTCCTGTGTCTTTTTCAGTTGCCGTCCGCAATCGGCGATTTGATCGAGTTGCTTTTGAATGGCCTCAAACTGGGACTTATAGATTTCTCGTGGATTTGAAAAGTGCTTGATGGAATCCAGTTTTTGCTTGAACAAGTCCTCTCTGCTGTTCATACTTTCGTATTCACTGGAGAAAAACCCTTCCATTTTTTGGCATTCCTGAACCAATAAGCTCATGACTTCCTGCCGGTGGTTATTTTCCTTTTCCTCAGAAATAAAGCCCTCTAAATGCCTCAATTCCGCAATAGAGAGTTGGAAAAGCGAATCACGAATCAGAAATAGAATGGATTTGAATCGGTCTGGGTAGGAAAAGTGAAATAGATAGTTCGCGGCTAAATGCGTGGCTTTACTCTCATCCAATTCCAGAAAGCACTGCTCCTCTACCTTCAGAAAAGAATGAATAAGCTGCATACCTTGGTGGTGCAGGTATATCTGGAGTTCGTCTGATTCAGTGATTTGAGATAGCCCATGATTGAAATCCCGAAAATCATTCAGAAATAAATCCACCAAAGATTCTTGGGACTCTGTCGGGATATTTGGGGATTCGGATAAAGTTGACATGATTAGGCAATTCTTTTTCAAAGTAAAAAAATGGGCTGAATAAATCTGAATCCTTTAGAATTTGATTTTTCAGAATTAGCCTTTAGAATTTTTTGAAAAAGGTAATTTCTGGGATTTGTTATCAAGGTGATCGAAGTTAGCAAGAAATGGTTTTTCTTTTTTGAAGCCAGAAAAGACTCCCAAAGTCAAAAAAATAATAGGTTTATTTTCAGCTATTTAATTTGTAGGATAGGTGAATTCTTTGAAATTAGAAGAGTTACTATTTATTTAGGAAAAACATGTTTCCATGAATACACTATTTTCCCGAAGTGCTCTTTTTTTAGGGTTGATAATTTTTGCACTTCCTTCTTTTTCCCAAAACTTTAAAAGTTCTCCTTCTGCTTGGATAAATTATTCCCAAGAGAGTTCTGGAGATTATGTGATTTTGAATTCAGGGGAAAAGATCTCTGGCACTATTGTCCGAAATTTCAATCAGACATTTTACTCTCAGATTGTTTTTGAATCAAAGCAATCAGTATCGACCTATTCTCCAGAGGATATTCAGGGATTTGGGCTTGAAAATGGGCAATTGTTTCTGTCCGGAAAGCTTCCGGACTCGGATGAGCTCAATTTCATCCAGTTCATTGTTTCCGGGCCATTGATTCTGAGTAGTTACAAAGAAAGATTTTTCATCAGTGATTTGAAAAAGACTGAAGAGCTAAAAGCCTATTACCAACGAACAGAAGTGAACGGGAAGGAAATTCGAAAATACATGAGACCTTTCATCGTTCCGCTCAAAACCTTTTTTACAGGAGATTGCGGAGTGGGGTTATATGACAGGATTGATAAAATACCCTTTTCCGAATTCGCTCTGACGCGGCTTTTCAAAGAATATTTTGACTGCCTCGAGGTGGAGTATAAGGTCCATGCTGCCGAATCTTCCTGGGCTTATGTTTCTCCTACACTCGGGATAGGCCTGAATAACTTTACACTAGGCTCGCCTTCTCGTCTCGAAGGAAGAAAAGACCGACTGGATCAGAGTCTTGGATTTATGGGTTTTGTCGGGGTGAGATTTCATGATTTCAGACGATTACCTCGATTTAGCACAGAGATACGTTTTGCCTATTCGGTATTCAACACGGAAGTTTTGAACAGTTACGAATCTTCTAATTTTTATTGGACCGGTTCGGAAACTGTCAAGGAATCAGCCATTTATATCCCCTGGAGTTTTAATTACAGTGTGGTCAAAAATCAGCGAATGGATTTGTATTTGGGAATTTTGGGAGGTTTTTGGTCACCAAAGGTCACTCAGGAGAATGGAATCGTGGATCAGAGATTTCTGCCTTCCCAAGATGTGTTTTTGACGGAAGGGCCGATTTTGGAGCTTCAGGATTCCAAATTTATTTCAGGGCTGAAGCTTGGGACAACCCTTCGCACAGCTTCCAAATTCAGAATTTTTGCAGAGCTGGAGGCCACTACTCAATCGAATTACTATAGGTTCAATTTGATGAAAGGTCTTTCGGAATACAGTAGAAACAGAATTGCATTTCAAGTAGGTATTGAATTTTAAGTGTAAGTAAATGATAGTAAGAAGTTTGATTTTTGGGTTTGTTGCCTTGATTTTGTTTTCCTGTGCACAAGATGAAGTGGTTCCGAGAACCAACCCCAGGTTTAGCGTAGTAATGGTGCAGGAGGTTGATTCTGAAGGGGCGGAGTTTGCCGCTAATATTTATGACTTTGGTTCTGAGGAAATATTGGAATATGGCTTTGTCTATGGGAGGTCTCCGAGTCCAACTTTGGATGATTCTGATTTTGTCAAAGAGGTGGGTATGCCCTCCAAGGAGTTTAAATTGAAAGCCATCCATTCGATGCGAATCAACGAAAGGATCCATGTGGCGGCGTTTATCCGGACTTCGCAGGGAGTGGTTTATTCCAAGTCTCGGGATTTTACCAGTCGGGGAGCGATAGGATTTATCATCGAAAAAATCGAAGTAGCTTCCGAGGTGTATTATGATGACACGATAAGGATTTTTGCAAAGAACCTATCCAGATCTCCTGCTCAGTACAAGGCCAGAATCCAAAATAAAACAGCCATTGTCAGCAAGATTTCCGAAAGCTACTTTGACATACTAATCCCACGCGGACTTACGTTCGTCGAGGGAAATGGTCCTTCACAGCCCTTTGAAATGGTGCTGGATGTGGCTGGGAAAGAGGTGAGTGTGGAGCAGACTTTGACTTTCAAAAAACCGGTTTTTGCACAGGAAGGTCCCCAGGAGTTGCTGTATACCCAGGACCTTAGGCTGAAAGGGCAGTATTTGTATGACGAAAACCTAAGGATTCGCTACAAGGACAAGACTGGAGATCAATGGGCCATTAAAGTCAAGGAAATGGGTGAATTGGAAACTGTGATTCAGCTGAATGCCAATTTCACAGAGTCCAGCCCAGTCTTGGAAGTGATTATCCGTGGGGAAGTTTACCCTCTGTCGAATCTGCTCAAACTGAAGGAAACCAAGATTGATCCAGATCAAAGGCATACATTTAGGTCTTTTGGAGGGAGTTTTATTCTGAAAGGAGAGAATTTCAATCCCTATTCCGCCAACTTTAATCAGCTGAAATTTGAAAGGGACATTTTCGACTTTCAAATTACTTCTGTTACTCCAACTCAAATCGAGGTCAATTTCAACTATAAATACGGAACTTCGGCGGTCAGGGAAATTCCTGTTTTGGTTACTAATGCCGGTTTCCCATCCAAGAATTTCCTAATGCTAGAATGGACCTCACCAAGTATCCCTGTGATTTTTGTTGAACCCAGATATCACGGGATGGGCCGTACCGTTAGCCTAAATGATACGGGGTACTATGTGGGGCCTGAAGGGATATTTGAGATCAATATTTTTGCAAAAACCTTCCGAAAGCTTGCGGATGTCCCAGTTCCAGGCCAAGATCCGACCAAGTTTTTTGCCTATGCGGCAGAAGGAAGGATTTATTTTGGGACTTACTATGGGCAAGAATTCGTTTCTGAGAAGAAATTCTACTCCTTCAATCCTGCCAATAACCTAGTTACCGCCTTGCCAAATATTCCGAGCCCAGACACCCAATTCCAATCTATAGTCTATCATCAAGGAGCCTTGTATTATCAGGGAGATGAAATCGACAGGAATACCGGAGCTGACGGAAACATCCGAAGGTATAAATTCACCATCAGCACTGGGACTTGGGAAAAGCTCCCGGACATTTACCAGCCAAATGGGCTTGGGGATACCTTTCCCACATTTGAATGGAATGGACAAACCTATTCTGCTGCGATTATAGAATCTGGTAATTTAGGGATAGGTTCTGCTTTATATCGGTTTGACACCAACTCTTTCACTTGGGTTAAGGTCCAAGACCTGAATGGGATTTTTGCGAGTTTTCAGGTCAATCAGTTTCATAGGCTTGGAACCAAAGTTTACACCAAATCTCAATTTCAATTTGCAGAGCTGGATCTGGAAACCATGAAAGTGAGTTCTCCGAGTTATCTTTCAGGAGGAGATAGTCCGCCGGCCTATGGATTTGTGGTAAGAGGAAAGATGTACTATATGGTGGGAGACCGAATATCTGAGTTAGATCCCAAGTATTTTTATTGAGTGGAAAAATCAAAATGTCTTAGAACTACAATTCTGATTTGGGGAATATTGAAATTAAAACTCGGGAAGAGCTAATTTCTTGAATTAGAAAGGAATTAAGAGGTGAGATTGAGATTATTCTGCCATTCTGACCCATTTCCCTTTTGGCACCTGTCTTGAACCTTTAGGAAGAACCTTCGTTTTTTGGAGGTTCTTCCTTTATTTTAGCGATACACTGACAGCAAGTCTGTCAACCTGTCTATATATGAGCCAATTTGAAAATAACATTTTCCAGAACCTGATGAACGGTGATTATGCCGGTGAAGGAGACTTGATACAGTTGATTACTGACGAAGAAGACCAAGATCAGGGGACGGAATCCTTTGAAGAGGAAATTCCCATTTTATCCGTTAGAAATACAGTTCTTTTTCCCGGGGTAGTCATTCCGATCACAGTGGGGAGACAGCGATCAATTCGCCTAGTCAAGAAAGCGTACAAAGGCAACAAGCTTATCGGAGTTTGCGCACAGATCAACCCCAACAATGACGATCCTGCATGGGAGGACATATACCATGTAGGAACGCTCGCCAAAATCATCAAGATGATTGTCCTTCCGGATGGAAACACGACTATCATCATTCAGGGGAAAAAGCGATTCCAAGTCCGTGAGACCATTACGGATGATCCGTATTTCATTGCCAAAGTGGATTATTTGGAAGAAAACTTCCCCAAGAATTCCAAGAAGATCAAGGCATTAGAGGAATCTCTCAAAGATGCCGCAATCAAAATCCTTCACCTGAATCCGGAAATCCCAAGAGAAGCTCAGGTGGCTTTGGACAACATTGACAACACGCCTTTCCTGACTCATTTTCTTTCTTCCAACATCAACGCATCAGTAGAAGCAAAGCAACGGCTGTTGGAAATCAACGACGGAGTGGAGCGTGCGACTTTGCTTTTGGAATTCATGATGAAAGACATCCAAATGCTGGAGCTGAAGTCTGAAATTCAAAAGAAAGTTCATACCGACATCGACCAGCAGCAGCGGGATTATTTCTTGCGGCAGCAGATGAAGGTCCTCCAAACCGAATTAGGAGAGGAAGGTCCTGAAAAAGAAGTTGAAGACCTCAGGATGCGTGGAGCTCAAAAGGCCTGGCCTGCGGAAGTCAAAAAGCATTTTGAAAAGGAGCTGGACAAAATACTTCGCATCAACCCATCGGCAGCTGAGTATCCAATTGCCCTGAATTATTGCGAAACCTTGGTCGAATTGCCTTGGAATGAATTTACCCAAGACAACTTTGACCTCAAGCATGCCCGGGCAATTCTGGATTCAGATCATTTTGGTTTGGAGAAAGTGAAAGACCGGATCATCGAGTATCTCGCGGTGCTCAAACTCAAAAATGACTTAAAAGGCCCCATTCTTTGCCTCTATGGCCCTCCGGGAGTAGGAAAGACTTCTTTGGGTAAATCTATTGCCGCGGCTTTGGGCAGAAAATATATCCGGATGTCTTTGGGAGGTCTTCATGACGAGGCTGAAATCCGTGGACACCGAAAAACTTACGTCGGTGCCATGCCGGGTAAGATTATTCAGAATATGAAGAAGGTTAAAATCTCGAATCCGGTCTATGTATTGGATGAGATTGATAAGCTGTCCTCAGATTTCAGAGGAGATCCTTCTTCTGCCTTTTTGGAAGTGCTGGACCCTGAGCAAAACTTCGCCTTCTTGGATAATTACCTAGAAGTGGAATATGATCTCAGCAAGGTGCTCTTTATTGCCACTGCCAATTCCTTAGATTCCATTCAGCCTGCATTGAGGGACAGAATGGAAATCATCGAAGTGACAGGTTATACTTTGGAAGAAAAGCTGGAAATCGCCAAGCGTCATTTGGTGCCGAAGCAACGAAAAGAGCATGGCTTGAAGACCAAAGATGTCAGCTTCGAAAAGGCTGCCTTGGTGAAAATTATTGAGGATTACACCCGTGAATCTGGGGTTAGAAATCTGGAACGTGCTATCGGCAAGGTGATCCGAAATATCGCCAAGTCCATTGCGATGGAGGAGGAGTACAACCACAAGGTCAATTCAGAGGCCGTACGTAAGATTTTGGGGTCTGAGATTTTCGACAAAGAAAGCTATCAGGATAATAGCGTTGCTGGAGTGGTGACGGGACTTGCCTGGACCAGCGTAGGTGGAGAGATTTTGTTCATAGAATCCAGCCTTAGCCGTGGAAGAGGGAAATTAACCCTTTCCGGCCAGTTGGGAGATGTGATGAAGGAATCAGCCATGACTGCTCTTTCTTACCTGAAATCCAAAGCTGAATCACTTGGAATTGACCATCGGGTATTTGAGCAATACGATTTGCACATTCACGTGCCTGCAGGAGCTGTACCTAAGGATGGCCCATCTGCGGGGATTACTATGTTGACTGCAATGGCTTCCGTATATACGCAGAGAAAGGTTAAATCCAAGGTGGCGATGACCGGAGAGATCAGCTTGATCGGAAAAGTAATGCCTGTAGGAGGTATCAAAGAAAAAATTCTAGCAGCCAAAAGAGCAGGAATTAAGGAGATCATTCTTTGCAAAAAGAACATCCGGGATATCGAGGAAATAGATCCACAATATGTGAAAGGAATAGAATTCCACTTCGTGGACAAAGTGGGCGAAGTTTTGGATATCGCCTTGACCAAATCCAAAGTGGATAACCCTCTGAAATTTACTTTCTCGGACGAAAAGAAATCGAATGATTAATCAAGTCTGGCAAATCCTATGGCTTGATTAAAAGGCCTTTTGGCTCAAGATAACTAAACCACAACAACATGAATTCAATTGACTCCCTTACTCCCAGACAAATCGTCGAAGAGTTGGACAAATATATCATCGGGCAAAAGGATGCCAAGAGAAATGTAGCCATCGCTCTTCGGAATAGGATCCGAAGAATGATGGTGAAGTCAGAGATCCAAAAGGACATTGTGCCCAACAACATCCTGATGATTGGGAGCACCGGGGTCGGTAAGACCGAAATCGCCCGGCGTCTTGCAAAAATCGCACAGGCACCATTTACTAAAGTGGAAGCATCCAAGTTTACCGAGGTCGGATATGTCGGACGCGATGTAGAAAGCATGGTAAGGGATCTGGTCGAGCAGTCCGTTCATTTGGTTCAGGATATCAAAAAAGAGGAAGTTAAAGTCAAAGCCGCTGATGCGGTGGAGGAAACAATTTTGGATATTCTGATTCCCCCGGTCAAAGGTGCGGGATTCACCAGACAGTTGAATGCGAATCAAGAGCTGGATGCAGAGCCAAACTCTGATACCGAACTCAATGAAAGGACTCGGGAAAGATTTCGGGAAAAACTGCGAAACGGAGAGTTGGATGACCGCAAGATAGAAATCAATGTCAAGGCAAGTTCTCCCGTGGGAATTGGGATGATTGGCAATGGAATGATCGATGATGCCAGCATGGCTGGGCTTCAGGACATGATCTCCGGGATGATGCCCAAAAAGACCAAAAAGCGGAAGTTGACAATTTCGGAAGCCAGAAAAGTGCTTTTGGAAGAGGAGATGTCCAAGCTGATTGATCACGATGAGGTCAAGGAAGAGGCAATCCGCTTAGCAGAAAACAATGGAATTATCTTCATCGATGAAATTGACAAAATTGCGTCTAAGTCCGGGAAAAACGGAGGCGGACCTGATGTCAGCCGGGAAGGGGTGCAGCGGGATCTTCTGCCTATCGTGGAAGGTTCCTCGGTCAATACCAAATATGGTGTGGTCAACACAGATCATGTGCTCTTTATAGCTGCAGGCGCATTTCACGTCAGCAAACCCTCAGATTTGATTCCGGAACTTCAGGGTAGATTCCCGATCAGAGTAGAGCTTCAAAGTCTGACTCAGGAGGATTTTTCAAGGATTCTCAGAGAACCCAAAAACGCCTTGACTAAGCAATATCAGGCCTTGTTTGAGGCAGAGCAGGTGTATTTGGAATTTAATGAGGAAGCCATTGAGGAAATCGCCCGCTTGGCCTTTTTGATCAATCAGGAAGTAGAAAATATCGGCGCAAGAAGGTTGCATACGGTCATGAGTCATCTCTTGAATGACTTCCTGTTTGAGGTTCCTGATTTGATTCAGGCAAACTCTAAGATCATGATTACCAAAGAAATGGTCCAAGAACGATTAAATGCTTTAGTGAAAAACCGAGATCTTTCACAATACATTCTTTAATTTATAGGCACTGAAAAGTGCCTTTTTTAATAGCGATGACTAAGACATTACTCATTTTGACAGGCCATTCCAAAGGATTAGGAAAAGCTATTTTAGAGGAATTCCTTAACCTAGAGAATGTTAAAATTCTGGCGATTTCCAGATCCACTTTGGGTTTGGATCGGGAGGACTTGCAAGAGATTTCTCTGGATTTGAGTGACCTTGATACCTTGGAAAGTAAACTCCCTGAATTATTTCCTCAAGGGGATTTTGAGAACATCATTTTGATCAACAATGCCGGATGGATCGGAGAAATCAAGCCTGTCGGTAAGCTGGAGCCAAAAACTATCCAGCAGGCAATTCAATTGAATCTAGTCTCACCCATGATATTGACGGATACCTTCGTCAAAGCCTATGGGGACTCTGTAGCTACAAAAATCATAGTGAACATCAGCTCGGGAGCAGCTCATAAGCCCCTTCCTGGCTGGGCTGAATATTGTACAAGTAAGGCAGGTTTGGCGATGTTTTCCAAAGTGGCGGCGGAAGAGTTGAAGCTAAAGGGGATCAAAGTATATTCCCTCGCTCCTGGAATTGTCGATACGGCCATGCAGGCAGATATCCGAGAAGCTAGGGCTGAGGATTTTCCTGCATTGGAAAGATTTCTGAACTATAAAACTGAAGCTCAACTCAGCACTCCGGAAGAAGTGGCCGGAAAAATATTATACTTGGTTTCCAATCCGGAGAAATTTGAAGAAGTAATCCAGGATGTCAGGAATTTTTCAGTTGGTTAAGCCTTCTTTTTGGGATAATCCACAAACCAGACTTCCGCATTTTTGGCATCTATATCTTTCCAAGAGTCCGTGTGAAATTTGAATCCAAATTGACCTGAAGTAGGCAGGTTGTCCAAGTTTCCTCCCAATTCTTCAATCAAATCATTCATTCCGGGATTATGTCCCACCACAAAAATCAAGTGGTGATGATCATTCTGCATTCGAAGGTATTTTAGAATGGTGTTGGGGGAGGAATGATAAAGATCTTCTACCGGATTCAGGCATTTGGGAGAAATTTCAAGCACCTCTTGGGTAAGCTGAGCTGTATGAAAAGCCCGTGTTGCGGTGGAGCTTAAAATCAGGTCAGGAATGAGATTTTTTTTCTTCAGACGCTTGGCCATTTTGGGGGCATCACGCAATCCGCGCTCTGCCAAGGGTCTATCGTGATCTGCTAAAAAAGGATTGTTCCAAGCTGATTTTCCGTGTCTAATCAAAATAATTTTCTTCATAACGACAGATTTAAAATGATTCTTTTGTTTTTTTAAATCAAAACTTTACTTTTATTCCCATCACAATTCCAATTATATCAATTTATTATGTTTACCGGAACAGTAAAATTTTACAATGAAGCCAAAGGTTTCGGCTTTATCGTTGACGACGAATCTAACAGTGACATTTTTGTGCATGCCACTGGGTTGGTTGATAAAGTTGCCCAGAACGACAAAGTGACCTATGACATCAAGGACGGCAAGAAGGGACCAAATGCCATCAACGTCAAGAAGGCCTAAGATATTCTCCTGAATGTATTAGCTTAGAATCCCCCGGATTAATCCTCGGGGGATTTTTTATTTTCAGGCTCCTGATTTCCGAACCTTTCCGGCAGGTTCTTGAGGTAGATATCTCTTTTTGGAAAAGGAATCTCAATGCCATTCTCATGGAATGAGTCGAAGATTGACATCATCACTTCATTTCTCATTTCGAGATGAATATCCATCGTGTCCACCCAAAACAAAACTCTGAAATCTACCGAGCTGTCTCCAAATGCTTGCATGTAGACTTTGGGTTCGGGATATTTCATGATGCTGTCTTTTTCCAGTGCCTTTTGAATTAACTCCCTGACTTTTTGCATGTCTGAATCGTATGCCACTCCAATGAGGAGTTCCACTCTTCGACGTCGATCTGAAAGTGTCCAATTGATCAGTCGCTGGGAAAGTAAATCCCCATTGGGAACGACAATCTCAGATCCGTCATAGGCTTGAATTTTACTGGCTCGGATTCCGATTTCTTTTACTTTTCCTGTACTTGGCCCCACTTCTATGTCATCACCGATTTGTATGGGTTTTTCAAAAGCCAAAATCAACCCGGAAACCAAGTTGTTGATGATGGTCTGAAGACCAAAGCCAATTCCGACAGAAAGGGCTCCCAACACTAAAGTGATTTTATCCAAGGAGATCTTGGCTGCAGTGGCCGCAACAAAAAAACCAACGGTCAGAATAATCAGCCGGATGATTAATACGGTACTTCCGAGTTTCTTCGAAGTAGTGTCTGTAGCAGATTGATCTTTTAGCGAAATGAAATAAGCTATGTTGGTAGATAGTATGCTGGACAGGTATAATAAACCTGCAAAGAGTAATAGGCTTCCGTAAGTAAAAGAAGTGTCGCCCAGCATCCTTTCTTTGGATAATACTTCAATAATGGAATCGATGAAATATTCATTCAAGGCAAGGTTTTGTAATAGGACAGTTCCCCAAAGTACCAGCGCGAATATGACTAGGATGTTTCTCAGTCGTTTTTGGATTTCCCTGAAATTCAAAAAAGCGGTAATCGAATCGGATTTTTTGTGGCTTTCTATCAGTAGGTAGATTATTTCCGTCAGGATTTTTACAAAAAAGTATAAGGTAATTGCGTGTGCAAAGGCAGATACTCCGGCCACGCTCAGAATCTTGGCCAGGCTGAATCTTCCCAATAAGTTTGCCAGTACCGATATTCCCAGCAGAACAATGGTAAACACCCGGAGGCTGATCAGTAGTTTGGCTTCACTGGAATTGTCACTGTTAAACTTTTCCTTTGCCCAAGCCAACAGATAGATGACTAAAAGGCTTCCAATCAGGAAATACATTCGCTCCTGGTAGGCAATTTCCCAATAAAGATTGCTGAGGGTGAAAAAGACAAATACTAAAACGATAACAAGCCATTTTTTTACCAACTGCCTGGAATAGGATTTAAGGATTACCCATGTACACAAAATCACCTGTAAGAAAATAATGAATGTAACAAAGGTGATGGAGGTGAGGTCAAAAAGGAAGATCAATATTGGGCTAAGTCCCAAGATAACTCCCACTGTCGGGGATTTCTTCAAGAAGAAAAGCTTCCCGAGCATCATGTGGTTTTTGGAATCAGTTTCCTCTTTTTTAAGCTCTGCTAAGAGGCTTTTTACATAGTAAACCATCCCAATAATGACCAGTATAGCTATCAAGGCACTATAGCGATAGGCAAAAACCTGCTGTTTAAACAGAGTCCAGTTTAGATCCAGAGACTCCAAAGTTATGCTGAGGATGGACTTGGGGGAGGCAATCGAATAGTCCTCCCACAGAAAATTAATTTCCTTGGATAGAAGGTTCTTTTCCAGCTTTCGCTTGCTCTTGGAGACATAATTTTGAAGCTCCCTTATTTTGATATTAATGTTGCTGATTTGGGACTGAAATCTTGCGGCCTGGAGTTCTTGGTAAAAAATCGCGCTGTCAATGGACTGGATATTTTTCTTTAGAGAACTGATCTCTTGGCTATAATCTGGGAGCAAAAGAGAGTCCCTGATTTTGTATTTGAAGAAGTTGTCGTTTCGGATATTGCTGAGCAAGCTGTCTTGGAAGTAGAGTCTGTCGAGCTTACTTTGAATGATTTCATCCAGCTCCAGGGATTCCTCCAGGGCCTTCTCCAAAATCCTGTCCAGGGCATTAACATACCGGAAGTTGAAGTTAGGATTGGAGATGTTTTTCCGTTCTTCCAAGGCATCTACTATTCCCCGCAATTCCCAAATCTCTCTTTCCAGGGTCAAGGTGTCCAAGGTTTTTTCCAGTTCCAGCTTAATCTCATTGGATTGAAGGGTGAATCGCCTGCCTTTCTTGATTAATTCATCCAGGGTAGGAGCAAACTCTTTGGATAGGCTGTCCGATGAATTAATTGGGCCTGTGAGGACGACAAGGCTGTCTTTTTTGGAAACCAGCAGGCTATCGGACTTTTCTTGGGCATAAGCTGGCTTGCCGATTAGGGCAAAAAAGAAAAAGCTGAAAAGCAGGAAAAGCAGATCAATGCGAAGTTTCATAGGGCTTTGTCAAGAAAATAAAAATAGTAATAATTCTCAGGAAGGGAGGTTACTTTTTGTTTGGTGAATAGGTCAATATGTCCCTTTTTCCTTGGGATATGAGATAAAAAGAGACAAAATGACTGAAAAATTTCACTGGTATGAAATTTACATGTGGAGAGGTGTAAAACAAAACCAACACAACTATGAAACTTGTAAGATATAATCAACTCGAGCCGCAGATGCCGGCTACCTTCAGCGGATTATTGGACAGATTCTTTCAGGATTCCTTTGGTCCATCCATCAAGCAATTCAGTCCTTCAGTGGATATTTCTGAGGATGAAAAAGCCTATGAAATTCAAGTGGCAGTTCCCGGTGTGAAAAAGTCAGACTTTCATATTGACTTGACAGATGGGAAGTTGACCATTTCTGGAGAACGAAAGTTTGAGGAAAAAAAAGAAGGCAAAAACTTCCATAGTATTGAAACTCAGTATGGGTCATTTAGAAGATCCTTTTTTATCCCGGAGGATGTCATTGAAGAAAAAGTGGAAGCAAGCTATGAGGACGGAGTTCTTAAAGTAAATCTTCCTAAAAAGGAAAAAAAGACAAGCAAAGCGAGCATTGTCGTGAAGTAAGCCAAGAGCAGGGAGATCCTGCTCTTTCATTTTTTTTAATCCCGAAATGAAATCAAAAAGCGGTTAATTCTTGTTAATTTGATGACATTCAGTGATCCTAAAGCTTTTAAAAAATGTATTAGGATTAGAAAATTGTGGAATCTAAACGAAAGGAAAAAAACGATATGAGTAAAAAACAATTCTTTCTTGGAATGCTACTGGCCGCTTTTCTTGGAGGAGTTATGGCATTAGCAGGGGTGAGTTTTCTGATCAAGCCCCAAAATGGACAGAGCTTCGACGAGAAGCAGCAGGCGAGTTTTGTCAACATGCTTTCCGGAGAAAATTTCACGATCCCTGATGGGATTAATTTTGTGGCCTCAGCACAGATGGTCACTCCGGCGGTTGTACACGTGAAGAGCCAAGTTGCCTACAGCCCAAGGGCTCAGAGAGATCCGATTCAGGAGTTTTTTGGAATTCCTGATCCCAGAGGAAATCAAGGCCAAGGCGGGAGTACTATGCCGATGAGCTCAGGTTCAGGAGTGATTATCTCTTCGGATGGATATATCGTCACGAATAACCACGTGATCGATGGAGCGACCAAAGTGGACATTTCCCTAGAAAACAACAAAAGATACGAGGCAACCATCATCGGTACAGATCCGACTACGGATTTAGCCTTGTTGAAAATTGAAGCCAACAATCTACCCTTTGTCAAATTTGGAGATTCTGACAATACCAGAATCGGAGAATGGGTACTTGCGGTAGGCAATCCATTTGATTTGAATTCCACCGTCACAGCAGGGATCATCTCTGCCAAAGCCAGAAATATCGGGATTCTAAGAGATGTGGAAAACAACCTTCAAATTGAATCTTTCCTTCAAACTGACGCAGTGGTAAATCCGGGAAATTCAGGGGGAGCATTGGTGAATTTGGCCGGGGAGCTGATTGGGATCAATACGGCTATTGCTACGCGTACAGGAACATTTTCAGGCTATTCCTTTGCTGTCCCAAGTACCTTGGTCAAGAAGGTGATGGATGACCTGATGAAATATGGAGCTGTTCAGCGTGGACTTTTGGGAGTAAGTATCCAGAACGTCAGTCCTGAATTAGCAGATTTACTGAACAAGAAATTCCCTGTTGAGCAAGGTGTCTATGTGGGTGGAGTGAATGAAAATTCTGCCGGTAAAGAAGCCGGTATCAAAGAAGGCGATATCATCATCACCATCGATGGTCGGGCCGTCAACAATGTAGCCATGCTTCAAGAAATGGTGGCAAGGAAGCGACCTGGAGATAAAGTAGAAGTGGAATATATCCGCGATGGAAAAACTTCTAAAACCTCAGCCACTCTCAAGAACTTCTCAGGTGACACCAATATCGTCAAGCGGGAAGCGCCAAAAGCCTTCACTTTTGGAGGCTTGCAGTTTGAGGATCTTCGTGAAAGTCAAAAACAGCAACTGGAGATTTCCGGTGGAGCTGTGATCAAGTCCAACAGCAATGAAGCTTGGAGAAAAGCCGGTGCAAGAAATGGCTTTATCATTACCTCGGCAATCGCTGACAACGGTAGAACCAAAATCGGTAGTGCTCAGGAATTAATTGACTTCTTGGAAGATCACAGAGGAGAAGAAATCGTCATTTTGGGAATGTTCCCTGATGGTACAGATTATTACTTCGAACTTCAAATCGATTAAGAATTTATAGAATTCATGAAGAGGCCGGTATTTACCGGCCTTTTTTTGTGCTAAAATTTTGTACTTTCCTCCTGCCTTAACCCCATAACCTTATGAAAACAAGATCTTTATTACTAATACTTTTCGTCCTTGGCTTTTCCACAGAGCTCTTTTCCCAAACCCTATCCACTTCAGTCAATTCCTCTGTACCTGGAATTTCCAAAGAAAGACTGGGGAAGCTGGATGCAATGCTGGATGAAGCTATTCTAAAAGACCAAGTGCCTGGTTTGGTAGCCATGGTGGTGAAAAACGGGCAAGTAGTTTATCATGCAGCTAAAGGATTTTCGGATGTGGAAAGCGGGAAAGCCATGGAGAAAAACTCAATTTTCCGGATTGCTTCCCAAACCAAGGCGATCACTTCCACGGCAGTGATGATCCTTTGGGAAGAAGGGAAATTCCGTCTGGATGATCCTATTTCCAAATACATTCCTGAGTTCAAAAATCCTCAAGTACTGAATACTTTTCGCTATGCAGATACGACTTATACAACAAAATCAAGCTCCAAGGAAATCACCATCAGGCATCTCTTGACCCATACCTCAGGCTTGGGCTATGGGGTCATTGACGGGGATGAACGAATGCGAATGATTTACCACAAGGCTGGAGTCACTGACCTTTTTACCACAGAAAATATTACAATCAAAGAAAGTGTCATGAGGCTTGCGAAGCTGCCACTGCACCATGAACCTGGCGTGAAATATACTTATAGCGAAGGATTGGATGTGTTGGGTTATTTCATAGAAGTGGTGTCGGGAATGCCCTTTGATCAGTTTTTGAAGACCCGAATCTTTGATCCTTTGGGAATGAACGATACCCGGTTTTATTTAAATGACATCCAAGTTCCGAGATTGGTTACGGTACATACAAGAAAAGAAGGCAAATGGGCTCCTTTTCCGGTGACTTTTTACGATCCTGCTTATCCCAAAACAGGGGCTAAGACTTTTTTCTCAGGTGGAGCCGGGCTATCCAGCACCACCGAGGATTATGCTCGGTTTTTACAGATGTACCTCAATGGAGGAATCTACAATGGCAAAAGGATCTTGAGTCCCCCTACCATTCAGACAATCATGACCAACCAAGTAGGGGATCTGCTGGGCGATGGAGGAAAAGACTATGGACTAGCCTTTGGATTAGTCGATGAAAAAGGAGTTCAGCTTGGAGGGATTGGTAGTCTTGGAACTTTTGACTGGGGAGGCTATTTCAACACCCAATATTTTGCAGATCCAAAGACGGGAATCATCGGCTTGATCTTTAAGCAGACCTCTGGAGCCGGAAACGGGGATGAGACAGGCTGGAAGTTTAGACAAATGGTGTTTAGCCTGGTGGAATAGAGTTGATTTATGGGGAAGAAAGTTATTTGAGTGATCAGTCTCAGTGATCAGAGGCAGTTTCTGTGTCCAGTTTTAGGATAAAGGTCCAAAGCCTTAAACCTGGTATTTTGATTATTTAGTTTACTATTCCGCCTTTAGATTTTCTCCGTCTTTAAAGTGCAGTCGTCTGAAAACCAGTGCCGAGAGCATGGTTAGGGTTCCTATGATTAAAAAAGTAAAGCGAAATGCCCAATGGATTTCATCTTGGCTTAATCCCAAGTCCCCCCGGAACATTTTCAAAACAATCAAGCCAAATGCAACTCCAAAACCAATTGCCAACTGCTGATTGACCGAAAGTAGGGAGTTTCCACTACTGGTTTGGTAAGGTCTTAGATCCGCGATGGCGATGGAATTCATTGAGGTAAACTGAATAGAATTAAAAAAACCAATGACCAAAATTATCGGCAGGTGCCAATAGATGGATTTGTCCAGACCGGGGATGGAAAAACTGCATATCAGTAGCCCGATGATAAAGGTATTGGTCATCAATGTGGACCGATAGCCAAACTTGTTCAAGATTCGGATGACTACAGATTTACCCAGCATGGCTGTCAAAGCCATGGGAGCTAGCATCCAGCCGGAAACTACAGCGGACTCTTGATAGGCTATTTGAATCATCAAAGGTAAAAGCAGAGGCACCGAGGAAATTCCGAGTCTGGTAGCCAAATTCCCCAAAATACCCACCCGAAAGGTCCGGACTTGAAAAAGATCCAAAGGGAAAATGGGTTCTTCTTCTTTTCGGGCATGCCGATAATAATAAACCAACAAAAGGAAGCCCAAGGCCAATCCCAAAAGGAGCGGAGTGGTCTGGACTGAATTGCCTAATAGTTCTAAAGTAATGGAAAGGATAAACGTGGCTGCAGCAAAGATCAGGAAGCCCTTTAGGTCAAAGCCAACGGATTTTTGACGGAAGTCCGGAAGGTAAATTAGACTGAGAATGATTCCCAAGAATGCAATGGGTAGGTTGATCAGAAAGATCCAATGCCAAGAAGCATAATCCACCAAATACCCACCTACCAAAGGTCCTAAGATTGGACCGATGAGTGCCGGGACAATGGCATAATTCATGGCCTGAACAAGCTCATTTTTCGGAAAAGATTTGATCAGAGTTAGCCTTCCCACAGGAGTCATCATACTTCCACCGACCCCTTGAATGACTCTGGAGATAACCAGTTGGTTGAGGTTTTGGGACAAGGAGCAAAACAAGGATCCCAAAGCGAAAAGCGTCAAAGCTCCGATAAAGATCTTTTTGGTTCCAAATCGGTCCGCCATAAATCCGCTGATTGGCATAAGCAGGGCAACCGTCAACACGTAGCTGATGATGGCATTCTGCATATTTAGCGGAGATTCTTCCAAGTCCTCCGCAATGGCTGGCAGAGAAGTATTCAAAATCGTAGAATCCAGCATCAACATAAAAATCGCCGTGGCCAAAATGACGGGAAGAATTCTTTTGTTCCTAATGCTTAATTCCGTTGAATTCATTCGAAATCTCTATAAAAATGGTGTTTAGCGGTATCGTAAAAAAAGGAAATAAACCCGCATTCGGTTCATTTCCCTTCTAGATTATTCAATTCCTCATTTGAGCTTTTTTTAAAATCTCTGCCAACTCTGTGGCACATCCCCAAGCTACGGTGAAGCCTGCTCCTCCATGCCCGTAATTATGAAAGACATTCGGGAAATCGGGGTCGAATTCAAATCGGACTGCACTTCTTTTGGGACGGAGACCAACAATAATTTCTAAGAGCTTTGGATCCGAGTTTATTCCAAAACCTTTCAGGCGAGTCAGGATTCGAGTGGTGTCTTCTGGATCTATTTCCTCATTCCAATCGTCTTCATAGTCAGTTCCGCCGATCACACAATCTTGACTTCTTTGGATGATGTAAGAGAGAGCTCCTTTACGGGTGGGATCAGCAAAGGAGGGGACATCCAGTTTTTCGACTCTTAGAATCTGACCGCGCATCGGGTGAAGGTCCCGGTCCTTACAGATTATTTTGGCTCCCAAACCTGTACAGTTTATCACCCATCCATCCAAAGCTGCCAATTCGGAAAGACTGGAAATTGTTTTTTGCTCAAAAGTACCTCCCTGTGCAAGGAATTTTTCCAATAAATAGGGGAGATAGAGTGGAGGCTCAGCTAAGGGGACTTCAGCGATAAATCCTTTTTCCATTCCCATGGGAAGTTCCTCTTGAGTAGCTTTTCGGACCGTGCCTTTTGGTAATTCATTGACCCATTCTTCTTTTTTTTCATCCGTGTAGGCATTCAAAAATGGAATGAAAGAGACCCCTGCTGCAATTCCTTCCTCAGACTTGTACCGATGATAGGCTGTTGCTGCCCAAAGACTGGATTTGTCTTTGGGTTCGATGGCATAGGGAAACCAAACGGCTCCGACTTTACGGGAAAGGGTAGATTCCCATTGGTCTTTTGCCAAAATCCGGACGGTGAATCCAGATTCCTGCAAAGCGATTGCTGCAGTCAAACCAATAATTCCAGAACCTACGACGGTGACTTTTTGCATGAAAATTCAATGGGTTTTCAGAAAGATTTAATAATGGATTTTCTCTTAAGCTTGCTTAAAATCATCCCTGACGTAAGATCTTTTCCATTTTTTTCCCTTTGGCCAATTCATCCACAAGTTTGTCCAGATACCTCACCTTCTGGGTCAAAGGGTTTTCGATTTCTTCTACCCGGTATCCACAGATGACCCCAGTGATCAAAGATGCATTGGGGTGGAGATTGGCCTTTTCAAAAAACTGCGAAAAGGTGGCTTTTTCCTGAATCAATTTCTCAAGGTCTTGGGCAGAAAATCCAGTAAGCCAAGTGATGACTTCATGAAGCTCGTCCACCGTTCTGCCTTTCTTTTCAACTTTGGCGACATAGTGAGGATAAACTGATCCGAAGCTCATATCCGCAATTCTTTGGTCTGTTGTGCTTGAATTTTTCATGGGTCTATGGGGTATTTCTTTTTTAACTCTTCAAATATTTCCACCGGAGGATTGATCCAGGGCAATTGTAAGTTTTCCTGAATGATGTTAGGTGAAACCGGGTCAGTGCTTTGGTAATACTCTGCTTCAAAATCTTTTCCCCAATATTCAAAAGCATCCAAGATGATCTCCCAATAGCTTTGTTCGATGATGTTATGGGTGTAGTCATCCGTAGGCTCGGCATAAAAATCAGGATGTGCTTTATATGCAAAGACCGGCCCTCCTTTTACCTCGTATTCCTGTATCAAATCCGTGACCTCAAATCGCTCATACCCTAATTCCCAACTGTCATAGGTTGGAAGATCTTCCAAAGGAACAATATACAGCACTCCATTGAGCATGGTGTTTGGGCTTTGTCGGATATTCAGGAAAAGTAAGTTTTTGGGGACGATCGTGTCGCCATTCACCAAGATTGCGGATCGGTAGAATTCTCCATTAGGAGTAAAACCCGGAATGGTGGTCGGCAGCACAAAACTCCAGGAGCGCTTGTAGCCTAGGATATGTGCTGGTAAAAATGGGCCGTCATAGGATTCCTCCAAAAGCCCGGTTTCAATCAGCTTTTTGGACATCAGCGAACCATAGCCAAACATGCCTACATGTCCTTCTGGAATGACAAAGGTCTTTTTGGATTCTTTGCAGCCGAGTAGAATCAAAATCAAGGACAGGTGAAGGAATGCTTTGGATAGTATTTTCATCGGAAAAAATAATATGCTGGATTAGATGGGAGTAGGATTCTAAGTTACTTTTTTTTGAATAAACCCTTGTTGAATTAAATGATCAGTTTGTATTTTTTGGGATGGAATTATCGATCACAGACACTCGACTTTTTGGTGAAATCGTCACTTTTAATCATGAGAAACATTTTGGTTTCATTAGGACGCAGGAGGGGGAGAGCTATTTCTTCTATCAGTCTGAGGAAAACTTCATGGTAGATATGGAGGAAGGACTGATTTTGAAACGATACTATGCGAATGTCGGAGATATTGTGTCCTTTTGCCTTAGGCCTAACTTTCGGGAGGATGATCCCCCAGTGGCTGCTGGCTTGATCAGAATGGGAAATTTTCACCGGCTGAACATGATCCGGATGGGTAAAAAGCAGGACTGTTTAATAGGGACCCTTTTGGCTTTTGGAAAGACCTTCAGGATCCGTCATCGGGAAACCAAAGCTTTGGTAAATGTGGTTTTGAGTCCGTCCTCCAAGGATCCAGAACAATGGCTCACCGAAAAACTGGGTTGCTGGGTGAAGTTTAAGCTTACCCATAATGAGGATGAAGAAAAGGTCAATGCCTATGTAATGGGTATTCCTATTCGAAATGGAGTGAAGAGGTTATTGATCAAAATGGAAGCTGGCGAGTTGGTTCAAGGAAAGGTAGTTCACCGATCCAATGCAGGCATCACATTATTTCTCTCAGATCATTACCTCAATGGAAATCTGAGTATCAAGTCAGCTACCACTCCTGAGGAGATCGCTTATTTCGAAAATATCAAAATGGGGCAAATGGTCAGTGCCTACCCCATTGAATACAATTTTGAAAAGGGTTTGGTCAAAATGGACTTTTTTAGACCAAGAGAATCAACAGAAATTCCAATAGAAATTCAGGTTTCTGAGGACCTGGAACTCCAGTTTGAATAGTGGGTTTTCTGAGCTACAAGGATCGGTTCAATCCCTAAAAAGCCGAATCCAATCCTGCTCAGCTGCGACATAGCCGAAGGAAGCAAAGGAGTTTGTCTCAAGCAGGCCTTCCATCAAGTTTTTGGCCAATGCGGTATCCCCGTGGTACAAATACCAATTAGCAACTCCATAGCGAACCGCATCATTGGAAGGATTGCCTCCCGGGCCTTGCTGAATCAGGGAATCCACCGGGATCCATCCCTTGTATAGCCTACAAAGGTCTGCATAGCTTTGGTTTTCTATGACTGTAGAGTCTCCGTGGATTGGCGCCAAAAGTGAATCGGCTTTTGACGGATTGCCCATTCGCTGCTGAATCATGTAGAGCCAATGGGTACTGGAGACGATGTTGTCATAGTGACTTCCACTGTCCCGGCATTTCAGATAGGCTTGGTATGCTTTTTCATAATCCCCCACGAGGTAGTAAGCTAAGCCAAGATGGTAATAGATATTTCCATGAAGGGAACTGACTGGGATATTCAAGGCATTTGGCATGCCGTCTGGCTCGATTTCGTTAGGAGTTCCTTGGATTAGCTCGGCAGCTTTTTCCAAGTCTGCGATGGCTTTGTCAAATTGCCGTACGGAAATGTATCGATGACCTCGATGGCGGTAAAGCTTAGGCTCCGAGGGAAATTTTTCGATTCCTTTGGAAAATATCGCTATAGCCTGTTGGTATTGCCCCAAGTAGGCAGTCCGGCGTCCATACCAAATCAATGCCTCCAGATCTTCTGGATTTGACTCGTAGGCAGCTTTGGCTTCTTGGAATTGGGAAAGGGCTTTTTCAGACGGAGCAGGAATGGAATATTCTTTTCCCAGTGCGGTAACAAAGACCGAATCCGTGGCAGGAAAATCCCCCATTGATTCTGTGGTAGGCTGATTACAGGCCCAGGAAAGAGCAGAAAAAAGCAGTAGGCAAGAAAGGGTTCTTTTCATAGTGGGGGAGAATTACTTCAGTGAAAAATAAGCTTTTCCAGTATTTATGTGTTCTGACAACAGACGTTTCTCTAAAGTTTTTTGAGATTTTCCACATCAATTTTGAAAAGTTCAGCGGCATTTTGCCAGAGAATCAAATCTTTTTTCTCCTGGGTAAGGTCAAGTTGATGGATGAATTTCAAATAGGAACCCATGTTTGAAATCGGCCAGTCTGTTCCGTAAAGCAAGTATTTCGGATTTCCTGCATAGGTGATCATCTGCTCGATTTCATGCTTCATAAACCGTTCAAACTTTTCAGAAAAGTTGCCTAAAACAAGTCCTGAAATGTCAGAATAGACATATTGGTTTTTGTAAACCACTTCCATGCAGTCCTTGATCCATGGATTTCCCAGATGGCAAATCACGATTTTCAATTTTGGATAATCTACCGCCAGATCATCAATCTGCAAGGGGTGGGAATATTTCACCCGGCCCGTAGGAGCGTAGGTGTCACCGGAGTGAAACATGACGGGGACATCGTATTCGATTGCCATTTCATACCAGACTTTCAATCGGCTGTCATTGGGATAAAAAGGTTCGTATCCGGGATAGAACTTCAGTCCTTTGACCAGCCCACTTTCAAGATATTCTCCGATTTGTCTGATATCCCAGTGGTTGTAGTGCAAGAAGCTAATTCCAGCTACTACGCCCAGATTATCCCGGTGTGAGATTGCTTCTACCACTTTTTGAGTGCTGGGCCGGTGTTCGTTGACTTTGTAAGAAGTTAATACCAAGGAGTAGTCCACTTCATTTTCTGCCATATTTTCCAGAAGCAGGTCCAGGCAATCTTCCAGGGATTTGACTCTGTCTTCATGATAATTATTGATATGGGTATGAACGTCTATAATCATTGAGAATAAGTATTAAATGTTAAAATAGGATTGAGTGATGCCGGAACTACTAGATTAACCAAAAATCAACCATAATTCCAAATCTGCGAGAACTTAGGGCCGATGCGTCTTTTGTTTATTTCTTGTTCTTTACAAAAACGATTGCGTAAAAACACCTTCAAATTTCACTCTTTGGAGATCAAGAAGGTTTGTTTTCTGGATTTTTGAATCTTACTTCAAGAATCAACTCCGCTGATATTCACTATGAACCCAAGGAAACTGCTTACTTTTCTATTTGTCCAGGTTGCTGCCTTTTCATTTGCGCAGACAAATAACTCACTTGTCAATCTGGTGAATCCATATGTGGACAGTAAAAATTCCCGTTGGTTCTTTTTTAACACAGCCACCCGTCCTTTTGGGATGGTGAACTTGAGTCCGGACACAGACATGGACACGGATTGGGGTTCGGGTTACCGCTACGAAAGTGATTCGATCAAGGGGCTTAGCCATATTCACGCTTGGCAGCTTTCTGGAGTGTCCGTGCTACCTGTCTCCAACATCAATTTGCAGAAAAAAACAGATTTTGGATCTCCTTTTTCCCATGATTCAGAAATAGTAAAGCCTGGCTACCATCAGCTTTTCTTGGAGCGATATGGGATAAAAGTAGAGTTGACATCTACGCTGAGAGTAGGGTTTCATCGCTACACTTTCCCCAAAAATTCTCCTCAGCAAGTCATGATCAGACTTGGTGGAATGCTGGGCCCCTCTGAAATTCTGGATGGGGAAATTGTCCAGATCAATCCGACTACTTTCCAAGGCTATTTGATTAATGGGGGAAATGTCCGCAGACCGTTGGATACACATGTCTTTTTTGCCATTCAACTTAATCGTCCTATTTCAGGGATCAAAGGCTGGTCAGAAAAAGGAGTGACTTCTTATTTGTCTGAGATTCGTGGTAAAAACTCTGGGGCACTGTTGAGTTTTGATTCTTCAGAGGAGGAATTGCTCATGAAAGTGGGGATTTCCTATGTCAGTGCAGAGCAGGCAATGATGAATTTAAATTCTGAATTGGCCCATTGGGATTTTGAACAAGTAAAGCAAGAATCTTTCGAGGAATGGAATAGCTATTTGGGCAGAATTCAAGTCGAAGGAGGCACTGAGAAGGACCGCAGAAGATTCTATACCGACCTTTTTCATGCGCTTCAGGGAAGAAGGACGATTTCAGATTTTGATGGAAAATATGCCGACATGACCAGTGGCAAACTTTTGGTGAAGCAAATCCCCCTGAATGAGTCGGGAAAGCCCGCTTTCCGACATTTCAATTCGGATTCTTTCTGGGGCGCCCAATGGACCATCAATACGCTATGGCATCTCGTTTACCCAGAGATTACTGAGGAATTTGTCAACTCCATGCTTCGGTACTATCAGGATGGAGGATTGATTCCTCGCGGTCCATCCGGTGGCAATTACACCTATGTGATGACGGGAGCTTCCAGCACTCCGTTTATCGTCAGTGCTTATCAGAAGGGAATTCGGGGATTTGACGTGAATATGGCCTATGAAGGACTGAAAAAGAATCACCGTCCGGGAGGAATCATGGAGCGGGCAGGATATGAGCATAAGACGACTTTGGGGGGAGGGTTTCAGCATTATTTGAGAATAGGTTATGTTCCTTGGCCTATTCCGGAAGGCAGAAGGTTTGGATATCACCAAGATGGCCCAAGTTTGACATTGGAATATGCTTACCAAGACTGGACCTTGGCACAGTTGGCTTTGGCTTTGGGTGATGAGGCGACAGCTGATGAGTTTTTGCAGCGATCTGCCTATTATAAAAATACTTTTGATCCTGTGTCAGGCTGGATGCGTCCAAGAGATGTGAAAGGAAATTGGAAAACGCCTTTTGATCCTTATGAATACAATGCTGGATTCAACGAAGCCAATGGAAGTCAGGGAACCTGGTTTGTGCCCCATGATCTGGAAGGGCTGGCGGAATTGATGGGAGGAAAAGAGAAGGCCATTGAAAGGTTGAATGCCTCATTCGTAGAATCTGAAAAATTGGGCTTTACTTCAGGCACTTCTCATGCTCAAGAAACTCATCCCGAATACCGTAGAATCCCGATAAATTATGGGAATCAACCCTCCATTCAAACAGCTTTTATTTTCCACAAACTCGGGAGGCCTGATCTCACTCAATATTGGTCTAGAGCGATTGTAAAAAGAGTTTATTCAGATTTAAGTCCTGAAAACGGGTACAACGGAGATGAGGATCAAGGATTGATGGGAAGCTTGGCCGTACTGATGAAGGTGGGCCTGTTTCAAATGAATGGAGGAACAGAAGCGGATCCAGCATACCAAATTGGCAGTCCTATTTTTGATCGAGTTACCATTAGTCTGAACCCAAACTATTATTCTGGTAAACAATTCGTCATCAAGGCGGAATCAAACAGTCCCACCCATGTGTATGTGAAAGGGGCGAAATGGAGAAATCAAATTCTTGAGCATCTGGAACTTACCCACTCTGAAATTACAGAGGGAGGGGAGCTCGTACTGCAAATGAGTGAAGTGCCGAGCCGGTTTTGATTGAGGAGTACTTGATTTTAACTAAAAGGGTTTAATCAAATATTCAATCTTCCTGAACATATTTCCTCCAATTGTGCTGCTCTTGGAAGCCTAAGACCTCACGGATTTTTCGGTTGGAGAATAGAGCCTCATGTTCTTCCAATTCATATTTCAGAGGAACTCGAGGGAAAAACCTTTCCGCAAGCTCCTTGCTGGGAATCACAGCGCCATTGTGGTCATTCCCTGCATTGAATATTTGAAAGCCCAAGCCGTCTTTTTTCAAACACAAGTCCACGATTTGACCTAAATCTCTGGCATCGATATAACAAAAGGCATTTCGTCTCCGCACTTGTGGATGCTTGAAGTAATGTGGGAAAAGCTCTGCGTATTCATGGGGTTCAATCACATTTCCGATTCTCAGGGCATAAATATCCACGCCAGTTCTTCGCTGAAAAGCCCGGGCGGTTTGCTCATTGACTACTTTGGAAAGTCCGTAGCTGTCCATAGGATTGACGTCATATTCCTCGTCAAGAGGAAGATATTCCGGATCGGTTTTTCCATCAGAAAAGCAAATCCCATATGTCGTTTCAGAGGAGGCGATGATGATTTTTTTGATTCCAAGTTTAACAGCAGCCTCAATCACATTATAGGTTCCGACGGTATTGACCCGAAAAGTTTCATTGTCGGGTTTGATCAATATGCGAGGGACGGCCGCAAAATGAACCACCGCATCAAATTTGGGTACCCCAGTTCCCGGTTCCATCTCATCAAACCCAGCGTACATGCTCATCGCATTAAACATCTGACCTGAATCCGTAATATCTGCTGTAAGATTATCCACTCCGGGGTGATTGAGTGGTGTCAGATCTACATTGAGGACTCGGTGGCCTTGTTCCAAAAGATAGGGGATGACGTGTTTTCCGGCCTTGCCAGAGCCTCCTGTGAAAAGAATGCGAAGTTTTTGCATAAATGGTTCAGATGTAATGCGATTGACAATTCTTGGTTTAGAAAAAGTCTATCAATTATAAGATTTACTAGATAATACACTCTGTTGAAATCAAACGCTTATTTAGCTTTAAATAATGATTCATAATATTGGGATTTTTCCAAATTTCCTTTCTCTTTCCATAAAAGGATTAAATTCCTTACAGCAATTTCGGATTGACCATATTTCAAAGAATTCTCATAATTGGAAATGGCTAGGTCCTTCTGGTTTTGAATCAAATACAAGGTCCCCAAATTCACATAAGTTTGGAAAAAATCAGGAGATTCTGCTTCCAAGGATTTTGTGTAATAGTTGATGGCTTTTTTATAATCTTTTTCAAAATTGGTAGCAATAAAACCCAGGTTCTTTAGAGAAAAGTAGTCCTTTGGGTTTTCCTTTGAAACTCGCTCAAAGATTTCTTTTGCCTTAGTTATTTCGTTTTCTTGTAAAAGGCTATGTGCCCAGGAGTTTAAGAAGTTTGGTAATTCCTTTGGATTTCCATATTTCTCAAAGTCTGATAAACTTTTTTCAAAATAATTAGCTGCTTCTTTGTAATTGCCTACATTATAACTGTCTATTGCCTCTTGATATAAAGGGACTTTTAAGCGATAGGTGTAGCTCTCTTTAAGTTTTGCTACTAGGGTGTCAGAAGGGAAGTAATAATGTGCAGAATCCATCAGCTGGAGTGCCTTTTCATTATTCCCAATTTTGCTATTTAGTGCAGCATTGTATTTCCAAGCTTCTATTTCACCTTTGTTTTTGACTGAAAAACTATCCAGAAGATTAATAGCATCTTCTTCTCTTCCTAAACCTTCCAGAATATTTGAATAGGTTTTGGCGTAGATGTAGTACTTGGGTTTTTGGGTGTAAGCGATTTTGATATACTTTTCAGCGCTATCAAGTTGGTTTAATTTTAAATATGCCGCAGAGATATAGAATTCTCTTTTGGTGTCAAAAGGATTTGGATTTTCTTCTAAAATGTTGATTGCTTCTTGGAATTTATTTTCTTTGATAAGATAGGAAGCTATTATTGTATTAATAGGTTCTGCTGAACTTGATAAATTTGGGATTTTTGGAAAATTTTCTGTTAAATATTCAGCGTTTAACATTTTGTTTTCTACAAAAGATGACTCTTTTATTAAGCGTTGCGTTTGAAGAGATTTTACATTTAGGTATAAAAAATAAATTGTAGGTGTTGTTATTATTAACAATACAATAGTTATAAACTTATAAATCTTATTTGATTTGAATTGAATTATATCCCATGTTATACTTTCAGAGTTGGCTATAGCTAAGCTTAAATAAATTATAAATAAGGATTGAATTTCTGGTCGATCTTGTGGAAAATTAAATAAGGCGTCAAAGGTGTAGGCAATTAATCCAAATGTTGCCAAAAAATGTAAATCCAGACTTCCAATTGTTTTTCTTCCTCTTAAATAATTCAGCATGTTTGAAAAAGAAAAGAAAAATATTCCTATAAAACAAAGACCTCCAAATATTCCAGTTTCTGCTATGATCTCAAGAAAATCATTGTGAACTTTATAGTGGTAAGTAAAGTCAGCCCTTGAAAGGTTTTCTTTTTCCAATATTCTAATTTTCCAATTTCCTAATCCAACTCCTAATAGAAAATCATTTTTTATAAGGTCTTTTGTTAGTCCCCAAGAAATAGACCTTTCACTTGCTGTGACATCTGATTGAATCGTTGCAAGACGATTTGTGACGCTTTGATCATAAATACTTCCTGTTTTTGGATATAAGTTAGTTTGTACGAAAGAGAATGTTATCCAAGAAAAAATTAGAACTGTGAGGTAGGTTAGTAGTAGGTTGATTTGACTTTTATTTTTTTCTTTTAAGTAAATTATGATGATGAATATAAAGTAGAATATGGAAATAACTAGTAATGCTAAATACATAGATCTAGTACTTAAGAATAACGTTGCTAAAATCCCAAATAAAAGACTGGTTATTCCTATTTTCTTTCTCCAAGAATTCTGAAAAGTCAATAGAAAAAGGGAAAAGGGTAATTTGATTAATATTGCTGCAGATAAAATATTTTTGTTTGAATATCCTGCTTTTATTTCAATAATGTCTGGTAATTTTCTGTTAATAAAATTGTTTATTTCAATAAATACCTGAATAGAATCAAATATTAGCAAGGCAGACATGGCAATTGCCAAATGCGTGATTGGTTTTTTGTCCTTGAGTAATACGGACGATAATATCCAGACTGCAGTAAAAACATTGAATATTTTACTGAAATGAATTATTGATTCCGATAAATTTATTGATTTTACAAAAGAAAGTAAGGATATTAGAATAAGTCCTGTATAAAGAATCCCTATTTTTGTTTTTATAAAATGAAAAAAGTCAACTGAATTAATCACATTAGACTTTGTGAAAAGTGCGCTTGCTAAAATTAATAGATTGAATATTGTTATAGCTAAAAAATTGGGACCATTGGTATCAAATGAGTTAAAGTTTGGGGTAAATATGGTAATAAATCCATATCCGAAAAGTATTATTAAACTTGTCCAATTAATTGGCTCTAAGTTCTGAGATTTTTTCTTCATAAATTTTATATAAATTTTCTTTAGTTACTTCAAAGTGTCTCTGGTAAATGGTACAAACCGAACTGGAAATAAAACTTTGGTTCTGATTTTACCTTTCTTTTTCTCTAAAATCCTAAGTTCCTGAGTATTGGAAGTTGGGCCGACAGGAATGATCATTTTCCCTCCTTCTTTTAATTGGTCGATCAAAGGCTGGGGAACTCTTTCAGGAGCGGCAGTGACAATGATCGCGTCAAAGGGTGCCTCCTCAGGCCAACCAAGATATCCGTCCCCGATTCGTACTTGTACATTTTTATACCCTAGTTGGGCAAGATCTTTTTGTGCTTTTTTTCCCAATTCCTCCACTATTTCAATGGTAAATACGTCTTTTACTATCTCACCCAATACAGCCGCTTGGTATCCCGAGCCCGTTCCGATTTCCAAAACCTTCATCTCAGGTTTGGGATCAATTGCTTCCGTCATAAAGGCTACAATATAAGGTTGTGAAATGGTCTGTCCATTTCCAATCGGCAAAGGAGTGTCCTCGTAGGCCAAATGACGCACATCTCCCGGGACCAATTGGTGTCTGGGTACCTTGAGCATCGCTTGGAGAACTGCGTTGTTCTTGATTTCCCTGGCTTCCAATTGGCTTTTAACCATGTTTTTGCGCAAGGTTTGGTAATGGCCAGTTTGAGCCATTGTAGTAAGGAAAATCAGCAACAGCAATCGGAGCATTGTAGGGAAATGTTTGCCGGAAATTTTTTTAATATACCAAATTTGAAAGGCAAAGGGAATCTAAAAGAAGCTTTGGATTTCGCTTGTGTATATTTCCTTTGCGTCTGTATTAGAAAAAATCTCATGATGACTCGAATTATTACTCTTCTTCTGGTTTGCCTTTTATCTTATTCTGCATTTCCTCAGGAAAAACCCTGGATGTTGGGACCTTTCCAGCGTCCTGAAAATGCGCAACCGGTCATTTCACCATTGCCAAATTCTTCCTTCCAAGACCCAATGTCTGGGCGGAAAGTCTTTTGGGAATCCATGGCAACCTTTAATCCTGCCGCAATTGTGAAAAACAATCAGGTGCATTTGATTTATCGGGCAGAGGAAAAGTTGGGGGAAAAAGAAATTGGAGGCCATACCTCCCGCTTGGGAATGGCGGTTTCCTCAGATGGATTCAATTTTGTCCGGGAGAATCAGCCGTTCTTTTATCCTGATAATGACTCCCAAAAAAAGTATGAATGGACAGGAGGTACGGAAGATCCTCGAATTGTGGAGACTGAGGAAGGGCTATATGTATTGACTTATACCCAATGGAACCGGGATGTGCCCCGATTAGCCGTTGCCACCTCCAAAGACCTGCGAACTTGGGAAAAGCACGGACCTATTTTTGAAAAGTGGAAGGATGGAAAATACCATAACACCGAATCCAAGTCTGGAGCGATTGTTACCCAACTGAAAAATGGAAAGCTGGTAGCAGCAAAAATCCATGGGAAGTATTGGATGTATTACGGGGTGCCACATATCTGGCTGGCTACTTCCGAGGACTTGGTTAATTGGACTCCGGTGGAAAATCATGAAGGTAACCGGGTGCCAGTCCTGAGCCCAAGGCCGGGATTTTTTGATTCCTGGTTGGTAGAAGCAGGACCTCCTCCAGTCCTTACCGAGGATGGAATTTTAGTCCTGTACAATGCCGGAAATTCCCAGCCAGTCGGGGTAAAGAATTTGGGAAACCGGGTCTATACGGGTGGGCAGGCTTTGTTTGATGCTCAAGAACCTTGGAAATTGCTGGATAGGACTGATTCACCTTTTATCCAACCTGAGTTGCCTTTTGAAAAATCCGGCCAATATCCTGAAGGAACCACCTTCTTGGAAGGCTTGGTTTACTTCCATGGAAAATGGCTGCTTTACTATGGAACCGCTGATTCTATGGTCGGGGTGGTGAGTGCTCCGGTCAAATAACCCGACTTCCAAAAAATATAGCATATGGTAGGTTAGGTAAGCTTACCTACCATGTATTATCAAATATCATATCTCTGAATTAATAGGATTAAGTCATTTAGACCTTTGACGAGAATCTATCTACGAATATTCCAACTGATGCAATTCAGAATACCCCCATTACGGGCAAGATCATTGGCTTCAATAGGGATAATGGAATGATTGGGAAATACCTGATTCAGTATTTCAAGTACTTCATCATCTTCATCGAATCCAAAAACCGGGACAAAAATCACCTTTTCCATCTGGAGGTAATTGATGTAATCTCCATTGGCATGATCATTACTGGAGTTTCCATAAACATTGTAGGGAAGCTTGATTACTTTCAATCCGGTATTGTGAAGGGCAATTTCGTAGGCTTCATAGAACTTTTTGGGTTCTTTGGAATAGTCATTTGCCAAGACGGTATGCTCGTCCACAAAGCGAACCATTCCGTCGGCATGCCCCGTGAAATCTCCGGGCTGAACCGGTAAAAGAAATAATCGGTCCAATTCTAAAAGGCTTTGAAGCTCATCCAATAAATCATTCCTTTTCCAATCGGGATTGTCTTCAAAAATCCGATCCGTGATAAAAGCCTGATGGGCTGAGCGAACCAGGTTTCCACCATCCAATACGATTTCAGATTTCTGGACTTGAATTCCTAAACCGGCACAGATGCCATCGACATCGGATTTGGTTTTTTCATATTTCTTGAATTTCAGGTAACTGGGATCATAGCTGAACTGTACAAACTTCTCCCCAACCTGAATTGGCATATAGTCCACTGCCCAGACATCTTTGGTATTGGGTAAAAAATCGAAAGCCACTTTCTGCTTATTTAATTCTTTTTCCAATCGTGCATAAAACTCAGGATACTTTTTGGGAAGCGTATCAGCTAGGTAAAGAAAGTTGGTTTGGGAGTCGGGAGTCATTTTTTTGGATCTATCGAGAAAGCATAGTTTCTTCCATGCATTCCATTGATCTGTGCATTTTTTCCCAATCCTTTTCTGGGACCTGCGGTTATTGGTAAAGATTCAAGACCTTCTTTTTGGATCAGTTTGGTTTGAATGGAACCCTCAAATGCATTAAACCCACTGAATAATGTCATGGCACAAATCATTGGACCTTTGATTACCTTTTTCTCATTTAAGTCATAAATTCCACGAATTAAGATTCCACCTGTTCCTTCAAGTTCAGAATTATCCAAGGCAATGTCCACTCCAGAATAATGAAAGAACCAATCCCCAGCTTTCGGTTGAATGTGATTTCTTCCGTAGGTGGATTGATCTGGATGAGTTTTTGAATTCCAATAAAACTCGATCTCTATTAACCGATAGAGTTGATCATTTTTCTGAATTGCATACTGATCAAAAAGAATTCTTGCGATTTCTTTAAATCCGGTTTCGTTTTCTTTCTCAGGTGTGATTTTTAAAAAGTTCATCAATGTCGGATAGATTTTTATGTTTTTTAATATTAATTCAAAAGTTAGAAAGGAAGGGGGGTATCATCTTCTATTTGTCTTTTGCCGACACTTTTTGGATCGTTTAATTCCTTAAATAAATTTTCTATAGTTTCATCTACTTTAAAAAACTCTCTTTTAGCAGTATTATGTAGTCTACTTAAAATATCAAAATCATCATCACCTTTATAAGCTACAAAATTGTCTATTTTATCTCCATAGGAATTATATATTGCGAAGTCAATTGCTTCTATTCCGTTTTCTACCCAAGTATCTGTAGTTACAGCGCCCTTTTCTAAAAACAATTTAAATTCCTCATTTCTAGAAGTTTTTCCCCAAATAGCTTTTTTGGCCTCGGTTTTATTTATTATAGCATCGATAAGTTTTGATATGTTATTCGGTATCATATTTTTATTGATTTTAATTTTAATTCAAATTTTGTTAAATAAGTTGAAAGTTCTTCTAGATTTTTAACCACTTTTGTAAAATCCACTTTTCTTTTTGAATTTATCAGTGTTTCATTTAAGGAGTTTAAATCTATACCAAAGTCAAGAATTAATTTTTTATATTCTTCGTCAGATGTCAATTCATTCAGTAGAAGATCATTATTAAAATGTAATAGCATGTATTTTAAATCTAATGTTCTTAAACGAGCTAATTCTATTTTTTCATTTCTCAAAAATTCCTGAATTTCTTGATTTACCTTAATTGCTTTAGATATTTCTGATAATGAGTTTAATTGATTTACTTTTTCAAGAGTTAGATGTATTTGTTTGGATATTATTATAGATTCTTCCTTTAAAGCAAGAATATTAATATATGCTATTGAAAGACCTACAATTGAACAAATTGTTCCTATAACTGTAGCATAATTTGGTAAGGTCTTATCTGAATCTTCGAAAAAGTAAATGCAAAGTATGATTCCAACAACTCCAATAATTGATATAGATATTGTTTTTTTCATTTTCTTTGATGTTTGTTAACATTTATATTTTGCATTTTCTTATTTTTTATGCAAAATTTTAATTTAATCTTTATCATTGATAGTATTTAAAAATACAGATAAATTTCTTAAGAAAGAATTGTTATTCCTATTTCACAAATAACACCCCAACTCCCTTCTCAGTCGCTAGCTTATTAAAGGCTGGGATGGCTGTTTGAAGTAGACGATCGCCTTCGGCTTTGAGGGGTTTCCATTGTTCTGAAAGTCGGGCGTATTCGGTTTTGGTGCCTTCGTTGATTTTTGGAATGCTGCTTTCTCCATGATTGAGCATAAACATAAAGTTGGCGGTAAATTTATTCGGGAAGTTTTCCACATCGTCATAGGCGGTGGATCTCCGCTGAATCATGTCCTCATCCCAGGCTTTCAGTTCTTTCAGAAGTTTTTCTCTTGCGCTGGGTGAAGTTTGTAACTTCACCCAAATATCCTAATCAATTTGTTTTTAGAATAGGATCACCTTACAAACAACACCCCCACACCCATCTCTTTTGCCAATTGGTTAAAGGCGGGAACAGCAGTTTCCAATAAGCGTTTTCCCTCGGTTTGCAGCGGTTTCCATTCCTCCATCAGCCGGGCATTTTCCGCTTTGGTACCTGCATTGATTTTCGGAATGCTGCTCTCTCCATGGTTCATCATAAAGAGGAAGTTGGCAGTAAACTTATTCGGGAAATTTTCCACATCATCGTAAGCCGTGGAGCGTCTTTGGATCATGTCCTCATCCCAGGCTTTCAGTTCTTTCAGTAGTTTTTCTCCTTCGGTTTTCAAGCTGGCATATGCTGTTTGTTCTCCCAATTTTTTCAGCAAAGCAGCCAGTTGATCCTGATATTCTTTGGCGGTATTGATCATGTCGTGCATGGTTTTGACTTCCGCTTCCAATTGACTCATCCAGGCATGATAAGCTTGATAATCTGCGGCAGTCAGGTTGTATGCTGGAATGTCTTTGATTTCTGCCTTGGCTTCTGCAGTGCTGCCCATTCCGCTCAAGGTTAAGGTATAGGTTCCAGGAATGGCCTTGTGGCCTCTGTAGCTGGACTCGATGTACACTCCTTCAATTCCAGGAAGGGTAGGGTAGCGGAGATCCCAAACGAACCGGTTCAGTCCTTTACGGATGGAAAGGGTAGGTTCCAAAGGTGGGCCACCGTCCCAGCGTTTGGCTTCCGGGTTTTTCTTGGAGGAAAGCTTCCTGACCAAGTTTCCTGCAGCATCTTTGATTTCCAAAGTAATCTCCGTAGAGTCGTTCACAGATTCCGGCAAGTGGTAATGGATTACCATTCCATTGGCAGGATTTTGTCCTTGGAAGGGATGTGTTCCGGTGAAATCATCCAGATTCCCTCCGTTCATGCTGGAGTACCAGTTGCCTAAAAGTGCATCCTCGGGGGTGTAAAGCATGATTTTATCTGCTTTTTCTTTCACTTCCCGGACCACATTCAGTTCGTCCAAAATCCAGAATGAACGTCCAGAGGTAGCCACGATCAAGTCATTATGAGCAACTTTCAGATCAGTGATGGGGGTGATTGGAAGGTTGAGTTGGAATGAGCTCCAATTAGCACCTCCATCCCGGGAAATGTACATGCCCTGCTCTGTGCCGGCGAAAAGCAGACCTTTTTTCTCCGTGTCCTCTCTGACCACCCGGGTAAAGGCTCCGTAGGGAATTCCCTTGGAGATATTCGTCCAAGTCTTTCCGTAGTCCGTGGTTTTGTAAAGGGCAGGGGTATAGTCGTTGAATTTGTAGCGCGTGGTAGCAATATAGGCCGTGGCTGGATCGTGTGGAGACACTTCAATCGCATTCACTAGGCATTCCTTCAGGTCTTTCGGGGTGACGTTGATCCAGGTTTTTCCATTGTCCCGAGTCAGATGAACCAGCCCGTCGTCGCTTCCCGTCCAGATTACCCCAGCTTCATGAGGGCTTTCGATCACATAAGCCAAGGTTCCGTAGTTTTCTGCTCCTACCGCTTCGTTGGTGTAAGGCACTCCGCCCTTCCCTTGCTTGGATTTTTCATTTCGAGTCAGGTCTGGGGATACTTCCGTCCAGGTTTGTCCCCAATCCTGGGTTTTTAGCAATACCTGAGCGCCATGGTAATAGGTGTTCGGTTCGTGCTGGGACCAAATGATTGGGGCGTTCCAGTTGAACCTGTATTTCATATCCTTGGCATCCATACCCAAATATTGGATTGGGGCTGCCATGATATTGGTTGAGCCCTGAGTCTGCATATCCAAGACCTCAATGGTTCCCTGATAGCTTCCTCCTAGGACATATCTCGGATTGTCCGGATCAAAGGCCAAAAAGGCCGATTCACCCCCTGCGGAATAGTTCCAATGCTCCTGACCGATTCCTCCTCTGCCCAAAGCCATGCTGGAAATCACCACGGAAGTATTGTCCTGTTGACCTCCATAGATTCGGTAGGGGAATTGATTGTCCACGTTGATTCGGTAGAATTGGGCGGTTGGCATATTGTTCTGCGTGGACCAGGTTTTTCCACCATTGAAGGAAATGGATCCTCCTCCATCATCTGCAAGGATCATGTTATTGGGATTTTTGGGATTGATCCACAGGTCGTGGTAGTCTCCATGGGCTCCATCGACGTCTTCAAAGGTTTTTCCTCCGTCAATAGAAACCAACATCGGGGCACTTTGCACATAGACCTTGTGCTCATTTACAGGGTCTGCAAAAACCTCGATGTAATACCAAGCCCGCTGGGTAAGGCGGTTGCTTTTGTTTACCAAGGTCCAGTTTTCTCCGGCATCGTTAGAGACAAAAAGTCCTCCTAAATCTTTGTAGGTGTCACTTTCCACCAAGGCATAAACTTTATCGGAATTTGCTCTGGAGACGGATACGGCCATTTTCCCTTTTTCTTTCGGAAGGCCGTTTTCGATTTTTTTCCAGGTTTTTCCGGAATCGGTGGATTTGTACATTCCTGAACCCGGTCCTCCTGACTTTACCTGCCAAGGAAAACGCTGATGCTCCCACATGGCTGCGTAGAGAATTTCCGGGAAGTTCATGTCCATGGAAAGCTCCACTGCTCCGGTCATGTTGTCCACAAAAAGGACTTTATCCCAACTGAGGCCACCATCCGTGCTTTTGTAAATTCCTCGCTCTTCATTGGGTGCGTAGAGAGC
Source organism: Algoriphagus mannitolivorans DSM 15301 (assembly GCF_000429425.1). GTDB lineage: Bacteria > Bacteroidota > Bacteroidia > Cytophagales > Cyclobacteriaceae > Algoriphagus > Algoriphagus mannitolivorans. The sequence continues at coordinate 117,803 of NZ_AUBV01000006.1, forward strand.
GCCTTGGGCAGCCACGTAAACAATATCCGGATTAGTAGGGTGGATGTGGATTCGGGAAATATGCTGTGTTTTTTCAAGTCCCAACTTCTTCCAGGTCTTGCCCGCGTCAGTGGATTTCCAGACCCCATCTCCATAGGAGGTCATCACGCCTCTGGGTGCGTGCTCACCCATACCTACATAAATGATGTTGGAATTGCTTTCGGAGACAGCTACTGCCCCGACCGAGCCTGTGGTGAAAAATCCATCTGAGATATTTTCCCAATGCTGACCGGCATCGCTGGTTTTCCAAAGGCCTCCTCCAGTGGTTCCAAAATAGTAGGTGAGAGGATCATTGACCACCCCTGTGGCTGTCACCGATCTTCCCCCACGATAGGGGCCGATATTTCGGTACTTGATGGGGAGAGATTTGTCAAAAGTCTGGGAAAAGGCCGAGATGCTAAGGCCTAGAAAAAGGCTGAACAATACTTTTTTCATGTATTTGTAATTGATTTTGTCCGTGAAATGGAAACCCTACAGTCCGCATGGCTAATAATCATATCAGGAGGTGACTTTTGAGTCAGGCTCGATTTCATGTAAGGTTGGAATGGTTTTGAACCTTAAGATAGGCAAATCCTAAAAAATTCAGGAGGGAAATAGGGAAAGAAAAAGCCCGGTCTTTTGGACCGGGCCGAGTTGGTTTAGTTTCCCAAGGGCTTAATTGTTTTTTTCTCGACTATTGTTCCCACGTGAGGAGGAACTGGAGCTCCGGCTTGGGGCGGAGGTTTCTTTCCTTGCAGGTGCTGAGGATCGGACCTCAGGCTTGCTAGACGGAGTTCGGGATGGCTGAGATACTCTCGAATCTGAAGGCCTAGGACTAGAAGTACGGGTTTGTGTTTGAGTCCTTGAATTCGATTCTCTTACCTGCGGTTCCCGGCTAGGTGAGGATCCTCTTTGATCCACTGTGCCTCGTGAATTTGGCTGAGGCTGAGTCCTAACCTGGGAATCACGGGAAGGTTGGGTTCTGACCTGGCTTTCTCTGGAAGGCTGAGGAGATCTCACGGATTCCTGTCTTGAGCCCTGAGGCTGTGTAGCTCTGGAAGGAGCACTTCTCTCAGAGTTGGAAGGAGCAGGTCTCATGTCAAAGCCTTCATTTCTGGACGAAGGAGTAGCCGACCTTCCACTAGGTGCTTGAGATCTATTGACAGTTCCTCCTTGGGCATTTCCGGAACGACTTGGCTGGGAAGAGGGCCCCGAATTAGTAGGGTTGACTTGTCTGGATGATCTGGCAGTTCTAGCCTGATCTGCATCCAAAACTCTGGAAGGTCTGGCTTCTACGGTTCTTCCACGACTTTGCTCAATTTCAGGTCTGTATAGCCTTACCTCGTTTCTTGAGACAGCCATTCTTCCGGGTGCTTCTGAGTTACGGATATTGTACACAGGGACTACTCTTCGGGTAGTTTGCTGTACTTCTCTGTGACTTGGGCCTCCGTAGAAATGGTAATTGTTATACACCACTGTATTGTTGATGATTTTGGTGCGGTTGATGATTTTTACCCGGCTATGGTAAGGAGCATAGTAGTGAAAAGGGGTACTATGGTAAATCCTTGCATGCGGAATGAATAGCCAGTGATGTGCAGGAATATTCACTCTGATATTTACTGAAATCCCGGGGCCCATAGGAGCCCAACCATAATATCCACCGCCTGTTCTCCAGCTTACCCATGCCGGAGCCCATTCGTAGCCAGGGATCCAGGCCCAGCTTTGGTAGTAGTCATCGAAATACCATCTGCCATAATGGAAGGTCGCCCAGCCCCAGTCATAATCAGAGACCCAGGTGTTTCCGTATTGGGTCATGACCCAGCGTCCGTCGCTGCCGTAAGGATGGAAGTCATCATACACTGCTGGAAGCCAGATGTACCCGTGTCTCGCGTCTTTGACCCAATCTCCATAAGGAGTCAAGGCATCATAGAATACCTGAAAGCTTACTCCATTAAATGCAGATGCCTCAGTTTTGGAATGGATCAAAAAGCCTAAAGTCAGGGCTAGGCCTAAGATCATTTTTTGGATTCCCCGTGGTATTGGAAGATTTTTCATGGTAGTAGTGGTTAAAGGTGAAGGAAATGAATTTGAGGCTGGGGTACTTGAATTCAGGGTTTCATAGGCTTTTGTACAGTAGATGAAACGTTAGGATTAAAGGTTGCATGGTTTAATTCGAAAATCGAGCCAGTTTTTCGTTCTTGTTTAAAATAGGCTTGATTTTAAGTGGGTGTATCGAAAAAAAATAATAAAAGGTTGTATTTAATATTTCGAATTAATTAAAAAATAGAATATAAAATACATTACTTAAATAAAATTTTTATTTAATATGATTTCGGTAAATCTAAAAAAATCTCCAAGCTTTTTAAGGTTTTACAATTTTCTAAACGGATAAAGCCGGATTTTGGGTTTTATGGGAAATCAAAAAAAAATGAAAATATTTTTCTGGGAAATTCAAATTCCTTGAAATTTCAGTCTGAAAAACCTGATTTTTTGAATTGATGGGCAGGTGAATTCGGTTTTTGGGTGCTTTTTAATAGTCTCTTAAGGGTTGGAAAACTGCTAGTTGAGAATATAGCCGTCTTTCAGCTCTTGGTCGGAAATCAAGAATGCCTTAGTGCCTTTTCTGAAAATTCAAATGGGTTTTAGCAAAATCTGTAGTCTTAGGCGATGGTTTAGCCTATCCTATTTTTTACCAATTCGTCCATAACCCAGTTAGCTCTTGCGCCTGTTTTTCCCGAACTCGGGCAAGTCCCTTTACCCAGAAGTTCAGATACAATACTATCGATCAAAGGCTGCTGAATGTGCTTGGGTAACTCCACCTGAAAATGAAAAGGCTCCTCTCCATCTTTTAGTAAGAAAAAATCTCCTTTTCCAAAGGTAGCAAACCGGATTTGCCCTTGATTCCCATCAATGATCACCTCATCTACCTCTGCTATTTTGGAACTTGAAAAACACCAATTTCCAGTGCCAATAACTCCGGAATCAAAGACAAAACTCCCGGTCACTAGATCTTCTGCAGCGTAGGCTTTGGCCTGATTGGTCGAAAATCCAGCGGCATGTGTGATTTTTCCAAAAAAGAAGTCCATCAAGTCCAGCTGGTGGGAGGCTAAGTCAAAGAAATATCCACCGCCTGAGATTTCAGGGATTATTCTCCAGTTATTTTCGAGTTTGGCGATTATCTCAGGCTGGACTTCCTGCTTCAAATTGATGTGAACTGTTCTGACATCCCCGATAGCTCCGGCGTCTAGAAGCTCTTTGATTTTGACAAAATGCGGGAGAGATCTACGGTAATAGGCGACAAAAAGTGGAACTCCGTACTGCTCGCAAATCTCGATCATTTGCTGACATTCGGCATGATTCCTTGCCATGGGTTTTTCCACATAAACCGGCTTTCCGGCCTTTGCCGCTAAGGCGGTCAATTCAAGATGCGCATTGGGAGGGGTAGCGATATAAATCGCATTCACTTCAGGATCCTGGATCAAAGCTTGGGCGTCTGAGTACCATTTTTTGATTCCGTGCCTTTGGGCGTAGTCTTTTACTTTTTCTTCATCCCTACGCATGACAGCCACCAGTTGACTGCCTGGAATCAGATTCATCGCCGGGGCGGATTTGACTTCACAGACATTTCCAACGCCAAGGATTCCCCATCGAACTTCTGAATCACTGAATTTTTTCATGGAGGATTTTAGGAAAGAATTTGGGCTTTCGAATAGTTCTAAAAAGAATAAGGGGCTGTCTCAAAAGTAGGGTTTGTCACATTGAGCGTCTGCCTGAGGGCTAGGCTGGAAGTCGAAATGTTGGCAAGAATGCTGGAAACGGCCTTCGACTCCGCTCGGGCTGACAATGAAACTATTTATGAGACAGCCTCGACTTTAGTTTCTTATTGGGCTGGAGGAGGAGATCTCCTTTTCATTACCAAACTGTCCGCAGGATAGCTTGCCGCGAGCATCGCCATTTGGTCTTTGGCCCAATCGATAAGGACTTGACGCTCCTCATCGGATAGGTTAGCTTCCGGATGGAGTCCGAAATAGGTGTAGGACTTTAAAGGCATTTCTTTTTCTTCTACCATTTCGATGACCTCTTCGAATTTGTGGTTTTGCACAGCAATAGGAAGATTGGTGAATGAAGAGAAATTCAAATGACGCTTACCGTCATTGACGTGATCAGCCAAAAAGAATTTCACCGGCTGGATATTGGAATACCAAGGATATCGGGTCAGATTGGTGTGGCAGTCGTTACAGGCTCCTTTCAGGATGATGGCTACCTTGTCCGGGACATCGTAGCTTTTAGAAATGTCAAATTCATTGTCATTGCTTTCGTTTTTCTCAACAGGAATAAACTGGATTGCTACAAGCAAGACGATAAGTCCAATCGTAATTTTTTTGATCATGATTTTGCTGGGTAAAAGGAGTTTTAAATGTTAAATGCAGGCTTTGGTTCTCTATGAACCCGAAGATGGGTACAGTAATTACTTTCAAGTTAAGGACAAATCAGGAAAACCTATCAATCATCACGATCCCATTTTCCTGAAATGAATCCATGGAGATCAAGGCCTCTACCGAATCTTCAAGGCTAATTCTTTTGCCTATCAGCCTCTGGGGAGCGATTTTCTCTTCCAAAATCATCTGCATCATTTCAGGATAGGCATGAGCCTGCATCCCATGACTCCCGAGGATTTCCAATTCTTTCGCAATAACCAAATGCATCGGAATGGGTGGGTTGGATTCGGAACCAGCCATCAAGCCAATCTGAATATGTTTTCCCCGCTTTCTCAGGCAGGAAATGGAGTTGTAGCAAGTGATTTTATTCCCCAAGGCATCGACGGAGACATGAGCGCCCCCTTTAGTGATTTCCAAAATAGCCTCTGAGACATTGGGATGGGTTTTACCGTTGATCAAAACTGAGGCTCCGGCGGCTTGGGCAAGCTTTAGTTTTTCTTCAGAAATGTCAATCGCAATGACTTTTGCTCCCAAGGTGGCTGCAATCATTATTGCAGATAGCCCGACTCCTCCGCAGCCATGAACTGCCACCCATTGTCCTCCGGTGACTTTTCCCTGAGCTACTATTGCTCGAAAGGATGTAGCAAACCGGCATCCAAGGCTTGCAGCGGATTCAAAGCTGACTGAATCAGGAATCCGGACTAGATTAGTCTCCGCCCGATGGACGGCCACATATTCTGCAAATGATCCCCAGTGTGTAAATCCAGGCTGGAATTGGTCGTCGCAGATTTGCTGATTTCCGCTTTGGCAAGTAGTACATGTTCCGCAAGCGCAAACAAATGGGACGGTAACCCGGTCTCCAATTTTCCAGTTTTTTACCCCTCTTCCTAACTCCATAATCACTCCCGCAAACTCATGTCCCGGTACATGCGGAAGCACAATGTCCGAATCATGCCCCATCCATCCATGCCAGTCACTTCGGCAAAGCCCAGTGGCTTTTACTTGTAGAATCACTCCTCCTTCTGGAGCGACTGGATCTGGAACTTGGGTGATCATGGGTTTTTGCTGGAAGGATTCGACTAAGAGCGCTTTCATTGCTTCAAAATTTGAATGGAAATGTACTAAACCTGTTTTCAGATTTAGAGGTTTGGCATAAAACTTGAAAATTAATTATTTAGAAGCTATCTTGATTTTAAATAGGTTTTTGAGATTATGAATAGGCTTTTTTTCTTTTTGTCATTGATTTTTATTTTGAGTTTAATCTCCTGTAGCCCCTTTGATCCTCCTCCAATTGGTTCGGAGACGGGATCCATTTCCGGTTCTATTCAGCTATATGACGAAGGAGGAGCTGTACAAATCCCATCAGCTGGGGTGAAAATATCCTTGGAGGGTACCAATCCATTAATTCATACCTTTTCCGATCAATTTGGGAGATATGAGTTGAAAAATGTTCCATTTGGTCCGTATGTAGTAGTCTTCGAAAAAGTGGGTTATGGGACTTTCAAATACATGGGGGAGGAGGGTAAACCTTTTATTCACAGTTCCAAAGTCGTCAATACCCAGATTCCCAGTTTGGGTATTTCTGAAAAATCAACCACCCAGATTGAAGATTTTAACCTTGAAAAAGTGGACGGTGGCTATAACTTCATCATTACTTCCAGTCCTCCGCCGAGTCAAAGCCGAACTGGCTATTTTTTGTTTTTGATTTCTCATACGAATCCAAATTTTTCTGAGCTGAACTATGATTATCTATTTACTTTCAATAGTAGATCCAATCCTTCGATACTTTTCCTATCCGATGCGGTTGTTGAGACTTTGTTTAGCGTTAAATCCAATCAGGCGTTTATTCGCGTGTATGGGAATACGTATTTGAATAATGGCTACCTGGAAAATGGACGAAGAGTGTTCCCCAATCTTAATCCGGTTGCATCCAGAGTGATTCAGTTAGAAAGACCATAAAAAAACCCGTAAGAGTTGAATCTTACGGGTTTTTGAAGTTGACAGGAGATTTTATACCTCAAAGCCTTTTCGGTAGGTTCTTCCCACGAATTGGTTGGCGTCCTCGAAGTTAGTGATGAGCATTTTGTCACCGTCCCAAAGCAGTTTCTTTCTGCCATAGAATTCCATCTGACCTTTGGCGTTTTCTCTTCTCAGCATATAGCTACGAATGGCCAAATTCCCCATCAATACTGTTTCGGTCATCGGACCTGCATAGTCGAAAGAAGAAGTCAATCCTTTGTGCTCGGTCGAACCAAATCCAGCTTTACAAGCATCCACCCAAAGCCGTTGATGTCCATACTCCCGTTCGAAACCCTCCTCGGTTTGAGGGCCGATCTCTACGGTTCCGTCATTCAAATACAGCTTGGGCATCAAAGGAGAGGAATCATTGATATTGGTAGAGATAATGCCTTTGGATCCAATAATCAGAACTCCATTGGCAGAATTGGCACCTCCGATGTCGTGATCCGCAGGAATGATATCCGGATGTGGAGGTCTGATACCGCCATCCATCCAAGTCATTTCTATTGGAGATTTGCTCTTTTCTGTTGCTGCAAAATTGATGGTGATCAAAGAGGAAGCTGGACAGCCATCAGGGTTGTAGTCGGCGGTCCACATCTGGCTATACACTGAGCCTACGGAACATTCTGCTGAGGTAGGATAGTGGAGACCCAAAGTTCGGAAAGGAATATCGATCAGGTGACAGCCCACATCTCCCAAGGCACCGGTCCCGTAATCCCACCAGCCTCTCCAGTTGAATGGGTGGAGATTGGGAGTGTAAGGGATTTCCGGAGCAGGTCCCAACCACAAATCCCAGCCTAAAGCATCTGGCTTGCTGCTTGGATCTGGCTTCGGGAATGGACCTCCCTGAGGCCAAACTGGCCGGTTGGTCCAGATCTGAACCTTGGAAACAGGACCTATTCGGTCCTCATCTACCCATTGCTGTACTAATTTTAGCAGTGGATTGGAGCCTCCTTGATTTCCCATTTGAGTGACCACCTTTTGCTTTCTTGCCAGTTCGGTCAGCATTCTGGCTTCCCGGATATTGTGGGTCATGGGCTTTTGGACATAGACATGCTTGCCTCTTTCCATCGCATATTTGGCAGCGGGTCCGTGGACGTGATCCGGAGTTGAAATTGTCAATGCGTCAATATCTTTTTCTTTATCCAGCATTTCACGGTAATCGGCGTAAAGTTTTGCTGAAGGGAATCGCTCCACGGATCTTTTTGCAGAGCCGGAAAAATCCACATCGCATAGAGCGACTACTCGCTCTCTTCCATTGACTGAGGCCAATTCAATGTCGCTGGCACCTTTTCCACCAGCCCCAATAGCAGCCAAATTCAGCTGATCCGAGGGTGAGGTGAATCCAGTTCCTCCCAATACATGGCGGGGAACAATGAAAAATGAAGAAGCGATCGCCGCATTCTTGATAAACTCCCGCCTGGATTGCCCATTGGAGGAGTGGTCTGGGTTTTTCATGGTTTAATAGAATTTATGGTTATTCGGATTAGTAAAGTAGGAAATTATGGCTTCTTCCAGAAATCCCATTCAAAAGATTGATGAAAGGGAGATCCTTAGGTTTTAAAGGGAGAAGGTTTTTTGGCTGGAGGGTTTTCTTTTTCAAGTCCGGTCTGTATTAAACGGACCATTTGATCGCTTATCGAAATTTGATTATTCAGACTTTTGGGCCTCACTTTCCCAAAATCTTATTTTTTGACATGGGTACTTTTTTGAAAAAAAGATAATGTAAGATCGATTTCGTAAATAATTCCGCAATTTTTTAGGGCAGGATGGCTATATACCGCATAAAAATTTACTTTCGATTAGATTTTGTATCAACTTATTTTGCCAGACCCTGTACTATCTCCAAACATGAAAATAGGAGTCATCAAAGAAACCAAAGAATTTGAGAAGAGAGTTGCCCTTAGTCCCGAAGTCGTCAAATTGCTTAAAAAGAAGGAATTTGAGGTTTTGGTACAAGCAGGAGCCGGAGAAGCCTCCAACTTTTCAGACCTAGATTATCAAAATGCCGGCGCCGAGGTTGTTCCTCTCGAAAAGGTCTTCGAAGCGGACGTTATGCTCAAGGTAAATCTTCCCACATTGGAAGAGATCGCCAAGATGAAGCCCAAATCCTCCTGCATTTCCTACATGTATGCCTATCAGCATCCAGAGGTGATCGAAGCACTCAATGCCAAGTCCATCCAGTCTTTTTCCATGGATGCTGTGCCAAGAATATCCCGGGCCCAAAAGATGGATGCGCTTTCTTCCCAGGCCAATTTGGCTGGATATAAAGCTGTCCTGTTGGGAGCCAATCACCTTGGGAAGATTTTCCCGCTGATGATGACGGCTTCAGGGACCATCACGCCTGCCAAAGTCCTGATTTTCGGAGCCGGAGTAGCAGGTTTGCAAGCGATAGCTACCGCAAAAAGACTGGGAGCAATCGTAGAATGTACCGATGTGCGTCCTGAGACCAAAGAACAGGTTGAATCCTTAGGAGGAAGATTCCTGACCGTAGAAGGTGCAGAAGGAGTGCAAGTAGAAGGCGGCTATGCCAAGGAAGTCTCCAAAGAATATCTGGAAAAGCAACAGCAACTGATTCGGGAAAAAATCAAAGAGGTCGATTTGGTCATTACCACTGCCTTGGTGATGGGCAAAAAGTCTCCGATTCTGGTCACTGAGGACATGGTCAAATCCATGAAAATGGGGTCTGTGATTGTCGATATGGCTGTAGAATCCGGTGGAAATTGTGAAATCTCAGTGAAAAATGAAACCGTCGTCAAGCATGGAGTCACGATCATCGGAGAGTCCAATTTGCCTTCTCTTTTGCCTGTCAATGCCAGTCAGCTCTATGCGACCAATATCAGCACGCTTTTGCTTCATTTGGCAAATTCGAATGGATTTACCTTCGATCCTGAGGAGGAAATTGCCAAAGGCGTTTTGATCACCCAAGAAGGGCAGTTGGTTCATGCCTTTACAAAAAGTATTCTCAACCCTTAGACCCTGAAAAATTATGGATACTGCAGCACTGTTGATGTTGATCTATGTTTTGGTTCTGGCCAGTTTTCTGGGCTTTGAACTGATTTCCAAAGTTCCTCCGACCCTTCACACGCCTCTGATGTCCGGATCCAATGCGATTTCCGGTATCACCATAGTTGGCGCCCTGATCGCTACCAGTGAAATGGGATTTACCACCATGAGCAAATGGTTGGGGATGTTCGCTTTAGTTCTGGCTACCATCAATGTGGTGGGCGGATATGCTGTTACTGATCGTATGCTAAAAATGTTTAAGAAGAAATGAGCAGCATTGTACAAATAGCGTATTTGGTAGCCTCCATCCTTTTTGTGATGGGGATCAAGTTTTTGGGGAAAACCAAGGATGCCCGAAAAGGGAATTTCCTATCTGCGGTCGGAATGCTGATCGCGATCATAGCGACTCTTGTCACGCTGGATATACTTTCCTTTGTGGAGATGTTTGCCTGCATGCTGATCGGGGGAGCGATTGGGCTTTACTATGCTAAAAAGGTAGAAATGACCCAAATCCCCGAAATGGTTGCATTATTTAATGGATTTGGAGGGATGGCTTCTTTGGCGGTGGCTCTTTCTGATCATTTTCTGAAAACAGAAGTTCTTCAAACTGAAATTGATACAGTCAATTCCATCAGTATCATTGCCTCTGTGCTGATTGGTGGTGTGACTTTTACCGGTTCGATAGTAGCTTGGCTGAAACTCAATGGAAAGGTTTCTGGCCAGCCCATCACCTTCAGTGGGCAGCATTTGTTGAACCTGCTACTTCTCCTGACCTTTTTGGGAGTAGGTGTGATGACTTACCTGTTCCAGATTGAGCCGATTTACATTACCATATTAGTGGTGATCGCCTTGCTGGTGGGAGTGTTGATCGTCATTCCGATAGGGGGAGCAGATATGCCGGTAGTTATTTCTTTGTTGAATTCTTATTCCGGAATGGCTGCTTGTGCCACAGGTTTTATCCTAAACAATAACGTGTTGATTGTTGCAGGTTCATTGGTTGGTGCATCAGGACTTATTCTGACTCAGATCATGTGTAAGGCCATGAACCGGTCCCTCATGAATGTGTTGTTAGGTGGCTTTGGTCAGACCTCTGCCGCCGGTCCTCAGGATGGCCCTCAGATTGTGGTCAAAGAAGTCGGTGTAGAGGAAGCGGCTATGCTATTTGATTCCGCTTCTTCAGTCATCATCGTTCCGGGATACGGAATGGCAGTTGCTCAGGCACAGCACGTGATCCGTGAGCTGATGGAGCAGTGCGAAAAGCGGAATATTCAATGCCGTTTTGCGATTCACCCGGTAGCGGGTCGGATGCCAGGCCACATGAATGTGCTATTAGCAGAGGCCAATATCAGCTATGACAAGCTGATCGAAATGGAAGCGATCAACGATGATTTCAACAATACCGACTTGGTCTTTGTGGTAGGAGCCAATGACGTGGTAAACCCTGCCGCTAGAACTAATCCTCAAAGCCCGATTTTCGGCATGCCAATCTTGAATGCAGACAAGGCCAGAACCGTCATTGTGTCCAAAAGAAGTATGGGTAAGGGATACGCCGGTATCGAAAACGAGCTCTTCGGATTTCCAAACTGCTTGATGCTGTTTGGCGATGCCAAGCAGACCATTACCAAAGTAGTGGGAGAGATGAAGGAAATGGCCTGATTAATTGGCAAAATAATTGCCTAATTTGAAGTATGTATCTTTCATTCCTTACTTATTTGATTTTGCCCTTTTTCCTGTTTTGGAATCAAGTTCAATACAGTGAATTAATCGGATCTTGGCAGTTGACTTATTTTGACGGAATTGAAAACATCGTCAAATCGGCTGATTACCAAAATGCTTCCAGTGCCCAGCGGGCGAATATGGATGCCAAAATCAAATACCGTTTAGAAAGCACGGTTTACCAATTTGTGGAAGGGGATACTTTAAAATTTATTGATTTTGTCAACCAAAAAGTAGTTCAGAAGACGGCAAAAGTTGAATTAAGAGATGGGGAGATCTTGGTGATCCATGAAGAGGACCAAGACCGATTGGCAAAGATTATTGAGTTGACACCCCAGAAACTGGTTTTGCTGCCAATCAGCGCCACTTCCAAATCGGGAAAAATGGTATTTGAAAGAATTCCGGAAAAGAAATAATTCACCCTTGAAATAGACCAAAGCCTCAGGAGATTCTTCTGAGGCTTTTTTAATTATGTTATGACTGAATTATAAATCCGTCATTTTGATTCAGAAAGCTGTTATTCCCTTGAGTTGATTATTTGACAAATCATCATCATCAAATTTAATATCAAGAACATAGGTTAAGTCTTTGCCTTTTTTTGGATAGGTGGTTTTTTGGGATTTATAGAGTACAGACTGGCCAGGTTTAAGTTCTTGGGTGTCCCGGTCAAAGCTGATCACTTTTCCATTGACTTTAAAATCCAATTTGTAACTATCAGCAGCTATGGTTGTAGTTCCTGAATTAGTGATTTTGTAGCTGTAATATACTCCATTCATTGAAGTACGGTATTCCTTTACTTCTAAGGCTTTAATATCAGTTCTAGGTGTTTCCTTATTGGTTCCTGCTAGGAGGCCTAACCCGAGTAGTGCGATGCTAAATAGTTTCATAAATGACATTTAAGTTGTTTACCAAAGTAAAAAAATATCACTAAAAAAAAAGTCTATTTAAGCAGTTTTATTTTGAATTCATTTTTTTGATCCTCAGAATCCTAATTCTAGTTGTTTGGGTAATAATCGAAAGCTTTTTCGGTGCCAAATGGTTGGTCCATGCTTTTCGATACCCTCGCGATGCACCTGAGTTGGGTATCCTGCATTTCTTTCCCAGCCAAAATAAGGATATTCCTGGGCTAGATTTTCCATCAATTCATCCCGGTAAACTTTCGCCAAAATAGACGCAGCTGCAATGGAAGCGAATTTTCCGTCACCTTTGATTACACAGGTAAAGGGGAGCTTCAGGTCTGATCTCCATCGATTTCCGTCAATCATTAAATGCTCAGGCTGTACCGAGAGCTGAAGAACTGCCCTTTTCATCGCCAAAAACGAGGCGTTCAGAATGTTGATCTGGTCGATTTCCTCTACGCTGGCCTCGGCAATTGCCCAAGCAAGGGACTTTTCCTTGATCTCTAGAATCAATTCTTCCCGGTTGGATTTGCTGAGTTTTTTGGAGTCATTTATCCAGGGATTGGAATAATCCTGGGGTAGGATTACCGATGCGGCCACGACAGGTCCGGCAAGGCAGCCTCGCCCTACCTCGTCGCATCCAGCTTCCAGACGATTAGCTTCTAAAAAGGGGAGTAGCATGGATTTCTTCCGGATAAGATCTTGGCTTATAATATTTGTGGATCATTTCCGCCACGAGAGCAGTCCAGCCGGTTTGGTGAGAAGCCCCAAGTCCACGGCCATTGTCTCCATGAAAATACTCGTAAAACAGGATATGATCCTTGAAGTGAGGATCCTCTTGAAACTTCTTGTGAGTTCCGAAAACCGGGCGATGACCATTTTCATCCCGGGAGAAAATCCTGATATTTCGCATGGAAAGTTCTCTAGCTATAATATCCAATGTAAGATAATTGCCGGATCCTGAAGGATATTCGATGGAAAAATCTCCTCCATAGTAGAAGTCAAACTTCTTCAAGGACTCGATGATCAGGTAATTGATCGGAAACCAGATTGGCCCCCTCCAATTTGAGTTGCCTCCAAACATCCGGGTGTCGGACTCTCCGGGAGTGTATTTAATCGAAAGCACATCCCCATTAATCTGCATCGCATAAGGATTTTTCTCATGGTATTTGGAAAGCGAGCGGATTCCGTACTCACTGAGGAATTCATCCGAGTCCAGCATTCTTTTGAGGACATTTTTCATCCGATGACCTCTCATCAGGGAGAAAAGCCTTCTCTTGTCATAGCCGGGCTGAATCCAGCTGGATACCAAGGCCGCCAGCTTGGGTTTTTCCCGTAGGAAAAAGTCCAGACGTTTTTTGAACTCGGGGAGGTTGTCAAACAAGTCCTCCCGGATCGGTTCTACCGCAAAAAGCGGAATCAAACCAACAATGGATCTTACCTTGAGCTTTTTGGGGTCTTTTCCTTCTAAATGGAAAACATCATAGAAGAAGCTGTCCTCATCGTCCCAAAGCGAGATGTGCTCCGAGGAAATGTTATTCATCGCCCCGGCGATATAGAGGAAATGCTCCAGAAACTTGGTGGCGCTAAACTGATATACAGTATTGTATTCGCACAGATCCAGTGCTATTCGAAGCATGTTCAGGGAAAACATGGCCATCCAACTGGTCCCGTCAGCTTGCTCAAGTTTGCCTTTGTAATGCTGGGCATGGCTTCTGTCAAAGAGGGAAATGTTATCCAATCCCAAAAAGCCACCCTCGAAAATGTTATTCCCCTCGCTGTCTTTTCGATTGACCCACCAGGTGAAATTCAGCATTAGCTTATGCATAGCTCGCTCCAGGAATTCCTGGTCACCTTTGCCACCGTTCAATTTTTTATCAATCTGATAAACTCGCTGCACGGCATAAGCATGGACGGGTGGATTCACATCCGAGAAATTCCACTCATAAGCTGGAATCTGCCCGTTAGGATGCATATACCATTCGTTGAGGAGGAGCAAGAGTTGGTTTTTTGCAAATTCCGGATCAATTCGGGCAATCGGGATGCAATGGAAAGCCAAATCCCAAGCCGCATACCAAGGGTATTCCCATTTGTCTGGCATGGAAATAATGTCATAATTCTGCAAGTGGCGCCAATGCTGGTTGCGGCCTTTCTTGCGCTGTGGAGGGGGAGTGTACCTGCCCGGATCTCCATCCAGCCACCGGTTGACATCGTAATAGTAAAACTGCTTGGACCACATCAGTCCCGCAAAAGCCTGCCTTTGGATGTGCCTGTGGTCTTCGTCAGTGACACGGTTTTGGATGGTCTCATAAAACTCATCCGCCTCTTTTTTACGCTGAGTAACGCTTTCATGGCAGGACTTTAAAGGTTCCTCGGTCATTTGGTGCTGCATTCTCACCTTGACTTGGTGCATGCCGCCAGCAGGAATTTCGAGTTCGTAGATCGCAGCTGCCTTGGTACCGGTATGGTTGGGGTTTAACTTGCTGCTGTCTCCATGAACGATGTAATCATTTACTCCGTCCTTGGTGAATTTTCTTTCATTGGGAATGCCATAGAGCCGCTCCCGATTAGTCTCATTATCACAGAAGACTAATTCGTCATTTCCGCAAAAAGAGAAAATGTAATTTCCGGATTTAGGATTGAAAGCCTTCAGCGTGTGCTGGTCAATCTTACTGAGCTTGGGCATAAACGGCTCATGGCCCGTAAACCAGGTTTTTCGAAGCCAAATAGTAGGCATCACCCATATTTTAGCCGCTTCAGGACCCCGGTTGTGGATAGTGGCTACTGCAAAAATATCCTCAGCGTCCTCTTTGGCGTATTCAATAAAAATGTCAAAATATCGATCCTGATCAAAAATCCCGGTGTCGATCAATTCGTACTCTGTCTGAAGCTTTCCGGCTTTTTTGTTTTCATCAATAAGCTTTTGGTAGGGGAATTCCGCCTGAGGATACTTGTACAGCATCTTCATATAGCTATGCGTAGGAGTAGAGTCCAGGTAGTAATAGATTTCCTTGACGTCTTCTCCATGGTTCCCTTGATTTCCGGTCAGACCAAATAGCCTCTCTTTGATGAATGGGTCTTTTCCATTCCAAAAGGCCCAGGCAAGACAGGTTTTTTGCTTATGGTCAGAGATACCACCAATTCCTTCTTCTCCCCAACGATAAGCCTTGCTTCGGGCCTCATCATGGGTGACATTTTCCCAGGCTGCTCCGTCTGGGCTATAATCTTCACGAACGGTTCCCCATTGTCTTTCCGTGAGATAGGGACCCCACTTTTTCCAATGCTTCTTCCGCTCTTTATCCTCCTGTAATCTTATATATTCAGCTGACATGTAGGCTTTCCAAGGTTGGGCAAGTTTCGAAATTAGGAGATTCTGGGTATTAACTCTAAAGAAAATTAATAGGTTTTTTATTCTACACTTGTAGAACAAAATTATTATTCTACATTTGTAGAACAAGGAAATCGTTTGATATATGAAATTATCGGGGGCAGAAGAGGAATTGATGAATTATTTGTGGGAATTAAAAAAAGCCTACTTAAAGGACTTATTGGAAAAATATCCAGAGCCGAAGCCCGCCATGACTACTATTTCCACGCTTTTGAAGCGAATGCAGGACAAAAACTTTGTGGATTATCAGACGGAGGGAAAGGCCAGACTTTATTTTCCGCTGATCAGTAAGGAGAATTATTTTGCCAAGCATCTTCAAGGCCTGATCAAAAACTTTTTCAATGATTCCCCAGCTCAGTTTGCTTCATTTTTTGCGAGACAGACTGACTTGAGTGACTCCCAGCTTGAAGACCTGAAGTCCATGATTGATGATCAACTTAATCGGAAGAAATAATGGAATACTTAGTCAAATCCATTCTGTGCTTACTTCTCTTATTGCTGTTTCACCGCTTGGTGCTTCAACAGGAAGTCTTGTATCGTTTCAATCGCTTTTTTCTTTTGGGGGCAGTTGTAGGATCTTTCCTGATTCCTTTGGTAATACTTGAGGTAGAGCAAAAACCTACCCCTGAGATGGCAGCTTCGCTCATCTACCCGGAAGTTGACCAAGTTTATCACACTTCTGAATCAACCGAAAGCCAAATTCCTCTTGAGATGGAGACAATTCCGACACCGCATGAAGTGAAAATTCCATGGGCAGAGTTGGCTTGGGGGATTTATGGGATTGGTGTTTTAGTCTTTTTGTACCGGTTTATTCGGAATATCCATGTGATCAATGACCAAATTCAAAAGAATCTTCGAATAACATATCGGCAGGAAACACTAGTTCTCCTTAACGACTTTGTTTCTCCTTATTCTTTTCTACACTACATTTTCTACCCAAAATCATCCTTTGAAAAAGAAGGAATTCCCGAAGCGATTTTTCTTCATGAGCAATGCCATGTAAAGGAAAAGCACAGTTGGGATATTCTATTTCTGGAATTTTTGCTTATCCCATTTTGGTTTCATCCGGGTTTGTATTTGGCGATTCAGGCCATTCGCCTCAATCATGAATTCATAGCTGATCAACAGGTAGTTAAAACAATGCCAATCCCGGACTACCAGCATTTATTGATTTCAGTGCTTTCAGGAACAAAAGGGTATTCCCTTGGAAGTAGCCTAAACTTTTCCCTCACCAAAAAACGATTTTCCATGATGAAGAAGACGTCAAAACCCGGAATTAAAATTTTAAAGTTGGTCAGCTTAGTTGTCTTTTTAGGTGTAATCGTTGCCCTATTTGCAGAAAAAGTAGCAGTCAGTGAGCCTCTAGAAAATTCACATCAAGCGACTGATTCCTCCATAACAGAGCAGCCAAAAATCATCTCTCTCAATATCAATGAGTCTGGAGAGATTTTTCTAGGTGATGAGAAAATGACCACTGAGCGTCTTACCCAGCACCTGGCAAGTTTCAAGGGAAAAGAATTGGTAGTTTCCTTGAATGCATTTGCAGGAACCGAAATGGGAGAAATCGCTGATCTTCAGGAGATGCTTAAGCAAAATGAAGTTCGGCGGATTTATTTTCAAAAGGACAATGGTCAATCCGAAAACACAGGGACGCAGACCCAACGCGATCGGATGTATCGGAATGCGATTTTTTTGATTGAAAGCAAGGAGATGGACTATACTCAAAAGACCTACGACCAGCTTTCGGAAAAAGAAAAGATCGGGTTACTATTTCCTGATAAACCAGTAGAAAAGAAAAGACCTAATGCGACGATTTTTGAGTCCTGGAAAAACAAAGATGAATTTGCGCTTTGGATTGATGGGAAATCGGTGGACAATTCGGTTTTAACTAAATACCAGCCTGAGGATTTTGATTGGTTTTTTCAATCTGGAGTGAAAGCCAATGCCCGTTCCGAGCGGTTTCCACAGCCTTTTCAGGTTTATTTATATTCACCGCAATACTTTGAAGAGAGCTTTGGGCCTGATTCCGAGATGTTTCGGCCACGTACCAACAGGGATACCATTACAATTACTCAGCGAAATATGACTTCAATGAAGGATTTATCCCGATATCCTGACCCAACGACCGCCTATTTGCAAAAAAATGCCTATTACGAGAAGCTGAGAACTTCAAGAAATATCTATGCTAACAAGACTTCGGAGGAAAAAGCCTTACTAAGAAAGTTGTACGAGGAATTGAAACTTTACTATGATCAGGCAACCGACGCAAAAAGAAAACAACTGAAAGAGCCGATTCTACCAGATTCTGATCGAAAAAGATTTGATTATTCATCTGAGGGTTCCTCTGAAAAAATCACTTCTGTCTCAAATCCAATTAATAGGGGAATTGAAAGGTCTTATTCCTTTGTATATGCTTCGGGTGGGATGCCTTTGGACGAGTATTTAGTTAGATATGGTCAATTCCAAACCAAAGTCAATGAAAATCGACTTTTCACCATGCCTTCCAATACTGAAATCGAGGCATTGAGAAAGGAATTTGATGCACTTCAGGCTAGCTTTTTGAAACTATCTCTCGAGGAAAGAAAAAAAGTGCGGCGAGCTAGCTTTCCTTATGCCCGAATCGAAAAAGAAGGTTTGGTTATCTACAAAAAATTCGAAGATCTCACAGAGGAAGAACGTGCTACCATGACAGGATGCTAAAGGCCTAGCCAAAGACTGGGGAAGAATCAAATTCCTCGTCAGGATTTTTCACACCACTTTCTTGCTCGGTTGATACAATCAACTCACTAAGGATACTCAGCCAGGAATCAACCCATTGATGAAATTGAAAGGATGCTTCGGTATCCTTTTTTTCTACCTTTTCTAAAAGAGAAAAATCAAAAGAGCTGGATGCTATTCCTGCTCCAGAGGCCTCTCCATCCAAAGCATTGCAAGCTTGCTCATATTGCCCAGCCACCGGAATCATCAGGACAGGCTTTCTCAAATACATCGCTTCGCAAACCGATTCAAATCCTGCGGTACAAGCCAAGCCTTTGCAAGCGGCCATATCTTGCAGAAATGTTTGGTCATTAACGCGGTGAAAGGAAAGATTGGGAAGCGGATTTTCGATCGGTTTGGCGGATTTCTTATCCCAATATGCTTTGATTTTTACCAGTGGATTTGATTTAGCAAAGGCCAAAATTTCTTCCCCATACCCTGGATTTACCATATAGGCCAGGTAAAAATCTTCACTTTTTACCTCAAGTTTTTTCACCTCTTTTCTCAGTAAGGGAGGGACTACCCTGACTTTGGGGTTAATCAATTTGATTTTTGGGAGAAAGGATAGCGCCAAAACCTCATCTGATCCCAAAGCCGTAAGGTGGGTATTGAGTTGAAAAAGGAATTTGTCCCAAGGTTTTCCTTTGGCAAAAAGGAAATCTGGATGATAGATTAAATATTGATGCCCGATCACCCAAAATCTTGAGGATGGTCGGAATAGAAAATTGTAGAGCCCACCCAAAAGGTCATAAAAATTGAGGATTACATCAGGGTTTCGGGATTCAACGACTTGGTGTATGGTTTTCAAGCTTTTCCAAAAAGTAGGAGTCTGCAAGGCGTTTTTTCGAATAGTTTTTCCGAGGAGGATTTTCTTTTGCTTTTTGTCGGCGACGAAGTTTGGACTATCGACCAAATGGATGGGTGCTTTGATCTCTCTGGAAAAGAAATCAGGTATCTCCCTTCGTTTGCTTTTACCCACTATAACGCCGCAAACTTCGTGGCCTTGACTTCTCAGAAGGTGATAGAATGCGATGGCTTGGGTCATATGCCCCCTGCCTTCTCCCTGGACGATAAAAAGGAATTTCATTAGAATCGGAAGGAAGGCGGATTCAGGTCCTCGTGATTTCTACTGTCAAAGGAAACTTGCCTCAATGGCAATACAGAAGTTTCCTCTACCGAAGGGTTCTTTTGCTCCAAAACCCGGACTTTTGGAAATTCAATTTCCCGATAATAGATCAGCTGCCAGTTGCCCTCATGATCTTCAGCCAAGGCACTCATGGTTTCTACCCAGTCACCGGAATTGAGGTAATGAATTCCATCGATCATCCGGTTTTCGGCTTTATGGATATGCCCACAAATGATTCCGTCACAGCCTTTGGCTTTGGCCATTTTGGCAAGTTCAGTTTCGTAATCATCGATGTAGGAAACGGCTTTTTTGACTTTTCCCTTGATGTATTGGGAAAGTGAAAAGTAAGGGAGGCCGGACTTGAAGCGGTAATAGTTGACTATTCGATTGAGCCAGAGAAGAAAGGTGTAACCCATATCTCCCAGATAGGCTATCCAGCGGAGATTCGTGGTGATGGAATCAAAGACGTCTCCGTGCGTGATAAAATATTTTTTTCCCTGGGATTCATAGGTCATATCGGTAAGGATAGAAAGTTTACCGATCTGTAAGGGGAGAATTTGATCCAGAAAATCATCGTGATTGCCTCTCAGGTAGAAGACATTGGTTTGATGATTATCGATCATTTTGAGGATCCTGTTGAAAAAGCGGGTGTGCTTTCTTTTCCAACTACCGGATTTTTTGAGCTGCCAACCATCGATGATGTCTCCGTTAAGGATGAGGTTTTCGCATCGGTATTGCTTTAGAAACCGGACGATTTCCTTTGCTTTCGAGCCTTTTGTCCCCAAATGCACATCAGAAATGACGATGGTTTTGTAGGATGTTTTCATTTCCCAGGATTTTACTCGAAAGCTAGGGACTCAGTGTAAATCCAAGATGTTTTGGTTGTTACCAATTTGTTTTGAATTCGAAATATTCTTTGGTGAATATGACTGGGATGTTAACAAACTTAGAGAATCTCCTGGAGTGTTGGCTTGTGATTTAATCAGGAATTCCGCTCTAGGAATTACTTAAGCGGTATTTATCCTTCCTATTCCGATTTTTAGTTTCGTACCCAAGAAATATAAACTCAAATGAGAAAAGCATTACTACTAGTCGGGATGATCTTGGCCTCCGTGTCAGGGTATTCTCAGGAAAAAGTCTATCCAGGGAACTATGAGTTGGCAGCCCGTTTTTCTCCGGAAAAACTGAAAAAAATGATTTTTTCCACCAGTGTGGATCCGCATTGGATGAAGAAATCCGATCGCTTTTGGTACGAATATGAGACTACAGACGGCAAAAGTTGGTACGTGGTAGATCCTGTGAGGAAGACGAAAACGCAACTTTTTGACAAAGACAAACTGGCAGCCGAAATCACCAAGGCGGTGAAAGATCCCTTTGACGGGCAGCACCTGAAGCTGGATGATTTAAAGCTGATGGATGACGAAAACACGATTCGATTCAAGGTCAAAAGCACGGCAGACGTGCTGAAATCTGACTGGGCTGAGATCAAAGAGAAAAACAAGAATGCCAAGGATTCCATGGAAAAAAAGGTTCATACCTTTCTCTACAATATCAGCACCCAACAACTGACCGAGATCACAACCGAAAAGGATCCTAAGCGCCTGGCTTGGGCTAATATCGCTCCGGATTCCTCCCGAGTGGTATACATGAAAAACCACAACCTTTACTGGATGGATAAAGCCAACTTTCTAAAGGCCGTCAAGGATGAAAAAGACTCGACGATTGTCGAAAACCAGTTGACTAAAGATGGAGAAAAGGACTATTCCTATGGCTTTGA
The DNA here is from genome assembly GCF_000429425.1 of Algoriphagus mannitolivorans DSM 15301. Classification (GTDB taxonomy): domain Bacteria; phylum Bacteroidota; class Bacteroidia; order Cytophagales; family Cyclobacteriaceae; genus Algoriphagus; species Algoriphagus mannitolivorans. The sequence goes on from NZ_AUBV01000006.1 coordinate 138,948, forward strand.
CGGACGTGGAGATGACAATGTAGAAGAGGAAAAGAAAAAGGACGACCGCAAACGCGTCGGAGCACTATGGAGTGCAGACAGCAAGCAGTTTATTCTGACCCGTACTGACCAGCGCAGCGTAAAGGATCTATGGGTAATCCATAATACTAAAAATCCAAGACCCACGCTGGAGACTTACAAGTATGCGATGCCGGGAGAAAAAGAACAGCCAAGAACGGAGCTGTATCATTTTTCTTTCAGCACTATGGAATTGAAGCAGTTGCCTATCGCAACTTTTAAGGATCAGACAGTTTCCATTTGGTCCACCACACCTCCGACCAATACCCGGGACGATGATTTCCGTCCGGCCATTTGGTTGGGCGATTTGAATGAGTTCTATTTTGCGCTTACTTCCAGAGATCTGAAAAAAGTGGATGTAATCCGTTGGAATATCGCCAAAGGCCAGAAAGAAGTGGTCATCGAAGAAAGAAGCAATACCTATATCGATTTTGAAAAACTTGAACTGGCAGGAAATGACCTAATCTGGTGGTCTGAGCGCGATGGATGGGGTCATTATTACCTCTACGGAAAGGACGGTTCTTTGAAACGTCAGCTGACTTCTGGACCCTTTCATACTGCTGGAGCTGCACGAGTGGATCTCAAGAATCGAAGACTTTTCTTCACGGCCAATGGTCGGGAAAAAGGAGAGGATCCCTACTATGAGCATTTGTACAGTGTGAGTTTGGACGGAGGTCCGGTGACTTTGCTGAATAGAGGCGACTTCAACCATGAAATCAGCATCAACGACAATGCTACTTTCTTTGTGAACAATTTCTCCAGAGTAAATACCACTCCAGCATCGGTACTTTATGATAGAAATGGGGTAAAAGTCATGGATCTGGAAACTGCAGATTTGAGCCAGCTTTTCGCAGCGGGTTATCAATTCCCTGAGCCTTTCAAATTCAAAGCGGATGATGGAATTACAGATCTCTATGGGGTGATGTACAAGCCATTCGACTTTGACTCCACTCGAAAATATCCGATCATTGAGTATGTCTATCCGGGGCCTCAGACCGAGGCGGTAAACAAGTCCTTCGGAAGAAGCATGGACCGAACGGATAGATTGGCACAATTTGGCTTCGTAGTGGTGACATTGGGCAACCGGGGAGGCCATCCATCCCGCTCCAAATGGTATCATAATTATGGCTATGGAGACCTGAGGGATTATGGATTGGCTGATAAAAAAGTCGCCGTGGAGCAATTGGCAGACCGCCATGACTTTATCGACCGAAATAGGGTGGGGATCCACGGACATTCAGGTGGAGGATTTATGTCCACTGCCGCGATGCTCGTCTATCCGGATGTATTCAAAGTGGCAGTTTCTTCTGCTGGAAATCACGAAAACAATATCTACAACCGCTGGTGGTCCGAAAAGCACCATGGAGTGAAGGAGCAAATTTCCCCTAAGGGAGACACCACCTTCGTCTATCAAATCGAGAAGAATCCTGATTTGGCAAAAAACCTAAAAGGACATCTGATGCTCAGCACTGGAGATGTGGATAACAACGTGCATCCGGCAGGAACCATCCGAATGGCCGAAGCTTTGATCAAAGCTGGAAAGCGATTTGAGTTTGTGATTCTTCCTGGGCAGAGACATGGTTATGGGGACATGACAGAGTATTTCTTCTGGAAAATGGGAGACTATTTTGTGCGCCATCTTTTGGGAGATAATACCCCGCCTCCAGTAGATATGATCGAGATGCAGAGGGATAAGCCGAAGGATAAGTAAGCAGTGAGCAGTCACAGGGGACAGTAGGCAGGAAGCAGATAAAAATGAATGTAGTCTGAAGGCTTTTTTCGCTAAGCTTTAAAAAATCAGAGGAAATCTGTGATTTTGATCCGTGCCTATCTGTGGGAAACTTTAAAGTTTGAGTTTTAAGAATTAAAAGCCCGGTTTCGAAAAGAAATCGGGCTTTTTGGTTTTTTGAGATCAGAATAAATCTAGTCGTATTTTTTGATTTGCAGAGTGTAATTCACCGAGTCATCAAATCCCTTAACCGGCATTCGGCTTTGTGGATCAGCCAATTTATAGGTAGGCATTCCGACTCTGAATTTCGGACTGGGTGAGAAATCCAATGTTCTTTCTGTGTAGAGACTTCTGGGCAAAAAGGTATAAGAGCTGTCTACAAGTATCCCCCCGGAATTCAAAGAGTCTAGTTTAAGAGATGGTTTCAATTTTTCGCCAATCAAAAGGCTGTCTTTGGAATAATTGAGCGTATCGCTAGTATGCTGCGCTAAGGCCATTCCAATAGTTCCCATAAATAGGATCAAAAAGCTTCCGATAATTTTCATATGCTAAACACTTGATTTACAAGGGTAGGTTTACGGATTGAAATAAGATTAGTTATAGGTTTGAAAAAAAATATTGACCGGATTAGATTTTCCATTGAGGTAAAATCAATTCCTTGACTTGCGAACATTATATTTTGAATAAAAAGGGATTAAGGTTTGCCCTCCCAAAGTGCTTTCTCTTCTATGATTTCATTTCGGAGAATTTCATTGATGTCGCCTTTGGCATTCAGTAGCAAATAAACCGTGGTTCCCGCCTCTCTGGCTAGAGGATGAGAGATTTTTCCTATTGTGGTGTGAGTTTCGAAAAAGCCGATTTCTCTCTCCGTCAAGGGCTCTTCCGCTATTCTCACCAAGATGAGATGCTTGATCGGTTCGTCCAGGTCAAACCAATACAAATAATCAGCATTCATCGTAAAGGCTTCCAAACCCGGAGTTTTGGCATAAAAATTAATCGCCCCGGCCTGTCCATAATTCCCGCAAAGGACTAATACCCTTCCCTGATCGGGAATTTGTGCGATTGCCTGATCCACCAAGCTTCCCAATTCACTCCAGCCCAGCATATCGGCAAAATCCTGGGGCAAGGGATATTCTTTCCCATCTTCCCATCGGTTCAATCCAAGCTTGGCATAATTCGGCGGTGAAACCAATATTTTTTCCGGCCCAACTGTAGGATGAATCAGGTTAAATGCCGGTAAAAACAGAATTATCGGCAATGCTAAAGCGACTGGACGAAGTTTGCTCCCGAAACTAAATCGGGTGGATTTTTCAACTCCGATTGCTCCCAAGCCCATTATAGCCGGGTAAAGTCCAAGGGCATAATATCCCTTGGCTTGGAAGAAAGCAAGAATGGTCAAAGTCAAGCCGTAGGCAACTATTATCCATCGGTGTGGCTTTCCCCAACTTGAAAACCAAACTGTAATCAATCCCGGAATCAACAATAGGAGGGAAGGATAGGTAAAAAGGGCTTGCTCCATCAAAAATCCACCGGCACTGTTGTTGACCAATTGATATTGGGTGAGCAGACGCATGTGGGTTAGGACAGGGAATCCATGGGTGATTTGCCAGATCAGATTAGGCAAGAAAAGTAAAAGTGCTAACCCAAGTCCTCCATAGAAATGCTTTTTTCGGAAAAGACGGGGCCGAAAAAGGAGTAAGGAAAGGAGAACACCAATGCCCAAAAAGGCAATAGAATACTTGTTAAGCATGCCTATTCCTAAGGAAGCACCAAGAAAATAAAGCCACTTTGGATTTGGTTCTTTTTCCCAACGAGCCACCGTGTAAATCACCAAGGTCCAGCATAAGATATCCACCGAATTGGGCTGATAAAGAAGGTTAAGCCTGATCATTGCCGAGCAAAGCAAAAAAATGGCAGAAAGACTTTGGGCAAAGAGCCCTCCGCCTAGTCGCTTGACCAGGTCCCACATGAGTACCAAGGTCAGTACTCCATAGAAAGTCGGAAAGAACCTCACCCAAAATTCCCCTCCTCCAAGCCAGTAGATCAGGACAGAGTTCCAAGATGTGAAGGGAGGAACAGAAAGGTATCCCCAAGCCAGGTGTTTAGCTTGGTCCAAATGCAAAAATTCATCCCGCTGCAGATCGTAATCCGGATGGACTGCCAAATATTGAAGCGCAAACTTGGCCAAAATGAAAAGGGACAGAAGAATTGATTCTTTTTTCATAGTTCTGGCGGGTTATTTCTGGGCAAAGGCATGAGTCTATTTCGGAAATTTGGGCATCAAACCTACCTGATCCAATACCACTACCCCAGCTTCCGATTGATCAAATATGAATTGGATTTGGCGGAGTTTTTCGACTTGGAAATTGGGGTTTTGGCTCGTCAATTTTCCTAAATCAAACTGGTAAAACTGAAAGATGCTCTCAGTTTCGTCCTTCTTATCCAGAAATTGAATCTTCATTACTCTGGTCTTAATCAGTCTCTGCAATGGCGAATACTCACTCAATAAAAATGAAATCCGCTCCCCTTGGTCATCTCTCAATTCCAGCGTAAAATCCAAAGGAATTAAGGCTTTATCATCCTTCTTTTCATCATCTTTTGATTTTTCTTTATCACTATCGTTCTTCTCAGGATTTTCTGGCTTATTGTCGTTCTTGTTTTTTATCCATTTCCCACTGCTTTTCGGATTAGAACTTTCATCAGACTCCGCTAGGGAAAATATCAAAACCGAGCTCGAGTCTGGACGAAATGAATCTGGCCCTAAGGTCAGGGTATAGCTGGCACGGACAGAGTCCGGAAGATTGGGTTTGGTAGTTGCTTCCCAATCCAAGCTGTCCTTTCCAAATTCTTCATAATTCCATCCCAAGAATACCGCTCTAGTCCCTTTCAAACCATACTTGGGAAGGACTTCACCTTCTCTCCAAAGGCTCAGGTTTAAGCCTTGAGCCTTTCCTCCATCACTTAGGGTGAGGACATCAAAATCCTCGTCATATCCAGCCCAAAACTTACTTTTTGAATCCTCGAACTGGCTCAAATAAATGGTTTCAGGGAGCCAATTACGTCCTTTCCTTGCATCGGCAAAGAGTGGAAGATAGCTTAGGTTGCGATGAAGCGTTGTTTCCAAAAATGCACTGATATAGACTTTGGCGATAGTTTCCTGGTCCTTTGGATCCATAAGTTGGCCCCGATTTAGAACTCCAGAGAAGGTCGCCAGCATATCATTGTCTCCCCAACCAGAATTAAACTGTCCATGGTTGGCATTTCCAATGTAAACCCCGGTTTTGAAGCGATAAATGGAATCGGAAAAGGAAATTCGTTCATATTGCTTTGCACCGTCAAAAGATTCCACATCCTGATCCTGAGCCCCATGGATGGACAAATAACTGACATTTTTAAACTTGGTCAGACTGCTACCTGGTTTGTATTGACCGTCCACTGGGGCAATGGCAATGATGGACTGAATGTCAAAATGGTATCCCAGAGGGATAGTCGCATCATCCGGGTAGAAATCCAATTGATTGAGCATGGCTGCATGGCCTACTGCTTCACCACCACGGGAGTGGCCGATCAAAGCCAATTTATCCATGGCCACTTGTCCAAAAAGATCATGGGTTGGATCTTGATTCCAGTCCTTCCACTGCCTAAGATGCTCCAAAAGTATCCAACCTCTCGCGTCATTTTCTTTTTCCAAACCTTTTGGAAAATCTGACCAAGAGCCATTGAGGAAATTTTCATCCACTGAGACCAAGATAAAACCCCGGGAAGCCAGAAGATTTCCCAAGTATTCATACCCGGGGTCGGAATAATCCTGCATCGGATGATTTCCATGAACAATCAGGACTAAGGGAAATGGTCCTTTGCCTTTAGGTTTCCAAACCCGGCCATTGATAGGCAATGCTTTGAAGTCAAATCCCCAGGCACGAGTACGGTATTTTCCTGAAATTCCCTCCCATTGATCCAAAAAGGCAGTTCCGTCCACGGAGGCTGTCTTGAATTTAACACCCGCTGCATATTCTTCTCTTTGCTTGTCCTCGCCTGATCCATAAGTGAAAAATTCCACCTCAAAAGGGCCAGGGTTGGCAGGAGATTCTAAATCAATCGGAGTGATTTTGTCCTCAGCTAGTTTTGCTGCATTGATCAAGGGCCTCATGTCCAATCCCCTAATTCCAAGGAAATACACAAACGTTCCTATGCCCGCTAAGCCAAGGAGTAAACCCAAAACGGCAATTGATTTTTTGGGGAGCGTGAGATTTTTAAAATGTGAAGCCCTAACTACAGCAAACCCAGCACCAAGCAGTGAAAAAACGATCATTAAAAAAACCATAATCCGTGGATCTCCCAACCGAACTAGGAGGAGAACAGGAATGGAGAAAAGCAGGGCAATTTTAAAAGCCTTTGGAATCTGGTAAAACTTAGCAATAAGCCAATTTCCCAAATAGGTAAAAAGCAAAGAGGCCAAAATAACCAATATCCCTAAGGCCATGATCCAGGGATCCTTGAAATTCATGGCCATGCCTAGTACTTCAATGACAAAAAATAAAATCGAACCGATCAGAAGCCCATAAGCGGCCCCTTTAATGGAATGGTTTCCAGGTTTGAGTTTGTTGCCAAGTCTGGTAAGCCATTCTTTCAGTTTGAGAAAGGATTGTTTTAAGGACATAAAAGGGACTTTAATCTTAGAAATTAAAGATTTTTTATGGAAGTATCCCTTTTTCCCGGAATCACGGGATGTAATCTCCTAAACTCTATTTTAGGCAGACAACAAGCTTTCATGCGCTTTCCATCTTCTTTCCGGAAAGTGAAATCATTTTCCAATTGAAAAATCGAAGCGGAAGTATGGTGAATAATGAAAAATAGAACTCCTTAAATTTTCAATTTTTCCTTTTCTTCAAAGCTTAGTTTTTGAAATTTAAGCGAACCTATCACCGACACAATCATCAAGATCCCAATGGTCCAAAAGACCCAATCAGGAACGGGTACAGGATCACCTTTGGCATAAGAGTGAAGCCCAGATAGGTAGTAATTCACCCCAAAAGAGGTCATAAGAATAGAGGAAAAAGCCCACAAGCTGGCTAAATGAAATACGATAGCAGATCGAGTTGCAGGGATTAACCTTAGATGAAGTACAATGGCATATACCACAACAGAAATCAGTGCCCAGGTTTCTTTCGGGTCCCATGCCCAATATCTTCCCCAGCTTTCGTTGGCCCAGACACCCCCTAGGAAAGTTCCGATGGTTAATAAAAACAGTCCAATAGTCAATGAAAGCTCGTTGACAGCTATCAGTTCTTTTTGGGCATTCCACCAGGAGGTTTGAGGGTTTTTTGGTTTGAAAATCAGGAAGAATAAACACAAAAGTCCCATAATGGAAGAAAGGGCTAATGGTGCATATCCACTGACGATGATGGCAACGTGGATTTTTAGCCAATACGAATTCAATACAGGCATTAAGTTGGTGATTTCAGGATTGAGCCAATCCAGAAAACTGACAAACAACAAAGTGCCTGAAAATATTAAGGCGAGGGGTATTGTGAATCTGGATTTGGAAGAAAAAACCAATCCAAAGAATAAGATTCCCCATGCTACAAATACCAGCATTTCAAATCCATCGCTCCAAGGTGGATGCTTGGCAATAAACCAGCGCAAGGCTAAATGAAAGGTGAAGGTAAACCATCCAATCCAAGCCAAGAGGGTACCGAATTTGAAGGTATTTTCAAGGATTTTACTTTCCTTAAAAAGCCTGATGATTCCGATAATCAGCATCAGAACTCCCAAAATCCAAAACGCTCCAAACAGGCGGTTACCTAGATTTATTTGGGTATATAGCAATTCTGCATCGATCAATGTTTGATTCGGGTAAACCTCTTCACCGGCTTTTCTTTGGTATAGGTCAATGTAGCTGAGAGTTTCCTCGGCCTGTGTCCAATCCCCGGATTCCAATCCCTCCAAAAGAGCTTGCAAATACATAGGGCCTATATTTTTGACAAAAATCCCATCCTCCTCCTCAAAACCTTCATTGAATTGTTGGCCAGTATACCAGGTATGGTTATCATCAAGTCGGTTAGGGTAGATTTTCAAAAAGTCTCCGATCAATACTCCATAAAAAATATTAAACCGCTCGTCAAGCTTGAGGAGCTCATTGTGGCCTTCTGTCCTTTGGGATGGCTTCAGCTGGTTGGCCTCTTCAACCTGGGTCGTCAATAAATAAGCTCCGTCTTCACTCACTAATTCTGAGAAACTCAGGTAAGAACTGGGTACCTTTCCCAGGATTTCAAAAAGCTCAAATGATTTTTTTGGGTCTATTTTAAGGATCGGGATCTTGGTCCAGGACTCAGGAGCCAGTTGAGCAGCTAATAAAAACTGCTCAGGACTTAATTCGATTTCATCTTCACCTGAGTTTATTTTCAAGGTGGATTTCCCATGAATTTTCCTAAGAATTTCATTTGCCAGTGTATTGAGCGGCTTCATTCTGCCGTCCAGATCCTGCACGATCAGCCTTCCGTAGGCAGAAGCCTGCTCTTGAGGTATCTGGTGGATTTTTTGAGTTTCCTGAGCAAAAGAAGGGACTTGAATACCCAGTAAAAAGAGCAAGAGCAGAGCCGGATTGTGTAGTTTGCCAAGCTTAGAGAGCAGGCTCTGAAATCGACTTCCCTTGGCAAATAGAGTCCAAACCATTCCCAGGGATAAAAGGAAATAACCCAGATAAGTCAAATAGGTGCCTGGTCTATCCTGATTGATAGAAAGGACAGTGCCCCGTTCGTCCGAGTCATAAGAAGATTGGTAAAATCGGAATCCTCGATAGTCCAGAACGTTGTTCATGAATATTCTAAAAGGCCACGGGTCCTCATCTCCGTCCATGATCATCACTTCACTGGCGTAGCTGGAGGGGCTTGTAGAGCCTGGATATCGCTCCAATTGAAAGTCATTCAGGTAAAGAGAAAAAGGTAAAGTCTGTGCTTTTGGACCGTAGGTAAATTGGTAAGTTTTGCCCTGAGATTCAAATTCGATCCATTCAGGATTGCGATTGACTTTTAAAAAATATCCCGTTTGAATCAATCTCTTTGACTTGTCCAAAACCGAAAGTTTCACTCCGTCCAATAGATTTTTTGCGAGTTTTTCATCAGGCTCCGAGCTAAGTATTCTCTGTGCATTTTCATGAATGGACCGAACGACTAATGCCCCGTCTTCCCACTGATATAAGGTGCGGAGTTTAAGAGGAGCAATTTGTGCAGAATCCTGAAATCCCATGTTCTGAGTGGCCATTTCCATTAACTGCATTGAAAAGGAAGACTTGATATTCCAGCTGGAGTCAGTTTTGAAAAGTTGGAGTTGAACATCAGGATGTTGATTGGTACTTATACTTATTGCTCCAAGCTGTAGCGTTTGGTCGTTTCGGAGGGTAAAGTCCTTTCTGTTTCCATTTTCCAATAGAGATAATTCCAGAAATGTTTCTTTTCCTGGCCCATAGCCCAGATTGGCTCCTTTGATATATTCCTCAGCTTTAAGAATGAATGTTTCTCCATCCAGCTCAATCGGAATTTCCGTGACATTAAAAACTTTAGGAATAAATTCCTGAGGAATCTGGGCAAGATTGCCAGATGCATCTCTCAGTTGAAGGTAGTTTTCTGCCGAGAAAAAGGTGTTTTGAGATTGTCCTTCACGGATATGAATGACTCCTTCCCGGCTAAAAAATCTGGTCACGCCAGCTCCTATAAGGATAAGTACAAAGGCTAAATGAAATAAACCTACGGGGAACTTTTCCCTAGAGAGCAGTCGGTATTTTTGGATGTGTGCCAAAAAATTAACAGCAAGCCAAGCCATGCAAAGCTCAAACCACCAGGCCTCGTAGACTAGATTTCTGGACACTAATGTGCCGTAATCATTCTCGATAAAGGTGGCTACCCCCATGGAAATGGCCAAGATCAATAAGAGAATTAAACTGATTTTGGTTGAAAAAAGAAACTTCATTCAGTGCTGGTTATTATTGAAGAACTCCAATAAATTTTGCTTTGGAGGTGGGTCTAAGTACAATCATCAAATAAGCCCAATTCTGCTTACTCTGCAAATTCCCGGCTTGGAGGGAACGCATGGTGTCTGATAAAAAATACTGGCTGTATCCACCTTGTATAGAGACGGCATCCTGAAGTATCCAACCGAAGGTAAAGTCCAATTCTGCTCCAAGATTTTTGTTCTTTTCGGAAATTCCGGATTCGGTGGGCAGGATAGTTTCCGCATAAGCTGAGAAAGAATGCGCATCTGTCTGAATCCAAAACCTGGGACTAAATTCATATCGACTTCTGACAAACAAATCCTTGAGTCCAACAGAGTTTTCCCAAGTGTTGCTGACAAAAAACCAGTCTATATAGCCGTTAAACAAATGATTGGTTCCATATTGGAGGGAAAAGGACCTGTTTTTGTCTTCCCCCATTGGGTCTGTTCCGCTGATTATTTCCATTCCAAGGGTAGCCCTCCATTTTCGCCCATCTTCTTGTGAGAGCAAAAGTTGACTTATCTGCCCACTTGCGTTGAAGGCAGATACCTTTTTTCCGGTGATATCTTCTCCAAATTGAGAATAATAATAACCACTTAAAGTGGTGTTATTGATCTTGGTTCTTAAAGTTGGAATTCCAAAAGTCTGTCTAAACCGTACTCCCTGATCCGTAACTACTCCATTTGAGTTCTTTATAGACCATTGCCTTCCCTCATTCCAAAAAAGAAGGGAATAGTCAACTTTTCCTAGGACATTTTCATAGCGTATGAGCTGAGCCGACCTGTATTGATTGGGTATTGTGTACAAGTTTCCATTTAGCTTCTGTCCATCTTGGTTAAATCCTCCTCCAAAATGTAGCTTCATTTTTTCCTTTTCATACTTCACCAGTGCAAAGTCATGGGATCTTGCCTGCAAAGCCCAATCGAGATTTCCTAAAAATCGAAAATTATCATAGTTGAGCTCTTGTCGTCCAAGTTTAGCTTTCCAGTTTTCGCCAAGACTAATTTCTCCCCACGCCTCATGGAGGGAAAGAAAACTGTCGGAAATATTAGCTTGGGAGGTACTTCCCCAGGTTCTCACGTCCTGGACACTCATATAAAAATTAAACTGGTCTAGTTTATAACCTGCTTGTATTCTAGCTCTGTGGGCGATAAACCCAGCCGGATCCTGTCCTTCGGAGATTGGTTTATTGTACCCGTTACGGAATTCACTTCGAATGAGCATTTGGCCATCCACATTAAATTGGGCAAAGGAATTCAAGGGGATCAGCAGGCTCAATGCTGCCAATCCAAGATTCAGGATAAATGGTTTCATGGCTTTTGGGGTTATTTGCTGCTAATTGTTTTTACAGGTTTTTGGGATTGTCTTGCTTTACCCTCTTTCAGCCATTGTGGCACTACTTGATCTAAAAAGTCTTGTTTAGCAGCTTTTTCCTTAGGAATATCCAGTCCTATGTAGGATTGAAGAGCTGACTTGTTGGAAAAATCCGGCATGGGAACAGGCTGATTATATCCCAGGCTGGCTAATAATCTTGTTAATTTGATTCGTGTTTCTTGAATGATGTCTGTGGCAGAGGTCACAATACGGCTAGTTTCCAAAGGGGCATGGAAAGCAGCTCCATGGGAGGCCACGGAGTAATCCCATCTCCATTGGGCATGGCGTAAACCTTGCTGGATTGGGGCAAGTTGGGCTTCTGTGGCTCCTAACTCGATGGCTTTGGCTGTTTCTATATGAGCCATTGCGATTAGCTTTTGGAGCTTAGTTGTCCCTTCTTTGATTTTGCGTTGACGCTCATAGACATCGGTGACCAAATCATCTACTTTTTCCCGATGGCAGACAAAGCATGAATTTTCAACATTGGCCAAGGGAGAGCCAATGTGATGGTTGGTGAATTTTTGGCCACCCTCTGTTTGATAAGGCATATGGCAATCGGCACAGCTTACTCCACGCTTGGCATGGACACCCATTTCAAAAATTTCATAATCGGGATGCTGAGCTTTGAGCATGGGAGCCTTGCTCAAGGGATGAGTCCAATCTGAAAATTGAGCTTGGTCGTAGTACTTTTCCACATTCTCCACATCCATACCGTCCTTCCAGGGAAAAGTAAGGTATTGTGCATTTTCCAATCCTGGCTTTTTCTTGTCAAAGTAGTATTCTACATGGCATTGGGCACAGACCAATGATCGCATTTCTTGATGAGAAGCTTGCTTGATGTCTTTGCCCATAGCCTCAAAGGCTTCGATCAGGGCTGGTCTGGTAATGGTCAATTTCATGGTTTGCGGATTGTGGCAATCCGCACATCCAATTGGATTGATAACTTGGGAACCAAAATCTGACCACTTATGGCTATAAAATTCGGCGACACCCATTTCGCTCATCAGCCGAGGAACATCCGTGCTCTTACAAGTCCAGCACGTAGAAGGCATTGGACCCTCTCCGGGTGCCATGGGCGCGCCGGTTCGTAGGGTTTTGTTGATGTCTTCTACTGCCCAAAAATGTCCTTTAGGGGCATTGTAATCTTTACTAAACCCATATCCCGCCCAAAGAATCACCAACTCCGGGTCAGACTCAAGCATGTCCTTGTGGCCAGAAGTGCCATACATACTATGGAAAGAAGTGTCTTGTGTTTTTTGATAAGACTGGAATTGCCTCGGATAATTGAGCCCCCAGATGGAATCTCTCGGCTCAATCCCATCCAACTGTACCTTTGGCTGGTAGGCGTATTTTGCCTCGGTTTTTCTTTCAAATATGTTGACAGCGAGTAGGCCCAATAAAAAAGCTGCGCCAGCAGTAATGAGAAATAGGATCCAGTTTTTCATATTAGTTGGGTTTGGATTTCTGCTTGTCCATGGATTCTTTAAGCCAAGTAGGAATCACGGAAAGATCAGAAGAACTATATTCTTTAATCGGCTCTATTTGAGCCCCCACGGAGGAAAGGCTTCTAACTCTTCCATGAGGTACATCTCTATGGCATTCCCAGCAGGTTCGGTCTAGGCGATTGCTGGCATGGTCTGCTACGAATGTTTCCATTTTTGCATCGGTGACTTGATCTTGATGACATCGGATACAATTTGCCTGAATTACTTCAATTGAAGGTTGCCTGGCTTGGATTACCTCTGGTTCACCCCTCATCGTAAATACTGAGGCATGGTAAAGCCCGTCTTTTGCTTTAAAGAAATATTTATTGGCAATATTATTATGAGGGACATGACAATCGTTACAATTAGCTACTTCGCGGTGAGAGCTATGAGTCCATGTCACGTATTGAGGTTGCATGATATGACAATTGACACAGGCTTGTGGATCATCAGAGAGGTAGGAGGAGGCATTCGAAAAATCCAACAAAAAGAACCCCAACCCAACTATCAAGGCTACCACAAATGTGGCTATCGGCCTCCATTTTCTAGGTGGAACCAAGCTTTTTTCAAACAGGAATCGCTTAAATCGCTGAGGTAATGCCACTGGGTAAGATTTATATCTAAAAGTAGCCCAAGCATTTTTGAGATATTATGACAAAAGTCAGTTAAGAGGAATTTTTAGGATCAATTCTCCTTAGTCCTTAAAAATCAGTCAGATAAAATGAATCAGTACTCCACCCAAGTGGCCTTATCCATTAAAAATCAATTTAAAATGAGTTCCTTCTCCCAAGGTCGAACGAACCTGAATGTTACCTTTATGCCGACGCATAATTTGCTTGGAAAGGGAGAGTCCGATTCCTGAACCTTTCTTCTTGGTCGTGAAGAAAGGGATGAAAATCTTGCTCAAGGCTTCCTCCTCAATACCTTTCCCGGTATCGCAGACTTCCAAAATGATTTTCCCAGCTTCGTCTATATAGGCCTTAAGGGTGATAATTTTTTCATCGGCATCCTCAAGTGCCTGGATGGCATTTTGGAGAAGATTGATCAACACCTGCTCGATCTGATTTTGGTCTCCGAAAAGAATCAGTTCCTTGGGATTCAGTTCTTTATTTAGGGTGATCTGATGGGTTTCCAGTTGGTTTTGGAGTAAAATTTCCAATTGGTCAAATAGTTTCGCTATTCCGATACTGGTGAATTTTGGAGCAGGGATATGAGCCAAGCTTCTGAAATCTGAAACAAACCCGATCAGACCTTGGCTTCGTTTTTCAATTGTGCTGATTCCCATCATACAATCTTCCATATCAGCCGGCAATAAGGGCTCGTTGTGCTCGAGTTTGTATTCTAATTCTCCCTTGAGAGTTCCAGCCAGGGAAGAAATCGGGGCAATGGAATTCATGATCTCATGGGTCAAAATCTTGACCAGATTTTGCCAGGCTTCCATTTCCTTTTCTTCCAGTTCAGATTGGATGTTTTGGAGGGAGACCAGCTTGAATTTCTCGCCACGCATCAGCAATTCGATGACATAGACCGAAAGCTGCATGATTCCGTCAGGATGTGCGATTTTGATCAGTTCGGATCCTCCTGTTCGAAGATTTTGGATGGCCAGATGAAGTTCTTTATTGATGCTTTCGATCTCTGAAACATTTTTCAGCTCATCCACATTCAGGATCCGCTTGGCCGCCACATTCAGAATTTGGATTTCGCCATTTTCTCCGAAAGTGATCAACCCAATGCTGAGGTGCTTGAATACCGAACGAAAATAATGGTAGTTGGCTTCCTTCTCGGCCTGATCTTCTTTGAGCTTCGCCAAGATCGCATTGAACTCAATGTGGAGGTCATCAGTCTCAGTGCCGTCAAACTTGACCGGGTAGAGTTGGGAGTATTTATCCTGCTTGATGTTGTCCAGAAAGATCCGGACTTTTTTGAATGAGCTCTCAGAATACCTCAACAGGAATACGATCTGGACGACTACCAAAATGAGAAAAAGGGAAGTCATGAAAACTCCCCAAGTATCCAAAATGGAGTAAGCCATTAAAAACAGCGAGGCTGAGACTAAGGCAATCCTGCCCAATAAGCCAACTCTATAATCCATACTTTTCCAATCTTCTGTAGAGGGAAGCTCTGGTCAATCCCAGTTCTTTGGCAGCTTTGGAGATATTTCCTCCGTTTTTATCAATGGCTCGCTGGATGGTGCTTCGTTCCATATCATCCAAATTGAGGGTTGCGGAGGCCTGTACTTTTTCGGAGGCGGGTTTTGCAGATAAGAAAAAGAAGTCTCTGGAATCCAACTGATCACCTTCGGCCATAATGATTGCTCGTTCGATGGCATGCTGGAGTTCCCGGATATTTCCAGGCCAAGGGTAGCGTTGAAGAAGCTCCATGGCGGATGGGGTGAATCCGCTGAAATTTTTCCTGTATTTCTGAGAATACTGCTTTAGAAAGTGATTGGCAAGCTGAGGAATGTCATCCTGTCTTTCCCGCAGGGGAGGCAAGAAGATTTCCACAGTATTGATTCGATACAACAAATCCTGTCGAAAAGTATGGTCATGGACCATCTCGTGCACATGCATATTGGTCGCACAGATCAGGCGAATATCCACTGGGATGGCTTTATTGGTTCCGATGCGGGTCACTTCTCGTTTTTGCAAGACAGTAAGAAGCTTGGATTGCAAAGGCATGGATAGGTTTCCGATTTCATCCAGAAAAAGGGTTCCCTTGTCTGCCACTTCAAATCGACCAGCTCTGTCATCCTTTGCATCGGTAAATGCTCCCCTCTTGTGTCCGAAAAGCTCCGATTCGAAGAGTGTTTCTGTAATAGCACCCATGTCCACACCGACGAAAATCTCGTCTTTGCGGAGAGATCTTTCGTGAATTGCTCTTGCGATCAATTCCTTACCAGTTCCGTTTTCTCCTAGGATCAGGACATTGGCATCGGTTTGAGCCACTTTGTCAATGATGGAGAAAATATTCTTCATGGAGGCAGAATTCCCGATGATATCCGCATATGGTTTTTTCAGGTCTGTTTGTAGAGCCTTTTGCTTCTTTTGAAGCTTATCTACCTCATTGTAGCTTTCTTTTAATTTGATGGCAGAGTGAAGCGTTGCCAGAAGTTTTTCATTCTGCCAAGGCTTGAGAATAAAATCGGTAGCTCCCTCTTTAAGGGCTTGGACGGCCATTTCCACATCTCCAAAAGCCGTAATCAAAATTACCACAGCCATGGGGTCGATCTCTTTGATTTGGCTAAGCCAATAAAACCCTTCCTTTCCGGAGGTGGTATCCTCCCGGAAATTCATATCCAGAAGAATCACATCAAAGCTGTTGTTGTTGATCAAAAAAGGAATTCGACGGGGATCCTTTTCTATCACCACTTCCTTGGCATGCTTTTTCAAAAGCATTTTGGCGGCAAAGAGCAGGTCTTCATTGTCGTCAATAATAAGGATCTTTCCGAGCGTCTGATTTTCCATGGTTCATTGTTTTGTCTAGTATAGGGGAAAATGGTGCCAAGTGGATTTAAAGCCAATATGCATAGATTTTCGGTAAAAAGTGTACGGTATAGTACGATTTTATACTGTTTTCGGACACTTTTGTCCGGTTGGGTGTCCGGTTTTTTAGGCTTACCTTTGTAATTCACTAAAAGTAAAACTTATGCTAGCAAAGAAAGGAGACGCTGTCAAGGTTCACTATACCGGAAGACTGGACGACGGAAGTGTGTTTGATAGTTCCCAAAACAGATCCCCCTTAGGATTTACCTTGGGTGATGGAAACATGATTAAAGGATTTGACGCAGCGGTCTATGGAATGGCCATCGGAGATAAAAAAACTGTCACTATCCCAGCAGCTGAGGCTTATGGCGAAAGAAGACAGGATATGATGATCGACGTTCCCTTGAGCCAAGTGCCTCAAGATATCAAGCCTGAAATCGGTTTGCAGCTAGTTCTTCAAGGTGGTGGTGGTCAGCCAATGCCTGTGACTGTGGTGGATGTGACAGAGGAAAAAATTACTTTGGATGCCAATCATGAACTGGCTGGAAAAGACTTGATTTTCGATATCGAATTGATGGAGATCAATTGATTCTAAAAGATCCTAGAAAAAACCGATGGAAGAACTCCATCGGTTTTTTTTGATTTTAGGGATTTAGACCTCTAGGAATGGGATAGACTTCGATTTGGTCCTTCCTGACTAAGGTAAGTATCTGCTGCCCAATTTGGAGGTAGAGATAATCTGATGAGGGTAAGTCACCAATTTCAAAAATTTCTTGATGGGTCAAAGAGTATCTTTTAAGCTTTTTTCCTTCCACCCAATACAGGTTTTCCTTGTAAAAGCACAGGCGTTGATTGAGTTGTAAATCGACTTTTTGAAGAAAATTACCTTGATTATCGAAAATGTAAATGCCGGAATTTGGGACATTCATGAATAACCGATTTTTGAATTCGCGGATTTCCATAACTGTGAGGTCCGGGGAATCCAAAATCAGATTCAAGGGCTGTGTTTGAATGATTTGATTCTGGAGGTAATTCAGACTTTTTAAGGAAAGGTCAGATTCGTCCCAGATCCAGAGAACATTGTTGTTGCCTAGAGTAGCAGCTTTGGCTAGGGTAATTCCGGTATCAAATAATCCTTTTTCCACCAAAGGATTGAGGAATCGATCCAAAATTCTGTATTCCTGTAGGTCAGTGGAAAAGCCGAAAATATTCACAGTCCAAGAAGCTTCCAACTGGCTGAGTTGGCCTTGACGGGAAGGAGAAAAAAAATTAAGCTGCTTTCCTCTGGAGTCTATAAGGTAAATATCTCCGGAGGTGTTACTGGCGAAAATTTGATCCTTGGTGTCTAAAGAAACCAAGTCAAGGTTGGGAATAGGGTGGCTAAAGATTGGTGTTCCCAAAAAGGCCGAACTGGTCTTCTGTGCTTGGGCTGCGAAAAAACCCAAAAAGAAAATCATTATCAGCCCGACCCTCATGAGGTATAGGTTTCAAGTTTTGGACCTTCCCTATCTAAGACTAGATAAGTGTATTGGCTTACCCATTCCCCAAGATTGAAATAGGTTGAATTTTCAGAGACTTTCAATTGAAGAGGCAAATGGCGATGACCGAAAATGTAAAAGTCATGATGAATTTTGGTCTCCATTTCTTTGCAATATTGCCAGAGCCACTCGTCTTCTCCCAAGAAGCGATTTTCATTTTTCTCCGTGTTTGAAATACGGCTTTTTCCAGACCAGGCCTTGGCTAGTCTGATCCCCAAATCAGGGTGAAACCATCGAAATAGCCACTGGGCTAAAGGGTTCACGAATACCTTCTTGATCATTTTGTAAGTATGATCTCCGGGGCCCAAGCCATCGCCGTGTCCGACCAGAATCTTTTTACCTTTCACGGAGATCTCTATGGGATGGTGATAGACCGGTATTCCCAATTCCTGGGTGAAATAGTCTTTCATCCAGAGGTCATGGTTTCCGGTAAAAAAAAGGATGGGGATGCCTCTTTCCCGCAGCTGCTGAATCTTAGAAATAAAGGGAATAAACCCTTTCGGGATTACCTCCTTGTATTCAAACCAAAAGTCGAAAATATCTCCTACCAGAAATATTGCTGCAGCCTCGTCTGCAATCTTATCGAGCCAGGATATAATTTTCTTTTCCCGGATTTTGCTCTCTACGGCATTGGGTGCACCGAGGTGAAAATCTGAAGCGAAGAAGATCTTTTTATCCTGAAGCGGGAAGTCCAAAGGAGGAGATTGCATGAATTAAAGATAGTAGGGGGATGCAAAATTAAAAAAGCCCCGAAATATTCGGGGCTTGGAATTAGGAGATTTGGTTGTCAGGGTTAGGTGACGGAATGGGATCTGAGGTCAGGGGATCCGAACTCTCAGGTTTTGCTTCCTCTTCCCCTGCAACCAGCTCAGGACCTTTCACCTTGTCTTTTTTATTGGTGTAGGCTTGATAGGTCGTTTCTTTTGCAAATGGTCTTTTGCCAATCAATTTCTCTAGGTCAGACTGGAATAGGATTTCTTTTTCCAGAAGTTCCTTGGCCAGAATTTCCAAATGCTCCCGATGCTCCCGGAGTAAATCCAAGGTTCTCTGATAGGCAAACTGAATCAGTTTGCTTACCTCCTGATCAATCATTTCTGCAGTGGCCTCAGAATAGGGCTTGGTCATTTTGTAACCATCGCTCTTGCTGTCGTAGAAGGAAATGTTACCCAATTTCTCATTCATGCCATAAACAGACACGATGGAATAAGCCAATTTTGTGATTCTTTCCAAGTCACTTAGTGCTCCGGTAGAAATTTTACCAAAAACGATTTCTTCGGCTGCTCTACCTCCCAAGGTCATGCACATTTCATCGATCAACTGCTCGGTTTGGTAAAGAAACTGCTCCTTTGGCAGATACTGTGCATAGCCCAATGCTGCAACACCCCGTGGCACAATGGATACTTTCACCAATGGGTCAGCATGCTCCAAAAACCAGCCTGCCACAGCGTGACCAGCCTCGTGATAGGCTACAATTTTCTTTTCCTCAGGGGAAATAATTTTATTTTTCTTCTCCAATCCACCGATCACTCGATCCACAGCATCCTGGAAATCCTGCATGTCAACTGCAGTTTTATTTCTCCTGGCGGCAATCAGAGCGGCCTCGTTACATACGTTGGCGATCTCTGCACCGGCAAATCCTGGAGTTTGGGCGGCAAGTTTTTTCGCGTCCACATCCTCGGAGATTTTGATAGGCTTCAAGTGTACTTTGAATATAGCCTCTCTACCGACGATGTCTGGTTTGTCAATGGAAATCTGTCTGTCAAATCGTCCAGGTCTTAACAAGGCGCTATCCAAAACATCAGGTCTGTTGGTAGCGGCCAATACAATCACGCCGGAATCAGTACCAAACCCATCCATTTCCACAAGGAGTGAATTCAAAGTATTCTCTCTTTCATCGTTGGAGCCTGGCATTTGGCCTTTTCCTCTGGATCGACCTATCGCGTCGATCTCATCAATAAAGATGATACAAGGTGCTTTTTCCTTAGCTTGCTTAAAGAGGTCTCTTACACGAGCCGCACCCACACCTACAAACATTTCCACGAAATCCGATCCGGAAAGCGTGAAGAATGGTACTCCAGCTTCTCCTGCTACGGCTTTGGCCAGCAAAGTTTTACCAGTGCCTGGAGGGCCTACAAGCAATGCGCCTTTTGGGATTTTACCTCCGAGCTTGGTGAATTTTGATGGGTTTTTGAGGAATTCGACAATTTCCTGAATTTCTTCTTTGGCTTCATCCAAACCGGCAACATTGTCGAAGGTGATTTTTACTTTATTCTCTGCATCAAAGAGCTGAGCTCTGGATTTGCCTACATTGAAAATCTGACCTCCTGGGCCAGAAGGACCAGCCATTCGTCTCATCATGAACCAGAAGAACACGAAGAGTAAAATCAGGAAACCAAAGCTGCTGAACCAGTTGGTCCAGTTTTCTTCCACTTTAACCTGGAAGGAAATCCTTTGATCTTCTGGCATTTTTTCTTCCATAGCTTGGAAATCCGCCTGAAACTTATCTGAAGTGGTTACTTGGAGAGAGTAATGCGGACCGGAAGGATTGAAAAACGCTGAATTGGATTCCAACTCGGTTTTGTATTTGCTGTTTTGAAGGGCAGAAGGCTTCAAGGTTACATCCACCCGATTCATGTTTCGGATGATTTCCACCTTGGCCACGTCACCTGCTAAGTACATGTCCTCAAAGCGCTTTTGAGTGATGTCCACGACAGACCCTCGCTGCTGAATCCATGTTAATCCCAATAAAACCAAAACTGCCGTAACAATCAGCCAAAGCTGAAAATTGGGTTTCTGAGGGGCTTTGGGGACAAAATTTTTATTTTTATTCCTGTTGTTTTTATCGCTCATCGCTAATCTAGTAATGCTATAAATCTATGCTAAAACGGACTTAAAGGCTGAAAGTTCAACCTAAAATCATTTGATTCGGGTAGTTTTCGCATCTCCCCAAAGTTCTTCCAGACCGTAAAATTCACGCTGGTCTTTGAGGAAAATGTGGGCGACCACATTGACGTAGTCCATCAGGATCCACTGTCCGTTTGATTTGCCTTCCACTCTCCATGCAGGAGAATCGCCGGCTTTATGTACTTCTTCTTCGATTGATTTGGAAATGGCTTCCACCTGGGTGTCCGAATTACCAGAGCAAATCACAAAAAAATCAGTAACTGTATTTTTTATTTTTCTCAAGTCCATCACCAAGATATCAGAAGCTTTTTTTTCTTCCATACCTTTGACAATAACTTTGCTCAGCGCTTCTGCTGTCATATGATTGGGTTAATTTTTGCTTACGACTTTTGCTGTTTATAAGCTGAACCGAAAATTAATGTATAAAATTCTTGCCAACACGATTTTTTTGGGGAAAGATGTCCTTTTCCTGCCAGAGTGTCACTCTACCAATGACAAAGCCTTAGAACTTGTCCGATCCGGTAAGGCCAGCGAGGGAAGTATCGTCATTACAGATCATCAATATAGAGGCAAAGGGCAAAGGGGAAACGTTTGGTTGACCCAAGCAGGCCAAAATTTGACTTTTTCCTTAATTCTTCAACCCAGATTCTTGGATATATCCGAGCAGTTTTACCTCAATATGATGGTTTCAAACTCGATCGTCAAGGTCTTTCAAGATTACATTCCTGATTTGAAAGTCAAATGGCCTAATGATCTGGTAGTAGAAAATAAGGGGAAAATAGGAGGGATTTTGATTGAAAATACCGTGGGAGGTAAGGGATGGGAATTTGCAGTGGTAGGAATTGGATTGAATATCAATCAGCTTGAGTTTTCTCACCCCAGCGCGGTGTCTTTGGCTCAAATAGCTCAAAACAAATTTGACCTACAGGAGCTTTTTAGGTTGATGGTCGTGGCTTTGGAACAAGCCTATATCCAGTTGAAAAAAGGCAAGCTTGCAGAAATAAGAGCCGAATACTTAAGGAATTTATATTTGAGAGAGGAATGGGCCGAATTTGCCAAAGGGGATAAAATCTTTGAAGGAAAAATAGTCGGAATCTCGAAGGACGGTAAACTCCAAATCGAACATAAATCCGGTGAGCAGGAAGAATTTGGCTTGAAAGAAGTTGTATTCCCGAGCTTTTAGTCCGGTTTTATATTCTTGAATTTATCCGGTAACTTTGCGGACTTTCAAAAGTTTACATTTTAACTATACATATTATGTCAGAAATTAAATCTGAAAAATTTATCCAGTACAAGGTGAAGGACATCTCGCTTGCTGAGTGGGGAAGAAAAGAAATCAGACTTGCAGAAGCAGAAATGCCGGGTTTGATGGCTTTGAGAGAAGAGTTTGGCCCTACTCAGCCTTTGAAAGGAGCAAGAATTGCAGGCTGTCTTCATATGACGATCCAAACTGCAGTTTTGATTGAAACCCTTGTAGCGCTGGGTGCTGAGGTGACTTGGTCATCTTGTAACATTTTTTCCACTCAAGATCATGCAGCTGCTGCAATTGCTGCGGCAGGAATTCAAGTATATGCTTGGAAAGGTCAAACTGCTGAGGAGTTTGATTGGTGTATCGAACAAACCTTGTTCTTCGGTGAAGACAAGAAGCCATTGAATATGATTCTGGATGATGGTGGTGACTTGACCAATATGGTTTTGGATCAATATCCTGAGCTTGTAGCCGGAATCAGAGGCTTGTCCGAAGAGACTACCACTGGAGTTCACAGACTTTATGAAAGAATGAAGAACGGAACTCTTCCGATGCCTGCTATTAACGTAAACGATTCTGTTACCAAGTCGAAATTCGACAATAAATACGGCTGTAAAGAATCATTGGTAGATGCTATCCGTAGAGCTACCGATGTGATGATGGCTGGAAAAGTTGCAGTTGTAGCTGGATATGGTGACGTTGGAAAAGGTTCTGCAGCTTCTTTGAGAGGAGCAGGTGCTAGAGTCATCGTTACTGAAATCGACCCAATCTGTGCCCTTCAGGCTGCGATGGATGGTTTCGCGGTGAAGAAAATGGTAGATGCTGTAAAAGAAGCAGATATCGTGGTAACTGCCACTGGTAACAAAGACATCATCACAGGTGAGCATTTCAAAGCGATGAAAGACAAGGCAATTGTCTGCAACATCGGTCACTTTGACAATGAAATCGACATGGCTTGGTTGAACAAAAATTATGGTAATACCAAGAATGTCATCAAGCCTCAAGTGGACTTGTACGACTTGGATGGAAAAGAAATCATCGTTTTGGCAGAAGGAAGATTGGTAAACCTTGGATGTGCTACTGGTCACCCATCATTTGTAATGTCCAACTCATTCACCAACCAAACGTTGGCGCAGCTTGAGCTTTGGCAAAACCATGAGAACTATCAGCCAGGTGTCTATGTGCTTCCAAAGCATCTAGATGAGAAAGTAGCTGCTCTTCACTTAACCAAATTGGGTGTGGAATTGGATACACTTTCTGATGACCAAGCCAAGTATATCGGAGTAGAAGTTCAGGGTCCATTCAAGCCTGAATACTACAGATATTAATTCAATAGTATCTTTTATGTTAAGGCCTCGGAAAAACTCCGGGGCTTTTTCGTTTTCGACTGATTTTTAAATCAAAATCAATCGTGTTAGTCCAATAAAAAAGATTGTTTCAGGGTTGAAGATCTATGGTTCTTCCGTCAGGAAGTACTGCCTTCACTTGAATGACACATTCTTGTGTAGAGGTATAGTTTACTGTATAGTTCAAGTCAGTAGAGCCACGGGAGACTTTCCAGTTTTCTTTTCCTTTTTGTGGCAGGGTAAATCCTTCACTGTAGCAATTGATAAAAAGCTCTTTGGCCTCCGTGATGGACTGGACAAAACTCCTCCCAGCCGGATTAATGCCTTCATGTCTTCCGACATAGCTGATCCCAAAAGGCCTAAAATTGAATCTGGACAAGAAATAGGTATAGGTTCCTTTGATGGTAAACCCAAGGTTGTTTTCGGTGGTGATTTTCAGATTTTCAAAGGATTCAGAGTTCTGGCTGGTTGAAAGTCTTTTGAAATATCTGATGCCATCAATTTTTGTTTTTTGAAAAGTATAGCCCTCATATTTCATCGTCCATGTAGGGTTGTTGGAATTGGCTTGAGAAAAATCCAATATGATTTTCCCGGATCTTGCCACGGTATTTTGTTGGTCACAGGTTTCTACTTTACTGTAATCCAGGGTAATCTCAAGTGTCTGGGAATTGAGTGATAAAGTGGGGCATCCTGGTAAACTTGCCGAGGTGATTCTGAAATAGTCGCCAAAAGAGAAATTACCGAGATAGCTGGATTCATTGACAATCTCAGAAAGTGTAAAAAACTGGTCAGCTTCCTGTAGCATGTCAGTTTGGATATCCTGACTGATGTCTTCGCTGCAGCTGGTCAGGAGGATAAATGAAAGAAGGTAAAGAAAAATTTTTTTCATATAAAAAGGAGAGCTTTTGATCCTTTCAATTACCGGGCCTGATTATTACCTTGAATCAAAACAAACTAATAATCCATGAATTTTAATAAAGGAATGCTTCGAGAGGATGCACTCAAAGATAAAAATATCCTGATAACTGGCGGAGGTACAGGATTAGGGAAATCAATGGGAGAGTATTTCTTGGAATTGGGGGCCAATTTGGTGATCACTTCGAGGAAACTGGACGTTCTCCAAGAGACGGCCAAGGAAATGATGGCTTCAAAGGGAGGTAAGGTACTTGCTCTGGCTTGCGATGTCCGGGAAATAGACCAAGTCGAAAAGATGTGGGAAAGTGCCAAAAAGGAGTTTGGAGAAATCCATGTTGTGCTCAACAATGCAGCAGGAAACTTTATCAGCCCTACGGAAAGACTTTCTACCAATGCTTTCAATACAGTATTGGATATAGTATTGAAAGGGACTTCACAGGTGACACTGACAGCTGGAAAAGATTGGATAGCCAATAAACAGGCGGGTGTCTTTTTGAATATCGTGACCACCTATGCTTGGACAGGCTCTGGGTACGTAGTTCCTTCAGCAGCTGCAAAAGCTGGTGTATTGGCAATGACGAGATCACTTGCGGTAGAATGGGCAAAGTATGGAATTCGAAGCAATGCCATCGCTCCCGGTCCATTTCCTACAGAGGGTGCCTGGAGCAGACTTTTGCCAGGAGATTTGGTTAAGAAATTTGACCCTGCTAAAAAAGTCCCGGTAGGAAGAGTAGGGGAGCACCAAGAGTTGGCCAACCTAGCAGCCTATCTGGTATCTGATTTTTCAGCATATGTTAATGGAGAGGTGGTAACTATAGATGGGGGAGAGTGGCTAAAAGGCGCGGGTGAATTTAATAACCTTGACCAAATTCCAGAGGAACTCTGGGACATGATGGAGGCATCCCGGGGAAAAAAGCAATGAGCCCCAAAGTGATTTGGGGCTATTTGAAGGCACGATGGAAAATGAGGGATCTTTAGATTGAGGGGTTAATCCCTTTTTCCAAAGATTCATTTTGCTGGACAGATTCTTTGATACTTTTCTTCAGAGAATCGTCCAGCATTTTAACTTCTTTTTTGATGATTCCAAGGAGCTTTTGGGTCTCTGAATCATGGGATTCTGTTTCTAAGATTTCCATCACTCCAATGATATTGGCGACTCTTGCACGCATCCCATGAGATTGCTGAAATGCCAAATCCTTTAAAAAATAATGGTGCTCTCGAAGCCAAACTTCCTGTTTTTTTCTTTCAGTAATGTCTATCAAAAATCCTTGGATCTGGATAGGGAGTCCTTCTGAAGACCATTTGGAAGGTTTTCCAAAACCCACCACCCAAGTAGTTTGGTTGTTTTTTGAAATGAGTCTGAATTCTTTTTTAAATGGTAGGTTCCCAGGCGTGTTCAGGTAGGATTTCAGTTCTTTCGCAAGATCTGAGTAGTCTTCGGGATGAATATGGTTTTTCAGGGAAATGTTCTGGGAGTTTTCAGCTTTTGTTTTGGTAAATCCCAACATCTGAGCGATTCCTGTACTTATTTGATCGGACTTGTTATCATGATCAAATACCCAAAACCCTAAGAGCTTATTCTCTAGGAGAGAGTCAAGAATTTCGTGCTTCCCTGAGTTTTCTTCCATAACTTCTGCCAGACCGATGCTATACGGCATCTTTTGTCCGACGTGATGACCTATTCCCAAGCAGGTATCATGCTCCTCAGAAATAAAGAAAAATTCCCATTTGGTCCTTGTGGTGGTTAACTCCGGGTAATTAATTTTTTGAAGCTCTACCAAAAAAGAAGGATGATGGCTTTGTTGAGCTTTTCTTTTCTGATTTTCATATTTTCCCCAATCTGAAGGGAGAAAGCAATCTTTGAAAAAAATCGGTTTTTCTGGACTATCAAAAAGGGTAGGTCCAGGTCCAATGGAGGAATTTGAGGATACCACTTGGCCAATATTATCCAAGGTCACTTGCAGAAAATATTCTGAAGCAAGAGTGATTTGGCTAAGAGCCTGTATGGATTCCCAGTTTTGCATCTAGATTTAACTCTCAGAGATTAGCAGGCGTAAATATAAAGAACAAAAATAAAGGTTCAAAATACATAAAAATATATTTAAAATGAATAGTGATTCTATGTTTCTTCATAGAAGTGAATTTGGAGATCCCCAGTGCGCCGGAAATGTTCTATCTCTAGTTGAGGCAAAGGTCTTGTTGGATGACTGGGTGAAGAACGAAAGGCTGAAGGTTCATATGAAGCAAGTTGCTCATTTGATGAAGTCTTATGCCGGAATCAAAGGCTATTCTGAGGATATTCAGCATCAATGGTATCTAGCAGGACTTCTTCATGATGCTGATTGGGACCAGTGGCCTGAGCAACATTGCCGTAAGATTATCGGGGAATTAGAAGACCGGAAAATAGATCCGCAGATCATCCGAGCCATTGCTTCACATGGTCCTAGATATTTTGGGGTGGAGCCAATTTCAGAGATGGATAAAATGCTCTATGCCTTTGATGAGCTCAGCGGCTTTGTCCATGCTTATTCTCTCATGCGACCAGAAGGATATGCCGGGATGGAAATCAAAGGAGTCAAGAAAAGGCTCAAGGACAAGACATTCGCTGCGCAAGTGAGCAGGGAGGATATCGCAGATGCTTCCGAGAAAGCGGGAATCTCCGTGGAGGAATTGATTCAATTTGTGATTTCCAATCAAGCGAATGCAGATTTGAATTAAAAAAAAGGCCGTGAATTTAGATTTCACGGCCTTATTTTTAGTCTTCCTCCTCGACTTGGTTTACTGGGCGAAAGTTGCCAGGAGGTAATTGTTCCGCCACTTCATCTTTTTCAAAAGGGAATACCTCTACAATAGGACTTTCAGTAATGTCCGGTACTCGGAAGCTTACTAACATATTGCTCAGACTTTCTTGAATTCGGTCATATGCCTGCTTCACGTCTTCTGCCGTTACGATCATGTATTGAGTGACTTTCTTTTCTTTGCCAGAATCTGCGTCCGCGATAAGGTAAGTCACCTTACACTTATGCCAGATATCTGCATCTTCGTAATAGAAAACGTCTACGATATTACTTTTGCTGATCCCGGTCACTTGAAAGTCTCCCCGAATCTGGGAACCTAATCTATCATATAGAATCGCCTCTGCTTCGGTAAAAGACACTGCATCCACCAAATATTGCTCAGAGATACTTTTCAGCAATCCTTCTTCAGTCTCCTTTGCATATTTTACTTTGCACAAAAACCAGGTTCTCATAGTCAGTTATTTTTCAGGCTCGAAAGTACTTTTTATCAGGCAAAGCAGCCAAAGAAATGGTGATGAAAATTGAGAAAATTTAATGTGGTAAGTCAATGACCTGAAAACCAGTAGTTCAATGTGGTGGATTGCAGTACGGAGAAAAGGTTAATTAAAAATGAATGGAAAATGAATTAACTTATACTTCGAATCCCTTATGAGCGAAAAGTTTCTATATAGTTTCCCGATCCAGCTGTTTTTACTCCATTTGAGGAAAAATTTGGCTTTAATTCTCGTTTGGATTGTTTTGGCAGGGATCGTCCTGGAGCAATTTGGGGTGGTATTAGGGATCCCATTTCTATTTTTGGATCCTGAGTATCTTCATGAGGTATCCTGGCTAAGCTTTTTTTTGATGGGAGTGGGGCTTGCTGTCATGACGATGGCTTTTCATATGACTACCTACATCATGGATGCAAGCCAGTTCAAGTTTTTGGCAGTTGTACCAAAGCCCTTCATTCATTTTTGTATTAATAACTCCATCATTCCCTTCGTCTTCTATCTGATATACACTATAAAATTTATTGTATTTCAGTTGGATAATGACCTTCCGTCTCAGTTCGAGGTTCTCAAATATTTCCTGGGATTTTCCTTGGGAAGTATAGTGTCTTATCTTTTGATTTTTGGGTATTTCTCCATGACCAACAAAGACTTTTTCGTCTTATTCGCGGGGAATGTGGACCGGCGTCTTCGAAAGGTAAGGCTGACCAGAGCCAATGCCCTCAATCAACTTAAAGAGCTTAAAGACAAGAAGGATAAAGTATTGGTCTATTTGACCATAGGCCTGAAGGTTAAAGATGTCCGTCCGGATATTTCCAGATTTGAGCATCGAAAGCTCCTGAGAGTATTTGATCAAAATCATCTCAACCTCTTCATTATACAGGTTACCCTGATTCTTTTTGTTTTATTTCTGGGAGTATTCAAGGAAAAGGAGATTCTTCAGTTTCCTGCTGCCATGAGTGCTTTGCTCCTTCTGGCCATTTTGGTCATGCTGGTCGGTGCAGTAAGTTTCTGGTTGAGAAGTTACGCCACGATTATGGTGATTGCTCTAGTGTTTTTAGGGAATTATTTTTCCAACCATGCTTTTTTAAATCGGCCCCATGAGGCTTTTGGATTGAACTATGCTGCTGAGCGCGCTCCGTATAATCTGGAGAGACTTTCTGAGCTATTGCATCCGGATACCGTTGAGAAAGACCGGGAGAATTTGATTCAAATTCTGGGGAATTGGAAGGGAAAGTTCCAGCAAGACTCTCTTCCCAAATTGGTCTTGGTGGCAGCAAGTGGCGGAGGGCAGCGGGCCTCACTTTGGACATTTCAAGTTCTTCAAAATCTCCACACCATAGCCGGCGGTAAGATTACCAGGCACACCCAGCTGTACACAGGAGCTTCAGGAGGGGTTATCGGGCAAGCCTTTTTCAGAGAAATTTACCTTCGCTCTTTGACTGATACGATCTACAACCCACTTGACCAGAAGTATTTGGACCAGATCTCAGCGGATAATCTGAATCCGATAATTTTCACCCTTTTGGTGAATGATTTATTGATCAGAAACCAAAAATTCGAATTTCGGGGATACAGTCACTTGAAAGACCGGGGATACGCTTTTGAAAAGCAATTGAATGATAATACCGAAGGAATCTTGGATAAGCCTTTGCAAGCTTATTACCAACCGGAGTTTGAGGGGATTATTCCTCTTTTGCCTGTGACAACCTTAGTGACAAATGACGGTAGGAAGCTGGTGATTTCTCCCCATTCCATGTCCTTTTTGGGGACATCCCTTTTGGGGAAATCGGCTAGGGATGAGAAAAAGCAAACCATTGATTTTCTTCGATTCTTTGCGGACCATGATTCAGACAACCTGAGATTTTTGAGTGCTCTTCGAATGGGGGCTACCTTTCCTTTTATCACTCCAAATGTTCAGTTGCCTTCCGACCCGATCATGGAAACTATGGACACTGGCCTTTCGGATAATTTTGGGATTCAGGATGCTCTCAGGTTTACTTATGTGTTTAAAGAATGGATTGCACAAAATACCTCTGGGGTTATATTGATTACGATTCGGGATTCTGAAAAGAATTTGGAGATACCCAAAACTGAACCCCAAAGAGTTTTTGAAAAAGTGTTTAATCCCTTGAAAAACATCTATTCAAACTGGGATCACGTCCAAACTATCCAAAACGAAGTTTTATTCAACTATATGGCAGAGTCAATGCCTTTTGACCTGACCAAGGTGGAGTTTGAATATGCGCCAGAGAAGGTACAGACTTCAGATCTTACTGGAAGTCAAGAGGCTATGCAAAGAGCATCCCTAAACTGGAGACTGACTGCAAGGGAGAAGAAGTCTATTCTGTTGAGTATTTATACCGAAAAGAATCAGGAGTCACTCCGAAAACTCAGGAAAATTTTTGAGGAAAATGCCCCGATTCCTGATTAATACGCAATACCAATTTTCTTGTAAATAAAGTGCATTAACCAAGCCGGACCAATCATCAAAAACTGGACATCTTTGAAGAATGAGGGTTTTTTGCCTTCTATATTGTGTCCAATAAATTGGACAATCCAGGCAATGACGAAAATCCCCAGGCTGATCGCCCATAATTTCCCAGGAAAAGAAATGGAAAGGAAGTTTGCCAAGGCCAAGCATACAGCAGAAAAGAAGAGCATCCCCAAAGTAAGAGGTACAGAAAGAGAGATGTAATAGATCAGCACAAAGATCAGCACGATCGTAGCCCAGTTGGCGAAATTTCCCAAGAAGGGGAGAGCATCTGCAAGAAAATCAGCCGGGATGCTGTAAATAAGCCCCACAATACTGAAGAAGATCGATGGTACGCAGATCCAATGAATCAGTTTATTGGTTTGATTTTGATGGCTTTCTCCGTATTCCTCAAGTAAAGCTTCTATTTTTCTCATGGCATTTTGGGATATAATGGGCTAGATTGTAGTCAAATTACTGAACCTGTAGAAAAAAATAAACCAATTTGTAGAATATGATTAGCTATTGGGAACAAAAAAATTTTTTATCCTATGACATTATTTTGATTGGATCAGGCTTTACGGGCCTGTCTGCGGCAATTCATTACAAAAAGAAACATCCCAAAGCGAAGGTATTGATTTTGGAGAAAGAAATCTTTCCAACCGGTGCCAGTACTAAAAATGCGGGATTTGCCTGCTTTGGGAGTCTTACCGAAATTCTGGATGACCTTTGGACGATGACTCAGGATGAAGTACTTCAACTCGTAAAAAAACGTCACAAAGGACTTACTGATATCAGGAAACAGTTTGGTGAAAAAGCTTTGGGATATGTTCCCAGCCATGGGTTTGAACTGCTGGATGAAGATAATCTTCCCGCTTTGGATCAGATGGACTACCTGAATAAAATCTTGAAAAAGACATTTAAAGCTGATGTTTTCTCCAAGGTAAAAAAGCACGAAAAGATGGGTTTTTCTTCCGCAGTGAAAGCCGTGGTGGAAAACCGCTTTGAAGGTGAATTGGATCCTGCCAAATATTTGAATTGCCTTTGGGAAATGGCTTCCAGTCTTGGAGTCAAGATCCTGACGGGAGTTTCTGTTGTCGAAATTCAGCGGGATTCAGGGTTAATCATTGCCGAAAACCTGGGCAAATCCAGGATTTATGAATTTAAAGCAGGCAAAATCGGGATTTGCACCAATGCATTTACCAAAAAACTCTGGCCGGAATCTGAAATTAAACCCGGTCGTGGCTTGATCTTGTTGAGTAAGCCTCTTGAAGACAAAATCCCTTGGAAAGGATCATTTCACATGGATAAAGGGTACGTCTATTTCAGGCAAATTGATGGGAGACTTTTGATCGGTGGGGCTAGGAATAAGGATATGGAAAAAGAAAATACCACTGATTTTGAAGTCAATCCCAAGATCAAAGCCCATCTGGTGGAATTAGCCAAAGAGGTGATTTTACCGGGGAAAAACCTGGATTGGGAAATGGAATGGACTGGGATTATGGCCTTTGGCAACAAAAAAATTCCTCTGATTCAAAGCATTGGAGAAAGAACTGCCGCCGCTGTTCGACTGGGAGGAATGGGCGTGGCGATCGGGTGGCAGGTAGGAAAGGACCTTTCCAAGCTTTTAGGGGGCGGTAATTAGAATTTTTTACTTAGATTGTCGATTCAAAACTTGCTTAAATTTTCTTGATGAACGGAATTCCCAGAGCTCCAAAAGTTCTTGACGCGCTAATCCCTCTTGCTTTCCTAATTATTCTTCTGGTATTCAATATCAGGGTTTTTGGTACTGATGGACTTTCAGGTTCCAACCAGATCGTTTTGATCCTTTCCGCAGCAGTAGCGGCATTGGTTGCGGTTTTCAAATTGGGATATACCTGGGAAACCCTTCAGGATGGCATTGTGAAAAGTATCAGTTCTGCCATGAGCAGTATTTTGATTCTTTTCCTGATCGGAGCACTTGCAGGTACTTGGCTGATCAGTGGCATTGTGCCAGCCATGATTTACTATGGACTACAGGTTTTGAGTCCCGTGATTTTTCTGTTAGCAGCCTGTTTCATCAGTGCGATAGTTTCTGTGGCCACGGGAAGTAGCTGGACTACAGTGGCTACAGTTGGGGTCGCTTTGTTGGGAATTGGGAAGGCTTTGGGATTTGAGGAGGGAATTATTGCAGGTGCCATCATCTCAGGGGCATATTTTGGAGATAAAATGTCTCCTCTCTCTGATACTACCAACTTAGCCCCGGCAATGGCGGGTACGGATTTGTTTACCCATATCCGTTATATGGCCAAGACTACTACTCCTTCAATTTTGATCACACTGATCATATTTTTGATTATAGGATTCAACTATGAGACCGACGGTGGGGTAGATGATGTCAAGACGATTTCTGCGGTTATTCAAAATAATTTCAACATCACACCTTGGTTGTTTATCGTTCCCGTTGTGGTGTTGGTGATGATTGTTAAGAAAGTCCCTGCATTACCAGCCTTGCTTACCGGATCCCTTTTGGGTGGTGTATTTGCCTTGATTTTTCAGCCTGAAATAATCATGTCAATCGCAGGAGAATCCGGAAATTACCTTTATCTGGGATTCAAGTCCGTGATGATGGCCTTGTATGGAGATATCGCTATAGTGACTGAAAATGATGTGGTGAATGAACTTCTGACCACAGGAGGAATGGCAGGGATGCTGAATACCATCTGGTTGATTATTTGTGCGATGATCTTTGGTGGAATTATGGAAGAAAGTGGAATGCTTAAAGTTTTGGCTGAATCGATCATCAAAAATGTTCATCGAGTCGGTTCTTTGATAGCCTCTACTGCAGCTACTTGTATATTCTTTAATATCACCACTTCGGATCAATACCTTGCCATCCTGGTGCCGGGAAGGATGTACGCAGACGTCTATCGGAAAAGAGGTCTTAAGCCTGAAAATCTCAGTAGAACGCTGGAGGATTCAGCGACAGTGACCTCGGTTTTGGTGCCTTGGAATACCTGCGGAGCTACTCAGGCTTCTGTTTTGGGGGTAGCTACATTAGTTTACGCACCCTATTGCTTTTTTAATATAATAAGCCCATTTATGACCATTCTTTATGGATACCTGAACCTGGGTATCCGATACATTGAGCCGGAAGAAGAGTTGGTATGATACCGTTTAGCATTAGCAAAGAAGAAATTAATGACCTTCCCTTAGGTCAGTTTGAGGGAGAGATTTTTCTTGTCGACAGTCTGGATGACGTGGAAGAGGTGGTTGAGTTTTTAGCGACCAAATCGATGATCGGATTTGACACTGAGACAAGGCCGACCTTTCGTAAAGGACAGTTTAACCACGTCTCTTTATTGCAGTTATCGACAGAGAGCCAGGCATTTTTATTTCGTCTCAACCATATTGGATTCCCGGATAGTCTTCGGTACCTGATGGAAAAGGAGCACTTGGTGAAAGTTGGAGCTGCAGTTCATGACGATTTGAAAGCGCTCAGAAAGCTGACAGATTCATTTCACCCCCAATCTTTTTTTGATTTGAATGATGAATTGAAAAAGGTCGGATTTCACAATGTGGGTGTTAGAAATCTATGTGGTATGGTCCTGAAAATCCGAATTTCAAAGGCAGAGCAAGTTTCGAATTGGGAAGCTGAAAAACTTACCGAAAAGCAAATGCGTTATGCTGCGACAGATGCCTGGGCTTGTTTGAAGGTATTCAAAGTCCTGCGGGAAAATGGTTACTTAGATCCCTTATTTAATCGGTAAGAAAGACCAGATTCTCTATTTCCTCAAGCCTTGTCACGACTTCTTCTTTAAGGCCTTCTCTGAATTGCAAAGTAAATCGACAATTCAGCTCCATGGTCTGTGTAATAATTTCTAAATCCAGCTTTTTAACGAGTTTCATGACCTCATTCATTGATGGGTAAGGAAACTCAATTTCGATCTCAGATTGGACAAATTCCCGGATAATTTCATTTGCCTCCAAGGCCATGGCTGCGGAAGTTTTGTAAGCCTGAATCAGTCCACTGACCCCAAGTTTGGTGCCACCATAATATCGTACCACTACCACAAGTGTATTGGTGAGATTGAAAGATTTGATTTGTCCAAGAATTGGATCTCCAGCTGAGTGATTTGGCTCCCCATCATCATTAGCTCTGAATTGCTCTCCATTTCTACCCTGAATCCAAGCATAGCAATGATGAGTGGCATCATAATATTTCTTTTTCAATTCCTGAAGGTGAGTTTTAATTTCATCCTCAGACTTGACCGGAAATGCATATCCCAAAAACTTACTCCCTCGGTCCTTTAAAATTGCCTCGCTGCTGCGAGATAAGGTCAAAAAAGAATCTTCATCACTCATTTCTTCCATATAACTATTCTTTGGTCTTGGAATCGAGCCGAAATTAGAAAATTAACCTAAGCCTAACCTCCTGTTCATAGGTTTTCTCTTATTTTTAGCTATGATTATTCCAGATTCCAAAGATCCAGGGCAACACTTCAGAAAGGCTGAATTAATTACCCTACCAGGGACAGGAGATGCTTTAGGCAAATTGCATTTTTGGGAAAATAAAGACCTTTTCCCTCGTGGAATTTTGAGATGTTTTTGGATCACGGAAGTGAAAGAAGGACTGCCACGGGGTAGTCATGCACATTATTTGGAATCACAGGTTCTCGTGGCTTTGGCGGGGAAACTGAAGGTGAGGGTAGAAGGCTTGGACCAAAGTGTCTTGGAGTTTGAACTTTCAAAAGCCAATTACGGGGTCTATGTACCTCCGATGAACTGGGTGGATGTGTGGTTTGAGGATGGGGCAGTCTTATTAGGACTATCAGACAGGGAATTTTCTGAAAATGATTACATCAGAGATAAAGGAAACTTTGAAAGCCTACAAAAAAACTATCGGTGATTCTTATACTTTAGCAGTAATACCAGACCCTAAGGAGGACTCTGGGGATTTTTTTATGGATTCCAGGAGTTCTGAATTTCCGAGACAGCTGGAATTTCAGTTTGGGAAAAACGGGAAGCCCAGAGTTTCCCTGTTGATCGCCATATCCAATGAAAACCACGCAATCTCCCTGCCTTATGCCCCTTTTGGAGGAATCTGGTCCAAAGAAAATGTCAGCTCGGAGATTTTAGAAGACTTTATTCGCGAAGTCATCGATTACCTAAAAGGAATCGGAATAGAATCTTTAGAGATTATCCAGCCCCCAAAGCCTTACGTTTTCCAATCAGACCTGATCAATAATTTGATGCTGAAGTCAGGTTTTGAACTTAGGAAAGTCCTCAGTCATCAATTTTTCTTAGGGAAAAAAAAGATCAAAAGACTAGTTCAGGAGCAATCCTCTAAAATCCATCGAAAAGAGAAGGAATCCGGAATCAAAATAAGAGCTGGAGCAATTCAGAATTTTAAATTTCTAGATGAGATCAGAACTTGGAATTCATCCCGAGGATATGAGGTGACCTTTGAAGAAAAAAGGCTGATATCCCAGGTTTCTGAATTTCCTGAGAAATATTTCCTTATCTCTTTATCGCAAGGGGAGCGGGAGATCGCACATTCACTGGTTGTCAAACTCACTTCAGATTCATTGTATTATTTCCTCTCAGCGATGGATCCCAAGTCCAGCGTAAAAAGCTTGGGGGATATCTTGGTTTTTTCACTTTTCCAACTCGCCTCAGAGCAAAAAATTGAATTGATAGATCTGGGATCTTCCGAGACACATCATCGTATAAATCATTCCTTGATGTATTTTAAATCAAGATTTTCAAATGATATTAGCAATAAAATTTCCTGGTATAGAAAGATAGAAAAATGAGTTTTGGAGAATTAGCTACCATCATTTGCATCGCTTACAATCAGGAGGAATGGATTGAGGAGACCTTGGAGAGCGTCCGTGAGCAAGATTACAACTTCCGTGAGCTTTTTGTGGTGGACAACGGAAGTAAGGATAATACTGCCCAAAAAATTAAAGACTGGGTCAACCAAAACTCCACCCAACTCTCAGTTCACACTATACTTTTGGAAGAGTCAAAGCCCTATTGCAGGTTATTTAATGAGATTTTGGCTCAGTCTAAGGGGCGATATATTGTAGATCTCTCCGGAGACGATGTGTTGTTCCCAGATCATATTTCCCTTAGTGTCCGGGCACTTCAGCAAGCCCATTATGCCGCTTTTTCATTTTCTGATGCCTACATCCTAGATGCCAGAGAGGAAATCACCACTTTTTACAAAAGGAATACTGCAGGAGAACTTGTGGATGAAATCGAGTTATCCAATTTGTATGAAGTTCTGATCAAGAAGAATTATATCTGTTCCCCGACAGTCGTGTTTCAGGCAGAGATTCTCAAAAAAGAAGGAGGATACGATGAATCCTTGTATTATGAGGATTTTGATGTTCAGTTAAGATTAGCCAGAAAATACCCTGTTATTTTCTCTGACCATATCGGAGTGTTGAAAAGAAAACACGGAAGTTCCATGTCCTCTGCTCAATACCAGCGGTATAAGTCACCGATGCTCCCCAGTACCGTGAAGGTCTGCAGCAAGATCGAAACCATGAACATTTACCCTGAAGAGAGTAAGGCACTTGCGAAAAGAGTTATGCATGAGCTAAAACATGCCCTCTGGTCAGCAAATTTTGGCCCTGCTAAAGAATTGGTGGAAATGGGAAAACGTATCGGGCTGAAAGGCTTGCTTTTCAGGTTTTATTCCCTTTGGGCTTCTAGAGAATGGGATTTATCCTGGGCGTATGAGTTTTTAGTCTAGCCCACCAGGACTTCCTGAAATT
Organism: Algoriphagus mannitolivorans DSM 15301; assembly: GCF_000429425.1. Lineage (GTDB taxonomy): Bacteria > Bacteroidota > Bacteroidia > Cytophagales > Cyclobacteriaceae > Algoriphagus > Algoriphagus mannitolivorans. The sequence goes on from NZ_AUBV01000006.1 coordinate 175,539, forward strand.
TTCCTTTGGAGAAATACCTTTGCCCGATTTGAATGAGATCTTCGGAGCTGAATTTTCGGAAAAACTCCAGCTGCTTGCGATAGAAATCGAAGTCAAGCCCTGAAAAATGAACTGATTTAAATCTGTCCACCAGATCAAATGAGGAGCTGAATCTTCCGACCATATGCCCTATCAGGTAATTTCTCACTTGTTCCAGCTCTTCTTTTCCTACGGGTTGGTTTACCAGCGTTTGGATTTCCTTGTAGATTTCCTCGATGACTTCATTCTTGAATTTCTTCTGTACATCGGCTGAAATTGCCCAGTAATTGTAATTGTCAATTTCTCCTAATGAGGAGTGAATGCCGTAGGTATGTCCTTTGTCCTCGCGGATGTTTTTGATAAGACGGGAACCGAAATATCCTCCCAAAACGGTATTGAAGACGGTTAAAGGAATAAAATCAGGATCTGTTTTGGGAATTGACCAATCTCCGATACGGATGCTAGTCTGAAGAGCTTCTGGTTTTTCCTCAGTGATAGACTCGATGCTGTGGATTTCGTGGGAAAAAGGCAGGCGTTGAACGTGTACTTTTGGAATTGCACCCAAGTCCTGAACCAAAGCCCTGATTTCCCCGGAGTTAAAATCTCCTGAGATTAAAATATCTGCCTCGTTCCAAAGATAATTTTGGTAGTATTCAAGTAAATCCTTTCGGGTAATCTCTTCGATATGATGCTCTTTGACCTCTTGCCCATAGGGGTGATTGGGACCGAAAAGGGAGTTTCTGAAAAGCATAGATGCTCGAGATGCACTCTTTTCCATTTCCAGCCTCAAGCCTACTTTCCTCAAAGCCTGCTTTTTGGTGATTTTTTCCTCTGGGAAAATTGCCTGCGTAAATAGGGAGAGAAACACTGGAAGCACCTTAGAAAGATGCTTTTTGGTAGTCAATAGGCTGATGCCTTCCTGGGAAAATCCTGAAAAAGGATGCACCTCGGACGCGTGAAAATCAAAGAATTCCGAAAGTTGTTCCTCATCCATGGAAGTAGTGCCTTCAGTCAACAGTTGTAAGGTGAAAGAGGGAACTAGAGTTTTGGAAAGCGGAAGGTGGATTCTCGAGCTTATGGAAACAATTTCAATTTTTATAGCCTCCAACAATGGAGTCTGGAAAAAATACACTGGAACTCCGGCTGGAGTTTCTAATTTTTCCGGATTAGATAGCTCAAAGTTCTCAGGAATATGAAATTCCGGAGCCTTGGATCTGTCAAGAAGCATTAATTACTGGAAATGGTATAAAGAACTGTGAATCGAAGGGTTTCCGCCAAGGGGTGATTTTGAGTCTGAGGTACCAAATAAGAGAAATCCACGCCGAGTTTGTTCAAATCCAGACCGAGCCCCATGGTGAAATATCTTCTTCCTCCTTTGGACTGGTTTTCATAAAAATACCCTGTTCTCAAGGCGAATTTCTCTGCATAAAGGTATTCTGCGCCAAAAGAAACGGTGATTTCTTTCATTTCTTCTTCAAAGCCTCCAGGTGCATCCCCAAAGGAACTGAATAAGCCAGAGATCAAAGCTCTGTTAGGATCTTTGCCGGCAGCTATGATGAGATTTCCATTTTCATCAGTAGCTAAGGTACCATCCTCATTGGTGGCATATATTGGTGGCGTAGGGACCAAAAGCTTATTGAAATCTAAGGAGAGGAAAAGCTTGTTGTTTTCGTCGAAGAAGAACCCGTAGGTAGTACCGATTCTAAAATTGGTAGGGATATAATCCAAATCTTCAGCGCTATTGTAGGTGATCTTCGGGCCAATATTCGTGATCCCGACACCCCAAGCCCATGAACCTTCTTTTGAACCTAAGAAAGTGGACTTTTGATAATACATGCCAATATCAGTGCCGACTCCAATACCGGCTTTGGCTTCGTTTCCACCTGACGAGGAGGAGATATTACCGGATAGATTGGAATAGATGAATCTCGCTGAGATACCAAGGCCAAGGTTTTGGGAGAGCTTTCTCGAATAGGTACCCCCAATGGCAATATCCCGGGGATTGAATTCGCCCAGTTCGTTTCCACGGCCATCGGTGAGTTGAATATCCCCCATATTGAAATAGCGAAGATCAAATCCGAAAGCTGAATTTTCGTCTATTTTCTTAAATCCAGTGAGATAGCTCAGGGACATGTCATTCACCAGTTTTCCCAACCAAGGAGAGTAGGAAAGTGACAATCCAAAGTCATCTTGGATGAAGGCCAATTTGCCGGAATTCCATGCTACAGAGTTGGCATCAGGCGAAGTCGCAACACCCACATCTCCCATACCTGAATGCCGGGAGTCTGGGGCAAAATTCAAAAAAGGAACTGCCGTGGTAATCACTCTTCGGTTCGGATCTTGTCCTGAAATGATTACACTATTTTGTCCAAAAGCAGAAAAACCAGACAGAATCAGAGCAATACAAAGAATACTTTTTCTGTCTACGATGGTCTTAAATTTCATTCGATTACCAGTTTCCCGCTTACCTGATCAGAGGTGAAATCAGTTTCTGTCAGTAGCGTTAGTTTGTAAATATAAGTTCCTTTTGCTGGATATTTTGTTTGCCCTTGGAAAAAATTCCAAGTTAGGTTTTCAATTTTCTCCAGGGTTTTGACGTAACGAAAGGACTCTGAAAATAGTATTTCGCCGCCTAATGAATATAAGTCTATTTTTAGTAGAAGTGTTTCACCGGGCCGATTATGAGTCAATTCAAAATTGGCAATATCTGAGGAAGGATTAGGAAAAACCTTGTGGCTAAGAATCCTAATTTGGTCGCTGCCCCTAATTTCAACAGGAACCTGATAAACACTTCCATTTCCCAAATTATCCCATGCCCTGATGGTCAAGGTATTGAATCCTTCCTTCAATCCCTCAATTCGGGTGGATAAATATCCGGATTTAAAATTCCCATTTTCTGCCACATATAAGTCTCCAAGAAATACAGGCGAATCTTCATTGATTTGATAGGATAAAAGTTGATTGGGGTTAAAGGAAGAAGCATTAACACCACTCTGATCATTAAGTTTCAACTCCATTTGAACTGAGCGGGAATGGAACAAGAAAGGAGGGTCTTGAAGGTTTAGTTTCAATTGAATCTCAGGACCCACTTGGTCTGAGTCTGGGCTTGGGTTTTCTCCTCCCACTGTAGTTGCTTTTACTCCCATCGCCTCGAAAGAATTGTTACTGGATTTAGCCACGATTCGGATTCTGCCTTCACCAAGATCAAGGTCGATATTTTTCCCTACCCAAAACCTTGATTCTAGAGTTCCTCCTTTCACTTCCCCTTTTCCTTTGAATATTCTGTTGGATTCCTCAGAAAAGCTGACTGGATTGCTTTCGTTTCCCAAAGTCATTTGAGTTTCGGGTTTGCCGAAAATCTCTATCAGATATTCTCCTTCAAATCCAGCAATCATGGAATTCGAAATTGGGTCTCGGATTTCAGCTCTAAGAACAACCTCCTGATTGGCTCGAAGCGTATCTGACTTTGATCCCCCGGCAGTTTTGAGATCGAGGATTTCAATCCTTAGCTCTGGCAAAGGAAGTCGTAGGCTGGGATCGCCCAAGAGTGAGAAGTTTCTGTTGAAGGGGCCGTTTTGACTGTTGTTTTTGGTGTTCTTGTAGATAGTCCCCAAATCAAGATATCGGTCACTATCTCGCAGGAAAGCATTCTGGATAAATGCATTGTTCAGGGTAAAATTCACACTGCTGAAAACTGGGCGGCCTGTAGAAAGCAAGGCAATGGCTCCTTTGTTTTTTGCGATCAGCAACTCCTCCGCTGCAGATCTCAGGAAAGGACTATCAAAACGGCCAAACTCACAAGTAGCCGTCATCCATATAGGCAAGAGATCCATTTCTGGCCAATCTTTTAAATCAGCCACTGAAAATATTTCCTCAGCGGTCAGAGTGGTTTCGTTACCGTGCCCGATAAAATTGAGCAGAAGAGTTCCTTTTTCCAGGGCTTTTTGTAGCTCCGCATTCGCCTGGGGAGAAGATTGTGAAGAGCCAGAAGTAAGTTGTTCAAATCGATCCAAATACTGCTTTTGAATCAGAAAGTCTGGATGGTTTTCATTTAAATACTTGCTCAGGGATTCGGCGTCTCGGAGATGAATATTGTTGTCTCCGTCGTCTGCAATGAAAGTGAGATTCCTTTTCCAAGCTCCAAAAGATGGGACTGTTTCGTACCGGATTATTTTATCGATCACTATACCAGCCTCCAAGCCATTGATCACCGGTATTCTGCCAATTCCGATCTGGAGTTTTTCATCGCCTTCCCTAGATTCCACCCATTCCCCTTGACCCCAGTCGATCTGGGCAAAATAATCATCTGAACTGTAAGTAGTCAGGGGATTGAGGCTATTTCTGCTGGCGTACACTGGCACCAAATTAGGCCGACCCCCTAATATTCCTTTGTAATCAAAAGTGCCCTTTCCGAGAATGAGTACATTTTTAAGTGTCTTAGAAGCATGATATTTCCATGCGATGAAATTCCTAATGGCTGACAAATCAGAATTTCCATATCCGAACGAATTATATATGTCCTGGAGATTGACTACTTCACAGGAAACACCTAGGCTTTCTTTATGACTTTGGAGTTTGGAAGCAGAGAAAAGAAGTTGAGGAGGGGCGATAATCAGCAACTCGCTTTTTTTTGAATTCAGTCTCAGGCCAAGGTTTTTAGTGCCATAAATACTCAGGGATGGGATAGAGTTTTCAAAGAATATCGCCCACTTTTTTCCATTTCCCGAGGTTCCTTCCCATCGCTTGGGTTGAAAAAAATCACTGACTTCCCAGACCATTCGATCGGTTGGAATGGGGATTTCCTGGATTTTTTCGCTTTCAAAGACTCCATTTTCCCATTCATTCCGATAGTATGGAACTCCAACCAAGACATAATCGAGGAAGCCACCTGAGCTATTTCCCTGAAAGGTAAACCGAAGCTGAGAAAGCTGCTTTCCATTAGGGAGAAAATCAAAATTAAAAGTTCGGGCATCCCCTTTTAGACCGTATGTCGTGTTTGGAAGGGGAGAAAATTGGACTTCATGAAGGAGCTGGTCTCCTGTAAGGATCCGAATGCTTGAACTCGTCGTAGCCTGGCTCATTACTTCACCTGACACCAGCCAGGGATGGTCCGACTGAGTTTTAAGTCCAAGATTCAGGTTTAGACTTTGCCCTTGTCGAATAGGGTTGGAATACCAGGTTTTCCCGGAATTCAAGAGGTTGGTTTTTTCTTCTTTGTGGGTGAAAAATCGGAAAAGGACTGGGTTGTTTGGAATATTGGCTGTTCCCGAAAATCCGGATTGAAGTCTTTTTGGATTGGAACTCTTTCCGATCAGGTAGCTTAATGTGTCCTCATAGTGATGGTGAATGTACTTTGGAGATTCATTTTCTTTCCAATCGATAGAGTGAGGGCCCTGTAAAAACACATAAAGATTCTCTCCCTTGATGAAAGCTGGAATTTCCTGAAGTTGAAGTTGGCTGGAATCCAACTTTTGGGGTAGCATTCCGGGATAGCCAAAAAAGGAAACTTGTGATAAATCATTGAAGCCAAGTTTTCGGGCATCTGAAAGCGAAAGGCGATAAATTTTTGACTCGGTAATTTTGGTTTCAAAAAATTGGGCAGAGGCTCTTTCCGAATTCAGTAATCCCAAGCCGCACGCAAACCAGACCAACCAAGCTGAAACTTTCATTCACGAGAAATTGCATTTTCGATCAAAGACAAACCAATATACGCCATAATTAGGATCGGGATTCCTGCCAGTTGGAGTGTTGCAAAACAAAAAATACCGATGGCAAGAAGCAGGAAACGGTAAATGTTTTCCGAGAAATTGAAGTTTTTGAACTTAAGGGCAATCAAAGGGATTTCGGAGATCAGAAGAATGGAAAAAATCCAGGCAATGGCGATAAGACCTACGGGGGTAGAAAGCCAAGTTCCTATTTTCGGGAAAAGCATGAAAAGGTGGGGGAGAGTACTGATCAGCAAGGCATTGGCCGGAGTAGGGAGCCCAATGAACCTTTCGCTTTGTCTCGTGTCCAGGTTAAATTTCGCCAACCTATAGGCTGAGAGCATAGGTATGATCAAGGTCAAATAGGGTAGCCATTCGATGGAGCTCTGATTTTTTGCCATCTGGAAAATTATAATTCCAGGTAAGACTCCGAAAGAAACTACATCCGCCAGAGAGTCCAATTCTTTGCCCAGGTTACTCTGTACTTTCAGAAGCCGAGCTGCAAATCCATCTAAAAAGTCCATGCCTGCAGCCAGCAGGACAAAAGTTGCTCCCTGAAATACATTTCCGTCTAGAACGGAGATGATCCCGATCACTCCTAAAAGCAGGTTGAAAAGGGTAAGCGTGTTGGGTATGTGTGCTTTGATCTTCAATAGATTGCTCTTTCTCCTACAAAAGGATTGTGAATTTTTTCAAAACCAATCGTAGTCTCCGGCCCATGACCAGGGTAAACGATGGTAGATTCAGGCAAGGTAAACAGTTCTGACTTGATTTTGGAAAGCAGAAGATCATGATCCCCACCCGGAAGGTCGGTTCTGCCGATACTTCCTCTAAATAGAGTGTCTCCCCCGATGCAATTCCCGCTTTTCTCATGATAAAAGACCACATGTCCGGGTGCATGTCCTGGGACAAAAATGATTTTCAATGATTCTTTTCCTATCGTAATTAATCCTCCTTCTTCTAGAAATTTATCAGCGGTTGCGGATTCGTAACCATGAAAACCGTAGTTAGGAGCATAAACTTCCACAGATTTCAAAACCTGAGCCTCATAAGGATGAATCCAAAGGTCTAGATTCCATTTCCGCTTTACCCAAGCATTTCCCAAGACATGATCTATGTGGCAATGTGTATTGAGCAGAAGTTTTGGCTGGAGATGATGAGAAGTGATAAAATCCTCCAGTTCAGCACGTTCGGAATTGTTGTGACAGCCTGGATCAATGATAGCCGCCTCACCCGTGTCGTCAAAAACCAAATAGGTGTTTTCCTGAAATGGATTGAAGGTAAATTTATGAATTGAAAGCATAGTAAAAGTCGCCTGAAAGTCGGCAAAGTAAGGAAATTAGGATTTAATTTGGGATATGGAAATTGATTTTTTGATCATAGGACAGGGATTAGCGGGAACTGCCATGGCTTATCGGCTGGAGCAGGAAGGACAAAAAGTAATCCTGTTTGATCAAGCAGAAAAGAACCAAAGTAGTCGAATAGCCGCCGGACTTTTCAATCCTGTCACAGGAAAAAAGATGGTGAAATCATGGATTGCAGAGAAACTGTTCCCTGAGTTGGAAAGCTTTTACACAGAGCTCGAGCGGGTCACCCATAAGCAGTTTTTTATTCGTAAATCCATCTACAGACCTTTTCTTTCCATTGAGGAACAAAATGAATGGATGGGGCATTCCAGTGATCCTGTTTTAGATCTTTTCATCGAAAAGATTTTTACTGAAAGTCAACATGACGAAATCAGAGATCCTTTTGGAGGAGTCTTGCTCCGTCATTCGGGATGGTTGGATATTAAAACCTACCTAGACTCCATGACTGATCATTTCGGAGAGAGTGTGAAGAGTGAACTGTTCGAAGAAGAGCTTTTGGAAAAAGATGGAGAGTATTGGAAATATAAAGGATTGAGAGCGAGAGGAGTTGTCTTTTGCAATGGTCTTGATGCCTTGAAATCTCATTATTTCAGTTTTTTGCCATTCGCTCCCGTGAAAGGAGAGATTTTGGAAGTTCAACAAGGTTTCGATCCGGATTGGATCATTAACAGGGGAGTATTCAGAGTTCCCTTGGAGGATGGAGTTTTTCGGGTAGGTTCTACTTACACCTGGCATGATCTGGACTTGGGGCCGACAGAGAGCGCAAAAAACGAGTTGCTTTCAAAGCTGGAAAATTTGGTAAGAGTACCGGTGGAGGATATCAAGAGTCATCGCCACGGAATTAGGCCAGCTACCAAGGATAGAAAGCCATTTTTGGGAAAACATCCAAAGGAAGATGGCGTTTACATATTCAACGGTTTCGGAGCCAAAGGAGTCTCTTTGATTCCTTATTTTAGTGCAATGATGAGGGATTTTATTCTTCATCAAAAGCCTCTGGATACCGAAGTGGATATCAAAAGGTATTTTAAGTATATTTAAACAGATCAACTTTCATCGAATGCGAATTACCATATTTCGGTCCCTTCTATTAGCAGTTTTTCTTCTGGTAAGTTCCTTGTCCATGGCGCAATTCGATCAGGAACGATTTGGTAAGAATAGAGTGCAACACAAAGAATTTGACTGGTATTTTTATTCCTCCAATAATTTTGAGGTTTACTATTACGACCGAGGAGGTCCTAATGCCAAGATGGCAATTGAATATCTGGAGTCTGAATTTGATCGACTGACTCAAAATATCGGATACGTCGCCTACACCAAGCCAAGGATTTACATTTACAATTCCCCAGAAGAAAGACTTCAGAGTAATCTGGATCTGAATGCGGACGAATACACCATAGACGGACAGACCAACTTCACCCGATTAATCGCCGAAGTATCTTATAAAGGCAGAATTGATCTTTTCAAGGAAGATTTGATTCAAGCGACCACCAAGGTAATTATCAAAGAAATGCTTTACGGGGCTTCTGTTTCCGATGCTTTTCAGTCCAACTTGGTTATTGATTTTCCGGAATGGTATATCGAAGGTTTGTCACTTTTTCTGGCCAAAGGATGGAGCCGGGAAATGGATGATTTCATCCGCGGATATTTGAAGGAAACTCAAAACCCGAAAATCCTATCCCTATCGGGAGTGGAAGCGGGGCTGGTAGGACAGTCCATTTGGAATTACATTTCTGAAAGGTACGGGAGAAGATATGTGTCCAGTATTCTCAACCTTTCTAGAATTAACAGAAATGAAGAAAACAGCATTGCCAACACAATTGGGGTCAATGCTAAAGTTTTCTTCGACGAATGGAAAAATTACTATTTGAAAGTCAGCGAACCGGTATATGCAGGGTTCAAAGAAATCAATCCTGATGCAGCAATTGCAAAGACCTCTTCCAGAATGGTGGGAGCAATCTCAGATATCAAGTTTAGTCCTGATGGCTTGAACTTGGCCTATGTGGTGAATAATGGAGGGAAATACAAAGTAGTTGTGCGGGAGGTTTCTTCAGGTTTTGAGCAGACTGTATTTGCGGGTGGTGCCTCTTACGATGTTTTGCCTCCAAATCTTTATTCCCCTGTGATTGCTTGGAGGGATAGTGCGAATATTGCTATTGCCTCTTTCAAAAGAGGGTTCACCACCTTGCGCCTAAGGTCTATTGATGGAAGTTCACAGGACAAAATATTTCTTAGAAACATCACCCAGATTACCAGTTTGGCTTTTAATGAAAGAGGTAACAATATGGTTCTTTCGGCGATTTCGAATGGTAAATCGGATATTTATACCCTAAATGTCAGAGGTCAAGGAAAGCGATTGACCAATGATCTTTTTGATGAATTGACACCTACCTTTTTGAATGATTCTACAATCATTTATTCCACCAACTTCGCGGAGCTTCCCGACTCGGTTTTGACGGGGACGCCGGATATCAAGGTTTTCCCCGACATCTATAATCTGTATATGGTGCAGGTGCAGAAAGACACCACGATCTACACCAAACTTACCAATACCAACAGTAAAAACCTGATGCCAAAAAAGGTGAACAACAATACCATGGTTTACCTGAGTGATCTGAGCGGTATCAACAATCTGATGCGGTTGAATATCGGAAATCAAGTTTCCAACCAGATTTCTGCCTTTGGTAAAAGTATTGAAGTCTTTGATGTCACCAGCAGAATGAACAAAATCGCTTATGCTGTTCGGGATGGAAGGTCTTCCTTGCTTTTTGTGGAGGGATACAGCGGAGCGGATCAGTTTACGCCTAGTACTCCTCGGGTGCAGTTGGCCCAGGCAAAAGACCTCAATGAAAGATTGGCAGCCAGAAGACTCTTGGAAGCAAGAGAAAACCAACAAGTACAAACTTTGGCACCAGTGGAGAGAGTGGCGGTGCCTGAGGAAAAAGCAGACACTGTAAAGACCAACACTTCTTCAATTAATCTGGACCGGCTTCGATTCGAAAACCGAAAGGGGATTAATACAGAGAATTACGTATTTGATACTCTCCCGCCTACCGTTCCTCAGCAGGCTGTAAGTGAAAGCAATAAGCCGAATCTTTTGGAGGCCTTCCGAAAGCAAAGTCTGCAAAAAAGAATTTCAGGTCCAAGAAGAATGGAACCGCAGTTTTTTACCAGTAATGTCAATACCCATTTTGTAGTAGATCCATTGAGAGGTTTCGGGATTAGTATGAATGGAAAAATGACAGATATCCTGGACAATCACGTCTTTACTGGGGGAATCATGACTTCATTGGATTTTAATTCCGGAGGAGATATCTGGTTTGAATATGAATATTTAAAAAGCCGGCTGGATTTCCGTGGCAGGTTTGATAGAAGGACTATCCGAGTGGAGGAAAATGACTTTATCACTTTCCAGAAATACGTTTTGACCAAAGTAGAAGCAGGTGTTTCCTATCCTTTGACGATTAATTCAAGGGTTTATGCAGCTCCATTTGTAGCCAAGTCTCAGTACTTCAATTTGAACGCCGACTCCATTATTTTGGGTCAAGATCCTGCTCAGAACAAGTTTGATGTCAATTACCTAGGAGGTAAAGTGGAGTTTGTCTATGATAAAACACATCCGCTAGGTCTGTATGCCTATACCGGTCTAAAGGGGAAAGTAGGGTTTATGCATTATCAAGGCTTAAACCATGGAGATCGGTCATTTAGCAATTTCTATTTGGATGTCAGAAACTTCCAAAAAATTCACAAGAACATTGTATTGGCAAGCAAGCTCTATGTGGGGTCATTTATGGGCAAAAACCCTCAAAATTACCTCGTAGGCGGGATGGACAATTGGTTGTTTAATGAGTTTTACAATCCCCCGTCCAATAGACCGGAACCTTCTCCGGTGCGAAACCCTGTAGGGGCTGAGAATTCAAATATCCTATTTGCAGATTTTGTTGACCTCAGAGGGTTTGACTATGATGAGATTAGAGGCAGAAATGTGGTTACCTTCACCGCAGAGTTGCGTCTTCCGGTATTTTCTTATTTGACGAGAGGAAATATCACCTCCAATTTTATCCGAAACTTCCAATTGGTGGGATTCTATGACATTGGATCCGCTTGGAATGATTTCCACCCTTGGGAAAAAATCAATGATCAAAATACCGAAGTCATCAATACCGAAGGCTCACCTTTTGTCATCACCCTGAATAACTTCAACAATCCATGGCTTCAAAGTTTTGGAGCTGGATTGAGAACGGTTCTATTGAACTATTACGTAAAATTTGATGTGGCCCAACCCATCCGAAATTATCAGAATGAAGATCTGAAGTTTTACTTTACTTTGGGCTACAATTTCTAATCCTTGAAAAAATGATTAAATCTATGACCGGCTTTGGAGTAGCCGGATTGGAAAATGAACACCTGATGGTGCAAGTTGAAGTCCGATCATTGAACTCCAAGTTTTTGGACCTCTCGATCCGAAGTCCAAGACAATTTTCTGATAAAGAACCTGAGATTAGAAACCTTGTTCAGTCAATCCTGGATCGAGGAAAAGTCAACATATCTATTGAATTTTTTACCAAAGGAGGGCAAAACCTACCGGTAAGTATCAATCATGACCTTTTTGAGACTTATTATAGAGAGTTTAAAAGCCTATCAGCTAAAGTGGGAGAAAGTCCTGCTGATCTATTCAAGCTTGCTCTACAGGCCCCCAATGTCATTGTAACCATTCCTCAGGAAAGAGAAGAAGGGGAAGATTGGGATCAGGTTAAAAAAGTGTTAGAGACAGCTCTTCAGAAATGTGATGGCTTCAGGAAGGATGAAGGTGCTTCTTTATTGCAAAAATTGGAGGAAAGCATTGGGCTGATCCGGGAAGGTCTTGAAAGAATCAAAGTGGAGGATCCCCTGCGTAAAGAGAAAATCAAGCAGCGGATCAAAGGGCACTTTTCACAATGGATGGAAGAGAATTCCTTTGATGCCAATCGCTTTGAGCAAGAGTTGATCTATTATTTTGAGAAAATAGACATCACTGAAGAATTAGTCCGACTGGAGACCCACCTGAATTATTTTCTGAAAACCATGAAAGAGGATTCTTTTCAAGGGAAAAAATTAGGATTCATCAGTCAGGAAATCGGAAGAGAAATCAATACCATCGGATCTAAGGCTAACGATGCGGAAATACAGAAATCTGTCATTCTCATGAAGGATGAGCTTGAAAAGATCAAAGAGCAGTCTCTGAACGTTCTCTAAGGTTATTCCTGAAGGTTTTTCCGAATTACTTTACCTGGAGTCTTCCCAGTCATGGCGCCATTGGCTACGACTGGGACTCCGTTGACGATTACAAATTCTATTCCCTTGGGGTACTGGTGTGGCTCAATGAAAGTAGCTTGGTCGATGACGGTTTTAGGATTGAAAATACAAAGATCGGCTATATAGCCCTCAGCGACTTTGCCCCTGTTCTTAAGTCCCAATACGCTAGCTGAAAGTCCTGTCATTTTGTAAATGGCCATTTCCAAGGGTAATATCCCGAGTTCTCTGGAGTAATGTCCAAGCACTCTTGGGAATGTGCCATAGGCCCTGGGATGAGGATGACCCTCGCCGGGTTTGGACAGGCGTCCGTCTGAGCCGATCATGGTCATTGGATGCTTCATGATATTGCTGACATCATTTTCATCCATAGCGTGATAAATGGTACCAGTTCCACCATTGAGCTGGGCTTGGATGACGAGTTCAGCACCGTTTTCTACCGTAGGTTCCATTCCTGATTCAATCGCCCAGTCCTGAAGCGTTTTGCCTTCCAGGTCTTTTTTCCAAGCCACTCTGGAAAATTGAATCCTTCTTAAATCACTTCCGCCCCGATCATTCAGAATATTGAAAATGATTTCTTCTTTGATTTTTCCCCGCTGGGAAGGGTCAGCGACTCGTTCTTTGAACTTATCACCCTCCAAAGCCCAAGCAGGTATTAAAACACTGATTCCTGTGTGGCTTGCAGCATATGGATATTGATCCATAAATATTTCCAGTCCTTTAGCTCTAGCAGAATCCACCAAGGCCAAAGTACGTGAACTCTGCCCCCACATTTTGACTCCGATGGCTTTATGATGGGTCAAGATGACTGGGATTTTTGCTTCCTGTGAAATAAAGATGGCCTCTTGGACCGCATCAATTAAGCCCAAGCCTTCTTCCCTGAGATGTGAGGTGTAAATACCGTTTAGTTCGGAAGCTTTTCTGGAAATGGAAATGATTTCATCTACTTTGGCAAAAGTTCCGGGTAGATACTTGAGACCTGTAGAGATTCCAAATGCCCCCTGTTTCATTGCTTCTGAGACCATGTTTTCCAATTGATTCAATTCCTCTGGGCTTGGTTCTCGGTCTTCATTTCCCATGATTTCTTCCCTAATGGTATTGTGCCCAACCAAGTACCCCACATTTAATCCCAAAGGAAATGTATCCAAGGAAGCCAGATAATCCCCAAATGGCCAAGGCCCGCCACCGTCTGGTCCCCCTAAGGAAAATGTAACTCCTTGCCTTACCAAACTTTCCATTGTGGGTAATTCTTTGATAGGTTCTAAATGGGTATGCATATCAATGAACCCAGGTGCTACCGCCAGACCTGAAGCATCTATTGTTTCTAAAGCCCGTTGTTTTTGAAGGTTTCCTATAGAGACAATTTTATCACCCTTGATACCAAGATCAGCCTGATAGCCTTCAGCACCACTTCCATCATAAATTGTGGCATTAAGAATAACCAAGTCGAATTCTGGCTGGGGATTGCAGGATAAAAGCAACAGAAACAATACAGGAATCCAAAATTGTCTGATCATAGGAAGCTAGGTTGGGGTAGGAGTCAAGATAAAAATAAAAGCCTGCAGGTCAATGCAGGCTTTTGAAGTTATTGGAGTTTGAAGCGAATTGGGATGGTCATCCGGGATCTTACTGCCTTACCTCTAAAACGGCCGGGTTCCCATTTTGGGGAGTTTTGGACCACCGCTATGGCAGCAGCATCTAGTCCTTCACTGGCAGACCTGAGGACTTGGATATCTTCGATACTTCCGTCTTTATTGATGACAAATCTCAAAAATACAGTACCCTCAATTCCAGCCCTTTGCTCTAGTTTAGGGTAAGTAAGGTTCTTTTTGAGATAAGAATACCAAGCTTCCATTCCACCAACGAAGCTGGCTTGAACCTCCGTATAATCGTAGATTTCTTCAGGCTTTTCAATTACAGGTGGGGTGTCATCCAATTTGATTTCTGGAATCTCATCTTTCTCGGAGATATTCAAGTCAAAATCAAATTTGTCATCGACTTTTATTTCATCATCGATAACTTCAAAAACCGGGATTTTTACAGGATCAGGAAGCTTGGGAGGTTCCTGAATAGTAATTGGGACCTCAAATTCATCCAAGTTTAAGACTCCCTGATCAAAAGTCATCGGTGACTTTTCATCGTAAGCTTTCCATTCGAAAGCCACCAATACAGCGCCGACTGAAAGTGCCAGTCCCAAACTGAAAAAGGTTTGCGTCCACCTGTAGACGTCCTTTCGTTGATTTTTTTTGGTTTCCATGCTGATTGTGAATTTGTGTATTAAAAAATTAATCAATTAGTGCATGAATAACTAATTGTATAACATTTATTAAGAAATCAAAAAAGGTCAAAAAAAAGACCCGATTTCTCGGGTCTCTTGTGATTAGCTTAGTTTAAATCTAATTGGAAGTCTCATTCTAGTACGAACTGGACGACCTCTTTGCTTACCTGGAGTCCATTTTGGAGCCTCAGAAACTACTCTTACCGCTTCTTCGTCGCAACCTCCACCGATACCTCTCAAAACTTCAACGTCCTGAATAGATCCATCTGTGTTGATAACGAATACTACGATTACTGTTCCTTCGATACCCATTCTTCGAGCTTGAGTTGGATATTTCAAGTTCTTGGAAAGGTACTGGTTCCATCCGGACATACCTCCCGGAGGCTCAGGCTGGTTTTCTACCACGTCAAAGATTTCGTCTGCCTTCTCCACAACTGGTGCTTCTTTGATCACCACTTCTTTGATGACAGTTTTTTCTTTCACGTCCACATCGAAGTTTACTTCAATTTTCTCTTCGATTTTCACCTCATCAGGAATTTCCTCAATGATCGGTTGTTCCATTGGTGGTGGTGGCGGTGGTGGTGGTGGCTGTTCAGTGATAGGCACATCAAGCAATTCCTCGAAGTTATCATTTACAGCACCAAGATCTTTCAAGTTGCTATCGTCAAATGATTTGTATTCGAAGGCAGCAAGAGTGAGACCTACAGCAACTGCCAAACCAAGATTGGTGAACATACCCACCCTCTTGGTCAAGTCAGCACTAGGAGTCTTTTTTGCTTCCATGAGTTAATTGGTTTTTATACAGGTTAATCTTTTCGATTTTAGGATAACAATTGTAACAATTATTCGAGATTATTCCAAGATCATTTTAATGGATGGCCATTTAAAATATAGCCCTAATCCTGAAATTGCTCCTATCATGTTGACAATCATGTCCATAATGTCATACGAGCGAAAGGGGATAAATTGTTGCGTGTATTCCAAAATCACACCGGTTCCTATTCCCAAAATCAGGAAATTAAACCAGATTCTTTTTTGGGTATATAAGTTTGCCTTTTCTTTGATTCCGACTCCTGTCCAGAGATAAGCTTGGATAGTGAATACAATCCAATGAACTACTTTGTCTTGGAAGTTGAACATGTCCACATCCGGAAATGTAGTCCCAGGACTGAGCATTGCCCAACAAAGAAATAGCAACCAGAGGATGGCTAAAGATAAGCGCAACAATTTTAGTTCTTATTCTCCTACTAGTTCAGCATAAGCACTGGAGTCCAGCAAATCCTCAGGTAGGTCTCCTGAGATCTTCACTTTGACCATCCATCCAGCTTCATAAGGAGCTTCATTTACTAATTCTGGAGAACTTTCCAGTTCTTCATTGAACTCAATAATTTCTCCAGTCAGTGGCATAAAGAGGTCAGAAACGGTCTTTACTGCCTCAACGGTACCAAATACTTCACCAGCTTCAATGGTCTCGCCTACGGTTTCTACTTCTACATATACGATATCACCCAATTCTTTTTGTGCAAATTCAGTGATTCCAATGGTTGCGATATCGCCATCGATTTTGACCCATTCGTGGTCTTTAGTGTACTTGAGCTCTTGAGGAAAATTCATTGTATTGAAATTTATGATGTGCCAAAATTAAAAGGATTCACATCAGTTTGAAATCTATTGAGATAAATTAAATCGCAATTGTCCCCCGAATGCAGTGGAAGTTCTTCGGTATACTGTCGTTACCCTCGGATCATTGATTGTTCTTTCGAAATAAATGGTCAGGTTGAGGTTTTGATTGATAACATAACCAATGGTTGGACGGAGGTTAATGTTGAGGTTTCCATTGGTCACAGTGCTTTTTTCTTCAATCTTGTGCTGGACTTGAATCGTGTTGGAAACTCTGGAGTCTAATCGCAGTTGAAGATCATTTTTTAGCACTTTTTGACTTCCCTGAATCTTAAAGGGCACCTTCATCCCGGCTTTGGTATAAGCCAAGGTTAGGCTCAGGTCACTGCTCTTTTGTTCGGTGACTTGGGAATTGGAAAAATTAAGTCCCAAGTTTCGCTCTTTGTTGTAATTCATGGCGATGTTAAATCTGTCCTTAGTCAGTAAATCCACTCCAATCAATGGGGCAAATCTTTCTGAAAGGACCACCTGATTCAATACATAAATTGGAATAAATTGACCATCTGAATTAGTGATGCTTGGGGTTTGGATTCGTTGAAGTGTATTAAATAGTTCCAAACCATTTTGGTATTGTAGGGAATTGGAAAAATTACTTGCATCGTAGGTGGATGCATACGAATGTGTAATGTTGATACTGCTGAATTTATCGCGTAATCCTTTTAATCTGGATAGCCCTCGATAGTCTAATCTCCAGTTTGGTAAAGGGTTTTTTGGGAAGGGGTTTAAGTCGATTTCATTGGGATCTTTGCCGGAATAAGCCGCCAAGAATGCCGGAATTAGTACATCTTGCCCATTAATCCCATATTCTCCCGTTCCAGAATTTCCAGCATCCAATCTGGATTTAATGATACCTCGATAGTTTTCAAAGTTGGTAAAAAGGGCAGACCGATAGCTTTCGTCAAATTTGGAGAAAGTGGTCCCGAGGAGGACTGTTGTGACACTATATGCCCCCATACGATTTGGTCCAATGGAAGAGTAATTTCCTGGGTTGTCAATAGAATTTCTGAAAATTTCGCTGTAATCGCCTACCTCTCTCTTTCTTGCTTCCAGATTTAGCCTAAAGTCTTGGAAAGGTTGGACCAAACCCGTTAATCTAAGGTTCATGGCCCTATTTTGCATAAAGTTCTGGGTCAGCTCAGCACTTGGCGCCATAGACCCTCTTTCTGCCAGGTCAAATCGAATGTTAGGGTTTTGACTTCCAAAAACAAATGCCCAGCCCGGATTCTCCCAAGCCCTATCCATTCCCAAGAGTCCAGTATTCGGCATATAGCCGGGTAAAAATGTCCCTTCCACGACTCCGTAGTTGAAGGTTATTTCCTTGACCATCATCAGGAATTTTACCAGTTTCTGAGTAAAAGGTGTCCCAATCGTGTCCTCAGCGGTTACGTTATTTCTTCCGGGAATTGTCGGTCGCTTGGGTGCATTTAGCGCTGCGAGTTTTTTGTTTTTGTTATAAAGTTTGATCAGGTCAAGTTTTCCAGTGAGGTTTTGGTCTCTGGTATTTTGGATGATATTTCCCAAGGTGTCTCGCTGTCCAATTGACCCGGTCAACCAAGTATAAGAGGTTGTATTTCTATAATCAGTCTGAATCCAATCTGTCAAAGGTATTTTATTGAAAGGAATGGAATAGTTGACATTGATGACATGGTTGTAATTGGTCGTTCTCCCAAAACTCCAGAAATTCTGTCGCACTGAATCTAGCTTGGCTTGGGTGTCCAAGTCCCCTTGGGGTTCATCCACAATTGCCATTGCCCTAGAAGTAAAATCCACTCTCAAGCTATTGGAAAGATCCCAGTTAAGGGTGAAAGAGCGATTCATGTAGAAGGACTTTTGGAATAATGGATCCACTCCCGAAGTACTGAGTTGATCATTTCGATACTGGGACCGCATGAATCTTCGATCTACATCCAGTCGGGCAAGAAATAGGGTAGGGGATAAGTTCAGGTTAAAGTCTTTGATCAACTTCAAATACGGAGATGAAAGCCCACTTCCATTCCTAAATGGTGCAATTACCCATTCTTTGGGTTGGTAGCTATAGGTGATATTTCCTCGGTTAGTTTTGAAGCTATACCCTTGGATTTGTGAATTAGTCTGCGTCACCAAACCAGAAGCATAAGAAAAAGCAAAGTTGGAAATGTCGTAAAACCTATTGGGCGATTCTGGATTCTTCTTGACCTTGCGAACATTGTTGAAGCTGAAGTTTCTTCGGTTAAGCTGATCCAAAGCAATATTTCGATAATTGGCCCGCTCGGCATCAGTTTCGAATTTTGCCAGTGCCAGCTCAAACGGAACATCTGGATTCAAAGGGTCATACTCAGGGCTTGTGGTGGACCTTTCGACGGAGAAGTACATCGGAATACTTACTCCCAAAGCTTCTGGAAGAAGTTTGTTTACCTCTACATTGGTAGAAATATCATATTGGGTGGTTGCAGAGCGGGTTCTTTGGGAAAGGCGGGTTTCCAAGCCTCCAAAGCCAATAGAGTTGTGTCGAACTGAGGCAGATACAACAGCAACATCTGCAATTTTTGCATTTAGGAAAGCATTGGCTGCCCAACCGTTGCTTTTGGTGAATCCGGTCACTCTCAACTCATTCGCCCAAATACAGATCGATTTGGAAGAGCCGACTCCTGTTCCTGGATTTCTCACACCAATCATCAGTCCCTGAACTTGGTTGAGCTCAGGGCGGCCAACCACAGTGACTTTGTATTGTCGGATGGTTTGGGAATAAGGTAGGGTTAGAGGTGATTGGGAGTTGTCCCGATCAATTTTTACCCCTACAATTTCCTGTATGGCGATGTCGATTTCATTTTCCATTGGCCATACCAGCGTAGGATCATTTGTTCCCAGAGGGGAAATGATCAATGGAACTTCAATCTCATAATAGTTGTCCGTGTAATCTGTTCCCAATCTTAAGAATGCCGTCATTTCACCATCCAAAGCATCATCACTATTGGCATGGAAAAACATTTTTAGCCTTTCATATTGAACCAAATCAGTGGTCAAGTTTTTGAAAACAGCTCTAGAATCTTTCGGGGCAAGATCATCCACACAGATTCTGAGAGACTGCTCATTGAGTCGTCTCTCTACTGTGGAAGTGTTGTCTCGGTCCCTATTGATTCCTGGAGGCAGGACATAAGGGCTTTGTTTATCACTTCCTTGAGAATTTTGCTCAATAGAGACCACATCCACAGTTACGTTAGATACATCTGGCTCAGGGATTTCAAAAAATCCTTTTTCGAAAAGCGATTCCTGGAAAACCCTCCATTGACTTCCTACCATTCTAAATTCAGCCATTCGAAGTACAACAGGTTGCTCAAAGTCGGTGAGATAAGTTCTGATCCAGCGAATGGATTTGAATCCAACAATGTCTCCATGTGTACGATCTGGTTGTCTCACAGGGATTCGGAAAAGATACCAGTTGACTTCGTCACCATTTTGATTACTGGTGACTTTATCCACGATATAGTTACTTCCGACATTTAACTTTCCAGGTCTTAGATCAATTTCGTATTCATAATAATTTTCAAGCTCATTGATGGTATTGTCAATGTTCAAGTCCTCATTGTCAGGAGTGTTTGTGCCCGAAGGGGTGTAAGGAAGTGATGGGTCTGCAATGGCAGGTGTATTTCCCTCTAAGCCATTGAATTTCTTATACCGTTCCAGGATTTTAGTATTGCTAGCGTCAAAATTCGGGTCTAGATAATATTGGAATTTATCCCCAGAGACATCTTGAAGAATGGCATTTCTTGCCTCTTGAGAAACTGTAAGTCTATCCAGAAATCGGGACTTAAAGTAGGTGACTTCATCTTCACTTTTCAAGCCATCCAAGCCCACATCTTGATTGGCTCGTGAGGATTCGGAATTGTCAAAAGCTGGAAGTAAAAACTGTTCTCGGGTAATTCGTCCCCATTCATTCGACCCTGTGGAAGCTGGATTTCCATCTGCCGGAAGTCCATTTTCAAAGGCATGACGACCGTCCCGCATTACGTCCTCGGAAATATCTCCTAGGTTTAGGAATAGCTTTCCTCCAGTGGTGTTGTTTTGGTTAAAAACACCATCCAAAACTTTCCCGTTTTCTCCGGAGATAAAGGGATCCATGAGCCAGAATTCCACATATTCAATGTTGGTTCGGTCAAAATCCACTTCAGTAGTGATGGCTCTGGTCACAGCTCCATAGTTGAGCTTTGGATTTGGCAAAAGCCCATTGGTATTCAAGTTGGGATTATAATTATACATCCCTCGCTCACTTGGGAAAAATGCCAATTCAAACAAAGGTTGGGGGACAATGATCACTTCCCGGTCCTGGTTCTTGAAGATTTCCTGAGGCACTACCCGGCGGACGTAATGATTTCTTCGATCCGCTGCGACGAGATTACTTGGGACCCCGGGACCACTTTCCCTGTAGAAAATATTGTCGATATTATACCAAGCCAACCGAGCTCTTCGATAAGCATTCCCGAGATTGTCTTCGGTAGTTTGGCTTAGGTCAAACCTATTGTCAGGAGTAGCCGGTGTGGAGCCTAATTTCCAGGTTTGATTGGCCTGTGCTCCCAGATAGAATGGTGTGACAGCAGCCTCAAAATCATCAATATAAGAGGCCACATCCCCATTGACCCGATTAGAAGATCCGGGGATCAGATGGGCGAATTCTGCATTGAACTGAACCAGCGACTTTTCTTTGGTATCGGTAAATGGCAAGGCATCTGCCAGTTTAGTCAAAAATCTAGACTCATCATTGAAGTTGACATCCAGCCCCCAAAGGCTGTTTCTGAGAGTCTCGTTTCCGGTGGCAATTCGGGTGATATTAGGGCGTTCATTAAGGTACATGAAGGTACCTCCGATGTTTAATTTCTTGTTGGCTAGGTAATCTATTCTTGTGCCGATTAGACTTCGGGTTTGGAAGGAAACTAAATCAGCTTTTTCAAAGCTAACATTGATTTGTTTTCCTGACTGTAGGATGGCATCGTTGATGATGACTAATCTCCCGACGTTGTAGTCAATGGTATAGTCGACCCCTTCTGTCAGAGGGATATTTCCTGCCTGAACGATCACTGAGCCCGGAGCGATGTTTAGTCCGGGAAGCTGTATCTCACTGGCTGAACCAGCGGTAAGGCGTCCCTTGATGAAATACTTATTGAGGCGGGTGACTAATTCAGCATCCGCTTGTGTAGTGCGGTAAAGCGTATCGTAGACGTATTTGTCCTTGAGGACGATTTCCTCCGGATTAAAGCGCTTTGCAAGGTTAGATCCGAAAGGTTCCAAAACCGGAAAAATCAATAACCCCCGATTAGAAATCATTGTGAGTCCTTCTACAAAGTCGAAATTCCCATCCGGGGCAGGGTCGTTTTGTGGGTTTAAATTGTCCAAACCCGTTAAACGGATCAGTGGGACATCTTTGATATTTGCTCCTTCCAAAAGGGATGGGTTATCCAGACCTGTTCGGTCATCCCGGTAAATGATTTGCAACTGAAAACCATCCCGAAGCACCTGGCTGGCATTCATGCTGTAAACGTTTTTCATCATCAAATCCCAGGTCGGAACTCTTGGATTGATTCGGGCAGGTCTGAGGAGTTTTAAAAATATCAGTTCATCTTCTCTTCGGACCTGGTAATCTTCAGTCAATTCCCCGACTTTATAAACCTGCCCATTGTAGGTGTATTCGAAGGATACTGCTAATACCTCATCATTTTGAAGCCTTCTGAAAAGGGAAAGGTATCCCAGTTGAGGATTGAAAAAATATTCAGTAGGCTCTAGTTTTCTAGCTCCGTTAATTTGCTCAAAATCAACTCCCTTTCTTAATCCCAAGTCCTGTTCCATCGATCTTGATCCGGTATCAAAAGGCCGGTAGCTTGGGTTGGATGAAATTTTGGAGTAAAGCTGGTTGGCTAAATTCCCGGCAGGAGCAGTGGGATTTCCCGGTCCGATATTTGGATTTTGGGAGTTGAGCATTACCCGACCTTCACCCAAGTCCATGAATGCGGCAAAATTCCGAAGCGTTTCGGTATTGGTAGCCCTGTTCATGATATAGACTTCGATCCTGGTCACATTGACTCCGGAAAGAACCTGAGGTAATCCTCTCAGCCATTTTTCATAATTATCCCGAAAGAAGTGAGAGAGGAAGAAGTGTCTGTTTTCGTCGTATTTCGAACCCTGAATTTCAAAAGATCTCCCTTGTCCGTTAGCATCTATCACCAAGTTGTCTCTTCTGCCCCTTTGCGTCGATGCAACCGCGGTCACATTAAGTTTTCCAAAGCGCATTTGGGTTTTCAGACCAAAAAGGTTTTGGGCTCCTTGGATTAATCGATTTTGGACCGGCATGGAGACATTACCAATTTCGATGGATTGGATGATGTCTTCCTCAAAACCGTCGTATTCCAACTTGAGTTGGTTTTGGAAGTCAAAGGAGTTGTTGGAGTCAAAATTGGCGGCGATTTTCATTTTTTCGCCTAAGGAGCCATTGACAGCCATTTGGATCTGTTGCTGAAAATTGAATCCCCCATTTTGTTGTTGTCGGATGGGAAGGGTGGGGTTGTCCACTCGCCTGAAAATCCCTCCAAAATCCAAATTCACGTAACCCGTCGGGACAATGTTGATATCGCTACCTCCAAAAATCCGGTCAAAGGATGGGCTGACAGTCAAGGGAGGAATTAGATTTCGACCTTCTACGGCACTTTCTCCATCCATTCCTCGGGCTCTTGTTCGCCAATAATCCTGCCTTACCCGGTACTCTTGGATTTGAGAAAATTCATCGAAATTATATTCCTGTTCATTTCCTAACCTAGTGCTGTCAAGTTGATCCAGTATGTTGTACCTAAGTGTGGAATCGACTAAAACCTGCACGTTTTGATCGATGGGAGAGGCAGGGATAAAGGGAGATCTTGGTCTTAAAAATGGATTGGAATAGGGGAAAAGAGGATTTGTCCTCATGTTTTGCCAAAGCAAAAAAGAGGGCGAGAGTCTTCGCTGATTTAGAGAATCAATTTTGGTCTGGGGCCTTCCTGCATTAGGAGTCTGCTGAGCTTGGGTAGGTGATCCTGAAAATAGGAAACTCAACAGGACTAACGCAACAGGTACCAGGCTCCTAAACTTCCTCCTGCAAAAAGTCAGTAACTCCTGAAAGTTCAATCCAGATTCAAATTAAGGTGTCTTTAAAGATGCTTTAATTAAATCTTCTAAGGAAATTTCTCCGTTGGTTTTTTTGAGTATCTGTGCGATATTTTTCTCTGCAGCGGCTTTTGGAAATCCCAAAGTAAGTAAAGCCTGTAACGCCTCTTCCCTGATTTTATTATTGGAATGTAAAAATCCTAACGGGGCGCTGGTTTCAGTACCGGAAGACTTTCCGATTTTATCTTTTAATTCCAAAATGATTCTCTGGGCAGTTTTAGTACCAATGCCTTTGACTGCCTGGATTGTGGCTACATCATTGGAAAGAATGGCGTGTTCAATTTCCTCGGTAGATAGGGACGAAAGGATCATCAATCCTGTATTTGGTCCCACCCCATTGATGGAAATAAGCAGTAAAAAAAGGGTTTTTTCTGTCTCCTCCTTAAACCCATATAGGGTGTGTGCGTCTTCCTTGATATGCAGGAATGTAAGAAGCTTCAGTTGCTCTTCGTCCTTGATTTTACTGTAGGTTTGAAGGGAGATTTTCACCTGATATCCAACCCCACCTACATCGATGATGACATAGGTGGGATCTTTGAATACCAATCTGCCGCTTAGGTAGGCGATCATAAAAGACTATCTGTGGATTGGGCATCCACTACAGCAATGGCTACCATGTTTACAATTTCACGGATGGAGCTTCCCAACTGAAGGATGTGCACCGGCTTATTCATACCCAACAGAATTGGACCAATTGCTTCTGCATTTCCTATTTCCGCCAAAAGCTTATAGGCAATGTTGGATGAGGAAAGATCTGGGAAAATCAGCGTGTTTACCGGCTGGTTTGCCAAGGCAGAGAATGGATAAATCTCCCGTTGGATTTCTTGATTCAAGGCTACATTCGCTTGCATTTCTCCTTCGATAATCAAATCAGGGTATTTTGCCTTTGCCAAGACTGTTGCTTTGGCCATTTTATCGGCAATTTCCCCTTTTGCAGATCCAAAATTGGAATAGGAGAGAAGCGCAATTCTAGGTTCCATGTTGAAGAATTTGACCGCATTGGCAGTCAATCCGATAATATCCACCAATTCTTCTGCTGTGGGATCGACGTTTACCGTGGCATCTGAGAAGAAATAAGGGCCTTTCGGAGTGTTCATGATGTACATCCCTGCCACACGGTTGACTCCTGGTTTTACACCAATCGTGTGCAAGGAAGGAAGTATTGTCTTGGGATAATCTCTGGTAAGACCTGAGATAAAGGCATCAGCATCCCCACATTCCACCATCAGGGCCCCGAAGTAGTTTCTTTCACGAACTAGGCGATTAGCGTCGTATAGGGTCATGCCCTTCCTACGTCGCTTCTCATAAAGCATCTTCCCGAATTTCTCCAACTTTTGGGTTTCCTCCATTGGATCGATAATCGTGACATGCGCTAGATCCAAAGAATTGCTTTCGATAAGAGAAAGGATGATTTCTCTTTTGCCCAGGAGGATTGGAATAGCGATTTTTTCATCCCGGATCAGCTGTGCCGCTTTCAGGATTTTTAGATTGTCAGCTTCTCCAAATACCACTCGCTTAGGATCTTTTTTGGCCCGGCCTATTACTACCTGCATCAATCGCTGATCGATACCGATTCGTTTTTGAAGCTCCAGCCCATAAGCTTCCCAATCTTCAATATGTCTTTTGGCAACTCCTGAATCCATGGCGGCCTTGGCCACTGCTGGGGCAATCGTGGTAATCAATCTAGGATCGACAGGTTTGGGAATCAGATAGAATCTGCCGAATGCAAGATTGTTTTCCCCATACGCTTTATTGACAGTTTCAGGAACTGGTTCTTTGGCTAGTTTCGCGATTGCCATCGCGGCTGCCAGTTTCATTTCCTCATTGATGGCCGTTGCTCTTACGTCCAGTGCTCCTCTGAATATGTAAGGGAATCCCAAGACATTGTTCACTTGATTAGGATGGTCCGATCTACCGGTGGCCATGATGACATCCTCACGGGCAGCAATGGCATCCTCATAGGAAATTTCAGGATCTGGATTTGCAAGTGCAAAAACAATTGGATTGGCGGCCATGGATAAAATCATCTCTTTGGAAATGATATTACCGGCAGACAGTCCTAAAAATACATCTGCCCCAGGCAATGCTTCAGCAATGGTGTAAATGTCTTTGGAGGTAGCGAATTCTCTGTGGATATCCAAGATATCCTCGCGGTCTGCCCGAATTACCCCGTCTTTGTCGCAGACAATGATATTTTCCTTCCTGACGCCTAGGCTAACATAAAATCTAAGGCAGGAAATAGCAGCGGCACCTGCTCCACTGACAACCAGTTTAATTTTGGAAATGTCTTTTTCTACAATTTCTAGTGCATTGACCAGAGCCGCACCCGAAATAATTGCCGTACCATGCTGATCATCGTGCATGATTGGAATTTTCATTTCCTGCTTGAGAGTTTGCTCTATTTCAAAGCATTCTGGAGCCTTGATGTCTTCTAAGTTGATTCCACCAAAAGTAGGTTCCAGGGATTTGATAATCTGGATCAGCTTTTTGGGATCACTTTCGTCTATTTCCAGGTCAAACACGTCGATTCCTGCGAATTTCTTGAAAAGTACTCCCTTTCCTTCCATGACAGGTTTGGACGCCGAAGGGCCAATATTTCCCAATCCCAATACGGCGGTCCCGTTGGAAATTACTGCTACCAGATTTCCTTTTGCGGTGTATTTGTAGATTTTTTCAGGATCTGAAGCAATCTCTTTACAAGGCTCAGCCACACCGGGTGAATACGCCAAAGCCAGATCCAACTGACTGGAAACTGGCTTGGTGGGGATGACTTCTATTTTTCCTGGAGAGCCTTGGCTATGGTAATTTAATGCGTCTTCTTTGCGGATTTTGATGGCCATAAATAATGGGTTAACTCGTCAGGCACCTTGATTATCGGTCCAGCTGACATCAGTTTTCAGGAGAATGGTTTGGATTTCTCTTAAAGCATCTCGATGAACTTCATTCGGATAGTAAACGAACCCTTCCATGTA
The DNA here is from genome assembly GCF_000429425.1 of Algoriphagus mannitolivorans DSM 15301. Taxonomy (GTDB): domain Bacteria; phylum Bacteroidota; class Bacteroidia; order Cytophagales; family Cyclobacteriaceae; genus Algoriphagus; species Algoriphagus mannitolivorans. Next base: position 202,012 of record NZ_AUBV01000006.1, read on the forward strand.
ATAAAGCTTACCTTTTTTCTCATCCACCATTAGGTATCCCACATAGGTACCTCCCATGCTGATGTTGTTGGTTTTCCAGGTGCCCCTGATTTCAACAGTAAAATTATCATTTATCACCATGTTTCGGAATGCAGGTGGAATTTGTTTTTCCGAAGTTACATAGGAGTTAGGATTTTCGGGATCCCCGAAAATATGCTGCTTAGCAATGGAGTCCCTGAGTGCCAGGATGTTTTCAGGGAATGTCTGCTCCTCACTTCGGTAATCTGTTTCGTAAAAAAACAGGCTGATATCAGGGCGTCTTTCAGTTGGAGAAGGCTGTCTTAGCCATAAAAAGTCCCCTTCGCTTTTGGCTACCTGATAAGATACGGGTGGGTTGATTTCAATTCCTAGGTTTTTTCTTGCCTCACTTTGCGCAGCGGCATTTTTTCTTGCCATCAGTGCTTTTTCCAATCGTCCTCTCTCACGGACTTCAAACAGATTTTGAAGACGATCCGCATTTTTTCTCAGGTTGGCTACAAGCTCTTTCTCGTTATTTCCAAAAAGGTAAAGCACTTCCTGTCCTATTGCATATTCATCTTCCATTCTCAGGGAGAAAAGGCTTGGATCTGCAGCGGCTTTTTCCTTGGATTCCTTCGAAAACTGTGCGTTTACAATCTGGCTTCCGGCACTTTTATCATCAAAGGTGGTAACATACACCAAATTGGTGAATCCTTTCAGCATTCGGGTCATTGCACCAGGATCCACGCGGTGAACCTTAAACATGGGTTCTGACCGTAGCATTCCGGGAAGATCCGCCTCGAAAATATTTCTAAGTTCTTCACCGACTGGTCCCGCCCATTTGGCTGAATCAATTGCCAGAACGATCTCTCCAATGGACCCTTTTGCTTTGGGTTTGGAGCTATCTGGCCCACCTTCTCCACAGGAGATTAGGCCAATGATCATCAATAGAAATAGGATATAATGTAATTTTCTCATAGTCATTTCTTTGAAACTAGTCCAATATACAGACAAACTTTCGCTCGAATTTATCTCAGCTTAAAAAATAAGTTAAATGTTTTTAAGGAAAAGAGATCAAGATTAGCCAATAATCAACTTCTGACCAGGCTTGATGTTGTTGGAATTTAAATTGTTGAGTCTCTTGATCTGCTCCACTGACAAGGAGTGTTTTTGGGAAATTATCCAAAGTGAATCACCTGGTCTGACGGTATAAGTTCTGCCAGCTCCAGAAGATGAATTGTCCGCAAGGGATGAATTCGTTGAGTTTTTGGAATACAAGTAAAGTGTCTGACCTACTTTGATCAGGTTGGAATTTAGATTATTCCACTCTTTGATTTGAGAGATGGATACTCCATGGCGGTCAGCAATTTTTCCCAAAACATCTCCGGATTTTACCTTATAAGTCAATCGGTCAGAGGAGGTGGAGTTTACAGCATTGGAAACTGGAATAGAGGGTGTGGGAATAGCTGATGCCAACAGGATGTTAGGGGCATTACCAAGGGAATCATTGATCCAAGCCAGATTTTCTTTCAGGAAAAAGGACTTATTTTTTGGGATTCGGATGGCCATGTTTCGGTTAGATTCCGGAACAGTTTTATTCTTGATGGATGGGTTAAGTTCTTCCAGATCTTTTACACAGATAGCTGTGAGTTCGGCTAGCTTATCAATTGCAAAAGCTCTTTCAAAGCGAATTTTTTCGTATTCAATAGGGTAGGTAGGCTCTACCAAATGAAAGTTATGCTCCTCCAAGTGATTTAGGATGTAGAGCATCGCCTGAAATTGGGGGACATATCCTCGAGTTTCCTTAGGCAGGTAATTGTAGATTTCCCAAAAAGTTGTTTTTCCTCCGGATCTTCGAATGGCTTTTCTGACATTCCCTGGGCCACAGTTGTATGCAGCTAAGGCAACTTCCCAATTGCCAAACATTCGGTAAAGGGATTTCAAGTACTTCGCGGCTGCATCGGTGGACATTTCAGGGTCCATCCGGTCGTCGATATCGTTATTGACATGCATCCCATACATTTTTCCTGTAGCAGGCATAAATTGCCAAAGGCCCATAGCCCCAACTCTGGATTTTATTTTTGGATCGAGACCTGATTCGATGATAGAGAGAAATTCAATTTCCTCGGGCATCTCATGTTTTCTCAGTGTCTCTTCAAACATCGGGAAAAACTTATCCTTTCTCGCAAGGACCATTTTGGTATAATCCCTATTTCTGACAGTGAAGTATTGAATAAAGGAAAAAATGCGGTCGTTGAGCTCAAAGGACATCTCAGTATCCATGGCTTTTACCCGTTTGGCGACCTGCTCGTAGGTGAAATCGGGAATGTACTCGTAATGATAATTAGGGAGGATTTCCTCTGAAATCAGGACTGCAGCCTCCAGAGGCTCTTCCTGGGAAAAAGCTTCGGTAAGTGGAATCAAACAAGCAGAAAAGGCTAGTAGGATAATGCTTCTCAAAGTCTTTTTCATGGTATAATGGGTTTAGGACGTTAATTGAGTCAAATAATTGCTAAAAGCGTAAAGCTCAGCCTCTTTGAAAGAGTTTGCAATCACTTGTAGCCCAATAGGCATGCCAGAATTGTCTTTCCCGTTAGGAATTGAAATCGCAGGAACTCCTGAGACGGAAGCTTGAACAGTAAATAGATCTTCTAAATACATCGCAACTGGATCACCACTGTGCTCTCCAAACTTAAACGCTGTGGAGGGCGTTGTCGGCATAATAATATAGTCGAAATCGTTCAAAAGATTTTCTGTAAAGTCTTTTATTAATCTTCTGACCTTCTGTGCTTTGGTAAAATAGGCGTCATAATAGCTGGCAGAAAGGACAAAAGTCCCCAACATGATTCTACGCTTTACTTCTTCTCCAAATCCCTCGCTACGGGTAAGCTTGTACATGGACTCAAGATTGTGGGCATTGGGAGTCCTGTACCCATACTTAACTCCATCAAACCGGGAAAGGTTGGAGCTCGCCTCAGCAGTAGTAAGGATGTAATAGGTTGGTAAGGTGTATTTTAACAAGGGGAAATGCACTTCCTCTACTTCATGGCCTTCTTCTTTCAGCTTTTCCAAGATGGCCTCTGTTTGGGATTTTATTTCCGGCTGAAGTGCAGAGGATTCCAAAGTTTCTGTAAAATAGGCCACTCTCACTTTTTTGTCAAAGTGGAGGAGTTCGCTGTAATGATGAACAGGCTTTCTGGAGGAGGTGCTGTCAAATTCATCGTGTCCGGCCATGATTTCCATAACCAAGGCATTGTCCTTCACGGTTTTTGAAAACACTCCAATGGTATCAAATGAGGAAGCATAAGCAATCAATCCCCAACGTGAAACTCGGGAATAAGTAGGCTTCATGCCAATCACTCCTGTGAATGCTGCAGGCTGTCTGACAGATCCTCCAGTATCAGTTCCCAGTGAAACGGTACAAAGATTTGCCTGTACGGCTACCGCAGAGCCACCTGACGAACCGCCGGGAACTCTACTTTCGTCCAAAGCATTGAGCACTTTTCCATGGGCAGAGTTCTCATTGGAGCTACCCATTCCAAATTCGTCACAATTCAGCCTTCCGATGATGATGGCGTCTTCATCGATTAAGCGTTGAACAGCAGTGGTGGTGTATTGGGAAACGTATCCCTTTAGAATTTTGGAGGAGGCATTGGATTCATGTCCTGCGTAATTGAGGACATCTTTTATTCCAATGACCATACCGGCGAGTTTGCCGGCTTTGCCTTTGGAGAGTTTTTCGTCAATCCGATCAGCCTGTTCGAGAGCGGATTGCTCATAAACTTCAACGAAGGCGTTGAGATGCGCCTTCGTCTGGATGTTTTCTAGGTAATACGATACGATTGCTCGGCAATCAGTTTCTTTCTTTTCGAGCGACTTTTTGATTTCGTCGAATGAACTAAATTTTCCCAATGTAAATTGGTTTTAGGGATTACTTCTTTTTGTCTTTCAGTCCATCTTCCAGATCGTTCTGAATTTCTTTGGTAGCATCTTTGAATTCTCTGATGCCACGGCCCAAACCTCTAGCCAATTCAGGGATCCTTTTTGCACCAAACAAAAGGAGGATTACCAGGATGATTAAGATCAAAGAACCTCCGCCCATGTTTTGAATAAAACCTAATGTAGTCATGATGGTGTTTGTTTTAAGGATATACAAGTTACAAAGATACAACTGTCAGTCGCTTAGCCAAGGTTCCCCGACCTGCAATTCATCTTTTTTATAAACATACGATATTTGTACCTATTTGGACGTAATCCATGCTGCAGGGTCCATGATCTGGAGACCTTTCCAGGTTTCGAAGTGTACTTCAGCTAATCCATCCGCATTCGTTGCCACTTGACCGATGGATTCTTTGGCCTTTACATTTTGGCCGACTTTGACCGAAACAGACTTCAAACGACTGTAGAGTGTAAAGTATTCCCCGTGCTTAATAATCACTGTCAATCCAAAACCAGGCAAGGTGGAAATTTTGCTGACAGTGCCATCAAATACTGCCCTTACCTCTGAGTTGGGGTTGGTTCTGATTTCTAGTCCGTAGCTTTCTAAGACAATCCCTTTGAGCGTAGGGTGGGGATAAGTTCCATAGTTGATCGACACAAAACCAGTTTCAACAGGCCAAGGCAGTTTTCCACGGTTTCCGGCAAAAGAATTGGAAAGTGCTGCGGCTTCAGGAGTCATCGGCATGGAAGTTCCGGCCCGTTTGGTAGTCGTGGAGTTGGACTTATTGGCTTCAGCCTCGGCACGACGGATTTCGTCTTCGATGGCTGCTTTGATCATTCGGTTAAGCTGCTCCTGCTGTTTTTTGGTGGCGGCGATTTGCCTCTGAATGTCTCTTTCTTTTCTGGAAAGCGTATTTACCAAGCCCTGTTGGTCTTTCCGCATTTTTTCCAGTTTCTCACGCTCCACCCGTTCTTCATTCAGCACTACTTCTTTCTCATTTTTTCTTTCATCGAGTTGTACTCGCTGCTGTGCCAATTGTTGAGTAAGTTTTTCAATCTGAAGTGCTTGCTGTTTTCGGCTATCGCTGTATTGCTTCAGGTATTTCAACCTCATGTAGAGCTGATTGAAATTGGAGGAGCTGAATACAAATGCCACAATGGATAAGCCCCGGTTGAGTTTGGAGGAATTGTAAATCATTCGGGAATATTCCGCCTTTAGCTCCTTCAGCTGTGCTTCCTGCTCTTTTATTTTCTTTTCGGTCGTGGAAATCTCCTGATTGAGCAGGCGAATTTCACGATCCAAGGTATTGACCAATCGATTTTGAGTCTGAAATTGCTGGGTAATCGCATTCAGCTCCCCGATAGAAGTTTTTTTCGTGGCTGTAGTTTGTCTTAGGATCGCGTCAAACTCCTTCAATCTTGCCTGCACTTCAGCTTTTTCGCGCTCCAGTTCCTCTCGGCTTTTTTTGGTTTGAGCAGATAAATCGCCAACCCATAAACCCAGGAAAAAAACAATGGAAATGATGATTTGGAAAATCCTCATACGTATCAGAATCTGAAAGGAAAGCTAAGCGGAGTGGAGGAAAGTTCTACCGAGGTCCACTCTAAATGAATAATCGTGTTTTGACTTCCTTCAGGAAGCTTAAAAGCTAGTTTGAACAATACTTCCGCCGGAAAAGGTTGGGATTGAACATCCAGAAATTTGGGATAGCTGGCCAATAAAGAACCCCGGTCATCCAAGGAATTGGACACCAATTCAGAGACTTTACCGTGGCTGGTTTCTACTTTGCTGTAATAGCGTACTCCGTCTCTAATCTGGGTCAGCTCAAATCTTTTTCCCACTCGAAGCAATCTGTCTTGGTAATCAAATTGAAAAGGAGTGTTTGCCCACAAGATGTTTTGAAACATTTCCAAGGATAATTTCAAGCCATAGAGGCGTTCAAATTCCAGATAGGTAAGATTGGCGTCGTCCTTGCCCAGCCGATCTCGAACTTGAATTTTATCCTTGGTAAATAGTCCACGGATGGCTTCCATGCCCATTCCCGGAGACATGGTGAACCATAAGACACTGTCTTTTTTGGCTCTCAGGTTGAGTGTGCCTCGAGTGACTTTTCCGGATTCTTCCTCTATTACTATTTTGGCCTTGGCAGAGAGGTAGTCATATCTGGCTTTAACCGGTACAAATTCATTCATCCCTTCTCCACCGTCGTAAAGCACTGTTTTTTTAGCACAGCTCCCCAAGGTGATAAGGGCTAAAAAGAGTATTCCTCCAAAAAATCTATTCATAATATTTTCCTTCTTTTATCTTTTTTGAAAGCTTGTCGGATGCCTCGGGATCATTTTCGGCTTTTTTCCACCAAATCATAGCATCAGAAACTTTGCCAACATGATATAAGATGTCACCATAATGTTCCATAAGTACTCCACTTGGCTTTGGATCATATCGAATCGCATTCTCCATGGATTTTAAAGCCTCCTCATAAAGCCCCATTTGGAAAAGAACCCAGGCGTAGGTGTCCAAGTAGGTCGAATTGTTAGGGTATTTTCGCACTACCTTTTCAGCCATTGCCTTTGCCTTATCCAGATTTTTCTTGTCCAAAGACAGGAAATAGGCATAGTTGTTCAAAACCTGCTCATCATTGGGATTTAGACTTAGGGCCTTGTCAAAATACACATAGGCAGAATCCTTAGCACCAAGGTTATAGAGGCTGTTTCCCAATGAGCCAAAGGCAACCTGGGAAAGCTGGGCGTTTTTCCCAGCATTGAGCTGCAGTGACTTTTGCAATGAATTCACAGCCAATGAATCACGTTTTTGGGCGGATTTGACCACACCATCGTAAAACCAAAACTCAGGGGCCTCAGGAAATTCATCAACACCCAAAACGGTGAATTTTTCCAATTCATTGAAATCGGCATTTTCCCCGAAGGAGTTTAAGATGACTTGTTCCAAAAGAGAGGCGTTTTTAGAATCGGCCTGTAGGGATTTTTTGAAAAAATCTATTGCAGCGGACATGTTCCCTTCTTTTTTTCGGCGCTCGCCGACCGCCTCCAGTACCATGGCGTTTTGGGGGTGAAGGTCCAGCATAAGCTTTTCCATTTGATCCAAAAGCTTATCCCTTTGCTGGGTTTGAAGCTCTGCCAAAACAGAGACAAAGGTCTTGCTTTTGACTTCGGGATCTAGATCCGGGTTTTCGAATGCCGTGATCAAAAATGAATTCGCCTGCTCGTTTTGTCCTTTTTCTTTCAAAAGGGAATAGGCAGCCATTCGTAGTTCGGGCTGGTTGGGATATTTTGAGATTTCCTCATTTACCAGTTTCAGAGCATCTTCTAAGCGTCCGTTATTGTAGAGGATTTCTACCTGATTTAAGACATAATTAGGATTCCCGGGGAAGGATTCCATGAGGCGTTCTCCTTCCTCCAGGGCTTTGGGAAGGTTGTTTTTTCTCAAGTAAATCCGCTGCTTTTGTAAGGTAAACGGTTCGCGGACTCCATAATATTCTTCTGCACGGTCCAAGACTACCAATGCCTTGTCAAATTCACCTGCTTGAAGGTAAATAGAGGCGAGATCAAGATTGTATTGTTGGTTTTTTTCGGTGTCAGAGGTGAGTCGATCCAGAATTTCAGCGGCTTTCAGGGGTTGCTTGAGATTGGTATAGATCTCAGCGACCATCAGGGCATAATACTTATTTTCCGGATCTGCCAAGGCAGCTTCTTCTGCAAAAGGAAGGGCTTTTTCGGCCTGATTGGTACGGACAAAGACTTCTGCGATTTTGTAGGAAATGGCGGGCTCTTCAGGGGAAAATTCTTTGGCTTTTTTCAAATAAAAAAAGGCTTTTTCAAAATCTCCCAAAACCAGTGCTTTTTCTCCTTCAATAAAATATCGGCTTCCCTTCAGTTGTGTTTCCTGAAGTTTAGCTTCTTTTCTGGATAGTTTTTCCTGGGAAATTCCAGCAGAAATTCCGGAGAAAAAGGCAAGGACTAAGAAAATATAGGGGGTAATTCTCACGCGTATTTTTTGAGATGCAGCTATCAGGCACAAACATAATGCCTTTTGAGTAAAGGCTTGAAATATTGTCTGGATTCCTTTGGCATTCACAGCCGTTTGGTTGAGGATTCCTTTAGTGGCTTTTCTTGAATAGTGTCTCCAAAGACTTCCGTTCCATCAAGCCAATCCCAATAACGAATACCAAGGCCAAAAGATTTTTCAAGATGAAATCTCCAAATTGAGATTCTATGCTCCCATAGAAACCTAAGTAACTCAAGGCAAATCCCAAAGCCAAAATCAGGATTCCTTTGCCTGTCTGATAGGGGATTGGGTAGAATTTTTGCCCGTAGTAATAACAAATGGAAGTCATCACCAAGTAGCATCCCAGAGTACTGAGTGCCCCTCCCATATATCCCCAAATTGGCACCAAAAACCAAATGATCGCAATGCTGACTAAAGCGCCCACCAAGGTGATCCAAAAGCTGTAGTTCGTTTGGTCAGTAACCTTAAACCAGATGGATAGATTAAAATAAACCCCCAGCAATAAATAACCCAGGAGCAAAACGGGGACGATATAAAAACCTTCAGTATAAACTGCGCCTTTGAGAAACATCGGACCAATCCAAGACAGATTCACGGAAATCGCAACCATCAGGATGGAGCAAAATATCAAAAAGGCATGCATTACTCGGGCATAGAGCTCTGGAGAACCTTTGTCAGAAGATTGCCTAAAGAAAAATGGTTCAGCGGCATATTTGAATGCCTGAATGACCAAATTCATCAAAATGGCCAATTTGAAATTCGCTCCGAAAACCCCCGCAGCCTCCCTGCTGCTAAGCCCGGGGTAGTAATTTTCCGGAAGCACATATTCGAAGAGCAATCTGGATACCAGCTCATTGGTGACTCCTGCCAAACCCATAAAGAGAAGCGGCAAAGAGTAATTCCACATGGGGCGGAGGATGGATTGTTCCACTCCAAAACCAAAAAAACCGGCTCTCCACCAGACAAATGGGATAATCAGACCATTGGCCAAAAGGTTGGAAAGTAGAATGTATTCCACGCCCCAATCGGGATTGAGTCCAAAGGATTCGAGGCTGATGTTTTCGGATTGTGGAAGCCAGACTATGAAAAGGAGATTGAAAAAGACATTGAGCAGGATGTTGATCAATTTCGCTCCTGCAAAATCCAAAGCCTTGTTGTCTAGTCTTAGTTTAGCGAAAGGAATCGCCAGAATTGCATCAAAGGAAAGGATCAGAGCGGTCCATCGAAATAAATAGGCTCTTCCGGGATAATCCATTAAATCGGCCAGCAATGGTGCCGACAAAAAAACCACAGACCCCAGCCCTAGCGTGGAAAGTATCAGAAGCGATTGGGTGCTTCTGTAGACAGTTTTGGGATCGAGATTTTTTCCGGTGGAAAATCGGAAAAAAGCCGTTTCCATTCCATAAGTGAATACAATATTCAGAAATCCGATCAAGGCATAGGTGCCCGTAAAAGCCCCCAAAGCCTCTGTATCCAGGTAGGCTGTGTAGACGATGATCAGCAAAAAATTGATAGACCGACCCAGAATACTGCTTAGACCATAAATGGCCGTCTGACCGGCGAGTTTTTTCAGATTGCTCATGGAATAGGGAAGAGCTTATTCTCCCTTGAAAACTGGCTTTCTTTTTTCCAAAAATGCAGAAGTCCCTTCTTTGTAGTCGCCTGATTTCACACATCGGGCAAAGCAATTAGCTTCTGTTTGATAGCCATCTTCAGGAAGAAAGACTGCATTCACACAATCTACGATCATGCCAATCGCCAGTGGAGCCTTGGACATAATTTTGCCAATAACCTCTTCCGCTTTGGCAATAGCTTCTTCTTTGGTAGGAAGCACATAATTCACCAAACCTAATGACTTGGCTTCTTCTGCCCCGATCATGTCTCCGGTCATCATCAGTTCATTGGCTTTGCCTTTTCCGATCAGGATTGTCAGACGCTGGGTTCCACCATACCCTGGGATGATTCCCAAGTTGACCTCAGGTTGGCCAAATTTGGCATTGGCAGAGGCAATTCTCATGTGACAAGCCATGGCAAGTTCACATCCGCCTCCCAAGGCAAATCCGTTGGTGACTGCAATGACGGGTTTGTGGCAATTTTCGATCATGGCAAAAATCTCCTGTCCGTTTTCTGCAAATTTTCGGGCATTCACTTCGTTCAGCTCGGCGATTTCACTGATGTCTGCACCGGCCACAAAGGCCTTTTCGCCTGCTCCGGTGATGATCACTGCTTTGATCTCCCGGCTGTCAATGATCTCCTCAAAAACCATTTTTAGCTCTTCTAAGGTCTGAAAATTCAGCGCATTGAGCTTTTCTTCACGATTAAGGGTGAGGTAAAGAACTCCGTTTTTTACTTCGGTCAGGATATTTGCTAGTTCTGCCATAAATCCAAAAGATGTGGGAAACAAATATACAGGTAGGGGATACAATGCCAAACCTAATAACTTAGAATTATCCAAATTCAATTTACTTTTTGGATTTTTCTATAGAAGATTTAAGAAAGAAATCGCTAGAATCCTCAATTTCAATCAAGTCAAAAAGGCATTTTTGTTTACTTTTGCCTGAGTCAAAATTTAACTAAAAAAACTATTTATATGTCCTCCAAAACAAAAATTACAGTTGCCTATGGTGACGGTATCGGTCCTGAGATCATGAAGGCCACATTGGCGATTCTGGAAGCAGCCGGAGCCCAACTGGAATATGATGTAATCGAAATTGGCGAGCAGGTTTACCTCAAAGGGATCAGCTCTGGGATGGAGCCTAAATCTTTTGATTCCTTGAGAGAAACCAAGGTATTTTTGAAATCTCCGATTACCACTCCTCAAGGTGGAGGATTTAAATCTTTGAATGTAACCACAAGAAAGTCATTCGGGCTTTTTGCCAACGTACGTCCTTGTAAGGCTTATTCTCCTTTTATCAAGACTCATTTCCCAAAAACTGATCTGGTGATTATCCGGGAAAATGAAGAGGATTTGTATGCGGGTATTGAGCACAGACAGACTAATGAAGTGTATCAGTGCCTAAAGCTGATCTCTCAGCCAGGGTCTGAGAAGATCATCCGTTATGCATTTGAATACGCCAAAAAATATGGTCGCAAGAAGGTGACTTGTATGACCAAGGACAACATCATGAAGTTGGCGGATGGCTTATTCCACAAGACATTTGATGAAATCGCCAAGGAGTATCCAGAGATTGAAGCCGATCACAAAATCATCGATATCGGGACGGCTTTGATTGCAGAGCGACCTGAAATTTTTGACGTGATTGTGACTTTGAACCTCTACGGTGATATCATTTCTGACGTAGCGGCACAGGTTACCGGTTCTGTAGGACTAGGTGGATCTGCCAATGTGGGTGAGGAAGTTGCCATGTTTGAAGCCATTCATGGTTCTGCACCTGATATTGCAGGAATGGGAATCGCCAACCCTTCAGGCTTGCTCAATGGTGCCATCATGATGTTGGTGCATATTGGCCAGCCGGAAATTGCTGAAAAAATTGCCAATGCTTGGATGAAAACTTTGGAAGATGGAATCCATACCGGAGACATCTATCAGGAAGGCTTGTCCACCAAAAAAGCAGGAACTCAGGAATTTGCGGATGCGGTCATCGAAAGATTGGGGCAAAAGCCGGCTAAAATGACTCCAGCTTCTTTTGATAAGGAGGATACTAAGCCTATGCAAATCAAATTGAGACCTCAGTCTGTTCCAAAGAAAGAGTTGATTGGGGTGGATGTATTTATTGATTGGAATGAAGCTGGAAGAGATCCAAACGTGATTGGAGAAAAGCTTAGAAAAGCTAATGCCAACGGACTTCAGCTGCACCTGATCACCAACAGAGGAGTGAAGGTGTTTCCAGAGGGCATGAAAGAGACATTCTGCACAGATCACTGGAGATGCAGATTCAAAACTGCCGACGGAGGAGCGATCTCTCACGGACAAGTTTTGGATCTTCTTAAGCAGATTGGAGATCTGGGCTTTGACTTTATCAAAACTGAGCACCTATATACCTTTGACGGAGTCAGAGGCTATTCTTTGGCACAAGGAGAATAAATTGAAGATTTGAAAATCGAAATTTGAGATTGGGTTGCTTTTGTAAAGAAGAGCAGCCCTTTCTTTTTAATAGGCCTTGTACTTTCTACTTTGTACGTAGTACTTTGTACATCCATGCAAAAGCGAGTCCTCATCATCACCTATTATTGGCCACCCAGTGGAGGTTCCGGTGTTCAGCGTTGGCTGAAGTTTGCCAAATATTTGCCGGAAGCAGGGTGGGAACCAGTGATTTTTACTCCCGAAAATCCGGATTTTGACCTCAAAGATGAAAGTCTGGAAAAAGAAATTCCTCACCTATTAGAGGTGATCAAATTTCCGATTTGGGAGCCCTATCAGCTTTTTTCCAAAGTGAAAAGAAAGTCCAAAACTCATCCGGGACGGCTGCTGGAACAGAAAGAAAAAGGCTTGTTGGAAAAGGCCGCTATTTGGATTCGGGCCAATCTTTTGGTGCCAGATCCTAGGGTTTTTTGGGTGAAACCTTCAGTGAAATATTTGACTGAATTAGCGGAGCAAGGCCAGTTTCATGCGATAATAACCACAGGTCCCCCGCATAGTATGCATCTGATCGGTTTGGAATTGAAGCGAAAAACAGGGGTCACTTGGATAGCTGATTTTAGGGATCCTTGGTCTCAATGGGAATTTTTGGATACGCTGCCGATGAGTGCGAGGATCAGAAAGAAGCATTCCCAATTGGAAATGGCTGTGTTGAATACTGCCGATGCTGTGATGACTATTTCACCCACCTTTCAAAGAGATTTGGAAAAGTTGGCTCAGCGGAAGATTAAACTTCTCACGAATGGATTTGATCCTTCGGATATTCCTTTAGGATTTTCTCCGAAAAAGAAAAAGGCAGGGGAGCTTCATTTGGTTTATTCCGGGGTAATTGATTCCATCCGTAATCCCATTCCATTGCTAAAGGCCATGAAAGAGGAGTTTACCAATACTCAGGAAGAGGTGCGTCTGACTTTTGTTGGGAAGGTTTCTGAGCAGGTCAGGGAATTTGTAAAGGACGATGATTGGTTGGTTGAACGGGTAAATTTCCCCGGATATGTCAGTCATGGAGAGGTTTTTTGGTTTTATGCTCAGGCAGATGTTTTGGTCTTGATACTGACAGATACCAAAAATGCCCAAGGAAATATTCCCGGGAAGATTTTTGAATACATGGCGACCGGAGTGCCGATTTTGGCTTTGGGAGATCCCAAAGGAGACTCTGCCCAGATTATTCAACAGTCGGAGGCGGGGAAAGTGATCCGACATGAGGATTTTGTGGGAATTCAGGTTGCCCTTAGGGAGCTCATGAGTTCTCAGCCCGAAATCAAAGAAGCCTCAAACTTGGATCAATTTTCAAGGAGATCGCTTACGCTGGATTTAGCCAAAATTCTGGATGAAAATACCCTTTCTTGATCTAAGCAGAATGGAAGTGAGGCTCAGAGACAGGTTGAAAGACCGGTTTTCTGAAGTGCTGGAAGCTGGGATTTTTTCCGGAGGAAAAGAGGTGGATTACTTTGAAAAATCTGTTTCAAAGTACCTGAATTCTCCATTTTCCATTGCCTGTGCCAATGGAACGGATGCATTGGAATTAGCGCTCCGTGCTTTGGAGATTGGTCCGGGAGATGAGGTAATTGTACCTGCGATGACTTGGGTATCTACCGCTGAAGCAGTGGTCTTCGTAGGGGCTAAGCCAATCTTTTGGGATACAAATGAAAATGGCTTACTCAAAGAGGATTGGGAAAAGGCAGTCACAGCCAAAACCAAGGCAGTAATCCCAGTTCATCTGTATGGGAAAATGGTGGACATGAAGCCCTTGATGGAAAAAGCCAAAAACCTCCAACTTTTTGTGATCGAAGATGCCGCTCAAGCATTTGGTGCGTTTCAAAATGGTAAGGCCGCAGGTACCTGGGGAAATGTGGGATGTCTGAGTTTTTATCCTACCAAAAATCTCGGGGCTCTAGGTGAGGCGGGAATGTGTTTGACTACCGATCCCGATGTTGCTCAAAGAATCAGACTTTTCGGCAATCATGGTCAGCCTTTGAGAGATCAGCACGAGTTGGTCGGAAGAAACAGCCGAATTGATACCCTGCAAGCTGCTTTTTTGAATGTGATGCTGGAGAATTTTGAGGGTAATCAGGCCAAGAGAAAATCTATCGCCAAAAGGTATTTGGAAGCTTTTGCCGGGATAGCTGAATTGACTTTGCCCGAAAGTACCTTGGAGGAGGATCATAATGCCCATTTGTTTGTAGTCCAAACGGACCGAAGAGACAAATTGAGGACATTTTTGGGAAACCATGGAATTGGGACTGCTATTCATTATCCGAGAATTATTCCAGACCTGATACCCTTTGCTTCAGAGGGAAGTTTTGATAATGCCAGAAAGCTGAGCCTTGAAGGACTTTCGATTCCTTTGAATCCATTTTTGAAGGCTGAGGAAATCGAGTATATCATTCAAAAAATCAGGACATTTTTTAAAGCTTAAAGGAAGAGCAGGTCCTTTTGTAATATTTTCCTATTTTCCCTCATGACCTTCAGCCAAGAGCCGTTATTTATTGCAGGAACTTTATGCGTATCAGTTTTTTTCGCCCAGTGGCTGACCCGTCTTTCTTGGGGTAAAACTGTAGGAACTCCCATTTTGGTGATTGTACTATGCGCACTTTTGTCAAATCTGGGAATTATCCCCAGTGCCATGGAAGGAAGTCCAGTTTATGATGGAGTATTCCTGTATTTGGCGCCTCTGGGGATTTTTATCGCCTTGTTGGAAGTGGATTTGAAAAGTTTGAAAAATGCAGGTTTACCACTACTCGGGATGTTTTTGTTGGGTTCGGCGGCGACAGTTGTTGGGGTACTTACTTCTTGGTATTTGGTGAATCCGGAGGTGAAAATCGGAGAACTTGCACCAGCAGTAGCGGGCATGTTTACGGGAACTTATATCGGCGGTTCGATCAACTTCAATGCGGTGGCACTCCACTACAAGGTAAATGAGGCAGGTAATCTTTTTGCAGCCACGACTGTGGTGGATAATCTGATCGGTACGCCCTGGATTATTGCTACGTTGATTTTGCCCAAATACCTGCAGAAGCTTTTCCCCCGAAAGAAACTTGCTTCGGCCCAAAGCGGTGAAAAAATCCAGGCCATCGAGTATATTTCCATCTCTTCCTTGGCTTCGATTTTGGCCCTAGGCTTGTTGGGAATGGCGATAAGCAAAGTCTTGGTGGGGTGGTTTCCCCAAGTACCGGAAATCATTTTTCTGACCACTTTGGCCTTGGTTTTGGCTCAGTTTTCATCTGTGAAGCAGTTGTACGGAAAACATACCCTAGGCTTTTTCTTTATTCTGGTTTTCTTGGCAGTTATCGGAACCCTATGTGATTTTGGGGCATTGGCCGACACTGGGGAATTGGCGCTTACCTTGATGCTGTTTGTGGGTTTATTGGTGTTGGTTCACGGGGTGGTTTTGTTTGGAGTAGGAGCCTTGCTGAAGATGGATTGGGATGTGATTGCTGTAGCCTCGCAGGCGAATGTAGGTGGGAATACGACCGCTTTAGCGGCAGCGGAGAGTCTAAATCGGCCCGATTTATTGATTCCGGGGGTGCTGGTGGGAAGTTTGGGGAATGCGCTCGGTACGTATGTTGGATTTGCGGTGGCAGGGATGCTTTGAGTATCAAGAATCAAGAATCAAGAAAATAGACTTTAGACACAAGATCTGAGGTAGTAAACTTCTTTATTCGGCGTTTATCATTCGATGTTCGATATTGATTCGAATACAGAAAAAACTAAGAATTATTAAAGGATTAGAATTTCGAATGCCGAACGCTGAATGTCGAATATCGAAGTAAACTGGAGGCGACAAAGGCAAAAGAATTATTATCCAATAACCTATAATAGAATCAAGAAAATAGACTTTAGACACAAGATCTGAGGAGGTAAACTTCTTTATTCGGCGTTTATCTTTCGAGGTTCGATATTGATTCGAATACGGAAAAAACTAAGAATTATTGATTGAAATAAATTTCAAATGTCGAACGCTGAATGTCGAATATCGAAGTAAACTGGAGGCGACAAAGGCATTAGATTCAATAACCAATAACGTAATAACTCTATTCCCCACTAACCCAAAATACCATGGAAACCAGCGTTCTTACTGAGCTATTTCTGCCTTTGGCATTAGGCATCATCATGTTTGGCATGGGATTAAGTCTCAGGATGGATGACTTTAAGCGGATTTTGATTTATCCCAAAGCAGTTTCGTTAGGGCTTTTCAATCAGCTTGTTTTGCTGCCCTTCTTGGCATTTTTGATTGCGAATTTGCTTCAGCTTTCACCCGAACTTGCGGTGGGATTGATGATTTTGGCCGCCTGTCCCGGCGGAGCTACTTCCAACCTGATTACGCATCTAGCTAAAGGCGATTCCGCGCTTTCGATTACGCTGACCGCTTTTTCATCCTTGATTACAGTATTGACTATTCCGTTTATTGTCAATTTTTCAATTGGTTATTTTATTCCCGGTGGGGAAGAGCAGCAGCTGGAGGTTTTGGGGACAGTGGTTGCTGTTTTGGCCATTACGATCATTCCGGTGGCCATCGGGATGCTGGTGTTAAAAAAGTCCCCCGAACTCGCCCATAGGATGGATAAGCCTTTTCGGAAGATTTCCGCAGTATTTTTTATCATCATTGTTTTGGCGGCAATCCTCAAGGAAAAAAGCAACCTGGTTCAGTTCTTTATCGAGGCGGGTCCGGCATCTCTTGCTTTGAACCTTGCTACACTTGGGCTTGGTTTTGGATTAGCTAAATTCGCCAGATTAGATTTCAAACAAAGTCTGACGATCGCCATCGAATCAGGGATTCAGAATGGCACCTTGGGCATTACGATTGCTGCAACATTGATGGTAAATTCTGTGATGGCAATTCCTTCGGCGATTTACAGCCTGATTATGTTTGGCACGGCAGCATTGGTGATTTTCTGGGGAAATCAGAAAAAGTAAAGCTCAGCTTTCATAGATTTTCTTAAGTCTGGCCGTTTCTTCGGCGGCCTCTTGAATGACCCGCGGAAATAGAAAAATGGAAATCCAGCAAATCAACAAGGCCGCAATCGTGATCCAAGCCATGATGCCTTGAAAATTAAATTCAGTCGGAATTTCGGGTCCCATTAAGAATCTAAGCCCTTGAGTGGATACATGTATCGCCAATTGAAACCCAGTGAATATGCTTAAGCCTTGTTTAAAGGTTGCGTAGTTCTTGTAATTTCTCCCTGTCCGGTGATAGTAAATGATGAAAAAAACTACCGAAATCATCAGCCCGATTACCGCCCAACCGGGTGCGGTAAGACGCTCTCCCAAGAGGGTGAAATTTTGGCTGATCCATTGAAAGCTCCAAGCCAGTAGTATAAGATAAACTACGCGATAGGAAGTCAATAAAGTTCTCAAACTTGCCCAATATCGCCTCCAGAACCTCTTCCGGATATTTTCCCGATAAGAGTCCGCCAAGTCCGCAAAGCCAAAAACCCCAAATTCTGAATGGGATTTTCGAAAAGCTTCATCTAAAGTAAGCTTTGGGTTTTCATCCAACAGCACTTCAATTCGGCATGCTACATGATCTAGAATTTCATATTGGACATCGATTTCCTCATAACCTTTGTAGGAAATCAATTTCTTCAAGGTGCTGACCTGATCGTGAGAAAGCTTCATTGCCATTGGACATTTTTAAACTTCCGGAATAGGTTGGCATAGCCTGAACAGAGGATAAAGGAAAAGCAGGCCGTCATAAAAAATAGTAGCTTTTGATGGGAAGCCCCAGTCCAAGCTAACCACTCCAATCGGAGAAAAAACTGAGAAAAAGAGGCGATCAGGAATAAAACATTCGCTGCGGTCAGTACTTGAGAATTGCTGAGGTATTTGTTTTTCCAGAGTCCCAAAATGAACCCTCCATAACAGGCAATCAAGAAGGCAGTTTTGAGTGCTTTCTCGGCAGTTTCAGGAGTGTAGGTAGAAAACAGATTGATAAAGGAGCCAATGATTAAAGTCATTCCGACGGTTTTGACCATGATTCTCAGGTTGCCCAAATTGCCCAAAAACTCTTTGAGAAAGTTCAAGTGGGCCTGAATCAAAAGACTTCGCTGAAACTTACTGGGATTGATCTCTTCCAAAGACTTTTGAAGTAAGCTTTCAAATTCTTCTTCATCCTTGATTTCCGCTTCGATTTTGCAGGCGATATGGTCGGTTAGCTCGGCCCGGATGTCGGTGTAGTAGACTTGAATTGAGCTGATTTCTCTCCGGATTTTATCCAATTGAGTAGATGAAAGTGTCCTCATATCAAGGCAGTTTTGGATTTGATTTTCCAGGCTTCATAAGCTGTAATAGCATGAATATAAATGATAAAACAAAAGCCAATGGATAGATAATTCACCAATTCATCAGAGACCAATTGATCCACTTTGAGTATTCTAGGAACATTGAGGCATATATTGTAAAAATGAAAAGGCAAAGTCAGGTATGTGATAAAATACGAACTGTAAAGCGAGTTAATTTTGAGACCAGAATCCTTGAATGTGGATTTAATGGGCTTTAGCTTTTGATGAGTTCTAAACAAAACCATAGCCAGAAACCCTGTTAGGTAAATCAGAGGTACAGAGAAAAGGATAGCCAATTGTAATTTACTGGTGAGAAGATTGATCAATAGAGTGATTCCGCCGATTAGTAATAGGGTAATGAAAAACTTTGGCCAAGAGAAATAACTTTTGATCAGATTCCACTGGATTTTCCTTACCGTTTTATTCAAATTTTTTCTGAGGTTGTCTTGAAGCTTTGCACAATACCCCTTTGACCATTTTAAGTTCAGCGAATTCAATTGAACTTCAAATTGCTCTTCGGGAAAGCTTTCCAAATGACTTAAAAAGTGATCATATACTTCCATCAGAAGTTCGGCAGAGTTTATCCCCTTTTCGGATATAGCCAATTGGACAAGTTTGAGTTCTTGTTCGGATAGCTTTCTCATCAGTCAAATGTTAAAATTTCTTCAGGAGTAAGAATGATCATCGATGTTGTTACAAACAGCTCAATAATTTTTGGCAGATTTTTTCTGAAATAGGATCTCAATTCTCTGATTTTCATATTTCCCAATTTGACTAGAATAAGTTTACGGGGATTTCTGCCTTGAAGGAAAGAATGGTAGAAATCGAAATCTTTCGTGACCAAAATTGCTTCTTGATCTAAGGTAAACCGGATAATTTCAGAATCTTTGGATGCATTCCCTTTAGGAAGTGATTCAGTCGTAAACACGACAAATTCAAAAAGTTCCTCTGCTAATGAAGGAGGAATATTTGCATCCAAAAGAAACTTCATGCTGCCGGAATCTTAAACTCCTGATGATTGATCGCCTTGGAGGCATATGCCAAGCAAGCCAAAATATCCTCCTTGGTCAATTCTTTGAACTCTTCCAAGATTTCATCAACGCTATTCCCACCAGCTAAATATTCCAGAATTGAACTCACCAATATTCTTGTTCCTCTTATGGAGGGCTTTCCATGAACGATTTCGGGATCCAGGGTAATTCTATTCAACAAATTTTCCATGATCTTAAACTTTAAAGTGAAAACTCGGGCTTCAATCCCGGATTGATAATGCGTTGCATGCTTTCTACAAATGACTGAAGCTCGGCCAGCTTAGAACTAACTTCCTTATGCCCGTCCTTGGTCAGGCTGTAGTATTTCCGCACCCGATTGTCCACTTGCTGGATTTCGGTGGTGAGGAGTCCCTCGGCTTCCAGCTTGTGCAGGGCAGGGTAGAGGGCTCCCTCGGTGATTTTGATCTCGCCGGCGGTGAGTTCCTTCACTTTTTGGGTGATTTCGTAGCCATACATCTTTTCATTTTCCTCTAATAGTTTGAGGATAATAGTTTGAAGGCTTCCTTTGATCAGCGCGTTGCTCGACATGGTGTTAAGTTTGAGTTCGAATATATCAAAATCTTATATACCTAAGAAACTGAGGTATATTATTTTTTTAGAAAAATTTGCTGCTTGCCTCCATGATTTCTATCCGAAAAGCCCATTCATCTGACCTTGCTGATTTACTCCACATGGCCCGAACTGCCTTTTTGCAAGCATTTACTGCGGGAAATAAGCCTGAAAATATCACTGCCTATTTGAATGAGGCATTTACTTTAGCCCAGTTTGAAAAAGAAATTGCTCATCCGGCTTCTACTTTTTTTATCGCTGAGCTCGAGGGAGAAATCATCGCTTACACCAAAGTGAATCAGGTGCCAGCTCAGACGGACATACATGATCCGGAAAGTCTGGAGATTGCCAGATTGTATGTCTTGGAGGAGCATTTGGGAAGTGGATTGGGGAAAAAACTATTGGATACCGCCATTGAGTTTGCAAAGCAAAATCAGAAAAAATACCTCTGGTTGGGTGTCTGGGAGCATAATGCTCGGGCCATTCGATTCTATGAAAAAAATGGCCTCCGAATTTTCGGAAGCCATCCTTTTCCTTTTGGCGATGAGATTCAGACGGATTATTTGATGAGAATGGATTTTTAGCGCTACCCAAGTCAAAATTGATCCCGGAAATCTACCCTGGGTTGAATTAGCCTAGCTGACCTCTTTTTGCCATTCTTTTCATCTTTTTATTGGCATAAATAGCGACTTCTACTCTTCGGTTTTGAGCTCTTCCGGCCTCTGTTTCATTGCTGGCTATCGGCAAAGATTCACCATGACCCAAACTGCTGATTCTGGCTGTCGCTACTCCGAGATTCCCAAGATAGTTTTGTACGGCATAAGCTCTGTCGCGGGAAAGGGATAGGTTGTAGCTTTCCTCTCCAACCGAATCAGTATGCCCTTCCACAAGAATATTGGTGTCTTCATACTTCTTCAGGGTGCTTGCCAGATTTTCAAGGTTGGATCTGGAAGCCGAGTTAAGCGAAGCCTGGTCAAAGCCAAAAAGTAATCCTGAGTCAAAGGTGATTTTGATCCCTTCTCCCACACGTTCTACCTTAGCGCCTTTGAGATCTCTTCTCAGCTCTTCGGCCTGCTTATCCATCTGATTTCCAATAATGGCTCCTGCAGTACCTCCTATGGCAGCTCCAATCAGCACTCCAGTGGCGGTATTTTTTTTACCCGCAATCACTCCTCCCAAAACACCACCTGCAGAACCACCAATGACAGCACCTTTGGCGGCATTACTAGTTTTGCAAGAAGGCGTTCCTGCCAAAACTCCGATTAATCCAAGTCCGAGTAAAATTCTATTTTTAGTGTTCATAGCTTGACTAGTTTTTCGAGGATAATTTTGCAAAGGAGATACCAATCGGTAAATAGAATGATCAGCTGTGAGTTTGGTGACTTCTTTATCTCTTTGGTTATAAAAAAATTGAATGAATAAGCCTGAAAACGAACCGCTAAAGCTATTTTCTTATTTTGGAATCGATCTGGCTACACTTATCGGTGGGCCTGCCGCTGGGGCTATAGCGATGTGGGAAAATCTCAACATCTTGGGGCAGAAAAGCCTCGGAAAGACCATTCTCTTGGGAGGGGTACTTCTGCAGTTAGGTCTTTTTGGATATCTTATTTCACTTCCGGAAGAACATCTTGATCAGATTCCCACTTTTTTAATCCCAATTTTGAGTTCCGTTTTGGTTCATCTTGTGGCCTATGTTTTGATGAATCGTGAGCTGGAATTTCATAAGGCTGCGGGAAGTCCCAAGAAAAGCAATTGGAGGGCTGCGGGTTTAGGCTTACTTACGGGCTTGGCTACTTTCCTCCTGTTTTTTCTGATTCTATTTGCGGGTGATTTGATGAGTACCAATACCCAGCTCAATGACTTTTATGAGCAATTTGAGCAGAATGAAACAGAAGCTTTGGATTTTTACCGAAGGCTGGAAATAGACAATGATCAAGTGCTTTCAGAATTTGTCAAGGTCGTTTATCTGCCTAAGTGGGAGGAAAATCTAAGACTGATCCAAAAAGCCAGAAGGAAAAATTCCGATTATCCAGAGCTACTGGAAGAGCTGAAAATCTTGGAGATCTATGTGAACAAACGAATTGAAATCGGAGGGATTTTCTTGGAAGGGGTGGTGAATGGTGAGGATTATTTTCCCGCAATGGATTATGCACATGCTCAGTTGGACTCGCTGAGAAATGCAAATAATCGATAGCTGTTTTTCCACCAATGAATGGCCCAAGTGCAGGAACTTGGGTAGTTTTGGAAAAAAAATACTCATGCGCGTATTCTTTCTGATCGGATTTCTATGGATTGGGCTTTTCGGAGAGGGTTTTTCCCAAGAAAAAGATCCCATCGTTATTTTAATTTCTCTGGACGGTTTTCGTCATGATTATGTGGAAAGGTTTCAGCCTGAAAACCTAAGCAGGTTTATATCCAATGGTACAGCAGCCAAAGGGCTGATTCCGTCTTTTCCAAGTAAGACATTCCCCAACCACTATACTATTGCCACAGGAATGCTTCCCGAGCACCATGGATTAGTGGACAATTCTTTCTACGAGCCTGAAAAAGAACTGGTGTACACCATGTCCAATCGGGATATAGTTCAGGATGGCTATTGGTATGGAGGAACCCCGTTATGGGTTTTGGCGGAGCAGAATGGGCTGAAAGCAGTCAGTTTTTTCTTTGTGGGTTCTGAGGCGCCTGTGCAGGGGATTCGCCCAAGTGAATACTTTGACTACGATGAGAAAATTCCAAATTTGACCCGAATTTCCAAAGTTTTTGAGTGGCTTCAGCTACCGGATTCAGAAAGACCAAGGTTCATCTCTCTGTATTTTTCGGATATGGATGATATCGGACATGCTTATGGGCCGAGTAATGACGAGAAGCTAAGGCCCGTAATTACCAAGCTGGATCATGAGTTGGGGGCCTTGTTTGAGGGGATAAAGAGTTTTGATCTGCCGGTTCACATTATCTTAGTTTCAGACCATGGCATGACCGATGTGCCTAAGGAAAACTTAATCAATCTGGATGATTTAATGGAAGGAATCCAAGCCCGGGTCGTCAATGACGGGGCCTTGGCCCATGTGTATCTGGAGGATAAAAAAATGAAAAAGAAGGCCATTAAGTTAATTCAGTCCCGAAGCTCACGGATTACGCTGGATGACTTGGAGTCCAATGAAAACTACACGGATACCAGCCTTTTTCCCCAGCGCATAGGGGATTTTCTGATTTTGCCGGAATTGGGCTATTATCTGGCAGATAATCGGGGAATGATGCGTTATCAAAACCGCTCGGCAATGATCAAAACCGAGGTATTTGGGGAGCATGGGTTTAGTCCTAAGTATCAGGATTTGTGGGGGATTTTCTATGCAAACGGACCGATGATCAAATCAGGGTTTCAAATTGAGCCCTTTCAGAATATTCATATTTATCCCTTGGTATGCAAAATCCTGGGATTGCCAATTCCTGAAGGAATAGATGGAAATCCTTCTGTACTTGCACCGGTTCTGAAGGATTAATGATGGAAAGGGCCGAGATCAAAAGCAGAAGGGAAGTAGATTTTTTGGTGCGGGAATTTTATTCTCAGGTTCGAAAGCACGAGCTTTTGGGCCCTGTTTTTAATGCAATTGTCCAAGATTGGGAGCATCATTTAGAGCACCTATCTGATTTTTGGGAGATGATCCTTTTGCAAACTGGTCCTGGAAGAGGAAAATTTAACCCAACACAAGTCCACCGGGAAGTGGACCGTCAAATGGATCATTCCATCACCCAAGTACATTTTGGAAATTGGTTGGAGCTTTGGTTTTCGACGGTTGACAGGTTTTTTGAAGGGGAAATTGCGGAGTTTGCCAAAGAACACGCCCGGAGAATGGCGCACATGCTTTTTATGAGAATTTGGGAATCCAGGCCAACCCAGTAGGAAAGATTCTCCCCGTAAAGTAATTCTGACAAAGAATCATTCCTGATTTGTATTCAGAATCAGTAACTTGTGGTAAGCGCCAATTTTATTGGTGGATTTCTTTACCAACCAAGAAATGCCATGTCAGCAAAAAAAACACACTTTCTAGTCATTCTTTTTTTTCTATTTTCCACAACCCTGAGTTTTTCTCAGGAAAAGGAGAAGGTTCAGCTTTTTGATTCCGAAGAGCCTTTTTACATGAATATGGCCTTGTCGATTAAGGAATTGAGATCCAAAACGAATGATTCCACTTTTATGCCTCAGGAAATTCAGGTGAAAAATGAAGCAGGGCAATGGGAAGCGCTGCCGTTTGAAATCAGAACCCGGGGGAATTTTCGCTTGGATAATTGCTTCTATCCGCCGACTAGAATCCGCATGGATAAGGATGACGCAAAGGGAACCATGTTTCAAGGATACCGGCGATTGAAGCTGGTAATGCCTTGCTCAAGGGCGAAATCCTCTGAAAGCTTGGTGGGTAAGGAATTTTTAGCCTATAAACTTTACGAAGTGGTGACCAAATATACCTTTCATACCAGACTTATCCAGTTGACATTTACCAATTTGGATGACCGGAAGCAGGAGCCTGTTGAGATGCTCGGATTTGTGATTGAGGATGATGATGATGCCGCGCAGCGGTTTGAAGGGGAAATGATGGATGGCAAAAAGATAACGCCGCAAATCATGGAAGATACGGCGACAGTTGTTCATGATTTTTTTCAGATGATGATTGGAAATACCGACTGGTCGGGGCTTTATCAACATAATCAGAAAGTGATGAAGTTGGACTCCAAGACGGTGGTTCCCTTTGCCTATGATTTCGATATGACAGGATTAGTCAATCCGCCTTATGCTCAGGTGAATTCCAATATTTCGATCACCAAAGTCACCGAAAGACTATATAGAGGTTTTTGTAGGGAACAGGCAATCTTTGACTATGCCCGGAAGCTTTTCTTGGAAAAAGAAGGAGAAATGATGAGCCTAATTGATACTTATTCATCGCTTTATTCGGATGCGGATGCCAAATCCATGAGGAATTACATCGCTGAATTTTATTCCCTGTTGAAATCTGATAAAATGTTTCAGGCAAAAATTGTGGAATCCTGCAGGAAGCCGGATGGAACCTACGACTTTTAATCCCGGTGCTTGGCAATAGGTTTTTGCATTTATTGCAAAAATCAAAACACATCCAACCCATTTTCTTGAATTTCAATTAAATGAATTAGCCCTTTGAGCAAATATCAAAGGGCTTTTTTTGTGCCCAAAGCTAAATTTCGCAAGTAGCTCCTAGCGGAGTTGGCAAAATTTAAGGGTGATTTTTTGTAAATGATTTTTCAATCTTAATCCCCAGGCAACGGAGTAAAATCCTTGATCTTAAAATTTTTAGAAACTTATTTTTTCATCTCCTTTCCTTGTGGCCAACTACTAATTGATTTTTATAATCTTATTCGAGGAAATGTAGCCAAAACACTTTTTTTGATCATTAAACTCAAAATAGTGTCTATATTTAGCAAGCTCCTTAATTTTCTTAAGTCTGCTCTCATGTCTGAAAGTAGCTTTTTAAAAACATGAAAAAAATAAAACTTTTACTGGTAAGTGCCGGTAGTTTGGTTGCGCAGAATTTGATTGAAATAATCCAGCACTCGAGAGGGGCTTTCCATTTAGTAGGTACTAACAGTTTGGATGACTTTCATACATTGAAGGAATTAGACCAGTTTATTAAAAGTCCTTTGACAATTTCTTCAGATTTCTTTTCATTTTTAAAAAGTACAATAGATAATGAACTGCCAGATTTAGTAATTCCATGCAGGGATGAAGATGCGGTAGTCTTGGCTAGATTAGCGGAGATAAACCCCGGTCTCAGTTCAAAGATTTCATTGACTAATTCTCAATTGGCGGAGAATTTTTTTGATAAATATCTCAGCTATAAAATGTGTAAGGAATTGGGATTGCCCTTTGCTTATACCAGATTAGCCAAAGAATATGAATCAAATGGGATTCTTGAAACTCCATTTATTCTAAAACCTAAAAAGGGGTTTGCATCAAAAGGTGTCAGGCTTATCGTAAATCCAGCCCAAATAGATGCATTAAACGGCTCATTGGAAAATTTTATTGTTCAAGAAAGACTTGGAGAAGATCTGGAAATGCAAACACGAATTTCCGAATTCGACACCATAGGCTATCCTCTACATTTTTCATTTGAAGAAAATAAATACTCAATTCAAATTTATTCAGCTTCCGAATTGTCAAATAGTGCCTATTTCATCGGGAAGCATTTTATGAAAAACGGAATCAGCTATCAGGTAGAAAGATGGCAGGATGAGAGGTTGGAACTTATCGCCAGACTTTCTCTGGAAAAGTTTCATAAACTTGGCTTAAGAGGTCCATTAAACCTCCAGTTGCAGCGAAGTAAGGATGGAGACTTCAAGATCTTTGAATTTAATTGCCGATTTACTGGAGCGACATCTTCTAGGTTCCTTTTAGGATTTAATGAGTTGGATTTGCTTCTCAAGGATCATTTGGGAGTATCTGTTTTTCAAGATTCAAAAACAGAATTTTCTAAAGCCAGAAAAGTCATACAAACCATTGGAGCAAACTGAATATGAATAAGCAACTCGTAAAAAAAATCTTGGAAGAGAACGGTGTCTTAATCCTTAAAGAAAAATTCACACTTGACGATTTTGAACAATTTTCCAATGATATCGGGGGAGATTTTATCCAAAAGGAGGAGAAGCATACAGTCATAGGCGGAAATAGCGGAAGGTCCATGGTGGGTGAGAATAAATCTGTTTTTACGGCAACTGGACTGAAGTCTGGTCATGAAGTCCCGCTGCATGGTGAATTATATTTTCAGAATATCAATCCTCCGGACCTTTTGTGGTTTTTTTGTGAGCAACCTGGAGATCGGTCTGACTCGACATGGTATTGTGATGGCGTTACGCTTTTTGAAAGTTTGAGCCCTGAAACTCAAACTTATTTGGTTTCAAATAACCTGGCTACTTATCATAGATATCACCCTTTGGAAGTTTGGCAAAATATTTATGGAATCACTGACCCCGCAGAATTGGAGATAGTTTTATCAAAAAATCGGGTTCGGATGAAATATCAACCAGAAGATGGGGCTATATGGACGGCATTTGATTCCCCAATCTTGCAGAAAAAGGGATCGACTTGGGCTTTTATCAATAATATCCTTCCCTTTGGAGTCCGGGAGATTTTTTATCCCGATCAAACCAAATCATTTGTGGAGTTTGGAAAGGATATTGAGCACAAAAAATCGATGATTTTGGAGATTAAAGAGGTGGCAGATCAGCTGACCAAGGAGATTCATTGGGAAAAAGGTATGCTCGCGATTATTGACAATAAAAGAACTCTTCACGGGCGAGGTCAGGTCTCCAATTTTGAACGAAAAGTATTTGTAAGAATGTCTTATTGGAGTTAATCAGGATTTCTTCCGAAGTATTTTTTTTCCCAAATAACCTAAGAAGCGAATAAACTGGATTGGATTTCGATGAATGTCTCTGAATTGGTACCAACTTGACCAAAGCAATTCCCGGTGACGACTTTTTGACAACTTATTGACGTGATAGCTTTTTTCGTTGGTTCTATAAAAAGAGGATGGAGCGGACCAATGAATAATACCTCCCTTTTTCTTGAAAAAAGAGAATAATAATAAGTCCAGAATAGGGCCTTTGAGTGCAGCATTTGAAGTTAAAAATTCTGATAGATTGTTTCGAAACACCCAGTTTGAAACATGACCTAAGTAACTGACTTTAGTAAGGGCTGCTTTAGGATAAAAAGTGAATTCTTCATCAGGAGTTTCTGAAGAACTCAATTTTTGGTTTAATCTGGGACCATCGAGAAATTCACTGCTGCAAAGAAATGCTTCAGGATTCTTCTCGAGCATTTCCACCTGCTTCTGGAGCTTATCTAATCTGACCCAGCAATCATCTCCGTCCAGCATGGCAATGTATTTTCCTTGAGCTGCTCGGAAGTTTTCCAGATAGTTTATCCGACCTGATTTTCTCCCTAGCAGGGGGATTTTATCTTGGTCTTTTCTCAAAAAAATCCGGATTTTGTCTGGATATTTCGCGGCATATTCCTGACAGATGACCCGAGTCCCATCAGTACTGTCATCTTCGCCCAGAATGATTTCAAAATCAAAGTTAGTATTCTGTGCAAGAACGCTATCCAGACATTGTTCAATGAATGATTTGTGCTGAAAAGTAGGGATGCAAACAGAAACTAAGGGCTGCTTCATGATTTGAAATTACTTTTTATTTCTGGAATTGGCTTTCGAATACTATTTCTTAGAAAAACGGGCTTCAGAATCCTGAATAAATATTCGGCAATATTTATTAGTTTGTGAGACTAATTTCACAAAGAGAATTCTTTCAATTATTGAGGCCTAATTATTTTCCATTTCATGACCCTAAAATTTTTAAAACCACTCGGAGTAGTCTATTTGCTGATGGCCTTTGTTGCCGCGTTTTTGCTGGAATTTAATAAAATCACCACTACTCCGGTCCTCGTTGGGGTTGCTGTGATTTTGGGGTATTTTGTTTTTCGATCGCTTCGGGTTTTCCCTTTGCATTCCAACCCAAAATGGGTGGGTTGGGCTATTTTGGGAGGTGTTTCAGGGATGCTCATCATCCAGTTTTTGCTGGTTTGGGGAGTAGTCGCCACCACCGTTCCATTACTACTTTTTACAGGGCTTTTGTTTTTTCTATGGTATTTGGAGTATACCTATTCCGCTGAGCGAGATTTAGGTTTCTTCTTGGTAGTTCTTTTTGTTGTTACAGGCTTGTTGAATGCTTCTTTTTAAGGCAGTCGATAGTCTCCTTTAGTTTTAATCCCCTGCATTCCAATACGCCATCCGTTCCAGCTTTTCTACTTCGATGGAGTAGAAGCCGAATTCTTCGACGACCTTTCCTTCGATCCGGTAGATCGCTCGGCCTTTGAAAGGATACTTTTTGACCACGGGAGGGAAGTGTACCGTGTCGATCCAGTCCCCGTCCCGGTCCAGAAAGGTGCCGAAGTTCATTACATCTCCCTTAACCGTGCGTGTGTACTTTACGGTAACCAGATACCCTAGAATCGTCACCTGTTTGCCCAAGTATTGAGTCATTTCCCGGGCTTTGATCCCTTGGATACTTTGGTCTTTGACCAGGTGAAAAGGGGAATCTAGCGGAAACTCCAAGATATCGATCTGATCCAAAATCTCCTGCCGGATATCGGTCTCGTCCAGATCAGGAACTTCCGGAGGCTTTTTGCCAAAGCTGATCTCCCCGGTTCGGAATAGCTCATGGGTATGAACCAAGGTACTTCGTTTGTTTTGGAGAAAATGTGCCTCCCAAAGGAGTTCCTGCTTGGTCTTACCTGTAAAGCGGAAACAGGTCATCCGAATCAGAATCAGCAGCTGCTCCAAGCCGATTTCCACCCGGGAGACAAAGTCCGCCAAACCCAGAAAAGGCCCATTTACTCTCCGCTCGGAAAGCAGCTTTTCCACGGTAGCCTTTTCCAGATATTTCATATGGATAAAGCCCAGGAAAACGGTCTTTCCGGTGATTCGGGTTAGGTATTCGCTTTCATTCAGATGGGGAGCTTGGATAGCAGCTCCGTTCATCCGGAGTTCGTGAACGTAGAATTCGGTATGATAAAAACCCCCGAAATTGTTGATCACTCCGACCATAAATTCCAGCGGGAAGTAGGCCTTCAGGTACAAGCTTTGGTAGCTTTCCACGGCAAAGGAAGCGGAGTGTCCCTTGGCAAAAGAGTAGCCCGCAAAGCTCTCGATCTGATGCCAGACTTCTTTGGCGACCTGATCTTCCCGGCCCAGCTTTTTGCAGTTTTCAAAGAACTTATCCTTCACCCGCTGGAATTCATCTTTGGATCTCGACTTCCCGCTCATACCTCTTCTCAGCACGTCGGCCTCAGCCAGACTGAGCCCGGCAAAGTAGTGGGCCACCTTGATCACATCCTCTTGATAAACCATGATTCCATAGGTCTCGGGCATGATGTCCCACATGACCGGATGGGCTTGTTTGCGACGCTCCTCGCTGATATGGCGTAGGATGTATTCCCGCATCATTCCGGATCGCGCCACTCCGGGCCGGATGATCGAGCTGGCCGCAACGAGCTCCAGATAGGTATCGGCTTTCATCTTCGCCAAAAGCATCCGCATGGCGGGTGACTCCACATAGAATGCCCCAATGGTATGGCCGGTGCGGAGATGTTCCTTGATCTTGGGGTCTTTTTTGAATTGCTCCACAGCCCGGATATCCACTTTTACGCCTTGGTTTTGGTAGATAATCTCCAGACTGGATTTGATATGGCCTAAGCCGCGCTGACTCAGGATGTCAAATTTGTGCAAGCCAATATCTTCTGCAATATGCATGTCTATATGCGCAAGCGGGAAGCCTTTTGGGGGCATATCCGTCGCGGTGTAGTAGTGGATGGGTTTGTGGGAAATCAAGATTCCACAGGCATGGATAGTCAGGTGGGAAGGCATGTCGTGGAGGACCTGAGAGTATTTGATGATCAGCTTACCAAATTGATCCGGTTCGTAGCCTTCTTTGTCGGCATGGTGGATGAGTGATTCGATGTCGGTCTTCGGCAGGCCAAAGACTTTGCCCAGTTCCCGGAGCATGGAGTTGTACTGAAAGGTGCTATACGAACCCAAGAGAGCCACATGCTCTTCCTTGGCAGTGTTGTATTTTCGAAAAATATAATCTGTGACCTCATCCCGATCCGTCCAGCTGAAGTCGATGTCGAAGTCGGGGGGATTTTCCCGATAGAGATTGATAAAGCGCTCAAAGTACAAGTCCAGCTCAATGGGATCCACGTCGGTTATCCCCAGGCAATAGGCCACGATACTATTCGCGCCGGACCCTCGTCCCACATGGTAGAAGTTGCGCTGCTGCGCAAAGGTGATGATGTCGTAGTTGATCAGGAAGTAAGAGACAAAGCCTTTTTGTTGGATGAGTTCGAGCTCTTTTTCGATCCGCTGACTGATCTGTGGACTTAGCTCGGGATAGCGTCGGATGGCTCCTTTGAAAGTCTCCTGACGGAGAAAGTCAAAATCCTCCCAGTCCGAACCCAGAATATCCCGGCGGTTTTTGACTACCTGGAAGTAGAAGGAAAACTGGCATTGCTCAAGGAGCTTTTGGGCATTGACGAGCAGGTAGCTGTGATTTTCGCAGCGGGCGATCAGGTCAGCATAGGAGTAGAGCTGGTCTGTGGAATCGGCCTGCTCCTCGACAGGAAGCTTGCTCAGCAGGGTGTTCAGATCCATGCTGCGCAATAGGCGATGGGCATTGAATTCCAGCTTCGAGCTGAAGGTCGCTGGCTGCAAGAGGACGAGCTTTTCCTTTCTCCGGAACCAAGGCGAAGTCAGCAGCTTGTTGAGTTGGGCAGGATGTACGCCGATGTATTCATTTTCCCGTAGGGGAAAAGTCTTTTCCGAAAAAGGATAAATCACAAAGCTGTTTTCAAACTTGGGTGCCTTGGCTTTGAACTCCCGCTTGTGGACCAGATGCTCGGAGAGATGCTTGTTGAGTTCGAAAAAGCCCTCCTGATTCCGAGCCAGTCCGATGTACTGTTGCTGGACGCCGTTGCGGAAGTCTATGCCGATCACGGGATGGATACCTACTTTTTGTGCTTCCCGGATAAAGGGGAAAACCCCTGCGGTACAGTTGATGTCCGTGAGGGCAAGGGCATCGAGTTTTTTGCCCTTCGCCTCAGCGATCAGCGCTTCCACAGACATCGTCCCGTATTTGAAGCTGAAGTGAGAATGGCAGTTGATGAACATTTTTGATTTACGAATGACGAGTTACGAAATACGGTGTGGTGGACACCTTTGAGGATTTTTGGAACCTCGAAGGTTTGGGATGGCCTAATCCGAGAGCTTAGCTTTACCGAACTTTTCCAAAGTTTCAAACTTTGGAAAAGTTGATTTCAATAAGCCAAATGTTAATTATTTTAACATTTATGTGTTTATAATGTAAACAAAAAGTGGGTTCTCAGATCAAGAACCAGGAGAATTTTGGAGAAAAATGTCGGGAGATTATTTTTTGGACCAAACCAGCCCCAGCCCAAACCCCACCAGAAAAATCGTCAGTGTACCGACTACAATGGTCATGTTGGTATGGAGAGGATTTGCAAGAGTTTCAGGGAAACCGTTTTTCACCCAAACCGCAGAAAGGCTCATCCAAGCGATCACCAATACGCCAAGAATTACCGCAAAAACTGCTTGTGGTTTTTGGGTTTTGGACAAAAGTCCCAAAAGGAAAAGTCCCAAAATTCCCCCGCTGAAAATAGAAGCTAAAGCCCACCAGGCATCCAGCGCACTTTCCACTCCATTGAAAGCCAGTCCTACAAAAATGCTCAGAATACCCATGCCCAAAGAAGAAAGTCTCAAGACATTCAGAGCAGTCTTTTCCGATGGATTAGGATGGATGTATTTTTTGAAATGATCGGAAAGAATCACTGTGGCGGAGCTGTTGATGCTGGTAGAAATTGTACTCATGCCTGCTGCGAAAATGGATGCGATCAGTAGGCCTGTCACTCCCGCAGGAAGCTGATTGACAATGAAATGGGGAAACACCTTGTCTCCGGTAATCCCTTCGGGTAAAAGGTCAGGCTGGGCCTGATAAAAGGCGAATAGCGCAGTGCCGATAAAGAAAAACAGCAAGGAAACCGGCAAGTAGAGCATACTTCCCAGCCAAGTCGATTTTTTGGCTTCCTGCTCAGTTTTGGCAGTCAGGTAGCGCTGCACATAGCTTTGGTCAATCCCGAAATTCTGCAGATTGATAAAAAGCCCATAGACCATGATCATCCAAAAGGTGGAGGTCTTGAAATCCAATGCAAAACTTCCCAAACTGAATTTTTCAGATTGGTGTGCAATCCGGAAAATCTCAGAGGCGCCCCCGGGAATTTCCCAGAAGATCACACCCAAACAAGCCAAAGCCCCTCCAATCAGGATGATTCCCTGAACGGCATCGGTCCAGATTACCGCTTCAATTCCTCCCAGCATGGAATAGGCAATGACGCTGATTCCAGTGACCAGAATTATGGTGGGCACACTCCATCCCAAAAGAGCTTGGGCAGGTAGGGCCAATAAGTACATGATCGCTCCCATCCTTGCCAATTGGGTCAGAAGATAGCAGATCGAGGCGTAGATTCTTGCCCAGGCTCCAAACCGCTGTTCCAAATAGAAATAGGCTGATTCGGACGCGAGTTTCCTATAAAGCGGAACAAAATACTTAACGGCTATCCAAGCTGCCAATGGAATCGAAAGGCTAAAAACAAAGCCATTCCAGTTACCGGAATAGGCATTTCCGGGTAAGGCCAAAAAACTGATGCTACTGACAAAAGTCGCAAATATGGACATCCCAATTGCCCAGGCTGGTAGTCTTCCTCCTCCGGTGGTAAAATCTAAAGCAGATCTTTTTTTGAAGGAAAAAGAAACTCCAAATCCCACAATGGCCAACAAATAAACCAGGAAAACAATCAGATCTAGAATAGGCATTTTGAATGTCTAAGAGTATAGATTAATGGGGTTTTGTAATCGAATTGAGGGATTTTTCCACTTTAGTTTTGACCTTGACTAAACTTTCCCGGAGGGCCTCTTTTTCTGCTTCGGAGTAAGGAAAAAGGGGAGGAGCTAATATTCCCCGGCAAAGTCCTTCCAAACTCATCGCTGCTTTCAGTCCCTTAAGATAGCTGGATTTATAGGTTGCGTTTTGGTAAATATTTGCACTCAAAAAAAGAATAGTTTCCTGCAATTCACGTAGCCGCCCAAAATCTTTTGCCTCAAAGGCTTCATAGGCTTTGACATAGAGCTGAGGGAAAAGATTGGCACCTCCACTTACTCCACCATGTCCACCCAATTCTAGGGAAGCTGCTAAGACTTCTTCCGGACCTACGAAAATTCTAAAATCCTGCTGACCTCTAAATGCTTCACAAAGATTTTGGAAATAGGCCAGATCTCCGCTGCTGTCTTTTATCCCAATGATATTAGGGTGTGATGAGAGTGAAATGATGGTGTCAAGTCCGATGGAAATTTTAGTGTGCGAAGGCATATTGTACAGCATCAAAGGAAGTGCTACCTCGTCCGCCAATCTTTTATAATAAACCTCCAATTCTTCCTGATCAATGTTGACGTAAAATGGAGGAGCAGCTACCAAGGCATCGGCTCCTGAATCTTTGGCAATTCCTGCTAAATCCAAACTCTCGATCAAAGAACAACCGGTGATTCCAACTAGCACTGGAATTTTGCCCAAAACCATCTTACAAGTCAGACGAATCAGGTCACTTTTGACATCCTGACTGATACTGGCAGATTCTCCGGTGGTACCTAAAATAAAAATCCCGTGAACTCCACCTCGGATTAGGTGAGAAATCATTTTCTCCGTATGATCCACATCCAGAGATAAATCCGGATTGAGAGGAGTGATCATGGGAGGGATGATGCCGTAAAACTCTGATGAATCTTTCATAGTGGAAAAAGGCTCAGATTTTTACGTGGACATACTTGATCTTCTCCCTTTGGAAAGTGTAGGAAATATGCACTGTTCCATCCTCGGCCTGAATGATGGCAGGATAGGAAAATTCACCTTCTTTCTCATTTTCCAGCACAATTAGCTCTTCCCAGTTTTTTCCATCGGAAGAACCCAAAAGGCTTAGCTTGTTTCTTCCCTTGGGAATCGGATTGCAGACGAGCAAGTGGTACCCGTTTTTCAAAGTCACTGCATCAATTCCAGAGCCGTTGTGGACCAAGCCACTGGACTCCAACTGGGTCCAAGATTTTCCATTATTCTCTGACCATGCCGTGGCAATCACCCCTTCTTGGGTCCGTGTGAGAACTTGTAGCTTTTCACCACCATGAAAAAGAATTGTGGGTTGAATAGCCTGAAAAGGGCCTAGAACTTCCACTTTTTTCCAAGATTTCAATTCCGGATCGGTGAATTCCATGTGCGTAGTCCAAATTCCATTGGTCTCGAAGCTTGAGGGATGCAGCAAGTTGCCATCGGAGAGGATTACCGTTTTGTTTTTCACCGGACCCAGGAAGCCAGGCGGAGTCTGAACGGCTTTGGACCAGGTTTTACCTACGTCATTGGACTCTTTATACAATCCCCACCATTCTCGAGGATTTGGTCCTTCTTTGTAGAAAAGCACGATTTTGCCATCATTTTTTTGATGCAAAACAGGGTTCCAGGTTGGATTTCGAAAGTCTTTGTTTTCGATTCCATCGGCCGCTTCAGCCGGGGAGGTCCAAGAGCCGTTTTTCCGAAGAGATGTGTAAATATTCACATCGGGATGTCGTTCATAGGTGCCACCAAACCAGGCAGCCATGATTCCTTCAGGAGTTTCCAAAAGAGTGGAGGCATGACAGGAAGGGAAAGGCGCGGACTCGTAAACAAAGCCTGAAAACAGGATTTCTGGATTTGGTTTTTCCTTTGAAAAAGGAAAAATAAACAGCATCCAGAAGGTAAAAAAGGTAGAGAATAGGTAGTGCATGGGTTTTTTGAATAAAAGGTACTCCAATTAACAAAAAAGCCGGACTTTTTTGCATAACTGTCCGGCAGTGACCTGAATCAGGAAAGTAAAATCTCAGCTGGTATCTTCAATTCTTTATGAAAAATCTTGGCGATTTCAAGTGTCATAGGTTTTCTTCGATTCAAAATTGAAGAGATATATCCTTTACTACCGATTTTTCCGACAAAGTCTTGATTTTTTACTCCAAGTTCTTCCATCCGTTGCTTGATCGTTTCTATGGGATCTGGATGAGGGATAGGAAAATTTTGATCTTCATAAGACTTGATCAAAACCAAAGCAATTTCCAATTTTCTTCCTTCAAGACTGTCAGGCATAACCTTCTTATCCAATTGTGCATTCACCCAATCTAATGCCCTTTCGTATTGCTCTTCTGATTTAATTACCTCAAGTTCCATAGCTTACTTTTTGAATGAAATGGTGGAAACATCGATTTTATCATATTCTGAATGAGTTCCGAACCACTTGATTTGAATCACCTTGTATTCAAAAACAATCCTAACAACCAATCTAAATTTATTCCCCATGATATTGAAAACCACTCGATCATCTTTAACCAAACTTGCACCTCCGAAATGCGCTTTTAATTCATTGAAATTATTCAAGTCCAGATTGATCAATTCGTGATACCATTGATATAGGGCATTTGCTGCACTAGGATAGCTTTTGGAATAGTCTAATAGCGTTCTCCTTGTAATGATGTTAAACATACAAAAATTCTAAAAAGTTTTCTATTGGTAAACTTTATAAATTTTTCTCCACGAACTCCAGAAAAATCCTCCAGTCCTCCCAAGTTAGGTTATGCTTTCCTTCTCGTATATGGTAGCCTACGGATTCCAAATGAACAGGTCCGCTGAATTGCTCAAACTCAGTCAGGAATTCCGCCTTTTTTCCATAAATCTCAGAATAAACCCTGCTTCCTAAACTCAGGCCCAAATATTCTCCTTTGGGATCGGCCCATTGGTCTTCCCGAGCACTTGCGTAGTAAACCGCTCTTGGGGCAATCAGTCCGGGAAGCATATGCTGATCCAAAGGAAGGCTTTCCTCATTTTCATTGTACTTTTTGAAATTGTCCGCAAACCAGTGAGGGAACCGTCTATTTATTGCTTCCACAGTTTCTCCAAACTTCCGCTTAGACAATGCAGCACCTCCACATCCTGACTCATTTGCGAAGGTAATTGCCCATCGAGGGTCATTGGCAGAGGTCCAAAGTGCAGCTTTTCCACTTCTGGAGAAACCTACCAAAATTGATTTTTGGGAATCGACTTTTGGATGATGTTCAAAGTAATCCATTGCCCGCATGGCTCCCCAGCCCCAAGCACCCAAAGCTTTTATTCCATCCGCAAGTCCGGATTGTTCGGGATAGAGGGTGGAAATAATTCCGCTTTGGAAGGATTCTACTTGATCAGGAGCTACTGTCTCAGCATGGAAGGAAGCGGTAGCAAAACCCCTTTCGATCAGTTCCTTTACAGGCCAAAAACCTTCCTCATTCAAGCGACCATCAGCATATTTGGGCTTGTAATTGATCAATAAAATCACCGGAAAAGGGCCATTGCCTGTTTTTGGGAGGAAAAAATTAAGCCGCATGGTGTGGCTTTTCCCGTTTCTCAGGACTGTGATATTGACTTCTTCCAAAGTAGAAATATCCTCATAAGGGTTGGCCGTTTGACTGACCAATTCAAAAGTTATTTGATCAAAATCCTTTGGGATCTGGCCATATACCTCCCGCTCGAAAAGTTTGAATATTTCCGGTTTTCTGACATTCTCCCATTCAGTCTTGGACTTGATATAGGCCCCGCTTTCACTGATGAATAGATCCGGCAGAGACAATGCCGGGACTTTGCTTTCATCGTAATTAGGTTCTTTCTGTGCCATGGTGTGCATTGAGATCAAAAGAAAAAGGAGGGTCAGAGTTCTGGTAAGCTTCATGGGTTTTTATCCTTGAACTTGGATGAAACAAACGGCTCAAAAGGATAGGATCTCGGAAGGATATCGACACCAGAAGTTACCTTTAGAGGACTCTCTCCGGTAAAAGTCAGCTCTACAAAATAGCCGCGATATCCGGATTCTGGGGTAAGCATATTGACTACCACTTCACCGGAATCCGGAACCGGAATTTCTTCAGCAGTCCAGTTGGGACCGAATTCATCGATGCGAAAGTCTCTGGCCAATGGATTGTAAGCTGACCAGAGTTTGATCGAAGTCGGTTTATAGCTTTTGTCAAAGGTGACTTTGATTTGATCTCCTTCCACTTTCCAATCATATTTTGGTCTTGGGGTATTGTTTAGGATGGAATTGTAAAAAGATATCAGGTTAGGTAACGCATCTGAATCACCGATATCATGGCCGAAATTAGGAACATACATCACATGCTTTTCTCCCGGCAGACTGTCCCAATAAAACTTCCAGCTATCGGGCTGAAAAAACTCATCTCCTGCTGCATTGATCAGGAGCTTTGGCATGTCATATCCCTTGCGGAAAGAGTAAGGTTCTGTTATTGCTAAGAGCCGGTCAAATTCCGGAGTGCCCACCCAATCCATTACACCTTCACGAACATAATCTTCTACAGCCGGAGCCCAAAATCCATAATTTCTCCAATGATGCTGAAAAGAAGGGGCTAGGTTGAGTAAGTCAATAACCACCGGCGCAATGGCGATCACGCGGTCATCCACAGCACCTGTGGTCCAAGTGGTCCAACCTCTTTTGGAAGCCCCACCTACAACAAAGTGCCTCAAATTCTTTTGATATTGATTTTTTGCTACCTCAGTGACGGCATCCATCGCTAGCTTGGCGGCTTTGGTCATGGGAAATCTGGCCAGCCAGATGGCATCCTCGTCTTTGGCTCCTCCTTCCAGAAACTTTCTCCATCCGTAGGAGATGATTTCATCCTCGTAGCGCTCCCCAAAAGTGTCATTGGCAAAAATGAGAGGCTGGAAAGGCACATTATGAATTTGAGCTACAATGGAATTGGTCTGGGTAGCTGCGGCCAAAATCAAATCATTGGGTTTTTCTGGCATTTTGGAATTGGTGCTTCCTCCTCCGATCCAAAGCATTCCTGTTTCAAAAGGGGTGTCTTTTGGGACCACCATCGATACCCAATGCCACCATTCGGTTTGATTGACCAGGTCAGGACTTAACCAATGCTGAGAGTACATTTTTAGGACGTGGTAGTCGTATTCATCCTCAGATTCAGAGAGGACGATCTCATATCTGAAAGTAGAATCAGGAGAATGAACATAGTCTTTTAGCAAAGTGCTTGACCCGACCTTTGGTTCTTCGGGAGCGATTGTGGGTTTTTGACAGGAATGGAAAATTCCTGAAGACAGGAAAATAAGCCAAATCAGGCTTTGGAAGCTGTAGGTTATGCTGGGTTTCATAAAAGGATAATGGTTTTAACTCCTTAAAATCTAGTGATTTAAAGTTAGGCTAGCAACCTGCTCCGTATTTATCCCTTCAATTCTTCTTTCGGAGAGACATTGGGCATTTAAATCAATTCCCTTGAAAAGGGTTTTCCGGCTCTTTTCAACTGGAAAAATATTCATTGCTATTTTTCTTTAGATTATTTCTAAATAGCTTGTTTAGAATTAATCTAATTAATAGGTTTGTGCCGTTATAAATTACTGCGATATGAACCTTAAATCATTACTTAGTTTTAGTCTTCTACTTTTGCTATGCACCGTATCTATGGCGCAGCAGGGAAGTTTGCGGGGGAAAGTGTCCTCTGCAGATCTTCAGCCTTTAGAATTTGTACATGTTGGATTGAAGGGATTCCCCAAAGGTGCTACCACCGATCGATTTGGAGAATTTTTGATCAAAAATATCCAGCCGGGTACTTACACCGTGTATGCCTCTTTGATCGGAGCCTCCAAACTGGAAAAAACCATTACGATAACTGAGGGAGAAAACCCAGAAATATTTTTTGTACTTACCGAATCTTCTACGGACTTGTCGGAAGTGGTTGTATCTGACTTGGCCAGTAACCGGTTTTATAACGACAGTTCTTTCACGGTGGCCAAACTTCCGCTGAAAGACTTGGAAAATCCTCAAGTCTATAATTCGATTTCCTCAAAACTTCTGAAAGAACAGGTGGTCACCAACTTGAATGATGCTTTAAAAAATGCCACTGGGGTGACCCGTCTTTGGGAGTCAACTGGTCGAGGAGGAGATGGCGCTGAGTATTATACCATGAGAGGATTTTCTGTTCAGCCCACCCTGGTCAATGGACTTCCCAGCATCAATAACGGAAGTCTGGATCCTTCCAATGTCGAATCCCTGGATGTGATCAAAGGTCCTTCTGGTACCCTTTTCGGGAGCCCATTGATATCTTATGGAGGATTGATCAACATTACTACCAAAAAGCCCCAGGACGTCTTCAAAGGAGAATTGGGAATGGTAACTGGAAGCTTTGGGCTTAACAGACTGACCGGAGATATCAATTTGCCCTTGACAGACCAGGCCTCTATGCGGGTCAATACTGCCTATCAATCTCAAAATTCCTTTCAGGATGCAGGAAGCAGGAAGTCATTTTTTGTGGCTCCTTCCTTCAAACTTCAGGCAAGTGACCGCTTGACTTTCTTAATCAACACTGAGTTTCTGAATGCTGAATCCGCCAATGCTCCGATGATATTTCTGAGCCGATTTGCTCCGATCTCTTTTTCTTCCTTGGACTTGTTTGAGAAAAACTACGAAAACTCCTTTACCAGCAATGAGCTAACCATTAATAATAGAAGTTTTGCATTGCAGGCTCAGGCCTTTTACCAACTTTCTGAAAACTGGACCTCCCAATCTGTGGTCTCCAGAAGCAGCACCAAAACAGACGGCTATTATCATTATCTCTGGGACCAATCCAATGGCAATGATTTCATGAGATTCATTTCCGATCGAAATGGGCAGACCAATACCACAGGTATTCAGCAAAATCTCATTGGAAAGTACTCCCTTGGATCTACCTCCAACAAAATCGTCCTTGGGATAGATTACTTCAATTCTCAGATTTTGAATGGAAGTACAGGCTGGGTAGCCAATGGGATAGTATCGCTTCAAGAAGGATCAGACTCAGGGATTCTCACCCGTGCGGGAGTGGATGATTTGCTAAAAGATTCTTTTGAAGGCAATTCAACCGCAAGTAATGAGGTAATCAGTGCCTATGTGTCGAATGTAATGGAAGTATTGCCACGCCTTTCTGTCATGACCAGTGTACGTTGGGATCGCTTTCAAGGACAAACAGCCTATTGGTCAGAAGATGAGGTGAAAAGCCAAGATGCTGTTTCACCTAAATTTGGTGTGGTCTATCAACCTGTGAAAGACAAGGTCTCCATTTTCGGGAATTACATGAATGGCTTTACCAATGTAGCCCCAATTCAGGTCAGCGATTTGGATGGATCTAATCCGAGGATAAAGGCATTTGACCCAGAGCAAGCCAACCAGTTGGAATTAGGAGTAAAGACCAATTTGTACCAGGATAAAATTGCTTTCACTGCAAGCTATTATTCAATTGAGGTGAAAAACAGGGTCATGTCAGATCCAAACAATATAAATAATTCCATTCAGGGAGGAGAGGTTCAAAGCCGGGGACTGGAATTTTCTTTGGTTGCTTCTCCTGTAAGAGGACTGAATCTCATTGCCGGCTATTCCAAAAACCATACAGAGGTCACCCGTGACAACCCGGAAAATGGTTATTTGGGCTTTCGGCCTGAAGAGGCAGGACCAGATCAATTGATGAATTTCTGGGCAAGCTATACTTTCTCCCAGGGTGCTTTGAGAGGCTTTGGTCTAGGCTTGGGGGGCAATGCCGCCAGTGAACACTTCACCTTGAACAGAGCCAACACGGGTACCTTCACTTTGCCTGCTTACGAAGTCTTCAATGCTGCAATTTCCTACACCGGACCACAGTACTTTTTGTCTTTGAAAGTAAACAACCTGACCGATCAAAAGTATTTCTCCGGCTGGTCCACTGTCACTCCTCAGGCACCTAGAAATGTTTCTCTTAATCTGAATTACAGATTCTGATGAATT
Source organism: Algoriphagus mannitolivorans DSM 15301 (assembly GCF_000429425.1). Taxonomy (GTDB): domain Bacteria; phylum Bacteroidota; class Bacteroidia; order Cytophagales; family Cyclobacteriaceae; genus Algoriphagus; species Algoriphagus mannitolivorans. Next base: position 243,464 of record NZ_AUBV01000006.1, read on the forward strand.
GGAAAAAAGCAATTGGAAAAATTCACCTCTGGCTCGGACTTTCGTCCGGGCTAGTGGTGTTTATTGTAGCCGTGACTGGCTGTATTTATGCGTTTCAGTCAGAAATTCAGGATTTGATTCAGCCCTACAGATTTGTGGAGCAACAAAATTCACCTGTTCTCTATCCTACCGAAATATGGGAAAAAGCCAATGAAGCGCTTCCGGAAAAACATCTTCATGCGGTATTGTATCCTACGGCAGATCGGTCTGCCCAGGCCATTTACTATAGTTTTGAAGAGAATTATTATTACTTCGTCTATGTAAATCCCTACACCGGGGAGATCCTGAAGGTCAAAGATGAGTTTGCCGACTTTTTCAGATTAGTTTTGGATGGGCATTTTTACCTTTGGCTTCCACCTGAGATCGGACAACCCGTTGTGGCTGGATTCACCTTGGTGTTTTTGATGATGTGCATTTCTGGATTGATCCTTTGGTGGCCCAAAAAGAAGCAGCCAAAGAAGCAAAAATTCAGCATTCGATGGAATGCCAGATGGAGAAGAAAGAATTATGATCTGCATCAGGTACTTGGTTTTTACGTTTTGACATTTGCCCTCGTTTTTGCCCTGACAGGCTTGGTCTGGGGGTTCACCTGGTTTCGGGATGCGGTCTATTTTGCCAGTACCGGAGGGGAGAAATTTGAGGAATACTATACTCCGGTTTCGGATTCCACCCAGATAAGCCAAGATTCGCTTCCTGCATTAGATCGGGCCTGGCTAAGGATGAGAGAATTGTACCCTAATGCGGAGTGGATTGAAGTACATCCCCCGGAATTCGAGCATGCCTCTATTGCCGCCAATGCCAATCCTGACGCCAGTACCTATTGGAAAATGGACTATAGATATTTTGACCAGTACACTTTAGCGGAGCTCCCTGTTGGACATATATGGAATGGATTTTCCGAAGCTTCATTTGGGGATAAACTAGCACGGATGAATTATGATATCCATGTAGGAGCAATTTTTGGCTTGCCAGGGAAAATATTGGCCTTTTTCCTAAGTGCGATTATTGCCTCACTCCCGGTTACAGGATTTATGATTTGGTATGGAAGAAAGAAAAAAGAAAAGAAGGTCATCAAAAAGCCTGGGAAATTCCAAAAAGAACAAAAAGTCTGGGTTTAAACCCGGACTTCATCTTCTATTTTCTTCATCTAAGAAGTGGTTTTCAGCATGTGAAACCTTTTTAGTTTTTACATAAATTAATTCAAATTCAAGGAGTTGATTTAATTTTTGGGGCCAAAACCCCAGGGTCAGCGCCATTTCACGATTTTGAAAACAATTTCCCGGTATTTATTCCTTTCGTAAAGAATTCCCAAAGTATCAGCGTCCAATTTGACTAAGTCGGAATAGGCCGTCCAGGGAAGTTGCTTGGGCTCTGTAGTGAAATCTACCGGAATCAAATGATCCCAGGTTTTGCCGGAATCATAGCTGATTTTGATGGTCAGGTAGTTTCTTTCTTCTTCATCTGCGGCATTGGAATGTGCCAAAATAGTCTCACCGTCCAGTTCTCCCAAATTCAAAATTGAGGCCTGACAAACAGGATCTGGCAGTTGCGGTTCGAAATACTGTTCATCCCATGTTTCACCTCCATCCGAAGAATAAGCAATTATCCTTTGACGGATATCTCCCTTTTGATTTCTTGAACTCATAATCATCCTTCCATCTTCAAGCTCTGCAGCAATCGACTCGTTAGAGCCTGGGAATCGGATGGATTCAGAGATCTCAAAGCTTTTGCCATGATTGTCAGTGAAAAATCCATGGGCCTGATAATCTTCGAATTTGTTCCTTGGCATTCCCTGGGAATGATTGGCAGATACATAGATCCTGCCTTGATGGGGTCCGCTCTGAAACTGAATGGCATGACCCGGCGTGTTGGCATAGTGTCTCCAGTCGTCTGAATTGGTGTAAGTTGGATTGAATTTGGGATTATTGGGTTTGTGGACTTGGAGGGTGATGTTTTCGGGACTTTCCCAGGTTTTGCCTAAATCGTAGGATCGTATCATCCAGACTTCCCGAACTCCTTGATTCATTCGGATATCGTATTCGTGATTATTTCCGGTGTTGTAAAAAAGGTAAACGACCCCTTGAGGATTCTCAGGATCAAAGAGATCAACTACCGGCGCTGGATTTCCTGCCTGAAGGGTGTCATAATCCACCAAGGTTTTCAGAGGTGACCAAGTATGCCCCCCATCCAAACTCGTTTTCATGACCAGATTGACATCTCCAAAGTCATCGCTGCCATTCACTCGGCCTTCGGCAAAAGCCAATAAATCCCCGTTGGGAAGCGAAATAATGGCTGGAATTCTATAGATCGCGTGACCTTCTTGGCCTGCTTCGAAGACCAAGGTTTCTTGTGCCTTAGAAGGCTTTTGCAGGAGAATGCAAAAGAAAATCAAGCATACTAGTCTCATCTACCGGGTTACTTTGGGAGATTCAAATAAAGCAAAAAATCAGAACTATGGATTCCAAATTATGTGGCGATAGATCTTTTTTACAGGTCATCCCAAATTCGCAGTGTAAAGAATAACTCCTTGGAGAAGTCATTGCTTTTTCGATTTCATCCAATCAATCAAAGCTGACAAATAATAATTGACGGTGGATTCCCAAAAATCAACCTGAGAACTTGAATGAAAAAAATCATGAAAAAGCTCAAAAATCTGTTTTGGATATTTTTTTCTGCGTTTATCCTTTGCTCTTGTAGCCAAGAAGAAGATTCTGCTCCACAATCCCAGTCCTTCCTGAAATTTAAAGCTGGAGGAAAATTGGTTGAATATTCAGGAAGTAACCAGCCTATGGGGTTTTCACTGGATGCTTCTGGTCCTATGTATCTGGCTACAGCGATAATTTTAGGCACTCCTGGAGATGGGACAAAGAATTTTCTGAGTATTACTGTCAGAAATGAAACCACTTTTCAGCTTGGAAAAGAGTATCAAATGCAACAGGCTTTCCAGTACAAAGGGGCCAACTTAGTTCGAATTCTTTTGACCTATTCTGATGCTTCGGGGCAGGTTTTTAATGCAGTACTTTTTCAACAGAATATTCCTGGCATGAAAGTGACTGATGACGCCCAATTGAAATTCACCAAGATAACCTCTGACTGGGTGGAGGGGACTTTCTCCGGAGTTTTGTTGGGTCCTGTTTCATCCTTGACAGGAAGAGGAAATACAGAATTAGTGATCACAGAAGGGCAGTTTAGTCTTCCTTTGATCAATAACATCCCCTAAAGCTTCACACTTAGCCCTACGTTGAGATAGGAAATGCCGTAGCCCAGTTCTGCAAATCCCGCTAATTTATCAGTAAAAAAGTACCTCGCTCCACCAAATAAGGTAAGGCCTGTAGAATTACCATAGCTGCCATTGGCGCCCGTATTGAATCCTGAATTATCCTCATAAGAGTAGCTGAGTAGGTTGTAGCTGAGCAAAACTCCGGCATATAGATCCAGTTTTTCATTTTGAATTTGCGAAAAATGAAAAGCTCCTCTTGCTCCCAGGATGGTGTAATTCCACTTGGATTCCGAGTTGAATCCATTGCTGCTGGTTTTGTAACCGAATGATTTGTAGCCGATATATCCTCCCAAACTGATCACCCCAGTCTCACCGACTGTGGCAATTCCTTGCTCATAAACCAAACTCAAGGCTGGAATCTGACTGCTGTAATTAAAACTTCCCAGGGAGCTTCCAATGCCAACTCCTAAAGAAATCACCTTGTCTTCTTTGGCGAAAGTTTGGGCAAAGGTGGTTACTGCGAAAAAACAGAAAAGAGAAAAAAGGAGAGTTGCTTTCATTTTTTTAGGGGTTTGATTTTTTGACTAAAATCTGCCTGAAAATGAAGTCATTCCAGTTTCAATTATTTCTTGCACGAATTCATTTATTTCATGGCATAATTCTTCAATTTTTTGAGAAATGACTATTTTGAGGTTTAGCTTGAGAAATCATGAAAAGATATTTTTTGCTCATTGGACTAATATTTTTCCTTGCCGATGAAGTCTTGGCTCAGTCAGCAATTGACTCTCTGCAAATCGCCTTGAAAAAAACTGGAAATAAGGACACTGTTCGGGTACAGCTTTACAATGAGCTTGCTTGGGAATGGGCGGGTTCTAATCCCCAAATCGGGCTTCTTTTTGCGGATTCAGCGTATCAATTGGCTCAAAAACTCCAATTCGAGTCAGGTAAAATTGCAGCGATGAATCGAAAAGGCGTGAATTATTGGTACTCCGGGCAAGATTCCCTAGCGATTAAATCCTATGAGGTGGTATTGGATTATCACCTCCGGAACCAAAATCGCAAAGGTCAGGGAACTACGATCAACAACATTGCCTTGCTGTATTACAATCAAAATGATTTCAAAAAAGCCTTGGAATTTCACCATCAGGCCACGGAGATTTTTGAAGAATTGGGATTAAGAAAAAACATCATCAACAGCCTCTCGAATGAGGGTGTGGTGTTTTTGGCTTTGGCAGATTATCCGAATGCCAAAAGTCTTTTTCTTCGGGCTCTTGGCCAAACCGGGGAGGAGGATACTTGGGAGCGCGGTAACTTGTATAATAATCTTGGTTTGGTGGAGAAAAACCTTAGGAATTATCCCAAAGCAGAAGAATACTACCTGCAAGGCTTGGAGCTCTACAGAAAGACCGGAAATCTGTCGTCAGAAGCTGGCGTTCTTGGAAATTTAAGTGCCCTCAAGCAACTTCAAAACCAAATGAATGAGGCCGAATCCTATATCAATCAGGCCTTGGAATTAAATTTAAAGCTGGGAAATCCCAGGAAAATTGCCTCTGATCTCAGCAATCTTGGTGCACTGAAATCTTCCTTGGGACAATTCCCTGTGGCAGAAAAAGCTTTGGACAGCGCAAGGGTGATCTATGAATTTTTGGATGAAAAGCTGTTGCTTTCTTCGGTCTTGCTTCAATTGGCAAAAGTGGGTGATTTGCAGGGGAAAAGCCCTCAAGTAGGATATCTCTTGGAAAAAGAGGCTTTGAAAAAAGCTCAAAGTTCGGGTTCCCTGGATGCGCTCCAGCATGCTTGGAAGGCTCTTTCTGATCGTCAGGAGCTATTGGGGGAATTCAGGGAAAGTCTGATCTCCTTCAGAAACTATAGCTTGTATAAGGACAGTATTTTCAACCGCGAAAACGAAAAAAAGCTGCTTAAGGCTCAACTGGGTCATGAGTTTGATCAAAAAGAAAAGCAGATCACAGAGGTATTTGAGATGGAAAAAGCGCTTTTGGAATACGAAAGAAATCAAGAAAGATGGAAGGTCGGTTTCTTGCTTTTTGCAGCGGCCTCAATTTTAGCAATTGGGATTTTGGTTTTTTTCTTTTTGAGGAGACAAAGCATAGTTCGTCAAAAGGAACTTGAGGCAAGTTTTAGAGCTCAAATGGTGGACTTAGAACTGAAAGCCTTGAGAGCTCAGATGAATCCGCATTTCATTTTTAATGCTTTGGGGTCCATCAGTAATTTTTTGTTGAAGAATCAGCCGGATGAAGCCGACAGGTATTTGACCAAGTTTTCACGCCTGATCCGGAGGATTTTGGAGTATTCTGAAAAAAGAGAAATCAGCCTTGCGCAGGAGCTGGAGTTGTTGGAGGATTATATCGCATTGGAAACCCTTAGGATGGGCAAGTCAGTGGATTTTCGAGTCATCAACTCAGAAAATATGGATTTCCGGCATATTGAAATTCCTCCCTTGCTACTCCAACCTTTGGTAGAGAATAGTCTATGGCATGGGATTGCTTATACTTCTTATCCAGGGGAAATTCTCCTGGAAATCACGTCCGAAATGGGTTCTTTGATTTTGACTTTAAGAGATAATGGAGAAGGCCAAGAGGATGTGGTCCGGCTTCCTTACAAAGCAAGCTCTATGGGCCTGAGCCTTGTTAAAAGTAGATTGGATCACTTGGACTGGAATTCGAAAAAAGGAAATTCTGAATCACTTCGATGTGAAAAAAGGGAAAAAGGGTTTGAAGTTCAGCTCCGAATCGCCAAAACTCTAGCCAAAATGATATGATAAAGACGTTGATTATTGAGGATGAAAAGGGAAGTGCCGACCGGCTTTTTCACTTTTTGGAGAGAGACCATCAATCGAGCATCGAGGTATTAGGCTGGGTACAGACTGCTAAGGAAGCGCTGGATTTATTGAATCAAAAGACTGTGGATTTGATTTTTTTGGATGTGGAATTGGGTGAACAAACGGGATTTGAGGTTTTGAAAGCAGCTCCGAAAGGTGAGTTTCAGGTTGTTTTCACCACAGCACATCAGGAGTATGCGCTCCAGGCTATCAAACATGCAGCCTTGGATTATTTACTCAAGCCTATAGACCGGGAAGAGCTGAGGATAGCTATAGAGAAGGTGAAAAGTAAAAAAAATGGGCAAGGAAAGGAATCTTTGGAAAAGCTACTTCGACATCTTCATTTGCAGGATAAAATAGGTAACAAGATCGCTTTACCCTCCCTGATCGGAATTGAATACATTTCCGTGGAGGAAATTATGAGATGTCAGGCAGATGTTAACTACACCCATTTTTTTCTGAAAAATGGCCGCAAGATCACCGTTTCCAAAACCCTCAAAGAATATGAAATCCAACTTCTTCCACATGGATTTTTTAGAGTCCACAATTCTCACTTGGTCAATTTGGCAGAGGTTAAGTTATATCAAAAAGGAAAAGGAGGCTCTTTGGTACTCTCAGACGGAACTGAGGTCGAAGTAGCCTCCAGAAGGAAAGAAGATTTGATTCAGGTCTTGGGCAGTGGTTAGTTTTGGACCAAATCAGAAAAATACCTTTTCAATATGTATTCAGGTTGCCATTGATCTGGCTTTCTCCTGAGCGTATCCGGATTGTATTCCATGGGTTTGATCACGGGGGCAGTTAAGGGGATTGTATCTCCTGCAGTCTTTTGTGAAGCTCGAAGTAGGGCCATCATTTGGTTTTTCTGCTCTTGGTATTGTTCCAATTCAGCCAAATTGTGGATTTCCTCTGGGTCATTTTCCAAATCAAAAAGCTGGGTGTAATCCCGCTCTGGATATCGGATGAGTTTCCACTTCTGATCCCGCACTGCCCGCGCTGTATTCCGATAGGCGGTAAAAAGACTCTCACGGATCTGCTTTTGCTCTCCTGAGAGGACTTTTCCCAAGCTAATCCCATCCAAATCCTCCCGCAGGGGAATACCGGCCAATTCGGCCAATGTCGGATAAATATCATGGATGTAGGCAAACGCGTCGAATTCTTTGCCTTTTGGTATCCCTGGGCCTTTAATGATCAATGGTACCTTCATGCTGTGTTCGTAAAGGCTCTGCTTACCTAAGAGGCCATGACTCCCCACCGCCAAACCATTATCAGCTGCATAGACAATGATGGTATTTTCATATTGCCCATTGTCCTTGAGTGCTTGAATGATTCTTGCGATCTGCGTGTCCAAATGTGTGATCAAAGCATAGTAGTCTGAAAGGATCATTTGGACCACCTCGGGTTTTCGAGGCCATCCCGTAAGGTTTTCATCCCGAACAGTCAGTTCGTCAAACTGAAAAGGATGGGAAGGGAGGAAGTTCTTGGGTAATGGAATTGATCCATCCGGGTACAATTTGATATGGCTTGCCTCAGGGGAGTAGGGGTCATGGGGAACAGTGAAGGCCACATAGCAGAAAAACGGATTGCTTGCCTGCTTTTGGGAATTCAAAAAATCAATGGCAGACTGGGCAAAGATGTCGGTGGAATACCCTTTGGAGGTAGGTTCGCCTAATTTACCCTGAGCATCATAATCACGGACTGAAATAGAATAATGGTTGGCCATTCCTCCAAGAAAGACATTTTCGGCCTGCTGAAAACTTGCCTCAAAAGCCTCTTTTTCATTATGCCATTTTCCGGTCCCAAAGGTGGTGTAACCCGCTTTGGCAAAGTCCATCGTCATGGTCTGAACTCCATTCAGGCGGTCATACACTTGGAAAAGATTTTTGCCGCTAAGGAGCATAGCTCGGCTTGCCATACAGATGGCTCCGTGATTTCCACCCATGACATAGGCATTGGTGAATCGGCTGCCTTCCTGGGCTAATTGATCCAAAGTTGGGGTGAGAATATGCGGGTTTCCGGAAATCCCCAAGGCATCTGCCCGCTGATCGTCTGCAAAAAGAAAGAGGATATTTGGCTTTTGGGGTTCTGGTTTTGGCTGGCAACTTGCAGCCCATAGAAAAAGGAGGAAGATTGAGATTCTAAGCATATCAGTAGGTTTTTCCCAGATCGTTTTGCTGGATTTCATGAAGTTTCTTTTGAAGCTGGTCTTTCATGTCTTTTACAATAGGCTGATAATAGTCCAATTTGGCCAAGTTTTGAAATTGCCCGGGGTCCTGATGCATGTCAAAGAGCTCTAATCCCTCTTCGGCGTTTTTTCCATATTGAATATAAGCCCATCGATCGGTTCGAATCAGGTAGGAATTGCCTCCATGGGTGACTGAAAAGGCGAAATCCCGGATCTTATGGGATGGATTTTTCAGAATGGGTTTTAGGCTCTTGCCTTGTAGGTTTTCGGGAACTCCATATCCGGCTAGATCTGACAGGGTAGGGTACAAGTCCAGGAGTTCTACCAATGAATTCGACTTGGCGGATGTGATTCCTGGTCCTTTCAATATCAATGGTACTCTGACAGATTCCTCTTTGAGAGAGACTTTCATCCAAAAGTCATGTTCTCCCAAATGAAAGCCATGGTCTGAAGTGAAAATTACAATCGTATTATCCTCTAATCCCTCAGCTTTCAAGGCGTCCAGAATTTTCCCCACCTGAGCATCCATAAAACTCACTGAAGCATAGTAGGCGGCAATTGCTTTTTGTTTTTGGGCAAAACTCATCTCGGAGTTTTGAGTGGTGACGTAATTGATTCCTTTTTCAGGAATACGCTCGAGATCCCCTTTGACTATGGGAGGAGGGACGATTTCTTCCCAAGGGAAATGGGCAAAGTACTCTTTGGGAGCAACGAAAGGGACATGAGGCCGAACCAGTCCCACTGCCAAAAAGAAAGGTTTATTTTTGTGTGTTTTCAGGAGTTGTATGGCTTTCTCGGCAGTTTTACCATCTGACTGAGTAAGGTCTCCGTTTTCCGCATGCACAATAGTCATTACGTTGCCTCCTTTCCGCTCGATGCTGCCATTGGGATTGTTTTGAACCAGTTCTGCAAACCCTTCCGACGTCCATTCCGGCCCTTGTGAGTTGAAGCGTTCCGTCCAGGAAGCCGGGTCATCCTGCCCGTCACTGCCGGTTTCAATGTCGATAGGAACGCCCATGTGGTAGATTTTGCTCACCCGGGCGGTGTAATACCCTTTTCCCTTGAAAAACTCCGCCATGGATTGCTTGGAGTCGCCCACATTTTCCCTCCCACTGACATAGCCATAAGTCTGGGTGGCATTGGGATAATAGCCAAACATAAAGGAAGCTCGGGAAGGCCCGCAAACCGGATATTGGGAATAGGCATTTTGAAAAATCACTCCTTTACTGGCCAAATGGTCGATATGGGGAGTCTTGGCCATGGGATTTCCGTAGGCTCCAAGGGCTGTTGTAGTCAGATCATCGGAAATAATCAGTAGAATATTCGGTTTGCTGGATTGGGCAAATGCCGAAATCGTGAGAATCAAAAGAAGATTGGTGAAAATCCATTTCATCGGTAAAAACTATTGCAAAAGGGAAGGTAAAATGAATTCCTACTTTTCTCCAGCCGCTCAGACAAAATCTTCAAAAATTCACTTTTTGAGGCCGCTTAATTTTATTTAGATTTTTTCTAGATAAAGATTGCATAGGAATTCATCGGAGATTAAGTTTGTGCATCTATTTGAAATAAGTCTAAATAAACTTCGAGATAAGATGAGAGTTGTTGTGGGATTATTCCTCAGTTGGTTTTTGGTCACAGGAAGCGTTTTCGCCCAAAAAAATCTCTTGCAGGGCAAGGTGACCGATGAAAATAATTTGCCTATTCAAGGCGCATCTATCCTTCTTCAGGGCACCGTGAGGGGTGTTCAGACCAATCAGGAAGGGAAGTATGAGTTGAAAGATTTTCCGGCAGGAAATTATCAATTGGTGGTAAGTCTGGTAGGATTTGGGACTTTGGAAAAGGAGTTTTCCATTGGCGAAAAAGAAACCAAAACCCTGGACATCGTACTTCGAGAAGCCGAATTCCAGCTGGATGAGTTTAGAATTTCTGCAAGCCGAGGGATTCTTTCCCAAAGCAATATGCCTGAAATCAGTGATTTCCAGATCAATGCAGGCAAGAAGAATGAGGTAATTAGACTTGCGGAGATCAATGCCAATCTGGCTATGAACAACAGCCGTCAGATTTTTGGAAGAACACCCGGAATTTCCATTTGGGAAAATGACGGTTCAGGTATCCAGTTGGGTGTGGCCTCCAGAGGTTTGAGCCCAAATCGTTCCTGGGAATTCAACGTTCGCATGAATGGATATGACATCACTCCGGATCCAATGGGATACCCTGAGGCATATTTCACTCCTCCGATGGAAGTGGTAGAAGAAATCCAGATTATCCGTGGAGCTTCTTCTTTGCAATATGGTCCTCAGTTTGGTGGCCTGATGAATTTTGTCCTGAGAAAGCCGGATATTTCTACCCGCTTTACTGCCGAATCCATCAATACTGTAGGAAGCAACGGGCTTTTTAGCTCCTTCAACTATGTGGGAGGAACAGAAGGAAAGTGGAATTACACCGCTTATTACCAAAAAAGAAGAGGAGAAGGCTGGAGAGAAAATGGCTTTTTCAATACGGATCATGCCCACTTGGAGCTCAACTATGCCGCCAGCAACAAGCTGAAACTTGGGTACGAAATGACCTACATGACCACTGAATCTCAACAACCAGGAGGTCAAACAGACGCACAATTCGAGCAGGACTCCCAGCAGAGCACCCGTTCCCGTAACTGGTTCAATACACCTTGGTTTATTCCTTCTCTTTCTGCAGAATACCTGATTTCAAACAATACCAAATTGAGCTGGAAGGCATTTGGGACTTTTGCAGAGCGAAATTCAGTCGGATTTATGCGTCCAATCAATCAGGAAGATGATGGCAGCAACCGTCAGGTGGACCGTGACTTCTATACTACTTATGGGTCGGAAGTGAGATTGCAGCATACTTATGAGTTGTTTGGTCAGGAGCAGACCTTGATGAGTGGATTGCGATATTTCAATGGAACGATCGACAGGAATCAATTGGGTACAGGTACCACAGGTTCAGATTTGGATCTTTCCGTAGCTGATGGAGATTTCAGAAGAAAACTAGACTTCAACAATATCAACCTAGCGGCTTTTGCGGAGAATGTATTCCGATTGAACAACAAGCTATTGTTTACAGCGGGCATTCGTCTGGAAAATATCCAGTCCAATATGGAAGGTCAGCTGAATGTCAGCAATGGCAATCCCCAGCAGCTTACTCCAGAGACTAGATCCAGAACCTTTGCGCTTCTGGGCTTGGGCGCTGAGTACCATGTAGGCAAAGGCACGGAGTTTTATTCCAATTTTTCTCAGGCATACCGTCCGGTATTGATCTCTGATTTGACTCCTCCTGCGACTACCGATGTGATCGATCCCAATCTTCAGGATGCCAGAGGTTATAACTTCGACTTCGGATATAGAGGTAAAATTTCATCTTATTTGAATTTCGATTTGAGTTACTTCTTCCTGAATTATGACAATAGAATCGGAACGATCGCACAGGCTAATACTGATGGCAGCATCTATAATTTCCGCACTAATCTAGGCAGGTCTGTCAGCCAAGGATTCGAAGGTTATGTGGAATTTGATCCGATCACGGCCTTCTTGGGAAGCTCCCGTTTTGGATACCTACATTTGTTTGCTTCCGTGGCTGTTATCAATGCAACCTACAAGGATTTCGCAGTGACTTCGGTGAGCAACGGAGTGATTTCTGAAAGAAACCTCAGCGGGAATTTGGTTGAAAACGCTCCCCGTAACATCAATCGATTTGGAGCTACCTATAGCTTAGGCAAGTTTTCCATGACCTGGCAAATGAGTGACATCAGCGAAACCTTCTCCGATGCCTCAAATACGACTACTCCCAATGCGGCCGGTACGGTGGGTTTGATCCCAGCATATCAGGTTCAGGATCTTTCTGCGAGCTGGAAAGTTTACAAGCAGCACAGCCTCAAGGCAGGTATTAACAACCTGACCGATGAGCGATATTTTACACGAAGAGCTGGAGGATATCCAGGTCCGGGGATCATGCCGGCAGATGGAAGGACTTTCTATCTGACTCTAGGATTGAAATTTTAAGGTAAAAGGTGACTATAGAAAAGACCGTTCTCCATCGAGAACGGTTTTTTTGTTTCCGGCAATTATTCCTTGGATGGCGGTTTTGGCTCAAAGATCTTTTTTACTTTAGCCTAACAAGCTTTTAAAAATATCTATGAAAACTGGATTTGGAATAATTTCTATGGTGATTTTGGCTGCTGTTCTGTTAAGCTGCAAGCAGGAAGAGAAAAAAGCCGAACGCCCGAATATCATTTTTATCATGTCTGATGATCATGCTTATCAGGCAATCTCGGCTTACAGCAACCATCTGATAGAGACCCCCAACATTGATCGGATTGCGAAAATGGGGATGCTTTTCACCAATGCTTCCGTGACCAATTCCATCTGCGCTCCTAGCCGTGCAACAATTCTCACCGGAAAACACTCTCATCTCAATGGAAAAGTGGACAATCATTTTCCATTCGATACCACCAACATTACTTTCCCCCAAATACTAAAGGAAAATGGCTACCAGACCGCCATGTTTGGAAAGCTTCATTTCGGAAACAATCCCAAGGGTTTTGACCAGTTTAAAATTCTGCCGGGACAGGGCAAATATTACAACCCAGACTTTATCACCAAAGACCAAGGAACTATCCAAGTGGAAGGCTATGTGACCGACATCATCACGGATATGACTTTGGACTGGCTTCAAAACGAGCGGAAAGCCGACCAGCCTTTTCTGTTGATGTATTTACACAAGGCTCCTCATCGGGAATGGTTGCCGGCAGAGAGACATTTGGCAGAGTTTACTACCCGGAAATTTCCAGAGCCTACCACGCTATTTGATGATTATTCCGGAAGGGGAAGAGCAGCCCACGAAGCAGAAATGAATCTTTTAAAGGACATGCACTGGGCGGGAGATTCCAAAATTTACCCCAAGGTGATGGACCAGTTAGGATTGGCGGAGACTTCCAGCTGGGACAAAGCAGCTTTCGAAGGAGAAGTCGGCAGACTCAATCCAGCCCAGCGCGCCATCTGGGACCAATATTATCAGCAGGTCAATGAGGATTTCAAAAAGCGCTATCCCAACATGTCTGAAAAAGACCTAATGAGCTGGAGATATCAACGCTACATGCAGGATTATTTGGGGACCATCAAGGCGGTCGATGAGAATGTAGGCCGTGTATTGGATTATCTGGAAGCGAATAACCTGATGGAAAATACGATCATCGTTTATACCTCAGATCAGGGATTTTACCTTGGAGAACATGGGTGGTTTGACAAGCGCTTTGTGTATGATGAGTCTTTCAAAACTCCTTTGTTAGTGGCTTGGCCAGGGAAAATCGCTCCCGGAAGTAAATCCAATGAAATGGTCCAAAACCTGGATTTTGCGCAGACTTTTCTGGAAGCTGCGGGGATTCCGGCACCTAAGGATATGCAGGGAGAAAGCTTAATTCCTTTGCTCACCGGAAATACTGAAAAGTGGACTCGGGATGCCGTGTATTACCATTATTACGAGTATCCATCCGTCCACATGGTGAAGCGCCACTATGCTATAGTGACCAAAGAATACAAGTTGGTGCATTACTATTTCGATACCGATGAGTGGGAATTGATCGATAGAATCAAGGATCCGCAAGAGCTGAAGAATGTCTATGACGATCCTGCCTATGCGGACATCCGAAAAAATCTTCACTCCAGACTGGAGGGCTTGCGAAAGAAATATGGAGACAACTCGCAAATTTCTCAGCGGTATCTGAATGAGTACCTCGATTATCTGGAAGAAAATAAGTCCTATGCCGGTGGCAAAAACAAGGATCTTTTGAATAAGATTTTTGAAGACAGAAGAAAAGAAAAAGCCAATTGAATGACCCCACTCAGCCTATGAAAAGCCTATTGAAAATTTGGATTGCCGGAGTGATAATCTCGGGTGTATTTTCCTGTCAGTCAAAGGATAATCCAAAACAGGACAGGCCAAATATTATTTTTATCATGTCCGATGATCATGCTTATCAGGCGATTTCGGCCTATGATAATAAGCTGATCGAAACTCCCAACATTGACAGAATTGCCAAAATGGGGATGCTATTCACCCAGGCTTCAGTGACCAATTCGATTTGTGCTCCCAGCCGGGCGACCATTTTGACTGGTAAGCATTCTCATCTCAATGGAAAAATCGATAATCATTTCCCCTTCGACACGACCAATGTGACTTTTCCCCAACTGATGCAGGAGGCAGGCTATCAGACTGCCATGTTTGGAAAGCTTCACTTTGGCAACAATCCCAAGGGCTTTGACCAATTCAAGATTTTGCCGGGGCAGGGTTCCTATTACAATCCGGACTTTATCACCAAAAATGAAGGTAATATTCAGGTCGAAGGATATGTGACCGATATCGTCACAGATATGACTTTGGATTGGCTGGAAAAGGAGAGAAAGCCGGATCAGCCTTTTCTCCTGATGTATTTGCATAAGTCACCCCATCGGCCTTGGTTGATGGCTGAGCGGCATATGGAAGAATTTACCAAAAAGACCTTCCCTGAGCCCGCGACCCTTTTTGATGACTATGCTGGCCGACCTGCTGCTGCTGAAGCAGAAATGAATATTCTCACCCATATGGGTTGGTCTGGGGACAATAAGCTTAGTCCGAGAGTTCTCAAGCAACTCGGAATTGCCGATGTCGGAGGCTATGATACCAGCCGGTTTATAGGTCAAATGAACCGCTTTACCCCTTCTCAGGCGGAAAATTTCAAAAAGTATTATGGACCGATCGAAGAGGAGTTTATCAAGGCTTACCCCAGCATGTCCAAAGAAGACCTGATGCGATGGAAGTATCAGCGCTACATGCAGGATTACCTGGGCACCATCAAGGCTGTGGACGAAAATGTCGGTCGATTGTTGGATTATCTGGAAGCTAATGGTTTGATGGAAAACACCATCATCGTCTATACCTCTGACCAAGGCTTTTACCTAGGAGAGCATGGCTGGTATGACAAGCGTTTTGTCTATGATGAGAGTTTCAAAACTCCGCTTTTGGTAGCATGGCCGGGAAAAGTAAAAGCCGGAATTAAATCGGATGCTTTGGTTCAGAATTTGGATTTTGCGCAGACCTTCTTGGAAGCTGCCGGAATTCCTGCTCCCGGTGACATGCAAGGCGAAAGCCTGATTCCATTGCTTACTGGCAATACCGAAAAATGGACCCGGGACGAGGTGTACTATCACTATTACGAGTATCCTGCCGAGCATATGGTCAACCGGCATTATGCCATTGTGACGAAGGAGTATAAGTTAATTCATTATTATTTCACCCAGGATTATTGGGAGCTAATTGATCGGGTGAAAGATCCCAAGGAATTAAAAAATGTCTATGATGACCCTGCCTATGCGGCAATCAGGGCAGATCTTCACAGGCGATTGGAGAATCTTCGAGGTAAATACAAAGACAGCAATGAGACAAGTCAAGGCTATATTGATCGATTGCTGAATGATGCGCTGGAAGGGAAAGTCTGGGGAATCAGCAAGGAAAAAGCGGAGGAGATCAAAAGCCAGCGAAGAAAAGATTAAAAGTCAAAGAAAAAAACCAGTGAAAATCTCACTGGTTTTTTTTGAAAGGGTTAATTCTTGAAATGCTATTTCTTAGGTGAATTGACCCCGTATATTTTGACTTTTAAGATTTCTGAAGAAAAGGATTTAGAGGATCTCTGACAAATGGGTTTGGCCTTTGATGACTTCTACAGCGAGGTGCTTGAGGCTTTTGGAAGTGAGCATGATATCGATGTCTCGTCGGACCTTTACCACTTCGAAGTGTAGTGGGCATGGGTTTTTCTCGGAGCATTTTTGAAGACCTAAGCTACAACCTGAGAACAGGTGATCTCCATCCACGATTTTGACGACATCTTTCAAGTTGAAATTTGCATGGGATTCATCTGCGAAGAAGCCCCCATTAGGGCCTTTGATGGAACCCACAATTTTGGCCTTGGTGAGATTCTGTAGGATTTTGGCAGTGAATGCCTCTGGAGCACCTATTTTTTGGCCAATTTCCTTTGCGCTAACCTTTTTGTCTTCAAGGCTTTGAGTCCAGATATAAATCACTGACTTGATCGCGTACTTAGCAGCTTGGGAGAACATCTTGGATAATTTTGTCCGAAATATACCTTTCACATTTTAAAGGAAAAAAGCCGGAAGTCACATAACTCCGGCCTTTTCAAGAAAAACCATAACAAAATCTTGAAACCTAAAGCTTATTTTGGAAGCAGGACTTGGTCAATGACATGAATGATTCCGTTGGAGGCGGAAACAGTGCCGACGATTTTTGCTCCATTAATGGTCACCGTGCCATCTTCGGCAACAGTGACGGTGACTGATCGGCCATCTGCTGTTCCGAGGTTCCTGCCATTTACAAAATCACCGGGTTTGTAAACTCCCAGCAAAACATGGTATTCGAGGATGTCTCGGAGTTTACGTTGATTCTCTGGTTTGACCAGATCATCCAGAGTACCAGCCGGTAATGCATCAAAGGCGTTGTTGGTCGGCGCAAATACTGTAAATGGACCCACATTGGTCAAGGCATCCACGTAGTCTGCGGCTTTCAATGCCGCCACAAGAGTACTGTGATCAGCTGAGCCAACGGCTACTTGGACCACATTTGGGTTAGAGACATCGTCCAAAACAGCGGATTGTCCGGGTCCCGGAGCTGATTCAGCGGTAGAAGTTGTGCTATCTGTGGCCTGACCGCCACAAGACCAGGCGGCCAGGGCCAGAAGCAAAGAGGGGAGATAAAGCAACTTTTTCATAGTGAAGGGAGGTAAGGATTTGGGTCTTTTTGAAAGATGAATGCTTTGGATTTAGTGAATCATAGGTCAAATGTATATTTCAAATAAAAAAAAGACAAATAAATCCTTTATTATTTTTTTAAATTTCTAAAAAAATGCTTTAATGACATAAATGAGCATTATAACAAGATAATTCAATCCTAATTTAGGGGTTTTCATACCGGTATTCGAGTAGAAAAAAGCTTACAGGAATTATTTTATTAACTGATTTTTATCATGTGATTGGGAAAAAACACCCTCTACCTTCGGAGCAGCTATCCTAATTGAGATCCCTTGGAATCGAACCAAACGGAGGGGTGAAATAAGGAGGTAATGCGGTGTGACTTCCTAAATCCCGTAGTCCCGGGAGCAGATTGAAAATAAAACAATGACCCTATGAAAACTTGGCTTACGACCTGGGAACCTGAAAATGACATCTTTTGGAATGATCAGGGGAAAAAAATAGCTTGGCGAACCCTGACTATTACAACGATTTCATTAGTGCTTTCTTTTGCAACTTGGTTTATGGTCAGTGCAATAGTGACAAGATTAGATGGAATCGGATTCAATTTCACATCCAATCAGCTTTTCTGGTTGGCGGCATTGCCAGGTTTGGCTGCGGGTACCTTAAGGATCGTGCACACGTTTTTGATTCCCATTTTTGGAACCCGGCAAGTGATCACGATTGCGACATTTATCAAGCTGATTCCGGTCATTGGGTTTGGCTTTGCGGTTATGGATCCCAACACTCCTTTTTGGGTTTTTGCGGTATTAGCGCTAACAGCGGGCTTTGGAGGAGGGGACTTTTCCTCTTTTATGCCTTCGACCAATATGTTTTTCCCTTCTCGCTTGAAAGGCGCTGCCTTGGGTATTCAGGCTGGGATTGGGAATTTCGGGGTAAGTCTTGCACAATTCATGACCCCTATTATGCTGGGAATAGGATTCTATGGAGCTCCGCAGGTTTTTACTAAAAAGACTGCTGCTGGCGAAGTGGTTCAAAGTGAAATCTTCCTTCAAAGTGCTTCCTTGTGGTATGCGCCACTTCTGATTCTCATTGGGATTCTTTGTTGGCTATTATTGCGAAGTATTCCTATAAAATCCACTTTTAAAGATCAACTAGGCATATTTAAAGACAAGCATACCTGGTATTGCACTGTGATTTATTTTATGACCTTCGGGACCTTTGCAGGATTGTCAGCTGCATTCCCACTGCTTTTGAAGTCCGTTTATGGGCCCTTTGACCCCTCCTTGGATCCTTTGAAATATGCTTTTTATGGTCCGTTGATTGGATCTGCAGCGCGCGTAGGATTTGGTTTTATTGCCGATAAAATTGGAGGAGCAGTTTTGACTACAATTTCAGGTTTAGGCCTTTTAGGTTGTACTCTTGCGATTATTTTCCTTAACTTATTAGAACCAAGTGGAATACAGCAGCTCGATATGTTTATACTGGTTATGTTGGTGCTGTTCTTTTTTACTGGCATCGGTAATGCTTCTACTTTCAAGCAATTTCCGGTGATTTTCAAGCATAACCCGGTGCATGCTTCTGGGGTGATTGGATGGACAGCCGCAATCGGTGCCTATGGTCCTTTTATATTTTCCCTAGCGATCAGTGGTTTCATGGTTTCGACTGGAAGCGCAACGGGATTCTTTGAGATTTTGGCTGTTTTCCTGGTTTTGGCCACAGGAATCAATTGGTATTTCTACAACAGAAAAGGTGCTGAAAGACCTTGTTAAACCTGCATCTATATGCTTAGACTACTTCAAACCCTTAACAGAATAGCCTTGATTAAAGCGATCATTGCTGCCTTGGCGGTAGTAATCTTGGTTTTCTTGGGGTCCAGAAATCTTCAAAACTTCGATGCCGCCCTTATAGCTTACCTCTTGGGGACTGTCTTTGCGGTTTTTGGAATTGCCTATCGATATTCGGTATGGTTGCAGCGGCCTCCTACAAGGCTTTATTGGAAAAGGAGTATGCAATTTCTATTCAGTAGGGATTTCCCCTTTTACCTCTTGAGAAGTGTCAAGCTCTTTTTTCAAAATATTCTCTTTCAAAGGTTTATTTATCACCGGAGCAGAACCCGATGGATAGGTCACTTTTTATTGGCTACGGGCTGCCTGATTGCTTTTGCAGTGACAATTCCGCTGACTTTGGGATGGATTCATTTTGAGTTCAAGCCAGGTAATGACACAATTTATTTTGCCAAGGTCTTTGGATTTGAAGCCGGATCATTTGAGTTGGGCTCCTTTATCGCATTCATGGCATTTCATGCTTTGGTGTGGTGCTCACTTTTGGTGACAATAGGTGCGGTGATGATGATGAAGCGTCGTTTGACGGACGGAGGATTGATTGCGACACAGACATTTGAAGGGGATTGGCTTCCCTTGGTGCTGCTGATTGCGATATCCATTACTGGCTTAGGCATTTCTTATGATTACACGTTTCTGCAAGGGAAAACCTATCAGTTTATGGCGGTGACTCATGCGGTCACGGTGATTCTGTTTTTGGTTTGGATTCCATTCGGGAAGTTTTTCCACATTTTCCAACGATTGGCTCAATTAGGAGCCAACCTTTATCGGCATGAAGGCAAAAAACACGGCATGGCTGTATGTCCGCATACCCATGAGGAATTTGCTACTCAACTGCATGTCAATGACCTAAAGCAAGTCACCAAAGAGCTTGGCTTTGATTTTACACTCAAGGATGGAAGCAATCATCTGGACTTAAGTCCCGAAGGTAAAAGAGCCGCTTTGGCTAAGGCACATTTTGAAGTAAGAAAAAATGCCGGAGCTTTCTTCGGATAAAAATATCAGACCATGGCAAAATTACCTACTTCAGTAGATTCTATCATTGATCAATTCGGCCCTCACAAAGCCTACACTCCTAAGGAAGGTTTCCAGGGAGTTCATGAGCCCGATAAGTTGGTTAAAACCCATTGCTGCTTCTGTGGGATGCAGTGTGGCATTCAGTTGAAAGTCAAAGATAATAAAGTTGCTGGGTTTGAGCCTTGGATGGAATTTCCATTCAATGAAGGGCGATTGTGCCCAAAGGGCGTTCAACGCTACCTTCAAAACAATCACCCAGATCGAATCTTGCATCCCTATAAGAGAGTCGAAGGGAAAGGTTTTGAACAAACCTCCTGGGAAGATGCCATGAGCAAAACTGTCAGCGAAATTCAGCGCATTCAGAACAGCCATGGACGTGATGCTTTTGCGATGCTGTCCGGGGTGTCGCTCACCAATGAAAAAAGCTACATGGTCGGGAAATTTGCCAGGGTTGCCTTGAAGACAAAAAACCTCGATTACAATGGGAGACTTTGCATGGTAAGTGCCGGTGCGGGAAATAAAAAAGCCTTTGGATTGGATAGAATTTCCAATTCCTGGGCTGACTTGAAGCATGCAGAAGTAATCATCATAGCAGGTACGAATGTGTCTGAGACTTTTCCTACGCTGACACACTACATTTGGCAGGCTCGAGACAACGGAGCCAAACTCATTGTGATTGATCCACGGGTAACCCCGATAGCCAGAACAGCCGACTTGCACCTTCCGGTAAGGCCGGGCGGAGATTCTGCACTTTTCGGAGCTATGCTTAAGATCTTGGTCGACAATGATTGGTTGGATCACGAATTTATTGACCAGCACACTTCCGGATTTCAGGAATCCATCGATGCGGTCAAAGATTATGATTTGGCCTGGGCTGAGGAAAAAACCGGAATTGAGGCCGCTAAGATCCAGCAAGCAGCAGAATGGTGGGGCAAAGCAAAAACGAGCTTTCTGCTACATGCCAGAGGCATAGAACATCATACCAAAGGCGTGGACAATGTCCTCAGCTGTATCAATTTAGTCTTAGCGACCGGCCGAATCGGAAAGCCCTATTGTGGCTATGGAACTATCACAGGCCAAGGAAATGGGCAAGGAGGTCGCGAGCATGGCCACAAGTGCGACCAGCTGCCCGGCAATCGGGATATTACCAATCCAGAACATCGCCAATACATTGCGGATGTATGGGGTATCGATGAAAAAGAATTGCCTGGTAAAGGACTTTCAGCCTATGAAATCATCGAAGCCATCCATCGTGGTGAAATCAAAGGATTAATCACAATTTGTTTCAACCCTCTGGTTTCCCTGCCCAATAACAACTTCGTCCGGGAAGCTCTGGAAAAACTGGAATACTATGTAGCTATTGACTTTTTCCTCAATGAAACTGCGAGGCATGCAGACTTGATTCTCCCTGGCTCGCTACACGAAGAGGAAGAGGGAACTGTGACTACCGCTGAAGGTCGGGTGGTAAAAATCAACCAAGCTATCACGCCTCCCGGAGAAGCCCGAAAAGACAGCGAAATCCTGATCGAATTGGCACAGAGACTGGGAGTTGGGGACAAATTCGCCTATGACAAGGCTGAGGATGTTTTTAATGAACTTCGGGTAGCTTCCAAAGGAGGTACTGCCGATTACTTTGGGATTACTTATGAAAAAATTGAGAAGAATATGGGAGTTTTCTGGCCATGTCCTTCAGAAGATCATCCCGGTACCCCTAGACTTTGGGAGGACCGCAAATTTAAAACACCAGACGGAAAAGCACACTTCAACCCGGTATCCTATCGGGACCCTGCAGAAGTGGTGGATAAGGAGTATCCTGTCGTGATGACCACCGGTAGAGTGGTATCCCAATACCTAAGCGGTACTCAGACCCGCCGAATCGGTAAGCTTTTGGATCAATATCCGGAACCGCTATTGGAAATTCATCCCAAGCTAGCATATCAGTACGGGATCAAAGATGGAGATCAGGTAATCGTAAAAACCCGTCGAGGTGAGGCGACCTTCCCAGCCCAGATTGTAGAAACTATCCGGGAAGACACTGTCTTTATCCCTTATCACTGGGGAGGCAAACATTCTGCAAATCAACTGACTATCGGAACCTTGGATCCAATCAGCAAAATTCCAGAATTCAAAGTATGTGCCTGTCAGCTTATTCCAACAGGAAAAATGGCCTCTGTCCAAATCAAAGAAACAGCCTATCAAAGTTTTTAACCTAATAGCCCTTTAACCATGCAAAACCCTCAATACAATCAGCAGATGGAATTTTTCATAGACATGCAGCGCTGTATCGGCTGCCATGCCTGTGAAATGGCCTGCGCAGAGTGTGAAACTAATGGACAAGAAAGCATGATCCATATTCATTATGTGGAGCGAGCAGTCTCAGTACAGACCACCGTGCAGGTATGTATGCATTGTGAGGATCCTGTTTGTGCTAATGTCTGTCCGGCTGATGCGATTACAAAAGATGACTTTGGAGTGGTACATACCGCCAATACCTCCCGCTGTATCGGTTGCTCCAACTGCGTGCTAGCCTGTCCCTTCGGAGTGCCCAAGAAAGAAGAAAAAGCCGAGCTCATGATGAAATGCAACATGTGCTATGACCGTACCAGTGCTGGCAAAAAGCCAATGTGCGCCACAGTTTGCCCAAGTCAAGCTCTTTTCTATGGGACTCGAGAGGAGATCGAAAAGCTCCGGCCTAATAGTACTCCAGTAAGTAAATTCTTATTTGGGCAAGAAGAAGTCAATACCAAAGTCAACATCATGATGCCGAAAGGTAGTACCGAGTTGCGCATTCACCCTTAAAATATTCCTGAAGCATGTCCAAAGATAACCGCGAAGAAATCCCGCAATGGAAGCAGGATTTCCCGATTCAGCAAAAAGAAGCTACCCACGTTTCCCGACGTGAGTTTGCCAAGTTTCTAACCTTACTTTCTGGGGCATTGGCAGTAGGCAATACCGCAATAGTGGTAAAGTCCCTTGCTTTTCCTGAAAAACCATTAGTAGGAGAACATCCCATTTGTCTAGAGTCAGAGGTAGCAGAAGGTGAATCCTTTCAGTTTGAAATTCAAGGCTCAAAGACAATTCCATACCTACTGATCAATCTAGGGGAAGGGGAGTGGAGAGCTTTTGAACAGAAATGCACTCACTTGTCCTGTGCGGTAAAGTACCGTCACGATATCGGGCAGATCGAGTGCCCATGCCATAAAGGCTATTTCAATCCCCGGACTGGAAATGTGATCCAAGGGCCACCTCCTCGGCCACTTCCACAACTAGAAGTGGTCATCCGTGAAGGCCAAGTATTCGTCAAAGCCCAAAATACCTAATCCCCGATCTTATGAGTGATTTTAGACAGTCCCAAAACGAAGCCCATCCCAATAAGACCAATATCCTCCTGACTGGGATCATACTCTTGTTGATCTTATTTGTCACCATTCAGATTTGGTTCCTTTTTGGGGCGCTCAATAATGCCCTCCAGGAAAATCTCAATTTTGCAATCACCACCGCAGTAGGCTCTTTGGCCTTTGCTTTTGCTTCTTTTTGGCTATTGAGGTATCTACCCGAACCGATCAAAAATTCAAAGAAAAAGTAAAACCCAACTTCAATTCCCCAGGTCATGAACGAAGCTATCCCTTCCGGTTCACACCGGATTTTAATTCTAAACACCCTGGCATTTACGCTTTGCTTTGCAGCATGGACCTTTAACGGGGTTATGGTGACTTACCTAGTGGACAATGGCATCTTTGATTGGAGCCAGGTTCAAATTGGTTGGCTCTTGGGAATACCCATTTTAACCGGATCTATCATGCGTCTTCCGCTAGGGATTTTAACTGATAAATATGGTGGGAAATGGGTTTTTGTAGGTTTACTTCTCCTGACTGCCATACCGATGTTTTTGCTCAGTTTTTCTGATTCATTTGCCTGGTATGCGGTGATGAGTTTTGGCTTTGGTCTGGCAGGGGCGGGTTTCGCGGTCGGAATTGGATATACATCGGTTTGGTATCCCAAACATTGGCAAGGTCGGGCACTGGGGATATTCGGGGCAGGAAATGCCGGAGCGGCCATTACTACCTTGCTGGCACCAACCCTGCTCAATACATTTACAGAAAATGGGCGGAATCCGGAGGCCTGGAAAACACTTCCTGTGATCTATGCCGCAGTGCTGGTGATCATGGCCTTATTGTTTGCCCTTTTGGCTAAAAATAAAAAACCGGCCGTTTCTACCCGGACGCTTTCACAGACTCTTAAGCCTTTGGGCAATATTCGCGTTTGGAGATTTGGGCTGTATTACTTTTTGGTGTTTGGATGTTTTGTAGCATTTTCACAATGGTTGGTTCCTTATTTCACCAATGTTTACGGGACAAGTTTGGTGATTGCAGGTCTTTTTGCATCGCTGTTTAGCCTTCCTTCGGGAGTTATCAGGGCCTTGGGTGGCTGGATGAGTGATAAATTTGGAGCAAGAAGAGTTATGGTAGGAGTGTTCAAGTGGTCGATTGCCATAAGCGCCCTATTGATGATTCCTAAAATGGAAATCTTTTCCCCAGGTAAGGGAATTAATGCCACCCAAAAAGGAGTAGTCAAAGAGGTGACCGCCAATGCAATAGAAATGGAGAGCGGTAAGATTTATCAGTTTTCTCCTAAAACTGCCCAACAGCAAACCCAACCTAAAATCACGCCTATTTTACCTCAAAAGTCTTCTTGGCAAGAGCCTTTCGTCATGCCTGGTGACATGGTAGAGAAAAAGCAACTAGTTGTAAAAGGCGTCACTCGGATCAATTTTGAGGCAAATATGTGGGTATTTGCGGTCTTGACCATGGTCATTGGGATTGTTTGGGGGATAGGTAAAGCTTCGGTATATAAGTTTATTCCGGATTATTTCCCCAATGAGGTAGGCGTCGTGGGAGGGATGGTCGGTGTGATAGGAGGCCTAGGCGGATTTTTCTGCCCCATTATATTCGGATACTTGTTGGAGGGAACCGGACTTTGGACAAGCAGCTGGATGCTGATGCTAGGCATTTCCATCCTTTGCCTGGTGTGGATGTCTTCCGTGATTAAAAAAATGCTTCAATCCAAAGCTCCCGATATCGCAGATAAAATCGATCACCATTAAGCCCTTAAAATGTTCAGAAGAATTTTACTTCTCCTTCTAACATGGTGTTTGACTCCGATTTCAATTGCTCAGTTTTCAGTAAATGGGTACTATTTGACTCATGGTGAATACCAATCAAAAAATAATCAGGATTGGGCCTATTTGATGTTGATGCTTAGACTCAATTCTAATACCGGTTTATCGGTGTAAGGATTTAATAAAAGGACACATGTTTAACCCTTCTAAATCTATTACTGCTTTTATCCTATCGGGAGGCAAAAGTTCTAGGATGGGACAGGAAAAAGGATTGGCGCTCTTCCGGGGGAAGCCCATGATTCAACCCCTTTTGGAAGTCTTGTCGGGTTTGGATTTCCATCCCACAATTGTCGGACACCACCCCGGCTATCAGCATTTTGGAGTACCAGTTGTTGAGGATTTGGTTCCAGAAAAAGGTCCGCTGGGAGGAATCTATACCTCGCTTATTCATTGTGAGTCCAGCCATGCTTTGATTCTCAGTTGCGATAGCCCATTGATAGCTCCAGATACCTTATGGAACTTGATTTATCAGGCCCAAAAAGTACTTACGGTTGGGAGATTGGAGGGAAAAGTTTACCCATTTCCTGGGATTTATTCCAAGGTCCTTCTTCCTGAATTATCACGATGTTTGGCGGTCAATGAACTTCGTGTTCAGAGCTTTATAGCTCAACAAGACCATCACTTGCTCAGTCTGGAGGAGATTTCCTCCTCTCCCAAGGAAGAATTTGCAAATTTCAATTCTCCAGGTGATATCATGCTTTGGGAGAAGTTGGAATCTGAGGTTAAACCCATATCATGAAACCATGGAGATTAAAATGAAATTTTGGAAAAAGCTCACCGCAGAGGAACGGCTCGTCCGGGTGCATCAAGCATTAAAGGATAATGTGGATTTTTCTAAAGACGCGAGTCTTGGCTATCCGGCTTCTAGACTGGATGAAAAAGTATTCACCAACGAGTCTCTTTTCCTCCGGGAAATGCCAGTGTTGAGCACCTATATCGCAAACCCCAATCATATTGGTTGTCATACGTTTGGAACTTCTGAGTTTGCCTTCCGAGGTACTCAGGATATGGAGAGAGAGGTTCTCAGTATGATTGCAGTGGACTTGTTCAAGATAGAAGAAGGGCAGTTTGACGGATATATTTCTCCGGGTGGAACAGAAGCCAATATTCAGGCGATCTGGATTTACAGGAATGAATTCATCCAGAGGTTTGGAGCAAAACCGGAAGAGGTTGTCATTTTAGCTTCGGAAGACACCCACTA
Source organism: Algoriphagus mannitolivorans DSM 15301 (assembly GCF_000429425.1). Taxonomy (GTDB): domain Bacteria; phylum Bacteroidota; class Bacteroidia; order Cytophagales; family Cyclobacteriaceae; genus Algoriphagus; species Algoriphagus mannitolivorans. The sequence goes on from NZ_AUBV01000006.1 coordinate 269,738, forward strand.
TTCCATTCCCAAGGCCGCCAACCTACTGATGCTGGATTGGGAGAAAATTCCGGTAGATCCCAATACCCGGGAATTGGCCACTGATATAGTTCGGGAAAGTATAAAGTCCAGCCTTTCCAAAGGGAAAAAGTATTTCATTGTCGTGGCAAATATGGGAACCACCATGTTTGGTTCTGTGGATGACCCTAAGGTTTTTACCAAAATCCTGAAAGAGGAGCAGTTACCCTTTCGATTACATATAGATGGTGCTTACGGTGGATTTGTGTATCCTTTTGGTGAGTTTGAAAACCAAATCAATTTTTCTAATCCTGATATTGCTTCGATCACGATCGATGCTCACAAAATGCTTCAAGCACCCTATGGAACAGGGATTTTCGTCTGTCGAAAAGGGCTTATTGAAAATGTACTGACCTCAGAGGCTAAATATGTGGAAGGGATGGATCTCACTTTGTGCGGGAGTCGTTCCGGGGCAAATGCCGTGGCCGTTTGGGTAATACTCACCACCTATGGTCCCCATAAATGGTATGAAAAAATCTCCGTAATCAAGATGCGGACCAATTGGCTATGCAAGCAATTGGACCAAATGGGTGTGACCTATTTCCGGGAACCGGAAATGAACATTGTCACCATTCGCTCCGAATGTGTGCCGGAGGATGTCGCTCACAAATACAACCTTGTCCCTCAGTCTCATGACGAGTCTAATCAATGGTTCAAGATTGTGCTGATGGATCATGTGGAGATTGAGCATTTGAAGGATTTTATTCAGGATATGGTATCTTCCCGGAGTTTAAGTTCAAATTAAATGGTCAACATCACGCATAAAAGCAACACCCTGCGAAAAGCGATTGCTCAGGCGATCGTCAAAGTCAGTCTTCCTGAAACCATCCAAGCCATTCAAAACCGAACCGTTCCAAAGGGCGACGTGCTCGAGTGTGCCCGTGTTGCGGGCCTTTTCGCTGCCAAAAGGACCGCAGATATGATTCCAGATTGCCATCCTTTACCGGTGGAGTTTACTTCTGTCAGCTATGAAGTAGGAGCTATGGAAGTAACCATTTTTGTTGAAATTCATACCATCTACAAGACCGGTGTGGAGGTAGAAGCCATGCATGCAGCTTCCGTGGTAGCCCTGACCATGTACGATATGCTCAAGCCTATAGACAAAGGAGTGACTATTGAGCAAATCAAGCTGGTGGAAAAAAAAGGAGGGAAGTCCGATCGCAAAAAAGATCTCGAGCAGTCCCTTCGAGCTGCTGTGATCGTATGTTCGGATTCTATTTCAGCTGGAAAAAAAGTAGATTTCGCTGGGTTGGTGATCAAAGAAAAACTGGAAAAAGTCGGAGTTCAAGTTCCCGTTTACCAAATCATACCTGATGAAAAAGAACAAATCCAACAGCTTTGTTCTCAGCAGGTAAGTGATCAAATGGATATGGTGATTTTTACCGGAGGAACAGGCCTATCACCTAGAGATATTACACCTGAGGCCTTGGAGGAAATATTAGAAAGGAGAATCCCTGGGATTGAAGAGGCTATTCGAAATTACGGACAGCAGCGTACGCCATATGCCATGCTATCCCGCTCCGTGGCAGGATTGATCGGAGATACCTTGGTGCTAGGACTTCCTGGTTCGACCAATGGAGCTTCAGAATCCATGGATGCAGTTTTCCCTTCCATTCTTCACATTTTCAAAGTGATGGAAGGGGCTAGACATGATTGATATAAACTAAAACCTGCCAAGGTTTTCAAGTCTTGGCAGGTTGCTTTTTTTTATTAAGGGAACTTAAAGCTGACCCTTACAAAATAGTTTCGGCCTGGTGCGCTGATGACGCTTTCTCCCACAGGGATCAGTTGGTTGGAAAACAAGGGGATTTTTTAGGCTTGAGATTCTTGCTATTAATTGCCGTAGAATGTTAAACCATCACATTCAAGTTCGGGCTTTTCTATATTGACACAATACAAAACAGTGATTTGCACTCTGTCCAGGAAAAAGTGAATCTTAATCAGTGTATATCCCATTCCGTTTAGGAAGATGAATAGGATAAGGGCAATTTGAAGCCAAGTTTTAGGCCTAGAGTTGTGAAATTGAAGTGTTTTTTATCCTCTTCTGTGACTTCTTTTTCCAGATTGGTTGGAAGTACCACCTTTGCGGATTTTCCAGATAATGATTCCTGCCATCAGCACAAACTGAATCAAAATCAAATATCCATTCCCTACTCCTAATATTTTGCGAAGCTCATATTCACCGAGGATACTCGCCACAATTCTTCCCAAAAGACTAAGCTGAAAACCGGTCCAAGTGATCCAAAGAACCGGATGATAAGGGGTCTCCCGGATCCCAAAAATTGTGGGGAAAATAATCGGAGCATGTGCCCAAATCATGGAAAAAGTAAATCCCAAAAAGAAGGTGTGAAGCATCAAGTCGTAGTATAAGGCGTGATTTTCCATTCCCATTAAAATCAAGCCATGAATCCCCAGCCATAAGTATCCGACCTGTAATCCAATCCCGATATAGCGGAATTGGGCAGCTTTGCGTGAGGCCACCTTTGCCATGTCAAAAACCAGCAACCATGCAGCAATCAAGAGGGTTGAAATTCCCATAATCTCATTGCCCCAAGCGTGAAAGGGAACGATTAAGCCCACTGTGAATAGGGCAAGGAGGGATTTTAAGGCGTTTTGTGACCAGGACGGGACTGGTAAAAACTGGCTCAATTCAAGCCTTTCGCCCACAATAGTAAACAGGAGGAAGCCAATCCACCAAGTACTTCCCGCCGCAATCAATCCGGTCTGCCATGCAAGAAAATTGCCGATAAACCAGGAGACAGCGCCTCCATACAGCAACGCGGAGTGAAATTTTGGGTGCTTCAGGGTTTGCAGGTGCATAATCAAGCTTAGCCCGAGAGACCCTGTGGTCAATAGGAGCAAACCGACCTCAGAGAGGCCAAGGAGAAAAGCGAAAACTGAAATCCCGGTAAGAAAAGGAATCAAAAGCCATGTTTTTTTTGCCATGACCATGGCCCGCTCCAGAGAAATCAAAGTTCCCAAGAATCCACCCGTCATAATCAATCCGTGTTGACTTGCGGCTTCGGCAAGGGGGATTGCTGGGTAGCCAAGCCTGATCCAGCCTCCGGATATCCCGGCCACCAAACCCAAAAGAATAAAGGGGAGCAGGTAGAAGGCCTTGAATGAGGAGGGAATCATTTCTTATAATCAGTTTATGCTCTGCTCAGGCTTCAAGGAAATGGCTTCGGGGAATAAGATATTATGCTCCAAGTGCATATGCTTCTGAAGATTTACATCAAATTCCTGAAGTAATGCAAAGGCCACTTTGTAGGTGTTGCAGGCATAAGAGGGAGGATTGTAATCATTTGAAAGTCTCCGGATCTCTTCCAAACACGCGCCTTCTTGAGAATGATCCTCCATTAATTGGTAGATCAATTCTCGGATTTTCTGGAAATTGGGGCTCAAAAGCAGTTTTTTTCTCTCTTCGTCTGTGCAAATCTTGCGGATGAACGGAAAAACTATCAGTTCCTCCTGTTCTAAATGTCTTTTTAAATCTTCGGTGGAATCTTCAAAAAGGGCTTTGATTTTTTTGAGTTGAGGTTCATGGGCGCCGTGAACTTTGACGACTCGCTTGAGGAATTTCCGGATTAGTGGAATCCGTTCCCGGAGCATGGCGTGATGCTTATTTTCAATATAGTTCGCCAATAGGGTTAAAGGCCAACTTTTGTAATCGAAGTGGTCCTCAGCAGGTTTGGTGAATGCTTCGATAAGTTTTTCAAACAAAAGGTGAGGGTCTGCCTTTTTTTGAGTGCATGCCTCCTGAATTGTCTGATCTCCTTTGCAACAAAAATCTATTCCGAAAGTCCGGAATACCAGGGCAGCTCTGTAATCCCTTGAGACTATTTCGCTTATGGGTAGTTCTGCGATGTTTTTCATATAATAAAGGATATTATTGTCCTCTTTTTGAAGTTAAGAAAAGGGACGACGTCCCGGATTCATAAACAAAACTACAAATCGATTATAAAAAGACAAAAATATCCGCTATTATTTTTCCTTTATTTGGGAGATGTTTTGCTTCTTAGACTTAGGGCTGGATGGATTCCTCTGGAGAAATATTGTTAAATTCTATAGAGGACAATCATGTTGAATTCAATCGCTATCAAAATGTTATTTGATTTTTTGAAAAAAAGCCGTCAATTACTATTTAGAAGGATTTTTCTAGCTTGTTGATTACTCAAGTTCTTGTACTGCCCAATTCATTTTTTTCTACAATGAATTGAGGACAACTTGTTCCGGTAAAAAATCTATGATAAATATCATTTCGGAACCTAAGGATTATTAGTTCCGATTTTTTCCGACTGGCTCGTTTTTTATTCAATATTAAAGGATATAAAAATCCTTTAATAAGATGAAATATGGAACAATATGTAATCAAAAGAAATGGAGAATATGAGCCCTTTGCCTCCTTTAAAATTGAAGATGCCCTGAAAAAAGGCTTTCATAGTGTATCAGAAGTCTATGATTCGGTAGTTTTTGATCGAATACTCGGCAGTTTGGCTTCCAAGACCACCTGGGCGGTTGAAGAGATTCAGGATTTGATCGAAAAGGAGCTTTTTCAGACGGGTTACTTTCAGGTCATGCGGTCCTTTATGCTCTACCGTCATACCCGAAAACTCCAGCGTGAACATGTGGCTGGACTCAACGAGGACACCACCTATGTGGACAGTACCCAGACAATCGAAGAATATATCCAGCAGACTGACTGGCGGATCAATGCCAACGCCAATACTTCCTACTCCAATGCCGGCTTGGTCAATAATGTGGCCGGAAAGATCATCGCCAACTATTGGTTGGACAAGGTTTACAATAAGGAGGAAGGCTATGCTCATCGCAATGGGGACATACATATTCATGATCTGGACTGCTTGACGGGCTATTGTGCAGGCTGGAGCTTGAGGGGCTTACTCAATGAAGGATTTAATGGAGTCCGGGGTCGGGTTGAAAGCCGTCCACCGGCGCATTTTCGTGAAGCCTTGGGGCAAATGGCTAATTTTCTGGGGATCCTCCAAAGTGAATGGGCAGGAGCACAGGCGTTCAGTTCTTTTGATACCTATTTGGCACCTTATGTATTCAAGGACCAGCTCAATTATAAGGAGATCGAGAAAGCCATTCGTTCTTTTGTCTATAATCTCAATGTTCCTGCGAGATGGGGTCAATCGCCTTTCACCAATGTGACACTGGACTGGGTAGTTCCCGAGGATCTGAAAGACCAGATGCCGACCAAGAGTGACCTGCATCTATTCCAGGGGATCGATTCTGATTTGTTGATGGAAAAGGCGAGAAAGCGGGGAGTGAATTCCCTGGAAGAACTTACTTACAAGCATTTCCAACCCGAAATGGAGCTGATCAACAAGGCTTACTACAGGATTATGACCGAAGGAGATGCGAATGGGCAGCCTTTCACTTTCCCCATTCCTACGGTCAATATCACCGAAGACTTTGATTGGTACGGACCCAATACGGATTTGCTGTTTGAAAACACGGCCAAAATAGGCTCTTCTTATTTTCAAAATTTCATAGGCAGTCAATATACGGTGGATGAGAAGGGCCAAAAGATAGAAAACCCCAATGCCTACAAGCCCAATGCGGTTCGGTCGATGTGCTGTCGCCTTCAACTCGATTTACGGGAGTTGCTGAAGCGTGGAAATGGGCTCTTTGGAAGTGCCGAGATGACCGGAAGTATCGGGGTGGTGACGATCAATATGGCACGCTTGGGTTATTTATACTCCGGAAATAAGGCAGGGCTTTATGAGCGATTAGACTACCTAATGCAGATTTCCAAATCCACTTTGGAAAAAAAGCGGGTTTTCATCCAAGAAATGTACGACCGTGGGCTCTATCCTTACACTCAACGATATCTGAAGCATTTCCGAAACCACTTTTCGACCATCGGAGTGAATGGTTTGAATGAAATGATTCTGAATTATTCCCAGGGAAAAGAAGATATCACCGGCCACTTCGGACAAAATTTTGCCGCTGAGCTCCTTGAATACATTCGAAATCGCATGAAAGAATTCCAGGAAGAAACCGGCAACCTTTATAATCTCGAGGCTACTCCGGCAGAAGGTACCACTTACCGATTTGCGAAAGAGGATAAGAAACGCTTCCCCGAAATCATCCAGGCTGGAATGGAGGAAAACATTTATTACACCAACAGCTCCCAAATCCCGGTGGACTATACCGACGATCCTTTTGAAGCCCTGTTGCTACAGGACGAACTCCAATGCAAGTACACCGGAGGTACCGTGCTGCACCTGTACATGAGGGAAAAAATCTCTTCGCCTGAGGCTTGTCGCCGACTGGTGAAGAAGGTGCTTTCCAACTTCAAGTTGCCTTACATCACCGTCACTCCGGTATTCAGTATTTGCCCTGTACATGGATACCTCAACGGCGAACATGAATACTGCCCGCATTGCGATGAAGATCTACTCAATTCACTTAACCAAAAACCAATAAACTATGCAGACAAGCACTGAACCGATCCAAACCAAAGCGCTCCTCGATCAGCATGAAGAAAAGCGCACCAAATGTCTCGTGTACACCCGCGTGATGGGCTACCACCGTCCCGTGGAGAGTTTTAACATAGGAAAAAAAGGTGAACACAAGCAGCGCACCCATTTCGTCGAATAGCCTGGAAAAGGGGAGACCTGTCTTCAGTATCTCCCCTTTTACAATGCTGGATTTTCCGGATCGCACAGCTTGCATCCTTTGGTTTGCCGGCTGCAACATGCGCTGTAGCTACTGCTACAATCCCGAGATCGTCCTTGGCAAAGGCAAGCTGAGTTGGGCTCATGTCAGGGAATTTCTGCAAAGCCGCCGTCACTTGCTGGATGGGGTGGTGTTCAGCGGAGGCGAATGCACGATGCATCCTCAGTTGATTCCATTTGTCAGGGAGGTGAAAAAGATGGGGTTTGAGGTGAAAATCGACACCAACGGCAGCCGGCCTGAGGTAATTGGGCAGTTAATTACCGAAGATTTGCTGGACTATGTGGCCCTTGATTTTAAATCTTTACCGGAAAAGTATTGGGAAGTTACCCGCTCTGATTTGTTTTTGGCTTTCGAGAAAACATTGGAAATCATAGTCTCGTCTTCCGTTCCCTTAGAGGTTCGGACTACAGTTCATTCGGAGCAATTGAGGACATCCGACCTTGATGCCATGAACACCTGGCTAAGGGGGAAAGGCTATTTCGGAAGCTATTACTTGCAGCCTTTTCGGGGAGATAAGCAGACTCTTGGCGATTTGGGTGAGAGCAAAAAGCCAGGATTAAAAAGCAGGGTGGGGGTGTGGAGGAATTGAGTTTTCGAAGTGAAGCCCAAATTGCGGATTATTAAAGCTGTTTTTACACTACTTTGGCTCGACTATAGACAGAAATCCAAAGAGTGAAGCATTTATCTGGGAAAAGAACACTAAACAAGTTTTAGAGCCAGTTCAGTGTTACCTTTTGGTATGACTAATTGGTAAGCAGCCCAGTCCGAAAAATTGATCTTCGGAAGTGTGTAAATACTCTTTTGGAGAACTGAATCCATTAGGATTTCTCCTCCTTTGGCTGTTTCCTTGACTATTTTGGCTAAGAAATAACCAAATCCCTTCATCCTGGGGAGCCACTGCGCTGATCGCCAATATCGGGTCAGTGGAAGTCAGACAAATGGGGTATCTCTATATGATCAACCCATTGATGACAGGTGCTTTGACACTTTTTCTCTCCTCGGTATTGATCAATAACCTGTCGAAAAACCGTCTCTATTCCTACTATGATGTGAACATCCGGGAGCTGAGCTATTCAGATAAAATCTGGTTTTGGAAGAGGCTTTAAGTGGCAATTACCCAAAAAGGATCTTCCCCATTCTCCACAAATTTTTCCCGCACTTCCTGGGCTGCGATAGCATCCAGTTGAGTGGAAGTGGCTTTTTCCTGAATGTCGGTAAATAGAATCCGCTCTTCAAATCGGATGTGTCTTTCCAGATCCTCTTCAATTTGCCTGAGGGTTTTTTCGACATTTTCCCAATCGGAAAAGAGCCGTCTCAGGCGCTTATGCTCACTCAGGGCTTGCTTGACAAGCGGGTTATCCTCAGGCAGAATGGGGAAAATCAGTTTCTCCTCCTCTTCGAAATGGGCCTGTAGGTGATTTTCCCAAAACCATTCGCAATAGACTTTCATCCGCTCGGGGTCAATGCCAAGTTTGAATCCCTGCCTGATTTTCCAACAGAGTAATAAGCCCTGATGGTGGTCATGGCTGAGATGATGGAGAGCCGGGTGGCGCTTGAGGGGCTTATTTGTGGTTATTTTCTTTTTTCATTAGGATGCCAACCAATTCTAGTCATAAGAAGGAATTTTTGGGAGAGTTATTGAAATTAATGTTTTTAAAGAGGCTCTCTCAAGAGGGCTGAATGTGTCAGTCTGAGCGGAGTTGAAGTCTATTTTCAGTGAATAGAACTTTATCCCGACTTTTCTAAATGTGACAAGCCGCTTAATGAGACAGCCTCTTCTTGACATTTGCAACAAACTGAAATCAGTAAAGCTCGAGCTGCAAAATCGTAGGGATCATTTTGATTTCTGATTGGATTGACTGGGAAATCAGGCAGGCTTTTTCGGCCTTTTCCAACACTTTAAGACCTCGCTCTTCTTTTTCTCCAGGGCTCAGCGTGAGTTCGGGGAAGAGATGCACTTCGGTCATCATCCATTTCCCCTCTTTTTTAGCCAGCGTACCTGTAGCCCGACAAGTAAACTTTTCAAATTTCAGATTGGAATGATCGGCTACCGAAAGGAAAGTTGTCATCAGGCAAGAGCTTACCGCGGCAGTAAACAAATGCTCAGGAGACCAAATGCCCGGTATTCCATGGGGGAATTCCGGTGGGGTAGCGCATTCAATAAGGGTTTCAAGTTCGGGACTGCTTAGTTGCCCAATTCTTCCGTAGCTCCATTCGAGATTGACGGCATAGTCGTGAGTAGGTTCATGCATAAATTAGGGGGTTAGATTAATGTAATTCCATTTCTTTGCGTTCCTGATGAAAACGGTTGAGAACAAAGGGTTGCTCATATTTGAGTTGACGGGAGCTTTTTATGACCATCCAAGTCAATGGAATGACGCCTCCCAAGAGAAAGAGCGACCCGCCAACAATTCTTAGCCAGGTCATAGTTTGAAAGGGAGTGCTTTGAATAAAATCCTGTGATCGTGCAAACCAGTATCCCTGATCCATAACCGTAAAAAGTTGATGAATTCCAGCAGGGAAAAGATCTAATACCACCATAAATACTAAGCCCAGATTGATGGACCAAAAGGATAATTTGACCAATTGTGGATTCCAGCTGGTTGGCTGGACTAGGTAGCGAAGGGCAAAAAGAATCCCGGCTATGGAGAGATTACCGTACACCCCCATCAGTGCGGCATGTCCATGGTTTACAGTGAGGTAGGTTCCGTGCTCATAATAATTTACAATTGGTAAATTGATGATCAATCCAAAAACTCCTGCGCCGAAGAAATTCCAGAAGTTTACTCCTAAGAGATAAAGAAACACTCCGGGCATTGCGAACAGGGAGGATCGGCCGCTCTCATTATTTTTTTTGGCCAAAAGCTGTGGCATTCGTTGCATTCGCCAAGCTTCCAAGGTCAGCAAAATCAAAGGCACAACCTGTAGGGTAGAAAAAACAGAACCTAAGGCCAAAGTGCCAACAGGTTTTGCATTCCAATAGAAATTGTGGGAAATACCCAATAAACCCGAGCCCAAAAACAGCAAGGCAGCGAGATAGACTACCTTGGTCACGGCCTGTCGGTTGACCAAGCCCATCATCACCATCATATAGCCGACAATGATCGTGGTAAACACTTCAAAAAATGCCTCAACCCACATGTGCACTACCATCCATCTCCAGAAATCCGCTACTACAAAATTGGTCTCTGGACTGGCCACGAAGCCAGATACCAGCAGAATCAAGATACATACCACGGCATAGACCAGCCAATTGGGCAGTTCCCAGGGCTTGGCTTTGGCCATTACACCTTTCAATCCCCGATAGACAATCACGGCCCATAGCGCAAAAACCGCCAAGAGCATATATTGGTACAATCTGCCCAGCTCTACAAATTCCCACCCTTGGTGCCCCAGCCACCTGGAAAGACTTCCCAACATATTCATAGGTCCCAAGTAAATGCCGACCAAAGAACCTGCCACGAGCACAAAGAAAATGGCGAATAGTAAATTGATAAGCTTGAGTTGACCTTTAGGCTCTCCTTTGGCCAAAATCGGGAGGATGAAAAAGGATATCCCTACCCAACAGGCTGAAATCCAATAAAGTGAAATCTGAACATGCCAGCTTCGGGAAATCGTCACCGGTAATAAAGCTTGCAGGTCTAATCCGAAAAAAGAGGTAAATCCGACAAAATCATGAACGGTCAGAACGCCAGCCAGTACCTGAATGAAAAATAGAAGAATTGCTACGAAGAAAAATTTAAAGGTTGCTCGTTGGGTAGGTGTAGGGCGGAAGGATCTTACTTTTTCCTCTGTGACCATTTCGGAAGCTCCTTTGGCATAATACTCCTCCGTCAACTGCTCAAATTGTCCGTAGTAATACATTACAGCCCCAAGGCCTAGGACAAGTCCAAACAAACCAAGCATACTCCATAAAACGGTAGATGCTGTGGGGGTATTTCCAGCCTCAGGGTCAAAGGGCCAGTTGTGGGTGTAGCTGTAGGTTTCACCCGGTCGAGCCACACTACATACCCAAGCCCCCCAATAGAAAAACTTACTAAGGTCTTCGATTTCTTTAGGGTCAGTAAGATATCCTGCTGGCTTGAATGCTTCGTGAAATTCCGGATCAAGAAAAACTCGCTGGTAAAAAGTGTTGATTTCACTGACTGCAAAAACTTGCGCTGGCGTAAGTTCAGTTTGATTGGATCTTGTTTGATATCGGTTTTTCTTGATTTCATTTTTAACCATTTGCTCGATTCCGGCAAGTTCAAAAGGCTTAGGGTCTAAAGGTGATTGGACCCGATAAAACTCCTTGATCGACTCAGCCAAAGTGTGGAGCGTTTGGGCAGTAAAGTCAGGTCCCCGGAGTGCTCCGTCACCGAACATACTTCCATACTCCATCAGTGCATACCGATGAAACACTTCCTGTCCTGCCAGAATTTCAGCTTGGGAGATGATCATATTACCCTCAGAATCCACATAATCAGGAATGGGAGGTGCTTCATTGTAAGTCTGATATCCAATGAAGATCAGACCGCTAATGCTCACTGTAAAGATCAGTAAGAAGGGGAGCCACCAGTTTTTGGGCTTCATTAAGTAGGTCAGAAAGCTGGGTTCTGTATTCATAGTTTTTTGAGTAAAAGGTTATTTCATATTTAAGAGTATTTAATCTTAATTAGATGTAAAAAAATTTCATTCATCCAGCCGGACTTCCTGGGTTCGGATTTTTTCACCCAAAAGTGCTAGACTGGTGTTAGAGAAATTTTCCTGGAGTTGAGATTTGACCTCTTTCCAAAACTCATGAACTGGACAGGGTTTGGCCGACCCACAATGGGGGAGGCCAAGAAGACATTTGTCAAAGAAGTCTTCGCCTTCAAGAACTTTGATCACATCGATCAGCATGATTTCTTCTGCAGGTTTTGCCAGGGCGATTCCCCCCGAAGGGCCACGGTAGGATAGCAGAATTCCCTTTTCGGTCAATTCACGGAAGATTTTTGTGACAAAATGGAATGACAATCCCAGGTCATCCGAGATCTGGCGGATACTGAGGTACTGATTTTCCGGAGGATAAGCGACCAGATAAAGCAGGGCACGAAGGCCATATTTACCGACTTGGGAAAGGGCTTTCAATTTAATTAAGAGTAATAAGTCCGAAATAAGAGAAGTAAAATCGAAAATTCAAATTTTAGAGAATTTAAAATCACATGATTTCTTAAAAGAGATCCTAGTTGATAAGCCAATGGTGATTTTATTCTCAATTTAGAAAATAGAGTTTTTGATCTGATCTGATTGAGTTTTTACCGGAGTTGACCCCAAATGTCTCTTTTATTTTGGTGTTTGCCAGATGGAAAAGCAAAAAGAGTAAATAAGCTCATTGGAGAATATATCCGAAATCAACAAGCCTGATACTCTTAATTAACCAATTGGTCCAAGCCCAATACATTTCCGTTGTAGGCTGTTCAAAGAAGGATTTATTTTCTAATAAAAAAATATTACAGGATATTTTTATCTTTTATTATTTTTCCATTACATTTGAGTCATCAATCAGCGCGAAGATGTTTTCCAAAGCCTGCAAATACGCAATCAATTCCATGGTTTTTCTGGCCACTTTACCGGAAGGCAAGGAGCGTGCTGGCATCAAGGACATTGCTTTTGCGATAAATTCTCCGGAAGCTTTTACTGCTAAAATCCTCCAAACATTGGTAAGAGAAAACTTACTCCTCTCCATTAAAGGTCCAAATGGAGGATTTGAAATCAGCGAAGAAGGCAGAAAATCACCTCTTTATAGAATTGTGCAGGTCATTGACGGGGATTCGATCTTCGTGGGCTGTGCATTGGGACTTCAGGAGTGTTCGGAGTCACATCCCTGCGCGGTGCATCATAAGTTCAAAGCTATCCGGGATCACCTGACTGGCATGATGATGACCACTACGCTTCAGGATATGGCGCTTGGGATTCAAACGGGGATAAGCTTCTTGAAAACCTAAAAAAATTTACCAATATAAAAGATAAAAACATCCTTTAAATTCCAATCAAATGGCAACTATCACAGACAAAAAAGTAGGCAAAATTGTAGCAGAGAATTTCCGGACTGCCAAGGTATTTACAGAATATGGAATAGACTTCTGCTGTAAAGGAGGAGTCAAACTATCCGATGCCTGCAGCACAAGAGGGCTTAACCTGGAAGAGGTGGTCGAAAAGCTCGAAGTAATCATGCAAGTGGCGGATCAGAGCCCCTATCAGGAAATGTCTCTCAGCCAATTGATTGACCATATCGTCAATGTCCATCATAAGTATGTCGAAGAGACTCTTCCTGCCTTGAAATTTTACCTTGAAAAAATAGAGCGGGTTCACGGAGACCGTCATCCGGAATTAACTCTCATCCGCCAAGAGTTTTTCGAAGCCGCAGATGCGCTAACCATCCATATGAAAAAGGAGGAATTTGTGCTCTTCCCTTACATCAAAGCGATGGAAGAAGCCAAAACTAACAGCTTCCCGCTTTCAAAGCCACATTTTGGACATATCGAAAACCCGATATCCATGATGGAAGAAGAGCATGACACGGAAGGGGAGCGTTTTCGAAGAATTGACTCCTTGACACAAGGTTATACTGCGCCAGCGGATGCCTGTCAAACTTACCGGGTAGCATTTTCTATGCTGCAGGAGTTTGAGCAGGATTTACATACCCATATCCACTTGGAAAACAATGTGTTGTTTCCAAAAGCTATGGTGCTTTATTCAGAATTAAACGCTTCATAAACAAAGTCCTATTAGTTCGAATATCATGAGGATTTCAAAACCAAACGAGCTCTTTATTCGCATCTGGAACCGATGGGCGGTAGGATTTTTCCTGATCGCTGCGCTTTTGGGGGTGACCATGAGAGCATTTCACATCGTGGAAATCCCTGTTCTCGAATACCGTCATATTCTCCATACCCATTCTCATATAGCCCTCTTGGGATGGGGATTTATGATGCTGATCGGAACCATGATATTTGAGCTGGAAGGAAAGGAAAACTTTGGAAAAAAATACGGATGGCTATTCATCGCCTTGCTGGTTTCCCTACTCGGAATGTTGTTCTCCTTCCCAGTGCAGGGCTATGGAGTAGTGAGTATTTCCTTTTCCACCTTGTTTGTGCTCCTTTCTTATGCATTCATCTTCAAGCTTTGGAAGACCCTTGGGCAAAAAGAAAACACCACTGGAATTCGGCTGATTCGATGGTCTCTGATCGGGTATCTGATCTCAACCTTAGGCCTATGGGCTTTGGGGCCTGTGACGGCCACTTTGGGAAGAATGCATGAAATGTATTTCATGACCATTCAGTGGTTTTTGCACTTCCAGCTCAATGCTTGGTTTGTACTCGGCACGCTCGGTTTGATCGTTTTTTTTGCAGAAAAAAGAGGTATTAAGATCTTAATTTCCAGCATTCAACAAGGGCTTTTAATAGGTTCTGTATTCTTGACTTTTGCCTTAGCAATTACCTGGGCGGAACCATCACCAATCTTCTTCTGGATCAATTCCTTGGCGGTTTTGATTCAAGCCTTGGCGTACTTCCTCCTTCTTCAAAAAATCATAAAGATTCTTCCCGGGCTTTTCCTTCAGCCCTTTCCCAAAATGCTGATTGTTCTTGCTTTGGGGAGCTTGGTTGCAAAGGCAATTCTTCAGGTTCTTCTGGTATTTCCGGAGGTTGCTGTGATTTCTTATACCATCCGACTGTATGTCATCGGCTTCCTTCATCTGGTTATGTTGGGAGCAATGACTTTCGGAATAGGGGGCTTAGCCATGGAAGAAGGCAGAATTCCTTCCACGCTTTCTTCCAAAATTGGATGGAGCCTCATTTTGGGAGGATTTCTGGGGACCGAACTTCTGCTCTTTGGGCAAGGCACTATGGTCTGGATGCAGTGGGGATACCTTTCATGGTATCACTTGGGACTGTTTGTTTTTTCCGCCCTCTTCCCTTTAGGTCTTGCCTTGTCCTTTATCAGTCTGTTTTCTGAAAAATATGTCCAACCTCAATCCATCTTAAAGTATCCCAACTCTAATCAACTCAATGTCGAAACTATGAAAAAAGTAATGATTTGGTCAATGGGCATCGTAGCGATGCTGATGACCTCCTGTGGTGGCGGAAGCGAATCTCAGACTTCCTCTTCCGAATCGGGTTCCCCTGCTGAAGCCGCTGCGCCCGCTGCGGATCCCAAAGGGATAGGCGAAATAAAATCTGTTGATCTCGGATCGGGCGTCGACGCTTCCTTGGCTGACCAGGGAAAGGCTATCGTGGACATGAAGTGCACCGCCTGTCACCAGCTAAATGACAAGCGACTGGTCGGTCCCGGCTTCCAAGGAGTAACCAACCGACGTCGTCCGGAATGGATCATGAATATGATAACCAATGTGGACGTGATGCTGGACCAAGACCCCGAAGCACAAAAGCTTCTGGAAGAATGTCTTACCAGAATGCCAAATCAAAATATCTCCATGGATGATGCAAGAGGTATTCTAGAGTTTATGAGAAAAAATGATGAAGAAAAAGCAGGCCAGCGCGATGCTGCCGTGAAATAACCCAGTTAAACTAAAATCCAAATGAAAACAAACAAATGGCTACTTGCTGCAGGTCTGATTGCGGCAGCAATAGCGCCCGGATGTAAGCCCAAAGGAGCCCAAAGTGCCATCACAGGTGATGCAGCTTCCAAGGTCTATGTAGCGCCAGGACAGCATGATGAGTTTTACAACATCGTCTCTGGTGGTTTTAATGGTCAAATGTCCGTCGTAGGTCTTCCCTCCGGTCGGGTATTGAAAATTCTCCCTGTTTTCTCCGTTCACCCGGAAAATGGATGGGGATATTCTGAACAATCCAAGCCCATGCTCAACACCGCTAACGGCTTTGTGCCTTGGGATGACTTGCACCACATTGCCATTTCCACAACCAATGCAGAACATGATGCCAGATGGGCATTTGGAAATGCAAACAACACCCCGCGGATTGCAAGGGTAGATTTGAACAGCTTCAAGACGGTGGAAATCATAGAAATACCTAATTCTGCCGGTAACCACTCCTCTCCGTTTATTACTCAAAACACCGAGTATGTAGTAGCGGGTACCCGTTTCTCTGTGCCCGTTGGGGATAATCAGGACGTGTCCATTGACTCCTACAAGGAGAATTTCAAAGGGTATATATCCTTTATCGGGGTGAATCAGGAGACAGGAGAAATGAATCTTTCATTCCAGATTGAAGCACCTCCTTTCAATTTTGACTTGGCTCGAGCCGGTAAAAATAAATCTCATGGCTGGTTCTTCTTCTCCACCTACAATACCGAAATGGCCCATACGCTTTTGGAAGTGAATGCTTCGCAAAAGGATAAGGACTTTATCATGGCGGTCAACTGGAAAAAAGCAGAAGAATATGTGAAAGCAGGAAAAGGCACCAAGAAAAAAGCAAGGTATGCTCACAACAAATGGAATGAAGAAACCCATTCTGCCACCTCCACGATCATGGAAGAGGTGTTGACTTTGGACCCAACTGTACTGAAAGACATCGTTTATTTCATCCCTTGTCCAAAGTCTCCACACGGCACTGATACCGACCCAACTGGAGAATACATCATCGGTTCAGGTAAGTTGGCGGCGATCATTCCAGTTTTCTCATTCACCAAAATGCTGGCTGCAATCGAAAAGAAAGATTTTGAAGGAGACATCCAGGGCATGCCGGTGTTGAAATATGAATCAGTACTACATGGCGAAGTCCAAAAACCAGGTTTAGGTCCTTTGCACACAGAATTTGATGGAAAAGGAAATGCCTATACCTCCATGTTTGTATCCTCAGAGATCGTGAAATGGAATATCGAAACCCTTGAAGTGCTGGATAGAGCGCCTACCTATTATTCAGTAGGTCACTTGAGTATCCCAGGTGGACCTACCGGAAAACCTCATGGCAAGTATCTGGTAGCTTACAACAAAATCACCAAAGACCGATACCTGCCTACCGGTCCCGAATTGGCCCACTCAGCTCAGCTCTACGATATCTCGGGAGATAAAATGCAGCTGCTTCTCGACTTCCCGACCATCGGTGAACCCCACTATGCGGAGTCTTTCCCTGCCTCTTTGATCAAAGACCGTCAGGTGAAATTCTATCCCATCGAAAAAAATCACAGCCCCTATGCCCTCAAAGGAATCAATGATGCCCGAGTGGAGCGAAAAGGCAATCAAGTACACGTGTACATGACTTCCATCCGATCCAACTTCCGACCTGACAATATCGAAGGGGTACAGGTAGGGGATGAGGTTTACTTCCACGTCACCAACTTGGAGCAAGACTGGGATGTGCCTCACGGATTTGCAATCAAAGGTGCCAATACTGCAGAGCTCTTGATTATGCCAGGAGAGACTTCTACGCTGAAATGGATCCCGGATCGGGTAGGGGTGTTCCCATTCTACTGTACCGACTTCTGTTCGGCGCTGCACCAAGAGATGCAGGGCTATCTGAGAGTTTCGCCAAAAGGATCAAATGTTCCGCTGAAATACTCCACAGGAGCCTCTGAATAAAACCATCCACTTTCGCCGGTGGGAATCTCCACCGGCGATTTTCAAAAATTGATTATGAAATCCCTCAGCCTCACCAATCGGATATTGCTTTTACTGGCAGTATTGACTTTGATCCCTGCGTATTTCACTCCACTTTGGCAGATTAGCCTCTGGGCTCCTCAATATCCTGAGGGTCTGAATATGAAGATTTGGATCGACCAGCTTAGTGGTAATGTGGACCAGATCAACGGCGTCAACCACTACATCGGAATGAAGCATATCGGGGTAGAGATGTTCCCTGAATTCACTTACCTGAAGTATGTGATGGGGGCGATGATTGGGTTAGGACTGATCTTTTTCCTAGTTGGCAAAAGATGGTCGATATACTCCTTTCTGGGGCTTCTTTCTGCCTTTGGCATTGCTATTCTGGTGGATATGTACCTCTGGGGCTATGAATATGGCCATGAGCTTGACCCAAAGGCTGCTATCAAAGTCGACGGAATGAGCTACCAGCCACCTCTGATTGGCTATAAACAACTCTTAAACTTTCTGGCCTATTCCGGTCCTGATACCGGTAGCTGGATTTTGATGGGGGGTATGGGCCTCTTGGTATTGGCTGTTTTCCTGGATTGGAAAGGAAAATAAACCTCATCCACCTGCTGAAATAAAACTTTCATTTAACCCACCTGACCATGAAACGATTACTGATTGCTTTGATCCCAATTCTGATACTGATGGCTTGCAGTGCCGACCCACGTCCGATTGCACTAGGGCAGGACGCTTGTCACCATTGCAAAATGACCCTGATGGATCCAAAGTTTGGAGCAGAACTGGTCACAGAGAAAGGGAAAATATTCATTTTCGACGATGTCAACTGTATGCTTGGCTACATGGATTCTGAGGAGGGCAAAGGCCAGACCTTTAAACATATCCTCGTCATGGACTACCTGAATCCAGGCACCTTGCTGGATGCCAATGTCGCCCATTACCTCAAATCTCCGGAATTCAAAACTCCCATGGCTTCCGAAGTAGTTGCCTTTCCGGACTACCAATTATTGAAAGAATATAAAGCCAAAAATGGCGGAGTGTACCTCGCATGGGGAGAATTAACCACTCAATTTAAGTGATGCTCGAACTCAGAAAAGCCATGAACCGAATCTTCCCATTGATTTTGATTTTGTGCCTGTACGCCATCCATGCAGAGGCAGACAAAATCATTCTCAAGCCAGGACAATCCATCCAAGCTGCTGTCGATCGATCAGCTGCAGGAGATACTTTGATTTTCTCCCCCGGAACTTATCAAGCTTCGGCAGTGACAATCCGAAAGCCTTTGAGCTTAATCGGCAATAATCACCCGGTCATGGACGGTGAGAATAAAGGCAATATTTTTCTGGTAGCTTCCGAAAATGTATTGATCCGGGGCCTGAAATTTATCCGAACCGGGAAATCCAACATGGACGACTCGGCGGCAATCAAGTTCTTCGATTCCAAAAACTGCACCGTTGAAAACAATATATTGGTGGATACTTTTTTTGGTCTGCACTTTTCCAACTCCTCAAATCTGACCATTCGAAACAACAAAGTGAATGCATCGGCCAGTCGGGAATTTGAAGTAGGAAATGGCATTCATCTCTGGAAATGCAAGGACAGCCTGATAGAGAAAAATGAGGTCTCCGGTCATCGGGATGGTATTTACCTCGAGTTTGTGACCAATACTCTAGCCAAGGAAAACTTCATCCAAGGCAATATGCGCTATGGGCTTCACTTTATGTTTTCTCATGACAATACCTATCTGAAAAACACCTTCAAAAGAAATGGAGCGGGTGTGGCGGTCATGTACACCAAAAACGTGACCATGCAGGAAAACCGGTTTGAAGAAAACTGGGGAAGTAGTGCCTACGGGATTTTGCTGAAAGATATATCAGACAGTAAAGTGATCGGCAATGTCTTTCTGAAAAATACGGTTGGAATCTACATGGAAGGCAGCAGCCGGATTGATTTCAAGGAAAATACTTTCAAAGAAAACGGCTGGGCGCTAAAGCTGATGGCGAGCTGTGACCAAAATCTCTTCCAGGCCAACAACTTCACAAGAAACACCTTTGATATCAGTACGAATGGCAACTTAGTACTCAACCAACTCAAGGAAAACTATTGGGACAAATATGAGGGTTACGATCTCAATCGTGACAGAATCGGAGACGTGCCCTATCGCCCTATCAATCTTTACAGTGTGATCGTCGAAAAAATTCCTGCCTCAGTTATGCTTTGGAGGAGTTTTCTGGTGACCTTATTGGATCGGATGGAAAAAATCCTTCCAACCATGACTCCAGATGAAATGATTGATCATTCACCCAAAATGAGACCCTATGATTTCGGTACATAACCTATCCAAAAAATTTGGCAAGCTGCAAGTGCTCAATGAATTCAATCTGGAATTTGAGCTCGGCAACAGCTATGCGCTCATGGGGCCTAACGGCTCCGGTAAAACAACCCTGATCAAAACCATTCTCGGAATGGTGATTCCTGACAGTGGGGATATTACCGTAGGAAGTCAGTCCATCCAAGGCGATGTATCCTACCGAAAGCAGATTGGCTATATGCCTCAGATTGGGCACTATCCGGCCAACATAAAAATCGGGCAGCTTTTCTCCATGATGAAAGACATGCGTCCTGAGATCAAAAATTACGATTTGGAACTTGTAGAGGCTTTTGGCCTGGAGGAAATGAAAGATAAAGCCATGGGGACTCTTTCTGGCGGTACCCGTCAAAAAGTCTCTGCGGCCTTGGCTTTTCTCTTCCACCCAAGCATTCTCATTCTGGATGAGCCTACTGCTGGACTCGATCCTATTGCGGTGGAACTGCTCAAAACCAAAATCAAGAAGGAACGGGCTCAGGGAAAGCTGATTCTGATTACTTCCCATATCCTTAGTGATCTGGAGGAGCTGACTAACCGTGCGATTTACATTTATGAAGGGGAGGTGTTTTTCTCCAATACCATCGAAGAGCTAAAGGAAATCACTGGAGAGAGCAAGTTTTCCCCGGCCATTGCCAAGCTGATGGAGTGGACCCTGAAAAAAAAGTCAAAAAAAACGATACTGAATCATGTTTAAGTTACTCAAATACGCACTTTACGATATTCTGAAATCACGCTTTGCCATCATTTATACTGTGTTTTTGGCTCTGGTGGCGATTTCGATTTATCAGGTTTCGGACGATCTGAGCAAAGTCTCTCTGAGTCTGATGAACATCATGATCTTATTTATTCCGTTGATTTCGGCGGTTTTTGCTACTACCCATTTTTACAATAATCTGGAGTTTATCGAATTGATGCTGGCTCAGCCGGTAAAGCGGATTCACGTGTTTCTCAGCCAACTCCTGGCCGTAGTGATTATGCTGAGTTTATCCATTTTGCTGGGTTTTGGACTTCCTATGATGCTTTGGGGTGCTGATAGCAGTTTGCTTACGCTTCTGGTTGTTGGAGTCGTGTTAAGCTCAGTCTTTGCAGGATTTGCATTTTTGGCTAGCGTACTCACTAGAGACAAAGCCAAAGCCATCGGAATAAGTCTGGCGCTGTGGATTTACTTTTCCTTGGTCTATGACGGCTTGGTCTTGTACATCATTTACAGCTTTGCCGATTATCCATTAGAAAAAGCCACCTTGGCACTGGTCATGCTAAATCCTGTTGACTTGGGAAGAATACTCATGCTGATGCAGTTGGATATTTCGGCCTTGATGGGTTATACAGGGGCTTTTTTCCAACAGTTCTTCTCCAGTGGATCAGGCATTTTAATTGCCACATTTGCCTTGGTGATATGGATGCTTGTTCCGAATTATCTTGCCACCCGGGTTTTTAGAAAAAGGGATTTTTGATAGAGTTAAAGTTCGAAGGATAACTCCTGAGGTCCCTTTCTAGGATCCCTAGTGAAGGGATAGAGAAATAGATTCTTATTGCACCCAGAGTTTTGCTGTCACAGATTCTGTCAAAGAACCGATTTTGAGAATGTAAAATCCATCTTTCACGGCTTGGTCTAGGATCAATTCTTTTTGGTTTTCTCCCGGAACGGTAGAGATGGTTTCTTCATAAACCAGGTTTCCGGTAGCTAGATTATAAACTCCCAAAACCATATCTCCACCGGTTCGGGTTTTAAAGATGACATTGGTTTTCCCGACAAAAGGGTTTGGATAGACAAAAGCTTCTGCCTTCGCAGGTGCGGTGATTTCTTTTTGATTGGTGAACCTGACCTTGTCCAAAGCTAATTCCATAAGACCGGAATTCGAAAATCCCTCATTGGTGAAAGAGATCATAACCAGATCAGAAGGGTCCAAGCTTTGATTGATGCCGGTGGACACAAAATCCTTGAGAGCTATTTGAACTTGGGACTCTTGTCCTGTAAGTGGTACAGTGAGCGTGTAGTGATCTTCGTATTTGTCCACAGACTTTTTAATCAATCGAATCGCAAGCTCACCAGAACCTTTGGCAGAAAAGCTCAAGTACTCATATCCGGATAAATCAGCAGGAATTCCACCGCCTCGAATTGTCCTGTAAATGGTGCCATAGGTGGAAGTTTGGGCTGACAGATCCACTTTTCTCAAAAGTGGATAATTGGCCGTAGAGTCTTCGGTGGTGCCATTGGATACCGTAAAATCATTCAGGCTGGATCCTTCTGGCAGGTAATAGTTCCATAACCCATCACTGTCAAAGACATAGTCTGTGGTTTGGTTTTTATTTCCTAAAAAGACGGCAGCCTCGGCGTAATCTTTCAAGTCCAGAGTGATAGTATGCAAGCCTTTGGAAGGCAAGGGGAAAGTAAGTTGTTGGTTGATGATCTCATTGGAGGTCTCTGAAACCTTGGCTTCATAGCTTAGGCTGGCTTCATTTGCCTCTAATTGATTGAGGATTTTTAGGGTGACTTTACCGGGTTCGTTTGGATTTCTGTGACCTTTGGTGATCAAAATCTGGGGAACAGAGACTTGAGTAACCTGGTTTATGGTTCCTTGGAATTTTAGATTATTCAAAAGATCCAGGATCAGCGATTGCAAGAGCTTTCCATCTGCGCTCCAAAATTGGAAGTTGAAATGCTCGGGATAAGCTTTGTAATCCTCCAGCAACCAAGCGGACTGCAAGCCGAGTGATTCATTTCCGGAGTCAATTCCTACAGAAAAGGAAATCGCATATTCATTCAGCCCTTGTTCAGGACTGAGGAGGGTTCTTAGAAAGTGAAACCCACCGATCTCCACGCTGTCCACTGCCAGAATCTCGGAACCCTTGAGCCGGTCGCAGACATATTTGGTGTGGTCATAGACTCGCTGAGAAGTCTTGGTCGCAAAATAAGTGGCTAGGTTGTTCCCTCCTTTGACATAGTCTATGGAAATCACCTCTTCTGCATTGGTGAAGTTGATCAAATCTGTGGGGCTACTTAGGTATGCCATAAAATCTTGACCAAGGATGGATTCTGAAGGAGAAAGTTGATTCAACACCAAGCCTTGAATTCTTGCTTCAGCCTTGGAGTCCCAACGCTTAGCTTTGGTATAATTGATTTCTCCTTGGTCTTGTTGTACTCGGTTAAATGCGCGGGTTATTACGGCATTCCCCAAGCTTTTGCTTTCGAGGCCTCCATCACTTCCGGAGCTCACTCGAAGGTTTTCTTCAGAAATCAATCCTCCAACTCCATTTCCTGAACTCAAAGGGTAGGAACAGGTACATATCGGAAGGCCATCAGATGGATCTGTAAATTCCAAAGTGATGATCCCGGCAGTAGGAAGGTTGTTATTGTAAAAAGTGTATTTGACTTCATTTCCAGAAGGAATTCCCGGGGGATTGAAAGGAGATCCTGTATTGTTGTTTCCAAATGCCCAATTCAAGTTAGAAGATCCCTCAGAGTCGGTAATCCAGGTTTTGGTGATGACAGGCGGGTATAAAATGGGTTGGCCCCAGCCCAAAGTGAAATTTCCCTGGCTTTTGGAAGAAAGCGCAGCAAGGAAGTAGGGACTCACCGGACTGATGTTGGCGGCAAATTCAGTGACTTGCTGGCCATTACCGTTGTTTCTTTTATAGACCTCAGGGCAACGTTTGTTGTCTACTTCCTGACTTAATACCTGATGGCAGGATGATACCACCAATGTCCACATCAAGACAAACCGAATTGCAACAAAAATTTTATTTTTCATGACCTCTGAGAATTGTTTCTAGAATAGATTCAATCTCGGGGCCAAATTATAAATAATTGAAAATGAGTATTTTAAATATTGTTTCTATTCCTGTTTTTGGAATAGGATTAAGTGTATTCCATATTTTGGAATAATATGAGAGCCAATTTTAAGTCTTACTTCTTGAACGTGAAGTATTTCTGCAACAGGAAATTGACAGTCAGGACGATTACAGTAGAAATGATTTTAGCTACGGTCGGTTCCATGTCCAACAATACCACCTGAGCCTTGAGCAGCAAATAATCACTTCCCAAACCCTGCCCGACTACCAGGAAGTATTTGAAGAACTGAATGCCTGTTTTTTTCTTTGCCTTGGTTTCTGTTTTGAAGGCAAAGTTTTTACTCAGCCAGAATCCTGTCGGGATAGTCGCAAAAAATGCGATAATCAGGGCCACGGTGTAGGAGGCTACATTATAACCTTGGATATCATATCCTTCTTTAGGAAGTATCCACTCATAAAGAGCCGCAAAAAGAAAGATGTTAAGAGCGGTGTTTATGGCACCTACAGCCAGGTAAGCATACACCTGGTAATTCATCCATTTTTTGAAAATGGGATAAAAGAGACGCAGGAATCCCTCAATGGCTTTGACGAGCAGGCTCATTTCTTTTTGGGTAAAAGCTTCTGAATATGACTCAGGTACCATTGAGCAAGCTCGCCCATCGGAAGACCTTTGGCAGCTTTGAAGTTTTGATCTTCAATGCGCTTGCGTTCTTCCGGATCATCGATTAGCGAGCTTACGGCTTCAGCCAAACTTTCTGCATTGTCAGTTTCGAAAAATGCCCCTCCATAGCCTTCCTCGTCCACTACGCGCTCAAGATCATCAATTTTGGGGAGGATACAGGCCCGGCCATAGCTCCCCGCTTGGTGTAGGATGCCTGAGCTACCAGTGGTCGTGGTATAAGGAAATATTACAAAGGTGCTGTCCCAAAAGATCTTGGACACCATTTCCTCTGGGATGTATCCGGTGTACTCTACATTGGGGAGATGAGAATATTTGGCCTTGAGACTGTCAATATATCCTTTGACATTTGGGTTGTCGGTTCCCGCTACGGTGGATTTGAATTTCAGATCGGGGTATTTTTTCTCCAAAATCTCCATCGCATCGATCATCACTTCGGCTTTTTTGTAGGTTCCAAACTTCCCGAAAGCCATCAGGTTAATTTCTTTGAGATTTTCTGGGAGATAGTTTCGTTCCGGAAGTTCAAAGTTGCCATGAGGCAAAAGAACCACATTTTTGGCTTGGTATTTTTCCTTGAGAATGGTTACATATTGGGAAATAGTCACCCCGACTAGGTCTGCTTTCAAGATAAATTTGGTCAGTTGCTCTCCTATCCAGAGGAAGAGATTTCCCTTAAACTTGCTGTCTGCCATTCCAATCGTATCCAATTTGACAGTTTCGGTGATGTTGTGGAGGATGACCACCGAGGGAATTTGAAGCAGTTTGCACATCCAGGGAGTCAAAAGCCCCAAAGCAGCCGGAATTTTCCCGGATCCGAATGTCATAAACTGGAGATTTAGAATGACTGCATCTGGTTGAAGTTCTTTTAGCTTTTTGCGAAGCTTCAGGACGGTAAACCAACTGTCGAAATCCCAGCAGGGGATGATATCCAAGCCTTCCTCCGCATATCTGGAATATTCGCGGTCATCCTCCAGGTGATTGGTAAGAATGAAGATTTTATCCACCTCTTTTTTACCAATAAAACTTCGGGTAAGGTGATAGCCATACTCGTTGAGTGTGACTTGACTCGGTGGGTAGGGAGTTATAAAAGCTAGTTTCATGGTTTATGGGGAAAGTGGTTTTTCGTCTATAAATTTAATACCATCCAGTCTCCAATTATCACCTTGATAGACCAAGCTTAAAGCTAAGACTGCATCGGTTTGATATTGAGCGGAATCCGGAAGGAGGTAGGCAAACTGTAAGGAATCTATCATCTGGCAGGCAAGTCCATCTCTAGACCAGTTTTGGATGAGTAGCTTGTGATTTAAATCTTTTCGCTGTCCCAGCCCCGTAGTTTTTCCGGGATAGGCTATCGCCAAATTTGAATAAATGCGTTCAGTAAAGCGGTCTTTGCTGGGCTTGAGGTCATTGGTTTCATAGATGGCATTCAAATGAGCCCAAAGGGCCAGATAATCCTTTTTCAACACCTCAAGCTGTTGCTCATTGGGTGGAAAAGAAGCTTCGACATTGATCTCAATATCTGCCTCATGGGCTGCAGCAATCGAATCAAACCTGAGGAAATAGGGGACCTCATCCCTTCTAATTTGAAGCTTCGCCAGAGAAAATAGAAGGACTCCAACCAAGAGATAGAAAAGAATAAAAAGGTATCGGGTCATGGCTGAAGAATTAAGGTTGATGAAAAAACCTGGGCAATATTAGCCCTGACACTTGCGCCCTCAAAGCTGGTTCTTTCCAGCTCTAAATATCCAGATCCTCGGCTGGTAAAAGCCTCAATAGTCCAGGTTTTCAAGCCTTTTTTCAAGCTAAATGTAATCAGGGTTCCATCAGGCACCTGATTTCCAAAGGCATCATTTAAGGGGCCGGTTTCCAAAATGATTTTTTGTCCCGCCAGATCCATTCTGTGCTTCAGAGAAAGTGAAACCGGAGTTCCGCTGGCTACATAAAAACTCGAAAGAGGAGTACCCGAATCGCTGGAATAGGTTCCTGTTTTCGGGCTAATGGAAAGGTAGTTTTCCTTGAAAAGATTTTCCTTATCCAAAGAGTCAATATTTCCCGCTTGATCGATTATCAGCAGCATTTGCTGCTGAACCAAACTGCTATCAGTATTGACAGTTTTTGGACTTCGGAGGTCCACCAATTCTGAGTTTGATTCGGCTTTGTTCAGGTAGAGCGGAAAATGAAAACGACTCTCTTTATGGCCGAGGATTAGAATAGCTTGTCCTTGGATCCAGAGATTTTTTTCAGGCAAGGAAAGGCTGAGTTTTTCGTCCTGAGAATCAATTTTCAGGAAAATCGGCTGTAAGGGTGTCTGAAGCCAAGCTTGCCAGTCTGATTCCTCTACCGAAAACTCCAGAGGAGGAAAATCCTTTCCCCATTGATTGCTTGGATTTAGCCATACAGGTGCTTTTACTTCCTTTTCCTGACAAGAAAAAAGTAAAGCCAAAAGGACGATATGGATAAGCAGTTGCCTCATTGGAGATAGATTTCCGGAGATATAAAGGAGTGAGGTAAAATCTGAATGGGATAATCCTGGTTCCAGGATTTGTTGACTAACAGCCTGTTTTGACCGTTGATGCGCAGGGAAACCGGGAAATCTTCTAGGACTTTTGCCTTAGAACCTAGCCTTGGGAACTCCAATTGAAAGGTCTTGGCAAGTCCGCTGCGGATGGAAGCCGGATGGACGCCAATCTCTACATTGAGCACTCTTCCCAAGCTGTCTCTTTCTGACATCATAACTCCCGGAATGGTGATTTCCACGGACAGAGGATTGGCAATGGATACTTCCAGATGATAAGATTCGGCAGCTTCTTCAAGGACTTCGAAAGCAGTAGATATTCCCCGGATATACCCTCGTTCTGTGACGTCAGTTTCTGCTTCAAGCTCAATGGAAAGAAGTTCTTCAGCAGAAATTTTCCCCAGCCCGATTTTGAAATACGTCAGGGCTTTTGGGGCCAGATTGTAGTGCATCTCTTTCTCTGGATAGACGATGACCGTGCTGTCGTTATTGAATTTCAGATAGGCTTTCAGGGAAATGTTGATGGGGATGTTGTCCGCATTGATCAATTCTCCGGTGAGGCTAAGCGTGCTGTCCACTTGGACCAGATTTGCCTGATAGAATGCTGCAAAAGGCTTTTTTACGCGGTCATCTTTCACAGTTGGGAAGGATGAAATCACCCTTTTACCCATCTTTTTGAAAAGGGTATAGGAGTACGAAATCACTTGTTCCTCGGGAATTTCCAGATTGAGCTTAGGAGGTAGGATGTACCAGCTTCCGTTGATTTTTTCCAACTCCATCTTTTCCTTGGATTCACGTGGTCCTAAAGAGGTTCTCCAGCGGCTATGAACCAGAAATGACGCGGATGATTCTTCCCACGATAAAGTGTCAAGTTTGAGTTGATCCAGCTTGGCAAAAGAGGGGAGGAGACCTCCGTCTTTCACGGATTTTTCCAAGAGGTATTGATCGAGGGAATAATCAGGGGAAGGTTTGAAGAACTTAAATGCATCCTCGAAACGCTGAAAATCCAGATGGTCGTAAAAGGTATAGATCGCTGTGCCGGGGTCTTTTTGTTCATTGACCAAGAGGAGCTCATAGACCCGGATGACTAAAAAGCCTGAGAAAATCATAAATGGAAGCCAAGAGGAAAAGTAAATAACCGGCTTAGGATAATCGGGGATTACCTCCTCCGAGATCAGCTCCTCCTGTGTTTTCTTGAACTGAAACAGATAAAGCAGGGTGAGCAAAAAGGCGATGGCAACGGTAGAAAAAGGAAAGATTCCCCATACCAACTTCAATACCGGATGAAGTTCGGTAGGCTGTACAGGCTGTACCGTTGAGATATTCCCTTTCTCCCAGACCATGATACCGTTTTCCAGCTGGACAGTTCTATTCCAGCCGGTATAGAACAGTAGGGGATCATAATATCGGTCGTTGCTGAAAATGTATTTGAGCTGGTATTTCTCCGAGTCGGTGAGAAAGTCCGTCAAGCTAGCCATGCCTTCCTCGTAGAGGTATTTGGCATTTTCCAGGCGTTCCACGGCTTTGGAGGTCATTTCAGGAAGCCTTCTGGCCGAGTGATAATTCCCATCAATACTGGCAGCTAGAGTATTGGCGCTAAGCCAAGCCATTTGATCCCCAAATCCCAATGTCAAATACCTCCATCGCATGTGGTCATCCCGGTTTAGGAAGTTGAGAATGGGCTCAATCTTTACCTCAGAAGGCTGGAGAGGTCTAAAACTAGCTAGATGAAAGATGTAGATAATGAACAGAAAGTAGGACAGGCCACTCAATCCAGAAAGGAGAAAATGGGAGGTTTCACCGAATTTCCTGACCCAATATTGCCGGACATCTCCTGAGATAAAGGATAAAATAAAATGGCTCAGGTAGGGAATGGCGATTATAGAAGCCCAAAAACCAAACCGGTCCAGTGTCAGGATGTTGAAGGCGGTTTCGCCAAGCATCATCCTGGGAAGAGGCGTGGTGCCCCCGCTTCCCAATAACAGACAGAGGTAAAAGGATACAGCCCAACCCAAATGTCTTTTGTGTCGGGTAATCAGCCAGGAAATGGCGGGCAAAAGCGCGAATATGAGTAATAGTGGGATGACATAGAAAATCAGCCCAGAGCTGGTGACTTCCATGAAATTGTCCCTGGAACCGTGAGGAATGGGGACTTGGCTAATGGGGTCAGTTCGGCTCCAGTACCAATAAGGGAAAATCAGGGTAATGGTGAAGAATATCGCCAAAATCCCGAAAAGGAGAATCTCTTTTTTCTTTTTCCAAGCTTGGACTAAAAGCTGGGGAATAAAGCTGCCCAAAAGGGGGCGCTTGGCTAAATCGGCAGAGCCATCTACCAAAGCCATGAGCATGGTCGGTGCAATGAAAAACACCATCCCAAAGATGGCTGTCACATGATGGGAACTGACTACCACCCCAATAAAAGCCAAGGAAAGAATCAGGTATCTAAAATCTGATTTCTTGATGTATTGATATAAAAATGGAATGGAGTTGAGCAGAAGCGCCAGACCGGTCAGGGTGGGGACTTGCCCATATACGTGCAGGGTTTCTACCAATGAACTCAGGATCACGGTCAGAATTGCCGCTACGCCTGCGGTTCTTTTGTCGTAGAAGATCTTGGTAAATCTATAGACACCGATAATGAGCCCTTCAAAAACAATAGTTCCATAGATGGCAAAAGCTACTTTGAACGGGAAGACTTTCCCCAAAAGTGCTACTGCCTGATGGACCAAAGGGGGGTAGCTGATCGTCAGAAATCCGGTGTACCAGCGGTATTCCCAGGGTTCGAACCAAAACCGGGAATAGTGGTCTGCAAAAAAAATGTGAACGTACGCGTCATAAGTCTGGGTCAGCGTGAAGTACATAATTACTCCATGCGTTAATAAACCAAGGGAAAGAGCTACCAGAAGTAATCTCTTTCCCATAAACTCGGACCATAAATTCTGTGATTGTGGATTCATCCGCAAAAGTCAAGGGCAATTAAATATAAAGTTCTCCCTTGATTTCTTTTACTTTGGCCACATATTCTTTAATCTGTTGTTCATTTTCTTTTTTGCAAATCAACAAAGCTTCGGGGGTATTGACGATAATCAAGTCATCTAAGCCACCGATTACCATGAGCTTTTCCTCGTTGCTATGTACTAAGCAACCTTTGCTGTCCACCAAAATGGTGCTTTTGCTGTTGCAGGCATTTTGAGACTCGTCCTTGGAAAAGTTTTCCCAAGCACTGTTCCAGGTTCCCAAATCATTCCACTGAAAATAGGATGGAATCACGTACACATTCTTGGCCTTTTCCATGATTGCATAATCAATAGAAATAGATCGACATTCGCTGTAAATTTTTTCAATGGACTTTTCTTCCTCAGGTGTGCCTATCGCCGGCATAGCCTCATGAAACAAGTCATAAAAGTGTCTTGCATGCTCCCAGAAGGCCTGAATAATATCCTCTGCTTTCCAGATAAAGATTCCTGAGTTCCAGAAATATTCTCCTGACATCAGGAATTTTTTAGCGGTGTCACGATCTGGCTTTTCAGTAAATCGCTTTACCTGGAACACGTTTTCAGCTTCGTTCTTTTCGCCTTTTTGGATATATCCGTATCCGGTATTGGGGTGATTGGGCTGGATTCCCAAAGTGACAAATGCTTCGTGTTTTTCGGTGAAATCCAATGCCTTTAGGCAGGTTTCTTCAAACAAATCCAAATCTCCAATCAGGTGGTCACTTGGGGCCACGATAAAATTGGCTTTGGGATTCATCTTTTTCAACTTGAAAGAAAAGTAGGCTACACATGCTGCGGTGTTTTTTCTTTCCGGCTCAGCAATGATATTCTCGAGCGGAAGGTTTGGCAGTTGTTGCTGAACGATCCCTACGTACTCTTTCGAGGTGACGATGTAGATATTTTCTTCTGGGATAAAATTCGAGAATCTGTCGTAGGTACTCTGAATAAGGGTTTTTCCGGTATTTAGAATATCCAGGAATTGCTTGGGAAAGCTGGATTTGCTCATGGGCCAAAAACGACTTCCAACTCCACCGGCCATAATTGCGACGTAATGATTTTTATTTTTCATGGTTCTATAGTTTACAGGTTGTGGTTAAAAATTTCAGCTTAGTTAAGCGTAGGCTGGATTTTGATTTTTTGCTTTTTGGACTTGCTGACCAAAGACTTTGGCTTAGACTTGATGTGGTAGTTGTAGTACAGTTTCAGCAGTTGAAGAGGGATTCTAATAGTATCTTTCAATTTCAATCTGGAGTCACCGACTTCTGTCCAGTGAAGCAATGGGTATTCTAAAACTCCCCGCTGTAGGGTGGTTTTTCCAAACTTTTCCTGAAGTCTCAAGAAAATCTCCACATCAAATAACCAAGGTGTATTAAATGGCTTGCTAAATAAAAATGGGATCAAGTTTCTCTGAAAAATCTTTGCACCGCACTGGGTATCCTGAAAGTTTGCCTTTAGGATGGTTCTGATCATCTTCTTGATCACCTTACTGGCAAAAGATCTGCTCTCATCCCGCTGGATATTTGCTCCCAATCGGCTGATTCGGCTTCCTACCACCGCACCAAACTTGGGGTTGGCTTCTTTAAATTTCGCCATCATCAACCATTCTTCTGGCAAGGTGGCTAAATCTGCATCCAAAAATCCGATCAGGCTGGATGGATAATTTTTGTGTACGAATAGCATTCCGCTTCTGACGGCTTCCGCTTTTCCACCATTTTGCGCTTGATTGACGACACAAACGTTGGAAGGACACTCTGTCTGAAGACCTCTCAAAACTGCCAAAGTCCTGTCCTTGCTTCCGTCATTTACCAAACAGATCAAAACTTCTGGATGCTGGTCTGCGAAAGTTTTGAATTCCTGATAGGCAAACCGCTCTTCCTCATTGTAGCAAGGAACTACGATTGCATATTGATGCTTGACAACCGGTTCATAGTTAAGTGCTTCTTTGAGCATATTCTGAACAGGATTGATTCTTGTATTTTCAGATGGCTTTTTCATTTGTTTTGATTTATGGTCCGTGCCAACTTTAATTCAAATTAATGTCCAAAATCATAAAATACTGTAAATCAATAGATTAAGTTTATTTGAGGTATTTTATATTCCAGATATTGGAATTTTTTCCAGATTTTGAATCAGAATAACTGATTTGTTCTTACCTTTTATTGAGTTCAATCCTATGTCTATGAGTCAGTTCAAGATTTTTATTGTAGAGGATGATCCTTGGTATGGTCAGATTCTTCACTATCATCTAAGTCTAAATCCAGATTATGAGGTTACCCTTTTTGGCTCAGCCAAAGAATGCCTTCAAAACCTTCCAAAAAAGCCGGATTTGATCACGTTGGACTTTGGCCTTCCTGATATGTCCGGTGACAAGCTTTTCAATAAGATCAAAGAAACGGACCCGAATATTCCTGTGATCATGATCAGTGGGCAGGAGGATATTTCTGTTGCGGTGAATTTGCTGAAGGCCGGTGTAACAGATTACTTAGTCAAGGATGATGCGACCAAGGACTTGCTTTGGAACAGTGTGATCAAAATCCGGGAAAACCAATCTCTGAAAAAAGAAGTGGAAGTGCTGAAAGAGGAGTTGGGGCAAAAATTCTCTTTTGAAAACACGATTATCGGCCAAAGCCCGGCTCTGAAGCGGACATTTGTTTTGATCGAAAAAGCTTCCAAAACGCAAATCAACGTATCCATCACCGGAGAGACTGGTACGGGTAAGGAAGTGATCGCCAAGGCAATCCATTATAATAGTGACCGGAAAAAGAAAAAGTTTGTGCCGGTAAATATGGCCGCGATTCCCAAGGATCTGATCGAAAGTGAGCTTTTTGGCTATGAGAAAGGGGCTTTTACCGGGGCGACTGCAAGAAGGATTGGCAAATTCGAGGAGGGAAATGGGGGGACAGTTTTTCTGGATGAAATAGCCGAGATGGATTTGAACCTCCAGTCCAAACTTTTACGGGTTCTTCAGGAACGTGAATTAACTCGCGTCGGAGGAAATGAACAGGTCAAGCTGGATGTCAGGATTCTTATTGCCACGCATAAGAATCTTTCGGAGGAAGTGAAAAAAGGAAATTTCCGGGAAGATCTTTTTTTCAGGATTATGGGCCTTCCGATCGAACTCCCACCTTTGAGAGAGAGAGGGCAGGATATTTTGCTTTTGGCCAAGCATTTTATCGATGAAGCCGCAAAGGCAGATAAAAAAGCCCCGAAGAGTCTCTCCAACTCCGCCAAGGAAAAATTGATGTCCTATCCTTGGCCTGGAAATGTACGGGAATTAAAAGCTGTCGTGGAACTGGCAACTGTAATGGCAGATGGGAAAGAAATTGAGGCGGATGATATCTCATTTTTCTCCCCTCAAAAAGAAACCAACCTATTTCTTTTTGAACAAAAAACACTTCGGGAGCATACCTGTGATATTGTCCGGGTTTATTTAAAAAAGTATGGAGGCGATGTCATCCAGACAGCCAAAGCTTTGGATATCGGAAAAAGCACCATTTACAAAATGATCCAGGACGGAGAGATCCTTCTTGAAGATTCCTGATTTTGGAAAAAAATTCCAAAAATTGGAAAGTTTGACAAATTTAAAACTTCCTAATAATGCTTCTCCGGCCTGTAATTGCAGATTTTCTCCTTTGGCTTGAACTATGCAAAAGAATTAAAAACCCCAAATAACATGTATGGACTTGTAAATAAATCGATTCAAAACCTAGTAGAAACTAATTTTGGCCCAGATAAGTGGGAGGCTATCAAGCTCAAAAGCGGGATAGATATCGATTATTTTATAAGTACTCAGCCCTATGATGATTCGGTTACTTTCAAGCTGGCTGTTGCTGCTTCGGAGGTACTTGGAATTTCTGTAGATGAAGTTTTGGTGGCCTTCGGAGAATGGTGGATCCTCAAGACCAGTATGGAAAAATATGGAGGCTTGATGCAAGCCGGGGGAAATAACCTGAAGGAATTCTTGATGAACTTACCCTTATTCCATGATAGGATTATGATGATTTACCCCAAGCTGACGCCACCGGAATTTAAAATTTCAGAAGTTGAAGACAATTCTCTTGTGCTTCACTATTTTTCTAAAAGAGAAGGTTTGGTTTCGTTTATGAGAGGACTGCTTTTGGGTTTGGGAAAACTATATGAAAGTCCCGTAACCCTGGAACATACCCTCAGCAAAACTACAGGTTCAGATCATGAAGCATTTAAAGTAAGCTGGTGAGCATTCCAGGAGGACATCTAGATTTTTCATCCGAGCACATTGACCGGGTTTTTCCATTTCATTTTGGATTGGATGAATCTGCTATGGTCATTTGTCAAGGTTCGAGCTTACAAAAGCTCCTAGGGGATATCCAAAAGAAGAGATTTGACAAGCTCTTCGAAATTGTCAGGCCCGGAAATGTATCCCACAAGCTGGATCACCTGAAAAACCTGGAAAACCAGACCATTCTTCTGAAAATCAAAGATCGGGACAACCTCCTTTTCAGGGGACAATTTGACTATTATCCCGATTCCAAGCTGTTGATGTTCTGGGGTACGCCTTGGTTCAATTCCATAGAGGAAGTGGTGGAAACTAACTTATCCCTATCCGATTTTGCACCGGTAGATCCCCTGATTGATTTACTCCATTTAGTCAAAAACCATGAATTGGTGACTGAGGATCTCAAGCATTTGGTAGATACAGTCAATGTCCAAAAAGAAAAACTCAAGGAGCTTTCTTATGTCGCTTCTGCCAATTCCAACGGGATTTTATATACTGATGAAAAGGGAAATATCACCTACGTCAATCAAGGATTCCTCAAGATGACTGGGTTTGAAGAAAAAGAGGTATTGGGCAAAACTCCTGTCGAACTGGGCAAAGGTCCGGAGACCGATCTAGAGGAGATTCAAAAGATGCTCCAGGCCTTTTTTTCCCTGCAACCTTTCAAGGTTGAGCTCAAGCACTATCGAAAAGACGGAACTTGGTTTTGGGCCAGAATCAATGGTCAAATCATGCGTGACAATGAAGAGAAGTTTTTGAACTGCTTTTCTCTGATCGAGGATATTACCGAAGAAAAGAAGTCCAAAGAACGACTGAAGACCTTTGAACAGACTTTTCAGAAGGTCCTGGAGTTTTCCGGGGACAATGTTTGGGAACATGACTTCAGGACAGAAAAAACCCAGTTTTCCAATCTTTCCAATAATTTTCTCGGCTTGGATGTTCAAGAAGCAACAGATCTTGCCAAATTCTGGTACGAATCCATAGTACCTGAAGATTTAACTCTCCTTCAGGAAAATGATCGAAAATACCGGGCAGGAGAAATATCTTCCCATGAATTGGTTTACAGAATCAGACACAGAAATGGAGCTGTAAAGTGGGTGTTGGATCGTGGAATTGTCATCGAAAAAAACAGCAAAGGAAAGCCGATCAAAATCATCGGTACTCACTCTGATATAACCCGACAGAAGGAATCTGAACAGGAATTACTGGCAGTCAATAAGAAACTCGAAAGCGTACTTTTTGAACTCAAAGACGTAATATGGGCTGTGACTTTCCCAGAGCTGGAAAGTATCTTTTTCACTCCTTCGGCTGAAGACCTCTTTGAGCTGAAAATGGAGACTATCATGAAAGACAATTCATGGATTCTCCCTCTGATTTATGAAAAAGACCATCATGTATTCCATGAGATCATCCAGGAAGCAGTTGAGAAGAAAGAGTTTTCAAGAGAATTAAGACTGAAGACATCCTCTGGAAAAATCAAGTGGATCCACGTGAAAGGAAGGCTTACCGAGGAAGATGGAGGTGCTCTCAGGCTTAATGGGATCTTGAGTGATATTTCAGAAAGAAAGCGAACCGAGGAGCTTTTGGAGGCACAGGAAAATCTCAAGAATATCTTGATCGAGCTTTCCACCACATATATCAACATGGACCTTCAGGAGGTGGATGAAAAAATCCAAGCCTCTTTGAAACGCATTGGGGAATTTGTGGACGCAGACCGAGCCTATGTGTTTTCCTATGATCTAAAAGCCATGACCTGCAGCTGTAATCACGAATGGTGCGCTCCAGGGATAGCTCCTCAGATTCAAAATACCCAGCAAGTTTCCTTAAATGATATTCCCGAATGGCTAGAGGCACACCGGCGTGGGGAATCCTTTTTTGTGCCAGAAGTCAGTGCTCTCAAGGAACAAGGATTTGATCAGCTTCAAGGGGTTTTGGAAGAGCAGGGAATCAAAAGTCTTATCGCCATTCCCATGATTCTTGGAAAAGAATTGGTGGGCTTTGTGGGCTTTGATTCGGTTAGGCATAGCCATAAATATTCCCAGAAAGAGGTGGAATTATTATTTGTGTTTGCACAAATGCTGATCAATGTCCAAACCCGAAAGCAATCTGAACTTAGAATCATTCAGCAAGAGGAGAAATTCAGGAACATCATTTCCAATATGAGTCTAGGCTTGCTTGAAGTGGATAACGAGGAGACTGTGCTGCATGCCAATCAAACTTTCTGCGAAATGGCAGGATATAGGATGGAAGATTTAATTGGCACCAAAGCCACGGATCTGCTTTTGACTGAAGAGTCTAAAAAAACGCTGCTGAAAAAATCAGCCTCCAGAAAGTATGGAAATTCCGACTCTTATGAATTGCAGTACAAAAAGCCAGATGGGGAATTGAGATGGTGGCATGTCAGCGGTGCGCCTAATTACAATGACAATGGCCAATTGATCGGCTCCATAGGAATTCACCTGGATATTACTGCCCAGAAGAAACTAGAAAAGGAATTGATCCGTCAGCGGGAGGAAGCCGAAAAGTCCAGACGCTCGAAAGAACTCTTCTTCGCGAATATGAGTCATGAGATCCGTACTCCGATGAATGCGATCGTGGGTATGGGCGAACAGCTCGCCAAAACCCCACTTAATGAAAGTCAAAAAGGCTATCTCTCTGCCATACAGGTGTCTGCCAACCATTTGATGGTAGTGCTCAAAGATATCTTGGACCTTTCTAAGCTTGAGGCAGGTAAGATGACCTTAGAAGTTATTGGCTTTGATTTGAAGGAAGTCTTGGGTCGGGCCAAAAAAATGATGACTCCCAAGGCTGAAGAAAAAGGTCTGAGTTTCTCGATTCGTGAGTTTGATCCAAGAATCTCCAAAGTACTGAAAGGGGATCCCTTCCGAATCAATCAGATTATCCTGAATCTGGTTTCCAATTCGATCAAATTTACCAAAAAAGGAAAGGTGACTATGGCCTGCAGACTGATCGAAGATCATGAACAGGTACAGGTGATTTCGCTGGAGGTGGAGGATACCGGGATAGGAATGGATACAGAATTTATTTCCGGAGACTTTGCGAAATATGTGCAGGAAGACTCCTCCATCACCCGAAAATATGGGGGTACCGGACTAGGTTTGAGCATTACTAAGGAACTGATCAATCTGATGGAAGGGGAGATGCGCATTACTTCCCAAAAAAGTGAAGGGACTCAAATCCACATCATACTGCCTTTGGAAAAAGGGGTGGAAAGTGATCTGCCAGTGGAAAGGCAAGAGCAGCTATCCGCGGATCCCCTAAAAGGAAAAAGGATTTTGGTTGTAGATGACAATGATTTTAACAGATTGCTTGCTCTGACTATCCTAGAGCAGTACCAAGTAGAATGCTTTACGGCCAATAATGGTAAGGAAGCTATCGATAAAGTCAAATCTACCGATTTGGATTTGATTCTGATGGATATCCAAATGCCGGTCATGGATGGGGTGAAGGCTACCCATTTTATCCGAAACCAGCTACATGCGGATATGCCGATCATTGCCTTAACAGCCTTCGCCCTAAAAGGGGATGAGCAGAAATATCTGAATCAAGGGATGAATGGCTTTATCTCCAAGCCATTTCAGGAAAAGGACTTAATTTTGGCCATTTCCCGAGTTTTGGGGCATCAGCCAGAGATCCAAGAGGCAACTATTGAATCAAAGGAACCGGTTTCTGAGGTACCTAGATATAGCCTGGACGAGCTCAATCAAATTGCAAAAGGCAATGAAGACTTCGTTCAAAAAATGATTGAGATCTTCTGTACCAATGCCAAAGAAGGGATGAAAGAGATCCGGGAGGCCTTTGATTCGGAAGATTATGATACGGTCCGGAAGGTGGCTCATAAGATCAAGCCTTCCATTAAAATGATGCGTATCCGGGAAATCAGCGAAGAAGTCGTCGAACTTGAAAAACAAATTTTATCTGAAAAAAACAGTCCTAAAATGACTCAAATCATCCTCCATATGGAAGATATACTTCAGTGGGTTGTCCAGGACATTCAATTAAATACAAAATGAAAGAAAAGAACTCTGTTTTTAAACAAGCCGAGGAGCTTATGGACTCCTTCGGATTTACCATCGTCAAGCAGGATCGAGAAAGACCCTGGGGCGGTTTTTTAGTGATCGAGGAAAGCCAGGCTCCGCAGTTTGCGAAGCAGTTTTTTCCAGAGGAGGATTTCGAATCTCTGAAAATTTCCGAGAAGCTAAGCCCGAAAATATTACTGGTTGCTCCCGGAAAGAGGCTGAGTTGGCAATACCATTTCCGAAGAGCAGAAATTTGGAGATGCATCGATGGGGCGGTGGCTGTGGCCACTAGCCTTACTGACGAAGAAAGCGGGAGAGTAATCCTAAAAGTAGGAGACAAAATCAAACTTCAACAGGGGGAAAGACACCGTCTAATCGGCTTGGAAGACTGGGGCGTGGTCGCCGAGATTTGGCAGCATACTGATGCCTCTCATCCTTCCGATGAAGATGATATCGTACGCTTGCAGGATGATTTTGGAAGATAAATCCATCTAAAAACTGGAAATCAATTCCATATTTTGGAATAATTAAAATTGAAAAGTGCCTCAGAATGGTTTTGAGGCACTTTTTTTTATCGGCACTAGATTGGAAATAACTAGAGCAAAACTGAAAGCCATGAAAAATTTACAACAACTCCCCGTTTTTATTGTCGATGATGATCCTTTCTGGAATGCCATTTTGGCCCAGATCCTTGAAGGTCTAGGATTCTCGGATATCCATACTTTCGAAGATGGAAAAAGCTGTATTGAGAACCTGAAGTTAAACCCAGGATTGGTGTTTTTGGACTATCAATTGGGAGCCAGCAATGGTCTGGATATTCTTAAAGAAATCAAATCTTACAACACAGGAATCGAAGTCGTATTCTGTACTGCACTTGAGGATTTGGAAGTAGCCATTTCTGCCATGGAATATGGATCTACTGAATATTTGCTCAAAGCACATACCACCGAACAAAGCGTACTCCAGGTCCTTCAAGCCTTGGATAATTTTCATACCGTCTAAACCCAAAACCTAATGCCTTTTACATTCGCTCATCCTGCAGCTATACTTCCCGCTTCCAAGACTGGGAATCGACTATCCCAAACGGGATTGATCGTGGGAAGTATGGTTCCGGACTTGGAGTTTTTCTTCAAGCTTCGGTTGGATGAGAATATAGGGCATAAGCTTCACGGAATCCTCCTGTTTGATATTCCGGTCGGAATTCTGGTGGCGGTACTTTTTCATCTATTCATCAAAAGCCCCTTGATCCACTCTTTACCTTCATTTATCCAGAGACGAATTTCACCATTTCTAAATCCTGGAGTCCTTGATTCCATGAAGAAGAATTGGGGATGGTTTCTCTTTTCCCTGATTTTCGGAATCTTCACCCATTTGGGTTTGGATAGCATGACGCATTTTGACGGGTGGATTGTCTTGGCTTTTGAATCACTTCAAAACTCTATAACCCTAGCCGGAAAAACTTTTCCTCTTTACGAGGGACTTCAGTATGGCTTCAGTGTCGTCGGTTTGGTATGGTTGGGGGTGGCTTTTTGGAGAATGCCCAAGGGAAAAGCTATTCCATCCGAGTCAAAAGAAACCCTGAAATTTTGGGCTTTGGCTTTTGGGCTTTCCATTTTGTGGATTGGTTTGAGAATCCAATTTTATCCTGAGTTCAGTTCCTTTTGGGATGGCTTTGTGATGGTAGTCGGGAGTTTTTTCTATGCCACAGCAATGATCGGTCTATTCGAATTCTATCGTACTGAAAATAGCTCAGGGAGTGACGGCCAGTTCGATGAACTTATCAATGCCGGAAGTATTGATCCAAGTTTCAAAATCGGAGCCTTTTCGGTAGAGCAAGATCAATTGCCGATGATGCTGGGTGAGCGTGTAATGCATGTGGATCACTTCGTTGATAAAGCCCAGGTCGTTGTCGCTGATTCCTCTGACATCGAGGTAAATGATTTCAAAAGGTTCTCCGAGCAGCCGGTCGAGTTCTGCTCTCAAAAGTTCACTGCTTCCGCCCTTAGCCTCCCCGCTGAGTTCGATTTTACAAGTGGGTTTGCTCTGTCCTTGAACCGTAAATTCCTTGGTAGTTATATCCATGTTGTTTCACAATTTAGGGAAGTTATCAAGAGTCTTTGGAAACTGGTAGCATTCCTTTCAATTATTTTCTTGGTTTCAGTTCAGGTAAAGGCCCAAGAAACTATGTCGGCGGAGGTCCGTGAGCAGTGGATTCAGAAAGCCACAGCCTTGCGGGCAGAGGAAAAATTTCTCGATGCAATCGCATGTCTGGATTCCATTCTGGTTTCTAATCCTGTCGATGCTCCAATCTTATTGTTCAAAGGAGATCTTTCCCTTCAGGCGAAGGATTTTGGACAGGCAGTTTCTACTTACAAGGCCCTCTTACCCTTGGATTATGAGGCCACCATCACCCGCATCAACCTTTCTTATGCCCTGTTTATGGGCCGAAATCCAGGAAAAGCATTAAATGCTGCCTATGAGGCTTGGGCCCAGGACTCTTTGCACAAAGGTGCTGTGGTGAATTATTTCAATGCCATGCTTTGGAATATCAAGACCAAAGAAGCCGGGAAGTTTTTGGAAGAAAATAAAGGCCTGGTGGATCGTGATCAATACCTAGTCATGCAGGCTAGACTTTGGACTACTTCTGGAAATTATAAAACAGGATTGATCTACTATGATAGCTTGGTAAATGCATTTCCAAAGCCCTACTATATCCAGGAATTTACGGAGGTTTTGATCGGTAAAAAGAGATGGGAGAAGGCAGAGGCCATACTGGAAAATCTTGGCGACTCACTTTCAGCTTCTCAAAGACAAAAAATTGAAGGGATGCTTGCGGAGGCTGATACGCATACCGCAGGTGTTCAGCTTGGATTTTTCGAAGATATCGGAGGAAACAGAAGACTGGAACAGGCGATTTTCTGGAGAAATGAACAGAAATCCAGACTTCAGGCGGGTATCCGTGCAGGATCCAACCAAGTCACATCCCCTGAAGATCAATTCACGAGGAGTAATTTTCTGGCGGCTACATTGGGCTATAGATGGAGCCCGGCTGTAGAGTCTCAAGGGGAATTGGTGGCTCAGCAAGTAAGTCCTGATACCGGTGATTCCTACAGTGGATTGACCGGGAAATTTGAAACTCGCTATCAGCCAAATGATAGGAGAATGTTTGGAGTTTTCTACAGTTCGGAACTGCTGAACTTCACTGCTGACCTCTTGGGGAAAAATATCCGGAGTCAAAATCTGGGCTACGTCACTCACATCATGCTGGACGGTAAAACCGGGATATTTTCCCAAGGAAGCTATGGGACCATCAATGACGGAAATTCAAGGCAGCAGTTTTTCGGGTCTATTTACCGAGTGCTTCGTACAGAGCCAACCTTGAAGACTGGTTTGAACTTCTCTGCACTTCGGTTCTCAGACTCAGAGACGACTCTATATT
The DNA here is from genome assembly GCF_000429425.1 of Algoriphagus mannitolivorans DSM 15301. Lineage (GTDB taxonomy): Bacteria > Bacteroidota > Bacteroidia > Cytophagales > Cyclobacteriaceae > Algoriphagus > Algoriphagus mannitolivorans. The sequence goes on from NZ_AUBV01000006.1 coordinate 311,130, forward strand.
TTGCTCCAGAGCGTTTTTTGAGCACAGAACTGTTTGTGGACTACAGCACTCCAATGCCTTTGGTAGCCAAGATGGTTGCCAAATTTCAAGGCGCTGCAGGGCTTCAGAAAATAGAAGAACTGGACTGGGAACCTACTTTCCGGGCACAGTTGGAGTTGGTCTATCGTCTTTCAGGATTTGATCTAGGTCTCACAGGACAATTTTCCAACGTCGCCTCCGCATCTGGTACAGGATATCGCTTTCATTACGTTACTCTAAATATCCAGAAGAAATTTTAAATCAGTAAAGAGGACGAGAAGTTGCTAATCACCCTCTCCTCGGGGAGTCCCTCATGCCTTCGGATTTGCTGGGGCTTCCTTTTTTATCTTTTTCCACTTAGATTTAATTATACTAAACAACACCCATCCTATGAAAATCTTAAAAATCACCGGCTTAATTCTCCTTTTGGCCATAGTTGGCCTGTTGCTTTATGGGCTTTTTATCCCAAATGAGTATCAGGTTTTGGAAAAAATCACCATCAACCGCCCGATTGAAGAGGTGTATGATTTTACCAAACTCCTGAAAAATCAAGATCAGTACAGTAAGTGGCAGCTGATGGATCCTGATATGGAACATTACTATGAAGGAGAAGACGGGACTGTGGGCTTTGTCTCTGGTTGGAAAAGTGCCAATCCAGACGTGGGCCATGGGGAGCAGGAAATCCTAGCCATCCAGGAAATGGAGCGGATAGATTACGAACTGAGATTCTTTGAGCCTTTTGAAGGTAAAGACAAAGCTTATATGACCTTCAATTCCCTTGGAGCCAATCAGACCGAAGTAGGTTGGGGTTTTGAAGGGAAAATGGCTTATCCTATGAATCTGATGATTCCGATGATGGGAATGGAGCAAATGATTGCGGACGACTTCCGGGTGGGATTGGAGAACCTCAAGAAATTATTGGAAAACTAGTCGTTCTAGTTTCCACTCAGCCTAGCCACCATAATCCCCGATTGGCCACGGTTGGTAGCTAAATACTCATGAAGAGGTAGAGCTGAAATCTCTACGGCTTTGTTTTTAGAGCTGGCGTGGAGGAGGTGAATGCGGCCATTTTGGGAGATGGCAAAGCCTACATGTACCACATCCAAGTTTGCCATCGGAGTAGTGATGGCGATTAGATCTCCGGATTGAATCCCTTTTTCCAAAGATTGGATCTGTTCCTTAGGGATAAAGGAATAGGAGTATTTGCTGATTTCAGCTTCCGCCTCTTTGATTTTCTCCACATTGCCGGGATCACTGAGCTGAGAGTAATACTTTGGATTTTCAGACATAAAGCTCGGCCGATTGGGGTAAGTAATGCCTCCGATTTCAGCTGTGATATCTTTAAGAACCCCTTTTTTTTGGTTGTCTACGATCCATTCGGTGAAGTAATGTAGTCGGCTTGGATAGCCTATATTTTTACCGGCACGATAGCGGATTTTTTCCAATTCCTTCTCAAATCGCTCAAAGCTAATCTCATCCATTTCTGTCATTCTGGCCAAAGTCACCACGGATTCCAAAAAGGTCGTGCAGTCCACACCCTGCAGGTTGATGACCAATTGCTCCGGTCCAGGAATTTCCAAAGTCTTTTCCACATAGGGAGTCCCCAAAAAGTCTTTTCCGATTTCAATGACCCATTCCTGGATGGTTTCGTGTTTTCCTTTTTCGGTTGAAAGTTTGCTTAACTCCTGATCCAATAGCTTTCGGCTTTCCAAGGTGCAGACTGTTTGGGCTTGGAGGAGATTTATAACCAAAAGGAGTGGTAGGGTGGCCAGTAATTTTTTCATTGAAGGAACAAAAGGATCATTTCAAATCTAGGAAAATTCATTGGACTAAGATTTAGGAATTGATTTTTGAGGGTTAAGAATATTCAAAGGAAGCTTATAGGCCAGTTCTACAATTGTTCCTTCTAGTTTGACCTCATCTCTAAAGCTTCCGGATTGGTTTTGATATTTCCAGTTGACATTTAAAACTCTTGAAGGAGAGGGTGATACTGCCCTGCTTAGCTGCAAAAGAAGTGAAGAGGACTTGAATACTTTAATTTCTGTATGAATACCGATTTTGAAAAATCCGGTCAGACCTTTGTCCTCTATTCTTACCACGTAATCCACATAATCAGTAGAAGGCCATTGGGTAAAGTAGTGGTAAAGAATATCCGGATTTCGGGGTTTTCTGGTTTGGTGTATTAGTAAATTCAAGGAGGTATGAGCCCCGAATCTAAAGTTCTGTTTGGTTCCGGTCGGGATATCGTACCGAAATCCGATAGGAAGATTTATGGAGTTAAAATTGGAATAGATGGGGACGGATTTTTCGAAACCTTTCAATTCATGAAGGTTTCTGGAAACATGCCATATAAAGCCCATTCCTACTTCAAAAGACGTATTATTGATTCGATAACCATAAATTCCAGTTACTATTCCATGGTATAGGGAGCTCCGGTAAAGTGGGAAATAATTCTCTTGGTCAGTGGAGTGTTTTCTCATTCCACCCTGAAAAAGCAAATAAGGACCATTCTCCCTACTGAGTTCCTGTCGCAAAGCTGAACGCTCTGAGGCTGGCAGTCTAAATCTGGTATAGACGGCATGATTTTTCACTTGAGCCAAAGTAGAATATCCCAGCAAAAATGCTATCGTAAAGAAAAAGGAGGTTTTGGAGTTCATGGGTTGATTGGTTTTTTCAGAAAAACGAATCAATCCTGTTAACTTATATAGTTAGTAAATTTTATTTTTTAAATCCTTAGGAAGTGATTTTATAGGTGGGAATAATTTTACTAGCCTCAAAATTATTCCCCATAGAGATGCTGTTGGATAAAGTCATTTCTAAATTTCCCTTTCGGATCGTGTTTGGCCAAAAGGGCCTTGAATTCCTCCAATTTGGGATAGAGGGCAGCCAATTGATCAGCGGGAATAGTAAATAACTTCGCCCAATGAGGTCTGGGATGGAAAGGGGCTAGCTTTTCCTCCATTTGTGGCAGAAAGGCCATGACTTTCTCCGTTTCCTGTTTCCAAGTCGTGTGTATGGCAATGGAGTCTTGTTGGTAACTGGTGCTCATCCACAAGTCGTCTGCTTTAATGCTTCGGATCTCTGAAATAAAGAGATGAGGATGGATTTGTTTTGCCATTTCAGCAATGGCAAAAAGCCCTTCCACACCATTTTCAAAAGGGATGAAATATTCGGATTGGAGTTCTTTTCCGGCACTGGGTTGAAACTTCATTTTGAAATGGGGAAGTCTTTCAAACCAAGGTCCCGGGACGCCCAATTGCTCCGAGCAACTTTCCGGATCCAAATCCGGTACCGGATGCATTTTGATACTTGCTTTTTTGGCGCCATAAAAATCCTCCGGAAACTGAAGCTCTTCACCGGGAGTCACTTTCTTTTTGACCCAGACCTCAGTGACATTGCTTGTTTTCCAGTCGATAAAAAGGCTAACGCTGTATCCCGCTCCCATGATTTCCCTGAAATTTTCCTTCAAAGACTCCATGGGTAAATCCAGATAAACCACCTGGGCAACTTCAAAAGTAGGCATGATATCCAGAGTCACTTGCGTGATCGGCCCCAAAGCTCCAAGGCCTACGACAGCACCAAAAAACTCCGGATCATTTTTCGTCAGTGAAACAAGTTCACCGGCCGCATTGACAAACTCCAAGCCGGAAACGCTGGAGGATAGATTTCCGTTTCCCACTCCTGATCCATGAGTAGCGGTAGAAATGGTCCCTGCCACCGTGATATGGGGAAGTGAGGCCAAATTGTGCAAAGCATAGCCGCGTTCGTGAAGGTATTTGGCCAGTTCCCCGTATTTGATTCCCCCTTGCACAGTGACTTGAAGTTTTTCCTCATCGAGGGAAACCACTTGGTTCAGTTGATCAAAAGAAATCAGGCTTTCCGTGCTGTCGGCAATCCGGTTGAAGGAATGCCTGGGGAACCTAAAACCCGAAGTTTCGGAGTGTTTTTGACCAGATTTTGGACCTCTTCCGTGGACTTAGGATAATGCACATTAGATGTGCTGAATTCAAAATTCTCGGCCCAGTTTTTCAATAATTCCGGGCTGGCTGTTTCTTCAGGTTTTCTGGGTGAGCAGGATACAAATGGAGGAAGTACAGCAGATCCCAAAAGCAGGGCGGAGTTTTTCAGGAAGTCGCGTTTTTTCATGGTCATTTGGGTAGGGGAGGTTTTCAAGGTCAAAAGAGTGACCTCCGGGGAAGCCTTTTCTTAAAAATAGGGAAATCAGGTTTAAGGAACATTCCTCCCCGATTCCAAATCCTTCAGCATATCTGGCATTTTCACCATTTTGCTTTCATGCTCTTTAACCAAAGCCTTGATTTTTTCAATGATTTCGGGGTGGGCTTCAGCGATATTAAACCGTTCACTGGGGTCTTGGTCCACATTGTAAAGCAGAGGAACTTCATGGTAGAGTTTTTCCACCTTTCCATAGCCACCTTTGGTAATGAAATGGGCTTTGAAAGATCCTAGACGTACGGCATACAACTCCCTTTCCCGATAGTAATACACTTCTTTTCTCGGACTGCTTTCCTTATTGAACAAGACTCCGGACAGATCATAGCCGTCCAGCTCTCGGTCCTTGGGTAATTCCTGCCCTGCAATCCTGCTGAAGGTGGTAAATAAATCCATAGTGGTTCCCAAGTCGGTAATCACCCCTGGTTTTATATTTCCCGGAGCCCAAAAAATGGTAGGTTCACGCATTCCCCCTTCCCAAGTAGTTCCCTTTCCATCTCTTAGTTGACCGGCAGTGCCTCCAGAAATCTCCGTGGGCAGCCAAGGGCCGTTATCCGAAGTAAAGACTACCAAAGTGTTTTTGTCTAATCCTTCTTCTTTCAATGCTTCGAGGATTCTTCCAACCTGATAATCCATTTCCTCGACCACATCCCCATAGAGGCCGCCTTTGGAACTTCCCTTAAATCGCTCATTGGTAAAAAGAGGGACATGGGGAAAATTATGGGCTAAATAGAGGAAAAAGGGATGGTCTTTATTTTTACGGATAAAGGCTATGGATTCATCGGTGTAGCGTTCCGAAATGGTGTGTTGATTGGCTGGCCTTTCGATAATTTCTGTGCCTCTGAGCAGGGGAACATTAAAGTCTTCAATGCTGAGTTGATCATAGAGTTTGGTCCATAATTCCCAATACCCATTTCCCGGAGTCAACTTTCTGGTGATATCCATATCATTGGAATAGGGGATTCCATAGTAAGAATCGAAGCCATGATTGGTGGGGAGATAGGGTTCTTTATGTCCCAAATGCCATTTTCCGACCATTCCTGTTTTGTATCCGGCCTTTTTGAGCTGCTCTGCAAGCGTGATTTCAGATTCCGGTAAGCCATTGGCGGAATTGGGATAAAGTACTCGGTTTGGGGAACTCATCATTCCATTTCGGATCGGCAATCTTCCTGTCATAAGAGCCGCTCTGGAGGGAGTGCACACAGAAGCACCTACATAGAAATTTGTCCATTTTTGCCCTTCCATGGCCATTCGGTCCAAGTTGGGCGTAAGAATGGATGGATTTCCAAAACTGCTTAAATCCCCATAGCCGAGGTCATCCGCAAAAATGATGATGAAGTTCATCTTATCATGGGAAGGGGCTTGAGCCTTGGAGGTTGGCAAGCCAAAAAATAGAGTGGAGATTAGGATAATTGAAATCCCAATACTTTGATTTTTAGTAGTTTTCAATGGGGCGAAGGGTTGTATTAAAACAAAAGACAGATAGCCTAAAATAGGGCTTTGTAGGGGAAGTTTTGGTAGGGGATTCCAAAAAGTATGGAATAGTTTGAGAAAAAGGGATTCAGAAAAATGTCTCTTTATAGGCTCAGAAATTTGCTTGGAGAAAAAGCCGATAGGTGTAAAATTAAAAAAGCCCTCAGAAGTAAATCTGAAGGCTTTTCTGAAGCTCCCCCTCTTGGGCTCGAACCAAGGACCCCATGATTAACAGTCATGTGCTCTAACCAGCTGAGCTAAGGAGGAGTTTGTTTTCGTTGTCCCTTTCGGAAAACGTGTTGCAAATGTAGAGGCATGTTCCTTTTTTTCCAAATCAGTTTTCAAAAAATCTAAGGTTTTATGCAGGAAATGGCTTTTTCTGATTCAATTTCAGGGACTTATTTTTCGATATTTTTTGAATAATTTTTTATCCAAGGATTCCAATCCTGCTTTTTGCCTAAAATCGGAAAAAGAAAAACAATCATTAACAGGGTTTTTTGAGGGATAGCGGATAGCAAATCCTATTTTTAAAGGATGAATTACTTCAAAGCCTTGTTGATCTTCTTATGCTGCGGAATGCACTCCATTTCCCTTTTTTCACAGCAAAAAGTAAAATTCGATTCTCTATATCTGGCGGGGGTGCCCGTTGGGCAGATCTCCAATAAAGATTTGGATGAAATCAGCGGCTTGGCTTTTTCCAGAACGCACCCCAATCTGATCTATGTTCATACTGATAGCGGTGGAGAGCCGGCGGTTTATTTGCTCGATTCCTTGGGGCAGGAGATTGGGAAAATCTCCCTTATGGGAGCTGCAAACCGGGACTGGGAAGATATTGCGGTGGGTCCGGGTCCAAATGGTAAATCCTTCGTGTTTGTCGGCGAAATCGGGGACAATGCTGGAATCCATCCGGAGATTTGCATTTACAGGTTTCCTGAGCCTGAGAGAGTCCAAAAATCATCCCAGATCAAACCGGATATTCTCCGTTTGACTTTTCCCGGAGGAGCACGAGATGCAGAAACTTTGATGGTTGACCCGAGGACAGGAGATATATATCTGGTGAGTAAAAGAGATGAGAAAAACACGCTTTATTGGGTATCTGGAAATGCTTTTGCCCAAGGAAGGGCAGTCCTGAAGGAACTGGGGAAATTTGAGTTTACCAGTGCAGTGGCAGGAGATATCTCGGCAGATGGATCTAAAATTTTGATTAAAAACTACTATGGGATTTATTATTGGGAAAGGGGAAGCGGAGAAAGACTGGAGGAGGCTTTGAGGAGGACTCCCAAAAGACTACCTTATATACCAGAGCCGCAAGGGGAGGCGATAGGTTTCAATGCGGATGGTTCGGCTTTTTTCACCCTGAGTGAAAAGCGATACAATATCGTTCCTACACTTTATCGGTTTTCCAAAAATTAAGCTATGCAGACGACACCCAATCTGATAATGATCCGTCCGGCGAGTTTTGGATTTAATGCTGAAACTGCGAAAAATAACTTCTACCAGAAGGAAGATGGGCGTTCTCAGGAAGAAATCAGAAGGCTTTCCCGGGAAGAATTTGACGGATTTGTGGCTTTGTTAAGAGATCAAGGAGTGAAAGTTTTGGTTTTGGAAGATTCGGTTTTACCGACCAAAACGGATGCTGTTTTCCCGAATAATTGGTTTTCTACCCATCGGGATGGAAAAGTCATTTTGTATCCCATGTTTTCACCCAACCGTAGGTTGGAGCGAAGAAAGGAAATTTTTGAATCCCTGATGCAGCAGGGCTTTCGGATCAATGAAATCATTGATTTGAGTTTTTTTGAAGAAAGCGGCCAATTTCTGGAGGGAACAGGCAGCATGGTAATGGATCACGACCAGAAAGTGATTTATGCCTGCTATTCTGAGCGCACTCATCCGGTTCCCTTGGATTATGTGGGACAATTATTGGGCCACAAAGTAATTGGATTTGAGGCGGCTCAAGAGATCAATGGGTTGCTCAGTCCTATCTACCATACCAATGTCATGATGCATGTGGGAAGTGATCTGGCAGTGGTCTGTTTGGATAGCATCGTTAAGTCTTCTGATAGGAAATTGGTCCAGGATTCCTTGACCCAATCTGGCAAGAAAATCATTCCGATTACTCCCAAGCAAAAGTTCAATTTTGCCGGAAATATGCTTGAAGTGACCAACGGGGGTGGGGAGAAGTTTACCGTCATGTCCCAAACTGCCTACGATTCCCTGACTGTGGGGCAGATTCAGTCCATTGAAAAATATTCGACTATCATTAGTCCAAATCTTCCGATTATCGAAAAACTCGGAGGAGGCTCTGCCCGGTGCATGATGGCGGAGAATTTCTTGCCATTTAGCAAGTAGACAGTCCCAGTGATCACTGAGACTGATCACTGGGACTGATTTCTGAACACTTAAATCACTGCCCAATCGAGTGTCCTCACTCGATTTCTTAAGCATTAAATAGATTGTTGTGAGTGGGGACACTTATTACGGCAGAAATGGAATATTGTGAGTGGGGACACTCACAATGGCGGAGGAGGCTCTGCCCGGTGCATGATGGCGGAGAATTTCTTGCCATTTAGCAAGTAGACAGTCCCAGTGATCACAGAGTATATTAAAAAGATTGTTGTGAGTGGGGACACTCACATTGGCAGAGAATATTATTAGTGAAGAAACTCACAAAGGAGGAGACACTTCCAATGGCAGGATAGAGGAATGCCCAATCGAGTGTCCTCACTCGATTTCTTAAGGTTTGAGTATGAAAAACAGTAAAAGGGATGCTGTGATTGGGAGCAATCACAACGGAGGCGAAAAACTGTAAATGGAATATTGTGAGTGGAGACACTCACAACGGCGGAGAGTTTAATATCATTATGCTTTCAAAAAATAATGTCATGAGCCGCTTACAGTTATTAGAATTTAACTAATGTTGTTAAATTTTATTTTAAAATTTTTGTCACGAATTGTTTCTTCGATGGAACTCGAAAAAGTTTATTTTTTTACAGCAACTATTAAGGAATGGAACACTCTTTTAGAAAAAGATGTGTTTAAAAGAATAGTATTAGAAAGTTTACAATTTCTAAGTTCAAAAAAACTTATTAAAGTTTACGGCTTTGTAATTATGCCGAACCACATTCATTTAATTTGGGAAATGCTTGAACTCAATGGTAAAGAGTCCCCACACACAAGTTTCTTGAAATACACAGCACATAAATTTCTAAAAACACTAAAAGAGAAGGATCCTACTTATTTAAAATTTTTTGAAGTGAATGAACAAAATAAAGCTCATTTATTTTGGCAAAGAAATTCATTACCTATTGAGATATATTCTCCAAAAGTCATTTTTCAAAAGCTAGAATATATTCATAATAATCCGTGTCGGGGAAAATGGATGCTTTCTGAAAGTCCAGATCTTTATCCATTTTCATCTTATGAGTTTTATGAAACGGGCAGAGACAGATTTAATTTTTTGAACCATATCGGTGAAAGGATTTAAGATCTTTCCTGAGTTTGCTAAAATGATAAATAATGCTTTTTGTGGAGGATCACACTCGTGCAACGATGAAATAAGTAATGTTGGATTTTGTGAGTAGGGACACTCACAACGGCGGAAATGGAATATTGTGAGTGGCGACACTCACAATGGCGGAGGAGGCTCAGCCAGGTGGATGATGGCGGAGAATTTCTTGTCATTTAGCAAGTAGACAGTCCCAGTGATCACTGAGACTGAATACTGAGACTGATTTCTGAACACTTAAAGCACTGCCCAATCGAGTGTCCTCACTCGATTTCTTAAGCATTAAATAGGTTGTTGTGAGTAGGGACACTCACAACGGCAGAAATGGAATATTGTGAGTGGGGACACTCACAATGGCGGCGGAGGCTCTGCCCGGTGGATGATGGCGGAGAATTTCTTGCCATTTAGCAAGTAGACAGTCCCAGTGATCACTGAGACTAAATACTGGTTACTTAAATTCCCGTGTAATTAAACGGGCTGATGGCTTTCAATTCACTTTTCAATTCTTCAGAAATTGGAAGTCCATCCACAAAAACAGCAATGGATTCCTGAGTGATTTTGGTATTGGTACGGGTAAGGTCCCGTAGTGCCTCGTAAGGCTTAGGGAAGCCTTCTCTTCGGAGAATCGTCTGAATAGCTTCAGCTACCACAGCCCAGTTTTCTTCCAAATCCGCCTCGATTGCGGCCTTGTTCAATTCCAACTTGTTCAGACCTTTTTGTAGGGATTCCAAGGAAATCAACATATGCGCCAAAGGCACTCCGATGACCCGAAGTACTGTGCTGTCTGTCAAGTCACGCTGAAGCCTTGAGATCGGAAGCTTTGCAGCCAAGTGTTCCAAAAGGGCATTGGCAATCCCCAAATTACCTTCAGCATTTTCGAAGTCGATCGGGTTTACTTTATGTGGCATGGCTGAGGAACCCACTTCTCCGGCTTTGATTTTTTGCTTGAAGTAATTCATAGCTACGTATTGCCAGACGTCTTTGGAAAGGTCCAAAAGAATGGTGTTGATCCGCTTCAAGCCATCAAACGTAGCGGCCAGGTTGTCGTAATGCTCAATCTGAGTGGTAGGAAAAGAACGCTCCAGCCCCAGGAAATTTTCGACAAAAGTGAAGGCAAATTCATTCCAGTCAAATTCCGGGTAGGCGACTTGATGGGCATTCATGTTTCCAGTGGCACCGCCGAATTTGGCAGAATAAGGTACTTGCTCCAATAGCTCCAATTGCTTTCTCAAGCGGACTACAAATACATTAAATTCTTTGCCCAGTCGGGTAGGAGAGGCCGGTTGTCCGTGGGTTTTGGCCAGCATGGGAATGTCTTTCCATTCTTCCGCCAGATCCGCCAGTTTTTCGACTACGGTTTCCATCTGAGGTAAAATCACCTCCTGAAGCCCTCTTTTTAGCATCAAAGGGGTAGCGGTGTTGTTGATGTCCTGAGAAGTCAACCCAAAATGAATGAATTCTTTGTACTGCTCAAGTCCCAGTTGGTCGAATTTTTCCTTCAGGAAGTATTCTACCGCCTTCACATCGTGGTTGGTAGTTCGCTCAGTGGTCTTGATCCATTCTGCATCCTCGAGGGAAAAATGCTTGACCCAATCTCTAAGCTGAGGGAAAAGCGCATGATCAAAACTTTCTAACTGAGGCAAAGGAAGCTGGCAGAGGGCAATAAAATATTCGACTTCTACATGCACCCGGTATTTGATCAGGGCAAATTCAGAGAAAAAAGGTCGTAAAGAGGCTGTTTTGCCGGCATATCGTCCATCTACTGAGGACACTGCTGTCAAGGCATTGAGTTCCATTCTTAATTGGTTTTGCGAAGCGGGGCTTCATTTTTTAGGAAGTCCCAAAGTTAATCCATTGGGTCAAATTGTTGGTCTCTTCCTAAGAATTATCCGAGGATTGGCAAACTAAGCCAATCTATTTGGGGTTATTCTATGAAAAATTACCCAGGGATTCGGTATTCCAGCTTTGAGGGTTATTTTTGCACCCAATTCCAAAATTTAGATGTTTAATTTCTTCAAGAAAAAGAAAGAGGAAGTCAAGGTAAATCCTTTTATTCCTCTGAAAGTGCGGGAGGTAGTACACGAGACAGCAGATACGGTTACCCTTTATTTTGAGCAGCCAGAGCCTTATTTGGATTACAAGCCTGGTCAGTTTCTGACCTTGGTGATGGAGTTTGAAGGAAAGGAACAGCGTAGGTCTTATTCTCTTTGCACTTCTCCTTATGTGGATCCATTTCCGGGAATTTCTGTCAAGAGGGTTCCCAATGGGCTTTTCTCCAATTTCTTGAATGAGAAAATATTCCCTGGCAAGACAATTAATGTACTGAAGCCTCTGGGAAACTTCACCACAGATTTCCATTCCAAAAACAGGAGGCATTATTTTCTGATCGCAGGTGGAAGCGGAATTACCCCGATTATGGGAATTTTAAAATCCGTGTTGGTCAATGAGCCAGAGTCGATTATTACGCTGATTTATGCGAGCAGAAATGAGGAAAATATCATTTTTGGGAAGCAGCTATCAATGCTTCAGCTAGCCAATCCGGACCGACTCAAGATCATTCACAACCTTAGCCAGCCATCCGAATCTTGGACCGGACTGAAAGGGAGAATCTCTGCGGATGTTTTCCGTGACCTATTTGCCAAAGCGGAATACGAGCAGCGATATCAGGAAATATACTTCCTCTGTGGGCCCGACGGCATCATGGATACCGCGATGAAGGTGTTGGAAGAATTGAAGGTGGATAAGGATAGAATTCATCGAGAAAGCTTCTACTCTGCTGCTGCGCATCAGGCGCATGAAGATGCCATCCACGGCATCAACACCGGGATTTTAACCCGGGATGTGAAGATTGTTTTGGAAGGAGAAGAATCAGTGGTGACGGTGAGTCCCGAACAGACTGTTTTGGAAGCCGGACTTGCAGCCGGTCTGAATATGCCTTATAGCTGTCAGAGTGGTCTTTGCACGGCATGTAGAGGAAAAGTTCTCAGCGGTCAGGTGAAAATGGATGAGGATGCGGGATTGAGTGAAAAAGAGCTGGCGGCTGGATATGTCCTTTGCTGTGTGTCACGGCCTTTGACAGACGACATTAAAATCACAATCGAATAAGCATCCCATTTTGGAAAATCAAGAAATCCGGAAGATCTACCAAAAAATCGAACAGCTAAGTCTGGTGGTTTTGCTGATCGCCATCCCTCCGTTCGGAGTAGTTTATCTTTATCACAATTCCGGAAACTTGGATTGGGGATTGCCTAGCCTTCCTGATTTTGCAAATGGATTGTTGGTGGGGATCAATATTGGCTTACTGATCGGCCAGTATATGATTTTCCATAAAAAGCTTAAAACAGCCTCAGAAGAGATGTCTCTTGTGGAAAAAGTTAAAATCTATGCTCAGGCGACCACATTCAGGTTTTGGATGCTGTTTTTGATATCCATTCTTTCCACCGTAGGCCTTTTGCTAGACCAAGGCGCGGTTCATATTCTGATTTTCGCCGTGTGTTTGGTGTTTTTTTCTTTGGCCAAACCCAGTGTGGACCGAATTTCCAGATTGATGAAGTTGAAAAAAGAAGACCGGGAGCTTCTGAGAGAAACTACCCGGCCTGTCTAGATTTGAGATTTGATTTTTTTACAACTTGGCTTTGCTCAGCACAAGGCTTCGACTTCGCTCAGCACAAGGCTTCGACCCCGCTCAGCACAAGGCTTCGACTCCGCTCAGCACAAGAATTTGAAACTTAGGATTTGAAATTTGATGCTTCGACTCCGCTCAGCACAGGTCTTCGGCTTTTCTCAGTATAAAATAGTGAGAGAGTTTAGTTTTCTATGGTGATGTTTCCTGAGGAAATATTGCCCTTCACCCAAGTAGAAGCACCATTGTCAATTTCCAGAGTTTTTCCGGTATTAGTTCCTCCGACTTTTAGATTTCCGGAGGAGGCTCTTAGGGAAAAGTTAAATGCTTTGAGATTGGAATTGGTTTGAACTCTGAAATTCCCGGAAGTGCCGCTAAACTTGGTGTTTGGACCTAAACCTGAATTGGTAGCGCGGATATTTCCGGAGGTAAACTGCATAGAGCCTAGTTTTCCTGCATTGTTGATTTTGGCATTGCCTGATGTGAGTCGGACATTGATTTCTCCGGCTATTCCGTCTGCATCCAAAGATCCGCTGGTGGATTCGTAATTCAGATTTCCCTGAATATTGGAAAAGTTGCCATTGCCGGAGGTCACGCCTCCGATTACATTTCCGGAAATTCCATCTGCAGTCAGGTTTCCTGAGGTTGCTTTGATGGAAAGATCTCCATTGATATTGTAGGCTTTGACATTTCCTGAGGATACTCTCAGATTGGTTTCTGAGCTGGAGATATTTTCAACGGTTAGGTTACCAGAACTACCTTTGATATCCAAGTCCATGTTTTCTGGTCCGGTAATGTTGATGTAGCCCTTGTTTTTGGTGTTCCAATTGTAATTGTTCTGCTTGCGGGTATGGCTGATTTTCAGGACATCTCCGACTGTGACAAACACAATATCCTGATCTGAATCGTTGGACTCAAGGTAGGCTTCTACATTTATTCCACTGGAGTTTCCGCCTTTGTAAGTGACATTCAACCAGCCGCTTTCCACTTCCACCCGCTTAATTCCGGAATAGCTTTTTTTGGTGTTTACCAAAACGTTCTGTGCGAACACAGCCGTTGACATCACCACCAAAGTGAGGGCAAGGAATGCTTTTTTGAATAAGGTATTCATAGTATGTAGGGTTGATTAATTAATTCTTACACCAAAGCTTATGGCTTGAAGTTCTGGACCTTTTTGATCCTCAAAGAAATTGTTCAGGTCATAATTGAAGAAAAGGGTTACATCTGCAATTCCGATTTCTCCCCGAACTCCGTAGCGGAAGTTGGCTGCGTACATGTTGGACTTGGTGAAATCTTTGACCTTTTCTCCGTCCAGTTCATAGACAAACTTTCCCCTGCCTCCTAATCGGTAGCCCAAGTAGCCTCCGGCTCCGATTCTCATTTTCCCGTCATTGGTTTGAAGGGAAGGTATCAAAGTCAATGTCGCATAGGAGGCGGATATTTTGGACTTGGTAGGTATTGCGGCTTGATTCTCTACTACATCTGTGTAGTCCACAAAGTCAATTCCTCCGGGTGTTTTTATGGCGACAAGGCCTGGATCCTCGAATTTGAAATTATACCAGTTGACGCCTAAATAGGATTTGAGGTGGAAGTTTTTGGTGGCTTTCCATGTTCCTTCTGACTGAAGAGCCACATACCAGCTTCCCCAAGGTTTTACTTTTGGAGCGCCTTTATCCACTGGCCAGACATTGATTCCGACCTCAGATTCCAGAAAATTGTAGTGGAATTTCGAAGGGTGTTTGTCTGAATGGCTGTACTCTTCTTTGTCAGTTTCCCACTCATAGGACTTGGTCCCGTCTTCATATTTGATCACCTTCCAGGATTTTCCGAAAATGGTGAATTCTGTAGTCTGATTTTCCACCTTGGTAGAATCGGTGGTTTGACTCAGTAGGCTTCCCGAAAAAAACAGGGATACCAAAATGGTTAAGTTTAATTTTCTCATAGTTGGTGTATTTTCATAAAAAGGTAGGGGGGATTCCCCCCTGATTAGAATACTATTCCGAAAGTGATCGGATTCAATTCAGGACCTTTATTATCCTGGAAAAGGGAGTTCAGGTCATAGGTGGAGAAGAACTTCACTCTTCCTACTCCGATTTCACCACGGATACCATAGCGTAGATTTTCTAGGTATAATCCCGTTGATTCCTTGTCCCGGCGTCTTCCAGAACCGTCCAATTCACGGTATAAAAACTTAGACTGTCCCCCAAGACGGTAGCCCACATAAGGACCTGCGGCTAGTCTCATTCCTCTTCTACCTTGGTCATTCATTTTCCCAAAGTCCAATTCAAGCATGGTCATGGCTGTGAGGTAGGTGGAGGAGATTTTGCTTTTGAATCCTTCGACATCAGTTCTTTGGACAAACTCGATCATTTCATCTCCTCTGACGGCTTGGAAATCACGGTTTTCAAATTTGAAATTGTAGAACTGAATCCCAATTCCAAAATCCCAGAAGAAGCCTTTGGAAATTCGCTGAGCAGCCATCCAGTTAAGGCCCAGTTGCCAGCTTCCCCAGCCTTTGACGGCATAAGGTTGGTCGGAGGTCGGGAATTTCCCGTCAGCATCTAGGTAATTGTTTACCCCAAGGTCGATGTTGAAATAAGTTCTGAATGGAGGATCCTGGTGTTTTCGGGCTCCGGTTTCAAATTTGACCTTGGTATTGGATCCATTTTCATCGACAGAAATTTTCATCCTGCCCACATTGACTTCGGTCTGTCCTGCATCTTCATACACTTTGACGACCTCTTTCACTGATCCGTCTTTTTTGCGGATTTCCACGATGGTAAGTTCTCCGGTTTCTTTGTTTTCCTGAAGGTCCAATTCGCTGATAATCTGATTGATATTCATCAGTTTCAGTTTGTCGAAATCTTCTTTGGATTCTACGATGATCACCACTTTTCCGGATTTCCCGAACTCGATGACCACGCTGTCTTTTAGGACAATGGCTTCTGTTTTCAAAGGGAATTCCTTGTACTCACTGGCGAAGGCTACCTGAACCAAGGCCATCAAACAGAATAATAGCAGGTATTTTTTCATGATTTTGAATCGATTAAAAGAATGAGTTGGTTTAGTTTTTTATGGTTTTTCGTCTGCTCTTTCCCTTTTGGAAGTAAGGGAGGCAAATAGGTTGTCTTTTTTATCCTGGATTCCTGCAAAGCCTTCATCCACTTTCCCCAAAAGGCCTTCCACATGACCCACTGTCTTTCCTAATTCCGTAATCAGGTTTTTCTCCATGGGCTCTGATTTTTTGATCCCATTAGAAAAAATGCTGACTCGGTAGAGAGGTTCGTCGGAAGGGCTGCTTTGGACTTCGGCCACTGCTTTACTGATATCGGTGGTCTTTAATTCTGGAAGGCTTAAAGAAGACTCTGTAGGTCTTGTCTCCAAAACCCGAACTGGCTCGGCTTGCTTTTCCATTGGCTTCGAAGATGCTTCCGCCACAAAAGATTCTACTTTCGTTTCTTTCTGAGCGGTAGCTAGGGAAGGGGAAGGAGTCTTAGCTTTTGATTGGATAGGGGTCTGATTTTTCTGAGTTTCAATTGGGTTTTCGGGCTGTGATTTATCGGAAATACTTTCGGAAGTTGATTTTTCCTTTTCAAGGATAGCTTCTTCAGAAGTCGCTAAAGCTTCCTGAAAATTTTCCGTGGAGGCCACCAAGCTACCCTCCACAATCACTGGTTCAGTCGGCCAGTTGACATAGGCTACCATCAACAAAGCACTGAGAGATGCGGCAATTGCCCACCAGAATCCTGCTCCAGGCTTCTTGGATTTGGGAAGCTGGCTCTCCAGTCTTTCCCAAGCCAAAGCGCTGGGCTTTTCTTGGTGTCCTTCCAACTTTTCCTTGAAAATCTGGTCGAATGTTTCGTTTGACTTAGCCATGATTTGTCTTGATTTTAGGTTGCAGACCGGCAATTTTTTCTTTGAGAGCGTTCCGGGCGCGGTTGAGCTGAGATTTGGAAGTGCTTTCGGTTATTCCGAGTAATTCCCCGATTTCCTGATGGGAGTAGCCCTCGATTGCATAAAGGTTGAATACGGTCCGATAGCCTACCGGTAGACTTTGGACCAGATCCATCAGTTCGGCTGCCTCCATATGGGTCAGTTCGTAGTGATGGTTTTGGTACTCGTATTCTCCTTCGATGTGGACTTCCATCATCAGATGACGGTTACTTCTCAAGGTCATTAGCGCCTGAGTGACTACAATCCGCTTCATCCAGCCCTCGAAACTGCCCTTAGCTTGATATTGAGGGAGTTTTTCGAAAATTTTCATAAAGCTTTCGATCATCACGTCCTCGGCATGTTCTCTGTCTTTGAGGTACCTGAGACAGATTCCCAAAAATTTCCCCGAATAAGTATCGTACAAGTGACGCTGCGCCGATCGGTCGCCATTCATGCATCCCTTGATGAGTCCTTCTTCAGTTGAAAAATTTGGTCTGTTAAACATTCCGGTTGGCTTTCAATAGGGTAGATGCAGGCCTGGGAGAAATCGTTGCGTGGCCTGTCAAAAAAAGTTAAAAAATATTTCTCAGGAAAATAAAGCAATTGATAATCAGTTGCTTTGGTTCTCCGGTTTTACAGAGAAAAAATGAAGAAAAGCAATGCTACACCCAACACAAGAATCAGGATTTGAGCCTTTTCTTTGAATTCTGGTGCTAGTTTTCTCTTTCTTAATACCAAAATGGATTGACCAATTCCTGCGAATTGCAAAAGCAGACTTACCCCATTTAATGGACCCATGGGAGCATCCAAGTAAGCAAAATGGGTATTGATCAGGGAAAGTGTTCCCAATATGATTCCTACAATCCCAAAGAGAAAAGACCTTTGAAGCAATACAGGTTCGGGTAATTCAGACCATTTCATATTAATTAGGAATTAGGAATTAGGAATTAGGAATTAGGAATTAGGAATTAGGAATTAATTTTTTGTCAACGGTCCACTGTCCACAGACCACTGAGACTGATCACTGGGACTGATCACTTGATCTTCGCTTTTCGTTCTGCAAAGAAAGCAGCAATTTCTTCCCGACTGAGTGCATTGAGTGTCATTTCTTTGGTCAAGCCGCCTTTTCTTCCAACCAAGACTCCATATTTCATGTCCAAATACCCATCCATTTCGTGAGCATCGGGATTGATGGCTAGCTTGACACCTTGGTCCATGGCGTAGCGAACCCATCGCCAATCCAAATCCAGCCTCCAAGGGTTGGCATTGATTTCAATGACTACATTTTGGGCGGCACAGGCGTCGATGATGGTTTTATGATCGATGGGATAGCCTTCTCTTCTAAGCAATAGCCGTCCAGTCGGGTGGCCTAAAATGGTGGTGTATGGATTGGCAATTGCGCGAAGTAAACGGTCAGTGGCTCGATTTACATCCATATTCAAGATGGAGTGGACGGAGGAGACTATGAAGTCAAAACTTGCAAGCACGTCCTTAGGGTAATCCAAACTTCCATCCCCCAGGATATCAGATTCTATTCCTTTGAAAATCCGGAAAGGGGCCAATTCTTTATTCAGTTCATCAATTTCTTGATGTTGCTTCAGGACTTTTTCGATTTCGAGACCTCCGGCATAGGTGGCAGTCCGACTGTGATCTGCAATACCCAAATATTCATACCCCAAAGCCTTGCAGTGTTCTGCCATTTGGCGAAGGCTATGCTTCCCGTCACTGTAGGTTGAGTGGTTGTGCAGGATGCCTTTGAGGTCTTTGTCCTCCAAAAGCTGAGGGATTTTATTTTCCCTTGCCAAGGTAACTTCTCCAAATCCTTCCCGCATTTCGGCAGGGATAAATTGAAGATCGTTTTTGGAGAAAAACTCTTCTTCGGATTGGTAGTCTTTTTTCTGGATTTTTTCTGCGATAGTTTCAGTATCCGAGGCAGGAGAAAGCAAATGTCCTTTTGCTGCGGTGAGGCTGAGTTTTTTCCAGAGAAAATCTTCCTCAGCGCAAAAATCTACTCTGACATGCAAATCTGCTTCTTTCAATTTTCCCCTCCAGGTATTTGGTCCGGATTTGGTGAAATCCCAATCGATATCTTCAAAGGCTTTTAAGGCAGATTTGACTTTCTCTGGATTATTGGTTCCAAGGAGGAAATGTGCCAGGGAAATGATTTCCATCTTTCGGGCATATTCTCCGACGATTGCAAATTGAGCCGAGGAGCTGATTTTTTGGATTTTTTCCGCAAGAGCTTCGAAGACGGGTTCGATGTCTGCAAATAACCACTTATCTGCATTGGAGGCTTTGAATTCCAAATTTTGGATAATGGTCTCTTGGGTCTTTTCTCCAAAGCCTTTGGTCTTGGCCACAATTCCGCTTTGGCAGGCCTCCATCAGCTCATGAGTGGAGGTGATGCCTAATTCCTGCCAGAGAACTTTGACTTTTTTTGGTCCTAATCCCTTGATTTGAAGGATTTCGAGGATTCCTTCGGGAGTCTTTTCCAATAATTCGTCCAAGGCAGGAAAAGATTCGGTCTCTTTCAGGTTTTTGATTACTTCCACGAGACTTTTTCCAACTCCATTGATTTGAGTCAGTTGATCATCTGAAAGCTCCATAATATCAAAATCCCCGCGATCCATCGCCGTAAGGGCACTTTGGTAGCTTCTGATTTTGAAGGGGTTTTCGTCGTGAAGTTCCATCAGCTGGATGCCCAGCTTTAGTTTTTTAAGAAGAGTCTTGTGGTCCAAAATTTCCTGTTTTTCGTAAACGAACTTAGACAAATGTCTTTAATTATTGTTTCAATTTAAAGTCCGAAAGGGTAACTTATGAATTAAGTCTTGGATTCGGGGAAATTGATCGCACCAGGGAGCAGGCAAGGAAGCAGCCATTGGATTTGGAGAAAATGGGGATTGGTAAGAGGCTTCTGCTTGGCTCAGGCTGAAAGGCAATAGGCAATAGGCAATATGCAATTGGCAAGATGCTCGAGTTTCACTTTCCAATAACCAATAACCAATAACTAATAACTAATAACGAATAACCTATTTCCCAATAACCAATAACTATTAACTTACTATTCCAATAACCTAAAACTCACATATGAACTACTGGATGGTCAAAACAGAGCCTACATCTTACTCTTGGGAGGATTTTCTAGCTAAAGGAGAGGATGTTTGGGATGGTGTTAGGAATTATCAAGCGCGGAATTTTCTCAAGGAAATGAAAAAGGGAGATTTGGTGTTGTTTTACCATAGCGGGAAAGAAAAGGCAGTTGTTGGAGTGTCTGAAGTGTCCGAAGAGGCCTTTCCGGATCCAAAAGATGAGGCTTGGGTAGCGGTAAAACTGAAAGCCAAACAAACTCTAAAAAGACCTGTTTCCCTTGCCGAAATCAAGTCCGAAGACCGGCTTTCCGAAATGTTGATGCTGAAACAAAGCCGCCTTTCCGTAATGGCTGTAAGCCCCGAAGAATTTGAACTTCTGATCAAAATGTCTGCATGAAAAAACTTATTGTCCTATTACTCTCGATTTTTATTCAGACTCAGCTTTTGGCTCAAGTGAAATTCCTCTCACGCTATGAAGTCAGAGGAGATGAATATGAGCCCATTTTTGAAATCATGAGGACAGATATGGGGCTGGTATCCTTCCGGACCTTACAGACGAAAAGCTTTTCAGCGGAAAGGACTCTCCAATTTTTCATCACCGATAAAAATCTGAATTCAGAAGGAGTGATCGAGCTCCCAATCCGAAACAACTACGAGATGATCGGATACGATACCGAAAAAACCAAGCTATACATTTTGTTGGCCAGGGGAATGACTCCAAGTGCGGCCAAGTATATTCTGGAAGTCGATCTGGAGACCAAAAAGGGACTGGAGTATGCCGCAGACAATCTTTTGGACTTAGAGCTGGTGGAGTTTCTGGTTCAAAACAAGAAGGCCATTTTCATGGGGACATCTGATGCCCGGCCCGTTTTGCAGATCCTGGATTTAGAAGATAAAAGTCTTCATACCGTCCAAGGGGTATATGGAAATAATACCCAAGTACTTCAGATCCGAAAAATGCCCGAACTGGAAGCTATAGAAGTGGTGGTGAGTAGGAAAGGGCAATACCGCAACCGGGAAACTTCCATTTTAACCTATGATTTGCTGGGGAATTTAGTTCGGGAGGTAAAGGTCGATCGATTTGGATCGGCTGACCAGGAGATCCTGGATGGGATTCTTCTTGCTGATCAAAACTACCAACAAGTCATGATTGGCTCTTTTGGGCAAGATGGAAGAAATTCCTATCAGGGGATGTATATCATGGAAATCAATGAGTTTGGAGAGTATACCTTCAAGTTGTACACCTTGGAAGACTTCCCGAATTTTTACAGCTACCTGAAGGAAAAACAGCAAGAAAAAAGGAATAAGCAGATTTTGAAAGAGTTGGAAAACAGTAAGGTTCCATCCATCCGAAATTCTTATTTGGTCAGAGATGTGAGAGAAACTGAAGAGGCCTACTATGTCTATTTTGATCAGTTGAATATCTCCACTTCAAGAGGAGGGAATCGTCCCAGAGGATATTCACCTTTTACGACTTATAGGTATGACCGATTCAATAGAATGGGATACTCTCCCTATTTCATGGATCCTTTTCTTCCCATGAATTTGTCTCAAAACCAGTACTTCAGCGTTATTGACTACCAATATGTCTCTGCACATTTCATTAAAGTGGGCAAACAAGGACAAGTAATCTGGGACAATTCGGCCTCATATGCGGGCTTCTCTACCAATTATCAGGAGCCTTTTGGAGAGGTAGCAGTGGTTGGGGATGATTTGTATCACGTTTACATCGAGGAAGATCAGATCATTGCAAGTTTCTTCAGAAACGGGGAAAAGGTATTCGAGCGAATGTTTTTCGCGCTGGAGTTGCTGGATGAAAATGAAAGGATTCGAAATACAGACACGGAAACTTTACGCTTGGTCCACTGGTATGACAATTACTTTTTGATCTCTGGAAAGCAGACCATTCGCTACTTGGGAGAGGGCAATCGGGAGGAATTCAGAAAAGTGTTTTTTATGAGTAAAATCGTTTTGGACGGGGATTTGTACACCCCGGAAGGGGAAAAAGACTAGTTTTATTTTTCTATATTTACGCCCAAATCTACCTCATGCAAAAGCGGCTTGTACTCGATCAGCAGCAGATTGCCATCACCCTAAAAAGGTTCTGCTACCAACTCATCGAAAATCACGACAATTTCGACAATACGGTAATCCTTGGGCTACAGCCCAGAGGGACCATTTTGATGGAAAAAATCGTCCAACTTTTAGCTGAAATTTCAGGAGTGAAAGTGCCTTATGGAGCTTTGGACGCAACTTTTCACCGGGATGATTTTCGGAGAAGAGATTTTCCGCTCAAGGCCAATGAAACCCGAATTGATTTTTTGGTGGAGGGTAAAAAGGTCATTTTGATCGACGATGTACTTTACAAAGGCCGTTCGGTCCGAGCTGCCATGGATGCCATGATTGCTTTCGGAAGACCTCAGAAAGTGGAATTGATGGTGTTGGTGGATAGAAAATTGACCCGGGATTATCCGATCATGCCTGATTATTGCGGGGTGAAAGTAAATACCCTGGACAGTCAATATGTGGTAGTAGAATGGGCTGGACAAGGCCAGGAACAAGACGCTATTTGGATCACAGAGAAAGCTAATAATTAATCATGTCGCAACTCAGCACCAGACACCTACTTGGAATCAAGGACATCACCGAATCTGATGTTCGATTAATTTTAGAAACTGCGGCAAACTTTAAAGAGGTCATCAACCGACCCATCAAAAAGGTTCCTTCCCTCCGGGACATTACCATTGCCAATGTATTTTTTGAAAACTCTACCCGGACCCGACTTTCTTTCGAACTGGCTGAAAAAAGACTCAGTGCTGATGTGGTCAATTTCTCTTCTTCCAATTCCTCTGTGAAAAAGGGAGAAACCCTGGTCGATACTGTCAATAATATTCTGGCCATGAAAGTGGATATGGTGGTGATGCGTCATGCCAGTCCTGGGGCTCCGCATTTTCTGTCCAGAAATGTCAAAGCAAATATTGTCAATGCGGGCGACGGAACGCACGAGCACCCGACCCAAGCATTGTTGGATTCTTTTTCCATGCAGGAAAAACTTGGAGATTTGGCCGGGAAAAAAGTGGCGATTATCGGTGATATTCTTCACTCCAGAGTAGCCCTTTCCAATATCTTTTGCCTTCAAAAATTGGGAGCTGAGGTGATGGTCTGCGGACCGATTACGCTTTTGCCAAAATACATTTCCAGTCTTGGTGTCAAAATCGAACTGGACGTGCAGAAAGCTCTGGAATGGTGTGATGTAGCCAACGTGCTCAGAATCCAGTTGGAAAGACAGCAGATCAAATACTTCCCAAGTTTGAGAGAATACTCTTTGTACTATGGCATCAACCGCAAGATGCTGGATTCCTTAAACAAAGAAATTGTCCTAATGCACCCGGGTCCTATCAACCGCGGAGTGGAATTGAGCTCGGATGCTGCAGATTCTGCACATTCCATCATTTTGGATCAAGTGGAAAATGGAGTAGCTGTTCGGATGGCAGTTCTTTACCTTTTAGCAGGAGCAAAGGGATAGTTTTTAGAAGCAAGGTTTCGCCTAGCTAAGCCTGACAGGCGAAAAGCAAGAGATAATAAGCAAGAAAAAAACGGTGAGGTTTGTCCCAACCGTTTTTTTGTTTTAAAGGAAATAGCTGGATCCATCTTCAGTTTGGGTAGCGTCCCGATAAGTGTGTAAGTGGTAGAAAAAGTTATTCTGGAATTTTTCGGCCCCTTAAAAGGCCTGGAAAAATTACGGAAATAACTTTTTCGGGATACCTTCACACACTTAAGCTATGAAAAAAGAAGATGCATTCAGCGAGGAGTTCCTCAAGCAGTTCAAAAATGGAGAAGAGCTTTACGCTTTTCTGGGTCAGCTCCAAAAGCGGGGCGTAGAAGCCATCCTTGAAGGAGAAATGGATAATCACCTGGGCTATGAGAAGCACGGGGAATCCACCGGGGAAAACACCCGTAATGGG